>NZ_JQHM01000093.1 GCF_000749845.1 Pectobacterium betavasculorum | reverse complement strand
GGGTTATGCGACAGGCTGCGCGTCGGGTTAAGCGCCTCCACCAGTTGTTCAAACGGCACATCCTGATGCGCCTGCGCCGCCAGCGTGGTCGCTTTTACCTGCGCCAGCAAGGCACCCACCGATGCCTCGCCGTCCACCCGGTTGCGCAGCGCCAGCGTATTGACAAAGAAACCGATCAGCGGCTCCAGCTCGGTGCGGGTACGCCCGGCCAC
>NZ_JQHM01000092.1 GCF_000749845.1 Pectobacterium betavasculorum | reverse complement strand
ACGGTATCGACGCCGTAAGCGTGACTGGTATTGGCCGTCGTCACGTTACCAGCAGGATCACGGGTGGTGACCGTGGCACTCACCTCACCATTAGCAGCTAATACAGAACCCGGAACATTGACGCTCCAGGTTTTGCCATCGGCATTGACCGTAGTCTGATAGGTCTCGCTGCCGACGGTTATCGTCACCGTATCACCGGCTTTGACGTCGTTATC
>NZ_JQHM01000091.1 GCF_000749845.1 Pectobacterium betavasculorum | reverse complement strand
ATGTGTTAGGCCTGCCGCCAGCGTTCAATCTGAGCCATGATCAAACTCTTCAATTTAAGATTTGTTTGATTTGCTGAACTCGTCAGCGATGCTCAAAGAATTAAAACTGTTTATTCGTAATGAATTTCACTGTTGTTCACTCTTCAAGACTTTTTATATCGTTAAGATACGGTCTTGTGAGTGCCCACACAGATTGTCTGATTATATTGTTAAAGAGCAGTGC
>NZ_JQHM01000090.1 GCF_000749845.1 Pectobacterium betavasculorum | reverse complement strand
TTTGCATTTAGCGCTTGTCAGCCGCCGAGAAGTCCCTATAATGCGCCTCCACTGACACGGCAACAGCGACACGCAGTTGCGGTGACAGGAAAAAGATTTACTAAAGGCGGTCAGTAATGACTTGACTTTAAAGCGGATTAGCATAGTATATGCAGCCCGCGCCACCGATGAAGTGGCACTGCTCTTTAACAATATAATCAGACAATCTGTGTGGGCACTCACAAGACCG
>NZ_JQHM01000089.1 GCF_000749845.1 Pectobacterium betavasculorum | reverse complement strand
GTATCCACGCCGTAAGCGTGACTGGTATTCGCCGTCGTCACATTACCTGCGGTATCACGCGTGGTGACCGTCGCGGAGACATCGCCATTGGCGGCCAGCACCGCGCCCGGCACATTCACGCTCCAGGTCTTGCCATCGGCATTCACGGTCGTTTGATAAGTTTCCGAGCCGACGGTAACGGTAATCGCATCGCCCGCTTTCACGTCATTATCTACGTTACCGGTCACCGCAAT
>NZ_JQHM01000088.1 GCF_000749845.1 Pectobacterium betavasculorum | reverse complement strand
CCACTGATAATGCCGCTGACACGACGCTTCAATTCACCTTCATACCAAATCATCAGCTCGCACGGCTGGTCGAGCACCGCGCCAAAATCGATATCCGGCAACGCACTCGCCAGACTCAGTGACAGGCTGAAAGGCCGGTTCAACCCCTCATCCAGCCTGAAATCCACCACCGCAAAGGTGCCTGCCTCCAGCGCGCCAACCTTTACGGTGAACTGTAATCCTGTACTGTTTGCCA
>NZ_JQHM01000087.1 GCF_000749845.1 Pectobacterium betavasculorum | reverse complement strand
TCGGGGTGTTCGAGTTAACACGGTGTTAAGCTGGCGAAAAGTGCGACTTAAAAAGATCGTCGCATCAATAATTTAAGTGCAATAAAAAGTACGACTGCATCAGGATCGTCCCGATGACCCGATAGGGATAGCGGGGGGAGATAACAATTACGGGTATGTTCAGAATCCGCTGGATTGGGTCGATCCGCTGGGGCTTGCTGGTTGTTCATCTAAAGGGTTTAATAAAAGAGATAGAATTACCA
>NZ_JQHM01000086.1 GCF_000749845.1 Pectobacterium betavasculorum | reverse complement strand
CTACGGGAGGCAGCAGTGGGGAATATTGCACAATGGGCGCAAGCCTGATGCAGCCATGCCGCGTGTGTGAAGAAGGCCTTCGGGTTGTAAAGCACTTTCAGCGGGGAGGAAGGCAGTAAGGCTAATAACCTTATTGATTGACGTTACCCGCAGAAGAAGCACCGGCTAACTCCGTGCCAGCAGCCGCGGTAATACGGAGGGTGCAAGCGTTAATCGGAATGACTGGGCGTAAAGCGCACGCAG
>NZ_JQHM01000085.1 GCF_000749845.1 Pectobacterium betavasculorum | reverse complement strand
CTGCGTGCGCTTTACGCCCAGTCATTCCGATTAACGCTTGCACCCTCCGTATTACCGCGGCTGCTGGCACGGAGTTAGCCGGTGCTTCTTCTGCGGGTAACGTCAATCAATAAGGATATTAGCCTTACTGCCTTCCTCCCCGCTGAAAGTGCTTTACAACCCGAAGGCCTTCTTCACACACGCGGCATGGCTGCATCAGGCTTGCGCCCATTGTGCAATATTCCCCACTGCTGCCTCCCGTAG
>NZ_JQHM01000084.1 GCF_000749845.1 Pectobacterium betavasculorum | reverse complement strand
CTGCGTGCGCTTTACGCCCAGTCATTCCGATTAACGCTTGCACCCTCCGTATTACCGCGGCTGCTGGCACGGAGTTAGCCGGTGCTTCTTCTGCGGGTAACGTCAATCAATAAGGATATTAGCCTTATTGCCTTCCTCCCCGCTGAAAGTGCTTTACAACCCGAAGGCCTTCTTCACACACGCGGCATGGCTGCATCAGGCTTGCGCCCATTGTGCAATATTCCCCACTGCTGCCTCCCGTAG
>NZ_JQHM01000083.1 GCF_000749845.1 Pectobacterium betavasculorum | reverse complement strand
CTACGGGAGGCAGCAGTGGGGAATATTGCACAATGGGCGCAAGCCTGATGCAGCCATGCCGCGTGTGTGAAGAAGGCCTTCGGGTTGTAAAGCACTTTCAGCGGGGAGGAAGGCAATAAGGCTAATAACCTTATTGATTGACGTTACCCGCAGAAGAAGCACCGGCTAACTCCGTGCCAGCAGCCGCGGTAATACGGAGGGTGCAAGCGTTAATCGGAATGACTGGGCGTAAAGCGCACGCAG
>NZ_JQHM01000082.1 GCF_000749845.1 Pectobacterium betavasculorum | reverse complement strand
TAATAAGTGGCGGAACGGACGGGGCTCGAACCCGCGACCCCCTGCGTGACAGGCAGGTATTCTAACCAACTGAACTACCGCTCCACCGAATTTCTCTACAACCACCAGATCGCTCCGGCTTACTGCTTAATTTGATGCCTGGCAGTTCCCTACTCTCACATGGGGAGACCCCACACTACCATCGGCGCTACGGCGTTTCACTGCTGAGTTCGGCATGGGGTCAGGTGGGACCACCGCGCTATCGCCGCCA
>NZ_JQHM01000081.1 GCF_000749845.1 Pectobacterium betavasculorum | reverse complement strand
ATGTGTTAGGCCTGCCGCCAGCGTTCAATCTGAGCCATGATCAAACTCTTCAATTTAAGATTTGTTTGATTTGCTGAACTCGTCAGCGATGCTCAAAGAATTAAAACTGTTTATTCGTAATGAATTTACTGTTGTTCACTCTTCAAGACTTTTTATATCGTTAAGATACGGTCTTGTGAGTGCCCACACAGATTGTCTGATTATATTGTTAAAGAGCAGTGCCACTTCATCGGTGGCGCGGGCTGCATATA
>NZ_JQHM01000080.1 GCF_000749845.1 Pectobacterium betavasculorum | reverse complement strand
ATCGGATGCCGCAGGCCGCCCGCGCAGGTCGTGCACGGCGAGCGCAAAAGGTGCCGGTTCATCAATCTGCTGCCACGGCACGCCCTCCATCTCGACAAACCGCGTACGCAGCGCCTCATGACGCACGACGATACGATCCAACGCCATCCGCAGCGCTTCCTGGTCGAGTTCGCCGCTCAGCTTCAGGCCGCCGGCGACATGGTAGGCGGCGCTGGCGCGTGCCTCCAACTGGGTTAAAAACCACAGCCGCTGCTG
>NZ_JQHM01000079.1 GCF_000749845.1 Pectobacterium betavasculorum | reverse complement strand
AGCACCCTCTGGGGTCAGCGACGCAGCAATTATGCAGACCCTGCCGACCCCGGACTCGGCTTTGCCGGACAGTACCGTGACAGCGAAAGCGGGCTATGTTATAACCGTTTTCGGTACTATGATCCGAACGGTGGATGCTACATCTCGCCAGACCCGATAGGGATAGCGGGGGGAGATAACAATTACGGGTATGTTCAGAATCCGCTGGATTGGGTCGATCCGCTGGGGCTTGCTGGTTGTTCATCTAAAGGGTTTAATAAAAGAGATAGAATTACCA
>NZ_JQHM01000078.1 GCF_000749845.1 Pectobacterium betavasculorum | reverse complement strand
AAGCGCGTTTTCCGGCTGACCCTCCGGGCCGCACAGGGCTTTATTGATTCCATTTTTGCCCTGATGGGCATTCCTTTGCGCTGCCCGGATTACACCAGTGTCAGCAAACGTGCGAAGTCGTTTGATGCCAGCTTTAAAACACCCAGCCGGGGAGAAATAGCGCATCTGGCAGTTGATGCAAAAACACATGAAATCATCTGCGCAGACCTGTCACTAAACAATGTGACCGATGCAGAAGCCTTCCCTGGTCTTATTCGACAGACCCACCGGAAAATAAAGTCTGCGGCG
>NZ_JQHM01000077.1 GCF_000749845.1 Pectobacterium betavasculorum | reverse complement strand
CCATCGGCATTCACGGTCGTTTGATAAGTTTCCGAGCCGACGGTAACGGTAATCGCATCGCCCGCTTTCACGTCATTATCTACGTTACCGGTCACCGCAATGGTCTGGCCCGATTCGCTGGCGTTAATCACGTTATCCGACGTGACGTTATCAATAGAGATAGATGCGACTGGCGCAACGGTATCCACACCGTAAGCGTGGCTGGTATTGGCGGTGGTGATGTTGCCAGCCGGATCTCGGGTGGTAACAGTCGCACTCACATCACCATTGGCGGCCAGCACAGTTCCCGGCACGTTCA
>NZ_JQHM01000076.1 GCF_000749845.1 Pectobacterium betavasculorum | reverse complement strand
CCGGCACATTCACGCTCCAGGTCTTGCCATCGGCATTCACGGTCGTTTGATAAGTTTCCGAGCCGACGGTAACGGTAATCGCATCGCCCGCTTTCACGTCATTATCTACGTTACCGGTCACCGCAATCGTCTGACCCGACTCACTGGCATTAATCACGTTATCGCTGGTCACATCGTCGATAGTAATGGAGGCGATGGGCGCTACGGTATCGACGCCGTAAGCGTGACTGGTATTGGCCGTCGTCACGTTACCAGCAGGATCACGGGTGGTGACCGTGGCACTCACCTCACCATTAGCAGCTAATACAGAACCCGGAACATTGACGCTCC
>NZ_JQHM01000075.1 GCF_000749845.1 Pectobacterium betavasculorum | reverse complement strand
GGAGCGTCAATGTTCCGGGTTCTGTATTAGCTGCTAATGGTGAGGTGAGTGCCACGGTCACCACCCGTGATCCTGCTGGTAACGTGACGACGGCCAATACCAGTCACGCTTACGGCGTCGATACCGTCGCGCCCATCGCCTCCATTACTATCGACGATGTGACCAGCGATAACGTGATTAATGCCAGTGAGTCGGGTCAGACGATTGCGGTCACCGGTCAGGTTGATAACGACGTCAAAGCCGGTGATACGGTGACGATAACCGTCGGCAGCGAGACCTATCAGACTACGGTCAATGCCGATGGCAAAACCTGGAGCGTCAATGTTCCGGGTTCTGTATTAGCTGCTAATG
>NZ_JQHM01000074.1 GCF_000749845.1 Pectobacterium betavasculorum | reverse complement strand
CGGTGACTGTCACCGCGTCACCAACCTTGACGTCATTATCGACCTTGCCGGTGACCGCAATCGTCTGACCCGACTCGCTGGCATTAATCACGTTATCTGAGGTGACATCGTCGATAGTAATCGACGCGGTCGGTGCGACGGTATCCACGCCATAAGCGTGAGTAGAGTTTGCGGTGGTCACGTTACCCGCCGTATCACGGGTGGTGACCGTCGCACTCACCTCACCATTGGCGGCCAGCACCGCGCCCGGCACATTCACGCTCCAGGTTTTGCCATCGGCATTCACCGTGGTCTGGTAGGTCTCGGTGCCGACGGTTACTGTCACTGCATCACCGGCTTTGACGTCATTAT
>NZ_JQHM01000073.1 GCF_000749845.1 Pectobacterium betavasculorum | reverse complement strand
ATGCGGCGCAGGAAATCGCCCGGCTGCCGCTGCTGTCCGATGCTCAACGCCGTCAGGTGCTGTATGACTGGAACGAGACACGCACGGACTACCCGCGGGAACAGGGGATCCATCAGCTATTCGAGGCCCAGGTGGCTCGCATGCCGCAGGCGGTGGCGCTGGTGTATAACGAGGGGAAACTGAGTTATGACGAACTCAACCAGTTCGCCAACCGTCTGGCGCACGCGCTGATAGCAAAGGGTGTGGTGCCGGATATGCGGGTGGCCATCTGCCTGCCGCGCGGCGTGGAAATGGTGGTGGCGGTGCTGGCGGTGCTGAAGGCGGGCGGCGCCTATGTGCCGATCGACCCGTCCTACCCTGACGACCGTAT
>NZ_JQHM01000072.1 GCF_000749845.1 Pectobacterium betavasculorum | reverse complement strand
CAGACCGTTTCCGTTACCCTCAACGGCATGACCTACACCGGGACTGTGGCCGCCGACGGATCCTGGAAAGTCACCATCCCTGCGGATGTCCTTCAGGCGTTAACCAACGGCGACTATACCCTGAGTGTTTCCCTGACCGACAAGGCTGGCAATACCACCACGCAAAGCAAAACCGTTACCGTCAATACCAACATTGATGCCATCAATATCGGCACGGTGTCGGTTGATAACCACCTCAACGCGCTGGAAGCCCAGCAGCCGCTGACCATTAACGGCACCACTGCCCATATCGCCGCCGGACAAACCGTTACCCTGACGCTGAATGGCAAAGCCTACACCGCCACCGTTGGCAGCGACGGCCACTGGTCTGTCAC
>NZ_JQHM01000071.1 GCF_000749845.1 Pectobacterium betavasculorum | reverse complement strand
GCCTGGCGGCGATAGCGCGGTGGTCCCACCTGACCCCATGCCGAACTCAGCAGTGAAACGCCGTAGCGCCGATGGTAGTGTGGGGTCTCCCCATGTGAGAGTAGGGAACTGCCAGGCATCAAATAAAACAAAAAGCCCAGTCGGAAGACTGGGCTTTTTGTTTTATCTGTAGTTTATTGGTGAGCGCGCTCTGGAGCAGGACAAATCCGCCGGGAGCGGATTGGCACGTTACGAAGCAACGGCCCGAAGGGTGTCGGACAGGACGCCTGCGATAAACAGCCAGATATCAAACGAGTGGAAAGCCCCTGTCGAAGACCGGGGCTTTTTGCTATGTGACATTTTGGAGGGAGGACTGGGAGAGCGTATCCACGTATCTCTGTCGC
>NZ_JQHM01000070.1 GCF_000749845.1 Pectobacterium betavasculorum | reverse complement strand
AAGCGCGTTTTCCGGCTGACCCTCCGGGCCGCACAGGGCTTTATTGATTCCATTTTTGCCCTGATGGGCATTCCTTTGCGCTGCCCGGATTACACCAGTGTCAGCAAACGTGCGAAGTCGTTTGATGTCAGCTTTAAAACACCCAGCCGGGGAGAAATAGCGCATCTGGTGATTGATTCCACAGGCCTGAAAGTCTTCGGTGAAGGCGAGTGGAAAGTGAAAAAGCACGGTAAGGAGCGACGTCGTACCTGGCGAAAGCTGCATCTGGCAGTTGATGCAAAAACACATGAAATCATCTGCGCAGACCTGTCACTAAACAATGTGACCGATGCAGAAGCCTTCCCTGGTCTTATTCGACAGACCCACCGGAAAATAAAGTCTGCGGCG
>NZ_JQHM01000069.1 GCF_000749845.1 Pectobacterium betavasculorum | reverse complement strand
GGCTTTGTTGAATAAATCGAACTTTTGCCAAACGGCAGGATCAGATCACGCATCATCCTGATAATACAGGCAGTGCCGTGGCAAAGCAGAAGTACAAAATCACCAACTGGAAGACCTACAATAAAGCCCTCATTCATCGTGGTTCCGTCACTTTCTGGCTGGACGAAGAAGCCATTCAGGCGTGGTACGAGTCAGCAACGCCCTCATCACGAGGCAGACCTCTGCGTTATTCAGACCTTGCCATCACGACCGTTCTGGTCGTTAAGCGCGTTTTCCGGCTGACCCTCCGGGCCGCACAGGGCTTTATTGATTCCATTTTTGCCCTGATGGGCATTCCTTTGCGCTGCCCGGATTACACCAGTGTCAGCAAACGTGCGAAGTCGTTTGATG
>NZ_JQHM01000068.1 GCF_000749845.1 Pectobacterium betavasculorum | reverse complement strand
TATCCACACCGTAAGCGTGGCTGGTATTGGCGGTGGTGATGTTGCCAGCCGGATCTCGGGTGGTAACAGTCGCACTCACATCACCATTGGCGGCCAGCACAGTTCCCGGCACGTTCACGCTCCAGGTCTTGCCATCGGTATTCACCGTAGTCTGATAGGTCTCGTTACCGACTTTAACGGTAACCGCATCGCCCGCGTTGACGTCATTACCAACCTGACCGGTCACCGCAATCGTCTGACCGGACTCACTGGCGTTAATCACGTTATCGCTGGTGACATCATCAATAGAGATAGAAGCCACCGGCGCAACGGTATCCACACCGTAAGCGTGGCTGGTATTGGCGGTGGTGATGTTGCCAGCCGGATCTCGGGTGGTAACAGTCGCACTCACATCACCATTGGCGGCCAGCACAGTTCCCGGCACGTTCA
>NZ_JQHM01000067.1 GCF_000749845.1 Pectobacterium betavasculorum | reverse complement strand
TCGGATCATAGTACCGAAAACGGTTATAACATAGCCCGCTTTCGCTGTCACGGTACTGTCCGGCAAAGCCGAGTCCGGGGTCGGCAGGGTCTGCATAATTGCTGCGTCGCTGACCCCAGAGGGTGCTTTTGGGTGCCTGCCAGCGAAGTTCGCCTTGCGGATTAAAGACTGCCTGCGGTTCACCGTTCTGGCTGCTGGTGACAAAATCGGTTTCCCAGCGTCCGTGGTTATCCTGCCGCTGCTGGACCAGCAGTTCCCAGCCGTTGTGTACCCAGTGGCGATGGGCAACGCGTTCACCGTTGCGATAATGCCGCACCTCGGCGATGTGGTCGCCGTCCCACAGGTAGCGGATATCGTCCTGTGTCTGCTCACAGCGTTTGCCGGTACGTCGCCCGAACGGGTCGTAACGGTAAAACCAGCGTTCGCCCATCGGGGTGTCGACAAC
>NZ_JQHM01000066.1 GCF_000749845.1 Pectobacterium betavasculorum | reverse complement strand
CACCCTGTGGCAAGGCGCGTAAATCGTCGGAGGGCAGCGTAATGTGCCAGTTGCCATTGGCGTCGACGGTGCCCGTGTAGGTTTTACCGCCCAGCGTGAGGGTCACCTGCTGTCCGCTGCCGGTAATGCCGGTTGAACCGCGGATAATCTGGTTTTGTCCGGCCTCTGTCGTGTCCAAAACACCGTCGCCAAATGGCAGATCGAGGGTGGCCTGTGGCAGGGTATTAATCAGCACCGACAGCGTGTGTTCGGCTGACACTGTCCCGCTAATTCCCGGCACGCTGGCGGTAATGAGGGTTTGTCCATCGGCCAGCGCCTGAAGATCGGCGGGAGGAAGGGTGACAGACCAGTGGCCGTCGCTGCCAACGGTGGCGGTGTAGGCTTTGCCATTCAGCGTCAGGGTAACGGTTTGTCCGGCGGCGATATGGGCAGTGGTGCCGTTAATGGTCA
>NZ_JQHM01000065.1 GCF_000749845.1 Pectobacterium betavasculorum | reverse complement strand
CACCCTGTGGCAAGGCGCGTAAATCGTCGGAGGGCAGCGTAATGTGCCAGTTGCCATTGGCGTCGACGGTGCCCGTGTAGGTTTTACCGCCCAGCGTGAGGGTCACCTGCTGTCCGCTGCCGGTAATACCGGTTGAACCGCGGATAATCTGGTTTTGTCCGGCCTCTGTCGTGTCCAAAACACCGTCGCCAAACGGCAGATCGAGGGTGGCCTGTGGCAGGGTATTAATCAGCACCGACAGCGTGTGTTCGGCTGACACTGTCCCGCTAATTCCCGGCACGCTGGCGGTAATGAGGGTTTGTCCATCGGCCAGCACCTGAAGATCGGCGGGAGGAAGCGTGACAGACCAGTGGCCGTCGCTGCCAACGGTGGCGGTGTAGGCTTTGCCATTCAGCGTCAGGGTAACGGTTTGTCCGGCGGCGATATGGGCAGTGGTGCCGTTAATGGTCAGCGGCTGCTGGGCTT
>NZ_JQHM01000064.1 GCF_000749845.1 Pectobacterium betavasculorum | reverse complement strand
AGTAGGTAGCTTAACCTTCGGGAGGGCGCTTACCACTTTGTGATTCATGACTGGGGTGAAGTCGTAACAAGGTAACCGTAGGGGAACCTGCGGTTGGATCACCTCCTTACCAAAAAGATGTGTGTTGAGTGAAGTGCTCACACAGATTGTCTGATGAAAATACTGAGCAAGCGCACCTGTTGATGTCATGAGTGTAGACTCATGCTGACGCGATAGTGCCGGATTTTTAATTCGGTACGGATTTTTCGTGTCCCCATCGTCTAGAGGCCTAGGACACTGCCCTTTCACGGCTGTAACAGGGGTTCGAATCCCCTTGGGGACGCCAATCCGATAATGAGTGAAAGACATTATCACCGAATATCGTAAAGATGATCCTTCGGAGTCATGTTTACGATATTGCTCTTTAACAATCTGGAACAAGCTGAAAATTGAAACATGACAGCTGAACATGCAGGACTGCCTTCGGGTGGGTCGTGATGCATCAGTCTGTCAATGAGTCTCTCAAATAATCGCAGCACGAGGA
>NZ_JQHM01000063.1 GCF_000749845.1 Pectobacterium betavasculorum | reverse complement strand
GCGTCGATTACTATCGACGATGTCACCTCAGATAACGTGATTAATGCCAGCGAGTCGGGTCAGACGATTGCGGTCACCGGCAAGGTCGATAATGACGTCAAGGTTGGTGACGCGGTGACAGTCACCGTCGGCAGCGAGACCTATCAGACCACGGTGAATGCCGATGGCAAGACCTGGAGCGTGAATGTTCCCGGTTCAGTGCTGGCTGCTAATGGCGATGTGAGTGCGACGGTCACTACGCGTGATACCGCAGGCAACGTGACTACAGCGAATACCAGCCATGCGTACAGCGTCGATACGGTTGCGCCCACCGCGACCATTACTATCGACGATATCACCTCAGATAACGTGATTAACGCCAGCGAATCGGGTCAGACGATTGCGGTCACCGGTCAGGTCGATAATGACGTCAAAGCCGGTGATGCAGTGACAGTAACCGTCGGCACCGAGACCTACCAGACCACGGTGAATGCCGATGGCAAAACCTGGAGCGTGAATGTGCCGGGCGCGGTGCTGGCCGCCAATGG
>NZ_JQHM01000062.1 GCF_000749845.1 Pectobacterium betavasculorum | reverse complement strand
TGCCTTCCTCCCCGCTGAAAGTGCTTTACAACCCGAAGGCCTTCTTCACACACGCGGCATGGCTGCATCAGGCTTGCGCCCATTGTGCAATATTCCCCACTGCTGCCTCCCGTAGGAGTCTGGACCGTGTCTCAGTTCCAGTGTGGCTGGTCATCCTCTCAGACCAGCTAGGGATCGTCGCCTAGGTGGGCCATTACCCCGCCTACTAGCTAATCCCATCTGGGCACATCCGATGGCAAGAGGCCCGAAGGTCCCCCTCTTTGGTCCGAAGACGTTATGCGGTATTAGCTACCGTTTCCAGTAGTTATCCCCCTCCATCAGGCAGTTTCCCAGACATTACTCACCCGTCCGCCGCTCGCCGGCAAAGTAGCAAGCTACTTCCCGCTGCCGCTCGACTTGCATGTGTTAGGCCTGCCGCCAGCGTTCAATCTGAGCCATGATCAAACTCTTCAATTTAAGATTTGTTTGATTTGCTGAACTCGTCAGCGATGCTCAAAGAATTAAAACTGTTTATTCGTAATGAATTT
>NZ_JQHM01000061.1 GCF_000749845.1 Pectobacterium betavasculorum | reverse complement strand
GTATCTGTCCCACGGGAATTGCAGCTTCACGCGGCCGTGCTGGTCGCAGTAAATCTCTTCATCCGCTGGCCCCACCACCGTGGCGATTTGTGGGCCGTCCACCATCGGTTTGTACGGCATCGCGGCACGCCATGTCGTTGTGCCTTTCACCACCGCAAAGCTGTTGCTCATCGTCGTCGGTTCGCCGCCGCTTTCCTCTTCCAGCGCCTGCGGCTGCTGCCCGACGTGCGTCACGCTCACCGTCTGCCACACCGCATTCAACGTTGCATTCGGGTGCTCCGTCAGGGTAAAGGTATTGCCCGGCATCAGCCCCGCACAGTTGGATTCCCCTTCGCTGGTTACCGCGCCTGACCGCAGCGCATCCAGACGATAGTCGCTGAACGCCTTGCCGCTCGGGTCTTGTTTATAGCGCCCCGGATAGTCGTAATGCTGATAGCTTTCACGCTGGTGTGCCAGCTCGCCGCTCATCTTCTTGTGCGACAGGCCGTAAGCTGGTGTCTTGAAGCTGTAGTCTTTCAGCTCGACTTC
>NZ_JQHM01000060.1 GCF_000749845.1 Pectobacterium betavasculorum | reverse complement strand
GCATCTGGCAGTTGATGCAAAAACACATGAAATCATCTGCGCAGACCTGTCACTAAACAATGTGACCGATGCAGAAGCCTTCCCTGGTCTTATTCGACAGACCCACCGGAAAATAAAGTCTGCGGCGGCAGACGGGGCTTACGACACACGGTTATGCCACGACGAGCTGCGGCGCAAGAAAATCAGCGCACTTATCCCTTCCCGGAAAGGCGCAGGTTACTGGTCAGGTGAATATGCAGACCGAAACCGTGCAGTGGCTAATCAACGACTGAGCGGGAGCAATGCCCGGTGGAAATGGACAACAGATTATAATCGTCGCTCAATAGCCGAAACGGCAATGTACAGAGTAAAGCAGCTGTTCGGTGGTTCGCTGACGCTACGGGACTACGACGGCCAGGTGGCAGAGGCTTTGGCCATGGTTCGTGCGCTGAACAAAATGACGAAGGCTGGCATGCCTGCAAGTGTACTTATTGCCTGAAGAGTGGCCTGTTACAGGAAGGCTCGCCTCAAATCTGATTTATTCAACAAAGCC
>NZ_JQHM01000059.1 GCF_000749845.1 Pectobacterium betavasculorum | reverse complement strand
GAATAGCTGATGGATCCCCTGTTCCCGCGGGTAGTCCGTGCGTGTCTCGTTCCAGTCATACAGCACCTGACGGCGTTGAGCATCGGACAGCAGCGGCAGCCGGGCGATTTCCTGCGCCGCATCCCGCACCATCGCCCGCAGCAAACGCTGCAGATAACCGACATAACGCTCCACCGTCTTCCGGTCGAACAGGCTGCTGGCATACTCGATACTGCCCTCAATCCGATCGCCTACCGCCTCTAGCGCCAACAATAGATCGAACTTGGCCGTTACCTGACTGGTGGTAAAAGGTGTAGCTCGCACTCCTTGCAGCGCCAAAGCCGGCCCATTATCTTCCTGCCAGGCCAGCATGGTCTGGAACAGCGGGCTGTGCGCCAGACTCCGCACCGGATTCAGCGCCTCCACCAGCTGTTCGAACGGCAGATCCTGATGCGCCTGCGCCGCCAGCGTGGTCGCTTTTACCTGCGCCAGCAACTCGCCCACCGTCGCGCCGTCCGCTATCCGGCAGCGCAGCACCAGCGTATTGACGAACAGG
>NZ_JQHM01000058.1 GCF_000749845.1 Pectobacterium betavasculorum | reverse complement strand
GAATAGCTGATGGATCCCCTGTTCCCGCGGGTAGTCCGTGCGTGTCTCGTTCCAGTCATACAGCACCTGACGGCGTTGAGCATCGGACAGCAGCGGCAGCCGGGCGATTTCCTGCGCCGCATCCCGCGCCATCGCCCGCAGCAGCACCTGCCAGTGTTCAACGTAGCGCGTCACCGTTTCCCGGTCGAACAGGCTGCTGGCATACTCGATGCCGCCCTCGATCCGATCGCCGCATTCGCCCAGCGCCAGCGACAGATCGAACTGCGCCGTCACCTGCTCGGAAGCGAACAATTCTCCTTGTAGCTCGCCGAGCCGCAGGGTTTCCCCAGCCGCGTTCTGCCAGGCCAGCATGGTCTGGAACAGCGGACTGTGCGCCAGACTCCGCACCGGATTCAGCGCCTCCACCAACTGTTCGAACGGCAGATCCTGATGCGCCTGCGCCGCCAGCGTGGTCGCTTTTACCTGCGCCAGCAACTCGCCCACCGTCGCGCCGTCCGCTATCCGGCAGCGCAGCACCAGCGTATTGACGAACAGG
>NZ_JQHM01000057.1 GCF_000749845.1 Pectobacterium betavasculorum | reverse complement strand
AGGCATCGGTGGGTGCCTTGCTGGCGCAGGTAAAAGCGACCACGCTGGCGGCGCAGGCGCATCAGGATGTGCCGTTTGAACAACTGGTGGAGGCGCTTAACCCGACGCGCAGCCTGTCGCATAACCCGCTGTTCCAAACCATGCTGGCGTGGCAGAGCTCGCCGGATGACGCCTTGCAACTGGATGGGTTACAGGCGGAGCCTTATGCCGGCGAACAGTTTAGCGCCAAGTGCGATCTGCTGCTCTCGCTGGGCGAACAGCAGATCGCCATCGCCGGTAATATTGAATATGCCAGCAGCTTGTTCAATCGCGCAACGGTAGAACGTTATGCCGGCTATTTGAAGATGCTGCTGCACGCAATGGTAAACGACGACGCACGGCCGTTGGCGCAGTTGCCGCTGCTGGCCGACGCCGAGCGCCGGCAGGTGCTGTACGACTGGAATCAGATCCAGGCCGAGCCGGTCAGCCTGTGCCTGCACCAGCAGTTCGAAGCCCAGGTGCGCCGTGCGCCGCAGGCGGTGGCGCTGGTGTGTGGCGAGCAATCGCTCAGCTA
>NZ_JQHM01000056.1 GCF_000749845.1 Pectobacterium betavasculorum | reverse complement strand
AGTAGGTAGCTTAACCTTCGGGAGGGCGCTTACCACTTTGTGATTCATGACTGGGGTGAAGTCGTAACAAGGTAACCGTAGGGGAACCTGCGGTTGGATCACCTCCTTACCAAAAAGATGTGTGTTGCGTGAAGTGCTCACACAGATTGTCTGATGAAAATAACGAGCAGAAATACCTTAATAGGCTTGTAGCTCAGGTGGTTAGAGCGCACCCCTGATAAGGGTGAGGTCGGTGGTTCAAGTCCACTCAGGCCTACCAACTCTTCCATGAGTGGTATCTAAGGTAACTGTAAGTAGAGACGGGGTTATAGCTCAGCTGGGAGAGCGCCTGCCTTGCACGCAGGAGGTCTGCGGTTCGATCCCGCATAGCTCCACCATCACTACTCGGTATGATAAAAAACATCAGAGTGTACCTGCTTGGGTGCACTGCGATGTTTTGCTCTTTAACAATCTGGAACAAGCTGAAAATTGAAACATGACAGCTGAACATGCAGGACTGCCTTCGGGTGGGTCGTGATGCATCAGTCTGTCAATGAGTCTCTCAAATAATCGCAGCACGAGGA
>NZ_JQHM01000055.1 GCF_000749845.1 Pectobacterium betavasculorum | reverse complement strand
AGGATCTGCAACTGAATGTGCGTAATAAACTGGATAACCGCGGACTTATCAGCGGCAGCACCACGCTGGGCGTGGTGGCGAACCATATTGATCAACAGGGTACGCTGGAAGCACGGGCGTTGACGGTAGACGCCGGGACTCTGGAAAACCATGGCAAGATGCTGGGCGTGGATGCACTGACGCTGGCAATTGCGAATACGGCACGCAATCAGGGCAAATGGCTGAGTCAGGGCAGCAGCACGCTGACGGCAGATCAAGTTGAGAATCACGGGCAGTGGCAGGCGGGCGACATCACGCTGCAGGCCGCTGATCTGACCAACAGCGGGCAGATTTTTGGTCTCACTGCGTTGTCATTGACCGCCGCCAACGGCCTGACTAATCAGCAGAATGGGAAACTCCTGTCGCAGGGTATTGCGGTATTGCGTGCGGCGACGGTGGCAAACGACGGCAACGCGCAGGCGGACCGCCTGACGTTTGAAGCCCAGCAACTGACCAACCGCGGGCGCATTC
>NZ_JQHM01000054.1 GCF_000749845.1 Pectobacterium betavasculorum | reverse complement strand
AGGCATCGGTGGGTGCCTTGCTGGCGCAGGTAAAAGCGACCACGCTGGCGGCGCAGGCGCATCAGGATGTGCCGTTTGAACAACTGGTGGAGGCGCTTAACCCGACGCGCAGCCTGTCGCATAACCCACTGTTCCAAACCATGCTGGCGTGGCAGAGCTCGCCGGATGACGCCTTGCAACTGGATGGGCTACAGGCTGAATCTTTCACCGCCGAACAGGTGAGCGCCAAATTCGATCTACTCTTGTCGCTTGAAGAGAAGGGCGCGGCCCTTTCCGGCAGCCTGGAGTTTGCCGTTAGCTTGTTTGACCGTTCGACGGTGGCCCGTATGGTGTCGCACTGGCGGATGCTGCTGCACGCAATGGTAAACGACGAAGCACGGCCGTTGGCGCAGTTGCCGCTGCTGGCCGACGCCGAGCGCCGGCAGGTGCTGTACGACTGGAATCAGACCCAGGCCGAGCCGGTCAGCCTGTGCCTGCACCAGCAGTTCGAAGCCCAGGTGCGCCGTGCGCCGCAGGCGGTGGCGCTGGTGTGTGGCGAGCAATCGCTCAGCTATGACGCACTGAACCGGCATGCC
>NZ_JQHM01000053.1 GCF_000749845.1 Pectobacterium betavasculorum | reverse complement strand
TTAATCACGTTATCGCTGGTGACATCGTCGATGGTAATGGATGCTACTGGTGCCACGGTATCCACGCCGTAAGTATGAGTGGTATTCGCAGTGGTGAGGTTGCCTGCATTATCACGCGTGGTGACCGTCGCGGAGACATCGCCATTGGCGGCCAGTACCGATCCCGGAACATTGACGCTCCAGGTCTTGCCGTCGGCACTCACCGTGGTCTGGTAGGTCTCGTTGCCGACGGTTACGGTAATCGCATCACCGGCTTTAACTTCATCGCCGACCTGACCTGTCACCGCAATCGACTGACCCGACTCGCTGGCGTTAATCACGTTATCTGACGTGATATCGTCGATGGTTATCGACGCCGCTGGCGCATCGGTATCGACGCCATAAGCATGAGTAGAGTCTGCGGTGGTCACGTTACCCGCCGTGTCACGGGTGGTGACGGTAGCACTGATATCGCCATTGGCGGCCAGCACCGCGCCCGGCACATTCACGCTCCAGGTTTTGCCATCGGCATTCACCGTGGTCTGGTAGGTCTCGGTGCCGACGGTTACTGTCACTGCATCACCGGCTTTGACGTCATTAT
>NZ_JQHM01000052.1 GCF_000749845.1 Pectobacterium betavasculorum | reverse complement strand
AGACAACAATATCCCCCGGAGTTCAAGCGCAGAGCCGTGGCGTTACTGCTCGAAAGCGGCAAGTCTGTTGCCCGTCTGGCACAGGAGCTTGATATCAAAGAGAACACCCTCTACAACCGGAAAAAACGCTATCAGGATAAGGCGGATGCCGCTTTTTCCAACACGCCCTGCTTTCCGAACAAGAGCTGGAAATTCGCCGCCTTAAAGCCAAAATCGCCGAACTGGAAGAGGATAAGCTAATCCTGAAAAAAGCGGCGGCGTTCTTTGCGCGGGAAAGCCGCTAAGATACGCCATGGTCGCTCAGTTATCGGCTTTCCATACGGTGAAACAAATTTGCCTGTTGCTCAATGTCAGCACGCGGGGTTACCAGTCATGGAGCAACCGAACACCCAGTCAACGGCAGTTGTCTAATGACATCCTGAGCCAGCGGTTGATTCAGTTGCATCACGACAGTCGGGGAACTTACGGTATCCGTCGTCTGCAAAGTGATTTACGCGATGAGCAGCGTTTTCACGGTAAAAGCCGCATCAGTCGTTTGATGAAACAGTGCGGTCTGAAAGCCGCGAATCAGACGCGCTATAAAGTGACGACGAACAGCCG
>NZ_JQHM01000051.1 GCF_000749845.1 Pectobacterium betavasculorum | reverse complement strand
GTTTATAGCGCCCCGGATAGTCGTAATGCTGATAGCTTTCACGCTGGTGTGCCAGCTCGCCGCTCATCTTCTTGTGCGACAGGCCGTAAGCTGGTGTCTTGAAGCTGTAGTCTTTCAGCTCGACTTCCGCCGTGCTCACCCGCTCCGCGTAGTGGAAGCGTCGAATATATTCGCCCTCGCTCAGCCCCTGCGTGGCCAGATTGAAGAACAGCTCGGGGCCTTTGGTCAGCGCCCCCGCATCGTCGGCAAACACTACCCGATGCTTACCTTCCTCGTACTCGTGGAAGAAGTACAATCCCTCTTCCGCCGCCAGACGGGTGATAAAGGCCAGGTCGCTTTCCCGATACTGCACGCAGTATTCCCGCACCGCGTGCTCATGGCGCAGTGCAAAGGCGTAGTCGGTAATACCCGCCTCTTCCAGCAACGCGCCGATAATCGCGTCCGGCTTCTGCGCCTGAAAAATGCGGGCGTTGGTACGCAGCCCCAGCCGCCACAGCGCCGGACGCACTTCCGCCTGATAGCGCGTGCGCCGGAATCCGGTATCGCCCTGCGTGAACCCACTGATAATGCCGCTGACACGACGCTTCAATTCACCTTCATACCAAATCATCAGCTCGCACGGCTGGTCGAGCACCGCGCCAAAATCGATATCCGGCAACGCACTCGCCAGACTCAGTGACAGGC
>NZ_JQHM01000050.1 GCF_000749845.1 Pectobacterium betavasculorum | reverse complement strand
ATTACCGGCAGCGGACAGCAGGTGACCCTCACGCTGGGCGGTAAAACCTACACGGGCACCGTCGACGCCAATGGCAACTGGCACATTACGCTGCCCTCCGACGATTTACGCGCCTTGCCACAGGGTGAAAACCCGCTCACAGTCACCGTGACGGATATCGCCGGTAATCAGGCCAGCACCACGACACAGGTTACCGTCAGCTTCAGCCCTGCCGCGCTCACGCTCAGCGCCATTGCCGACGACAATATTCTGAACGCCGATGAAGGCGCACGCGATCAACGCCTGAGCGGAACCGCTTCCCTCAGCGAGGCTGGCCGTACAGTGACGGTCTCGTTGAACGGCAAAACCTACACCGCCACCATCGGCAGCGACGGGCACTGGAGCCTGACCTTGCCTGCCGCCGATTTACAGACCCTGAACGACGGTGAATACCTTGTACGCGCCACCCTCACCGATGTTGCAGGCAATGTCGCCACCCTGACACGCACGCTCACGGTCGATACCACCGCGCCGACGCTGACACTTGAGGCTCTGACCGGGGATGACCTGCTGACCGCCGATGAACTGCAATCGGCACTGGATCTGCTGGGCAGTACCTCAGCGTCCGAGGCCGGACAGACCGTTTCCGTTACCCTCAACGGCATGACCTACACCGGGACTGTGGCCGCCGACGGATCCTGGAAAGTCACCATCCCTGCGGATGTCCTTCAGGCGTTAACCAACGGCGACTATACCCTGAGTG
>NZ_JQHM01000049.1 GCF_000749845.1 Pectobacterium betavasculorum | reverse complement strand
CGTGCGTCATGAGGCGCTGCGTACGCGGTTTGTCGAGATGGAGGGCGTGCCGTGGCAGCAGATTGATGAACCGGCACCTTTTGCGCTCGCCGTGCACGACCTGCGCGGGCGGCCTGCGGCATCCGATAAGCTGCGTCAGCTTGCCGATGAAGAGGCCGCCGCGCCCTTCGATTTGCAGCAAGGGCCGCCGATCCGCGGCCGGCTGATACAGTTGGACGAGCGCGAGCAGGTACTGCTGGTGACGATGCACCATATCGTCGCTGACGGCTGGTCGCTCGGCTGCTTTATGCGGGAGCTGGGCGAACTGTACCGGGCGTTCAGCCGGCAACAGCCGGATCCGCTGGCACCGCTGGCCATTCAGTATGCGGACTACGCCGCCTGGCAGCGGCGTTGGATGCAGGGAGAGGAACTACAGGCGCAGCTCGGCTACTGGCGTGAGCAATTGGCGGATGTGCCACCGCTGTTAGAGCTGCCGACCGATCGGCCGCGGCTGGCAGTGCAGGATTATGTGGGCGGACGTATCGACTTTACACTCGATGCGCAGTTGACCTCCGGGCTGAAAGCGCTGGCGGCGCGTCATGGTGCCACGCTGTATATGACGCTGCTCGCCGGCTGGACGCTGCTGCTCTATCGCCTGAGCGGACAGGATGACATCGTGGTCGGCTCGCCGGTGGCCGGGCGTACCCGCACCGAGCTGGAGCCGCTGATCGGTTTCTTTGTCAATACGCTGGCGCTGCGCAACCGGGTGGACGGCGAGGCATCGGTGGGTGCCTTGCTGGCGCAGGTAAAAGCGACCA
>NZ_JQHM01000048.1 GCF_000749845.1 Pectobacterium betavasculorum | reverse complement strand
CGTGCGTCATGAGGCGCTGCGTACGCGGTTTGTCGAGATGGAGGGCGTGCCGTGGCAGCAGATTGATGAACCGGCACCTTTTGCGCTCGCCGTGCACGACCTGCGCGGGCGGCCTGCGGCATCCGATGAGCTGCGTCAGCTTGCCGATGAAGAGGCCGCCGCGCCCTTCGATTTGCAGCAAGGGCCGCCGATCCGCGGTCGGCTGATACAGTTGGACGAGCGCGAGCAGGTACTGCTGGTGACGATGCACCATATCGTCGCTGACGGCTGGTCGCTCGGCTGCTTTATGCGGGAGCTGGGCGAACTGTACCGGGCGTTCAGTCGGCAACAGCAGGATCCGCTGGCACCGCTGGCCATTCAGTATGCGGACTACGCCGCCTGGCAGCGGCGTGTGGTGACTACTGCGCCGATTCAGGCGCAGCTTGCGTACTGGCGTGAACAGTTGCGGCAAACGCCGCCGATGTTGGCATTACCAACCGACCGACCTCGGCCAGCAGTACAAAACTATGCTGGCGGATACATCGATTTTACACTCGATGCGCAGTTGACCTCCGGGCTGAAAGCGCTGGCGGCGCGTCATGGTGCCACGCTGTATATGACGCTGCTCGCCGGCTGGACGCTGTTGCTCTATCGCCTGAGCGGACAGGATGACATCGTGGTCGGCTCGCCAGTGGCCGGGCGTACCCGCACCGAGCTGGAGCCGCTGATCGGTTTCTTTGTCAATACGCTGGCGCTGCGCAACCGGGTGGACGGCGAGGCATCGGTGGGTGCCTTGCTGGCGCAGGTAAAAGCGACCA
>NZ_JQHM01000047.1 GCF_000749845.1 Pectobacterium betavasculorum | reverse complement strand
TTAACGCCAGCGAATCGGGCCAGACCATTGCGGTGACCGGTAACGTAGATAATGACGTGAAAGCGGGCGATGCGATTACCGTTACCGTCGGCTCGGAAACTTATCAAACGACCGTGAATGCCGATGGTAAAACCTGGAGCGTCAATGTGCCGGGTTCTGTATTAGCGGCCAATGGCGATATCAGTGCGACGGTTACCACGCGCGATACCGCAGGCAATGTCACCACTGCAAACTCTACTCACGCTTACGGCGTGGATACGGTGGCGCCAGTAGCATCGATTAGCATCGACGATGTGACGTCAGATAACGTGATTAACGCGGCCGAATCCGGCCAGACGATCTCTGTTACGGGTCAGGTGGGCAATGAGGTTCAGGCCGGTGATACGGTGACGGTCACCGTCGGCAGCGAGACCTACCAGACTACGGTCAATACCGATGGCAAGACCTGGAGCGTGAATGTTCCCGGTGCTGTATTAGCGGCGAATAGCGATGTGAGTGCGACGGTCACCACGCGCGACACGGCGGGCAATGTCACCACTGCAAACTCTACTCACGCTTATGGCGTCGATACCGATGCGCCAGTGGCGTCGATCTCAATCGACGATGTCACGTCAGATAATGTCATCAATGCCAGCGAGTCGGGTCAGTCGATTGCGGTCACCGGTCAGGTCGATAACGACGTCAAAGCCGGTGATACGGTGACGATAACCGTCGGCAGCGAGACCTATCAGACTACGGTCAATGCCGATGGCAAAACCTGGAGCGTCAATGTTCCGGGTTCTGTATTAGCTGCTAATG
>NZ_JQHM01000046.1 GCF_000749845.1 Pectobacterium betavasculorum | reverse complement strand
CCTGGAGCGTGAATGTGCCGGGCGCGGTGCTGGCCGCCAATGGCGATGTCTCCGCGACGGTCACCACGCGTGATACCGCAGGTAATGTGACGACGGCGAATACCAGTCACGCTTACGGCGTGGATACGGTGGCGCCAGTAGCATCGATTAGCATCGACGATGTGACGTCAGATAACGTGATTAACGCGGCCGAATCCGGCCAGACGATCTCTGTTACGGGTCAGGTAGGCAATGAGGTTCAGGCCGATGATGCGGTGACGGTCACCGTCGGCACCGAGACCTACCAGACCACGGTGAATGCCGATGGCAAGACCTGGAGCGTCAATGTGCCGGGTTCGGTGCTGGCCGCCAATGGCGATGTCAGCGCCACGGTCACCACGCGCGATACGGCGGGTAACGTGACCACTGCAAACTCTACTCACGCTTACGGCGTGGATACCGATGCGCCAGCGGCGTCGATTACTATCGACGATATCACCAGCGATAACGTGGTTAACACAGCCGAGTCCGGCCAGACGATTGCGGTCATCGGTCAGGTCGATAACGATGTTAAAGCGGGCGATGCGATTACCGTTACCGTCGGCACCGAGACCTACCAGACCACGGTGAATGCGGATGGTAAGACCTGGAGCGTCAATGTTCCCGGTGCTGTGCTGGCCGCCAATGGCGAGGTGAGTGCCTCGGTCACCACGCGTGATAATGCAGGCAACCTCACCACTGCGAATACCACTCATACTTACGGCGTGGATACCGTGGCACCAGTAGCATCCATTACCATCGACGATGTCACCAGCGATAACGTGATTAA
>NZ_JQHM01000044.1 GCF_000749845.1 Pectobacterium betavasculorum | reverse complement strand
TTATCAGCGATTAAGCGATAACTTTAGCAACAACGCCCGCGCCTACAGTACGGCCGCCTTCACGGATTGCAAAACGCAAACCGTCATCCATCGCGATTGGGTGGATCAGGGTAACAACCATTTTGATGTTGTCGCCCGGCATTACCATCTCTACGCCTTCTGGCAGTTCGATGGTGCCCGTTACGTCAGTGGTACGGAAGTAGAACTGAGGACGGTAGCCTTTGAAGAACGGAGTATGACGGCCGCCTTCATCTTTGCTCAGGATATATACTTCTGATTCGAACTGGGTGTGTGGCTTGATTGAACCCGGCTTGGCCAGTACCTGACCACGCTCGATTTCTTCACGCTTGATACCACGCAGCAGAACACCAACGTTCTCGCCTGCACGACCTTCGTCCAGCAGTTTGCGGAACATTTCTACGCCGGTACAGGTCGATTTCGCCGTATCTTTGATACCAACGATTTCAACTTCTTCGCCGACTTTAACGATACCGCGCTCTACACGACCGGTAACAACCGTACCACGACCGGAGATGGAGAATACGTCTTCGATTGGCAGCAGGAACGGCTTGTCAATCGCACGCTCTGGTTCTGGGATATAAGAATCCAGGTAGCCTGCCAGTTCGATGATTTTGGCTTCCCACTCAGCTTCGCCTTCCAGCGCTTTCAGAGCAGAACCACGAACCACTGGGGTGTCGTCGCCTGGGAAGTCGTACTGAGACAGCAGTTCACGCACTTCCATCTCAACCAGTTCCAGCAGTTCTTCGTCATCAACCATGTCACATTTGTTCAGGAACACGATGATGAAAGGAACGCCAACCTGACGACCCAGCAGGATGTGCTCACGGGTCTGAGGCATCGGGCCGTCAGTCGCTGCAACAACCAGGATCGCGCCATCCATCTGGGCAGCACCGGTGATCATGTTTTTCACATAGTCGGCGTGTCCTGGGCAGTCAACGTGCGCGTAGTGGCGAGACGGGGTATCGTATTCAACGTGAGACGTGTTGATGGTGATACCACGTGCTTTCTCTTCTGGTGCGTTATCGATCTGGTCGAATGCACGCGCGCTACCACCGTAGGTTTTAGCCAGAACGGTAGTGATTGCAGCGGTCAGCGTTGTTTTACCATGGTCAACGTGGCCGATAGTACCGACGTTAACGTGCGGTTTTGTACGTTCAAATTTTTCTTTAGACA
>NZ_JQHM01000043.1 GCF_000749845.1 Pectobacterium betavasculorum | reverse complement strand
TCCGGCCAGACGATCTCTGTTACGGGTCAGGTGGGCAATGAGGTTCAGGCCGGTGATGCGGTGACGGTCACCGTCGGCAGCGAGACCTACCAGACCACGGTCAATGCCGATGGCAAAACCTGGAGCGTCAATGTGCCGGGCTCTGTATTAGCGGCCAATGGTGATGTGAGTGCGACGGTCACCACCCGTGATACCGCAGGCAATGTGACCACCGCCAATACCACTCATACTTACGGCGTGGATACGGTGGCGCCAGTGGCATCGATTACTATCGACGATATCACCTCAGATAACATGATTAACGCCAGCGAGTCCGGTCAGACGATTGCGGTCACCGGTAACGTGGATAACGACGTGAAAGCGGGTGATGCGATTACCGTTACCGTCGGTGCCGAGACCTACCAGACCACGGTGAATGCGGATGGCAAAACCTGGAGCGTGAACGTTCCCGGTTCAGTGCTGGCCGCTAATGGCGATGTCAGCGCCACGGTTACCATCCGCGATACCGCGGGTAACGTGACGACGGCCAATACCAGTCACGCTTACGGCGTGGATACGGTTGCGCCCACCGCCTCCATTACTATCGACGATATCACCAGCGATAACGTGATTAACGCCAGCGAGTCCGGCCAGACCATTGCCGTCACCGGTCAGGTCGATAACGATGTTAAAGCGGGTGATGCGATTACCGTCACCGTCGGCACGGAAACTTATCAAACGACCGTGAATGCCGACGGTAAAACCTGGAGCGTCAATGTGCCGGGTTCGGTGCTGGCCGCCAATGGTGAGGTGAGTGCTACCGTTACCACTCGCGACACGGCGGGTAACGTCACTACCGCCAATACCAGTCACGCTTATGGCGTGGATACGGTTGCGCCCACCGCGACCATTACTATCGACGATATCACCAGTGATAACGTGATTAACGCCAGTGAATCGGGTCAGACGATTGCGGTCACCGGTCAGGTCGATAACGACGTCAAGGCCGATGATGCGATTACCGTTACCGTCGGCACCGAGACCTACCAGACCACGGTGAATGCGGATGGCAAGACCTGGAGCGTGAATGTTCCGGGCGCGGTGCTGGCCGCCAATGGTGAGGTGAGTGCGACGGTCACCGTCACCACCCGCGATACCGCAGGCAATGTCACCACTGCAAACTCTACTCACGCTTATGGCGTCGATACGGTGGCGCCAGCGGCGTCGATTACTATCGACGATGTCACCTCAGATAACGTGATTAATGCCAGCGAGTCGGGTCAGACGATTGCGGTCACCGGCAAGGTCGATAATGACGTCAAGGTTGGTGACGCGGTGACAGTCACCG
>NZ_JQHM01000042.1 GCF_000749845.1 Pectobacterium betavasculorum | reverse complement strand
GTGATGCAGTGACAGTAACCGTCGGCAGCGAGACCTACCAGACCACGGTGAATGCCGATGGCAAGACCTGGAGCGTGAATGTGCCGGGCGCGGTGCTGGCTGCTAATGGCGATGTGAGTGCGACGGTTACCACCCGCGATACCGCAGGCAATGTGACCACGGCCAATACCAGTCACGCTTATGGCGTGGATACAGATGCGCCAGCGGCCTCCATTACTATCGACGATGTGACCAGCGATAACGTGGTTAACGCAGCCGAATCCGGCCAGACGATTGCGGTCACCGGTAACGTGGATAACGATGTTAAAGCGGGTGATGCGATTACCGTTACCGTTGGCACCGAGACCTACCAGACCACGGTGAATGCCGATGGCAAGACCTGGAGCGTGAACGTTCCCGGTTCGGTGCTGGCCGCCAATGGTGATATCTCGGCGACCGTCACCACCCGCGACACGGCGGGTAACGTGACCACCGCAAACTCTACTCACGCTTATGGCGTGGATACCGTCGCACCGACCGCGTCGATAACTATCGACGATATCACCTCAGATAACGTGATTAATGCCAGCGAGTCGGGTCAGACGATTGCGGTCACCGGTAACGTGGATAACGACGTGAAAGCGGGCGATACGGTGACAGTCACCGTCGGCGCCGAGACCTATCAGACCACGGTGAATGCCGACGGCAAGACCTGGAGCGTCAATGTGCCGGGTTCAGTGCTGGCTGCTAATGGCGATATCAGTGCGACGGTCACCACCCGCGATACCGCAGGCAATGTCACTACAGCGAATACCAGCCATGCGTACAGCGTGGATACGGTTGCGCCCACCGCGACCATTACTATCGACGATATCACCAGCGATAACGTGATTAACGCAGCCGAATCCGGCCAGACCATTGCGGTGGCCGGTCAGGTTGATAACGACGTCAAAGCCGGTGATGCGATTACCGTTACCGTTGGCACCGAGACCTACCAGACCACGGTCAATGCCGATGGCAAAACCTGGAGCGTCAATGTTCCGGGCGCGGTGCTGGCCGCCAATGGTGAGGTGAGTGCGACGGTCACCACCCGTGATACGGCAGGCAATGTCACTACAGCGAATACCAGTCACGCCTACGGTGTGGATACCGTGGCACCGACTGCATCGATTACTATCGACGATATCACCAGCGATAACGTGATTAACGCCAGCGAATCGGGTCAGACGATTGCGGTCACCGGTCAGGTCGATAATGACGTCAAAGCCGGTGATGCAGTGACAGTAACCGTCGGCAGCGAGACCTACCAGACCACGGTGAATGCCGATGGCAAGACCTGGAGCGTGAATGTGCCGGGCGCGGTGCTGGCTGCTAATGGCGATGTGAGTGCGACGGT
>NZ_JQHM01000041.1 GCF_000749845.1 Pectobacterium betavasculorum | reverse complement strand
TGGTGCCGGATATGCGGGTGGCCATCTGCCTGCCGCGCGGCGTGGAAATGGTGGTGGCGGTGCTGGCGGTGCTGAAGGCGGGCGGCGCCTATGTGCCGATCGACCCGTCCTACCCTGACGACCGTATCCGTTACATGTTGCATGACGGTCGGCCGCGGGTGCTGATTACCGACGCGTCGTTGGCACCGAGGTTGCCCACAGACGAAGATCGTATTCTGTTAGTGTTGCCCGAACGGTTGACTGAGGCATGGACGCAGTTGCCGACGAATAACCCCGTCGCGCCGCTGAGTGTGTCGCCGTTGGCCTATGTGATTTACACCTCGGGGTCGACCGGTCAACCCAAAGGCGTGGCCATGCCGCATCGGGCATTGGTCAACCTGATGCATTGGCAGCGGCGGGCGCAGGAAGAAAAAACGACGCCGCGCACCTTACAGTATGCGGCGCTAGGATTCGATGTCTCTTTCCAGGAGATCTTCAGCACACTATTGTTCGGCGGCGAGCTGGTCCTGATTGATGAGTCCAGCCGACTGGATATGATCAAACTCTCGGCGCTGATTCGCCAGCGTCAGATAGAGCGGCTGTATCTTCCTTATGTAGCGCTCAAAGCGCTGGCGGCTCAGTTGCAGACCGAAACTCAGCCGATAGCGGCTCTGCAGGAGATCATTACCGCAGGGGAGCAGTTGGTTATTACCGCCTCGCTTCAACAATTGTTCGCCGGGTTGCTCTCCCACGTGCGTCTGTATAACCACTATGGGCCGACCGAAACCCATGTGGCGAGCTGTTTTGACCTGCCGTCAGCCGCGCAGGAGTGGGTTCGGTTTCCGTCTATCGGCCGCCCGATCGCCAATACTCGCATCTATTTGCTTGATGCCTTGCAGCAGCCGGTGCCGATCGGCGTCAGCGGCGAGATCTATCTGGCCGGAGATGCGGTGGCCTGCGGCTATCTCAATAATCCGGTGCTGACCGCCGAACGTTTCCTACCCGATCCCTTTGTGCTGCCTGCCGGGAATGAGCCTCAGCAGCGGATGTACCGTACGGGCGATATCGGCCGCTGGAACGAGGATGGGACTATCGCCTATCTGGGGCGCGGCGATCGTCAGATCAAGATACGCGGGTTCCGGGTCGAACTGGAGGAGATTGAAGCTCAGTTGAACACCTATGCTGGTATCGCCCAGTCGCTGGTGGTGCTGAGAGAAGATGATCCTGATAACAGTCGCCTGGTGGCCTATTTTCTGCCGGACGGCGAGGAAAACGCGGCGTGTAAGGCTGAAACGCTGCACCAATACCTCACCAGCCGCCTGCCGGAATATATGGTGCCAGCCGCCTACGTGCCGGTGAGCCGTTTCCCGGTTAGCCCTAACGGAAAGCTCGATCGCAACGCGCTGCCCGCGCCGGATGCCGCATCCTATGTCAGTCAGGAATATGATCCGCCGCAGGGTGAGGTCGAGCAGATTCTGGCCGACATGTGGAGCGAACTGCTGCAGGTGGAGCGGGTGGGGCGGCGGGATCACTTTTTCGCTCTGGGCGGGCACTCGCTGCTGGCTGTTCAGCTCGTTTCACGTATCAAAAATAGGTTGATGATCGAGGTGCCGCTACAAGATGTCTTCGCCGTTCCTCAACTGCACAGAATGGCCGATCTACTTTTGCAACATATTGATACGCAACTTCATGCATTGATGTCGAAAGAGGATTCTTTCGATCAGCGCTGAAGCAATAATGGAGGTATTAAGGTGGATGATTCAATGCATTCGGTAAAGGACAGCGACAATAAGGCGGACGATCTCGGTCAAATGACGGTATCGCAGCGGGTTGCTCTATTGGAACGGCTGCGCGCAGAGCGAAACGATCCGGCGCTGGCACTGATGCGCTGCGACCGCTCTGAGCCGATTCCCCTCTCTTTTTCTCAGCAGCGGCTGTGGTTTTTAACCCAGTTGGAGGCACGCGCCAGCGCCGCCTACCATGTCGCCGGCGGCCTGAAGCTGAGCGGCGAACTCGACCAGGAAGCGCTGCGGATGGCGTTGGATCGTATCG
>NZ_JQHM01000040.1 GCF_000749845.1 Pectobacterium betavasculorum | reverse complement strand
CGCTCCAGGTTTTGCCATCGGCATTGACCGTGGTCTGGTAGGTCTCGCTGCCGACGGTGACCGTCACCGCATCACCGGCCTGAACCTCATTGCCCACCTGACCCGTAACAGAGATCGTCTGGCCGGATTCAGTGGCGTTAATCACATTATCACTGGTGATATCGTCGATAGTAATCGACGCCGCTGGCGCATCGGTATCCACGCCATAAGCGTGAGTAGAGTTTGCAGTGGTGACATTGCCTGCGGTATCGCGGGTGGTGACCGTGGCACTCACATCACCATTGGCGGCCAGCACCGAACCGGGAACGTTCACGCTCCAGGTCTTGCCGTCGGCATTCACCGTGGTCTGGTAGGTCTCGCTGCCGACGGTGACTGTCACCGTATCACCCGCTTTAACATCGTTATCCACGTTACCGGTGACCGCAATCGTCTGACCCGACTCGCTGGCGTTAATCACGTTATCTGAGGTGATATCGTCGATAGTAATGGTCGCGGTGGGCGCAACCGTATCGACGCTGTACGCATGGCTGGTATTCGCTGTAGTGACATTGCCTGCGGTATCACGGGTGGTGACGGTGGCGCTCACATCACCATTAGCAGCTAATACAGAACCCGGAACATTGACGCTCCAGGTTTTGCCATCGGCATTCACGGTCGTTTGATAAGTTTCCGAGCCGACGGTAACGGTAATCGCATCACCCGCTTTCACGTCGTTATCAACGTTACCGGTGACGGCAATGGCCTGGCCGGATTCGCTGGCATTGATGACGTTATCACTGGTGACGTTATCGATTGAGATCGATGCTACTGGTGCCACCGTATCCACGCCGTAGGTATGGTTAGTGTTCGCAGTGGCCACATTGCCTGCGGTATCACGGGTGGTGACGGTGGCACTCACGTCGCCATTGGCGGCCAATACAGAGCCCGGAACATTGACACTCCAGGTCTTGCCATCGGCATTCACCGTGGTCTGATAGGTCTCGGTGCCGACGGTTACTGTCACTGCATCACCGGCCTGAACCTCATTGCCCACCTGACCCGTAACAGAGATCGTCTGGCCGGATTCGCTGGCGTTAATCACATTATCTGAGGTGATATCGTCGATAGTTATCGACGCGGTCGGTGCGACGGTATCGACACCGTAAGCGTGACTGGTATTCGCTGTAGTCACGTTGCCTGCGGTATCGCGGGTGGTAACGGTGGCGCTCACATCACCATTAGCAGCCAGCACAGCACCGGGAACATTCACGCCCCAGGTCTTGCCGTCGGCATTCACCGTGGTCTGATACGTTTCCGTGCCGACGGTTACTGTCACTGCATCACCGGCTTTGACGTCATTATCGACCTGACCGGTGACCGCAATGGTCTGACCGGATTCGGCTGCATTAATCACATTATCCGAGGTGACGTTATCGATAGTAATCGACGCGGTCGGTGCGACGGTATCCACGTCATAAACGTGACTGGTATTGGCGGTGGTGACATTGCCTGCGGTATCGCGGGTGGTGACCGTGGCGCTGACATCACCATTGGCGCCCAGCACTGAACCCGGCACATTCACGCTCCAGGTTTTGCCATCGGCATTCACCGTGGTCTGATAGGTCTCGGTGCCGACGGTAACGGTAATCGCATCGCCCGCTTTCACGTCGTTATCGACCTGACCGGTGACCGCAATCGTCTGATCGGATTCGGCCAAGTTAATCACGTTATCGCTGGTCACATCGTCGATAGTAATGGAGGCCGCTGGCGCATCGGTATCCACGCCATAAGCGTGACTGGTATTGGCCGTGGTCACATTGCCTGCGGTATCGCGGGTGGTAACCGTCGCACTCACCTCACCATTGGCGGCCAGCACCGAACCCGGCACATTGACGCTCCAGGTTTTACCATCGGCATTCACCGTGGTCTGATAGGTCTCGCTGCCAACGGTGACCGTCACCGCATCACCGGCCTTGACGTCATTATCCACGTTACCGGTGACCGCAATCGTCTGACCGGACTCGCTGGCATTAATCACGTTATCGCTGGTGACATCGTCGATGGTAATGGATGCTACTGGTGCCACGGTATCCACGCCGTAAGTATGAGTGGTATTCGCAGTGGTGAGGTTGCCTGCATTATCACGCGTGGTGACCG
>NZ_JQHM01000039.1 GCF_000749845.1 Pectobacterium betavasculorum | reverse complement strand
CGGAACCCGCCCGCTATCACATAGGCGGCACCGGCTGCTTCGTCCATCTGCGCCAGGAACCACAGCCGCTGCTGAGCCAGCGACAGCGGCGGCATCTCGCCCGCCGCCAGCGGTTCAATGGCCGACAGCGCCCCCTTCCCGGCCGTACCGAGCGAGGCCGCCATATCCTTGAGAGCCGGACGGGCAAACAGTTCCGCCAGCGGCAGCTCACGGTTTAACTCACTGCGAAGGCGCGAAATGAGCTGTACCGCCAGCAGCGAATGACCGCCGAGCGCGAAGAAATCGTCCTGTCGGCTTACTTTTTCAACCCCCAGCAGCGTCTGCCACATCGCCGCCAGCGCCGTTTCGTCCCCCGCCAGCGGTGCTTCATAGCGCTGGCGCGCAAAAGCGGCTTCATCCGGCTCCGGCAGTGCCTTACGATCTACTTTACCGTTCGCGGTCAGCGGAATGCGCGCCAGCATGACATAGGCCGCCGGCACCATATACGCCGGCAGACGCGCGCCAAGCTGCGCTTTCAGCGCCTCGGCACCCGGTATCTGAGCGGTATCATGGACGGTATAGTAGGCTACCAGCCGTTTCTCCTGTGTCGCCTCACCCTGCGCCACGACGACGCTTTCGCATACCCCGTCGCACGCCAGCAGCGCCGACTCTATCTCCCCCAGTTCGATACGGAACCCGCGGATCTTCACCTGAAAATCGTTGCGCCCCATGAACTCCACCCGTCCGTCGGTCAGCCAGCGCCCCAGATCACCGGTACGGTACAGGCGCGCCCCCGGCTCGCCCGCAAAGGGGTCGTCAAGGAAACGCTCGGCGGTCAGGTCAGGCCGATTGAGATACCCGCGCGCCACCTGCGCCCCGCCGATATACAGCTCCCCGCAGACGCCCACCGGCACCGGCTCTCCCTGCGGATCCAGAATGTACAGCGCGGTATTGGCGATCGGCCGCCCGATATGCAATACCCGGTCATCGGCGCACACGGCGCCCGAGGTCGCCACCACGCTGTTCTCGGTCGGGCCATAGTTGTTCACCAGCGTAAACCCCGCGTTATCCGGCGGACGGCGGTTAAGCCTGTCGCCCCCGACCAACAGCGTGCGCAGCGTCGGGTGGTGCAGCTCGCGGGCAAACGCCAGCTCGGCGACCGGCGTCGGTAAAAAACCAACGTCAATCGGCTGCGACATCCACCAGGCCAGCAGCTGCTCGGGGTCGCGGGACGCCGCCGGGCCTGGCATCACCAGACGCGCCCCGACGCAGAGCGGCGGCCAGATCTCCCATACCGCCGCGTCAAAACCCAGCCCCGCCACGCTGGACGCGCAGTGCGACTCACGCAGCGCAAAGGCGTCGCAGTGCCAGCGCACCAGATTGACCACGCCCCGGTGCGCCACCATCACCCCTTTGGGCTGTCCGCTGGAGCCGGAGGTATAGATAACGTAGGCCAGATGGTTCTGCGTCAGCCCCAGCCGCGCCGGACTGCTATTTACCGCCGGACACTGCGTCCAGGGGCGGCTGTCGCCATCCAGTTCGATCGTCCGCAGCCCGGCCGACAGCGCGCCCAGTTGCCCCCGCAACGCCCGGCTGGTGAGCACCACCGTCGGGTCGCTGTCATCCAGCATGTAGCGCAACCGTTCCGCCGGAACGCCCGGATCCAGCGGCACATAGGCACCGCCCGCCTTGAGGGTGGCCAGCATCGCCACAATCAGATCCACACCACGCTCCAGTACCAGTGCCACCCGGCTGTCCGGCCGCACGCCCAGCTCGTACAGCCAGTGCGCCAGTTGGTTGGCGCGGGCGTTCAGTTCGCCGTAGCGCAGCGTCTGCCCGTCGCAGCACAGCGCCACCGCATCCTGATGCCGGGCGGCCTGCGCTTCAAACAGGGCATGCAGACAGACCTCGTCAGGGGAGTCGGCACGGGTCTGGTTAAACTCAACCAGCACCTGCCGCCGCTCCGCCTCCGGCAGCATCGGCAGTGACTGCACCGGCTGAAGGGGACTGTCCGCCATGCCGTGCAGCAGCGCCTGCCAGTACCCCAGATAGCGCCGTACCGTGCCTTCATCAAACAGCGCAGTGGCATAAATCAATACGCCCTGCACCGCGCCATTATCCTCACTCAGCGACAGACTGAGATCGAACTGGGCCGTCGTGGCTGCATTCGCCAGCGGCGACAGGGTCAGCGCCGGCAGACGCAGAGCGTTATCGGGCGTGTTTTGCAGCGCCAGCATCACCTGAAAGAGCGGGCTGTACGACAGGCTGCGGGCTGGTGCAACCGCCTCCACCACCTGCTCGAACGGAATATCCGCGTGGCTCTGCGCCTCCAGCGACGCCGTCTTCACCTGCGCCAGCAGCGCACCGGTATCCGGCGACGCCGACAGATCCACCCGCAGCGCCT
>NZ_JQHM01000038.1 GCF_000749845.1 Pectobacterium betavasculorum | reverse complement strand
GCTCCTGCGGATAGCTGGGATCCAGCGGCACGTAGCCGCCGCCGGCCTTCAACGTCGCCAGAATGGCGACGGGCAACTCGCAGCTGCGTTCAAGCGCGATCGCCACACGGCTGTCCGGGCGTATGCCCAGTTCGATCAGCCAGTGCGCAAGCTGATTGGCGCGGGCGTTCAGTTCGCCGTAGCGCAGCGACTGCGCCTGACAAACCACCGCCGTGGCATCCGGCCGCGCCTGCGCCTGCGCTTCAAATTGCTCATGGATACAATGCGTTGACGGATAGGTGCTTTGCGCGGCACCCCACTGCTCGATAGTCAGCGTACGCTCTTCAGGCGGCAACACGGGAATATCGACAACCAACCGTTGTGGCTCATTTTGCAGCGCCTCAACCAATCCCGATAGCGCTGTCTGCATGTAACCAACCACGCGCTCGGCGTCTATCGAAATAGCCGCCTGCACAGTCATCGTGAGCCCCTTATCCTGATCGTCAACGCACAGGATCAAAGGGTAATTGGTTCGCTCTTCCGCACTGAGAAGATCGATGCCTTCCCACAGAGAGATGGCTTGATCCTGTGGATTAATGGCGGTATGCCGATAATTCAACAACGCGCTAAACAGCGGTAGCGGCGCAGGCACGCCGCTGCAACGCTGCGCCAGCGCCAACGAGGCGTGCTCATGAGCCAACAAACCGGCCAGCTGACTTTGGGTATAACGCACAGCATCCGCAGCCTTGCAACCTGACAGTTGTAATCGTAACGGCAATGTATTGATAAACATTCCCAGCGCATGACCGGATCCACCTTGTAGCCGACCGACCAGCACCGTCCCGAAGACCACGTCTTCACGACCCGACAGCACGCCGATCACCCGCCCCCAGGCCAGATGGAACAGGCTGGCCACGCTAGTCCCGAAGCTGCGGGCCTGTTCCCGCAGCGCGCGGGTCAGCGCCGCCGGCACGGGTTGAATAACTTTATTGATGCCCTGACCATCTCCCTGCACATCCGTCAGGCCATAAGGCAGCGTAGGCTCTTCTAGCGTTCCCAACATATCGCGGAAGAAAGCGTTGTCCGCGTCGCTATCACGTCCAAGACGGACCTGCGCCACGTAGCGGCGGAATTGGAAAGGAGCAGGCAGAGATTCAGCCTTATCTTCCAGATACGCCTGCGCTTCCTTTAGCAGCAACTGAAGCGATGTCGCATCATCCACCAAATGGTGATACAACAGCGTCAGCAACCAGCGGCTATTAAGCTTATCCTCGGCAATCTGTACCGCCAGCAAAGGCGCTCGCCCGATATCCAACCGCGCCGGGCTGGCATTTAACAACTGCTCAGCAATATCGCCATCAGCAGGATTCAGAGTGAATTCGGTCACTGGTGTCACGGCTGAACGCCACACCACCTGCACTGGGTTACGCAGCGTTTTCCACACTATCGAAGTGCGCAACACGTCATGGCGCGCGATTACCAGATTTACCGCGTCGATAAAAGCATCGAGACGCTGCCGGCTGTCAAACGCCAGCAGCGCATTCAATAAATAGGGATCGTGCTGCTCCGCCGTCAGGGAATGGTAGAGCAATCCTTCCTGTAAAGGCGCCAGCGGGTAGATATCCTGTACGGCAGCTGCACCACCGGGCACCGTCGCCACAACACGGTCAATGTCCTCTTGTAACAACGTCGCCAGAGGCAGCATTTCCGGCACAATATACGTACAGCCGGCAGGGATCAAATTGTCAGGAACAGAGAGATCGACCCTACGCCCCGTCACAGAGGCCAAAGCCGCTAGATTAGGCTGTTCAAACAGTACCCGGACATCCGTATCCATTCCTTCGTCGCGCATCCGAGCCATTAAACGCACTGCCAGCATGGAGTGTCCGCCGAGCTCAAAAAAGTTGTCGTGGCGGCCTACCTGATCCAGATCCAGCAGCTCTTGCCAAATTCGGGCTAGCGTCTCTTCGATAACGCCTTGCGGCGCCTCGTAAACATGCGTTACTCGCGAGCCGACATCCGGTGTCGGCAGTGCTTTACGATCCAGTTTGCCATTCGGCGTCAAAGGTAGGGCAGGGAGCCGTACATAGGCATCCGGCAACATATAAACCGGCAGCGTTTGCTCCAAATGTGCACGCAATATCTGCGCTTCCGGTATTTCGCCCTCATGGCCTTTGGATAACACGTAATAGGCGGAAAGAAATTGCTCGCCAACACCATCCTGTCTGGCGATCACCACGGCTTCGCCCACTGACGGGTAGCTCAATAGCGCCGCTTCAATCTCGCCCAGCTCAATGCGGAAGCCGCGGATCTTCACCTGAGAATCGTTGCGCCCCAGATAATCAATCGTACCGTCAGCGCACCAGCGCCCCAGATCGCCCGTACGGTACATCCGTTCTCCTTCTCCAGCGAAGGGGTCGTCAAGGAAACGCTCGGCGGTCAGGTCAGGCCGGT
>NZ_JQHM01000037.1 GCF_000749845.1 Pectobacterium betavasculorum | reverse complement strand
CTGTTCGAACGGCAGATCCTGATGCGCCTGCGCCGCCAGCGTGGTCGCTTTTACCTGCGCCAGCAACTCGCCCACCGTCGCGCCGTCCGCTATCCGGCAGCGCAGCACCAGCGTATTGACGAACAGGCCGATCAGCGGCTCCAGCTCGGTGCGGGTGCGCCCGGCCACCGGCGAGCCGATAACAATATCGTCCTGCCCGCTCAGCCGGTGCAGCAATATCGCCCAGCCGGTCAGCAGCGTCATGTACAGCGTGGTCCCCTGACGGGCAGCCAGCCCCTTCAGTTCCGCCGTCAGCGCCGCATCCAGCGTAAAATCCACCCGCCCGCCAGCATAGTCCTGCTCCGCCGGCCGCGGCCTGTCGGTCGGCAGCGCCAGCAGCGGCGGAATACCCTGTAACTGTTGCTGCCAGTAGGACAACTGGGTCTGTAGAATTGGCCCCTCAATCCAGCGGCGTTGCCAGGCGGCGTAGTCGGCATATTGAATGCGCAGCGGCGGCAGCGGGGAGGCCTGCCCGGCGACGCAGGCGTCGTACAACACCCCCAGCTCGGACATAAAGCGTCCGATGGACCAGCCGTCGGAGATGATGTGGTGCATGACGAACAGCAGCACCTGCCGCCGCTCGCCCAGCAGAACCAGATGACCGCGAACCAGCGAGCCCTGGGTTAAGTCAAAGGGCACACTGGCCTTCGCGGCGCTCAGCCGCGCCAGTTCGCTTTCGGCATCAGGGTGCCCACGCAGATCGTGCAGGGTGAGCGCAAAGGGCGCGGGGTCATGGATCTGCTGATACGGCGTGCCGTCCACCGCGATAAAGCCGGTACGCAGCGCCTCATGGCGCGCCACGATACCGTCGAGCGCCGTCTGCAACGCGTCAATATCCAGGTCGCCTTGTAGCCGCACCCCGCCCGCCATGTGATAGGCCGCGCTGGCCCCCGCCTCCAGTTGCGACAGGAACCACAGCCGCTGCTGGGCGAACGACAGCGCCAGCGGCTCCGTTCGCGCCACCGACGCTATCGGCGGCAAGGCGCTGAACGACGCATCCTCTACCTCCTGTGCAAAATCCATCAGCACCGGGCGGGCGAACAGTACGCTGAGCGCTACCTCCCGGTTTAACGTACGCCGGATGCGCGACAGCAACTGGATAGCCAGCAGCGAGTGACCGCCGAGCGCGAAGAAGTGGTCGTGTCGCCCCACCTGCTCCACCCCCAGCAATCCTGCCCACAACCCCGACAGCGCCGTTTCAGTCTCTCCCTGCGGCGCAACGTAGCGCTGCACGGCATAGGCCCCGCCCTCCGGCTGCGGCAGTGCCCGCCTATCCAGCTTGCCGTTGGCCGTCAGCGGCCATTCTCTGAGGTGCACCCAGGCCCCCGGCAGCATATAGTCCGGTAAGACCGCCGCCGCCCAGTCACGCAACTGTTGCGCATCCTGCGGCGCAGACGCCAGATAGTAGGCCACGAGCCGGCTATCCCCGTCATTCTCCCGACGCGCGATAACCACGCCGTCCTCCACCGCCGTATGACGGCGCAGCCGCGCCTCTATCTCACCCAGCTCGATACGAAAACCGCGGATTTTCACCTGATGGTCGTTGCGACCCAGATACTCCAGCTCCCCCTCACCGCGCCAGCGCGCCCGGTCACCGGTCTTGTACAGCCGCGCACCCGGCTCGTCCACAAAGGGGTCGTCGATAAAACGCGCCGCCGTCAGCGCCGTCCGGTTCAGGTAGCCCCGTGCCACCCCGCCGCCACCGACGTACAGCTCGCCCGATACCCCCACCGGCACCGGCTGGCACGCCTCATCCAGCACGTAAATCCGCAGGTCGGGGAGCCGCTCCCCTATCGGGCTGATGTCCAGCGCCGCGTCCGCCGGAGAGAGCCGCCGGAAGGTCACGTGCACCGTGGTTTCGGTAATGCCGTACATATTGACCAGCGTCGCCCGCTCGCCGTTTTGCGCGTACCACGGTGCCAGCATCGCCGGCTCCAGCGCTTCTCCGCCGAAAATCACCCAGCGCAGCGCAGGCGCCCGCGAAGACGAATGCGCCGCCTGAGCAGCTATCAGCGGCCGGAACGCCGCCGGCGTCTGGTTCAGCACCGTGACGCCCTGTTCGCACAGCAACTGATAAAACGCCGCCGGCGCGCGCGCCGTCTCCTGCGACACCACCACCAGCCGCCCGCCGTGCAGCAGCGCGCCCCACAGCTCCCATACCGAGAAGTCGAATGACAGCGAATGGAACAGGCTCCAGACATCGTCGGCGCCAAAGTCAAACCACCGCCGGGTGGCGGCGAACAGCCGCATCACCTGCGCGTGCTCCACCATCACCCCTTTCGGCTGCCCGGTGGAGCCGGACGTGTAAATCACGTAGGCCAACTGATGCGGGTCCGTCCCCGACCGCGCAGGGTTACTGTCCGGCTGACCGGCCAGCAGCGCGGGCGCTTCCAGGTCGAACAGGCGCACGTTCGCCGGCGACGGCGACCACAGCGAGCCCTGGGTAATCAACCCCAGCGGCGCGCTGTCCTCCAGCAGATAGCGGATGCGCTCGGCCGGGTAGGTCGGGTCTATCGGCACATAGCCGCCGCCCGCCTTCAGTACCGCCAGCACCGCCGCGACCATCTCCACGCCGCGCGGCAGGCAGATGGCCACCCGCATATCCGGCCCCACGCCCTGCGCTATCAGCGCGTGCGCCAGCCGGTTGGCATGCCGGTTCAGTGCGTCATAGCTGAGCGATTGCTCGCCACACACCAGCGCCACCGCCTGCGGCGCACGGCGCACCTGGGCTTCGAACTGCTGGTGCAGGCACAGGCTGACCGGCTCGGCCTGG
>NZ_JQHM01000036.1 GCF_000749845.1 Pectobacterium betavasculorum | reverse complement strand
TTGATGCCTGGCAGTTCCCTACTCTCACATGGGGAGACCCCACACTACCATCGGCGCTACGGCGTTTCACTGCTGAGTTCGGCATGGGGTCAGGTGGGACCACCGCGCTATCGCCGCCAGGCAAATTCTGTTTCATTCCAACCGTCATGTTTCACTTTTCTCGTGTCACACAACCATCAGAACCAATCTCTGAACAAGCTGAATATCGTTCTTATGAGTCATCTCACAAAACACCTTCGGTGTTGTAAGGTTAAGCCTCTCGGGTCATTAGTACTGGTCAGCTCAACGTATCGCTACGCTTACACACCCAGCCTATCTACGTCGTCGTCTTCAACGGCCCTTCAGGGGTATCAAGTACCCAGGGAAGACTCATCTCGAGGCAAGTTTCCCGCTTAGATGCTTTCAGCGGTTATCTCTTCCGCACGTAGCTACCGGGCAATGCAATTGGCATCACAACCCGTACACCAGTGGTGCGTTCACTCCGGTCCTCTCGTACTAGGAGCAACCCCTCTCAATCTTCCAACGCCCACGGCAGATAGGGACCGAACTGTCTCACGACGTTCTAAACCCAGCTCGCGTACCACTTTAAATGGCGAACAGCCATACCCTTGGGACCTACTTCAGCCCCAGGATGTGATGAGCCGACATCGAGGTGCCAAACACCGCCGTCGATATGAACTCTTGGGCGGTATCAGCCTGTTATCCCCGGAGTACCTTTTATCCGTTGAGCGATGGCCCTTCCATTCAGAACCACCGGATCACTAAGACCTGCTTTCGCACCTGCTCGAGCTGTCACTCTCGCAGTCAAGCTAGCTTATGCCTTTGCACTAACCTCCTGATGTCCGACCAGGATTAGCTAACCTTCGTGCTCCTCCGTTACGCTTTGGGAGGAGACCGCCCCAGTCAAACTACCCACCAGACACTGTCCGCAACCCGGATTACGGGTCTACGTTAGAACATCAAACATTAAAGGGTGGTATTTCAAGGTTGGCTCCATGCAGACTGGCGTCCACACTTCACAGCCTCCCACCTATCCTACACATCAAGGCTCAAGGTTCAGTGTCAAGCTATAGTAAAGGTTCACGGGGTCTTTCCGTCTTGCCGCGGGTACACTGCATCTTCACAGCGAGTTCAATTTCACTGAGTCTCGGGTGGAGACAGCCTGGCCATCATTACGCCATTCGTGCAGGTCGGAACTTACCCGACAAGGAATTTCGCTACCTTAGGACCGTTATAGTTACGGCCGCCGTTTACCGGGGCTTCGATCAAGAGCTTCGCCTTGCGGCTGACCCCATCAATTAACCTTCCGGCACCGGGCAGGCGTCACACCGTATACGTCCACTTTCGTGTTTGCACAGTGCTGTGTTTTTATTAAACAGTTGCAGCCAGCTGGTATCTTCGACTGATTTCAGCTCCATGAGCACGTCACTTCACTTACCATCAGCGTGCCTTCTCCCGAAGTTACGGCACCATTTTGCCTAGTTCCTTCACCCGAGTTCTCTCAAGCGCCTGAGTATTCTCTACCTGACCACCTGTGTCGGTTTGGGGTACGATTTGATGTTACCTGGAGCTTAGAGGCTTTTCCTGGAAGCGTAGCATTGGTTACTTCATCACCGTAGTGACTCGTCATCACGCCTCAGTGTTAACAATGACCCGGATTTACCAAAGTCATCCACCTTCACGCTTAAACCGGGACAACCGTCGCCCGGATAACCTAGCTTTCTCCGTCCCCCCTTCGCAGTAACACCGAGTACAGGAATATTAACCTGTTTCCCATCGACTACGCTTTTCAGCCTCGCCTTAGGGGTCGACTCACCCTGCCCCGATTAACGTTGGACAGGAACCCTTGGTCTTCCGGCGTGCGGGTTTTTCACCCGCATTATCGTTACTTATGTCAGCATTCGCACTTCTGATACCTCCAGCAGCCCTCACAGGCCACCTTCGACGGCTTACAGAACGCTCCCCTACCCAACAACACCTGAGTGTCGCTGCCGCAGCTTCGGTGCATGGTTTAGCCCCGTTACATCTTCCGCGCAGGCCGACTCGACCAGTGAGCTATTACGCTTTCTTTAAATGATGGCTGCTTCTAAGCCAACATCCTGGCTGTCTGTGCCTTCCCACATCGTTTCCCACTTAACCATGACTTTGGGACCTTAGCTGGCGGTCTGGGTTGTTTCCCTCTTCACGACGAACGTTAGCACCCGCCGTGTGTCTCCCGTGATAACATTCTTCGGTATTCGTAGTTTGCATCGGGTTGGTAAGTCGGGATGACCCCCTAGCCGAAACAGTGCTCTACCCCCGAAGATGAGTTCACGAGGCGCTACCTAAATAGCTTTCGGGGAGAACCAGCTATCTCCCGGTTTGATTGGCCTTTCACCCCCAGCCACAAGTCATCCGCTAATTTTTCAACATTAGTCGGTTCGGTCCTCCAGTTAGTGTTACCCAACCTTCAACCTGCCCATGGCTAGATCACCGGGTTTCGGGTCTATACCCTGCAACTTAACGCCCAGTTAAGACTCGGTTTCCCTGCGGCTCCCCTATTCGGTTAACCTTGCTACAGAATATAAGTCGCTGACCCATTATACAAAAGGTACGCAGTCACCTAACAAGTAGGCTCCCACTGCTTGTACGTACACGGTTTCAGGTTCTATTTCACTCCCCTCGCCGGGGTTCTTTTCGCCTTTCCCTCACGGTACTGGTTCACTATCGGTCAGTCAGGAGTATTTAGCCTTGGAGGATGGTCCCCCCATATTCAGACAGGATGTCACGTGTCCCGCCCTACTCATCGAACTCACAGCCTGTGCATTTTTGTGTACGGGACTATCACCCTTTACTGTGCGACTTTCCAGACGCTTCCACTAACACACAAACTGATTCAGGTTCTGGGCTCCTCCCCGTTCGCTCGCCGCTACTGGGGGAATCTCGGTTGATTTCTTTTCCTCGGGGTACTGAGATGTTTCAGTTCCCCCGGTTCGCCTCATGACACTATGTATTCATGTCATGATAGTGTGTCGAAACACACTGGGTTTCCCCATTCGGGTATCGTCGGGTATAACGCTTCATATCAGCTTACCGACGCTTATCGCAGATTAGCACGCCCTTCATCGCCTCTGACTGCCTAGGCATCCACCGTGTACGCTTAGTCGCTTAACCTCACAACCCGAAGATGTTTCGATTGATTCATCCTCGTGCTGCGATTATTTGAGAGACTCATTGACAGACTGATGCATCACGACCCACCCGAAGGCAGTCCTGCATGTTCAGCTGTCATGTTTCAATTTTCAGCTTGTTCCAGATTGTTAAAGAGCAA
>NZ_JQHM01000035.1 GCF_000749845.1 Pectobacterium betavasculorum | reverse complement strand
TCGGGGTGTTCGAGTTAACACGGTGTTAAGCTGGCGAAAAGTGCGACTTAAAAAGATCGTCGCATCAATAATTTAAGTGCAATAAAAAGTACGACTGCATCAGGATCGTCCCGATGACCCGATAGGGGTGCTGGGGGGAGAAAGTAATTACGGTTACGTTCAGAATCCCATGTGCTGGGTTGATCCGTTTGGGTTGGCTGGTTGCGCTCGAATACTAGCAAGTAATATGAAAGCAGCAAATAAGCTCTTAGCTCAAAACTCTGGCTATATGAAAATTGGGTGGCATAAATATTGGGGATCTGCAGCACATCATATAGTAGCTGGCGCAGATAGGCGGGCTGATATAGCAAGAAGCATTTTAGACAAGGCTGGAATCAAAATTGATGATGCTGTAAACGGCGTATTTTTAAAGCATATCAAGAAAATATCTCCACAGCCTGGTGCTTATCATCGAGTTATTCATACCGATAAATATTATCAAGAGATTACCAGGATTATGCAAAGAGCAGAAATGCGTGCGGGTGGTGATCTGAGTAAACTTACAGAAAATGTGAATTCTGCACTATCCAGCATTAGAGATTCACTTGTTTCAGGGACTTTTAAATATTGAGGTAACAATGAACATTTACACGCTAGAAGCAGATATCGATAGATTTAAATATTACCTTCCCACTGAAGGAAGTGAAATTATTACAAATATCAATTCATATGATGGGCGTTCATTAGTTGATGAGTGGGAATTATATAATTTTGATATATTTCAAGGAAAAACGAAGAAAGAGAAAGAAAGAAGAGAAGATTTTAACATATCGCATTATCATGCAAGATTGCTTCTCATAAGTGAGGAAGTAAAAGATAAAATTGAAGATTTTTTATTTGGGAAAACTGAATTTTTGCCTATAAAAACCTCTAATAATAGAAAGTTTTTTTTTATGAACGTTCTTAATGTAAAAAAATCAATTGATGCTGAGTCATGGGATGCTTATGAAGAAATGGAAGATAACAATAGATATGAATTTTTAAAAATACACGATGATGAACTTGTATTTAGAGATTCGCTCTACAACCTTAACTACTTCTTCACTGAGAGATTTTCAAAATATCTTGAGGAGGTAGGTATTGATGGATGCTTCTTTAAAAAAGTTGGGGTATCAGGCTAAATAGCTTCGCATATTACCGCTCCACTTTATCCAGACCATGCTGATTACCGGGGAACGGCGAAGCGGCATTCATAAATCGCTTTACCTGTTCCAGTAACTGCCACATATACCGGCACTGATGGTTACGCGTTATGGTCTCGTGTAACGACAACCACAGCAACTCGATTGGATTCAGCCACGGCGAATACGTGGGCAGGAACAGCAACCGGAACTTCGTATTTTTTTCCAGCCACCTTGCGGCTTTTATGAATGATGTAGTTATCAACGACCAGCGTAATGGTTTTCGCTCGCCGATATGTCCGCCGTAATGTCTCTAACAGATTGATAAATAAATCAGAACACTTTTTACTGCCGCCGACGTAATGAACTCGTCCCGTATCCGAATGCAGTGCCCCTGCCAGATAATACTTTTGGTTATGTCCCGGCGTAGTAATACATTTCTGTTGCCCTTTGAGCATCCAATCCGCGCCGATTTTCGGGTTCAGGTCGATATCCACTTCATCCTGATAAAATACCGGATGAGTCGGCTGCTTCCGGACGACCGCCTGTTCGATGGAGAGTCGCTTTTCCTCATAATGCGGGTCTTTGATTTTCAGTGTTGGCGCGGCTCTGCGCCAGACAATACCCGCTCGTCTCAGGTAGCGGTGCAACGTGGCAGGATGAAGCTCTGCATTAAAAAGCCGATTAACGATAAGAGCCAACAACTCCGTGCTCCAGCGGGAGCGCAGCCAGCCAAAATCCTGAGGAGAACGCTGAACCAGAAGCGGTAGAGTATGCAGGATATCTGCGACCGGCCAGCGTGGTGCTCGTCCGGGCTTGAGGCTCTTTAGACCTTCAACACCCTGTAAAGTAAACCAATTTATCCATCTTCCAACGGATGAGCGAGCCGCACAGAGCAGTCTGGCAACATCGGTGACGGTCATTCCCTTATGTAACATCAATATGGCGATGAGTCGTCTGGAATAGTTTTTATCACGTGTTTGTTGGGCTTCTTTACGCATTAGTCGTCGTTCTTCATCAGGGATTGCTGCTATGATCGGCATCGCTCAGTCCGGTTGGTGATTTGTGATGTTTGGCGATTGATCAGATCGCTCAACTCGGACTGAGTAACCGTCTTATCCGGTCAAGAGCTTTTATTGATTATTTCACCTGATAGTTTCTTTCATAGGGTTGCTGCGTATGCAGTACGCCATAACACAAGTGCACCAGTTTCCTCATTGCTGCACCTAATGCCGACATTTTCATTTTTCCTTTCGCTAACAGGCGTTCGTAAAGAGCTTTCACATGGTTATTTTTTCTGATAGCGGTTAATGCTCCCATATACAGCTTTGCTCTGACACTCGATGGCCCTATTTTCGACATTCTGGTTCGTCCATGAACAGAGGTCCCAGAGCGACGCTCGACCGGAGCGACTCCCAGGTAGGCAGCCACCTGTTCCGCACTCTTAAAATCATTTCCTCGTAATAGTGCTAACATATTCCAGCCAATTTGTTTCCCTATTCCGTCAATCGACATGAGAAGTGTTAGGTCGTTTTTTAATAGATTGTGCTGAGCTATATGGTTGGATATCAGACGTTCTGCTCTGGCAATTTCATCTTTCAAATTCTGATTAATTGACAAAAGTGAGTCCAAGACCTCTTTAATTGCCTCAGTTGATTTTAACGTACCCAATCGATTATCTATCCGTAGTTTATCGTTCAACAAACTATCCCTGTGTTGCAGTAACGCCCTGAGTTTCCTAATCTCCTCCGTTGGAGGAAACCAAGCATCTGGTTGTTTTAAACAACCATAAGACGCTAGAACATATGCATCTACGGCATCCGTTTTAGTGAAAATCCCCATCGCTTTGGCAAATTCACGGCTGCGGCAGGGATTTACCACCGAAACCAGGATCCCCATCTGATGAAGGCCGCAGGCGAGATATTCATGATAAATCCCCGTGGCCTCCACAATAACGTGAGTCTGGTTGAGATCACACTGATGCAGTGCTAACCATTTAATCAGGATCTGTGCCGAATCCTTACCATTTGCTAAAGTTTTAGTCTTGCGTTTGCCTTTGGTGCCCTCAGCCAGAAGGCAGACATCGACTGAGCGCTTACTGACATCAATACCGACGTAGAACATGATAGATTCTCCTTTCACCGTAACCATCACGCCCGTTTCACTTGTAAATGCAGAGTCGATGCTCTTGGTAACCGTTCAATGTTTATGCTGGCGTGAAAGGTGAAACAGAGGGCTTTAACTCAGCCACAAAGTTTATCTTTGATGTTCCCTCTATGAAGCTCACTCTGTTTCATGTGGTGATAGCTAATCACCACGTCAGAAAGGATACAAGTTCCCTTCAAGTGATCTACCATTTGGCGAAGCTATTTAGGCTGTAGGGCGTATTATCTGAAGGTGTAATCCACTGGATGATCTTAAGTTATTCACGCTAAACGATGGGTTGCGCTTCTCTAATTCGCCCGCTCTACTATTTACCTACCGCTGGGACAACCGTAACCAGCTCCGAGTTGTCGACACCCCGATGGGCGAACGCTGGTTTTACCGTTACGACCCGTTCGGGCGACGTACCGGCAAACGCTGTGAGCAGACACAGGACGATATCCGCTACCTGTGGGACGGCGACCACATCGCCG
>NZ_JQHM01000034.1 GCF_000749845.1 Pectobacterium betavasculorum | reverse complement strand
TATCCACACCGTAAGCGTGGCTGGTATTGGCGGTGGTGATGTTGCCAGCCGGATCTCGGGTGGTAACAGTCGCACTCACATCACCATTGGCGGCCAGCACAGTTCCCGGCACGTTCACGCTCCAGGTTTTGCCGTCGGTATTGACGGTGGTCTGGTAGGTCTCGGTACCGACTTTAACGGTGATCGCATCACCCACTTTGACGTCGTTATCAACCTTACCCGTCACCGCGATGGTCTGGCCGGATTCAACAGCGTTAATCACGTTATCGCTGGTGACATCATCAATTGAAATTGAAGCCACCGGCGCAACCGTATCCACACCGTAAGTGTGACTGGTATTCGCGGTGGTGATATTGCCTGCCGTATCGCGTGTCGTGACCGTTGCAGAGATGTCGCCATTCGCTGCCAGCACCGATCCCGGCACGTTCACGCTCCAGGTCTTACCATCGGTATTCACCGTGGTCTGGTAAGTCTCGATCCCGATTTTGACGGTAACCGCATCGCCCGCTTTCACGTCGTTGTCGACTTTACCGGTCACCGCAATGGTCTGGCCGGACTCGGCCGCATTGATGACGTTATCGGACGTCACATCGTCGATAGAGATAGCTGCGGTTGGCGCAACCGTATCCACTCCGTAGACGTGATTGGTATTCGCGGTGGTGATATTGCCTGCCATATCGCGTGTCGTGACCGTTGCTGAGACATCGCCGTTAGCAGCCAGTACAGCACCGGGAACGTTCACGCTCCAGGTCTTACCATCGGTATTCACCGTGGTCTGGTAGGTCTCGTTACCGACTTTAACGGTAACCGCATCGCCCGCCTTCACTTCATTGTCGACTTTACCGGTCACCGCAATGGTCTGGCCGGACTCGGCCGCATTGATGACGTTATCGGACGTCACATCGTCGATAGAGATAGCTGCGGTTGGCGCAACCGTATCCACACCGTAAGCGTGACTGGTATGCGCAGTCGTGACGTTACCTGCGGTATCCCGCGTGGTCACTGTCGCCGAAATATCGCCATTCGCTGCCAGTACAACGCCCGGAACGTTCACGCTCCAGGTCTTGCCATCGGTATTCACCGTGGTCTGGTAGGTCTCGGTGCCGACGGTGACTGTCACTGCATCGCCCGCTTTCACATCGTTATCCACGTTACCGGTGACCGCAATCGTCTGACCCGACTCGCTGGCGTTAATCACGTTATCGGACGTGATATCGTCGATGGTAATCGACGCCACTGGCGCATCGGTATCGACGCCATAAGCATGAGTAGAGTTTGCGGTGGTCACATTGCCTGCGGTATCACGGGTGGTGACGGTGGCGCTCACATCACCATTGGCGGCCAGCACCGCGCCCGGAACATTGACGCTCCAGGTCTTGCCATCGGCATTCACCGTAGTCTGATAGGTCTCGCTGCCGACGGTGACTGTCACCGCATCACCGGCCTTGACGTCATTATCGACCTTGCCGGTGACCGCAATCGTCTGACCAGACTCGCTGGCGTTAATCACGTTATCAGATGTGACATTATCAATAGCGATAGAAGCCACCGGAGCAACGGTATCGACATCGTAAGCGTGGCTGGTATTTGCCGTCGTCACGTTACCCGCCGTGTCGCGAGTGGTAACGGTAGCACTCACCTCACCATTAGCAGCCAGCACAGCACCGGGAACGTTCACGCTCCAGGTCTTGCCATCGGCATTCACCGTGGTCTGATAAGTCTCGGTGCCGACGGTAACGGTAATCGCATCGCCCGCTTTCACGTCATTATCCACGTTACCGGTGACCGCAATGGTCTGGCCCGATTCACTGGCATTAATCACGTTATCGCTGGTGACATCGTCGATAGTAATGGTCGCGGTAGGTGCCACCGTATCCACGCCGTAAGTATGAGTGGTATTGGCGGTGGTCACATTGCCTGCGGTATCACGGGTGGTGACGGTGGCGCTCACCTCACCATTGGCGGCCAGCACCGAACCGGGAACATTCACGCCCCAGGTCTTGCCGTCGGCATTCACCGTGGTCTGATAGGTCTCGGCACCGACGGTAACGGTAATCGCATCGCCCGCTTTCACATCGTTATCGACCTGACCGGTGACCGCAATGGTCTGGCCGGACTCGGCTGCGTTAACCACGTTATCGCTGGTGACATCGTCGATAGTAATGGAGGCGGTGGGCGCAACCGTATCCACGCCATAAGCGTGACTGGTATTGGCCGTGGTGACGTTGCCTGCCGCATCACGCGTGGTGACCGTCGCGGAGATATCGCCATTGGCGGCCAGCACCGCGCCCGGCACATTCACGCTCCAGGTCTTGCCATCGGCATTCACCGTGGTCTGATAGGTCTCGCTGCCGACGGTGACTGTCACCGCATCACCGGCCTGAACCTCATTGCCGACCTGACCTGTCACCGCAATGGTCTGGCCGGACTCGGCTGCGTTAATCACGTTATCGCTGGTGACATCGTCGATAGTAATGGTCGCGGTGGGCGCAACCGTATCCACGCTGTACGCATGGTTGGTATTCGCTGTAGTGACATTGCCTGCGGTATCGCGGGTGGTGACCGTGGCACTCACATCACCATTAGCAGCCAGCACTGAACCGGGAACGTTCACGCTCCAGGTCTTGCCATCGGTATTGACCGTGGTCTGATAGGTCTCGCTGCCGACGGTTATCGTCACCGTATCACCGGATTTGACGTCATTATCCACGTTACCGGTGACCGCAATCGTCTGACCCGATTCACTGGCGTTAATCACGTTATCTGACGTGATATCGTCGATGGTAATCGACGCGGTCGGCGCGACGGTATCGACGCCATAAGCGTGAGTAGAGTTTGCGGTGGTCACGTTGCCTGCGGTATCGCGGGTGGTAACCGTCGCACTCACATCACCATTAGCAGCCAGCACTGAACCCGGCACATTGACGCTCCAGGTCTTGCCATCGGCATTCACGGTCGTTTGATAAGTTTCCGTGCCGACGGTAACGGTAATCGCATCACCCGCTTTAACATCGTTATCGACCTGACCGGTGACGGCAATGGTCTGGCCGGATTCGCTGGCGTTAATCACGTTATCGCTGGTGACATCGTCGATGGTAATCGATGCCACTGGTGCCACCGTATCGACGCCATAAGCGTGAGTAGAGTTTGCGGTGGTGACATTGCCTGCGGTATCGCGGGTGGTGACCGTCGCACTGATATCGCCATTAGCAGCTAATACCGCGCCCGGAACATTGACGCTCCAGGTCTTACCATCGGCATTCACGGTCGTTTGATAAGTTTCCGTGCCGACGGTAACGGTAATCGCATCACCGGCCTTGACGTCATTATCGACCTGACCGGTGACCGCAATCGTCTGACCCGACTCACTGGCATTAATCACGTTATCGCTGGTCACATCGTCGATAGTAATGGAGGCGGTGGGCGCAACCGTATCGACGCTGTACGCATGGCTGGTATTCGCTGTAGTCACGTTGCCTGCGGTATCACGCGTAGTGACAGTCGCACTCACATCGCTGTTCGCGGCCAGCACCGCGCCCGGCACATTGACGCTCCAGGTTTTGCCATCGGCATTCACCGTGGTCTGGTAGGTCTCGGTGCCAACGGTGACCGTCACCGCATCACCGGCTTTGACGTCGTTATCGACCTGACCTGTCACCGCAATCGACTGACCCGATTCGCTGGCGTTAATCACGTTATCTGAGGTGACATCGTCGATGGTAATCGATGCTACTGGCGCATCGGTATCGACGCCATAAGCATGAGTAGAGTTTGCGGTGGTCACGTTACCCGCCGTGTCGCGGGTGGTGACCGTCGCACTGATATCGCCATTGGCGGCCAGCACCGAACCCGGCACATTGACGCTCCAGGTTTTGCCATCGGCATTCACGGTCGTTTGATAAGTTTCCGAGCCGACGGTAACGGTAATCGCATCGCCCGCTTTCACGTCATTATCCACGTTACCGGTGACCGCAATCGTCTGACCCGATTCACTGGCGTTAATCACGTTATCGCTGGTGACATCGTCGATGGTAATGGATGCTACTGGTGCCACGGTATCCACGCCGTAAGTATGAGTGGTATTCGCAGTGGTGAGGTTGCCTGCATTATCACGCGTGGTGACCG
>NZ_JQHM01000033.1 GCF_000749845.1 Pectobacterium betavasculorum | reverse complement strand
GTCGTCTGCAAAGTGATTTACGCGATGAGCAGCGTTTTCACGGTAAAAGCCGCATCAGTCGTTTGATGAAACAGTGCGGTCTGAAAGCCGCGAATCAGACGCGCTATAAAGTGACGACGAACAGCCGGCACGATTCAATATGCGAGCCATCGATATCGGGATGTACTGAAAGATAACGATTTACGCTGCTCAATGAGCGGAAAGGGTTGCTGTTACGACAATGCGGTAATGGAAAGCTTCTATCACACGTTGAAAACGGAACTGATGCGGGGCAAAGCGTTTATCAGCAGAGAACAGGCGATGAACGCTCTGTTTGATTATATTGAGGTGTTTTACAATCGCCGTCGCAAACATTCGACGCTGGGTTATCAAACGCCGGTGGATTATGAAATGGCGGCGTAATTAGGTGGGAATAATTTCAGGGGCAGATCAATCCAGTATGTACACGTCTATGTACACACAAAACACGCGCTGTAGTGATACGATATGAGACTATATAAAACAAAAAAGACCATGATTTACAATGGCCTTTTTATCCTGACGAGACTTAGTGAGACAACGCGAGATCGCGTGAGACACTACTCAATATTCGAATCTTAATATTGAATGCGTGTTAATTTTTATTAAAAATCAATGTAATATGATTGTTTTTTGACTTTTATTCAATATTTACTCCCCATTGTGCTCCCCGTCAGAACCATGCCTGAAAAATCAGAGGTTTCCCCAGGTATGGGAAACCCATGTGGAGGATTTTTCATACAGGCATCACACTCTTTAGCTATGCTCTGGAAAAGTGATACTGCACGCTTACAGACATCCTCAACCGTAATGTTTATGGATTTTTATTTTTATAGAAGACCGAAGACGTAAATTAAACTTCTTGCGTATATATTTTTTACAGAGAGAATACAAGTGCATATCATATTTTTTAATATATTTTTTGGTATATTCAGGATGATTAAATTTAATAATACCTCGAAAATGTAAAGTTTATATCTGATAATGGCTTTATTTTTTACAAAATATTTGACAAGTCATAGGTAAGATATTCTATTTAAAGGGTTTTCTAGGTATCAGGTGTGCATAAAAATTTTATGCACACCTGATACCTAAATGTAAAATTTTCGCCTGTAATAACCCTGAATCAGAGGGATAGATTTATATTTTAATAATAATTTTTTTGTAAAGTTTACCCTCGGTTTTTTGATATATATGACACCTATACTTTTTTGTAAAGTATTTCCTATTTTAGGCATAATGAACACAACGAAAATCACTTTAATGGAACTGAATTGTTAATATACTTATGTGTAAATATTATATTCCAGTGTAAATATATTTTTACGATTGACTTGATTTTTAATTTAATACTGGTATGAATTAATTGTCAGGATGACATAAAAATTTTATTTAAATGCAAGGATGCATATATGAAAAAAATAAATATGAATATAATGGAAAGATACCTCCTTCTACTTGATAGATTTGTTGATAAGCTTACTCAATCAGGCTTTGAAGAAAAAGAAATTATAGAGCAATCATACCTTTTTTGTGCCGGGTTTTACATTAAATACCAGCAAGACATAGAAAATCTGACGTTCTCGAATCGTGAAGTTGTGCTGAGTTTTCTGCTTCTTTCTTACTATTGTCATATCGAAAAAATCAGTGATGATTTGATAGATAAAGCCCGTCTGAACAAGGTATTTCTCTCCATCATCAGCTTTATCACCAATAATGGTGGAAGAACTGAGCGAATCTACGTTCATGAGAAGAAGAAGTATGACGCCAACAAGTTGATAAGGGCTGCTGTAGTGACTAAGAAAAGTGGTTGTCGATTGTGATATTGCTTAATATAAAAGGTGTCTCTTAGATGAGACCTTTTATTATACAATTACTATACTCCATAAAAATAAAACGTTGATATATAAATTATGGCCTGTTGTATTTTAAAAATTCACCTGAGAGAGTATTATATCCATGCAACAGAGACTACGGCTCCGAACCGTAGAATGGGATTTCTTTGTATGGAGGCATAATGTCCAATCTTATTTATCTTAGCGTTACCGGGGAAAAACAGGGACTGATATCAGCAGGATGTTCATCTCTGGACTCTATTGGCAACAAGTATCAATCGGCCCATGAGAATGAAATTTTTGTTTATGAGTTGGTGAATAACATTAGTCGGGAAGAAAATATTTCAATGCTTCCTGTAGAAATCAGAAAGCCAATTGATAAAGCCACACCATTGTTTGCTCAGGCAATCAATGATAAGGAAAAACTGGAGTGCATTTTTTCGTTCTACCGAACGGCGCAGTCTGGTGGAAATGAACTTTACTTCAAGATGAAGCTTCGGGATGCACTTATCAGCAATATCCGTTTTTTTTACCCTAACTCACTGACACACAATGAAGTTCAGCCACAGGAAAGCGTATCATTCAAATTTGCTTCTATTGAATGGGAGCATGTTATTGCAAGAACAAGCGCTTACATGCTTTGGCAGAATGTAGCCTACTAAGATTATATTAAAGGCCGAATTATTTTCGGCCTGATTTTTTTGAAAAAAACTTTATGTCTACATAAACGATAATAATAATTGAAAGAATAGTCAGCTTACCCCAATGCTCAGGGATGAATTCGTAGAATAAAACACCTAAACCAATCATTAACGCCATTGTGGTATAGGTGTTAATAAATTCTTTAACTGCATAAGAAAAGATTTTCTTTAAGCTCATTTTTTTAGAATTCCGTTTATTGCTTCTGTGATGTCGATTTTGTCATAGGGATTTCTTGGCACGTAGGGGGACAGGCGCTCTTCAAATACGAAATATAACATCTCAACCTGCATAGCATAGAGAGACCAGTATAGTTCTGGGCATACATCATGCAGGTGTCGTGCAGACATTGCCGCCTTCTGAACTTTCCCATGAAATGTGAGAGCACTCAGCCCTATCAGCGAGTATTTATTAATATTTCTGCGAATAGATAATGAAAAATTCAACGAAGTTGCAATATGCTTTGCAAGCAGATAAGCGACTGACATTTTTACTGCCCGGCTTGTTGCGAACTCTGATGCAACCGATACGCCTAATATGGCTTTAGCTATTAATTTTTGCTCTCTTTCTTCAGTATCTTTCAAAAGTATTTTGAGATACTCTATTAGTATATCTATTATTACATCTTTTCTTTTGTATATCTGTTTAATAGCCAAATACATTCTTTCATTTTCAGATTTTAGTTGTTGGCAGTCAGAATTATATTTTTCTATAAAACAGGATGAATACCATGTTGCTCTTTCTATACCACTGTATAAATCATCACCAATTTTTATTGTATTATCTTTAATTTTATCTGCCATACTGTCCAGGTGGGTAGCGAGAACTCTGTCAGATTCCATTTTATATTTTAAATATTCTGATAATTGCATATTACATCCTTTTATTAGACTGTTCCTCTCCCTTTATGTGGGTAGTTTACCCGAATAACTGATAACATTTCAATGTATTTGCTGGTCTGGTAATTTGCATCCTACTAATTATAGTGTGAAAGTATCGTTTTTTTAGAGAAGACGATAATATATCCTTATATAAATGAAATTTCGTGGTTGTCGATTGTGATGAAAAAAGCCCGTAGTTTTGCGCTACGGGCTGATGCTTTCCCTGATGTGGCAGTGTTTTATTTAAAACACACCATTCTTAATTTCACTTGCACCTGAACTGAATTCATAAGAACTGACTTTTTCACCTTTAAACGTGATGATGAGAGATTTGGTTTGTGTGTCATTACCGCCAGTGAATAACCCGCCGACAATAGGAATGAACGAGGTTGCTTTCATCTGGCTGTTATACATCGTGTAAATCCATCGGTCTTCGCCGTCGATCACCATGCGATGATTAGGCTCACCAAATGAATCCAATACATCCCTTTTTGTTGTTTTTTCTTTGATCAGCTTTGTTTTCACGCTTTCCTGTGTTTCGTTCTTTAGTGACTGGTTGCCAGTGGATGTGCAGCCGACAAGACACAGTGAGACTAATGCTGCGATGATGATTTTTTTCATGTGTTTTTAACCCTTGTTTCCATTCACGATTTGGTCAAAGACTTCCATCCACTGGTTCATTTGCTTGCGCAGGCTGTTAAGCCCTTGTTGAGATTTAAAAGAGCCTTCCTTAGGGAAGAACCTGATATGCCATTCGGGATTTTGAATATCTCTCACTGTGATAAAAAAGCCTGTTTCATTCTGGTTTCTCGCTATTCTCATACTATTAATATGGCTTTGTTGAATAAATCAGATTTGAGGCGAGCCTTCCTGTAACAGGCCACTCTTCAGGCAATAAGTACACTTGCAGGCATGCCAGCCTTCGTCATTTTGTTCAGCGCACGAACCATGGCCAAAGC
>NZ_JQHM01000032.1 GCF_000749845.1 Pectobacterium betavasculorum | reverse complement strand
CGGCGATGTGGTCGCCGTCCCACAGGTAGCGGATATCGTCCTGTGTCTGCTCACAGCGTTTGCCGGTACGTCGCCCGAACGGGTCGTAACGGTAAAACCAGCGTTCGCCCATCGGGGTGTCGACAACCCGGAGCTGGTTACGGTTGTCCCAGCGGTAGTGCCAGACCTGTGGGCGGTAACCCGGCTGAACCACCTGTTTACGTACCAGCCGCCCGGCTTTGTCGTACTGGTAATGGGTATCGTCGTGCTGAGTCAGCCTGCCCGCCTGCCACTCGGTAAGTCGGGCGGTCTCCTGCGGCAGACCGTTCCGGGTATAGCGGTAGGCTTCGTCGGTGTCCACCGCCCGCCCTGCGCCCCCGCTCAGGACGGACAGCACGCGTCCGGTGGCATCCAGACGGTAGCCCTGTGCTTCACGGTTGTGGCGAACGCCAGCCAGATTGCCCGCGCCGTCGTACAGGTATTCCCTTGTCTGTGTGGCATGGAGACGCCCGTCCTGCTGCTGACCGCTCATCTCGCGCGTCAGCCAGCCCATCACGTCATATTCGCGGTGGTGTAGGAATGCCCCGCCTGAACGGGAAGATTCCCGTCCTGCGGCATCATGGGCAAGGGTGAGCTCCGCGCCGTCCGGCAACTGTATCTGTTGCAGTTCACCCGCCGCGCTGTAGCTGAAGGTACTGACCAGTGCCTCGTCGCTCTCGTCTTCCCTGGTCAGGGTTCGCGTCACGCTGCGTGCGGCATCATCAAACTGTCGGGTAATCAGGGTGCCGTTCAGCCACTCTCGCACCACGCGGTCACGAAGGTCATAGTCCAGTTGGACATGGCTGGTCGCGGAGGTGACTTCGGTCAGCCTGCCAGCGGCGTCATAGCGGTAATGCAGGGTATCGTCCGGTGCGGTTTCTTTGATGAGCAGTCCGCGTCCGTCATACAGGAAGTGGCGGGTTTCGCCTTCGCCATTACGGATGGCGATACAGTGGCCGTCTTCGTCATAGGTGTAGTGGGTGTCGGTGCCCGCCATATCCCGCTCGCGGATGACCCGGGCATCGGCATCCAGCCACCACTGCCAGCGGCTGCCGTCCGGGGCGATAACGGCGACCAGCTGTTGGCTCTCTTTGTCGTACTCGTAACGCCAGGTGCGATCTTGTGCATCCGTTCGCGAGGTGAGCAGATCAAAGGGGCCGTAACTCTGGCGCCACAGCGCGCCGTTGCCGTCCACATAGCTCAGCAGATTGTTATGCTTGTCGTACTGACGTTTTTCTTCTTTCTCATCGGGACGTAACAACTGCTCCGGCAGCGTCCAGCTTGCACGGCGGTATCCCAGACGATATTGCGCCCCGTCAGGCCGTTGCCACTGCACCACTCTGTCCTGTTGGTCATAGCGTAGCTGCTGGGTGCGCCCCAGCGCATCGCTGGCACTCAACAAGCGCTGGCGATGATCGTAACGCAGCCGTGCCTGAACCTCTCCCGCCTGATCGCTCACCTGCGTCAGCAGGCCATGGCGATTCCAGGTGAACCGTACTTCACGGGTATCTGGTCCCGTGAGCTTCTCTGGGTTACCCGCATCGTCGAACGCCCATTGCCAGATGCGCCCCAGCGGGTCGGTGATGCCACATAATCGCTGTGCCTCGTCGTAGTCATAGGCCCAGGTATGGCCGCTGCCATCGGTGAAGGCGCTGACCAGACCGCTATCGTCCAGATAGGAGAACTCAACCACTCGGCCAGCAGGGGAAATCTCACGTAGCAGGTTGCCGTGGTCGTCGTAGTCGTAGCGGGTGACGTGCCCTAACGGGGATTTTTCCCAGCTCATCAGGTGCAGATGGTTGAAGCCAAATTCGCTGCGCTGACCTAATCCGTCGGTCATTACGACGCGATCGCCGAGATACTCAAAATGCGCCGTCAGGTAGCCATCGGCGCAGGTGGTGTAGACACATCGACCCTGATGATCATAGTCGTAGCGCGCCCAGGTCTGGTCGTTGTCATGCCAGCGCGTGAGTCGGTTTTCTTTGTCGTAGTCGTAGAACAGATGATAGGCGTGGGCAGCATCGGCTTCGACCAGCCGGCCCTGTTCATCCTGCCGGTATTCAGCCAGCAGAGTTTTCTGTGCGGAATCAATACGCTGTATCTGATACAGGTACTTGCCTCGCCACACCAGCAACAGCTCGATATCATCACTGTGGCGTATCTTGCGCAGATAGCCTTTTGGATCGCGGATCAGGGTAATGCGGTTGTCGTGCGGATCATGTATAGAAGACAGGAGTAGTCGATCACCATGAGGCACATCGAATTCGCGCCAGGTGAGGCTGTCACGATCCCATAGGCTAAAGCCCTTTGCCCGTCGGTGTAGAGTAAAAGCCGGATAGAGCGGACAAAATACCGACTGCACATCCTGATGGAAGGTGAAATCAATGTCATATCCCTGTGCCAGCGTGATGACGACATGGGTATTCAGGCCATCGCGGCTAACCTGTGCTGTTTCGCTCCAGGTATCATACCAACCACGTCCCAGTAGCCCGGTATGGCTAGAGGCAGAGCGATAAGTACGCTCAAAAATCAGGGGAAGCGTCTGCCCCAGTTCAATATCCTGACGCATTTCGATCACATCCCCGCTGGGAATGTAGACCGGATCTTTCAGAAAGCCCCGGGTGGCTTCCCTCATGCGTGCTAACCCTTTGCTATTTTTAAATCCTTTGCTGGCACATCGAACCGCTCTCCGTAGCCCAACGGCTGTTCTCAACGCCCCCATGCGCATGCCTTTGAGCACTGCGGTTGGCCCGCGCGTAAACAGCTTGCCCAGCCCTTTGAACATGCCCCGGCTGGGGGGAACCAGAAACTCGACTGCAATCAGTAGCGCTTTTTCCCACCAGCTGAATTCGTCACTGATCTCCAGACAGGTTTGCTGACCGGAACCAAAAAAGACGGTTGATGCCCCTTCCTTGATGGTGGCACCACAGACGGTTTTATCGTCGATACGCGCGGCGGGTGAGCCATTGACGTAAACGGTCTCACTGCCCTGTGCAATCAACTGCGGCGAGTTGTGCTTGGTACAGGCGACCGTGTCAACTTCGGCACGGGAAAGGGGCTGCTTCTCTGCAAATACCGTCCCTGAGCCAGAAGAGACGGGCCCAAACGGTGGCGCGCCGCTGTCTACCATGGCGGAAACTTTGCTGGAGACGCTGCTAATCAGCCCCCCGAGCAGACTGACTGCACCAAACCCAACCGCCAGTTTGACTGCCCCCACAACCAGTGCGGCACCCATGCCGCCCGTCCCGACAACGGCCACGGCAATCGCCCCTGCGACTGCCGCTGCGGCGGCAAATACTACGGCCGCGACGACGGCACCCGCGATGGCTCCCGCCAACGCACCGAGAAAGCTTTTGTGCTTGATGGTCTTGCCCGGTGATGTCGGGGCTTTTCCCTGACCCGGTTGAGGACGACCAGCAGGCGGCGTCGGGCCTTTGCCTGCATGCATGGCACCGACGCGGGCAACACGGTTCAGAATATCACTCAGCATGATGACTCCTTTCAGGTGGCAGCTTTAAAGGTCTCGACCACCGCCAGCATTGCTGTTTTCTGCTCTGTACTGAGCTCGCCCGCTACGGTTACGGTAAACGTCATCAATAACTCACCGCGCACTTGCATCACGACAACCTGATGCATCGGTCCTTCCGGTGATCGCCAGGTATATTCCAGACCGTGCGCAGGTTGCTCATCCAGCGTCAATGTCCACACGCTGCGCTCTTCATACCCTTTCAGGTGTGTCGCAAACTGGGCCAACGTCTGCTGATAAACCGTCTCTGCCGTCAGACCGAAATCAATCGGGGTACGGTTGACAACCAGATTGATGGCATCCCCCGGTAGAACGAAAACATGGAGTGATTCATCGCGCCAATCGGCGGGGATAGCCAGCGTCCCTTCATTCATCTGATACATAGTCATCCTTAGTTCAAATCGATACGGGTGCCGTTCAGCGTGAGGTTATTTCCGACAATCTCAATATCCCCGCTGTGCTTGATTGAGATATAGCCAGCACCCGTACCAATCTGAATGCTGCCATCTTCGGCATGGATAAAAATATTGTTCGTCACCCTCAATGTTTCGTTGTCTTCCACGACGGTGCTACGGTTTTTCTTCACCACCACCGTTTGCTCCCCCTGGACCTCAGTAATCTGATCGGCAATGACGGAGACCGTCTGGTTCTGCTGCACGACGACCGTCTGATCGCGGCCAATGTTTTCGTTGTGATCCACATTCACCGATGTACTACGGTTATTCAGCACCACGGTGTTCATGTCTTTCTGGGCATGGATAAACACCTCTTCCTGACCGGCCTGGTCTTCAAAACGCAGCTCATTGAAGCCTGCGCCCTTGTGCGTTGACGTACGCAGCGAGGTGCGCGTCTTGTTGGCGGGCAGCGGATACGGCGACGGATTGGTGGCATGAAAGGTTCTGCCCGTCACAATGGGCTGGTCCGGGTCGCCCTCGAGAAAGCTGACAATGACTTCATGGCCGATGCGTGGAATGGCTATCAGACCATATTGGCCACCCGCCCAGCCCTGGCTAACGCGTACCCAGCAGGAGCTCTGGTCGTCGCTCGCACCGTAGCGGTCCCACGGGAATTGCAATTTGATGCGACCATATTCATCACAGTAGATTTCTTCACCAGCAGGGCCGACCACGGTGGCAATCTGCGGACCGTCTACCATCGGTTTGTACGGCAGGTCGGCACGCCAGGTGCTTTTGGCGCTGATGACCTCGAAGCTGTTGCTGTAGGTGGTCGGTTCACCGCCGCTTTCCTCTTCCAGCGCCTGCGGCTGTTGCCCGCTGT
>NZ_JQHM01000031.1 GCF_000749845.1 Pectobacterium betavasculorum | reverse complement strand
CTACCACCGTAGGTTTTAGCCAGAACGGTAGTGATTGCAGCGGTCAGCGTTGTTTTACCATGGTCAACGTGGCCGATAGTACCGACGTTAACGTGCGGTTTTGTACGTTCAAATTTTTCTTTAGACATCGATTGTCCCTCTAAGACACGGATAAATCGGTGGTATCACCACATCAACCAAGCTATAGCTTGCTGAATTTATTCACAGAAAGAAAATCAGGAGGAGGAAAAGGAAGTGGTGCTGATAGGCAGATTCGAACTGCCGACCTCACCCTTACCAAGGGTGCGCTCTACCAACTGAGCTATATCAGCACATCTTGGAGCGGGCAGTGGGAATCGAACCCACATCATCAGCTTGGAAGGCTGAGGTAATAGCCATTATACGATGCCCGCATCCTGGAACTCGGCTACCTAATTTTTCTGTAGATTTTGAAATTGGGGAATAAGATTTATAGACCCCGCCTTCGTCGATTCGGCTTAGTCTTGCTACCGCATCGAATATCCTGTTGCCAGGATTGAATTTGGTGGTGGGGGAAGGATTCGAACCTTCGAAGTCTGTGACGGCAGATTTACAGTCTGCTCCCTTTGGCCGCTCGGGAACCCCACCTGATTGTGTACTTGATGGTGCCGGCTACCGGAATCGAACTGGTGACCTACTGATTACAAGTCAGTTGCTCTACCTACTGAGCTAAGCCGGCCTCAAGTGCTGCGCATTCTAGGTAGACAGAACGTTCGATGCAACAAAAAAATTGCGTAAAATGCGCTATCGCTTAGATTTTATCCAAATTACCCCATAAATCTAGAGCAGCAGCAAGAATTAGCGCAAAGAACCACCAAACTCATCCAACAAAATTAGGGTTTCGCTATTGAACTTGCCTCCGTTCCCCTTGCACCAAAATACATTTCTTGCCCTTTAAAGGAGCAGGTTTTGCACTGACAGATGCAATTTTACTCGTTCTCTTAAGAAAATAGACTTGGAATAAATTTTGCTCATTAAAAACAAATCTATATCGAACAGGCAAAACGTGATGAAAACAGTTCAACTCAATGCAGCAACCTTACCTCTCTATCGCGAAGATCTGGCCAATTTACTGATTGATGCTGTAGAAAAAGGCGCTTCTGTTGGATACAACTCCCCACTGCTCTATAAAGAAGCTATAGAATACTTTCATAGTTTGCAAACATCTGTCGCCTGTGGCGAACGCATACTATGGATAGCGCGTGACAATGAAGGTATCGCCGGAAGTGTACAGTTGGAGTTGTGTCAAAAACCAAATGGAAAAAACAGGGCTGAAATTCAAAAATTACTGGTCCATAGTCGCGCAAGAAGAACAGGGATAGGACGACAGCTCATTCAGTTGTTGGAAAAAAGTGCGATCTTCCAACAGAGGGGACTACTCTATTTAGATACTCAAGCTGGATCACCAGCAGAGGCATTCTACCGTGCCTTGGGATATCGCCATCTGGGGGAGTTACCAGATTATGCTTGCACACCTGATGGTCATTACCACCCGACCGCCATCTATTATAAACGCCTCTTTGCAGTGAATAGTGTAGGTAAAGCAAGCGCCAGCTAGCGGCTCTCTGCACAAATGCAGAAGCGTCCAGCACAGAACTGATTTTCTCTTCTTATTTCTATCAGCAAAGTGTTAACCTGCCCATTATCAAAAATTTATTACATAAGAGAAGGTGCAGCGATCATTGCGTTGGCTAAGTTAATAGCCCGCTTTCTCGCTGGGCTAAGAGTCCCTTTTCTTACCTGTTAAGCAGGCAGAACACGACTTATGAGCAATAGAGAGCAATCTTTGGCCACGCCATATCTACAATTTAACCGCAGCCAATGGGCCGCCTTGCGCGATTCTGTCCCATTAACGCTAACAGAAGAAGAGATCGTTAAGCTCAAAGGGATTAACGAGGATCTTTCATTAGACGAGGTCGCAGAAATTTATCTGCCGTTATCTCGCCTGCTCAATTTTTATATCAGCTCTAATTTACGCCGTCAGGCTGTACTTGAGCAGTTCTTAGGGACTGATGGCCAAAAGATACCTTACATAATCGGTATCGCAGGCAGTGTCGCTGTAGGAAAAAGTACCACTGCCCGTGTACTTCAAGCATTATTGAGCCGTTGGCCAGAACATCGTAGTGTAGAACTAATTACAACCGATGGATTTCTTCACCCTAATAAGGTACTAAAAGAGCGTGATTTGATGAAGAAAAAAGGCTTTCCGCAATCATATGATATGCATAGCCTAGTGAAATTTGTTTCGGATATAAAATCAGGAACACACCAAGTCACCGCCCCAACATATTCTCACTTAACATACGACATAATACCTAATAATAATAAAGTGTTGGAACAGCCTGATATTTTAATATTAGAGGGCTTAAATGTCTTGCAAAGCGGAATGGACTATCCACATGATCCACATAGAGTTTTTGTTTCTGACTTTGTAGATTTTTCTATCTATGTTGATGCCCCAGAAACATTGCTACAATCATGGTATATCAATCGTTTCTTAAAATTCAGGCAAGGTGCATTCTCAAATCCAAATTCATATTTTCATAATTATGCAAAACTGACTGAAGAAGAAGCTGTCGGCATTGCCTCTCAATTATGGAAGGAAATAAACGGGCTTAATTTAAAAGAAAACATTCTACCTACAAGGGAGAGAGCTAGCCTTATTATGACTAAAAGCGCTAACCACGCGGTTGAATATGTTAGATTAAGAAAGTAAATATATAAAATGGGGGTTATCCCCCATTGTCATGCACCACGCAGAGAAATCTCCCCACCAATATATGGGGTTATCATACCGTCATTTTCTAATAACAATGCACCTTGGCGATCTATTCCACGATCAATTCCATATATTTCACGATTGCCAATAATCAAACGAACGGGGCGATTGAAATAATTATCCAATTTTTCCCATCTGGAAATAAATGGTTTAAGCCCTTCTAGTTCAAAGACAGCCAAAGCACTTCTCAATTCAGAAATAAGGGTCGAAGCAAGTGTATTACGACTAATGTCTATGCCCGCTTCTTGTAAATTTATCCAGCCTTGGTTAATAATATCTGTAGCGGGTTCCCTCATTTTTAAATTAATACCCGCTCCAATTACCAAATTAGCAGCATCACCCGTTTTCCCAGTAAGTTCGACAAGAATACCGGCTAATTTTCGATCCTTTAGATATAAGTCGTTGGGCCACTTGACCCGCACACCATCAGCACCAAGCTTATGTAGCACCTCGGCCATTACGATACCTATTACTAGACTGACGCCAACAGCCGCCGCAGGTCCCTGCTCTAGGCGCCAATATAAGGACAAATATAAATTCGCACCAAAGGGTGAAAACCATTGTCGGCCCCGGCGACCTCTGCCAGATTGCTGATATTCGGCAAGACAAGCATCGCCGGATGATAATGTGTCCAATCGTTCTAAAATGTACTGATTAGTAGAATCAACAACAGGTAGAACCGTCACTCCACCTTCAGGTAGGTGCTTAAGGATTATGTCTTGATCTAATAGCTGCATAGGAGCGGGTAAAGAATACCCCTTACCCGTTACAGTAAATACGTCAATTCCCCAGTCACGTATAGTTTGAATATGTTTATTAATTGCAGCTCGACTCATCCCCATCATTTCACCCAGTACTTCGCCGGAGTAAAATTCACCATCAGAGAGAATCTTAATTAATTTAAGAGGAACCGTAATATCTTTCATGATAATACCTCGATAGCATTGACCTCGCCATGCGAAGCAATAAAACGGACTTCAGGTTCTAGCTGTATAGAGAACTTTGCAGCGACCTGATTGCGGACATAGCGAGCTAATTCGACAATATCTGAACCTTTGGCATTACTTTTATTGATCAGAACTAATGCCTGTTGCTCGTGAACAGCAGCGCCACCGAGTTGAAACCCTTTAAGCTTACACTGATCTATTAACCACCCAGCGGCCAATTTAACATTCCCGCCAGCTTGTAAATACTGGGGAACATTCGGGTATTCTCGTAAAATACTACCAGCATGCTGTTTTGTAACTATTGGGTTTTTGAAAAAGCTACCTGCATTACCCGTCACTGCAGGGTCAGGGAGCTTGCTTCGACGCATATGACATACAGAATCAAATACCTGCTGTGGCGTAACTGTTGCAGGATTCAGTTTTGTCAAATCACCGTAGTTCAGCACCGGATTCCACTCTTTTTTTAAAAAAATCCCCACGGCGGTAATTGCAAACCCAGAACGATATTGATGCTTAAATATGCTTTCACGATAACCAAATTGGCATTCTTCAGCGGTAAGACGCATGGTTTTACCTTCTGTCAGATCCAATAATTCGACATACTCACAGACATGTTGTAATTCGATACCGTACGCACCAATATTCTGTATCGGTGCAGATCCCACACACCCAGGAATTAACGCCAAATTTTCTAACCCAGCAATACCACGTTTAAGCGTATATTCAACGAATTGATGCCAGTTTTCACCAGCACCGACATGAAGGTGCCAACCATTGCTTTCTTCGTGAATATCTATACCTTTGAGTCGATTTAACAGAATTGTGCCTAAGAAATCTTCTAGAAAAAGAACATTACTCCCCTCTCCAAGCAATAAAACTGGCTCTTGTGATGCACTGGCGACGCGCCACCCTTCAATCAATTTATCCTGAGTATCCACAACCTTAATACAAGATGCAGAAACAGATAATGAGAAAGAATTATGAGACTTCAATGAAAAAATGCTTGGCGCCATAATAGAAATACCGACTAATTCAGATATCACATAGTCTACCGGGTGTGTAGAGAGCTTGCACCTCCAAGTCGTCTGTTAACCACCACAGTCAACAGACAGCGCCTTGATCGGCGCACCAAAACAAAAAGCCCAGTCTTCCGACTGGGCTTTTTGCTTAATTTGATGCCTGGCAGTTCCCTACTCTCACATGGGGAGACCCCACACTACCATCGGCGCTACGGCGTTTCACTGCTGAGTTCGGCATGGGGTCAGGTGGGACCACCGCGCTATCGCCGCCA
>NZ_JQHM01000030.1 GCF_000749845.1 Pectobacterium betavasculorum | reverse complement strand
CGATCGGCCGGCTCCACTACCTGCACCGGCGCGCCCTCCCGGCTGTCGATATGGGTGCGCAGCGCCGCATGACGCGCCACGATCCGATCCAGCGCCTGACGCAGCGCCGCGACGTCCAGTTTTCCGCGCAGGCGGAACCCGCCCGCTATCACATAGGCGGCTCCCGCCGCCTCGTCCATCTGTGCCAGGAACCACAGCCGCTGCTGAGCCAGCGACAGCGGCGGCGTCTCGCCCGCCGCCAGCGGCTCAATGGCCGACAGCGCCCCCTTCACGGCCGTGCCGAGCGAGGCCGCCATATCCTTGAGAGCCGGACGGGCAAACAGTTCCGCCAGCGGCAGCTCACGGTTTAACTCACTGCGAAGGCGCGAAATGAGCTGTACCGCCAGCAGTGAATGACCGCCGAGCGCGAAGAAATCGTCCTGCCGGCTTACTTTTTCAACCCCCAGCAGCGACTGCCACATCGTCGCCAGCGCCGTTTCGTCCCCCGCCAGCGGTGCTTCATAGCGCTGGCGCGCAAAAGCGGCTTCATCCGGCTCCGGCAGTGCATTACGATCTACTTTGCCGTTCGGTGTCAGCGGAATGCGCGCCAGCATGACATAGGCCGCCGGCACCATATATGCCGGCAACCGCTCGCAAAGGTGTTCTTTAAGCGCTTCGATAGCGATACCGCCCTCCTCCCGAGGGACGCAGTACGCCACCAGCCGCTTTTCCTGCGCCTCGGAACCCGACGCAGTCACCACTGCTTCCCGTACGGCTCCGCAGTCCTGAAGCGCGGACTCTATCTCGCCCAGTTCGATACGAAAGCCGCGGATCTTCACCTGAAAATCATTGCGCCCCAGATAATCAATCGTACCGTCGGCGCGCCAGCGCCCCAGATCGCCCGTACGGTACAGACGCGCACCCGGCTCTCCGGAGAAGGGATCGTCAACAAAGCGTTCGGCGGTCAGGTCTTCCCGCCCAAGGTAGCCGCGTGTTACCCCGGCACCACCGATGCAAATCTCCCCCGCTACGCCAATAGGCGCCGGTTCGCCGCGGCTATCCAGCATATATATCTGCGTATTATCGAGCGGCCGGCCAATGACAATCTGCTGGTCGGCAGCCAGAATGGGAGAACAGGTCGACCATACGGTGGTTTCAGTCGGGCCATACATGTTCCACAGATTGCCTACTTTTTCCAGCAGCGCCTGCGCCAGCCCCAGAGGAAACGACTCGCCGCCGATCAGGGCGGTCAGCCCAGGTTCACCATGCCAGCCTGATTCAAGCAGTAATTTCCACGTTGCCGGCGTCGCTTGAAACAACGTTATTCCCTGTTCGCACAGATAACGTCCCAGACGTTCGCCATCCTGACGCAAAGCATCACTCGCCACATGTAGTTGCCCACAGCAGATCAGCGGCAGGTAGATTTCCAGTACGTGGATATCAAAGGAGACGGTTGTGACTGCCAACAGACGCGCGGCAGCCTTAACACCGAGCTGCCGCTGCTGAGACAGCAAAAAGTTCACGACCCCTTGATGGGGCACCATGACACCTTTCGGCTTCCCGGTGGAACCTGAGGTATAAATAACATAAGCCAGATGGCGGGAGGTAAGTCCACGCGAGACAGGGGGAATATTAGATACAGCACACGCCGACCAGGGACGGTAATCGCTATCCAGCGCGATGATTTTCAGCGCCTGCGGTAAATCACCCAATTGCGCATGAATATCCTGCATGGTGATCAACACCAGAGGTTTACTATCCTCCAGAGTATAAGCAAGCCGCGCCGGAGGCGTTAACGGGTCCAGCGGCACATAGGCACCTCCCGCTTTGAGGGTGGCCAAAATCGCGACAACCATTTCTACACCGCGCGTCAGGGCGATCGCCACCCTGTCGTCTGGCCGCACGCCCAGTTCGATCAGCCAGTGCGCCAGTTGATTAGCGCGGGCGTTCAGTTCGCCATAACATAGCGTCTGATCGTCGTAGACCAGCGCCACCTCATCAGGACACGCCTTGACCTGCTGCTCAAATAGTTCATGGATACAGGATTCGGCAGGGTAATCCATCAGCGTATCATTGAAATCGAACACCACCTTCTGCCGTTCCTCGAACGACAGCATCGGCAATGCCTGCACCGGTAAATGAGGACTTTCCGCCATGCTGCGCAGTAGCGCCTGCCAGTAACCCAGATAGCGCTGTACCGTGTTTTCATCAAACAGCGCGGTAGCATAAATCAGTACACCCTGCATAACGCCATTGCTCTCCCCCAGCGATAAACTGAGATCGAATGGCGCATTAACCGCCTCCCCTGCCAGTTCACTTAGGGTCAGTCCCGGCAGCGACAGTTTATTGTCGGGCGTATTCTGTAACGCCAGCATCACCTGAAAGATCGGGCTGTGCGACAGGCTGCGGACCGGCGCGACCGCCTCCACCACCTGCTCGAACGGAATATCGGCGTGGCTCTGCGCCGCCAAGGCGGCGGCCTTCACCTGTTCCAGAAGCGCACCGGTATCCGGAGAAGCCGACAGGTCCACCCGCAGCGCCTGAGTGTTGACAAACATCCCGATCAGCGATTCGACTTCACGCCGACCACGCCCGGCGATCGGCGTGCCGATCACCACCTCATCCTGCCCGGACAGCCGACTCATCAGCAGCGACCAGCCTGCCAGCAGCGTCATAAACAACGTACAGCCGTGACGCCGGCTCAGCGCGTTGAGATCGGCGAGCAGCACCGAGTCAAACATCACCGGAATACTGCCGCCAGCATAGTCCTGAGTTTGCGGGCGCGGCCGATCCGTCGGCAGCGTCAGGCATGCCGGGATACCTTGCAACTGTTCAACCCAGTAGCGCTGCTGCGCCTGCAATACCTCACCCTGCAAGTGCCGATGCTGCCAGACGGCGTAGTCAGCGTACTGAATGTCCAGCGGCGGCAGCGGATCGGGGAGACCCGTGCTGAACGCCTGATACAGCATGCCCAGTTCCCGCATAAACAGCCCTATCGACCAGCCGTCGGCAATAATGTGATGCATGGCGATACGCAGCAGATGCACCTCATTCTCCATTCGTACCAGTTGGCCGACGATCAGCGGGCCTTTTTCCAGATCGAAATGCGGCGGGAAAGCGTGTTCAGCCGCTTCGATATCCGAACCATCTATCTCTTCAAGCGTGAACCCAATATCCGCCGCATCAATCTGCTGTAGCGGCGTTCCCTCTACGGTAACAAAGCGGGTTCTCAGTATCTCATGACGGTCAACCAGGCGATCTAGCGCCGCACGCAGTGCGCGGGCATCTAGCCGTCCAGTAAGCGTAAACGCTCCCCCCAGAGTGTAAACGCCGCTGGCGTTCTCCTCCATTTGCGCCAGAAACCACAGTCGTCGCTGAGCAAATGCGAGAGGCTCCCCCTGCGGGGAGCGGGCAGCGGGTTGAATGGGCTGAGCATCCCCCGCGTTTTTTCGCTTCAGTCCTTTGGCCTTGGCTAGCGCCAACAGCTTGACTTTTTCACTTTTTGACAATGTCTTAATGGTGGATACTCGATCGTCATCCCTGTTATTCATAGTTGGTTTCTTCCAATAATTCCGTCATTTCAAGCAGCGCATCGTTATCAAACTGATCGATGCTGATATCAATAATCCGTTCGCTGAAAGCGAGCAGTGTCGGACAGGCAAATAGATCGGCAAGAGGCACCTCGACGTCCAGTTCGGCGCGAACGCGGGAAATAAGCCGCACCGCCAGCAGCGAGTGGCCCCCCAGTTCGAAAAAGTTATCGTGCCGGCCTACGCGATCAACGCCCAGCAGAGACTGCCAGACGACGGCAAGCGTTTCTTCCGTCTCTCCTTCCGGCGCTTCATATGCAGTATGGACGAAAGCGGTATCGTCCGGCGTCGGCAACGCCTGCCGATTGACCTTGCCATTTTGCGTCAGCGGGAACGCCTCCAGCGCGATCCACGCTGCCGGCATCATGTAATCGGGGAGATGCGACGAAACATACGCCCGTAGCGCATCGGCATCGGCATCGCCCCGATAGTAGGCAACCAGACGTTTCTCTCCGCTTTCACCCTGCGCAACAACCAGCGCCTCTTCAACCGCATCGTGACCGCGCAAGCAGTTTTCAATCTCGCCCAGTTCAATGCGGAAGCCGCGGATCTTCACCTGAAAATCGTTACGTCCCAGATAATCAATGTTGCCGTCGGCACGCCAGCATCCCAGGTCGCCGGTTTTATACATTCGGGCCTCAGGCTCGCTGGAGAACGGATCAGCCAGAAAGCGTTCGGCGGTCAGGTCAGGCAGATTCAGATAACCACGCGCCACGCCGCCGCCAATATAAATCTCGCCGGCAACGCCTACCGGAACCGGTTCGCCGCCCTCATCCAGTATATAAATGCGGGTATTAGCGATCGGCCGACCAATCGGCGGCAATGAAGGCCATTCAGACACCGTTTCCGGGCAGGTATATTCGGTGACGACATGCGTCTCTGCCGGCCCATACTGATTGCGGAGCTGGCTACGGCCAGCATCGGCGAACAATGCACGGATCTCCTCTGTCGCGTGCAGCGCCTCACCGCTGGTAATCACCTCGGCCACTTCGATCTCGCACGCCTGTTCCTGATTCGATCTGGCCATAGCCTGTAACAGAGCCGGTGGAATAAATGCACGCTGTACGCCGTGATCCTTGATGAACCTCGCCAGACGAGGCATATCAAGACGAACGTCGTTGGTTACGATAGCCAATACGCCGCCGCTGGCCAGAGCGCTGAGCGTTTCCTGGAAGCAAACGTCAAAACCAAAAGAGGCGAACTGCAACGTAGCGGTCGCAGAACGGCTTATCTGCCAGTGGACCAGATTCAGCAAGGGAGCGTGTGGCATAGCGATCCCTTTCGGCCGCCCTGTCGAACCGGAAGTATAGATAACATAGGCCAGATGCCGTGAGGTCAGCCCCAGGCTTTCCGGCGCAGGATTACGCTGCGGCAGGCCGCTCCATAGCGAGTCATCCCGCTCCAGATCAAAGATTGGCGGGAGATTGATCCCATCCAGCACCAATCGTCCCGGATCGTCAACCAGCAGCGCAACGGGCGAGCTGTCTTCAAGCATATAGCTCAGGCGATCGGCAGGATATGCCGGATCCAGAGGTACATAAGCCCCGCCAGCTTTAAGGACGGCCAACAAGGCCACCACCATCCCAGCGCCGCGCGTCACGCAAATAGCGACTCGATCATCAGGGCGAACGCCATGGCCGATAAGCCAATGCGCTAGCTGATTAGCCTTCGCGTTCAATTCCGCATAGCTTAGCGTTTGTTCTCCACACGCCACCGCCACCGCATTTGGACGCTGTGCGGCTTGCGCTTCAACCAACAGGTGGACGCCAGCCAGTTGTGGAAACGCAACGTCGGTCGCGTTAAAGTCAACCAGCACCTGCCGTCGCTCCGCCTCCGGCAGCATCGGCAGTGACCGTACCGGCTGGTCAGCATTATCCGCCATGCCGCGCAGCAGCGCCTGCCAGTACCCCAGATAACGCCGTACCGTGCCTTCATCGAACAGCGCAGTGGCATAGAACAACGTCCCCTTTATTTCTTCATCCGTCTCGCAAAGATCCAGACTCAGATCGAACTGCGCGGTGGTCATCTCATTAGGTAACGGTGATAGCGTCAGACTCGGCAGCGCCAACGTCTTGTCCGGCGTGTTCTGTAACACCAGCAATACCTGAAAGAGCGGGCTGTACGACAGGCTGCGGGCTGGCGCAACCGCCTCCACCACCTGCTCGAACGGAATATCCGCGTGGCTCTGCGCCTCCAGCGACGCCGTCTTCACCTGCGCCAGCAGCGCAC
>NZ_JQHM01000029.1 GCF_000749845.1 Pectobacterium betavasculorum | reverse complement strand
CCCTATCGGGTCATCGGGACGATCCTGATGCAGTCGTACTTTTTATTGCACTTAAATTATTGATGCGACGATCTTTTTAAGTCGCACTTTTCGCCAGCTTAACACCGTGTTAACTCGAACACCCCGACGCGCACTTTTGCCCGCAGACACGCTACCGCCACGCTGTGACGTCCCTGTCTGCCTGCCCCACATCATAGCAGCGGCGACAGCCGCTGCCATTAGTCGTTTTATTAATGAACCGGGTTTTATCGCGGCGCGAGCCGTTCCGCAGCTTGCCTGTGGGACGGTGAAGCGTCTGCCGGGTGCGGGCTGGCGAGGCCCGCAAGACAAGCCGTTAAGCAGGGAGGCCCCCGGCGGGGGCCGCACGGGGCGGAGATGGCGAGCACGGCAACGAGCAAGGAGCGGGCGACTGCGAGCCGGGCGCAGCCAGTGCAGCAGGGTTGGGGTGGGGGCGAGGTAACGCCTTTCAGCGAAGGCCGTCAGGCCGACAACCCCTGTTCTGTTGACGTTGATGTTTGCTGAAGACTGACGCCGCAGCCTGCGCCGCCAGGGAAGGCGGCCACGCCGTGGAAGCCGAAGAACGGGCGCGATGCCGACAGCAGAGGGCGAAGCCCTGTGCGCCACACCGCACCAAGCGCCGAACCCCGGCGGCCAGCCGCACGCCATTGCCAGGGAAGACCGCAGCGCGCCCTTAACCCGCCCGGCGCCGACATAATGTGTGTTACGCGTGGGATGCGTCCAGCATCTTTCGCGTAATGCCACATTATGTTGAATGACGACTGGCCAGCAACGTGACTGGCAGAGAACGCTTTGGGTAAGCGCTGGCCGGGCGACATTTACCGCCGGAGCGCCTTAGCTGAACAAGGCAAGAGGTGCGCCACGGATGGCGTGCCTGTTGCCCCGCACCGTCCTGCGGCCTTGAAGAGAGCGAGCTACTTTTTCGGGCTGTTCCGTTTACGCCGCGCTGCCTGCTTTCGCTCTGCCGGATGGGTCTGTTCATGCACCTTCTGTAAGTGACCGATGGCGACCCGCGTGTAGATTTGTGTGGTTTCCAGCTTCTCGTGGCCTAAGATAGCTTGTATGTGTCGCGTGTCCGCGCCATTCTCCAGCATCTGCGTCGCCATCGAGTGCCGGAACACATGGCACGCCCCCGGTTTATCCAGATGCCCCGTTTCCCGGATGGCTTTGCCGGCCATCTGCGTCAGCGTCACCCGTGCCAGTCCTTTTCCCCGGTGGCTGATAAACAGGTGGCCGCTGTCATACCGTTTCGCCAGTTCAGGCCGCGCATGGTTCAGGTAACGAGCCAGCCACTTGCACGCCCGTTCGCCCAGCGGCACCACCCGGTCTTTATTCCCCTTCCCCTGACGCACCACCATCACGCCCCGGCTCAGGTCGATATCGCTCAGCATCAGGCTCACCGCTTCTGCACGCCTGACGCCGCTGCTCCACAGCACTTCCAGTATCACCCGGTTACGCAGCCCGATAACCGTGCCGCTCTCCACCGACTGCAACACCCCGCCGGTTTCTTCCACGCTCAGCACCTGTGCCGGAAGTCGTTTCTCCTCCTTCGGTAACGTCAGCATCTCTGCCGGGCTGTACAGGATGACGTGACGCTTCAGCAACCAGCGGAACAGCATCCGGATAGCGGTCAGACGACCAAGCTGACTGCCCGCCGTTAACGGTTTGCCGTCGGCCTTGCGGTAGCTTCTCAGCCAGCGCTGATACCCTTCCAGCACAGCAAGACTCACCTGTGGCGCATAGCGTAAGCCCCGGTCTTCACACCATGACACGAACGGCAACAGACGCTCCCGGTAGCTTTCTTCTGTCCGGGCGCTGTAACCCGCGGCGCTCAGGTGGTCAAGGTAATGCCCGGTGTGCTGGCGTAACGTCTGCGTCTGGCGGCTAAGGTAAAGGGCTTCCGGTGTCGGGGATTTGGGCTGGGTCATGGTGGCGCATCCTGCGTGAGAGGGGGAAGGGAACTACGATGTGATGCGGCGACTTTTCTTTACCCGAACAGTGCTTTTCGCCTTATCGCCACTTGCGGCTGACGAACCCTTATCTGCTGCGGCTTTGCGTGGTTTTGCTGACCCAGACTTAGCCCCGACTTGGGGCAGACTTGACCCCGACTTGCTATTAACTGACCCCGACTTGCGTGAGTCGTACTTGTCTTTTTCACTCGGTTCCGGCTCGATTAATCCGCACAGGTGTGCCCCTTCCGGCACCGCGCCATCCCACAGCAACTCGTATTGCAGCAGGTGTCCCCGGCTGCCCCCGTGTATCAGCAGGTACTCCATCTCCGCCAGTCGCAGGCAGTGCAGTTTAAGCTGGCTGTCACTCCACTGCGTCGCGTTGCGGATATCCCGCCGCGTAAAGCGCACCTCACCCGGTTTCCTGTTCTGTGCATGCGCCAGTTGATTGACCATGCCCTGTATCAGCAGCAGCAGCTTTCTGGTTTGTGGCGGCATTTCATCCAGCGTGCGGCCAAGGATTTCATGCGCCAGTTGGTTGGCCAGCACGATATCTGACCGCTCGACCTCGATGTACTCGATAACCTGCCCACGGTGCGAGACGGTTTTTACCTCCCGCTGGTACTGGTGCAGCAGGGCGACAGACTGGATTAACGTCAGGTATTTCATATGGTCGCGGCGCGTGCGCGTCTTGTCGCTCAGGAACGTCAACTGGCTGGCGAACGGATTGACCACCTTTAACGGTCTGAGTAACCGCTGCGCATTCTGGTGCAGTTCAGTGAGATAGCCTTTCTCGTTCTCCATCAGTAGCCCTTCCAGCGTTTGCTTATGGCGCTGCAAGGCGTGGATAGCCTCGGTCTGTTCACGGCTCTCGTTCACGGTAAGCACAAGGCAGCGGTTAAGCAGCTCTTCGTCCACGTCGATGGCCGTGGTGGTCAGCATCAGCATCACCGGGCCTTTTACCGTGTACTGCTTGGTCACCAGATTGCCTGTGGCATCATCCTTGCCCGTTGAGGCTATCGTCAGTTCGCCGTCACTCTGTAACAGCTTCAGCGCATACGCCGCCTGCCGCACGCCTTCCTCTTCCGCTATCGCGAGGATTTTATGCTGGAGATTGGTTTCACCCAGATAGAACAGGCTTTGCCCTGTCATGGCGCTGTACTGCAAGCGCTCTTCCGGCGGGATGAGATTAAGAACCGCATCCATTAAGCTCGATTTGCCCGCCGCACTCGACGACTGGATTAACACCGCTAACGGTCTGTCCAGCTTGCGCGACACCGCCGCTAAGTAACCCGCGACTAAGTTAACGGACTCGCCGACCACGCCACAAGCCGCAAGGTCATCCGTCAGTCGGCTAATCAGGTTCGGGTCACGCAGCAACGCCAGCGCCACCGCTTTGGCATCGTCATCTAGTTCAGTCACGCTTTCAGCATGGGTTTCGGGTTGAGCAAGGTGGTTTTCCAGCGCCAGCAGCACCCGCCCCAGACTGCGCTTAATGTCGCTTTCACCCAGCCCCAACTCTGATGCCGCTAACCGCGCATAACCCGCCCGGCTCCGGGCGCTCATCATGTCCACGCTGTCGGCGAACACCACGCCGCTGGCCGTGTCCAGCACCTGCGCGTTCACCTTCATCACGCCGCTGCCGACCTTCACTGACGCCAGCCCACGGATGCGCCATTGCTGGCCGGACAGCGCGATTTCAAGCTCACCGCCCGGCAACACCTCAACCACCACGCCCGGCTCGGACGCCTGCGCCGCTTTGACGGCTTCCACACCTGCCGCTAAGGTCATGGCGGGTTGCGGTGAGGCTTTCCGTTGTGGCACAGAGGCGGCTTCAGGCTCGGAGCCAACCCCGACCGCGTCCCCCATCGGTAACGCGCCTTCTACCACCGCACGGAACGCTGCTTCCGGCTCCGCCACCTTGCACAGGTATTCATTCGCATCCATTTCCGCCGGGAACACCAGCCGGAACGGGGTGATGCCGTCAGCGGCTAACGCAGAAGCCAGTTTTACCGCCGCTTCATCGCCTGCCGTGTCGTTATCGAACGCTATCAGCACCTGTTTTACACCGTGGTGAATAAAGGCTTTGCGCATCTCAGAGGTGAACCCGTTGACCCCGTAGGCCGCCGTTACGTTGCGGTAGCCCGCCACCCAGAACGACATCGCATCGATAAGCGATTCACATAAGATGACTGTTTTACCCGCCACTAGCGCCTGCTCGTTCCACACCCCGCCGTGTGGCCCCGGCAGGTACAGATGCAGCGGGGTGCCTTTGCGTAACTCGCTGCTGACCTTGCGACCGTACAGCTCCTGCACCTGACCGTTCATATCGATAACCGGCACCACGAGCGACCCCGCCAGATGCTCATGACCGGATGAGCGCATGATTCCCAGCGCCTGCAACTGGCTGCGGATGGCCGCGCCGTCTTTGAGTTTCTTTGGCGGGAGACGGTAGGCCAATGTCCGGTTGGCGAACCCCAGTTTAAAGGCGGCAACTAATTCAGGATGATTCAGGCGACGTTTTTCCAGATAGGTGATAGCGTCCGGCGCATTGAGCAGCGTGTGGTGATAGAACTCAACCACGCGGCTAAGTAACGCCTGCCGTTCCTGCTCATCCGCGATATCACGCACGGGCGGCAACGGCGCTGCCGCTGGCACCACACCCAGTTCACCGCGCAGGCGGTCAACCGCCCGGTGCAGGCTTAGCCCTTCCGTTTTCATCACCCAGTCCAGCACCGAGCCGCCGGCATCACAGCCGAAGCAGTGATACAGGTTCTTCTCTGGCGAGATAACACATGAGGGCGTCTTTTCCTGATGGAACGGGCACAGCACTACATAGTCCTTACCGCGTTTAAACACCTGCCGACCCTGTGAGCGCACCACGTCCACTAATGGCACGGCGGCTTTGAGGTGCTGCAACTCGGATTCGGGGATGCGTGCCATGACTCATATCCTTATAAAAATATTTCTGATAAAGCATTTATGCTTGATAAGGTAGCTTTCACGCTTTATTATGTCAAGCATGTAAAGTTCATATCAACGCACTGAGGCATGGATGATGACGGATAATTACGGCAACATGGCTTTGTTTGATACCGTCATGATGACTGAGGTGCTTGATATGACAGACGTGAATGACACCGGATTCGCGCAGCGCCTGCGCGACCTGCGCAGACAAAAAGGACTTTCACAGTCTGAACTCGGTAAGCTGGCCGAGCTGCATTACACCCACATTGGCCGCTTTGAACGCGGTACTTCCCGACCGGGTGGCGACACGTTAAAGCGCCTGGCTGATGCGCTGGATGTGACCGGGGATTACCTGCTGGAAGGGGCGACGAATGAAGCGGCTAAGGCAAGATTTGAAGACCGGGAGCTATTGCGGCAGTTTCAGGAAGTCGAGCAGTTGCCCGATGAGGATAAAGAAGTGATTAAGAAGTTGCTGGATGCCTTTTTAACCAAGAAGCAGTTACAGGCGCTGGCAAAGTAACGGAGTTAACGCGGAACTGACGCGCTTGCAACACGTCAGCCCGCTCACCACAAGCAACTAAAAGAGGTAGTTACTATGGCTAAGGCACATTCTAAGTCAGGCGTCACCGTTAATAAAGCAGCTAAAACAGAACGTTACTACACCGTGGGATACGCCCCGCATAATGGCAAGTCCAACCCGCCGTCCGCCATCAACCTTAAAGGCCGCTGGCTGGAAGAGTCGGGCTTTATGACCGGGATGCCGATTACCATTACCGTCGAGTGGGGCAGGTTGGTGATTGAGACCGAGATTAATCTGTAGGCGGCGGATAATAAAAAGCCGGAAGGATCGTTGCGATCGCTTCCGGTTTATTACCTATTTTTTAGGTTTCCATGAATAATAATCAGCAACTCTCATTTCTTTTAGAATAAGATCCAAAGGAATGTGATCTATATCATCTGCTATTTCATCATATGGCTCAGGAAGATCAATTGAAAAACCAAAGTCATCATTTATTATAATACAACCATTAAAGATACGTTGTTTATCAGTCAATTTAATTATATCGGACATTCTCATTCCAGTATGCAAAGAGTTCATGTAATGCCCTCTGTATCTCTCATTGCATCCGACAGATATAATTAAACCGTTAGATAATGTAGCTATCGTAATTGTTTCATCAACAACATACGCAATTCTTTTTTCATCATCAGGCAAAAAATAATCGAAAATCCTAACGACATGATTTGAATACATTTCACTGAAATATATTTCAATATTATCGCCTAAAACGATATTTCCAATCGACTCATTGGAAATAATATCGGCATTGATATCGATCATTTATAATCCACCATTCATTAAGACACCATTAATATAAACTGGCGAATCTGTAATAAGATCATAATTTTTAAACCCACCGTGACCTATTCGACCATAAACGACATCTTTACCATTAACATCACGATAAACTTTCCAGTAGTCATTCCCATGAATATTCTTCTGAGAGCCAGATCCACCTGGATGATAGTCTAATTTATAAGTAGTACCTGACTTTGTTGTTTTAACATATTGAGTATGCTGGATAGCGCCTGGCTTGCCAGCCTGAGGATATGTTCTCGACCAGCCTTTCGACGTTAAATAATCATGAACATCCGCAGGTTTTTTCCCTGTCAAACGATCAGTCCAGCGACTGGTAATTCTATCTCTTTTATTAAACCCTTTAGATGAACAACCAGCAAGCCCCAGCGGATCGACCCAATCCAGCGGATTCTGAACATACCCGTAATTGTTATCTCCCCCCGCTATCCCTATCGGGTC
>NZ_JQHM01000028.1 GCF_000749845.1 Pectobacterium betavasculorum | reverse complement strand
TGGTGCCGGATATGCGGGTGGCCATCTGCCTGCCGCGCGGCGTGGAAATGGTGGTGGCGGTGCTGGCGGTGCTGAAGGCGGGCGGCGCCTATGTGCCGATCGACCCGTCCTACCCTGACGACCGTATTGATTACATATTGGAAGATAGCCAGTCTCAGGTGTTGGTCACCCATGCGGCGCTATGGGCGGGGCGTACGGCGGGGATCGATATTCTCGACCCGGACAGTCTGGACGATAAATGGCCGGATACCAACCTTGATACGCTGGCGCTCGGGTTATCCCCTCACCATCTCGCCTATGTGATTTACACTTCCGGCTCCACCGGGAAACCCAAAGGCGTCATGATTGAACACCGTAATCTGTGCCATCAGGTTACCGCCCTACAGTTCCGTTATGAACTGAGCGAGCGTGACCGAATACTCCAATTCGCGCCCTTTACCTTTGATATGTCAGTGGAGGAGATCTTCGGTGCGCTCTGTTCCCGCGCTGTGCTGGTGTTGCGCACCGATGAGTGGGTTAGTGATGCATCGACATTTTGGCGGCTTTGCCGGCGCAACGCGATAACCGTCGTCAACTTGCCGGTGGTGTTCTGGAATACCTTAATTCGAGACATCGGCACGGCGATCCCAAACTGCGTTCGTCAGATCATGATAGGTGGGGAAGCCGTCAGCTATGAAGCGATTCAGTGCTGGTACGCCCGCGATGGTTGGCGCCCCACGCTGTTTAATGCCTACGGCCCGACGGAAGCGACGGTTAATGCCACGGTGCACCGCATCGAGCCGATTAATAACACGGGCTGTATTGGGCGTCCATTGGCCAATACTCGCGTATACGTTCTGGATAAAAACGGCGAGCCGGCATCGATTGGCGTGGCTGGTGAGTTGTTTATCGGCGGCGCAGGCGTGGCTCGCGGCTACCTGAACCGAGACGAATTGACGGCGGCTTGCTTTGTCGCCGATCCCTTCGTCAATCAGCCGGATGCGCGGATGTACAAAACCGGCGACCGGGTTCGCTGGTATGACGACGGTTCGCTGGAATATCTCGGTCGTAACGATCACCAGGTGAAAATTCGCGGTTTTCGTATTGAATTAGGTGAAATCGAGGCGCGGCTGCGCAGTCATGCGCAAGTGGCGGACTGTGTGGTTACGACATGGAGGGAAGGCAGCGCTGAAGCGCGGCTGGTGGCCTATTATCTGGCGCCTGAACCGCAGGATGCCGTCGAACTACGCGCATGGGTCGCCGGACAACTACCCGAATATATGCTGCCAGCGGCCTGGATCCATCTTGCCGCCTGGCCGTTGACGTCCAACGGTAAGTTGGATCGCAAGGCGTTGCCGGTGCCCGACATGGCCGCCTATGCGCTGCAGGGATATGTTGCGCCGCAGGGCAGTATTGAAACCACGCTGGCGACGCTGTGGGCCGACCTGCTGGAGGTAGAGCAGGTCGGGCGATACGACAACTTTTTTGCCCTCGGTGGCCATTCGCTGCTGGCGGTTCAGTTGCTGGCGCGGATGCGTCCTTTGGCACTGTATGCAGATGTTTCGACGCTGTTTAAGGTGCCAGTGCTGTCAGACTTCGCGCAGTCGGTGAGCGCCCAATCCGACTTGGCGGATGATATCCCAGAGAATCCACTGACAACGCCGCAGGCGCATATTGTGCCTGAGATGCTGCCGCTGGTTAAGCTTGGCCAGGAACAGATTGATGGCATCGTGGCGGCCGTGCCCGGCGGCGCGAAAAACGTGCAGGATATTTATCCGCTGACCTCGTTGCAGGAGGGTATACTTTTCCACCATCTGCTAAGCCCTGATAGCGATCCTTACGTCGAAATCACTACGCTGAGTTTTGCTGATCAAGATGCGTTAAAGCGCTTCCTCAACGCGTTGCAAACCGTGGTCGATCGCCACGATATTCTGCGCACCGCCTTTGTCTGGCAGGGGCTGGAGACGCCGCTGCAAGTGGTGTACCGCCGTGCCGTGCTGCCTGTCGTCGAGATCGCTAATTCGCGCGAATTGAGTTTGGATACGCACATCGATATACGGCAGGCGCCGCTGCTGCATTGCCGTGTATCCCGCGATCCCGCCGATGACCGGGTATCCCTTGAACTGCAAACGCATCAACTGGCGGTTGATCATACCGCACTCGATCTTATGGTGGCCGAAATCAGGGCGATTCTTGGCGGCGATACGTCGTCGCTGCTGCCGACCACGCCTTTCCGCCATTTTGTGGTTCACGCCCGCCGTGAAGCGCAGCGCGGCGATCATGAGGCTTTCTTTCAACAAATGCTGCAAGCGGTGACTGAACCGACGGCACCCTTTGGTCATACGTCCATTTCCGAACAACGCCGCGACGTTCAGTCGGCGCGTGTTTTGCTTGATGATAGGTTCGCCGCACAGTTGAGGAACGTGGCGCAGCGGTCCGGCGTAAGCGTGGCAAGCGTGTTTCATTTGGCATGGGCGTTGATACTGGCACGGACATCCGAAACTGATAGGCCGGTGTTCGGCACGGTACTGCTGGGAAGAACGAAAGGCGGGGAAGGCATCGAGCGGGCAATGGGCATGTTTATCAATACCTTGCCGATCTGCATCGATATACAGGGACAGACGGTCGTTCAGGCGCTGCGGCAGGCTCATCAACGTCTCGCCGGCCTGCTGGATCGCGAACATGCTCCGCTGGCGCTGGCGCAGCGTTGCAGTAGCGTGCTTCAGCCGACGCCGCTGTTCTCGTCGTTGCTTAACTTTCGCCACAGCCAGCATAGCCGTATTGCCGGCGTGGTTGATTTGTCCGGTACTGGTGCCGCTATGCTGACCACGAAAGAGCGTACTCATTATCCCTTCACCCTGAACGTTGATGATACCGGGCAGAGCTTTTTGGTTGAGGTGCAGGTATGCGGCCAGGTCGATCCCCAACGTCTTAATGATTATCTCCATAGCGCATTGAATTCGCTGGTTGCGGCGATCGAGGACGCGCCGGATACCTCGGTTCAGGCTCTGGCGATATTGCCCGATGCGGAAAAAAATACGTTGCTGCGCGAGTGGAACGCCACCGATGCCGATTATGCGCGCGGCGGTTGTTTTCATCTCCGTTTTGAGGCTCAGGCCGCGCGTACGCCGCAGGCGGTGGCGTTGATGTATGGCAGTCAGCGGCTGAGCTACGATGCGCTCAACCGGCGCGCCAATCAGTTGGCGCATGCCCTGATCGCATTGGGCGTGACGCAGAATGAGCGGGTCGCCATCTGCCTGCCGCGCGGGGTGGAGATGGTCGTAGCGATGCTGGCGGTGTTAAAGGCCGGCGGGGCTTACATCCCGATCGACCCGTCATACCCTGCGGAACGTATCGATTACATGCTGGAAGATAGCCAGCCGCACGTGGCGATCGTCGCCGATGATGACGGGCGCGGCGCGGCTCATGCGGCTCATATTATTAATCTGAACACCCCCGGTGATTGGACCGCAAGGTCGGAGAGTAATCCCGAAGTGTGCGCGCGCCATACCGACGCGGCGGCCTACATTATTTATACCTCGGGTTCGACCGGCAGGCCCAAAGGGGTCATGGTGGGACACCGGGCATTACTGAATCTGCTGTCGTCATTTGACGCACTGCTTGGTCTGACGGCCGGCGACCGCTGGCTGGCGGTGACGACTATCGCGTTCGATATTGCGGCGTTAGAGCTGTTTCTGCCGCTGCTCAGCGGTGCCGCAGTAGTGGTGGCCAGTCACGCTGAGAGCAGCGACCCTGCTTGGCTGGAGGATGCCATTCATCATTTGGGCATTACGACCATGCAGGCCACGCCGGCAACTTGGCGGATGTTACTCGATAACGGCTGGTCAGGACACTCGGCGCTGACCGCGCTGTGCGGTGGAGAGGCGCTGAATGGCGCGTTGGCCGTGCGGCTGAGCACCGCCGTAGACACGCTGTGGAATGTCTATGGCCCGACGGAGACAACCATCTGGTCAACCGCACAGCGGGTTGCATCTGATCTGAGTCCGCATGCGAACGTTCCGATCGGACGGCCTATCGCCAACACTCGGGTTTATGTGTTGGATAGCGCCAGGCAATTGGCGCCGGTGGGGGTTGCCGGTGAACTGTACATCGGTGGCGATGGCGTGGCTCAGGGTTATCTGAATCAGCCAGGGTTGACGACCGAGCGCTTTATTGATGACCCCTTTAGCGCCGTGCCGGGCGGTCGTCTGTACAAGACAGGTGATCGGGTACGTTGGCGTGACGACGGCGCGTTGGAATACCTGGGACGTAATGATCATCAGGTTAAAATTCGCGGTTTTCGTATCGAACTGGGTGAAATCGAAGCGCGGTTGCGCAGCCATGTCGATGTGGCTGACGCAGTAGTGGTGGCGCGGCGGGAGAGCGACGCGGACATGCGGCTGGTTGCTTACTACCTGTCGCCGCAGCCGCTGGCGGTCGCTGCGATGCGCGACTGGGTGGCCGAACAGTTGCCGGATTACATGCTGCCTAGCGCATGGGTTCACCTGCAAGCCTGGCCGTTGACGCCCAATGGTAAGCTCGACCGCCGTGCACTGCCCGCACCTGATTCATCCGCCTACCAGCGTCAGAGCTATGTTGCGCCGCAGGGCGGGACCGAAACGGCTCTGGCCGAACTATGGGGCGATCTACTGGGGGTAGCGCAGGTGGGCCGCGACGATCACTTCTTTGCCCTCGGAGGCCATTCACTATTGGCTATCCAACTACTATCGCGCATTCGCCGCGCACTGGGGCGGGAAATGACGCTAAACGCGCTATTTGCCCAACCGGTACTGGCAGATTTCGCGCAGAGCGTCGAGCAGGCGCCGCGCAGTATGCTGCCGCCGATTATGCAGGTCGACCGCGCCGCGCCGCTGGCGCTGTCGTTTGCTCAGCAGCGTTTGTGGTTCCTGATGCAATTGGAGGCGCGCGTCAGCGCAGCCTATCATATCGCCGGCGGCGTGATCTTGAGCGGCGCGTTGAACTGCGATGCGTTGCAGGCGGCGCTGGATCGGGTTGTCGTGCGCCATGAGGTGTTGCGTACCCGTTTCGTGGCGGTAAACGGCATCCCCAATCAGCAGGTTCATTCTGCGGAGCCGTTCTTGCTGATCCGGCATGATCTGAGAAATAGTCCCGATGCGGAGGAGGCCCTGCGCCGTCTGGCGCAAGATGAAGCGGCGATGCCGTTTGACGTCACGCAGGATGGGCCGATCCGCGGGCGATTGGTCCGGCTGGATGGACAGCGGCATGCGTTGCTGGTAACGATGCACCATCTTGTCTCCGACGGTTGGTCGCTGGCTCGTCTGATGGACGAACTGAATGTGTTATACCCGGCGTTTTGCGAGGGTGAAAACGATCCGTTGCCACCGCTGGCCATTCAATATGCGGATTACGCCGCCTGGCAGCGGCAATGGATGCAGGGCGGCGTGCTGCAAACGCAGCTCGCCTACTGGCGCGAACAGTTGGCGGATGTGCCGCCGCTGCTGGAACTGCCGACCGATCGGCCGCGGCCGGCGGCGCAGGACTATGTCGGAGGGCGGGTTGATTTTCGGCTGGATGCCGCGCTGACCGGCGAGTTGACGACGCTGGCGGCGCGTCATGGCGCCACGCTCTATATGACGCTGCTGACCAGTTGGGCGATATTGCTGTACCGGCTGAGTGGACAGGAAGATATCGTTATCGGCTCGCCAGTGGCCGGACGTACGCGCACCGAACTGGAGCCATTGATTGGCTTTTTCGTCAATACGCTGGCATTGCGTTGCCGGGTTGATGGCGAAGCGACGGTGGCAACGTTGTTGGGACAGGTAAAAGCGACCATGCTGGCGGCGCAGGCACATCAGGATCTACCATTCGAACAGTTGGTTGAGGCGCTCAACCCAACGCGCAGTCTGGCGCATAGCCCGCTGTTCCAGACGCTATTTATCTGGCAGGACGCAGCCGATGACGCTTTGCGCCTCAAGGGATTGACGGCCGAACCCTTTAGTGCCGGGCAGGTGACGACGCAGTTCGATCTGTCGATGATGCTGGGCAGTCGCGGTGATTGTCTTGAAGGTAGTATTGAGTACGCCAGCAGCCTGTTCGAGCGGGAAACGGTGGCGCGCTATGCGGAAATCTGGCAAGTACTGCTGCGGGCGCTGGTTCGTGACGAAGGTCTGGCGGTAGACCAATTGTTGCTGTTGACTAAGGCTCAGCGCCAGCAGGTATTGTATGAGTGGAATGCCACTCGCAAGGACTACCCGAACGATCGGTGTTTGCATCAGTTGATTGAGGCGCAGATCGTGCGTACGCCACAGGCGGTGGCGCTGGTGTATGACAATCGGCGACTAAGCTATGATGAGATGAACCGGCGCGCCAACCAACTGGCTCACGTCTTGCTGGCGCAGGGCGTTGGCCCGGATGTGCGAGTGGCGATTTGCCTGCCGCGCAGTCTGGAAATGGTAGTGGCAGTACTGGCGGTGCTGAAGGCGGGCGGTGCCTATGTGCCGATTGACCCGGCTTACCCGGTTGAACGCATTAACTATATGCTGGAGGATAGCGAACCGCGCGCGTTGATCGTCAGCGGGGATCTGCCTGCTCAACTGCCAGAGGGTGTTGTACTGATCGATCTGGCGCACGCCGATGACATTCGTCGGATGCCGGCGTCCAACCCTGACGGGCAGGGCGTGCAGCCGCATCATCTGGCCTACGTGATCTATACCTCGGGATCGACTGGTAAACCCAAAGGCGTCATGATAGAACACCGAGCCATCGTTAACCGCCTGATGTGGATGCAGGACGAATATCGGCTTGTCGGCGACGATGTGGTACTGCAGAAAACACCGCTGGGTTTCGATGTCTCGGTCTGGGAACTGTTCTGGCCGCTGATGGTGGGTGTGCCGCTGGTACTGGCGCGCCACGAAGGACAAAAAGATCCCGAGTACCTCGCGCAGCTTATCCAACGGCAGGCCGTCACCACCGTGCATTTTGTTCCCCCGATGCTGCAGGCTTTTCTCTCCTGCGACGCGGCTTCCCGATGCGATAGCCTGCGGCGTGTCATCTGTAGCGGAGAAGGGCTGGGATCCGCACTGGCGCGTCAGGCTATCGTCCGCCTGCCACTGGCGGCGCTCTTCAACCTATATGGACCGACCGAAGCGGCAGTTGATGTCACTGCATGGCCCGCGAGCGGCCGCGATATCTCGCCGGTGGTGCCGATTGGCCGCCCGATCGCCAATACCCAGACCTATGTGCTCGATGGCTTGGGACAGCCGGTGCCGGTGGGCGTGTCGGGTGAACTTTATCTCGGAGGGGTGCAACTGGCACGCGGCTACCTTAATCGAGCTGCGCTGACGGCGGCGAGCTTTGTCGCCGATCCTTTCTCCGGCGATCCTGAAGCGCGATTGTACAAGACCGGCGATCGGGTGCGCTGGCGGGCGGATGGCGTGTTGGAATACCTGGGGCGTAATGACCATCAGGTGAAGATTCGCGGATTTCGTATCGAGCTGGGTGAGATTGAGGTGCGATTGAGCGCCCATGATGCCATTGATGATTGCGTGGTCGCGGCTCGGCGCGAAGAGAACGGCGAGATGCGGCTCGTAGCCTATTATTTGGCCGGAGAGACTCAGGAGGCCAGCGAACTGCACGGTTGGTTGGCTGAAAAACTGCCGGATTATATGCTGCCGAGTGCATGGGTTCACCTGAAAGCTTGGCCATTGACGCCTAATGGTAAGCTCGATCGCCGTGCGCTGCCTGCGCCGGATTTGTCCGCTTACCAACGGCAGGCCTATACCGCACCGCAGGGTGAGGCCGAGGCGGGGTTGGCCGAATTATGGGCTGAACTCTTAGGGCTGGAGCAGATCGGTCGATATGACAACTTCTTCACCCTCGGTGGTCATTCACTGCTGGCGATCCAAATGGTGGCGAGGATCCGCCATACGCAGGGGCGTGAAGTGGCGCTGAGCGCGTTGTTTACTCAGCCAGTGCTGGCGGATTTCGCCGGTATTGTGGCACACGCGCCGATCTGTACTCTGCCGGCGATTACGCTGGTCGATCGCGCCGGACCGCTGGCGCTCTCCTTTGCCCAGCAGCGGCTGTGGTTTTTAACCCAGTTGGAGGCACGCGCCAGCGCCGCCTACCATGTCGCCGGCGGCCTGAAGCTGAGCGGCGAACTCGACCAGGAAGCGCTGCGGATGGCGTTGGATCGTATCG
>NZ_JQHM01000027.1 GCF_000749845.1 Pectobacterium betavasculorum | reverse complement strand
GTTTTTTCCGGTTGTAGAGGGTGTTCTCTTTGATATCAAGCTCCTGTGCCAGACGGGCAACAGACTTGCCGCTTTCGAGCAGTAACGCCACGGCTCTGCGCTTGAACTCCGGGGGATATTGTTGTCTTGTCATCGTGACCTCGCTTTCGTTGACTGATTTGAAAACAAGGTGGGTACTAAATCAAGGACAGATCACTCCACTTAGTGATACTGAACTTGTGCTTTGCCATGTAACTGCCTGTGTTGTCAGGATGATGCGAGATCTGATCCTGGTGTTCAGCAAAAGTTCGATTTATTCAACAAAGCCGCACGCGTGATAACGCATCACAAACTTTGCCTCTCTCTGGACAGCAGGGAGCGAGGCGAGACGCCGAAGGCTTTGCGGAAGGCGTGGCTGAAATGAGAGAAGTCGGAGAAGCCGAAATCCAGTGCCGCCTGTGACACACTTTTTACCTTTCCGCGTTCGATAGCTTCGCGGCTCGCCCGCAGTCTCTCCTGCCAAATCACTGCCATCGGCGTTTTCTTATTCCGCGCGAAAGCGCGCGTGACGGTGCGAACGGAAACGTGGTGCGCCCGTGCCAGACTCTCGATGTTCAAATCAGGCTCGACAAGTTGCCGCCTGATGTAATTCATCATGCGGGCATAAAGATCTCGCTCAGCACCAACATTATCCAGATCCTGCAATTCCAGGCTCAGCACCAGCAGATCCAGCAGCGTCTGGGAGAAACGACCGGAAATATCCGGGTTTTCCAGACAGTCGGTCATCGCCGTCGCCTGACGCAGCATTTCACGCAGCGGGATCACGCCGGGGCGACGGTCATCCAGCACCACAGCGGTGAGGTTTTCAATCCCCGGCAAACGGCCGCTCAGCAGATGGCGGGGGACCCGCACCAGATGGTTATCGTGCCCGCCCAAACTGAAACGGAAAGTCTGGGCGGCGTCGTAGAGCACCAGACTCTCCGCCACCAGCGCCGCCTTGCGTCCCCCCTGCTCAAGCTGGCCGTACCCTCCCTGCATATAGCCCAGCCACAGATCGTCGTCTGGGCCCTTTCTCAGATAACGGGCAGTGCGATCCCAGCGGTGCAACGGCGCGGACAACGAACAGATATCCACCATGCCCACCCCGCGCACCGCAAGCCGGGCGTCAAAGTCCACTCCTGCCTGCGGTTCACTGGCGGCCGGAATGCAGTGACGTAACACTACGTCGTTCCAGTATTCGAAGCGGCGCGACTCTGCAACGCCAACGGTCGAATAGTAGATGCTGCCCGCAGACTGCATGCTATTCATAATTTATCACCTCACGCCGTGAATCCCGCATAAACAATGCAAATGTATTCACAGGACGCAACTATCGTGCCAGCACGTAGATTCACTATTCATCTCTCACGCGCATCTGCGCTAATTCACTGCAAATATTGCGGAAAATCCGTCGGCACACCTGGCCTCTCATGTCGTGGGTGGTATCGAAAAGTAGGAACCGCACTCCAGGCGTGCGCGCCTGCACTACGAAAGACCATCACGCTACGGCCTTTTCAGCCTGCGCGCCCGTTGTCCCTGCCAGCCAAACGATTGTCCTTCTGAAACAAGTACGCAACAAATTTCTCCCTAGTATCAGTAACCGTAAGGTCTTCCGGCCACGTTGGTTCCGGGACATAAAAAAAGACATCAGACATGAGGGTAACGTTATGATTGTTAGCGGCAGCACATCTCGCATCAGCTTAGGCGCCTGCGCGCTCTGGCTGGCGACAATCCCGGCCCATGCGGTCGATCTCAACTCCCAGGATCTCATCCCGGCCCCTGCCGATACTGACACCATACTGGGGTATTTCACCTACGCCACACGCGACAGCTTTACCCCCACCGGGGGCAACGAAATGAAGCAAGGCACCGGGCTGGACTCCTTCGTCAGTATCTTTCGTTATGTCCATTACATGGATGTCGGCGGCTTCACCATCGCACCGCAGGTACTGATGCCCTACGGACGTCTCTTTAACGGCTCTCTGAGCGGTGCCCACCTTGATTCCGCCAGCGGCCTGGGCGACCCGATTTTGGCCGCCCCGGTCTGGCTGGTGAATAACGCCAGCACCACCTTCGCTATCGTGCCCTACCTGTACGTCCCCGCCGGCTCCTACGATGCCGGGCGCACGCTGAACGTTGGTGAGAACCGCTGGAAGTTCGACTTGCAGGTCGGCGGCGTGCAACAACTGGGTCATGGCTTCGCCACGCAGTTATCTGCTGATGCGCTGTGGTATGGCGATAACGACGATGCCACGGGTATCGGCACCGGCCGTCTCAAACAGGATAACACCTACCAATTTCAGGGCTGGCTAAGCTGGACGCCACCGGCTGACAAGACCTGGACCGTCTCCGCCGGTTACGCCAAATTGTGGGGCGGCAAGCAGCAGATCGACGGCGTCGATAACGGACAAGCGACACGTTCGGATCAAGTCCGTCTGGAGTTGTCGAAGTTCGTCACCCCCACGGTGCAAGTTCAGGGCTTGCTCCAGCGAGACGTCAATGTCGATGGCGGTTTTAAAGAGGATCTACACACCACCCTGCGCGTGATGAAGCTGTTCTGATGAGGACAGAGACCACGACCTCCCCGACCATTCACTTGCAACGGAGAAATCCACGATGAACGAACAACAAAAACCCTCTCTCTATGAACGTCTTGGCGGTTATGACGCCGTGTATGCCTTCGCCGGAGAAGTGTTGAAAACCTGTATGAAGCATCCCGACATCGGCCATATCTGGGCGCATGTGTCCGAGTCGTCATTCCAGAAAGAGCACATTAACTTCGTTGATTTCTTGTGCAAACACTGGGGTGGCAACACCGTCTATCGGGGGCGAGATATGGTGACCGCACACCGCGGCATGGGTCTGACCGAGGTGCATTGGAAGGCCGTATTCGAGTCTATCGACGAGTGTTACGAAAACTTCAACGTACCGCAGGATATTCGCGAAGAAGTCACCGCCTTCCTGGCCCAATTCAAGCCCGCTGTCATCGGCAGTCCTTCGTATCGCGACGTGGTGCTTTCACACCCAGACATGGACGTGACCAAGGGCATGAAAAGTGTCGGTATCCACTGGCCTAAGGCCGATAAGCCGTCTTAGCACCTGACAGACACCCACTGACTGCGTGGGTGTCCATTTCAGCCAAACGACTGACCCGGATAACCAAGTCGGGATGGTATTCCGGGCTTATGTTCAAGACAGGTGCATGAGCAAACACAAGAAAAAGGAAACAGCATGGCTATTCAACGTCCCACTGTCGAACAACTACAAGAGCTTGCCAGTCGGCTGCATATCAGCCTGACTCCGGCGCAGGCCGAGGAATATCTGACGCTGATGCAGGCTAACTTCGACGCCTACGATCTGGTCGACTCCCTGCCCGACGACATCCCGGAGGTCCGCTATCCACGTGCTGCCGGTTATCGTCCGACTGGCGAGGAAAATCCGCTCAACGCCTGGTATTACAAAACCGAGGTCAAAGGTGCGGCGACGGGCGCACTGGCCGGGCGGACCATTGCCCTTAAAGACAATGTCTCGCTGGCCGGCGTACCGATGATGAACGGAGCCTCCACACTCGAAGGTTTTGTCCCATCCTACGACGCGACCGTGGCCACTCGCCTGCTGGATGCCGGGGCGACGATTCTGGGCAAGGCCACTTGCGAACACTTCTGCCTCTCCGGCGGCAGCCACACCTCCGACCCGGCCCCGGTACACAATCCTCACCGCCATGGCTATGCCGCTGGCGGCTCATCTTCCGGCAGCGCCGCGCTGGTGGCGGCTGGCGAGGTGAACATGGCGATTGGCTGTGATCAGGGTGGTTCAATCCGTATCCCTTCCGCCTTCTGTGGTACCTACGGCATGAAACCGACCCACGGTCTGGTGCCTTATACCGGCATCATGCCGATTGAGGCGACCATCGACCATGCCGGTCCCATCACCGCCAATGTGCGCGATAACGCGTTGATGCTGGAAACCATTGCCGGGAGTGACGGACTTGACCCGCGTCAGCATGCGCCCGCTGTAGAGACCTATACCGCCGCCCTCGGTAAAGGTGTACGCGGCCTAAAAATCGGCATTCTGACAGAAGGCTTCCAGTTGCCGAATCTGGACCCGCAGGTCGACGCAAAGGTGCGGGCCGCCATCGCCCGCCTGCAAGAACTGGGCGCCACTGTTAGCGAAATTTCAGTGCCGGAACACAGTCTGGCGGGCGCGCTGTGGTCCCCTATCGGCTGCGAAGGTTTGACTGCCCAGATGATGCACGGCAACGGCATGGGCTTTAACTGGGAAGGTCAGTACGACGTCAACCTGCTGGACAAACACGCGCAATGGCGCAACAGCGCTGATGCTCTCTCCCCGTCGCTCAAAGTGTGCATGTTCGTCGGCCAGTATGGGCTGGAACGCTATAACGGCCGCTACTACGCCAAGGCGCAGAATATCGCGCGTCGGGCACGTGCCGGCTACGACCGGGCCCTGAGCGATTTCGATCTACTGGTGATGCCTACCGTGCCTATCGTCGCTCAGCCGATGCCAGACCCTGGCTGTTCCATTACCGAATACATCGCGCGCGCTTTCGAGATGATCGGCAACACTGCCCCACAGGATGTCACCGGTCACCCGGCCATGTCTGTCCCCTGCGGCATGGTCGACGGACTCCCCGTGGGCATGATGCTGGTAGGGCGCCACTACGCTGAAAGCACTATCTATCAAGCCGCCGCCGCTTTCGAAGCCTGCGGCGACTGGCGGAAGTTTTAACCTTTAACTGTCGGGAAACATAACATGAGCCATAAACACGACCACGAACATACCGAACCCCCCGCGGACATCGAGTTGCGTGTCCGCGCGCTGGAATCCCTGTTACAGGAAAAAGGCCTGATCGACCCGGCTGCGCTGGATGAGTTGATTGATACCTACGAGCACAAAGTCGGCCCTCGCAACGGCGCACAGGTTGTCGCCAGAGCGTGGAGCGACCCTGAATACAAACGTCGCCTGATGGAAAACGCCACCGCCGCCATTGCGGAACTGGGTTTCTCCGGCATACAGGGCGAAGACATGTTGGTGGTAGAAAACACACCGGACGTGCACAACGTCACCGTCTGTACGCTATGTTCCTGCTACCCCTGGCCGGTACTGGGTCTGCCGCCGATATGGTACAAATCAGCGCCCTATCGTTCGCGTATCGTTATCGACCCGCGCGGCGTTCTCGCCGAGTTCGGGTTGCACATTCCAGAAAGCAAAGAGATTCGCGTTTGGGACAGCAGCGCCGAATTGCGTTATCTGGTACTGCCTGAACGTCCGGCAGGTACAGACGGCTGGAGCGAAACGCAGTTGAGCGAACTGATCACGCGCGATTCGATGATTGGCACCGGTGTGGTTAGCGCACCATAACGAGAGGAGAAAACCATGAATGGGATACATGATCTGGGGGGGATGCACGGCCTTGGCCCGATCCCTACTGAGGAAAACGAGCCCTATTTCCATCATGAGTGGGAACGCCGTGTCTTTCCTCTGTTCGCCTCGTTATTCGTCGGCGGACACTTTAACGTCGATGAGTTCCGCCACTCCATCGAACGTATGGCACCGACCGAATATCTGGAGTCGAGTTACTACGAGCACTGGCTGCACGCATTCGAAACCCTGCTGCTGGAAAAGGGTGTGATCACGGTTGAAGAACTGTGGGGGGGCGCGAAACCGACTCCCTGTAAGCCTGGCACAGCGGTGCTGACGCAGGACATGGTATCAATGGTCGTCAGCACTGGCGGGTCTGCCCGCGTCAGTCACGATGTCGCGCCCCGTTTTCGGGTAGGGGATCAGGTTCGGACGAAAAATTTCAACCCGACCACCCATACCCGCCTGCCACGCTACGCACGCGACAAAGTCGGTCGCATTGAGATCTCCCACGGCGTGTTTATCACGCCAGATACTGTGGCGCACGGTCTGGGCGAACATCCTCAACATGTCTATAGCGTCAGTTTCACCGCGCAGGAGCTGTGGGGGGAGCCACGTCCGGACAAAGTGTTCATCGATCTGTGGGATGACTATCTGGAGGAAGCATGAACACAGCAACACAACACGATTATGCCGCTGTCGGGCTACCGCGCGACGAAGAAGGGCCGGTGTTCGATAAGCCCTGGCAGGCAAAAGCATTCTCCCTGATAGTCCATCTCCATCGGGCCGGGCTATTCCCGTGGGCAGAGTGGGTACAGACATTCAGCAAAGAGATCAAAGCAGCGCCGGCGCAACCGGGTGAAAGCGTGAATGATGCCTACTATCGCCAGTGGATCGCAGCGATGGAAAACATGGTGACTGCGCTCAACCTGGCGGTGCCGGATGATATCAGCCGACGGACACAGGAATGGCGTGAGGCGTATCTCAACACGCCTCACGGCCAGCCGATTGTACTGGCGAACGCCAGTTGCCCGCCAGCACATAGCCATCATCATCTTCCGCTGGGCGTGCCGGTAACGGTGAGTCCGGCACATGTTTCCAATAGCAAAATCGACAATGGAGTTACACCATGAGTGATATCACCCTTAATGCCCACGCCCCGGCTGCCCCAATTCCTGTCGCGGAACTGCTGCCCTGGGCGCTGTTCACCGCCTTGCTGGCGCTGCTGGCAATCTATTTTGTTGGCGCAGAACAAGGCGCAACGTCGATGTTTTCCGGCACGCAGGTGCATGAATTCTTCCACGACGCGCGTCATCTGCTGGGCTTTCCCTGCCACTGAGGAGGCGGACATGATTGGGAAACTGTTATTGAAAGGAATGATGGCTGGCATTCTCGCCGGGCTGGTGGCATTTGCCTTTGCCCACCATTTCGGCGAGCCGCAGGTTGATCGCGCGATTGGTCTGGAAGAAAGTCTGTCCGCTCACACGCACCAACACGGCGCGTCGGCGGACAGCGGCGGGGAAGAACAAGAGGTGTTTAGCCGACAGACCCAGTCCGGCATCGGCCTGATGGCTGGCATGGCGTTGTTTGGCGCCGCACTGGGTGGTGGTCTGGCGTTGGTGTGGGCCTTTAGCTACCAGCGCATCGGGCCATCGAACCCGCGTGTGCTGGCGCTCTGTCTGGCGCTGGCCGGTTTTCTGGCGATGAGCCTGATGCCAGGACTGAAATATCCGCCCAATCCGCCCGCAGTCGGCAACCCGGATACCATCGGCTATCGCACCGGGTTGTACTTCGTCATGATGCTGCTTTCCATAGGCATCGTCATCTCCGCCGCGTGGTTATCACGTCAGCTAACGCCGCGCCTTGGCAGCGGCAATGCGATGATGTGGGCTGCGCTGTTCGGTGTGGCGCTGATGCTGGTGGTTTGCGCGCTGATGCCGACAGTGAACGAAGTGTCCGACCACTTCCCGGCGGATCTGCTGTGGAATTTCCGCATGAGTTCCTTCGGCACGCATCTGGTGCTTTGGGGCGTCATCGGTGTGGCGTTCGGCGCATTAGCCGAACGCACCCCGGCGATACACAGACAGCAGCCGGTTTTACGTCGCGGTTAATGTGATGAGAGCGTCGCTTACGCTAATTTGTCAGGGAGAAACGGCAGCGTCCAGAGGTTCACATTTTCCCTGTGATGATCCTCTGGAGGCACGAGAATGGCAACGCGCGCAGAAGTTACACTCCATTGCCGCCCGTTATCATAGTGTCTGGACCGCCCCAGAAACCGCCGCCCGACAAACCACGACGGCGCTCTCTTTACATGCTACCCTAACAGCCGAACTGGCGGAGACCGACTACGGCCTCTGGGCCGGTCGGCCCTTACGCGAGGTGATGACGCAGGATGCCGAAGCGTTCCACGCCTGGCTTGAGGGCGCTGCGCCACCAGGCGGCGAGTCACGCGTTCAGTTATTGGCACGCTGCGCCGCATGGCTAGCTCAACGTGTTGATATTCCAGGTCTTCACTGTGCAGTTGTACCCGCCTCCGTAATCCGCGCCATGATCGTCGACGTTCTCGGTGCACCACTTCAGTCATTTGCACGCATCGACATTCACCCGCTCAGCATCACCGAGCTGCACAGCGACGGAAGGCGCTGGCATTTTTGTGTATTGAAAGACCGCGCAACTGGCAAATAGACAACTTTCCACCAGCAGATGAATATCAGCCATATGTATTATTCGGTGACAGGCGTAAACGTTTTATGATCTTTAAGGCTTTGTTGAATAAATCAGATTTGAGGCGAGCCTTCCTGTAACAGGCCACTCTTCAGGCAATAAGTACACTTGCAGGCATGCCAGCCTTCGTCATTTTGTTCAGCGCACGAACCATGGCCAAAGCC
>NZ_JQHM01000026.1 GCF_000749845.1 Pectobacterium betavasculorum | reverse complement strand
GTGTATTGTACAATACACTTTTGTTTTGTGTGATTACATCTGCTCGCGGTATATTTCAGACCTGCACTCCCTTTCAGCTTCCAGCGCTTCACTGTAGGACGCATCATCAATTTTCGTACCTTTGCTTTCGGCATAGCGTCTTAATTTGTTTGCGTCAGCTTCATTAAGTTCTGAAAGATGATCGCGCAAAAGACCGATAAAACAGCTTTCGTATATTTCGTAATACAGCCCACAACCTCTGTGGGCTTCTTTTGATAACGTGTCATATACCAGGGCTACAGATATTCTGTCCTGATTTTTTGAGTGTATATTCTTAATGAATAAATCTTCGTTTATCATTTCGAACCTCTCATATCAAAATGGATATGTCAGTTATCCTTTCACTCTGCCAAATTTTGAAAGGATTTTGCTTATTGATTCAGGGTCTGCGGCTTTACATTCGCCTAAAAATTCTTTTCGCATATCGAATGTTTTACCCGGATTAAAACGATGGTGTTTTTTAAAAGCGTTGATTTTAAAAAATGCGCGTTCTGCTGAACTGCATTCACTCCCACCACTATTACCCGTTGCTTTTCCGTACATGCAAAGAACAACTTCGCATGGGTCAGCGGCAAATGAATAAATCGGCGTTCCTGCGGTCAGGCATAATACAGCCGCCGTGATAACGGTTTTTTTCATGGTAAATCCTTATTAGATTGTGTTGATTAAATGGATTGGCGAGAGAAATAAATAGTGGTTTCTCTGCATGTCAGACAATTAAAGACGGGCTGGTATTCAATAACACCTTTTGCGCCATTCTGGCGAAGCCAGTTTTTTGCATTAAAGAAATCAGTACCGGATTGTGCAGTGACGACAATTCGTGTTGAATGGGCGACTGCGTAAAATACTGCTGGAGTCCATATTGTATCGTAGAAATTTTTTGCGCTGATTGATGATGTCCATTTACCGTTAACTGTCGGGGAAGGGACTATAACGTTATTGTCACTCCATTGCGGTAAACTGGTATTTAATGGCTCAGCGGTTTTATCCCACTCTACAGGAACGGGAGGCGGTGGCGATGAACATCCGATAACTATTGCCGCCAACATGATTACTTTAATTTTATTTATCATGCTTTCATCTCCTCAAAATATTGATTTCGATGTATTGGACGGAAATAAATGTCATTCATACGGCGGACATTTCCGTCTAAATCAATGCTCACAATCACGTCCAGGCTATCCAGAACCTTACGTAACATAAATGTATAGGGGAGCTGGGCGCACTGTGGATTTTCATAGCAACGGGTAATAAACCCATCTATAGCTTCTTTCGCTGATCCTGCATGAATGGAGGTCATACTTCCTTCATGGCCAGAACCTGTTATTTTAAGGAAGTCCCAGGCTTCCGCACCGCGAACCTCTGTTAATAAAATTCGGTCAGGGTTCATACGGTAATTCCAGCGTAAAAGGCTCGCCGGGGTAACGATAGACCCTTTTTCATCTGATGATTCTGACGGATAAAAAAGATGGACGTAGTTTTTATGGACAAAGAACGTGATTTCCGGGTTGTCCTCAATTGTTGATATCCGAAGATGTACCGGAATATAACCTATCAACATTTTCATATAGGTAGTTTTCCCGGTGCTGGTTTCCCCGGCGACCGCAAGCGTTTTACCGTACTTGACGCATTTCTCCATAAACAGAGGAATGTTTTTTGTATTGTACAATGCAATTAATTCCTCGTCGTGCGTCTCCGTCTTTTCCTCGCCTGTTACCCGGTTATAAAATCCCGCATCGATATATGCCTGGTGCGGGATTTGTACCTTCGATGGCTTACGGATGGTAATAGACACCGTATCGCGCTCACAGGCCGGAGGAACAATAACCTGGCACCGTTCGCCAGATTCCAACGTGGCTGACAGCCCCGGCTTAATATCTTCGATATTGTCGCCGTGGTGCTTTGCCAGGCACCGGGCAAAGTTGTAGCAATCCTCATAGCTCAAAGGAACGACGTGCAGCTCCCACACGCCGTTGATTTTTGTGTACAGTTCGCCTGGACGATTGACGGCTATTTCCGTCAGGCCGGGAAGCTCCAGAAAGTCGCCAAAGAAACGCTGTTTATAGCGGTCGAGGGAGATGTTTTTAGCGGTCACTTTTTATTCTCCTGATAATTGTTTTAACCGAAATGTGGAGAAGCCCATTCACCAGTAACCAAATGCTAAAACTCAATAAAAAAATGGTTAGGTATAGATTACGAATCAGTCTGTCCCAATTTTCCTGCCATACATTCGTATCAATGAATACGGGTTCGCAGGGGCTGACATATAACGGTTTCACAGGGGCGACAGGCTCACTCTGTTTTGGATGAATGCACATACGCACCTTATCGACTGGCACATTGGCAACCAGTTCTCGCGCTTCCTTAACAAATGTTCCTGCTAGCGAGTTATTAAATGATAAAAGAAGGAAAACAAAAAAGAGGCTTAATGCTGGGCCTGTTATCAGGCTAAAGAACAGAGCGCTACGAACAGAATGAAGCGCCTGCGCATGGCTGAATTTATGCATAATCACTTCATCCTAAGCGTGTAGATGTTAGAAAAATCAATATCCTCGCCTGTGATCAGGTTGATGATCTCGCCCTGATTCTTATAGAGCGTTGGGGGAATATTGATGCTGTTCTCTAGCGTGGTACGCGCCATATCTGCCATAGCCTGGCGGCTGTTTTCCGTATAGTCCGTATTGCGGTCTTTTTTACCCGCGCTGTTGGATGCCCATGCGCCAATATCGGGGATCATGCCGACCATTAACGCGCCGCCGAACCGTTCCCAAAAGTGCGAATCTATCCAGCCATCAACGCCAGCCTCGCCCAACTCTCCAGCCGCGCTGGTATCAACCAACGGGATATCGAGATAAGGGGGTTGGCGGGTGCGTAGCTTCGTCGCAATGATGAATGCCCGCCCTTGCCCGTGCTTCATACCTTCTTCCGCTATGGCGCGGTAAAGTAATGATGCGGTGGTGCCTTTCTCTATCAGCTTCGTGTTGCCGCTGGCGCTCCAGATGTCAGTAGTGACCGTGCAGCGAAGTTTCCCCGCCCGGTCAGATACAAAGCGGCGATCCAGTGAACAGGGGATCGAGGTATTTTCCGGGATGTACAGGTCAGGGTTATAGGGTATGCGCCGTACTGGTGCGGGGCTTTGTCCCGGCGACGGTGCGGCGGTATTTTGCGGCTGACCGGGAGGTGTGGCCGCGCTGCTGTCCTGTTGTCCGGTAGTTATTGCCGATGTCAGCGTCATTTCCTGCTGCCGAGTTTTTACCTGGTTCTGTGTGGTGGCCGAACCATCACGGCGAATAAGGAAACTGGCTTTGTTGAGTTCTGGCGGGGCGGCCGGAGCCGTCTGCCCTGTTCCCCCCGTGCTGATCTGGCCGTTATCCTGTTGCTCTGGCTCTTCTTCGGCTGTATCGGTGGACATACCGAGATCGTTACGCTGCCGGTAATCGGTTTTGTTCGTCTGCGGGGCTGTGTCCTGTTTCTTTTCTTCCGTAGGCTGCCACAGGATATTGCGATAAACCCAGTTACCACCCCATGCCAAGAAGATAAGCGCGACCGCGACAATGGCAAGAAAGGCGGTTGCTTTGCCCCGTTTGCGCTTTTTCAGTTTGTTAACGGCGGGTTGTACCGGGTCTTTCTCTTCGTCGTCCTGCGCATTGAGAAGCTCTGCCTCCCTTTTAGCGCGGGCTTCCCGCTCAAGCGTGGCAATATCATCCTCAGCGTGTGCCGGGGATGACTGCACCTCATCCGGCACAGGCACTTTATTTTCGTCGTTCATATGCACGTTTCCTGATTTGTATAAAAATATTTTTATAGGTTAATTGGATTCCGGTTTTTCCACTCTTTCCACCTGCCGGGATACGGTGGAACCATCGGCTGCGTGTACCTTGCCAAATCCGCTATTTTCCAGACCCACAACGGCATTACCGGAACGCAGTACCAGACGGGGCGTCACTTCCTGAATCACCAGTACGGTGAAGTCGCCTTTTTTCTGGATGCTGCTGTTAACAACATGCTCTTTGCCGTTCAGTTCTTTGGTGACGGAAGGAATGGACTTAGACGGGGAGAAGCCCACGAACGTAAAGCGGCCATCGTCGTAAGCAAAATCGGGAACAATGTTGAAACTGCCTTTGCCCGGATATTTGGTGTAACTCCAGTTGCGGGGCGTCTGCGCCGAGTTCAGCGCTTTCTGGACGCTGGCCTGCTGCTGCTTCTGCTCCCATTCGCGCTGTCTGGCCGTCGCCTCCCGGCTGGCTTTGTCCCGTTCTTCGCCCGGATAGCGATAGCTCACCTGAAAGGCTGGTTGCTGTGCTGACTTATCGTCAATGACGTTCAGCTCGACGTTGTACAGACGCTTATTGGTGACTATCAACATGTTCGTATGCCAGTCACGACTGTTAGGGTTGATGACAACCTGTGTCGTGTTGCCATCTTCTCCCGGAGCACCTTGTGTGAGTGCGAGCGGACGGACGTTAACCCTGTTTGCATCTGGTGTTGCTTCCCACGCCTCATCAAAGCCAGGTTTGGCGCTTATGACAGCCTCATCGTTATCAAATACCAGCGTTGTCATAAAACCGGGTTTGGTGTTAACGACGGTGACGTTCTGCGGGTTATAGATAACCTGCTGAACGCGGGAGTCATAGCGGCTTGCCTGCGGTATGGCCGCACCCCATGCCGCGCCGCACATCATCAATGCCAGTGCGGAAAACGTTAACTTTTTCATCATTCACCTCCCCGGATTTCGCGGTCGGTCTGCCAACTGGTGACGGTAAAGCCGAAGTAGTTGATCTCGCGTTCCGCATCGCTCATTTCCTTGTCAGGGTCAGAATGGAACGTGAACCGGGCATCCCAATACTCGTTGCGGGTGCTGTTATCAGCCAGACGGCGGATAATCTTCTTGTAGCGGATGGTGGCCACCCTATCAGGGGCTGTCGCATCGGTGATCTGGTTCGACAGGATCTCCACTTTCACCGTGTGTGCCCCGTTTTTATAAACCTTGTCCGGGGCGTTTTTTCCGGCGTAAAGCGCCAGATAGTCATCGTTTACCTGGGGTGCGTTGTAGACCTGTACCGTCTCGTAGTCGTCCTGCAAAGAGGGATAGACATACCGCTCACGCACTTTGACGTAGTTTGCGGCCATCGCCTTTTGATAGGCTTCTGTTGCGGTCAGGCTGGTTTTCGATGTCCGGGTAACATGTTCCACCCGTCCTGTGTGGTTATCCACGGTATACAGCTCAACATCCGTCTGTTTCAGCGGCAACATCACGACCACGGCGACGAGCGCCAGTACCGCAATCAGCAAACCCACACCGCCAACAACAAAACCGGCTTTTGTGGCGCGTTTATCCCGCTCAATCATTTGCTGTTCAAAGGTGCGGGATTCAGCAATTAATTTCTGTTCACTCATGACTGTTTAACTCCGCCATAATTTGAGGTGTGTTTACGGGTTCTCCCTTACCGCTAAATGCAGATGGAAGCGTTTTCTGGGCGCAGCCAGAAAGCGCGCACAGCAAAGCCAGCGCAATCAAGCGTTTCATCAAAGATTTCCTCAACTGAATTAAAAATATGAAAATATAATTATATTTTCATAGGGTGTGTTGCGGGGATGTATGGATTGGAGGAGCTAGGTTTAGCTGTTGAACTTCTTAAACGCGGATTCTCTCGACTGTGCCAGCCTCCGCGCTTCGTTCCGGGCTATCATCTGCTCAATCGCATATTTACGCGCTTTAGAAGCGTTATAGCCTAACTCACCTCCAGGCTTGCCGGGCTTACCTGCATTTTCATCCTTCCAGCCCTGAATGTTGTCCTGAATAGAGCGTCTGGTTTGCTTTTGAGTACCATTTACTAACTTTGAACCACCGAAAACAGCAGCCCCTAAACCAACTGCGGCCAGCCCTTGCATCGATACGGTGGCACTAGCCCCGGCCAGTGCTGCGGCCAGTTTTGCGGAGAGATAAACCAATATTGCCGCACAGATACCAGCAAGACAGACTTGTGCTCCTAGTTCTACAATATTTGCCTGGGCTGCACCTTGAGTTGCTAATGCAAGCCTTGAGTTTAAATAATTGACTACAATCCTTAATGATAAGGAGGAAAGGAGAATAGTTAATATGGCTGCAAATATATTTTGTAGCCAGTTATTAAACATGGGGCGTAGAAAACCATACATTAAGCAAAATATAAATATAGGTGCGGTGATGCTCAGCAATAAGATCATGACTTCCGCTATCATGGAAACAAATGCGGTAATAATCATTAAAGCGAATATCCCAAGCCATACATAAAATTGAGCGGCCATTCCCTCATCTTTTATATATGTTGAATTATCCATGTCATGTAATGTTTTACCTAATACTTTTGCGTTATTCCACAAACTATCTAATAGCTGCCATATATTATCACTGCCAGAAAACCCCTCCTTTAACCCATTAACAGCGTCAATAACGCCATCTAGATAACCACCTAAATTAGCCACAAAGGACAGGATGATCGCCATCCTCATGATGTCCCACATCGTGTCTTCCATCGGCGTAGAGAGCTTACCAGCAAGAGTCTGGTATCCCCTCCACATGATGTAGATGGTAGCTGATGCTACTGCCAGCCCCATCATCATAGAAGAGTACGACATCATTAATCCCTTTGTGGCATCTGTTATTCCTCCTATCAGGTGTTTTTCAACACCGACAAAAACACCACCGGACATATTTACCTCACTATGAATTTAAATCGATAGTCGGAGCATTCAACTGCTGTATTTGCCAGTGAGCTTCGTTTGCATTTTTACAATTTTCTGAAGCGCTTCCTGTTTTTTGGCATTTTTCATAAACAGCTTTTAGTTCTTCTGGATGGTCTTTATACCATTTTGTTGTTTTAGCCTCTTCTTTACATCCGCTAATTAAGAAAACTGATAATGTTAGAAGAGATATTTTTAATAAACGCATTTTTTATTTCCCTTTAGCCGTTTAAATCAACTGTTGGTGCGGTTAACTGCTGCTGATTCCACTGTTTAACACGCTCCGCCTCAAGCACTTTTTCGCGCTTTTCTGCTGCTTTCACGCTCATTTCCCATTGGGTGGTAAGCGTGTTCAGCATGACAGATTTTAGCTGAATACTGTTTGCAAGGTCTTGAGATTCTTTCGAATCTTTGGCTAACGCTACCCTGTTGGAGAGGCTGTTGATTTCCCCCAGGGTCTGGCTTACCTGGTTCTGGATTTCGTCGGTCTGCTCAAGCTGGATAGCTTTATTGATGACTTGCTGCTTGCATACGTTGGCATAGTTCCCCGACCGTTCGGCATTGCAGGTATCGAATATTTTGTACTTCTCGTACAGCGCGTCGAACTGTCCGGAGGAACCACCGGAGAGAAGCAAATCATTCAGAGCCTGTCCCGGCTTGCGTAGTTTTTCGAGATCGGCTTTCAGGCTTTTGGCCTGGTCAACAAAGCTGGCGATGTCTCGAACACCTGTGGCTGTTGCCAGTTGGTCTTTATAAGCTCGTATCTGGTCTTTGTAGTGTTGTGCGGTCTCCATCCATTGCTTGGCTTCTTTCTGCCACTGACGGACATTTTCCAGTTTGGCTGTGGCATCAAATACTAAAATACCTCCCGCTTGTGCCAGAGGGCTTGCAAGCGAACATGCGAAAATCAGCGCATAAAAGTGAGTTTTCATCCTATATCTCCTTTGGAATCAGAGTGCTTTAGCCAGGTAGGTGTCGAGCCATTCATGAGGCTGCATTCCTTCCCGGTAAATCGATTCGAATATTTCGAGGTTGGGGGCATCGCCGCTCATGACTTTGGTGTATCTGCCGATACCCGACAGGTCGAGCGTGACACGAGCGGCAAAACGTTTGGTATCGCCGCGCTTGAACTGATTTTTCACCACAACATACTGGCGGGCTTGCGGGTCAAGCCCTTTCACCACGTCGAACACTTCCGGTTCAAACTTCATACCGTCAACATAGTGTGCGCGGTCGGCGTTGGGGTTCGCCGCCAGAATCTGTGTCCCGCACTGCTCAATCACTGCCGGGGCGATATCATCTTTGATGATCTCTGCCGGGGATTGAGTACCGACGACCAGCATCCCGTTCAGCTTACGGATGGTTTTCAGTTTGTTATAAGCAAAGTCCTTAAACACCGGGTCGCGTAACCACTTCCAGAATTCATCCATGAAAATGACCAGGCGTCGCCCGTCAAGCAGGCTGGTAATGCGGTACAGCAGATAAAACGAGATTGGCGCACATACGCTTGCATCGTCCAGGAACTCCGTTCCGTCGATGCCGAAGTTATCACAGTTGCTGATATCGAACGTGTCAGACTCGTTATCAAACACCCAGCCGAACTCACCGCCCTGCGCCCACTGTGACAGCCGAATGCTAAGGCCGTTTTCCTGGGCTTCTTTCGTAGCCGGCTCAGGCAAATTTTCCAGCATTCGGGTAATGCCGTAGACGCGATATTGCGGCTCGTCATTCATCACAGCATTAACCGCATCACTCAGACGGCGTTCATCGCGTGGTGAGATTGTCGAGCCGTTGCGGGTACAAAGGATTTTCATCAGTTGCTTGATGAAATTGATATTGCGTTTGGTTGCGGGCAACGAGAACGGGTTCCACCCTGTAGGCTCACCACTGATAACCCGATAGTAACGGCCACCCAGCGCCCGGATATTCATCTCCGCGCCCCGGTCTTTATCGAGGTAAACGGTCGTCAGCCGTTTGGTTTTGGCATCCGGGGAGAAGCTATCCGGGCGCCCATATTTCTGCTGCATGATCTCAAAGAACGTCATCAACATAGTTTTACCCGAACCGTTCGTACCGAGGATGCAGGTACTGGCCGGGTTCTTTTCGTTGAATTCGTCCTTATCTGCCAGTGTGTTATGCAGGTTGATATAGTAGCCATCGCCTGACGGGGTGCGCAGTAAAGCCATCGCATCCCCCCAGGGGGCTTTATCGCGCTTGCCCGGATAGAAATTATGGAGTGCGGCCAGCTCGACAAAGTTCTGGCTACTCAGCTCCCCTTTACGTGGCCGCAGGTTATAGTTGCCTGGCAGTTGCGCCATATACGCCGCTGAAAGCGATATTTCTGCCGGAACTGGCGTTATCCCGATGTTGTTCAACGCGTTACTGATTTCGTTAGTATCCGCAACCAGGCTTTCCAGCGACGGGGAATACACCATGATAGAAAAATGGTGCTTACCGTAAGCTATTTTCCCCGATGTCAACAGGTCAAGCGCCACATCCAAATCTAACCGCTGGGAAACAGCATCGTCGTCGGCACTCATTAATAACCGCTTTGTGCGTTTAATCGCTTTCTTCGCTTCCTCGCGTGACATGCAGGTATAGGTCTGCGTGATCACGTAATCACAGGGGGCATAAAGAAGGGAGTCCATCATTCCTGTGGCAGTTTCTTCGGAGAACTCTTTAACCTCCAGCCCCCGGAAATATTGCGTACCGTTGGCGTGGTTTATCTGCCCGGATTCAGCCGAAAAGAACAACGCCGCCGCCCCCATCACGTCATAGGCCGGGGTACGGGTGACGCGCACTTTTCGCCACTGGTGCGTTAGCAGATATTCATAGAAAGCCAGTTGCGAAGAAAACACCGCGCTTCCTTCGGTAAACGTACCGAGAGGCCGTGCACCATAGCGCGACAGCGCGGTATCGAGCGTGCTTTTTATTTCCAGCATTTCCAGCAAAGCACCGTCCAGCTCCTTTAGTTTCTGGCTGTCTTTCATCCGCTTGTGTTCTGCTTTTTCAAGGCTGACAAACGGACGATAGCAGACCGTCAGGAACAGGCGGTTACGCCGGAACACCCCGACAGAAGCGTAGTAAAGACGGCTAACTTCATCGGCATACGGGTTGCCAGAATTTTTATGAAGATTGTCGGTAAACGTATTGCGGTCGTTATGGATATAGAAAGTAACGGGCATACCTTCGAATGAGCGGATTAGCCCGTGTAACTGGTTCGTCCCGAACTGGAGCGATTCGTCAGACTCGCAGTCGAACGGCGTTCCCATCAATTCCCAGGTGCAGTACAGATCGCTCTTAGGGGAACGAACCACATGCTGATGAATGTGCGATGAGTACGGGATGTACTTCTTGATGGTGGCACACTGATTTAGTTTCATGGCGTCGAGAAACTCCTTGATATCAACATCATCATGCTCAACGGGCATAAATGTTGTTGCGCCAAATAAACGGTTTGCTACCGGGTTTCCCTTCGCTCTCAGCCATACGGCAATCAGATTGAACCGCATCGGTTCATTTCTGGTAAGGGACTTCATCACCAGAAATTGCACAGGAAGTAAGAACAGGAGAGCGACGGAAGTCCAGATAGCAACGATGATGGTTACACCCGTGACAGCCAGCAGGGGCACCATTGGCACCCCCCACAGCGCAGCCGGGCGTTTCATTGCCTTGAGCAGCTTTGCCATATGTTCAGCCTCTTAGCTCATCAGCAGAGCGGCGATTTCACTGCCTCCGCCAATTAAAATGCCGCCAATTATGATGTAGCCGCACTGTGACAGACTTTCGCCTTTCCACAGGGTCTTATAGCCAATCCAGATCACGGCCACGGTGATCGTGATGGCGGCCAGACCATGCAAGCCAGTTGATACTTTCTCCATGATGGTATTTGCACGGGTAAAACCATCAGCGAACGCCGGACTGGCAGCAAAAACGCTCATGGCCGGAGCCAGAACATAAGCAGATACACGGCTGATTAATTCCTTTACCTTACTGAAAGGTTTCATTTTTCTACCTCTTTCGTTGTTACATCGAGATTTCCGCGCACAACCTGCGCGGGGTAATAGACGGTGGCCGCCTTTTTCTGGCGGAGTTGAGCCGGAACGCCGCGAACGATCGCCCCCGGCCACACCACGCGCGGGCGCGTCGGCGCATCCACTGGCGTAGCTTTCAGGGTGGCCGCAGGGGTTGCGATATCATCGCGGGTGCCGGGAACGGCATAGCGGGTACTCGCCGGAGAGTAGCCAATCCGCTGTACATAGCTCGTATTTGAGAAAGCGGGTTCCTGCTGTTGTCCGGTACTGAAATTGCCGGAGTAATAGCAGCTCAGCGCCCTCTCCAGAGTGCCGCCCCGCTGGTAGCAGTCGGTGATGATTTTCTCAAAGACAGAAAGGTTTATGCATGGATTGAAAAGGTCAGCGACGGTGACGCCGTAACTCTGAAAATTGGTACTGGTTATTTGCATCAGTCCAACAGAGAATCGGCGTCCTTTCGCCTTTATCTGGTTAACGATGCTGAATGCGTTCTCCTTGTTTTTTGGCATGTGGGATATAACGCCTTTATCGCCGGGTGTTCGTTCACTTTTAGGAATGATTTCGGCGATGGCGTAAGGGTTAAAGCTGGATTCTTCCCTTGCTACATCAAGCGATGTGGAAGGGTGAACGGTTGCGGCACACTGCATGGCAACCGCCAGAAAAGCAGTTGTGGAGAGCATGGCGACCTCGCATTAGCTTACGGAGGCACCTTGCGGAGCGGCGTTATCCTCTTTGGGTTCGAGAAGTACCAGCTTGCCAGAAACGGAAATGCCGGGGGTGATCATGATATTTAGACCCGGCTTGCCGTTGTGCGCGAATGCCGCACCGACTTTCGTCCAGTATCTATTGGTTTCGCCGTTATCGATGGGTTGTGTTTCCTGTACGACATACACGTTATAGGTTGGTTTTCTCATGGATTACTCCTTCTGTTTTTCTGCAAGTAGCTGTTTGAGCAACTCGGTGTGAGCCTGATCGCTGAACTGGTCGATCAGATAATGAAGAAAAGTGCTGGGTCTGATATTAGAGTCTGATAAGTAGCTGATTTCGCGGGCGTGCTTAGCCAGTTCCTGATAACGGTTTTTACCTATGTAAATTACAGCCGTAGTCGATTTGCCTGATACGTTCTTAGGCATGGGATTAAAGCTCCTATGAAAAAGCACCGTAGCTTGTAAAGCTACGGTGCTTGAGGGGGGGGGTTAATAATTTTGATTATGTAATAATTGTGAAAAAGCAACCTGGCGTTGGAGCGGGATCTTTATTAAAGAAAGTTCTTGTATTTTCCACAATAAATCCGGTGAGATGTTACGACATTCAATAGCATCTCCATCAGGATTAAGTGCCATCAAACGAGCACATTCAATCGCTGTGATCACCGATTGTGGCACGGTGCAAGGTGTTGCACCGAAGCTGACAAAACCATGTGTGCCCGGAATGGATGTTATAGTTGAGGTATGAGTTACATTGACGTCGAAGCGTAAGAAAAGATAGTTAGGAAACAATGGCTTTTCTTCCTGACGCACAGATCTGCAATCTCTACGAGGCGTAAATTTGATGTAACGAGGAAAAAAAACCTCAACATCCATCCCCTTGATTCTGCGAGTTATGCGTTCAACATCCTGATTTTTACAGTATAAAACATACCATTCATACATAAGATCCTCCTTTATGGGCACAAGCCCCCATTTTCCGCCGTTCCCAATCGCCTGAATCTAGAACGCGTACTCATAGCTCAACTGTATAAAGTGGTACTGTATTTTTATACAGTCATTTTGATGTGTCAATATCAAGAACCTTTAATGATAATAACATCAATGTTCATATATGCAATACGTTTTGAATATATGTACTAACCATGAGAACCATCTATGTATGTTTTGAAAAACAAAACAAGGTGATAGGTCATGGTTCCAAAACGTTTGAAGGAAGCGCGAGAGGCCGCTGGTTTATCCCAGGAAAAATTATCCGAACTGGTAGGGGTGGAAGGGGTCAATCCTAGGTCAAGGATGTCTAATTATGAAGCTGGACGGTTTGCACCTCCGTTTGAGTTCGTATGCCGAGTGGCTGATGTACTGGGATATCCAGAGTATTATTTCTATATAGTGAATGACGTTACAGCGAAGCTTCTTCTCCAGATGCATAGAGGAGAACAGAACTTGCATGAAGACATTGAGTTTGAGGCAAAAAAAATGGCTGAACAGCTTGAAGACGCAAGAAAACTGGTCGCTCAGCTCACTGAATGCCTGAAACACCGCCCTTAACCCTGCCGCGCTTCGCTTGTCCAACCCCTGATTTCTACACAAAAATTTTGCGTAAAAATCAGGGGTTACGTGTTTTAAATAGACGGGGGGACTATGGGAGGATGATCTATATTTATAGTTTCAATATTATTGAGATTCATACAACTTTATGATTTTTGGTAATAAAATAGAGTGGTTTTTTGCGGGATCTTTGGCGAGATAATTGATCCTAATGTAACATCGTGGTAATTTACCGACGTTTACAGTATTCATGCGGGTGGGACGTTCCCGGTAATAGCGTCCAGGGAAGGGGGAAAGCGAAAGCTCAATCCCTGAATGCAAAAACCCCCCGAAATCTGTCATCAACTTGCCGGAAGAGTCAGATATCAGGGGGTCAAAAGCAGGCGCTGGCCTGTGAAGGATTATAGCAAATGCATTTCTCAATACAAGACCTCTGCCCGGCAATAAGTACGGGCGGGTGTGACTGATAAGAGTCTCTCTCTCAAATCGTCTGTATCACCTACGGGCGTCGCAAAGCAAAGCCCCTGTTATAACGTTGCCTCGCGCAAGCGTCGCCGGTTCCTCAATCGGTGGATTAAGTCGCTGGCGACCGAAGCCGGGCGTATCAAAATCAAAAACGAACTTCGGCGTCGTATCCGCCATAACAGATATTGGGTCAATGAAGCGAACAAGTTCGGGCTTGAGGCTCTTTGCGAACTGATGTTGGCCATCCTTGACGATCTGGATTTAAGGGACTGGCAAACCATACATAACCTTGAAACGCTGGCCGAACGCGCCGGGCTGTCGACGCGCAGTGATGCGGGTCACAGGTCGATTTCTCGTGCCAGCCGGGGATGTGATCGCCTCTCCTGGCTTAATGCCATTATCTCAGAAAAAGCCCCCTTCAATCCTTATGATGCCCGTTGCGCCTGCAAGCACATCGAGGTAACAGAGGATTTCTTTGCCATTCTCGGCATCCCGCTAAAACAGGTTTACCGGGAACGCGCCAGGCTGCTTAAGGCTGACCCGGAGGAAATCATTTTCTCCGGCGATGTCCGGTTAATCGCTATCAAGGTTGAGAACTGGACGCGTAAAGCCGCAGCCGGGTTAGCCAGGATGAAGGCGAAGCGTGAAGTAGCTCGCCAGCGTAAACGAGAATACTACTCCCCAACCTTTGCCTGATCCCCACCTACTACCGCCTTAGCTGGCGGGGATTCTGCACGTCCGCAACAAGCCGCAGTACAAAAAACAGCCTTAACGTACAATAATTTCCGAAATCCAAACCAGCCCCCCTTTTTGAATGGCGGATTTTTTGGCGGTTCCGGCGTAGCCGTCCGCAACTGCTGTATAGCTTGTGGGTAAGTGATAATGAAGTGCAAACGATATGGCGCAATTACTCTTTTGTTTTATCTTTTAATTACTTACGTATTAAAAGATAAAACAAAAAATAAAAAAACATTACTGTTATCCCCTTTAAAAAGTGGATAACCGAACAACATCGGCTCAAGCGCCTCAAAAGTAGCTCCCCACGCTAAAGCGCGGGGCATTCAGATCAGAATCGTGAGAGGGCTAACAGCTCGCCTGTTAGCCGTCGAGGGATTGGACAAATCCGGCCATGCCGGATGCGTCAGCAAATATCGCTGAACGTTTTGCTTACACGCTCGTAAGCGGCTCTTACGACCCGCTAACGCGGAGATACGCCCCAACTGCGGCTTCGCCTTGTTGTGACCACTCCGACCGCGCACAGAAGCCCCTGAGCCGCTTTTAGTGGGTTATAGCTTTGCAGGGTAAGGGATGGATAGACGATCCCTTTCGATCCCTCATTGGTATCGGCGGATAACCCTCAGTGCTACCTGTCATTTCATCCTGCCGCCTTACATGCGCTGTCGCGCATAAACCCCAGTTCCTCAGTGGAACGAAAACTCACGCTAACAGTGTAGTGACCAGGTCGTTGCGATAACCGCCAAAAAATTAGCCTACAGGTTAATTTTACCTTGACCATAATTAGCCTATAGGTTAATATTTATAGAAATGGGAGGTCACATGTTTAGCGTTGTTTATCACCCGGAAGCCAGGGAAGAAGCCACAGCATTACCCGTAAAAATCAGGGTGAAGTTTGACCGTCTCATCGGCAAACTGGAGTATGACGCCCGATTACTGCGGGAGCCGGACACGAAGCCCCTAGGCGATGGACTTTTCGAGATCCGCACGATGGGGACGGACATTGCCAGGGGCATCTGGGTATACCACAAAGGCAATACAATCATCATGCTCCGGGTTTTCATCAAGAAGTCACAGAAAACGCCTGCGAAGGAAATAGATCTCGCCAAAAAGCGGTTAGCGGAGGTACTTAATGAAACTGGTAAGCCATAAAGAACTGCATAACGAGTGGATGCAGGACGACGAATATCGCGCTGCATGGCAGGAAGAAGAACGCAAGGAGAAGCTCAGGGAGCTACTTGCGGAATGGCGCAAGCATGACAACCTGACAAAAGCGCAGGTTGCTGAACGCATGGGGGTTACACCTCCGGTTATTTCCCGCCTGGAAAACAACATTACCAAAGCCAGCATCGACACACTGACCCGCTACGCTCACGCCTGCGGCATCAAGAAACCTGTTATAGCCCTGTATTAAGGGGACTAAATAATCTCTATTTTTTATACTTATCCAGGATAAACCATGAAAAAACCGCAACGGCCATACGACCGGGAGCTTCCTGCCGACGCAGACTATAAAATGGAATGGCTCTATAATCGCGATAAAGAGAATTTTGAATCCACCGACAAGTGGATTTACTTGGGTGCTGACGCTCAAAATCCTACCTTCGCTAAGGTAGGAATAACTATGGGCGATCTTGTATCCAGGTCATATAGTTCAGCTAACCCCAATTTTTATCTGTTCTGCGCCTTTCAGTGCGTACAGAGCACAACAAAATCCCAACTCGAAGAAATTGAACGTAGTGCTCATTGCTACCTTGACCAAGTGTTCACCAAAAGCGATGGCTCAACAAAACGGGTACGCCATTTCGAATCAGGTCGTATGTCAGAGTGTTATTACGATGTTGATTTTGATGATTTCTTCCAGCACCTTCACGACTTTCTGTATGAAAATTATTCTAGATTTTTTAGTATCAGCGGTTTTTATGATGCTGATGATATTTTAGAAGGTGATTTTCTGAACTGTGAATTCAATCGACATATTACACTCGAACAAAGTAACCGCTATATAAGAATGCTTCTTCGATAATAGCCTGTATACCAGCTTTCCGTGGCTGGCCTTTTTGTTTCGGTCAGTCCCTAAGTTTGGTTCGCCAAATGCCTTTTATGTTAAATAGGAGTTTTTTTACTCAAAAATAGGGCTCTTGAGTCATTAAATAGTCGAAAAGGCTTTTTCTATAGCTTTTAGGTGCATTTTAGCTATACAATCTTAATGTAATATTTTTGTTAAAATTGAGTATTCTTGTAACAAATTTAACACTTGTCTTCTTCAGCTCTTTTTTTCCATTAACGCTACAAAATTCATCAGGAAAGTTCTTGCCAGAATCAGACCTGTATCAAATCTCATTCACCGTCATCAAGTGAGTTTATATAATCAGCTATGACATCCCCATGACATGCATACGGCTTGCAATGACAAGCGATAATCTTTCCCTTAAGCGATAGAGCATTTTTTTCAATATTATCAAAGGGTTTTAAAAATCCTTTGTCAAAATCATATTTAAATTTTCTTATTACTTCATCTCTATCGCCGTCTACACCTATTTGATACGGATTCCCCCATATAGTGCCTCTACCTATATATACATCAAATTTATCGCCCTTATCTTTATTGACAACTAATGTCAGACTTACAAGCACAACTTTTACTTTAGCATTTTTAGTTAATTTAAAATCGCCTATATCTTGACGTTTATCTCTAAAAATAATCGCATATTCAGCCTCTTCAGCAGAACTCACCTCACGAGTGCTGAGGTGCTTATCTTCTGCAAATTTTTTTATAAACCCTCTTGAATCAGAGATGAAGATTATTTCTGATATGCTTATATTTTCAGTCAAAAAGTTTAATTTCCTTTGGAATTTCCCAAAGCAATTGAACTCTTTGCTATACTCTAAAAAAAGTACACTCATAATATATGGTTAATGTTAGTTTTTTGGTTTGACCATTGTTGTTTTAGATACTCTGCCAAAAGCCTTCTGTGACAATGATGGGGCTTATCTTCGCTGCAAAGAAGGCATCCATTATCTACATCGATACTAGACAGTTTTGATGATATAAGTCTTTGTTCCATAAGGCTTAAGTATTCTATTGAATACTGTTCCCAGGTTATTTTTTTATCTTTATAATCGTCTAGGATTTTCTTTGTTGGAGCTAATTCTGATCTGTATACATAATCTATATCACATATCTTTTTTAAGAAAAATTCAAGATCTTTTGCTTTTGCGAAACCGGATAACTGTGAGTAGTTATTCAATCTTGTGTCTATTATGCGAATGACGCCATTTTTCTTTAATGCATTAAAGAAATGCTCAGCTGTTTTTTTTGTAAAACCAATTGTATGTATTTTGACATTTTTCATTTAAAATACTCCGGCTACTACTTTATATAAGCCTCCATTAAGTGGCTCGGCTAGACTGATAGTTAGATAGGAGACACCATCAAGTTCTTCTTCCTCGCCATCATTTAACCTATTATCTTCCTCTCTGAAATAATTTTGTATTCCCATATCTGTAGTTGTCAGTAAGTATTCATCAGAATTATAGCTAAATCTTATCCTTAGTTTATCAGTACCATACTCGTTCTGCATCTGTACTATCACCGTATCATCAGGTTTGATCAAATAGAGTGAATTGTTAACTACTCTCTGCCCAATGATGATTTTGTCATTTATACCGTAGTTACTGCTTGTTCCTGTCCCCCATAGAGTCGCAGGCGTATCCACATAATCATCTAAATCATCAGCGGCACAATGCCCATTCACAGTAAAGATCACGCTTTCATCAATGATGTGGTTCTCTGTTTGGTGTCCTTGAGGGGCGTGGTTAATGGTTGTTGCTTGGAAAAAATCGAGGGGTTGGATGGCATTTCCATGATGGAATATGGCGTTATTACTAGGGTTTGCTGTTATTGTTCTTACCCATTGATTATCATCGTTTTTTCCTGCAATACAAAATCCTCCATTTTTCCAAGATTTAGCAAGACAAAGTAGTTGATGAACTGTTCTCATTTTATTCCCTTACATTTTTCCATTAGAAGCCGCTAGGCGAAGCATTAATTATTGCTACATATATCAGATCCATCCTATTTTTCAATCTATGTGTAACAAAATCTTACATGCATTTTGATTGGTTTGTTATCAATGGCCTCCATGCATACATTTTGGGGTATTATTATATTTTTATATAAAAATATTTACTGATGATGGCGCCTGGATTAGACTTATAGCGATTCCTATTTTTATAGGAAAATATTTATATAGGGGGGGGTATGACCGCTGTTATTGCACTGGCTAACGGGAAAGGTGGGGTGAAAAAGTCCTCGATGTCACGGGCTATCGCCACCGAGTATACAAAGGCAGGATGGGGGGTTCTTGGGCTGGATATGGATATCGATCAGGGGTCTTTCCTGGACTGGGGGCAACGTAGGTTGCGGAATGGTTTTGAACCTCCGGTGACAATTCAGGGATGCGGGACGGTTTCACAGGCGAAGAAACAGATTGAATCCGGGCAATGGGATTTGATTGTCATCGACAGTGCGGCGTATGCGACGAAATCGTTACTCAGCCTGATTGATATTGTCGATTTGCTGGTACTGCCGACAGGGTTTAGCGTAGACGATCTACGAACGACCGTTACGACCGTAAACGCGCTGCGTAACAAAGGGCATTCGACAGATAAAATGGCGGTGGTGTTTGCGGGGGTCAGTGAAAGTGAGAGTGAATATCGCGCGGCGCTGGAATACCTGCAACCCTGCGGCGTTCCCGTCATTCCGGGCGCTATTCCTTTTCTGACATCGTTCAGCCAGGCGCAGGATAAAGGGCTTGCTCTTACGGAGTCGCCTTTTCCTGGCCCACGGCAAAAAGCTGATGATGTTGTGCAGGGTGTGATCGACCGACTGACAACGCTTACGCAGTAGTATATAATAATATAATTATATTTATCTATGAGGTGATATTATGGCGAACGTCCCAGCAAAACCGCGCAATACCAAAGGTGAGCCGCCAAGCCAGGCGGACACGGAACACGGCTTTAATCCTACCCGGAAAAGTGCTGATGGCCGTAAGGCACAGCTTAACTTATACATTGATATGGAGCTGAAACGTGAGTTCCGCTCCATTGCTGCGGCCAACGATATGAAACATGGGGAGCTGTTCGAGGCGTACCAGGAATTCTGGAAAAAACATCATTAAGTCACCCGGTATCCCGGCCACTGGCCGGGTGATACCATCACTGAACGTAGCCCTGCCACTTATCCAGGATTCTTTTTTCCAGATCGACGTACAACCCGCCTCTGACCAGGAAACCGACCAGGGCAATAGCTATCAATGCAACGATGGCCTGAGCGCACCCCTCAGTAAACGATTCCGGCAGGTTCTGGCCTGAGTGCTGCATGATGAGGCCGAGTCCGAAATACGTAAGAAAGGTACAAACAAAGCCAATCATTCCGATTCTGGCGATCCATTCCGCTACTTTGAATGACCAGTATTTCAACGGCATCTCCCGTTTAATGTCACGAATAACCATTGTGTCTATCTTATGGGTCAGTGACTGAAATTTAGCGAATATCATAAGTCCCTCGTCCGTCTAAAAATTAACCTTACCATATCAGAATTATATAAAAATATAATCCTATTTATTCTGTTTGCGCCACTTCCACGGCTCCACTGGATCAGGTGACGACCACAGCCCGATTCTATGGCGTCTGGCTTCTTCTTCAAGGCGTAGCATTGTTTCGTCACTGGCACGGCCATGATAGCGGTAAGCCCACGCCATACCCGCTTTAACCTGTTCTGCGTTGATATCGATACCATCAATCATCAATGTTCCCAGCCAGCGGCCATAACGATCTGTATTGTTAGCTATGACCTCCGTCTGTTTCTGGACAGCAAGCTTTAACAGGTTCTGCTTCGAGCGCTGGCCGAACGGTTGCCCCGATTCCGGGGCATCGATACCGTTAAGGCGAACTTTTACCATTTTGCCATCGGTGAGTACCTGGACAGTATCACCATCGACGACCCGAACAACACGGCCAGAAAAGTCAGCCAGGCAAAGGGCGGGGAAAAGCAGGGGCAGAAACACAAGCAAACGAGATCGGCATTTCATTTGTCACACCTTATAAAAATAGATTTATATAAATAATCACTGGCCGCCGCTGGCGGCTGCTTGCTCCAGTTCATCAATGGTGCGGAAAAGAAACATTTCACGGTTCTTCGTGTCGAACGGCACCGGAACGTTGTTCCTCATTACCGTTTTGATGGAGTCAAACAGCCGGATTAACGATGTTTTGGTTTTGTCATCCGGCATGACATACATCGCGTAGTGCCAGCGTCCGGCATCGCTGGCCGACAGATGGCTGTTAATGATGTTGATATAGCGTGCGCGGGTTTTCATCGAGCGCTCAGTTTCGACGGCGACGATTGCGCCGCTATCTAACGTGATAATCCCGTCAGGACGATGGCGAACGCCAGGATAACGCGCAATAAATTCCCCCCGATCACCATTAAGCCAGCCTTGCCCGCCTTTCTCTTCCAGTGCAATTCTGACCCGATGATTCAGGAGCCGGTGTTCCAGCGTCCAGTATTTGAGTTTCCCCGGCTCAAAATAACCGGGGAATACTTTATCATCAGGTTTAACCACCATCGCCAGCCCTTGCATGGTGATCCCCCATAGTGATTTTTTTCCGGCTATTACCGGGTATTCATGTTTTATCAGAAACCCCAATGCAACTGCTTTATTCAGTAGCGCATACGTTGGGCGGTGACTTTTACCCTTGAACCCAACAACTTTTTTCAGCGTTTTAAAATCGGAGTATGTTTCTTCTTTAAGGAATGTCAGCAATGCAAGCATTTTTCTGTTTGCGGCTTCTTTCCTTTCTGCAACGTTATGAATAAGCATTTCAGCCCTCACAGATTAATTGATGGCTTATGTTCCTGACTTTCATTTTGTTCCGGTGTGGCTTGCTTATACTCAAATGAAAGAAGTTCGATGTTTTCTTTTTTTACCTGAACCTGAAACATCTTTGTCGCTCTTGGTAGTTCGGTTGACGTAAATACAAAACCAACTTTTTCAGGGAGGTTTAAAAACATATTACTGTCAACATAGTAACTTTCTGCCTGTCTTATCATTCGGTCTGTATCCACTTTTTCCGTTAATGACAAATCAGTCCGTACTTTCCTCATTTCATCATCGACCAGGATAGAGCCTGTCATTTTTGCCGCCCATTCTGCCGTTTCGGGGTTTTGGATTTTATAAATCAATTTGAATTTGGCGTTTTCAATGATAGCGCCAATAACTGAATCACCATTTAAATCAGACGGGCAGTCACGCAGATCGTCTATCGCCTGAAAAGCCATGAATATGTGCACGCCTTTATCTCGTGCCGTTCCAAGTCCTTCAAGAGCAGGGCGAGAAAGATGATATTTCAACTCGTCGAGGAAAATAGCAACAGTACGCGGGGTACTGTTTATTCTGTCCCTGGTCTCTGCTATTTGTATCAGCCGGGTCAGAATCATTCTTTGTGCGGAAATAATCTTTTGATTTCGCGTTGAACCAATAATGTAGCAACAACCACCTTCATCAAAAACCTCTTTTAATGAAAATCCATTTTTGGCATTAATTGAGTTAACTAAAGCAATTTCTTCCAACTCGCCACAAAATGCGGGAACATCTTCACGTAATGACTGAACAAAGTCAGTGTTAAATAAATCACGAAGCGTCATTCCTTTTTCATAAATTGCAGATGTATTTCTGGCTGCGCGACGGTCAGAAATACGATAAAAATCTGACGCCTCCCCTTTCTTAGCCAGGCTAAAGCCAGCGTTAAATAATTCTTCCAGTTGTTCATGAGAGATATCAGCCAGTAAATCAAGCTGGAAATTTAGCTTGTTTAAATTTATAAGTGTGAATTTCTTGCCTGCTTTTTTACATGCTTCCCTAAGTACGTGTGGTGCCCATTCATCATCTTTTGGATCTTCTACAAAAACAGCCTCGCCTAAAAGAATAGCCTGATAAAGTAGAACGGTCGCAGTTACGCCTTTCCCGGAACCTGTTGTACCGATAATAGCTGCGTGTTGGGTTTTAAATTCTTTTATGGTTATGTATTGCGGCTGGTCATCTTTGTTTAAACCAATAAAAACGCCTTTCTTTAAATCAATGTAATCGAGTGGATTGTATTCTATGCTGTCGGGTAATAACTCTTTTACTTTGCGTACATCCGTTCTGGTATTTCTCTCCAGCTTGCTTTTCTTAATCATTCGATGTTTTAGGTTGTCAATTTCTCCTGCTAAAAGTCGTCGGGCTGCAATATGAAATATTAATCCTGCTGCCGTAAATATTATGGTCATGATCCATAGCGGAACTCTAAACAGTATGTTGTTGTCGAGTGACTTAAAAAAGTAGCTCAGCCCCTGAATAGTTAGCGGTGATATGGTGCCGAATATAAAAAAGAAAATGGACACACACGCCACCGACTTTAACCAGAACGGGGCGTTCTTTCTTTCCTCGCGGGGAAGGTGGAATATAAAAGGTAATGTAAGACCTGCGAGCAGGGATAATATGACAGGGCTGTTTTGCAGCCATAACAGAAAAAAGGAAAATGCATCGGCAAAGGCATTCAGCCTTTGCATCAGGTGGGAACCCATATCTATTTTCTCCATACGAAAACTGACGTGTTGGGCGCAAAAGATGGGAGCAGCTGATAGGAGCGTAACCACGCTCCTATCAGCTGCTCCCATAATATGCTCCGATGAATATGCAAAAGGCGCTGATCGCCAGTGGCGATCAAGCCCGTTATCCGTGCTTTCAGAATACAGCCGACCAGTGGTCGTCTGTCCTCTGAAACGCCCGAATGACGGGCAACGGTGTGTGCCATTACGTTCGGGCTGGACGCCCTCACTGCATGACACATGGGGGTAATGCCCCGGCTGGACGCCGAGCCAAAACCCCCAAGGTCAAAGGCGGCACACCGTCTTGCGCTACGCGCGACCAACCCCTTTAAGACGCTGCGTTTAGCCTATTTTTCCTCGCAAGCTCGAAAAAATCGGAACGCTGCTTTAAAGGGGTTGGTCGCGCCTAATCGGTAATATCCCCCGCTGGGGCGGGTTATATTACCTGGCTGCGACGGTGTGCGGGGCAAGCCCCCCACAAAAAACGGCACGTGGGCGTGCCTTTTTGCTCGCTGGGGCGGCAAAATTTTTGCGGCTCCCCCCGGCCTGCTCAATTCGCTGTGGGCGAATGTTCGCAGGTGGGCGCGGTTCCTGAAAATTAGCAATTTCTTCGAAATTGAATTTTCTTTCCGCGTACCACTTCATTATTTTTCGTCTTAACAATTTCTTCGAAATTGAAGCCAAAAATAATGAAGCCTTAAAATCCCGCCGCCTGTTAGTCTGTGTATTGTACAATACACTTTTGTTTTGTGTGATTACATCTGCTCGCGGTATATTTCAGACCTGCACTCCCTTTCAGCTTCCAGCGCTTCACTGTAGGACGCATCATCAATTTTCGTACCTTTGCTT
>NZ_JQHM01000025.1 GCF_000749845.1 Pectobacterium betavasculorum | reverse complement strand
ATCAAAATGGTTGTTACCCTGATCCACCCAATCGCGATGGATGACGGTTTGCGTTTTGCAATCCGTGAAGGCGGCCGTACTGTAGGCGCGGGCGTTGTTGCTAAAGTTATCGCTTAATCGCTGATAAACGCAATGCATGAAAAAGGCACCTCGGTGCCTTTTTTTACGGCTAAAAGATTAAATCTAAATTGAAATAAAAATAATTCTTATTTACAATGTCGCAATTGGTTAAAAAATCGCTAGGAGCGATTTCAAATGCTGTTTGCAGTGTCCTGAAAAGTAGCGTGAAAGACACTTGCGATAACGATGAGTCATTCTGGTATGTATGTTTGTTTGTGCAACGCGATTTCTGACAAAGTCATTCGTAATGCTGTCCGTCAGCACCAGCCTCAGTCTATGCAACAATTACGCAAGCTCGTTCCTATCGGGACAGATTGCGGTAAATGTATTCGTCAGGCGCGTGTCATTTTTGAGGAAGAGCAGGTTAAAATCCCTGACATGGATGAAGTTGCATAAAATGTAAGGTTGTTTTTTTGACTCTCTGCTGACCAGTTCTACACTTTAAGAACTGGAGCGGAGGAGCATGTCATGAAAGGCGATAAAAAAGTCATCACACACCTGAATAAGTTACTGGGCAACGAGCTGGTTGCTATTAACCAATATTTTCTTCATGCCCGAATGTTTAAAAACTGGGGCTTAACCCGTCTTAACGATCACGAATATCATGAGTCTATTGACGAAATGAAGCACGCTGATCGCTACATCGAACGAATCCTGTTTCTTGAAGGTATCCCGAATCTACAGGATTTGGGTAAGTTAAATATTGGCGAGGATGTCGAAGAGATTTTACGTTCTGACCTGCAACTTGAGTTAGATGGCGCAAAGAATTTGCGTGAGGCGATTGCCTATTCGGATTCTGTGCATGACTACGTCAGTAGGGATTTAATGATAGAAATTCTTGCCGATGAAGAAGGGCACATCGACTGGCTGGAAACTGAATTAGATCTGATTTCACGTCTTGGTATACAAAACTATCTTCAAGCTCAGCTAAAAGCTGAGTAACATAGCAGTCATACTATGTTATGTGCTTTATGCCCGATCCGGCCGGACTAACTTCCATCGTTCCGGCCGCGTTTAAAATCATTTCATCCTATTTGTTGCTTCCCAAGCCAATTTGCGTATAATGCGCGAGCTTACTGAAACAAGGTAAGCCTGATTCAATACGAATCAGAGGGTCAATATTTGTTTATTGCGCCCAAAACAATACTCCCGATATGGGGGTTATGTGCTGACGATTACACTCCCCCATCAATCGAAATGGGTGTGAGGAGTAATCATTTACGTTTATAAATAATTGGAGCTCTGGTCTCATGCAGAACCAAAGAATCCGTATCCGCCTGAAAGCGTTTGATCATCGTCTGATTGATCAATCAACTGCGGAAATCGTCGAGACTGCTAAGCGCACTGGTGCGCAAGTACGTGGTCCGATCCCGCTGCCGACCCGCAAAGAGCGCTTTACCGTTCTGATTTCTCCGCACGTCAATAAAGATGCGCGCGATCAGTACGAAATTCGCACTCACAAGCGTCTGGTTGACATCGTTGAGCCAACCGAGAAAACCGTTGATGCTCTGATGCGTCTGGATCTGGCTGCTGGTGTAGACGTGCAGATCAGCCTGGGTTAATCAGGTCATTGAGCGATTGAGAGGTTGAAACAATGATTGGTTTAGTCGGTAAAAAAGTGGGCATGACCCGTATCTTCACTGAAGATGGCGTATCTATCCCCGTAACCGTTATCGAAATTGAAGCAAACCGCGTAACTCAGGTTAAAGACCTGGCTAACGACGGTTACCGCGCTGTCCAAGTAACTACTGGTGCTAAAAAAGCAAACCGTGTTACCAAACCAGAAGCAGGTCACTTTGCTAAAGCTGGCGTAGAAGCTGGCCGTACTCTGCGTGAGTTCCGTCTGTCAGAAGGCGAAGAGTTCACCGTAGGTCAGAGCATCAGTGTTGAGATTTTCGCTGACGTTAAAAAAGTAGACGTTACTGGTACATCTAAAGGTAAAGGTTTTGCCGGCACAGTTAAGCGCTGGAATTTCCGTACTCAGGATGCTACTCACGGTAACTCCTTGTCCCACCGCGTTCCGGGTTCTATCGGTCAGAACCAGACTCCGGGCAAAGTGTTTAAAGGCAAGAAAATGGCAGGCCAGCTGGGTAACGAACGTGTAACCGTTCAGAGCCTGGACGTAGTGCGTGTTGACGCTGAGCGCAACCTGCTGCTGGTTAAAGGTGCTGTTCCGGGAGCTACCGGTAGCGACCTGATCGTTAAACCAGCTGTGAAGGCGTGAGGAGATAGCAATGGAATTAGTATTGAAAGACGCGCAAAGCGCGCTGACTGTTTCCGAAACTACCTTCGGTCGTGATTTCAACGAAGCGCTGGTACATCAGGTTGTTGTTGCTTATGCAGCAGGTGCCCGTCAAGGTACTCGCGCCCAGAAGACCCGTGCTGAAGTAACTGGTTCCGGTAAAAAACCTTGGCGTCAGAAAGGTACTGGCCGTGCGCGTTCAGGTTCTGTTAAGAGCCCGATCTGGCGTTCCGGTGGAGTGACCTTCGCTGCTAAGCCTCAGGACCACAGTCAGAAAGTTAACAAAAAGATGTACCGCGGCGCGCTGAAAAGCATTCTGTCCGAATTGGTACGTCAAGATCGTCTGATCGTTGTCGAGACGTTTTCTGTTGAAGCGCCAAAAACTAAGTTGCTGGCTCAGAAACTGAAAGAAATGGCACTGGAAGACGTGTTGATCATCACCGGTGAACTGGATGAGAATCTGTTCCTGGCTGCGCGTAACCTGTACAAGGTTGATGTGCGTGATGCAGCAGCAATCGATCCAGTTAGCTTGATCGCCTTCGACAAAGTCGTTATGACTGCTGATGCAGTTAAGCAAGTTGAGGAGATGCTGGCATGATCCGTGAAGAACGTCTGCTGAAAGTACTGCGCGCGCCGCACGTATCTGAAAAAGCATCTACCGCGATGGAAAAAACTAACACCATCGTTCTCAAAGTTGCTAAAGACGCGACTAAAGCAGAGATCGTTGCTGCTGTAGAGAAACTGTTCGAAGTAGAAGTTAAAGACGTAAACACCCTGGTAGTTAAGGGTAAAGTTAAGCGTCACGGACAGCGTATCGGTCGTCGTAGCGACTGGAAAAAAGCTTACGTCACCCTGAAAGAAGGCCAGAATCTGGACTTCATCGGCGGCGCTGAGTAAGTCGGAGGAGAAAGACAATGGCAGTTGTTAAATGTAAACCGACATCTCCGGGTCGTCGCCACGTTGTTAAAGTGGTTAACCCTGAGCTGCACAAGGGCAAGCCTTATGCCCCGTTGCTGGAAAAGAACAGCAAATCCGGTGGCCGTAACAACAATGGTCGCATCACTACCCGTCACATCGGTGGTGGTCACAAACAGCAATATCGTCTAGTTGACTTTAAACGCAACAAAGATGGTATTCCTGCAGTTGTTGAGCGTCTGGAGTATGATCCGAACCGTTCCGCGAATATCGCGCTGGTTCTGTACAAAGACGGCGAGCGTCGCTACATCCTGGCGCCGAAAGGCTTGAAAGCCGGCGACCAGATTCAATCTGGCGTTGATGCTGCGATTAAAGCGGGCAACACCCTGCCGATGCGTAACATTCCGGTCGGTTCAACGGTTCACAACGTAGAAATGAAACCAGGTAAAGGCGGCCAATTGGCTCGTTCTGCTGGTACATACGTTCAGATCGTTGCTCGTGACGGTTCTTACGTTACCCTGCGTCTGCGTTCTGGCGAAATGCGTAAAGTCGAATCTGACTGCCGCGCTACGCTGGGCGAAGTCGGCAACGCTGAGCACATGCTGCGCGTTCTGGGTAAAGCTGGTGCTGCACGCTGGCGCGGGATTCGTCCTACCGTTCGCGGTACGGCAATGAACCCAGTCGACCACCCACACGGTGGTGGTGAAGGTCGTAACTTTGGTAAGCACCCGGTTAGTCCGTGGGGCCTTCAGACCAAAGGTAAAAAGACCCGCAGCAACAAGCGTACTGATAAATTTATCGTACGTCGCCGTACTAAATAATCTTAGAGGATAAACCATGCCACGTTCTCTCAAGAAAGGTCCTTTTATTGACCTGCACTTGCTGAAGAAGGTAGAGAAAGCGGTGGAAAGCGGAGACAAGAAGCCTTTGCGCACTTGGTCCCGTCGTTCAACGATCTTTCCAAATATGATCGGTTTGACCATCGCTGTCCATAATGGTCGTCAGCACGTTCCGGTGTTTGTTTCCGATGAAATGGTCGGTCATAAACTGGGTGAATTCGCGCCGACTCGTACTTATCGCGGCCATGCGGCCGACAAAAAGGCCAAGAAGCGCTAAGGTAGGAGGAAGAGATGGAAACTATCGCTAAACATTGCCACGCTCGTTCTTCTGCTCAAAAGGTTCGCCTGGTGGCAGACCTGATTCGCGGTAAGAAAGTGTCGCAAGCTCTGGAAGTTCTGACCTATACCAACAAGAAAGCTGCTGGTCTGGTTAAAAAAGTGCTGGAGTCTGCTATTGCTAACGCAGAACACAACGATGGCGCTGACATTGATGATCTGAAAGTCGCGAAAATCTTCGTTGACGAAGGCCCAAGCATGAAGCGCATTATGCCGCGTGCTAAAGGTCGTGCGGATCGCATCCTGAAGCGTACCAGCCACATTACTGTGGTTGTGTCCGATCGCTGAGACTCTGGAGACTAGCAATGGGTCAGAAAGTACATCCTAATGGTATTCGCCTGGGTATTGTCAAACCTTGGAACTCTACCTGGTATGCGAATACCAAAGAATTCGCTGACAACCTGGACAGCGATTTTAAAGTTCGTAAATACCTGACGAAGGAACTGGAGAAGGCTTCCGTTTCTCGTATCGTTATCGAACGTCCTGCGAAAAGTATCCGTGTGACTATTCACACTGCTCGCCCAGGCATCGTGATCGGTAAAAAAGGTGAAGATGTTGAGAAACTGCGTAAAGTCGTAGCGGATATCGCTGGCGTACCTGCACAGATCAATATCGCAGAAGTTCGTAAACCTGAACTGGACGCAAAACTGGTTGCTGACAGCATCACTTCTCAGCTGGAACGTCGTGTTATGTTCCGTCGTGCTATGAAGCGTGCGGTACAGAATGCCATGCGTCTGGGCGCTAAAGGTATTAAAGTTGAAGTAAGCGGCCGTCTTGGCGGTGCTGAAATCGCGCGTACCGAATGGTACCGTGAAGGTCGTGTTCCGTTGCATACGCTGCGTGCGGATATCGATTACAACACTTCCGAAGCGCACACCACTTATGGTGTTATCGGTGTGAAAGTGTGGATCTTCAAAGGTGAGATCCTGGGTGGTATGGCTGCCGTTGAACAACCGGAAAAACCGGCTGCTCAACCTAAAAAGCAGCAGCGTAAAGGCCGCAAGTAAGGAGAGTCGCTGATGTTACAACCAAAGCGTACAAAATTCCGTAAGGTGCACAAAGGCCGCAACCGTGGTCTGGCGCAGGGTACGGATGTTAGCTTCGGCACTTTCGGTCTGAAAGCTGTTGGCCGCGGTCGCCTGACTGCTCGTCAAATCGAAGCTGCACGTCGTGCCATGACCCGTGCTGTTAAGCGTCAAGGTAAGATCTGGATCCGTGTATTCCCGGACAAACCGATCACCGAGAAGCCGCTTGAAGTTCGTATGGGTAAAGGTAAAGGTAACGTGGAATATTGGGTTGCCTTGATTCAGCCAGGTAAAGTCCTGTACGAAATGGACGGTGTGCCGGAAGAGTTAGCCCGTGAGGCATTCCAACTGGCAGCAGCGAAACTGCCTATCAAAACCACCTTTGTAACTAAGACGGTGATGTAATGAAAGCAAATGAGCTGCGTGAAAAGAGCGTTGAAGAGCTGAACACTGAGCTGCTCGGCCTGCTACGCGAGCAATTTAACCTGCGTATGCAGGCTGCCAGTGGTCAGTTGCAACAGACTCACCTGGTAAAACAAGTGCGTCACAATATTGCACGTGTTAAGACTTTACTGACTGAGAAGGCGGGTGCGTAATGACCGATAAAATCCGTACTCTGCAAGGTCGTGTTGTAAGCGACAAAATGGAGAAATCCATGGTTGTTGCTATCGAACGTTTTGTGAAACACCCGCTTTACGGTAAATTCATTAAACGTACGACTAAGCTGCACGTACATGACGAGAACAATGAATGCGGTACCGGTGACGTGGTTGAAATCCGCGAATGCCGTCCGCTGTCCAAAACTAAGTCTTGGACGCTTGTTCGCGTTGTAGAGAAAGCGATTCTGTAATAAAGTAGCGCTCTTCTCTTATGATAAACGGCTCTGCAAAGAGCCGTTTATTTTTTCTACCCATACTAAGGAAGCGGTGTTATAATGCTGCGCCCTCAATTATGGGGTATTTAATGGCTCGAAAGGGTCCTAAAGTAGTAGTTGACATTAGCGGAGCACTAAAATGATCCAAGAACAGACTATGCTGAACGTGGCCGATAATTCCGGTGCACGTCGCGTAATGTGTATCAAGGTTCTAGGTGGCTCGCACCGTCGCTACGCAGGCGTCGGCGATATCATCAAAATTACCATCAAGGAAGCAATTCCTCGCGGTAAGGTGAAGAAAGGCGATGTTCTGAAGGCGGTAGTGGTGCGCACCAAGAAGGGTGTTCGTCGCCCGGACGGTTCTGTCATTCGCTTCGATGGAAATGCTTGCGTTATTTTAAACAATAACAGCGAACAGCCTATCGGTACGCGTATTTTTGGGCCGGTAACTCGTGAACTGCGTAATGAGAAGTTCATGAAAATTATCTCTCTGGCACCAGAAGTACTTTAAGGAGCGAATCATGGCAGCGAAAATCCGTCGTGATGACGAAGTTATTGTGCTAACCGGCAAAGATAAAGGTAAGCGCGGTAAAGTAAAAAATGTCCTGTCTGCTAGTAAGGTCATTGTTGAAGGGATTAACCTGGTAAAAAAACATCAGAAGCCGGTTCCGGCTCTGAATCAACCAGGTGGCATCGTTGAAAAAGAAGCTGCAATTCAGGTTTCTAACGTTGCACTTTTCAATGCGGCAACTGGCAAGGCTGACCGTGTAGGCTTTAGATTCGAAGACGGGAAAAAAGTCCGTTTCTTTAAATCTAATAGCGAAACTATCAAGTAATTTGGAGTAGTACGATGGCGAAACTGCATGATTACTACAAAGACGAAGTAGTTAAAAAACTCATGACTGAGTTTAACTACAATTCTGTCATGCAAGTCCCTCGGGTCGAGAAGATCACCCTGAATATGGGTGTTGGTGAAGCGATCGCTGACAAGAAACTGCTGGATAATGCAGCAGCCGATCTGGCAGCAATCTCCGGTCAAAAACCGTTGATCACCAAAGCACGCAAATCTGTTGCAGGCTTCAAAATCCGTCAGGGCTATCCGATCGGCTGTAAAGTAACTCTGCGTGGCGAACGCATGTGGGAGTTCCTTGAGCGTCTGATTTCCATTGCTGTACCGCGCATTCGTGACTTCCGTGGCTTGTCTGCCAAGTCATTCGATGGTCGTGGTAACTACAGCATGGGTGTGCGTGAGCAGATCATCTTCCCGGAAATCGACTACGATAAAGTCGATCGCGTTCGTGGTTTGGACATTACCATTACCACTACTGCGAAATCCGATGATGAAGGCCGTGCGCTGTTGGCCGCCTTTAACTTCCCATTCCGCAAGTAAGGTAGGGTTACTAATGGCTAAGCAATCCATGAAAGCACGCGAAGTTGTTCGTGTGAAACTGGCTGAAAAATACCGCGCGAAACGCGAGGAATTGAAAGCTATCATCTCTGGTGTGAACTCATCCGACGAAGAACGTTGGGATGCAGTTCTTAAGCTGCAGACTCTGCCGCGTGATTCCAGCCCGTCTCGTCAGCGTAACCGCTGTCGCCAAACTGGTCGTCCGCACGCTTTCCTGCGGAAGTTCGGGTTGAGCCGTATCAAGGTCCGTGAAGCCGCTATGCGCGGTGAAATTCCGGGTCTGAAAAAGGCTAGCTGGTAATTGTCACCAATTGAATCACGGGAGTAAAGACAGATGAGCATGCAAGATCCGATCGCGGATATGCTGACCCGTATCCGTAACGGTCAAGCCGCGAACAAAGTTGCGGTCACCATGCCTTCCTCCAAGCTGAAAGTGGCAATTGCCAACGTGCTGAAGGAAGAAGGTTATATTGAAGATTTCAAAATCGAAGGCGACACCAAGCCAGTTCTGGAATTAGAGCTTAAATATTTCCAGGGTAAGGCTGTGGTAGAAAGCATTCAGCGAGTAAGCCGTCCAGGTCTGCGCATCTATAAAAGAAAAGATGAGTTGCCAAAAGTTATGGCCGGTTTGGGTATCGCAGTTGTTTCTACCTCTAAAGGTGTTATGACTGATCGTGCAGCTCGCCAGGCTGGTCTTGGTGGCGAGATTATCTGCTACGTAGCTTAATCGGGAGGAAAAATGTCTCGTGTTGCAAAAGCACCCGTCGTCATTCCTGCCGGCGTAGAGGTAAAACTCAACGGTCAGGATGTTTCGATTAAGGGTAAAAACGGCGAGCTGAGTCGTAAGATCCACGATGCTGTTGAAGTGAAACAAGCTGACAACGCTCTGACTTTCGCCCCGCGCGAAGGTTTCGTTGACGGATGGGCCCAGGCGGGTACCACTCGCGCTTTGTTGAACGCAATGGTTATCGGTGTTACCGAAGGCTTCACTAAGAAGCTGCAACTGGTTGGTGTTGGTTACCGTGCTGCTGTCAAAGGCAATGTGGTTAACCTATCTCTTGGGTTTTCGCACCCAGTAGAGCATGCACTGCCGGCAGGTATTACTGCAGAATGCCCAAGCCAAACTGAAATCGTACTGAAAGGTGCAGATAAGCAGGTTATTGGTCAGGTTGCTGCGGAATTACGCGCCTACCGTCGTCCTGAGCCTTATAAAGGCAAGGGTGTCCGTTACGCCGACGAAGTCGTGCGTACCAAAGAGGCTAAGAAGAAGTAAGGTAACACTATGGATAAGAAAGCAGCTCGTATCCGTCGTGCGACCCGCGCACGCCGCAAGCTCCAGGAACTGGGTGCGACGCGTCTGGTGGTACATCGTACTCCACGCCATATTTATGCGCAGGTCATTGCACCGAACGGTTCTGAAGTCCTGGTAGCCGCTTCTACTGTAGAAAAAGCTATCGCTGAACAACTGAAGTCTACCGGAAATAAAGACGCAGCTACCGCAATAGGTAAAGCTATTGCAGAACGCGCGTTAGAAAAAGGCATCAAAGATGTCTCTTTCGACCGTTCCGGTTTCCAATATCATGGTCGAGTCCAAGCACTGGCAGATGCTGCCCGTGAAGCTGGCCTTCAGTTCTAAGGTAGAGGTGTAAGATGGCTCACATCGAGAAACAAGCTGGCGAACTGCAGGAAAAGCTGATCGCGGTAAATCGCGTATCTAAAACCGTTAAGGGTGGCCGTATTTTCAGCTTCACCGCACTGACTGTAGTGGGTGATGGCAACGGTCGCGTTGGTTTTGGTTACGGTAAAGCTCGCGAAGTTCCAGCAGCGATCCAGAAAGCGATGGAAAAAGCCCGTCGCAATATGATGAATGTCGCGCTGAACAACGGCACCCTGCAGCACCCGGTTAAAGGTGCTCACACGGGTTCTCGTGTGTTCATGCAGCCAGCTTCCGAAGGTACCGGTATTATTGCCGGTGGTGCAATGCGCGCCGTTTTGGAAGTTGCAGGGGTTCACAACGTATTGGCTAAAGCCTATGGTTCCACTAACCCGATTAACGTGGTTCGTGCAACGATTGATGGCTTGGCCAACATGAAGTCCCCGGAAATGGTCGCTGCCAAGCGTGGTAAATCCGTTGAAGAAATTCTGGGGTAATTGACCGTGGCAAAGACTATTAAAATCACTCAAACCCGTAGTGCAATCGGTCGTCTGCCGAAACATAAGGCAACACTGCTTGGCCTGGGTCTGCGTCGTATTGGTCATACTGTTGAACGTGAGGATACTCCTGCGGTTCGCGGTATGGTCAACGCGGTTTCCTATATGGTTAAAGTGGAGGAGTAACAGATGCGTTTAAATACTCTGTCTCCGGCCGAAGGTGCTAAACATGCACCGAAGCGTTTAGGTCGTGGTATCGGTTCTGGCCTGGGCAAAACCAGCGGTCGTGGTCACAAAGGTCAGAAATCTCGTTCTGGCGGTGGCGTACGTCGTGGTTTTGAAGGTGGTCAGATGCCTTTATACCGTCGTCTGCCGAAATTCGGTTTTACTTCTCGCAAAGCGATGATCACGTCAGAAGTTCGCCTGTCTGATCTTGCTAAAGTAGAAGGCGACGTAGTTGACCTGAATACGCTGAAAGCCGCTAATGTTATTGGCATTCAGATTGAATTCGCGAAAGTGATTCTGTCTGGTGAAGTTGCTCGTCCGGTAACGATTCGTGGTTTGCGCGTCACTAAAGGTGCTCGTGCTGCTATCGAAGCTGCTGGCGGTAAAATTGAGGAATAAGTAGCAGATGGCTAAGCAACCAGGATTAGATTTTCAGAGTGCTAAAGGCGGAGTTGGTGAACTGAAGCGCAGACTTTTGTTTGTTATCGGTGCGCTAATTGTTTTCCGTATTGGCTCTTTTATTCCAATTCCTGGTATTGATGCCACTGTGCTTGCCAAATTGCTTGAACAGCAGCGAGGCACCATCATTGAAATGTTTAATATGTTCTCTGGTGGTGCTCTCAGCCGTGCTTCTATCTTTGCACTGGGTATCATGCCGTATATTTCGGCATCGATTATTATTCAGTTGCTAACAGTGGTTCATCCCGCTTTGGCTGAGATAAAGAAAGAAGGGGAGGCTGGCCGTCGTAAGATTAGTCAGTATACCCGCTACGGTACCTTGGTATTGGCTATATTCCAGTCGATCGGTATTGCTACCGGTTTGCCAAATATGCCTGGAATGCAAGACTTGGTAATAAATCCAGGTTTTGCTTTCTATTTTACCGCTGTTGTGAGCCTAGTTACTGGGACAATGTTCCTTATGTGGCTGGGAGAACAGATTACAGAACGTGGTATCGGTAACGGTATTTCGATCATAATCTTCGCTGGTATTGTTGCGGGGCTACCGCCGGCCATTGGCCATACTATCGAGCAAGCTCGGCAAGGCGACCTGCACTTCCTCCTGTTGCTGTTGGTTGCAGTTTTAGTGTTTGCAGTAACCTTCTTCGTTGTTTTCATTGAGCGCGGTCAACGTCGTATTGTCGTTAACTATGCAAAACGTCAACAAGGTCGTCGTGTTTATGCAGCACAGAGTACGCATTTACCGCTGAAGGTGAATATGGCTGGTGTTATTCCTGCCATTTTTGCCTCCAGTATTATTCTGTTCCCTGCCACGATTGCATCTTGGTTTGGGGGCGGTACCGGTTGGAACTGGCTGACAACTATTTCGCTGTATTTGCAGCCCGGACAACCGCTTTATGTGTTACTCTATGCGTCTGCAATCATCTTCTTCTGTTTCTTCTACACTGCGTTGGTTTTCAACCCGCGTGAAACAGCAGATAACCTGAAGAAGTCCGGTGCATTCGTGCCAGGAATTCGTCCGGGAGAGCAAACGGCGAAATATATCGATAAAGTGATGACTCGCCTAACTCTGATTGGTGCGATGTATATTACTTTTATCTGCCTTATCCCGGAGTTTATGCGTGACGCAATGAAAGTGCCTTTCTATTTTGGGGGTACATCTTTATTGATCGTTGTTGTCGTCATCATGGACTTTATGGCTCAAGTGCAAACTCTGATGATGTCTAGTCAATATGAGTCTGCATTGAAGAAAGCAAATCTGAAAGGCTATAACCGCTAATTAGGTGAGCTTGAGAAGTTACGGAGAGTAAAAATGAAAGTTCGTGCTTCCGTCAAGAAATTATGTCGTAACTGTAAGATTGTTAAGCGTAACGGTGTCGTTCGTGTGATCTGCAGTGCCGAACCGAAGCATAAACAGCGTCAAGGCTGATTATCTCGCATATTTTTCTTGCAAAGTTGGGTTGAGCTGGCTAGATTAGCCAGCCAATCTTTTGTATGTAGCTGCAACATTATTTGAGTATCCTGAAAACGGGCTTTTCAGAATGGTGTTGCTGTATAAAATTGTAGGAGTGCATAGTGGCCCGTATAGCAGGCATTAACATTCCTGATCATAAACATACCGTTATTGCTTTAACGTCAATTTTCGGTATCGGCAAAACTCGGTCGCAGGCTATTTGTGCTGCAACAGGAATTGCCGAAGATGTTAAGATCAGTGAGCTGTCTGAAGAGCAAATCGATAAGCTGCGTGACGAAGTTGCCAAGTTTGTTGTAGAAGGTGACCTGCGTCGTGAAGTTACCCTGAGCATCAAGCGTCTTATGGACCTTGGTACTTATCGTGGTTTGCGTCATCGTCGTGGTCTGCCGGTTCGCGGTCAGCGTACCAAGACTAACGCCCGTACCCGTAAGGGTCCGCGCAAACCGATCAAGAAATAATCGGGGTGATTGAATAATGGCAAAGGCACCTATTCGTGCACGTAAGCGTGTAAGAAAGCAAGTCTCTGACGGTGTGGCTCATATCCATGCTTCTTTCAACAACACCATCGTAACCATTACTGATCGTCAGGGTAATGCGCTGGGTTGGGCAACTGCCGGTGGTTCCGGCTTCCGTGGTTCTCGTAAATCTACGCCGTTCGCTGCTCAAGTAGCTGCAGAACGTTGCGCAGAGGCCGTGAAAGAATACGGTATTAAGAACCTGGAAGTTATGGTTAAAGGACCTGGTCCGGGCCGTGAGTCTACTATCCGCGCATTAAACGCGGCTGGTTTCCGCATCACTAATATTACTGATGTGACTCCGATCCCTCATAACGGTTGTCGTCCGCCGAAAAAGCGCCGCGTATAACGCCGCTTTTAGGATTGTTGGAGAAAGAAAATGGCAAGATATTTGGGTCCTAAGCTCAAGCTGAGCCGTCGTGAAGGCACCGACCTGTTCCTCAAGTCTGGTGTTCGTGCGATCGATTCCAAGTGTAAAATTGAACAAGCTCCTGGCCAGCATGGTGCGCGTAAACCGCGTCTGTCTGACTATGGTGTACAGTTGCGTGAAAAGCAAAAAGTTCGCCGTATCTACGGTGTTCTGGAGCGTCAGTTCCGTAACTATTATAAAGAAGCTGCACGTCTGAAAGGCAACACAGGTGCAAACCTGCTGCAATTGCTGGAAGGTCGTCTGGATAACGTTGTTTATCGTATGGGTTTTGGTGCAACTCGCGCTGAAGCACGTCAGATGGTGAGCCACAAAGCTATCATGGTAAACGGTCGCGTTGTTAGCATCGCTTCTTATCAGGTATCCCCGAATGACGTAGTCAGCATCCGTGAGAAAGCGAAAAAGCAATCTCGCGTGAAAGCCGCTCTGGAGCTGGCTGAACAGCGTGAAAAGCCAACTTGGCTGGAAGTTGATGCTGCCAAGATGGAAGGTGTGTTCAAACGTATTCCTGAACGTACCGATCTGTCTGCGGACATTAATGAACACCTGATCGTCGAGCTTTACTCCAAGTAAAGCTTAGTACCAAAGAGAGGACACAATGCAGGGTTCTGTGACAGAGTTTCTAAAACCGCGCCTGGTTGATATCGAGCAAGTGAGTTCGACGCACGCCAAGGTGACCCTTGAGCCACTAGAGCGAGGCTTCGGCCATACTCTTGGCAACGCACTGCGCCGTATTCTGCTTTCATCCATGCCAGGTTGCGCGGTGACCGAGGTTGAGATTGATGGTGTACTGCATGAGTACAGCACCAAAGAAGGCGTACAGGAAGATATCCTGGAAATCCTGCTCAACCTGAAAGGGCTGGCGGTGAGAGTTCAAGGTAAAGATGAAGTTATTCTTACCCTGAATAAATCTGGCATTGGCCCTGTGACTGCAGCCGACATCATCCATGATGGTGATGTCGAAATCGTCAAGCCGCAGCACTTAATTTGCCACCTGACCGATGAAAACGCATCTATTAGTATGCGTATCAAAGTTCAACGTGGTCGTGGTTATGTGCCGGCATCTGCCCGTATTCATACGGAAGAAGATGAGCGCCCAATTGGTCGTCTGTTAGTTGATGCTTGCTACAGCCCTGTAGAGCGTATTGCCTACAATGTTGAAGCGGCTCGCGTAGAGCAGCGTACTGACCTGGACAAGCTAGTCATCGAAATGGAAACCAATGGCACGATCGATCCTGAAGAGGCGATCCGCCGTGCGGCAACCATTCTGGCTGAACAACTTGAAGCTTTTGTTGACTTACGTGATGTTCGTCAGCCAGAAGTTAAAGAAGAGAAACCAGAATTCGATCCGATCCTGCTGCGCCCTGTTGACGATCTGGAATTGACTGTCCGCTCTGCTAACTGCCTTAAGGCAGAAGCTATCCACTACATCGGTGATCTGGTACAGCGTACCGAGGTTGAGTTGCTCAAAACGCCTAACCTGGGTAAAAAATCTCTTACTGAGATTAAAGACGTACTGGCTTCCCGTGGTCTTTCTCTGGGCATGCGCCTAGAAAACTGGCCACCTGCAAGTATTGCTGATGAGTAACCAGATCACAGGTTAAGGTTTTACTGAGAAGGATAAGGTCATGCGCCATCGTAAGAGTGGTCGTCAACTGAACCGTAACAGCAGCCATCGTCAGGCTATGTTCCGTAACATGGCTAGTTCTTTGGTTCGTCATGAAATCATCAAGACGACCCTGCCGAAAGCGAAAGAGCTGCGTCGCGTTGTTGAACCGCTGATTACTCTTGCCAAGACCGACAGCGTTGCTAATCGTCGTCTGGCATTCGCCCGTACTCGTGATAACGAGATCGTGGCAAAACTGTTTAATGAACTGGGCCCGCGTTTCGCGAGCCGTGCCGGTGGTTACACTCGTATTCTGAAGTGTGGCTTCCGTGCTGGCGACAATGCGCCGATGGCATACATCGAGCTCGTTGATCGCTCAGTTTCGCAGACAGAAGAAGTAGCTACTGCAGAGTAATCTGTAAGAGCGTAAAAAAACCGGGGAAACCCGGTTTTTTTATATCTAAAATAACCTATTCTTTTGCATGAATACACACGGTAAGAGATTATCGGTGTTTGAATCAGTTGGAAAACACGTACCTACCTGTTCTCATCCATTGATTTCGACTATATACTCTGCACGTTTTATTTAAGTACATACCATATCGACTTTCTTAGGAGTGATGATGACCACATACCGCCATAAACGTGGGGAAATTCAGGACAACGCCATTGAGGCATTGCTACATGACCCGTTGTTTCGCCAACGAATTGAAGTGAATGAAAAAGGGAAAGGAAGCTATCGTAGAAAAGATAAGCATATGAAGAAGGGTAGTTGGGAGGCCAGTGGTAAGCAATCAAGTGATTATTTACCTCTGGCCTTTTTACTTTCTGTGTAATACAGCTGTATTTGAAGAGAAATTCAATTTTTACTGTTTGTGTTGTTCTTTAAGCAAATCGCGAATTTCAGTTAATAGCTTCTCTTCAGCACTTGGCTTCGGTGGTGCGGCAGGCGTATCTTCCTGTTTGCGACGCATTTTATTCATAAGCTTGATAGCTATAAAAATCGCGAAAGCGACGATGATAAAGTCAAAAATATTCTGGATGAAAGCACCATAGTTCATGACAACGGCAGGAATTTCGCCTTGAGCGTCACGAAGAATAAGGCTGAATTGTTTAAAATCGACACCACCAATCAAAAGTCCAAGTGGTGGCATAATAATATCTGATACCAGAGAGGAAACAATTTTGCCGAAAGCGGCACCAATAATGACACCCACTGCCAAATCGACAACGTTGCCACGCATGGCAAACTCTCTGAATTCTTTCATGATGCTCATATCTGTTCTCCTTGCCAAAAATATAAATTAATTCTAACCAATAGCCGTATCTTTGCCAGATTATCTGGTTGGCAGTAAATTTGTTCCTATATTACAAAAAGAAGGGGCTTGGTTGAAATAACCGTTCAACATCAGGCACAAATTTTTTGTCAGCCAAGAACATGATGACATGATCGCCTTGCTCAATTTTACTATTTGTGTTGGCAATGATGACATCATCACCGCGAACGATTGCGCCGATGGTAGTTCCTGGTGGAAGCTTAATGTCTTCAATCATTCTGCCGACGACTTTCGATGTGCCCTCGTCACCATGGGCGATCGCTTCAATCGCTTCGGCTACGCCTCTGCGCAAAGAGGATACGCTAACGATGTCTGCCTTACGTACGTGGCTGAGTAACGCAGAAATTGTCGCCTGCTGTGGAGAGATTGCGACATCAATGACACTACCCTGAACCAGATCGACATAAGCTCGGCGCTGGATGAGCACCATCACTTTTTTCGCGCCCATGCGTTTAGCCAGCATTGCTGACATAATATTTGCTTCGTCATCGTTGGTGATAGCGATGAATACATCGATCTGCTCGATATGTTCTTCGGCGAGAAGCTCTTGATCTGAGGCATCGCCATGGAACACTACTGTATTTTGCAACAGCTCAGCCAGTTCCGCCGCCCGGTCCGCATTCCGTTCTATCAGCTTGATGCTGTAATCTTTTTCTAACCGCTGTGCCAATCCTGCGCCGACGTTTCCTCCACCAACGATCATGATCCTTTTATACGGTTTTTCAAGGCGCTGTAATTCGCTCATTACTGCGCGAATATGCTGGGAAGCAGCGACAAAAAACACCTCGTCACCTGCTTCGATTATGGTAGAACCCTGCGGGCGAATTGGACGGTCGTGGCGGAAAATAGCGGCAACTCGTGTATCCACATGGGGAATATGTTCACGCAGAGAGGTGAGGGCATTACCGACCAATGGGCCACCATAGTAGGCATTAACAGCGGCAAGGCTCACTTTGCCTTCGGCGAAATTGACGACCTGAAGTGCTCCAGGGTATTCGATCAGTTTGTAAATATTATCGATCACTAACTGCTCGGGAGAGATCAGGTGATCGATGGGAACGGCTTCTGGTAAAAATAGCTGCTCTGATTCACGGATGTATTCAGCAGCACGAATGCGTGCGATACGGTTTGGTGTTTTGAACAGGGAATAAGCGATCTGGCATGCTACCATATTCGTTTCATCTGAATTGGTAACGGCCACCAGCATATCCGCATCTTCCGCCCCTGCTTCACGTAGTACACGCGGATGAGAGGCATAGCCCGTAACAACACGCAGATCAAACTTATCCTGAAGCTGGCGTAACCGATTTGCATCAGTATCAACGACAGTGATGTCATTGTTTTCACCCGCTAGGTTTTCCGCCAGTGTTCCGCCGACTTGACCCGCTCCAAGAATGATAATTTTCATAATAAGCCATGCCGTTTATTAATTGCTGCTTGTTGCAGACAATACTGGGTTCAATATCAGTTTTTTACCAGCTTTGCATAAAAGAAACCATCACCGCCATCAGCATGTGGAAGCATCTGTATACCCGGGATTTCACTTGTACCGGTATCAACAAGCGCGGCATCGGCATGGCGAGACAGGAAATCTGTAACTTGTTGAGCATTTTCTTGCGGCAGAATTGAGCAGGTAGCATAAACCATCGTGCCGCCTGTTTTGAGGTGTGGCCAAATGGCATCGAGAATCTCTTTTTGCAGTGCAACTAATTCTTCAATGTCTCTGTCTCGGCGCAGCCATTTAATATCAGGATGCCGACGAATCACGCCAGTAGCGGAACAAGGTGCGTCCAATAGAATGCGATCAAATACACGGCCTTCACACCATGAACTGGGATAACGTCCATCGCCTTGTTTGACTTCAGCATGCATTTGTAACCGAAGTAAATTTTCTTTTACTCGGCCTAAACGTGTTTCATCAACATCGACAGCGAGCACATGAGATTTTGGCGCAGCTTCTAAAATATGTGTTGTTTTCCCACCAGGTGCGGCACAAAGATCGAGTATCTGCTCACTATCTTGTGGATCGAGCCAGTAGACGCAGCCTTGGGCCGAAGCATCTTGTACGGTTGCCCACCCTTGTGAAAATCCTGGCAATTGATCGACCGCACAGGGAGACGCAAGTCGTATCGCATCGCTGTATTCGGTATGAGGAAATGCTTCAATTCCTTCTTGAACCAACAAGTTTAAATACGCTTCACGTGTGTGGTGTAACCGATTCACGCGTAGCCACATCGGAGGACGTTGATTATTTGCCTCAACGATATCTTGCCAGTGATTTGGATAAGCATTTTCAATGCGTGCCAGCAGCCAGCTTGGGTGCAGGTAGTGAGATGTGTGAGTTGCCTCACGCTGAAGGAGCTCTTCCTGCTGACGCTGGAATTGGCGTAATACGCCGTTAATCAGCCCCTTGAGTTGTGGTCTTTTTAACGCCACGGCACCTTCTACAGTTTCTGCCAGAGCTGCATGTGGCGGGATCCGCGTATAGTGCAGTTGGTAGATGCCGACCATGATGAGGTAATGCAATGTGCGTTGTTTGCCCGTCAGGGGCTTAGCCATCAGTTGTTGGATACACCATTCCAACTGCGGTAAAACGCGTAATACACCGAAGCAAAGCTCTTGTAAAAGTGCGCGATCTTTATCGGAAACGTCACGCTGATGGACAGGTAATAAGGCACTGAGTGATTGCCCCTGATCCAGAACTTGTCCCACCACTTTTGCGGCAATACTGCGTAGATTGTATGAGCTTTTCATGTGTTAGCGATGACGTATACGTAAAAGGGAGAGGATATACCGGCATGACGCCGATATGAAAAATAGATTAGTTCAGTGTATTACCGGGAACGAACCACTCACGACGCGAGTTAAGCAGGTCCTGCGCACTCATTACTTTTTTGCCTGCGGGCTGTAATTCCTGAATATTCAAAATGCCATCGGCGGTTGCTACCTGAATACCCTGCTTATCTGCCTGTAAGATTGTACCTGGCTGTGAGCCATGTGCTTTGGCTATGACCTCAGATTTCCAGACTTTCACTGGTTGTTCATCCACGATGAAATAGCTGACTGGCCAAGGATTAAAAGCACGTATACAGCGCTCAAGCTGCTCGGCAGATAACCGCCAGTTTAGGCGGGCTTCCTCTTTACTGAGCTTTTCTGCATAGGTGGCAAGGGTATCGTTTTGCGCTTCTGCGACAGCGCTGCTATCTGCAAGCTGTTCCAGCGTTTCCAATAAGCCACGCGGCCCTAGTGCAGCAAGTTTATCGTATAGTGTTGCGCTAGTATCCTGTGGCAGGATGGGGCACGCAATTTTGTGTAGCATCGCGCCAGTATCGAGTCCAACGTCCATTTGCATGATCGTCACACCTGTTTCACTATCCCCAGCCCACAATGCACGCTGTATAGGCGCAGCTCCACGCCAGAGAGGTAGTAGAGAACCGTGTACATTAATGCAGCCAAGGCGAGGCATAGATAGCACGGGCTGCGGCAAAATCAAGCCGTAAGCGACAACAACCATAACATCGGCATCTAACGCTTCAACCATCACCTGATTTTCTGCGGGTCGCAGAGATTTAGGCTGGAAAACGGGGATACTATGTTGCTCTGCCAGTACTTTTACCGGGCTTGGCGTGAGCTTGTTACCTCTTCCTGCTGGTCGGTCAGGCTGTGTGAAAACGCCAACGACCTCATGCTCTGATGATAAAAGCGCGTCAAGGTGACGTGCTGCAAAATCAGGGGTTCCGGCAAAGATGATACGTAAAGAATCAGACACGGTGCTTCCTGTCAGGATGAAAGTTATCAGGCCCGGCTATTCTGCTTAGCCAGCTTTTCCAGTTTTTGACGAATGCGCTGGCGTTTAAGTGGGGAAAGGTAATCGATAAACAATTTCCCAACCAGATGGTCCATTTCATGTTGAATGCAAATGGCAAGTAGCTCACTTGCTTCAAGTTCGAATGCTTTACCTTCACGATCCAATGCGCGCACTTTTACATGCTCTGCACGAGGAACCAGGGCTCGAGTTTCAGGGATCGACAAACAGCCTTCTTCGATGCCCGTATCGCCACTCTTTTCAATCAGTTCGGGATTGATCAGCACCAGTCGTTGGTCCCGCTCTTCAGAGACGTCAATAACAATAATGCGCTGATGAATGTCCACTTGTGTCGCGGCCAGGCCAATACCTTCTTCTTCGTACATGGTATCGAACATATCATCCACGATACGTTGAATATCTGCATTGACTTCTTTTACGGGTTGCGCAGTGATGCGGAGCCGCTCGTCTGGAAAATGTAATACCTGCAAAACTGACATATATGTTTAGATCTGTATCTGAATAGTGAGAGAGTCTTAGTGCCCATTCTAGACATTTCCTGCCACGATTGACAGCATCAGCACCGAATTGCACCACTTATCTGAACAGAGCGGAATAAGGGACGCCGATGCTATCAACGGAAATCTGGCTACGTATGACGGGCGTACGGCACTTAGGTGTTAGGCGCGTTCGAACTATTGTCAAAAAGCTTATTGATTTAAATACATTCGATAACGAGACTTTGGGGGCGTTAGGCCTGTCGGATGTTCAAATAGCCCAATTTTGTACCTATGATCGCAGGATCCTAGAAGACACGCTCAACTGGTCGTCTTCTCCCAATAATCATATCGTGACGTGCGAAGATGCCCTTTATCCCTTTCTGTTGAGTAATATTCGTGATTTTCCGCTGTTGCTCTTTGTCTCTGGTTCCCCTGAGTTATTGGCATCGCCACAAATATCGATTATTGGTAGCCGGGGTAGCAGTGCTTACGGTGAACGCTGGGGATGCTTTTTCGCTCAGGAACTTGCCGTGAATGAACTCACGGTTACAAGCGGGCTAGCAATTGGCATCGATGGTATCGCTCATCGTGCTGCTTTGGATTCGGGAGGGAGAACAATTGCAGTGCTTGGAAGCGGGTTGAGGAATATTTACCCCAAGCGCCACGTCAAGCTGGCCGAGCGTATTTGTGGCGATGGCGGCGCGCTGGTCTCTGAATTTCCCCTCGCGATGCCGCCTTTCCCAACCAATTTCCCCAGAAGAAACCGTATCATTAGTGGGCTAGGACTGGGCGTCCTGGTCATTGAAGCGTCTATCCGCAGTGGGTCGTTGGTCACTGCTCGTTATGCCTTGGAACAAGGACGGGAAGTTTTTGCTCTACCGGGGCCGATTGGTAACCCGATGACAGAGGGAACCCACTGGTTAATTCAGCAGGGGGCCAGTCTGGTTACACATCCGAAGGATATTCTTGAACAGTTGGTGAGTGAATTACAGTGGCTATCAATGGAAAGCGAGCAAACTATTTCTAAAGAAGAAGAGGATGGCGAATTGCCATTTGCCGACGTGTTGGCTAACGTAGGAGATGAGGTTACACCTGTTGACGTTGTCGCTGAACGTGCCGGCCAACCTGTGCCAGAGATAGTCACTAAGCTATTAGAGCTGGAGTTAGCAGGATGGATCGCAGCAGTACCCGGCGGCTATGTCCGATTAAGGAGGGCAGGCCATGTTCGACGTACTCATGTACTTGTTTGAGAGCTACATCCACAATGAAACTGAAATGCGTGTCGATCAGGATACGTTAACTGATGACCTCACCCGCGCTGGATTCCATCGTAACGATATCTATAGCGCGTTGAGTTGGCTGGAAAAACTGGCCGATATTCAGGAAGGGCAGACGGCGCCGCTTTATTTGGCTAGCGATCCTCTGGCTATGCGGATCTATACGCAGGATGAAGAGTTACGTCTTGATGCGGAATGTCGTGGTTTTTTATTGTTTCTTGAGCAAATGCAGGTTCTGAATCTTGAAACGCGGGAAATGATTATTGAACGCGTTATGGCGTTGGATACGCAGGAGTTTGATCTGGAAGATCTAAAGTGGGTCATTCTCATGGTGCTTTTCAATGTGCCAGGTTGTGAGAATGCCTATCAGCAAATGGAAGAATTACTTTTTGAGGTCAATGACGGTTATGTGCAATAGCCTGAGGAATAACAGTTCGAATGGTTAAACCTGCACTGTTTGCTGAAAAAAAACAGGAAATATGTCCAGACTGTGGGTCAGAGCTGGTTATCCGATCTGGTCGGCATGGCCCATTCCTTGGCTGTTCTGCGTATCCAGAGTGTGAGTTTATTCGCCCGCTGAAAGCGCAAGCTGATGGGCATATCGTCAAGGTGTTGGATGGGCAGAAATGCCCACTTTGTCAGTCGACATTAGTACTACGGCAAGGCCGTTATGGAATGTTCATCGGCTGTGGCAATTACCCTGAATGCCACCATACCGAGACTATCGATCGTCCTGATGAAACGGCGATTCGATGCCCACAGTGTAATGAAGGTACGCTGTTACAGCGTAAATCTCGCTACGGCAAAGTATTTCATTCTTGCGATCGCTATCCCGATTGCCAATTTACGTTAAACCATAAGCCGATAGCGGGCGAATGTCCTTCTTGCCATTACGCCTTACTTTTTGAGAAAAAGACGGCACAAGGCATCAAGCTATTTTGTGCCAGTAAATTATGTGGAAAACCAATAGCGACAGAAATTGATAAGAATGAGTGATGTATCTGATGAACTAATGATTCCCATTTTACGGGAATTGCATAAAGAGCAGGTTATTGCGTACCCGACTGAAGCGGTGTTTGGGTTGGGATGTGATCCTGATAGTGAGGCTGCGGTTAATCGCCTGCTGGCATTAAAACAGCGGCCTTGGCAAAAAGGATTGATCCTTATTGCGGCAGATTTTCGCCAACTGGTGCCTTACATTAATGACAGCACGTTATCCGATAAGCAGAAAGCTATGATGTTTTCCACATGGCCAGGTCCGGTTACTTGGGTATTACCTGCAAAACCTACGACGCCGCCGTGGTTAACGGGGCAGTTTTCTTCGCTTGCGGTGCGCGTTAGTGATCACCCATTAGTTAAGACGCTATGCCTGCGCTATGGTAAACCGTTGGTTTCGACAAGCGCCAATTTGAGTGGTCAACCACCTTGCCGCACTGCTCGGGAAGTCTCTCTACAGTTTGGCGATGATTTCCCTGTGCTTGTGGGGGCAGTTGGCGGAAGAATGAATCCATCAGAAATCAGGGATGTATTAACCGGCGAGCTCATTCGTCAGGGGTAACGGCAAGTTGGAGGAGAATGTGTCTGAAGTAATGTCTTTTGCGGTTTTTGGCAATCCGATTGCACATAGTAAATCACCTCGTATACATGAGCTATTTGCTACACAGACGGGAATAAAGTTGACATATCAGCGTGTGTTAGCGCCTCTGGATAATTTTGAGCAGATGCTGCGTCAGTATTTTCACGATGGGGCTGGTGGTGCGAATGTAACTGCGCCCTTTAAAGAGCGAGCTTTTGCTGAAGCTGATGAACGTAGTGAATGTGCTGCGCTTGCGGGGGCGGTCAATACATTGAAGAGGCTGAGTGACGGCCGTCTGTATGGTGATAATACGGATGGCATCGGTTTGCTCAGCGATCTGCAACGATTGGCGTTGGTAAAACCTCTGGATCGTGTTTTGCTCGTTGGTGCGGGTGGTGCGGCGCGTGGTGTTATCCAACCCTTGCTGGCCTATGGTTGTACTGTTGTGCTGACTAATCGGACCTTTTCCAAGGCTGAGGCCTTAGCTAAGATTTTCTGTGATAGTGGTGATATTCACGCTGTTTCCCTCGACGATTTACATGGTCAGTCTTTTGATCTGATCATTAACGCAACATCTTCTGGGATGTACGACAGTATTCCTAACTTACCGGCAGAACTTATTTCGCCGGAAACGAGCTGTTATGACATGTTTTATTTACCGCAACTTACTCCCTTTTTGTCATGGTGCGTACAGCACGGTGCTATCCATTATGCAGATGGTTTGGGAATGTTGGTGGGGCAAGCGGCACATGCGTTTAAACTTTGGCATGGTGTGATGCCGGACGTTGAGCCAGTCATTGGTTTACTGAAACAGGATCTCGTTAAATGAATCAGGCGATCCAGTTCCCAGATCTTGAAAAGTGGGATGATGAGGTAACGGCGGTCCGATTTCCTGTTTTAGTCAATGGTTTTCAGCAGGAGTGTTTGATAAGTGCCGAACGTCTTCAGCACCGTTACGGTGGTGATAGCCCCGAACAGTGGCTAGCGCTGTTCAGGGAACATCGATGGGATCTTGAAGATGAATTGGAAAAAATGATTCTTGCTGAAAAATGGGATGATAAGGGCTGTTACTCATTATCCTGAGCAAGGTACTCGTCTTTCCAACGAACATAGTTATTTGCCGAGTAAATCAGTCCCTCTATTTCTTCTTGTGTCAGTGGCCGAATTTTTTTAACTGGGCTACCAACGTATAGATGTCCTTCCTCTAAGCGTTTTCCTGGCGGGACCAGGCTACCAGCTCCAATCATGACATCATCCTCAACAACGACTCCATCGAGGAGTATTGATCCCATTCCTACCAGAACCCGATTTCCTATTTGGCAACCGTGCAGCATTGCTTTATGGCCCACAGTGACATCTTCCCCAATAATAAGTGGGTTACCTTCAGGCTTTTTCTCTGAACAGTGGGTGATATGAAGCACTGATCCATCCTGGATATTACTCCTGGCACCAATGGTAATGTAGTTAACGTCGCCACGTATGGCGACAAGGGGCCAAATACCAACATCATTGCCTAGTGTTACCTTGCCAATCACCACGCTGGAATGATCGACCATGACTCTCTCGCCTAAAACGGGAGAGATACCGTTATAACGACGGAATGTTTTTGCACTCATCGATAACCTCGTAGTTGTTTAGCCTATGTAGTTATTTGCCACGTACTCATTATTTGCATTAACAGACAAAATATCGACAGATATGCGGCTGCGGCAACTAAAAAGTGACGTGGATCGAATAAGATCTCATCGAAAGGGTCGAAAAACACGCGAATAGGAAAAAAGATCAAGAAAATTGTTGTGTAATGAGAACGGATCCCTATAATGCGCCTCCATCGACACGGCGCTGTGAACACACAACCGGGGCGATAAAGAAAGAGAAAACGCTTTAAAATAAACGTTGACTCTAAAGGTGATTAGCGTAATATACGCCACCTCGCGAAGCGGATAAGACCGCAACGCACTGCTCTTTAACAATATAATCAGACAATCTGTGTGGGCACTCACAAGACCGTATCTTAACGATATAAAAAGTC
>NZ_JQHM01000024.1 GCF_000749845.1 Pectobacterium betavasculorum | reverse complement strand
AGCACCCTCTGGGGTCAGCGACGCAGCAATTATGCAGACCCTGCCGACCCCGGACTCGGCTTTGCCGGACAGTACCGTGACAGCGAAAGCGGGCTATGTTATAACCGTTTTCGGTACTATGATCCGACTGGTGGATGCTACGTCTCGCCAGACCCGATAGGGATAGCGGGGGGAGATAATAACTATGGTTATGTTCATAATCCTGTCAGTTGGGTTGATCCGTTTGGGCTGGCGGGATGTAGTATAAATCCTCGGCTAACAACTCGATTAGGTAAATGGCGAGAATACACAGCCAGTGGTGGGCGGATGAGTATGAATCAATGGGTTCGGCATACTCGTTCACAACCTTGGGGACATGGTTCACGAGGAGGATATTCTGATTGGCTAAATTCATTATCTGGACGTATTCATGGAAATAGTCGATTAGCTACTGGTTCTCATGATGTCTATGTAGTCCGTGAAATTGGAAGTGGCCGTTTATTGCATTTTGGTGAAACAGGACGAGGTTACATGGCGCGCTTTGCTGAACACCAAAAAAGATTCAATGAACTGGGTATTAAAACTTACCCTGAACATTTAGCAACAGTTGAGGGTAAAGCTGCGGCTAAGGTTTTAGAACTCCGTTATATTACTACATACGAACGAATTTTTGGTCATATGCCATCTTATAACCCGGTGTATCATTAATATGAATTTTTCTATTGCTGTCGTCTCAAAAAATAGAGCTTATACAAAAGCATATAAGCGAGTAATGCTTGATATTCAGCCATTAATAGAGGCGTTGGAAAATGCTGAAATGAAGTGTCCTATCGGTGATTCAATATTAATTATGGCTAGCGATGAAGGTGATATTAAACCTTACGAATTAGTTGAAATACCTAATAAAGATGCGCTCTTTCAATATTCTGTAGGAATCAAAGAATATATAAATGATGATGAGTTGAAAAAGGATTTATTTCTAATACTAAGACTCATTGTAGAAAAAGTTCCCTTTGCAACCCCAGATCATGAAAAGTATGAAAATATTTTTCGGATATGGAAACCAAAATTACTATTATCATAAAAAATAATAGCCGGAAGCGATCCCAACGATCCTTCCGGCTCATTATTATCCGTTGCTCAGCGGCGGTAATTTACCGTCCGTTCTCTATTCCCGCCAGATTAAGCCCGCCCGGAAAACGGTTCAGCCAGTACGTGACCGCATCCTCATCAAACGGGGCAATGCTCAGCGCGTGCAGGTCTTGCCACAGTGCGCGGATATCCTGCACGGTAATCACAATGCAGCCCGGCATGATGCGCAGCTTCAGCGGTTGCCCTGTGCTGAATCCCGCTTCCTTCAGCCACTGCCCGGCCATGTTGATGGCAGGCGTGTCGTGGTTGCCCTTGATGGGCCGGTAGCCTACCCGCGTAAAGCGTTCGTGCTGCGAGATTTTAAAAACGGTGGTATCTGGCGTCCGGGCGGTTGACCGCCTGCGGGGTGAACTCGGTGTGGTGCCAGCGGCGGCACCGTTGCCGCCTGTTGATAAACCCGGAGCATGCCATGTGTTCCGGCACTCGATGGCGACGCAGATGCTGGAGAACGGGGCGGACACGCGGCATATCCAGGCTATCTTAGGCCATGAGAAGCTGGAGACGACGCAAATCTACACGCGGGTCGCCATCGGCCACTTGCAGAAGGTGCATGAGCAGACGCATCCGGCAGAGCGGAAGCAGACAGCGGCAGGAAGAAAACGACACGAGTCACCCCTGACAAGGGATAAAAGAATGAGTATGATTAAATCCTACTTGGCGGGAGAAAGGGGTTACCAATGAGAACGACACAGCAGATGAGCATCACGTTGCCGAATGAGATGGCGGCACTGGTCAAAGCGCGTGTTGCCAGCGGCGAATATGCGTCGGAAAGCGAGGTCATCCGAGAGGGACTTCGGGCTTTATTGGCGCGTGATAATGCGGTGGAGAAATGGTTGCAGGAGCAGGTTGTTCCGGCATGGAATGCGCTGCAACGGGGTGAAACGGACAGCCTTAGCGGTAACGACATCAGAAGCAGACTGAAAGCCGAGCATAAGAAGGCGACCGGAGAGTCATAATGGAGTATCAGGTGGTGTTCGCACCCGAGGCGGAAGAGCAGCTTGCGGCGTTGTATGGTTATATCGCGGAGGTGGCAACACCGAATACGGCGCTAAGCTACACGGAAAGCGTGGTTGATTACTGTGAATCACTGGCGCTGTTCCCGGAGAGGGGAAACACCCGTAATGACCTTCTGACGGGGCTTCGGGTGACGAACTACCGTAAAAGAACGGCCATTGCCTTTATGGTGGAAGAAGATAAAAAGCAGGTAACGGTGCTGGGTATCTGGCACGGTGGTCAGGACTATGAAAGCGACCTGCTGACGGATGATGCTGACTGAACGCGCAGTGTTGCCAGACAGTCACAAAAAGTAGCGCGTTCCCTTCAAGGCCGCAGGACGGTGCAGGGCAAACGCTGCGCCGTCCGTGGCGCACCGCTTGCCTTATGTCGGTAAGGCGCTCCGGCAGTAAATGTCGCCCGGATAGCACTCACCTGGCAGACGTTTCACCGTCCCACAGCAAGCTGCGGAACGGCTCGCGCCGCGATAAACCCCGGTTCATTAACACAACGACTAATGGCAGCGGCTGACGCCGCTGCTATGATGTGGCGGTGCAGGCAAGGAAAGCCACGGCGTAGCGGTAGCGTGTCCGGGGGTAAAAGTGCGCGTCGGGGCGTTGGGGTTACGGGCGTGTTAATGTGGCCGAAACGCTGTCTGAAAAGGTTGTTGCTTCAAGGGGTTAAGTACGCTAAAAAGTACGACTGCACCGGAGTTGTCCCTATGACCCTATAGGGATAGCGGGGGGAGAAAGTAATTACGGTTACGTCCAGAACCCGACCTGTTGGGTTGATCCGTTTGGGTTGGCGAAGTGTCCGACGTTAACTCATGGTGCTAACGGGGAGATACTGTCAGCCAGAGCCACCGTATCAAAAGCCGAACTTAGAACAGGTTCTGGAACGAATCAAAGCTCCAGAGATTACGCTCGTTCATTAGGCAATCAAACCGATGATGCCGGACACATATTAGGTAATGTTCTTGGTGGGCAAGGCGGTAAAGGAAACGTGTTCCCGCAATTACCGGGTATTAACCGTAGTGAGTATCGTGTATTTGAAAATGAGGTCAGAAAATATATTGATAAGCATGGAACGGTAGATATCGATTGGTCATTTGTATATAAAAACGGTGGTACAAGACCGACTGATATTATTTACAACGTATCCCAAAATGGGAAAACAGTTCTTTACTCTGTATTTGGGAATTAATTATGAATGCAAAAGAAACACTGATTGCTTTTATGAAAGACATGAATAATTGGGAGAATAGTTATCGTGATGCTTTTATGGCCGATCACAGCGTGAACAAGGAACCATATTTAGCTGAACTGAATAACATTTTCAACAAGTGGTGCACTGTTAAAGAAAGAAAACAGGGGCGTCAAGTATCCATGAAGGTTAGCTTTCCACCTGACTATGATCCTGAAAATGATGAAATACTTGATGAAGATGCTGTAAAAAATAAAACATCTATCACTGTGCAAAAACATACTGGGTTTAAAAATAAATATCGTTACACACTTCATTATAAAAATGATGAGTGGCGTATTGATAAAAAAGAATGGCTTGATGATGATAAATGGAAGCAAGCCTATTTATGATAAAATAGCCGGAAGCGATCTGAACGATCCTTCCGGCTTTATTTTATCTGCTGTTTATTCCTTGATGTGTGGCGTCAGAGATTAATCTCCGTCTCAATCACTATCCTTCCCGTGCTCAACCATCACGGTTATCGGCACCCCCGTCATAAACCCCGACGCTTCCAGCCAGCGGCCTTTAAGGTTAATGGCGGACGGTGGGTTGGGTTTATCCGAATATTGGCGAAATAACGGGCAGGTAAAGTCAAAAACTCACTCACCCACGCCCCGTCAAGGCGGCATGGGTGAGTCAGAGGAAAACTAGGCGACTGCGGTGCCCTGTTCATCTTGATCGACGGCGAAGCAGGCAACTTGCTGTTCGCCGTAGGCTTTCAACTGCGGCTGGAACTGCGTGCAGGTGCTGAAGCAGCGTTGACAGCGGGCGTTGAAGGCGCAACCCGGTGGTGGATTTAGCGGACTAGGCAGTTCACCGGTCAGCTTGATGCGCTCGCGGCGTAAATCCGGGTTCAGGCGCGGCGTCGCGGACAGTAACGCCTGTGTATAAGGGTGGCGCGGGTTGTTGAAAATGGCATCTTTGCTGCCCTTCTCAACACAGCGGCCCAGATACATCACCATCACTTCATCAGCGATATGTTCGACCACGGACAGATCGTGCGAGATGAAAACGTAAGACAGCCCTAAGTCCTGCTGCAAATCCATCATCAGGTTCAGCACCTGCGCACGTACCGACACGTCCAGCGCCGACACTGGCTCATCGGCAATCACCACATCTGGGTCTAACATCAGCCCACGGGCGATAGCAATACGTTGACGCTGGCCGCCGGAGAACATATGCGGATAGCGGTCATAATGCTCCGTTTTCAGCCCGACTTTCGCCATCATCGCCAGCGCCTTTTCACGACGTTCAGCTTTAGACAGCTCAGTGTTGATCTGGAGTGGTTCTTCCAGGATCTGGCCGACTTTCTTACGCGGATTCAGCGATCCGTAAGGATTCTGGAAAACGATCTGGATCTTCTGTCGACGCAGTTTCTGTGCCACCGGATCAGGCTTTAACAAATCCTGCCCCTGATAGTACAACTCGCCTTCTGACGGAGTTTCGATCATTGTCAGCAGGCGGCCCAAAGTGGATTTCCCACAGCCGGATTCCCCTACCACCGCCAGCGTTTTACCGCGCTCCAGCGTAAAGGACACGCCATCCAGCGCTTTCACCATCCGCTCCGGCGCAAAAAAGCCCTTTTTCACCGGATAGTGTTTTTTTAAATCGATCGCATGCAGCAAATACGGCTGCGATGGTGCGTTCAGTTCACTCATAGGGTTGGTCTCCCCGCATCATCCAGCGGTGTATGACATTTCACCTGACGACCAGGAATATCGCGCAGTCCTGGTTCTTCCTGACGGCAGCGGTCCTGTGCATAGGGGCAGCGTGGGTTTAACAGACAGCCGTTTGGGCGATCGTATTTACCCGGCACCACGCCCGGCAGCGATGCCAGACGAGCTTTATCCACCGCAAACTCCGGCAGCGCACGTAGCAGCGCCTGAGTGTACGGATGGCGGGGAGCACGGAAAATATCCGCCGCTTTACCCGATTCCACCACCTGTCCGGCATACATCACGATGATGTGGTGTGCCGCTTCGGCCACCAGCGCCAAATCGTGTGTAATCAGGATCAACGCCATATTCTCGCGCTGCTGCAATTCGAGCAGCAGTTCGATGATCTGCGCCTGAATGGTCACGTCGAGCGCCGTGGTCGGCTCATCGGCAATCAGCAACTTCGGCCGACAGGCAATCGCCATCGCGATCATCACGCGCTGGCTCATCCCACCGGAAAGCTGGTGTGGATACACATCAAGGCGCGAACCCGGATCGGGAATCCCAACCAGCGTCAGCAGGTCAATTGCACGCTGACGGCGCGTTTTGCGATTACCACCCTGATGCACCTTGATAGCTTCCATGATCTGGTAGCCCACGGTGTAACACGGGTTAAGGCTGGTCATCGGGTCCTGGAAAATCATCGCGACTTCAGAACCCACCAGATTACGCCGTTCTTTCTCAGAAATTTTTGTTAAATCACGCTGGTTAAATTCCAGCTTGTCGGCCATCACTTTGCCGGGGTAATCAATCAGTCCCATAATCGCCAGCGAGCTGACGGACTTACCGGAGCCGGATTCCCCGACGATACCGACGACCTGACCTTGTTCGACCTGGTAGCTGATACGATCGACCGCACGAAACGGCAGATCCTCATCACCAAAGTGAACCGACAGTTTATCTACATTGAGCAACGCCATCTCTCTACCTCTATTACTGCTTGAGTTTGGGGTCGAGAGCATCACGCAAGCCGTCCCCCATCAGGTTAAACGCCAATACCGTCAGTAAGATTGCCAGACCGGGGAACGTCACCACCCACCAGGCACTTTGCGCAAACTGCAAAACGTCCGACAGCATGGTGCCCCACTCTGGCGTTGGCGGCTGTGCGCCCATACCGAGGAAACCCAAAGCAGCCATATCAAGAATGGCGTTAGAAAAACCGAGAGACGCCTGCACAATCAGCGGTGCCAGACAGTTAGGGAGAATGTTGACGAACATCTGGCGTGCCGAGCTGGCGCCCGCCACGCGTGATGCGGTGACGTAATCGCGGTTAACTTCCACGAGTACCGCCGCACGGGTCAAACGGACATAGTGCGGCAACGCCACGAAGGTCAGCGCCAGCGAAGCATTCACAATTGAAGGCCCGAAGACGGCGACCAGTACCAGCGCCAACAGCAGGCTTGGCAGTGCCAGCATGATATCGACGATACGCATGATGAGCGCATCGACCACACCGCCGAAATATCCCGCCAGCAGGCCGAAGATCACCCCCAACACCAGCGACAACGCTACCACCAGACAGCCGACCAGCAGCGACAGGCGTGCGCCGTACATCAGACGGGATAGGACATCACGCCCGACATCATCCGTCCCCAGAATAAACTGCCAGCTTCCGCCTTCTTGCCAGACCGGCGGACGAAGCAGCGCATCGCGGAACTGCTCGGCAGGTAAGTGCGGAGCCAACACGTTGGCGCCAATGGCGATAATCAGCATCAGTGCGACATACACCATGCCAACGACCGCCCCTTTGTTACGTTTAAAATAGTGCCAGAATTCCTGTAGCGGGGTCATCGGCTTCGGTGCGCTATTTACAACAGGTTCAGTGACGTGTGTCATCTTAGCCTTCCCCTTATTTCTTGTGACGGATGCGTGGGTTAACCACGCCGTAGAGCACATCCACCAGCAGGTTCACCAGAATAATCATGGTTGCCACCAGCAGCACGCCACCCTGAACCACCGGATAATCACGACGCTGCAACGCATCGATCAACCACCGTCCCAGCCCCGGCCAGGAGAAAATGGTTTCCGTCAGGATCGCCCCAGCCAGCATGGTACCGACCTGTAAACCAATCACTGTCACCACCGGTAGCATCGCATTACGCAACGCATGCACGACAATCACGCGCAGACGACTCAGCCCTTTGGCGCGGGCGGTACGAATGTAATCCTCACCCAGCACTTCCAGCATCGCGGAGCGCGTCATACGCACAATCACCGCCAGCGGAATAGTGCCCAGCACGATGGCGGGCAGGATCATGTGTTCAACCGCATCAATAAAATCGCCTTTTTCGCCCCAGAATAGGGTATCGATCAGCATAAAGCCGGTGAGCGGCATACTGTCATCGAGGAAAATCGTATCGCTAATGCGTCCCGAAACGGGCGTCAGGTCGAGCTGAACGGAAACCAGCATAATCAGCATCATGCCCCACCAGAAGATAGGCATGGAGTAGCCCGTCAGCGCCAGGCCAACAGAGGTATGATCGAAGATAGAACCGCGTTTGACCGCAGCCAGCACACCAACCGGAATCCCAACCGCGATAGCAAACAGCATCGCGCAGATACCCAGTTCCAGCGTCGCCTTGAAGCGAGGCACAAATTCTTCCCACACGGGGATGCGGCTCTTGAGGGAGATCCCCAGATCGCCCTGCAACACACCGCCGATATAGTGGATGTATTGCTGCCAAAGCGGCTTATCCAGCCCCATTTCAGCCAGCAATTGCGCATGGCGCTCGGCGGAAATACCACGTTCCCCCGCCATGATCATGACCGGGTCGCCCGGAATCATGTGCACGAATGCGAAGGTCAACAGGGTGATACCAATAAACGTTGGGATAACAAGCCCCAAACGCCGGAGTATGAACTGCAACATATCCCGAACTCTCTATTCATGCCCGTTGGCTCATTGGCCATCAGGCTTATCATTGCTCACAGCTAAAAAATCGCCAGGGACGATTTTAAACGTCGTGTGCGACGGCCCACAGGGTCGCAGGCAGGGAAGCCAGCCATAAAATTAACGGGTAAGAAACCCCGCCTCCACGGCTCCTCTAACGAGAAACCGCAAGGTCGGGGTTTTTAGTGTCCGTGAAAATCGAGTGGCTGAATTAATCCAACGTCACGTTATTGAAGCTATGCACGCCACGTGGTTGAACTACGTAACCTTTCACGTTTTTACGCACTGGTTCGTACACGGTGGAGTGGGCGACAATCAGCGCCGGAGCCTGATCGTGCATCACAACCTGAGCCTGCTTGTACAGCTCAATACGTTTTTCGTGATCGGAAACGGCACGCGCCGGTTGGATCAAATCTTCAAACGGCTTGTAGCACCACTTGGAGTAGTTGGAGCCATTTTTGGCCGCGTCGCAGCTGAACAGGGTCGCGAAGAAGTTATCTGGATCCCCGTTATCGCCAGTCCAACCCATCAGTACGGTCTGGTGCTCGCCGTCTTTCGCACGCTTCAGATACTCGCCCCACTCGTAGGTGACGATCTTGGCTTTCACGCCAACTTTCGCCCAGTCGGACTGAATCATTTCCGCCATACGACGCGCGTTCGGGTTGTACGGGCGCTGTACCGGCATCGCCCACAGGTCGATAGAGAAACCGTCAGCCATACCCGCTTCTTTCAGCAGCGCTTTCGCTTTCTCAGGATCGTAGCTGTAGTCTTTAACGTCCTTGTTGTAGCCCCACATGGTCGGCGGAATCAGGTTGGTGGCAGCTTGACCCGCGCCCTGATAGACCGCATCGATGATGGCGGACTTGTTAACCGCATAGTTCAGCGCCTGGCGAATCTTGACGTTATCCAGCGGTTTTTTCTCAACGTTGTAGGCCAGATAGCCGACATTCAGGCCAGGCTGTTCCATCAACGTGATGTTCTTGTCTTCTTTCATGCGAGCAAGATCGGCTGGGTTTGGATACGGCATGATCTGGCATTCGTCTTTTTGCAGCTTGGCGTAGCGAACAGAAGCATCTGGTGTGATAGAGAAGACCAGACGGTCAACACCCGGCTTGCTGCCCCAGAAACCTTCAAAGGCTTTGTACAGAATGCGGGAATCTTTCTGGTACTGCTGTAACTGGAATGGGCCTGTACCGATTGGGTTCAGGTCAATTTTCTCCGGTGTACCGGCTTTCAACATCTTATCCGCGTATTCCGCTGACAAGATGGAAGCAAAGTCCATCGCCAGGTTTGCCAGGAATGGTGCTTCAGGACGGCTCAGCACAAAGCGGACGGTGTAATCGTCTACTTTTTCGATTTTGCTGACCAGTTCCGGCATGCCCATACCTTGGTAGTATTCATAGCTGCCGCCAGACACTTTATGGTACGGATGGTTGGCATCCTGCTGACGCATGAAGGAGAAAATCACGTCATCGGCATTGAATTCGCGGGAAGGTTTGAAATCCTTGCTGTCCTGCCATTTCACGCCTTTGCGCAGATGGAAGGTGTAGGTTTTGCCGTCTTCGCTAATATCCCATTTTTCAGCCAGACCCGGACTGGTGTCCGTGGTGCCGTCTTTAAATTCCACCAGACGGTTATAAATAGGAATAGAGCTGGCATCAAACGTTGTACCAGAGGTGAACAGTTGGGGGTTAAAACCTTCTGGAGAGCCTTCTGAGCAGTACACCAGCGTTTTTGCCTGAACGCCTGCTGCGACGGACATGGCGAGCAAGCCGAGGCCGAACTTCAACACCCTTGATTTAACCAGGGATTTTTCCATTACTTATGCTCCATTGTGGATGATGTTGTGTGCTATACCCGCCCGACTCCAAGCTGCATACGCATTAACGCTGCGGTTAAAAGCATGATCGTTAAAAGCGCGATCGCTAAAAACACAGAGGTTAACAACGCTGATGTCCTGTCCTGCATCTCGAAATTAATTGGGTATGGTTGGCCAGACCTGTATTTTTATGTGCTGCGGTCTGTACCCAGTGGCCCGAAGGCCAAACTAAAATACTAGGGGGAGGGATCGTGATCGCCAGAACGAACGGCAGTCACGCTATTCGATATAGTTATAATAACTACAGCGTATACCTTGACGCGCCACAACCCGCTCACGGATGCTGGATGAAGACGTAGAATCATTCAGACAAGCCGCTGCTTTCCTCCTTATATCCCTATGACGACCTCAATCTCTCAACAGATGGCGGTGACGTCAATATAAGCTGTAAGGATTTACAAAATTTCCTTACATTTTCTTAAAAGATAAAATACAAGTTAGTTACCTTATTGAAGATGGATATTTCGACTTTTCATTAAAAAACAGCGATAAAAACCGATTGATTGAACACATAAAGAAATTATCACCATTAAAAAAACTATAGTCATCTGGTCTTACATGTCCAAGATCTGAGCACTATTTTTTGTTAAAAACGTTAACAACAGGTGAAAATCCTGACAGGCAATAAGAAATTCTGATATTCCTCATGGCAACATAAGCAGAGGAATGACTATCTACGCTACATAAAAAAACTTTTCTCTGCCCCTCTTCGACTGATCGAAAGCGTACTCCACGGCATTCTTTATCTGCCTCTGTAAGAGGCCCGCAACGGGATACCATTAACTTGATAAAAGCATAGATAAAAGGCAGATGAAGCAGGATCACAGGCACATTCTACCCACGGTATCTTCGCCAAAGTCGCTATCAGCAAGAAAATGATATTGCTCAATAATTAATTGGCTATTTTAGTTAAATAAATATTTTCATTAAAATTAAATCAAGCTATTTACTTATTCTCAAAAAATGGTATTTTTCAGTCTATTATTTACCTTTCCTCCTATTTTAGTTTCCCCTCCTTTCATAAAAAATTATTTTAATTACAAAAAAATGACGTAAGTTATTTAAAATGGAGTTGCTGATAAGTTCACAAATACGTAATTAACGTATTATTTTTAACATTCTCTCATGCTAGATTACCTCCCAACGTGATTCATTGTTAAATAACACCTACCATTCTTTATATTTTTGTTACTAATTGATAAAAAACAAAAAAACGTATTTTTCTGCTTTTTGATAATAAACATTCCGCCGCCATTGGCATTAGTGACGCTCGATAAGCACACAGATATCGATGCAGAAAACGTCAATAATCCACGCTGATAATGATGCACCATCAATATCGTAACGGCTGGTTTGTAATTTCTTTCTGTACCAACTGTCCTAGCAGGGTGAATATAATGAAAAAAATTGAAACTGATATTTTATGTGAGAACGATCTCGCTCTGGAAACACAGACATCGTTTATCGGAGGGTTTTTTAAAAAGAAAATCGGCTCCGTTCCCATTGCACTTTTTATAGCAATTTCCGCCATTGTCGCTATAGCCGCCTATGAGGGATATTTGCCTAAAAATATGATTGGTGGCTTCGCCGTCATCATGACGATGGGTTTTTTACTGGCGCACATTGGCAGCAACATTCCCGTGTTCAAAGATATCGGTGGCCCGGCGATTCTGTGCCTGATGGTACCTTCCGTTATGGTGTATTTTAATCTGTTCAATGACAACACCATGAAAACCGTACACCTGTTGATGAAAGAGGCGAATTTCCTGTATTTCGTCATCGCCTGTCTGGTGGTCGGCAGTATCCTGGGAATGAACCGCAAAATCCTGATTCAAGGGATGGTGCGCATGTTCGTCCCGTTGGTCATCGGCACTGCGACAGCGCTGGCAACCGGTTTGCTGGTCGGTAAACTGTGCGGCTACAGCGTCTATCACACCTTCTTCTTCATTATCGTGCCAATTATCGGCGGCGGTATTGGCGAAGGTATCCTGCCGTTATCATTAGCCTATTCTGCCATTTTGGGAGAAAGCCCGGATGTCTATGTCGCTCAGCTAGCACCAGCCGCCGTCGTCGGTAACATCTTCGCTATCCTGTGTGCCGGAGTGCTGTCTCGTCTGGGTATGCGCCGTAAAGATCTGAACGGTGAAGGTCGTCTGGTTCGCAGCGATGAAGACAACGCGATGTTTGCCGTAAACGAAGCACCAAAGCCAGTCGATTTTCACCTGATGGGCGGCGGATTGTTGATGATTTGCGCCTTCTTCATCGTCGGTGGCCTGTTTGAGAAACTGGTACACATCCCTGGCCCGGTTCTGATGATTCTGATCGCCGTCTTCTGCAAATACGGACGCGTTATCCCTGCCGTCATGGAAACCGGTGCGCACAGCGTTTACAAGTTCGTATCGAGTTCTTTGGTGTGGCCGCTGATGATCGGGCTCGGCATGCTGTATATTCCACTGGAGAGCGTCGTCGCCGTATTCTCTGTGGGTTACGTCATCGTCTGTGGTTCTGTGGTGCTGTCCATGGCGCTAGTGAGCTTCCTGATTGCACCTTATCTGAATATGTACCCAATTGAGGCTTCCATCGTGACCACTTGCCACAGCGGGCTGGGTGGTACGGGTGACGTAGCGATTCTGTCTGCCTCTAACCGTATGTCTCTGATGCCATTCGCACAGATCGCTACCCGTATCGGCGGCGCATCTACCGTCATCGCCGCAACACTGCTGTTGAGCTGGGCGGCTTAACCCAACCACGTTTTACCCATAAACGAAAACGCCACGGTCATTGCCGTGGCGTTTTTTATTATCATCGGAAAAAAATCAGAAAGAACAGTAGGAGAAATAGCGGCAAGAAAAATACCGCTTATTCACAGCCAGCTATTCACTGCTATTCATTTACAGCTCTTCACTCACAGTACTGACGCAGCGAGTCCTGCTTTTCCGGCAACAGGCGATACAGATAAACCGGTCGACCCGTCGATCCGTACAGGATGTTGGTAGTCAGAATGCCGGTATCGGACAGATAGATCAGGTATTTACGACAGGATACGCGCGAAATGCCAATCGCATTCGCCAACATTTCGGTAGAGAACTCAATGCCCTGATTGCCTTCAACCCACTCGCAGACGGTACGCAGCGTCAGGCTGGTTAGCCCTTTCGGCAGTTTCTTACGCTCGCTAGCAGTGCTGCTACTGGTACGGCGAATCAGGTTATCAATATCAGACTGCGCGACAAAATCACGGTGCTTGAACAGATTTGCCTCTTCGCGATAGGCCGTCAGCGCCTGTTCGAAACGCGAGAACTGGAAGGGCTTAATTAGATAATCCACCACACCGTAGTGCAGCGCTTTTTTGATGGTATACACGTCGCTGGCAGAAGAGATGATGATGACGTCCGTCTTTTCACTGAATTCACGGATAGTCGGCAGCAGATCCAGTCCATTATCCTGCTGCATGTAAATGTCCAGCAGTACCAAATCGATTTCCGAGTCAGGTTGCATCAGCAGGTTTCGCGCCTGCTGCAACGTGGGAACAGTCGCATAGCAGCTAAACCCAGGAACCTGGTTCAGATAAGATTTGTTAAGCTCTGCAACCATGGCATCGTCATCAACAATTAGTACATTAATCATGGTCAAACAGCCTTGCTTGATAAGGAATAGTAACGAAAAACTGGGTGTACACCTCAGGTTCTGATTCAAACTCGATAGTGCCGCCAATCTTCTCCAGACTCTGTTTGGTCAGGTACAGGCCGATACCGCGCCCGCTGCCTTTGGTAGAGAATCCCTGTTCATAAATGCGCGCCTGGCTCTCCGGCGAAATGCCGGGGCCGTCATCCCCCACGGTACAGTGAAGGCGGCAATTCTGATGGTGGAAGCTCACGCTGATTTCGCAGTTCTCTTGCCCATCAATCGCGTCCATCGCATTCTCAATCAGATTACCCAATATGGTAATCAATTCATTCGTGGCATCGACATCATCGGTATCCGGCAGCAGACTCTCCTCGCTGATGGAGAGCGTAATGCCAAGATCGCGCGCGCGGTTGATTTTACCCAACAGGAAACCCGCAATCACTGGCGATTTCACTTTACGAATAATCGAGCCAATCTCCGCCTGATAATTATTGGCGGTCTTCAGGATATAGTCTTCCAGCTGCGAGTAATACTTTAAGTGCAGCATCCCCAATATGACGTGCAGCTTATTCATAAATTCGTGCGACTGCGCACGCAGCGCGTCCGCATAGTAAGACATCCCGCTCAACCGTTGCAGCAACTGGCTGATCTCCGTTTTATCACGGAACGTCGCAATTGCGCCGATAATATCGCCTTTCACAAAAACCGGAACGGTGTTAGTCAGCAACAGATGCCCGTTAAAGTTAATCTCTTCATCGCGCCGTGGCGTACCGCTCTCCAATACCTGTTTCAGGTGCAGATGCTCAAGCCACTGTTCGCTAACGCGTTCGGCTGGCTTCGGGGCAGTCGTTTCACTGCCCTGCGGTTTATTCTGCCGGAAAAGTCGTCGCGCCTCATCATTGATGACCGTAATCCGACCATGTTGATCGACCGCGATAACGCCTTCCTTAATGTGTTTGAGCATCGCGTTACGCTGTTCAAACAGGTTCGAGATCTCAAACGGCTCGAATCCCAGCATAATGCGCTTGAGCACCTTCACCAAAATCAGCGTGCCCAGCCAGCCAACCAGCGCCCCCGCCAATAGCGTCCAGGGAATCATCCAGCGGTTATCGCTAATCACTTTCTGCACGCTGGTTAAGGCGATCCCCAACGCGACGACACCAACCTGTTCGTGGTTGTTGTCAAAAACGGGTGTGAATACCCGCAGCGCGGGATCGAGCGTTCCCCGGTTGATTGAGGTATTTTCCATTCCCAACAGCGCCGGGTAGATATCCCGACCGGCAAAATGCTCGCCAATTCTTTCCGGTTCAGGGTGGGTATGGCGTACCGTATCCATATCAGTGACCGTGACGAAGAGCAGTTGATTACGCTGGCGGATCGTCTCCGCAGCAATCTGCACTTCCTCCGGCCGGCCAATCCCTTTAAGTTCATCAATAACAACAGGGGAAGCCGCAAATGTACGAGCAATGGCAAAGGCTTTTTCTCGCAGATGATCTTCAGAAAGCTGATTAATGCGAAAAAACAGCAGGGAATAGACCACCAGCAGCACCGCGCCAAGCACAACTGACACCATCAGAAACACCGATGTTCCCAGCTTTAGCGGTGCCTTTTTCTTGCCCATGTCACTCTCCGAAACAACCATCATCACACCGTTATCTTATACTGTTTCGTCGCGTTTCGCGTGTCGTGATGCCTACGCCCCGTCACAGGGACAGGGCGTAGGCTTGAAGAAAGGAAATCAGGCTTAACGTATTGCGGTACATTTTTCGTATCAGGAATGTCTCGCATCAGGAAAGCCAGCGGGTATCCGCATTTTTACCAGAAACCGAGCAGTTTCCACCACATGCCGCCAACACCCAGCCAGATAGGGATGATGACCAGACTGACAAAGAAACCGATCTTCCACCAGGTTGCAAGCGGAACGTAGCCAGTACCGAACAAAATTGGCGCAGGGCCACTGGAGTAGTGAGTGGTGGACATAAACAGGTTACTAAAAATACCGAACACCAGTACGGTCAGCATCGGCGGTGCACCCGCTGCCAGTGCGATAGAAACGAAAATTGCGTACATGGCGCTGATGTGGGCAATCGCACTCGCCATCAGGTAGTGGCTGTAGTAGTAAACCAGCAGCAGCAGACCCAACATCGGTAGCCAGTGCATCCCGCTAACCGCATTACCCGCCAATCCACCCAGCCAGGCAATCAGACCCATTTTGTTGAGCTGGCCAGCCAGCGTCATCAGTACGGCAAACCATACCACGGTGTGCCACGCTTCTTTCTCACTGACTACGTCGTCCCAGGTCAGCGCACGGCTGAGCAACAGCACGCTCAGGCCAGCCAGCGCGGTCAGGGTCGCGTCGATATTCAGCGTAGAGCCCAGTACCCAGAACGTCACCAGACCCAGGAATACGCCCAGAACGACCCACTCATCGCGGGTCATTTTGCCCATTTCACGCAATCTTTCGACGGCGATCGCACGCATTTCTGAGGTTTTCTTCAGTTCAGGCGGATAGAAACGGTAGATCAGGTAAGGAATCAGCGCCAAAGACAGGAAACCCGGCAGCAGTGTCGCCAGCGCCCAGTCCGTCCAACTGATATGAATGCCAAACTGAGAAGCCAGCTTAGCCACCATTGGGTTGCCCGCCATGGAGGTCATGAACATCGCGGAGGTTACGGCATTACACTGGAAAATGGACTGAACCAGGAACGCACCGATGCGACGCTGTGTACCTTTTTCCGGCGTGGAGTCATAGGCTTCGGCAATCGACCGGAACAGCGGAGTGATGATCCCGCCGCAGCGTGCAGACGTGGAAGGCATTGCCGGAGCGAACAGCAGGTCGGTAAACACCAGACCATACGCCAGACCGAGAGAGCTATTCCCCAGCTTGCTGATGAACAGCAGGCCAATGCGTCGCCCAAAGCCGGTTTTGATAAAGCCGCGAGAGATAAAGAAGGCGCAGGCGATCATCCAAATCGTGGGATCGCTAAAACCCGCCAACACATCTTTAATGGATAATAACCCTAATATGGCGACCGTGGTCAGGCTGAACATCGCCATGGCGCCAAGCGGGTAAGGGGAGAGAATCAGGCCGACAACCGTGGCAATGAAAATCGCCATCAGGTGCCAGGCATCGGGTTTAACGCCATCGGGAACCGGTAACAACCATAAGCCACCGGCGATACAAAGGATAACTAGAAGCTTTATCAACCTGCTGTTATTCGCAGACATAGGAACACCACTCTTCATTAAAACGGAATTCTGTATTCACGACGGATGTCCCGAGCGGAGGAGTGGGGATTACGTTATTCTTCCTTCGTCACCCTGCTTAAACAACGCAATAGGAGTCATCTGCGGAAAAAAAGACGAGAAAACAAGGGGTCAGGGTGCTTCTCTCGTCTGATCAAATCTAGTGATTAATGGAGAGATAGTATTCTAATGTGCCTGCAAAATAGCGTTACTTTAGTTACTAAAGTGGTTCATTAATTTATTTAAGAAACTCCCGTGGTTTTAATTTCCCGATAAAAAACCCTTAAAATTCAATAATAATTGACATTTATCGAACATAAAATTAACGAAGTTAACGACAGATTAATGATAAAAAAACCTTATACCTAATAGTGGTAATATAATTCTTTCCCAGACAGTGAGTTATCTATTCCTTATTTATTTACTCAGGTATTTTTCCTTCAAAAATAAAAAAACAAATAGCCATTATTCGGTGAAAAAATATTATTTTTTATCCAGCTGATAACATTCAGAGGGTAAGAAAAAGCACGGCTAACAACTGTGGCGACATAATTCGCAGAAACATCGCCAGCGGATAAACCGTCGCATAAGACAACGCTGCCGCACCGCTCGTCGGGTGTAGCCCATTGGCAAACGCCAACGCGGGTGGATCAGTCATAGAACCAGCCAACATGCCACAGAGCGTCAGGTAATTCATCTTACCCAGCATACGTGCCAGTATGCCGACAGCCAGCAGCGGCACAATGGTAATCAGCGCACCATAGCCAATCCACCACACACCATCACCGTTCAATAACGTATCGACGAAATCATCGCCGGATTTCAGCCCCACCACCGATAAGAACAGCACGATGCCGAGCTCACGCAACGCCAGATTCGCACTAGGCGGCATAAACCAGTGAAGTTTACCGATGCTGCCAATCCGCCCCAGCACCAACGCTACCACCAGCGGCCCACCTGCCAGCCCGAGCCGCAACGCCACGGGAAACCCAGGAATCATCAGCGGTACAGAGCCCAGCAGTACGCCTAGCCCAATACCGATAAAGACGGGCAGCATCTGCACCTGCTGGAGTTTTTGCTGCGCATTCCCCACGATATCCGCGACGGCATCGATCGCCGTTTTCCGTCCGACCAGATTCAGAATATCGCCAAATTGCAGGCTGGCCTGATTGCTGGCGACCAGCTCAACACCCGCACGGTTCAGGCGCGAAATCACGACATCATAATTTTGTTTCAGGTTAAGCTCGCGAATCTTGCGTCCCAGCACTTTCTCGTTCGTCACGACTACGCGTTCAACGTGCAAATCGGTACCTCGCGTCGAGAGCGACGTCTCAACTTCATTACCGATGACCAGACGCGCCTGCTCCAGATCGTTTTTCGCACCAACCAAATGCAGGTAATCACCCAGTTGGATTAGCGTATGCGGCGACGGCACCATCAGTTCATCGCCGCGTTTCAGGCGGGAGCAAACGATCGTGTCACGGTTCAGAATCGGCACGTCCTGAATCGCTAGCCCTTGCAGATTGGTATTCGTTACCGACACATTCATCGTAAGCAGCTGTTCATGGTGCTGACCGTTGCTGGCCTCAAACAGCGTTGCCTCGTTATCCACCGCGACACGAAACAGGACGCGCATCAGCCACATCACCAGTAAAATGCCGCAGATTCCCAGCGGATACGCCATCGCGTAACCCGTCCCCATCTGGTTTACTAAGGCTGTACTCGAACCCAGATCGGTCAGAATCTGCTGACCCGCGCCAAGCGAAGGGGTGTTGGTCACCGCACCGGAGAAAATGCCGAGAATAATAGGCAGGGGAATATCGAGCAGTTTGTGCAGCATGACGGTCACCACACTGCCGAGAAATACCGTCAGCAGGGCGAACGCATTGAGGCGCAGGCCAGATACCCGCAGAGAGGAAAAGAAGCCCGGCCCAACCTGAATGCCAATAGTGTAGACAAACAGGATCAGCCCGAACTCCTGAATGATGTGCAACATGTCATCATTCAGTTGAATCTGGTACTGATGGGCAACATGCCCGACGATGATCCCACCGAACAGAACCCCGCCAATCCCTAAACCGACGCCATAAATCCGCCAGTTGCCGATCCATAACCCCAGAACGGCAACCAGCGCCAGCATACTCACGGTAAGTGCGATATCACTCATACCCGTATCCTTTGCGGATGTTTTTATTGGGAAATACCACTGACGCCATACTCTATGACGAGTATAGGCAGAATGCTGGGGAGAGAAACGTGGTGGGCAACACAAAACCGCACCCGTAATGATACGGGCGCGGCTAACGCTTAATTTACTAACGCGCAGGTTAATGACATGAATGTCGCGTTATGACGCATCTTCAGCAGACTGCTGGTTCAATGCCGGGCGGTCACCGCCGATAGCAATGCGCTGCGGCTGTAAGGCTTCTGGTACATCACGCACCAGATCGATGTGCAGCAGGCCATTTTCAAAGTGGGCATCTGACACATGCAGGTGCTCGGCCAGCGTAAAGCTCAGCGTGAAGGGTTTAAACACCAGCCCCTGATGCAGGTATTCCACGGCCTTCTCGGACGGTGCCGGACTGCCTTTTACGGTCAGGCGCGGACCTTCTACTTCGATATCCAGATCGCTTTGCCGGAAACCAGCCAGCGCGAGCGTGATGCGGTAGTGGTTGTCGTCTTTCTTCTCGATATTATACGGAGGAAAATCAATCGGTTCCTGGCTGCCCTGCATTGAGCTGGCTAATTTGTCAAAACCGATCCACTGACGCAGTAAAGGTGATAAATCGTAGTTACGCATAATATGACTCCTTCTAAGAAGCGAGATTAATATGCCCCTGTGGGCATCATTTATTCCAGCCACGGTTTAATGGCTGGCGTCGTCCCCATTCGGCAGACGACGTGTTCATTCATTACATTGCTGTTTCGGGCGATTCGCGTGGTTTACTTGATTTCAATCCGACGCGGCTTCATCGCTTCCGGCACGATGCGTTCGAGATCGATATACAGCAGCCCGTTTTCCAGATTGGCGCCTTTTACCTGAATATGTTCGGCCAGTTGGAATTTACGCTCGAAATTACGCTCGGCAATGCCCTGATACAGGTAATTACGGGCAACCTGCTCACCGGCGTGGGCACCTTTTACAATCAATAAGTTGTCGTGCGCGGTGATGTCCAGTTCCTGCTCGGCGAAACCGGCTACGGCAATCGCGATGCGGTATTGGTTCTCGTCAACCAGTTCGACGTTGTAGGGAGGATAGCCACCGTTACTCTGGGTCTGGCCGGTTTCTAATAAATTGAACAGGCGATCAAAACCAATCGCGGAACGATACAGTGGGGAAAAATCGGGGTTACGCATAAAGCAGCCTCCTAAACATGCAGCGAGGATTTATTCTTTGCCTTCCAGTAAGGACAGGCTCACAGCCGGGACGAATACCCTGACGGCGTATCGTTTTCTTCCGGCTTGTAATCAATATGGTGACCCCTCTCAGACTTTCAAGAGGCAAAAAAAAGAAAAATCGCTACGTTTCATGCAATATTCACTCGCACAGTGAGCGTTATCACATACACTTAATATAGGCAGATTTTGGCTCAGTGCCGATCGCTTAAGCTTTGATATATACAGAGCGACCACAGAGGTGAAGCATCCCTACGGCAACCTCCCCCCTGTGCTTCCCCTAACAACGGGCTTAAGTGACCAGTATTAGACTTCGGCCCACTCTGGCAGTTGGTTCTTAATGGACAGGTAATATGACCTTACTGAAAAGTGCATTGTTCTCTTTCATTATTACCGGGAGCGGCGTGGTGGTAACCAGCGGTTGCTCCAGCGTGATGACGCATACAGGAAGCCATCAGGGATACTATTCCGGCACTCGCGCCAGTGTGGGTATGTTAAGTGACGACGAAACCAGCTGGGCAATGATGCCGCTGGTCGCCATCGATTTGCCGTTCTCAGCGGTTGCTGACACGCTGCTGCTGCCCTACGACTACTATCGCGCAGGCAGCGATAAGAAAAAGCTGTCGACGCGTGAACGCATTTCGCACAGCGAAGAGCAAAACCAGACCGCCAGTTCACAATTTGCTACTATGCCTAATAACAACACCATGCCGCATAATCAGCTTTGATGACGCGATTCTCGTTATAAGCCCGTACGTATAAGTTACGCCGTCGTTACGACGAAAAGCTGATTAAAACCGTCAATCTCCCGCATATACGCAATGTGTTTCCCATCAGGGGAAAAGACAACGGCATCCGCACTGGGTGCGCTGTCCGTTCGCGCCGTCAGTCGAACAAGCTCACCGCTTTTCGCATCACACAACATAATGCTGTTGTCACACACAAATGCCAGAGAACCGCCATCCGGATGCCAGCTAAAGGCAGACTGTACACCGCGTTCCGTGCGCGTTACCTGCCTTGGCTCACCGCCATTCGGAGAAATCGTCCACAGTTGCACTACACTTACCTCGTCGCGCATCAGAAAAGCAATCTCGCTGCCGTCGGGCGAAGTGCGCAGCCAGTGGCGCGGTTGATTCACCAGACCAGGATAACGACGCTGATGCGTAAAGGTTAACCGCCGCTGCTGCACGCCCGCTGGCGGCGCAGGCATGGACGTTGCCGTCCCCGCTAATGGCGCATCACCCTCTTTGGCATAATCTTCCAGCGCCTCCGGCAAGTCGGCGATAAAGATCTCGGGGATGGTTGTTCCGTCCGCCGCACGCGTGTCGCCAATAAACGCCAGCGCCCAGCGCTGGTGCGAACCGTCACGTCGAATATAGCCCGTGGTTCCCACCCAACCTTCTTCATAGGCGCGATTGATTTCATCACTGTCAGGCTGCGGCTGCGGCGTCGTTCTGCTAACCAGCACACAATAGTGGCTGCCGTCATATTCACGCGGGTGGTGTTTCTCAACGACAACGCCCTGTAGCGGGACGGCCACGCCAACATTGCGTAAATTCAATGCCGGATCGTGCTCATGCAACACATGGTCGTTATAAGTAAAACTCAGGCGACTGGCATCAGGGCTGAAGACATGGACATGCGTACCGCCGCGCAGCGCACCTGCCTGATAAGGTGGCGTAATAGAGAAGGCATCAAGCGTGATCGCCTCATCGCGCTGGCGATCTGCCACTATCGTTCCACGGCGATGGTGAAAATCATACTGCCATTCGCTATCCGGGTTTTCCGGCCCGTGAATAAAAACATAGCGCAGCGGTTCCTGCGGGCTACAGGTCACGACACCCACATGCGCACCCGCCGTCGCCCGATAAATCACCTCGGTTTTCAGGTTTTTCAGGTGTATGCGCTCAATAGTCAGCCCTGTGAATGAAGATCCATAGGGTCTTATGTCATAAACCAACCAATTTCCATCACATGACCAGCAATTAATATTGGTAAGTTGATGACCGATAGCATTAAACGTTAGCTTAACCTCAACAGACAAGACATCACTCCAGTTATTCAATATCAGTCAGTAGTTTGTAAATAAATTTCAGTTTTATGTATAACTTACTGTTTTTTATTTAAAAAAAACAAAAAACATCAATACATATTATTCAAAAAAATAGAAAGACTACCTCAATAACATCCGTTTTTTAATTCATTAGCATCGGCGTAACATTCTTCATATCGAAAGGGCAGCCCCCTTTCACCTATCAAATCAGAAAAGGATAAGACATCATGAAAAACGTAAAAACCATCGCCGCTGCTGCTGTTCTCGCTACCATGACTTTTGGTGCTTCTGCTGCTGAATATGTGTCTCCTTCACAGGCACAGAATCTGGAAAAAGCGGGCGTCGTCACTGCAACGGCTCAAGATCTGAGCTCACTGCAAGCGCAGCTCGCAGCGAAAGCAGAAAAAGCAGGCGCTAAAGCTTATACCATCACGTCTGCGACCGGTAACGATCGGCTGCGTGGCTCTGCGGTCATCTTCAACTAAGCGTTGTTGACCCTGAGTAGCTTGCCCCGATAAGCCATCATAACCCGATAGCTATCACAGATAGACCAGTAAGACATCACGAATTACCCTCTTTCCGGCTTGCCTCCTCATCAGGGCAAGCCGGTTTTTTTATGACGGACACCCTTGTCCGTCACCCTGCGGGCCGTCGCATGTCGTGAATAAACACCTCATTGGAAACAAAACGGAAACCGTTTTCCATGAAAAAAAATCCAGATATGAGAATAGGTTCACGAAATGATAGACATTGCCGGAAACAATGTGAGGCAGGTCATGTAAAACGGATTTCAGACGTGAAGGACGGGGAAAACCCCACTATTGCCGCGCTTATAACGCTAAGTGTACTAATTTCAGGCATTTCTTCTTTTTGGCTATAAAAACGACAAATTGAGATTTAAAAAGCCTTGCACGCTCCTGCTATGTTTATCACCTGATGTCGTATTTTCTCGCTGAATTTTAATTTTTCGTTATAAGGGAGAGACCATAAGCATGTCATTGATGATGAAACGATCGGTCACGGAAGGACGCGGGAAACGCACGCCGTTATGGAAGAAGGTAACGGAACAGCTATGCAGGATTCCAACGATTCTGGTCGCCAGCGCCGTGCTGCTCGTATCCACCGCTTCCGCACAGGACAGCGTACCCACACAGCTGCGCGTCGGTTATCAGAAAGGCTCGGTCAGTCTGGTGCTGGCAAAATCTCACCAACTGCTGGAAAAGCAGTTCCCCAACACCAAAATCAGCTGGATTGAATTCCCCGCCGGACCGCAGATGCTGGAAGCGTTGAATGTTGGCAGCATCGATCTGGGTAGTACTGGTGATATCCCCCCTATTTTTGCTCAGGCCGCCGGGGCCGATCTGCTGTATGTCGGCATGGAACCACCGAAACCGCAGGCCGAAGTGATTCTGGTACGAGAAGATAGCCCGGTGAAAACCGTTGCCGACCTAAAAGGTCGCAAGGTCGCCTTCCAGAAAGGCTCTAGCGCACACAACACGCTGCTACGAGCGCTGCAACGCGACGGGCTGAAATTCACCGATATCAAACCGACCTACCTGACCCCCGCTGACGCCCGCGCGGCATTCCAGCAAGGCAATGTCGATGCATGGGCAATATGGGATCCCTATTACTCCGCCGCGTTGCTGGAAGGCGGCGTCCGCGTGCTGGTCGATAGCAGCGGGCTGGAGAAAACCGGTTCCTTCTATCTGGCAGGTCGCCCCTACGTCGAAGCACACGGCACCTTTATTCGTCAGGTACTGGACGTACTGACCAAGGCCGATGCCTTAACGATCAGCGACCGGGCGCAAAGCGTCACGCTGTTGGCAAGTGCGGTAGGGCTGCCGGAAAAAGTGATTGAAACGGCGCTAGACCACCGCCCGCCGACCACCATAGAACCGCTGGATGCCGCCACAATCAAGGCACAGCAATCCACAGCCGACCTGTTTTATGAAAACCGTCTGGTGCCTGTGAAGGTCAATATCGCGGAGCGCGTCTGGCATCCCCAAACGCCTTAACCCGCTTACCACACACATTTTATTTATCCCAAACAAGGCTGTTCAAGGAGTTAACACCATGAGTCTTAACGTATTCTGGTTTCTGCCCACTCACGGAGACGGTCGCTATCTTGGTAGCGCCGAGGGCGCACGTCATGTTGACTACAGCTATCTGCAACAGGTGGCGCAAGCCGCCGAACGGCAAGGATTTGGTGGCGTGCTGCTGCCGACTGGCCGCTCCTGCGAAGATTCCTGGCTGGTCGCGGCATCACTGATTCCAGTAACGCAGCGGCTAAAATTTCTCGTTGCTCTGCGCCCCGGTGTGATTTCCCCCACCATCGCCGCACGTCAGGCCGCCACGCTGGACAGGCTGTCTAACGGTCGGGCTCTGTTCAATCTGGTGACAGGCGGTGACCCGGAAGAACTGGCCGCCGAAGGGCTATTTCTCAGCCATGAAGAACGCTACGAAGCCTCGGCGGAATTCACCCATATCTGGCGCAGGCTGCTGGAAGGCGAAACCGTCGATTTCGCCGGTAAACACATTCAGGTAAAAGACGCCAAACTGCTTTATCCACCCGTTCAGCAACCGCGTCCGCCACTCTATTTTGGCGGTTCGTCGGAGGCGGCGCAGGATCTGGCAGCAGAACAGGTCGATCTCTACCTGACGTGGGGGGAACCGCCTGAGCAGGTTAAAGAAAAGCTGGCGGAAGTCCGCGCTAAAGCGGCGGCGCAGGGGCGTGAGGTTCGCTTCGGTATTCGCCTGCACGTCATCGTGCGGGAAACCACCGAAGAAGCCTGGCAAGCGGCCGAGCGGCTAATTTCCCATCTGGATGAAAAAACTATCGCCGATGCACAGGCGGCGTTGGCACGTTTCGATTCTGTCGGACAACAACGCATGGCCGCTCTGCACGGCGGCAAAAAGGACAATCTGGAGATTAGCCCGAACCTGTGGGCAGGCATCGGTCTGGTACGCGGCGGTGCAGGCACAGCGCTGGTTGGCGATGGCCCGACGGTGGCCGAGCGCATTCAGGAATACGCCGATCTCGGCATTGACACCTTCATTCTGTCCGGCTATCCGCATCTGGAAGAGGCATATCGCGTGGGTGAATTGCTATTCCCACACCTCGATCTGGCGCAACAGCCCACGCCGCTGCATACGGTGAATACTGCGGGAGAGCTGATTGCTAACCGCTATGTGCCGCGCAAAGTCTCGCAAAGCTGAGGGATCGATCATGGCAAAAACGCTCTCTTCACTGGCACAGCGGTTGGCACCTTTTCTGCTCCCTGTGACGCTGCTGGTCGTGTGGCAGATCTCCGTCGAATTTGGCTGGCTATCCAACCGGATTCTGCCTGCGCCCAGTTCGGTGATTACCGCAGGGTGGTCGCTCATCTATAGCGGCGAGCTTTGGCAACATCTGGCTATCAGCGGCTGGCGCGCCCTGATCGGGTTTGCTATTGGCGGCAGTATCGGATTGGTACTCGGCTTTATTACCGGGCTGTCGCGCTGGGGAGAACGCTTGCTAGACAGTTCAGTACAGATGATTCGTAACGTTCCTCATCTGGCACTGATTCCGCTGGTGATTCTGTGGTTTGGCATTGATGAGGCGGCCAAAATCTTTCTGGTCGCGCTGGGTACGCTGTTCCCGGTTTATCTCAACACCTATCACGGTATTAAAAATATCGATCGCGGCCTGCTGGAAATGGCGCGCAGTTACGGGCTGTCCGGCCTGAGCCTGTTCTATCAAGTGGTTCTGCCCGGCGCGCTGCCATCCATCATGGTCGGTATCCGCTTTGCGCTGGGCTTTATGTGGCTGACGCTGATCGTCGCGGAAACTATTTCTGCCAACTCCGGCATTGGCTACCTCGCGATGAATGCTCGCGAGTTCCTGCAAACGGACGTGGTCGTGGTTGCCATCATCCTTTACGCCCTGCTCGGCAAGCTGGCCGATGTCAGCGCTCAGGGGCTGGAGCGCATTTGGCTACGCTGGAATCCGGCTTATCAAACCTCATCGGGGGACGCATCATGACCGCTTTTACCGATTCTGTAACGCACGCGCATTCGCCGTCGCTGCTCACCAAAGGGACGCCGCTGGCGCTGGATGACATCACCAAGCACTACGGCCAGCGCACCGTACTGAATGAGGTGCAGTTACGCATTCCTTCCGGGCAATTTGTGGCCATCGTCGGTCGCAGCGGCTGTGGCAAAAGCACGTTGCTGCGCCTGCTCGCCGGGCTGGAAACGGCCAGCAGCGGCAAACTGCTGACCGGCACCGCGCCGCTCAGCAGCGCGAAAGACGACACGCGGCTGATGTTTCAGGAAGCGCGACTGCTGCCGTGGAAAAAGGTAATCGATAATGTCGGGCTGGGGTTACGCGGCAACTGGCGTGAGAAAGCGCAGGATGCGCTGGCCTCCGTCGGGCTGGCAGATCGCGCTAACGACTGGCCAGCGGCGCTGTCCGGTGGTCAGAAACAGCGCGTCGCGCTGGCACGTGCGCTCATTCATCATCCGCGCCTGCTGCTATTGGATGAACCGCTGGGGGCGCTGGATGCCTTGACGCGCATCGAGATGCAAAGCCTGATCGAAAATATCTGGCTCCAGCACGGCTTTACCGTACTACTGGTCACGCACGATGTCTCTGAAGCCATTGCGCTGGCCGACAGGGTTATTCTGATCGAAGAAGGACGCGTGGGGCTGGATATCACGGTTGATTTACCACGACCACGACGCCGTGGATCGGCGAAGCTAGCGGAACTGGAAGCCCGCGTGCTGGAGCGCGTACTGGCTCCGACCTCATCGCCCTTACCTCAGCAGGCGGCAATCTAGTCTGTATTCAATAATGCTTGTGGATAAACAGTCAAAAAATTAAAAGGACTTTCCTCACTCAAGAGGAAAGTCCGTTTTTTTATGGCTTTCGCCTGAATACGGCTGCACGCAAGTGACGAGGGTTACCCTACACGTTTCACTTCGCCCACCAGTAAGATGTGGCTTTGTTGAATAAATCAGATTTGAGGCGAGCCTTCCTGTAACAGGCCACTCTTCAGGCAATAAGTACACTTGCAGGCATGCCAGCCTTCGTCATTTTGTTCAGCGCACGAACCATGGCCAAAGC
>NZ_JQHM01000023.1 GCF_000749845.1 Pectobacterium betavasculorum | reverse complement strand
GCTTTATTGTAGGTCTTCCAGTTGGTGATTTTGTACTTCTGCTTTGCCACGGCACTGCCTGTATTATCAGGATGATGCGTGATCTGATCCTGCCGTTTGGCAAAAGTTCGATTTATTCAACAAAGCCGTAAGATGTAAGACAGCGCGCCGACCAGCGCCACGCCAGCAATGTAGGTCAGTGCGGGGGCAAAACCGTAATCCTGCGCAATATAACCAATAATCAATGGCACCGTGATACCGCCCAGACCACCGACAAAGTTGAATACTCCGCCCGTCAGACCAATCAAACGAATCGGTGCCAGCGACGACACCAGCGACCAGGTAATGGAGGCAAAGCCATTGCCAAAGAACGCCAACGCCATCAACGTCATAATCCACACCGGATCGTTGGTGTAGTTCGCCCCCATAATGCAGGTTGAAATCAACAGGCCACAGATAATCGGCGTTTTACGCGCCAGACCGATCGATTTTCCGCTACGCACCAGACGGTCCGCTACAAATCCAGACAGCAACACGCCAACGAACGCCGCCAGGAAAGGTACCGTCGTCATGAAACCTGCCGTCAGTGCACTAATCTGTTTTTCCTGCGTCAGATAGTTAGGGAACCACGTCAGGAAGAACCACAGCGTAGAGGTTACGGCAAACTGCCCGATATATACGCCCACCAGTTTGCGGTTGAACACCAGTTTCCAGTCAGCCGCCGTCAATGGCGTACGTGCTTTTTTGTCGCTCGGCGCATCACCATCAACAATACCGCCGCCTTCGGCAATATAATCCAACTCAGCCTGATTGATCCCTTTACTTTTCTTCGGTGGCTGATAAACGAAATGCCAGATCATTGCCCAAACAATACCAACGCCGCCAGTAACAATGAACACCCAGTGCCAGCTTAGGATTTCCTGCAACCAGATGAGTAATGGCGTAAGGAATGCCAAACCAACAAATTGCCCTGACGTATAAAATCCAACGGCAGAAGCACGTTCTTGCTCAGGGAACCAACTGGTCACCATGCGGTTATTCGTCGGAAACGCAGGCGCTTCAAACAGCCCGGTCACGGCGCGTAAACCAATCAACGATGCCAGACCTGTGGCGAAACCTTGCAGTAACGTGGCAATCGACCATCCCATGATGGCAATAAAATAGGTGACCTTTGAGCCAACGCGGTCAAGGAACCAGCCGCCGGGTATTTGGCATAACGTATAAGTCCAGGCAAACGCGGAAAAAATATAGCCCATTTGTGTTTTTGTAATGCCGAACTCTTCCTGAATATGTGCCGATGCCACAGCCAGGTTGGCTCGATCCACGTAGCAGATGACGACCGTAATAAAAATCATCAGCAGAGTGAAATAACGCCGTTTTGTAGGACGGGTAGTTAATGTCATATCCATCTTATGTTCCTGTTATTTATTAAACGGGCTACCATATTTATTGCCCGCTATTTTTAATGTTTAACAACACCAGCAGTTGGTATGCTTTATTTTTTCTAATGAAATAAATAACCGCGCACGCTCACTATATTTCCCTATTTATAATGGCGTTTTATTTTTAAAATCCCGGTGGTGGCTTACTCATGATAAATGGAAGATTACTTTCCCCGACGCTAATAAAATAAAACAGTAATCCCTCACGAAATAATCTATTTCGTGATGGTCCATGATTGTTCTATTCCATTGTGCCGGGGAAATGCGTTATGTATTACCGGTTACTCAACATCCATATAGCTTGAGGTATGACGAGCATTACCACTCAGCGACAGCACCGTCAGGATAACGCCACACCGGGTTACGCCAGTCTGGCGCATTTTTACTACGTTCAATAACCAGCTCTTCATTAATTTCCACGCCAAGGCCCGGTTTATTTAATGGATAGAAATGGCCGTCAGTCATAGCAAAGTCTTCTTTATTAATGACGTAGTCCAACAGCTCGGCACCTTTATTATAATGGATGCCCATACTTTGCTCTTGTAATACGGCATTACGCGCAACAAAGTCGAGATGCAAACAGGAAGCCAGTGCAATTGGGCCTAATGGACAGTGTGGTGCCAGCGCAACATCATAGGCTTCCGCCATGGCAGCAATTTTAAAGCACTCGGTAATACCGCCCGCGTGAGACAGGTCAGGCTGAATAATGGCCAGTCCGCCGTCTGCCAGCACGCGTTTGAAATCAAAACGTGAGAACATGCGCTCGCCCGCGGCAATCGGCAGGTGAGTTTGTGCAGCCAGCCGAGGGTAGTATTCCGCTTGTTCAGCCAGCACCGGCTCTTCAATAAACAGCGGACGGTAAGGTTCCAGCTCTTTGATCAGGATTTTCGCCATCGGCGCATCGACACGACCGTGGAAATCCAGACCGAACTCGATGCTGTTACCAAAGGCTTCGCGGATTTCAGCAACCACGGCCACCGCTGCATCGACTTTACGCGAGTTATCAATGATGCCCATCTCTTCACAGCCGTTCAGCTTGAAGGTATCGAAGCCAATTTCGGTCAGCTTCTTGATGCCCGCAATCACTTCAGAAGGACGATCGCCGCCGACCCAGCTGTAGGCCTTGATCTTATCGCGTACCAGCCCGCCCAGTAGCTGATAAACCGGTACACCCAGCGCCTTGCCTTTGATGTCCCACAATGCCTGGTCAATACCGGCGATGGCGCTCATCAGAATCGGGCCGCCGCGGTAAAAGCCTGCGCGGTAAAGCACCTGCCAGATATCGTTGATACGTGCTGGGTCTTGCCCAATCAGATAGTCAGACAGCTCGTGAACGGCAGCTTCAACGGTGCGTGCGCGGCCTTCGATAACCGGTTCGCCCCAGCCGACAATGCCTTCATCGGTTTCAATCTTCAGAAACATCCAGCGTGGCGGCAGCCGATACGTGGTGATTTTGGTAATTTTCATTGAACAGCGTCCTTATAGGCATTAACAAATGCGTGTGCTTTTTGTGCAGTAACCTCAACCGACTGACCGGCTCGATACAGATCGCTGCCTAACCCGGCACCGACGCAGCCTGCACTAAGATAATCCTTCAGGTTTTCTGGCGTGACGCCACCGACGGCAAAGACGGGAACGTCCTTTGGCAATACCGCTTTCAGCGCCTTGATGTAGTCCGGCCCAAACGCCGATGACGGGAAAATTTTCAGAGATTGCGCACCCGCATCCAGCGCCGTGAAGGCTTCCGTCGCGGTGGCACAGCCTGGGCACACCGTCATGCCGTAACCCACCGCCCGACGAATCACCTCGGGAGAGATATTGGGGGTGACTACTAACTTGCTGCCAATTTCCTGTAACTTGTCGACATATTCGGCTTTCAGTACTGTCCCTGCACCAATCAGGGCGCGATCGCCAAAATGTTCCACCGCCAGTTGAATACTGGCATACGGGTTCGGCGAATTCAGCGGGATCTCTACCGCATCGAATCCGGCATCCAGTAGCGCCGCAATATGTTCCAGCACCTCATCCGACGTGATACCACGCAGAATCGCAATCAAGGGAAGATTAGTATTCCAACTCATTAACAATGCTCCTTATTCCTGCCTGAAAAGCCCGATCGCCATCCAGCTGCTGCCAGCGCAATCCCGCTTGTTGTAATGCTTTTTCGTAGCGTGCCGTCAGCGCAGGGGAGCCGATTAATGTGATGGTGTCTCCTGCCGCCACTTGATAGTGGCGCTGCATTTGTGAGACCTCGTTGCCAATCAGCAGCCCGGACAGCCAGTCGCTCACGGCACTTTTCTCCAGACGCCCCAGCACATGCGCCGCGCGGGTTTCAAACAGGCAGCGGATGATATTGTCGTCGGCAAAGCCCAGCTCCAGCCCTTGCTGGAAAGCGTCGGGGGACGGCTGCTGCTCGGTCAGCCCCACGCCAATTAGCGACTGCGTCATCAGCAGGTGATGCAGTTCACCGGTCATCACCGTGCGGAAATCCAGCACGGTACTGTCATCGGCCTGCACCCATTTCGAGTGGGTTCCCGGCATTAAATAAAGAGAGGAAGGACATTCGCTATATGCGCCAATCAGTTGGGTTTCTTCACCGCGAATCACATTGCAGTTATCGTCCTGCGCAATGCTCAGCCCCGGCACGATCCAAGCGGCCAACGGCTGGGCTTCTTCCACGCGCGTCAGGCGATGAGCGACATCCGTCAGGCGAGTCGGGCATGGCAGATAAGGCACGGAAAGCCAGCCCGCATTGCTGCCGATCATGCCCGCCATCACGACAGGCACGTTGTGCTGCTGCCATGGTGCAACGATTTGCTGAAAAACCTGCTGCGGTGTCTGGCCGTTCAAACGCGTGACACCCGCTTCAGATTTCACGCTGTCGATACAGACGCCATCCAGATACAGCCACGCACGCAGGTTGGTCGAACCCCAGTCAACGGCGATATAGCTTTCACTCATGTAATGTCCTTTAACCGTTTGGTTGAGCTGGCGATCATGGTCAACGCCGCCCGCTCTGCTGCTTCAATATCCTGATGCCGAATGGCATCGTAGAGATCCTGATGCTCACGCAATGTCCGTGGCATGTTGTCTTCGTCCGGCATATAGGTACGTTCAAATACCGCACGCTGCAACGAGCTAATCGCAACGCTTAGCTGCTGTAGCACCGGGTTATGCACCGCCGCCAGCACCGCCTCATGGAAGCGAATATCTGCTTCATTGAACGCATCACGATTCTGATGGTTGGAAATCATGTCGTTCAGCGCCGCTTCAATCACCGCCAGCTCGCTTGAGGTCGCGCGTTCGGCAGCCCAACGAGCAATCGTCGGCTCCACCAGATTACGCACCTCGCTCATCGCGCTGATCAGACGTGGGTCGTAGTCGCTTGCCAGAACCCATTGCAGAACGTCGGTATCCAGGTAATTCCACTGATTACGCGCAGCCACAAACGCGCCGCGATACCGTTTCACTTCCACCAGCCTTTTCGCCATCAGCGCTCTGAACACTTCACGAATGATGTTGCGCGAGGTCTGAAATTCTTCACACAGCTCAGCTTCTGCGGGTAACGGCGTACCCGGCGCGTATTTCCCACCAACGATCTGTTGGCCAATATCCAGAATGATGCGGTCGGTTTTGCTTAATTCCTGCTTATTCATCATCACCTCAACGAGACAAAACGGATTGATATCACTGCACTTACTTTACCCGCCATGCCGCCTGACGTCGTCGAACTGTTGCACAATAACCGCACCCTTCCCTCTTTTCTTGGCTTGATTGTAGTACCATTATTATATGTTGTACTACAATCTGGATCACAAAACGGACAATCAATACAATTTAGCAACATCATGTGTTACGGGATTTAAACATCCAGAGGAATTGAGCGCGCGAAGTTGGAAGGCGGCTCCATTATTCCTAACAAGGATTGCTTGCTAATATAGCCTGTGGGTTATAGTGTGTTTACAGAGTGCAGGACATGGAGGTTTTACAGATTGGCATGGGAAATAGTCACACGGGCGCTATTTGATACGTGGTTTGATGAGCAAACCGAAACGGTACAGGAAGAGGTTTTGGCACACCTCGCTATACTCGAAGAGGATGGCCCACAGCTAGGGCGACCACAGGTTGATCAGATTAAAGGCTCAAAATACAAAAATATGAAGGAGCTTCGAGTTCAGGTTGGCGGCCACCCATTCCGAACATTCTTCGCGTTTGACCGGACACGTAAAGCGATTGTTTTATGTGCGGGAGATAAGAAAGGCGAAGATGAAAAGTTGTTCTACGAACGTATGATTAAGATCGCAGACGCTGAGTTTGCATCGCATCTGATATCACCGGAGGTAAAAGAAGATGGCGACGCTTAAAGAAATGATGGCTAAACGTTCACCGGAGAGCCGCGCCCGCATTGAAGCGCGTACGGCTGAGATCCGTCAGGAAATCACTTTAGCGAAATTACGCGAAGAGCTGAACATGTCGCAGACTCAGCTTGCGTTAGCACTGGGCGTCAAGCAGCCATCTATTGTTAAGATGGAGAAGGTCGAAAATGACCCAAAACTGTCAACGCTGAAACGCTATGTCACTGCCCTAGGCGGCAAGCTTACGCTAGATGTGACCTTGCCTGATGGTAAGCGTATCGCGCTTACTTTGTAATTAAGTCGTTCTGGATTTTCAGTAAACGCGATTCGTTCACTCCAGAACGAAATGTCCCTCTCCGACTTGCTTATAGCGCCGTGCGGGAGGGTGGAAATCAGGCGCGCGTACCGGGCTACGCAATTCATCATTGGTGATATTACGCACCGGACGGGTATCCGGGTCAGGCACGGGTACCGCGGAAATCAAACGCCGAGTGTAGTCATGCTGCGGATTGTCGAAGATTGCCGAACGTGGGCCGATCTCCACGATTTCACCGAGATACATCACCGCTACGCGGTGGCTGATTCGTTCGACAACGGCCATATCGTGCGAGATAAACAGGAATGACAGCCCGAGCTTCTGCTGGAGATCCAGCATCAGGTTAATCACCTGCGCCTTGACGGACACATCCAACGCCGACACCGATTCGTCAGCAATGATCACTTTTGGCTCCAGCGCCAGTGCGCGGGCAATACAGACGCGCTGCCGCTGCCCACCAGAGAACTGATGCGGGAAACGCGAAGCCATATCGCCGGATAACCCCACCTGTTCCAGCAGTTCGCTCACTCGCGCATTCACATTCTGTCGGGTCGCCAGACCGTGCAGCAACATCGGTTCGGCAATCGCTTCCCCTATCCGCATGCGCGGGTTCAGGCTTTCATACGGGTCCTGAAATACCATCTGAATCTGTCGCCGCGAATCCGTCAGCCCACGCTTATCCGCCGTCAGGATATTTTTTCCCAGCAGTTGAATGTCACCGCTGACGGCGTCGTTAAGGCGAATAATCGACCGACCAGTGGTGGATTTACCACAGCCCGATTCGCCAACCAGCGCAAGCGTTTCTCCTGGCCAGAGATCGAACGAGACATTCTCCACCGCGTGAACTCGCCCAGATAGCCGACGGAAAAACCCTGATCGGATATCAAATCGGGTGACCAGATTTTTTACCGTCAGCACCGGTTCCTCGCCTGACACGGTATTCACCGCATCCGGCACCGGCTGGCGTTCGCCCGTCTTGAGATCCACCAGTGGAAAGCGCTGCGGCCATGCGCTGCCGGACATCGAACCAAGCTTAGGCACGGCAGACAGCAGCATGCGGGTATAGGGCTGTTGCGGATGATGAAAGATCTCCCGCGTGACGGCATTTTCTACCATTTCGCCTTGATACATCACCAGCGTGCGGTCAGAGACTTCCGCCACCACGCCCATATCGTGGGTAATAAATAGCACTGACATCCCTTCTTCTTCCTGAAGGGTTTTTATCAGCGTCAGAATTTGTGCCTGAATGGTGACATCCAGCGCCGTTGTCGGTTCATCGGCGATCAACAGCTTCGGGTGACAGGCTAGCGCAATCGCAATCACCACGCGCTGGCGCATCCCGCCGGAGAAGCTTTGCGGGTATTCGTTCAGCCGTGATTTCGCTGCCGGAATACGGACTTTTTCCAGCAGTCGCACCGCTTCGGCACGCGCTTCGGCTTTCCCCATGCCACGATGGCGGCGCAGCACTTCCGTAATCTGGTAGCCAATCGGCAAAACCGGATTCAGGCTGGTCATCGGCTCCTGAAAAATCATGCCGATGCGATTGCCACGCACATCCTGCATCGCTTTGCTAGGGAGCGACAGCAGCTCGGTATCGCCGAAATGAATCTGCCCCTCGGTCCGGCTTTGACCGGGCGGCAGCAAGCGCATGATGGATTTCGCCATCACGCTTTTCCCTGAACCGGATTCCCCCACCACGGCGACCGTCTCTTTCTCGCCAATCGTGAAGGATAAATCTCGCACCACGTTCATCCACTCGCCGTTCACCTGAAAGGCAGTGGTCAAATGCGAAACGGACATAATCGGCGCTGTCATGTGTGCGTTACCCCTTATTCCTATGGGCGTTCCCACAGATTAATTCCGCGGATTGAGGATGTCGCGCAGCGCATCCCCGACCAGATTGATCGCCACAATCAGCAGCAGCAGCGTCAGCCCCGGAAAGAAGCTGATCCAGTAATCGCCCGACATCAGGTATTCAAAACCGTTTGAGATCAGCAGCCCCAGCGACGGTTCCGTCACGGGCAGCCCGATCCCCAAAAACGAGAGCGTGGCTTCCAGCATGATGGCGTAGGCGATGCGCATCGTCGCCACCACGATCAGCGGTGCCAGACAGTTCGGTAAAATATGGCGAAACAGAATGCGGCGGTTGGACAACGCCATGCTGCGCGCCGCGTCCACATAGCTGCGGCGACGTTCCACCAGCGCCGAACCGCGAATCGTCCGCGCGTAGTAAGCCCACTGGGTCACCACCAGCGCCATGATGATCTTGTCAACTCCTTGCCCCAGCACCGCCAGCAGGATCAGCGCAATCAGGATCGGCGGGAAACTGAGTTGGATATCCACGATGCGCATGATCGTGGCATCCGTTTTTCCGCCGACGTAGGCGCTAATCAGCCCCAGCGAGGCGCCAATCAGTAGCGCGAGTACCGCACTGGAGAAGCCCACAATCAGGCTGATACGGGTGCCGTAAAGAATGGCGCTGAACAAATCGCGACCCTGATCGTCCGTCCCCAGCCAGTACGTCATGCCCGCCATACTGGAGGAACCCGGTACAAGCCGGCCATCCATGATGTCGAGCTGCATCAGATCGTAAGGGTTCTGTGGCGACAGAACAGGGGCGAGCAGCGCCAGCAGCACAAAAATCGCCAGCATGATCAGCCCACACAGCGCCAACCGATCGCCGATCAGCGCCATCACCACGCGCATCGCCGGATGGACGTTTTTTGGCACGGCTGCGGGCTGATGTATGGTATTCCCTGTCATCCTTTGTCTCCTCCCAGCCGTACACGCGGATCGACCATGACGTACAGCAAATCAACCAGCAGGTTAATCACGCTGAACATCACGACGGTAATCATCAGGTAAGCAAGAATGACCGGACGGTCGAGCACAGCGATCGAGTCAATAATCAGTTTGCCCATACCCGGCCAGGCGTAAATGGTTTCCGTGACGACGGCGAACGCGATCAGCGATCCCAGCTCCAGACCCAGCACGGTAATTAAGGGAATCAGCGTATTGCGCAGCACATGCACCAGCACGATGCGAGTTTCCGATAGCCCTTTCGCGCGAGCAAACTGCACATAATCCTGTTGCAGGCATTCCATCACGCCCGCACGCATCAGGCGGATAACCAGCGAGATTTTAAACAGCGCAAGGTTAAACGCTGGCAGGAGAAGATGCTCGAGACCATCGCGGGTCAGAAAACTGAATGGAATACCGAATAACTCATGCGTATCGCCCCGGCCAGAAGACGGCAGCCAGCCCAGCTTCACGCTGAACAGCATGATCATCACCAGCCCAATCCAGAACGTGGGCAGGCTAAAGCCGAGGATAGAGAAAGTCATGATGGATTTGGACACCGCGCTGTCCGGCTTCAGGCCAGCGTAGATCCCCAGCGGAATACCGACAACCAGCGCCATCACGAACGCGACCATCGCCAGTTCGAGCGTTGCAGGCATCCGCTGAAAAATCAGCGTCAGCGCGGGTTGGTTAAAGATAAAAGACTTTCCCATATCGCCCTGAAAGGCGTTCCAGACAAACAGCCCGTACTGTTCCCAGACGGGCTTATCCAGACCAAAAGACTGAATCACCGCCAGCCGTTCCGCTGGCGTGGCTGTCGCGCCCAACAACATATCGACCGGGTTACCGACCAGATAGACACCCACAAACACCAGCACCGACATAACAGCAAGCGTCAGCAGCGTTTGTCCGATTCGGCTCAGCAGGTAGGCTATCATCAGCGCCCCCCAGAACCGTTTAATGTATCAACATCGTAGTGACGCAGGCGGTCGGCAATCAGCCCAATAAATCCCTGCTCGTCGATTTCCCGCATGACCAGCGCATTCGCTGGCTCACCCAGCTTGTGATAAAAATCGGCAAACACGTAACCCGCGGTCTTACCGGAAACTTCGACCCCGATACGCGCATACTTTGACTTGAACAGCTCTGGCTTCAACAGCCAGGCAATGACGGTTGCATCATGAATTGGTCCACCTTCACGACCAAAGCGTTCGACCTCGTTGCGGTCAAACATACGCAACAGCGCGGCCATCGCTTTACCCGGCGCACCGCCGCTGCGTTCGATGTTATCAATCTGTTCCGTCTGAATCAGAGCCTGAAAGGTCACATCCAACGGCATGATGACAACGGGAACACCGGAGGAAAACACGATTTCCGCCGCATGCGGATCCGCATAGACGTTAAAGTCTGCCCACGGCACGCGATTCCCCATCGCGGTAAAGGCACAGCTCATGGAAACAATCTGTTTGATGCCGCGAGCGACATCAGGATGGAAGCACAGCGCCAACGCCAGATTCGTCAGCGGGCCAAGTGAACAAAGGGTGATCGGGTTATTATCGGCCGCCGCCTGACGCGTCATCCGCACCAGAAAATCGACGGCATGTTCTTGTTCTGGCGATAGCGTGCTCTGCGGCACCCACTCAGAAGAAAATTCGCCGATATGGGCGTATTTACCGAAAACCTGATCGCGAATGAGCGGGCGCGAGGCACCAGCAAAAATGGGTACATCGGTTCTGCCCGTCAGCCCAACAACATTGCAAGCATTCGGCAATGTTGCTTCAAGCGGCACATTACCTGCCACAACGGTAATGCCGAGCACGTCCAGCTCGGGCGATGCCAATGCCAGCCAGATGGCGATTGCATCGTCAACGCCGGGATCGGTATCAATAATAATGCGCTCTCGAACCATGTCAGACACCCTCTCTGTAGCGGCTCAATAGATCAGCAAACAGCTCAACAACCTGTTTGGCATCCACCCCCGTCACCACATCCACATTCGGCTGACGATCGGTTTTTCCATACCAGTCGGCAACGGTTTGCCCCATGCACAGCTCACTTTCCTGCTCAATGTAAACGCTGGCTTTTTCTGTCGTGAAACAGTGTGGCGCCAGAACCCAGGCAATAACCAACGGATCGTGTAGCGGGCCACCGCGTGAACCGTAGCGGCAGATGTCATTGCGATCCCAAAACGCCATCATTTCACCCAACGGCGCGGAGATGCGTCCGGATAACGCGATGAAACGCGCCACCAATTCCGGTGTTAAAATTACCTGATGCGTAACATCCAGAGGTAACGCGACAAGGGCAATCGACGAGTCAAATACCACCTTGGCTGCCTGCGGATCGGCAATCATATTGAATTCAGACGTCAGGCTGCGGTTGCCCGCTTCACGATACGCGCCGCCCATCATCACAATGCGCGCAATACCGTCGGCAATCTCGGGAGCCATACGCAGCGCCATCGCCACATTGGTTAATGGCCCCAACGTACACAGCGTGATCGGCGTGCCGTCAGCTATCGCCTGCCGACACTGCGCAATAATAAAACTCACGGCATGTTGCGCTTCAGCCTGTTTTTGCGGTGCAGGCAGCACCGTCTGGCCCAGTCCGCTTTCGCCGTGAAACTGGCCATGAATGGGTTCGCGCAACAGCGGCCGATGACAGCCAGCAAAGACAGGAATATCCCTGCGCTGACCCAGCTCAACAATTTGCAACGCATTGCGCACCGTCTTGTCCAGCGACTGGTTACCGCATACCGTGCAGATACCGCGAATATCCAACTCTGGTGCCACAAATGCACTTAATAACGCAATGGCGTCATCTATCCCGGGATCACAATCAATAATAATAGGTAACGCACTCATCCCTTGATGATTCCTTTTCTCTTTTTAATCGGTACTGCCAAATTTCAAAGTGCAGGAAACCCCACACCTCTACAGCGTGAATAATAACAAATCTGGTTGACATTAAAGGGAATCGACAGACGCCAAAACGTCAGCGATCTCCTTACGCGCCTTTTCATCCAACGGCTGCTGGGGCGGCAACGGGTCGCCGACGGCAAATCCCTGCAATTGCAGCGCCGCTTTAATACAGCCAGCAATGGAATAACGGGCAAAGATTTCATTGATTCGCCACAGCGGACGCTGAAGCTCCATTGCTCTGTTCCAGTCACCCGAGCGGGCGGCTTCATACAAAGCAATACTTTGTTTGGGAACGATACACGCCGGGCCAGCCATCCAGCCCACGCCGCCAATCAGCATCACGCAGGCGGGAATATGCGCGGACGCGGAGAATACCTCCATCCGGCCACGTGTACGTTCAATGATGGAAAGCAAACGCCCGGTATTCGTCGAGGCGTCTTTGATATAGCGGATATTACTGACATGACTCAGGCGTTCGATAACGGGCAAGCTCAAATCGGAGCGCTGGAACTGAGGATTGGTGTAGAGCACGACCGGTTTGCCCTGTGCGGCTTCGGCAATGGCGCGGAAATACTGTTCGACGCCTTCGTCTTTCAGGGGGAAATAGGCTTCCAGTACCGCAAGAATGCCATCCGCACCGAGTTCAACATAGCGTTTCGTTTGCTCAACGGCGTCCTGAATCGTTGTGGAAGCGACACCGGCGATCACTGGCACGCGACCCGCCGTCGTCTCAATCACGGTTTTGACCACATCCAGACGCTGAGCCGCAGAGAGATAGGCAAATTCACCGGTACTACCTAACGGCACGACGCCATGCACACCACATTGAATCAGATGCTCAGTAAGTTGTGCCAGCACAGGCTTATCAACCTGACCATCGGGCCTGACGGGTGACACCAGATAGGGAAAAACACCGCTAAATGTATTCACTCCGCTCTCCTTGTTACGGATAGATAAGGGGTGAAACCTCACCCCTTTTAGATCATGACTGAAAGGTGACTATTTCGCGGAACGGACGAAGTACGGCAGCGTATAGGCATCGGAACGGCCCACATAGGTATACTGCTTTTTCATCGCCCAGGTGTTGGACAGGAACATCACTGGAATCACGCCCAGATCGTTCATACCGATGTTCATCGCCTCAGCCAGCAGCGCATCACGCTTGGTTTCATCCAGCGTGACACGTGCCTCGTTCAGCGTTTTATCAAAGACAGGATTGGAATAGCGACCACGATTACCCTGTCCTGCATTGGGGCCAAAGGTTTCTAGCAATGGCCCCAACACTCCAGAAGCTTCCCCGGTTTCAATCGCGGCCCCGCCCATAATCAAACTGAATTCGAGACGGGACGCACGTGAGAAGTACACACTGCCGGGCATCGTAACCACTTCGGTTTTGATGCCGACGCGTGTGAACATTTGGCCAATGGCCTGAGCAATTTTAGAATCATTAGGATAACGATCGTTCGACGCGTGGAAGGTCAGCGTGAAGCCGTCGGGGTAACCCGCCGCTGCCAGTTCCTGTTTGGCTTTCTCCGGATTATAAACCGGCGCAGGAATGGAAGCGGAATACCCGAGATACCCCTTCGGTACAAGCTGAGAGGCAACAACAGCCTGCCCCTCCATCACACGGTCGACGATTGCCTGACGATTAAGCGCTAAAGACATCGCCTGGCGTACTTCTTTTTTTAGTAATGGGTTTTTACCATCAGAACCTTTGGCGAACGGTGATTCCTCTCGCTGCTGGTCCAGGTGAAGGTAAATAACACGATTCCCTGGTGTTGAAATCGTTTTTAACTGCTGATTTTTTCCAATATTACTGCTGTCGGCTGTTGGAACGTTTTCAATCATGTCCACATCACCGGATAATACTGCTGCTACACGTGCACTACTGTTTTTAAATACACGGACAGTAACGTTGTCCCACTCTGCTTTTCCTCCCCAGTAATCGTCATTACGACTAAGGACTACCCGGTCATCCGGCACCCAGGAAACAAATTTGAATGGCCCTGTACCAATCACATCTTTTCCTGAATTCAACGTTTCCGTCGGGACATTCTCAAGTCGGGCAGGCAAAATGGAAATCCGACTTAAATTATTCAGCAGCAGTGGCGAAGCCTCTTTTGTCTTTATCCGCACCGTTAGTGGATTAACTTCTATTACTTCAGCAATGTCGCTGACGTAAGGTGCGTAAGAGCTAGGGCTGTTTTTTGATGCCAGCGCAACACGCTTAATGCTGGCAATCACATCTTTAGCCGTAAAATCACTGCCGTCGTGAAACTTAACGCCAGGACGCAATACAAACTCCCACGTCTTGTCGTCAATCACTTTCCAACTGGTTGCCAGGGCAGGTGCAATCTGCTGTTTTTCATCCTGTACAACCAAACCGTCAAAAATATTGCGCGCCATTGCGCTATTCGCCCCACTCACATAAAACTGCGGATCCATTGATGTGGTGGAGGAAGCTAAACCGATATTCAGGTCCGCGCTATAAACCAAAGGTGAAGATGAAAATAAAACGGTAAACAATAACGCCAGCGTTGATTTCTTCATTCACTAACCCTCTATTCCATGATTGATTACTAGTGAAGTGTATTAAATCTTATGATTGTGAGTCTATGCGCCATATTGGATAATGAAAAATTGCATTTTGTGTTAAATTGATAACCAAATGTTATGTTTTAAGGTGACGAGCATGCGTATCAATCCCCGCCAGGTTGAAGCCTTTCATAAAGTCATCCTCACCGGAGGCATTACCGCTGCCGCCAATATGATGTATATCACCCAGCCAGCGGTCAGTCGGCTCATTAAAGACTTTGAAGATGCACTGAATCTGAAGCTGTTTGATAGAGACGGACGCGGCCTGATTCCACGCGCCGAAGCAATGAAGCTGTATCGGGAAGTGGAGCGTCTTTATCTGGGGTTGGATCATATCGGGCTGATTGCCGATGAAATTCGCCACGCTAAAGGTAGCGTACTGCGCATCGCCGCCGTTCAGGCGCTCTCGTTTCTTTGCTCGGACCAGGTTCTCCCTACTTTACTCAAGAAATACCCCGATCTTTCGCTGTTTTTAGACATCGAAAGCAGCAGCCGTATTACGGACGCGATTGCTGAAAATCACTATGACGTTGGTTTTATTTTTGGCCAGCCAGGTATCAAAGGGCTGGAAGCCGAACCGCTGGCGGACGCCCGTGCTGTCGCGGTATTAGCGATGAATCATCCCCTTGCCACAGCGGAGGAAGTTACGCTTGCCGATCTGGCCAGCTCTCGCGCTATTTTGCCGGGAAGAACCACGCCCCTGCGGGCCCAGCTTGATATTGCCATCAGAAAAGAGCAGAGCTATCTGCATAACCCGATCGAAACCTCAATGGCTAACTGCTGCGTGCTGGCTTCAAGAAATGTCGGCATCGGCGTAGTGGATTTTATTACCGCCCTGAACAGCCCTTCTCCGGTTATCGTTAAGCCTTTTAATCCCGATATAAAAATGGCGTATTGCGCGGTTTACCCCCCCCAGATTCCCCGCAGCCAGGTGGTTAATCACATCACTCAGGTTATGAAAGAAGAAATAGTGCGTAGTCTGGAATTAAAATAATTATCCAATTACACCCTAAATAATTCCTTAAAGAATACGCCAATTTCAGAAAACCCTTTCCTTACCATTAAGTGTTAATTCCCCCCCCAAATACCATACGTTTGTAAATAACCAGACTGACGAGTGAAGTCATCATATTTCTGGTGTTCTTCTTTTGAAAGGGTAGAAGTATGCTTCGCATATACAGTAACTAAATCAATGCTTAACTGGGTAATTTTTTTATTTATCTTCTCATGAATACCCGCATCATCAGATTCTTTTAGTTGTTTTAATAATACAACGATATTGTCTGCTTTTTCTTGCATATCAGAATGAAGGAACCTCACTGTAGGAATATCATAATTAAATGCCATATTAATTGAATCATTACCTTCATCGTTGGGTGATTCAGGCTTGAGATCTTCTTTATATATTGTTGATATATAATGAATTAGCTCTATCTTATCAAAACATTTTGATTTAACATTACCATCTGAACTACGGTCACGGATTGTGATCGAATCGGGGAAAGGCTCGCCTAACTGATAACTACATTTAAACATATTAGCATCAATTATGGTTGAATTCGCACTTCTGGCCGACATTTCTAATTGATGACCATTTATAGTCACGTCATAGGTCGCGGGCTTAAATTTATTATATTTCCCTTCAACCGAATAAGTTTCTGACAACGTATAATAAATATGATTATCTGGATTTATAATCCCTCCATTATTATTATCAAAAACCATAAATGAAAAAACCTGACCTTGGCTGTTTTCTAATTTATGCACACCAGAAGAAAGTTTAATCTTACCTTTTTCTTCTGGTAAGATTTCATGACTCTCACCATCAACCTTAAATGTTATATTTTTAGCGGTTGGGTTACTGTAGTGAAACACTCCTTTATTACTTGTTAAATCTAAACTATCACAAGCAGAAACGGAAAGTGCGGAGATAAATACTAATCCAAGTTTGAATGTTGCTTTCATTATATGATTCCACAACTAAAAAATATTATCCCTAATGATTATTACGCTAACACGATGAAAATTATAACATATCAATCACAGCCATATACTCTGAACTACGTAAAATCACATGCGCAGCAGCCTATAATATCGCTATAATCGATGATGAAGCCCTGCCTTTTGCAAAAATATCCCTTATTAAATCCCGTCGCATTTACGAAAAAAATAATTCGGATAGCTACACGCCCATTGGTCATACCCTCAGAGCAGTATTTTTCCAATAGTCTGAGACTAACGTGTTATTTATTTTCACGATAAGCATTAACAACACCAATCATTAACAACATCAATTATTAAAGTAAAAAAACACTGCGTCATCGTTGTGACAACGAACTTTATATGATTGCTAACTTACTGATTCAGCAATCATATAAAAAGCAACGAAATAATATCAAGCATTTCAGCGCTGGAGGCTTATTACGCATTCAAAATAAAAGAAAATTATAAGCTAAAAATAAAATAGCAACCTATACAAATAAAAATTTATTACTCTAAAACAACCAGATAGATTAAAACACTCTAATTTATGGCTGATAAAAATAATAATTTCGTGCCAATTAATAAATTTATGCCTACCATAAATAGGTAAAAAATACTTATCAATAGTAATTAACAGAGCACTATAAGATGACGCACACAATCCCATATCCCCCCTCCGTCAATTTGCGTACCCTGCCGCCGAAAAATAGAAAAGAGCCAGCAAGACACGATGGCCCTGGTATATCGCACTGCCGTAAACCAATGTTCGGAATTCGCAGACTACACAAATAAGGAGTATATTTATGTCCGGAAAGGCAACCTGCCCACTGAGCAACGCCCAGCAAGAAGTCTATCTCGCCATCGCCCAAGAAGGCAGCAACAAAAACTACCATCTATGCAACGTAATCGAATTCACAGGCCAGCTCCAACCGCGCTTATTAGAGCAGGCGGTTAACGCCGTTTGCAGGCAGACTGAAGCACTGTGCGCCACGTTTGAAACCGACCCCGCCTCAGGACAGTTTACGCAATACATCCAGCCCTTACCGGAAGCATCATTCTTTGAATGGCGCGATTTTTCGGCGTCTCCTGACCCCGAGCACGCTTACAGCGCGCTTCTCGAGCAGTTACTTGACCATGATATGGATCTTAGCCAAGCGCCACTGGCTCGCTATGTACTGATCAAACTGGCGGAAAATGTTTACCGCATGGTTGAACTAGGCACCCATCTGATTATCGACGGCTACGGCCACGGCCTTCTGTTTGGCTCTATCGCCGATTACTACGAACGGCTGCGGCGGGAAGAAAACGTGGCACCGCTCACAAACCCGCCGCTAAAAAGCATTGTTAAAGCGGAACAGGAATACCAGAAAAGTAACGCGTACACTAAGGACCAGGCCTATTGGCGCGAATACTGCCTAAAGATGCCGGACGCCACCCAATTGGTTCCAGGCGATGCGCTGCTCGCCAGACTAAACCGGTTGCGCAAAACTTTTTCCGGAAAAACATTGGATCGTTTGCGCACCATCGTGGCGCAGCGCCAGCTTCGACTATCCAGCGTGCTGTTGGCGCTTTGCTCCACCTACTTGCATAAAATGACCGGGCGGGAAGAACTGGTCGTAGGAATGCCAGTCGCCGCCCGCCAGCTCAAGGCGCTACGCAACACTCCGGCGATGGTAGCCAACATCCTGCCGTTGCAGATGTCCTTCACCACTGAATCCACCGTACTTTCGGTCGCCGAAAACGTTCAACACCAGCTACGCCGCCACCTGCTACACCAGAGCTACCGCTCTGAAACCATAATCCGCGACCTCTCCGCCGAACGCGGTCATAAACCACTATTCAACACACTGCTTAACATCGTGTCTTACAATCAAGGCATCAGCTTCAATGGCTGTGAGTTGACAACGAATAATCTCGCCTGCGGTCCTGCAAGACATTTGAACATTAATATCTTCGACCGCAATACGGATGGTCATCTGGAGATCTGTTTTGATGCCAACGCCGATCTGTATACACCCGAAGCGCTGACTCAGCACTACCAGCGGCTGATCCTATTGCTGGAACAGTTCGTGGAGGCGCCAGAAACGCTAGCGTCCGATTACAACCTGCTGCTGCCCGGCGAACGCGAACGCTTCTACCCGCTGCCGAAAATTGCCGCTCCGCAGCCGATATTTCCTGAGGCATTCTCAGCGGTCGTCCGCGACCACGGCCCCCAGATAGCGCTACTTCAGGGCGATCGCTCATCCAGCTATGCTCAATTGGATGACTACGCTACCCGTCTGGCTGGCCGGCTTCGAGCGCTCGGCGTTCGTCCCGGCGACGATGTGGCAGTCGTGACATCGCACAGTATCGAATGGGTTACGGCAGCGGTGGCATTATTTAAGCTGGGCGCCTGCTATGTGCCGATCGTTCCGGATCTTCCCCAGTCGCGAATCGAATATATTGTGGCCGACGCCGCCCCCGCACTGCTCATTACTACCACCGACAACGAGAGTGAAATATCCGTCCCCGAGGAAAAACGGTTACGCCTAACCGCGGAGATGCTGGAAAGCCTGCCGCCCGTCGATGGCCCGCTGGCGGACTTTGACTCCGCGACACCCGCCTATATGATCTATACCTCCGGTTCGACCGGCAAGCCAAAGGGCGTAGAGGTGACGCACCGCAATCTGGTTCCCATAGCGCGCACGGCCATTGAGGCAGCCGGGTTGCAGCCGGGAGAACGGGTACTACAGTTCATCGCCGCGGGCTTTGATATGTCCGTATTGGAAATCATGATGACGCTGCTGGCTGGCGCTACGCTGACGATCGCTGATAAGCTTTCCACCACGCCCGGCAAGCCGCTTGCCACGCTGGTGCGTCGTGAACATATCCGTATGCTGGTACTTACGCCCAGTCTGCTGGCCTGCCACCAAACGGAAGACTTCCCTCTGGGCACCGTACTGCTTCTCGGCGGTGAGCCCTGCCTTCCTGCGCTGCTAGCGCGTTTTTCTCACTGTCATCTACTGAACGTCTACGGTCCGACGGAAACATCATTCGCCACCGCGATCAATGCCCGCTACGGCGTGGAAGATCTCTCTATCGGCGCGGCCACCGCCAACACCCGGCTGTACGTGGTGGATAAACAGCAACGTCTGCTGCCGCCGGGCAGCTGGGGCGAACTGTTTATCGGCGGTCCTGGGGTAGCCAAAGGCTATCGTAATCGTCCGGATCAGACGGCCAAAGGTTTTGTGCCCGACCTACTGGATGCAGACACCACGATGTACCGTTCCGGAGATAACGTTTTCTTTGACCATTCCGGACGCATCTACTATCAGGGCCGTAAAGACAGTCAGATCAAACTACGCGGTCTGCGTATCGAGTTGGGTGAGATCAAGAACGCGCTGCTCGACTGCTGCGGCGTAGAAGACGCCGTGGCAATGCTGCATACCCTCGATCACGGCCCAGCCATCGTTGCCTACGCCGCCAACAGGGAGCTGGAGCTGGATAGTGACAGCCTCAAGCAGGCTCTCGGCCGCCAGTTACCTCAGCATATGGTTCCAAGCATCATCATGGTTGTACCGTCTTTCCCGCTGACGCCCAATGGTAAGTTGGCTATCGGCGAACTGCCACCACCCGTTTTGCAGAACGACAGCGAACGGATCCCACCCAGAACACCGGGAGAGGAAACCATGTGCCGATTGTTCGAATCGATACTCGGATGCGGGCCCGTATACGTCAATCAGAACTTTTTTGCGCTGGGAGGCCACTCACTGTTGGGTCTACAGTTGATCAATCGCATCAGAGAGACGTTCGGCGTCTCACTTGGTATTTCCGATTTCCTGACCGCCCCCACACCACGCCAGTTAGTACAACGCCTGAAACCCGCCGACTACTTCAGCGATCCGTTCGGCACGATTCTGCCTCTGCGTACGGAGGGCAACCGCCCTCCGCTGTTTTGCATTCATCCAGGCGGCGGTATCGCCTGGTCTTTCGCCGGTCTGTTATCCTACCTGCCAGAAGACCAACCGGTATATGCCATCCAGTCCCCCATACTGCGCGATCCACACCGCATCATCCATTCATTGGACGAACTGGCGGCGGAATACCTGCAACACATCCGCGCTATTCAGCCGCAAGGACCGTATCATCTGACCGGCTGGTCCGTGGGCGGTAATCTGGCGCTGCGGATGGCCACCATGCTACAGGCCGCAGGACAAAAGGTAGACTTCCTAAGCATGTTTGACAGTTATCCGCTGCAAAATGGCCTGAACTCGCTGAAGCTGGATAATGCCACCATCATCACCCGAATGACCCGCGCCATTGCTGGCGTATCACGTACCGATATGAAGGGGCTGAAACAGGTAATGGCGGGTGTGCTGGGCAACGGTAACGTCGGGGAGGACTTCCTGACCCGCTTGATAGACGATGCCAAACTGATGCTGAAGCTATTGACCCAGTGCCATTACACCCCCTATGACGGCGACATGATTTTCATCCGTGCCACTTCGGACGTTCTACGGTCGGAAGATCAGCAGCCGGAGTTCTGGCGGCCATACGTAACGGGTGAGTTTATCGAGTACAGCGTCAACGCGCCGCATGAGTGCATGCTGCAACGCCAATATCTGGAACAGTTTGGTAGACAATTTGCGCAAGAGCTACTGAAACGGCAGAGTTACATCAAACAGCGGAGCCACAGCGTTTTATAGCGCGAAAAAACTGAACGTCTGAACGATTCACGCTGTGTAAGCAAAAAGCAGGCCACCTTATTGGTGCCTTGCTTTTGCTTACAAAGTCCGTAGAGCGTGAGTAACGGATAGATCGTAAAGACGCTGTAAACACATCCCTGTGCGCTCGGCTTGCGCCATCCCTGGCGCAAACGCTTTACTCTTCTATTCCGTTACTCCCGTTTTCATTTAGGAAATAGGTTTGTCAACGCCCTGAGGCCACCTTATTGGTGGCCTCAGGACAGCCGAATAACCATCAATAATGGTTATTCGGCTTTATCTATAAATAATTAGGCATTCAGCATGAATTTCTCGATCGCGTAAGCGACGCCGTCTTCCATGTTAGATTTAGTGACGAACTGGCTGGCCTCTTTCACTTCATCAATGGCATTCCCCATCGCGACACCGATTCCCGCATAGCGAATCATCGCCAGATCGTTCTGCTGGTCGCCCAGCGTCATGACGCTTTCGCGTGGGATGTTGAGGTGCTCCGCCAGCATCTTCACGCCTTCACCTTTGTTGACGCGCTTATCCAGAATTTCCAGATAGTATTCGGCGCTCTTCATGATGGTGTAGCGTTCAAAGGCTTCCGGTGGCAGCTGGCTGATGGCGCGATCCAAGATCTCTGGCTCATCAATCATCATCACTTTCGGGAACGTCAGGCTGCGATCCATTTCCTCTACCGCACGATACTTTAACGGCATCCCGGTCAAGTGAGATTCGTGAACAGTGTAAGGACTGATGTCTTTGTTGGCGGTGTAGACGAAATTGAAGTCCAGCGCATGGAAATGGACGCCTAATTTGCAGGCCAGCGCTTCGAAATAGAGATAATCGTCGAAGCTTAGCGCGGTTTGCGCCACACAGTCACCGTTGACCGTACGCTGCACCAGTGCACCGTTGTTGGTGATGCAGTAACAACCTTCCTGCTGCAAATCCAGCTCCATCAGGTAGCGTTCGACACCGATGTAGGGGCGACCGGTTGCCAGCACGACCTGCACACCTTTCTCTCTGGCGGCAGCAATCGCGGCTTTTACCGCAGGTGAAATTTGATTTTGGGGCGTCAGTAACGTCCCGTCCATATCAATAGCGATCAGTTTTACAGACATAGTTTTTCCAGCATCAAGTTATCTGTTTTCATGCTAACGCGATTCAGCGATGAAGTCGTTAGTGAAATACGGCAGGGTGACAGGCGTATTACAGTACAAAACGAACCCTTTTCCTGAAGGCTACCTCTGCAAACGCGGAGCCATTTCGTGCGCCACAATGCCATCCTTCTCATGCTACTTTATAGCACGCGCCCGACATAGGGGGCTCAAGCGCCAGCCCCCTATGAACCCGGCTGCCCGCTACATTATGTCGCTACGCGATACCTTCGTCGGCATCAGGCTTAACGGACCGCTTGCGACACGCTCCCGACGTGGCGCAAGCTTGAGCCGCGTCCATGCGGCTCATCCTAAGCCTGTTATCTCCTCAGCATAATTTCTTACGCTGGGGATAACGGCAACCCCGCTTGCACACTACATTATTTATGTATAAGAGCTCATCTTGGGAAGAGATTAACACCAACAAGAAAAAGCCGTGCGGTTAAGCACGGCTCTGTCGTTAACGTTTCCTGCAATCACCGTTATAACTCGGCGCCGTTGCTGGAGATAACCTTCTTGTACCAGTCAAAGCTCTTTTTCTTCGAGCGCTTGAACGTGCCGGTGCCGTCGTCATGTTTATCCACGTAGATGAAACCGTAGCGTTTGCTGTACTGACCAGTGGTGAACGACACGCAGTCGATGCAGCCCCACGGGGTGTAGCCCATCAGTTCCACACCATCTTCCACGACAGCTTTCTTCATCTGATCGATATGCGCTTTAAGGTACTCGATGCGGTAATCGTCATTAATGCTGCCGTCGGCTTCTACTTTATCTACCGCGCCAAAGCCATTTTCGACGATGAACATTGGTTTCTGGTAACGCTCGTAGAAGCTGTTCAGGGTATAGCGCAGGCCAACCGGGTCGATCTGCCAGCCCCATTCCGACGCTTTCACATGCGGGTTTTTCACGCCGCCGTCAAAACCTGCGATCGCGTCTTCCGTTTTCCGACCTTTCGCCGCCAGTTGCACCGCGTTGCTCATGTAGTAGCTGAAGCCCAGATAATCCGTGCAACCCTCACGCAGCGTCTGTTCATCTTCAGGCTGCATATCAATCTGATAGCCTTTACGCGCCCACTCTTTCAGGATGTAAGATGGATAGTAACCGCGCAGTTGCACATCACCGAATAAGTGGCGTTCACGCATAGCTTCCTGTGCAAACATCACGTCATCCGGGTGGCATGACCACGGATAGAGCGGCACCAGCGCCAGCATGCAGCCAATTTTGAAATCCGGGTTAATCTCATGCCCCAGCTTCACCACTTTCGCACTGGCAACAAACTGGTGGTGCAGCGTTTGGTACATCGCCTGCTCCGGCTTGTCGTGATCGGTAAAAATCACACCGGAACAGCAATAGCCAAACAACGGATACTGCCAGTTACGCTGGTTATTGATCTCATTGAAGGTCATCCAGTATTTCACTTTGGACTGGTAACGCTTCATAACCACTTCGCTGTAGCGAACAAAGAAATCCACCACTTTGCGGTTCAACCAGCCACCATACTGCTTCACCAGATGATGCGGCATCTCAAAGTGAGACAGCGTAATCACTGGCTCAATGTTGTATTTCAGCAGCTCATCGAACAGGTCGTCATAGAATTGCAGACCCGCTTCATTCGGTTCCAGCTCATCGCCATTGGGGAAAATACGCGTCCAGGCAATCGAGGTACGGAAGCATTTGAAGCCCATTTCGGCGAACAGGGCGATATCTTGCTTATAGTGGGAATAGAACTCCACTGCCTGATGATTTGGGTAACTGACACCAGGCTGTACGCCATCGGTAATCACACGGTCAATGCCGTGAGCACCGCCGGACAGGACATCACAAATGCTGACGCCTTTGCCGCCTTGATCCCAACCACCTTCAACTTGATGCGCCGCTACCGCGCCGCCCCACAGAAAGTCTTTCGGTAATTGTTCAATAGACATCTCATTTCCTTCTCATTTCAAGTTTACATGTTGTTCATTTACAAACGGTTTCATTGATAGATTGTTTCAGGGAGGCGATTTCCCGATGCAGTTGAATCAGCTCCTCCACCAGCTCACGGCATAACATCGCGTTCATCAGGTGATCCTGCGCGTGAACCAGAATCAGGCTGACCGGGATTTTTCCGCAGCCTTCATCGGCACCGATCAAGGCCGTCTGAATTTGATGGGCTTTGCGCGCCGCCACCGAAGCCGCATTCAGCAGTTCTTCAGCCTTGTTCCAGTCGTATTTTCTGGCGGCGCTCAGTGCTTCCATTGAGCTTGATCGCGCTTCTCCCGCATAGATAATCAGTTCCATTACTGTTGTTTCATCAAGAATGGTTTCATCGAGCATCACTTAGTGCCTCCTCTGCTGTCCCCACTTCCTGTGCAATCAGCTGACGTTCATACATTTTGAAGAAGGGGTAATAGATTAAGGACGACACGATAATCAGTACCCCCACCAGCACCACCGCCCGCCAATCCCACCCTGTAGACCAGGCGGCACCAATCGGACCCGGCGTCGTCCAGGGCGCAAGAGAGATCACGCGGTGCACCAAATCAGTTTTTAACGCGATATAAGCAAGGGTAGCGTTCACCAACGGCGCGGTAATAAACGGGATAAACAACAGCGGGTTCATCACGATAGGTGAACCAAAAATCACCGGCTCGTTGATGTTGAACATGCTTGGCACCACAGCCAGCTTGCCGATGGAGCGCAAATGGGCAGAACGGCTGCGCAGATAAAGAAAGACCAACCCCATGGTCGCCCCCGATCCCCCGACCGTAATAAAGAACTGCCAGAAGGGTTCAATGAAAATTTTGGTAATCGGTGCGCCTGCGTTAAACGCTTCCTGATTGACGCCCAGATTGGTTAACCAAAACGCCTGTAAAATCCCTGTGACAATAACCGCACCGTGAATACCAGCAAACCACAGCAGGTGGCAGAGCAGCACCGCAATCAGAATGGCGGGGAGCGAGTCGGATGCTGAAATGATTGGCGCAAAGATTGCCATGATCGCCTGCGGTAATAGCATGCCGAACTGACTCTGCATAAACAGGCTAAGTGGGAATAACGTCAGGAAGATGGCAAGAATCGGGATCAGCAAATCGAAAGACTGGCGAATTTTCGGCGGCACCTGTTCCGGCAGACGGATACCAATATTGCGCTTCTGCAAAAAATGCATCAGCTCCGTCGAATAGATGGCCACGATAATCGCGGTAAAAATCCCCTCGCCGCCCAGAGACCCGACTGGCAGGCTTTTGTCGATTTGTGGCGCCGCCACGACCATAAATGACATCAGCGCCAGACTGGCCGCCATAAAACCGTTCATTTTATAGCTCTGTGCCAGGTTATAAGCGATGGCGCTAGTGATATACACCGCCATAATACCCATCGTCATATTGTAGGGCATCATGATTTGTTCGCCGTGGCGTTCCACCATTCCCAGCCACCACTGTGCGAAGGCCCATTCACTATTCGGGCTAAAAGGCGGATGGGCGAATAACATCATAAAAGAACCGACAATTAAAAAGGGCATTGATGCAATGAACCCATCTTTAATTGCCACAACATGTCGCTGGCTGGAGAGCTTTGCTGCAATTGGACTAATACGGTTTTCGATAACGCTGAATAATGACTCGCTTAATTTACTCATTATTCCTCCCGTTACACTAATTGATCATCGCCAGAGCATCCTTGAGGACTTTTTCCCCGTTCATCATGCCGTAATCAACCATATTAATGACTGCAATCGGCTTCTCTTTTGCGTCGGCTATCGCTTTGAACTCAGGCAATTTATACTTAATCTGCGGCCCCAACAGGCAGCAATCATACTCATCAATCAGTTCATTAAACTCTTCAAAACCAACGGCTTTTATCTCAACAGTGATCGCGTTTTTCTCGGCAACCTTTTCCATCCGCTGTACCAGCATGCTGGTAGACATTCCTGCTGCGCAACAGAGTAAAATCTTATTCATACTGCACCTCACCGTCTGTTTTTTTATTATTCAAGCAAGACATAAAATAATATGCAACCGGTTTCATATTGTTTTTCCTATTTTTTGAAGACGATCATAAATAGCGTAATCGGGGGGAATAGTTTTATCCCCACACTCGTTATTGATGATAAAAAAAGAGAAAATATCCCTATAATGACGGGATAAAACAGTGCAAAAGGAGAACGGGAAGGACGATGGTAACCATGCTCGATGTAGCGAAAAAAGCCGGTGTATCCAAGGCCACCGTATCACGCGTGCTGACAGGGAATAACTACGTCAGTAAAACCACGCGGGATCGGGTATTCAAGGCAATTGAAGAGATTGGCTACCGGCCCAACCTGCTGGCGCGCCAGCTCGCCACGAGCAAATCGCAAATTATTGGCTTGGTCGTGACCAACACGCTGTACAGCGGCCCCTACTTCAGCGAATTGCTGTTCCAAACGGCAACCATGACGGAAAAATACGGGCGGCAGCTCATCATGGCGGATGGCAAGCACAGCGCGGAAGAAGAGCGGGAAGCGATCCAGTTCCTGCTCGATTTACGCTGCGATGCCGTCATTATCTATCCGCGTTTTCTCTCCACGGATGAACTGGAAGAAATTATTGAACAGCACGATCAGCCGATCATGGTCGTGAACCGCACACTGCATCAGCACGGCGATAACGGTATCTGCGCCGATCACCAGCAGCACTGCCATGATGCCGTCAATTACCTGATTACACAGGGTCACCGCGATATCGCGTTTATCTGCGGATCGTCAAACTCCCCCACTGGCACAAGCCGATTGGCAGGCTATCGGCAGGCGCTGGAGGAAAACGGGGTTCCCTATAATGACAGGCTGGTTGCACAAGGTGACTGGACCCATGACAGTGGCTATAGCGCCGCAAACGCCCTGCTTCAAAGAGCGGTCACCTTCAGCGCACTGGTCGCCAGCAATGACGACATGGCGATTGGCGTAGCCAAAGCGCTGCGTGAACACGGCCTCGCGATTCCACAAGATATCTCGCTGCTGGGATTCGATGATTTACCGATGGCATCATGGTTCTACCCGCCCCTCACTACCGTACATGTGCCCGTCGCCGAGATGATCAGCTATACCCTTGAGAAACTACTGTGCCGGCTGGAGGGTGAAACCGTCGTGCCTGCACCTGCCTTCAAAGGCGAGTTGATTATCCGCGATTCCGTCAGCAAAGGCCCCGCCGCCTAATCCGAGCAGCAGGATGTAGCGCAAGAAGCTACCAGCACGGGCGAACAAGGGCACGTTATCAGCCAGGTGACGCAGGCCGTTCAGGAGATGGACCGCGTCACCCTACAGAACGCCGCACTCGTTGGAAACGGGCCTGTGTTTTACACCCAATGTGGACAGTAATCCTCGAACGAATGTGACGCAGGTTTCAGCTCTGGGCTGTTTTTCTCGTCAAAATTCCCGATCGTCAGCGCAATGGTCGGCTCATCATCAATCGCTCCCAGCGTGCTGCCGCAGTGCGGGCAAAAAGCCCGGCTGGAGTAATCAGACGAACGATAGCGCGCGGGCTCTCCGCCTTCCCCGATCCACTCAACTGCCGATCGGGGAAACTCAACCCACAGCAGCGTTATCGCACCAGAGTGCTTCTGACAAGAGATGCAGGAACAGGCATGCGGATTGCCGGGTTCGCCCGTTGCTCGGAACCGGATCTGACCACATAAACACCCACCCAAATACGATTTACTCGTCATGCCATTCTCTCCCTATTCTGCCGAAAAGGCGGGTATCAATATTCGCCATAGATGATATAAGTAATAGGCTAACCTTATGATCCATTTGCCAGGGAGTGACGCCCTGTTCCTGCGCCAGCTCTCACGATAATAAAATCTACAGACCTGTAAGCTGCAAAAACAACATGAAATTCATAAAACTACCGCTACTGGCACAAATCTCATCAGCACATCTGGTGAGTCATTTCCATATGATGGTGCTGCCCGCGCTCATTCCGCTGCTGTCAGCCCAGCGTGATATCAGCTTTGTCGAACTCGGGTTTGCGCTCAGCATATTCAACATTGTCTCCGCCTGTGTGCAGACACCGATAGGCTTTATGGTAGACCGCATCGGCGCACGCCGCACACTAACCGCGGGTTTAGCGCTCGGAAGCCTCTGTTTTCTCTCACTCGGCTTTTCAGACAGCTACGTCTGGTTGGTCGCCGCAATGGGGCTAGCGGGTGTGGCGAACGCGGTTTACCATCCGGCGGATTACGCCTTATTGTCTCGCGGGATTGATGAGAAACGCATGGGCCGTGCGTTCTCGGTGCATACGTTTTCCGGCTTTCTGGGCACAGCCATTGCGCCCGGTATTTTGCTGTCCGTTGCCGCCTTTTCCGGCATCAATAGCGCATTCATCGTTTCCGGCATCATCGGCTTACTGACAATCCCACTGCTCCTGACAGATCGTGATGAACCTAGCAAGGTGAAACCTGCGGCGGCAGCAAGCACACAACCGGGCAAACCGCGTGCATCTGTTTTCACACTGCCGATTCTGGCGCTGCTGATTTTGTTCCTGCTGCTGAATTTAAGTACGGGCTCGATCCAGAATTTCTCGGTGACGGCGTTAGTCACGGGCTACGATTTGTCGCTGTCACAGGCTAACGTGGCGCTTACCGCCTTTCTGTTCGCCAGCGCCTTTGGCGTATTGGCTGGCGGCTCACTGGCAGATAAAACTAAACGCCACGGTCTGGTAGCGACGGCGGCGCTGGCCGTCACCGCCGTGCTGGTCAGCATCGTTGCCATGTACTCTTTACCGACCATCGTTCTAGTGCCGTTGCTGGCTGCCGCGGGCTTCCTCTCCGGTATGATTGCCCCTTCTCGGGATATGCTGGTACGCGCCGCCTCTCCGCCGGGGGCTGAGGGACGAGTATTTGGGATTGTCTCCACCGGTTTCAACATTGGCGGTGCCGCAGGACCGGTGCTGTTCGGCTGGCTGCTGGATAATGGCTATCCTCACGCGATTTTCTGGTCTGCCGTCATCTTTATGCTGATCACCGCTTTCATCACGCTGCGACAGGAAATGCGCAGCGCCAAACGACGGGCATTAGCCTGATAAAACGTTTTTCAACGTTACGGCAAGCAAGGTGCTCACAATAAAAAAGCCAGTTCCGCAGGGCGCTGGCTCAGACCATTGACAGACCTATTTACTGAATGAAAACGGGAGTAACGGAATAGAAGAGTAAAGCGTTTGCGCCAGGGATGGCGCAAGCCGAGCGTACAAGGATGTATTCACAGCGTCTTTACGATCTATCCGTTACTCTCGCT
>NZ_JQHM01000022.1 GCF_000749845.1 Pectobacterium betavasculorum | reverse complement strand
ATCAAAATGGTTGTTACCCTGATCCACCCAATCGCGATGGATGACGGTTTGCGTTTTGCAATCCGTGAAGGCGGCCGTACTGTAGGCGCGGGCGTTGTTGCTAAAGTTATCGCTTAATCGCTGATAACGTTTGACGCGACACGCGATAAAAGGGCATCATTTGATGCCCTTTTTCTACGCTGTAATGGTAGAACCTATCTCATCAGCGATTGTGAGATATAATCATTGGTGAGATAGGCTCTGTAGACACGGCGTAAATACCGAATTATTCGTTTTACAGAACATCTTTCGGTTTGGTTGCCCTGTAGTTGCGGGGCAAAGTTATTTGTCTGAATCATTGTGACAGGTTGGTTTATGAGTGCGAATACCGAAGCTCAGGATAGTGGGCGTAGCCTGGAAGTGATTAAGTGGCTAGCAGTAGGTACCTTGCTGGTCGTTGCGATTGTTGGCAATTATTATTACCGCGAATTGAGTCTTCCTCTGCGTGCATTGGCCGTTGTTATCCTGATCGCCGCAGCCGGTGGCGTGGCACTGCTGACCACGAAAGGTAAAGCAACCGTAGCGTTTGCTCGCGAAGCGCGTACTGAAGTACGCAAAGTAATTTGGCCGACTCGTCAGGAAACGTTACACACCACGTTAATCGTTGCCGCGGTGACCGCCGTGATGTCACTGATTTTGTGGGGGCTGGATGGTATTCTGGTCCGTTTGGTATCGTTTATCACTGGCCTGAGGTTCTAAGATGTCTGAAGCTCCAAAAAAACGTTGGTACGTCGTTCAGGCGTTTTCTGGTTTTGAGGGCCGCGTAGCACAATCTCTACGTGAGCATATCAAACTCCATAATATGGAAGAGCTGTTTGGCGAAGTCATGGTTCCTACTGAAGAAGTAGTCGAGATCCGTGGTGGCCAGCGTCGCAAAAGCGAGCGCAAGTTCTTCCCTGGTTATGTTTTGGTACAGATGGTTATGGAAGATGCCAGTTGGCATCTTGTGCGCAGTGTTCCTCGTGTTATGGGGTTCATTGGTGGTACATCTGACCGTCCTGCGCCAATTAGTGACAAAGAAGTGGATGCGATTATGAATCGTCTCCAGCAGGTTGGTGACAAGCCTCGTCCGAAGACTCTGTTTGAACCAGGTGAAATGGTTCGCGTTAATGATGGCCCGTTTGCCGACTTTAACGGTGTTGTCGAGGAAGTGGACTATGAGAAAAGCCGCCTGAAGGTGTCTGTTTCTATATTTGGCCGTGCGACACCTGTTGAATTGGACTTTGCTCAGGTCGAGAAAGGCTAGTTGTCTGATATGACTTGCTGAAAATAGCTACTTGCCTATGGCGCGAAATTAACCTATAATTTCGCGCCTTTTGTTTTTTAGTTGCCTTAACGGCGACTAAAACGTAATACAAACCACGGGGAGCCTTTTACTAGGCGCTATTACCCAATCGAGGAAAGTTAAATGGCCAAGAAAGTCCAAGCCTATGTCAAGCTGCAAGTTGCAGCTGGTATGGCTAACCCGAGCCCACCAGTAGGTCCTGCTCTGGGTCAGCAAGGTGTTAACATCATGGAATTCTGTAAGGCGTTCAACGCTAAAACGGAAAGCCTTGAGAAGGGTCTACCGACTCCAGTTGTTATTACTGTTTATTCTGACCGTTCTTTCACCTTCGTTACCAAAACGCCTCCAGCAGCAGTTCTGCTGAAGAAAGCGGCTGGTATCAAGTCTGGTTCCGGCAAGCCGAACAAAGACAAAGTAGGTAAAATAACGAGCGCTCAGGTTCGTGAAATCGCAGAAACTAAAGCTGCGGACATGACTGGTTCTGATGTAGACGCCATGGCGCGTTCTATCGCAGGTACTGCTCGTTCCATGGGCCTGGTAGTGGAGGATTAATAAATGGCTAAGCTGACCAAGCGCATGCGCGTGATCCGTGACAAAGTTGATGTAACTAAACAGTATGACATCAACGAAGCTGTTGCTCTGCTCAAAGAGCTGGCCACTGCTAAGTTTGTAGAAAGTGTAGACGTAGCTGTTAACCTCGGCATCGATGCACGTAAATCTGACCAAAACGTTCGTGGTGCAACCGTTCTGCCTCATGGCACTGGTCGTTCTGTTCGCGTTGCCGTCTTCACCCAAGGTGCAAACGCTGAAGCTGCTAAAGCTGCTGGCGCTGAATTTGTGGGCATGGAAGATCTGGCTGATCAGATCAAGAAAGGCGAAATGGGCTTTGACGTTGTTATTGCTTCTCCAGATGCAATGCGCGTTGTTGGCCAATTGGGTCAACTGCTCGGGCCGCGCGGCCTGATGCCAAACCCGAAAGTGGGTACTGTAACGCCTAACGTTGCTGAAGCAGTTAATAATGCTAAAGCCGGTCAGGTTCGTTATCGTAACGACAAGAACGGCATCATCCATACCACTATCGGTAAGGTTGATTTCGATTCTAACAAATTGAAAGAAAACCTGGAATCTTTGCTGGTTGCGCTGAAAAAAGCAAAACCATCTCAGGCGAAAGGCGTGTTCATCAAGAAAGTTAGCTTGTCTACCACTATGGGCGCTGGCGTTGCTATCGACCAAAGCGGTCTGAACGCCGCTGCTAACTAATAGCTTTTGTTCCGCTTTACTCGGGCGTGGGATTTACCTATAATTTTACGCCCGTTGTTCCTTAAGTGGATCGACGCAAGAATTTTTCGGTTGGAGCCTGGCCTATCCAGGCCTCCGTCCAAGACCGCAGGTGTTTCGCAAGAAACTTAATTCTCCTGCGTAGACGGTGACAGAGCCTAAATAACGTTTTTCTTTTTTATAAAGAATAATTTTTTACTGGATTCTGCTCACCGTGTTTCAACGCTTATCTCTAATTTTGGCGATAAGTGAAGTGAGTTCCGGAGAGTTTCTCCGGCTAAATCCAGGAGCAAAAGCTAATGGCATTAAATCTTCAAGACAAACAAGCGATTGTTGCTGAAGTCAGCGAAGTAGCCAAAGGTGCGCTGTCTGCGGTTGTTGCGGATTCTCGCGGCGTTACCGTTGATAAAATGACCGAACTGCGTAAAGCAGGTCGTGAAGCTGGCGTTTACATGCGTGTTGTTCGTAACACCCTGCTGCGCCGCGTCGTTGAAGGCACTCAATTTGAATGCCTGAAAGACACGTTTGTTGGTCCGACCCTGATTGCATATTCTATGGAACACCCGGGCGCTGCTGCTCGTCTGTTCAAAGATTTCGCGAAAGCGAATGCAAAATTTGAGGTCAAAGCTGCAGCCTTTGAAGGTGAGCTGATCCCGGCGGCTCAAATTGACCGTCTGGCAACGCTGCCGACTTACGAAGAAGCACTGGCACGTCTGATGTCGACCATGAAAGAAGCCGCTGCAGGCAAACTGGTTCGCACTCTGGCAGCTGTTCGCGATGCAAAAGAAGCAGCGTAATAACGCTTTCTTTTTTAACGCACTTGCTAACGTATAAACTATTTCTGATTCTTAGGAACAATTGTTATGTCTATCACTAAAGATCAAATTCTGGAAGCAGTAGCAGCTATGTCTGTAATGGATGTTGTTGAACTGGTTTCCGCTATGGAAGAAAAATTCGGTGTTTCTGCTGCTGCTGCTGTAGCTGTTGCTGCTGGCCCAGCTGAAGTTGCTGAAGAAAAAACTGAGTTCGACGTTGTGCTGAAAGCTATCGGCGCTAACAAAGTTGCTGTAATCAAAGCTGTGCGTGGCGCAACTGGTCTGGGCCTGAAAGAAGCCAAAGATCTGGTTGAATCTGCTCCGGCAGTTCTGAAAGAAGGCGTGAACAAAGATGACGCTGAAGCACTGAAAAAATCACTGGAAGAAGCTGGCGCAGAAGTTGAAGTTAAATAAGCCAACCTTTCAGGTTACAGCCTGAGTTATTAGGCTGATGGCTGGTGACTTTTTAGTCACCAGCCTTTTTGCGCTGTAGGGCATCAATGGGGTTTCACACTGTTTAGCCATTGATTTCCCCAATATTTTTTTCTATTGACGACTTAATATACTGCTTTCCTGTATGGGCCCCTTGCCTAAGCAAGAGCAACGAAATGGTTTAAGAGTAATAGAAAGACGTATTACGGAAAGTTCTCTATTTTCCGACCAACCATAAATAGTGTTGCATGAACTGTCCTTATTAGGGCAGACAGAGTGGTTCGACTTGTCAGCTAGCTGAGGAACCCTATGGTTTACTCCTATACCGAGAAAAAACGCATTCGTAAGGATTTTGGTAAACGTCCACAGGTTTTGGACATACCTTATCTCCTTTCTATCCAACTTGACTCGTTCCAGAAATTTATCGAGCAAGACCCGGAAGGTCAGTACGGTTTGGAAGCTGCATTCCGTTCTGTTTTCCCTATAAAAAGCTATAGCGGTAATTCAGAGCTGCAATACGTTAGCTATCGCTTGGGCGAGCCAGTGTTTGACGTTAAAGAATGTCAAATCCGTGGTGTAACGTTCTCTGCGCCGCTACGCGTTAAATTGCGTCTGGTGATCTACGAGCGCGAAGCGCCTGAAGGCACCGTTAAAGACATCAAAGAACAAGAAGTTTACATGGGCGAAATTCCGCTCATGACCGATAACGGTACCTTCGTGATCAACGGTACTGAGCGTGTAATCGTGTCTCAGTTGCACCGTAGTCCTGGCGTGTTCTTCGATAGCGACAAAGGTAAAACCCACTCTTCAGGTAAGGTGCTGTATAACGCACGTATTATTCCTTACCGTGGTTCCTGGCTGGATTTCGAGTTTGATCCGAAGGATAACCTGTTTGTCCGTATTGACCGTCGCCGCAAATTGCCTGCGACTATTATCCTGCGCGCGCTGGGTTACTCCACCGAACAGATTCTCGATCTTTTCTTCGATAAAATTGTCTATGAAATCAATGGCAATAAATTGCAGATGGATCTGATTCCTGAGCGCTTGCGTGGTGAAACTGCGTCGTTTGATATTGAAGCGAACGGTAAAGTTTATATCGAAAAAGGTCGCCGCATCACTGCACGCCATATCCGTCAGTTAGAGAAAGATGGTATTGAGCGCATTGAAGTGCCTGTTGAATATATTGCTGGCAAGGTACTGTCCAAAGATTATATCGACGAGAGCACTGGTGAACTGATCGGCGCAGCCAACATGGAGCTGTCGCTGGATCTGCTGGCTAAATTAAGCCAGTCTGGTCACAAACGTATCGAGACACTGTTCACCAACGATCTTGATCATGGTGCATATATGTCTGAAACCGTGCGTGTCGATCCGTCGAGCGATCGTCTGAGCGCACTGGTTGAAATCTATCGCATGATGCGTCCTGGTGAGCCACCAACGCGTGAAGCAGCGGAAACGCTGTTCGAGAACTTGTTCTTCTCTGAAGACCGCTACGATCTGTCTGCGGTTGGCCGTATGAAGTTCAACCGTTCTCTGCTGCGTGACGAGATCGAAGGTTCCGGTATCCTGAGCAAAGATGACATCATCGACGTGATGAAGAAGCTCATTGATATCCGTAACGGTAAAGGCGAAGTGGATGATATCGACCACCTCGGCAACCGTCGTATCCGTTCCGTTGGCGAAATGGCAGAAAACCAATTCCGCGTTGGTCTGGTGCGTGTAGAACGTGCTGTTAAAGAGCGCCTGTCTCTGGGTGATCTTGATACGCTGATGCCGCAGGACATGATTAACGCCAAGCCGATTTCGGCTGCCGTGAAAGAGTTCTTCGGTTCGAGCCAGCTGTCACAGTTTATGGACCAGAACAACCCGCTGTCCGAGATTACGCACAAACGTCGTATCTCTGCATTGGGTCCAGGTGGTCTGACGCGTGAACGTGCTGGCTTTGAAGTTCGTGACGTACACCCAACTCACTATGGTCGTGTTTGTCCTATCGAAACGCCGGAAGGTCCGAACATCGGTCTGATCAACTCCTTGTCCGTTTATGCGCAAACGAACGAATACGGTTTCCTTGAAACCCCGTATCGTCGCGTGCGTGAAAACGTGGTGACGGATGAGATCCATTACCTGTCTGCGATTGAAGAAGGTAACTTCGTTATCGCACAGGCAAACACCAATTTGGACGAAGAAGGCCGTTTCATCGACGAACTGGTTACCTGCCGTAACAAAGGTGAGTCCAGCTTGTTCAGCCGCGATCAGGTTGAATATATGGACGTTTCCACACAGCAGGTGGTTTCTGTCGGTGCATCTCTGATTCCGTTCCTGGAACACGATGACGCCAACCGTGCCCTGATGGGTGCGAACATGCAACGTCAGGCTGTTCCGACCTTACGTGCTGATAAGCCGCTAGTTGGTACGGGTATGGAACGCGCTGTTGCGGTTGACTCCGGTGTAACTGCCGTAGCCAAACGTGGTGGTACAGTACAGTACGTGGATGCATCTCGTATTGTAATCCGCGTTAATGACGATGAAATGTATCCGGGCGAAGCCGGGATCGACATCTATAACCTGACCAAATATACCCGTTCTAACCAGAACACCTGCATCAGCCAGATGCCGTGCGTATCTCTGGGAGAGCCTATAGAACGTGGTGACGTTCTGGCCGATGGCCCGTCCACCGATCTGGGTGAACTGGCGCTGGGTCAGAATATGCGCGTGGCATTTATGCCATGGAATGGTTACAACTTCGAAGACTCCATCCTCGTTTCCGAGCGTGTTGTTCAGGAAGATCGCTTTACAACCATCCACATTCAGGAACTTGCCTGTGTGTCTCGTGACACCAAGTTGGGGCCTGAAGAAATTACTGCGGACATCCCGAACGTGGGTGAAGCAGCACTTTCTAAACTGGATGAGTCTGGCATCGTTTATATCGGTGCGGAAGTAACCGGTGGTGACATTCTGGTTGGTAAGGTTACGCCAAAAGGTGAAACCCAGCTGACGCCAGAAGAGAAACTGCTGCGCGCGATTTTCGGTGAGAAAGCGTCTGACGTTAAAGACTCTTCTCTGCGTGTACCAAACGGTGTTTCCGGTACGATTATCGACGTACAGGTCTTTACCCGCGACGGCGTGGAAAAAGACAAACGTGCGTTGGAAATCGAAGAAATGCAGTTGAAGCAGGCGAAGAAAGACCTGACTGAAGAGTTGCAGATTCTGGAAGCGGGCCTGTTTGCACGTATCCACGCTGTGCTGGTTTCTGGTGGCGTAGAAGCTGACAAACTGGACAAGCTGCCGCGCGAGCGCTGGTTGGAACTGGGTCTGACTGATGAAGATAAACAGAATCAGTTGGAACAGTTGGCAGAACAGTATGATGAGCTGAAGCACGAGTTTGAGAAAAAACTCGAAGCGAAGCGCCGTAAAATCACCCAAGGCGATGATCTGGCACCAGGCGTGCTGAAAATTGTTAAGGTTTATCTGGCTGTTAAGCGTCAGATTCAACCGGGTGACAAGATGGCAGGTCGTCACGGGAACAAAGGTGTTATCTCCAAGATCAACCCGATCGAAGATATGCCTTACGATGAGAACGGTACGCCGGTCGATATCGTACTGAACCCGCTGGGCGTACCTTCACGTATGAACATCGGTCAGATTCTGGAAACCCACTTGGGTATGGCTGCAAAAGGTATCGGCGAGAAAATCAACGCCATGCTTAAGCAGCACGAAGAAGTGACCAAACTGCGTGAATTTATCCAGAAAGCCTATGATCTGGGCGACGATGTGCGTCAAAAAGTCGACCTGAGTACTTTCTCAGACGAAGAAGTTATGCGTCTGGCTGAAAACCTGAAGAAAGGTATGCCAATTGCAACGCCAGTATTCGACGGTGCAAAAGAGAAAGAAATCAAGGAACTGTTGCAGATGGGCGGTATCCCTACCTCCGGTCAGATTACTCTGTACGATGGACGTACTGGTGAGCAATTTGAGCGTCAGGTTACAGTGGGCTACATGTACATGCTGAAACTGAACCACTTGGTTGACGATAAGATGCATGCCCGTTCCACCGGTTCTTATAGCCTGGTTACTCAGCAACCGCTGGGTGGTAAGGCGCAGTTCGGTGGTCAACGCTTCGGTGAGATGGAAGTGTGGGCGCTGGAAGCTTATGGTGCAGCTTATACCCTGCAAGAAATGTTGACCGTTAAGTCTGATGACGTAAACGGCCGTACCAAGATGTATAAAAACATCGTGGATGGCAATCATCAGATGGAACCAGGCATGCCGGAATCCTTCAACGTATTGTTGAAAGAAATCCGCTCGCTGGGTATCAACATCGAGCTGGAAGAAAAGTAATTCCAGCCCGTTGTATTGCTGGCATTCGTCATAGGGACACCTGAACGCTGTTTTTAACGACCATGTTGTTTTTAACAGCATGGTTGCTTTAACGGCATAGTTCAGGTGTCTATCAGGTCTAACTCCGACAGGAGCCAATCCGTGAAAGACTTATTAAAGTTTCTGAAAGCGCAAACTAAAACCGAAGAGTTTGATGCGATCAAAATTGCTCTGGCCTCGCCAGACATGATCCGTTCGTGGTCTTTTGGTGAAGTTAAAAAGCCAGAAACCATCAACTACCGTACGTTCAAACCTGAGCGTGACGGCCTTTTCTGCGCCCGTATCTTTGGGCCAGTAAAAGATTATGAGTGCTTGTGCGGTAAGTATAAGCGCCTGAAACACCGCGGTGTTATTTGTGAGAAGTGCGGCGTTGAAGTGACACAGACTAAAGTGCGTCGTGAGCGTATGGGTCACATTGAGCTGGCTTCTCCGACTGCGCATATTTGGTTCCTGAAGTCACTGCCTTCCCGTATCGGTTTGCTGTTAGATATGCCGCTGCGTGACATTGAGCGTGTACTTTATTTTGAATCTTATGTCGTTGTTGAAGGTGGGATGACCAACCTTGAGCGCCGTCAGATCCTGACTGAAGAGCAGTATCTGGATGCGTTGGAAGAGTTTGGTGATGAATTCGACGCGAAAATGGGTGCCGAAGCGATCCAGGCTCTGCTGAAGAACATGGATCTGGAGCAGGAATGCGAGCAGTTGCGTGAAGAGCTGACCGAAACCAACTCCGAAACCAAACGTAAAAAGCTGACCAAGCGCATTAAGCTGCTGGAAGCGTTCGTACAGTCTGGTAACAAACCAGAGTGGATGATCCTGACCGTTCTGCCAGTACTGCCGCCAGATCTGCGTCCGTTGGTTCCGTTGGATGGTGGTCGTTTCGCGACTTCCGACCTGAACGATCTGTACCGTCGTGTGATCAACCGTAACAACCGTTTGAAACGTCTGCTGGATTTGGCTGCGCCGGATATCATCGTACGTAACGAAAAACGTATGTTGCAGGAAGCGGTCGATGCCTTGCTGGATAACGGCCGCCGCGGTCGTGCGATCACCGGTTCTAACAAACGTCCTCTGAAATCTTTGGCCGATATGATCAAAGGTAAACAGGGTCGTTTCCGTCAGAACCTGCTTGGTAAGCGTGTTGACTACTCTGGTCGTTCCGTAATCACCGTTGGTCCATACCTGCGTCTGCACCAGTGTGGTCTGCCGAAGAAAATGGCACTGGAACTGTTCAAACCGTTCATCTACGGCAAGCTGGAGCTGCGTGGTCTTGCTACCACCATTAAAGCCGCCAAGAAAATGGTTGAGCGTGAAGAAGCCGTCGTATGGGATATCCTGGACGAAGTCATCCGCGAACACCCGGTACTGCTGAACCGTGCACCAACACTGCACCGTTTGGGTATTCAGGCATTTGAACCGGTACTGATCGAAGGTAAAGCGATCCAGCTGCACCCGCTGGTTTGTGCGGCATATAACGCCGACTTCGATGGTGACCAGATGGCTGTACACGTACCGTTGACGCTGGAAGCCCAGTTGGAAGCGCGTGCGTTGATGATGTCGACCAATAACATCCTGTCCCCTGCGAATGGTGAGCCAATCATCGTTCCTTCTCAGGACGTGGTATTGGGTCTGTATTACATGACGCGTGACTGTGTTAACGCCAAAGGCGAAGGCATGGTGCTCACGGGTCCGAAAGAAGCTGAACGCGTTTATCGTGCCGGCCTGGCCTCTCTGCATGCGCGCGTTAAAGTGCGTATCACGGAAGAGATCAAGAGCATCGAAGGCGATGTTACGCATCAGACGTCGATTATTGATACGACTATCGGTCGTGCCATCCTGTGGATGATCGTACCGAAAGGTCTGCCGTACTCGATCGTTAACCAGCCTCTGGGCAAGAAAGCGATCTCCAAAATGCTGAACACCTGTTATCGCATTTTGGGTCTGAAGCCGACAGTTATCTTCGCTGACCAGACTATGTACACTGGTTTTGCTTACGCGGCGCGCTCTGGTGCTTCCGTAGGTATCGATGACATGGTTATCCCGGAGAAAAAAGCCGAGATTATCGAAGAAGCAGAAACCGAAGTTGCCGAGATTCAGGAGCAGTTCCAGTCTGGTCTGGTTACCGCGGGCGAACGCTATAACAAAGTGATCGATATCTGGGCAGCGGCGAACGAACGTGTTGCGAAAGCGATGATGGAAAATCTGTCCGTTGAGGATGTGGTTAACCGTGATGGCGTGGTTGAGCAGCAAGTTTCTTTCAACAGCATCTTTATGATGGCCGACTCCGGTGCGCGTGGTTCTGCGGCACAGATTCGTCAGTTGGCGGGTATGCGTGGTCTGATGGCGAAACCAGATGGTTCCATCATCGAGACGCCGATTACCGCAAACTTCCGTGAAGGTTTGAACGTACTCCAGTACTTCATCTCGACGCACGGTGCGCGTAAAGGTCTGGCGGATACCGCACTGAAAACGGCAAACTCCGGTTACTTGACGCGTCGTCTGGTTGACGTTGCGCAGGATCTGGTTGTGACTGAGGACGATTGTGGTACCCATGAAGGTATCATGATGACGCCGGTTATCGAGGGTGGTGATGTTAAAGAGCCACTGCGTGAGCGTGTACTGGGTCGTGTAACGGCCGAAGACGTGATCAAGCCGGGTACTGCGGATATTCTGGTTCCACGCAACACGCTGCTGAACGAGCAGTGGTGTGACATGTTGGAAGAGAACTCCGTTGACGCCGTTAAAGTACGTTCAGTAGTAAGTTGCGAAACCGACTTTGGCGTGTGCGCCAATTGCTACGGTCGCGATCTGGCTCGTGGTCACATCATCAACAAAGGTGAGGCCATCGGGGTTATCGCGGCACAGTCCATCGGTGAACCGGGTACACAGTTAACCATGCGTACGTTCCACATCGGTGGTGCGGCATCGCGTGCGGCTGCCGAGTCCAGCATTCAGGTGAAAAATAAAGGTAGCCTGAAACTGAACAACGCGAAGTTCGTTATGAACGGCAACGGTAAACTGGTTATTACTTCACGTAATACCGAACTGAAGCTGATCGACGAATTCGGACGTACTAAAGAAAGCTATAAAGTGCCTTACGGTGCGGTGATGGCGAAAGGTGATGGCTCAGATGTTAGCGGTGGCGAAACCGTAGCAAACTGGGATCCGCATACCATGCCAGTGGTAACCGAAGTGAGCGGTTTCATCCGTTTTGCTGACATGATTGACGGCCAGACCATTACCCGCCAGACCGACGAACTGACTGGTTTGTCTTCTATCGTAGTTCTGGATAGTGCAGAGCGTACTGGTAGCGGTAAAGACCTGCGTCCAGCACTGAAAATCGTTGACGGCAAAGGTGAAGATGTACTGATTCCAGGTACTGATATGCCTGCTCAATACTTCCTGCCGGGTAAAACGATTGTTCAGTTGGAAGATGGGGTGCAGATTGGTGCCGGTGATACATTGGCGCGTCTCCCTCAGGAATCCAGTGGTACGAAGGATATTACCGGTGGTCTGCCACGCGTAGCCGACCTGTTCGAAGCGCGTCGTCCGAAAGAACCAGCGATTCTGGCAGAGATCAGCGGCATCATTTCCTTCGGTAAAGAAACCAAAGGCAAGCGCCGTCTGGTGATTTCTCCGTTGGATGGCAGCGATGCTTACGAAGAGATGATTCCGAAATGGCGTCAGCTCAACGTGTTCGAAGGTGAAGTTGTGGAACGTGGTGACGTTGTTTCCGACGGCCCAGAGTCTCCGCACGATATCCTGCGTTTGCGTGGCGTACATGCAGTAACGCGTTATATCACCAACGAAGTTCAGGAAGTTTACCGTCTGCAAGGCGTTAAGATTAACGATAAACACATCGAAGTTATCGTTCGTCAGATGTTGCGTAAAGGCACCATCGTTAGCGCAGGTAGTACGGAGTTCCTGGAAGGCGAGCAGGCAGAAGTGTCTCGTATCAAGATTGCCAACCGTCAGTTGGAAGCGGATGGCAAGATCACGGCAACGTACAGTCGCGATCTGCTGGGTATCACCAAAGCATCTCTGGCGACCGAGTCCTTCATTTCTGCGGCATCGTTCCAGGAAACCACTCGCGTACTTACTGAAGCTGCTGTTGCGGGTAAACGTGATGAACTGCGTGGTCTGAAAGAGAACGTTATCGTAGGTCGCCTGATCCCAGCGGGTACGGGTTATGCGTACCATCAGGATCGTATGCGCCGCCGTCAGGCGAGTGAAGTTCCTGTCGTACCTCAGGTGAGTGCCGATGAAGCTTCTGCTAACATGGCTGAACTGTTGAACGCAGGTTTTGGTAAGCGCGACGACGAATAAGCCTCTTTACGCTGCACTACCATGCGGTAAATAACAAAAACCCCGGCTATCATGGTCGGGGTTTTTTTATAGCGCAATCCCTGTGCGCTGCCTAAAGGCCGTCGCAAGTGACGTTAAAAATGTCCTCCTGAAATTTTTTGTTGTACAGTAGTGTAAAGTAAATAGAACGGAACCGACATGGACACCTCAACTACGCCAACTCTCTCACAGCCTGGCGGCTCATTACCTCATCAGGATGATTCACTCTCTTCTGATAAAACCCTACAAACACAGTCAGTAAGCCATTCTCAACATCGAGCAAAACGTGCGGCATGGGGCAGTTTTGTTGGTGCCGTTGTCGATTGGTACGATTTTCTTCTGTACGGAATTGTTGCCGCTCTTGTATTTAATACCGAATTTTTCCCGCAGATCAGCCCGACAATGGGGACGTTGGCGGCATTTGGCACGTTCGGCGTTGGCTTCCTGTTCCGCCCGTTAGGCGGCATGGTGTTCGGTCACTTTGGTGACAAGCTGGGTCGTAAACGGATGTTGATGATTACGGTCTGGATGATGGGCATTTCCACTGCGCTGATTGGACTGTTGCCGTCGTTTGATTCTATTGGCTGGTGGGCACCAGTGCTGTTGGTCACGCTGCGGGCAATTCAGGGATTCGCAGTTGGTGGTGAATGGGGTGGGGCGGCGCTGTTGGCGGTAGAGAATGCGCCGAAGAAGAAGAAAGCCTTTTACAGCAGTGGCGTACAGGTTGGCTTTGGTGTCGGACTTTTACTGGCAACCGGGTCGGTGTCGGTGGTGAGCAATTTGACCACCAATGAGGAATTTACCACTTGGGGATGGCGTCTGCCGTTCTTATTCAGTCTGATTCTGGTTGCTATTGCCTGGTGGGTACGTAACGGGATGGATGAGTCTCAGGAGTTTGAGGCTAATAAAACACTGGGAGAAAGAGCAAACAAACTGCGTTCATTCCCCATTATGGAAGCACTGCGCCAGCATCCTAAAGCATTCTTGCTGATTATAGCGCTACGGCTTGGTGAGCTTTTGACGATGTATATCGTCACCGCATTTGCACTCAATTACTCCACCACTCATCTTGGGTTATCGCGCGATATCTTCCTGAACATCGGGCTGTTGGTGGGGGCGATCAGCTGTGTGTCTATTCCTTTTTTCGCCTATCTGGCGGATAGCTTTGGTCGTCGTCGTATCTATGTTACCGGTGCGCTCATTGGCGCGGTGAGTGCGGTGCCATTCTTTATGGCGCTGGAGAGCCACAATACGCTGATGATTCTGTTCTTTGCCATCATGCTGGCGAATGCTGCCCATGATATGATTGTTAGCGTACAGCAACCGATGTTTACTGAGCTATTTGGTACGGCATATCGCTATAGTGGGGCGGGTGTGGGTTACCAGGTTGCCAGCGTGGTCGGCGGCGGATTTACGCCTTTTATCGCGGTTCTGCTGGTGCAGTTTATGGATGGTTCATGGCACGCAGTGGCGGCCTATCTTGCCATTGGCTGTTTGCTGTCGGCGATTGTCGGGATGCGGATGAAAGCACCCGCAGACGATATGGTACCTCGCTAACTTCCTTATCTTGCCGATACAGATACACTATCTGTATCGGCGATATCTCTACTTTTTTGTTGTTATCTGAACCGATCAAGATCGCTCCGTTTCAGCCCGATATCCTTAAGCCCGTCATCGCTCATATTCCGCAGGATCTTCAGCGTTTGCGCTCTTACTCGCCAGGCTTTCCACAGGCGGTACGGCAAAATCAGCATTAGCCAAAACGGTGACTCGCGGAACGGTTTTTGTGATCGATTCTCATGAAATTCCATACTTTCCCCCTCGCCAGTGAATGATCGCTATGATGGGGCGAAAGGTATTTTCAATACAGACTCAAAAAATCCATTTTTTTAGCATACAGATTGTATGATATTGCATCTGAATGGTGATTTTTATTTGAATCTGTACTGGTTGTTGCTATGAATCATGATGAGGAACGATACTGATGACGCGCTATCAACATCTTGCAGGGCTGTTAGAGCAGCGGATCGAACAGGGCTTATATCAAAGTGGAGAACGCCTGCCTTCTGTTCGGGCACTCAGTTCAGAACATGGTGTGAGTATTAGCACTGTACAGCAAGCCTATCATCTGCTGGAAACCCGGCGGTTGATTATGCCACAGCCGCGTTCGGGATATTTTGTCACACCGCGCAAGGCAACGCCGCCCATACCTGCGCTAACGCGACCTGTTCAACGTCCGGTTGAAGTGACCCAATGGGATTCCGTGCTGGAGCTCTTTAATTCTCGCCTCAGTGCCACGGTATGTAATCTGGGGGGCGGTATGCCTGATGTGAACCAGTCGTCACTCAAGCCATTGTGGAAATCGATGAGTCGGCTTTGCCAGCGTCAGGATCCACGCGTGCTGAACTACGGTAACATGTATGGTGCCAGCGAACTGCGCGAACAGGTTGCGAGGATGGCACTGGACAGTGGTTGCCAACTAACCGAAGACGATATTGTTATCACGACAGGATGTCAGGAAGCGCTATTTGTTGCCGTACGGGCGATTTGCCAGGCGGGTGATATTGTCGCTGTGGAGTCGCCAACCTTTCCTGGGACACTGCAACTGCTACGTGGTCTGGGGATTAAGGTGATCGAAATTCCCACGGATGCCATTTCGGGTATCAGTCTGGAAGCATTAGCGCTGGCGCTTGAGCAGTGGCCGATCAAGGCACTTTTGCTGGTACCAAGCTGTAATAACCCGCTGGGTTTTTTCATGCAAGATGCGCGTAAAAAAGCGTTGCTGACGTTGGCGCAACAGTTCGATGTGGCGATTATTGAAGATGATGCTTACGGTGAATTGGCTTATGACTATCCGCGTCCGAGAACGTTAAAGTCACTCGATAGTGATGGGCGAGTGCTGCTATGCAGTTCATTTTCCAAAACGATTGCTCCTGGCCTGCGTGTTGGCTGGATAGCGCCGGGCCGCTATTTGGAACGTGTGCTGCACATGAAATATATCAGCACCGGCTATACCGTCAATCATACTCAGCTTGCCGCTGCCGAGTTTATCGCTCAGGGACATTATCAACCGCACATGCGGCGCATGCGCACAATTTATAAAGCCAACATGGATATGTTTACCTGCCAGGTCAGAGAGCATTTTCCCTGTGATATCTGTGTCAGCCGTCCTCAGGGTGGATTTCTGCTATGGGTTGAATTTCCGGAGTCGTTTGATGCTTTGCGTCTTAATGCCGCAGTACGTCTGTCTGGGATCCAGATTGCAGCAGGCTCACTCTTTTCGGCGGCGGGAAAATATCGCAACTGCATGCGTATGAATTATGCTTTACCGCTAACAGAGGAAACGCAACATGTTTTATCGGTTGTTGGTCATGTTGCGCAGCAACTGCTTGATGAGACGTAAACCTACCTTGATTGATGAGATCAGGTTTTTCATTCTCCGGACAAACAGAAGCATATTGTCAGGGAAGGGCCGATACGGGTAAGGATAAGCCCCGTATCGGCGGGTTGATGTGCAGAGCCGATAAGTAGCAAACGGCTCCGGTCAACAGGTTGAGTAACGTTCAGTCAGTCCTGCCAACGACGCTACTGTATTCTTCGTCGAAGGCCATGACGATAGGCCGAATGTCATGTTGCGCGGCGCTATCCTGAGAATAGTGCCTTGTGTGTAATTCTCATTCTGGCCTGCGAGCTGCTTCCCAAATCAAGCGTATCAACTCATGCCGATCGCTTAACATCCGCGACACGAGGGCTACCACGGTGCGAGGTGTCCCTGCGGGAACCTCATCACCGTGTTTCCCTCTCACTTCACGCTTAATTGACCACTATCAGGCGTATCGCCGTCTTATCTGCTCAGTAATTACCGGCCTAAATAGCCGTCCCAGTCTTTCCACACGGGTTGAAGACCTGCTCGTATGATGACCTGCGCCACGTCTTCAGGGCGCCGTGAATCATGCGGTGTGAACTGTTCCAATTCGGGATGATTGTCGGCATAGCCACCCGGCTGGGTTTTGGAAAATGCGCTGACATTGTTAATCGCAATAGGAATGGCATGATCGCGAAAGAAAGGCGACTCGCGCGTGGAAAGCGAGAGCTCAATATCCGGTGACAATAGTCTGAATGCACAAATCACCTGCATAAGCTGTGCTTCATCCATTAACGACGCTGGCTCAATACCACCCGCACAGGGGCGCAGGCGAGGGAACGAGATAGAGTAACGGCTCTGCCAGTAGTTCTGCTGTAAGTGCAGCAAGTGTTCCGCCACCATGTAGCAGTCGGTACGCCAGCTATTGGACAAGCCAATTAAAGCGCCCAACCCGATCTTGTCGATCCCCGCACGACCAAGCCGATCCGGCGTGGCAAGTCGCCAGTGGAAATCCTGCTTTTGTCCTTTTAGATGGTGCAACTGGTAGGTCGCTGGGTGATAGGTTTCCTGATAGACCATCACGCCATCCAGCCCTAGTGTTTTCAACTCGGCGTATTCGTCCTGCGATAGCGGCTGGACTTCGATCATTAATGAACTGAAGAGTGGTCGAATCAGCGGAAAGACGCGACGAAAATAATCCATTCCCACTTTGCGCTGATGTTCGCCGGTCACGAGCAGCAGGTGCTCAAACCCGAGTTCCTTGATCGCCGCGCATTCACGCAAGATTTCTTCATCATCCAACGTTTTTCGCTTGATGTGATTGCTCATCGAAAAGCCGCAGTAAGTGCAGTCGTTGGAACACAGATTGGACAGATATAACGGTAAATAAAAGCTAACCGTATTACCAAAACGCTGGCGGGTGAGTTGCTGTGCCCGCTGGGCTAGCGGTTCCAGATAGGCGCTGGCGGCAGGTGAAATGAGCGCCATAAAGTCGTCGCGCGTCAGGTGTGGAGCAGTAAGCGCTCGTTCAACATCACGTGCTGTTTTACCGTTGATGCGCAGCGTCAGGTCATCCCAGTCGAGTTGTTCCCAGACGGTTTGAAAATCGACGTTCATCGTTCCACTCCTCCCGTTTGTCGATGAAGAAAGCCGGTGAGTGGGCTGGTGGCGCTGGCGATAAACTGCTTACTTCCCAGCCCAGCCTGACGAGCAAGCCCACCTGCCTCGACCGCCAGTCGGAATGCGTGGGCCATTGCCACGGGATCGTGGGCAACGGCGATGGCCGTGTTGACCAGCACAGCATCGGCTCCCATTTCCAGCGCATCAGCCGCATGGCTGGGTGCGCCAATACCCGCATCGACAATCACCGGAATACGCGCCTGCTCGATGATGATGCGAAGGAAATCACGCGTTTGCAGCCCCTGATTGGATCCGATTGGCGCACCTAGCGGCATCACCGCTGCGCAGCCGACTTCTTCCAGCCGTTTGCACAGTACCGGGTCGGCACCGCAATAGGGCAGCACCGTGAATCCCTCTTTGATCAACTGCTCGGCAGCCTTCAGCGTTTCGATCGGGTCGGGCAGCAGGTATTTCACATCGGGGTGGATTTCTAGTTTCAACCAGTGAGTACCCAGCGCTTCACGCGCCAGTCGGGCAGCAAAAACAGCTTCGTCTGCGGTTTTGGCGCCTGACGTGTTTGGCAACAGCTTGATACCGAGCTGGCGTAGCGGGGCGAGAATGGCGTCGTTCCCGCCGTTCAGATCCACGCGCTTCATCGCCATGGTGACTAACTGTGAACCAGAAGCCTTAAGTGCCGCCAGCATCAGCTCTGGCGTGGCGAATTTCCCGGTGCCGGTCAGCAGCCGTGAAGTGAATATCGTATCGGCAATGTGCAGCATGTCATCCTCCCGCGATTGCCTGAAAAAGCAAAATATCATCACCCTCTTGTACCTGATGCTGTGACCAGGTCGCGTGTGGGATAATGGTCTGGTTGATGGCCAGCGCTGTGCCAGGCTGGAGCCGATTTATCTGGCTTAGCAGCGCCTCAACCGTGATGGCCTCTGGAAACTCAACGGATTCATCATTCAACGTGATTTTCATGTTACGTCCCCGCATACCGGGCAATCAGGTGCGCGCGTCAGTTGGAGTGTGTTCCAGCTCTGCTGTTTGCCATTGAACATTCTCAGCTTGCCGTCCAGTGAGGATGGCATGCCTGCCAGCAGCTTGATTGCCTCCAGCGTCTGAAGTGTGCCAATCACGCCGACTACCGGCCCCAGTACGCCCGCAGTACGACAGTTGCGCTGCGGTTCGGTTGTATCGGGATACAGGCAGGCGTAGCAGCCAGAGTGATAGGGCGGCGTGAAGACCGTAAGCTGGCCGCTGAAGCCGACGGCGCTACCGCTGATCAGCGACTTACCTGCATGCACACAGGCGGCGTTAACCGCATGGCGGGTTGTCATGTTGTCGCTGCAATCCAGCACCAGATCGACGCGGCTGACGGCGTCGTGTAACGCCTCACCACTTAGCCTTTCGGTGAGTGCGATTGCTTCCGAATACGGATTTAATGCCTGTAGCTGACGCTGTGCCAACACCGCTTTGGGTTTGTCGGTTTCGCGGGTGCGATACAGAATCTGGCGTTGCAGGTTGCTGATATGCAGTGAGTCATCGTCGGCAAGCAGTAGCGTGCCGACCCCGGCGGCGGACAGATAAAGTGAAGCGGGTGAGCCCAGCCCACCTAGCCCTACCAGCAGAACGCGGGCAGCTTTGAGTTTCTCCTGACCTTCTGGGCCAATATCTTCCAGCATCAGTTGACGGCTGTAGCGCATGAACTCGCTATCGCTTAGTCCCGCAGACGTTGGATGATGTTTCGTTACCATTTCATGCCTCCCGTCCTTCGATCATCTTGAGCAGCGTCGCAGTGGCCTGCTGCCAGTCTGGCGCCTGAGTAATGGCGCTGACGACGGCAATGCTGCCGACACCCGTTGCGAGTACCACAGGCACTCTGTTGATGCTGATCCCACCGATCGCCACGGTGGGAAAACGCTCTTGCAGATCGGCGATGTGTCGTGTCAGTTCGGCCAGCCCTTGCGGTGCGGAAGGCATGTCTTTGGTTTGCGTGGGGAAAATATGCCCAAGTGCGATGTAGGACGGGTTTATCGCTACTGCACGTGCCAGTTCACGATCGTCGTGTGTGGAGACACCTAAGCGCAGGCCTGTTTTTTTAATCGCAGCCAGATCGGCGGTATCCAGATCTTCCTGACCCAGATGTACGCCATATGCCCGATGCTTAACTGCCAATTTCCAGTAGTCATTGATGAAGAGCTGCGCCTGATAGCGCCGACCCAATGCGATCGCCTGGATCACATCGGTTTCGGCCTGATCATCTGACCTATCTTTGATTCTTAGCTGGATCGTTTTCACCCCAACGCTAAGTAGCCGTTCAATCCACTCCACGCTATCTACAACGGGATAGAGCCCCAGCCGCTGTGCCGTCGGGGCAAAAGGCGTCGAGTCCGTCATTTGCTTTCCTCGGTTTGCAGGCTGGTGGCGCTGTGATAAAGCTCGCTGCCGCGAGAACGGAACTCTTGCGACATCTGTGCCATACCCACTTCAACCGGTTTAGCTTCTGCTTCCTGTTTGGCAGCGTAGTCGCGCACTTCCTGTGAGATTTTCATTGAGCAGAACTTGGGGCCACACATGGAACAGAAGTGGGCGACTTTACCGGATTCTTGCGGCAGTGTTTCATCGTGGTAGGCACGCGCCGTTTGGGGATCGAGCGCCAGATTGAACTGATCTTCCCAGCGGAATTCGAAGCGCGCTTTCGACATCGCGTTATCACGGATCTGTGCGCCGGGATGGCCTTTCGCCAAATCGGCGGCGTGGGCAGCGATCTTGTAGGTAATCAGTCCTTGCTTGACGTCTTCTTTGTTCGGCAGGCCGAGATGCTCTTTTGGCGTCACGTAGCAGAGCATCGCACAGCCGAACCAGCCGATCATGGCGGCACCAATGCCAGAGGTAAAGTGATCGTAACCCGGTGCGATATCGGTAGTCAGAGGGCCGAGCGTATAGAACGGTGCTTCGTGACAGTGCTCCAGCTCTTCGGTCATGTTGCGGCGGATCATCTGCATCGGAACGTGACCGGGGCCTTCGATCATCACCTGTATGTCGTATTCCCAGGCAATTTTGGTCAACTCACCCAGCGTATGCAGCTCGGCAAACTGCGCTTCGTCATTGGCATCTTGAATGGAACCCGGGCGTAAGCCGTCGCCCAGCGACAGCGCGACATCATAAGCGGCGCAGATTTCACAAATTTCGCGGAAGTGTTCATACAGGAAGCTCTCTTTATGATGTGACAGGCACCACTTCGCCATGATGGAACCGCCGCGCGACACGATACCGGTCAGGCGTTTGGCCGTCATCGGCACATAGCGCAACAGCACGCCAGCATGGATGGTGAAATAGTCGACCCCTTGCTCGGCCTGTTCCAGCAGCGTATCGCGGAACATTTCCCAGTTCAGGTTTTCTGCCACGCCGTTCACTTTCTCCAGCGCCTGATAGATTGGCACTGTCCCGATTGGCACCGGACTGTTACGCAGAATCCACTCGCGAGTTTCGTGAATATAGCGCCCGGTCGAGAGATCCATCACCGTATCTGCGCCCCAACGGGTAGACCAGACCAGCTTTTCCACCTCTTCTTCGATGGAGGATGTCACGGCGGAGTTGCCGATATTGGCGTTAACCTTCACCAGAAAATTGCGACCGATGATCATCGGCTCTGATTCCGGGTGGTTGATGTTGGAAGGAATAATGGCACGTCCGGCTGCCACTTCCTGACGGACAAACTCTGGCGTGATGTTTTCCGGCAGTAGGGCACCGAAACTTTGCCCCGGATGCTGCTGGCGCAGCACTTCACCACGAATGCGTTCGCGTCCCATATTTTCGCGGATGGCGATAAATTCCATTTCGGGGGTAATTATCCCCTGTCGCGCATAGTGAAGCTGGGTGACGCGTTTGCCCGCTTTGGCACGTAGCGGTCGTGGCAAATGCTCAAAACGCAGATGATCCAGCCCCGAATCTGCCAGGCGCTGTTGGGTGAAATCGGAGCTGACGCCGGATAGCGCCTCGGTGTCGTGACGTTCTGCAATCCAACTGGCACGCAGCTTTGGTAGCCCAACGCGGACATCGGGTTGGGCGTCAGGATCGCCATAAGGCCCTGACGTATCGTAAACCGGGATCGGTTCATTGGGCTCGTATTGGGGATTGTCTTTACTGCCGCCGAGTAGCGTCGGGCTGAGCTGAATCTCCCGCATCGGTACGGCGATGTCGTCACGCGAGCCCGCAAGGTAAATGCGTTTAGAGTTGGGAAAGGCGGTTCCCTGTAAGGTTTCAATAAACTGCTGGGCGGCAGCGCGCTGTTCACGGCGACCCGATTTTGACGACACTGTTTTTATAGACAAGGGTTCTGTAGACATAGCAAGTTCCTGTAATACGTAAAGGGAAGATTGCTTGTCTGGAGCCGGAGGGAGTAATAATGATATTGAGCATCAGAGCAGGTATGTGGGAATACGCAGCCTTGGGCTCAATAGAGGTGCATTACTCTTGTTCCCTTCGCAGGTATTAACCCGATCAGGTTCCGCGGATCCCGAATTAACGGTCTCAGCCTGTGCGCTCATAGGTTTCGTAAAACGATTGATTTCGTAAAACGAAACACGAGCACGCTAGGCACTCCGACAAGATTTGCCCGTCTGTTAAACGGGTCAATAAAACCCCTACACTGTATGACGGCAAAACGCGGATGTCAAAGCGTGCCGATTTTGCCGATACAGCATGCGGTGATGTTCTTAAATAACGTTAAATGATGGCTAGTTATCGTAAACCTGCTTGATCATGTTGTCTTCTAACGTAAAACGCTCTTCCAATGCTTCGCCGACGCTGGAGAGTGCCTGTTGGAATTCGAGGCAGTTATCATGATCGATGGCGGCTGCCAGATGGCTATCGTAAAACGTCATGATTTGCTGCGTGTTATTTTGCAGGGCGAGGTCGAGTTGGGTGGAAAGTGCTAATACTTGTTCGCTGTGGGTTGCTGCTTCATGCAGCATTTTTTCGTATAAATGAAAGTGGCCAGTAGAAAGATAGTCCACCAGATTCTGGCAAAAGTTATCCAATGCTTCTTCATCCAAAAGAGAAAGCGCTTCCTTATTCGGCTTGATGCCAACCAGATGATAGTAAGCCACCAGAAGCTGCTTACGTGCTTGTAGCCATTGGTCGATTAACGCATTATTGCCACCAACGTATTCAGTCAGACTTTGTAGCTGGTTTAGCATTGTTGACTCCGTGAACGGTAAGAAATAACCGAAATCCCAGTTATAAAACTTATGTAATCACTCTGAATGTAAAATGCCAGTGAAGTGGCAGTGGAGCAATAAAAAGATATGGAACAGACGCTAAAAGGTGATGAAACCGGCTGGTGGGTCGTTAGCGATGCGGTACAAATCTGGATGCCCCAAGGAGAATTGCCGTACGGAACGGCTATAGCGTGGTCGTTGCAGGGGAAAGCGGCTCGCCACATCGGCGAATGGCAAGGGCAGCCTGTCTGGCTAGTGTGTCAGGGCCGGGATGCCGATATGGCATCAGTTCGCCAACTGCTCGATCAGGATGTGGGCTTATTCCAGTTAGCGGGGCGAGGTGTACAGTTGGCTGAGTTCTATCGCTCTCATCGTTTTTGCGGTTACTGCGGGCATGAAATGGTGCGAAGCAAGACAGAGCTGGCGTGTTTATGTCACCACTGCAAAGAGCGTTATTACCCGCAGATCGCGCCTTGCATCATTGTCGCGATTCGCCGTGGTGAGGAAATTTTGCTGGCGCAACACAATCGACATCGTGGAAATATGTACACCGTGCTGGCTGGGTTTGTAGAAGTCGGCGAAACGCTGGAGCAGACGGTCGTGCGTGAGGTAATGGAAGAGAGCCAAATTCAGATAAAAAACCTGCGTTACGTGAGTTCGCAGCCTTGGCCATTCCCTCATTCTTTGATGATGGCCTTTATGGCCGATTATGCCGGTGGAGAAGTCAAGCACGATCCGAAAGAGCTGCGTGACGCAGGCTGGTTCCGCTATGACCAACTCCCGCAGTTGCCTCCGCCGGGCACCGTGGCGCGTCGGCTTATCGAAGATACGGTGGTGTTGTGCCGCGCTTATCACGAGAACGAGGGCTGACGTGGTACTATTTGCGTCATGAATGGCTCGCGTACACCGCGCACCTGCGTCATAGCGTATCCGCTTCATAAAGCGTTCGCCTTATAACGCATCCGTTTCATCACATCTATCCGGTGTAGAACCGCCGTGAGGTTGAAAGGAAAAGAACATGACCTACCTGAAAAACGATCGCTATTTGCGGGCGTTATTGCGCCAACCTGTTGATGTCACTCCAGTGTGGATGATGCGTCAGGCGGGGCGTTATCTGCCGGAATATAAGGCAACGCGCGCACAGGCTGGTGATTTTATGTCGCTGTGTAAAAACGCAGAGCTAGCTTGTGAAGTCACGTTACAACCTTTACGACGTTATGCGTTGGATGCAGCGATCCTGTTCTCCGATATCCTGACCATCCCTGATGCGATGGGCTTAGGTCTCTATTTTGAAGCAGGCGAAGGCCCACGCTTTAGTTCTCCCATCACGTCTCATGCCGATGTGGTCAACCTGCCGGTTCCCGATCCAGAGCAGGAACTCGGTTATGTGATGAACGCGGTGCGGACGATCCGTAAAAATCTTGCCGGGGAAGTGCCGCTGATTGGCTTCTCGGGTAGCCCGTGGACGCTGGCAACCTATATGGTTGAAGGCGGTAGCAGCAAAGCGTTTACCATCATTAAGAAAATGATGTTCGCTGAGCCTAAAACGCTGCACCTGTTGCTGGATAAGCTGGCTGATAGCGTCATTCTTTATCTCAATGCGCAGATTCGTGCAGGCGCGCAGGCGGTAATGGTATTCGATACCTGGGGCGGTGCATTGAGTGGACGTGACTACAAAGAATTCTCTCTGCATTACATGCATAAGATCGTTGATGGTTTACAGCGTGAGAATGAAGGGCGCCGTGTGCCAGTGACGCTCTTTACCAAAGGCGGAGGTCAGTGGCTGGAGGCGATAGCAGCAACAGGCTGTGACGCTCTGGGGCTGGACTGGACGAGTGATATTGCCGATGCGCGTCGTCGCGTCGGTGACAAAGTGGCGCTACAGGGAAATATGGATCCCTCAATGCTGTATGCCGATCCGGCACGGATCGAACAGGAAGTTGCATCGATCCTCGCTGGGTTTGGGCAAGGCAACGGACATGTTTTCAATCTGGGGCATGGCATTCATCAGGACGTGCCGCCGGAGCACGCGGGCGTTTTTGTTGAGGCGGTGCATCGGTTGTCCCGTGCTTATCACGCATGATTCACTGGAGGTGATGTGATTGATACACAACGGCTGCGAGCAGAGCAGTTGGCTCGCGCTTCTGATGTGATTCGGCACGACGATTTACCTTTTGAACAGCCTGCGTTTATCGCGGGTGCGGATGTTGGCTTTGAACAAGAAGGTTCGGTAACTCGCGCCGCCATTGCGGTAATGCGCTATCCTTCGTTAGAGCTGGTAGAATACAAGATTGCGCGTATAAGCACGACGATGCCCTATATCCCCGGTTTTCTTTCGTTTCGTGAGTGCCCTGGGCTGTTAGCCGCATGGGCGTTGCTTGAACAGAAGCCGGATCTGTTGTTTGTCGACGGGCATGGGATTTCTCACCCGCGCCGTCTCGGCGTTGCCAGCCATTTTGGTTTGCTAGTTGGTGTTCCGACGATTGGCGTGGCGAAAAGTCGGCTTTGCGGTCGGTTTGAGCCGTTAGCGGATATCGCCGGTAGCCAGCAGCCGTTGTTGGATAAGGGCGAGCAGATTGGTTGGGTATGGCGCAGCAAAGCGCGCTGTAATCCGCTATTTGTGGCGACGGGGCATCGAGTCAGTCAGGATAGTGCATTGCACTGGGTACAATCTTGTATGCGCGGCTACCGTTTACCGGAGCCGACTCGTTGGGCTGATGCTGTCGCATCAAATCGTCCCGCATTTGTGCGTTGGCAACGGCAGCAAGCCGCTAACGTATTGTCGTAAAACTTTAGGAATTCAGGCATAGGGCGTCACTGAGATTTCAGTTACACTGCCGTCCGTCGCCGTTAATGAGCATAAAAATGTTACGTAACCCCATTCATTTACGTCTGGAAAAGCTGGCGAGCTGGCAACATGTCACTTTCATGGCATGTCTTTGTGAACGTATGTATCCAAATTACCACGAGTTTTGTCGTCAAACAGAATTCGGCGACGCGATGGTTTACCGCCGCATTCTCGATCTGGTATGGGAAACATTGGTTGTTAAAGATGCGAAGGTCAATTTCGATAGCCAACTGGAAAAGCTGGAAGAAGCGATTCCCGCTGCGGAAGATTACGATCTTTACGGTGTCTACCCGGCTATTGATGCCTGTATCGCACTGGGCGAGCTGATTCATTCGCGCTTAAGCGGTGAAACGCTGGAACATGCGATAGCCATTAGCGAAGCGTCTATCCGTACGGTTGCTATGCTTGAAATGACGCAGGCTGGCAAAGAAATGACCGACGATGAGCTAAAGGTTTTACCTGCGATTGAAGAAGAATGGGATATCCAATGGGAGATTTTCCGCCTGTTGGCGGCCTGTGAAGAACGTGATATTGAGCTGATAAAAGGGCTCCGTTCCGATTTGCGCGAGGCCGGAAGTAGTAACATCGGGATAAATTTGCATCAATAACGCGATAAAACGTGATTTAAGGCCTGAAATGGCCTGCCTTAAGGCTTCCCATCCGCACCCTGTCTGGTCTACATTTGGGGGGCGTAAAAAAAGTGGCTGTCGGTGCGTGTATGCAGGAGAGTGCTATTACACCCTAAAACGGGAAAGGGCATATCCGTCGCACTCGATGCTTAGCAAGCGATAAACACACTGTAAGGATAACTTATGAATAAGACTCAACTGATTGATGTAATTGCGGACAAAGCTGATCTGTCAAAAGCACAGGCTAAAGCAGCTCTGGAATCAACTTTGGCGGCAATTACCGAGTCTCTGAAAGAAGGTGATGCAGTACAATTAGTTGGTTTTGGTACGTTTAAAGTCAACCATCGTAATGAGCGCACTGGCCGCAACCCACAAACCGGTAAAGAAATCAAAATTGCTGCTGCCAATGTGCCAGCGTTTGTTTCTGGCAAGGCTCTGAAAGACGCTGTTAAATAAGCCTATGCTGGTTAAAAGTTTAAGCAGAGGGGCGATTTCGCCCCTTTTGCTTTTACGACGTTTGTGTGGCGCAGGTCTCGTACTTACTGCCGTAGTGGCCTGTAGTAGCCGCACCGCACCGCCGGAAGTTTTCTCCAGCGGTTACGTTGCCGATCGCGGCATCGTGCGTTTGTGGCGTAAAGATGATGCGCATAATACGACGGCGCTGACCACCGTATATAACCCGCTTCAGGATAATGCTCTGGTGGTAACTCGCTATACGTTCCAGCAGGATAAGCTACGCGAGATACAGCGTAACCAGCTCGGGACGCAAAAAGAAGATATGCGTTTGCGATTTGCAGAAGATGGAACTGTCAGCTTTATGCAGCGGCAGCTTGCCGAAAGACGTGAATCGGTTTCCGATGATGATGTCGCGCTCTATCAGTTTGATGCTAAACGCATGCTGGAATTGAGTGATGTCCTACGTGCAGGCAAGGTGATGCTGAAGCAAGGGAAATGGCTGGAAGGGCAGGTTCAGTCTTGCGATGGTAGGGTCGTTCGCCCTGATTTTGATAGCGATTCGCGCGAATGGATTGCGCAGCAAAAATCGCATGCAACGCGCCCGCTAAATGTAGCGTGGCTGGAAGCACCAGAAGGGACGCAGTTATTGCTGGTGGTGGAAGATGATGTCTGCCAGTGGCAGCCTAAATAGCCATTAGCTATAAAAAACCCGGATTTCTCCGGGCTTCAGTATTTATCAGACAATCGTTATCGAACCATCGCTTATCAGGCTTGCTCGCGCTCAATGGCACGATAGCCGATATCTTTGCGGCAGAATACTCCTTGCCACTGAATACCTGCTGCTATTTCATAAGCGCGCTGTTGCGCTTCAGCCACGGTATTACCTAATGCTGTGACGCACAGTACTCGCCCGCCGTTGGTAACGACATTAATCCCATTCAGTTTGGTGCCAGCATGGAAGACCTTGCCATCTTCGGCATCCTGTTGCGGTAAACCAGAAATAACATCACCCGTATTGTAATCAGCCGGATAACCACCTGCCGCCAATACCACGCCCAGAGACGGACGCTCATCCCAGACTGAGTCTTTCTGATCCAGCGTGCCGTCACAGGCTGCCAGACACAGTTCCACCAGATCGGAGCGCAGGCGCAGCATAATTGGCTGTGTTTCTGGATCGCCAAAGCGACAGTTGAATTCGATCACTTTTGGCTGGCCATCGGCAGAAATCATCAGACCGGCATACAGGAAGCCGACATAGGTATTTCCCTCGGCTGCCATGCCGTTCACGGTCGGCCAAATCACCTGATCCATCACTCGCTGGTGGATTTCATCGGTCACGACCGGAGCTGGCGAATAAGCGCCCATACCACCGGTATTCGGGCCCGTATCTTTATCCCCAACGCGTTTATGATCCTGACTGGTTGCCATCGGCAGCACGTTCTTGCCATCCACCATAACGATGAAGCTGGCTTCTTCACCATCAAGGAACTCTTCCACCACGATACGGTGTCCAGCATCGCCGAATGCATTACCTGCCAGCATATCCTGAATGGCGTTTTCTGCTTCTTGCAACGTCATCGCGACAATCACGCCCTTACCAGCGGCTAATCCATCTGCCTTGATGACGATAGGTGCACCTTTGCTGCGTACATAGGCCAGTGCCGGTTCCACTTCTGTGAAATTCTGGTATTCCGCCGACGGGATGTTATGGCGTGCCAGAAAATCTTTAGTAAAGGCTTTCGAGCCTTCTAATTGCGCAGCGGCCTGCGACGGGCCAAAGATTTTTAGACCTGCACTCTGAAACGCATCCACAACACCAATCACTAACGGTGTTTCTGGGCCAACGATGGTTAAATCGATGTGGTTTTCCTGAGCAAAGGCGACTAACGCTGGAACATCGGTTGCGGCGATATCGACGTTGGTCAACGCGGGCTCAAGCGCAGTGCCCGCGTTTCCTGGAGCAACATAAACCTGCTTCGCCAGCGGTGATTGTGAGGCTTTCCAGGCTAGCGCGTGCTCGCGTCCGCCATTACCAATTACTAAAATGTTCATTTCAGTCAGCTCCAGAATTAATGGCGGAAGTGGCGCATGTCGGTAAAGATCATCGCAATGCCGTGTTCGTTGGCGGCAGCAATGACTTCATCATCACGAATCGACCCGCCCGGTTGGATCACACAGGTAATGCCAACGGCTGCGGCAGCATCAATACCATCACGGAATGGGAAGAATGCATCAGAGGCCATGGCGGAACCTTTGACTTCCAGCCCTTCATCGCCCGCTTTGATACCGGCGATTTTCGCTGAGTAAACGCGGCTCATCTGGCCAGCGCCTATCCCGATGGTCATGTTGTCGCGTGCGTACACAATCGCATTGGATTTAACGAACTTAGCCACTTTCCAGCAGAAGAGCGCATCGCGTAATTCCTGTTCGCTCGGCTGGCGTTCGGTCATAACACGCAGTTGAGACGCATCGACCATACCTAAATCGCGATCCTGTACCAGCAAACCGCCGTTGACGCGTTTGAAGTCCAGAGCCGGAACGCGTTGCTGCCAGCTACCACTGGTCAGGACGCGTACGTTTTGTTTGGCTGCGGTCACCTTCAATGCGGCATCACTGGCGGATGGCGCAATAATGACTTCGACAAACTGACGGCTGATGATGGCCTGTGCAGTTTCTTCATCCAGCTCGCGGTTGAAAGCGATAATGCCGCCGAATGCGGATGTTGGGTCAGTTTTGTAGGCGCGCTCGTAGGCATCAAGAATTGAGCCGCCAATTGCTACGCCGCACGGATTCGCGTGTTTAACGATAACACAGGCTGGTTCGGCAAATTCTTTCACACATTCCAGCGCCGCATCGGTATCGGCGATGTTGTTATAAGACAGCGCTTTGCCTTGTAACTGTATAGCGGTGGCGACAGAGGCCTCGTGAATATTCTCTTCTATATAGAAGGCAGCTTGCTGATGACTGTTCTCGCCGTAACGCATGTCCTGCTTTTTGATGTAGTTCAGGTTCAACGTGCGCGGGAAGTGGCCCGATGGCTTATCGGTATCACCGTGGTAAGGTGGAACCAGTGCGCCAAAGTAGTTGGCAATCATACTGTCGTAAGCGGCAGTGTGTTCGAAGGCTTTGATCGCTAAATCGAAACGGGTTTCGTAAGTCAGTGAACCTTCGTTGGCATCGATTTCATTAATGATGGCGCTGTAGTCGCTGTTCTTGACCACGATAGCCACATCTTTATGGTTCTTGGCGGCGGAGCGAACCATCGTCGGGCCACCGATATCGATATTCTCAACCGCATCTTCTAATGTGCAGTTCTCACTGGCGACGGTCTGAGCGAACGGATACAGATTCACAACGACGATATCAATGGGTTTGATATCGTGCTGCGCCATGATCGCATCATCTTGATCGCGCCGTCCCAGAATGCCGCCGTGTACTTTCGGGTGCAGGGTCTTTACACGCCCATCCATCATTTCCGGGAAACCGGTGTAGTCAGAGACTTCAGTCACAGCTAAGCCAGCATCGGCCAGCAAACGGGCGGTTCCACCCGTTGAAAGGAGCTCGACGCCACGGTGGGACAGAGCTTGAGCAAATTCGACAATACCTGCTTTGTCAGAAACGCTGAGCAGAGCGCGGCGAATTGGACGGCGTTGTTGCATGATGATGTTATCCCCTGGATTTGGGTAGTCAGTAAAGAACGGTATGTGAATATCGTCTTTGTCAGAGCAATAATTGCGGAATAAAGAGAAATATTCAGTTAGCGTTCGCAAAAATACGACGATTTTGAACGGGGTGAATTGTAGCGAAAACGTTTGCGTGATGCTCGTCAATTTTTGAGTAGAATGCTTTCTGTGGATAAGTTTGTGCAAAAATAGGTATAAGGTGGGTTTTTGCTGTGTAATGCAGCAAACAGTCATTTTTCTTTAAAATACCTATTGTCAGTGGCCGAGAAGTCCCTATAATGCGCCTCCATCGACACGGCGCTGTGACTCACAACCGGGGCGATAAAGAAAGAGAAAACGCTTTAAAATAAACGTTGACTCTAAAGGTGATTAGCGTAATATACGCCACCTTGCGAAGCGGATAAGACCGCAACGCACTGCTCTTTAACAATATAATCAGACAATCTGTGTGGGCACTCACAAGACCGTATCTTAACGATATAAAAAGTCTTGAAGAGTGAACAACAGTGAAATTCATT
>NZ_JQHM01000021.1 GCF_000749845.1 Pectobacterium betavasculorum | reverse complement strand
AATTTGCCTGGCGGCGATAGCGCGGTGGTCCCACCTGACCCCATGCCGAACTCAGCAGTGAAACGCCGTAGCGCCGATGGTAGTGTGGGGTCTCCCCATGTGAGAGTAGGGAACTGCCAGGCATCAATTTATACAGGTGCGCTGATATGGCTCAGTTGGTAGAGCGCACCCTTGGTAAGGGTGAGGTCCCCAGTTCGACTCTGGGTATCAGCACCAGTGATTTGGGTTAATGTTCGGCTTAAAAAGAATTTACCTGGCGGCGATAGCGCGGTGGTCCCACCTGACCCCATGCCGAACTCAGCAGTGAAACGCCGTAGCGCCGATGGTAGTGTGGGGTCTCCCCATGTGAGAGTAGGGAACTGCCAGGTTTCAATTAAAATAAAAGGCCATCCTTACAGGATGGCCTTTTATTTATTCCGATTTCAGATTGTTAGATCTTCTCTTCTATCCGAATAAAAGTTTCTGCTTACCTTCTTATTAATTCACCTAATAATAACGCATTTTTTGTTACCATTTTATTTATCCATTCTTCAATTAAGGATAATTAAAGGCGCTGGGTTGCGCTGTTGCATTAATAAATTATTACAATCAGGAACTTTTTGCCTCTGGGTTTAAGTACTGCTTTACTATAGTGGGCATCGTTTTATGCTCGGAAAAACAGGAGAATAAAATAGGATGACTGATCTAACGGAAAATGCGAAAGATACGCGCCAGCGTATCCGGGCTATAGTTGGCGCTTCATCGGGTAATTTGGTTGAGTGGTTTGATTTTTATGTTTATTCCTTTTGCTCAATCTATTTTGCCCATATCTTTTTCCCTTCGGGAAATACCACCACTCAATTACTACAAACCGCAGGGGTTTTTGCAGCAGGCTTTTTAATGAGACCGATAGGCGGTTGGCTTTTCGGTTACATTGCTGACAAGCATGGTCGTAAAAATTCAATGCTAATTTCGGTTTGCATGATGTGTTTTGGATCTCTGGTTATTGCATGCTTACCAGGATATGAAAGCATTGGTACTTGGGCACCCTTTTTACTGTTATTAGCCCGTTTATTTCAGGGGCTTTCTGTTGGTGGAGAATACGGTACCAGTGCAACGTATATGAGTGAAGTTGCCGTCGAGGGCAGAAAGGGATTCTATGCCTCTTTCCAATATGTCACGTTGATTGGTGGTCAGTTGCTTGCGCTGTTGGTCGTCGTGATATTACAGCAGATTCTGAGTGATGAAGATTTGCGGGCGTGGGGATGGCGTATTCCTTTTGCTCTCGGCGCTGTGCTGGCGATTGTGGCGCTTTATTTGCGTCGTTCGCTGAATGAAACATCTGATAAAACAACGCGTGGACACAAAGATGCCGGCTCTCTTACTGGCTTGTGGAAACATCGCCGCGCTTTTATTACCGTGCTGGGTTTCACGGCAGGGGGGTCTTTAGCTTTTTATACGTTCACTACTTACATGCAAAAATATTTGGTGAATACGGCAGGAATGCACGCGAAAACCGCTAGCGGACTAATGACCCTCGCACTGTTTATCTTTATGTTACTGCAACCTTTCTTTGGTGCGATGTCGGATAAGATTGGCCGCCGTAGTTCAATGCTCTGTTTCGGCGGACTCGCAGCATTACTGACGGTTCCTATTTTAACGGTTCTACAGAGTGTAACGAGCCCTGTTCTTGCTTTCTCTTTAGTGATGCTTTCTCTGATTATTGTCAGCTTCTACACATCTATCAGCGGTATTTTAAAGGCAGAAATGTTTCCGCCCGAAGTCCGTGCGTTAGGCGTGGGCTTATCTTATGCGGTTGCTAATGCGTTGTTCGGTGGATCTGCTGAATATGTTGCGCTTTCGCTGAAATCTTTTGGTATGGAAACAGCTTTTTTCTGATACGTATCAGCGATGGGAGCGATTGCGTTTATTGTGTCATTAACGCTGCATCGCAGAGGCAAGGGAATGAAGCTTTAGCTTTCCGACCGCTGCCATAACTCCTAGCCGGTAGTTGCACCGGCCAGGTTCCCAAATGACAATAAAAAACCTCGGCTTCCGAGGTTTTTTTAAAGCAGATCACGGGTTTTAGAGAATACGACTGATGAGCCGATCGATACGAATACGGCGCAAACGTCGTATGAGCTTGCGGACTTTCACGGGATATTGCGCGATGCTCTCCAGCTCCCTGTAGCTTTTTACTACGTGGGTGTGGGTTCTGATCGTATCCAGTTCATCCAGACGTTGCTGCAATAAAACCTGCTGAGGATCGTGAATCAGGATTGCGTTTTCCAGATCCAAACGCCATGCGCGTGGGTTAAGGTTATTTCCCGTCAGCAGTTGCCACTTATCATCCACCCACATACCTTTTAGGTGGAAACTGTTATCGCCATCTTTCCATAGCCTTACAACAAGCTGCTGGTTCTCAATGTAGCGCTCCAGGCGACTGAGGAAACGGCGCAGGTTGATCTCGTAGAGATACGGTAATGCGCCGATGATCTTGAAGGGCTGATCTTCTGGAATATAGAAATCGTTCGCGGTCTTATCACCGATAATAATTTCTACTTTTTTGCCGTCTCGTAACAGTCGGATGATATTTCTGACCAGCAGTGCGGGCAGATTGAAATAGGGAGTACAGATGACCACATGTTCATCAGCACAATACATCAGGTGATGTATGGTCTTATTTAGTGGGCTTTGTTTTCCTAACCCAACCAGCGGCGTGACGGTTAATTCATTGGGGTCTGCGCTGTGTGCCGGTGCCTGATAACTGGCGGTACGCAACGTTTGACGGAATTGCTTGATATCATTTTTGATTTCCAGACTCTTTGGACGATCGGTATGATCCAACCGTTGCACTGCCGGAGCAGACAGCATGGTCTGGATATACTGCACCATCGTATCGGCCAATACCGGGTTATGAATCAGCTGATAGCGGTCATAACGGTATTTCTGGTGCTGATGCAGATAAACATCATTCAGGCTGGCCCCGCTGTAGATGACCGTGTCATCGACAACGAATCCTTTCAGGTGCAGCACGCCCAATGCTTCACGTGTGTTGACGGGAATACCATAGATAGGGAAATGCGTGTCTGGGTGCTTTTTCGCCATATCGCAATACCAGTCGGCATTGGTATTTTCTGCGGCTGCACCGATCCTACCACGCTGGGCACGATGCCAGTCTACCAGAATGCGAACATCCAGTTCTGGGCACTGCCGTTTGGTTTCATAAATTGCGGATAGAATTCCCATGCCACCATCATCACGCTCAAGATATAAGGCCACGATATAGATGCGCTTCTTAGCATGTAGAATGGCGTTAGTTAGCGTCGTGCGGAAAAGCTCCGGCGAATGCAACGTCTGAACATCATCTGCGTTCTGAGGAATTCTGGGCAGTTGTGCAAGGTGCTGTTGGTATTTATTGCGTTTAAAATTTGACAGCATCACAGTGCGTTTCTTCTCTCATCAGTTTATACCCCATACGTAAAGCTGCACTAGGGTATATGACCTTCTGGTCATTATCAAAAGTTAAGGAGTAGCCGAATAGGCGATAGTACCATTACTTTCCAGCCGTTGTGAGCCTGTTTTGCCGTCGGCTGTCATCACCATTGCTGTTGCAAGAGCCATGTCACATCCTGCGATCAGTCTTTCAGCAGCAATTCCAGCGTCACAATCCCCTCTTCTAATTGGACATCGAGGTGAAAACCGAGCTTTTTGGACAGTTGAATCATGCCTTGGTTATGCGGCATGGTGATGCCAGTCAAGCGGGAGAGACCATGCGTCCGAGCGTAATCAATCAGCTTTTCCAACAGTCGTCTGCCAAGGCCCAGCCCTTTTAGATCGGATCGCACCAGCACGGCAAATTCCGCATCGGTATTATCAGGATCGGAAATTGCGCGCGTCACGCCAATAATTTCCGTTTCTTTACCACGCTGGCGCACGGCAACGAATGCCATCTCACGATCGTAGTCAATTTGTGTCATATTGGCTAAGTCTTCGTGAGTAAATTCATTAATTTCGCTGAAATAACGGTAATACAGATCTTCTTTCGTCACTCTTGCGATGAACGAACTGAGCAGCGGTTCATCTTCCGGTAAAATCGGCCGGAACAGGCAGGTATCGCTATTTTTGAGGATAACCGTTTCTTCCAGCTCATGTGGATAAGGGCGGATTGCCAGCCTTGACTGCGGATCGCCACTGAACGGCGTCAGATGCAGCGTGACATCGAGCAATGTAAATGTATCTCCGGACGCAAGTAGAGGATGTATGTCTAGCCGGGAAATTTCAGGGCAGTCGAGAATCAGGTTGGAAACCTGAACCAGCAAGCGGCTGAGCGCGGGAATATCCAGCGGATGCAGTGCGCTGTATTCTCGAATCTTACCGCCTTTCACTGCTTGCAGTACTAAATAGCGAGCGAGTGTCATATTCAGCGGAGGCAGTGCGACAGCAGCCTGCTTTTCTCGCCACTCAACGCCGCCTTCTCCCAGCATAATCAGCGGACCGAAAACGGGATCCTGTTCAACGGCAATCCTGAGCTCCTGCGCACCTGCACGATTTGCCATGCTCTGTACTAACAGGCCGTAAATGCGTGCCTGCGGATAGGTGCGTTTCACCCGGTCAAGAATCGCATCTGCCGCCTGCTGGACTTCTCTGGCGGTTTGCAGATATAGCATGACCCCTTGAACTTCCGATTTATGCGGGATATCTGGCGATCTCAGCTTAATCGCGACCGGATAGCCAATTTGCTCAGCGATGTGAACGGCTTCGGCACTGTCGCCAGCAATCCAGGTGGGTAACGTATTCAAACCATAGGCTTGCAAAATCGGCTGGACTTCATGCGTGTCGAGCTGAGTCACGCCATCTGATAGCGCCTGATGGATCAGCGCATGTGCCTGGCTGGCATTGATGCCTAAATTCAGAGGGAGTGCCGGCGTTTCCTTGAGCTGTTTTTGATTACGTCGATATTCGACGATATGCATAAATGCTGTCACCACGCCTTCCGGCGTGCGATAGGTCGGAATGCCTGCGTCGTTAAACAAGCGCCGCGCTTCCTGAGAGGAAAACTCACCGCACCAGTTGGTCAGCAGCGCAATTCTTTTCCCACGCGGATGTTGCTGAAAGAGTGTAATCAACTGCGCGGCACAATCAGTACTAGGGGCGGCAGCGCTGGGCGCATGAATAATTAAGAGTGCATCGATTTCATCGCTATCGAGCAACACAGAGACTGCCGCCAGATAGCGGGCCGCGGTCGCGTCATCACGTAGATCGAGTGGATTACCGATAGCGACGGTTTGCGGCAGCACTTCCTGTAGCGCTTGTCGGGTCGTATCGCTGATCTGTGCGAGCTTGCCTTGTCGGCTGAGGAGCTGATCCAGCGCCTGTGCGGCGGGCGATGCGCCATTGCTCACCAGCATCAAGCGTTCACCACGCAGCGGCCGTAGGTGGCTTAAGGTTTCCACTGCGGAAAAAAGCTCATGTGTGTCCCGCACCCGCAGTAAGCCTGCGCGTTGAATGGCTGCGTCGTAGGCGGCATCCAGACCGTGGCGATGGTCATTCAGCAACTGCTGTGCCTGCTGGCTACGCCCGCTTTTTATCACCAGTATCGGTTTATTTCGGGAGGCGCTACGGGAAGCGGAAAGGAAACGGCGCGCATCGCTGATGTGTTCCAGATGCAGCAAAATCGCACTGGTTTTGCCATCGCGAGCCAAGAAATCTAACAGATCGTCGACATCGATATCCAGGCTGTCGCCCAAAGCGATAAAATAGGAAAAGCCGATGCCACGCTGCTGTGCCCAGTCCAGTATGGTGTTGGAAACGGCGGCTGACTGAGAAATAAATGCCAGTTTTCCTTTCATAATCGGAACGGGGGAGAAGCTGGCATTCAGGCCTTGCCAGGGCGCGAGCAGCCCGAGGCTGTTGGGGCCAAGCAGACGCATATGGTAGCGCATAGCGCAGGCTTTTAATTCGCTGAACTGGGTCGGCGGTGCGGAGAGGATGATGACGGTTTTGCAGCCTTTCTGTCCCAGTTCCTCTAACAGTGTTAGATTACGGCTGGAATTGGTACAGATCACGGCAAGGTCGGGCGTCATGGGCAGGCTGGCGACAGTGGGGTAGGCCAGCACGCCGCAAACGGCACGATATTTTGGCGTGACAGGTAGCACGGGGCCGCTGAAATGGCCGTCCAACAGGTTTTTCATCATCAGAAAACCGGCTCGTCCCGGTTTTTCTGACGCGCCGAGAACGGCGATAGACTTAGGGCGTAACAGTGCTTCCAATCCGCGCTGGCTCATGCGTCACTCCTTCACATCAATCCCCTTTGATACTAAACGCTTTCTACGGGTTGTGCTGTGACGATGGGTAAACTTTCCTGCAAACTATGGTGTGGTTTCCCCGCCAGATAGTGTCGGCGGAAACGATCAAAATGCTGTGATAGCGCGTCGGCCGCGACAATATCCCCCGCCTGTGCGAGCAGGGCGATGGCAATCTCGGCGGTGCAGTGCTGTCCTGCGCTGCTTGCTTCACGTAGTTGATAGCGAGACAGCGTCTCTACATTCAGCGACAGGATCGGCAGATTGTCCAGATAAGGGCTTTTACGGAACATTTTACGCGCTTCCGGCCAGGTGCCATCGAGCAAGACAAACAGCGCGGGCTTTTCTGATGCGGGAAGCCGTTGAAACACCTGACGCCCTTCTTCAGCGGCATCGGCAAGGAAGACGAGATACGGCTGAAAATCTGGGTCTTGAAGAGTCGCAAGCAACTGGGGATCGGGCTCGGTGCGTGACCAGCGAAATGCCTGTGTGTCGGGTAGAATATCAGCGATGAGGCGTCCGGTATTACTGGGTTTTAACGGCTCGGTATCAAACATCACCAGACAGACGCGGCTGCGGGATTGCTGTGGCTCAATGGTGTGACACAGGCAGTTGGTTGCGGGTAATAAACACTGCTGGCAGCGTACTACGCGGCAGCCGCGTGCGCGAAATGGTTTGGTTGACTGCTCAAGACGTTGTTGGCGCAGGCGGAGTACGGCATTGTTTCCGATGAAAGCATGGTTTGCCGTGGATGGGCGGTTGATCATGAAATTAGTGACGCCATGAGATTCTGCAACGAACCCGCTTCTTTTCATTTTTGTGAAGCCAGTTCAGAAAGACAACATTCTAATCGACAGACGGGGTGACCAAAAGAGGCGGGGCAATAATGCCCCACATTTCTACCGTGTTTCTCTACAGCGATTCATCCAGCCAGCTTTCAAATTGTGCTTTTGGTAGTGCCCCGTTGAGGATGTCGACCATCTGGCCCTGTTTGAAGATCATTAACGTTGGAATACTGCGGATACGGAAACGGGCGCTGAGTGACGGCTCGGCTTCGGTATTGACTTTAATAAAGCGGATTTTCCCGCTGCGCTCCTGTGCGACGTTTTCAAATACTGGGGCGAAGTTGACGCAGGGACCGCACCAGGGAGCCCAGAAATCGATCACGATGGGAAGATCGTCCTGTAACAGTTTATCGAGCGTCGCTTCCGTGGCATTGGTAACGTCACCGCTGAATAAGGTTTCTCCGCAGCGGCCACATTTTGCATGGTCATCAACACGCTCTTCTGGCAGGCGATTGGTTGTTTGGCAAGATCCACATACCGTATTCATAACAGAGCCTCAGATAAAAGGGCTAAAATAGAGGTATCGCTGATAAAATGCGCGCAATGCGGCATTGGAAGGTCAACGACACGGTGCTAAAGCGTGAATAAATTATGGTGGGGAGACATTATGGCAACAACGTGGTTTGCTCAATAGCTACAATAGCTTCTGACTGTTAGCGCTCTTTTACCACAAGCGTGTGGCTAAGCGGGTGTACATAAGGTAATCTTCGCGCCCAGCGCGTAGGTGGAGAAAACAATGAGCGATTCATTCAATAGTAAAAGCGGCAAAGTCCGTGTGATGTACGTCCGCAGTGATGATGAGGGCGAGAAAGACAATAAAAACAAGCGTCCTGCTGATAAAGATCGTCGTGGCGATCGACGTGATGGTGGTGGCTCTCGCGATCAGCGTGAGAAACCAAAGCATCCGCGTGATGTTAACCCGCGTTATGCGCGTGAAAATCCGTCCCGCGAGGGTGATAGCAGTGCGAAAACGCCGTGGGGCAATAAAGATCGTAACGAACGCAGCAGCGACAAGCCTCGTCGCCCGCGTGGTGAAGACGCTGGTGGTTATGAATCACCGTGGAAAACCGTGTCTCGCGGGCCAAGCGAGAGCGATACGCCGGATCACGGCGGTATTACTGGCAAGAGCCAGATCGATCCTGAGCAACTGCGTCGCCAGCGTCAGGAAGAAACACGAGTCTACGGCGAGAACGCCTGTCAGGCGCTGTTTAAAAACCGCTCAGAGGTGATTGTTCGTGCCTGGTTCCTGCAAGAAGTGACGCCGCGTTTCCGCGATGCACTGCGCTGGATGGCGGCAAACCGCAAGGCCTACCACGTTGTGGAAGAAGATGAGCTGATTAAGGCTTCCGGCACCGAACACCACGGCGGTGTTTGTTTCCTGATTAAAAAGCGTCAGGGACTGGATGTGCGTGAATACCTGAAAACGGCTGATGAGAATGACTGTGTATTGGCGCTGGAAGATGTGGGTAATCCGCACAATCTCGGCGGCATTATGCGTAGCTGTGCACATTTCGGCGTGAAAGGTGTCTTGGTTCAGGATGCGGCGCTGCTGGAGTCCGGTGCTGCGGTACGCACGGCAGAAGGCGGCGCGGAACACGTTAAAGCGATTAACGCTGACGATTTCCTGTCTGTGCTGGCGGAGTTCCGTAACGCAGGCTATACCATCGTGACCACCTCCAGCCATAAAGGTACGGCATTGTCGCAAGCGACGCTTCCGGCGAAAACCGTGATCGTGCTGGGCCAGGAGGGCGATGGTCTGTCTGATAGCGCCTGGCAACAGGGTGATGTAAAAGTCTCTATCGGCGGTACCGGTAAAGTTGAAAGTCTGAATATTTCGGTCGCAACGGGCATTTTGCTGTCCGAGTGGTGGCGACAGAATCAAGCCTGATATCACGTGTCAATTCTCAGGGGGGCCCCCCTCTGAGAAGGCACACCATGGATGAGAGAACGATTGATGAAGCAGAAAGTTATCGCGGTATCGTTACTGTTGGGCGCGTTGCTGGCAAGCGGTTGCAACTCGCTTTCGCGCTCATCTACCGCTGTTGACGTTTCACCCGTTGCAGATGCGTGCCAGAAAGGTGATAAGCAGGTACAGACCACGCTGTATTTTGGTTTGAATCGTCCTGCTGGCCCGGTGATTTCTGACGCCGAGTGGAAAGCATTTCTGGACGGTGAGGTGACGCCACGCTTTAAAGAAGGGTTGACGGTGTTTGATGCCAAAGGACAGTGGCTGGGGAACAATGGACTGGTTGCCCGAGAGAACAGCAAGGCGCTGATGTTGATTCATGGCGCTGATAAAGAGCGCGATATCGAAGCGCTGCGTACCATCTACAAATCACGTTTCGCGCAGGAATCCGTCATGCGGATTGATGCCCCTGTCTGTGTCGCTTTCTGATTATCTGTTATGTCCTCGTCCCGCTATTGTTGCAAACGGTAAACCTCGGTTACAGCAATCTTGCACAACAAGACAAATTTGCTGATGATTACAAGGTAGTCAAGGAAAGCAAGAGTGATATCGGCACACACAGAGGATAAGTGGATGACAATACTGAAGAGCGAATGGCCAGCGGTTAAAACAAAAAAACCTGCTGCTGACGAGTTATTGACCGTAGCTAAACAGTTAGCGGCTTGTTTGTCGGTTGATGCACCTGAACGTGATCGTCAAGGCGGTACGCCTACGCAACAAATAGCGATGTTAAAGCACAGTGGGTTGCTTAAAACGATGATCCCGACAGCATGGGGCGGCTATGGGCACTCGTGGTCAACGGTGTTGGGGATCACCCGTGAATTCGCGAAGGTGGATGGTTCCATAGCACACCTATTTGGTTACCACAGTCTGGTGATGAACTTGCCGCATCTGGGGGGGAACACCGAACTCAATGAACAATTGCAACGATCTACGGCGGAAAATGACTGGATCTGGGGGAATGCTGTCAGTTCATTATCCCCGACGTTAATGGGGGAAACGCAGGATGGCGGGTATGTGCTCAATGGGTTTCGTCCCTTTTCCAGCGGCTCACACGTTGCCGATAGGCTGTATATTGGTTGGGACGATCGTGAAAGCGGGAAACGGCATTATGCGGTAATCCCAGCCGATCGCTCGGGTGTTGAGATTGTGGGGGACTGGGACGGCTTTGGGCAGACGCAAACGGGTAGCGGTTCCGTGCGTTTTCACGATGTGCTTATTTTTCCTGAAGAACGGGTAGAGATGAGCACGACAAAAGATCTGGCGATGGCGACGCTGCTACCGCAAATGAGCCAAAGCGTACTATCCAGTGTATTTATTGGATCGGCATTGGGCGCACTTGAAGCGGCACGTCACTATACCATGACGCAGAGTCGCCCGTGGGTTGATTCTGGTTTTGAGGCTCATTATCAGGATCCGTGGGTGCAGCGTGTTTACGGCGAACTGTGGACGCAAACGGAAGCAGCCTCCCTGCTGGTGGAAAAGGCAGATCGCGCACTAGATGACCTTTGGCGTCAGGGAGAAGTACTGAGTTTTACCCGCCGCGGTGAACAGGCCAGAGTTATTGCATCCGCCAACGTTTTTGCTGGAAAGGTCGCTCTGGAGGCAACGTCTGCCATATTTGAAGTGATGGGAGCCCGTTCGGCTACGCGGAGTCACGGCTTCGATCGCTTCTGGCGTAATGTTCGTGTCCATACGCTACATAACCCTACAGAATACAAGGTAAGAAATGTCGGGCTATGGTTTCTGACCGGCCATTATCCCGAACCTCGCCTTTACGTTTGAGTGCCGTATGTGGGAGCCTGAACTGAATTAGTGTCAGGCTCCCTATTGGTTTTAATGCGCGCCTCCGCCTCCACTGCCAGTGGTAAAGGGCGGTTTAGCGAACCAGACCAGCACCAGCAGCACCAGAAAGACGCCCGCCGCGGCCCAGAAGATCTCGTTGGCGGAGATAATCAGTCCCTGTGCGGTAATCTGCTCTGCGATGTAAGCCGAGGCCTGCGTTTGGCTCATCCCCATTGCCTGAAGCTGCTGGTACGTTTCCTGCGCTATTGGATTATACGGCGTGATAGATTCCGTCAGGTGCGCATGGTGTAGCGATTCGCGCTGTGTCCAGAGTGTGGTGGTCAGCGACGTCCCGATTGAACCTGCTAGCGTTCGGGCAAAGTTCGACAGGCTTGATGCTGCCGCCAAACGTTCAGGCGGAAGACCCGACAGTGTGATGGTCGTCAGCGGCATGAAGAAGCAGGCGACGGCAAACCCCTGTACAAACTGCGGCCAGGCCGATGCGCCGAAATCCATGCCCGGCTCAAAGGTGTACGCCCGCCAGTAAAAGCAGACCGCGTACATAATAAAGCTGAACGTCACCAGCTTGCGCATATCCAGATGCGGTGCAAATCGACCAATGATCGGCGACAGCAGCACGGGCATCAACCCAACTGGCGCGGATGCCAGCCCTGCCCAGGTGGCGGTATAGCCGTACACCTCCTGCAACAGCTGCGGCAAGAGCACGATCGCTCCAAAGTAGAACATATAGGCGAGGCTGATACACAGGCAGCCAATGGTAAAGTTGCGCGACTTAAAGAGGGACAAATCCACCACCGGATGGTCGTCCGTGAGTTCCCAGACAATCAGGAACGCGATTGCAATCACTGCCACCACTGTTAGGGTGATGATTTCCGTCGAGTTAAACCAGTCCAGCTCTTTGCCGCGGTCGAGCATCATCTGAAGGCTACCGATACCGACGACCAACAACGCCAGCCCGATGGTATCGATCGGCTTGATCTCCGTTTTGGTTTCTCGCCCGCGCAGCGTTTGCAAGGCAATAAACACCACGGCGATGCCCAGCGGAACGTTGATGAAGAATATCCACCCCCAGTGATAGTTGTCGCTAATCCAGCCGCCGAGAATGGGGCCACAGATCGGCGCGACGACCACGGTCATTGACCACAGTGCCAGAGCGATGCTGCGTTTTGCCGGGGGATAATTACTTAACAACAAACTCTGTGACAGCGGGATCAGCGGTCCGGCGACAATCCCCTGCAAGACGCGGGCGAAAATCAGCATTTCCAGGCTGGTGGACACACCACACAGCCAGGAGGTCAGCGCAAAGAGTGCCGTTGACCATAGGAAAAGGCGGACTTCACCGAACCGTTTTGCCAGCCAGCCGGTGATAGGAATAGAGATGGCGTTAGCGACGCCGAACGAGGTGATGACCCACGTTCCCTGTGAGTTGGACGCACCCAGATTACCGGCGATGGTCGGAATAGCGACGTTGGCGATGGTGGAGTCCAGTACCTGCATAAACGTTGCCAGCGACAGAGCAACGGTCATCCAGGCCAGACTCGCGCCTTTAAGCGGTTTTCTCTGCACGTTTCTCTCCTGGTCGATTAACCGGCATTCGCCTGAATAATGGCGCTAATGTCTTGGTTTACGGGGGTGAGGTCCAGCGTCAGCGCATCGCTTTGGTAGGCTGGCGTGGTGCGCGACGTTTCTGCTAACGCACTGCCTTCTGTATTAGCGGTATCAACATTCACCAGTGCAGACAGGCCGATGCGCAACGGATGTTCGGCAACCTGCTTCGGATCGATCTCAATTCGTACAGGCAGGCGCTGAACCACTTTGATCCAGTTGCCCGTCGCGTTCTGGGCAGGCAGCAGAGAAAATGCGCTCCCGGTACCCATATCGAGGCCGACCACTTTTCCCTGATACACAACATCATCGCCGTAGATATCCGCGATCACAGTCGCGGGCTGGCCGATGCGCATATTGGCTAACTGCGTCTCTTTAAAGTTAGCATCGACCCACAGGTGATTGGCAGGAACCACGGCCATCAGCGCTGAAGTCGAGGAAATGCGGGCGCCAATTTGCACGCTGCGGCGTGAAATATAGCCGTCAATTGGGCTGACGATTTTGGTACGCTGTAGCGCTAACCAGGCATCGCGCATTTCTACGGAAGCTTGTTGTATGGCGGGTTGCTTCTCGAGCGGCGTATCCAGGATCATTGCCTGATTCGCCTGATATTGTTGTCTGGCAACTTCCAGCGCCGCTTTGGCAGTCGCGACGGCATCGCGGGCATGCTGTACTTCTTCTCGCCCGATAGCATTTGCGCTGCCTAGTGCTTCACGGCGGCTCTGGTCGCTTTGTGCCTTGTTCAGTTCCGTCTGACGCAGTTCGATATTGGCCTGATATTGTTTGCTGTTGATAATCAACTGATGCGTTTGGCGCACGCTGTTGGCCAGTGCGGTTTTCGCGCGCTCGAATGCCTGCTGGGCATCGGTGGGATCCAGTTCCACCAACACCTGACCCTGCTTAACAAAATCGGTATTGTCGACGTTCACATGGGTGACACTGCCCGTAACCTGCGCCATGATCTGAATCTGGTTGCCTGCGACGTAGGCGTCGTCTGTGCTTTGGTGATGTCTGAGCACCAGGAACCAGTAAACCAGCCAGACACAACCCAGCACGACGAAAATAAACGTTAGCAGTGACAATACACGTTTACGCTGCTGCTTTTTGTTTCTTTGGGGCGTCTGCGGCACCTGATTTTCCACATTTTCACTCATGCTGTTCTCTCTCTTTTTATTTTTTGTATCGGCCATCGCACCAGACCGAGCAGCCTGACGATAGTCGCAATGAATTCATATTGTTGTGTCGCTCGGGGGAGTCTTCAGATTGCCCGCCCAGAGCGTGAGATTGCCGTTGCGCTAAGCCGCAGTTTGCTGCTGCGGAAATATCATGCGTATTTTTCGCAGCAAAACTCACCAGCCCGATACGTAAGCATCGGGTCATTCCGGGTGAAAAAGGTGCTGGTTATGATTTTTTGTTGTTGTTCTTTTGCTATACGTTGCCGAAATCGTCCATCTCATCCAGCTTAACCAGGAGCTTTCTCATCAGAGTTTCGAGCTGTTTTTGCTCTCCTGATTCAAGTGCTGAGCAAAGCACGTGGAGACTGTCATGCTGTGGTGGAATAAGTTGACCAAGAAACGCTTTGCCTTCTTCTGTCAGATGAAGATGCAGGCAACGTCTGTCGCTGTTGCTTTCGCGCCGCTCTATCCAGCCTCTTTTCTCCAAATCGTCAGCGATGCGTGTTGCATTGGTGCGCGACGAGCCCAGAGCTGCACTGAGTTCAGATGGCTGAATGCTATAAGATTCTTGGGACTCTAACGTTAACAATGCCATGAACAGGGTTTCGTTGATCCCCTGATCTTTCAGCATTCTGTTTCTGTGTTCAAGAATTTTGCCTTGAACGTGCATGAACAGACGTAGTAACAAAACTTCCTGACGTGGGAAACCGGGTTTGCGTGAAGCACGCAGATCGAGCATTTGTTCTATAGGAGTGAATGAACTGTCCATTTTTTATATAAACCTCATTAATCACGGTATGCATAGTAACTAATGTTACTAAATGGGTAAACGGCATTCAGGTGGGAAATTGTGCTTATTTCTGTGACAGAACGTAAGCGGAGAATAGCTTGAAGTAGATATTATTCGCCACTTAGTTTATTTAAATCAAAATCTTACTTGATAATTCACACTGCGGATTCAAAGCAGCTTAAAAGCAATGCCGTAGCAGAATGCGCCCAGTAACGTCGATAAGACGATACTGCGGGTTTTATAAAAGCAGGCGGTCAGCGTAATAAAGCCTACCAGCGTTGGTCGCAATTTTTCATGATGCGCGAGAATATCCGGCACGCTGGAAACTATCAGCAGCGCACAGATGGAAGCAATGCCGATGCTATCAAGCAACAGGGCCTTTTTGCCGCGTTGCAGCGAACCAGAAGCACGTGAGGCGCTCAACCGCAGCGGCACATAGCGGAAGAGATAGTTCACCAGCCCCACAATCAGCCCGATAAGAATGACTTCTGTGCTCATGTGTTCACCTGTGGCGTGGCAGGGTTAATCAATGAAGCCAGACAGCCGCTGAGAATGCCGAGCAGTATTGCGGCTGGGATGGAAGAAAGCAGCAGACCAAGCAGCGCGCCGCCTAGCGCGCAGGCGACGACCAGACTCTGTTTCCGCCTGAAGGACGCGAGTAAAAAGCTCAGGAAAAGTGCGGGCAGCATGAAAGACAGCGCCGCTTCGACGGCAGGGTAATCATTCAGCGGGCCGTTGCCGAATACAGCACCGATCACCGTGCCAAGTACCCATGAGAGCCAGGCTAAAAGTGACACGCCCATCATCCACTCTTCCGACCAGCGTCGGTTATCTTTCGCCAGGCGGGTGGCTGCTGCGGCAAACACTTCGTCCGTCAGGCCGAACGCCCATAGCGCGGTTTTTCGGGTTGGCAGCCGTTGTGCAATGCGATGCCGTAACGCGGGCCCATACAGTACATGACGGACATCCATCGCCATGACGGTCAACGCCGCGACCCAGATGGACATGCCTGCGCTGAGAAGGGCGGTGATGACGAACTGGCTGGCACCGGCGTAAATGATGCAAGAAAGGAAAATCCCCTCCAGCGGGGTAAATCCTAGCTTGACGGCGTTCATGCCAAACGCGAATGCTACGGGCATGTAGCCGATAACAATCGGCAAGCTGTCAAATATGCCCTCGCTAAAAGACGCAGATTGTGTCGGTGCAGGTGTGGTTAATGTCTTCACTGGCTTGATATTTTTTGCACTTAAGGGGAATTAACCGGTAACACTAGCAAAGCATTGCCGGAATTTCACGTTATTGCGAACCGGGCGTGATGATCTCGCACGTAACTTTCTCGTGGGAAACTGTCTCGAATAAGGCAGTCTCAAATAAGAGCGGCTACCGCACCGCCATCGCTTCCTGAGTCTCATGATGATGGCTGCGCCACCACACCAGCAGGTTCAACAGGCTGATAATACTGCCCACTGCGCAAACACCAAGCCAGCCCCACTGTTGGTAAGCCGAAGCAGAGAGGAGCGATCCCAACGCGCCGCCAATGAAATAGCTGGTCATATAGCCTGCCGTCAGTCGGTTACGTGCTTCAGGCATCATACGGTAGATCACGCTCTGGTTGGTCACATGCACACCCTGAACCGCCAGATCCAGCACGATGATTCCAATGAGAAGCGCCGCCACGGAATGAATACCGAGCGCAATAAACCCCCATGACAGCAAAAGCAGGATAATCCCAACGCTGGTGGTCGGTTTGGCCTTCCCTTGATCGACCAGACGACCCGCACGTGAAGCCGCTAATGCGCCTGCCGCACCGACCAGCCCGAACAGGCCGATAACGCCTTCGGAATACCCGTATGGCGGTGAAGCCAGCAGGAATGCCATCGACGTCCACAGAATGCTGAAGTTGGCAAAGGACAGACAGCCAAGGATTGCACGCGTGCGCAGCAGCGGATTTGCAGAGAATAGGCGGAATATGGAGACCAGTAACTGCGGGTAGTTCAGCGTGTTTTGCTGAGGAATACGCGGCAATGCCCGCCACAGAATCAGCGCCATGATGGTCATCAGCGTACTGGCAACCCAGTAAACGGTACGCCAGTCGCCGAGTGAAGCCAGCGCACCCGCGACGGTACGCGCCAGCAAAATCCCCAGCAGCAGGCCGCTCATAATCGTGCCAACAACTTTACCGCGTGTTTCCGGCGTTGCCAGCGTCGCAGCAAGAGGAACCAGCAACTGCGCGACAACGGAGAACAGGCCGGTTAACGCCGTGCCAGCAATCATTATCCAGAGCGTGGGCGCAGAAGCAGTGATCAGCATCCCGCCTGCGGCGAGTAGCGTCATTCCGACAATGAGTGTCCGGCGTTCAAACATATCTCCTAGCGGAACCAAAAACAACAGGCCAACGGCATAGCCTAACTGCGCGGCGGTGACAATGAATCCCGCCTGATTGACGGAAAGGGCAAAGGCTCTGGCAATAGTCTCCAGCAGCGGCTGGGCATAATAGTTACTGGCGACGGCAAGGCCAGTCGCGACAGACATAATCAGGGTCAAAGACAGGCTGAGTCCCGATTGTGGCTGAGAGGATGCAGATTGTTGCTGAAGAGACATAGTGTTTGGACGTTAATATGATGTTAAAAGCAGAGTCTATAGTATCCGGCAGAGCCTAATGAGATGCCAGAATATCTTTACGCTTCTTAAACATGCTGGGATGTTTCGCTTTTGCTGAGATTGATTTAGCTTATCGCCAGCGTCATAACACTATCGACAGGGGATATTATGTTTAAGCACTATCAGGTGGTTAAGAGAAAAAGCATTGCAATGCTAATGGGATGTGCCAGCAGCCTTGGCACGACCAAATCGTACAGTGCCGGTCTGATGCGAAAACGGGTCAGTTGAAATACATTACGAGCTACCCGACGGAAACGTAGCCGCGTGGTATTCAAATTGATCCCAGCGGGAAATTCCTGATCGCCAGCGGTGAAAAATCGACGTCGCTGTCGGTGTACCGCATCAATCAGGACAACGGAGATTTAGTGCGAGTAGGGCGCTACCCGACCGGAAAAGGCGCGAACTGGATAGAAATCGTTAACCTGCCGTGATTTGCTTCGCATCAATGAAAACGCCCCTTTCGTTGGAAAGGGGCGCTCGTCTACAGGTGATTATTTCGCTGCATCGGCGGCAGTTTTTACCCAGCCGTCAAACAACTGCTGGTGGGCTTTGATCCAGCCATCAACATGACGTTCGATATCTTTCTGTGAACCCTGACCTTCATGCATACGTAGATTCTGTGCATTCACATCGGCAATCGGCAGCTTCATGATAGCGAACAGCTTCGCCGCGGCGGGGTTTTTCTCGGCCCATGCTTTATTCGCGGCAATCTTCATGGTGTTAACGGGGAAGCCATAATCGGCACCGTTTGGCAGTTTGGTACTGACATCCTTCATTTCACCCGGTTGAGAAGAGAAAGGCACCTGCAACCACACCACGTCACGCCCCGGAACCAGCACATCACTCACCCAGTACGGTGTCCAGGTGTAGTACAGAATCGGTTTACCTTCTTTGTAACGGGTGATGGTATCGGCGATCATCGCCGCATAGTTGCCCTGATTATGCTCTACCGTGTTGGTTAAGCCATATGCTGGAAGGTGATGGTTGATGGCAGCTTCACATCCCCAGCCTGGTGTACAGCCCGTCAGGTCGGCTTTGCCGTCGCCATTGGTATCAAAAAGCTTGGCAATTTTCGGATCTTTTAGCTGCGAAATATTGGTGATTTTGTATTTTTCAGCGGTTTTCTTGTCGATCAGATAGCCCTGAGCGGCACCGGAGACATATTCACCCTGACGGTAGAATTTCGCGTCCCCACCAGCAGCTTTATATTGGTCTGCGTGTAGCGGATCCCAGTTCACTGCAATAAACGTTGCATCGCCAGAAGCGATTGAGGTGTAGGCGACGTTGTAGTCCACTTCACGCGGAGATTGCACGTCATAGCCCAGCTTTTCCAACGCGCGACTGACCAGCAGCGTCTGGAACGTTTCCTCGGAGATGGTGCTTTGCACCGGAATAACGGAAATACCTTTACCGGGTTGCGCGGTGTCGGCGGCATAAACCTGCGTACTCAACAGTGCGGTAGTCAGGGCTGCGGCCCAAAGTTTGGTGTTCGGCATCATGACATGATTCCCTCTGTTTTTATCGTGCGTTGATTCGCGAGTATGAATATTGTGGATAAAACGACTAGTGAACGTCGTCGCTTGTCTGACGTATGCCAGACAAGCGGGAAGAGCGTTACTGCTTGATGAAAGGACGGGTCAGCAGGCCAATCGGGCCGCTGGCGTACCAGCTTTTATTGCCCTTGCTGCGACGATCTCGCCCCAGAGATTGGGTAAGACGGTCAAGAATAATGGCCAGAATAACAATCCCTACACCACCAACGGCAGCCAGACCCATATCCAGACGGCCAATGCCGCGCAGTACCATCTGGCCTAAACCACCTACGGCTATCATCGAAGCGATAACCACCATCGACAGCGCCAGCATCAGCGTCTGGTTAACACCGGCCATGATGGTCGGCATGGCTAGCGGGAGCTGAACCTTAAACAGCATCTGGCGCGGGCTGGCACCGAATGACTCAGCGGCTTCAATCAGATCGGCTGGCACCTGACGAATACCCAGAATCGTTAAGCGAATAATCGGTGGCAGGGCGAAGATAATCGTTACCACGACACCCGGCACGTTACCGATACCGAACAGCATAACGATAGGCACCAGATAGACGAACGCGGGCGTAGTCTGCATGGCGTCTAGCAGTGGCCGGATAAACTTTGCAGCTCGTTCGCTACGCGCCAGCCAGATCCCCATGGGGAGTCCGATGAGCACGCAGAAAAACAGCGCGGTCAGCACTAGCGCCAATGTCACCATGGCCTGCGACCAGGCACCAATCGCGCCAATCGCAATCAGAGACAAGAGGGTTGCCACGCCCATACCAAGGCTGGACATCTGCCAGGCAATCAGCGAAAACACCAGAATGGCAATCGGCGCAGGCATTCCCAACAGAAACTGCTGGAAGCCGCCCAGAATAAAATCGACCGGCACGCGGATGCCCTGGAAGATAGGTCTGAAGTGCAGCACAACCCAGTCGATACCGTGGGTGACCCAACTGTCCAGTGGGATCAGCGTGTCCTTAAACGGATCGAGCAGGTTGAAATGCTCGGGTGCCGCAGGAGCCGCGCTGTTTAACCAGTCACTGCCGGATTGCGCAGCCTGATGAGCGGCATCGGTGGAACCATCGGGAGCCGGAGCGCTGCTCCAGGCATCGCTACCGTTAGCTGATGCGTCCGGCGCAGTGGTGCCGGTAGACCAGGGATCGCTGCTTTGCGGTGCGCTATCCGGCATCGAACCGTGCTGTGCTGGTGTAGAACTCTCAGCACCGTTTTCGGCTGGCGGGTTCTGCGAGCTGGTTGCCCATGGATCGCTTTGCGCGGTGTTATTACCCTGCTCAGGCGTTGCATTTTGGTCGGCAGGCTGATTTTGTGCCGTGGTGTTATCCCACGGGTTTGGTGTTGATTTACTCATTGGTCACTCCTTCCTTATCCAGTGCCTGTAGCAGCATTCCTTTGGAAATGATGCCAATGTACTCATTATTCTCGCCGACGACAGGGACGGCACAGGGAGCCTGTGCGACCTGAGAGATCAGCTCGTTGAGTGACATATCTGCGGGCACGGGAACCGGTTCGGGCAGTAACGCCTGTTCCAGCGGCTGCTGTTCTTTCAGCGCCTGCTTCAGTGAATCAATAGACACGACGCCAATGAAGCGTTTCCCACCTTCCAGTACGTAGCCGTAATCACGGTCTTCGTCCTGAAGGATTTTCAGCGCGGAACGCGGCCCCACGCCGGGGGTTTTACGGATTAGAGTGACCGGGCGACGGCGGGCGATATCTTTGGCGCTAAACACGTGGCTGATATCGACACCGCGGAAAAAGGTGCGCACATAATCATTGGCTGGGTTATTCAGAATCTCATCGGGTGTACCGACCTGAATCACTTCACCGCCGTGCATGATGGCAATCCGGTCACCGATGCGCATCGCTTCATCCAGATCGTGTGAGATAAAGACGATAGTGCGTTGATGACGAGACTGGAGTTTGACTAACTCATCCTGCATTTCAGTACGGATCAGCGGATCAAGCGCGGAGAATGCCTCATCCATCAACAGGATATCGGGGTCATTCGCTAACGCACGCGCCAGACCAACACGCTGTCGCATCCCGCCAGACAGTTCATCTGGGTAAGACGCTGCGTAGGCTTCAAGGCCGACCTGCTGCAACGCATCCAGCGCTTTTTGCTCACGCTCTGCTTTCGGCGCGCCAGCCAGTTCCATACCAAACGCGGTATTATTGAGGATATTCAGATGCGGCATGAGCGCAAAGGATTGGAACACCATACTGATCTTCTTACGACGCACGTCGCGCAGCGCGGTATCCGATATCCTGGAGATATCTTCACCGTCAATCAGCACCTGACCCCGAGTGGGTTCGATCAGACGATTGAGAAGGCGTACCATGGTTGATTTGCCGGAACCGGATAATCCCATGATGACAAATATCTCGCCTTCTTCAATGGCCAGACTGGCATCTTTTACCCCGACAGTAAGCCCTGTTTTTTCAAATACCTGATCTTTGCTCAGGCCTTTATCAATCAGTTTAAATGCTCTGTCCGGGTGCTCGCCAAATATCTTATAAAGATTCTTTACTTCAAGTTTAATTGCCATGAAATTATTGTTTTCCTGTGTCGTTTATAATTCTATAACGTAACCCTGATAATGATTAAACATAATCTACCCTACCATACTCAGATTCTGAGACAACCCTTTATATCTTTCATACTTCAAGTTGCATGTGCGTTGGCTGCGTTCACTCACACGAATCACTTACCTAAGTAAGCTCATCGGGATTCCTTCTCTTGCCGCCTTCCTGAAACTTGAATTATTTAGGCTATATTGCCTCCGCGGTGGTTAATATTCGCGATAGCATTAACGTGATTATTGCTACGTTATCTTCATGATTTACGTGATTTTTATGATTTTTTGTTTGAAGGGTAATTCTTTTTATAACAGTACGTTACCTGTTGGTTTTTACGTATTGTATTTACGGATGATATAACCTTTTCTGATTGTGGATGAATCACTATTTATAGTGAATTCCACTAATAGAAGAATATGATAAATAAATCACAATTTTGGGCTTATAGACACCCGAATAGGCCGACGTAGGTACATTTTTTACTTATGGTATCTGTCGGTATTTTATGCAGTATAGCAAAGATATAATGGGTAAAATGATTGTGTTAATTCTCACCAATAAATGAGAGTGTTCTGAATAATATATTCTTCATTTTTTCAGAGTAATAAAGTCGAGCTGCTGTGCCAATTTGGTGAGATGCTTCGTGCACTATCGTACGCGACCCCGATGGATACAATATTGAAGCGGTGTACCACCGCCAGCCTAGAACGTCGAATTTTGTGGACGTGGTGATGAGGGGGAAAATCCCCCTTTGTCATTCACTCATCAAGCTGACATGGGCGGCGACAATACGCCAGCCTTCGGGCATTTTTACCCAGGTTTGCATTTGGCGGCCAACTTTCGTGCTGCCTGCGCGGGTAAACTCGGTGCTGGCGACGGCCATATCATGACCGTAGGTGGTGATGACAGTATTACGCAGATCTCTGTCCAGACCAGCAGAGGGGCGAGCGAGGCGAAAGGCACGGATTTCCTCGATCCCGTACAGGTTTTCTCCCGCACCGTAGCGCACGGTTTTTTCATCGTGCCAGAACAGCTCATCCAGAACCGTAATGTCGTTACCGGTTAAGGCTTTTTCGTAGCGATAAAACGCGGCAGTCACATCGGCCAGCACATCCGGCTGATTGATATCGTCAGGCAACATATTTTCTTTCCTCTAAGGTATAGGTGATGCCCTGCTGCTCAAGCGCCCACGCCGTCCGCAGACAAAGATCCTCGCGCCATGGCGCGGCAATAATCTGAATACCGATTGGCAGGCCGCTAGCGGTTGCTACTGGCACCGTCACGACGGGCAGACCGACAAAAGAGATCGGCTGTGTCAGCATGCCCATGTTGGCGCGGACGGGCAGATCGGTATCATTAATGCGTATGGTTTCCTGCCCAATAAGCGTTGCGGAGCAGGGCGTCGCGGGGGCAATCAGCAGGTCGGTGTGTTCAAACAACGCCAGCGTCTGTTGACGAAAATAGTTACGGAAGCGCTGGGCTTGCACATACCAGGCGGCGGGGATCATCGCGCCAGCCAACAGCCGTTCGCGTGACAGTGGCTCGAAACATTCAGGCTGAGTACGTAAGTCAGGCAAATACTGGTTCCCGCCTTCACTGGCTGACAGAATAAAGGCGGCGCTGCGTGCCAGTGCCGCGTCGGTTAACGTCAGGCTGTCCTGTGCGCCCAGAGCCTGAGCTATCTGGCAGACGGCGGCTTTTGCCTCCTCGCTACTCCATGTGGAGAAGTAGCCATCAAGCACGGCATAGCGTAGCCCGTCACTGCCTGCTTCCAACTGTTCGACGGTATGTTGCGTTTTCCGCTCGGCTTGAAAACGATCGTGCTTGTCGCGACCTTGTAGCACGTCGAACACCAAAGCCAGATCGTCCGCGGTACGTGCGAACGGGCCGATGTGGTCGAGGCTGGCGACAAACGGGTGGCTTCCGTGGCGTGATAAACGGCCAAACGTCGGTTTTAGCCCGAAAACGCCGCATAGCGACGACGGCACGCGGATCGAGCCATTGGTGTCGCTGCCCAAGGTGAAGTTAACCAGCCCTGCGGCGACAGCGGCCGCCGATCCTCCAGACGATCCCCCTGCGATACGCTGTGTGTCGAGCGGGTTACGCGTGGGGCCGTAATGGCTATTTTCGGTGGTAAAACCGTAGGCATAAGCGTCCATATTCAACATGCCGGACAGCAGCGCGCCCTGACGGGTAAGCTGACGGATGGCAAAGGCATCCTGCACGGCGGGTGGGCGTTGGCTGAGAAGTTCGGCACCTGCCAGCGTGGTTTCGCCGCTGACATCAAACAGGTTCTTGACGGCATAAGGCACGCCAGCCAGCGCGGGTAAGGTTTCCCCGCGCTGACGGCACGCGTCGATACGCTCAGCTTCTGCCAACATACGTTCGCCAGTGACATGGGTATAAGCATTAATCGTCGGATTGGTTTGCTCAATCGCGCCTAGTGCCTGCTGTGCAAGCTCTCTGGCCGAGAATGTTCCCGCCCGCAAGCCTTGTTGAATCTGCCGTATGGATAACGATGAGGACGTGCGCTTGGCGTATAAACTCATAGCGTATACACTCCTAGCGTATAAACCCCGGCAATTTCCTGATGTTCATCGAGTGGGAATGCCATTAACGGCTGTGCCATGGCGTGGATGCGGCTGAATTGCACCAACAGTTCCTGATGCCGTTCCTGGCTGAGTTGCAGGGATAGCAGTGCTTCCATCTGTTGTAGATACGCTGTCAGCGCGTCTTGTTCGGTTATCGTCATTCTGTTTTCTCCCGGTTAAGTAGGACTAGAAGCCTGCCGCGCTGCCGTTGCTGCGTGGATCGAAAGCACCTTCCAGCATGCCGTTGGTGTGACGCACGATGGCACCCGCATGGCCGACGGTTTCGCTAAAGCTGCTCAATAGCTCGATGTCGTGCCCTAGCTGACGCAGTGCATCCACGGTGGCGGGTTTAAAACGATCTTCGATCTTTAGGGTGTCGGAAGACTGTCCCCACGTACGCCCCAGTAGCCAGCGTGGAGCGGTAATCGCCTGTTGCAGCGGCTGCCCCTGCTGGACATGACGGATAAAGATGGCCGCCTGCGTCTGTGGCTGTCCATCTCCGCCCATCGAGCCGTAGACCATCGTCCGTCCATCGGATAAACGCGCGGCGGCGGGGTTTAAGGTATGAAAAGGTTGCTTACCTGGCTCCAACGCTAACAGGTGTGCTGGATCGAGGCTGAACGAGGCTCCGCGGTTCTGCCAGAGCACGCCGGTTCCAGGCAGTACAACACCGCTGCCGAATTCGTGGTAAATGCTTTGAATGAAAGAGACGCATAGGCCACTGCTGTCGCATACGCCCATCCAGACGGTGTCGCCGGGGCCTTTGCCTTCTCCCCACGATGCGGCTTTTCGGGTATCGACCTGCCGCGCCAGTGCACCGAGCGCATCGTTTTCCAGCAACGCCTGAACATTTTGCGTCATCAGCTTGGGATCGGTAATAAAGCGGTCACGCAGGCCAAACGCCAGCTTGGTCGATTCGACAATGCGATGGATCGTCTGGCTATCGTTCAGATCTTCCATTTCTAAATGATCGGTCAGGCCGAGAATCGCGAGCGACACCAGACCCTGAGTCGGCGGCGCGAGGTTATAGATGTCGCCTTTGCTGTGTTTCAGTACCAGCGGCGTTGTCCGCTTGGCGCGGTAATTTGCCAGATCGTCAGCCGTCAGCGGCATCCCGAGCTGCGCCATCTGTGCCGAAAGGCGGGCGGCGATGGAGCCGCGATAAAAGCTGTCTAGCCCTTCAATGCTCAGCGTTGTTAAGGTCTCGGCTAAGTCAGGCTGCGTGAAACGACTGCCCGCACGCGGGATATTTCCCTGTGGCATAAAGAGTTGGCTAAAAGCCGGAAAATCGCTCAGTTCGTGATAGCGCTGGGTGAGTGCATCTTCCTGTGATTGCGTGACAGGAATGCCGTCCGCCGCATAGCGAATCGCGTCAGACAGTAAACGAGCCAGCGGTAACGGCTCTCCTCCCAGTTCCTGAGAGAATTCTAGTGCTTCCTGCCAGCCACCGACGGTGCCCGCGACCGTTAGTGCCGCTTTGGGGCCACGGTGTGGAATGCGGCTTTCGCCCTGATACCACTCGCGACAGGCCAGCGATCCCGCCGCACCGCTGGCATCAATGGCAATAGGTTCGCCACGTGGTGGCACAATCAGCCAGAAACCATCGCCGCCGATTCCGTTCATATGCGGATATACCACGGCAATGGTTGCTGCCGCGGCGACCATGGCTTCAATGGCGTTGCCGCCCTCACGCAGAACAGCCAATGCGCTGGCGCTGGCTAAATGATGAGGTGCCACCGCCATGCCTAGCGGGGCGGTATTACTTTGCATCATTTCTATATTCCTTTTTATGTCGGGTAGTATGAGTTGCTCTATTAACCTTAGCTACAAGCAAACGGCATTCCAGTTTTGCGGTGCGATGTGAAGTCGGTATGCGTACCTATATCATCCTGACAATCCTGTGCTATGTTCTGCGCAATGAAACAAACGTTACAGCAAGTGCAACGGACGAGAGACGATGATGCAGATAGATGAACGATTACGGGATCGCTATAGCGAGCTTTCACCGCAGGAACAGCGCGTCGCGGATTTCATCTTCGATCACTTTGACGATCTGATCGGCTACAACAGCGCCGAGCTGGCGCGGTTGAGCGGTGCCTCCAAAGCGACGGTTAGCCGCTTGTTCAAACGACTGGGCTACCCCAGCTATCGTGATATGCGTGATGAACTCAGAACGCTGCGTCAGAGTGGGATGCCGCTGGCGGATAATCGCGATGCCGTGCAGGGGAATACGCTGCTAGCGCGGCATTACAAGCAGGAAATGGCGAACCTGACGCAATGGATCAACCTGATTGACCCCGTACAGTTTGGTGCCGTGATTCAGGCGTTGATGCAGGCGCAGCGCCTGTGCCTGATTGGGCTGCGTAACAGCTATCCGGTAGCGCTGCACCTGCGCCAGCAACTGCTTCAGATTCGCCAACAGGTGACGCTGTTGACGCAGCCGGGGCAGACGCTATCCGAAGAACTGGTCGATCTCACTGCACAGGATGTCGTGATTGTGGTGGCCTTTCGCCGCCGTCCACGCCTGATTCAGCCGCTGCTGGCACAACTGCAAAAACGCGGTGTGCCCGTGCTGCTGCTCTGCGAACCTCAGGTTAGTGCGCTGATGTCATTGGCAACCTGGTCGCTGTGCGTCCCGCTGGACAGCGTCTCGGCGTTTGACAGCTATTCGTCTGCCATGAGTCTGGTAAATGTGATCAGCAACGCGCTGTTGCATGAAATGTTGCGTGACGGACGCCAACGCATCCACCAGATCGCGGATCTTTATGGTGAACTGGATGAGCTTGAGCAACGCTAATGGTGCGTTGGGATGGTGCTTTTGCACTTAAATGGTGCGAATTAATTGATGTTCTTATCTGTCATGTGGCTTGTTTCGGGCGTGATAAGACCGGATTATTTTTGTGACATAGCGCTGTGGATTGCTTCCTGCTGTTGTCTGTTCATAGGCGTAAAAAATTATGATGAGAAACGTGGGGCATCCCGAATGAGCAGCATGGACGCTGCGAAAGCCTGTGCCGCGTCGGGAGCGCGTCACAGGCGGTTCGGCAGGATGACATGCGTTTCGAATGTACCGCGTAGCGGCATAATTCACGCCGAAAGCCAGGGTTCGTAGGGCTGCGGCGACTGAGCAGCCCTACGTCGGGCGTAGTGCATGAGTTGCATAAATTATCTCTCTGCAATCACGCACGACATTTTTCACCGATATCGCATATCCATATCCACAGCAATGACATGTTTTAGCACAATTCCCTGACCTTCTACATTGTTCCTCATCGCCAAGAATACGAATGGAATCTGGCACATTCCTTGCTTAGTGTTTGTAACGATAGTTTCAATTTTTGTTTTTAAAGAATCTTTCGTTTCAATTACACTAACCGGGGGCAGAGACGATGTTGATCAATAAACTGGGCATCAAAAAAGGGTTACTGGCGATGATGGGCGCGGCAATGTTACTGGTTCAGGCTGGTAGCGCGATGGCCGATCAGTTGCAGGATATCGAGAAGCGCGGTGTGCTGCGCGTCGCGGTGCCGCAGGATTTCCCTCCGTTTGGATCGGTGGGTACCGATCTGCAACCGCAGGGTTATGACATCGATATTGCTCGCTATCTGGCGAAAGAGATGAAACTAAAGTTGCAACTGGTGCCGGTAACCAGCGCCAACCGCGTGCCATATCTGCAAACCAACAAGGTCGATCTGGTGATCTCCAGCCTGGGAAAAAATGCCGAGCGTGAAAAAGTGATCGATTTTAGCCGCGCTTATGCACCGTTCTTTCTGGGGGTCTTCGGGCCGAAAGACAGCGCGTTAGCCTCGTCGGAAGCGCTGGAAGGGAAGAGTATTGGCGTCACACGTGGTGCGGTAGAAGATATGGTCTTGACGGATACGGCACCGAAAGCCGCACAGATTAAGCGCTACGAAGACAACAACACCACGCTGTCGGCGTATCTGTCAGGACAGGTGGAATTTGTCGCCACGGGTAATCTGGTTGTCGCTGCTATCACCGAGCAGAACCCGACTAAAGCCCCCGTTGCGAAGTTTATGCTGAAAGATTCACCGTGCTACATCGGGCTGAAGAAAGACGAGCCTGCGCTGAAAGCGAAAGTCGACGCGTTGATTGAGCAGGCGTTGAAGGACGATACGCTCAATAGCCTATCGGAAAAATGGCTGAAAGCACCGCTGCCAGCCAGCATCAAAGCGTAATGGGAGCGCGCCATGACCTATCAGCTTAATTTTTCCGCACTGTTACCGTTCTGGCCTGAGCTACTGGCGGGGTTGTGGGTCACCATTGAGCTGACGGTAATGGCAACCCTCGGCGGTATCGCCATCGGTATCTGCGGTGCGGCCTTGCGTAGTGGCAAGCCCACCCTGCTGAGCCGGCTATGGGGGATCTACGTCGAGCTGATTCGTAATACACCGTTTGTGGTTCAACTGTTTTTTATCGTCTTCGGCTTGCCGAGTTTGGGTTGGAAACTGACGGCCGGGGAGGCTGCGCTGTTAGCGATGTTGATTAATCTTGGCGCGTACAGCACTGAAATTATCCGCGCGGGGATTCAGGTGACACCAAAAGGTCAGTGGGAAGCCGCTCGCGTACTGGGGTTAACGCGGATGCAGACTTTTCTGCGCGTGATTTTACCACCAGCGCTTCAACGGATTTATCCGGCGCTGGTCAGCCAGTGCATCATTGTCATGCTGGGATCGTCGGTGGTGTCGCAGGTTTCCTACGAGGAATTGACCTTTGCCGCCAACCTGATTCAGTCCCGTACGTTCTTGAGCTTTGAAGTGTATCTGGCGACTACGCTGTGTTACCTCGTGTTGTCTGTTCTGATGCGGCAACTCTTACTGCTGGCGGGGCGGCGTTTCTTAGGGAGTCAGCAATCATGACATTTACCGATTGGGATATTGTGCGCAACCTGCTGCTGGCGGCGCGCTGGACGCTGCTATTGTCACTGACGGCCTTTATCGGCGGTGCGCTGGTGACGTTTCCGCTCATGCTGTTGCGGCTGACCAAACGCAAATGGGCGACGCGCTTTGTCCATCTGTATTCCGAGTTATTTCAGGGCACGCCGCTGTTGATGCAGCTGTTTCTCGCGTTTTTCGGGCTGGCGTTGTTCGGTATTGATGTAAGCCCCTGGACGGCGGCGGCATTGGCGCTGACGCTATTTACCAGCGCTTTTCTGGTCGATATCTGGTGTGGCAGCGTGGAAGCGCTACCGAAAGGGCAGTGGGAAGCGTCGCGCTGTCTCGGGTTGGATTTTGGTCAGACGCTCTATCGGGTGATTGCGCCGCAGGCGATGCGTATCGCCATCGCGCCTACCGTTGGGTTTTCTGTGCAGGTGATCAAAGGCACCGCGCTGGCGTCGATCATCGGGTTTATCGAACTGACCAAAGCGGGAACCATGTTGAATAACGTGACCTATCAGCCGTTTAAAGTGTTTGGCTTGGTGGCGCTGGGCTATTTCCTGATGTGCTACCCGCTCTCTTACTACAGCCGCTATTTGGAGAAGAAATTCAATGCCGCTCATCACCATTAATCAGGTTCAAAAATATTACGGTCAGAACCATGTTCTGAAAGGCGTGGATCTGGATATCGAAATGGGAGAGGTCATTTCGATCATCGGGCGCAGCGGCTCCGGTAAGAGCACGCTACTGCGCTGCATAAATGGTCTGGAAGGTTATCAGGACGGTAGCATCAAGCTGGGCGGGATGACGGTCACCGACAGGGATTCGCAGGCGCGGGAGATCAGCCGCTCGGTCGGGATGGTGTTCCAGAACTTCAATCTGTTTCCGCACATGACGGCGCTGGAAAACGTAATGCTGGCACCGCGTCGCGTGCTGGGTAAAAGCGCGGCGGAGTGTCAGGAATTAGGTGAACAGATGCTCAACAAGGTCGGACTGGGTGAACGTATACATTATTATCCCGCCAATCTGTCAGGCGGTCAGCAGCAGCGTGTGGCGATTGCCCGCGCACTGGCGATGAACCCAAAAGTCCTGCTGTGTGACGAAATTACCTCGGCACTCGATCCTGAATTAGTCGGCGAAGTGTTGAAGGTACTGGAACAGCTTGCCGCAGAAGGTATGACGCTGATTCTGGTCACGCATGAAATGAACTTTGCCCGTGAAGTAGGGGACCGTGTGGTGTTTATGCATCAGGGCACGGTCTGGGAGCAGGGTGACAGTAAGACACTGTTTGCTAACCCGCAGACCCGTGAATTGAAACAGTTTATCGCCTCGGTCCGGGGATTATCGGAAGCATAATTACTCTCTTCGAATGTGTAAGTCGAAACAAAAGTCTGGAGCAATAACCATGAGCAGCGAACTGTACGCGCAAATTAACCCACCCCATCGCCTGTTGATGGGACCGGGACCGATCAACGCCGATCCACGCGTATTACGGGCAATGGCCAGCCAGTTGGTTGGTCAGTATGACCCCGCAATGACCCATTATATGAATCAGGTCATGGAACTCTATCGTCAGCTTTTCCGTACGGAAAATCGCTGGACGATGCTGGTGGACGGCACTTCACGCGCGGGCATCGAAGCGATTCTGCTGTCGGCGATCCGTCCTGGCGATAAGGTGCTGGTACCGGTGTTTGGACGTTTTGGTCATTTGCTGTGTGAGATTGCCCGCCGCTGTCGTGCTGAGGTTCATACCATTGAAGTGCCGTGGGGTGAGGTGTTCTCGCCTGACCAGATCGAAGATGCGATTAAAACGGTGCGCCCGCGTCTGCTACTGACGGTGCAGGGCGACACGTCGACCACCATGCTGCAACCGCTGGAGGAACTAGGCGAGATTTGTCGCCGCCACGGCGTGCTGTTCTATACCGATGCCACGGCGTCTTTTGGCGGTAATCCACTGGAAACCGATAAATGGGGTTTGGATGCCGTTTCCGCTGGATTACAGAAGTGTCTGGGCGGGCCGTCTGGCAGCTCGCCCATTACATTGAGCCCGCAGATGGAAGCGGTGATCCGTCGCCGTAAATGCGTCGAGCAGGGGATCAGAACGGACGCGCATCAGGACGGAGACGACGAGATGATCTATTCCAACTATTTCGATCTGGGCATGGTGATGGATTACTGGGGGCCAGAGCGCCTGAATCACCACACCGAAGCGACAAGCATGTTGTTCGCTGCGCGTGAGTGCGCGCGGGTGATCCTTGAAGAAGGGTTGGATCGTAGCATTGTCCGCCATGCGCTACACGGTAATGCGCTGGTGGCGGGGATTCAGGGAATGGGACTGGAAACCTTTGGCGATCTCAGCCACAAAATGAATAACGTACTGGGCGTGGTGATTCCTGACGGCGTTCACGGCGAACAGGTGCGTAAGCTGCTGCTGGAAGACTTTGCCATTGAGATCGGCACTTCGTTTGGCCCGCTTCAGGGCAAGATCTGGCGTATTGGCACCATGGGGTATAACGCACGCAAAGACTGCGTGATGCAAACGTTAACGGCGCTGGAGGCGGTGCTGAATCGTCTTGGCTTCCACACCGTTCAGGGCGAGGCCATGCAAGCCGCCTGGAACAGCTACGCGGTGAACGAGGAGCATGCATGAGTGAACCTCTACTGTCGTCGTCTGCTGCACAGGCTGCCGCTGAACAGATTATGTCGCGCTGCGATGCGCTGGCTGAAATTAGCGAAACGCCCGGTCAACTGACCCGTGTTTACCTGTCGCTGGAACACCTGCGTGCCAATAGGCTGGTGGGAGAGTGGATGTGCGAGGCGGGAATGAACGTCTGGCAGGACAGCGTTGGCAATATTTGCGGCCGCTATGACGGGCTGACGCCGGATGCACCCGCGCTGCTGCTGGGGTCGCATCTGGACACGGTGCGCAATGCCGGACGCTACGACGGTATGTTGGGCGTATTGACGGCGATTGAAGTGGTACGCACGTTTCATCAACAGGGAATTCGGTTGCCCGTGGCGCTGGAAATCGTCGGCTTCGGCGATGAGGAAGGCACACGTTTTGGCATTACCCTGCTGGGTAGCCGAGGCTTGACGGGCACCTGGCCGGAAAACTGGCTGGACTGTCAGGATGCTGAGGGGACCAGCGTGGCGCAGGCATTAACCATCGCAGGGCTGGATCCGCTTCAGGTGGCGCAGGCGGCGCGCCCGGTCAGTGATATCGTCGCCTATTTGGAACTGCACATCGAGCAGGGGCCATGTCTGGAACAGCAGGAACTGGCGCTGGGCGTGGTCACTGCAATCAACGGAGCGCGGCGGCTTAACTGCACGTTTCTCGGTCTGGCGGGGCATGCAGGAACGGTGCCGATGACGCAACGGCAGGATGCGCTAGCGGCGGCGGCGGACTGGATGGCGCAGGCAGAGCGGGTGACTCGTGAAAGCGATCCTCATCTGGTTGCTACGTTTGGCACGTTACAATGCTTACCGGGCGCGGCGAACGTGATCCCCGGTGAAGTGAAGATGACGCTGGATATTCGTGGGCCGGAGGACGTGCCGCTGGATGCGTTGCTACAAAAACTGCTGAAGCTGGCACAGGATATCGCGCATCGACGCGGCTGCCAGTTCAGTGCCGAAGAGTATTATCGCATTGCGGCGACCCGTTGCGATCCCGCCTTGCAGTCGGTATTAAATGAGGCGGTGACGCAGGTACAGGGAAAAACGTTCATGCTGCCGAGTGGCGCAGGGCACGATGCTATCGCGGTTGCCGAACGCTGGCCGGTGGCGATGCTGTTTGTCCGCTGTCGCGGCGGCATCAGCCACCATCCTGACGAATCCGTTACTACAGCAGATGTGGCGCTGGCGCTACAGGCGTTCTATCAGGCGGTGTTCTACCACGCCTCTGCACAGTAACGACAGCTACAGCCACTAGAGCGTAAAGCGATCGGCATCGCGCCAGGCAGGAAAGGATTCCCGATAGCTTTGTAGTGCTTCCAGCGACAGTTCGGCGTCTAGCTGAGCGGGCTGGTTGGGGGCGGCAGACGCCAAAATTTCCCCTTGAGCGTTAATAATCAGGCTATCGCCACGGTAGCTGTGGCCGTTGCCGTCGGTGCCGACGCGGTTGCAGCCCGCAACATAGGCCTGATTCTCAATAGCGCGCGCCGCCAGCAGCGTTTGCCAGTGTGCTGCACGTGGTGCTGGCCAGTTGGCGACATACAGTGCCAGATCGTAGTCCTGCCGGTTGCGCGACCACACCGGGAAACGTAAGTCGTAGCAGATCATCGGGCAGATGCGCCAGCCGCGCCATTCAAGAGTGACCCGCTCTGTGCCCGCCTGATAGTGGTGATGTTCATCTGCCATGCGGAACAGATGGCGTTTATCGTAGTGATACATGTGGCCGTGCGGATCCACTAACAGGAAACGGTTCACTGCGCCTTTTGGCGTATTCACCGCGACGCTGCCGCCGATCAGTGCATTGGTTTTCTGCGCCCACTGGTGTAGCCACGTTTCTACGACCGATTGATCCAGACTGCCTTTGGCCGCTTCCATCGCAAAGCCGGTGGTGAACATCTCCGGCAACACAATCACATCACGACCCACAAGCTCCGGCAATAACGTATCGAAATGACGCAGGTTGGCTTCCCCATCGCGCCAGACTAATGGTTGTTGCAGCAGTGAGATCTTTAAAGTCGACATAAACGCTCCGCAGCGGCATCCAACGTTGCTTCCTGTTTAGCAAAGCATAGCCGAATCAACGTATGTGGGAACGGATCGGCGCAAAAGACGGAGAGCGGAATGGCGGCAACGCCAACGTGCTCGGTCAGCCAGCGGCAGAAGCTGACATCGTCCAGAGTAGAAATCGCCTTATAGTCCGCCAGCAGGAAGTAAGTGCCTTCGCAGGGGAGAATCTCGAAACGGCTACCTTTCAGCGCGTTGATGAAACGATCGCGGCGCGCACGGTAAAAGTCGGGCAGTTCGCGCCAGTGTTGCGGCTGTTCCCGTAGCATATCGGCGATGGCGAACTGAGCAGGCGTGTTCACGGAGAACGTCAGATACTGGTGAACCTTACGCACTTCCGCGCTCAACGCCGCTGGTGCGACACAGTAGCCCACTTTCCAACCGGTCATGTGGAAGGTTTTACCGAATGATGAGACGGCGATAGCGCGTTGACGTAGCAAAGGGTGTGCCAGCACGCTAGCGTGTCCTTCGCTATCAAAGCAGATATGCTCGTAGACTTCATCACTCAGTACGAAAATATTACTCGTGGCAATCGCCTGCCATAGCTGCTCAAAATCGGCTTTCTGCCAGACGGTGGCGGACGGATTGTGCGGCGTGTTCAGAATCACCAACCGAGTGCGATCGCTCAGCACGTCGGTAAAAGATGACCAATCCACGCGAAATGCGGGTGGCTGCAAGGCGATGCGTTTGAGTACGCCGCCAGCCAACGTAACGGCGGGCGCGTAGCTGTCATAGCTGGGATCGAAACAAATCACTTCGTCGCCGGGGCGCACCAGTGCGGCAATGGCGGCAAACAGCGCTTCGGTGGCACCTGCCGTGACAGTCACTTCGCTATCGGCATCCGGCTTCCAGCCATACAGTTCTTGCGTTTTTTCGGCAATGGCCTGACGCAGCGGCGCGACGCCGGTCATCGGCGCATATTGGTTTGCGCCCTGACTGACGTGATAAGCCAGCCGCTGCTGTAAATATTCCGGGCCGTCAAAATCAGGGAAACCTTGTGATAGATTGATGGCCTGATGCTGTTGGGCCAGTGCGCTCATCTGGGTAAAAATGGTGGTGCCTAGCGAAGGCAGTTTACTGTCGAGGATCAGAGCGGCGCTCATAGCGGGTGGGACTCCTGCAAGCCTGTATTGCTTGGTAATATAACATGCTGTTAGTATTTGGCAATCAAGACGCTTGGACGTTTAAACGGCTAAATGCTTTTATATGCTAAGACATAACAAAAGCGTCTAAACCTCCAGAAAATTTTCTAAAAATTTTTAGAAAAATGGACAAAAAACGGGAAGCCTCATGACTGAAAATCAACAATTGACGGCGCTGCTTGCGGCCTGCCACTGGATCGGCGAGAAAGGCTGGTGTCCGGCGACGGGCGGCAATATGTCCGTACGCCTGGATGACGCGCAGTGCCTGATTACCGAATCGGGTAAAGACAAAGGCAGCCTTCAGGCAGAGGATTTCCTGCGGGTGGAGATTGCCACTAACCATGTGCCGAGCGGCCGTACGCCGTCGGCGGAAACGGGGCTGCATACGCTGTTGTATCGCCGCGAGGAGACTATCGGCGCGGTACTGCACACGCACTCGGTGAACGCGACGGTGCTGTCTCGGGTAGAGAAAGGCGCTGAGCTGGTGTTGCACGGCTACGAAATGCAAAAGTCGCTGGCGGGGCAAACGACCCATTTGGATCGTGTGGCGATCCCAATATTCGATAACGATCAGGATATTCCAGCGCTGGCACAGCGGGTAACCGAGTTTGCTGGCCACACGCCGCTGCGTTACGGCTTTCTGGTGCGCGGCCACGGCCTTTACTGCTGGGGCGCGACGGTGAAAGAAGCGCGTCGTCATCTGGAAGGGCTAGAGTTCCTGTTCCAGTGCGAATTGCAGCGCCGACTGCTGGAGGTGAAAGCGTGATTAAGGCGATTGTGACCGATATTGAAGGCACCACCAGCGATATCCGTTTTGTTCACCGTGTGCTGTTCCCTTATGCCCGTGAGCGTCTGGCCGACACGGTGCGACAGCACGACAGCGATCCTGAGATCGCGCAGGCGTTGAACGCGCTGCGTCAGGAACTGGGTCAGCCTGATGCGAATAGCGATGCGCTGATTACCGCTCTGTACCAGTTTATGGATGAAGACCGTAAATCCACGGCGCTGAAGCTGTTGCAGGGCATCATCTGGCGTGCGGGCTACCGTAACGGTGATTTTCAGGGGCATTTGTATCCTGACGTCGCGACGCAGCTCGCTGCATGGCAGCGGCAAGGCCTGCGCCTGTATGTTTACTCGTCAGGTTCGGTGGAAGCGCAGCAGTTGCTGTTTGGTTACAGCAATGCGGGCGATCTGCGCCCACTGTTCAGCGACTATTTTGATACCCGCGTCGGCGCGAAACGAGAGACAGATTCTTATCGCGCCATTGCACAAGCCAGTGGGATCCCTGCTGAGCAATTACTGTTTCTGTCGGACATTCGTCAGGAACTGGATGCCGCGCAGGAAGCCGGTTGGCACACCTGTCAGCTTATTCGTGATGATGCGGATAGCGTAAGCCGTCACCGTCAGGTGGCACGTTTTGACCAGATCGACTTACCGGAGTATGGCCAATGAGTGGATTAACCATTTTTAGCGACAGCGATGCAAGCCAGCCGATTTGGCAAAGTCAGGATGCCGACGCGATTCAGAAACAACTGAACGACATTGGCGTGCGTTTTGAGCGCTGGGAAGCCAGTCAAAAGCTGAGCGACGCCCCATCGTCTGAGGAAGTGCTGGCAGCCTATCAGCATGAAATCGATAAACTGGTGGCAGAAAAAGGCTATCAGAGTTGGGATGTCATCAGCATGCGCTCTGACAATCCACAGCGTGCGGAGCTACGTACCAAGTTTTTATCCGAGCACGTCCACCACGAAGATGAGGTGCGCTTTTTCGTGGAAGGCGCCGGGCTGTTCTGTCTGCATCTGAACGGCAAGATTTACCAGATTCTGTGTGAGAAGAACGATTTGCTGTCCGTACCGGCAGGCACGGCGCACTGGTTTGATATGGGGCCTGAACCGCATTTCACCGCTATCCGCCTGTTCGATAACCCGGAAGGCTGGATCGCCCATTTTACCGGCGATAAAATCGCCGATGCGTATCCGAAGCTGGAGCGGTAGCTCGTAGGGTTTTACACTCTTATTGCACGGATGCAAATAGTTTATCCATCATCGGAGAACAAGTGGATACCTTGTTCTCCGATGATAATTGCGACTTTTTGATTTGCCATCTAATTTATCACTTATGATATTATATTATTATTAATCAATGAGCTTGCTTGGTTTTAGTCCTTTTTCTGTGCTATTGGCTCTGCGAACATTTTGTTATCCTTTAGTCGTATTTTCTCAACGGGAATAGCGTCAAAGGTGTCACATGGAACGTTTTCATTATTCTCTTCAAACTGCCTCCCCCTGCGACGTTCTTGTCTCTATCGAGCGAATTTTTGCTTAACGTAAACTTTTTACGCATTTCACCTCAGCGCGTTTTAGCCAATATGGAGCCTTATCAACGCCGTATTTTATTAACGTAAACAAGGAGAGGCCGATGGCAAACAGTACAGGATTACAGTTCACCGTAAAGGTTGGCGCGCTGGAGGCAGGCACCTTTGCGGTGGTGGATTTCAGGCTGGATGAGGGGTTGAACCGGCCTTTCAGCCTGTCACTGAGTCTGGC
>NZ_JQHM01000020.1 GCF_000749845.1 Pectobacterium betavasculorum | reverse complement strand
GTTTATAGCGCCCCGGATAGTCGTAATGCTGATAGCTTTCACGCTGGTGTGCCAGCTCGCCGCTCATCTTCTTGTGCGACAGGCCGTAAGCTGGTGTCTTGAAGCTGTAGTCTTTCAGCTCGACTTCGGCGGTGCTCACCCGCTCCGCGTAGTGGAAGCGTCGCACATATTCGCCCTCGCTCAGCCCCTGCGTCGCCAGATTGAAGAACAGCGACGACCCTTTAGTCAGCGCTCCCGCATCGTCGGCAAACACCACCCGGTGCTTACCTTCTTCGTACTCGTGGAAGAAGTACAATCCCTCTTCCGCTGCCAGACGGGTGATAAAGGCCAGGTCGCTTTCCCGATACTGCACGCAGTATTCCCGCACCGCGTGCTCATGGCGCAGCGCAAAGGCATAGTCGGTGATACCGGCTTCTTCCAGCAATGTACCGATAATCGTTTCCGGCTTCTGCGCCTGAAAAATGCGGGCGTTGGTGCGTAGCCCCAGTCGCCACAGCGCCGGACGCACTTCCGCCTGATAGCGCGTGCGCCGGAATCCGGTATCGCCCTGCGTGAATCCACTGATAATCCCGCTGACCCGGCGTTTTAACTCACCCTCATACCAAATCAGCAGCTCGCACGGCTGATCCAGCACCGCGCCGAAATCCACATCCGGCAACGCGCTCGCCAGACTCAGTGACAGGCTGAAAGGCCGGTTCAGCCCCTCGTCCAGCCTGAAATCCACCACCGCAAAGGTGCCTGCCTCCAGCGCGCCAATCTTTACGGTGAACTGTAATCCTGTACTGTTTGCCACTGAGCTTCTCCTTATTATCCTTGTGCTGTTCCATGGCTACCGCACGCAGCAGACTCTTCCAGAGCGCCACCGCGACCCTGATTAAAATGAAAACCTGAACTGTGGTCTAAGCCCGCTCACACCACAGCTCATGTTGGCTAAACGCCACGCTGGAGGAAACGCAAAAAATTCAGGTTAAGCAGAGAGTCGGTGTGTTCACCACACGGTAAAAAGCAAGCAGAACGCGGGTTTTAGACGGTTGGCAGAATAATGAAAACGTTCCCTGTCACATCTTTGACGTGAGTCCTGTTGATAAATAATAGCGAGGGAAGGATAGCAGGTGAAGTAAAAACCAATAGTACGAAGAAAGGACTGAAAACAGACTAATCAATTGATTAGTATTGAAATAATTTCATTTTTAAGTAAAGGCGACGAGAAAGAGGGATGCTCTCTCTCCCACGTAGGTATCGGTAAGAGATGCTGTGCTTTTCAGGTTAAACGCTAAGCTGGCAGGAGCCTAAATCCCCAATACGCTGGGGATTTATTAAGAGACGGATTGGGGGATTATTTTAGCTTCAGGGTGTGGATAATGCCTTCTGCTTCGCTCTGTGCCTGTTGTTGATTGTTGGCTGGCAGCGTGATTTGCAAGGTTAGCAGTTGGTTTTCCACTTTCCCCAACACCACGGAGGAATAAGCCTGCTGTCCGCTGCTGGTGATAATACTGTCCAGCTGTTGCAGCTTTTTGCCGTCAACATCGATGGTTTTGTTGGTGACAACCTGAAGATTGGCGTCACGCGTGCGTTGCTGATCTTCCAGACGCTGCGCCAGCACGGTCAGCTCTTCCGTAGTGTTGTCGCCCAGAATCACGATGACCGCTTTCTGCCCGTTGTCATTGGCGTAAACGTGCATATTGTTCGCCTGTGTGCCCACTTTACCGCTTTGATCACGCATATCGGCCGGCAGGGTAAATGCCACCTTGCCATCCATTAATTCGACGTTCTGGCTCGCGTTGGCTTCTGCGGCAGGTTTATCTTGTGCACCTGCTTTTGCAGCGTCATCCGTTTTGCCATCACAGGCGGCAAGCAAGCCGACAAGCACGCCGACACCGAGGTATTTGATTACATTCGACATAGGATCCCTTTCTCTCGTTTTTTAACAGGTAATCTTTTTAGACAGGTAATAACAGTATGGCACCCTATTCAGATAGCAAAAACAAGCATTTTGTTGTTGCAAACCGTTGTTTGAGGCTGCGTTATTTTTACAAAATGATGAGTGGCTTAAAGGAAAAAGGCGGCATGAATCGCCGCCCGATAAACATTAATTGTGACTGCTGGCGGATTGATAGTCGTGAGTGCCTTTCTGCTCGCTTAGGCGTTTGAGCACCATGTTCAGCATCACGCCGTACATCGGCAGGAAAAATGCCAGGCTAATCAGCAGTTTGAAGGCATAATCCACCATCGCAATTTCGACCCAGTTTGCAGCCATGAAAACATCGGTGCTGCGGTAAAACGCGATGAAGAAAAAGGCCAGCGTGTCGCTGAAATTACCAAATACGGTTGAAACGGCTGGAGCGACCCACCACGCGCGCTTCTGACGCAGTCGATTGAAGACGTGAACATCCAGAATCTGGCCGAGAACATACGCCATGAAGCTGGCGCAGGCGATACGTGCCACGACGATATTTACTTGGCTTAATGCCTCGAACGACTGCCACGATCCCTGATAAAACAGTGATGAAACCAGATAGGAAATCACCAGCGCTGGCACCATCACGGTCAGAATAATACGACGCGCCAGCGGCGCACCGAAAACCCGAACCGTCAGGTCAGTTGCCAGGAAAATAAACGGAAAGGTAAACGCCCCCCAGGTGGTATGAAAACCGAAAATCAATACCGGGAGCTGCACCAGATAATTACTCGATGTAATGATCAGGACATGGAACAACGATAGCCAGATCAGCGCCGTAAGCCGCTGCTGGGGAGTGAAACAATACATAATGTGACCTTTTTGGTTATTGGGGTTAGGGAACCCAAGGAATAACGTGCAGATTTATGCTGCAACGCGGCGGGATAATACGCAATTACCTCGCTAATGCAATGTGTTTTGCTGATAAAAGAGGGGGGTTTTATGCGCAAACGTTGTCGTTGCTTGCGTCGGGAAATCCTCCGCGTAAACTAAGGCAGTTTTTTGATTCCAGCACTGAGAACGTTGATGACCGATCCCTTTACCAACCCGGATAAAACCCTTGATGCTCAGGGGCTGCGTTGCCCTGAGCCTGTAATGATGGTGCGTAAGACGGTACGCCAGATGGAAACCGGGCAAACGCTGCTGATTATTGCCGACGATCCGGCCACCACCCGCGATATTCCCGGTTTTTGCGTGTATATGGAGCATGAGCTTCTGGCGCAGGAGACCGAACAGGTTCCCTATCGGTATCTGCTGCGCAAGGGTCACTGATCCTCGTCATACTTCAAGCCGCAGGTGCGTTGGCAATACTCGGCTCATCTCTGAGCCTCGCCCCGTTGTCGCTCCGTGTTTCTCGATCCTTCAACCAACAGCCAGCAACGGTAATGTTAGTCCTGTTTTCTCAGCAGCCGCAGCGCGTTGGCGGTGACCAGTGCCGTTGCGCCGGAATCGGCCAGCACCGCCAGCCATAGCCCGGTAATACCGAGAATACTGGTGACCAGAAATACCGCTTTCAGCCCTAGCGCGATGGCAATGTTCTGACGGATATTACGCTGCGTGGCACGCGACAGGCTGATCATGGCCGCCAGCCCGGTCAGGCGGCTATGTGTTAATGCCGCATCGGCGGTTTCCAGCGCCACATCCGTACCGCTTCCCATTGCGATGCCGATTGTTGCGGCTTTCATTGCCGGTGCATCGTTGATGCCGTCGCCCACCATCGCCACGGGGTGCTGCTTACTCAGTTCGCTGACCGCTGTAACCTTGTCGGCAGGGAGCAGGCTGGCTCGGTAATCGATCCCTAATGTCGCTGCAATCGCCGCTGCTGCGCGGGGATTATCCCCCGTGAGCATGACGCCACGTATCCCCAACTGTTGTAAGGCATCCAGCGCTTCACGCGCATCGTGGCGTAGCGTATCGCTCAGCGCCAACAAGCCGAGCAGTCTGTCGTCTTCTTGCACCACCACGACGGTTTTCCCTTCGTTTTCCAGCGCATCAATTTGTTGCAGCCAGGCGGCGTCAAGCAAACCGGACGCGACGCGAGTCGGTGCGCTAACCTGAATTCGCTTGCCGCCTATCATGCCTTCAACGCCGACACCTGCCAGCGCTTTGCGGTTTTCCGCCATCGGGAGGAATGTGCTGCTGGATAACGCATGTTGGACGATGGCCTTGGCGAGCGGATGGTGCGAACCCGACTCTACTGCGGCGGTGCGCGTCAGCAGCGCCGTTTCGCTAATACCTGCGGCGGGTAGCACGTCCGTTACCCGTGGCTTGCCTTCCGTCAGCGTGCCCGTCTTATCAAACGCAATAGTCTTGATATTGCCAAGCGATTCCAGCGCAGCACCGCCTTTAATCAGTGCCCCACGGCGCGTTGCCGCCGCCAGCCCAGACGTAATCGCCGCAGGCGTTGAGATCACCAGTGCACACGGACAACCGATTAACAGCAGCGTCAGGCCGCGATAAATCCACTCTTGCCACGGCTGTGCCAGCAGTAATGGGGGAACCAGAATCACCAACAGTGACAGCAGCATGATGGCTGGCGTGTAGTAGCGGCTGAACTTATCGAGGAAACGTTCTATCGGTGCGCGGCGCTCTTCTGCTTCTTCTATCAGTTGCAGAATGCGATCGATGGCGCTGTTGCCCGGCTGTGAAACCACACGCAACTGCACGACCCGATCGACACATAGGCTGCCAGCGGCAATTTTTTCACCGGGTGTGCGCTCAACGGGAACCGATTCGCCGGTCAGGGCACTTTCATCAAAGCTGGCATCGCTGTTCAATAGCTCGGCATCGGCAGGGAGTCGTCCACCGGGAGCGACTTCAATGACATCGCCGGGAACCAGACTTGCAACGGGAACGAGGCGTCGCTGCCCGTTGCCGATAACCGTTGCGTCTTCAGGAAGCAGCGCCATCAGTGCCGTTACACCACGTCGTGCGCGGTTTGCCGCGTAAGATTCGAGGTGTTCGCCCAGCATAAACAGCAGCAAAATGACCGTGGCTTCGGTGGTGGCGCCAATCAAGAGCGCCCCGATGGAAGCTACGCTCATCAGTGTTTCAATCGCGAAGGGTGTACCTGTGCGAATGAGTTGCACCGTTTTTTTCAGTATCGGAATCAGCCCGACAATCGTGGTTGCGATAAACGCGATCTGCCCGCCACGCTCGCTTAACAGGGAAAGTCCCCAGCTTGCAGCAGCCAGCAGAGTGAAAAGTATTAAGAAACCATATTCATGCACGAAACGACGTACGGTAGAGGTATCGGATGGTGCGATGGGGAGCGCGGTGTCCTGCAAGGTGAATCCCGCTTGCTGAACGGCATGTTGAATCTGAGGGCGACTATCGGTGTAGGCGTCAACCACCAGTTTTTCGGTGGCGAACAACACTTTGGCTTGTTCAATTCCGGTGAGGTTTTTTACTGCATTTTCGATTTTACGTGCGCAGCTGGGACAATCCATCCCGCTGATTTTCCAACTGAAACGCTGGTGGGATCGGGGCCTGTCGCTGTCTCCGCTGTCGGGGTCGTCTGAATCCGCGCTACCGCCGCTGTCTGACGAATGTTGCTCTGTGCCACATGCGGTCTGAACCGCGGCATCGGATGTGTGCCTGGTTGAACAGCAACTGTGGTCTGCATGGTTCGAATGCTGCGAGTGCTCGTTGCAGCAGCTTTTCGCGCTGTGTACGGTACGGCGTGGCGCGTGATGAGTACAGCATGCTGATTTCTCAGCGCTGTGGCGGTGCTGATGAGAGTGCATCTCTTCCTCCTATATTAGTGATTGCTATTCTCATCAGAAACTTTACACCGCCGCTCAATGCTTAGCCAGCCTTTCGTAAGCGCCGTGAACGTCAGAAATAAAGGGAACGGACGATCAGGAAATGGCCGCCAAAATAGCCCGCTGCCACAATCGCCTGATGGGCGCGGAACGGGAAACGATAATGGTGAATCAGCCAGGCTGCATGGGCGATAAACAGCAGTACGGTGCCCGTCAGCAAGGAGAAGTTCGCGTTTGTTCCCAGCGCAAAATACCGTTCACCGGCAATCCAGACCATCAGCGTCGTCATGATGATAAACGCGCAGGCGGGCAAGCGCTGTGCTTCCAATCGTCCCCAGATAATGGCGATCAGGATCGCGGCCAAAATGACGAGCGTTAATGCCAGCGGCCAGAAGAACGTGAGCGCGATTTGTCCGGTAAAAAAGCTAATGGTATACAGCAGATGGGAGAGGAAATAGGCACCAAACGCATAAAGCAAGCGCTGGGTTGGGAGCAACAGTAGCGTGTCTGCAACCAGCGTGGCCAGTAACCCCAGCACAATCAGATAGCCTGGCACGCCAAGCAGCGGCATCTGCCAGGCTAATGCTAGCAGCAGTAGCATTGTGACGGGTTTGAATAACCAACGTTGCCACGTTGGACCACGATAGCTGGCGTCTACATACAACCAGCCAGAAAAAAGCACAGCAATAAATGACCAAAGCATAGCGTGTCCTTTTTGTGTTTTTGTTTGCGTCAGAATAAAAATAAACCGTTCTTTATTCAGTGTAGGGGATTGTGAGGAAGTTAAACAACACGGTGCGAGACGGATGCGTGTTTCGTGAGCTTCATGTTATGTTATCGCCCGTTTTTACGGCGTAAAGTCTCTGAAGGGAGCATTGTGTTGAATGAGTAATGAATCCGCGCTTTATCGTATTCAATTTATAAACAACGGTAAGAATTACCAGCTTTACGTGCGTGAGTTGGTTCAGAGCAGCCTGTTCGGTTTTATTGAAATTGCCGACTTTGTGTTTGATAGCCAGTCGACGGTGTTGGTTGACCCGTCAACCGAGAAACTGAAAACGGAATTCTCCGGGGTTAGCCGCAGTTTTATCCCTCTACAGGCGATTATTCGTATTGATGCCGTGACGGAAAAAGGCAGTGCCCGTATTTCTGATTTAGGCGATAACGTTACCGCGTTCCCTTATCTTCCCGGCAAGAAGCCCTGATGGGTGATTTTCCCTGGCTGCTGGCGTTGGCTGTTGGTGCGATTCTGGTGCTGGCAGTGCGACAATACCGACGCCAACGTCATCGGGAAGCGCAGAATGATGCGGCTCCGCTGCGTATTGTGGTCGCAGAGGTGAAACACAAACGCGAATTTCCCCGTACTCGTCGGCGTGCGCGTGAGCATCAGGTGATGGTCGTGGAGGATATGCTGTATGAGGCCACGTTCAGGCCGATTGCTGGCGGCGGGGATGTCACATTGCGCCTCGAAAGCGCAGATTATCACCTGCTTGATACCGGTATGCAGGGATCGTTGCAGCTAAAGGGCACGCGCTTTATTCGCTTTGTGCCCCAGCAGAGGTAGCGGTTACGGCTTCGGTGGCTTGGGCTGTTTTTTCTGCCACGCCAGCAGTTCAAACACGCCAAAAAGGAAAATACGCGCCTGAAGCGCGCGGTTCAGCGCGGGGCTGCCCTTTGGCTGACTGGATTTTAACAGCAGCAGTTGAAAACCATGCATCAGGATCATAAACACCATCGCCACGGTCATGAAGATATTCAACGGCTTGGGAAACGGCTGAATCAGGTTAAGCAACAGAAATCCCCACACGCCCAGCATCAATAATCTGCCAAGGTTAATCAAAATCATCTCTTACCCTTACGTTTCTGCGACGATCACTGACGGATGTACAAACGGTAGGCAACCTGACCCGCAATTTTTTCACGGTGAAGTTGCCAATTATCTGGGATAGTCAACTGTGCATTCTCCACCTCTGTTTCCACGTAAATCCACGCGTCTGGTGCCAGCCAGCCTTGTTGTTCCAGCAGAGCGAGCGTGTTGTTTAGCAGCTCTTTGCGAAACGGTGGATCGAGAAACACGACGTCAAACGGTGTGCCCGGCTTCGCCAGCCAGTTCAGGGCATCAGTATTGACCACCTCGGCGTTTTCCGCCCGAAGCAGTGCCAAATTCTGCGTTAATTGCTGGGCGACTGCACGCTCCATCTCCAATAATGTGGCGTGAGCAGCATAACGGGATAAGGCTTCGAGACCGAGCGCGCCGCTGCCAGCAAAGCAGTCCAGACAGCGTGCCTGTTGAATGACGGGAGCCAGCCAGTTAAATAGCGTTTCCCGCACGCGATCGGTGGTGGGACGTAAACCGGGGCTATCAGGAACCGGAAGTTTTCTGCCGCGCCATTGACCACCGATGATTCGGATTTGTCCGGCGGCTGACGATGCATTTTTTTTAGCCATAGCTCACAGGGTTATTGTTGTACCGCATCATCTTGTGTGGATGCGGGCAGGAAATTTCTGGCGCTATTCTAGCGGCGGTTACGTGTAGAGGGAATGTTAAGATGGACGTTAAGGCGCTTAAGCCAAAATTTTGTGCTATCTACGGGCTTTCGATAACGCGCAGCGTCTGACACACTTCGTTACGGACATTGCCTTTCGTTACGAAGATTGTCGGCCGCGCCGAGAATTGTCCGTCATTGGCCCCGTTGGCTGCGTGTTGCTGTCGGCAGGAAAGTGTTAAACTTGTTGTTTAAATATGATTTTCATTGATTGATTCGCTGCGGTGAGCAGCGTGGAGCGCGATCGCACATGTCAAAAGAAAAGAAGCGCGGTTTTTTTTCCTGGCTGGGATTAGGGAAACAGGAAGACAAACAACAAGAGCAGCCGCAAGAGAAGCCTATTGTTGAAGAACAGCCGCCAGCGGCAGAGCCGGATGCTGCGGCATCAACTCACCAGACCGCTGAGTCTACGCGGGAGCTTGTAGAGCAACCGCTGCCGGAAGAAGCTATCGCTGAAGAAGAGAGCGTCTCTGAAGAAAAGAGAAAGGCTGAAGCGGAGGAACTGACCCCACCAGTCGTCGAGCGTGAGGCTACCGCTGCGGCTGACGAGCCAACCGTTGTTGTTCCAGAAACTAACGTTGCCGCCCCCATTATTTCCGAAACAGACGATCGTGAACCGATCGATTATGACGCTCCCGATCGGGATATCGCCGCTCCGATCGTGCAGACTGAGATCGCGGCGCAGGTTGACGATGAGCGGGATACCGCGCAGCAAGAAGATCAGGAAAGTGAACCGCTAGATGATGTTCCCGTCGTTGTGCAAGAGCAAGAACGTCCGACGAAAGAAGGTTTCTTCGCTCGCCTGAAGCGCAGTCTGGTAAAAACGCGCCAGAATCTCGGTTCCGGATTTATCGGATTGTTTCGCGGTAAGAAAATCGACGACGATCTGTTTGATGAACTGGAAGAACAACTGCTGATTGCGGATGTTGGGGTCGAAACGACTCGTAAGATCATCACCAGTCTGACTGAGCATGCCAGTCGTCGCCAACTGAAAGATGCTGATACGCTTTTTGTTAAGCTGAAAGAAGAAATGGCGGAGATTCTTGCTAAGGTGGACGCCCCGCTGAATATTGAAGGCAAAACACCGTATGTCATTCTGATGGTTGGCGTTAATGGCGTGGGGAAAACCACCACCATCGGCAAAATGGCACGTCAGTTCCAGGCGCAGGGCAAATCCGTGATGCTGGCGGCGGGGGATACCTTCCGCGCGGCGGCGGTCGAGCAGCTTCAGGTCTGGGGACAGCGCAATAACGTGGCGGTGGTGGCACAGCATACGGGTGCGGATTCGGCATCGGTGATTTTCGATGCGATTCAGGCAGCGAAAGCGCGCGGCGTTGATGTCCTGATCGCGGACACCGCTGGGCGTTTGCAGAACAAAGCGCACCTAATGGAAGAGCTGAAAAAGATTGTGCGCGTGATGAAGAAGCTGGACGAAGACGCGCCGCATGAAGTGATGCTGACGCTGGATGCGAGTACCGGGCAGAACGCGGTGAGCCAGGCCAAGCTGTTTAATGAAGCGGTTGGTCTGACGGGGATTACCTTGACTAAGCTGGATGGGACCGCGAAAGGCGGGGTGATTTTCGCCATTGCCGACCAGTTTGCTATTCCTATCCGCTATATTGGGGTAGGTGAAGGTATTGAAGATTTACGGCCATTCAAGGCCGACGATTTTATTGAGGCACTTTTTGCCCGAGAGGATTAAAACGGATGATTCGTTTTGAACAGGTCAGTAAAGCTTACCTCGGTGGGCGTCAGGCATTGCAAGGGGTGGATTTCCATCTGCGCCCCGCGGAAATGGCGTTCCTGACCGGCCATTCCGGCGCGGGGAAAAGTACCCTACTGAAACTGATTTGTGGCATTGAACGTCCCAGCGCGGGTCAGATTTTATTTGGCGGCCACAATATTAGCCGCCTGAAAAAACGCGAAGTCCCGTTCCTGCGACGTCAAATCGGCATGATCTTTCAGGATCACCACCTGCTGATGGAGCGTACGGTCTATGACAACGTCGCGATGCCGCTGATTATCGCGGGTGCCAGCAGTGAGGATATTCGTCGTCGGGTATCGGCCGCACTGGACAAAGTTGGCCTGCTGGATAAAGCGAAAAACTATCCTATCCAGCTGTCTGGCGGTGAACAACAGCGTGTCGGTATTGCACGTGCGGTGGTGAATAAACCCGCGGTGTTGCTGGCGGACGAACCGACCGGCAATCTGGACGAGGCGCTGTCAGAAGGCATTTTGCGCCTGTTTGAAGAGTTCAATCGCGTCGGCGTCACTGTCCTGATGGCGACGCACGATACCGGGCTGATCGCCCGCCGTAATTACCGTGTGCTGACGTTGTCGGATGGCCGCATGGTGGGGGGAAACCACGATGGCGAATAACGTCCGTAATACGAAAAAGCCTGTCGCAAAAGCGAAAGCACTGCGCGGTGGCTGGCAGGAGCAGTGGCATTATGCCTGGACGAATACGCTGGCTGATATGCTGCGCCAGCCGCTGGCGACGTTCCTGACCGTGATGGTCATTGCTATTTCGCTGGCGTTGCCCAGCATCTGCTATCTGGTATGGAAAAATGTGAGTCAGGCTGCCACACAGTGGTATCCATCGCCTCAACTGACGGTGTATCTGGATAAATCGCTGGATGACAACGCGGCGCAGGCGGTTATCACGCAGCTTCAATCTGAAGATGGCGTTGATAAAGTCAATTATCTGTCGCGCAATGAAGCGATGGGCGAGTTCCGCAACTGGTCCGGTTTTGGCGGCGCGCTGGATATGCTGGAAGAAAATCCGTTACCCGCGGTAGCGATCATTACGCCAAAAATGAGCTTTCAGGATTCCAACACGCTGACAACGTTGCGTGACCGCGTGGCGTCGACGCAGGGTGTGGATGAAGTGCGGATGGACGACAGCTGGTTTGCTCGTCTGGTGGCGTTGACCAATCTGGTCGGGCAGATTTCCGCGATGATTGGCGTCCTGATGGTCATTGCTGTCTTTCTGGTGATCGGCAACAGCGTGCGTCTGAGTATTTTCAGCCGCCGTGAAACGATCAACGTGATGAAGCTGATTGGCGCGACGGACGGCTTTATTCTGCGTCCGTTCCTGAATGGCGGAGCGGTAATGGGCGTGGGCGGTGCGGTGCTATCACTGATTCTCTCGCAGGCGCTGGTCTGGAAGCTAGATGCGGTGGTGGCGCAGGTTGCTGCGGTTTTCGGTACGACGTTTGCTGTCAAAGGGTTGAGCTGGGATGAGTCCCTGCTGCTGCTGTTAATCGCTGGCATGATTGGCTGGCTGGCCGCTTGGCTGGCAACCGTGCAACATTTACGCCGTTTTACACCACAGTAAGCGTTTTCTGGTATAATTATCCCCTGTGATTCAGACCGTATTGCAGGGGAAATTTCCTCAGCGACATCTCTTATTTGCACTTCCCGCTGCGTTTTCCCCTTAGTTTCGAGTACGTTGACGTCTTGTTTTTCTCCTGCTTGATCTCTGGCATGAGGTGAATAAAATAGTAGGAACTTGCGAGCGAAATCACAGTCTGAATAGATAGATTATGAAGGTTTCAATACATACGCTTTAAGGTGCCGCATTTTGCCATTTTTGTGCAAAACGAGGCGGTGAAGCAGTGCTAAGATAGCCGACTGTAATATGACGAGTAGAGCAACTGAGAGGGCTGAATGACCAAAGATATGCAAACTTTCACCTTAGTTCCCCAGGGCAGTCTGGAAGGGTATATTCGTGCCGCCAATGCCTATCCGATGCTGACGGCGGAGGAAGAGCGGGAGCTGGCTGAACGACTGCATTATCAGGGCGATCTGGAGGCTGCTAAGCACCTGATTCTGTCACACCTGCGTTTTGTTATTCACGTTGCCCGTAACTATTCCGGCTACGGCCTGCCGCAGGCGGACCTGATTCAGGAAGGGAACATCGGCCTGATGAAAGCGGTTCGTCGCTTCAATCCTGAAGTGGGCGTGCGTCTGGTTTCTTTCGCCGTGCATTGGATCAAAGCAGAAATTCATGAATACGTGCTGCGTAACTGGCGTATCGTGAAAGTGGCGACCACCAAAGCACAGCGTAAACTGTTCTTTAACCTGCGCAAGACGAAAACGCGTCTCGGCTGGTTTAATCAGGATGAAGTCGAACTGGTAGCGCGTGAACTTGGCGTGACCAGCAAAGACGTGCGCGAGATGGAATCCCGCATGGCGGCGCAGGACATGACGTTCGATCCGACGCCGGAAGAGGATTCGCACGACGGCAAAGCGATGTCGCCGATGCTTTACCTACAGGATAAATCGTCTGACTTTGCCGATGGCATTGAAGAAGATAACTGGGATACGCATGCGGCCGATAAGCTCACCTACGCGCTTGAAGGGCTGGATGAACGTAGCCAGCACATTATTCGCGCTCGCTGGCTGGATGATGACAACAAATCCACCTTGCAGGAACTGGCCGATCAATACGGTGTTTCCGCTGAGCGTGTGCGTCAGTTAGAAAAGAATGCGATGAAAAAACTGCGAGCGGCGATAGAAGCGTAATCGCTCCCATCATTTCTTTCTGTAGCGACCGGGTAATGCCCGGTCGTTTTGTTTTTGTCTGATGTCAGTCCGGCTTGTCCGGGTTGAGTTCGTCAAGAATCAGCGTCGTTTCTTGTCTGCGAATATAGCGCCAGCCGCCGGATACGGGTGAAAAGCCGCAGGACACCATAAACCGTGCCAGCACTTCCTCTTTAATGGCGGCATGGTTGGCGGTGGCCAGCCACCACTCGTTCACTTCAGGAAGCTGACGGCGCGCTTCATCAACCAAAAGTTGTCCTACGCCCCGCCGACGTGTCACTTCACGTACCATCATATCGCTCAGCTCTGCATAGTCCCCCGCAATTTCAACCAGCACTCCTCCGAGTAACCGATCGTTAAACCGCGCGGCGAAAAGTCGTCGAGTCGGTTTAAGTCCCGCTTCTAATAAATCAATGTTTTGATGCGGCCAGATTTTCGCCAGATCAATTTTGTCCTGGGGGCTGAATTGGGTGAGGCATTCAATGGTGAGTTTCATTTTTATCGGCACTCCATCATGTGAGTGAAGAATAATGTAGTTGTTTTGTAGTGAATCAGTTGTGTAATTTGGGCGTTATGGTTAATAGGGCAAATGTTTTTCTCATTCTTTGTTTTTCGAGTAATCCATCAACAATTAATGCATAAAGTAGAATATCTGACTATATATAAATTGAATGCTGGTTTTTGCATCTGGTGTTTTGTGCTGTTTGCTCCGCTTGTTTCTGACAGTGTGAGTTGATTTGCAGCATAAAATTCCTGTTTAATAATATGAAAAATAAAGCCTTCTTAAAAAACATTACTAATAATAACCTAAGCCTTTCTTACTTATAAGAAAATAGCAGGTTATGGCAGAAAGCGGCCAGGTTTTCGGCAATATCCATAATGACAGATGGGGTAAAAAGAATGAAATTCAGTAAAGGTAAAGTATTGCTGATGGGTTGTATGGCTGCGGCGTTTAGCCACGCAGTCAGCGCTGCTGATATTAAGGTTGCGGTTGTTGGCGCAATGTCTGGTCCAGTGGCGCAATATGGCGACATGGAGTTCATTGGCGCGCGTCAGGCTATTGCTGATATCAATGCCAAAGGCGGCGTAAACGGCAATAAACTGGTTGGTGTGGAATATGATGACGCGTGCGACCCTAAGCAGGCGGTTGCCGTAGCGAACAAAGTCATCAATGACGGTATCCGTTATGTGATTGGCCATTTGTGTTCCTCCTCCACGCAGCCTGCGTCTGATATTTATGAAGAAGAAGGCGTGATCATGATTACGCCTGCGGCAACCAACGCCGACTTGACCACGCGCGGCTACAAAATGGTGCTGCGCACCACGGGGCTGGACTCCGATCAGGGGCCAACCTCAGCAAAATACATTGTCGAAACCATCAAACCGCAGCGTATCGCCGTGGTTCATGATAAACAGCAATATGGTGAAGGTCTGGCCCGCTCTGTTCAGGATAGCCTGAAAAAAGCCGGTGCGAATGTTGTGCTGTTTGAAGGTGTGACGGCGGGTGATAAAGATTTCTCTACGCTGGTTGCGCGTCTGAAGAAAGAGAACGTCGATTTTGTTTATTTCGGCGGCTACTACCCAGAAATGGGACAGATTCTGCGTCAGGCACGTCAGGCGGGTATGACAACCAAGTTTATGGGCCCAGAAGGCGTGGGTAACTCTTCGCTGTCTAACATCGCAGGCGATGCATCTGAAGGTATGCTGGTGACGCTGCCGAAGCGTTACGATCAGGTTCCTGCTAACCAACCGATTGTGGATGCGCTGAAAGCCAAGAAACTGGACCCAACCGGTCCGTTCGTCTGGACGACTTATGCCGCGCTGCAATCACTGACCACCGCGATGACACGTACCGGTAGCGATGAGCCGGAAAAACTGGTTGCGGATCTGAAGGCGAAATCTGTGGATACCGTAATGGGACCATTAAGCTGGGATGCAAAAGGCGACCTGAAAGGGTTTGAATTTGGCGTATTTGAGTGGCACAAAGACGGTACTTCCAGCGCAGTGAAATAATCATCATGCGGGGGAGGCGAGAACGGGGGAATGCGCCGTTGTCTGTCTCTTCGGCGTGGAGAGCATTCTCCGCCTTCTGAGTCTGTACCACTACTAATCCCTCAATACCGAAGCCCCCGTTGCCGCAAGGCGCGGGGGCGGCATTTAAGGTTAAGGTATGTCCGAGCAGTTCCTCTACTTTCTTCAGCAGATGTTCAACGGCCTGACGTTGGGCAGCACCTATGCGCTGATCGCCATTGGCTACACCATGGTTTACGGCATTATCGGCATGATTAACTTCGCGCACGGCGAGGTTTATATGATCGGTAGCTATGTCTCCTTTATTGTTATTGCGGCTCTGATGATGATGGGCATCGATGCTGGCTGGCTTCTGATTAGCGTCGCATTTATTGCCGCCGTAGTGATTTCCAGCGCCTACGGCTGGAGTATCGAACGGGTGGCCTACCGACCTGTTCGAACGTCAAAGCGCCTGATTGCACTGATTTCTGCCATCGGGATGTCGATTTTCCTGCAAAACTACGTCAGTCTGAATCAGGGCTCGCGTGATGTTGCGCTGCCGAGTCTGGTGACTGGTCAGTGGGTGCTGGGCGAAAGCAATGGCTTTGCCGCGACGATTAGCACCATGCAGTTGACCATCTGGATCGTGACGTTCCTCGCCATGCTGGCGCTGACGCTATTTATTCGCTATTCCCGTATGGGGCGCGCCTGTCGCGCCTGTGCGGAAGACCTGAAAATGGCTAGCCTGCTGGGTATCAGTACCGATCGCGTGATCTCCCTGACCTTCGTCATTGGCGCACTCATGGCTGCCGTTGCAGGCGTGCTGCTGGGGCAATTTTACGGCGTCATCAACCCCTATATCGGTTTCATGGCTGGGATGAAAGCCTTTACGGCAGCGGTGCTGGGCGGGATTGGCAGTATCCCTGGCGCGATGATCGGCGGGCTGGTTTTGGGTGTAGCCGAAGCGCTGACGTCCGCTTACCTGAGTACGGAATACAAAGATGCGGTGTCGTTTGCGCTGCTGATTGCGGTACTGCTGGTGATGCCAACCGGTATTCTGGGTCGCCCGGAGGTTGAGAAGGTATGAAACAGCTCAACCTGGTTAATGCGTTTGTTTCCGCGTTCATGCTGCTGGTGCTGGCCTCGTTCTTAATGGGTATGCAACTGGCGCTGGATGGCACCAAATTGGTGGTGCGCGGTGCCGATGAAGTTCGCTGGTACTGGATTGGCGCGGGCTGCATCGTGGTGTTCTTCTTCCAGTTGATTCGCCCCTTTTTCCAGCAAAGCATCAAGAAATTTTCCGCCCCATCGCTGGTGTTGCCGAGCTTTGATGGCAGCACACCACGCCAGAAAATACTCGCTGCGGCGTTGATTATCGCCGCTATCGCCTGGCCGTTTCTGGTCTCGCGCGGAACGGTGGATATCGCCACTCTCACGCTGATTTACGTGATGCTGGGTTTGGGTTTGAACGTTGTGGTTGGTCTGTCTGGTCTGCTGGTTTTGGGCTACGGCGGGTTTTACGCCATCGGCGCCTATACCTATGCACTGCTGAACCACTATTACGGATTGGGCTTCTGGGAAAGTTTGCCGCTGGCGGGCATGGTGGCGGCGCTGTCCGGCTTCCTGCTGGGGTTTCCGGTGCTGCGTTTGCGGGGTGATTATCTGGCGATTGTGACGCTTGGGTTCGGCGAAATTGTCCGTATCCTGCTGTTGAATAATACCGAAATTACCGGCGGTCCGAACGGCATCAGCCAGATCCCTAAACCGACCTTCTTTGGTCTGGAATTTGGCCGCAACGCACGCGACGGCGGTTGGGATACTTTCCATAATTTCTTTGGTCTGCAATACGACCCCAGCGACCGTATTATCTTCCTGTATCTGGTCGCGCTGCTGCTGGTCGTGTTGACCCTGTTTGTGATTAATCGTCTGCTGCGGATGCCGTTAGGACGTGCCTGGGAAGCGCTACGTGATGACGAAATTGCCTGTCGTTCTCTGGGTCTGAGCCCAACGCGCATCAAGCTGACCGCCTTTACTATTAGCGCTGCGTTCGCTGGGTTTGCAGGTACGCTGTTTGCCGCACGTCAAGGTTTTGTCAGCCCGGAATCGTTCACATTTGCTGAGTCGGCCTTTGTGTTGGCTATTGTTGTGCTGGGCGGCATGGGGTCGCAGTTTGCGGTTATTCTCGCGGCAATCCTGCTGGTCGTGTCCCGTGAGCTGATGCGCGACCTGAATGAATACAGCATGCTGCTGCTGGGTGCATTGATGGTTCTGATGATGATTTGGCGTCCGCAAGGCCTGCTGCCGATGAAGCGTCCTGAGATGAAGTTGAAAGTCGCGAAGAAGGAAGAGCAAGCATGAGCACGCAGCCACTGTTATCAGTCAGAGGTCTGATGATGCGTTTTGGCGGCCTGCTGGCGGTCAACAATGTTGAAATGGACATTCATGCTGGCGAAATTGTCTCGCTGATCGGCCCGAACGGGGCGGGAAAAACCACGGTTTTTAACTGCCTGACCGGTTTTTATCGCCCGAGCGGCGGCTCTATCATGTTACGCGATCGTCATCTGGAAGGGTTATCTGGACAGGCCATTGCTCGCATGGGCGTGGTGCGCACGTTCCAGCACGTTCGTCTCTTCCGTGAGATGACGGTGGTCGAGAACCTGCTGGTCGCGCAGCATCAGCACCTGAAAAGCGGCGTGTTTGCCGGGCTGTTGAAAACACCGGGCTTTCGTCGTGCGGAAGCCGATGCGCAAGAGCGTGCCGCGGTGTGGCTGGAGCGTATCGGCCTGCTGGATTTAGCGAACCGTCAGGCGGGGAATCTGGCTTACGGTCAGCAGCGCCGTCTGGAAATTGCCCGTTGTATGGTGACGCGACCTGAGCTGTTAATGCTCGATGAGCCTGCCGCGGGTTTGAACCCGAAAGAAACTGACGAGTTAAATCAGCTGATTGCGGAACTGCGCGATAGCCATCAGGTGTCTGTTTTGCTGATCGAACATGATATGAAGCTGGTAATGGGGATTTCTGACCGGATTTATGTCGTCAATCAGGGAACGCCGCTGGCACAAGGCACCCCAGCTGAAATTCGTAACAACCCGGATGTCATCCGTGCCTATCTGGGTGAAGGATAACGTTTATGCTGTCATTACATCAGGTTTCGGCCCACTACGGAAAAATTCAGGCGCTGCATCAGGTGAGCCTGCATATTAATCAGGGCGAGATTGTTACGCTGATCGGCGCGAACGGTGCCGGTAAAACCACGCTGCTGGGCACGCTGTGCGGCGATCCGCGCGCGACGGAAGGCATTATTACATTTGACGGTAAGGACATCACACACTGGCAGACGGCGCAGATTATGCGCGAAGCGATCGCGATTGTGCCGGAAGGCCGTCGCGTCTTTTCCCGCATGACGGTAGAGGAAAATCTGGCGATGGGCGGGTTCTTTGCCGAGCGCGATCAGTATCAGGAGCGCATTGCTCGCGTCTACGATCTGTTCCCGCGTCTTTATGAGCGACGCGCCCAGCGCTCCGGCACCATGTCCGGCGGTGAGCAGCAGATGCTGGCGATTGGCCGTGCGCTGATGAGCCAGCCGCGTTTACTGCTGCTGGACGAGCCGTCGCTGGGGCTGGCGCCGATTATCATTCTGCAAATTTTTGATACTATCCAGCAATTGCGCGAAGAGGGCATGACCATCTTCCTGGTAGAGCAAAATGCCAATCAGGCGCTGAAACTGGCTGACCGGGGTTATGTACTTGAAAATGGTCATATCGTGTTGGAAGATACCGGTGCGGCATTGTTAGCTAATGAAGCGGTACGTTCGGCCTATCTGGGCGGATAATTGAAGTTTTGTTGAAAGGTTAAGAAGACATGGCCATTGAAGGGTTGCTAGCGCACCGCATCGCTCAGTTAAAAAGTTCCGCCATCCGTGAACTGCTGAAACACAGCAAGATGGAAAATATTATCTCGCTGGCTGGCGGGATTCCGTCAGATGCATTGTTTGATTTCGAAGGCTTAAGCCAGGCCACGCAGTTAGCGATTACCGAACAGCCAAAAACGGCATTTCAGTACGGTTTAACCGAAGGCAGTAGCGTGTTGCGCGATAGTATCGCCGAACTATGCGCTCTGCGCGGTGTAAAAACACGTGGCGATGATATTGTCGTGACGGCAGGTTCGCAGCAGGCGCTGGACTTGATTATGCGCTCAATGATCGATCCCGGTGATGTGTTCGTCGTTGAGCGCCCGACTTATCTGGCGGCGCTGCAAACGCTGGAACTGGCGCAGGCGAATGTGATGTCTGTATCATCCGATGCCAATGGCATGGTGGTTGATGAACTGGAAGAGTTGCTGAAAAAACAGCGCATCAAGGGCGTCTATATTGTCCCGAATTTCGGTAACCCGAGCGGTGTTACGCTGAGCTATGAACGTCGCCTGCAATTGGTTCAACTGGCGGAGCGCTACGGTTTTGTCATTATCGAAGACGATCCGTATGGCGAATTGCGTTTCACCGATGAGCGTAACCCGACGCTGTTCCAACTGGCGCAGGATAAACTGGGTAGCACGGAATATGTGCTGTATACCTCCACGTTCTCGAAGGTGTTGGCGCCGGGTCTGCGTCTTGGTTGGGCGATTCTGCCGGATTGGCTGTTGCACAAGGTGGCGATTATCAAACAGGCCGCTGACCTACACGCCAGCGCACTGTCGCAGACCGTCGCAGAGTGCTATCTGGGGCTGGGACGTCTGGAGACGCAGATCGAAAAAATTCGCCATGCTTATAAGCACAAAGGTGAACTGCTGGCACAGTTGGTCGAGAAGGAACTGGGTGATGTGATCACCTTTAACCAGCCGAAGGGTGGGATGTTCCTGTGGGCGAAGTTCCGTCAGGACGATTTCAACACGACAGAATGGCTGAAAAAGACGCTGGAACAGGGCGTTGTCTTCGTGCCGGGAGAATTCTTCTTCCCAGACAATATCGATTACTCAACGTTGCGTCTGTCCTTTGCCACGGCAACGGATGAGCAAATGCATGAAGCGGTAGCCCGCCTACGTCGGGCTTTGTAATCGCCGATAGCAGGCAACCTGTTGATGTAAAAAAGCCGCTGATATTTCAGCGGCTGAGGTTGCTGACAAAGTCCGTAGAGCGAGAGTAACGGATAGATCGTAAAGACGCTGTGAATACATCCTTGTACGCTCGGCTTGCGCCATCCCTGGCGCAAACGCTTTACTCTTCTATTCCGTTACTCTCGTTTTTCATTCAGTCAATAGGTTTGTCAATGGTCTGATCCGCTGATATTTCAGCGGCTTTTCTTTGTACGTTAGTCGGTGGTGTGGTTAAAAGGTTTCCCAGTTTTGGTTATTGCTTCCCGCGCTGCTTTTAGGGCTTGCGAGGGAGATCTTCGCGCTGGGCGGTCTTTTCAACTGTGATGTCGTGTGCTGTGACGACCCGCCTTCAACGATAAATACCTTCATGAGTTCTACCAGATGAGCGGCCTGATCGCTCAGGCTATCGGCAGCGGAAGCGGATTGCTCAACGAGTGCGGCATTCTGCTGTGTGACCTGATCGAGCTGGTTAACGGCATCATGAATCTGTGAGACACCGGATTCTTGTTCCTGCGTAGTGACGCCAATTTCGTTAATAAGATCGGCTACGTGACGCGCCTGACGCACCAATTCTTCGATCGTCGTTCCCGCATCGCTGACCAGTGCGGAGCCCACCTCGACTTTCTCGACGCTGTGGCCGATCAGCTCTTTAATCTCTTTGGCGGCGGTTGCAGAGCGCTGTGCCAGCGAACGTACTTCTCCAGCGACGACCGCAAAGCCACGACCTTGCTCACCTGCTCGTGCAGCTTCCACTGCGGCGTTAAGCGCCAGAATGTTGGTCTGGAAGGCGATACCGTCGATGACGCTAATGATGTCGCCAATTTTTTGTGAACTGTCGGTAATCTCTTTCATGGTGACAACGATATTACTGACCGCTTCGCCGCCTTTAGCGGCGGTGTTGCTAGCCGCCTGTGCCAGTTGAGCGGCGTTACGAACGGTATCTGAGTTCTGGCGGACGGTTTGGCTCATCTCTTCCATGGACGCTGCGGTTTGTTGCAGGTTGGCTGCCTGTTCTTCTGTACGTTGGCTAAGGTCGGTACTGCCTGCGGCGATCTGGCTGGCACCGGTTGCGATAGATTCACTGCTTTCACGCACCTGTTCAACAATGCTACTCAGGCTTTTGCGCATGCCGTTCATTGCCGCCAGCACGCTACGGTCATCACCGGGACGTAGGTTGACTGCTACCGCCAGATTTCCCTGCGCAACCGCCTGAGCGATCTGTGCGGCGTAAGCCACTTCACCACCCAACAAGCCTTTGATGGTACGAGTAATCAGTACGGAAACCAGAATACCAACGAGAACCGCAATCGCTGCGTAGAAGATCAGGGTGTTACCATCTGAGCGTGCTTCCTGCATGGCGCTTGCCGTCATTTCCAGCGTCCGCTTTTTCTGTAATTCTGCCATGCTGTCTAGCGCGGCGAAGACGGGGGCCTGCGTAATCTGCATTTCATTGACCATAAGCTGCACGGCTCGTGCTCTCTCTTCGGCACTTTCGGACAGACCGAGCTCAACAGCCTTATTGACGGCTTCCCGGTAAGCCGGACGCGCCTGTGTCAGGCTCTCCAGCGAGTCGCGGGTTTCTGGTTCAGACAGGTGCTCATACAGCTTGGTCAGGGTTTCAGTATTACGGACAATTTGCTGATCGATCAGGCGCTTTTCTTCCTGAATACGGTTCCTGTCATCAGTCAGGCCAATGTTACGTACTGAACGTGCTACGGCATCAAAGCCGCTCTTGGCGTCTTGTATCAGGATGAGACCGGCCAGGTTTTTTTCTGACAGCGATTCAATATCTTCGCCCAGATCGACCAGATGCGCGCGCCCCAGAACGGCGACCATCAGACCGATGATGATGACAGAGGCGAATCCCGTACCCAACATCGTACCGAGTTTCATATTTTTCAGCAGATTCAGCATATTCCTCAAATCCTTTTTTCTTTATTGGCAATACGTTGTTTGAAATAGATCGGTCGATCTATTTCTATGGTGGTAGCGGAATTCAGGTTGCTAGAGAGGTCCGCTGCGGGCAGAGATCTTATTTAGCTAACTATTGTATAAGATTTTTTGTTTCAGCCAGTTAGAAAACACCGTGGTAAATGCGTGGTATTTGTTGGCATTAAAGGGAATAGTACTGAAAGGCATCAATATACGAAAGAAGGATAGGGGGCTAATTTTTCAGTTTATTTTAACAGTTACCACACGAAACCTATTTCGCTTTTCCCGCACCGTCATGATGCGGGAAAAGGCTTCATCCATGACGGTAATTAAAACGATTCCCAATCCTGAGAATTATTTTTTACGCCGGGTTTGGCTGCCAACGCCAGCGCTTGTGGCGCTCGAGGTGCGGCTTGTCGAACCGTTTGTGTCGGGGTGTTAGCCAGACGAAAAATACTCATCAGTTCGACCAGACGACGCGCTTGTTCGCTCAGGCTATCGGCTGCTGTCGCCGATTCTTCAACGAGCGCCGCATTTTGCTGTGTCACCTCATCTAACTGATTTACGGCGTCATTGACCTGAGAAATGCCCTGCGACTGTTCTCGGGTCGTCACGCCGATCTCACTGAGTAATTCTGCGACCCGGCGCACTTGTTCAACGATTTCGCTCATCGTTGTACCGGCTTCGTTGACAAGCAGTGAACCCGTTTCGACTTTCTCTACGCTTGCTTCGATCAGCTCTTTGATCTCTTTCGCAGCGGAAGCGGAACGTTGCGCCAGCGAACGGACTTCCCCTGCTACAACGGCAAAGCCTCGCCCCTGTTCTCCTGCCCGCGCGGCTTCTACCGCAGCATTGAGTGCCAGAATGTTGGTCTGGAAGGCAATGCCGTCGATAACACCGATGATATCGCCGATTTTATGTGAGCTGGAAGTGATGTCTTCCATTGTGGTGACGACATTATTGACGACGTCACCGCCTTTACTTGCGGTGACGCTTGCCGACTGTGCCAGCTCGGACGCCATATTTACCGTATCTGTGTTTTGTTTGATCGTGGTATTCATCTGCTCCATCGACGCGGCTGTCTGTTGCAGATTCGACGCTTGTTCTTCCGTGCGTTGGCTCAGATCGGTATTGCCGCTTGAGATTTGGGTGGCGCCGGTCGCGATGGATTCGCTGCTTTGTCGCACCTGATCGACCGTCTGGCTGAGGCTATCGCGCATGAGCGCCATCGCAGCCAGTACGCTGCGGTTATCGCCGGGAACCAGAACGATGTCTAACGCCAGATTACCTTGTGCGACTTGCTGTGCAATCTCAACGGCATAGGCAGGTTCGCCACCCAACTGGTTCTTGATGCGGCGTGTAATCATCCAGGCAATCAGCGCCCCCAAAAGTGCTGCCAAGCCGGCAGCAACCAACATCAGCGTGCCAGAGTTGGTTGCCTGGCGATCGGACGTGTCTGCTGTTTCTACGGTTAAATTTTTCTGAACGGCGATCATGTCGTCGAGCGCTTTAAATACTGCGTCTTGCGTGTCGCGCATTTCGGTAAATATCATCTTGCGCGCTTCTTCAGTTTGTCCCGAAAGACCCAGATTGATGGCTTTATTGAGTGCTTCACGATAGGGAGGGCTGAGCGCCATCAAATTCTGAATGCGTTCGCGTGCTTCGGGGGAAACGGTACGAGTTTGTAATGCTTCCAGCATTTTCAGGTTCTGCTGTAGCAATCCTTCGATGCGCTGGTGCTCTTGTTCCATCTCCTGACGGTTGTCCATCAGCGCAATGTTGCGAACTGAACGCGAGACAGTATTGACGTTGTCTTTGACATCCTGCATTTGCAGCAGATTGGTGATACGAACTTGTGACAACAATTGGATATTGCTACCGAGCTCAGCCAACTGCATACGGCCAAATAACGCCACAAAGCAGCCAACAATAATGACAAAGGTGAAACCCGTGCCGAGCATCGTTCCCAATTTCATATTTTTTAACATATTCATCGTATTCCTTGGTGGTAATCATGTTTACAGATAGCAATCTATTTTCTTTTTCCACGAAAGCGCGTTGTAAAAATGTTTTAAGGGTAGACCGAAAGAAGCAATCTTTAGGTTATATCTCTGACTTATTCTTCTGGCTGAGAATTTGGTGTACGGATGCAGAGGATGATCTATCACTATAAGGAGATGAAAAAAGATACGAGGGGTTGGATAGGCGGATAAAATGCCTTTTGATCGCCAGATTGATAGCTGTTATTTATTGTATGCGTTTATTTTATCGGATAATGCTATCAATTTGGTGATTTGTCCTTGGCAATGGTTATTTTTATACACCCTAAGAGTAACCGCCAGCTCAGAGGCGTGCTGGCGGTATGATGCTTACATGACTAACCAAAGTGCCCAGGTGAAAAGGAACCCGGCTAATCCGAGGATCGTCGTCAGAACCGTCCAGGTGCGCAGTCCATCGGCGACGGACAGCCCCAGATATTTGGTGACAATCCAGAAACCAGAATCATTTACGTGCGATAGGCCCAGCCCGCCAAAACAGGCAGAGAGTGTCACCAACACCAGTTGCATCTGGTTCAGACCGCTGACGGCTTCACTCAGCAGACCGCAAGTAGTGAGAATAGCGACAGTGGCTGAACCTTGTGAGGCACGCAGCGCCAGTGACAGGATAAACGCGGCAGGCACCAGCGGCAGGTGAATGCTGGTCAACGTATCCGCCAGCGCTTTACCGATGCCGGATTCCACCAGCACTTTACCAAACACACCACCGGCACCGGTCACCATGATGACCATCGCAGCAGCAGGCATGGCATCGCCCATTACACCGCTGGCTTTTTCCAACGACCAGCCACGACGCAGGGCAATCAGCCAGAATGCTAATGCCAGCGCAATCAGCAGGGCGACGGCAGGAGAACCCACCAGCGACATGACGTTACGCACCGGGTGCCCGGCAGGCAAAATCGTTGCAGATACGGTGCCAAGCATAATGATGGCGATAGGAATGGCGATCAGCGCGGCGACCAATCCAGCCGAAGGGGCAGACGCGGGAGCCGTTTCCGGCGTGCTGTCTTCCGGTTTCGCCAACTGTAACTGCTCTAGTACCTCGACAGAAAGTGCATATTTACGGCGGTTCATGGCTTTGGCCGCCCAGTAACTGATGATGCCGACAGGAATGGATACCAACAGACCAATAATAGTCAGCCAGCCGATATCGGCATTCAACAGGCCCGCAGCAGCGACCGGGCCGGGATGGGGCGGCAGCGCGACGTGCACCGTCAGCATCACGCCTGCGACGGGTAAACCGAATTTAATCGGGGAGACTTTAGCGACTTTCGCAAAGCCGTAAATAATCGGGGCGAGGATAATAAAGCCGACATCGAAAAAGACCGGAATACCCAGAATAAAGGCAGCGATGGTTAATGCTGCCACCATCAATCCTGGCCCCATTAATTGGGCAAAGCGGTGTGCTAAGGATTCTGCTCCGCCAGACACTTCGATCATTCTGCCGAGCATGGCACCGAGGCCGATAATAATTGCTACCGAACCGAGAATACCGCCCATACCGGAGGTAATGACTTTCATCACCTCAGCAGTAGGAATACCGGTTGCTAAGGCAACGAGTAAACTGACAACGAGCAGGGCGACAAAGGGCTGAATTTTAAATTTAATGACCATCAGCAGCAGGAGTAACACCCCGGCGATAGCGATGCAGAGTAAGAGCGAGGTGGCCATATTCTTATCCTCATTGACCCATTTTTCAATTCAGAGGCTGAAAAGGTATTGGGTTATTGTTTTATTTGAAGAAAAGGGTGACCTGACTCCCGCATTGGAATAATGCGGGAATCTGACCTTTTCTCGTATTTTATAAATAGGTCTCTGGTGTTTTTTTATAAAAATAGTAATGCGTTACTGCGATAATTTATTGCCTGAGCCAGGGTTTAGCCCACCACAACCCGTCTTCGGTTTTGCCACGTGGATTATATTCACAGCCAACCCAGCCGGAATAATTCACGCGATCCAATTCGGCAAAGATGAACGGGTAATTAATTTCCCCTTCATCAGGTTCATGCCGTGCCGGAACCGAAGCAATTTGAATATGTCCGATGCGGCCATCTAAATCGTGAATAATTTGCGTCAGGTTGCCATCGACAATTTGCGCGTGGAAGAAGTCCAACTGGATATACACGTTTGGCCGGTCGATCAGATTGGCTAATTCCAGCGCCTGATACTGACTGGCGAACAGGTAATTCGGTTTCACCTTCGCACTCAATGCTTCAATCATGATATTGATGCCGTGCGGCGCGAATTTATCAGCCGCGTAGCGCAGATTGTCGATGAAGGTTTGCTGATAGGCCGCGCGGTCTTCACCGGGCGGCACGACACCCCCCATCACCAGTACGGAAGGACAATTCAGCGCCAGCGCATATTCCAATGCGTTATCGATATCCCGGCGCGCATCTTCAATGCGGTCGGGTAGGGCAGATACGCCCCACTCGCCTGCGGCGATATTGCCAGGCGCAGTATTGAACAACACCTGCTTCAGTCCATTTTCCCGCAGCTTTTCTGCCAGCAGCGGTGCCGGATATTCATAAGGGAACAGGTACTCGACCGAGGTAAAACCCGCATCGGCAGCGGCTTTAAAGCGATCGAGAAACGGAACGTCGGTAAAAAGCATAGAAAGATTGGCAGCAAACTTAGGCATGGTTAACTCCTTGGCTCATCAAGAGAGCTCGGCAATATCGTCAGCGGTGAGGTAGCGAATTTTTCGGTCACCGAGAATAAAAATCAGCTTGGCGGTTTCTTCCAGCTCTTCCATGTTGTCCGCGGCTGCACGCAAATCCTTGCCGGTGACAACCGGGCCGTGGTTAGCCAGTAAAAACGCCTTGTAACGTGAGGCCAGCTTCGCCAGATCTTCACCGAGTCGCGCATCGCCGGGGCGGTAATAAGGCACGACGGGCACTTTACCGACGCGCATCACGACATAGGGCGTGAAGGGCTTGATAGCATCCTGCGTATCCAGCCCTTCCAGACACGAGAGCGCCGTCAGGTAGGTGCTGTGCAGGTGGACGATCGCTTTGCATTCGGGATCGTTACGGTAAATCGACAGGTGAAAGCTGACTTCTTTCGAGGGTTTATCGCCGGAAATCCACTCGCCGCTCAGGCTGACTTTGGACAGCCGATCGGCATCCAGTTCGCCGAGGCAGGAGCCGGTCGGCGTTGCCAGCAATGTACCGTCATCTAGTAGAAGGGAGAGATTGCCCGCAGAGCCGGTGGCGTAACCGCGCTGGAAAAAGGATGCGCCCAGCTTGACCATTTCCTCGCGTGCGCGTTGCTCACTGTTCAGCACGGCGTCAGTGGCGTTGTGTTTTTCACTCATGCGGTAAACTCCTTTTGGGCGCGGGCAAAAAAGTCTTCATCGCCGAAATTGCCGGATTTCAACGCTAACGAGAGCGGATGATTGGTGGAACGCACCCACGGCACGCCGGGGGAAATTGACGGCCCGATATGGAACGCATGAATGCCCAGCGTTTGCACCACGATGCTGGAGGTTTCACCGCCCGCGATAATGAAGCGCTGGAAGCCGTCTTGCTGAAGTCGGTGGGCGACGGCAGCAAAAAGTTTCTCTACCGCCTGGCTACTGGCTTCCGCCCCCCAGCGCTGCTGAATTTGCGCCAGTTCGTCAGGTGAAGAGGTGGCGTACAGCAGAGGTGCGAGTGCGTCGTCACGATATGCTTTCACCCAGTCGACGAGTTCCTGCACGTAGGACTGCTGAGCATCAGCATTTTCTAAGCAGCGAGCGACATCAATGGCACGACCCGCCGCCTGTTTCAGATAGTGAGCGACCTGCTTGTTGGTCATCACCGAACAGGAACCGGACAGCACAACGCCTGCGCCGGACTGCGGTTTGCCTGCCTCGATTGCGGAACCGGTTTGTTCAGAGGAGTCTGCCCACTGGCGTGCTAACCCTATCGCCAGACCAGAGCCTCCGGTGACCAGCTTCATGTCGCGCAGCGCCTCGCCCTGTGTCAGCAGGTGCTGTTCGTTCAGCGTATCCAGCACCACATAGCGCATGCCCTGTTCTTTCAACTGCGCCAGCCGCTGTTTGACGGCATCCGCACCCTGATCCATCACGGCATACGGCACCAGACCGCATTGTCCCGCCGCCTGCTGTTCCATGACGCGTATCAGGTTGCTGTCAGTCATCGGTGTGACCGGATGATGGCGCATCCCTGACTCGGATAGCAGCTGATCCATCACGAACAGGTGGCCCTGATAGACGGTTCTGCCATTCACCGGCAGCGCCGGAGAGATAATGGTTTGCGTTTCGCCCAACTGCTCTAGCAGCGCATCGGTCACCGGACCGATATTGCCTTTCGCGGTACTGTCGAAGGTGGAGCAATATTTAAAGTAGAACTGCTGACAGCCCTGTTGTTGCAGCCACGCCAGCGCCTTAAGTGAATCCGCCACGGCCTGTTCCGCCGGGCAGGAGCGTGATTTTAGGCTAATGACGACGGCCTGTGTGTCGACCTTAAATTCTGACGGCGGCACGCCGTTGAGCTGCACGGTCGGCAGCCCGTTGTTGACTAGAAAGCTGGCGATATCCGTAGCTCCGGTAAAATCGTCGGCAATCACACCTAGCTTGATCATGGTGCCTCCTTCTTTTCCGGTAGCGTAATACCGTTGAAAATTTTGATGACTGCACTGTCGTCTTCTTTACCGAACCCAGCGTTGCTGGCTGCGGTGAACATGTTGAACGCGGTAGAGGCCAATGGCAGCGGGAAATGGAGTGATTTGGCGGTATCTGTGACCAGTCCCAGATCTTTGACGAAGATATCAACGGCAGATTTAGGTGTGTAATCGCCATCGACAACGTGGCGCATACGATTTTCGAACATCCAGGAGTTGCCCGCGGCGTTGGTCACCACGTCGTACATGATATCCAGTGGGATATCGGCACGGGCGGCCAGCGCCATTGCTTCTGCGCCAGCGGCGATGTGTACGCCTGCCAACAGTTGGTGAATAATTTTAACCGTTGCGCCCAGCCCAATTTCTTCACCGATGCGGTAGACCTTGCCTGCGACGGCATCGAGTACCGGTTTCAGTTTCTCAAAAGCCAGATCGGAGCCGGATGCCATCACCGTCATATCACCTGCGGCGGCTTTCACCGCACCGCCGGATACCGGCGCATCCAGCATGACGAGCTGATGCTCGGCGAGACGCTGCTCAATATTTTTGGCATCCTGCGCGGAGATAGTCGAGGACACCATGACCACGGTGCCGGGCTTAAGCTTAGCCGCAACCTGCGGTTCACCGAACAGAATCCCGTTTACCTGCGCGGCGTTCACCACCAGCAGCACGACGGCATCCAGCTTGTCGGCGAAGGCATCAACACGTGTGTCAGCCTGCGCCGCACCCGCCTGACGTAAGCGCTCCAGTGCCTGCGGGTTGATATCGACACCGTATGTCGTCAGGCCTGCATTGATACAAGACGCCGCAGCGCCAAAACCCATGGAACCCAGACCGATAACGGCGACAGCATAATCAGAAGTCTTTTTCATCGTGGTTGCCTTGTTAAAATTAGTGACTTTTTGTTCTCTGGTGTTAAATATAAGGACTATCAGAACAAATTGTGGTGATTTTTATCACATAAATTAACATTAATGTCGTGATGATTCAGTGTAGTTGAACCCCGCAGGGAAGGTGATTTCCTTAATTGTCTTTATATATCAGATGATTAATTGATTTCTGTTATTGACTAACGACAAGGGTTGTTATGTCTGGCGTGGTTTATGACGTGAATTTATGGTAATTATCGTCATCAAACAGGGTGTTTCTCACAATCTTTACCAAACTGACTTTATCAGACTGCATTATCAAACAGGGAACGGACAGCGTGATTCCAGTAGAACGTCATCAACAGATTCTGGCGCTGATCGCCGAGCGCGGCGCGGTAAGCATTAACGAGCTGACTGAACGGCTGGGCGTGTCGCACATGACGGTGCGGCGCGATGTGCAAAAACTGGAACAAGACGGCCTGCTGCTGAGCGTCTCCGGTGGCGTGCGTTCGCCTGAACGGCTGGCGATTGAGCCGTCGCATCAGGATAAGTCTGGAATGTTCAGCCAGCAAAAAGCGGCGATGGGTAAACTGGCAGCACAGCATATTCCGCTCAATAGCTGTATTTATCTGGATGCGGGCACCACGACGCTATCGCTGGCGCGTGAACTGGCCGAGCGGGACGATCTCCTGATCGTCACCAACGATTTTGCGATTGCCGCTTTTCTGATTGAGTCCAGCCAGTGCCGCATGATCCACACGGGCGGCACGCTGTGTCGTGAAAATCAATCCTGCATCGGTGAAGCGGTGGCGCAGGCGCTGCGCAACCTGTTTATCGACATCGCCTTTATTTCTGCATCCTCATGGAGCCTGCGCGGGCTGTCCACGCCGAATGAAGACAAAGTGGTCGTGAAACGTGCGGCGGTAGAAGCCAGCAGAAAACGTGTCCTGCTGTGCGACACCTCAAAATACGGCCGCATCGCCACCCATCTCGCCACGCCGCTCAGCGTCTTCGACAGCATCATCACCGACGACGGCCTGCCCGCCGCTGCTAAAGACGCGCTGAGCAAAATGGGGGTGGAGGTGCTGGTGGCGTGAGGGGGGGTTATGTCTGTTTGTCTAACTGGCAAAAATATCGAGACCTTTCTCGTTGATTATATTGAGAAGACGTAGCGCAGCCCCTGAGGGCTTCTTCTCATTTCGTTCCCATTTTGAGACGCTCTCAACGGACATATTGAGAGCGTAAGCTAAAGAAGATTGCGACATTTTATAACGGGAACGCATGTTCTGAATGTCTGCACCACTCATTGCGTGAGCTTGCTCAATGCGTTCACGGAATTCCCTTGCTGCAACCCGATTATTGATGCGTTCCATCGTGGTATCAGTGATACCCCCATGTTCATGCAGGCTTTTCGCCATTTCCTGTAGCTCTTTCATCTTTGCAGCCATCGCATTCCACCTCTCGTAGTTCTTTCACTTTTACCAATTGAGCTATTTGTTGAACGGTGAGTTGAAATAGGTCACCAGCAATGTCTTTATAAACAGCCAGCTCATCATCTTGAATTTCTTTAACGCCTTTCCTGACCTGATTTTTCTTCCATCCATCGGCAAAAAATAGATTAGAGCCCAGCTTGAAAAAGATGATTGTTCTGGCTCCTGCACTCTTTCCGGCATTCAATGCAATTCGTTTTTTAAGCACACCACCGCCAAGGTCACCCTCAAAACGGCCATTCATCACCTCACGAGCAATCTCACAAAGATAACCATCAGAAAGTATTTCGCTTTTTAGTTTTTTATCGAAGAGCTTAGTTGTGTATACCGCCACGGTTAATCCTTAAACATGACTAGTAATAATAACTATAGTCTAAATTACGGGTTTTCTGCAACGAACGTGATGTTTCGGTGTGTAGCATTTTTGTACACGTCATGTAGGGTTGTAGAGAGATTCACTACACAGGCATGATGATGAAACCTGAAACTAAAGAAGCACGAATCACTATTCGGGCCACAGCCTCCCAGCGGGATTTGATCGATATGGCTGCAAACCTTGTGTCAAAATCACGTACCGACTTTATGCTTGAAGCAGCCTGCCGCGAGGCGCAGGACATCTTGTTGTATCAACGTTTGTTTATTCTGGACAACGAACAGTTTGATGGATTGTTGTCCGAGTTGGATGCACCTATCACCGCAGAACGTCATGCCCGCATTAACGATATTATGTGTCGTCAATCACCATGGGAATAACAGCACCAGAGCCATTACTAATAATTGTTCTTGGTGGCATGCTATTTATTGAATACATCCTTATTTAGGCACTTTTTAAATATCAAAAAAGTGGCACATAGGTTCCATTTGCTGATGCAGGATTCGGATGATAAGAAGATCTTCTTCTCGTATGCGGTAGAAAATAGCGTGTTGCCTATGATCGAATCGGCGCACACCATTGCTAATTTCAGGGTACTCTTGGCCTATATAAGGGGATTCTGCTAGCAGAATCAGCGTATTCTCTAGCGACTCTGTATAATTGTCAGCCTGACTGATGCCATAGTTGATCAATGTGTACTCAAAGATGCCTGCGAAATCTTCTGCTGCAAGATTAGAGAGTTTATACATTCCGTTCGCGCTTCTTTTTTGCCGCAATTTCACGCAGCGTCAACGAACTTTCTCCACTTTGTTCCCCTGCATAAATCGCTTTTTTCAGAGCCTCTGTTTTGGATTCTTGTTGTTCAAGAAGACGAAGAGCTGACCTGATGACTTCACTGGTAGAACTATAGCGACCGCTATCTATTAATTTGGAGACAAAGTCATCCAGTTGTTCGCCGATCGTAATACTTGTCGTTCTAGGCATAAAAACCTCCTGTGTTATCTATTAACACAGATGGTAGCACAGAACAGCCTACTTAGTAGCCAATAAGAAGACCTCCTTTCCTTGTCACTTTCCCGTCATCTTCCAGTTATTTTTCTGTCATACGCTCATGTCATGTTTACCTTCGCATAAAAAACGCCGTGATGATGGTAATTCCCGTCGCTTAAGTATGGATTTAGGGGGAAACACGGTGATGAGGTTCCCGCAGGGATACCTCGCTCCGTGGTCGCCCCCGGTATCTCGCTCCTTAACGATCGGCACTACGTGATGATGGCGAACTTAATTGATTGCAGGAGACAGGCATGTTCAACAACACAATTCGTAAAACACATGCTATTCGCACCGCAGCGGCGTGTGTGGCATTCGCGCTGATGAGCGCCGGTGCGCAGGCCGCAACAGAAATTCCTTTCTGGCATTCCATGGAAGGCGAGTTAGGGAAAGAAGTGAATTCTCTGGCCGATCGTTTTAATAAAGAACACAGCGACGTAAAAATTGTACCGGTCTATAAAGGCAACTACGAACAGAATCTGGCAGCCGGGATTGCGGCCTATCGCGCTGGCAATGCGCCCGCCATTTTGCAGGTCTATGAAGTTGGTACGGCGACCATGATGGCAAGTAAAGCCATCAAGCCTGTCTATGAAGTCTTCAAAGAGTCAGGCATTACTTTCGATGAGTCGGTATTTGTGCCGACTGTCTCCGGTTATTACACCGATGCGAAGAGCGGCCACCTGCTGTCGCAGCCGTTTAACAGCTCGACCCCCGTGCTGTATTACAACAAAGATGCCTTCAAGAAAGCCGGTTTAGATCCAGAACAGCCGCCGAAAACCTGGCAACAGATGGCTGACTACACCGCCAAATTGCGCGCTGCTGGTATGAAGTGTGGCTACGCTAGCGGCTGGCAGGGCTGGATTCAGATTGAAAACTTCAGCGCCTGGAACGGTCTGCCCGTGGCGACCAGGAATAACGGTTTTGACGGCACCGATGCGGTACTGGAATTCAATAAACCTACGCAGGTCAAACACATCCAGCTGTTGCAGGGTATGAACAAGAAGGGTGATTTCACCTACTTCGGGCGTAAGGATGAGCCGACCGAGAAGTTCTACAACGGCGATTGCGCTATTACAACCGCCTCTTCGGGATCGCTGGCAGATATCCGTCAACACGCTAAGTTCAACTACGGTGTCGGCATGATGCCGTATGACGCCGATGCGCAAGGCGCACCGCAGAATGCCATTATCGGTGGAGCCAGCCTGTGGGTGATGGGCGGTAAAAATGCCGCGACCTACAAAGGCGTTGCTGAGTTTATGCAATTCCTGGCGAAACCAGAAAATGCCGCTGAATGGCACCAGAAAACCGGTTACCTGCCGATCACGACTGCGGCGTATGAGCTGACGCAGAAGCAGGGCTTCTATGAGAAAAACCCTGGTGCGGATATTGCTACGCGTCAGATGCTGAACAAGCCACCGTTGCCGTTCACCAAGGGTATGCGTTTGGGCAATATGCCACAAATCCGTACCGTCGTGGATGAAGAATTAGAAAGCGTATGGACAGGCAAGAAGACGCCACAACAGGCGTTAGATAGCGCGGTAGATCGCGGTAACGCGCTGCTGCGTCGCTTCGAGCAGTCCACGAAGTAATGCGCTGCTGTTGAGTAATATCGGGCCGAAGGGAATCGGCCTGTTTCTTTTCTGTTTGCAATGAGTTACCGCATGACATCATCCCGCCCCGTTTTTCGCAGCAGCTGGTTGCCCTATGTGCTGGTGCTGCCTCAACTGCTGATTACCGTGATTTTCTTTATCTGGCCTGCTGGTCAGGCGCTGTGGTATTCGGTGCAGAACCTAGACCCGTTTGGGCTATCCAGCGAATTTGTCGGCATGGAAAACTTCAGACAGCTGTTCAATAACCCCTACTACCTCGATTCGTTCTACACCACGCTGATATTCAGCTTTTTGGTCGCCGGGTTTGGCATGCTGATTTCACTCTTTCTGGCCGCGCTGGTGGACTATGTGATCCGTGCCAGCCGCCTGTATCAGACCTTAATTATTCTGCCTTATGCCGTGGCTCCCGCTGTCGCTGCTGTGCTGTGGATGTTTCTGTTTAACCCTGGGCTCGGGCTGATTACCCATTTTCTCGGGCTGCTTGGTTATACGTGGAATCACGCCCAGAACAGTGGGCAGGCGATGTTTTTAGTCGTACTGGCATCGGTGTGGAAACAGATTAGCTATAACTTCCTGTTCTTCCTCGCTGCTCTGCAATCGATCCCCCGTTCGCTGGTGGAAGCGGGTGCGATTGATGGTGCAGGGCCGGTGCGGCGTTTCTTCAATCTGGTGCTGCCGATGATCTCGCCAGTGAGCTTCTTCCTGTTAGTCGTCAATCTGGTGTATGCCTTTTTCGATACTTTCCCAATTATCGATGCCGCGACGGCTGGCGGCCCGGTGCAGTCGACAACTACGCTGATCTACAAGATTTATCGCGAAGGCTTTGCAGGGTTGGATCTGTCCAGTTCGGCGGCGCAATCGGTGATCTTGATGCTGTTGGTGATCGGGTTGACCGTTATTCAGTTCCGTTTTGTGGAACGGAAGGTGAATTATCAATGAAGGTGAATCTATGAAGGTCAATGGCAATGATTGAGAATCGTCGCGGGTTAGATATTTTCAGCCACGTCATGCTGATCGTCGGCATTCTCGCCGTATTGTTCCCCCTGTACGTGGGTTTTGTCGCCGCCACACTGGATAACCAGGAAGTCTTTCAGGCTCCGATGACGCTCATCCCCGGCTCACACCTGTGGGAAAATCTGCGTGATATCTGGCTGCACGGTGCAGGCAACAACACCACACCGTTCGGGCTGATGCTGCTCAACAGTTTCGTCATGGCGCTGGCGATCACGGTAGGCAAAATTACCGTATCGATCCTCTCCGCTTACGCCATCGTTTATTTTCGTTTTCCGCTGCGCAACCTGTTCTTCTGGATGATTTTCCTGACGCTGATGCTGCCGGTGGAAGTGCGTATTTTCCCAACGGTGGAAGTGATCGCACGGCTGGACATGATGGACAGCTACACCGGTTTAACGCTGCCGCTGATGGCCTCGGCGACCGCCACCTTTCTATTCCGCCAGTTCTTTATGACGCTGCCGGATGAACTGATGGAAGCGGCGCGTATCGACGGTGCCAGCCCGATGCGTTTCTTCTTCGACATGGTGTTGCCGCTGTCGAAGACCAATCTGGCGGCGCTGTTCGTGATCACGTTCATTTACGGCTGGAACCAGTACCTGTGGCCGCTGCTGATTATCAGCGATGCCAATCTGGGCACTGCGGTTGCCGGAATTAAAAGCATGATTGCCTCTGGTGATGGGGCAACCCAGTGGAATCAGGTGATGGCCGCCATGCTGTTGACCATGCTGCCGCCGCTGCTGGTGGTGTTACTTATGCAGCGCTGGTTCGTTCGCGGTCTGGTCGACAGCGAAAAATAAATAGGACATACCGTTGGTAAACCTCTTCATAGAATGAGAACGGTGATAATGGGATAGAAGAGTAAAGCGTTTGCGCCAGGGATGGCGCAATCCGAGCGTACAGGGATGTATTTACAGCGTCTTTACGATCTACCCATTATCACCGCACCGCTTGTCAGGTTTAGCAGCGATTTATCGAGACGAATTTCGGAAACGCTTATGGCATGTTTAAAACTTCAGGCCGTCACCAAGTCCTACGATGGCAAAACACAGATTATCCAACCCATCGATCTGGATGTCGCGGATGGCGAATTCGTCGTGATGGTGGGGCCGTCTGGCTGTGGTAAATCGACGCTGCTGCGTATGGTGGCAGGTCTCGAACGTACCACCAGCGGCGATATCTACATTGATAACCAACGAGTCACCGATCTGGAACCGAAAGATCGCGGAATTGCGATGGTGTTCCAGAACTACGCGCTTTATCCGCACATGAACGTGTTCGACAATATGGCTTACGGACTGAAAATTCGTGGTTTCGGTAAGACGCAGATTCGTGAGCGTGTGGAAGAAGCGGCACGTATTCTGGAACTGATGCCGCTGCTGCAACGTAAACCGCGTGAGCTATCGGGCGGCCAACGTCAGCGTGTGGCGATGGGGCGGGCGATTGTGCGTGAACCTGCGGTGTTCCTGTTTGATGAGCCGCTGTCGAATCTGGATGCCAAACTGCGCGTACAGATGCGGTTGGAATTGCAGCAATTGCACCAGCGCCTGAAAACTACCAGCCTGTACGTCACACACGATCAGGTTGAGGCGATGACGCTGGCGCAGCGCGTCATCGTGATGAATAAAGGTATCGCTGAACAAATCGGCGCTCCGGCTGATATTTACCGCCGTCCAGCATCGCTGTTCGTTGCCAGTTTTATTGGTTCACCGGCGATGAACTTGTGGGCAGGGCGCATTAGCGATGATGGCTGCCGCTTTGAAATCGGTGAAGACATTGCGCTGGCGCTGCCTGAGCCAAAGCCGCAATGGCGCGGTAAAGCATTGACGCTGGGAGTACGGCCGGAGCATATTCAACTGGCAACGCGTGAAGCCGGTGGTATCCCGTTGCAGATCTCAACACTCGAACTGCTGGGCGCGGACAATTTAGCGCACGGCAAGTGGGGCGGGCAAAACGTGATTGTGCGGCTCTCTTATGAGCACTGCCCCGCCATCGGCTCGACGCTCTGGCTGCATTTGCCGACGTCATCCTGGCACCTGTTTGATTCGCAAAGCGGATTACGGATGGAATAATGGAAACAATCTGGCCTTACCCAGCTATTGTCGCTCATCGCGGCGGCGGTTCACTGGCACCGGAAAACACGCTGGCGGCGATCGATGTCGGTGCCAGCCTCGGTCACAAGATGATCGAATTTGATGCCAAGCTGTCGCAGGACGGCCAGATTTTCCTCTTACACGACGACACACTTGAGCGTACCAGCAACGGCTGGGGCATCGCGGGAGCGTTGCCGTGGGACAAACTGGTCGGGCTGGATGTCGGCGGCTGGTACGGTCATAAATTTGTCGGAGAACGCCTGCCGCTGCTATCGGAAGTGGCAAAACGCTGTGTGCAGTATGGCATGGCGGCCAATATTGAGATTAAACCCACCACTGGATATGAAACCGAAACCGGGCGTGTGATTGCGCTGGCGGCGCGTCAGCTATGGGCCGATCATCCCTCCGCGCCGCTGTTGTCCTCGTTTTCCATCGACGCCCTGGAAGCGGCACAGCAGGCCGCACCGGAGCTGCCGCGTGGGCTGCTGCTGGATGAGTGGGAAGAGGACTGGCTGGCGTTAACGCGGCGTTTGGGATGCGTGTCTATCCATCTGAATCATAAACTGCTGACGGCAGAACGCGTTGCGGCGCTGAAAGCCGCAGGTTTGCGCATTTTGGTTTATACCGTTAACCAACCCGATCGCGCGCAAACTTTGCTGGATTGGGGCGTTGACTGTATCTGTACTGACCGGATAGATTTAATTGGGGCTAGCTTCGCGACCGGCTGAGGTCTGCCTTATACCCGTCATACTTCAAGCTGCTTGTGCGTTGGCTGCCTTTGCTCACCCCAGTCACTTACCTGAGTAAGCTCCTGGGGATTCTCGCAGTTGCCGCCTTCACGCAACTCGAATTATTTAGGGTATA
>NZ_JQHM01000019.1 GCF_000749845.1 Pectobacterium betavasculorum | reverse complement strand
TGCCGCGATGCCGTACAAACCGATGGTGGACGGCCCACAAATCGCCACGGTGGTGGGGCCAGCGGATGAAGAGATTTACTGCGACCAGCACGGCCGCGTGAAGCTGCAATTCCCGTGGGACAGATACGGTGCGAGCAATGACCAAAGCTCCTGCTGGGTGCGGGTCAGTCAGGGCTGGGCAGGCGGTCAGTACGGTATGATCGCTATCCCGCGCATCGGTCATGAAGTGATCGTCAGCTTCCTCGAAGGCGACCCGGACCAGCCGATTGTCACGGGGCGGACATTCCACGCCACCAACCGTCCTCCTTACGACCTGCCTGCCCACAAGACGCGCACCGTGCTGCGCACGGAAACCCATCAGGGCGAAGGGTTTAACGAGCTGCGCTTTGAAGATCAGGCAGGGCAGGAAGAGATCTATATTCACGGCCAGAAAGATCTCAACGCGCTGATTGAGAACGATGTGGTCTGGCATATCAAACATGATGCCCACACGGAGATTGATAATGAGCGCGTCACCCGCGTTAAAGCCAACGATCACCTGACGGTCGACAGCGAGAAACGCGATCATATTAAAGGCGATTACTCACTGAGCGTCGATGCCTCGATGCACCAGAAACTGGGGCAGGCTTTGCTGGCCGAGGTGGGTCAGGAAGTGCATGTGAAAGCGGGGGCTAAGGTGGTTCTTGAAGCGGGAGCGGAGCTGACGCTGAAAGTCGGGGGAAGCTTCGTCAAGATCGACCCCAGCGGCGTGAGCGTGGTAGGCCCGGCTATCAAGATTAACTCTGGCGGCAGTGCTGGCAACGGCTCTGGCTGGTCAGGACAAAGCCCCATTCTGCCGGGTAGTGTTGCCGTCCCCCCTGCCCCACCCGCGACACTGCCTGCACCTGCCATTCATAAAAGCCTGGAATCGATGTCACCGCTTGTCAAACCTTGCCCCCTCGCTAAGGGAGGCAAAGCATGAGCCTGAGTACGTGGCAAGCCCAGCATAGCGGCACGCTCTTTGCTATCGTCGACGGCGCGGTAGATCGCACGGCGGTAGCCCGTTTCTATGAACTCAGCCGAGGTGAAGCTTTCCCTCTCTTCGCAGGAACCGAGTTTGCCGAACAAGCCGCACTTGGCCCCTGGCTACTGGCTACTCCCTCACCTGCATTTGTGGCGAATTCTCCGGCACTGAGTGGATTCTATCTGGTCAGCGAACAGTCGCTTGCCGTCGTTCGCAACCATTGGCAAAGCCTGATATTGGCTATCCGTGAAGGGGAGGCAGTCTGGTTTCGTTTCTCTGAACCTCGTATTTTTCTGCCGATGCTCTGCGCCATGAACCCCGAAGAGCGGGATGCCGTGCTTGGCCCCTGTAATGGACTCTGGATCAACGACAATGGATTTACGCGTAATCCTGATATTCCCTTCCATCCCCCGTTAAAAAGCCCCTGGTTTCACATCCGCTCACACCATATGGCCGCGTTGTATGACGAAAAGCGTCACGCCTATATTCTTCGTCGGCGTCTGTGGCAGACCATGACGAACATGATGGAACGTCATCCCGATCCGGCAGGGACTATTTTGTCCGTTCTCCGGCAAGCCAATGCGGAGAGGCTTCAGGACGATGTGCTCGACGGCGTGGTAGCCGGAGCCTTGACCTTGCAGGCCGGGCTTCCTCTGGAGAGTATTCGAGCGCCGCTGATGCTGACCGAAGCTGAATTCGCGCAGGTCAACCACTGGATGGTGCAGCATAATGCGTTGATAGGAGTTAACTAATGGCAGCCGATCCCCACTGTATTCCCTGCGAGCGTTACGATAACTGGATAGAGATTGAGGTGCGTGATGAACACAATCGTTCGTTCAAGGGGCTGCAAGCGACACTGACTGACGAGACAGGCAAATCCGAAACGGTCACCCTCAAAGAAGGGCCTGTATTAGTACGCGGTTTTGCCGTCGGCCCAATAGCCGTCAAACTGGAGACGCTACCTTGGCTCAAAGCAGCGCAATCGCGTGAAATATTGAAGGATGGGCAAAGTGCCGTCCCCGCCTATGTGGCAGAGAAAGCTGGGTATGATGAAACGCCACGTGAACATATTAAGGCCACCACCGGAGACCTGTGCTTGACCGCGCCTGAGCCACCCTTGCCAGAGGCGCATCAGGAAGGCAAAGCCGGTAGCGTGCGTTTCTTTACCAACCATTCCTACGTTATCGAAGTAAAAGGTTATCAGATCAATGTGCTGCGCATCGGCGTGTTCTTCGATGGCACGGGGAATAACACGTATAATGCCGAGTCTGGCCTCAAAAAAGTGGCACAATGGCTGGCTGAAACTTGCTCCGATCCGGCGCAACGGGAGAAAGAGCTGCGTGGCTGCCAGATGGGGCGGCTTCCGGTGAGTGACAGTGCGGCGAATGATATTACTAATGTGGGTAAGCTATTCAACCAATATGATCTGACTGCTGGCCCGTTGGTCGTCCGTAGCTATATCAGCGGTATTGGAACGCTCAATCCTGTCGCGGGAAAAGAGGAGCTGGAATACCGCACGGACGATATGCTGACAAAAGGGCTGGATCTGGATTTTAGCGGTGAAAATACCTCAATTGTTGGCAAGGTTAACTTTGCCTGTGAACAATCAATCGCACAAGCGATTGGTGATGATTTGAAGAACGTATTACCTAACATCGATTGCATTCACCGCATTGTATTCGATGTGTTTGGCTTCAGCCGTGGAGCGGCGGCGGCACGCCACTTTGTGAATGTCATCGACCAAAAAGCCGATCATCCGCTGGTACAGGCGGTGGCTAAAACACCTACAATTCGTCTTAAGGCTGGGTTTGACTGGGCCAATAGGGAGGATGTACGGATCACGTTTGTCGGGATTTTTGATACGGTCGCCTCATCCTACCACCCGAGTGTGAACATCCGTTTACATGCGGATAGCGTCGAGCGATTGGTGCATTTGACGGCTCTGGATGAGGTGCGAAAACACTTTCCCTTAACGCGCGTCACTCCCACTGCCATTGGCACTAGCATTCCACCACATTTCACTGAAATGGCTCTGCCGGGCGCGCATTCTGATCTTGGCGGCGGGTATTACAGCCACTGGAGCCTGCCTAATCCGAACAGCGATCCGGCGCTGACCGAGTGCCTCGAACTGGAGCGCTTTATGAGTGAAGAAGCGACCTCCACGCCAGATGATGAAAGCCAGGCCTATCGTCAGGCTCGCGCCTATGCCGAGGAGAAAATTGCGCAAGGCTGGGTCGGACGTCTTCATCCGCATTTACAGCGCACCGCTATTCCTCCTGTAGGGGCGATCAGTTTGATCCCCTATTCGTTTATCCGACGGCGTGGCAAGGATGATGTGTGGCTGAAAAAGGCCGTGTATGTGGAGGTGGTGATGAGTCGCATGGTGGAGGGGGAATATTCGCGCATTCCGTTGCACATGATGCTGGAAGCGGGTCGAGCCGCCGGGGTGCCGTTTAGGGTGTGGCGTTCAAAAGATAAACAGCTTCAACTTGAACCCCTTTCAGCCAAACTGCCAGCGGTCAACTTGGTTAAATTAGATGAGATGTGGGCATTCGCAGCCACCGAGCAGGGTGTAGTGAAAAATCTGAGCCAGCAGCTCTCTGCGGAGGTTTATCAGTCACTGCGCCGCGATTATGTCCATCGTAGCGCCAGCAATCAGGGTATCGCCAGTCCAGCCAATACCAGCAAATTTGAAACTACCGTGAGTAAAGAGCGTCGGCGCGTAATAGGGAATGAGGAAGCATGATGTATAGACAACTAATGGTGTTACTGGGGCTTTGTGTTTCATTGGTCGCCTGTACTACATCGGCCACGATGTCCGATTTTTCATGGCGATATGGCACGGGTAGCAACATTGATATCACTAACAATACGCGAACAGAGTTTTACCGTGATGGAAAACTCATTTACGCCGACCGTGAAGCGGGTGGCGGGGCGGGCGGGCTGCTGAGCGACAGAATCACAGGCCGACGTTATTACTGGGCTGGGGGGGGAGGGTTACCTACCGATGGCGTCCCAGTTCCTGACAGGGTTTTGATAGAGATGGTTTCCTTCTACGATCGCAAACGTTACCGCATCAAGGTTGATTTACCGGCAAATTTAGAACAGAAAATGAGAGCGGTTTATCAAATTCAGGAACGCTACGATCGCCGTGACCGTTTGTATTTTGGCTTGGCACCTGGCGGCTATTATGAAGTGGTTTTGATGGGGCGGGGGCTTGGCGTCAGTCCAGATCTGTTGCTTGCTCGTGGTATCGCCGAAGAGGTTACCGATGATTGGTATGATAAAAAAGTCTCTGTGGCTGAACAATATGGCATTGATGATTTCGATAAAAAATACGGTGCACTGTTTAAACAGCACCCCATCCCATTGGGCATGGACTGGGCACCGATCATGGATGCCTATCGCGCCAAGCAGCCTAAAACGGACCAACAGCCTGTGAAATGATTGTGTCACTGTGGGTAAAGAGCGGCGGCACATGATAGGGAATCAGGAGGCATGATGTTTAAACCATGTATTGTGTTGTTGGCGCTTTGTTTTTCATTGACTGCCTGTGCGACGGCCCCCACAAAATCGGCTTTTTCATGGCGATACGGCACGGGCAGTAATATCGATGAAACGTGGACCATCAACGTTGAGTTTTATCGTGGCGGGGCATTTATTGGCGGCTATCCCGGGGGTGGAGTAGGCCCCGGTGCCAGTGTAAAACGGATTACGGAGAAGCGTTACTACTGGGCCGGCGGTGGCGGTTTGCCTGTAGAGGGAATGGCCGTTCCCGATCGGGCAGTAATAGAGATGGTGTCCCTCTACGATCGCAAACGCTACCGTATCAAGGTCGATTTACCGGCTGATTTAGCCCAGCAAATGCGGCAGCGCTATCAAATTGGCAAACGCATTGACCAACGAAATCGGCTCTATTTTGGCCTGGCTCCAGGCGGCTACTATGAAGTGGTATTGATGGGGCGTGGGCTTGGCGTCAGCCCAGATGTGCTGCTTGCCCGTGGTATCGCCGAGGAAGTGACAGACAATTGGTATGATAAAAAATTCCCAATCGGCGTAAGCCAATACACCGTAACGATCCAGGATTTCGATAAAAAATACGGTGCACTGTTTAAACAGCACCCTATCCCATTGGGCATGGACTGGGCACCGATCATGGATGCCTATCGCGCAAAGCAGCCTAAAACGGATCAGCAGCCGGTGAAATGATTGTGTCACCATCAGCAAGGAACGGCGGCACAGTATAGGGAATCAGGAGGCATGATGTTCAGGTATTTGATGATGGTAGTGGGTCTCAGCATCTCGCTGAGCGCCTGCTCAAGTCCGAACTTAAAAGCCTCAGTTAGCTGGAGTTACGGCACGGGCAGTAATATCGATGAAATATGGACCACCAACGTTGAGTTTTATCGTGGCGGGGCATTTATTGGCGGCTATCCAGGAGGCGGAGGGGGACCAAGTACTAGTGCGAAATGGATTACAGAAAAACAGTATTACTGGGCCGGCGGTGGCGGTTTGCCTGTAGAGGGAATGGCCGTTCCCGATCGGGCAGTAATAGAAATGGTGTCCCTCTACGATCGCAAACGCTACCGTATCAAAGTCGATTTACCTGCAAATTTAGCCCGGCAAATGCAACAGCGCTATCAGATTGGCAAGCACATTGACCAACGTAGCTGGCTTTATTTTGGCCTGGCTCCCGGCGGTTATTATGAAGTGCTCTTGAAAGGCGATAGGTTGCTTGTCAAACCAGATTTGCTGCTTGCTCGTGGTATCGCCGAGGAAGTGACAGACGATTGGTATGATAAAAAATTCCCAATCGGCGTAAGCCAATACACCGTAACGATTCAGGATTTTGACAAAGAATACGGCGCACTGTTTAAACAGCACCCCATCCCATTGGGCATGGACTGGGCGCCGATCATGGATGCCTATCGCGCAAAGCAGCCTAAAACGGATCAGCAGCCGGTGAAGTAATGATGTCACCATCAGCAAGGAACGGCGGCACAGTATAGGGAATCAGGAGGCATGATGTTTACAAATGCATTATGGCTGCTGCCAGCCTTCTGCTCTGCGCTGAGTCAGCCGCCACGTCAGCGCCAGACCGCCTAGCCCTAATAATGCCGCCGCCAGATAAATAGAGGCGATACCGGTATAGCCCATCAGTACACCCGCCAGCGGCCCGACGACGCCCAGCGACAGATCGAGAAATATCGTATAAGTCGCCAGCGCACTGCCCTGATTCTGCGGTGATACGGCCTGAACGGCGACAACGCCTAACGCCGGAAACACCAGAGAGAAGCCTGCCCCCGCGAGGAATGCGCCGACTTCTGCCATCAGCGGTTGCGTCGCCCCCCACACCAGCAGCAATCCGACGATCTCCACCACAAAACAGGCCATCGCTACACGCAGCCCACCAAACCGCTGAATACTGTTGGGGAAAACCAACCGTGCCCCAACAAAAGCACAACTGAAAATGGTCAGCGTCAGCGCCGCACCTTCCCAGTTGTGATCGGCATAAAACAGCGTGATAAAGGTGGCAATTACACCAAAACCCACAGAGGCGATTGCCAGAATAATGCCGTAAATCCAGACTTTACCCAGCACTTCGCGGAAAGGGATCTTCTTCCCCGGCGCGACCTGCACCGCCGGGCGCGGCAGCGCGAAAACAATCGCCACCGCCGCAATCAGGATAATACACACGGAGAGCAATTTTAACCCGCCGATATGGTTGAGCCAGACGCCAAGCGGCGCGCCAATCGCCATCGCACCATAGGTGGCAATGCCATTCCAGGAAATCACGCGCCCGATGTGTCGGGAACCGACCACACCGACACCCCAGAGCGTCGCGCCTGTACCGGCAAAGCTCTGTCCGGCTCCCAGCACGATACGCCCAAAACATAGCAGCAACAGCGTAATCACAGGCGATGCGTCGCTAAAGGCAGCCAGCAGGTAAAAAACCCCGCTCAGCATGACGCCAGCCAATCCCCAGACAACGATTTTCTTTGGCCCTTTTTCATCGGCGCTGCGACCCGCATGGGGGCGGCTTAATAGCGTGGAGAAGTATTGCAGACTGATCACCAGTCCGGCCCAGAATGCGCTATAGCCAAGGTGATCGTGCACATACCCCGGCAGCACCGCCAACGGCAGGCCTATATTCAGATAGCTGGCAAAGTTGAACGCAACAACGGAAACGATGCGCAGATTAAGGCGCAGCCCACTCAACGCGGGTTCTGATGGGGAAGGTGTTGGCATGGAAAATTCACTCGCTTAACGTCCGTGTATGACGTACGTTCAAAAAATATCGAAAAGTCACATTCTTATATTGTTGGTTATAATCAAACTTATAATCCCGAACACAGGAGAAAAGCAATGCCTGTACCGGCAGACCCGGATCGCCAGTCAACATCGTCAACCCCAGAAGGGGACAAATCGCCGCAGACATCCCGTTCGCTACTGGGCAAGAGCAAACGTCTGGTCGCCCGTATTCAGGCGATCCCCAGCGTGGCGCACCTGATTCGCGCGGGTGAACGCTTTAACGATCGCATGGGTAACCAGTTTGGCGCGGCCATTACCTACTTTTCCTTTCTGTCGCTGATCCCGATTCTCATGGTGTCGTTTGCTGCCGTGGGTTTCGTGCTGGCCTCCAATCCCGATCTGCTGACGGAGCTGATTAACCGTATCGTTAACAGTATCAGCGATCCTAATCTGGCCAATACGCTGAAAAGTACCGTCAACACGGCCATACAGCAGCGTACTACCGTCGGGATTACCGGTTTGCTGATCGCGCTCTATTCCGGCGTCAGTTGGATGGGAAACCTGCGTGAGGCGATTCGCGCCCAGTCGCGTGACGTGTGGGAACGGAACCCGAAAGATGAAGAGAAGATTTACTTTCAGTATACGCGGGATTTCCTGTCGCTAACGGGCCTGGTTATTGCGCTAATCGTCACGCTTTTCCTGACTTCCGTTGCCGGTACCGCGCAAAACATGATTGTGACCGCGTTGGGTCTGGATGGCATTGAATGGTTACGTCCCCCGTTGACGCTGATTGCGCTGTCAATCTCCATCTTCGCCAACTATTTGTTATTCCTTTGGATATTTTTCGTTCTACCGCGGCACAAACCCAAACGCAGAGCGCTCTTTCGTGGCACTCTGATTGCTGCTGTGGGCTTTGAAGCCATCAAGTTCGCGATGACCGTCGCGCTGCCTAAACTGGCCAGTTCGCCTTCCGGTGCGGCGTTCGGTTCAGTCATTGGGCTGATGGCATTCTTCTATTTCTTCGCTCGCCTGACGCTCTTTTGCGCCGCGTGGATCGCAACGGCGAACTACAAAGGCGACACCTCGACAGACAAGAGTGATCAGGAGAAAGAACCGCCCTCCGATCGCTAAAAGTAGAGGAAAAGCACTGGTTTTCCGATCTGCGTCATGAAAAAAATAAAACATCGTTTCAAGACTATTGACTCAGTCTCACGTAATGTTGAGACTGACGTTAATTTCCGCGTTTTTATACCCTAATAATGCGCGTCCCAGGGTACTTTTCAAACAGGCCAAAATTGATGACAACTACTAACATTGCCGTAATCGGCGAATGCATGATCGAACTGTCGCAGAAGGGCACGGATCTTAACCGTGGTTTTGGTGGCGATACGCTGAACACCGCTGTTTATATTGCTCGTCAGGTAAACGCCGATAAGCTGGGCGTGCATTATGTGACTGCACTTGGCACCGATAGCTTCAGTACCGAGATGGTTGCCGCCTGGCAAAAAGAAGGGGTGAAAACCGACCTGATCCAGCGACTGGACAACAAACTGCCTGGTTTGTACTTCATTGAAACCGACGATAGCGGCGAGCGTACCTTTTACTATTGGCGCAATGACGCGGCTGCCCGCTACTGGCTGGACAGCCCGGAAGCAGAAAAAATCGGTCAGGCGCTGGCACACTTTGACTACCTTTACCTAAGCGGCATCAGTCTGGCGATTCTGAACGCTCAAAGCCGTCAGCGTCTCCTTGCACTGCTGCGTGCTTGCCGCGCCAACGGCGGTAAAGTGATTTTTGATAATAACTACCGTCCACGTTTGTGGCAGAGCAAGGAAGAGACACAACAGTCTTACACCGACATCCTGTCCTGTACGGATATCGCTTTCCTGACACTGGATGATGAAGACATGCTGTGGGGCACGAAGCCGCTGGAAGTGGTGCTGGAGCGCACGCACGGTCTGGGCGTTAACGAAGTCGTCATCAAACGCGGCGCTGATTCCTGCATCGTGTCAGAACGCGGGTACGCGCTGGTCGATGTTCCGGCGATAAAATTGTCAAAAGAGAAAATAGTTGATACCACCGCCGCAGGAGACTCTTTCAGCGCAGGCTATCTGGCCGTACGACTGAATGGAGGTAGTACGCAGGAAGCTGCGCAGCGCGGTCATCTGACGGCCAGCACGGTCATTCAATACCGCGGCGCGATTATCCCGCTTGAGGCAATGCCTGCGTAAACAGTACGGTCTGGTGATAATAAGTTAAAGGCCGCAATCGCGGCCTTTTCTATTTCTGTCTCTATTACTGATAACGGATTTACTGTGCGGTGGGCGCGGTTTCCTGAGGTTTTGTTTCTTCAGTTGCCGCCGCACTGGTGACTGGCTCAGCGGCTGGCGTCATAATCTGCTCGTAGCTTTCCTGTAACGCCTTCATATTCGCTTCTGGCTCACCGGGCTGTTGGATCAGCATCAGCGTCGTATCCTGTGCCAGTTGCTGGTGCAGTTCCTGATTCAGCATATCGAGCGTCAGTGCGGACAGATAACTCTGGCGCAGTTTCTGATACTGCTCGGGAGCAATGTCCACGACGCCATTTTGCTGGGAGCGCAGACGCTGATCCATCAAGATGTCCGTGCTGGTTCGCGCATAAGTGGCAAACAGCTTGCTCAGTTCGTCCGTCTTGCGCGCAATTAGCGCATCAAACTCTTGCTGTGTCAGTCCCTTTTCACGCAGCGCCGCCAGTTCGCGCGCTATAAACGTGACGCCCGGTTCAACTCCCTCGCTGCCCCGAACATCCATATGAATCGCGCACTGAGAACGGGTGTAAAACACGTTGCAGTCGAAACGGAGATTGTTGCCCTTCAGCGGTCTCTTCTCCAGTACCTGCTGTAGATGCCAGAACATCGCTTCCCGCGTCATGTCGCCTAGCCAGTAGCGAACCAGCGCCTGTGATTCACGAATCGGGTGCCACGGCGCATCCCACATCAGCGACAGCGTGTCCTTCTGCACGTTGTTATTCATCAGGCTGATCGCCTGCTGCGGCAGCGGGCTTAATGTCGGCACTGGCGCCGGCGCTTCGCGTTTCCCTTCCAACGGGGAAAAGACTTTACCGATTTGTTCGATCACGCTGCGGTTATCCACATGACCGACGATGTAAAGCGTCATCGCATCTGGTGTATACCAGGTTTTATAAAATTGCTGGAGCTGTTCGCCATTCAGCGGTGGTTTGACATCCTGAGCAGGATCGTGTGCCAGCAAAGGCGACCCTTTCAGGCGATAGCGCCAGCTCGGATCCTGCGGGTTAACCGGAAAGGTTGCCACCTGATCGGGCACCTTTAACGCGGCCTGTAGGTTTTTTTCGTCGAACGTCATCTGCCCTGCGCTTTCCGCCAGCCACGTCAGCGCTTCTTTCAGCAGTTCGGGGCGATTATTTGGCAAACTCAGGTTATACGACGTGAAGTCGTACGAAACAATGGCTGGAGGCAGGACGCGTGAGCCGTTGGCGTCCCGCATCCACATGGAAGGTAACTGAGCTGCGGACAGCTTATCGCCAGGCGCCAAAGCCAGGCGAGGAAGAAAATGTGCAAAACCCACTTGCTGGGCGTTTTCCAGCAACGATCCGGCATTAACAACCAGACGCAGCTCAACCCGATCGCCGGGGCGCTGTGGCGTTGTTAATAACTGCCAGGTAAAACCATTATCAAGTTTACCCTGCTGCCAGGCAGGATCGGGCTGTAGTGTTTCAGCCTGCACGCTGCTGCTGACCACAGCCAGCAACAAACCACCAACGAAAAGCGCCTTTTTGGTGCCCTGCATGTGAACCCCTACTCATAGCTATCCAACATAATAATGTGGTTATTGTTGATCATTATGGTGGCCTTGCGTCTGCCACCGCACACTCTCGTGGATATATCACGGAAGAAATTGAAGACGCGAAGTGTACCATTGCATTGGACAGCGCGCTTTTGTCTATGTCACTTCAAGAGGCGAAATAATCTGCAAAAAAGGTAAAAATAGTCATATTTAACAATATTTTTACGTTTTATGGCGGATAAGAAGCGAGAGCAAAGCCGTTTGATTCGACGAGTTTACAAACAAAAATTTGGCAGACAAAAAGCTTACCAACAAAAAAATTCCCCACGGTGCAGAACGCCGCGGGGAATGATTTAGGGCATATGAACTATGCTGGAAACGCTAACTACTTGCTGGAATTACGACTGCGCCGTTGGCGTGGCCGCGTTATCATTCTTACTAGTCCCAGACAGCTCAGCTTGCAGTTTTTTCTCATCCAGCTCGCGGCAATATTTTGCTACCACGATGGTCGCAACACCGTTACCAATCAGGTTGGTCAACGCACGGGCTTCTGACATAAAGCGGTCAATACCCAGAATTAACGCCAGACCGGCAACAGGCAGGTGACCCACGGCAGATAGCGTTGCTGCCAGCACGATAAATCCACTGCCCGTCACGCCCGCGGCACCTTTAGAGGACAGCAACAACACCACCAGCAACGTAATCTGATGCCAGATATCCATGTGGCTGTTGGTCGCCTGAGCGATAAACACCGCCGCCATCGTCAGATAGATGGAGGTACCGTCAAGGTTGAACGAGTAACCGGTAGGAATAACCAGACCCACAACGGATTTTTTATAGCCAACCTTCTCCATTTTCTCCAGCATTCGTGGCAACACGGATTCGGAAGAGGAGGTACCCAACACGATCAGCAGTTCTTCACGGATGTAGCGAATAAATTTGAAGATACTGAAACCCGTTGCCTTGGCAATACTACCCAGCACCAGAAAGACGAATAGAACACAGGTGATGTAGAAGCAGGCGATCAGTTGCCCCAACTGCACCAGCGTACCGACACCATATTTACCGATGGTGAAGGCCATAGCACCGAACGCCCCCAGTGGCGCCAATTTCATGATCATGTTAATGACGCCGAAAATGACCTTGGAGAAGCTGTCGATCACATCAAAAATGACTTTGCCCTTTGGCCCCAAGCGGTGCAGCGCAAAACCGAACATCACAGCAAACAGCAGAACCTGCAAGATATTACCGCTGGCAAACGCACCGACCACACTCGCCGGAATCACGTCCATCAAAAACGGAATCAGACCTTGTTGCGAGGCCTGTTGGGTATAAACCGCCACCGCAGACGCATCCAGCGTACTCGGGTCGATGTTCATGCCGACGCCAGGTTTCACAACGTTAACAACGACCAGACCGATAATCAGCGCAATCGTACTGACAATTTCAAAATACAACAGAGCCGCCGCACCAGTGCGACCGACCGATTTCATACTTTCCATGCCTGCGATACCGGTTACTACCGTACAGAAGATAACCGGCGCAATAATCATTTTAATTAATTTAACAAACCCGTCGCCCAACGGCTTCATTTGCTCGCCAAGCTGGGGGTAGAAATGCCCCAACAGGATCCCTATTGTGATGGCCGTAAGAACTTGAAAATAAAGACTTTTAAAAATTGATGTTTTCATACATACGTCCTATGGTGGGGAAAACACAGGAGGGGAATAGGGTACGAAAATGCCGCCTGTGATTGCGCCGGAAAGTAACATTGCAATAACAAGCTGAGAATGTTTTATAAGTTTAGTTTGTGAACAACAGGTTAAAAACAAGAGCTGAATCACGTCAGCAGGAATTATAAAGAAACATTAATGCAATTTACTTGTAACAGATGCACATTTTTACAGCAGAAACACCCCTACCAAAAGCCTTCAACCCCACGCCATACGGGGGAAGCAACGTTCAGGAAACATATCTACGCAAAGTAACATTACGTTACCCGTGAATATTCATGAGGGTGTGGTGAGATGGTGAATACCGCATTTTTTATCACGCCGCGCCAGTTGCATGGCAAAACGAGCTTGCGACAAGAGCAGCGCCGCGTCCTCTGGTCGAGGATCGGTAATCGTGAGGATACCGGCGCTGACGGCCCGTGCAGGCTGGGAACCCGCAGGTAAAAAAGGAGAGTTAATCGCCAGCATCACGTTTTGCACCCAATCCTGTGCCTGCCCCGCGGATTCTAGCGCTTTCCCAATGATGGAAAACTCATCACAATCAAGGCATGCCAGGTAGATCAGACCAGCCTCATTTTGTTCTGCTATCACCGCGTGAAGCTGCTTGGCCAACGTGGCCATATCACCCTGACTCGCTGAGGAGTCAAGCCCGATAACCAGTAGGCTGAACGGGATACCATCGGCCAAACGCTGTTCGAAGCGTCGTACAAAATGCGCCTTGTCCGGTAGGCGAACGCCTGTATTTCCGGCAGAGAGCGACTGCTCTAACAGCTGTTGATTGCGATTATAGCTGCGCACCAGCGCGCCCAACTCATCATCCTGATGCCAGGGCGGTAGCGTGAGCGGACGGTGAAGCATCGCGTCCGGCGGTAGATTCTGTAACTCGACAATAATCCCGCGCAGCGGGTGTATCAGCAGCCGATTAATACACCAGGTAATGGCGATCGACATAATCAACGCCAGCAGCAGATACGTCGCCAGCATAGTTGAAAACGTGCTGACGATAAATTGATACATTTGGTAGGAATCCGCCTGCAAGACCAGATGTGCCAGCGGAGCCGAATATTGCGTCTGCGGCGGCGAATAGAGCGGGATGGAGATGCGGATCGGCAGCTTAAAGACTCGGGCGATCCAGTCCGGCACCGGACGTTCTTTCGGAAAATTGGCGTGCAGCGTTTGGAAATCATCCGGCAGCAATACATCTGCCCGACTAAGAAAGGCAGCTGGCAGCAAGCTATCCAGAATATTGCCAGCTCGCTGGACTTCCCCTTGTAACACCGCATCCGTCAGCGGTTGACGCACGGAATAGGCGATACTCTCCAACTGCTTGGCGTAATCTTCACGGCGCTGATGAACGAAATGAAAGAGCTGTATGACGATAAACAGGCTGATCGTCACCAGTGCCACGGCAGACACGGCAGTCATCTGTTTAATCGTTAATGAACGTCTGAGCCGCAAGCGCTTTCTCCGTCAATCTTTTTTGCAAACCTGAATACCTGACCCACCGGATAAAAGAGGTGAGCAATACACAACGCGAAAAACGCGCCGTGGCGCGCACAAGTTACACGCGGCAAATAGTATAAGGCAGCTTATCGTCGCCTCAACGCTGTTTTCTGCTGATGTTCGGGGGATTTCATCTTAATCCTAGGCAACCCCAGGCGACAGCGGTAATGCGGCCTCAGAATAGGATATATCCCCTTTATAAGCTAGCGTGACTATTTGGGAGTTGAGCGCGAATACAGCAAGCGGTTAAGAAGGGCAGAACGTGTTATGACAGCCTAGTACTGCCCGTTTTTAGGGGAAACACAGGGGAGCATTAGAGATGCCCCCTGTGTTTCTCGATGCCTAAACGATTAGCATGATGTTATGGCGGTCGGCGCTATTGCGGGTAAGGCACCCAGTCTCCACCGTTCAGGCGAATATAGGGTTTTCCCTGATATTGCATCACGATAGCATTCTCATTTTCCGAAATCGCTTCCGTTTGTGGCAGTGCACTCGTCAGTGCTTGCCAGTCCACAGAAGGCGCGGTGAACACTTTACCGTCAACCATCCGCGCCACCAGTTCTGAAATCGCCAGATAGCTGCTCGGTGACGTAATTTCCAGCGTGTCGCTCTGATGCGAAGCCTGTAGGCCAAATAGTTTCACGCCAACAGGAATATGCGTGATGCTCGGACTGGGAATATCACGCAGCCCGGACATTTGCATCTTATCACCGGCCAGCGCCGCGCCGTGCTCTGGCACGACAATAACCATCACTTTACGACCAGATTTTTGCAGAACGTCAAAAAAGGCATCCAGTTGATCAAACAGAATCTTGGCGCGTGGCGCATAGTCAGCCGACTGATTGGTGCCGACAAAGCGGTTACCGTCATGCAGCGGAATCAGGTTAAAGAAGGTCGCGTTGCGCGCTGTCGTCGCTTTACCTCGCTCGCCTAACCAACGATTTAATAGTTCCAGATCGTTATAAATCGGCTCGCCGTCAAACGAGGTAATCTGGTGGCTAATCCCCTCCTGCGAGAGCATCGGAATCTGAATATCGCCCTCTTCGCGCACCTCACGCAGGTAATTCCCGAAGACGCCGGAATGATCGAGCATCAGTTGCTCTTCAAAACCCAGCTTCACCAAATTACTGAACAGGTAGCACTGTTGATTCACTGGCTGGTACAAATCGGTGTGGGACTGTTGGCCACAGCTTGCACGCAGCAGGCGAATTGACGCAGGCCCACTATAAGCGGTGGCAGAATTAAACTGGCGGAACAGGATATCGAACTTCTTCCACAGCGGGTGGTTTTCTAACTGCGCCACCTCCAGATCCGACCACGACAGCGAACAGATATTGATAATCAGCAGGTCAAAAGGCTGTGCATCCTGCGACAGCGTAACGGGAAACACCGTGGTTCGCGCCTTTTCTCGCGTATAAAATTGATTGAGATAAGCCGTTAGGTTTGCGTTCGTTGGCGGTAATGTCGCCTCAGGCAGCGCAGTGCCTCCATCGGTTGGGGAAGCCGCTGCCGAGGTTGCGGACGCCGTCGATGTCGCAGGCATCAGCGAAACCGCAGGCCCCGCCAGATTGACGATGTTTAGCCACGCCAGTGCCGCCACGGTAAACACCGTAATACGAATCCACTGCGCGAAAAATAGATAGGCCACGGTAATAACCAGGGCCACCCCCACCATTTGCCAGTTAATGAAGCGGTTTAACAGCTCCAACAAATAAGCGCCGCTAAAACCAACAACCTGCGTTCCCTGACTGAGAATACTGTTGATGCCCGGCAACCAGGTATCATGGTAAAAAAGCCCGATACCGAGCGGGACGGCAATAATATGACGCCAGCGGTGCAGTGTGTGATTGGGGATCGGGAACAGCAGAAACGCCAGAAAGACCAGATTAAGCAGCGGATGAAAATTCAGGTAGCCAAACCATAACAGGGCGAATTTCAGCAAAAAATACACATTCCAGGCACCGAGCCCACGCCAGTAGCGCCAGAGGTTCTGCTGTTTTTGCGTACGTGTTTTTTCGTCCATTTTATTTTTTAGTCTCTGCTGAAGTCGGCTTGGTTGAGACCGTCTTTGTTGAAGAAGGGTTACGCATCCAGACACGCGCGGGCTTCAGGTAGCGCGGCGACAATAGCCTGTTTTTCAAGTACTGAATCCAATGAGGAATCACACGGTGTGCCAGATAGCCAAGCGTAAAGAAGATGACCGCACTCAATAACACCAGTTGAACGATATCAATCAGGTTCATCATGATGTTTCTCCCGGTGCGCGGGTCAGTAAATCAGGCCCCAGTAAATCAATAGCAATAGGTTCATGCCGCACCGCCTGACTGCGTGGTGCAGATTCGGTCCGTTGCAATTGCGCATAATCATTAATCTGCTGTTCCTGCCCGGAGGTGTTGTCTTGTGTCAACGCTTTGATCTCCGCCAGAATCTGTAAGTCCTGTGACCACACAATCCGATTGCTGAACACTTCATCCACCGGCAGGCGGAAGATGGATTTCAACGCGATATCCAATTCATTCAGACGACAATTGGACAGGAATAAAAACAGACGCCCCTGCGCGATCGTGACGACGTCGCCAAAGCGCCTCAACGTACATAACGTCAACGACTGCGCCGCTCGTACTCCCGGCACAGGACGCAATGCCACCAGCACGCCTTTGCTGCCTTCAGGCATCAACGTACTATCAATCAACATCTGCACAGACTGCCGAAATGTCTCAGGAGGCTGGTAGCCCTTAATCTGCAACGGACGCATGGTGGTCAGCAGGATCTCGACATCGACAGGAACATGTTTGGTAAAGCGCTGCCCTTGCACGCTTTCAATCCGCGTCAGGAAGCGAGATAGCGGCTCTGAATGGGAGACAATAAGATTTGCGCCACACGCCAATAATAGGCGCTCGTCGCTGGCGCGCAGGCAGGGCTTCATTTCCCGCACCACTATCTTCAGCAATTCGCCACGTTGCCGACGCAGGCTATGAACCTGTTTGGCGAGCGTATCCACCTGAGTAGTCTGATTAAGTGCGAAAACGAGGGTTGCCGCATGCGTCAGCATACCGGTTTGTACCAAAATGGCGTTGTCGTCCATTAACTGCCAGTTTTCTGACAGCGCAGGCGCCCCTTCCAGCACGCTCCTTTCCATAAGAAAGAGCCCATCGTCATTCAGAGACGGCGTGAGGTCAGGTTGTTCTTCCGTCAGCATTTGCCATCCGTCATCATCGGATTGCAGCATCTGTACCTGATTCGCCCGCACGCTTCTTTCCGTTGTCCACCACGACACCAAATACTGCGCGCGATCCTGCTGCCATTGCAGGCTAGCCAAACCGTAAAGCCCACGATGCTGGGAGATCAGCATATTTCTCAGGCGGGTTACACCGCTGCTATGACTGAACACCACCAGCGTACACTGGCGCTGATGTAGCCATACTGCCGTGTCATCCACCCAACGTTGTAGCCTCTCCGGCGAAATATCTCGCCACAGGCTAGCGGGTGCATAAAGCACTAAAAGACGATTTTTCGGGCGCAGTGCTCGCATTAAATCATCGGTTAAATTCAGCAACGCGGCTTTATTTTCCGGTAACGAATAGCAAGTTAATTGTTTTATTTCGGTGTTAAACAATGTGGTCAGAAATGCATCAGATCGTTCCCCACAACCTATTAACGCCACCCTTGTGTCGTTATTTTGGCTATGTATAACCTGCTGGCAAAATAGTGCAGCATCAACCTGCCGATCAATATTCACCCAATAAAATCCAGCCTGCTGGAGCGTAGCCAGCTCATCCCAAAGGTGACGAATACCTAATGAAAAGTTCTGCTTCATAGACTGATTTTCTTTTCCGTTAATGGCGGTAACCAACCAATCAAAATAAACTCTAGCAGCCCTCTGTAGGATCACAACGTCGCGTTCTTAATTATTCCGTTCCCTTAATAAATCCCCTCTTTTACTATTTTTAGCGTTCAACATTACAAACACCAATTCATTGCTATAGTTAATTGGCCTGCCCACTATTTTATTAAAAACAGCAGAGGCGCAAGCCTTCATCTGCCAGACCGTCTGTCATGGGGCAAAAGAAGCACCACATCTGTTATTCAGATGTTTCCCTTTATCTATCTCAATAATGGATAGCCTATTTCAGAGGCATGGAATGAATAACCAATCGACTCGTATAGATAACAGCGCACGCACCGATTTAACCGAGAACGCAAGATCTGATGACGACTTACGGGTTCTCAGTCAGGCTTTTTCTTTACCTGAAATAAACTATATCGATATCGCCCGTCAGGCGCGTCTGAGCCAAATGATGGCTCGCTGGCCGCTGCTGGATGAATTAAAAGAGCCGGCTGGGAGCGACTGACGATGCCCGTTATTGCCTTGCAGGGAATCCGTGGAGGCGTGGGAACAACCTCGATAGCCGCAGCATTGGGGTGGGCGTTCCACCGGCTGGGCGAATCCGCGCTGGTGATGGATTTCTCGCCGGACAATTTGCTGCGCATTAACTTTAATATGCCGTTTGAACAGCGCCGTGGCTGGGCGCGAGCAGAAGCCGACAACACACCGTGGCAAACCGGTGCCATGCAATATCTCCCCGGATTGGATTTTCTACCGTTTGGCCGCCTGAACCCTCAGGAAATCGCGACACTACAACAGCATTACCAGCAGCACCCCGCGACGTGGCAAAATAATCTGGCACAGCTTAGCGCTGCGGGACGTCATCGCTGGATATTGATCGATGTACCGGCGGGCAACAGCCCGCTGACACGACAGGCGTTGGCCACCGCAAATACCGTTTTTCAGGTGGTGATAGCGGATGCCAACTGCCATTCACGTCTACATCAACAGGCGTTACCGCGTCAGTGCCATTTTCTGGTCAATCAATTTTCCACCCTCAGTACGCTTCAGCAGGATTTACACCAGTTCTGGCTGCACACGCTGTCACACTTACTGCCGCTAGTAGTACACCGTGACGAAGCGTTGTCAGAATCACTGATGCTGAAACAGCCGCTGGGCGAATGCCGCCCAGACAGCGTGGCAGCGGAAGAGATCATGACGCTGGCAAACTGGTGCCTGATTCACGTCAAGGAAAGCGGCGTATGAGTGGCATCCTGCGCTTGTTCCTCGTTCCGCCCGCCAGACAGGCGATACAGCAGCGCTACCGTGGCTATCGTCAGAAGGGTGCCTCCACATTTGCTGCCTTTTTCGCCACGCTGTTTGCGATACTTGGCTGGATCTTCCTGCGGTTGGAGTCGGACGGCTGGCAACAGATTCGAGCGCAACGAACCTATTGGTTCCCGCACATTTCGCCTCAGCGCCCACGTCCAGCAGATGTTCTTCGCTATCTGACACAAGGTATTTGGCTGCTAACCATCAAAAATGGCCAGTTGCCTACATCACGCCGTAACTACTTCTCTGCATTACCGCGCTGGCGGCAACGCTATATGAATGCGCAGCAAAAGCTGTTTACCCGCTTTAGCCATGCGAATACTGACGATCGCGAAAGCAGTGAATCCGGCACTACCCGGATGAACCGCGTACAAAAGCTGGTGACAGTGACGCTGAGCCTGCTGTGTGCGGCACTGGCGCTGCTGTGCATCACGCAGCCATTTGATTTGCTGTCGCAATTTATTTTCATGACGCTGCTGTGGGGCATCGCCATGCTCGTGCGCAATATGCCGGGACGCATGCCGACGCTCATGATGATCGCCCTTTCTTTCACAGTCTCCTGCCGTTATCTGTGGTGGCGCTACACCGAAACGCTGAACTGGGACGATCCCGTCAGTCTGGTCTGCGGACTCTTGCTGCTGGCAGCGGAAACCTATGCCTGGGTCGTGTTGGTTCTGGGCTATTTCCAGACGATATGGCCGCTCAACCGCTACCCTGTTTCGCTGCCGGAAGACAGCAAAACGTGGCCGACCGTCGATCTCATGATCCCAACCTACAATGAACCGTTGAGCGTCGTGAAACCGACGGTGTATGCCGCGCTGGGCATCGATTGGCCTAAAGACAAGCTCAACATTTATATTCTGGATGACGGCGGTCGTGCCGAATTTAAAGCCTTCGCAGAAGAAGTTGGCGTCCATTACATCGCCCGCATCACGCACGAGCACGCCAAAGCCGGGAATATCAACAACGCCCTGAAACAGGCAACAGGCGAGTTCGTCGCCATTTTCGACTGCGACCACGTCCCTACCCGCTCCTTCCTGCAATTAACCATGGGCTGGTTTTTCAAAGACAAAAAGCTGGCGATGTTACAAACGCCGCACCATTTCTTCTCGCCCGATCCGTTCGAGCGTAATCTGGGACGCTTCCGCCGTACGCCCAACGAAGGCACCCTGTTCTATGGTCTGGTTCAGGACGGTAACGACATGTGGGACGCCACGTTCTTCTGCGGTTCCTGCGCCATTCTACGGCGTAAACCGCTGGATGAGATTAACGGCATTGCGGTCGAAACGGTGACGGAGGATGCCCACACCTCATTACGGCTGCATCGCCGTGGATACAGCTCAGCCTATATCCGCATTCCTCAGGCGGCGGGACTGGCAACCGAGAGCCTCTCGGCTCACATCGGGCAGCGTATTCGCTGGGCACGCGGCATGGTGCAAATCTTCCGGTTGGATAACCCCTTATTCGGCAAGGGGCTGAAGCTAGGGCAGCGGCTGTGTTATGCCAACGCCATGATGCACTTTCTGTCCGGGATTCCCCGGCTGATCTTCCTGACCGCGCCGCTGGCGTTTCTCCTGATGCACGCTTACATCATTTTCGCCCCCGCGTTAGCCATTGCGCTCTACGTGCTGCCGCACATGGTGCACGCCAGCCTGACCAACTCGCGCATTCAGGGTCGCTACCGCCACTCTTTCTGGAGTGAAATCTATGAAACCGTGCTGGCGTGGTATATCGCTCGTCCCACCACCGTAGCGCTGTTTAACCCGCACAAAGGGAAATTCAACGTGACGGCCAAGGGTGGGTTGGTTGAAGAACAACATGTCGACTGGGTGATTACGCGGCCTTATCTGGTGCTTGTGTTGCTGAATATCGCCGGGGTGCTATATGGCATCTGGCGCCTGATTTACGGACCGCCAGAAGAGATCATGACGGTGTTCATCAGCCTGCTGTGGGTCGTGTATAACATGACGATTTTAGGCGGTGCCGTCGCGGTGGCGGTCGAAGCCAAGCAGGTGCGTCAGGCACATCGGGTGGAAATGTCGATGTCCGCGGCCATCCTCCGCACCGATGGTCACCTTTTCCCTTGCGTCCTGCGCGACTACTCTGATGGCGGTGTCGGCGTTGAAGCTCGCGAGTCAGGCATTCTTCAGGTCGGAGACAATGTCTCGCTGTTGTTAAAACGCGGCCAGCAAGAGTACGCCTTCCCTTTCAGCGTCACCCGCGCATTCGACAACAAGATTGGCCTGCGCATGACCAACCTGACCATCCGCCAGCATATTGATTTCATTCAATGTACCTTTGCCCGCGCCGATACCTGGGCGCTCTGGCAAGACAGCTTCCCGCAGGATAAACCGATTGAAAGTCTGGTTGATGTACTGGCACTCGGCTTTCGCGGCTACCTGCGCCTGGCGGATTACGCGCCGCCCGTCATACGCAAGATTATTCTGGCCTTCTTCAACATCGTGGTGTGGATCGTGTCATTCATCCCGCGCTATGTGGGGAGACGCACCACAATAGAACAGCCGGGCGCTGCGCTACCAGAAAAAGCCGTGCATCAGGGCAAGACACCGTCTGCCCATGAAAGACGATTTGCACAACAGAACCTATTTACAGAAAAGACAGTGGCTTGATTGCCATTCACAGACCGTGATCAACGGTCTTTTTCCCGACAAAGAAAAAGACCCTTAACATTGATGATGACACGATGACGAAAAAAATAATCTGGTTCACCGCATTGGCTTTAGGCGTCAGCTCATTATCTCACGCTGTCACCGCGCCGAACGCGCAAATATCGGCTCAGGGAGGCACAACCCCGGCGCCCACAAATGCTGCCACCGCAACACCAACAGCAGACACACCTGCGACTGACATATCTACGACGAGCATGCCCACGATCCCACTGGAGCAGCCGTCAGCTAACGCCGTCGTACGCAACATGGTGATGCCATTTGCGCAGATCGCGCCAGCCCCAGGTAATTTTGCATTACGCGGCATCAATCCCGACGGACAAATTGAATTCGGTGTACGTAGCGACGAAATCGTGACGCAGGCCTCGCTCGATCTCGAATTTACCCCGTCACCGGCGCTAATTCCCACCGAATCTCATATCAAGGTTTACCTAAATAATGAGCTGATGGGTGTCACCGCAATTGGCAAAGAGCAGATGGGTAAGTCAAACCGCGTCCGTATTCCTATCGATTCGCGCTACATCACGGACTTCAACCGCCTGCAATTGGTGTTCGTCGGCCATTATCAGAATATCTGTGAAAACCCTGCCAGCACCAGCCTGTGGCTGGATGTGAGCAAATCCAGCGCGCTCAATCTGCAATTCCAAAAGCTGGCGCTGAAGGACGATCTGTCGCCGTTCCCTGCACCATTTTTTGACAGTCGCGATACCCGCCCGCTGACGCTGCCCATCGTTTTTGCCAGCCAGCCGGATCTGGTTCAGCAGCGTGCCGCAGCCATGCTCGCTTCCTGGTTTGGCAGCAAAGCGCAATGGCGTGGGCAGTCCTTCCCTGCCCTCTTCAACCAGTTGCCGGATCGCCACGGCATTGTTTTCGCCACCAACGATAAGCGACCGGATTTCCTGCGTGATACTCCCGCCGTGAATGGACCGACAGTGTCTATCATCAGCCACCCTGACGATCCTCACGTTAAACTGCTGTTGGTACAGGGTCGCGATGACAATGAGTTACTTACCGCCGTGCAGGGCATCGCACAGGGGAACACGCTGTTCCGTGGGCAAAGCGTCACCATCGATAAGGTCGAACAGCTCGCCCCACGCCAGCCGTATGATGCGCCAAATTGGGTGCGCACCGACCGCCCGATGACCTTCGCCGAGCTTCAGCAATATAACGAGCAGTTGCAAACTGACGGTATTGTCCCTCGGCCGATTTCCCTGACCATGAACCTGCCGCCCGACCTGTTCCTGATCCGCAGTCAGGGCATCGATATGCGCTTGAAATATCGCTACACCGCGCCGCAGATTCAGGATGGTTCGCGTCTGAGTATCAACCTGAACAATCAGTTCGTGCAGGCTTTCTCGCTGGCACCGGAGCACGACCAGAACTCCCTGTTGATGCGCCTGCCGCTGACTCAGGGGTTATGGGATTCCGACAAGAGCCTGTCCATTCCGGCGCTGAAGCTGGGTACCACCAACCAGTTGCGCTTTGATTTCAACTACACTACGTTACTTTCCAGCGGCACCGCAGACCGTTGCGAAACCTATACGCCAGTCGTGAATCACGCTGTCATCGACGGCAGTTCGACAATTAACTTCTCTGGCTATCGTCACTTTATGGCGATGCCGGATCTGCGTGCCTTCGCCAATGCAGGCTTCCCGTTCAGCCGACTGGCTGATCTGTCACAAACGCTGGTGCTGGTAAACAAACAGCCGCAGCCCGATCAGGTCAGTGCGCTACTGAACGCCATTGGCAACATTGGGGCACAAACCGGTTATCCTGCTTTAGCGATGCAACTCAGCGATGACTGGACGCAGGTAGACAAGCAGGACAGCGACATTCTGATGATCGGCGCTATCCCGCCTGAACTGCACGACGATGGCAAAATCAACCTGCTGGTCGAACAAACGAAAAGCTGGATCAAGCAACCAACACGCCAGACCGTCATCCCAGACATGGGCTCGCCCGAATCTGACGCGAAGCCAGACAGCAAAACCACCGTCAGCGGTGACGGCGCAATGTCGGCGATTATCGGCTTCCAGTCTCCGTATCACGACCAGCGCAGCGTTGTCGCGCTATTAGCCGATAGCCCGCAGGGCTACACGCTACTCAACAACGCGCTGATCGACAGCGAAAAAAGAGCCTCACTGTTTGGTTCCGTTTCCGTCATCCGTGAATCGGGCATCAATAATCTGCGAGTCGGCGACATGTATTACGTCGGCCATCTGCCGTGGTGGGAACGCATCTGGCACGCGCTGGCGCAGCATCCTATCTGGCTAGCCATCATATCGACCTTTACCGTCATCATCATTGCGTGGCTGCTGTGGCGTAGCCTTAAATTCTTCAGCCGCCGCCGTCTGTCACCGGATGAAAGGGATTAACACATCATGCCACGCGTGCTGCGCTACCTGATCCCCACGCTGCTGTGGTTATGGACTTCCCTGGCCACTGCGGCTGTCTGCGACTGGTCCGCCTGGGAACAGTACAAACAGCATTACATCAGTGAACAAGGCCGGGTGATTGATACCTCCACGCCCAATAAAATCACCACGTCCGAAGGGCAAAGCTACGCCATGTTCTTTGCGCTAGTCGCCAACGATCGGGCGATGTTTGACAGATTACTGAAATGGACGGAAGACAACCTGTCTGCTGGCGATCTGCGTGCTAACTTGCCGTCCTGGCTGTGGGGAGAAAGTACAGATAAACAGTGGACGGTGCTGGACCCAAATTCCGCATCCGACGCCGACCTGTGGATTGCCTATAACCTGCTTGAGGCAGGTCGACTGTGGAAAGAAACGCGTTATCAGACGCTAGGTACAGCGCTACTCGCACGTATCGCCAAGGAAGAAGTCGTTAACATTCCAGAGTTAGGCGTGATGCTATTGCCGGGAAAAGAGGGTTTTGCAGAGAAAGAGAGCTGGCGCGTAAACCCTAGCTACCTTCCGCCGCAGCTGTTGGCCCGTTTTGCTCCATTGGATGAGAAATGGAAAGCCATGCAGCGCACCACGCAGCGCATGCTGCTGGAAACCGCGCCGCAAGGATTTTCGCCTGATTGGGTCATCTGGCAAAAAGGCAAAGGCTGGCAACCCGATACCGCTAAGCCCAATATCGGCAGCTATGACGCCATTCGCGTCTACCTGTGGGCAGGGATGATGGCTGACGGCAGCAGAGGGAAAGCCGATTTGCTCAAACAGTTTCAGCCGATGATTCAGCAGACAATCCAACTGGGATTACCCCCCGAAAAAACGGATACCGCGGCAGGAACAGTCACCGGACAAGGGTCTATCGGGTTTTCTGCCTCCCTGCTTCCGATGCTAGCCCGCCAGCCGGATGCGCTAGCTGCACAGCGACAACGACTCGCTGCGAATCCACCGGGTGACGATGCCTATTTCTCTGCTTCTCTAACGTTGTTTGGTCAGGGATGGGATGAGAAGCGCTACCGCTTCACGTCACAAGGCCAACTTTTACCGTCTTGGGGCAGCCAATGCACAACAACACCCTAAACTGGCTGCGCTTCCTTCCGTTATTGCTGATGGCCGCACCGCAGGCAACCAGCGCAGAAACCGCGTCGCCAGAGCAATTTCTGATGGAGCAAGTGCATCTGGGAGAAGCCAGCAACAAAGACGATCTCGTCCGTCAGTCGCTCCATCGACTAGAACTGATCAACCCAGATAATCCCGAGGTTATCGCTGCCAGATTCCGGCTGGTACTGCGTCAAGGCGATCAGGCACAGGCGCGCCAACAGTTGGAAAAGCTGAAAGCTGTAGCACCCGACTCTGCCATCTACCGCCAGTCAGAAATCACGCTGTCGCTGACGCAAGAAGAGCCGCGTAAACAATTACAGCAGGCGCGCTTGTTATCTACCGCCGGGCGCTATGCGGAAGCCAAAGCGCAATACGACGTGCTCTTTCATAGCGATCCGCCAACACTCGATCTTGCCGTGGAGTATTGGCGTCTGGTTTCACGTTTGCCCGGCCAGCAACCTCTTGCAATCAAGCGACTGGAGACGTTGGATCGAGCTTATCCTAATAATGTGCCGCTACGCATGGCGCTGGCGCGATTGTTGTTTAGCCAGAATCGTAACGAACAAGCCTACCCTCTACTGAAACAGCTTTCTAACGACCCCGTCGGACGTAGTCAGGCAGCTTCGCTGTGGCTGGAAATTATTGGCCGGATGCTGGTCACACCGCAAAGTATGGCTGAGCTTAACCGCTTTCTGACCGTGTTTGATGAAGGCGAACCGGCAGAGACCGCACGTAAAGAACTCAGTCGTCAGCAGGGAATATTAGCCGATCCTATTTATCAAGGGCGACTGCGTGCGCTGGCGCAGATTGAAGAGGGCGGCGGCAACAGCGCCACGCTCGATGCGTTGAATAAATCGCTGGTCGCCACGCCAAACGATCCGGAGCTGATCGGCGCGATTGGTGTGATTTATCTGCGCGCTGGCGATCGGGTAAAAGCCCTGACACAGTTCCAGAAAGCATTGCAGGCGGATGTTAATCGCCTGAACAGCGGCAAATGGGAAGGGCTAATCCAAAGCACGCAGTATTGGACCACCATTGCGGAAGGCGACCAGGCGCTAAAAGCGAATAACCTAACGCTGGCGCGGCAAAAATATCAGCAGGCACGCCAGATAGATAATACCAACGCTTATGCGCTGATTGGTCTGGGCGACGTGGCCGTTGCCAGCAAAAATGATGCTGCCGCCCAGTCGCTCTATCAACAGGCTTTACACCTTGAACCCGGCAACGATAACGCTCTACGCGGATCAGTCGGTATTTACCAACGACAGTCGCCGGAGAAAGCGCTCGCTTACCTCAACAGCCTGCCACACAGCCAGCAGAATACGATGCGAGAGACACTTGCTGCCCTGCAACTCGGTATCCTAAAACAGCAGGCGGAACAGTTGTCGGAACAGCAACAGTGGACACTGGCTGAAGAGAAGTATCGTCAGGCTAATCAGCAAGATCCAAACGATATTTGGTTTGCCTATCGCTATGCCCAGACGCTTCGCCAACTGGGGAAACCGCAGCAAGCGGATAACGTAGTACAACGCGCTACCGCCGTACCACCAGCAAGCGCGGAGAAGGACTACGTTTACTCACTTTATCTGTCGTCCACCAATCGCGATGAGCAAGCACTCGCTCACCTGAACACGCTACCTGCGGCAGAGTGGAACGACGACATGCGCGATTTGTCCAAGCGTCTGACAAGTCAAACCACGCTGGCGAAAGCAGAAGCGATGCGTGATGCAGGTGACGAATCCGCCGCTATTGCGTTTCTGCGTCAGCAACCGGCCGACACGCGTATCGATCTGCTATTGGCAGACTGGGCGCTGGCTCGGGGTGAATACACAACGGCGCTGGCGGATTATCAACGCATCCGCACGCGCGAACCACAGAATCCTGATGCACAGTTGGGTGAGATCGATGCATTTATCGCACAAGGGCAGCAAGATGAGGCGCGCCAGCGGCTGAACCAACTCCCCGCGCAGGCGGCTGATACACTCAACGGACAGCGGCGCGCCGCCAATGCCTGGCAAGCGGTAGGCAATCCGCAAAAATCGACCGCGCTTTTCCGTCAGCTAAAAATCGATGCACAGAAAGAGCCTGTCGGTCAGGGCAAAGCACTGGTCTACCGCGATGCGGCACGCGTCGAACAGCAGCAATCCCAACCTGAACAGGCGCAGCAGGACTATAAACAGGCCATGGTCGCCAGCGGCATCACCCCCGCGCTGCCACAACGCGACGATGACTACACCCAACTAACGCGTAATAAAAACAGCGACGACTGGCTGCAACGCAGCATCCGCGCCGATGCCGCAGACCTGTATCGCCAACAGGATATTACCGTCACCCTCGATCATGATTACTCGAGTTCGAGCGGCACCGGTGGGATCTCCGACCTCAGCGCTCACGACACTCTGTTGCAGGTGGATATGCCGCTGTACGACGGCCGCGCCTTCTTGCGCACCGACACCGTGCAGATGAACGCGGGCTCTTTCTCTACAGACAGCAACGGCGCCTACCGGGAAACCTTCGGTACCTGCGCCACGCGGGACTGTTTCGACGGTAAATCGCAGAAAGCTACCGGCACCAGCGTCGCCGCAGGTTGGAAGAACGATCGCTGGTCGGCGGATATCGGAACTACACCGCTCGGCTTTGATGTGGTCGATATCGTCGGTGGCGCAAGCTACAGCGGCGACTGGCAGCAAATCGGCTGGACCGCGACAGCATCGCGCCGCCCAATATCCAGCTCATTACTCGCCTTCGGCGGCACCAAAGACCCTGGCACCGGAATTACCTGGGGCGGCGTGCGTGCCACGGGCGTCAGTTTCGGGCTGAGCTACGATCGGGGCGAAGCGCACGGCGTGTGGAGTGATTTTAGCGTCCATCAAATTACGGGTAAAAACGTGGCCGATAATGACCGCGCCCGTGCTATGGCAGGTTATTACTACAAGCTGATTAACGAGGATAACCGACGCGTCACGGTCGGTCTGAACAGCATGTGGTGGCGACACCAGAAAGACTTAAGCGGTTATTCGCTCGGTCAGGGCGGTTACTACAGCCCACAGCAATACTTCTCGCTGGGCGTACCGGTGAACTACCGGCAGCGGACGGAAAACTGGTCGTGGGAACTCGGCGGATCGCTGTCGTGGTCACGTTCTTCTACCAAAGATCAGCGTCGCTATCCGCTTGTCGGCCTGCTCGGTAACGCCGTACTCACCGACAGAGACACCATCGAACAGGGCAGCAACAGTTCCGGATTCGGCTACACGGCGCGTGCCGTCGTCGAACGCCGCCTCAGCTCACACTGGACGCTGGGCGTCGGTATCGACATTCAGCAAGCGAAGGACTACACCCCAAGCCACGGTCTCCTCTACCTGCGCTACTCCGTCTCCGGCTGGCAGGGCGATCTCGATAGTCCACCACAGCCGCTTACGCCGTACGCGGACTTTAAGTAACCGTCCCTCAAGGTTCATTGGGTTTCCATAACAGCGGGAAGGCTTTGTTGAATAAATCGAACTTTCAGGAGATTGACAGATCTGCTCGCTACAGTCGTTTCAGCATCGGGTTCCCCATAGCAAAGCAAAAACTCAAAATCACCAGTTGGGGTGGGAGCCACCCTGTCAGTTGACTCTGATTTATTCAACAAAGCTGGCCGCTATCGCAAACAGAGAAGTAAGGCATTGCCAGCGGTACGGCCAGACCGCTGGCTTTTCTTCACAAATATAATGTAAGAGAAATACGTCATGGAGGGAGAAGATCAGCGCCGATCCATAGCGCGCCTATTAATCGGCGCTCATCACCAGAACGGCACTGCCGCTAAATGGCCCGGAGCTGACGGTGCCACTTCTGTTTTTCACCAATACAAAATCAAACAAGCTATTGCCGATTCCATTCTGGAGTTCAAGATGGACGGATTTTCCAGGAGAAATTAAATTCTCACCATAATACATTTGAACGCCGAGGTTTTCATTGGATGTTTTGATTGAATCAATTGAAAATGCTGCAATATCAGCGGATAGGGTGATGCTTATCGGCATATTTACCGGATTTTTACATTTATAAGGCACGTCAACGCGACGTCGGTTAGTGCTGGAAATACCGGATTCACTCAGCTCCTGTTTAGCGATCTGACCAAAATCAATATCAATGTTCCTACCCCCATTTATTTCACAGGTTCCCGATGTAAAAATTGAGTCATTATCCGCAATAATATTCCAGGTAAAATACCGCCGATCCTGAGGGCCTCCAGTAGTCGTTGCATATTTATGCAACATTAATGTGGCGATCGTCTGCCCCTTGGTTATTTTAACCAGTTCCCCAGGACTATCTTTCATTTCATAGAAAATGCTGATGGGAACATTGTGGTATGCGGAATCTCCCCCCTTTGGCAAAGTAAAGACATTGACTTCAGGCAGAGGAAAAGCATATTTCCCTCCTTTAATATAGGCTCCCGTATCAAAAGCAGAAGACAAAACCGTCGTTGATGAATTACTTTGAGTAAACATATAGTCGCTATAGACTGCTGGCGTATCATTCTTACACTCGTAGTATTTTCCAATATCGATAACCACTTGCTCACCTGAGGTTAATGTCCTGCTCAGCGGTATTGAAACAGAAGAACTCCCGCCCCCCAATGTTTTCCCAGTTTGCTTATTTCTACATGTATATGCTGATGCATCGAAACAGGTGATAATAAAAATCACCGGGATGATCATCGCAGGATTAAAAAATTTCCCAACACGATTTAACAACATGTTTCCGCGCCCCTTAGTCAGAAATGATATGCGCTTCGCGATAGTCGCGCACCTTGCCATGAAAATAAAGCGCAGCAAACGCTTTCCACTTCATCAGCCAGGTTTGTTTTCTTTCACCGAGCAATGGGTTCCATTGCAGTTAAAAATTAACTGCGGACGACCGCCAAAATCGTTGATATAGCTGATGACGGGGCTGCTGCCTAACAATGCGGCTTTGACGTTCAGGATGTCCGACCCTTTCGGCGCCACCATTATGGGATTAAAATCGTCAATACGCTTCCCGTTCACTGACGGCATTACCGCTGACAGAGTTACATAATACGGAGTGGGATTATGAATACGATACTTATCCCCTTCTCTTGTCAGAGTCAGTTTTTTTTGCCACGGATCGGCATAATCCTGTTGATTGGCCTGAATAGGCTTAGGCCGATAGAATAGTTTTACACGCGTTTGTAATGCAATTTGCAACGTGTTAATTTTTCCAACCTTAGGGGGTATTTCTCGTAAGTTAAAATAGAAAAGGGTTTCCCTATCCTGTGGTAATGCATTAACTGCGGGCATGCCCTGAATCTTTACCAGACTTTTTGCTCCCGGCTCGACACGTTGCAGCGGAGGTAATACAACCAGAGGCGATTCAATTTTTTTCCCACGCTCATCCTCTATCCAGCCCTGAGCTAAATAGGGCAGTTCATTATTCTGATTGCTAATACTTACGCTTATGGATTTGTTGTCACCATCAAAAATAATACGCGTGCGGTCGAGCGCTATAGCCGCATTCGCCTGCTGCGCAGGCATAAATGCACTTATTGTTAAAATAGAGAATATCTTTATGGCGTTCATTATATTCCTTACCGTTACGTTATTACTGCCCATTAATGCATGGCATTGATATTAAGAAGAGGCCGTAGTTAATTAACTTTCTCTCCAGGCGGAAACATCTATTGCGTACCATATACGCCGCCCTGTATTCAGAGATCGTCATGCGACAGCTCGCCATCCTGAGCGGTGTCTTTATTTTTAACCACCGTCTGGCAGGGCAGGAGTAAGCTGCTGGTCAGCGGCGGCAACGGGTTGGGAACATGAATCGTACACTGAACCTCTCCCCCCCAGCGGACATACATTGATTCTCCGGCGCTGATGCCCGTTAACCATACGTTGCCGTTATCATTAACAATCCCCGTCTGGTATTGCTTTTGGTTGGCGACCGTGGCGCCAAACGGCGGCGCGCTCCCATCTTTTAATTTAATTATGGCCATTGCTTTCTCACCGGACACGATGCCGAAACGGCGATAGCCCACTGCCCCTTCCGTCAACGTACCTTGTACGACGGAACGCGTAGCATCGATGTTATCTTCCAATTCGTCGACATCAACCGTTAAGCTATTGCGGTAATAGCTATTCACATCGCTGATTACGGCTTTCCCAAACCGATTAGTGTGGTTAACGCCACCGTAACCTCGGATGGGGACACCGCCAACGCCGTCGGTATCCACCATCATTCGCGTTCCGCCCATAACATTGGTACGGTGCAATGCTGCCCCTTCCGCCGTGGCCGTCATCCCGCCTTGCAAGCCAAGCGCGACCGACGTGTATTCTGCATCCCGATAACCGACATTTGCCGTAATCTGAGCCAAATCACCGTCGTGTGTGTAATACCCGCTCGCCGCCGAACGTCCATTCTGACCTATACCGGCTTTGACGTTGTAGCTATTATTATCATCGACGCGATCGTAATAACCCACCATGTTAGAATTGTTATTACGATTATATTGCCCATCATAAGATAGGCTTCCGGTATTACCCCATGGAATGGACAGGCTTAAAAATACACCGTCATCGTGCATGTTATTGTAGGTATTTCGATATCCGGTAACATTCATGCTGATATTTTTCAAACCGCCGATATCTAAATAACGTGAAAGCGATAGGTTATAGGCATCGTTAGAAACATGATTCCAATAAGTCTGATGGCTATAGTTCGCATACATGCTCATTCTATAGTCCAAAAATTGTTTGTTAAACGTTACCGTATACAGATCTTTATTATTATTAATATTAAAACCACGATATCGTATGTCGATATACTGGGACATACTCAAAAAGTTTTTTTCAGAGAAACGATATCCGGCGAACGTGACCTGGCTGTTATATTCATCAAAGCGTTTTGAATAACTGAAACGATAGGAACCGCCGCTCACATTTTTGTTCTCAGCCAGATTGGCACGAGACTGCGTTATATCGACTGAAATTGCGCCAAACGCCAGCAAATCTCGACCAACCCCTGCGGAGAGCGCATTATAATCATCGCCCCCCAGAATAGTGCCACCATAGAGGGACCAGCCGTTGTTGATACCCCAGGAAAACTCCCCGGTAGCAAATCCAGGTCCCTGATGGTTACGCTTATAGTCTGACGGCTTGCCCAGCGCCATTTTATAACGAACCAGCCCCGGTCGAGTCAGGTAAGGCACATTCGCCGTACTGACCTGAAAGGTGCGCGTCGTTCCATCTTGTTCTTGTACCGTCACATCCAGCGTGCCGGATGTGGCGGAGTTCAGATCCTGGATGAGAAAAGGCCCCGACGATACCGTCGTTTCATATAACACCCGCCCCTGCTGCCTGACCGTCACTTTGGCGTTAGTATTGGCCACGCCTGAAATTTCAGGCGCATAGCCGCGCAGATTCGGAGGCAGCATATTATCGTCGGAAACCAGCGTCGCCCCCAGATAGCGAAAGCTATCGAAGATGCTAGACGTAAGATAGTTTTCGCCAAGCGTCAGTTTAGCGCGAAGCGCCGCGATTGCCCGATATACATAATAACGGCTAACATCCCAGTCATTATAAGTGCTATTGGGTTCTCCCGTGGTATGGTCATAGCTACCCTGCCAGTCGGCGCGAAAACGCCAGGCTTCCACGTTAAAACCAGAAGACCCGTTTCCGCTTAACGTCTGGGTATTTTTCCCTTTTGATGGGAACGTACTTTGCGCATTGAGATTATAATCAAACAACAGTCCCGCGATCCCATGATCCCAGCGCGAGGGCGGATCCCAGTTATCCGCAACATACTCCAGATTCACTTGCGGTATGTTGACGTAGAGCGATCCCGTTGCCAAATCACCCTGTGCGTCCATACCATTAATCGAGCTTGTATTCAGACACTTCCCGCCATTCCACCATGTTATATTGCGCATTGCGGTGGCGGTAAGGCCGAACTGTTTAACTAATTCCGGCGTCAGGCAGGGAACACTCCCTTTGGGATCCCCTTCCGGTGGAAGAAATTCGATATTCTGTTCAGACAGCTCATTTTTATTGACGCGAACGATCATCTGGTACTGACCGGGCATAAGGTAGCCCGTTCTGGAAAATTCACTCAGGTCAATCTTCTCTCGATCCTGAACATCAAGCACATCAGTATTAAATTCAATATTCTCTGCTGCAAAAGACGACGTATGAACAAATATGGACAGCGCCACGAATACGGATAGCGGGCTTATTATGAAACTCTGGCATCCTTTCATTAGCACCCACCCCATTTAAATAACGCCATCAACGGACAAACAAAACCTATTATTTGCCCTATCCGTACAGGCGGCGCGTCAATATTTTTTTCGCCATTGTTCGTGGAAGTTTGAATTCGTCGGCAAAGCATAAAAGTAGAATATTGAATATACGACATAGCGCTCCCTCTCTTTTTCAGCACGGCAACACCTGGTAAATCAGGCGCGAGATTCGCGCCTGCCTCTACACCACGAGTTAGGCTTACTGATAAGCGAGCGTGAAGTTCGCGACCGATGTAAACTCACCAGGAACAACGGAAGCGGCGCCAGCATTACCTTGCAAGAACGCAGCAAAAGTCAGCGTATTGTTACCATTTACCACAGAAGATGGCAGAGAAGGGCTTCCCAGCTTAATGCCGGTGCCGTCGCCATTGGTTAACGCAATGGCGGCACCTTGAGCCGTACCTACCAGAGTGAGATTGTCCGGTTGGGCCTGAGACGCAGTACCGCTAAACGTCGTCGTGACCGTTTTATCCTGTAAAGCAGTGACATCGCAGTTTTCTAATTTAATATAGAAAGTACGAGGCGTAGATTTACCTCCATTTTCCAGTGCTTTATTTGATATTTGTCCCATATTAACCGTCTGATCGGTACTTTCAGGGGTAATAGAGCAAGGTGAATCAATAATTGTACCTTTAAATGTAACTGTACCATGTCCTTGATCAGCAGAAAAAGCCACACCGCTTGATAATGCTAAAACCAAACCAATAGCTGAAGAAATATGTTTCATTTACCTTATCTCCTTAATTAAAATACGTGTGTGGGACACACATCGCGAACAGTACATAACGCGCCCAATAAAAACCGAAGCACGCTCAGTACATTTTTTGTACAAGCTACGCCATACAAAAATATAGGATTGATAATTCATCTTATGAATTGAAGAAACAATACGAATTAATGAACGTGAATTTGATTCCTTGTTTCATTAGGAAAAACATTACCTTTTCTTAGATAAATAATTTCAACTAAACTCTTAAATCCCATTTTTACCAATGCATTTTTTTTATGCTGATAAATAGTCTTGACGCTACACCCTCTTTCCTGTGCAATAATCGATGTGCTCTTCTCGCCAAAAATCTCTGCTAGAATAAAACGTTCCATTGGCGTCAAAAACCGCTTCATCTTTTCAATTCTGATAATTCTATCCATGTTCTTATCATTTGCATTCATTAAAAATGATGGACTTAAATAGTAGTCGCATGGCATTAAATCAAGCACAGAGTTCAAACATTCCAGATCATCTTTTTTCGATAGGATAATACCGATCTCAAAACAACGCATCAAAACTACTGATGGAAAATGAGGATCATCCAATAGTACGACGGTCCGGATTTCCGGATAGAATTTTTTTAATTTATAGATACTATGGAGTGTATTCATCCAGACAGGATGGTACGCAATAAAAATGGTATCAATATTTTCGTTTATCGCAATCTGATAAAACAAATCCTTCTCATCGCTGACTGCATTAACAATGAATTCAGAACCACATCGGTTATGTAAAAACGAAGAAGCTGATTTATGAAAATAGATATTATTATCATAAATCAAAATAACCTTATCCACATAATCATTATTTATCAAACGAATTTTCCCATTAACCTCAGACACACCTCCCCCTATATTATTATACGGAGCATATATGAGATTGCTTCCTCTACATATGCCAGACAACCATTGACGTTGAAACGTCTATTCAGAACATGTCACGACCCAATATGGGTAATTTATGATGAAATTAGATATAAAAAACAAAAGGTAAGGTGGAAAAATACTTTTGCCATATAATTTATGGCCACACGGAAAACGCGATTATGAAAAGCTATTTATCCAAGCCGATAGAACAGGATTAATATTAGGTTAAAAATTCAAAAATAGAAGTAAGATTCACATAAACAAATAAAAACAAAATAAAAATCTTTTTTTTGTTAAGATTTTTCTTGATTCAAAGATCAATAATACCTTTGTTATGGAGTTACTAGTTAATTTCCCTTCATTATAGAGAATGCCGAATGACAGAAAATTCAAGAATGGCATTAGTAGCAGCTCAGCCAGATTGATTAATGTACGACAAGGTAAATAATTTTTTCATCGGACTTTGTTGCAATGCGGCTTTGTTGAATAAATCGAACTTTCAGGAGATTGACGGATCTGATCGCTACAGCTATATGGCTATTACCACGGTCTTGATGATGAAGCGCGTGTTCAACCTGCCGCTCCGGATTTTACAGGGCGTCGTTGACTCGATGTTTACGCTGATGGCTTTGCCGCTGCGTTGATAAACGGTGCTTACCTGCATCGGGCGTTATTTACCCGGCACCGCCCGCGTGAAAGATAAAATAAAACGGGTTAACCGCCTTTTGCGAAACTCTGCCCTTTATAACGATATCCCGAGAATATTTAATCAGATTGCTTCCATGATGACCAAAAATATGACGTGCTGTGCTATTGCCGTTGACCGGAGTGGTTATCCCTCTCAGGCTTTTCTTGACGCGCTTGCCAGTGCCATCGCACCACAAACGAAAGTCACCCTCATCACTGGCGCGGGCTGCCACAATGAATGGTTTCGGCATATCAAAGTACTTGGATGGGACTTTATTGGCCGCATCCGGGTCAGGCGGCTAAAGCTGGGGAGTATTTTAGCCCAACTCACCAGCACCTATCGGAATATGGTGCTGGTTTATTAGTCCTGAGTTTGTGGGGATCCCTCAGCCTTACCGGGTCGCTAATTTACAGGAAAATAAAATCAATACCCTATCGCTGCCCCGGCCGGGCGGCGGATATCATTTGCGCCGTACAGGTAACCTTCACGCACCTTGCCGGATACCGCTGAGTCATTGCCTGAATCCGCAGGCGTTACGCCCGCCGCGCCCGGCAAGCCGACCAGAATCAGCTCCGCTGCGCCCCATGGAGTCTGTTCCACCATCTTGTAGCCGCGCTGCTTCAGCAGGTTCAGCGTATCCGCAGAGAGCCCACGCTGTTCGTAATACACCTCGTCCGGCAGCCACTGGTGATGAATACGCGGTGCATCCACCGCTTCCTGCGGTGCCATGCCGTGGTCGATAATATTCAGCGCCGTTTGCAACGTGATGGTGATAATGCGCGAACCACCGGGCGAGCCGAGCACCATGAAAACTTTGCCGTCTTTCGTCACCAGTGACGGGCTCATGGACGAAAGTGGGCGCTTACCGGGGGCGATCGAATTACGTTCCCCTTGCACCAGTCCGTACAGGTTTTTCTCGCCAACCTTCACGGTAAAGTCATCCATTTCGTTATTGAGGAAGAAACCCGTACCCGGCGCGATCACCACCGAACCAAAACGCCCGTTCACGGTATACGTGGTGGACACCGCATTGCCCTGATTATCCACGATAGAGTAGTGCGTGGTTTCCGGTCGCTCGTGCGGGCCAATCCCCGGCTGTACGTTTTTGGACGGCGTCGCGTTCTCCGGTTCGATTTGTTTGCGAATTTCAGCAGCGTAGTCCTTACTCAACAGGCGCTCGACGGGATTGCTCACAAACGCCGGATCGCCAAGGTAGGTGTTGCGATCCATGTAAGCGTGACGCATCGCTTCCGTCAGCACATGCACGGTGGCCGCAGAGTTAAAACCTGTCGATTTAATGTCGTAACCTTCGACAATATTGAGAATTTCACACATCGTGACGCCACCGGAGCTGGGCGGCGGCGAAGAGACAAACTGATAACCGCGATAGTTACAGGTTACCGGTGCCGTTTCGGTAATGCGGTAATTGGCAAAATCAGCCGCGGTCAGAATGCCGCCGCCCTGCTTTGCCGCCTTCTCCACCACCTGTGGGATTGTGCCCTTGTAGAAAGCATCCGGCCCTTTCGTGGCAATCGCCGCCAGCGTATTCGCCAGATCGGTTTGCACCAGCTTATCGCCGGGCTGCAACGCGCTGCCGTCAGGGCGCAGGAAAATGCGCGCTGCTTCAGGATCGGCTTTGAAGCGTTTGATGGTGGTGTCCAGAATATCGGTATCTGCACGTGTGAGTTCAAACCCTTCACGCGCCAGTTTAATCGCCGGAGCCATCACCTGTTCACGCGTCAATTTGCCGTATTTTTGCAACGCGGTATCCAGCCCCAGTACCGTTCCCGGTACGCCAGCGGCCAGATAGCCGTACAGGCTCGCGTCTTTTTTCACGCTCCCATCCGCGTTCAGATACATGTTGGCACTGGCCGCCGCGGGTGCGGTTTCACGGAAGTTGATAAAGGTGTCTTTCCCATCGGCCAGGTGCAGCGTCATAAATCCACCGCCGCCGATATTGCCACAGCAGGGATTCACCACCGCCTGCGCATAGCCCACAGCCACGGCGGCATCAATCGCATTGCCACCCATTTTCATGATATCGACGCCAATCTGCGAAGCCAGATACTGCGAGCTGACCACCATGCCGTTTTTCGCTTCCACCGCAGGGGCAGACGCCGCCTGCACATTTCCACTCACTAGCAGCGCCGTCACGCTCAGCGACAACAACCATTTTCCCGATGTTGTGTTTTTTATTTTCATGAAGACCCCTTTATCCCATTGATTTTACTTACTGCTTTATCTCTATCTTCTTGCAAAACCAACTTGCAAAGTCCGCGCCAACAAACGGCAAAGGCTTAACTTAACGGACTCAGCAGCAGTAAGAAGCGTAGGAAAGGCGTGAGAAATTGCGAAAATAGCCGCTTATCTTTGCGACGCTGCACGATAAATACGCACCATCACAAAACAAAAGCTTCACGCCTGCCGCACGGATCGCCATGAACGCAGCCGCGCGCCAAACACATTCACCAGCAGACCGACCATAATCATCACTGCGCCAACGATCTGTAATAGCGAGAGAGATTCCCCAAGAAAAATGGCGGCGCTCACCAATCCAACCACCGGTACCAACAGTGACAAGGGCGCCACACGCCAGGTTTCATAACGCGCCAGCAGGCTTCCCCAAATCCCATAGCCGATGATGGTTGCCGCAAATGCCAGATACACCAGAGATAAGATCGTCGGCAATTGAATGGTGGTTAAACTATGGACAATCGCCTCTCTACCTTCAAATAGCCAGGAACTGATGAAGAACGGCACAACAGGCACCAGTGCCCCCCACACCACCAACGACATAATGCGCACATCGCTGTTTTTGCTCATGATAATTTTATTGATGATGTTACCCACCGCCCATGACAGCGCTGCCGCCAACGTCAGCAGCAGCGTAGTGGTCGTCATACCGGATGACATTTGCAGCGCCGTGCGCCCTTCCGCCAGCACTACCATCCCTATCGCTGCGACCAGAATGCCGACGACGTGATTCCAGCGTAGCTTTTCCGACAGCAATATCGCGCCAACCAGCAGCGTAAAGAAGGCCTGAGCCTGCAATACCAGCGATGCAATCCCCGCAGGCATACCCAGTTTGATGGCGAGAAACAAAAAGCCAAACTGACCAAAGCTGATTGTCATGCCATAGGCAAGTAGCCATTTCAGAGGAATGCGCGGAAAAGGAACAAATAAAATAGCCGGGAGCGCCACCAGCGAAAAACGTAGCCCCGCCAATAAAAAAGGCGGCATGTCGTTCAGCCCGACCTTAATCACCACAAAGTTCACACCCCATAACACCACGACACAAAGCGCGAGCAGCGCATCTTTCAACGACATCTTCATCCCCTGATCCAATACGTAACAATACCTTCCCCAAGGTACGCGTAAAATGAGAGAACGAATAAGAAAAGATAATTATGGCGTTACGTGATGATGACTAAGCGTGAGCATAACGTGAGATGGCCGACCACCACATTAGTGGCCGGCATAGATAGCGGTTACTCGACGGCGATCGGTTTTTCCGTCAGCGTGGTTTTGTTGTCGCCCTGGATGGCTTTAACTTTCTGTTCCGTTTTTTGTACCGCATCCGCGCTACTCAACAAGCTGTATGTCAGCTCAAACGTGGTGCTCTGTCCGGGCTGTAACTTTTTGACTCGCCCTTGCTCACGTTCAATCGTGACTGGATAAGCGTAGTTAGTGCCGGGTTCGATCCCTGTCACGTAGCCTTGTTTTTCCGTATCCGTATTTTTCCACAGCGTCAGCAGCGGCAGTTGGTGAGTATCAAAGGCAATCGACACTCCCTTATCTCCCGCCTTGTTCACCAGCGCGGCCAGCGTTTTTCCTTGCGAATCGGTATATGGCGTAATGTTGAACACCATCTCATCAAAATCTTTTGTCGGCCCTTTATAGGTTTGCCAGGTCGCCAGACCCGCTTTGGCGTGGTCATTAAACGGAGAAATCTCTTTTACTGGGGCGAGGAAACGCGCACCTTCTTCCAGAATCGGCGTGCCGAAATTGCTATGGTAGATAATCTGATAGTCACGTGGATAGTCGGCTTTATTGGTCAATACATCATGCACGGTAAATGATTCGCTGCCGGGAACGTAACGCAGCTCAGTCCAGGTTTCCAGATTCGACTTCTTAAAGCTGTTTTCCTTCAGCAGACCCCGTACCGTAATGGTATACGGTGCGCTATCGCTGACTTCCACCACCACTTTTGAGGCAGGCGTGTTACCCGCACGGCCATGCAGTGTGTAGATCATGCCATCGCTGACGACCGGATGCCCCGTCCATTCGAACCCACAGCGCACCATCATCTCATTGAAACCTTCCAGCCAGCCCAATCCATTACGGCTTTCCAGATTGATGGTATTCGGATTGACGACCTCATCAACCGGAGAATCCCACCCCAAACGGATGTTTTTACCTGCCGCATGCAGTAAGTTCATCCCTCGTGTCGGGCTGAGCGCAATTTTCAGTCCGTCCTGACTGGTAATCGTAATAACTTTACTGCCTTCCTGACGTCCGCCGTGCAGGACTTTTTGCTCAATGCTGAAATGCTGATTCTTGATCTTCAGAGCATCACTGCTGATTTGCCAGTTTCCCTTTTCTACACTGCTTTCAGCATCCGTCAGCACAAACGTCTGTGCCGATAATTGCCATGATGCCAGCGCCAGTGTAATGCCCATAGCCAGTAATTTTTTCATGTTAACCACCCTTCTTTGCTGAATTGTTTTAGCTAATGCGAACTAAAGACTACAAATCAGCGGATGATCAGAATGTGATAGCTATCACCAGATGGAAAAATTCAGCATTGACGCGTTATTTATCTGACTAATCTCACTAATTATCTGTTAACAGAAACAATACTTGCAGTATTATTGAGACATTGATCGGAAAAAGCTGACATCGTTTCAGCATAATAAAGCAAGTCACCTGAAAGCATTGTCCCGACCACAAACCAATCAGCAATTAATGCTAATTTTTTCGCATACAACAGGGCAAAAAATTGCCGCATTGTTTTTTGACCACATTGCACCCTATTAGCGCAAGCGCTATGGTTGCCGCTAACCTGTGTACGACCACTGATAAATCAACTATGAACTTTTCTCTTTTTGGCAAGAAATTCACGCGCCACGCTGGCATCACCCAATTAATGGACGATCTGAACGAAGGGCTGCGTACGCCAGGCGCGATCATGCTGGGGGGCGGCAACCCGGCGCACATTCCGGAGATGGACAGCTACTTCCAAAAGCTGTGTCAGGATATGCTGGAACAAGGGAAATTAACGGAAGCGCTATGCAACTACGATGGCCCACAAGGTAAGGATACGCTGCTCAATGCGTTAGCCGAACTCCTGAGTAATGAATTAGGTTGGCAGATTGGACCACAGAATATTGCGCTGACAAATGGCAGTCAGAGTGCGTTTTTCTACTTATTTAACCTGTTTGCTGGTCGCCACAGCGATGGCAGCCTGAAAAAGGTACTGTTTCCGCTGGCACCAGAATATATCGGCTATTCAGATTCTGGACTGGACGAAGACATGTTCGTTTCGGTTCGTCCGCAAATCGAACTGTTGCCCGATGGGCAATTTAAATATCACGTCGATTTCGAGCATCTGTCGATTACCGATGATATCGGGCTAGTCTGCGTATCACGCCCGACTAACCCTACCGGTAACGTGCTGACCGACGACGAGCTGATGCGTCTGGATATTCTGGCACAGCAGCACAATATCCCTCTGCTGATTGATAACGCCTATGGTGTGCCTTTCCCCGGCATTATCTTTAGCGATGCCACGCCGCTGTGGAACCCGAATATCATCCTGTGCATGAGCTTGTCCAAACTGGGTCTGCCCGGCTCGCGCTGCGGTATCGTGATTGCGGATGAAAAGGTGATCTCGGCGATCGGTAACATGAACGGCATCATTAGCCTGTCTCCAGGCGCGGTTGGCCCGGCACTGGCGCATGAGATGATTCAGCGCGGCGATCTGTTGCGTTTATCTAACGACGTTGTACGCCCGTTCTATCAGCAGCGCGTGACGGAGACTATCGCAATTATCCGCCGCTATCTGTCCCCCGAGCAGTGTCTGATTCATAAACCAGAAGGTGCCATCTTCCTGTGGCTGTGGTTCAAGGATCTGCCTATCACGACGGAAATTCTGTACCAACGCCTGAAAAAACGCGGCGTCCTCATGGTGCCGGGTCACTATTTCTTCCCTGGCTTAGATCAGGACTGGCCGCACGCTCACCAATGCATGCGCATGAACTATGTGCCAGAGCCGGAAAAAATCGAACGCGGTATCGCGATTCTGGCTGAAGAAGTGGAAAAGGCGATGCAGGAAGGCTAATTGTCGGCGACAGGTCGTCATTGAGCTGAATACGGTTGGGGCAAAGCACCTGCCCCGCCGTTTTTGTCTTTCCACCCATTTTCAACATGCCAACACCAGATATTTCCCTCTTTATTATTCATTCTCCCGCTTCCTCCATCACATTCTTAGCTATCACAGCATCAGGCAACTAACGATTAATGCTTAAATTATTTTTCCACCTTTAATCGGTAATAACATTTTTTTATTCCCAATCAATAGTTAATTCATTCCAAATAGACGGCCATCTCACACCATTAACGCAAACTTTCAGCATAACTGCGCATTCTGCGCAACTTCTTGCTCACTTTCTGGCATAAATCACTTTTTGCGCAATGGATGCCGTTTTTTCACGAGGTCTGCGCAACTTCTTGCTCAAATTTGACTTAGGGAAAATTTGAGTTAAGTAATTTATCATTAAAAACAATAAGATATAAATTGGCATGAGGATTGCTATACGAACAGTGAAGTTATTCAACTCGTTCAACAACAAGGAGCAAAACTATGCCAACTCCATGCTATATCAGCATCGAAGGGAAAACGCAGGGCAACATCACCGCAGGGGCTTTCACCT
>NZ_JQHM01000018.1 GCF_000749845.1 Pectobacterium betavasculorum | reverse complement strand
GTTTTTTCCGGTTGTAGAGGGTGTTCTCTTTGATATCAAGCTCCTGTGCCAGACGGGCAACAGACTTGCCGCTTTCGAGCAGTAACGCCACGGCTCTGCGCTTGAACTCCGGGGGATATTGTTGTCTCGTCATCGTGACCTCGCTTTCGTTGACTGATTTGAAAACAAGGTGGGCACTAAATCAAGGACAGATCAATCCGCCATGTCACGGCGCCTTAACCACCTTTTGCATTCGATCACAGAAAAAGTCGCTGTCATCTGCAATACTCCATATGTTAATTATTTGTTAAAAAAACAAATAATAGCAGTCGCCAACGACGGGGCGCTTTGAGAATTGTTCTGAAGCTTCGGGAAAGGTCAATTCAGGAGTAAACGACCGTGAATCAACACCAGCGTAACCATATTGACACGGTAGTCGAAACCATTAACAGGAAAACCGCTCCAGCGGCGCTACAGCCTTACGATCGGCTCATTCGCGATTCCTGGCTGCGCTGTGTGAATGATTACGGGCTGGATCCCAGCCGTATGCAGGATGCGCGTATCCTCACCTGGCATGAACTGCGCGAACATCAGGAAAATCTGGAAGAGTTTCGACGTATCGCCCATCACGGCATGGAACGCCTATTTCAGCAAATCGCGCCGGCAGGTTACGTGGTACTGCTGAACAACGCCAAAGGCATCACCGTCGATTTTCTGGGCGATACCAACGCGGAGATCAGCCTGCGGCGCACCGGTCTGTTTTTGGGCGCGGAGTGGTCAGAAACCTATGCCGGCACCTGCGCCGTCGGTACGGCATTAGCCACCGGTGAAGCGCTGATCGTACATCAAGGCGACCACTTCGACGCCACCCATATTCCGCTTACCTGTACTGCCGTGCCGCTGTTCGATCCACAGGGGCGACTGCACGCGGTATTGGATATCTCGGCGCTTAATTCGCCGCAGCCCAAATCCAGCCAGCATCTGGCACTGCAAATCGCCCTCATCCACGCCAGCCTGATTGAAAACGCCTATTTTGAACACATGCACCGCGGCGACTGGATACTCAAGCTCAGCGCATCATACACGTTGGTCAACGTTAACCCCGATTATCTGCTCGCCTTTGATGCCGGGGGCAAAGTGGTGGGGCATAACCATCAGGTGTGGCGTCTGTTGCAAGGGGAGCTGAGCCTGCCGGTATGGAAGCAACATGCGGCCAGTCCGCTTTTAGGGCTGAGCTTTGAACAGATTTTCAACGCCGACTTCAACAAGCTGCCGGATTACCTGAACACCGAAGGGCTACAGCAGCGCACCATTCATCTGGTCAGCAGCCGCAATACGCTGTTCCTCACCGCCCAACCGCCCATCAACCGTAGCCAGCGGCGCAAAGCAGGCGAACCGGCCGTGCTGCCTGCACCGTTACAGGCGATCAGCGGCGGCGATCCGGCGTTACAGGTACAGTTACAGCGCGCCATGAAGCTGGTGGATACACCGGTGAATATGTTTATTCACGGCGAAACAGGCTGTGGCAAAGAGTTTTTCGCCCGCGCGTTACACCAGGCCGGCAACCGCAGCAATCAGCCGTTCATCGCCGTAAACTGCGCAGCAATCCCGCCTTCCCTGATTGAAAGCGAACTGTTCGGCGCCATGCCGGGCAGCTTTTCCGGCGCGGGCAATAAGCCACGCCGCGGGCTGATTCAGGAAGCCAACAGCGGCACGCTGTTTCTGGACGAAATTGGCGATATGCCGTTGGACATGCAGACACGCCTGCTGCGCGTGCTGGCGGAACGCGAAGTGTTGCCGATTGGTGCCACCCGGCCCATTCCAGTCGATATCCGGATAATCTCGGCCTCGCACCGCGCGCTGGAACGGCTGATCGCCGAAGGCGCATTCCGCGAAGATCTCTACTATCGTCTGCTCGGCGCGCGCATTATCCTGCCGCCGCTGCGTGAACGCAGCGATCTGGACTGGCTGATTGATAACATACTCGCGGGCAAACGCTGCGTGCTCACGGCCAAAGCCAGGGCACTCCTGCATCGCCATAGCTGGCCGGGCAACCTGCGCGAACTGCGCAACGCGCTGGAATACGCCTGCGCCATCTGCGAAAACGCCTGTATTCACCCCAGCGATCTGCCGGAGGAGCTGCACTTTTCAGCCCGGAGGTCAGCCGGCATGCCGCCGCCGCACCCTGCCAAGATAGACGAACGCACACAGCAACAAGATGCCTCCGAATCCCCCGTCGCCAGCCCCGAAGGGCTGGCATTAATCCAGCACCTGCGGGAGGCGCAGTGGAACCACAGCGCGGCAGCCCGCCAGTTGGGAATCAGCCGGATGACGCTCTACCGCCGTATGCAGCGCCTGGGTATCCGCTCCCCAAATCAAACGGATACGCGCTGCTGATCTGTCTCAACGGGTGGTGACATCTGTATCACCCCGGCTCCCTCCTACACATAAAACCAGATTAACCCTTTGATTTAAAGTCATAATAAAATATGGATCGGAATTTGCTATAGCGATTGCAGCTGATGACAAGAGGCTTCCCCATGTCTGAACCTGTAAATAGCGCCACCAACGGTAGTTCCGTATCCCCCGGCTGGGTCGGCATTATCGCCAACCCGGTTTCCGCCCGTGATATCCGCCGCGTGGTCGGTCATGCCGGTAGCCTAACGCTGGCCGAACGCGCCAACCTGATCTTCCGGCTGCTGGCCGCACTGGGCACCGCAGGCATCGTTGATGTGCGCATGATGCCGGATCGGGAAGGGTTACAGGCGATCCTCACCCGTATTCTGGCGCAGCGCCACACCATTCTCCTCCCCCGGCTAAGCTGGCTGCCGCTCGGCGTCAGCGCCACGGTAAACGATACCCTACAGGCAGCCCGCATGATGCGGACCGGCGGAGCCCGCGCCATCGTTGTGCTCGGCGGCGACGGCACCCATCGGGCGGTGGCGAAAGCGTGCGGCAACGTGCCGATCGCCGGTATCTCCACCGGCACCAACAACGCCTGGCCCGAACTGCGTGAACCAACCATCGTTGGACTGGCGGCAGGGCTGTATGCAAGCGGGAAAATCCCCGGCAATCAGGCGCTGCGGTGGAATAAGCGCCTGGATATCGCCATCAATACCGGTCACCCCGATGCCCGTCACGATATCGCCATTGTCGACGCCGCAATTCTGGCCGAACAGTTCATCGGCGCCCGTTCTGTGTGGCGTCCCGAACAGCTGTCACAGCTCTACCTATGCTTTGCCGAGCCGCATACCGTGGGCCTGTCCTCCATCGGTGGCCTGCTGATGCCGCTCAGCCGCCAGTCCCCCGGCGGGCTGAGCATTACCTTTGGCTCCGGTGCTGGTACGCTGCTGGCCCCGCTCGCGCCCGGACTGCTGCACCGCGTAGCGATCGCCCGCTGGCAGCGCATTGAACACGGTGCCGCAAGCGCTCTGCTCCTTCGCCAGGGCGTCATCGCGTTGGACGGTGAGCGAGAAATGATGTTCGGCCCGCAGGATAGCGTGCGGATCGCGCTGCGCGAGCGCGCTTTCCGCTCCATCGACATCAACGCTTGCCTGCGCTACGCCGCCGAAAACGAATTATTTTGGGCCGCCACCAGCGGTAGCAGCGGCCCACTTTAATCATCACTCACTGTCTGGAGATGGCTATGAACAATACCGATAACACCCTACACTCTGCTTCCCTGCCGCTCACCCGCGAAGCCTTGCTGAGCGCCTATCGCCGTATGCGCACCATCCGCGATTTCGAAGAACGGCTGCACGTCGATTTTTCACGCGGCGACATTCCCGGTTTTGTCCACCTGTACGCCGGAGAAGAAGCGACGGCGGTCGGCATTATTTCCCACCTTAACGACGGCGATCGTATCGCCAGCACCCACCGCGGCCACGGGCACTGTATCGCCAAAGGCGTCGACGTCATCGCCATGATGAAAGAAATCTACGGTAAAACCGGTGGCGCCTGCAACGGCAAGGGTGGCTCGATGCACATTGCGGATTTGAGCAAAGGCATGATGGGCGCCAACGGTATTCTGGGCGCAGGCGCGCCGCTGGTGTGCGGCGCGGCGCTGGCGGCCAAATTCCGCGGCAAGGGCGAAATCGGCATCACCTTTGCCGGCGATGGTGCAGCCAATCAGGGGATGTTTCTCGAAAGCCTGAATCTGGCTGCAGTCTGGAACCTGCCCGTACTGTTCGTGATTGAAAACAACGGGTACGCCGAGGCCACATCGCGTAAGTATGCTACCGCGGTGGACAGCTATGTCGATCGCGCGGCCGGGTTTGGCATCCCCGGCGTTACCGTTGACGGCACGGATTTTTTCGCCGTCTACGAAACCGCGGGCGAGCTGATCCGCCACGCGCGCGCCGGCGGCGGCCCCTCACTACTCGAATGCAAAATGGTGCGTTTCTACGGGCACTTTGAAGGCGACGCGCAAACCTACCGTGCCCCGGACGAACTGGAATCGATCCGCGAGCATCACGACTGTCTGAAACATTTTACCAACCATGTCCAACAAAGCGGAGTCATTCGCCCGGAAGAGTTCCACGCCATCGATCGCGAGGTGGCCGCTCTGATCGAGCAGGCGGTGCAGGAAGCCAAGGCCGCGCCCGATCCCAGCGCCGATGATTTGTTAACCGACGTTTATGTCAGCTACTGACGACAACTTCACCTGAGAGGAGAATAGACATGGCTCGTAAACTTAGTATGAAGCTCGCCATCAATGAGGCGATCGATCAGGAAATGGCGCGCGATCCCAGCGTGATTATGCTCGGTGAAGATATCGTCGGCGGCATGGGTGCCGACGGGGAGAAGGACGCCTGGGGCGGCGTGCTCGGCGTCACCAAAGGGCTGTACGCTAAACATGGCGATCGTCTGCTGGATACGCCGCTGTCGGAGTCGGCCTATGTCGGGGCAGCCATCGGCGCCGCCGCCTGCGGTATGCGCCCTATCGCTGAACTGATGTTTATCGACTTCATGGGCGTATGTTTCGATCAGATTTTCAATCAGGCCGCCAAATTCCGCTATATGTTCGGCGGCAAGGCGCAAACGCCAGTGGTGATCCGCGCCATGGTCGGCGCTGGGTTCCGCGCCGCTGCTCAGCACTCCCAGATGCTGACGCCGCTGTTTACCCATATCCCCGGCCTGAAGGTCGTCTGCCCCAGCACCCCGTATGACACCAAGGGGCTGCTGATTCAGGCCATCCGCGATAACGATCCGGTCATCTTCTGCGAACATAAAAATCTGTATGGCATGGAAGGCGACGTCCCCGAACAGCCGTATGCCATCCCGTTTGGCGAAGCCAGCATCGTGCGCGACGGCAGCGATGTATCGATCGTCACCTATGGGTTAATGGTACACCGCGCCCTTGATGCCGCCGCACAGTTGGCAAAACGGGGCGTCAGCGTTGAGGTTGTCGATCTGCGCTCACTCTCCCCGTTGGATCTCGACACCGTCATCGAAACGGTGGAAAACACGGGTCGTCTGGTGGTGGTGGATGAAGCCCACCCGCGCTGCAACATCGCCACCGACATTATCGCCCAAGTGGCACAACATGCGTTCGGCGCGCTGAAGGCACCACCGCAGATGATAAGCGCGCCGCATACCCCCGTACCCTTCTCACCGGCGCTGGAAGATCGCTACCTGCCGGGAGTAGACAGCATCATCAGCGCCGTTCAGCGCACACTAAGCTAAGGGAGAACACAAATATGAGCAATGACGCAATTATTCCTGTCGTCATGCCCAAGTGGGGGCTGTCGATGCGTGAAGGCACGGTCAATGAATGGCTGGTTGACGAAGGCAGTGAGATTACGCCGGGCATGGCTATTCTTAACGTGGAAACCGACAAAATCGCCAACGCGGTTGAGGCCACCGATGCCGGGATCCTGCGGCGCAAGGTGGCGGAAGCAGGCGATGTTCTGCCGGTGAAAGCCCTGCTGGGCGTGCTGGCCCCGCCACATATTGGTGATGCGGAAATAGAGGCGTTTATCGCCGACTGGGCCCCCCTGACCGATAGCGATGAAGAGAGTGAAGACGAACAGGCCGCCACTGCCTGGGTGGAAGTGAACGGCCTGCGCATCCGCTACGCCAGCCGCGGCGAGGGTGAAGGAACCGTGCTGTTCATCCACGGCTTCGGCGGCGATCTGGACAACTGGCTGTTCAATCTGGACGCGCTGGCCGAACGTTACCACGTCGTGGCACTCGATCTTCCCGGGCACGGGCAATCCTCCACTCGGTTACCGGGCGCGCAACTGGGCGATCTGGCCGACTTTACCGCTGACTTTATGGATGCGATCTCGCTGCCGGCCGCTCACGTGATCGGCCATTCTCTCGGCGGCGCTATAGCCAGTGAACTGGCGCTGCGCCAGCCCGATCGCGTGCGTTCGTTGGCGCTGATCGACAGCGCCGGTTTCGGGCCGGAAGTTAATCACCGCTATACCGAGGGCTTCATCAACGCACAGTCGCGCCGCGAGTTGAAACCGGTGGTTGAATTGTTGTTCGCCGATCCCGCGCTGGTCAGCCGACAGATGCTGGACGATCTGCTTAAGTATAAGCGGCTGGACGGCGTGGATAACGCGCTCGCCGCCCTGCAAAACAACCTGTTTGCCGAGGGCAGACAAAGCGCGCAGCCGGGCTTGCAGTTGAGTGACGCCGACATCCCGCTGCTATTGATTTGGGGTGAGGAAGATCGGATTATCCCGGTTGAACATGCAGAACAGGCGCCGGCGCACGCCAGAGTGGAAACCCTCAGCGGTGCCGGCCATATGCCGCAGATGGAAAAGGCAGCGGAAGTTAACCAGCTACTGCTAAAGCATCTCGGTGCCGTTTAACTCGTGGATGGTAAACGAATGACGCACTCATCGGCCGCAACCACAGGTTGCGGCCTTTTTCACTTGCTGCACAACCAGTTACAGCACTGTGACGACCCCACAACCGCCGAGGACGAGCTGTTTGAGCACGCCGCGGCGGGCGCTGCGGTGGCAAAAATCTGGCAAACACCGCAATCGCTGGTCGCACCGCGCACTTACACCCGTCATGCGGCCTTAGCGCTGGTACGCCAGCGCTTTGCCGTGCAGGGCTGCCCGGTTTTCCTGCGCAAATCCGGCGGCGGTCTGGTGCCGCAGGGGCCGGGCATCATCAATCTCAGTCTGGCCTATCCGATACAGCAAAGTCTAGGGGAAGCGGCAACGCCGATCTATCTCCACTTGTGTGAAATCCTGCGCGACACGCTGGATGCCTTTGGCATTATCAGCCGCTTTCAGGCGGTGAACGGATCCTTTTGCGACGGCCGTTTTAATCTGGCCTGCGGCAGCCCGGACGAGGCGCGCAAAATCGCCGGTACGGCGCAATACTGGCAGCCCTTGCCCAATCAGGCACCCGGCGAGGCGCGGCGGCACATCGTGCTGGCGCACGCGGTGCTGCTGGTGGCCGTAGATTTGCCTCAGGTACATCGGTGGGCCAACGGATTTGAACGGCAGATCGGTAGCAGCCGCCATTACGATGCGGGCAAAACCGTAGACGTGGCGGCGCTGATGAACGCCAGCCACGAACAACAGCAGGATCTCTGCCAACAGGTGAGCGCCATGCTGGGAGAAAAGGTGCGCCAGCGAGCCGCACCCTTCGCCGCCCCCGACGGTGCCTTATGAATTAGCGGTAAACCAGACCGCCGTCGGTCAGGTATGACTGGCCAGTGATGTAATCCGCATCGTCGCTGGCGAGGAACGCCACCAGCGCGGCGACATCCTCCGGCGTTTGCGCGCGACCGAGCGCAATGCCGCCGACGAAATTTTTATAAGTTTCGCCAACCGGTGCGCCAGTCACGTCCGCAAAACGCTGGTCGATCTCCACCCACATATCGGTGCCGACAACCCCCGGACAATAGGCATTCACCGTAATCCCCTCGCTGGCATACTCTTTGGCCGCCGCCTGTGTGAGCGCGCGCACGGCGAACTTGGTGGCGGAATAGACACCCAGCATGGCGAATCCCTCATGACCGGCAATAGAAGAGGCGCTGATGATTTTCCCTTTGCGCCCCAGCACCTTGAATTTAGCCGCCGCGGCCTGGATCCCCCATAACACGCCGTTAACGTTAATGTTAAAAATGCGTGCCACTTCGGCCTCGTTCACGTCCGCTAGCGGGTTAACCTGTGCAATACCGGCATTGTTGACCATAACATCAAACCCGCCCAGCGCGTCCGTGGCGCGATCGACGGCGGCGTATACCTCATCGCGGCGGCTGATATCCGCAACCAGCGTCGTCACATCGCGCCCCAGAGCACTGACCTCTGCGGCCACCCGCTTCAGTTTTTCTTGATTCAGATCGACCAGTGCGATATCCGCCCCGTCGGCCGCCAGCCGCAGGGCGATGGCCCGGCCAATCCCCTGAGCACCGCCGGTTATCAAAGCCACTTTCTGTTTTAGTTTCACGTGAGCAACCTCTTAAATTAGGGTTAAGACAGCAAACAACACGTTACTGACGCAACCTCTGCCGGGCAGGCCGTATCTCGATAGCGTTCATTCCAGCGCCGCCCGCGGCAAAGGTTAAATGTGGGTTATACCGACGGCTGCACCAAAATTTTTACCTGTTGCTTTTCACGTACCAGCGTTTCAAACCCTTGCTCGACAATGTCATCCAACTGGATTTTCTTGCTCACCAGCTTATCGGCCTGAAAATAGCCGCGGGTCATCAGTTCCATCACCGCCGGGAAAATATTTCGATACGCGATGATGCCTTTCACCGAGCGTTCCTGAAGCACCAGCGTATTGGGGTGGAATGACGCCTCTTTTTCCCAGATGGAAACCACAATAGTTTCCCCTTCGTAATGCGTGCTGTTGATGCACTGTCCCAGCACAGCCGGGACGCCAGTAACCTCAAACGCGACGTCCACGCCGCCGCTGCTCAGCTCGCGCAGGCGCGCAACCGCATCCTCTTTGCTGGGGTCTATCGCGACTTTTGCGCCCAGCTCTACGGCTTTAGCGGCTCTCTGCGGGGAAAGCTCAACGACGTAAATCTCGCCGACACCCGCCGCGCGCAGCGCTTCGACCACCAGTAACCCTATCGGCCCGGCACCAAACACCGCAGCCTTGTCGCCGGCCTTCAACCGGCTCATGCGCACCGCGTGGAGCGCCACCGCAGCCGGTTCCACCAGCGCCCCTTGTTCAAAGGACAACGCATCCGGCATCTTGTGAACCCGCTGGGCCTGCACCACGGTATAGCTGGAGAAGCCGCCGCCGCCGCCCGACAGGCCGTGAAAGCCAAGCTGACTGCACAGGTTATATTTCCCTTCCCGGCAGGCGGCGCAGTGGCCGCAGGATAAAATCGGCTCGACCACCACCCGATCGCCGGGCTTACAGTTGGAGACGCCGCCACCCACTTCCACCACCTCGCCGGAAAACTCATGACCGAGCACAATCGGCGCACGATCGCGGCTCAGAGGATGGGGAGCGCTAACCGGAATAAAAATCGGCCCGGCAACATATTCGTGCAGGTCGCTGCCACAAATGCCGGTCCAGGCCACTTTAATCTTCACCTGTCCAGCGGAAACGACAGGTTCCGCTATCTCTTCGACCCGGATATCACGGGCCTGATACCAGCGCGCTGCTTTCACAAATACCTCCAGTCAGTAGTCGGGGAAGAAAAGCCGGTTCACCAAAACACAGTACAGATCGCGCTACCGCGCCGAACCGCTATTCCGTTGTACAAGCGAAAGTCGTGCCAACCGCAGGAAGTAATTAATCTCTGTTAAATCAGCAAAATAAAGAAATAGAAGAACAGCCGCACCGTAAAGATCGGCACGGTGTTACAGATGTCACAGGTTACAACCGCCTCGCCCGCTGAGCAGAACGAGGCCAGCGTCAAAGAGAAACGTCTGGCCTATAGATAAAGGGCAGCATCGCTGCCCTTTATCACTTTCAAACGTCGGTCAGGCGTTTACGATCGACCTTACCGCTGCCAGTTTTGGGAAGCTTATCCAACGTCACGATGCGCCCCGGCACCATGTAAGCAGGCAAGAACTGATGCAGCTGTTTACGCAGCGCCAGCTTGGTCATCTCTGAATCAGGTTTGTACTCAACGTAGCCAACCAGTACCGCGTCATCCCCTTCGCCCTGAAGTTTGACGGCCGCATCCTGCACCTGTTCGATCCGTTTCAATTGCGCTTCGATCTCCCCTAATTCGATACGAAATCCCCGTAATTTCACCTGATCGTCGAAACGCCCGAGATACTGATAGCGATCGTCCCCCAGCAGCCGAACTTTATCACCCGTGCGATACATTCGCTGCCCAGATTCCTCCTGCTGAATAAAACGATCTTGCGTCAGATCGTCCCGCTGCCAGTATCCGCTGCTCAATGCATCACCGAGAATGCACAACTCACCCACCATTCCTTCCGCCAACGGATGACGATCGTCATCGATCACCAGATGCTGATAGCCGGCCAGCGTGTTCCCCAGCGCGACCGTGTGCTGGTTCTCCAACACAGCGCCGTCAATTTGCGCCATCTGCGACCAAATTGTCGCCTCGGTTGGCCCATAGCAATTCCACAGCGTCTTGCAACGGCTGACCAAGCGCTGTGCCAGCCGCAGATCCAGCGCTTCGCCACCGCATAGCGCCACCAAATCAGATTTCCCCTGCCAGCCCGCTTTGAACATCATGCGCCAGAAAGCGGGAGTGGCCTGCAACACGTTGATTTCCTGTCGATCCTGCAAATACGCCGCAACCGCCTGCGGATCTTTGTATTCTTCATGCGTGGTCAGATGCAGCACACCACCGACCCACAGCGGCGCAAACACTTCCAGCATGGAGATATCAAAAGCGAGCGTAGTGATAAGTAGCCAGTTCGCGTTATCCGTTAAGGCCAGCCGCTCTACGCTGGCATGAATAAAGGTTTGCAGCGCTCGCTGACCAATCACCACGCCTTTCGGTTTCCCCGTCGAACCGGAGGTAAACATCATATAGGCCGCCGTTTCCGGCCCACCAGTCTGCGCCAACTGTACGCTCGCTGAAGGGGCACGCTCTGCATGCGGTAAATCACAGAGGTTCAGTAGCGGGCAGCCAAACGTCAGCGACCCACCGGTATAACCATCCTGCAAGACCGCAGCCAGCGCTGCTTCTTGCTGAATAGCCTGTAGCCGCTCCCCAGGGAAATCCGGCTCCAGCGGCACAAACGTCACCTGAGAAAATAGGCAAGCCAGCAGCGCCGCTACCGTGTCTGGCTGCCGGCTGAGATGCAACCCTACTCGCTGACCGGCAGTAATGCCCTGCGTAGCTAACATCCCTTGAATTAACGCCACACGTTGCAGCAGTTCCCGATAGCTAATGACCCGTTCCTGAAAACGGATCGCGACACGATCCTGACGCGCAGCCTGAGTAAGACGCGCCAGGAGTTCGTCATGCAGTGCGCTCGTTAGCGCCCTGTTGGGTAACGGAGCCACCAGCGAGCTGAGGCGAATTTGCGCCAGCCGCTCCCAGCGCTGTGCCATCAGACCATCGAGTAGCCGCGTGAGATGGCGGGCAATGCACTGAAGCTGCCGATTATCGAGTTGCCCATCAGGCGCGGTTAGAATTAACCGATCGTTCTGAACTTCTACGATCAGCGCCACTTTTTGCACTACCTTCTGCACCGCAACAGGTAGTGATACGATTTCCCCGACGATCAGCACACTGCTAAACAGCGCATGCAGGGTTTCATCTGCCAGAATCGCAGACTCAGGCAGTGGATCGCACGACGCTCCCACCTCTGCGATCCACTCGCTGACAAGACGATCGCGCTGTTGAAAATGAGCGATCAACGGCCTTACGTTGTCAGGAAGATCGGGCGTGACAAACGCCGCGCATACCTGCTCTTCACCGCTGTACTTGTACAGCAGCCAGCTCCACGCCGCACACACCAGTGATGCAGGATACTGCTGGGATAGCTCACCGCTGTCGCGCTGTTCACCGTGTGCGGCACCCACCCGCTGCCCGAAGGCCGTCGGTTGTTGGATGTCCGCCAGCAAATTCCCGATGACATCGTTACTTCCTGTCATAACAGCGTTTCCTCATTGGCGGTAACCCTCGACTGTGCCAGATATCCGCTCAGTGCCTGCGGTGAAGGGTAGCGCTGCAATAGCGCCACGCTCACCGGCTGCGCTAACGTACGGCTCAGCGCCTGTGCCAGCGCAATACGCTGGAGCGAATCAACACCGCTTTCACACAACGTCCGTGACCAGAGGTCGGACTCACCGAGGCTGGGTTCACCGAGATGTAGCGTTTGTGCCCACGCACGCAACAACGCTTGGGCAAACGGGGTATCAGGCTGGCTAATAGCGCTATACGGCACAGCTTTTTGTGCAACCACCGTGCCTGTCGCTTTCTCATGCCCGATAATCTCAGTTGGCTGCTGTGGCGCGCTGTTTACCAATGCCACCACTTCGTCATGCCAGCGCATCAACACCCGACGCGCCTGCGCGCTGTCCAGTACGTCTGCATCAAACTCGAAGCGCAGCAGCATGCAGCCAGACTGCTCACGTACCACCAGATTCAGCGGCATTTCTACCTTTTCATAGGCTGCTGAAAACTCGGGATATAACCGATGTGGGTCGTCAGCGCGTTGGCCCTGCTCCGCTTTCGCATCTGGATAGTTCTCATAGATAAACAAGCTGTTGAACAGACGAGAACGCCCAGCCGTCAGCGCAATCAGCGACTGCGTGGCATGCTGATTCATCACCATCAACTCGTTCTGTAACTGAACCAAATGCTGTTGCAGCGATACGGGCTGTTGCCAGTTCAGCGCCAGCGGCAGGCTGTTGATGTACAGACCTACGCTGCTCGCCACGTCTTCCACCGGACTTTCCCTGCCCGACAGCACGTTTCCAACAATACTGACCGCATCGCCGGTCGAACGCGCCAGCAGCCGATGCCAGGCGTATTGCGCGATAATGCTGTGCGTAACGCCCACTTCACGGGCAAAAGCGGTTAGCGTTGCTTGATCCTGTTCGTTCAGGTTCACGCTGGTGACCTGCGGTTCAATCTGCGTCAGGTGCTGACTGAGATCGGCGCGTTTCCCCGCAGCCGCAAACAGCATGGCCACATCGTTAGTCTGCGCTAGCAGCGACTGCCGCTGCTGCCAGAAGGCATCGACGGCGGACTGCTGCGCCACGGCGTGCAGCGCATAATCCACATAGGCGCGATCCACCTGAATCGCTGGCGCGTCGCCGTGCATTAATACCTGCCCTTGCATCAGCGTTTGATAGTCACGATGTACCGCACCCAGCAGTTGTGGCCCACTCCAACCGTCGATCACGCTGTGATGACAGCTCAGAAGCACCCGATAGTCCTGTTCGCCCAAACGGAAACAGGCAATGCGCAACAGCGGCGGCTGTGACAAATCAAATCCGGTACGTAAATCCTGCTGACGATAGCGTTCGATGACCGCATGCGGATCGGCATCCTGCATCAAATCCTGATAGTAGAAAGGCAGGTCTGCCTGCTTCACAATCACCTGGATGCTGGCAAACTCGCTTTCCAACGCGGCACGCAAGGCTGGGAAACGCTGAATCTGACGCTGCCACGCCTGACGATAGCCTTCCACATCCAGCGGCTGCGCATAGCGAATCGGCGTTTGCAGATGGTAAGCATCGTCCTGTGGACAGCGTAGGCGATGGTATAGCATTGATTGCTGAAGCGATGACAGCGGCAACAGTGTGTCGATGTCATAACGCTGCAACAGGCTGTCGAGCTGCGTCTGGCTCAGCTTGACGGCTGGGAAGTCGCTGGGGGTAAAAGCGACTCCGTGACTTAGTTGCACCAGACAGGCTTCCGTCAGCGCACGCAGATTCTCGGCCAGCCGCACCATCAAGCGTTCGCTGTCACGCTGGTTGAGGCAACCCACCTGACGCAGCGTCAGTTGTCCGCCAGTAATACCGCCGTGGAGACTGATAACCTCTGCCGGTTTATTCTTCGGTGATACGCAGCATCCCGGCGCGACATCTACCGGACGCCAGGTACCCGCGGCCTGAACCGACAGGCCGAGATAGTTGAACACAATCGGCGACAGCGTCAGCGAGTTGCCCTGCGGGTGGTGATAGCGCAGCGGATTAAACCCGACGCCCTTATCCGGCACCTGACGCAGCCGTTCCTTGCTGGACTGAATCAGAGAAGCCCAGTCTGGCTTATCTTGCAGGCACACCGGATAGGTGCTGGTAAACCACCCGACGGTGCGGCTGACATCCAGCGTCGGATCAATCGCTTCGCGGCCATGCCCTTCCAGCATGATGCGTGCTTTATCACCCCAGCCAAGATCGTTTAGCGTGCGGGTCAGCGCCGCCAGCAGCAAATCGCTGACGTCGGTGTTAAAGGCACGATTGGCCTCGCTCACCAATTGGCCCGTGGTTTCCGCATCCAGCGTCAGAATGGCAGCGCTGGCATGGCCCTGTGGATCTTTCGCCGCCAGTAGCGCCGTCAGATCTACGCCGTCTTCCTGTGCCTGCCAGTACGTCAACTGTTCAGCATGTTGTATAGCGTAGTGTTGCAGCGCCGCGCCCCACTGACGATAGCTTGAGGTTTTTGGCAACAGCGGTTCACCGAGGTGCAACCGCTCCAGATCATCAACCAGAATGCGCCAGGAAACGGCATCAATCACCAGATGGTGGAAAGCGAGGAACAAGGCGGTGTCCGCCTGTGGATGGTGCCGTACCAGTGCACAGGCCATCGTTCTTCCCTGCGCAGGATCGAATTCACTCTGTAACGCGGTAAATGCCTGTTGCAAACCGTCGTCGCCAAGCTGGCGATAATCCAGCGTCGGCAAAACAGGGCAAGCCGCATCCGCCAGATAGCGTTGTCCTGTAGCATCACAGGCCAGACGCAGCGCATCGTGCTGTGCCATCAACGCCTGCAACATCGTGGCAAGCTGTCCGGTATCGATCTCTGGTAGTTGGATCATCGCCGCCTGATTCCAGTGCTCAGGACGTGCCAGAGATTGCTCCATGAACCAACGCTGAATCGGCAGCAGCGCGAACTCGCCTTCCAGCGTGCCCTGCTCCGCGATAGTGCCTGTATCTCGATTATTCTGCGCCAGTACACGGCACAAACGCCGTACACTCTTCGCTTCGAAAACGTCTTTCACCGTGCAGGCATAGCCTGCGCTGCGCAGTCGTGTTGTCAGTTGGATACTGAGGATAGAGTCACCGCCTAAGCGGAAAAAATCATCCTCAACGCCCAGCGGCGTATTCAGCACGCTACGCCAAATCGCCAGCACGTCCGCTTCCAGCGGGTTATCGGCTTCACCGTCTCCTTCGTTGGCTTCCAGGACTGGTGGCAGCTGTTTCATATCCAGCTTACCGTTCGGCGTCAGCGGCATGTCTTCCAGCAGCATCAGCCGGAAAGGCACCATGTATTCCGGCAGATGCTTTGCAACATCAATTAACACAGCGGCAGGTTCCGGCGTGCTGCTGTCAGCTTTTACCGTAGCGTAAGCGACCAGTGCCGGACGGCTCCCTACCTGCGCCACGATGACTTTAACCTGCTTCAGCGATGGGCAGACTGCCGCTAGCTGTGCCTCGATCTCACCCGGTTCGATGCGGTAACCGCGCAGCTTAATCTGCTCATCAATACGGCCACAGTATTCATAGTCACCGTTGTTCAGCAGTCTGGCTTTATCCCCGGTGCGATAAATACGCAACGTCGCAGTGCCCTGTCCCGCATTGTTCACGTCATTGAGTGTGATGTGCTCGAATCGGCTGGCGGTCATCTGCGGTTGATTGAGGTAGCCACGCGCCAACCCAAGCCCCGCAAGACACAACTCGCCCGGCACGCCCACCGGACACAGCTGTCCAGCCGCATCCAGAATCAACGCCTGAATATGGGTGAGCGGTTTACCGATGGTGACGGGCTGGCCTTTACGCAGACGGGTACTCAACGCCGTGACGGTACATTCGGTCGGCCCGTACATGTTGTACAGCGCCACTTTCTCTGCCCAGTTTTCCACCACCGCGTTCGGGCAGGCTTCCCCGCCCATGCCAATCGCTTGAATGCCGTTAACCTGCTCAGGATCGAGAATCGACATCAGCGCCGTCGGCAAGATCAGATGTGTCGCCCCCGCCTGCTCAGCCTGCATAATTGCGCGATCGTTCGGCTCGCCAAACGCCAACGTTCCGCCGCTGCTTAGCGGCAATAACGTCGTCATGTTACCGGCATCAAACGAGAGCGACATGCAGTTGAACATCGTGCTTTTTGGCGTGAAATCGATGCGATCGCGATGATCGTCCAGCAGATTGATCAACGAGCCGTGTTCGATCATGACGCCTTTCGGCAAGCCGGTCGATCCCGAGGTGTAGATCACCTGTGCAAGCTGCTGTGCATGTCGCGGAATAGCCGGGGGTTCATCACCCGGCAGATCCTGCCACTGCTCGACAACCGCCGGATCGGTCAGATCGATGCGCTGTTCGGCTGACCATTGCCCCAGCTGTTGTCCATCACCGCCGAGAATAACGGCAAGATTGGCATCGGTAATGATATGGCGTAGCCGCTCAGGCGGATAATCGGGATCCAGCGGTACATAGGCTGCGCCTGCTTTCCAGATGGCCAGTAGCGCAATGACAAAATAGCGATCGCGTTTCGCCAGCACGCCAACCAGCGACTGTTCACCCAGCCCTTGACGGTGCAGCCAGTGCGCGAGCTGGTTAGACTGCCTGTTCAGCTCGGCATACGTCAGCGTGTCGGAACGCTGCTCACCATCAAAGGCAATCGCCAACTGCTGTGGATCGCGCTGTGCCACGGCTTCAATCACGTCGGTTACCGTTAGCTGTGGCTGCGGATAGCGACGCGGCAACTGCTGGGTTTCCGCCAGCACGGCGGCAAATCGATCCGTTTCCATCAACGGCAGATGCCAGACATCGGTTTCGGGGTTCTCCACCACGGCTTCGATCAGCCGGATAAAGCGGTCGGCGTAATACTGGATCGTCTGACGTTCAAACAGCGAGGTGGCAAACAGCCAGTCCAGCCGCACTTCGCCCATCAGTTCCGTCACCTTGACAGAGATGTCCGTCTTGGCGGGCAGCACCGGCGAGGTTTCCTCCGCCGCATCACAGCCAGGGATCAGATCGTTGAAATCCACTTTGGCCTGATACACCAGCATCACCTGGAAGATCGGGTTGATCGCCGTGGTGCGATCGGACCCGATCGCCTCGCTCAGCGCTTCAAAGCGATAGAGCTGATGATCGAAGGCCGAGAGATCCTGTTCGCGGCAGTATTGCAGATAATCAACGAAATTCTGGCTGTCTTGCAACTGGGTCCGCAGCACGATGGTGTTAACGAAGAAGCCGACGACATCTTCGATATCCGGCCGTTCGCGATAGGCCAATGGGGAGCCAATCACAATATCTTTCTCGCCGCTGATACGCGCCAGCATCAGAGAGAACACTGCATGCAGGCCAATAAAGTTAGACGTATTGTAGCGCTGACACAGGCGCTTGAATTTATCCCACAGATCGTTGTTGATCGCAGAGAAGATCACCTCACCGCCGCTGTTTTGGTGTGCCGGACGCGGTTTATCCAATGGCAGGCTATGCACTTCAGGGATGCCCGTCAGCCGCTCAACCCAGAACGGCTTGAATTCGTTGTGGTAATCCAGAAATGCATCGGAATTGAACCAGTGTGCGTAGTCGATATAGTTAAGCTGAGTAGGCTCAACAGGATAAGGCTGGCGGTTTTGACAGGCCAAAAAGGCCGGTTTGAAGTCCGCAAATAGATTCTTCACCGACCAGCCATCGGAAATGATGTGATGCTGGGTGATCATCAGAACATGTACCCGCTCGCTCATCTTCACCAGCCGCACGCGGGTAAGATCGCCCGCGGTGAGATCGAACGGACGGCTGATTTCCGCTTTCACCTGCTGCTGCAAGCGCCCTTCCCGTTCGGCTTCCGGCAACAGCGAGAAATCATCATGCTGTATCACAAAGGGTTGATAGGCATCGATACGCTGTTCACCCTTGCCCTGTTCATTGACCACAAAACGGGTGCGCAGGCTGGCATGACGTTGCGCCAGCACGTCAAAGGCAAACTCTAGCGCGGCCACATCCAGCGTGCCAGTCAGACGAAAATAGACCGGCATGTTGTAGAGGTGTGATTGTTCTTCGTATTGCTCGATAAACCACAGCCCGCTTTGCGATGATGACAGCGGGCCAGACGTCGCATTCTGCGGTGTGATCGGACGGTCAAACGCCTGCTGCGCCGTCAGGCAGCGCACGATGGCGTCTTTATTTTCCTTAATCGTGCGCCCAATCTCTGCCGTGATCGCCTCTTTGTTGGACTGCGAAATCAGCTGCCCTTGCGCATTTAACGCCAGACGCACACCCTGCCGTTCCAACTGCTTTAACAGCGTTACGATATCTTTCATGACTTGTCACTCTCTCAGCAAATCAGGCCGTTAGCGTTGCCCCGCCATCCACCACCACGTCCTGCATGGTGATGTGGCTGGCCAGATCGGAAGCCAAAAAAACCACGGTATTGGCGATCTCTTCCGGCTGAGCAATCTTGCCCAGCGGAATCCCCAGCTTGTACTGGTCAGGAAAGCCCGCGATAGTGCGCTGTTCCGCATCGGCGCTGTGCCACATGCCACGCTGCATCGGCGTATCCGTCGATCCTGGCGACACCAGGTTGCAGCGCACGCCGTAAGGTGCCAACTCCAGACCCGCACAGTGAGACAGGCTGGTGAGCGCCGCTTTCGAGGCGCAGTACGCCGCCATCTGCATGCGGGGAACATGCGCGGCATTAGAGCCGACGCAAACAATCGCGCCGCGGCGCTGCTGCTTAAAGTGCGGCACCAGTGCATTCAGTAGATAAAATGCGCCGGAGGCATTGACGTTAATACACTGCTGCCAGTCGTCCACGCTCAGCGCATCGATATCACCTAAACGCAGGATCCCGGCGGCATTCACCAGAACGTCGAGCCCCGTTTCCGCCAACAGTTGGCGACATACCGCCGCCACGCTGTTCGGTTCGCTGATATCTAGCGTCACGCAGGTAAACCGGCGCTCGTTATGCGGGGAAACGTTATGTTGGAATGCGCGATCGAATCCGATCACGTTCGCGCCCAGCGCGACAAACTGGCGGGCAATGCTTTCGCCAATGCCGCTCGCTGCGCCGGTTACCCAGACGGTCTGTCCGCTGAAATCAAACTGAAGAGGTTGTGCCTTGTTCATCATTTTCCCTACCACACCATTTCCACGCTGTTTTCATCCTGTGACAGCCTGTCGTCCAGATAGCGGCAGAAGTCGCTGAGCTGTGGATGATCGAACACATCAGAGACTTTGATGCTGACGGAAAACTCTGCGGCCAGACGATTGACGATCTGGATGGTCTGCAATGACTGTCCGCCCAGTTCGAAGAAGTTATCCCGCGATTGAATCCCCGACACACCGAGGATCTGCTGCCAGATGGCGCTGACGCGATTCTCGGTGTCGCTGGCTAGCGCCTGCGTCGGTGCATCATCGTGATATTCCACCAGCAGACGCTTGCGATCGACCTTGTTGGATCCGGTTTTCGGCAACTGATGGAAAGCACGATAATCGGTGGGGATCATGGCAGGCGGCAGTACGCTGCTCAGACGTTGTTTCAGTGCACGGGCATCGATCTCTCCCTCTTTCGTGGCCACAAACGCCACCAGACGTCGCACACCGTTGGGGTACACAATGCCCTGCACGCAGGCTTCATCGACATCCGGTTGCGCCAGCAAATGGGCTTCGACTTCCCCTGGCTGAATCCGATAGCCGCTGATTTTAAATTCGTTATCCATGCGCCCGAGGTACAGTAGCTGTCCTTTTTCCAGACGCACTCGGTCACCCGTACGATAAGCAGGAAGCTCTCGATCGCCCACCGCCAACTGCGTAAACGCCGAGTGTTCCGTACCGATGTAACCCGCTGCCAGCGTTGGCCCCAGTAGCACCAGTTCACCTTCCGCCGCAGGACGATCGCCCGCCGCCAGAACCAGCGCGTTGACCCCAGCCAACGGCAGACCGATAGGAAGCTGCGCCACGTCAGCAGGCTGGGTTTGCAAGTCACTGCTGGTCGCCACCACCGTGGTTTCCGTTGGGCCATACGTATTGATTAAGCGCAGCGTATTCGGCGCGTGGCGTTGCCACTGCACCAGTTGTTCCGGATACACAGCTTCACCACCGATGATGATAGCGCGCAGTGCAGAAGGCAGGGTCAGCGTGCCGGTTTTCAGCCCCACCACCCATTCGTTCCAGAATGCGGTCGGCAGATCGAGCAGCGTAATCGCCTGTGCGTCTACCTGTTCGACAAAGGTGGGAATCGATTCCAGCATCTCATCGGTGCGCAGCACCAGCGTCGCACCGCTGGTTAGCGTGGCAAAAATCTCTTCTATGCTGGCGTCAAAGTTAAACGGAGCAAATTGCAACACGCGATCCGCTGCACTCAGGCCGTAGCGCTGACGTGCCGCCGCAGTGAAGTGATCCAGCGCGCTAGCGCCGATCTCCACGCCTTTCGGCAATCCGGTCGATCCCGAAGTGAACATGACATAGGCAATCTGGCCTTCTCTCGATTCCGCCGTCGGCAGCGCCACGGCCTGCGCATTGGATGACAGAAGGTGCCCCGCCAGAACGATTTCACCAGAAAAGACGGAGGCCAGCCGATGCTGGTAATCCGCCTGCGTGACAATCGTACGTAGCCCGGCAATCTGAATGATGTGTTGCTGACGTTCACGCGGCTGTTCAGGGTCAAGCGGCACATAAACCGCGCCGCACTGCATCACGGCCAGCAAACTGATAATGGTTTCAGGGCTACGGTTCAGCATAATGCCTATGCGTTCGCCAGGCTGTATGCCGCGCTCATGTAGCGCCGCAGCGGCCTGACCGCTCAGACCCAGCAGTTGCTGATAGCTGTATTGCCGATCGCGCTGCGCCAATGCGATATGACTCGGGTTCTTACGCGCCTGCTTAGCAATCGCCGTCAGAACCGGCTCAACAAACGGTTCAGGCTCGCGGCTGGTGATTAGCGCCAGTTCACGTTCTTCACGCAGCCAGCGTCCCAGTAGTTCACCGCTGGTTTGCTGCGGCTGCGCCAACCAACGCTGAAGTAGCGTGAACAAGGTTTCTTGCAGGCTGGCAAGCGCTTCCGCACTGTAACAGGCTGGATTGGCATCAAAGTCCAACACTGGTGTGCCATCGGGTTTGAAATGGATCTCGATCGTCAGATCTTCTACCGGTCCGGCGCTAAGATTCAGCGTACTAGATGACAGCGATCCGTAATTGAGCGGATGATCGAACGGCATGATATTGATCAACGGCCCGAAAAGACGCTGTTCGCCGCCAACGCGATTCAGATCGCGGCGTAAATGCTCATAGCGATAGTGCTGATGACGACGCAGCGTGCGTTTGGTACGGGCAACCTGTTGCGCCAGCGTCACAAAATCTGCCTGCTCATCCACCTGAATACAGAGCGGCACAATATTCATCTGCATGCTCGGCACCATCAGCGAGGCGGAACCGATGCGGTTCATCACCATCATCCCGAACGTCAGCCTGTCGCTGCCGGACACCAGTTTCAGGTGTGTCGCCAGCATCGCCAAAAACAGATCCGGCCAGCTGATTTTATTGCCTTCACACAGCGCGGTCAGCGACTGCCAGAGATCCGCAGGCATATCACAGCTTTGACGCAAAAAACGCGCGGCTATCGGCGCTTTCTTCTCGCTGAAACTGGCGGGCTCTGGCATCGCGTGCAGCGTCTCCAGCCAGAAATCACGCGCCTGCGCCGTCTGCCCGCTGGCATCGCGCTGCCTTTCCTCTTCCAACACCTCACTGAACGGGCCAAACTCGGCCACTGGAGCAGACTGCCCCGTCGTCAGCGCGGTGTAGATCTGGGCGATGCGTTGAAACAGCATCGTGGTGCCAAAGCCGTCTAATGCAATGTGGTGAACGCAACTGTAGAGAAAATCGCGTTTTTCACCGCACAGTAGCGCAAAACGGCAGGGTAATCCGTTCAGTAAATCCAGCGGCAAGGAGATTTCGTCACGCGCCCACTGGCGTATCGTCTGCTCTTCGTCCGTCATCGGTGCAGGCAACAGTTCGACAATCGGCAGCACGCCAATCGGAACGGGCAGTTGCGAAGCCACAAAACCGATCTCTGGTTGCTCTGCATGTTCACCCGCAACCTCAACAAACTGGCAGTACAGGCACTCGCACTCCATCACGGCCTGACGGATCGCGCTCAGCATGGCTTCAATATCAACTTTGCCATCAAATGCGATGCACTCCGCCGTGTTGAACGTCGCCTTATCATCGTTCAGGGCATGGCCTAACCACAGCCCGTGCTGCGCAACGCTCAACGGCTTCATAATGCGGCTCCCTGCTGTTTTTCGATCAGCGCCCACCAGGCATTCAGGCTGGGGTTACGCGCCAGATCGACAAAACTTAGCGTAACGCCCTGATTGCGCCATTCGGTCAGCAGCGCCATCATGCGCACCGAGTCAAGACCATAATCGATCAGGTTCTCATCTTCATCGAACTGATCTTCTTCTTCGTCGATCAAGCTCAGCAGATGCGCTCTCAATCCTTGTTTCGTCAGTGCCTGTGCCATTTTCGCTCCCGTAAGTTCTGCCGTGCTCACCACCCGTCCAGCGCGCGTCGCGACATATTTCAGCGCCATCTGGTGTTCCTGAAGTGAGAAATCCGCAATCGCATCACCCACCATGAAAGGCTTGATATCGCGCATGAAAGCATCCGTCGCGGTAATCATGCAGCCGATATGCCCGTAAACGCCGCAGATAATCAGTTGATCTTTGCCCATCTCTTTCATCATCGGTTCCAGCGGGGAACGATGGAATGCGCTGTAGCGCCACTTCACCAGCACCGTGTCATGCTCATCCGGAGCCAAGGCACTCACAACACGCTGTTTCTCAGGATAATTATTCAGTCCGGCGCCCCACATATCGTTCAGCAGCGCACGGTCAGCGGCACTCTGCGCGTTAGGCTGCGCGGTATACACCACCGGGATTCCCTGCGCTTTACAGTAGGTTCGCAGCGCCGAAATGTTCTCAATCAACTGTTGTGCCAGCGGGCTATCCACACCATAGAAATTCACGAAATAGTCCTGCATGTCGTGAATCAGCAGCACCGCACGTTCAGGTTCAAACGCCCAGGAAACGTTGTTTTCAGGGAAATCCTGTGCGCGCGGCAGGGGATAAGAAGCAATAGAAGGGATTGCCATCACAAAATCCTTATTTATTTTGAATGCTAAGTTGGGTCTGGATGCGCTGACGGAGTGATTTCTTATCAATCTTGCCGACCGGTGTAACGGGCAAGGTGTCGATCATCTCGAAGCGGTCCGGCAGTTTGAATTCGGCAATACCCTGATTGCGAAGATATTTTCTTAACGTGATGGCTTTCAGCGAGGAATCGCTGACCACCAGAAAAGCGCAGCTTTTTTCGCCCATGACAGGATCGGGCATGGACACCAGCGCGGCATGGAGAATGCCGTCATGCTTAAGCAGCAGATTTTCGATTTCTTCGGCAGCGATCTTTTCACCGCCGCGATTAATCTGATCTTTTTCCCGTCCGACTACGCGCAAGTAGCCCTCTTCGGTCATCTGCACCACATCGCCCGAGTGGTAGAAGCCGTCGCTGTCGAAAGCACGGGCATTGTGCTCTGGACTGCGGTAATAGCCACGGAAGGTATACGGGCCGCGCGTCGCCAATAGCCCCGCCTCACCTCTCGGCACCGGATTACCGTCTCGGTCTAACACCTTCACTTCATCGTCCGGGCTCATCGGGTAACCCTGTGTGGTAAAGATGTGCTCGTCGCTGTCGTCCAGTCGGGTGTAGTTCACCAGCCCTTCCGCCATCCCCAGCACCTGCTGCAACTGACAGCCCAGCACCGCCGGAATACGACGGGCGACGGTTTCACTCAGCTTCGCCCCACCCACCTGCAAGATCTTCAGGCTACGCAGCGCTTCACCAAACTGTTCTGCCGCTTGGATCCACAGCGCGGCAGCAGGCGGCACCAGCGAAGTCATATCGATCTGATGACGTTCGATCAGCGGGAAACAGGTCATTGCTCCCGGATCGGATGCCAGCACAACCCGTCCACCAGCATAAAATACGCCCAGTGAACCGGGAGAACTTAACGGGAAGTTATGCGGCGCGGGCAACGCGCACAAGTAGCGGGTCTGTGGCGTTAGCTCGCAGATTTCCACGCTGCGCCGCACACTGTAGTAGTAATCATCATGAGTGCGGGGAATCAGCTTCGGCGTGCCAGTGCTGCCGCCAGAAAGCTGGAAGAAGGCGACCTGCCCAGACGCGGAAGGCTGATACTTACTGGCCGAAGCATGAGGTTGCAGCCAGTCCGTCAGACTGTGCCCCAGCGAACTGTCGCCGAGCATCACTACCGTTTTCAGGCTAGGAACCTGCGTTTGTAGCCGATCCAGAAACTCACCGTCGCCAAACAGCGGATGTTCGGCTGATGCGATCAGCAAGCGCGGCTCGATCTGCGTAGCGTATGACAGCAGCTCCAGCTTGTTATGGCTAAACAGCGCGTTAACCGGCGCGACGCCCATTTTCAGCAACGCAAAAAAGGTCAGGTAAAATTCGGCCACGTTCGGCAACTGCACCAGCGCGGTGTCACCACCGCGCAGGCCGCTTTCCGTCAGGCGCGATGCCAGCGCGGAAGATTGCCGATCCAGTTCGCGATAGCTCCACTGACGTTCGCCGCACACGACGGCAACCGCATCCGGCTGAGTCGTCAGATGACGCTCCCAGGCATCCGTTAACGGCAGGCCGACCCAGTATCCTTTGTCGCGATAACGCTGTGCCAGTTCCTCTGGCCAAGGCGTAAATTCAATGCTCATAGTCCATCCACACCAGAGTTAAGCCCAAACGCATTCAACATCGTGTTTAATTTAGCGGCGGTTTCAGCCCATTCATCCTCGGGGACGGATGCCTCAACAATGCCTGCGCCAGCAAACAGGCGAACCTTATTGTGTTTGATGGTGCCGCAGCGAATGACGATCACCCATTCGCCATCACCGTTGGCATCACACCAGCCGACGATACCGCTGAATACACCACGATCGTGCGGTTCCAGTTCAGCGATCAGTTGGCGTGCTTCCTGGGTAGGGAAACCACACAGTGCGGGGGTCGGATGGAGCTGACAGGCGACCTGAAGTGCCGTCATATTCGGATTTGCCAGTTCACCGCCGATCGCGGTGGACAAGTGCCACATTGAGGCGGTGCTCATCAGCGAGGGAGCCGATGGAATGGTCAACGACGTGCACAGCGGCATCAGGCGTTGGCGAATGTCGTCCACCACCAGCTTATGCTCGTGCTTGTCTTTACCAGAATTCAACAAACGCTGACTGTTCAGATAGTCGAGATGTTCATCGTTCATTCGTCGCGCCGATCCCGCCAGCGGATTAGAGACAACCACGTTCCCCTGCTTACGCAACAGCAGTTCCGGGCTGGCGCCCAGTAATACCGAACCATCCGGCAACGGCAACGAGAAGTGGTATCCCCCCGCATTCTGCACCATCAGGTTGTTGAGGATCGTTTGCGCCTTAACAGGGCTAGCCAGTTCAATGTCCAGAATACGTGACAGCACTGCCTTGCTCAGTTCACCACGGCGGAAACGCTCAACGGCCTCTGCCACGATGGACTTGAACTGACTTTCGTCCGGGACACTGTTTAGCGTTAACGCTTTTGGTGCCGCAGTCTTGTGCTTACGAGCACGGCTGACGAGTTCAGATTTCGTCGTAATGGTATAACTATCAGGGATATAGAGACAAGATGGTTGCGTGGTATCAAAAGGAATCGCTCCCACAACAATAGGCAGCGATTGCCCTGCCTGACGTGCCCGTTGGAATGCCTGCGCGATGGCAGGGCTGAGCCCATCATCGTGCGAGCCCGGAACACAAACAGGGGAAGAAATACGTTCAAATAAGCCAGAAGTAGAAAGGCTTCGGTGTTCCGATGCATATAAAAAAGCGGTCTGTTCCGAATAGGTTAGCTCGCTAGATGCTTCAGTTTCTGTAATCAGTGTATCCACAAGACAGCTCCTGCGCTCGCAAATTAAATACCAATGATTATTAAAATCATTATCATTTATATCAAGCGCAGTTAAATTACACTGAAGTAACGTGTTCGGTCAATCCTTCCACACAATGGTAATTCACGCCCAGTAATTAGGGGTTAAATTGATGTTAATCAATTTTTTTGTGCATGTTTCAGAATGGATAATGGTTAGCAACAGAAATGAATTGATTATAAAACCTACCTCACAGATGATAATGAAAACAGTTATCATTCATTGTCAATGAAATTAAGCTGCGCTAGACTGCGCAAATATTTTACTAACTGTGTCTAAATGTGAGCCTGTCATGGATGAAAGCATGTACCGCCCGCACACCCGATCCGTTGTGCATCTGGCGTTGCTTATCAACATGCTTTCTCTCGGTAGTCTGATGATGGTGATGCCGTTAGGCCCTGATTTCGTCAGCGCTCTGTCCATGGATGCCAAGAACATCGGCTACATTAGCGGTGGTGCAACCTTTGCTTCTGCCATCATCGGCTTCCTCGCCGCGCCTTATCTGGACAGATTTAACCGTAAACATGCGCTGCTCGTTCTACTGACGCTGCGCTTCGGCCTGACAGCAACCTGCATGTTTGCCACCAGCCAAACCGATCTTTTGCTGCTATTCATTCTGGCTGGCTGTGTTGCCGGGCCCGCATCCGGCGTATTGATGGCGGCGGTTGTCGATATTGTGCCGCCCAACGAACGCGGAAAGCAGTTGGCCTATGTCGGCATGAGTTTTTCACTCGCGGCCATTGTTATCATGCCGCTGTCGCTGGAGTTAGCCCACCGTATTAACTGGCAAGCACCGTTTTATACGTTCGGCATCGGCGGCCTGCTGTTGGTTTTGTTAGTGCTGTGGCTCTTTCCTTCCATGCCGCCGACGCACCCAACTCAGCAAGATCTTGCTCTCAATAAAGCGCCAACCTCCATACTACATGACCTGCTAGTCTCCCCTCTTTTCGTGCTGGGGTTGACGGTAATTTCGCTACAAATGTTCGGACATTTCCTGCTGATCCCCCACTTTTCCAACTATTTTCAGTTCAATCTCGCTTTCCCACGGGATGATATTTCTCTGCTTTATCTCTGCGGCGGACTGGCAAGCATGGCGACCATGCAATTGTGCGGCAATTTGCTGGATCGAGGATATGCCAGCCGGACGATCGTGGTAACGACGCTACTGCTAGCCGTTGTCATTCTCTGCGGCTTCGTTTTGCCCTTTTCGCTTTCCCTGTATCTGGTGTTCACCCTATTCATGGCGCTCAGCGCCGCGCGTTCCAGCAGCACGCTGGCAATTACCGCAGGTATTCCAATGCCGCATCAGCGCGCCGCGTTCATGTCCTATCAGGGTACCGCTGCCAACGTGGCATCGGGGCTTGCCAGCGTCACCTCTGCCGCTTATCTGAGTACCTCAGCAGAGGGAAAAATTGACGGATTCGCACAGCTCGCCATCGCCAGCGCCGTTTTTGCGCTGGCTGCCATGCTGCTGACCATGCGCTTGATTCCACAGTTGGCTGAACGCAGCCGAAAGATGACCGCACGCCAAACGGCACAGACAATACCCTAAATAATTCGGGTTTCAGGAAGGCGGCAAGAGAAGGAATCCCGATGAGCTTACTCAGGTAAGTGATTCGGGTGAGTGAACGTAGCCAACGCACATGCAACTTGAAGTATGACGGGTATACAGGGCAATAAACCGATCGATTCACGTACGAGTGGGTCGGCAATACACGTAACACAGCACGCAATTTATTTACGGGGATGTTTTTTCCACTCTTTGATGGGGTTTTTGACATGCAGCTAAAATCGGAAAGTCGTTTTTCACATCATCATTTCCCACACAGCAAGGTGTATAACGCCCTGCTGGTGACCGGACTACTGGCACTGCCTGCGCTCGCACAGGCAGAAAACGCGGCAGATGAAAAAATCGTCGTGACCGCCACGCAGACGAAACACACGACGCTGAGCGCGCCCGCCAGCGTCTCTGTCATCACTCATGCCGAACTGGAAAAGATGTCGGTGAATAACGTTTCCGATGCGGTGAAAAAGCTGCCGGGCATTAATATCAACCCGTCTACCAGCTATGGGCGTAACGAAATCAAAATCCGTGGTATGAAAGCGGACTATACCTTGTTGCTCATCAACGGTCGTCGGGTTAACTCCCGCGATGCGCTTGCTGGCAACATGGGGAATGATTTCGATCTGAGCGCGATTCCTATCTCAGCGATCGATCGTGTTGAAGTGATCCGTGGACCAATGTCATCGCTGTACGGTGCCGATGCACTGGGTGGTGTCATTAACGTTATCCTGAATCAACCGACCAACGAACTGAAAGGCGAAATTGGCTATAACTTTGAAGCGCCAACGGAAGGATCGGGTGGTGACCATAACCGCCTGAATGGCTACATCAGCGGGCCACTCATAGAAAACACGCTGTTGGGGAGCCTGCTGGCCGACGGTGGAAAACGTGATGCGTGGAAAACTGAACAGTCGGTGAATCAGAATACCGATGCGCTAGAAAAACGTGATAATTACAGTGTGATGGGAAATTTAACGTGGTTGATTGATGCCCAACAAAGCCTTGATTTCGACGCCACATACACCAAAGACGACCGTGACGTACGTTGGAATAACTATGGTACGGCTGTACGTAACATTCAAAAAATGGAACGTCTGGGGCTGGGATTAACACACAACGGCAGTTGGGATAACGTCGATACCCGCCTGCGCTATTTCTATGAAAACGTGGAATTGATGGATAATTCCCAACTCAATAATGGCAAAGCAGATATTACGCAGGACAACCATACGGTTGACGGACAGGTTTCCGGCTATCTGGGCGATCATCTGCTAACCGGTGGCGGAGAATATCGCCTGACCTCATTGAAACACAGCATGAACTTGCCAAACGGCACCATTGACGTGAGCCAGGGCGCGCTCTTCCTGCAAGACGAATTCAAGCTCTCTGATCTGGCATTAACCTTCGGCGGGCGTGTCGATAAACATGAGACGTACGGCACAGAATTCAGCCCGCGTGCTTATGCCACTTATAATCTCACCGACAATTGGGTGGTAAAGGGTGGTGTCAGCAAAGCATTTAAAGCGCCTTCAATTGCACAATCAGCGGAATCGTATGCTATAGCCGCCTGCCGTGGCCGTTGCCAGACCGTCGGCAACCCAGACTTGAAGCCAGAAACATCAATCAGCTATGAAATTGGTACCGCTTATGAAGCTGAACGCTTTGGCGCAGGCGTTACACTCTTTAATAACGATATTAAAGACATGATTCAGGTTCAGACCTGGGACAGAGTCGCGACGCACCTTACCTACGAAAATGTGAATAAAGCGCGAATTCAGGGGATTGAAACCTCATTCTGGGTCGATGTGACAGAGGATCTAAACTGGACCACTAACTGGACTATTGTCGATGCCGAAGACCGCACCACCAAAATGCGCCTGAAGCAGACACCGAAAAACACAGTTAACACGCAGTTGAACTGGCAGGCGCTGAATAATCTATCGACTTATATTGCTTACCAGTACACCGGTAACCAATATCTGTTTGATAAAGAAGTCAGCAAGACACGCGGCTTTAACACCGTGGATATCGGTGCCACCTACACGCCTGTTAAAAATGTGGATCTTAAGCTAGGCCTTACTAACCTGACCAACGAAAAGCGGGATTACGTCGCGACTAACAACGACTACTTCCTGTCTGGACGTACGGTGTACGGCGGCATGAGCTATAAGTTCTAAGCCGCAGTAAACAGGGGCGGCAAACCGCCCCTGTAATGGTTACTTCAGATTGACATTAATCATCGGAGGAATATAGCCGTAGTCATACTCTTCCAATACGAATGTTTGCACACCTTTCAGCTTTATCTTAACCGTAGGCGCTTCCGTACCACCGATACGGGGGGTGTCTCCGTCCACCGGAATAGAGTCGATGAATGACGTAACCAAACCGTTAGGCATCACGTAATGTGAATAGGTCTGGAAAGGCTGAGAAGGCGGATTGCCTAGCACCAGCCCAGAACCATTGAGCGGTACATAAGGCCCAAACAGATCGTCACTGACAAAGCCATACACACCGTCTGGACCCGTCAGCCCTTCCGCATAGGTAAACTTATGGCTGATAGTGAACAGGTAATATTTTCCATCCTGAAAAACAAAGTGCGGACGTTCAGTTTGATCGTTGACGCCAACCGCCGTAATTAAAGGAGGCAGCATTTCCCAGTCATCGCCATCCTCATCCCGGCATACCGCAATACCCACGCAACCGGTCTGGTAACGGGCTCCACCCACCTCCTCATAGCCTGGAGGCACATCGCCCAGTTCCTCTTCGTCGATCACATGTGAACCGCGTACTCCCGCCACATTGCCTTCGAACAGCATGTATAGTTTGCCGCTCTTCGGATCGCGGAACGGGCAAGGATCGCGAAATGCCCAGTAAGGGTTCTGGCTTTCTGTCTGGTACATCTTGCCATCCGCTTCAAACAGCGTTTTAACTTTCTTGAAGCCAACCATCTCCACGCCATTTTCTGTGGTCACGACCCGTCCACGCACTTTTACAATGGTGGCCCCCGGCGTTACTGCCGTGTAGTAAAGATCGATCTCGCCGTTGTCATTGAGCAAAATTGGCGTACCAGCCCACTCACGCGTAGTAGGAGACACGCCCTCTTTCATCACACGTCCGCCCAGAATCCAGTCTTTACCAGTACGTGAATACCAGAAGTACATCTTTGCCCGACCGTGGCGATCGTTCCAATCACGAATGATATCGTAGTTACCGTTCTCATCCTGATACTCAGGCGCATTTGGATGGCGATCCGCCGTCAGGGTGAAAATCACCGACCAACCGTCAACCGCCGCGATGTTGCCATCCATATCACGTAGCGGCATGGTGTCCCAGATAAATACATCATCGCTCATCACGGGAAAATCCGGCTTGACCAGCGGTTGCGTGGTCGTTGGATCATTTTCGTTAACCTTCAACGCATCAGCACGCGACCAGATGGTAGGCTTGTGCGGTTGAGTGGATTTAACGGCTGCTTTTTTACCATTATTAATTGTGTTCATTTATATTCTCTCTCAATAAAAAAGCCCAGGTGAACAAAATAATAATTGTTCAACACTGGGCCTGTGTGGTTTAACGATTAAAACGAATGACGTTTTATTTTTTGACAAAAAATAGCGATAATATTGTTGTCACAACACTATCACCAGCATGAAAAACATAAGTATTATCTGAGAATAAATCACCTCCTTAGTCACGCCGTAAAAAATACCGGATAATTAAAATTCGAGATTAGCCGAATTTTATTTCATTTATTTTTATCATTCTTCTTATCGCGTTCCTGACTTCCTGTCAAAAAACGTAATAAACCATAACGAATCTGTTTTACCCCGATAAAACCAATCATTCCTCCGAGAGCAGGAGTCAACGTTTTGGGTAAATCATAATAGTCAAAGGAGGCAACCGCCGTCAGCGTCAACACCCCGCACAACGCAGATTCAAGCAGCATTAAACGCCAGGTTCCACCAGAATATGCGACTCGCAGCATCGCAATAAATACGGCTAATATCACACCACCTGTCGGAACATCGCCATACCACCAGGATAGAATTAACTCACTCAGGCCGCTCCAGCTTAAAATATTATCCTGCATACTTAACCTTCCGAAAAGCGATTGAATTTAATAATTAACTCTTATTTACCGTGTTGTTCAGGCCAATAAAAAAGCCCCCAACTTTTACGTCGGGGGCTTACATTAAAATTTTTTTCAAGGGGAGTTTTATAAGAAGAAATCATAAAAACTCTATCATGTAAATTAAGTTAACCATTTTTGGACAGAAGTACAAGCCCTAATATAAAAAAAATACCGATTATTTTTATGAATTATCTAACTGACTCAGTAATCTCAGAAAATAATGCAGCTGCCTGATAAGCTTCCTGCTGACAACGGTCCACCAGCTCGTCATAAAATGTTTTCCAGTTACGTGACCATGTCCGCTGCGTCAGTGTAGGAACCAACGTTTTTATGACCTTATAGACAGAAGCTGATGTCACGGGTTTTAGTCCGGAACCACTACAGCGCGGACACACTTTTTCAACCGTTTTTCCCGACGCTTTCGACGCAGTCATATCCACTATTTTTCCGCGCCCACCGCACCGACATCGATTTTGAGGATCGTCTGCGGTTCTGCAATAGTGACCGACCGCCATCACCGCCAGCAGTAGCATGCACTGCCCCATATTCCTCCCGGCGATCTTTCCTACATGCGCTGGCGCCTGTTGACGCGCAATTCTGGCAAGGCTCTCGATCGCTTTACGCTTATCCTGCTGATCTTGATTGTGGCGTGCCATAATCAGGCTTAGTCCCAGCGCTTCACGCGACTGCACGACCCCCAGCGCAATGAGGATATCGCCATGATGAAGCCTTGCTGCCGTCCCTGACTTCCTGCTACGTGTCCGGATAAGCGCCTGCCCTCCTGAACGCTGGGGCTGATGATAGGCAGGTGCAGCATCATGGCAGGTGAAGACGAAGGACGCTGATTTAGGGCCACACAGGCTAAGCGCATGTTCAATATTCATCTTGAGTTCCTCTTTTCTGCCCCAGATAAGGGGCATATCTCTTTCCTGACGGGTGCCCGTCACGCATTTCCTTGAAGACAATCGAGTGTGGCGAATACGGTGCTGCTCGATATTCCATAGGGTGTTTCTCCACTTCATCTATAGCAACGGGCTCCGAGATAGCGTGCCTGACGCGGAGTCGCGCCGATAATGCTGCGATATCGTCACAACATTTCATTATCTCTTGTTGATTTTATCGTTTATGAGATAGACTTTAGACAACAAAAATCAACAAATCAATGATAAAATACACACCATGTTTATTTTCTGGGAGGGAGGTAAAAATGAACCAACTGACCGAGCGACTGCACTACCTGATGCAGCAAGAAAAGATGAAACAAAAAACGTTTGCAGAGCGGATCGGCACCTCGCCGCAGACGGTAAACAACTGGCTCAAGCGCGGCACACTAAGCAGGGAATCCGCACAGCTCATTAGTGAAAAAACCGGTTACTCACTTGACTGGTTACTCAATGGCATCGGCCATCCCAAGTCAGAGAACAACAACTTTAAGACGTCACGACTCCACGTCACTGAATGGGAAAATACCGACGTCGACAACGACGAATTCGTCGAAGTGTCTTTGCTGGGTGTACGACTCTCTGCCGGTGGTGGCGCTTACGATATTGATGAAGATGAAGCCTATGCCCTACCGTTCCGAGCGCATACGCTCCGGCGTTTAGGTATCCGCGTGGAGGATACGCGCGTCGTTACAGTTATGGGGGACAGTATGGAGCCAAAGCTTTCGGACGGTGATAAAGTTGCCGTCAATCTGTCTGACCGCGAGATCCGCGATGGCAAAATGTACGCCATTCGCATGGGAGAATTGCAACGGGTAAAAGCACTGATTAAGCGTCCGGACGGCAGCATCCTTGTACGGTCATTTAATTCGGAATACGAAGATGAAATTGTCACCAAAAAGCAGATGATAAACGGTGAACTCGTTGTCATCGGGCGCGTCTGGTGGGTCTCCGCGCTGGTATAACGGCAGGAGGATTGGCAGTGGCAACTGCCGAAAGGAAGTGATAGACGTCTGACCGTCGCGAATACCACTTCCTTTTAAGCCCTGCCGATTTACAAACATCAGCAACAGATGAAGGTGGTGACGTCGTACTCTCTCAGCAGATACGCGCCTTTAAAACGGCGTCCGGCATAAAACGTCGGCGTCAGATCGGTCAGCAGTTCCAGCTCAAACTCGCGTTTGGTGATATCCAGAGCCACCAGTCTGGCATCCAGAAAATCAAAGTAGTGCCGAACCTGCGGGTAAAGCGCCTTGAACAGGCTCTCTTTCGCCGAGAAGCTTATTGTCAGCAAACAGCTAAATCCCTCTTCTCGCTCCTGAAACCACTGGAACTCTTCATCGCCAATGATGCCAGGCCACAGCGATTGCGCACGCTCGTCGGATATAAATCCTTCAATATCAACCCCCACGCACGATACCTCATCGCTACGCAGATGCGCGGCACAGAGTACGCTGTCTTTATTATGGCTCAGTGAACCGGCAATATTTCCCGGCCACTGTGGTGAACGATCTTCTCCGCTATGCAGAATAAAATCGGGATGGTCCAGTTTGTTCAATACGAGTTTGGCCAGGCAGCGCCCAGCCAGAAATTCGGCGCGTCGTTTCGGTACCGCGCGCTCTAGCGCGTCGGAAAAAGGAATGTCCGCCTCGGCAAAAAGCGCATCGTCATACGCAGACAAATGAAAATGGCAGCGAGCAGTAATACCTGGGTAGGCGGCACCATCCGTTGCCCGTGGAAAAGTAATCCATTCAACATCATCAATAAAAGCAGAAAGCATGTTACTCCACTCAGGCAAGCATATCGGCACCAGCATTCAGTAAACATCGCGTAGACCACGCTTAAACCCTGAATAACGTAGGGGGTTTAAACGAACAATGGGCGACTTTCGCCGCCCATCATCTCGCTACTGCAAGAATACCTGGTTACATTTACAGAGCCAAAAAGAACCCTGCGATGCAGGCGCTCATCAGGTTAGAAAGCGTACCTGCCGCAACCGCTTTCAAACCAAAGCGGGCAATATCTTGACGCCGCGTTGGCGCCATACTGCCCAAACCTCCAATAAGAATAGCAATAGACGAAAGGTTAGCAAAGCCGCACAGCGCGAACGAAATCACAGCTTTGGTATGATCAGACAGAACCTGCAAACCAGCGGCCTGTACCACGTCATCGGCTTTCAGATATTCACTGAAATTCATGTAAGCGACGAACTCGTTGACGATCAGTTTTTGCCCAATGAACGAACCCGCAACGGTCGCTTCACTCCAGGGAATACCGATCAGGAACGCAACGGGTGCAAAGCACCAGCCCAAAATCAGTTCCAACGACAACTGCGGGTAGTCAAACCAGCCACCGATGCCCCCCAGAATGCCGTTCAACACGGCGATCAGGGCGATAAACGCCAGCAGCATTGCCCCCACATTCAGCGCCAGTTGCATGCCGGAAGCGGCACCACTTGCCGCGGCATCGATGACATTAGCCGGACGATCGTCTTCATCGACAAACCCAACCATCTCGTCATGGTCGTGCGTTTTTTCCGTTTCTGGCACCATCAGTTTGGCAAACAGCAATCCGCCCGGTGCCGCCATGAAGGAGGCTGCGATCAGATATTCCAACGGGACGCCCATCTGGGCATAGCCCGCCATCACCGCACCGGCAATGGATGCCAGACCACCACACATCACCGCAAACAGCTCTGATTGCGTCATGTTGGCAATATACGGACGCACCACCAGCGGTGCTTCCGTTTGGCCGACAAAGATATTGGCCGTCGCAGAGAGCGATTCAGTACGGGAGGTTCCCAACAGTTTCTGCAATCCACCACCGAGTACCTTGATGACCAACTGCATAATGCCCATGTAATACAGCACGGCAATAAGTGAAGAGAAAAAGACAATAATCGGCAATACGCGGAGTGCGAAAACAAACCCACCACCGCCAAATACTTCAAACATTTTGTCGGAGACCAAACCGCCAAACATGAACGACACGCCTTGATTTCCGTAGGCGATAACGTTTGCTACACCGCCCGTTAAGCCCTCCAGAACCTTGCGCCCTACTGGTACATACAGCACCAGCGCGCCAATACCGATCTGAAGAATGAATGCACCGGCTACGGTGCGCAATCTGATAGCTTTACGATTATTAGACAACATAACCGCGCACAGTATCAGAACGATCATGCCGATGAGACTCATAACGAGTTGCATGTACAGTTCCCTATAACGCGTGAAAAAAGTGAAATCATAATAAAAAATCATTTCGCCAGAACGGTCAGCACGCGCTGGCGAACTAATCCTATACTCTAAATAATTCACGTTTCAGGCAGGCGGCAAGCAAAGGAATCCCGATGAGCTTACACAAGTAAGTGATACGGGTGACTTGGCGTAGCCAACGTACATGCAACGTGAAGTATGACGAGTATAAAGAGTGGCTCCTGAAGGTCGCTAATTTATGTCACAAATACAGACAACATCGAACAGTCAAAAACACCAAATAGTGATCTTTATCACAATTTTATGATTGGTATATGAAATCAGAATGGCTGTTCTGTTTGTTGTTGCACAGAAATAAGAGAAAAGCGAAAGCAAACAGGCTTCCGCTTTAGGGGGATAGTTTCAGCATAACGGTAGCGGTGTTATGTCGGAGTGAGCCTTCCAAATAGCCTGAACGAATTCTGCCACAGCGCCTCAGCAATCTCTTCAGGCGGTTCTGCACGTAGCTCACACAGCGTTTGAAACGCGCATGAAATACGTTCGGGTCGGTTGGGCTGCCCCTGATAGCCACTCATCGGCATATCGGGTGCATCGGTTTCCAGCAGCAGCCGATCTAACGGCAGTTGCGCGATCGCCTGACGCGTTTTATTAGCTCGATCATAGGTAATCGTTCCCCCTACACCAATGTAATAACCTAGCCGGATAAAAGCTTGCGCCTGTGCCAGACTGCCTGCAAACCCGTGAACGACACCGGTACGCGGCACGTCAATGCGTCGTAGTAGCTGCGCCAGCCTGTCATGGCTGCGTCGAGAGTGCAAAATCACTGGGAGATCGTATTTTTTCGCTAGCCGAAGCTGGGCTTCAAGAAAGGTAAGCTGTCGTTCGAACTGGGGTTCTATCATATAGAGATCCAACCCAATCTCACCAACCGCCACCAGCCTTGCAGGCAATTGGCTCAGTTCCTCTTCCAGACTGAGCAGGTCGCTCTCTTGATGTTCGGCGATATAAAGCGGATGAAGGCCGAGCGCAGCGTAAAGCGGAGAGTGGTTACGAGCGAGCATCAACACACGTTCAAAATTTTGAGAAGCCACGGCTGGAATAATGATGCGTTCAACGCCAGCCTCTTGCGCCAGACGCAAGCTTTCCGGTGCATCATCATAGAATAGGGGGAAATCGAAATGACAGTGGGTATCGATAAAACGGTATCGTTCAGAAAGCACGTCGCTTTTCTCCGCTAAGATTAAGCCCGTCAAGGTGAGGCGACCTAATCTACGCACAAGTAACATCCTGCCAAGACATCATGGCAGAATCGGGCTTGTCGCTGCGGTAAAGCCTCAGTGTAACGTGGTTTTCTCTGAGGATACCTCTTCGTACGCTTTTCCGTAACCCTCTTGCAAGATGCCGGACAAGTAATCGTTACTCCCTTCCAGCCAGGCGCAGTCGCTGTCAAACCAATCGGCCCACAGCGCAAGGAAATTCCCTTTCCACTGTTTCCATTTGCCAACAACGATATCGCTATTCATCATGAGCCTCCTGATAAACTGTCGAAATGCAGCAAATACGCAGGTCGTATTAGTAAAAGATAGTGTGCCGGTAAAATGTGACAGCCGCATGGCGCGGCTGTGTGCTCTGTATGACATTTATTTATACTCGCCATATTCAAGTTGCGTGTGCTGCGTCACTTGAATTATTTAGAGTATAAGCGCTGTGCTACGGCCGTTTCCTACCCGTGAACAAGCTAACCAGAAACAGAATAATACCGACTACAAAGACGATTTTCGCCGCGCCAGCTGCTGTACCAGCTAAACCACCGAAACCCAGTGCTGCCGCGATCAGTGCGATAACTAAAAATATAATGCCCCAACGAAACATACGCTCTCCTTACCAGACAAAATGAAAAAAAATCATGGTAGTCATCCTAACGCGCTTCTTGCGTCCTGACTGCGTATCCACAGGTGGTGTTTTATTATGCGGATTAGGAAGGGTTATCCGCTCTTACGGATAACCCTGTGCGAAATGGCGACGGTTACTTAACGGTCAGGTCGTTTTTGACGCTTTTCACGCCTTCAACGGCCTTAGTAATACTTTCAGCACGGTCAGACTGTGCTTTGTTGTCCACTTCACCGCTTAGTAGCACAACGCCTTCCTGAGTTTCGACCTTCACTTTACGGGATGGAACAATATCATCCGCCAGCAGCTTGGCCTTAATCGTGCTGGTAATCACAGCGTCATCGGCATACGCACCAACCGATTGTGATGGATTATCTTTAACCTGCAATTTATCGCTTACAGATTGGACGCCCTCAACCTGCGTGGCAATTTCCACCGCTCGTGAGCTGAGTGCCTGACTGCCGACAAAGCCGCTTAGCGTGACGACGCCCTTCGTTGTTTCGACTGAAATGTCACTGCTGGTAATCGATTTATCTTCCAGCAGTGCACTCTTTACTTTTGCCGTGATAGCGCTGTCACCGATGTAGCCAGATGCTTTATTAGCGGAACTATCGACTTTTGCACCAGTTGTGTCCGCGATACGCTCTACCTTCTGCCCTAACGTTTCTTCAGCCATGGCACCGCCAGCCAGAATAGAACCCAGAGCAACTACGATCAGCGATTGTGTCAATTTGGTCTTTTTCATCGATGTCTTCCTTCTTATGCTTTTCTCTAAGCCCGACACAGTCTGTGTGTGAGCCACGTTAACGCCTGCACAGTCATCAGCAAACCAAGGTGATAATGACGTTACCAACACTCCGATAATTCTCTCTTCTTACAGGAATAACCAGAGTATTAAATTGCAAAGGCGAAAAAAATAAAAACAATAAACCAACTTAGATTACGTTAACAGTTGAACAAGCCAAATCAGTTAACACGCTGTTAACTATAGCCCACAGAATGGAAAATCACAGGGGAACGAAGAAATATGTGCAGCAATTCAGATTTGTCTGTTGCATCGAAGTGAGAAAAATTCCGGGGAAAAAAACAAAATTAACCGATTGATTTTTAATTAATTTAAAAATAAAAACACCCGGCACTTTTGGCCTAAAACCAACTATAACCGGGTGATAATTATTTTAATAACGAGGTTATTATTTAAACATCACGGTCACTATTTTTTGTGAAACCATGACGTTATCAATCCATCTCGTTATAAAAAATTAATGTTCGCGCGTTTGGTGGAACGTCACTTCAGGATAGCGTTCCCGCGTCAAATTCAGGTTTACCATCGTCGGAGCCACATAAGCCAGATTATCCCCACCATCCAGCGCAAGGTGCAGTTCGTTCTTACGCTTAAATTCTTCGAATTTCTTCACATCACTGCACTCAACCCAACGCGCGGTAGAAACGTTAACGGATTCGTAAATCGCTTCTACGTTGTATTCCGTTTTCAGACGGGCAACCACCACATCAAACTGCAATACGCCGACAGCACCAACGATGAGGTCGTTGTTGGTCAATGGACGGAATACCTGTACGGCGCCTTCTTCAGACAACTGTACCAGCCCTTTCAATAGCTGTTTTTGCTTAAGTGGATCGCGCAGACGAATGCGGCGGAATAGCTCCGGCGCAAAGTTGGGGATACCGGTGAATTTCATATCTTCACCCTGCGTGAACGTATCGCCAATCTGGATCGTGCCGTGGTTGTGCAGCCCGATGATATCGCCCGAATAGGCTTCTTCAATGTGGGAACGGTCACCTGCCATGAAGGTCAGCGCGTCTGAAATCACCACGTCTTTTCCCGTACGAACCTGACGCAGTTTCATGCTTTTTTCATATCTACCGGACACGACGCGCATAAATGCCACGCGGTCACGGTGTTTCGGATCCATATTGGCCTGAATTTTGAACACGAAGCCGGTAAATTTCTCTTCCTCTGCCGTAACTTCACGGGTATCCGTTTTACGCGGCATTGGCGTAGGTGCCCAGGCGACCAGGCCGTCCAGCATATGGTCAACGCCAAAGTTACCCAGCGCGGTACCAAAGAAGACTGGCGTCAGTTCACCGGCACGAAACGCTTCCAGTTCAAATTCGTGCGATGCCCCTTTCACCAGTTCCAGCTCTTCACGCAGTTGCGCAGCCAGTTCTTCACCAACGGCAGTATCCAGCTCCGGGTTATCCAGTCCTTTAACGATGCGCACTTCCTGAATCGTATGGCCTTTACCGGTCTGATACAGATAAGTTTCGTCTTTATAAAGGTGATACACGCCTTTGAACAGTTTGCCGCAGCCAATCGGCCAGGTGATCGGCGCACAGGCAATCTTAAGCTCACTCTCAACTTCATCCAGCACTTCCATCGGATCGCGGATGTCACGGTCAAGTTTGTTCATGAACGTCAGAATCGGCGTGTCGCGCAGACGAGTGACTTCCATCAGCTTACGTGTACGGTCTTCGACCCCTTTTGCGGCGTCGATGACCATCAGGCAGCAGTCTACCGCCGTCAGCGTACGATAGGTATCTTCGGAGAAGTCTTCGTGCCCTGGGGTATCCAGCAGGTTAATCAGACATTCACGATAGGGAAACTGCATTACAGACGTGGTAATTGAGATACCACGCTGCTTTTCCATCTCCATCCAGTCGGATTTCGCATGCTGGTTCGAACCACGCCCTTTTACCGTACCGGCAGTCTGGATCGCCTGTCCGAACAGCAGGACCTTTTCGGTAATCGTGGTCTTACCGGCATCGGGGTGAGAAATGATAGCGAACGTTCTTCGCTTATTGATTTCATTAAGAAAATCTTGGGTTGCCATGTATAAATTCTTTTAGTTTGTACACGGATTTGTACACACTTCTGGAAGTACTCTCTTTTCAGTTCTTCGCTTGTCAAATCCGTCGTGTTAATCGTAATTGGCCGCTATTTTCTCTGATCTTGGCGTTATAAACAATCAATGGTCGCCTAATCGATTACATTTACTCTCAGCGTGCGCCAACGCTCAGTTGTCGCTGTTTGCAATCGTTGCTTCTTCAGCTCATAGCCAACGGCTTAGAGCTTTAAATAATATAGAAGAACGCACACGGAACCCTAGCCTATTAGCGCAGTGGTATATCTCTCAAGTGTTTCTCAATAGATACCATGATAGATTTGGTAAGCGGTAAGTGTGCTTTTTCTTTCGCCCATACTTCATGGAAGCTTGCCACAGTTTGCCTGGCCGTATCCAACACCAACTTTTCTGGCAACATGGCTTTAGCCGCTAAGTGCGATAATTCATCCAGAGTAAAATCACTGAACTTTTTGCTGCGGCTAACTTTTAATGAGGCACTATCATCGGGAATGTAGGGAATGGTCGAGACAAAGTCATAAGCTGGTGCAATTGATGCTGTGCGCTTGTCTTTGTAAATAACAGACCAGTTCTTCAAATGCATATCAGCGTTGCCAATTAGGGTATTGAACACCAACCTGCGAATAAATTCAGCAATGTCTTCCTCTTGACCCTCTATACCGATAACCTGCGCGATATTACGCATACTGGCTTTTTTGTATTTATCTTGAGGATATACGCCAAAGACTTGCGCAAAGTCTTCAATATGTATTGCTTGCCCCTCAGCACGGTCAAAACGCTTGATTGCAAAGGCACTATTGCCAAACTTTCCGATTCCTTCTGGGATATTAGCAATCTGGTTAATGGGTAGCAGTTGAATCTCTGGCACATCCATTCCTAACATTCGCGCCAATACCATCATCGAATATTCATTTTCTGGCACGGCTTCAAAGCGAGATGACGGCAATTTCACAATCCATGAGCCACCTTTACCTGTAGCTGGGATCGTCAACCCGCCATTGGCATGTTGCACGGCTGAAAATTTCAACTGCACACCTGCCAATGAAAAGCGCATCGGTGCTTCGTATTTGGTTTCATCTTCTATTTCTTGCTGCACATTAGGCGGTAGCGCTTCACCATCGGCAGGTTCGACAGTAATCGCTCCCGCTAAATCTTGTCCTAATACCCACAATAGAAAAAATTCCCGCGCGGGGTTCACACCCGCACGCTCTGCCAAGTAGTTACGCATCGTTTCTTCTGGCAGGAGATTGGAGAAAAACGGTGTTAACTTGGTTTGGGTAGGTTTGAAGTTAGTGACCAAGCCACCGAGCGAATCCTTAAAGCCAAGTCCTAACACAGGCCGGAATTCATCATTCGCGTAAGTATCCGTAAAAGCAAATAGCGTTTTATCATTGCCAACGTTGGTGATCGTTGCGATAGGCGCTCCGTAGAGCAAAACGTTTAAAGTGGATACATTATTAGTCATCATTGTCTCCATCTAAATGGTATGCAGGTGACATCCCCTCCCCCTCATCCTGAGTTCCTTTGCTACTTCGAATGATCGACTTTATCGCTGGCACAGACTTTTTAGGCGCGACAAATAGCTCCAGGTCAAGCACGCGCGCGAGTGCAATCAAGCTGGAAACCCTTAGATCAACGCCTCCAGACTCGATTTTCGAGATATGGCTTTGAGGTACACCCGAACGGGCGCTTAGCTCTCTCTGGCTAAACCCCTTACGTGCGCGTGCTTCTCGAAGACTTTCTAGTATTTGCTCTGTTACATAGCTCATATTTGATATTCTTTAATATATCAATAATTATAAAATATATATAAAAATATATCACCGCAATCAAAAGAGCACAAGATTGATTAGCTTTTATATATCATTCCGTATGGTTGATATATAAAAGCTAATCAAAGGTGATGTTAAGCGTTGCATCGGTGATAGCACAAACCAGCGTGACCACATCTTTAGGGGATATACGAGGTGACCATCAGAGGCTTTTCTCTTCCCCGTCTTTTTTCACTACCACGCTGCCACTCGGCTGCGTGTCACTCTCCACCTCATCTTCTTCTTTCACTGGCGTACTCGCAGTAAGAAGATAAGGTGATTGCTGCCAGCGGGTACGGCGGTTCTGCAATAGCGTTCGCGTCAGAATGATGCCGATAGCCAGTGAAAGTAAAATCATCAGACGCAGAATATTGGTCGTGTTATCCACCTGTCTGGCTTCGGTCGCCAACACATGCGTATCCAACGTGATGCGCAGGAAGCCGATAGGTCCCTCTTTTCCTTCAATCGGCTGCACCAGTTGATGGTTAAAGTAACTACCAACGCGATTACCGTCCAGCGCCAGCCGGTCCCGTAGTTGAACCTGTTCACCAACATGCGCCACCAGCGAGCCGTCCTGCTGATACACACCCGCATCCAGAATACGGCTGTGATCGGTCAGTTGCTTGAGGATGGTCGTAATTTTTTGGCCATTATCATCCACGCTGCCCATCAGCGGCGAAAGGCTATAAGCGACCTGTCTGGATAGCGTGCGTGCCAGATCTTCAACCTGTTCAGAACGTGCCATCTGGTGGCTCAAACTGAAATAGGACGCGCCCTGCATTAATACCACCAGCAGGGCGAGGCAAATCAGCACAATTGCCGTGCGGTGTAGACGAAATTTCACCCGGGCGCGAACCATGATAATCCTTACACGATTTGGATACTTTCATGTTGCCAGAAGCGCCGACGATAGGATAGCTTGTTGCCCAGTTTTTGGAGGGATATGTTTGGCCGACGCCACATCCCTCTTTTTATCGTACGACTTTATCGCACTACTGCCAGCAGAGGATTTCCCCCATGTCGAATAGTCTGACCTATCGTGATCTCCCGAATGAGATCAACTGTTGGCCGGGACTGCCATTATCACTGAGCGGTGACGAAGTGATGCCGCTTGACTACCGCGCTGGCGACACTGGCTGGCTGATTTATAGCGATGTCCTCGATAAAAACCTGATTTCTCGCTACCAGCGTAAGCTGGGAAGCGCCATGGTTATCGTGAGTGCCTGGAACGTGGGCGATTATCAGGTTGTCCGTTTAGCGGGCACACTGACGCCACGTGCAACCAAGCTGGCTCATGAACTGGGGATTGATGTCGCAGCCATGAGCAACGCGCCAACGCTGCGTTCGCCGGGTTTATTGATCATGGACATGGATTCCACTGCCATTCAGATCGAATGCATTGATGAAATAGCCAAGCTGGCAGGCACGGGTGAACTGGTGGCCGACGTCACCGAACGCGCGATGCGCGGCGAGCTGGATTTCGCCGCCAGCCTGCGTCAGCGTGTTGAGACCTTAAAAGGTGCCGATGCCACTATTTTACAGACAGTACGCAAAACGCTGCCGCTGATGCCGGGCTTGAATAATATGGTTAGCCAGCTTCAGGAAGCGGGTTGGCACGTCGCGATTGCGTCGGGCGGGTTTACCTACTTTGCCGATTATTTGCGTGACGAATTAGGTCTGGTCGCCGCCGTTGCCAACGAATTAGGTATGAAAGATGGCAAACTGACTGGTGAAGTCATCGGCACGATTGTCGATGCAAAATATAAAGCCACTACGCTGCAACAGCTAGCGGAAAAGCTGGAAATTCCCATGCACCAGACCGTTGCTATCGGCGATGGCGCAAACGATCTGCCGATGATCAAGACAGCCAGCTTAGGCATTGCCTATCACGCTAAACCCAAGGTCAATGAGCAGTCTGCGGTAACCATCCGTCATGCCGATCTGACCGGCGTGCTCTGTATCCTCAGCGGCAGCATGAGACACGAAAAGCGTTAATCAGTAGGAGGTGAACCGTGGCAAAAGCCGTCAAACGAGCGTTTGTATGTAATGAATGCGGGGCTGACTATCCGCGCTGGCAAGGGCAGTGTAGTGCTTGCCACGCCTGGAATACCATTACCGAAGTTCGTCTGGCATCGGCGTCCGTATCGCGTTCCGACCGTCTCACCGGCTATGCGGGTGAGAGTGCTGGCGTCAGCCGGGTGCAAAAACTGTCGGAAATCAGTCTTGAAGCGCTACCTCGTTTTTCCACTGGCTTTCTGGAGTTTGACCGCGTTCTGGGCGGCGGCGTCGTTCCGGGCAGCGCGATTCTGATCGGTGGTAACCCCGGCGCGGGTAAAAGTACTCTACTGCTACAAACGCTCTGCAAGCTGTCAGAAAATATGAAAACCCTGTACGTCACTGGCGAAGAGTCATTGCAGCAGGTGGCGATGCGGGCGCACCGCCTCAATCTGCCAACTCAGAATCTCAATATGCTGTCGGAAACCAGCATCGAACAGATTTGCCTGATTGCCGAGCAGGAACAACCGAAGCTGATGGTGATCGACTCCATCCAGGTGATGCATCTCGCCGATATTCAATCTTCCCCCGGCAGCGTCGCGCAAGTGCGTGAAACCGCAGCCTACCTGACGCGCTTCGCTAAAACGCGCGGCGTCGCCATCGTGATGGTTGGCCACGTCACCAAAGACGGCTCGCTCGCCGGGCCAAAAGTATTGGAACACTGTATCGACTGCTCCGTGCTGCTCGACGGCGATGCCGATTCGCGCTTTCGCACGCTGCGCAGCCATAAGAACCGTTTCGGTGCCGTCAATGAGCTGGGTGTATTCGCTATGACGGAGCAGGGACTGCGTGAAATCAGTAACCCGTCAGCCATTTTCCTCAGCCGTGGTGACGAAGTGACGTCTGGTAGCTCGGTCATGGTGGTGTGGGAAGGTACGCGCCCGCTGCTGGTCGAGATTCAGGCTTTGGTAGATCAATCAATGATGGCCAACCCGCGTCGCGTTGCAGTCGGGCTGGAGCAAAACCGCTTAGCGATTCTGCTCGCGGTACTGCATCGCCACGGCGGCTTGCAAATGTCGGATCAGGATGTGTTCGTGAATGTCGTCGGCGGCGTCAAAGTGACCGAAACCAGCGCCGATCTTGCGCTGCTGCTATCGCTGGTTTCCAGCTTCCGCGATCGCCCGCTGCCGCAGGATCTGGTCATCTTCGGTGAAGTCGGTCTGGCGGGCGAAATCCGCCCGGTTCCCAGCGGCCAAGAGCGGATTACCGAAGCTGCTAAACACGGCTTCACGCGCGCCATCGTTCCTCATGCCAATATGCCGAAGAAAGCCCCAGCCAGTATGCAGGTATTCGGCGTGAAAAAGCTGGCCGATGCGCTGGCGATCCTCGACGATCTCTAAACAGACCACAGAAAACCATCCGCTGCTCTTCTCCCTGTTTAGCCTCAAGTCCAAACAGCGGTGTGAAAGAGTAGCGGAGGTTGCTTTATCTTGTGGTATTTTGTTTAGTAGGCTAAACAAGAGTGTTGCACCATGTCATCATTTGATTACCTGAAATCCGCTATCCGCCAGAAGGGTTGCACCCTACAGCAGGTTGCCGACGCAACCGATATGACCAAAGGCTATCTTAGTCAATTACTTAATGCCAAAATAAAAAGCCCTAGCGCACAGAAGCTGGAAGCGCTGCATCGGTTTCTTGAGCTGGAATTCCCTCGCTATGAAAAGAATATTGGCATCGTCTTCGGCAAGTTCTATCCGCTACACACCGGCCACATTTATCTGATTCAACGCGCATGCAGCCAGGTCGACGAACTGCATGTGATTTTAGGTTACGACGAGCCGCGCGACCGTCTGCTGTTTGAGAACAGTTCGATGTCACAGCAGCCTACCGTCAGTGACCGCCTGCGCTGGCTATTGCAGACCTTCAAGTATCAGAAAAATATTCACATTCATGCCTTTAATGAGCAAGGAATGGAACCTTACCCACATGGCTGGGATGTATGGAGTAAAGGGATTCAGGCGTTCATGCAGGAAAAAAGCATCACGCCTAATTTCGTCTACACCAGTGAAGAACAGGATGCGCCGCAATACCGCGAACATCTGGGCATTGAGGCTGTCTTGATCGACCCACAGCGATCCTTCATGAACATCAGCGGCTCACAGATCCGCCACGATCCTTTCCGCTACTGGGATTATATCCCAACCGAAGTTAAGCCGTTCTTTGTGCGTACCGTTGCCATTCTTGGCGGGGAATCCAGTGGTAAATCCACGCTGGTGAACAAGCTGGCGAATATCTTCAACACTACCAGCGCCTGGGAATATGGTCGCGATTATGTATTCTCCCATCTGGGTGGCGACGAGATGGCGTTGCAGTATTCCGACTACGACAAAATCGCGCTGGGTCAGGCACAGTACATTGATTTTGCGGTCAAATACGCCAATAAAGTGGCCTTTATCGACACCGATTTTGTCACCACACAGGCGTTCTGCAAGAAATATGAAGGCCGTGAACACCCGTTCGTTCAGGCGCTAGTCGATGAATACCGCTTCGATCTGGTGATTTTGCTGGAGAATAACACGCCGTGGGTGGCCGATGGGCTGCGCAGTTTAGGCAGTACCACTGCCCGTTCGGAATTCCAGAACCTGCTGAAAACGATGCTGGCTAACAATAATATCCCGTACGTTTACATCAAAGAATCGGACTACGATTCGCGTTTCCTGCACTGTGTGGAATTGGTACAGCAGATGTTGGGCCACGATCGGTCGCCCGGGCAGATAAAAAGCTAGCGCGTGTTCCACTGCCAATGGTGAGAAGGGGTAATAATTTCCGGCAGCGGAATGTCCCAACTTTCCGCTGGCAGTGCATCAACAATCTGACAATCGTGGGCCAGCCCAATCGGGTAAGGCCCGCGAGACATCCGGTTGCGGTACTGCAACGTACGGTCGTAGAAACCGCCGCCCATACCAAGCCGCTTCCCCTGATGATCAAACGCCACCAGCGGTGTCAGCAGGATGTCCAACTGCGGTAACGGCAACACCTGCCGTACGTCCAGACGCGGCTCCATAATCTTCAGACGATTGCGCACCAGCTCAGTATCCGGTGTATAGCGCAGAAACAAGAGATACCCGGAACGGAACGGATGCAAAACCGGCAAATAAACACGCTTCCCCTGCTCCCACAGTTGTTGAATCGACGGGGTCGTATCCAGTTCGCCATCAAACGACAGAAACACTGCCACGCTATCTGCCTGTATGATTTTCGGGTGCGCTATGACGCGTTCACATACCTGTTGGGCAAATAATCTCTGCTGTTCCGACGTCAGTAAACGCCGCTGCTGACGCACAGCCTGACGAATCTGCTGACGTGATGCTGCCATAAAAGAGGATGGTGAATTATCGGGAAGAATTGACGTATCAAAAGATGACATGGGCTGCGTTCGCCACGGTCAAGAGTGATAAAAAAGGGAATCTCCGAGATGCCGCCGCAGGCTGTAACCCTTGAACCCTTGGTTCAAGGTGAACATAACGTCGCAGTCTTAAGGCTTCTCGGACGAACCGAGCATGCTCACCAACCGCAGAGCATTACATTCTGTTGGTATGAAATATCGGCTCAGGGGACTGACCCGCTGACAAACATCTCAGAGAAATTTTATTCGTTACTCGCGATAAACCTTAGCACGTCTTACCGCGTAAAAACACCGTACTTTTGTCAAAATACGACGTTATTCAAATTGTGCACCCTGACGTTCCGTGATCTTGCCCTGTTCCAGCAACGCCTGCTCGATGGTCTGCTGCAACATACGAATACGTTGTTCCATATTCGATGCATAGTCACGCGTCTTACCCCGTTCCTGCGCCAGTTCATGGCACACATTCAGCGCGGCAATAAACACCAGTTGCTCAGTGTTTGTGACTCTAGTGCGAACTTTAAGATCTTGCAACCGCTGGTTAAGATCTTCCGCTGCCTGATTCAACGCTTCCTGTTGTTCTGGCGGACAATTCACTCTTAACGAACGGCCAAAAATTTGAATATCTACTGGTTGTGCAGACATACCACCTTCCTGCCTTTTTTCGTTCTTGCGCCCGCGTGTCGCATAGCATGAGCATTACCCGTTACATCGGGTTCGTTAAAGCGGGCGCCACTATATATAGCCGAGATCTAAGATACAAGCCCTTTCTGGAATCCAAAGGGAGCTTGGTGGTAGCATAGCACGAACCAATCCAGCCAACGATGACGAATCCGCATGTCTATAGAGAATACGTTTCCTGCCTATGAAGGCCTTAACCAACTGCTTCACCAACAGCAAGTCGCGCTGACCGCAGCAGAAATGCACGGTTTGATCAGCGGAATGCTGTGTGGTGGAAACCATGATGACAGTTGGAGAACGCTGGTTTTTGAACTGACCAATGAAGGTATGGCGTTTACTCAAACGCTATCGCAGCCGCTTCAGGATCTCTATCAGGCCACGCGTGAAGCGCTGGAAGATGATGGCTTCCTGTTTCAGCTTTTCCTGCCTGATGATTCGCTGGACGACGTGAGCGTTTTCGATCGCGCCGATGCGCTGGCAGGCTGGGTCAATCACTTCCTGCTTGGCTTAGGCGTCGTTCAGCCGAAGTTGAACAAGGTTAAAGGCGAGCTGAAAGAAGCCATCGAAGATTTACGTAACATCGCACAGCTTGGCTACGACGAAGATGAAGATCAGGAAGAGCTGGAGCAATCACTGGAAGAAGTGATTGAGTATGTTCGCGTTTCTGCCATTTTGTGCCATACCGAATTGACCAACCAACGCGTTGTGATCGCCCCCGAACAGCAAAAGCCAACGCTGCATTGATTTTTATGCCAGGCGGTCTTATGAAAAACGCTATTTTATAGAGTACGTGGCTTATTCAGAGCGGAAGGGAAAGGTAACCGCACGGACAATTTTCAGGAGCAGGTGATGAATCCACAAGAATTTCTTCGTCGTCGTCAGGGTCTGTTAGAAAAAATGGCTCCAGGAAGCGCGGCGATTATTTTTGCCGCGCCGGAAGCGCAGCGCAATGCCGACAGTGATTACCCTTATCGTCAAAATAGTGATTTCTGGTATTTTACTGGTTTCAACGAACCAGAAGCCGCTCTGCTGCTGGTAAAAAGCGATGCCAAACATCATCACAGCGTAATCTTCAACCGCGTGCGCGACCTGACCGCTGAAATCTGGTTTGGCCGTCGCCTGGGTCAGGAAGCAGCACCAGCAAAACTCGGCGTTGACCGCGCACTATCGTTTGCCGAAATCAGCACACAGCTGCATTTATTGTTGAATGGACTGGACGTAGTCTACCACGCGCAAGGGCAGTACGATTACGCCGACAAACTGGTCTTCGCCGCGCTGGACACCTTGCGCAATGGCACCCGTCAGGGCTTTTCTGCCCCAGCTACACTGACCGACTGGCGCCCGTGGGTACATGAAATGCGCCTGTTTAAATCGCCTGCGGAAATCAGCGTGATGCGCCGCGCCTGCGAAATTACCGCGTTGGCCCACACCCGCGCCATGCAGAAATGTCGCCCCGGCATGTATGAATATCAGCTTGAAGGCGAAATTCACCACGAATTTACCCGTCACGGCGCACGCTACCCGTCTTATAACACTATCGTCGGCAGCGGTGACAACGGCTGCATCCTGCATTACACCGAAAACGAAACGCAAATGCGCGACGGCGATCTGGTGCTGATTGACGCTGGCTGTGAATACAAAAGCTATGCTGGCGATATCACCCGCACCTTCCCGGTCAACGGTAAGTTTACCGCGCCGCAGCGTGCCATTTACGACATCGTGCTGCGCTCACAGTTGCGCGCACTGGAGCTGTTCGGCCCCGGTCGCAGTATCCGTGAAGTAAACGAAGAAGTGGTGCGCATCATGGTTAGCGGGCTCATCAAGCTCGGCGTGATGAAAGGGGAGGTGGAAGAGCTGATTGCCGAACAGGCACATCGTCAGTTCTTCATGCACGGCCTCAGCCACTGGTTAGGTCTGGACGTGCATGATGTAGGCAATTACGGCACCACCGACCGAGGCCGCCCGCTTGAGCCCGGTATGGTGCTAACCATCGAGCCAGGTCTTTACATCGCGCCGGATGCTAAAGTGCCGCAGCAGTATCGGGGTATCGGGGTACGCATTGAAGACAACATCGTGATCACCGAAAACGGTAACGAAAATCTGACCGCGGGCGTAATCAAAGACGCTGATGCCATCGAAGCGCTGATGGCGCAACGGCATAACACGCAGCACTAAGCAGCGCCTTCAGAGGACAACGACATAATTGCAAAGGACAACAGCATGGCGGTCATGATTGTCGGTGGTGGAATGGCGGGCGCGACGCTGGCGCTGGCGATATCACGGCTCTCACAGGGCACAATCCCGGTTAACCTTATCGAGGCATATTCACCACTCGACAAGGAACATCCCGGTTTTGACGCGCGTGCGATCGCGCTGTCTGATGGCACGCGCCAACAGCTAGCGGCGCTGGACATCTGGCAAGCGCTATCTGGCAATGCAACGGCAATAACCGACATTCACGTCAGCGAACGCGGTCACGCCAGCGTAGTGAATCTGCACGCGTCGGATTATCACGTTCAGGCATTGGGCCATGTGGTTGAACTACACGACACCGGGCAACGCCTGTTTTCTATGCTGCAACAGGCACCGGGCGTGCGCCTGCACTGCCCGGCCAAAGTCGTTGCCGTCACGCGGACGCAAGAGAACGCAACGCTAACGTTGGATAACGGCACTGAGCTCACAGGTCAACTGCTCGTTGCCGCTGATGGGTCACGCTCTATGCTGTCGCAATCCTGCGGGATTCACTGGCAACAGCATGATTATGATCAGGTAGCAGTGATCGCCAATGTGACGACCGCCGTACCCCATCGCGGACGCGCATTTGAGCGGTTTACTCCGCATGGCCCGCTGGCGCTGTTACCGATGAGTAACGGTCGAAGCTCACTCGTCTGGTGCCACGATAAACATCGTCAACACGACGTCGATGGATGGAGTGGAACCGAATTTCGCCAACAGCTACAGCAGGCTTTTGGCTGGCGTCTGGGGCAATTCACCCACATCGGCGAACGCCATAGCTATCCGCTGCGCCTGCTAACCGCCAGCCAGCATATCAGCCATCGGCTGGCGCTGGTCGGCAACGCGGCACAAACGCTGCATCCGATTGCCGGACAAGGCTTTAATCTGGGAATTCGCGATGTTATGTCGCTGGCAGAAACACTCGTCGATGCGGCGAAAAACCAGCAGGATATCGGCCAGTACAGTGTGCTCAGCCGCTATCAGCAACGCCGCGAACCCGATCAACACACCACAGTCGCGATCACCGATGGTCTGGTCAGGCTATTCGCTAATCGCTATACCGCGCTAGCGGTCAGCCGCAATCTGGGTTTGATCGCCATGAATAACCTGCCGTTGATGCGCGATGCGTTTGCCCGTCGCACGCTGGGTTGGGTAGAACGTTAATTAAGCTCGCCAACAGGAAAATACGGAAATGCAATCATTCGACGTGGTTATTGCCGGTGGTGGTATGGTCGGTCTGGCGCTGGCCTGCGGCCTACAGGGTAGCGGCCTGCGCATCGCCGTGCTGGAAAAACAAGCAGCCGAGCCTCAACCACTCAGGAAGGATCGTGCTCTGCGCGTCTCCGCCATCAATGCCGCCAGCGAATGCCTCCTGCGTCATATCGGCGTTTGGGAAAGTCTCGTGGCGCAACGCGTCAGCCCTTACAACGACATGCAGGTATGGGACAAAGACAGCTTCGGCAAAATCAGTTTTAGCGGTGAAGAATTCGGCTTTTCCCACCTGGGACATATCATTGAAAACCCCGTGATTCAGCAGGTGCTGTGGCAACGCGCTTCTCAGTTAAGCGACATCACCCTGCTCTCCCCCGCGTCGTTAAAACAGGTCGCCTGGGGCGAAAACGAAGCCTTTATTACATTGCAGGACGACAGTATGCTGACCGCCCGACTGGTGGTCGGCGCGGACGGTGCACATTCGTGGCTACGCCAGCATGCGGATATTCCGCTGACCTTTTGGGATTACGGCCACCACGCGCTGGTCGCCAATATTCGTACAGAACATCCCCACCAGTCCGTAGCACGTCAGGCGTTCCACGGTGACGGCATTCTGGCATTCCTGCCGCTGGACGATCCGCACCTTTGTTCAATTGTCTGGTCACTTTCGCCGGAGCAGGCACTGGCTATGCAGGGCTTGCCAGTGGAGGAATTCAATCGTGAGGTCGCCATGGCGTTTGATATGCGGTTGGGATTGTGTGAACTGGAAAGTGAGCGTCAAACTTTCCCACTGATGGGGCGTTATGCCCGCAGCTTCGCCGCGCACCGTTTGGTGCTGGTCGGCGACGCAGCACACACTATTCACCCACTGGCAGGACAAGGCGTTAATCTGGGCTTCATGGATGTCGCCGAACTGATTGCCGAGCTGAAGCGCTTACAGACTCAGGGTAAAGATATCGGCCAGCACCTTTATCTTCGACGCTATGAACGCCGCCGCAAGCACAGTGCTGCTGTGATGCTCGCCAGCATGCAGGGGTTCCGCGAACTGTTTGACGGCAATAATCCGGCGAAAAAACTGCTGCGTGATGTCGGTCTGGTGCTGGCGGACAAACTGCCCGGCATTAAACCGACGTTGGTACGTCAGGCGATGGGATTACACGATCTGCCAGACTGGCTTAGTGCTGGGAAATAATAAAACCGGAATGGATAATAAACCTCGCCGCTTCGGTGGCGAGTTACCTCAATAACATTTATTTTTTAATTAAATCACCAATAAACTATTAGTCATCGTGTTATTTAATCGACTAATATTATCTCATCCATATGATGCAATTAATTACACAAATATAATTAGCACAGTAGTAAATCAAATTCCCTACCCAAATTCATCATTAAAAACAAACAATTAATTATTTTTGAAAAAATACCGTTCTTAACTAAATCAGACAATTGCTTAAAAAGACAGCCCATTCTTTTATTTAATAGAAATTTACGCTATAAGGAACCCAACAAGGATTTTTAACAGGGAGTTACAAGAATGGCTAATTCTATTTTTATGAAGATAACAGGAAAAATTCAGGGTCTCATTTCTGAAGGGTGTTTAAGCATCGACTCTGTAGGAAATAAACATATTTCTGGCCACGAAGATGAAATTTTTGTTTATGCGACAAACTACGACCTATCAAGAGATCGACACGTCAATCATCACCCCTTTTCCGTAACCAAAGTCGTTGATAAATCCACACCGCTCTTGCTCACCAGCATGGCCAACAATGAGCTAATGGAAGTTGAATTGAGGTATTACCGCACCTCCGCCAGCGGAACACAGGAGAATTACATGACAATCACATTGAGGGATGCCTCTATTGTCAATCTTTCTAATCAAAACCCCAACTCATTGACGCATAGCGATATGCAGCCTTTTGAAATCCTAAGCCTGCGTTATGAGAGTATTACCTGCCAGCACAATATCGCAGGGACATCAGGGTACAGCATATTGACTGAGAATATGTACTGATAAGCCATAAAACACACCTCATTAATTCTTTAATACATTATGGTTTTGTATCAGGAGGGATAGCGAGCAACAAGTGGCACCCCAGTGATAAAACCTTCAGTCGGAGTCATTTGGAATGACAACAAGGCGAGATATAGAAAGGAATCGTTTGGTTTACACCGAACAGCTTGGGTGGATTGATTTAGGCCACGCAAAAGGTGACGATGCGAGGAACTTATGGGGGCAGCTCATCAGTGAGCCTGCAAATCCGTTACTCAAAGAGTATTTTCTGGTTAATTATTCTCAGGCTATGCGTTATCGTCGTGTACAGACAGGTGTTCATGCGCAATGGAAGGTCAAAAGAGGGTTGTCGATAGAGACTAAACGCTCTATTGCACTCTCCATAATGTTTTACGTCTCTCTAAAATTTGAGGGGTTACAGTCTAATTCCTTGTTCTCGCTTGTTACGGATAGCGGTTTCAGCTGTGAAGATCTGGTTTCCAATTTAGTCGGTTTTTATTCAGTAGTTCTTCCCAGAGATTATATTTCACTTAGTCAGAAAAAATCGACAGAATATGCTCTTAAAATATGGGATTACTATGGGCCAGTGGGAAGATATAAGAATAATGAACTCAGACCTCTCATTTTCCCCGATCCAGAAATGCATGCTTACCCTTATAAAAAACCGTTACCACCTTATCTGTCAGCGATAAAGCCTTTTTCATCTTATGAAAACGATCTGGTTATCAATACGATTGATAAGAATGTATTTTTAGGATTCAAAGTGTAATGAAAACGATCTTATTCATATTTATCTCGTTATTTTCCCTATTGCTTTTTTGGGGATGGCTTATCATCGTTCCTTATACAGTTTATACTGAAAAAGACATTTTTAAGTATTATGCATTAACTTATAAAGAAATCAGAGATGTGCCAAAGTTGTCAAAAAAATATTATTTTTCTTATGAACCAAGTGATGAGGCAAAACCGCAGATAAGTACGATATTTTTATGCGATCTAGATAACATTAATGAGGCTTACGATAAGTTGCTCAATTATGTTAACAGTACTGGCATCCCATTAGTTGATGATTTCTCCTTAGGTAATTACCCATCATTCGATGAATACTTTCAGATCATTAAAACAAAAGAGCAAGACAGGGTAACAATGAAAGAAATAGAATGTCTAATGTTGGATTTATCCAAGGAACAACGTTAATGAATGAGTGAATAGCGTTGTGGCTTAAAAATGAGTACATTCGCGTTTGATCTGTTCTTGGCTTAGAAATAAGTCCAAAAGGCGTTATCATTAATAAAAAACCTTATTAATCTATTCCTTCAGCGCTGATGGAGAGTGATGAACGAACATGCGTGGAATAATCATTACTTTGAAAAATGAGCGAGTTTCGAACTGCAATATTCAATTTTTTCTCAACCAAGCACCAGAAATAGCCGGTCTCACTGATGTCCAGAATTCACGATCGCTTTGGCTTTGTTGAATAAATCAGATTTGAGGCGAGCCTTCCTGTAACAGGCCACTCTTCAGGCAATAAGTACACTTGCAGGCATGCCAGCCTTCGTCATTTTGTTCAGCGCACGAACCATGGCCAAAGC
>NZ_JQHM01000017.1 GCF_000749845.1 Pectobacterium betavasculorum | reverse complement strand
AGTCAAGTCATTACTGACCGCCTTTAGTAAATCTTTTTCCTGTCACCGCAACTGCGTGTCGCTGTTGCCGTGTCAGTGGAGGCGCATTATAGGGACTTCTCGGCGGCTGACAAGCGCTAAATGCAAAATAATTATCGTTTGTCTACTATTCACCCACAAAGCGATTAAAGTGGCAGTTTTTCCAGCGAATCGAAGCCATAACGCTGCAATATTGGCCACAGCGTGGCGACTTTAGGCGTAATCGTCAGGCAATAAACCAGGTTTCTATCGCTAGAAAGTGGAGGGCTATCCAGATTAGCAACCAGCCATGCCGTTCTTTTGGCTATAGCCGCGCCGGAATCAACAAGACGTGTTCCCTCTGGCAAAGCCATTTTCAGCTCTTCAGCTAACAACGGGAAATGCGTACACCCAAGCACAACCGTATCGGGTGGCTCCGGCAGACGTAGCCAAGGACGCAGGATTTTTTGCAGTTCGGAAATTGGGATCACCTCTCCTTGCAATTTAGCCTCTGCCAATTCAACCAGTTCTGATGACCCCAGCGACAAAATCTGGCAATCCGTAGCAAAACGGGTAATCAGCTCGTGTGTATACGGGCGTTGAACGGTTGCCCGCGTCGCCAGTAGGCCCACAACGCCGTTGCGCGTCAGCTTAGCCGCCGGTTTAACCGCGGGGACGACGCCCACGACAGGGAAAGTAAAGCGTTCACGTAAAGCAGGAAGGGAAATCGTACTCGCCGTATTGCAAGCAATCACAACTAATGCGAGCTGATGGTGTTGTTGAACTGCGTTAACAATCTCAACTACTCGCTCGATAATAAACTGCTGTGATTTCTCACCATAGGGAAACGCTTCATTATCGAATGCGTATATATAGTGAAGATCCGGCAGAAGTTGCCGGATCTCATCATAAACAGACAACCCGCCTACTCCGGAATCGAACACCAGAATCGTAGGTCGGGATAGCAGGTTAGAAGGTATAGCTTCCAGTGAGATAGTATTCTCGCCCTGCCGTGCGGTAGCCATATGCCGTCTCATAATCTTTATCAAACAGGTTGGCGATTCTACCACGAACGGTAAGATGAGAGGTGACTGGATATGAGGCGGCGAGATCCCACAGGCTATACCCACCAAGTTTCACGGGTTGAGGCTGGAAGGTAACAGGGTCAAAATTAGTATCAGGGCGAGCGCCTTGATAAAGCCATGTCAGCGATATGTTCACGTCATCTACAGTCGTTGAAAGCTCATATTTCGCCTTTTTATGGGCACGACGGGCCAAAGCTTTATCTGCAGTTTTATCCTTAGCATCTAAATATTCGAGCGTCACCTGATGCGAAAGCCAGCCGGTATCATAGTTTGCAGTAAATTCGGCCCCAGTCATTATCGCCTTGCCGATATTATCGTAGGTTCCCGTTGAGAAATTAATCGCACGGTAGTTAATAAGGTCAGTCACCTCATTACGATAACCGGAAATCCGCCAGTTAACAGGGCCACTTAAGCCTTCTACACCAACTTCCCACTGCTTACTTTCTTCAGGCGATAAATTAGGATTCCCCTGCGAGTATGCTGTGTCATATATCTTGTCGAATGTTGGCGCTTTAAATGCCGTACCGTAAGAACCAACAAGCCGATAGCCGTCAACAAATTCCCACGCAGCACCCGTTTGCCACGTACCATGTCGGCCATACTGTTGATTATCATCACCACGTACAGCGCCCTCTAACGTAACAGAACCTAGCTGCTGCTGGGTCGTCAAATAGACACCAGTATTATCCCGGCTATGAGCCTGAGTATATGCAGCACCGCCCCCTGGTTGTGCTCGTTCATTACGCCAATCAGCCCCAACGCTTACGCTACCATTGCCTACAGTGAAGACATTACCCCATTGCAGATTACGTTGCTCAATTTGCGTAATGGTTCCGTTGTATTTTCCGATGAGGTCGTTAAAATTGAGATCGTCATAAGTCTGGTAGCTAGCTGTTAACTGGCTTGAATATATCCCGTCGTTGAATTTCAACCCTGCGTCATAATTTCGGGTATTCAAATAGCGCTTATCGTTACCAGGAAAAGCCGAGGCAACGTCATAATCCGTATTATTGTCGTATCCGTAAGCGCGGAAAAACCCCGAGGCATTCTCGGTAAAACGCTGCTCAAGTGCCCCCCAAAAAGATTTGCTGCGATAACCATCATTATCTCTGTCAGTCGGCATCGGTGAGGACGGATAAACATTAAATCCGTGCGTGGTTTCATAACTTCCGGCAACGCTCACAATCGTGTTATCGCTTACATGACCACGAACTGAACCATCATAATTCTGATAAGCATGAGAGCCGTAGCCAGCATTAAGCACGCCTCCATCTTGATCACGCTCAGTAATAATATTGATAACGCCGCTGATAGCATCAGAGCCGTACACAGCAGAACGCGGGCCACGAATATATTCAATGCGTTGCACTAGAGATAAAGGTATCTGGCTGAAGTCAACGCTACCGGAAACCCCTGCAGAGGCAAGGCGAACGCCGTCAACCAGCACCAGCACATGGCTAGCACTTCCACCACGGATAAATACTGATCCAAGCTGTCCTCGGCCACCATTCTCAGCAATATCTACACCCGGCAAGCGGCGCATCACATCATTGAGTGACTTCGCCTGCCAGCGATCAATATCAGCTCGCGTTACAATGCTATTTGCTGCCAATACCGAAGAAACCGGCTGTGCGAAACGGTTTGCTGTTACCACCACATCATCGGCATTTTTTTCCGATGATGTATTGTGAGATGACGAGTTTTGAAATGAACTGTTTTCCTGCGCCCAGCCAGAAAATGCCGTGACGGAAAGCGCCGTCAGCAGCGAAATTTTTTTAATCATTGTTAAAGCATCCGAGAAATAATAAGGATGCCGCAGGTTCTGTTAATAGCACGCGATATGCAGAACTAATTGCGACGTATTCCGGCAGGTCTTCGGGCTTGGATGCCGTTGTTACCACAGTCCGTCAATAACGGTAGGGGATACAACGAAAGCGATGACTTCCCATCTATACCCGGCATACTTCAAGTTACATGTACGTTGGCTACGTTCAGTCGCCCAAATCACTTACTCAAGTAAGCTCATCGGGACTCCTTCTCTTGCCGCCTGCCTGAAACTCGAATTATTTAGGGTACATAACAGTGTCTGCAATAATGCTATCGCCTGGGCATTCCTTACCGCTGCGCGTCAGCTCCAGATTTACACTGGATTCCCTTTTGACTTGTAATACAAGGCCGGACGCTCATCCTACAATCGCGAATTGTGGAAGTCTAGACTTCTATATCACTACAGGATAATAACGTAACAAAACTGGACTTCCTGGCCGGATTCCCTACAATTCCCGGCCAATAACACCCTTTTAGACGCAGTTCAGACGAGAAAATCATGACGCCAGAAATCCTGCCCATCGAAGACTATGACGACCAGCTTGCAGAAAAAACAGTGCGTCTGCGTGGAATGATGGCACCTTTCAACGCACCGGAGCCTGTCGTCTTCCGTTCTCCCGTCAGTCACTATCGGATGCGCGCCGAATTCCGTATCTGGCACGAGGGTGACGAGCTTTACCACATTATGTTTGACCCGCAGACCAAACAACGCATCCGCGTCGATCGATTCCCGGCAGCCAGTGAACTGATTAATCGCCTGATGCCGGTGCTGCTTGCAGCAATCCAGCCTGACCCCGTACTGCGCCGTAAGCTATTCCAGATAGATTATCTGTCGACCCTAAGCGGCGAAGTGATTGTTTCTCTGTTGTATCACCGCGCACTGAACGAAGAATGGCAGGAACATGCCCGCGCACTGCGCGATAGCCTGACGGCGCAAGGGTTCAACCTACAGTTGATTGGTCGAGCGACGAAAACCAAAATCTGCCTCGATCGCGATTATGTCGATGAATGCCTGCCGGTTGCAGGCCGGAATATGATTTACCGACAGGTGGAAAACAGCTTCACGCAGCCGAATGCTGCAGTAAATATTCAGATGCTGGAATGGGCGTTGGATGCCACGGCGGGTTCGAAAGGGGATTTACTGGAGCTGTATTGCGGTAATGGCAATTTTTCACTGGCGCTGGCAAGAAACTTCGAGCGCGTGCTGGCGACAGAAATCGCCAAGCCATCCGTCGCGGCTGCACAATATAATATTACTGCGAATCAGATAGAGAACGTGCAGATTATCCGCATGGCGGCAGAAGAGTTTACGCAAGCTATGCAGGGTGTGCGTCAGTTTAACCGCTTACAGGGTGTCGATCTGACGAGCTACCAGTGCGAGACCATTTTTGTTGACCCGCCGCGCAGTGGACTGGATGACGAAACGGTGAAACTGGTGCAGGCGTATCCGCGCATTCTTTATATTTCCTGCAACCCGGAAACGTTGAGTAATAACCTGCAAACGCTATCGGAAACCCACGACATTCGCCGTCTGGCGCTGTTCGATCAATTCCCTTACACCCATCATATGGAGTGTGGCGTGCTGTTGGAAAGACGCCAGTAACGCACACAAACTGGCGGGTCATCCCGCCAGAACACCCACTACAGTGTTTCGCTCTCTTCTGTTGATACCGACTCCGTCGCTTTTCTGCGGCGCAGTCTCAGACCAATCCAGAAAACCAATGCCACGCACAGGATTGAAGGAATAAAGTTCGATCCGATGGCGGGATATTCAACGCGCACGATGGCGCTGTAAATCAATAAGCCCAGCAGGAAACTGGCCGCCGCCAGCATCGGAATGCCTTCCGGCATACTGTGGTGCAAATAACGTTGATGCAGACAATAGATGGACAATACCAGCGCAATCAAAGGGAAAATCGAGAACGGAACAATACTGCTGAACAAGGCGGCGAACGCACCGTTGACGGATAACCCTGCAATCAGCGCCAAAACCAGCGTACCTTTTTCTTGGTGAGGTTTTTCTGTCATGGTTTCTCCTTCTCATGTTGGTGTAGAGGATTTATGACACGGTAAAGCTACTGTCGTGTTCTTTTCTGTACCAGTAATAGGCACCTTTGGCGATCATCCGCAGTTGCAGTACCAGCCGTTCTTCCAGTTGTTTACGCTGTTCCAGCGACACATCCAAGGCTTCCGCTCCCGCACTGAAAACAATGGTGACCATCGCTTCTGACTGCGCTTCTGCGAAGCTGCGGGGAATGTGGTTTTCCACCTCAAGATAATCCGCCAGTTCAGCGATAAAATGCTGAATTTCCCGTGCGACGGCCGCACGGAAAGCCGCCGACGTTCCTGAACGTTCACGTAGTAATAACCGGAACGCATTCGGATTATTACCGATAAACTCCATGAAGGTAGAAACCGATGTCCTGATCACGCTACCCGTTTTGGCGATACGCTGCCGGGCCTGTCGCATTAACTGACGCAGCATCAGCCCGCTTTCGTCAACCATTGTCAGCCCCAACTCATCCACGTCACGGAAGTGGCGATAGAAAGATGTCGGCGCAATACCCGCTTCGCGGGCGACTTCACGCAGGCTCAAGCTGGCAAAACTGCGCTCAGCGCTTAACTGGCTAAATGCAGCTTCGATAAGGGAACGACGAGTCCGTTCTTTTTGTTGTGCTCTGACACCCATTATGCTGCCCAAATGATCTCTCCCCTTTCCAGAGGAGCACTATAGCAAACTTTAGTGTCCGCAGAATGAGACAAAGTTTGCCATATTAAGAATGTGAGAATCTGTTTCCATAGTAAAGGCAGGGATGATTGGGTTCTGCCACAGTCAATGCTACAATCGCATAATGTTACATTCGAGTTATTAATTTGTATAAAAACAGGTTTAACCTACCATGACTCTAGAACATCAATTCGATTATGATGCCATCGTTATTGGTTCCGGTCCCGGCGGTGAAGGTGCAGCGATGGGATTGGCCAAGCACGGTGCCAAAATTGCGGTGATTGAACGTCACTACAATGTCGGCGGCGGTTGTACCCACTGGGGGACGATTCCTTCCAAAGCCCTCCGCCACGCCGTCAGCCGTATTATCGAGTTCAATCAAAACCCTCTCTACAGTGACAACTCCCGTATTATTCACTCATCCTTTTCCGATATTCTGCGCCATGCCGACAGCGTCATCGGTCAGCAAACCCGTATGCGACAAGGATTTTATGAGCGTAATCAGTGTGAGTTGTTCTCCGGTGAAGCCAGCTTCATTGACGCCCATACGATTGCCGTTCACTATCCAGATAATACCCATGAAACGCTAACCGCCGCGAATATCATTATCGCGACCGGCTCACGTCCGTATCATCCGGCAGAAGTCGACTTCAACCATCCGCGCATTTACGACAGCGACTCTATTCTGCAACTCGACCACGAACCTCAACATGTCATCATCTATGGTGCAGGCGTTATCGGCTGCGAATACGCTTCCATCTTTCGCGGCCTGAGCGTTAAGGTCGATTTAATCAATACCCGCGATAGGCTGCTGGCCTTTCTCGATCAGGAAATGTCGGATGCCCTGTCCTATCATTTCTGGAATAACGGCGTGGTTATCCGTCACAACGAAGAGTTTGAAAGTATTGAAGGGCTGTCTGACGGCGTCATCGTCAATCTGAAATCAGGCAAAAAGATGAAGGCAGACTGCCTGCTCTATGCCAACGGACGTACGGGAAACACGGAGACGCTGGGGCTGGAAAATATCGGCCTGAGCACTGACAGCCGCGGCCAGCTCAAGGTCAACAGTATGTACCAGACCGCATTGGCTCATATTTATGCCATCGGTGATGTCATCGGTTATCCCAGTCTGGCATCAGCGGCGTACGATCAGGGGCGGCTCGCCGCACAGGCGATCATTAAAGGTGACGCCAGCGCGCATCTGATCGAAGATATTCCGACCGGCATTTATACCATCCCAGAAATCAGCTCCGTAGGGAAAACCGAGCAAGAGCTCACCGCGATGAAAGTGCCTTATGAAGTGGGTCGGGCACAGTTCAAACATCTGGCACGGGCGCAGATTGTTGGGATGAATGTGGGGAGTTTGAAGATTCTGTTTCACCGCGAAACGAAACAAATTCTGGGTATTCACTGCTTTGGTGAGCGCGCTGCCGAGATTATCCACATCGGGCAGGCCATCATGGAACAGAAAGGTGAAGGTAATACTATCGAATACTTCGTTAATACCACCTTCAACTATCCAACCATGGCAGAAGCTTACCGCGTGGCGGCGTTGAACGGACTTAATCGCTTATTTTGACAGGTTTTCCATATAGCCCTGCATATGCTCGCGGATGGTATCAGCAAGCTGCTCATAGCGTCCGCGCAGCGGTGAACCAGGGCGATACACCAGCGCGATGGTGCGCTTAGGCTCCGGTTTATAGCACGTTAAATAGCAGACGCCATCGCGCTCACGCTCACGCGGAACCGATAACGACGGCAGCAACGTAATACCGCTTCCCGCGGCGACCATGTTGCGCAGAGTCTCCAGGCTGGTCGCCCGGAAATGTGTATCTTCATCCGCCCCGGCCTGAAAGCAGAACCCCATCGCCTGATCGCGCAGACAGTGGCCGTCTTCTAGCATCAGCAACTTTTCACCCGCCAGATCGGACATTGCCACACGTTCGCGGTTCGCCCAAGGGTGATCCTGATAAATCGCCAGTTTCATCGGCTCGTCAAACAGCGGCACTTCGATAAAAGCCTCAGACTCTTTCACCATCGCCAGAATGGCGCAGTCCAGTTTACCGCTGTCCAACTGAGCCAGTAGTTGATGTGTTTGCGCTTCGTGCAGATACATTTCGAGCTTAGGAAATGTGCGGTGCAGCATCGGAATGATTTGCGGCAGCAGATAAGGCCCGACCGTGGGGATCAGGCCAATATGCAGCGGCCCGGACATGGTTTCACCCTGCTGGCTAGCCATCTCTTTGAGTACCTTGACCTCACGTAATACCGTTCGCGCCTGCTCGACCAGCAGCAGCCCAGCTTGCGTAAACAATACCTTGCGACTGGTTCGTTCAAGCAGCATCACGCCTAGCTCATCTTCCAGCTTACGAATCTGTCCACTGAGTGTTGGCTGACTTACATGGCAGGAATCCGCCGCACGTCGAAAGTGGCGATGCTCCGCCAGCGCGACAAGATACTCTAAGTCCCGAATATTCATTATTATTCTCCTTAATATGATAGCTAGCAGCGATAAATAGGATATCAACGAACGATAATCCCTATCAACATCCAAAATGAATAATATATCCCACCGAAGCGTATCTATTTACTTCTACAAGAATAAAACAATATTTTACGGTTTCGGTACCACCAGGGCATACCTACCAACTTCAGCCACGCTATAACAAGCGGACTGATGTCTTCAAGCGATTTGGCATCGACAGCATTTTGTGTGCGTCGGCCAACGATACCTTTGCGATCCACATCAGGAAATCTGACCAGCAGGCAAAACCATTAACAATACGGGAATAGCTGGGTAGAAAAATAGAATTCGAATATTCAGAGAGTATGGCTAGTAACGTCTGCGGGAGGTCATCATACTGTTATTAGAAATAAAAATGATGGGTGATAAAAATGAACTCGAGAGATAAACGTGGTTCAGATCAATGGCTGTCAGCAGAACCTGACAAATAGGAATCTCATCCTTGAGACTCCTCCCTTTCAAGATTCCCACAAGCCGTAGTGACGGGTATTCCAATACCTGATTCTACCGCAACTGCGTGACAACCCTTTTTCTTCCTGAAATCTTGCGCGTCGCCTCAGCGTGCCACGTCAGGGCGGACACCCAACGTGTGGCAGATGGCATAGCTCAGCTCAGCACGGTTCAACGTATAGAAGTGGAAATCTTTTACCCCTTCGCGGCTCAGGATTTTCACCATGTCCATCGCGATAGACGCACCGACCATTTTGCGAGTTTCCGGGTCGTTATCCAGACCGTCAAACACGCTTGTCATCCAGTTCGGCACGCGGACATTGGTCATCGTGGCAAATTTTTGCAACTGCTTGAAGTTCGATACCGGCAGAATGCCCGGCACGATTTCTACGTCGATGCCCGTAGCCACGCAGCGGTCACGGAACCGCAGATAACTTTCTACGTCGAAAAAGAACTGTGTGATCGCGCGATTCGCGCCAGCATCAATCTTGTGTTTCAGGTTGATCAGGTCAGCCTGCGCGCTTTTAGCTTCAGGATGCACTTCAGGGTAGGCGGCAACCGAAATATCGAAGTCACCAACCTCTTTTAGCAGAGAAACCAGATCCGCAGCATACATTTCCGGTTTACCACCGTCTGAAGGCAGGTCGCCGCGCAGCGCGACAATATGGCGGATACCGCTCTGCCAGTAATCCTGCGCGATTTCACGCAGTTGTTCACGCGAGGCATCAATACAGGTCAGGTGGGGTGCAGCTTCAAGACCGGTACGTTCTTTAATCGTTTTGATAATACTGTGAGTACGGTCACGCTCGCCAGAATTCGCCCCGTAGGTTACGGAAACAAACTTGGGCTTCAGGCTGCTCAGTCGATCAATCGAGTTCCACAGGGTTTCTTCCATCTCGCTGGTACGTGGCGGGAAAAATTCGAATGACACATTAATTCGTCCCTGCAATTCCGCCAGACTTTGATTCAGCGCTTCCCGCTGGTTTGCGTGAAAAAAGCTCATACCTGCTACCCCGTTGACCGTGACTGTTATTATCATTAGCTACACGTCTATACGTTTAGACGTCTATATAGAAAATGACGTAATCAGCTCAAAGAGTCAACGCTTTTCAGCACGAGAGGAGGTGATGATTACTCACGGTAAATGAAAAAAGTTCATGATGGATCAGGAATGGTGACTTTTATACGCAAACCCAGAGGTATTGTGGGTTTTACCATCATCTGGCGTAAAAAATTATGCTGAGGAGATAGCAGGCTCAGGATGAGCCGTACAGACGCGGCGAAAGCCTGGAGTCACGGGGTGAGCGGCGTTTGAGCTGACAGTGTCGGGCGCGTGCTATGGGATAACATGAAAATGGCGGAATTGTGACGCACGAAACCGTCTCTTGGTCTGTATAAAAATATGACTAAGAGACGGCCACAGTGATGCCGCGGTTACAGCAGGTTCTACAGTAACTGCGCCAAGCGGCTTAAGTCAGATTGAAGCGCCCCTGCCGTCACATCACGCCCAGCCCCCGGCCCACGGATAACCAGCGGGTTATCCCGATACCAGCGGCTTTCAATCGCAAACACATTGTCACCCGGCAGCAGCGAAGCCAGCGGATGATCGGGGCGAACCGCCTCGATGCCAACGCGAGCCTTGCCGTTGCTGTCAAACCGCGCGACATGACGCAGAACCAAGCCCATTTCCTGTGCGGCCTCCAAGCGTTGCAGCATCTGCTCGTTCAGCGAATCGCCGTTTTCAAAGAAGAAATCGACAGACCCCTGCTCACAGCCCGGCGGAACTAGCGACTCAACCCGAACCTGGCTAGGTTCGATGTCATAACCTGCCTCGCGGGCCAGGATCACCAGCTTACGCATGACATCCTGACCGGAGAGGTCAACGCGCGGATCCGGTTCGGTCAGCCCCTGCTGGCAAGCCTGATCAACCAGTTCGGTGAACGGCACAGTACCGTCGAACTGCAAAAACAGCCAGGAGAGCGTGCCGGAAAAAATCCCGCTAATCGACAGAATACTGTCGCCGCTTTCTCGTAAATCGCGTACGGCAAAATTGACCGGCAAACCCGCGCCCACGGTGGCGTTATACAGCCAGTAGCGATCCGTTTTAGCGAACGCATCGCGGATCTGGCGATAGTTATTGCCGCCGGAGGCACCCGCCAGTTTATTAGCGCTGATGACATGGAAGCCGTAGCTAGCGAAGTCCAGATACAGATCGGCGACCGATTCACTGGCGGTAACATCCAACACCACCAAATCATCAAAGGGGTGCGCACGCATCCATAGGAACAGATCTTCGCCATCCCGCTCTTGCGCTTCACTTTCGAAGAAAGCCAACGCGCGACTGGTATCCAGCCCGTCATAGTTAAACAGGCTACGCGTACTGTCTACGACGCCAGCCAGTACAAATTCGAAACCAGTACGTGCAGAAAGGTTGCTCTGCTCACGCGCAAACAACTCCAGCCAGCGTGAACCAATATTTCCTTTACCGAACAACACCAGACCGATACGCTTTTCCGCGCGGAACAGGGAATGGTGCAAACCACGAATCAAATGTTCCGTCGGGCCAACACGCAAAACGGCCACCAGACTGATGCCATCATCGGCCTGGCGGATAAATTCAATCGGCTGATCTTTCAACTGCTGATAGAAACGGTGGCTGTGTAGCGGGTTTTTACCCACACCCGCACCGACCATCGCGACCAGCGCCAACCCCTCACGCTCGCTGAGTTCAACGGGCAACTCGGCCTGTGTCAGCAACTGCAATGCACTATCCACTACTTCGGAGGTGTAGCACAGTTGCAACAGATTACGATCTTGGTGAACGCCAATCGCCAGCGGTTTCAGCTGCGCACGGTTCAGAAGTTGTTCGACTTCTTTTTGTAACAACGCGAAATCATGTTCGGAAGGAACCTGAATTTCAATCAGGCACACATCATCATGACTGGTGACAATTTTGGCACCTGTACCCGAGGCCAGTACGCGTTCGATGCGCGTCGAACCCTGCTCAGGCTGATAACTGCAACGCAGTTGCAAATCGATATCGCTGCCGGAAACGGGCTGCAAAGTACGCGTATGCAGCACCGGAGCTGCCAGACGTGCCAGCTCGCTAGCTTCATCCAACCTTAACAGTGGCAGCAGGCAGGCATCTTTCACTTTGCGCGGATCGGCGCTATAAACGCCGGCAACATCACTCCAGATGGTCACACGCTCAACACCCGCCAGCGCACCAATTTGCGTCGCGGAATAGTCACTTCCGTTGCGCCCCAGCAGCACCGTTTCACCTGCATCATTGCGGCAGATAAAACCCGTTACCACTAAACGCTGACCTGCATGTTGCGTCAGATATTGCTGCAACAGCGGCCAGGAACGCCCTTCGTCAACCTGCGGTTGCGCGGCACGTTCCGCACAGAGAAAATCACGCGCATCCAGCCAGGCTGCATTCATATCCCGATGATTCAGTAAGGCGGACATCAAACGAGCCGACCAGATCTCACCGTGCCCAACCACTTCGGCGTAGACAGCATCCGTAATCTTACCATCCAGCAGCGCAGCCAAACGCTCCAGATCGCGAATAAACTGGGCTGTCAGCGCCTCTGCATCCTGCGCAGGCAGAAGCCCGGCAATCAGTTCACTGTGGTAGCGGCGTAATGCCTGCTGAACCTGATGCGCCGACAGACGATCGCTCTGGCTCAGTTTCAACCAGCTAATCAGCTGGTTCGTGGTACTGCCCGCGGCAGACACCACCATCAAATCACCGGGGTGGCTATACTCCGCCATAATACCGGCTACGCGCAGGTAACACTTCACATCAGCCAGACTGCTACCGCCAAATTTATGCAGCTGTCGGCTCGTTACCGATGGCGCTACTCCTGATGCACTCATTCTTACCTCTTGGCTGCGGCTTGAAACGCACGATCCAGATCGGCAACCAGATCATCGCCGTCTTCAATGCCGGTGGAAATACGCAGTAATGTTTCAGAGATACCCGCTGCGGCGCGCGCTTCTGGTGCCATACCCGCATGCGTCATCGTTGCGGCATGAGAGATGAGGCTCTCAACCCCGCCCAGCGATTCCGCCAGCGTGAACAGCTCCAGCGAGGCCAGAAAACGCCGCACGGTGTCTTCATCTCCATCCAGCTCAAAACTTAGCATAGCGCCAAAACCAGATTGTTGACGACGGGCAATATCATGACCGGGATTGTTCGGCAGTGAAGGATGATATAACGCCTTCACCAACGGCTGCGTCTGTAAGAATTCAACCACTTGTTGCGCATTACGCTGCGCGGCTGCCATACGCGGCGATAAAGTACGCAGGCCACGTAGCAGCAGATAGCTGTCAAACGCCGCGCCCGTCACACCAATATTGTTTGCCCACCAGGCTAATTCGGTGATGGTATCGACATCCTTGGCGATCACCGCGCCCGCCACCACGTCGGAGTGACCATTCAGGTACTTAGTGCATGAATGCACCACCAGGTCGGCTCCCAGCTCCAGCGGCTTCTGTAACGCCGGGCTCAGGAAAGTGTTATCCACCACGCTGACCGCGCCCGCTTCCCGCGCAGCCTGACAAATCGCAGCAATATCGACGACGCGCAGCAGCGGATTGCTCGGGCTTTCCACCAGCACGAGCTTAGGCTTTTCTGCCAACGCCGCGTTGAGCGCCTGAGTATCACCTTGATCGACAAATTTGACGCGAAACGCGCCGCGCTTGCTCAGGCTGTCAAACAAACGATAACTGCCACCGTAGCAGTCATGCGGAGCCACCAGCAGATCGCCGGGACGCAGAAACACCGTGCAAACCAGCATAATCGCCGACATCCCACTGCTCGTCATTACCGCACCCGCACCGCCTTCCAGTTCGGCAAGCGCACGCTGTACCACATCACGCGTAGGGTTACCGCGACGCGAATAGTCGTGTGCGCGTGGCTGGTTGAATCCGGTAAAGTTATACGTGCTGGAAAGGTGAATAGGGGGGACGACGCAGCCATACTGTTCATCATCATTTAACCCGCTGCGGACTGCGATCGTTGCCTGTTTACGCGTCATCGGCTCTTTTCCTGGCTGGAGGCTGAAAGATAGGAACTTAAGAGTAAACGCAGTTTTAATAGACGTCAACACATCTAGACATCTAAACTTCTTTGCGTATAGATTGAGCATAAGCATAATAACCGCTAGAATTGTGGCATTTCATGACAGATGTTGTCTTCATTAGATTAATTTTTAAGGTATCCCATGGCTGAGTGGAACGGCGAGTATGTCAGCCCTTACGCTGAACACGGTAAAAAAAGCGAACAGGTCAAGAAGATAACAGTATCTATCCCGCTGAAAGTATTGAAGATACTGACTGACGAACGCACACGTCGTCAGGTGAACAACCTGCGCCACGCCACCAACAGCGAGCTGCTGTGCGAAGCGTTTCTGCATGCGTTCACAGGTCAACCGTTACCGAATGATGAAGACCTGCGTAAAGAGCGCAGCGATGAAATTCCTGAAGCAGCGAAAATCATCATGCGTGAAATGGGTATCGACCCGGATACGTGGGAATACTGATCGCGCTTGCGCTGTCTATTTTCTAGCTAACCCCGCCTTTCTTCGCGGGGTTTTACTATGCAGAGACACATCACCCCTTATTGACACCAACCACCCTATCTTCTTCCGCTCCTTTCCTTTTCCGCTCACGTTATAAATCAGGATTGCATTTAATTTGTTATGTTATAACATACCATTTTTTAATCTATAACGGTGATATGCTGCGTCATGACAGAGCCTCTCTCCAACAGTCCCGTGCTGCTACAACTTCACCATGTTTCCGTTGCCGACACCAATCGGGCTCCAAGGATCAGTGATATTTCGCTTTCCATGCACGCAGGTGAACGCCTGGCACTGGTTGGGCCCAATGGCAGCGGTAAATCCACGCTGTTACGCGTGCTGACCAGCGAACTTAGCGCAACGGCAGGGTGTGTCCATTTGAACGGCCAACCTCTGAACGCACTCAGCCGCCATGAGCGAGCAAAGCGTATCGCGATTCTGGCGCAAAGCGATGCGCCAGACCTGCGCCTGAGGGTCGCGGAATATGTCGCCTTAGGACGGATCCCGCACCACGGATGCAGCACACCTGCGCACGATCGCCAACTCATTGAAGAAGCACTGGACGATACCGGATTATTACCGCTGCGCCATCGCCTGCTGGGCACCCTCTCCGGCGGGGAGCGGCAGCGCGCCGCTCTGGCGCGTGCTTTTGCACAAACGCCGCAACTCCTGCTGCTGGATGAGCCGACCAACCATCTCGATCCGCTAGCACGCACGCAGTTACTGTCTCTCGTGCGAAAACGCGGTATTTCAACGCTGGCGGTGCTGCACGATCTGCCACTCATCACCCCCTTTGCCGACCGTGTCGCTGTGTTGCAACAGGGAACGCTACTCCGCTGGGGAACACCTGCACACGCGCTGAGCGCCGACTGTGTGAAATCCGTATTTGGAATGGAGAGTTTTACGGTGCCACATCCGATAAACGGCTCGCCCATTCGCATCTTTGAAGCCCCTGAACTGCACTAAGGAACCCTGATGAAAATAACGCTTCTGTCTGGACTGCTAGCATTGACGTCGTGCTGGGCACACGCCTCGGGTTTTCCGGTCACGGTCGACAGCTGTGGGCAACCGCTAACCTTCACTCAGCCGCCGCAGCGAGCCGTTATTCATGACCTGAATATGACAGAAATGGCGTTTGCACTGGGCTTACAAAAAAATATCGTCGGGCTAACCGGAATCACCGGCTGGTATAAAGCAACGCCAGATTTTATCCAGCAGCAGGGCACGATCCCTGAACTGGCAGCAAAATACCCGACCTCAGAAAACCTGCTGGCCGTACATCCGGATTTCTTCTTTGCTGGGTGGAACTACGGCATGAAAGTCGGCGGAGAAGTCACGCCAGAATCGCTGAAAAAATACGGTATTCAGACCCTCGTTCTTGGCGAAAGCTGTGTTTTCACCGAACAGCAACAGCCGCGTCCGAAAGCCAGCATGGATCTGCTCTACGGCGATATGCTGAAACTGGGGAAAATCTTCGGTAAGCAGGAACAGGCTCAGGAACAGATCGATGGCTGGAAGCAGCACCTTGCCGCCCTGCAAACCCGTATCGGCAATCAGCCAAAACAGAAGATTTTCCTGTATGACTCTGGCGATGACAAGCCTTTTACCAGCGGGAAATTCGCCATGCCGACCGCTATCATCGAGGCAGCGGGCGGCAAGAACGTGATGGACGATATGGAGACGAGCTGGGCCTCGACATCGTGGGAAAGCGTGGCGGCACGCGAACCCGACGTTATCATTTTGCTGGATTACCAGACAGGTAACGACGCAGAGACGCTCAGACGCTTTTTGGAATCACACCCGCTGATGAAATTCACCCCAGCCGTACAGCAGCAGCGTTATCTGAAGCTGCAATATGCGGAGCTAACGCCGGGGCCCGCCAACATAAAAGCCATTGATAAACTGGCGCGTGCCCTTTACCCGGATGCCTTTAAGTGAGCCCAACGTCTTCACATTATGCTGCGACCTTTGTTATCGCGCTGCTGATATTGGTTGGGCTGATGCTGTTAAATATTGCGACAGGCAGCACGACGATTCCCCTTACGCAGGTCGCCAGCGTATTGGGGTTATCGTCAGCAGACGTCTCGCCGATGACCTCACGCATCATTCTGGAACTGCGCATTCCTCGCAGCCTGCTGGCAGCGTTGTGTGGCGCGGGTTTAGCGATGGTCGGTGCCTTTCTGCAAACAGCGACTCGCAACGATCTGGCTGACCCTTTTCTGTTCGGCCTGTCTGCCGGAGCCTCAGCGGGTGCCGTCGCCGTCATCACTCGTTTTGGTGAGCAGCTCGGTGACTGGGCACTGCCAGTAGCAGCCTTCTGTGGCGGAATATTATCGGCCGTCGCCGTAACCGTGCTGTTTCTGCTGCAACAGGCGCGCGGCGCAGAACGTCTGATCATCTGCGGACTGGCGATCTCTTTTCTGTTCGGCGCACTGACGAATTATCTGGTGTTTTCCGGCGATCAACGCGCTGCTAGCTCGATTCTTTTTTGGTCACTCGGTGGGCTGGGCCTTGCCCGTTGGGATACCTTGCCTTTCGCGGTGTTCAGCGTCCTGCTGCTATTTAGCCTCACCGCCCTGCGCTGGCGTGCGCTCGACGCGCTGTTGGCGGGCGGGCAAACTGCGGCTTCAATGGGAATTAATCTGGCTCGCGTACGGGTGGAAATTTTCATCTGCTGCGCGTTCGCCACGTCGCTGCTGGTCGCGCTGACTGGTGTAATCGGCTTTATCGGACTGATGATTCCCCATCTGGCCCGCCCATTGAGCGGCGTATTGCACAAGAGGCTTCTGCCGCTGACAGCGGTGCTCGGGGCGATACTGCTGTGCGGTGGCGATTGGCTCAGCCGGCAGCTACTCGCGCCGCAGGAATTACCTATCGGGATTATTACGGCAGGATTAGGTGGCATCTTCGTTCTGGGGATGCTGGTAAAACGTCAGCAGGGATGAAATAACTCCAATAACTCCAAAATATTGCCAACTGGGGTTATTGGGGTTATCTTCATCGTATTAAAGGGCAACGGGGGGCAGGGATGGATAGCAGGACGTTAATAGCAGAAATCAAGGCCGATGGGTGGGAACTGATATGAGTGAACGGAAGCCACCACCATTTTATGCATCCTGGTAAACCGGGGTTAGTCACAATCCCCCACCCTAAGAAAGATTTACCGATAGGCACGGTAAAAAGCATCAGGAAACAGGCAGGAATATGATCATCGCTGACTCGAAGAGGCTTAATTATGTATTATCCGATTGCAATTGAAGCAGGCGACGATACCCACGCATACGGTGTAACAGTGCCAGATCTGCCGGGCTGTTTTTCTGCGGGTGAGACGCTAGACGACGCCATCGCGAATGCTAGAGAGGCGATTACCGGACATATCGAACTACTGATCGAGATGGGTCAGGATATTCCCACCGTGTCTTCAGTAGGCCAATTGGCAAAAAGCGCAGAATACGCTGGGTACACGTGGGCGGTTGTTGATATCGATGTGACGCGTTTAATGGGCGGTTCAGAAAAAATTAACGTCACGCTGCCTAAATCACTGATTGACCGAATTGATCGTTGCGTGGCGAGTAATCCTGAATTTAAAAGCCGCTCAGGTTTTCTCGCGCAGGCGGCATTAGAGCGAATCTCGTCTTCCCGATGAACAGCACTGAGCCACCAAAAACAACAAAGGCACCTGTTCGGTGCCTTTGCAGAAAGTTACTGTACCAATTGGCCAGTAAAACTTATTTTTTAGCGCCTGGAACGGAGAAACGCTTGTTGAAGCGGTCAACACGGCCACCGGTTGCAACATCACGTTGTTTGCCGGTGTAGAACGGGTGGCATTCGCCACAGACGTCCAGGTTCAGGTCACGACCCACGGTAGAATGGGTTTTGATAACGTTACCGCAAGAGCAAGTTACAGTAACTTCAGAATAATTCGGGTGAATACCTTTTTTCATGGGAAACCTCTGTTAAGGCCGTGTCGCTATCCAGCCCTGTTCCGCCAGACACCACACGAAAGTTGAGTAAGTTAAGTTCATTATGCGAACGAAATAACCATTGGCGCGAACGGCACGATCATTTCTTCTAACGACACAATGGCGGCGGATCATACAGAATCTGGTACCCCGATGCAATCGCATCCACACATTATCCCTCGCAGCATGTACACTAGCGCCTTGAATTATTTTCACCCTGCGTCGCGCATGATATAGACCGCTCGGTTATGTCATGGATCGCCGCGAAAATCACGCCCACTACCACGGAGAAGTTATGTCTGTCGCTCAGGTCGCTTTGCCCGTGCCACTAGCACGTACATTCGATTATTTGCTACCCGCAGGGGGAGTGGCTCCGCAGGTCGGCACACGCGTCAGCGTCTCTTTTGGTAACCGTAAAGCCATCGGCATTATTACCGCACTGAGCGACACCAGCGCACTTCCGCTTGAGCAATTAAAACCCGTGCATGACGTGTTGGACGAACAGCCGCTGTTTCCACCCAGCCTGTGGCGTATTTTACTGTGGGCAGTCGAGTACTATCACTACCCGATTGGCGAAGTGCTGTTCCATGCGTTGCCTATATTGCTGCGACAGGGGAAACCCGCGCACCGCGCACCGCTCTGGCAGTGGTTTGCCACCGAACAAGGCCGAGCGACACCACTCAGTACGCTCAAACGCGCAGCTAAACAGCAGCAGGCGCTGGCGGCCTTACTTCAGTCGCCACTTTATCGCCATCAGGTGAGCGAAATCGGGTTGACGGAGACGGCGCTACAGGCGCTGCGTAGCAAAGGACTATGCGAATTAAAAGCCGCGGAGCAAACGCCTCATGACTGGCGTCAAAGTTTTAGCATGACCACTGAACGCTTGCGCCTGAATACTGAGCAGGCCACCGCCGTCGGCGCTATCCGCAGTGAAGATAATCATTTTGCCGCCTGGCTGCTCGCGGGTATCACCGGTTCGGGCAAAACCGAAGTCTATCTCAGCGTGTTGGAAAACGTGTTGGCACAGGGTAAGCAGGCGCTGGTGTTAGTGCCAGAAATTGGCCTGACGCCGCAAACCATCGCCCGCTTTCGCGAACGTTTTAACGCCCCGGTGGATGTGCTGCACTCGGCACTCAACGACAGCGAACGCCTCGCCGTCTGGCTGCGCGCCCGCAGCGGTGAAGCCGCGATCGTCATCGGGACGCGATCGGCGCTATTTACCCCCTTTGCCCGTTTGGGGCTGATTGTGATCGATGAAGAACACGACAGCTCCTACAAACAGCAGGAAGGCTGGCGCTATCACGCCCGTGATTTGGCAGTCTTTCGTGCCAGAGAAGAAGATATTCCGATCGTGATGGGAACAGCAACGCCCGCGTTGGAAACGCTATATAATGTCCAGATCGGCAAGTATCGACGATTGAATTTGACCAAAAGAGCGGGCAATGCCGCGCTGGCCAAACAGCACGTCATCGATCTGAAAGGACTGCCGCTGACGGCCGGGTTATCCCAGCCGCTGATTACCCGCATCCGCCACCATCTGACGAACGATAATCAGGTTATTTTGTTCCTCAATCGGCGCGGGTTCGCCCCCGTGGTGATGTGCCATGAATGCGGCTGGATTGCCGAGTGTCAGCGCTGCGATCACTATTATACCTACCACCAGCATCAGAAGATGTTGCGCTGCCACCACTGCGACAGCCAGCGTCCGGTTCCACAACAGTGCCCCTCCTGCGGCTCGACCAATATGGTGCCTGTCGGTCTGGGCACCGAGCAGTTGGAGCAAAGCCTTGCCCCGATCTTTCCAGATGTCCCGATTACCCGCATCGACCGTGATACCACCAGTCGTAAAGGTGCGCTTGAACAGCAGCTCTCGCAGGTCAGGCAGGGAGGCGCACGTCTTCTCATCGGTACACAGATGTTGGCGAAAGGCCACCATTTCCCTGACGTAACGCTGGTTGCCTTACTGGACGTTGACGGTTCACTGTTCTCAGCCGATTTTCGCGCAGCCGAACGTTTTGCCCAGCTCTACACTCAGGTCGCTGGTCGCGCGGGACGTGCTGGCAAGGCTGGCGAGGTAGCGTTGCAAACTCACCATCCGGAACACCCGCTATTACAAACGCTGTTACAACAGGGCTATGATGCCTTTGCCAGTCAGGCGCTTACCGAAAGAAAAAGTGTTTTTCTGCCGCCGTTTACCAGCCATATCATCTTCCGCGCTGACGACCACGATAATCAGCAGGCCGCTTTATTCCTCCAGCAATTGCGTAATTTGCTGGAGGCGAGCCCGCTGCGGGATGAATCACTCTGGCTGCTGGGTCCAGTGCCTGCTTTACAACCCAAACGCGCGGGGCGCTTCCGCTGGCAACTTTTGCTACAACATCCCTCCAGAGCGTTGTTACAGAAACTGGTCAGAACGTCGTTGGCGCTAATCGGTACACTGCCGCAGGCACGTAAAGTGAAATGGGTATTAGATGTCGACCCCACAGACGGTTAGCGTTTCCTGTTAGGCCATTTCGGTTTTTTTGCCACGCATTTTTTGCGAGCCGCGTCCAAAACACGATATTCATCACACTTTCTGTGCAAATTAAGCAACAAAACCTGCGTTCAATCTGTTATCACTGTTTGCACAGGCAGTATTCTGGGATTTGGTGCCACTTAGCTAAGCATACTGCGTCGGAAAGTCTACCCGTAATCATATAGAGAGTCAGCGGACAGGAGCGTTCTGCTGGCAGTCAGCGCCAGTTAACGCTGACGCAAGGAGAAAAGCGTTGAAGCAGAAGAAAGGCGTCACCACGGCGACGATGAAAGACGTGGCGGATGAGGCTGGCGTTTCCACTGCCACCGTATCCCGAACGTTAATGAACCCGGAGAAAGTCTCTGCGACCACCCGCAGGAAGGTCGAGCAGGCTGTCATCGCCGTTGGCTATTCGCCTCACGCACTCAGCAGAAACCTCAAGCGTAACGAGTCACGCACGATCTTAACGATCGTGCCAGATATCTGCGATCCTTATTTTTCCGAAATATTCCGTGGGATCGAGGAAACGGCAGCCGAACACGGCTATCTGGTGTTGATTGGCGATTGCGCTCATCAGCATCAGAAAGAAAAAACGTTCGTCGATCTGATTATTACCAAACAGATCGACGGCATGGTGCTGCTCGGCTCTAATCTGCCGTTTGACGCAGGCCAGGAAGAGCAGCGTAATCTGCCACCAATGGTGATGGCGAATGAGTTTTCGCCGGATCTGGCGCTGCCAACTGTGCATATTGATAACCTGACTGCCGCCTTTGAAGCCGTACACTATTTGCAGCAGGCAGGCCATCAGCGTATCGCCTGCATTGCAGGCCATCAGCGTATCGCCTGCATTGCAGGCCCGGAACACATGCATCTGAGCCAATATCGTCTGCAAGGGTATATTCAAGCCCTGCGCCGCAACGGAATGCTTATCGATAACCAGTATATCTTTCGGGGCGATTTCACCTACGAAACGGGAATCAATGGCCTGATTGCACTAATGCAACACCCACAGCCACCCAGCGCTATCTTCTGCCATAGCGATCTCATGGCGTTGGGCGTGTTGGCGCAGGCTCGAAAAATGGGGCTGGATATCCCGCGCGATCTCTCCATCATCGGTTTCGACGATATAGAACAGACGCAGTACTGCTGGCCTCCTCTGACTTCTGTGGCTCAACCACGTTACCAGATCGGACGCGAGGCAATGCTGCTACTCTTAGAGCAGTTGCAAGGTAACACGGTACAAAGCGGTTCCCGTCTGTTGTCCAGTGAGTTGGTCATACGCGATAGCGTCGCTGCCCCAAATTACGCCCGTAACAGGCTTTAAGACTTCAGGTGCTGGTCAAATATTTGAGGGTTCAGTAACATGGCCCCCTAATTATGTTATTTACCTATCAATTCACAGCGAAACGACAGTGGCACAAAGAGACTACGTGAGCCGGGGACGTTCATCAGGAACGCGTCGGAAAACGACAAATAGCCGAAAAAAAGGCAAAGCTTCAGGTGCGTCCAAAACGATGATTGCGCTCGCTGTTGCCGTTTTGGTCACCTTCGCGGGCGGTCTGTACTTTATCGCCCATAATAAACCCGAAGACTCCCCCGTCCTGCCGCATCAGAACACGGGCAAAGGTAATGGGCTGCCCCCCAAACCGGAAGAACGTTGGCGTTACATCAAAGAGCTGGAAAATCGTCAGTTGGGCGTTACGACACCAACGGAACCTTCAGCAGGTGGAGAGATCCGGTCACCGGTACAGTTGACAGATGAACAGCGCCAGCTGTTGGAACAGATGCAGTCTGATATGCGGCGTCAGCCAACACAGCTTTCCGAGGTGCCGTATAACGACCAGACTCAGGTTCCGCGCTCTCAGGTGACGATCAAGCCGCCGACGCAATCGATGCAACAGCAGCCTGTTGTGACGACCCAGCCTGCAACGCGTGCACCAGTCGTTACGCAAACGACGCCTGTTGTTCCAAGGCAAGACATTCCAAGACAAGAAACACCAAAACAGGAAGCACCGAAGCAACAGCCGGTCAAACAGCCTGAAGCGCCAAAAGCCGAAAAAACCCAGCGCTGGGCGATCCAATGTGGCTCCTTCAAAACCATGGACCCTGCCGAATCAGTGAGGGCACAGTTGGCGTTTGCCGGTATCGAAAGCCGCATCACCTCTAACGGTGGCTGGAACCGCATTATGCTGGGGCCTTACAACAACCGCGCTGCCGCAGATAGCATGATCCAACGTCTTAAGGGCGCGGGCGCATCAAACTGTATTCCTCTTGCCAGCGGGGGTTGAAAAACCCCACGCTTTCCCCCATCTATAACAGCAATGTGCCCCGAATCATGCGGGGGTCTTTTTCTTCAAACGGGGACTGACTCGTGACAACAATTGTAAGCGTACGCCGCAACGGCCAAGTGGTCATTGGCGGTGATGGACAAGCCACTCTGGGCAACACCGTGATGAAAGGCAACGTGCGTAAAGTACGTCGTCTCTACCATGACCGCGTTATCGCCGGTTTCGCAGGCGGTACGGCGGATGCCTTTACCCTTTTTGAGCTTTTTGAGCGCAAACTGGAATTGCATCAGGGTCATCTGGTGAAAGCGGCCGTCGAGCTGGCTAAAGATTGGCGTACTGACCGAATGTTACGCAAACTGGAAGCGTTGCTAGCCGTCGCGGACGAAAATGCCTCGCTGATCATTACCGGTAACGGCGATGTCGTGCAGCCTGAAAACGATCTGATCGCTATTGGTTCCGGCGGTCCTTATGCACAGGCAGCAGCTCGTGCTTTACTGGAAAATACCGAACTGGGTGCCCGTGATATCGTCGAGAAATCTCTGGGGATCGCTGGCGATATCTGTATCTACACCAACCAGTTCCACACGATAGAAGAATTAGCCTCCAAGGCGTAAGGATCAACTATGTCTGAAATGACCCCGCGCGAGATAGTCAGCGAACTCGACAGCTATATCATCGGCCAACATAAAGCGAAACGTGCCGTGTCCATCGCGCTGCGTAACCGCTGGCGCCGTATGCAGTTGGACGAAGCACTCCGTCATGAAGTGACGCCTAAAAACATTCTCATGATCGGCCCGACTGGCGTAGGTAAAACCGAAATCGCTCGCCGTCTGGCAAAGCTCGCCAATGCGCCGTTCATCAAAGTGGAAGCAACCAAATTCACCGAAGTTGGCTACGTAGGTAAAGAAGTTGACTCCATCATTCGCGATCTGACGGATTCCGCGATAAAAATGGTGCGCCTCCAGTCCATCGAAAAAAATCGCTTCCGTGCGGAAGAGATGGCGGAAGAGCGTATTCTGGATGTACTGATTCCTCCGGCGAAAAACAACTGGGGACAGGCGGAAAGCACGCAAGAGCCTTCCGCTGCACGTCAGGCATTCCGCAAGAAACTGCGTGAAGGCCAGTTGGACGACAAAGAGATCGAGATCGATCTGGCTGCCGCCCCCGTTGGCGTAGAGATCATGGCGCCGCCAGGCATGGAAGAGATGACCAATCAGCTACAGTCCATGTTCCAGAATCTGGCAGGACAGAAGCAGAAAGCCCGTAAGGTCAAAATTAAAGATGCTTTCAAGCTGCTGATAGAAGAAGAAGCCGCCAAGCTGGTAAACCCGGAAGAGCTGAAACAGCAGGCGATTGAAGCCGTTGAGCAGCACGGTATCGTGTTCATCGACGAGATTGACAAAATCTGTAAGCGCGGCGAAAGCTCAGGCCCGGATGTTTCCCGTGAAGGCGTTCAGCGCGACCTGCTGCCGCTGGTTGAAGGCTGCACCGTATCGACCAAGCATGGTATGGTCAAAACTGACCACATCCTGTTTATCGCGTCCGGCGCGTTCCAGGTTGCCAGCCCGTCCGATCTGATTCCAGAGTTGCAGGGACGTCTGCCGATCCGTGTGGAATTACAGGCGCTAACGACGGAAGATTTCGAGCGCATCCTGACAGAACCGAGTGCCTCGCTGACCGAACAGTATAAAGCGTTGATGGCAACGGAGGGCGTGGATATTTCATTCACCGCCGATGGTATCCGTCGCATTGCCGAAGCGGCCTGGCAGGTGAACGAAAGCACCGAGAATATCGGCGCGCGCCGTCTGCACACCGTGATGGAGCGTTTGATCGAAGATGTTTCTTACGACGCCAGCGAAATGAACGGCCAAAGCGTTACCATTGACGCAGATTACGTACGTAATCATCTGGATGAATTAGTAGCAGATGAAGATCTGAGTCGATTTATCTTATAATCCGTTTTCGCGGATCGCACTATTAACGATAAAGTGGGAGGCGTAGGCCTCCCACTTTTGTTTCTGACGCCGCCATCACTGACTTTTTTTGTTTATAAACGGATGATTCACGCAATTGAATCGTCAATAAAATTGAAGCACACCATGACCTTATCGACCCATAGCAGCAAAACCAAAGCCTGGCTGGATAGTCTACGTCCAAAAACGTTGCCATTGGCTTTTGCGTCCATCGTCACCGGCTCGGCGATCGCGAGCTGGCATAGCAGTTTTAAACCGGGCGTAGCATTACTGGCATTGTTGACCGCCGGACTGCTGCAAATCCTTTCCAATCTTGCGAACGACTATGGGGATGCGATAAAAGGTAGCGATACCAAGGAACGTATCGGGCCGTTGCGCGGCATCCAGACTGGTGTCATTACACTGTTGCAACTGCGCAATGCGCTGATCGTAACCGTGATACTCACCATCATTTCTGGTGTGAGTCTGGTCATTCTGGCATGTGAAAAGCCAGCGGATATCTTCGGTTTTCTGATTCTGGGACTGTTGGCTATTTTCGCCGCCATCACCTATACCGTCGGTAATAAACCCTATGGCTACATCGGGCTCGGCGATATCTCGGTGTTGATCTTTTTCGGCTGGCTCAGCGTCGCCGGGTCGTACTACCTGCAAACCGGCCACTTCGACAGCATCGTGATGCTGCCCGCGACAGCCTGCGGTTTGTTGGCGACAGCGGTACTGAATATCAACAACCTGCGCGATATCGACAACGATCGTGTCAGTGGAAAAAACACGCTGGCGGTGCGTCTTGGCGCGGAAAAAGCACGCTTCTACCATACGATGCTACTGCTGCTGGCACCGGTGTGTCTCGGTCTGTTTGCGACGTTTTATCTGCACAGTCTGGCGGGCTGGCTGTTTGTTCTGGCACTCCCGCTGCTGATTCAACAGGCGCGCTATGTGCTGCGTGAAACCAGCGCGTTCAGTATGCGTCCGATGCTGGAAAAAACAGTGAAAGGCGCGTTGCTGACTAACATTTTGTTCGCCGTTGGCGTGATATTGAGTTAGTGCAGGTAAAGTGAGCGCGGGCGAAAAGCGGCGCTCATTTACTGATGCGCATCAAGTTAACATTTGATGATTTTGCCAACAGCGGCCAGAAAGGGATATACTCATGATTCCGGCGGCAACCTGACGTTAATCCTATGAAATACGATACTTCCGAACTGTGCGATATCTACCACGAAGAGGTGAATGTTGTTGAGCCTCTGTTCTCCAACTTTGGCGGGCGTACTTCATTTGGTGGCAAAATCACCACGGTGAAATGTTTTGAGGATAACGGCCTGCTTTTCGACCTCCTTGAAGAAAACGGCCTCGGGCGCGTACTTGTGATCGATGGTGGAGGATCAGTGCGCAGCGCGTTGATCAACGCCGAAATCGCCCGGCTGGCGACCCAAAACGAGTGGGAAGGCATTGTCGTATATGGTGCCGTGCGTCAGGTTGACGATTTGGCGGAGCTGGATATCGGTATTCAGGCGATGGCAGCGATTCCGGTCGGCGCAGGTAGCGAAGGCATCGGCGAAAGCGACATTCGCGTCAACTTCGGCGGCGTAACCTTCTTCTCCGGTGACCATCTGTATGCCGATAATACAGGCATTATTCTGTCGGAAGATCCGCTGGATATTGAATAATATCGTTGAATTGTCAGGGATTGATGGCGTCGAGCGATGATAATGGGTAGATCGTAAAGACGCGGTAAATACATCCCTGTACGCTCGAGCCGCGCAGATAGGAATCTCATCCCTGAGATTCCCCCTTTCAGAGCCGTCGCAAGCGACGTTCAAAAACGTTCCTGACGTTTTTGTCCCTGGCGCGGACGCTTTACTCTTCTATCCCATTATCACCGTTCTACTTCAGTGAAACAGGCTTCTCAGGCTGTCAAAAGTCCTATTAGACTTCTTCCATTTTGCCTAACAGCGCACGCAGGCGCTCTTGCCACACCACTTGCTCTTCTTTCAACTGTTCGTTCTCGCGCACCAGCGCTTCACGTGAACCCGCTGCCGCCTGAACATCCTGCGACAGCGTGTTGTTCTGCTCTTTCAGCTCTTCAATTTCCATTTGCAACAACGTGATGGTATCAATCGCTTGCTGAACTTTCGCTTCCAGCTTTTCAAACACTTCAAATGACATTCTTCAAACCCCTTTTAATCGCAACAAGGCAAAGATCGGTTAACGCTGGCTTTCGGACTCTGTAACCAACACTCACGGTGTCGCGTCATCCGCCCGCAAACATAGTCCTGACCGCGGGACGGCTGGCAAGACAGACCATAACGAAATTGTATGTAGCCAATGGCCCCCTGTCTAGCGCACGTCCCCCACTACGCGAGTGTCGCAGCTTTTCTTACTTAACACTATCAGTACAAACTGAAAAACGGGCAATACAAACCAAAAAACAAGCGATTCAAACTGCAAACGCCCCCGTTCGCTTCCCCGTTACGTCTATTGTGTTAATAAATTTAACCTGAGCGTTACTATCACCCATGAACGAAAAACCACTACGAGTCATTTTATAAGCGAATACGCTCATTTTTTTGACACGCAACACACATTTTAATTTCGATATTTCTCGTTTTCGCTCATTAACGATAAATTCACATCATAAATACATTTAAAACAGAGGATGCCGCCAGACGGTATCCTTAGGCCTACCACTCTGTACGTTACCCAGCAGGAAAAAAATTATGAGCCAAGCAGAACGTTCAACGCTAAGAGGCCAGTGCATCGCCGAATTTCTCGGCACTGGCCTGCTGATTTTCTTCGGTGTCGGCTGCGTCGCCGCATTGAAACTGGCGGGAGCCAGCTTCGGACAGTGGGAGATCAGCATCATTTGGGGTCTGGGGGTTGCGATGGCAATCTATCTGACCGCAGCCATTTCCGGTGCTCACCTCAACCCAGCCGTCACTATCGCCCTGTGGCTGTTTGCCTGTTTCGATGGACGCAAGGTTCTGCCTTACATTGTGGCGCAGATTGCAGGGGCATTTTGTGCCGCCGCACTGGTCTACGGGCTGTATTACAATCTGTTCGTAGATTTTGAACAAACCAACAATATGGTGCGCGGCAGTACGGAAAGCCTGAGCTTAGCGAGCATTTTCTCGACGTATCCGAATCCGCACATTTCCGTTATGCAGGCGCTGCTGGTTGAGACCGTCATCACCGCGATTCTGATGTGCCTGATTCTGGCACTGACCGATGATGGTAATGGAATCCCACGCGGGCCGCTTGCTCCCCTGCTGATCGGTATTCTGATTGCCGTTATCGGTGCATCCATGGGGCCGCTGACTGGCTTTGCCCTCAACCCAGCGCGTGACTTTGGCCCTAAGCTGTTCGCTTTTCTAGCGGGCTGGGGCAACGTCGCCTTTACCGGCGCACGCGAAATCCCTTACTTCCTGGTTCCTATTTTTGGCCCCATCATTGGTGCCTGTCTGGGTGCCTTCGGTTATCGCGCACTGATTGGCCGTAATCTGCCATGCGATGTATGCGAACCCGAGGCAGAAGCTACCACGCGTCGTGAAAGCCGTTAAACTTAACGCCACGACCATCCTATTTCACGGTTAATCATTACAGGATTGGATTTATGAACCCGGAAAAAAAATACATTGTCGCTATCGACCAAGGCACAACCAGTTCCCGCGCTGTCGTACTGGATCACGATGCGAATATCGTTAGTGTTTCACAGCGTGAATTCACCCAGATTTATCCAAAGGCGGGCTGGGTCGAGCATGACCCGATGGAAATTTGGGCGACGCAAAGCTCAACGTTGGTCGAAGTGCTAGCGAAAGCCGATATCAGCGCGGATGAAGTCGCGGGTATTGGTATCACCAACCAGCGTGAAACCACCGTCGTATGGGAAAAAGAGAGCGGCAAGCCGATTTATAACGCCATCGTCTGGCAGTGCCGCCGTACCGCTGAAATTTGCGAGAAGCTAAAGAAAGACGGTCTGGAAGAGTACGTTCGCAATACCACCGGACTGGTAGTCGATCCCTACTTCTCTGGCACCAAGGTGAAATGGATTCTGGATCACGTTGAAGGCTCCCGTGAACGCGCCAAACGCGGCGAACTGCTGTTTGGTACCGTCGATACCTGGCTGATTTGGAAAATGACGCAAGGGCGTGTTCACGTAACGGATTACACCAATGCTTCCCGCACCATGCTGTTTAATATTCATACGCTGGAATGGGATACCCGTATGCTGGAAGCGCTGGATATCCCGCGCGAGATGCTGCCAGAAGTACGCGGCTCTTCAGAGGTTTACGGTCAGACCAACATCGGCGGTAAAGGCGGCACGCGTATTCCTATCGCCGGTATCGCAGGCGACCAGCAGGCGGCGTTGTACGGCCAGCTCTGCGTCAGCCCTGGACAAGCGAAAAATACCTATGGCACGGGCTGCTTCCTGCTGATGAATACCGGTAAAGAAGCGGTGCAGTCCAAACACGGTCTGCTGACCACCATCGCCTGCGGCCCACGCGGCGAAGTGAACTACGCGCTGGAAGGCTCCGTGTTCGTTGGCGGTGCATCCATCCAGTGGCTACGTGACGAGCTGAAGCTAATTGGCGACTCCATGGATTCCGAGTACTTCGCGACGAAAGTGAAGGACACCAACGGCGTCTATGTTGTACCCGCTTTCACCGGCTTGGGCGCTCCTTACTGGGACCCGTATGCCCGTGGCGCGATCTTCGGCCTGACTCGTGGCGTGAATGCTAACCACATCATTCGTGCAACGCTGGAATCCATCGCCTTCCAGACCCGTGACGTGCTGGATGCTATGCAGGCAGATGCTGATACGCGGCTGAAATCATTGCGTGTTGACGGTGGCGCAGTCGCCAACAACTTCCTGATGCAATTCCAGTCCGACATCCTCGGCACGCGCGTGGAACGCCCGGAAGTACGTGAATCCACCGCACTGGGTGCCGCTTTCCTGGCTGGCCTTGCCACTGGCTTCTGGAACGATCTGGATGAAGTGAAGAGCAAAGCGACTATTGAGCGTGAATTTCGTCCCAGCATCGAAACCGTGGAGCGTAACGTTCGCTACAGCGGCTGGCAGAAAGCCGTTGCCCGCGCCCGTAACTGGGAAGATCACGACGCGTAACCCCCCTATCGGGCGCGCCTGTCGCGCCCGATTTTTCCGCATCACTTAACCGCTGCCCTTCCCCGTTGTGATAAAATCCTATTCCATATCCTAATGTTGATCGTTTAAGAACCGAGATACCCGGGGCGACCACGGGAACTGGGCGAGTAAATTCAGGCTTAAATGGCTAACATGAGGCGACTCCCTCCCGATCGACAACAGACAGGTATTTATGAAACGTGAATTAGCCATTGAGTTCTCTCGCGTCACCGAAGCAGCCGCGCTGGCAGGCTATAAGTGGTTAGGTCGTGGCGATAAAAACGCCGCCGATAATGCCGCCGTACAGGCGATGCGGATTATGCTGAATCAGGTCAATATCAACGGTCAAATTGTCATCGGCGAAGGGGAAATCGACGAAGCGCCCATGCTATTCATCGGTGAAGAAGTCGGTACCGGTCAGGGCGATGCCGTTGATATTGCTGTCGATCCGATTGAAGGCACACGGATGACAGCGATGGGTCAGGCGAATGCGCTGGCCGTACTGGCCGTCGGCGAAAAAGGTGCGTTTCTGCACGCGCCAGACATGTACATGGAGAAGCTAATCGTCGGCCCCGAAGCGAAAGGCTCGATTGACCTCAACCTGCCGCTGGCGGACAACCTGCGCAATGTCGCACTAAAGCTGGGTAAACCGCTCAGCCAATTAACCGTGACAACGCTGGCTAAACCGCGCCACGATGCCTGCATCGCGGAAATGCAACAACTGGGAGTGAAAGTGTTCGCGATTCCAGACGGCGACGTAGCCGCATCCATTCTCACCTGCATGCCGGACAGTGAAGTTGACGTGCTGTACGGCATTGGCGGCGCGCCAGAAGGCGTCATCTCGGCGGCCGTTATCCGTGCGCTTGACGGCGACATGCAGGGGCGTTTGCTGGCTCGTCATCAGGTCAAAGGAGATAGCGCTGAAAACCGCCGTATCGGTGAAGATGAGCTGGCACGCTGCCAGCAAATGGGCATCGAAGCCGGTGGCGTCCTCAAGCTTGATGACATGGCGCGTAACGACAACGTGATTTTCTCCGCGACCGGCATAACCAAAGGTGACTTGCTGGAGGGAATCGCACGTAAAGGCAACATGGCCACCACAGAAACACTGTTGATCCGCGGTAAATCTCGCACGATCCGCCGGATTAAATCGACGCACTATCTGGATCGTAAGGATCGCAAGCTACACGAGTTCCTGCTGTAGCAAGTACAGCCCAACTGACTGATTGTTTCACAATTGTTAATAAATAGCGTATCTTAGATGCACGACTTACGTGTACAAATAGTGGTATCGATACTCTGGATAATTCGAGTTGCAGGCAGGCGGCAATCGCGCGCGTCCCCAGGAGCTTACTGAAGTAAGTGACTGGGGTGAGTAAGAACAAATTGGCTTAGCCAATTTGAACGCCGCTTGCGGCGACCCCTCAGGGCGAGGCTCAGAGATGAGCCGAGTATTGCCAACGTACATACCGCTTGAAGTATGACGGGAATAACGCAAGCAACAGGAGCAGAAAAATATGGCTGAATGGGTGACAGGCAAAGTGGTTCAGGTGGAAAACTGGACGGAAAGTCTGTTTAGCATTCGGGTTCACGCGCCCATCGATTCATTCACTGCCGGGCAGTATGGCAAGCTGGCGCTGGAGATTGAGGGTGAAAAAGTGCAACGCGCGTATTCGTACGTGAATGCCCCCAGCGATCCTACGTTTGAGTTCTATCTGGTGACCGTGCCGGAAGGCAAACTTAGCCCTCATCTGCATGCCATGCAGCCCGGTTCGGAAATCATGATTGTCAAAGAGGCTGCCGGATTTTTCGTGCTGGAAGAGATTCCTGATTGTGAAACGTTGTGGATGCTGGCAACTGGCACAGGCATCGGCCCTTACCTGTCGATCCTTCAGGAAGGCAAGGATCTGGAGCGTTTTAAGAACATCGTGCTGGTTCACGCCGCCCGGTTCTCACGCGACCTGAGCTATCTACCGCTGATGCAGCAGTTACAGCAGCGCTACCACGGCAAACTGCATATTCAAACGGTGGTCAGCCGAGAAGAGGAACCTGGTTCGCTAACAGGCCGTATTCCTACGTTGATCAGCAACGGCGCACTGGAAGCCGCCGTGGGCTTACCGATGGATACCGCCACCAGTCATGTCATGCTGTGCGGTAACCCACAGATGGTACGTGATACTCAACTGTTGCTGAAAGAAGAGCGGCAGATGACCAAGCACCTGCGTCGCAGACCCGGTCATATGACCGCCGAGAACTATTGGTAAGCAACACGCGTTGCTCAGCGGCGGAAGCGAAATGGCTCCGCCTCTGCGCCAAACCGATTTTCCCCTTTTGTTCCCAGAAAAACACCGCAGTCGAGCAACGTCATCACGATAATCAGGATCGGCAAGAAACGGCCAATGCCCCACTGCCAGATGGCAGAAAACATGTACCAATTCCCTGAGGCCAGTATCCACGCCACCACTAACAGCAGCGCCCACCAACCGCTTTTGTTACGGTCGTGCAGCCGTTTCACCATCATCGCCGCTGTCGGCCACAGCAGTACCACCAAACCAAACGCCGTCAATTGCGTATCCAGCCAACTTTGACCAGAAAGCGTAAACAATACCGCCATCAGCGCCACCCAAATAGCCATCCAAAGCCAGAAATCACGACGGCCAATACGGCCTTTAAATGAGAAGCACCATTGCTGTAATGTCATTAACGATAACGCCCTGAATGATTAGCCTGTCTGGCCGAATGAATCTGTATTTTAGTCTGAGCGATTTTACCTCAACCAAGATGGTTACCTGCAACCTTTACGCGATTTTTGACAACTTCGTACTATTTTTTGACAGGCCCGTGCGATTTCGGGCAACAGTGCACTATTTTTGACAACGACATACAAATGCCGCTTTAATCAAACGTATTCTGCCGTTATCGGCCTGGACATCTTCTGAAGTGGCTGACCCGAATCCCTATGACACGAAAACGCATCGCTTCACTTTTAGTTTTATCATCGCTGGTGCTCTACCAGACTCATGCGGGAGCCGATCCGACGTTTCCTCCCAAGACATCAGCCAATGCACCATACCTGTTGGCCGGAGCCCCAACCTTCGATCAAACCATCATGCAATTCCGTTCTCGCTACAACTTGAGCAACCCCACGCTGCCGATCGGTGAATTTCGGGTGGTCGATATCGGCAATAACATCAGCATGTTGACCCGTGCCGCCAGCCGGATCAACGAGCATCTCTATGCTTCAACCGCACTGGAGAAAGGCACAGGAAAAATCAAAACGCTGCAAATCACCTGGCTACCGCAGCCGCAAAGCGAACAAGAAACCGCAGCACGTCGCAAACAGGCCATAGACTATATGGCAGCACTCGCACGCACGTTCGCCCCATCACTGACGGAAGAACAGAGTGTAAAAAAAGTCACCGAATTGCTGGGGAAAGGCAAAGGACAGCGCTTTTACCAGCAAACGGAAGGTGCCTTGCGCTATGTCGTTGCAGATGACGGCGAAAAAGGGCTAACTTTTGCTGTTGAACCGATTAAGCTAACGCTATCTGAACCGTGATCAATGCAGTAATTAATGACGAAAAACAGAGCCACGGTCACATTTCGTCTCTATACTGTGGGCAAGTTATATTGCCTGATAGGCAGTACTGTTTACTTCATTAATGCATTAATGCATTGATTCATTAGCGATTCCGGCTGGAGGAAAAAAGATGCGACATCCATTAGTTATGGGTAACTGGAAGCTGAACGGCAGCACTCACATGGTCAACGAACTGATCGCGGGTCTGCGCAAAGAGCTCAGCACCGTTGACGGCTGCGGTGTAGCGATTGCCCCCCCTGCAATCTACCTCGATCAGGCTAATCACCAACTGGCAGGTAGCCGCATTGCACTGGGCGCGCAGAACGTCGACGTGAACCTTTCTGGTGCTTTCACCGGTGAAACGTCTGCCGACATGCTGAAAGATATCGGCGCAAAATACATCATCATCGGCCACTCTGAGCGCCGCACCTACCATAAAGAAAGCGATGAATTCATTGCGAAGAAATTTGGCGTGCTGAAAGACGCGGGCCTGATTCCGGTGCTGTGCATTGGCGAAACCGAAGCGGAAAACGAAGCAGGCCAGACGGAGGCGGTATGTGCACGTCAGTTGGACGCTGTGCTGAATACGCTGGGCGCAAAAGCCTTTGAAAACACCGTTGTGGCCTATGAACCCGTATGGGCTATCGGTACCGGTAAATCAGCAACCCCAGCACAGGCTCAGGCTGTTCACAAATTCATCCGTGACCACATTGCTAAACAAGATGCTGCTATTGCCGAGCAAGTTATCATTCAGTACGGCGGTTCTGTTAATGCGGCGAATGCCGCAGAGCTGTTCACTCAGCCAGACATCGACGGCGCGCTGGTCGGTGGTGCATCACTGAAAGCCGACGCTTTTGCCGTTATCGTGAAAGCCGCAGCCGACGCTAAACGCGGCTAAGCTTTATCGAAAATGGGCGGCCAAAGGTTCGTCTAATCAAAAAGCCGGTTCACGCTATTGCGCCAACCGGCTTTTTTATGACGGACTCACTGCCGTCGCCCTTCTTTTAAACCGTCAGTTAACGGCTCAATAGCTACTTCACCGCTGGGATTTGCTGCGTAATGCAGTGAATATTTCCCCCGCCCAGCAGGATTTCCCGCGCAGGCACACCGCTAATCACGTAGCCAGGAAACATCTGTTGCAGCAGATCGCGTGCAACGTCATCCGTCTTCTCATCCAGCAGAGGGAAAATGATCTGCTGATTGCTAATCAGGAAATTCACATAAGATCCTGCCAGACGAGAACCGGCAAGGCGCTCAACCGCATCGCCGCTGTCCACACCCTGCGCTTCCTCTTTGGTCGCATAGAGCGGGCCGGGAGCCGGTAGTTTCCAGATTTTCAACTCACGCCCTTGCGCATCGCGCGCGGCCGACAGTACCTCATAGGCCGCGACGGAGCGTGCATACTGCGGATCGTTTTCATCATCCGTCCAGTGCAGCGCGACTTCACCGGGACGCACGAAACAGCACATGTTATCGATATGCCCGTCGGTTTCGTCGTTGTACACGCCCTCTTCCAGCCAGATAATCGTCGAAATACTGAGATAATCACGCATCAGCTGTTCGATTTCGGCTTTACTCAGGTGCGGGTTACGGTTCGGATTGAGCAAGCATTCCGCCGTAGTTAGCAACGTGCCTTCACCATCGACATGGATCGAGCCGCCTTCCAGAATCAGCGGTGCGGCATAGTGCGCAGCCTGATGATAATCCAGCACCTGCACCGCGACTTTCTCATCCTGACGCCAGTCTTCGTACAGACCGCCCAGCTCACCGCCCCAGGCGTTGAACTGCCAGTCGATACCCCGACGCTCACCAGCCTGATTCAGCACGATGGTTGGGCCAGTGTCGCGCATCCAGGCGTCATCGCTCTCCATTTCCACCAGCGTAACATTTACCGGCATTACTTTTTGTGCATCTGCCATGTAGCGTGATGGCACGCCCATGATAACAGGCGTGTTTTGGGCGATGGCTTCCGCCACGCGTGCGAACGTTTTCTGCGCCGGAACGCCCTGCTCGCGCCAGTTGTCAGTACGATATGGCCAGATCATCCACACGGCATCATGCGGTGCCCACTCGGCGGGCATCGCAAAACCATCCTGATGTGGCGTCGTGAGATGAGGAGTTGCTAACTGTGACATCACTTATCTCCGGGTCTTGCCGTCTGAGCTGGCAATGGTGTCGTACATTTCTGGACGACGGTCACGGAACAGGCCCCATGAGGCGCGCTGAGCAGCAATCGCTTCTAAATCAAATTCATGCACCAGAATAGCTTCGTCCGTCTTATTGGCCTGAGCCAACAGCGCACCGGTTTGATCGGCAATGAAAGAAGAACCGTAGAACGTCATTTCCAGACCGTCGATGTATTTACTGGCTTCTGTACCGATGCGGTTAGAGGCAATTACCGGCACCAGATTCGCAGCGGCGTGGCCTTGTTGAACGCGAGTCCAATGCGGCTGGCTGTCGATGTCCGGATAAGCGGGTTCAGAACCAATCGCGGTCGGATAGAAAATCAGCTCTGCGCCCTGCAACGCCAGACTGCGTGCAGTTTCTGGGAACCACTGATCCCAGCAAATGCCCACGCCAATTTTTGCGTAGCGCGTCTGCCAGACTTTAAAGCCAGTGTCGCCAGGAATGAAGAACTGCTTTTCCTGATACGCCGGACCGTTCGGAATGTGGGTTTTGCGGTAAACGTCCAACACGGAACCATCCGCGTCAATCATCACCAGCGAGTTGTAATAGGCGTTATTGGCACGCTCAAAGAAGCTCAACGGCAGCACCACGTTCAGCTCCGCCGCCAGTGCAGAGAAATGCTTAATCAGCGGGCTGGTTTCCAGCTCCTGCGCCAGCGCATAGTGCTCCGGGCTTTGATCGATGCAGAAATACGGTGCGGCAAATAGTTCCTGAATCAGGATAACCTGCGCGCCTTTTGCATGCGCTTGTCGCACCAGTTTTTCAGCGTTTTCGATATTCTTGGGCAGATCCCAGGAACACGCCATTTGTGTTGCGGCAACGGTAACTTTTTTCATGCGAAAACCTCAATAATAACGATATATACCCGCCCTTTTTCACCGGCAAGTATCGGCAATAAGTGTTTCTCTCGGTCACGATTATGCATCGGCATTAACCGGCGCGGCCTTAACGAGTGTCTACTCTAAATAATTCAAGTTTCAGGCAGGCGGCAAGAGAAGGAATCCCGATGAGCTTACTTAAGTAAGTGATTCGGGTGAGTGAACGCAGCCAACGTACATGCAACTTGAAGTATGACGAGTATAGGCCAACACACCTGCGCATACCCAATAGGAATATCCTGTTAAGGTATTGACCGAGAATGACATGCGCATTATGCCAGTTAATGACAGCACTTCACTATGTTGAAAATGAATGATCTCGCGTGGCGAACAGAAAAGAAAAAACCGCCTTTTCCACGGCGGATTCTGTAAAAATCCGTTGAGCGGTAGTAACGGATAGATCGTAAAGACGCTGTAAACACATCCCTGTGCGCTCGGCTTGCGCCATCCCTGGCGCAAACGCTTTACTCTTCTATTCCGTTACTACCGTTTTCGTTCAGCAAAATAAATTTATCAACAGCCTGACTGTCGATGCTAAAAATTAGGAAGGAAGCGATCGCTCAGGCTTCAACGGTATCCGCCTGATGCAGCGCCTGACTGACCGCTTGGCGTTGCTCCAACAAGGCGGTGCTGGTTCGGTCACGCGGATAAGCCAAATTGACCGGTAGAATTGCACTAATCCGACCGGGACGGGGTGACATGACGACCACTCTGTCCGCCAGAAACACGGCCTCTTCCACATCATGCGTCACCAGCAAGATCGTCAAATCCGTTTGTCGGCGAATCTCCGCCAGACGTTCCTGTAACTGCTGTTTGGTCAGCGCATCAAGCGCGCCGAAAGGTTCATCCAGCAAGAGAATGCGCGGCGTCGACACCAGCCCACGGGCGATCGCCACACGCTGTGCCATCCCACCTGACAGTTGATGCGGCCACGCGTCGGCAAAGTCTTCCAACCCCATCATCTGGAGATAATGTGCAATTCGCTGCGCAATTTCGGCAGAAGAAAGATTGAGGTTGAGCATACCGAGGCGAATATTGTCCGTCACGGTAAGCCACGGAAACAGACGCGGCTCCTGAAACACCAGGCTAACCTCGTCGGGAATGCCGCTTACAGGCCGATCGCCAATCAGAATTCGTCCGTGCCCGGTGGTATCAATCCCAGCCGCTAAACGCAGCAGCGTCGATTTACCACAGCCGCTGGTACCAATGACTGCAACCAGTTCGCCAGCATGCAGCGACAAGTCGATGTCCTGTAACACCGTCAGCGGGGCACCGTTGACGATAAAGTGTTTGGTAATGTGCTGAAAATGCAGGGACATCGTTCCTCCGTTAGCCGTCATGCAAAGCGCCAGCGGGTCAGCCGCCGTTCAGACAAGGTAATCAACCGGGAAAATAGTGCGGCCACCACCGCAATCAGCACCACACCGGCCATGATGCGATCGGATTCAAGCAGTTGTTGTGCGCGAATCATCATGCCGCCCAATCCCTCTCCCGACGGCATGAAATACTCGGCGCCAATCGCTCCCGTCCACGCATGCATCAACGCGAGTCGCAGGCCGGAAAACATCGGCGGTAACACGCTGGGCAATATCAGCGTGCGGAGCGTCTGTACTGGTGTTAAACGCAGAACCTGTGCCACTTCCAATAACGCGGGTGGAAGCTGGGCGATTCCCTGACGGGTCGCCAGCATGACGGGAAAGAATGCAGCCACAGCGATAAATACGATTTTCGCGCTCTCGCCTAAACCAAACCAGGCCGTGATCAGCGGTAGCCAGGAAAATAGCGCCACGCAGCGCAACGCGGACAACGCTGGATTAAACAGCCTGTCGGCGATGCGCCAGCCGCCGAGCAACGCACCGACCAGTACACCGATCGCACTCCCCAGCATAAAACCCTGTAGCGCACGCAGCAGACTGGCATTGAGATCGGCCCACAGCCCTCCCTGAATCCCCCCCGCCCAGAGCGCGTCAATCACGCTACTCGGCGCGGGAAGAAAAGCCACGTTCACCCACTCTCGCGCACTGCTTATCTGCCACAGGGCAACCAATATCAATGGCGCTAACCAAGGCGTCAACGACAGGCTCGGCAGTGCATAACTCAGGCTATCGCGCCCGAGCACCGGTGCAGGCCAGTGAATCCAGCGACGCTCCAGCTTCAGCAGCACACGTTCCCCGGCAAACCCCAATATTCCGATGATCAGAATGCAGACGAATACAAAATCCAACATGAACAGCTGGCGGCTTTGTACCAACAGATAGCCCAGCCCTTCGCTGGATGCCAACAGCTCAACCGCAATCAAGGCGACCCATCCGGTAGAAAACGCCAGCCGAACGCCCGTCATCACATAAGGCAACATCGCAGGCAGAATCAGATAGCGCAGGAAGGCAGCCGGTGATAGACGCAGGCTACGCGCCATTTCGTGCAATTTTTGTGGCGTCTGTTGAATACCGGCGCACGTGTAGAGCGTCACCGGCACCGTGACCGATTTCACCAGCACCACCAATTTCAGCGCTTCCCCGATCCCCAGTGACAGCATCAAAAGCGGGATCCAGGCTAACGTCGGGATCTGCGCGATGACGGTAAATAGCGGCATAAACAGCGTATTCAACCGTCGATTCAGACCGAATAGACTGCCCAATACCAGACCCAGCACAATGCCGCCGCTGAAACCAATCACCAGCCGCATCAGGCTGATGGGTAACTGGTGAATCAGCTCTTCAGGAATAAAATCTCGTGCACTATTCACCACCGCCAGCGGCGAAGGCAGGATCTGTTCAGACATCCATCCATGCCAACTCGCAAGCCACCAGCTAGCAAGTACCAGCAGCGGCACGACGAGCGACACGATCAGTGGAATGGCTAGCGCAGAATATCCCTCCGACAACGCAACGGCGGTCAGAGAGGTATCAGGAGCAGAACGTATCCGCAGCGGAGATTTGGGCATCATGATCGTCGGTATCCGCAGTGTTATTTTTGCGTCAGCAGGGAGAGACGGGTAATCCCCGCCTGCTCGACATCGGCCAGCAGCGCAGCAACATCACCGTAATTCGCTTCGTTATCCGCCTGCACCTGCACAACCAGATCCGCATTACCTGCTTTAGCCTGTTGCAGACGTGGTACCAGTTGTTCCCGCGCCAGATTTTCTTTATTGATGAAGAGGCGCTGCTCACCATCAATGCTAATAACGATTGGATCAGTGCGGTCGGCCGGGGCTACTGCCGCCGTTTTTGGTAGCTGAATAGGAATGGCATTGGTCAGCATCGGCGCGGTGACAATGAACACCACCAGCAATACCAGCATGACATCCACGAGCGGTGTGATATTCATTTCACTCATCACATCGTCATCATTACGCGAGGTAAACGCCATCTCAGACCACCTCTCTCAGGTTCTTCACGGAGAAAGCAGCGGACGAGGGTTCCTCACCGGGGTGAAACGTACTGACATGAAAATCGTTCGCCTGCATTACGCTGTAGACATCATGCGCAAAGTCATCCATATCCGCGACGGCCAGCTTGAGACGACGCAAAAAGTAGTTGTAGATCAGCACCGCAGGAACCGCGACAGCAATCCCTATTCCGGTCGCTATCAGCGCATTGCCAATCGGCCCTGCGACAGTGTCGAGACTGGCAGAACCAGAAAGACCGATCTCCTGCAACGCTGCCATAATGCCCCAGACGGTACCAAACAGACCGATAAACGGTGACGTGCTGCCAATACTGGCCAGAACCGCCAGCCCGCTTTCCAACGTACGGCGCTCACGCTGAATCTGCTGTTGCAGCGCGCGCTCAACCCGATCGGGCAGATGAATATTCAGGGCAAGCTGCCCGCTGATTCGCTCCGGCGCTTTGACCGCAGCCAGCGCCAGATTAGCGAGTGAACCGGGCTGTTTTGCGCTGGTTTCTGGCGTCTGGCTGACGTCATCTTGCTGCCAGAAAGCCGCGCGAAAGCGTCGATCGCGCCGCTGCGCACGCCCATATTGGACGAATTTCAGTAGCCCCAGCCCCCAGGTGACGAGAGAAAACAGCAGTAGCAACAGGATCACCGCGCCTTCCGCAGAAAAGAGTTCAATGTGTCCAAGCGTCATAACCAATACCTCATGAGTTCAGCGAAAAATCGACAGGAACAACGACCCAGCCGCTAACCGGCTGACTGCCGCGACGCGCCGGAACAAAAGACCAGCGCAGCACCGTATCTCTGGCGGCCTCATCAAGTGACGGATAGCCGCTTGATTGATGAATCCGAATGGTTTGTACCTTACCGTCGGCACGTACCTGCACGTTCAACAGCACGGTGCCCTCATAACCACGGCTAATCGCCACGTCGGGATAAGACGGTGCGGGATTATGCAGGTAATCGGCATTGGCGAACGGCGGTGTCAACGGTGCGTCAACGGGCTGCGCGACTGCATTTTTCGCCACAGGAGCGGGGGCTATCGGTGTCGTTGCCGATGCAGTTTCTTTCTGGGGCTGCGCCGTCGATTTAGGCGCGGGAGTGCTCTTTTTCACCGGCGTCTTTTTCGGTACTGGTTCAGGTTTTTTCTCCGGCACTTTTTTTTCCAGTACTTTTTTTTCCGGAACCGGGGGCAGCAATGCATTTTCATCCACCTGCGGCTCGGTTATCGTTGGTTCTTCTACCCGTTGCGGCGTTGGCACCTCAGGTTCGGCAACCGGAACAACCTCTTGCTGCACAGGCTCCGCCACCATAGAAACCAGCTCAACGCTGACGGGCTGCGGCCGAGCAGGCACCGTAACGGGCGGCGGCGACGCGGCGTTGAACAATGCCAGCACCCCGGCGTGCAATAACAGCGTCGCTACCACCGCCAGCCAGCGCTCCGGTCGGGACGAGGGCGTCGTCTTCAGATGCGGTAAGCGCTGCTGCGCCGCACCACTAACTCGGCTAGCATGCGGCGCTGGTTCCGGTGAATAAGGCCGGGGTATCGGCACGGCTCCCGCATAGAGTAATTCCGTCATGATGGGTTGCTCCTGACAATATATCTTTAGCGCTCTATTTCACGTTGCAGGTGTCAATGACTATGTCGCCTGAAATAACGTTTTGATAATCGATTCTTCCCGACTATTTAATAAAGTCAACGTATGTATCTGCATATCGATATTCATTTCAATCTTTATTTATTTGATAAGACGATAGCGTTAATAATCGACTTCCACACTAAAGGTAAAAATTGCCACCAGGCTAATGCATAGTTGGAATAGTTTTTTTTCGTTTACTGCATATTGATGAAATAGACGATGAATACTGACTTAGCTATTTACTCAAAATAATAATGCTTTTTTTGTATTAGTCAGTTTATTGCCAAGCCTTTAAATGTGGTGCTGCACACGATATGACGCCGTTCGAAACAGGCGCAATAGCACAATTCCTATTCATCAATTTCATTACTGGCGGGTAAAATAATGACGACATCAGGACGAAAATGGTTAGTAACCAGCTTATTGGCAATGGGGATGGCCTGGTCAGGCATCACCTCCGCGATCACTGAAATTCGTATTGCCGCGCCAGACATTGGCGCGGGCACAAAGCCCAGCGGCGGCGGCCTGCTTGACGTCATCCACAGTCAGAAGCTACTGGAACGCGAGTTTAGTAAAGATGGGATCAGCGTACGTTGGACGTTCATCAAAGGCGCAGGCCCCGTCATCAACGAAGCCTTTGGTAACCATCAGGTCGACGTGGCCTATCTGGGGGATTTAGCCAGTATTATTGGCCGTTCGCGCGGTCTGGATACCCGCGTGATCGCCGTGGCATCACGCGGTATCAATCACTATCTGGCGGTGGCGAAAAGCTCCGGCATTGAGAAAATCCCCGATCTGAAAGGCAAACGCATCGGGCTCTTTCGTGGAACGGCGGGCGAGCTTTCCTTCGTCAGCGCGCTCGATTCTCAGGGTCTGAAGCCCTCTGACGTTAAGCTGATCAATCTCGATTTCGCAGCGGCCAGCGCGGCTTTAGCTGCCGGACAGATTGATGCCACTTGGGGCGGCAGCAATACGCTTTCACTACGGGATAAAGGGCTGGCAGACATTCCGCTATCCAGCCGCGATTTGAACGGTGCGGGCCAGCTAAGCGGCTTCCTGTTGGTGGATGAGAAATTTGCCAAAGGCAACGAAGATATTCTCCGCCGCTTAGTCAAAGTTCAACGAGAAGCGGCAAACTGGGCTAGCGACGATAAAAATAAAGATGAATTTATTCAACTCTTAGCCACCCAGTCGGGTTATCCGGAAAATATATTACGCGTCGAATGGGATACATTGCCGCCATTAACCGAGCGTCTTTCACCTGAATTGGATCCCGCCTTCGTAGAAAAATTAAAACGCGCCGTCACATTAGCCTATGAATCACGCCTTATTCGGCAACCTGTTGATGTCGATAAATGGCTGGATGATTCTTATCTAAAAGCAACACAGTAATTTATTCCCCCCAAATATTATAACCCACGTATTGCCGTGACATTCACGGCAATCGGCAGCGTATTGACGACATTCGGAAGAAGCTATGTATTTTAAAAAACACCAGCAGTATTTAAAAAAACACCAACGCAAAATAACGTCGGGCATTTTAATGAGCTGCGTCTTAACGCTTCCTGCTATAGCGCGAGCAGCCGATACGCAAATCACCACGGATAATGTTTCACGAACCGAGGCAACAACTGCCGCCCCCGTTCAGTTGAAACGCGTGAAAGTGAACGCTCAGCGTGCGACTGCTCAACCGCCGACCACACTGGCATCGGTAATCGACGGCAAAACGCTCGAAGAAGAGCGGATATACCGCTTTGAAGATCTGTCACAGCTCGTGACAGGGCTGGATGTCGATACCGTCGATGTGATGGATACCACCGTGACCATCCGTGGGATTGGCGACGGCGGAGAAAGCGGCACCAACATCGGTATGCCAGGCAGCGTGGGGCTGTTTGTCGATGGCGTCTACTTATCCCGCCCCGGCGTCATCTCTAACGATTTACTGGATATCGACAGCACTCGCGTGTTGAAAGGCCCGCAGGGTGCCGCCTACGGCTTTAATACCACCGGCGGCGCGATTGACATTCGCACCCGCAAACCCACCTTCACGCCCGAATATTCATTGGAGCAATCGTTCGGACAGCGTGGCTATCTGCAATCCAAACTGATGGCCTCTGGGCCGCTCAGCGACCACTGGGCGGGACGCATCAATCTGTCCCGAACCGAACGCGGCGGAAACGTCACGAATATCGAAAACGGCCATAAGCTCGGAGGCAGCACCAATAACGGTGTGCGCGGCCAGTTGCTGTATCAGCCCAATGACAGTTTTAGCCTACGAATTACTGGCGACTACAGCGATTCCACCCAGCGTCCCGTTTCAGTTCTGGTGAGTGCAACCGACGCTTTCCGCACCCGCGCGGAACAGACTGGCCTCAAGGTCGTCGGGGGTCGTCAGGTCGCGATGGATGACGAAAACGTGATTCGCGTTGCACAAGGCGGAGGCTCGGTAGAAGCCAACTGGAAACTAAAGAGCGGTTATAGCGTCAATTCACTGTCATCACTGCGCTATTTCCGTGTGTTACCCAGCACAGCGGATAACTGGAATATTCCGCTCTATCACGACAGCGGCGCTGACGTGCGCGATCGCGTCTGGTCGCAAAGCTTTTGGCTGGACTCACCCAAAGGCAATAAATTCGATTATTCACTGGGCGTCGATTACTGGGGAGAGAACCTCGATACCGAGGCAAACAGTCGTTACTACAACGACAACCGCGTACGGACGTGGGTAGGGAATGGCTATCAGGGCATTAATGTGCAGCGCTTTGGCACATTGGAGGATACCGTTTACTCCGTCTATGGCCGCGGAACCTGGCATGCTGCTGACAAACTGGATGTGATTGTCGGTCTGCGGCAGACCTATGAGAAAAAAGAGGGAACGTTTATCCGCAGGAACCGCGCAAACTTTACCTCTGGCCCACTCTCGCAAACCAACCGCCTGCCTTCTGGCTCCGTCAGTCTGAACTGGTTCGCTGCACCAAATGTCACGCCTTACGTCACGTTAGGCTACGGGGAAAAATCCGGCGGCCTGAACGTGTCATCCGGGGCCGCAAGGCAACTGGGGATCGACTCGCTGTACGTCGATCCAGAGAAAACCCGTTCGGCAGAGTTGGGGGTCAAAACCCACTGGCTACAGCGCAAAGTGGAATGGAATACCGCGCTGTTCTGGAGCGTCGTCGAAGATTTCCAGAACAACGCCTATGACGAAGAAACGGATACCAGCTATCTGATTAACGCCGGGAAATTCCGCTCGCGCGGCGGCGAAACGCAGTTAACGCTGCGCCCCGTTGATGGCCTGAGTATCAGTCTCGCCGGTACTGTTCTGGATACCAGCTACCTGAACTTCCCTAACGCCCGCTGCCCGGCAGAAATCTCCGCCGTCTCATGTGATATGTCGGGAAAACGCGTCTTTAAATCCCCCACGCTGAGCTACAACACGCGCGTGCGCTATCAATGGGATACGCCAAATAACCTGCAAGCCTCGGTTTCCGGTCAATGGTCATGGCGGAGCTGGGCCTACGGCACGCTCGATGATTCCGAGAGCAACCGTATTCCCTCGTATGGCGTCCTGAATCTGTCTAGCGGACTGAGCGGCAAGCAAGGTGACAACCGCTGGAACGTGTCGCTGTGGGTGAAAAACGCGCTGGATAAAAACTATTACCGCTCCGTCAGAGGTTCCAGCGCCACAACGGGCGTGATTGGCGAACCGCGCATGGTCGGGATCTCAGTCGGCTACGATTTCAAGGGCTGATGTCATGAACAAGATGGCCTACTCACGCCGACGTTTCCTGCGCGACAGTACGCTACTCGCGCTGTCGGCACCGTTCTGGAAACCTGCGGTCGCCGCATCTCTTACAGCGGCCTCCAACCAAGCTAGCGATACCGTACCGCAGGTCAGCCTGCGCTGGCTGGACGGACAGGTGCCTCACGCCTTCAGTGGCGTCACCTGGGGCGTACCCTGGCCGCAGGGGGCAGTGCGCAGCGATAGCAACTTCCAGTTACACGGCACCCAGCAGCAGGTTTACGACCTGCAAAGCTGGCCGCTAGCGCGTTGGCCGGACGGTTCGATTAAATGGTCGGCACATGCTCTGAGCGGCGACACACCGCCGGAAGACAAACTCATTCTGCGGCCAACAGCCAAAGCGGGCGCGCCATCGGACGTCGGGATGGTTAGCCAGCACGATCGCGGCTGGACAGTCGATACTGGCCATATTCGCTGCGTGATTCCACGATCAGGCTCCCGCCTGATCGACGAAATCTGGCGGGATAACCGTCTGGCGTTAACCAACGGCAGGCTGGTATTGCGCATGCAGCGCGGTGCGGAGACGGACAGTACAGTGGCGCAGGACACGTATCAGGGCGAGATCGAGACAGTTACGGTGGAGCAAAGTGGGCCGCAGCGCACGGTGATTGCGCTACGCGGCACGCATCATACGCAGCAGCAGAGGGCTAAGCGCATCCCCTTTATTATTCGGCTGTATAGCTATGCGAATACCGACTCGCTACGCGTGGTGCACACTCTGATCTATGACAACGATGACGAGCAGCTCAGCCTGAAAGGGCTTGGGTTAGCGTTCGATATTCCATTACAGGGGGAACTGCACGATCGCCATGTACGTTTCGTCTCGGATCAGGGCGGGATCTTTCGTGAGGCGGTACGCGGCCTGAGCGGACTACGTCGCGATCCCGGTGCAACCGTTATCGCGGCACAGTTGGCCGGACAGGCCACGCCACCGATCGCAGATTTTTCACCGGAGGTCGGCAAACGGCTGGATTACATCCCCGCGTTTGGCAGCTACCGCCTGACTCAGCACCATCCCGACGGTTTCCAGATCCACAAACGCACCGAGGCCGGACAGGGTTGGCTACTTTCCGCCACGGGCGAACGGGCGGCAGGCGTCGGCTATCTCGGCACGCCGAAAGGCGGCGTAGCGTTCGGCCTGCGCAATTTCTGGCAGAGTTACCCCGCCTGTCTGGAAATCGAAAATGCTCACACCGAAGTGGCGACCGTCACGCTGTGGCTGTGGTCGCCGTGGGCGGAACCGATGGATATGCGCTTTTATCATGACGGGCTGGGTCAGGATACCCATGACAAACAGCGCGAAGGTCTGGCGATCACCTATGAGGACTATGAACCGGGCTTCGGCTCGGCGGTCGGCGTAGCACGCACCAGCGAACTGTTTATTGATGTACTGCCCGCGACGCCCGACGCGGAAAACTTGGTGAATCGGGCACGACGTATGCAACAACCGCCACTGCTGGTGGCAGATGCACAGGATTTATACCACGCACAGGCGTTTGGATCGATGTGGGCTCCCGCCTCCGCCGCCACACCTGCACGAACCAGTCTGGAGAAGCAGTTGGGGGCATATTTCGACGCCTACCAGCAGGAGGTCGAGCAGCGAAAATGGTATGGCTTCTGGGATTTCGGTGACGTCATGCATACCTATGACAGTGACCGTCACGTCTGGCGTTATGACGTGGGCGGCTACGCGTGGGATAACTCGGAGCTGAGTACCGATCTGTGGCTCTGGTATTACTTCCTGCACAGCGGGCGCGCCGAGGTGTTTCGTATGGCGGAAGCCATGACACGCCACACCGGTGAGGTCGACGTGCACCATTTGGGACGCTTTAGTCCGTTAGGATCTCGACACAATGTCCGCCACTGGGGCGATAGCGCCAAACAGCTGCGTATTTCTACCGTCGCCAACCGCCGTTTTCTCTACTACCTCACCGCCGATGAACGCATCGGTGAACTGATGGATGAACAAGTTGAGGCGCTGCGCACGCTAGGCACGGTGCTACCGAGCCGCAAAATCGGCCAGACGCATCCCGATAACCCAAACCATATCAGTCTGGGTTTCGGCACCGACTGGGGTGCCGTCTCTGCCGCGTGGCTCACGGCCTGGGAACGTCACGGCAACCCAGCGATGCGTGAACGCTTGCTCAACAGCATGCAGACGCTGGCCGCCCAGCCGCACGGTTTTTTCACGGGCAGCGCCGCCATCAATCCCGATACCGGCAAATTTCTTCCCGCTCCTGCGGATCAGGTGGAAATCTCACATTTGAGTGCAGTTTTTGGTCTGACTGAAATCTGTAGCGAGCTGGTTGAGGTGCTGCCCGATCCCGCCTTTACGCGCGCGTGGCTCGACTACTGTCGGCTGTATAACGATCCAGCCGCATTAAGTGCAGAAGTAGGTAAAACGGTGAAAAAACTCAATCTGGCTCAAGGCCATGCCCGATTGACCGCCTTTGCCGCACGGCAGTTGAATGACCATACGCTGGCGCAGCGCGCGTGGGCAGAATTTACGGCAGGTAGCGGCGGCATTGCCAACCCGACGCTCACGCAACGACACCTGATGCCCCCTGAAGTGCTCTCTCCGATCAACGAGCCGGTGATTGACTCCACCATTGATAAACATTCAGGCAGCACCACGGCATCCAATCTGGCGACCAACGCCGTTGCCCAGTGGGGATTAACCGCCATCGCCCTATTAGCCGTGTTGGATGACATTCCTCCTTCTTCTTAATGCCGCCACCCGACGGCACGTTACAGGACATCATCATGATTGACCCAAGCTGTACTGAAAACACACTCCTCCTCTCACCGCAGGTAAACGACACGCGTGACATTATCGATTCCCCGCACCGTTCGGCGCTTATCTGGTCCACGGATTCCACTGGTCAACCGCTACGCTGGCAGGTGGAGCAGGAAGATCCTGAGCGCACGGCAATCCAGACCACGCCTGAACATCTGACGTTGGAGAGCGCCGCTGGGCTAACGCTCTGGCTGGATGCCCCGCTCTCGGGCACTTATCGCATCGCCTTCACACGAGAGATTCAGGTCGCGGATCGGCCTTATGACCGTGTGTCCGACCTCAATCAGTTCTGGGCTGCACGCGACCTGCATCACCCAAACCTGTTTACCCGGCACGGTAAGCTCAACGACTATGACAGCCTAAACTTGTATTATGTCGGCATGGGCGGCAACTGGAACAGCACCACGCGCTTTCGCTATTACGACGGTTACGGAGAGCGCCTGCTGCTTGGCGAATACACCGATGCCGCGCATCTGCTACGTCCTAATCATCGCTATCGTATCGTGATTGAAGTCGATCGACGGGAAACGCGTTTCTGGGTTGATGATGTGCTTTATTTCCACGCGAGCTATCCGAACACGCCTGCTCCGGGCTATTTCGGCTTTCGGACGGTATTTTCACGTCAGAAAATCAGCGAGTTCAGCATCACTCCGCTGTAGGCGACGCAGGCGCACCGTGCAGGTCACCATCGACCTGCACGAAGGTGTCGATCAGCTTACGCGCCAGCAGAGACAGACGGGCGTCCGCCAGATAAATGATGCCGTAATGGGTATAAAATTCGTCGGTGTTGTCGTCCAGACCCGCAATCTTCAACATATGAATGCCGTGCCTATCAGGCTCATTGAAATGATTGGTCGTCCCAATAGCATCCGAATGGCGCACCACGTCCAACAGGCTATAGCCATTTTCACACTCAATACTGGTGCGAATATCCAGCTTACCGCTCAGTTGCACCAGTGCACGGTGCAGGTTGGGTGGACGAATCGTTGCTGCCAGCGGATAGGAAAAGAACTGCTCGACGGTAATCTCTTCCTGCGCCGCCAGCGGGTGCCCGCTACGACAGCAAAATCCCCAGCGATGCTGGCTCAGCGGCTGGACCCGATAGCGGGTATCGAATTCAAAGTTACGCATGTCCGCCACGATGAAATCCAGTTCTTCGGCCATGAGCCGATGGCCCAGTGCCTGCCAGTTATCAACGCGAAAGACCATCCGCACCTTAGGGTACAGCCGGGAGAAAGCCCCGATCACCTGCGGCATCAGCCAGGCGGCGGGTGCCGGACCACAGCCAAAATTCACTTCGCCCGCTTCTTTCTCATTGAACTGCTGAATATCGTTAAACAGATCGTGTGTCTGATTAATCAAACGGCGTGCATGCTCCAGCACCACCAGCCCTTTCGGCGTCGGTTCTAACTGGTTCATACGATCGATCAGGCGGGTGCCGACGGTCTGCTCCAGCGACTGGATACTGCGGCTGAAAGCGGATTGGGACAGCTTCATCGCCTGTGCCGCCGACGTAAAATTGCGATGCTCAATCAGGGCAATAAAATGGCGCAGTTGGCGAAGATCGATATTCATGGCGGCAATGGGTGTGTCATCAGGACGGAAGGAATTTTCAGGCTAGCAGGTCTGGTCACGCAGAAAAAATAATAAAACCGGTGTTTATATGCTCACTAGTTATATATCTAAGGCGGTTGATGTAATGGGGGAAGCAACGGAGATAGCATCTCCACTTAGTGCTGTCTCTTGATCATATGTTTTATGTAACTTGGGGAATAGTTTCGTGCGCGATAATGACGTTATTTTTATGCTACCTCGTAGCACGCGCCCGACACGGGACGGCTCAAACGCCGCTCGCCCCGTGACCCCAGGCTTTCCTAGATCAGAACAGCTTTTTCGCCGTCTCTAACCAGTCGCCTTTGAAAGGACGCTTCATGTTCTCGATGGCGTCCACGATGTCGTGGTGCACCATTTTTTCATTCTGGATACCGACACAGCGGCCACCGTAGCCTTGCTGTAGCAGCTCAATCGAATAGGCACCCATGCGGGAAGCCAGAATACGGTCATACGCGACCGGCGAACCGCCGCGCTGAATGTGACCGAGTACAGTCGCACGGGTCTCACGTCCCGTTTCTTGCTCAATATATTTCGCCAGCTCATCGACGTCGCATACCAGCTCGGTGATTGCCACAATCGCGTGCTTTTTACCTTTCTCGATGCCCGCTTTGATTTCGCTAACCAGATCTTCCGGGCTGAACGGCACTTCCGGCAGGACGATAAACTCACAGCCGCCAGCAATCGCTGCCGCCAGCGTCAGGTCACCACAGTGGCGTCCCATGACTTCAACAATGGAAATACGCTGGTGGGAAGAGGAGGTATCGCGCAGGCGGTCAATCGCTTCCAGCACGGTTTCCAGCGCGGTGAAGTAACCGATGGTGTAGTCTGTACCCGCCACGTCGTTATCGATCGTGCCCGGCAACCCGATACAGGGAAAGCCCATTTCCGTCAGACGTTTGGCACCCATATAAGAACCATCACCGCCGATAACCACCAGCGCATCCAGACCGCGTCTCTTCATGTTTTCCACGCAGACCTGACGCACGGCTTCATCACGGAACTGTGGGAAGCGCGCGGAACCAAGAAACGTACCGCCCCGGTTAATCACATCCGATACGCTGTAGCGATCCAACTGCTCCATGCGATCTTCGTACAAGCCCTGATAGCCATCATAAATGCCGTAGACTTCCAGCCCTTCCGACAATGCAGCACGAACCACACCACGAATTGCCGCATTCATACCTGGTGCATCGCCACCGCTCGTCAACACTCCGATTCTTCTAATCATGACAACCTCTGGACCTGTAGATGTAATTTTGCAGGATTCTTCTATCGTAAATTCACCGCCGCCGTTACACAGGCAGCAACGCCTTATTCTTTTATTAGCATATTATAACAAACACCCGAAGCTGAATTGATTCAGGTCAGGCTAAATTGTGTATAAATTTTCATGACCAATCACGTTTTTAACATAAATGCTGAAAACACCACCAGCTACGCCGTCAACCTCCCACGCTGATTTTCCGGTACAGCGGAAACCGGATCCTGATGGATAATAATATCAGCCCCTGGAAATTGTTTACGTAAGGCCTGTTCCAGTTCATCGGCGATTTGATGCGCCTCAACCAGCGGCAGAGCGTCATCCATTTCCAGATGCAGCTGAATAAAGCGCGTCTGTCCTGAACGTCGGGTGCGCAACGCATGTGCGCCGCGAATATCCGGCCAGTTCACAATCACCTCAGTAATAGCGCGATGCTCGTCATCCGGCAGCGCACGATCCAGCAGCGACTGCACGGCGTCGTACCCCATACGCAGTGCGCTATATAAAATATAGCCGCCAATACCCAACGCAAAGAGGGAATCGGCGTGCGTAATGCCTCTCCAACTGAGCGCCAACGCTACCAGAATGGCTCCATTCATCAACAGGTCAGACTGATAATGCAGCATATCCGCCCGTACCGCCTGACTGTGCGTGCGCTTGACCACCCAGCGTTGGAACGACACCAGCAGCAGCGTAGCCACCAGCGCAATGAGTGTCACCCACATGCCGACTTCCGGCGCGTGCAGCGTCTGTGGCTCCAGCGAATGTTGTAGCCCCGTTAGGATCAGGAACAGCGCCGAACCGGAAATAAACATGCTCTGCGCCAGCGCAGCTAGCGATTCTGCCTTACCGTGGCCGAACGCATGTTCAGTATCTGCTGGCTGCAACGAATAGCGCACCACCAGCAGGTTCACCAATGATGCGGCGATATCCACCAGCGAATCAACCAGCGATGCCAACAGGCTGACCGAACCGGTATGCCACCAGGCAAGCACTTTCATCACAAACAGCACCAGCGCAACGGTCGTTGCACTCACCGCCGCCAGCGTCACCAGACGCGCATAGTGTGGATTCATCATGCCCTCACAGAAAACAGATCGTCTGGGTCGCTGCCCGTATTCAGTTCGTTAATGATGTTTTTAACACACGGGAATAGCGAACAAACGTAAAAATACAGCACACCGTCGCCAGTATTGCCATCGCAGAGCCAATGTAGCCGATATCAGGCAGTCCCAGATGAACAATCACCTGATTACCAAGCAGCGCGCCGCCGCCGATCCCGATATTATAAATCCCCGAATAGAGTGCCATCGCCACGTCGGTTGCATCCGATGCCAGCGTTAATACTTTGACCTGCATGCCCAGACTCAGCGCCATAATGGCGATCCCCCAGACGATACACAGCGTCGACAGGCTCCAAGCGCTGAACGACAAGGGCAGCAATAACAGCAAACACACCGCCAGAAACGCGAACGACACAATCAGGAAGCCCGCCGGATACGTGCTGCTGTAGCGGCTAAACAACATGCTGCCAATGATTCCAGCACCGCCAAAAATTAATAGCAGGATGGTCGTGAAGTTTTCACTCAGCAATGCGACTTTCTGAATAAACGGCTCGATGTAACTGTAGGCGGTAAAATGCGCCGTTACGATCATGACGGTCAGGCCGTACACGCACAGTAAAGCCGGACGTTTAAGCAGTAGAGGCAGGCTCTTCAATGAACCAGAGTTACTGCTCGGCAACACGGGCAGGAGCTTTATCAGGCCTAGCATAATCACCGCAGCGATCAGGCCAATAAGGACAAACGTCACGCGCCAACCCAGATACTGCCCGACGACACGCCCTAACGGTAACCCCAGTACCAGAGCCAGCGCCGTTCCGGTCGCCAGCAGGCTCAACGCCTGCGCTTTTTTATCCGCAGGCGCCAGACGTACCACCAACGATGCCGTAATCGACCAGAATACCGCATGAGACAGCGCCACACCGATACGAGCCATGACCAGTACCCAATAATTCCAGGCCAGACCGGACAACACATTACTGATGGCGAACAGGATAAAGATTTTGATCAGCAGGCTGCGCCGTTCCATATCGCTGGACAGCAGCATGCAGGGCAGCGACATCAGCCCAACCACCCAGGCATAAATCGTAATGATCAGCCCAACCTGCGCGGCGCTCATGGAAAAACTGGCGGCAATGTCTGACAGTAGCGCAACAGGGGCAAACTCAGCGGTGTTAAAAATGAATGCCGCCAGAGAAAGGCTGACGACGCGTAACCAGGCGGTCGAACGGGGAGAACGGGTCATGGTATTGACATCAAAAGTTAAAATAAAAGAATGCGCCGCCCGCTGTCAGGCAGAGACTCACGCGGTGAAGCAATAGTACAGGGAAAGTATGACATCGCCATGTAACGGCGAGCGGCCAACGGTGTTTCAGCGTGCTTTTATGAAGATGTCGCCAAAAGTCTGAAGACAGGTCAGGGAACATTCATGAGCATCATTTTTGATGGTCATATTCTACGCGTTACCACTCCCTTACGCTGTCTTTTTTCGTGCCGAATTTTAGGCAAAAAAAAGCCCTCCATCATGGAGGGCAAAAAGACAGGGATGGTGTCTATGGCAAGGAAAAACAGGGTGTGTACCTACTACACATTACTACTCGGACTGCACTACGTTACAACTTACTACACTCACGCGACTACTCGGGATGACTTGCTGTACCTGATGATGGCGCGGCCATCTGGTTAAACATGGATATCTGCTGCTGCATCTCTTTCATGCGTTGCTTATGCTTCAGCTCTAAGATCTCTTTCTGCGCTGGCGTCAGCAGGTTGTACATTTGGTTGCGCACTCGGGTCATCTGAATCTGACGCTCAATTTGCACACCCATCATTCGGGTTATCTGCGCTCGCACCGCCGCTTCATCAAACGTTTCTGCCGTCACCAGCTTGTGCATGGCTTTAACATCTTCGGCATTAAACGCCGGTTTGTCCTGACGACTCTGGTGCATCAAATCACGCATCTGCTGACGCTGTTGCTCTGTCAGCCTCACGCCATCGAACATACCTTGCTGGCCGGGTGCCCCTTTTGTGGCGGAATCATCGATATGCCAGCCGCTCGCCGGGGCGTCTCCACTTTCTGCTGCAAAGGCGGTAAAAGTGCCTAACATAAGCAGTGAAGCAAGAGATAAGGTTGCGAACTGTTGCATCAATAACTCTCCAGAGCGGTACGTCATTTTGTGAATCAATGAGCATGAGTCTACGCATCTTGCTGCAAACATGCGTCAGAGGATGTAAAACTACGTAAAGTCATGGAATAGCGCTAATCTATGTCGTATTTTGCCCTTGGAGGTAGAGAAAACATGAATAAAATTCTGCTGGTTGATGACGATAGAGAGCTGACTGCTTTATTGAAAGAGTTGCTCGAAATGGAAGGTTTTAACGTCGTTGTCGCCTACGACGGCGAGCAAGCCCTACAGGTATTAGATAACACCATTGACCTGTTATTACTGGATGTGATGATGCCGAAGAAAAACGGTATCGATACATTAAAAGAACTACGACAGCAGCATCAAACACCGGTCATCATGTTGACCGCCCGCGGCAGTGAACTGGACCGCGTTCTTGGTCTGGAACTGGGTGCAGATGATTATCTGCCGAAGCCTTTTAACGACAGAGAACTGGTGGCGCGGATTCGCGCGATTCTTCGCCGTTCCAACTGGACCGATCAACAGCAGGCAGGCGATAACAGCGCGCCGACGCTGGAAGTCGACGGCCTGCGTCTGAACCCCGGACGGCAGGAAGCCAGCTTTGACGATATCGTGCTGGATTTGACGGGCACGGAGTTCACGCTGCTCTATCTGCTGGCACAGCGGCTGGGACAGGTGGTTTCGCGCGAACATTTAAGTCAGGAAGTGCTGGGGAAACGACTGACGCCGTTTGACCGTGCGATCGATATGCATATCTCGAACCTGCGGCGTAAATTGCCAGAACGTAAGGATGGCTTACCCTGGTTTAAAACGCTGCGTGGACGAGGCTATTTGATGGTATCGGCTGCATGATCAATAGTTTGACCGCCCGTATCTTTGCCATTTTTTGGTTAACGCTGGCGCTGGTACTCATGCTGGTACTGATGGTGCCCAAGCTGGACTCGCGCCAGCTTACCGCCCTGCTGGAAAATGAGCAGCGGCAGGGCATCATGCTGGAACAGCACATTGAAGCAGACCTCGCCAACACACCAGCCAACGATCTGCGCTGGTGGTTGCGGCTGTTTTGGGTGCTGGAAAAGTGGGCTCCGCCGGGGCAACGTCTTTTCCTGGTCACCAGCGAAGGTCGTATTTTCGGCGCAGAGAAGCACGAAACCCCGATCGTGCGTAATTTTATCGGGCTGTCAGATAACGCCGACCATCCGCAAAAGAAGAATTATGGCCGCATTGAGCTTCTCGGTCCCTTTGCAATCCGCGATGGTGATGACAACTACCAGCTTTACTTGATTCGTCCTGCCAGCAGTCCGCAGTCCGATTTTATTAGTCTGCTGTTTGACCGCCCTTTGCTGCTGCTGATCTTCACGATGCTGATCAGTTCACCGCTGTTGCTTTGGCTCGCCTGGAGCCTGGCGAAACCCGCACGTAAGCTCAAACACGCTGCCGACGAAGTCGCCAAAGGCAACTTACGTCAGCATCCTGAGTTAGAGTCCGGCCCGCAGGAGTTTCTGGCGACGGGCGTCAGCTTTAACCAGATGGTTAGCGCGCTGGAGCGAATGGTTACCGCACAGCAACGGCTGCTGTCGGATATCTCTCACGAGCTGCGCACGCCGCTGACACGCTTACAGTTGGCGACGGCGCTGCTGCGTCGGCGTCAAGGTGAAGGCAATGAGCTGAACCGCATTGAGATGGAAACGCAGCGGCTCGACAGCATGATTAACGATCTGCTGGTACTCTCACGTAATCAACACAAGAACGAACTGACCCGTGAGTTCCTGCGTGCCGATGAACTGTGGGGCGATGTGCTGGACGATGCCGCCTTTGAAGCCGAGCAGATGGGCAAAACGCTGGAAGTGCCCTATCCTCCGGGACCGTGGACACTCTTTGGCAACCCTGCCTCGCTCGACAGTGCGTTAGAAAATATCGTGCGCAACGCGCTACGCTATTCCCACAACCACATCGAAGTGGCCTTCTCAGTGGATAATCAGGGCATCACCATCAAAGTGGATGACGATGGCCCCGGCGTTAGCCCGGAAGATCGTGAACAGATTTTCCGCCCCTTCTACCGTACGGATGAAGCACGTGACCGCGCATCTGGCGGAAGCGGTTTAGGGCTTGCCATCGTGGAAACCGCCATTATGCAGCACAAAGGCTGGGTAAAAGCGGAGGACAGCCCACTAGGCGGGTTACGCTTAATCATCTGGCTGCCGTTGCATCAGCGATAAATCAGGCAAAATCGTTCCTACCGCAACATCCTCTCAGGTGCCCGCACGGGCACCTGTCACATTATGCTTATCTCCCCAGCATTGAGTTTTTTACGCGATTGCGTAGAGTGATCCCACTCATGCCGAAAACAGGCAAGACCCGTGTTGAATGAAGGATACTAACCATGAAAGGAGTAGCGCTGCTGGCTGGCGTACTGAGCGCGTTAATGAGCAGTCAGGCATTCAGTTCCAGCGATGGAGTTTGCGGCTTTTCCGACTCAGAATGTGGCGTATCCGCCCTACCCTATTTGCAGCCGGGCAACGACACGCGTGCTAATCTGATGCTGCTGCAAAGTCGCCTTCATAACATGTCGCTTCCGTTACCCCACCCTTTACCCGATCAAACGCGTTCACGTATCGACCCTTTCACGGCCTACAGAGTCATGGGGATTGCGGCCACGGAAGCGGTTTTGCCGTCGGGGGAAGATGTCACAGCAGATGCGCCTTACCTTTCAACGCTCAACAAAGCAAAGCGACTCAATCTTCCTTTACCCGTTCAGGGCACTATTTCCACGTTTTCGGCTGACGATAACGAAGGACGGCATATTTCCAATGATCTCTCCACGCTGGAAGCATTTTTTGACGTATTGCTGGCTGATACACAGCTCACTGATGAGCAGCGCACGCTGCTGGCACATCAGCGTGTGAATCTCCTCAACGCGCTTTATGCAAAAGAGGCGCTGGTAGCCGGCCTCACCAGTTTGCCGGATGAGGGGCATGCTGGCGCACTCAAGCAATATCTGGTCACAGTTCTGGCGTTTTATCAGGGCCACTTCGATGAGGCAGAAAGCGGATTTCAGGCGTTAACGTCTTCACCGCAGCCGTGGGTCGCGGAAACCTCACGCTATATGTTGATTCGTGTGGCAATCAATAAAGCCATGGAAAACGCGCTAGATGAATACAACATGTTCGATGCCAGCAAAGCCGATAAAGCCGCCGCACAACTGGCCGTTCAGCAGATTGGCGACTATCTGAAACAGTATCCAGACGGGCAATACATCGAATCCGCTAACGGGTTATACCGCCGCGCTTACTGGATAATGGACGATGTGAATGCCTTAGCGAAAACGTACCAACACGAGTTGGACAATACCTCCGACGTCGAAACCCTCCTTGAGTTGAGCGATGAGATCGACAACAAGCTGCTGGAAAATCGGCAGTTCACCAGTGCACCGGGCAGTGCGCCGTTGACGATGGTGCAAGATCTCAAACGCTTGCGTTCAGATGAAGGATGGATGGTATTACCCGCATTATCCACTGATGAGCTGACCGCGCAGAAGCCGCTGTTCGAGCAGGACAACATGCAGGAAGCGTTCAGCTACCTTCAGGCAGCGCAGCTGTTTTATGGTCAAAAAGATTACACCGCCGTGGTTAACAGCGTTCCCGCGACACAGGCGAACGATCTGACAGATACCGTGCGTTTCAGCCTGCAAGTATTACGCGGTCGAGCGCTGGTACGTCTGGAGCGTTGGGATGAGGCTGAAGCGCACTGGCGTCAGTTGTTAACGCACAATATGGGATATAGCCAAAATCAGTTCCTACAGCTGGCACTGGCGGAAACGTTGGTCAAAGCGGGACACCCGGAGCGCATCTTTACCGCTGACAGCCCGGTGAAGAATCTGCGTTTTCGTTCTGCGGTGCTGAAAACCAGCGCTAACGCCGATCTGCTCCGTCAGCAAACTGGCTCACAGCAAACCCATGAAGAACGGGCTATCGCGCTACATACGCTATTAACTAAATCACTGACCCACGGTGATTACGCCAGCTATCTCAAAGATGTTAAGTTGAGAAAAGACATCACGCCGCTGGTCAGCAGCGAAAACCAGAGTTGGAATCAGGAAGATTTGACGGCATTTGACTGGGACGGCAGCGACACCGAGGAAGGCTACCAGTGTCCAGCGCTGGGAGACGTGGTCACGACGCTGAACCAGCGTCCTAATGATGCCCGCGCGATTAACTGCCTCGGCGAGTTTTTCCTCCGCACCAATAACAGCGTGGATTTCGACTGGGGTGAAAGCACTATGCTGAGCGGACTCACCAATGCACCTACCCAGTTCGCGGGCACTGAATATAATCGTCTGGATGGTTATGTACGGGTGATAGCCGATCCAAAAGCGCCGCCGGAAGACAAGACTTACGCCCTGTATCGCGCGGTCTACTGCTATGCGCCAAGCGGCTATAACGACTGTGGCCCACAGGAAATCAGCAAGGCAACGCGTAAAGCCTGGTTTACCCAACTGAAAACCAAGTACAAAGGCAGCGAGTGGGCAGAAAAGCTCGATTATTACTGGTAACGCCGTTAATTGCCTTGGCTGGCCTGCTCTCGTTCTGTACGCAGGCCGCTTCCGTTAACGTTGCACTTTCAGCCATCAACACGGCCCCCACCATCGTCGATGCGACACGCTATCAGGATTTCTGGCTGTGGGCAGCGGTGCGACCACAGCCGATTCTGCATCAGGCACAGACGCTGTATCTGCATCAGGGAGAAATCGCCCGCCGTCAGGGCAAAGTCGTTTTCCTGCGTCAGGGGATTCCGCCCAGCCAGCTGCGCGTTAACCGCGTCTGGCTGGCTTTCCGTATGACCACGCTGGAGCTTTCCGATCGTCACCTGAACCGGATACTAAAGTTACGGGAAAAGTGGCGGCGCCACGGCAATCAAGTTGTCGGAATCCAGATCGATTTTGACGCGAAAAGTTATCAACTGGCAGGCTATGTCGCATTTCTGACACAGTTGCGCAAGCGTTTACCCGAAGATTGTCAGCTCAGTATCACGGGTTTGCTCGACTGGTCGAAAACCGGTGATGTCTCTGCGCTGAACCGCTTACAGGGTAAGTTGGATGAAGTGGTGGTGCAGACCTATCAGGGGCGCAGCACCATTACCCACTACGCCGAGTACCTGCCCGCGCTGATGAAGCTGACTCTGCCTTTCCGGGTGGGGCTGGTACAAAACGGCAAGTGGGAGCAACAGTGGCAACAACGCCTTGCCACTTCACCGTATTATCGCGGAGAAGTGGTATTTTTGGTGAATCCGCTATCGAAGAAATCACCATCGCGCAGCAGTAGAACAGAGTAGCTACATGTAACTACAGCTAACTACAGGCAGCCACCAAAACCATTTTGCCGCCAGGCTTCATAGCTGATGATCGCTACCGCATTGGACAGATTCAGGCTGCGGCTGTCGGACTGCATTGGAATGCGGATACGAAAATCTGACTCGAAGCCGTTGCGAATCTCGTCTGGTAGCCCTGACGTTTCCGATCCAAACAGCAACACATCGCCCGGCTGGTAGGTCGGCTGATCGTAGGGACGGCTGCCTTTAGTCGTACAGGCGAAGATACGTTTTCCGGGAACCGCGGCCAGAAAATCCTGATAGTTTTTATGACGGCTGACGTTCGCTAGGTCATGGTAATCCAGTCCTGCGCGGCGCAGTTTCTTCTCTTCAAAATCAAACCCTAGCGGTTCAATTAAATGAAGCGTACAGCCGTTGTTGGCAGACAATCGGATAATATTGCCGGTGTTCGGTGCAATTTTAGGCTCATAGAGCGCGATATGGAACATGAGATAGCGTCAACCACGAAGAAAAATTCCGCCGCAGTATAACGCATTCCCACAGGGCAACCCAAAACCTGTGCACGCAGGATTGCGGATTACTCTGCACGACGTTTTCATCCACAGCGATTACACTTGATCTTACGGAAAAAGGCGTTCGAGCAGCGATAATGGATAGATCGTAAAGACGCTGTGAATACATCCCTGTACGCTCGGATTGCGCCATCCATGGCGCAAACGCTTTACTCTTCTATCTCATTATCGCTGTTTGCGTTTCACAAATGGCTTATCGACAGGCCGAAGGCTTGTGTGGAGGTTTAATGAAACACCCTAAGACATTATTGGCCTGTGCTGTGCTGCTCGGCCTGCCGCTTCTGGCAAGCGCTAACACGCCGCAAGCGCCCACACCTCAGCAGCAGTTTGAGAACGGCATCAGCAGCCAGAAACAGTTGCAGCAGAATATGCAGCAGAGCCAGAAATTGCAGCAACAGCAATTGAATCAGCAGCTCCAGCAGCGCAATCAGCAGTTGCAACAACAGCGCCAGCAGCAGCTACAGAAGGATTTACAGCGCTCACAGAGAACCACACCACCGCCGCCGATTAAACAGAACCCCTGATCAACGGGTCTGCTCTTTTGATTTTTATTATCTTACGCGCGTAAAGAATTACGCTGAGGTGGGCGTGACCGCCGGATGAGCGGCATGGACGCCGCGAAAAGCCGGGGGTCACGGGGCGGCGGCGATTGAGCCGCACCGTGTCGGGCGCATGCGACAACGGTTGCAGAAAACCACGAGAGCAAACGCGCACGAAACATTACATAACACTAACAGAGTGCCTAACCACAGGCTTCCTCAGCCAAGCGTGGATGGCTATAGCCGCACACCCATCAGCGTCAGAATCAACGGCGTGGTTAATGCCGCCATCGCCGTTGATAGCAACAGGCTCGATGCCACCGGGCCGCCCAGTACATCGAACTGGCGCGACATCAGATAAACGTTAACGCCCACCGCCATCGACCCAAGCAGCACGACCGCACGCGTCTCCATTTCCGGCAGGCCAAGCGCGACGGCAATCCCCCAGATCACCAGCGGCTGAACCAGCAGTTTGATCGTGCAAATCGCGGTGCTGATCTGCCAGCCGTCGCGCACGCGGTATTCCGCCAGCCCCATTCCCAGCGCCACCAGCGACAGCGGCGCGGCAATCTGCCCCAGCATGGCAAGCGGCTGATCGACATACGACGGCAACGGTAAGCCCGTCAGGCTGAATACCGTACCGGACAAGATGCCGATAATCAGCGGGTTCTTCAGCACGCCTAGTGCGGTTTTGGTAAAGCCCTGTAGCGACAGCGCCCCATTACGCGCCCATTCCACCGACACCGTTACCAACGTCCACAGAATAAGTCCGTTAAACACCACGACCAGCGCGACGGACGGAATTGCCTCTTCACCCAGCATTAGTGTGGCAATCGGCAGTCCCAGCATCACGTTGTTGGAGAAGATGCCGCTTAGTGCGAAAAGCGAACCGGAGACACCGTCGAGATGAAAAACTTTACGCGCCACAATACGGCCAAGAACAAACACCAGCAGGCAGCCGCCGAAAAAAGCGATCAGCAGCCGGGCATCCACCACCGGGCGTTTGGAGAAATCCGACATCAGGCGGAACAGCATCGCGGGCATTGCCACAGAGAAGACAAAGCGCGTCATGCCATCGGTCACGGTGGTCGGCCATTTACCGTAGCGAATCAGGCTATAGCCGAGCGCGATAAGAACGAAGAGAGGTAACGACAGAAAAATCTGGTGCCAAAGCGAAACAATAAATGCAGGCATGAAGCCACTTCCTTATTACCGGCACCGAGTCAGAAAGGGGATCCGTTATTACGGAGATATACCCTAAATAATTCGAGTTGCGTGAAGGCGGCAACTGCGAGAATCCCCAGGAGCTTACTCAGGTAAGTGACTGGGGTGAGCAAAGGCAGCCAACGCACAAGCAGCTTGAAGTATGACGGGTATA
>NZ_JQHM01000016.1 GCF_000749845.1 Pectobacterium betavasculorum | reverse complement strand
AGCAGTAAGCCGGAGCGATCTGGTGGTTGTAGAGAAATTCGGTGGAGCGGTAGTTCAGTTGGTTAGAATACCTGCCTGTCACGCAGGGGGTCGCGGGTTCGAGCCCCGTCCGTTCCGCCACTTATTAAAAATTATGCCTGCTAACTTTAGCAGGCATAATGTTAAGCGTAATTTAGGGGCGTAGCTCAGTTGGTAGAGCACCGGTCTCCAAAACCGGGTGTCGCGAGTTCGAGTCTCTCCGCCCCTGCCAAATAGAACCCTTCACGTTATTGTGAAGGGTTTTTTTTGATCTGTACTTTATGCTCGATCCTGTCTCGTATCCCTCTTTCCAATTTCTCCGTTATTTCTCCCCTCTGGATGCCTAATTAGTCTAACGTGTTGTTATTCAATAGATAAAATTCTCTGATGTGCTGTTGATAGATCGTGCTTATTTAGCTGTAAATATGCACAAAATAACCGTAATACCAGGTTGTGAACTTGCTCATTCACCTTGTTCGATATTTGAACTAAAACTATCTACAACCTGAGTGAAGGGAAGTTGTTTTTCAGAACGATCTTTTAGGTTGCATTCACTTGTTAGTGATACCCGCCAACATCACATCGGTAGCGCTACAGCAGAAATTCGTAGCGCTATGCTGTACCTGAAATCTGACTAAGTAGCTGTAAGGCTACACAGAAGGAGTTTAAGTATGTACAGACGTTTACTGGTAGCTGTTGCTGTAAGCACGACATTATGCGGTGCCGTACAGGCAAAATCCTTAACGGTTGGTTTTTCCCAGATTGGTTCAGAATCAGGATGGCGCTCTGCGGAAACTAAAGTATCAAAGCAGGAAGCCGAGAAGCGTGGGATAACGTTAAAAATAGCGGATGCTCAGCAGAAACAAGAGAATCAGATTAAGGCTGTGCGGTCGTTCATCGCTCAGGGCGTAGATGCCATATTTATCGCCCCAGTTGTCGCGACAGGTTGGGTGCCAGTCTTACAGGAAGCTAAAGAAGCAAAAATCCCAGTGTTCTTGCTTGATAGAACGATTGAGGTTAGCGATCCATCGTTGTACACCGCTGCTATCGCCTCTGATAGCGTCTATGAAGGAAAAGTAGCAGGGGAGTGGCTTGTGAAAGAAGCCGCTGGAAAACCTTGTCATGTTGTTGAGTTGCAGGGAACGGTTGGGGCTAGCGTTGCGATAAACCGTAAGAAAGGGTTTGCTGACGGGATAGCTTCAGATCCACAGATAAAAATTATTCGTTCACAGTCGGGAGACTTTACTCGCAGTAAGGGTAAAGAAGTCATGGAAAGCTTTATTAAAGCTGAGCAGAACGGAAAAAATATCTGTGCGGTTTATGCACATAATGATGACATGGCAATAGGCGCTATTCAGGCAATTAAAGAAGCTGGCCTGAAACCTGGCTCACAAATAAAAGTTGTCTCCATTGATGGTGTCCCTGATATTTTTAAAGCTATGATGAATGGCGAAGCTAATGCCACCGTTGAATTAACACCTAATATGGCTGGGCCTGCTTTTGATGCTTTATTAGCGATGAAGAAGGACGGGAAACAACCTGAAAAATTCATTCAAACGGAATCACGTTTATTACTGCCTGACACGGCAAAGCAGGAATATGAAACCAAGAAAGACCTTGGTTATTGATATTTATATTGTGGATTTATCATTGATATAAATTTTTGCTAAATACCTGGCAGAAATATGATTATGGGAAAGTGGGCTTGCTATGTTTTCTGCACCGTTCAATCAAGGGACAGTGAATATTGTCAGCCTACTTACCATAATATTGCTCAGGTGTGATGTAGCCTTGTTAAGTTGTCGCATAGGTGATGCTGATGGAAACGACACGGTTGTTAGATATTCGGGGCATGAGCGTTGAGTTTCCGGGGGTAAAAGCATTAGATCAAGTGGACTTCACGCTTAATCACGGCGAAATAGTGGCGCTATTAGGAGAGAATGGCGCAGGGAAGTCAACGTTAATTAAGGCGTTGACTGGCGTTTACCATCGCTCAACGGGTGAAATTATCCTCGATGGTATGGCGATTAATCCTGTCAATACGGCTCATGCTCAGTCATTGGGTATTGGTACGGTCTATCAAGAAGTCAATCTATTACCGAATCTGTCCGTTGCGGCAAATCTATTTATTGGCCATGAGCCCACACGCTGGGGCATCGTGGATCAACATAAAATCCTGCATCAGGCCGAAACACTTTTATTGAATTATGGACTGATGATCGATGTTAGCCATCCGCTTGGTAATTATTCCATCGCAGTCCAGCAAATTGTAGCGATTGCCAGAGCTGTCGATCTTTCCGCTAAAGTTTTAATTCTTGATGAACCGACCGCCAGCCTCGATGCAAAAGAAGTCGATATGCTGCTGGATATATTACGGAAGTTGTGCGACCGCGGAATCGGCATGATATTTGTCACGCATTTTCTGGATCAGGTTTATCGCATTAGTGACAGAATTACCGTTTTACGTAATGGAAGATTAGTGGGGACATTGCCTGCCGCAGAATTACCACGTATTGAATTAGTCCAAATGATGTTGGGGCACAGTTTTGATGAAACGTTATTGAGGCGTGGCGAACATAATGACGTCTCAGGTGAGCCCATCGTGCAGTTTAAACACTATGGTCGGCGTGGCTCGATTAATGACTTCGAACTTTCCGTGCGTCCGGGAGAAATTGTTGGCCTCGCTGGTCTACTGGGTTCCGGCCGGACAGAAACCGCACAACTGATATTTGGTATTAACGTACCTGATGCCGGCGAAGCCAGAGTTGATGGCAAACAAGTCAGCATTCGCACGCCGCGTGCAGCAGGAAAACTCGGCTTTGGCTATTGCCCGGAAGACCGAAAAACTGATGGCATTGTCGGTGCGGCAACGGTACGAGAGAACATTATTCTGGCACTTCAGGCGCAGCGCGGCTGGCTGAAGCCTATTTCCTTACGTGAGCAAACTCGTATCGCCGAAAAATTTATCAGCCTATTAGGGATTCGTACGCCCAGTGCAGAGCAGGAAATTCAGTATCTATCGGGAGGGAATCAGCAAAAAGTATTGCTATCGCGCTGGTTGGCAACAGAGCCGCGTTTCTTGATTCTGGATGAGCCAACGAGGGGGATCGATGTCGGCGCGCACGCTGAAATCATTCGCCTGATTGAAAAACTGTGTGAGCAAGGGATGGCGCTATTGGTGATCTCTTCTGAACTGGAGGAACTGACCGGTTATGCCGACCGCATCATTGTGCTGCGCGACAGGCAGCATGTTGCGCATCTCGAACATAACGAGATCTCGGTTGCCGCAGTGATGCAAGCCATCGCAGTACAAACGGGAGAGACTGATGACAGACAATAAAATCAAACCTGCCAGAAAAGTGCGTCTAACGTTCACCAAAGGGGTGCCACAGCTTCTGGCTCTCGTTGCCATCTTGCTGATTGATAGCATGGTCGCGCCCAACTTCTTCTCCCTCCATATTCAGGATGGGCGCTTGTTCGGTAGCCTTATCGACATCCTTAACCGCGGTGCGCCCGTTGCGCTGCTGGCATTAGGTATGACGTTAGTGATTGCAACCGGCGGAATCGATTTATCGGTTGGCGCGGTAATGGCGATTGCAGGCGCGACGGCCGCAACACTGACTGCTGCTGGTCATCCACTCCCCTCCGTATTGCTGGCTGCGTTATTGGTTGGCGCACTGTGTGGGCTATGGAATGGTTTTCTGGTTGCGGTGTTACAGATTCAGCCGATTGTGGCGACGTTGATGCTGATGGTTGCCGGGCGAGGTATTGCTCAACTGATTACCGAAGGTCAAATTATCACGTTTGATAACGCCGGGTTGGCTAAGTTAGGCAGCGGAACGCTGTTCTATCTGCCTATGCCAGTGATTATTGCCTGCGTGATGCTGTTGGCGTTGTGGGGTCTAACTCGTAAAACGGCGCTTGGGCTATTTATCGAATCTGTCGGTATTAATTTGCGATCGGCTCGCAACGCTGGCGTGAGTACGAAGCTGGTATTGGTCGCAGCTTATGTCATATGCGGCGTGTGTGCGGCCGTAGCGGGCGTTATCGTGACGGCAGATATCCGTGGGGCGGATGCGAACAATGCAGGCCTCTGGTTGGAATTAGACGCGATTCTGGCCGTGGTGATCGGCGGCGGTTCGCTACTTGGGGGGCGTTTTAATTTGCTGCTCTCTGTCGTCGGTGCCTTGATTATTCAGAGTATGAATACTGGCATCCTGCTGTCTGGCTATCGGCCGGAATTCAACCTGGTCCTGAAGGCTCTCGTCGTTCTGCTGGTTTTGATTATGCAATCTCCGCGCATTTCGCTGCATCACTTGTTCAGGAGGAAAACATAATGTTGAAACGCCACTTTCCCCTGTTGATGACGATTCTGGTCTTTATTGCTGGCTATTTATTCTGTCTCAGCCAGTTTCCCGGCTTTGCTTCGACGCGAGTTTTCTTTGATTTACTGACGGATAACGCCTTTCTGGGGATCGTGGCAGTTGGGATGACGTTCGTCATTCTGTCTGGCGGGATCGATCTCTCTGTGGGATCAGTGATTGCATTTACCGGCGTGTTATTGGCCAAATTGATCGGCACGTATGGCATTGATCCTTTCTTTGCGTTCGCAATTGCACTGGTGATGGGAGCCATGTTTGGCGGATTGATGGGATGGATTATCGATACGCTGAAATTGCCGGCGTTTATTATCACGCTGGCCGGCATGTTCTTTGTTCGAGGGATGAGCTTTATCGTTTCACAGGAGTCGATTCCAATCGATCATCCGGTCTATAGCCAACTGGCGGGTTTAGCCTGGCGCATGCCTGATGGAGGACGATTTACTTTTCTGGCGTTAGTTATGCTGATTGTAGTGCTACTAGGGATTGTGATGGCACATCGTACCCGTTTCGGTAACCGTGTTTATGCGATTGGCGGTAGTAGCTATTCTGCGGAATTGATGGGAGTGCCCGTCAGACGGACGACGATTCATATATATATGCTCTCCAGTACGTTAGCGGTGCTGTCAGGTATTGTTTTCTCTCTCTACACTTCAGCGGGTTATGCCCTGGCGGCAAGCGGCGTGGAGTTAGATGCCATTGCCGCTGTGGTGATCGGCGGTACGCTACTGACTGGTGGTGTCGGTACGGTATTGGGAACCCTGTTTGGCGTACTGATTCAGGGTCTGATTCAAACGTATATCACATTTGACGGTACCTTGAGCTCATGGTGGACAAAAATCGTCATTGGTTTTCTGCTGTTTGCTTTCATTGGATTACAGAAAGCGTTAAGCACCTTCTGGTTAGCCAGACGTGCCTAAGTTGGATGTGAACAAGCAGGTCATGGATTAATCACAATAGGTGTTTTCAGCAACTGACGAATCATCGTCTGCTGATCGCTGTTTTGTAACCAAACGGCGTAAAACGGACGCACGACGGGTTGACTGTCGCCGACTATCCGCAGATTGGCGTGCGTTTGTAACCAATGACTGGGTAAGAATGCACAACCGCCTGTTGTCTCAAGCAGTTGGCGGGTCAAATTGGCCGATGTTGTTGTCAAAACCGGAAGCTGATCGCTGGCTAACAGGCGAGTCTCTTGCTGATGAAAATCAGCACCCCACTCCAATTTTATATAAGGCAGCTCCTGTCTGTGTGGGTGTGCTTCTGCTGCAAACAGCGAAAGGGAGAAATTTCCCAGCAGCTGGCTCGCCAGTTCTTCCATTTTTGGTTGTTCGGTCGTTATCAACAGGTCCAATTGGCGCTCATGGAGCTGTTTGACCAGCGAGTGACGTAAGGCAATGCGCGCTTCCAACTGGATCAACGGGCGCTGTTGATACAGCGATTGTAGCCAGGGAGCGAGGTATGCCTCCCAAAGTGAAGCGGTTGCCCCCACCGAAAGCAGGCTGTGTTGCTGCGATCGCGCGACTTCTTTTTTGGCGATCTGCCAGGTACCGATAAGGCTTTCTGCATAGGGTAGAAGTCGTTCACCCGCGGGCGTCAGACGTATATTGTTCCGATGGCGTGTGAATAGGTTGGCACCAAGCTGCGTCTCTAACTGGCGAATTCGAAAACTCACCGCTGATTGTGTCAGATACAGGGATTCAGCGGCACGGCCAAAGTGTCTTGTCCTACTGACTTCCAGAAAGGTTTTTAGTAATTCGGTATCCACGCCCATCTCCAAAAAAATTTTGTCGTAATGATTTAAATGTTTTGTTTTACACAATGTCAAGCCTATCTAATACTCCGCGCCATAAACAACACGACCATAGAAGAATTAGGAGCGTGTAAGATGGCAGAAAGCTTCTCTACCACTCATCGTTTTTTTGATAACAAGTTCTACCCGCGTGGTTTTTCCCGACATGGCGACTTTACTATTAAAGAAGCACAACTGTTGGAGCGCCACGGTTACGCGTTTAACGAGTTGGACTTGGGCAAACGTGAACCAGTAACTGGGGAAGAGGCATCGTTTGTGGCAATGTGTCGCGGCGAACGTAAAGCGGAAACGGAACTGGAAAAAATCTGGTCCAAATATCTGGAACGTGTCCGTCGCCCTAAACGCTTCCATACGTTGTCTGGTGGTAAGCCGCAGATGGATGCGGTAGAAGAATACACTGAAAGTGATGATTAATTAAGAATGGGGCGAAAGCCCCATTTTCTTTTGGTGCGAAAAAAGATCGTGCTCTCGTTATTCAAGGCTTTTGTGGAGCTGGATGAGCAATCGATCCATACAACGGTAGCTCAGTGCTTCGGCAAGATGCTTTTTTTCAATGTTTTCCCGATCGCCGAGGTCAGCGATCGTGCGTGCGACTTTCAATATCCTATGCCAGGCGCGTACGGATAAGCCAAGTTTATTCATCACGTCTTCCAGATAGGCCGCATCGGCCATCTCCAATTTGCAGTATTTTTCTATTTCGCGTGAAGTTAGCAGCGCATTGATTTTATTTGCTCGCCTCAACTGTATCTGTCTTGCTATCAGCACGCGCTCGCGAATCGTTGCACTGCTTTCGCCTTGATAATGTTGTTGAGATAAAACCCCTGGTGGTAGCAAAGGGACTTCGATAGAAAGGTCAAAGCGATCCAAAAAGGGACCGGAAAGTTTGCTTAGGTAGCGCAATATCTGTTGTGCAGGTAAGCGGTTATGAATGCCCTGATAGTGGCCTGATGGGCTGGGGTTCATCGCAGCGACAAGCTGAACGCGTGCTGGATAGCATACTTTGGCGCGGGTACGGGAAATGATAATTTCACCAGATTCCAGAGGCTCACGCAGTGAGTCTAAGACGCGTCGCTCAAACTCCGGTAATTCATCCAGAAACAGTACACCGTTGTGGGCGAGCGAGATTTCTCCGGGTTTAGGCAGTGACCCTCCGCCCACGAGTGCAGCCATGGAAGAGCTATGATGAGGTGCTCTGAAGGGCCTGGCTCGCCAGCGTGTCATGGTGGCATCAATGTTGATTAGACTGTTGATGGCGGCGCTTTCCAGCGCTTCGTCATCGCTCAACGGCGGCATTAAATTACCTAATCGGCTCGCCAGCATGGTTTTACCCGTTCCCGGTGGCCCCAGCAATAGCAGGTTGTGACCACCTGCTGCTGCGATTTCCAACGCGCGCTTAGCCTGCTCCTGACCGATGATATCCTTCAGGTCGAGCATACCTTCCTCAGGCTGCGGGACGGGCGTCATATCGGAGCAACTGAGCAGTTCCTCTTCTCCACTGAGAAAAGCGCACACTTCCAACAAATGCCCGGCCATTAGCGCTTCACCCTGCGGTATCAGCGTCATCTCCCGTTTATTGTCATCTGGCAGGATAAGCTGACGGCCTGCTTTTATGGCTTCTAATGCGGCGGGAATCGCGCCATTTACGCCACGTAACGTGCCGGACAGGCCGAGTTCGCCGAGAAATTCGTAGCGGCTTAGCTTTTCACCATCGATTTGTTCTGATGCTGCCAGAATCGCCAGAGCAATGGGCAGATCGTAGCGTCCTCCTTCTTTGGGCAAGTCTGCCGGGGCGAGGTTGACGGTGATGCGTTTTGCTGGAAACGTAAACCCGCAATTGATGAGTGCGCTGCGCACGCGATCGCGCGCTTCTTTGACGGTGGTTTCTGGCAACCCCACCAGCGTTAATGCCGGTAATCCGCTGCTGATGTGAACTTCGATATAAACATCAGGCGCTTGTACACCAATCATTGCCCGAGTGTAGGTAATTGCCAATGACATGCTATTTCCCCTTTGCTGATGATTTGCATCATGTCTGGCAAGGGTGAAGAAGTAGAGGGCGTTATCGCCAGTCTGCGCGGTGGCGTCAGAACATAATTCTCTTTTTCAACAGTGGATGAAATTTGTGCGTGGTGGGTCGCAATAGTTCACGGAAAAGGGTCCGTTAAGATTGTATGACGATCGGTAATGCTCGTTGTTTCCCGCAGAGTGCTCATTTTTACGCCAATGAGCGAAAATAATTTGAGGTGCTTCTACCTTATGATTACGTTGAATTTTTTCACGTATCATAGGGAATCCTTACGGGTGGTAATGAAAAAAAATTGTTGTCACGCCATGTCTGACTGTGATAACTCTGTAGGCATTCGTTCGACAGAAGATTAATGAACAACCTATTATGAAAGCCCTATCCCTAGTGATTAGCCTAGTCGTGATTAGCGTGGTGGTGATTATTATCCCACCGTGCGGGGCTGCACTTGGACGAAGAATGGCTTAGAAATCAAGGCCTAATTCAAGAAAACCCCCGCACCGAAAGGTCGGGGGTTTTTTGTTGGGCATAATTTATAACGGAAAGGAACAGAAAATGAACATCAGCATAAAATTCTGTTATTCCCATAAGATGTCGGGGAAATAACTATGAATGGAGCACAGTGGGTGGTTCAAGCGTTGCGAGCGCAGGGAGTGGAAACCGTTTTTGGTTATCCAGGGGGCGCGATAATGCCAGTCTACGATGCACTTTATGACGGCGGCGTTAAACACCTGCTGTGTCGCCACGAGCAAGGCGCGGTGATGGCGGCGATTGGCTATGCCCGCTCCACGGGTAACGTGGGCGTCTGCATTGCGACATCTGGCCCGGGGGCAACGAACCTGATCACCGGTTTGGCCGATGCGCTGTTGGATTCTGTGCCTGTGGTCGCAATCACCGGACAAGTAGGGTCGGCACTGATTGGCACCGATGCTTTCCAGGAGATCGACGTGCTGGGGCTGTCTCTGGCCTGTACGAAACACAGTTTTCTGGTCGAGTCTCTCGAATCACTGCCAGAAGTGATGGCAGAAGCGTTCGCGATTGCCAACAGCGGCCGCCCAGGCCCTGTTCTGGTCGATATTCCTAAAGATATTCAGCTGGCTGTCGGTGATTTCATCCCGAACTTTGCACCTGTGGCTAACGATGTTGATTTCCCCGAACAAGATATCGCGCAGGCGTACGCTTTGTTGGCGAAAGCACAAAAACCGGTGCTGTACGTTGGCGGCGGGGTCGGCATGGCGAATGCGGTTCCGGCACTGCGTGAATTCCTGAGCGTAACGGATATCCCTTCCGTTTCGACGCTGAAAGGGCTGGGTGCCGTGGATGCCAATCATCCCTATTATCTCGGTATGATTGGTATGCACGGCACGAAGGCGGCGAACCTGATTGTGCAGGAGTGTGATTTGTTAATTGCGGTTGGGGCGCGTTTTGATGACCGCGTGACCGGCAAGCTGAACGCCTTCGCGCCTCACGCCAGCGTTATTCACATGGATATAGACCCAGCGGAACTGAGCAAATTGCGTCATGCTAATGTCGCGTTGCAAGGCGATCTGAACGCGATATTGCCGGCGTTGCAACAGCCGCTGAACGTCAGTGCGTGGCGCGAGCAGGCGACCATGATGAAGGCGGAATACCCGTGGCGTTATGATCATCCCGGTCAGGCGATTTATGCGCCTGCGCTGCTGAAAACGATCTCCGAACGGATGGATGCGGATACGGTGGTGACGACCGATGTGGGCCAGCACCAGATGTGGGCTGCACAGCATATGACGTTCAGCCGCCCTGAGAATTTCATCACCTCCAGCGGCCTCGGCACGATGGGCTTCGGTGTACCCGCTGCGGTAGGCGCACAGGTTGCGCGCCCGGATGACATGGTTATCTGCATTTCCGGCGATGGCTCCTTCATGATGAACGTTCAGGAGTTGGGTACCATCAAACGAAAACGACTGCCGTTGAAGATCGTGCTGCTGGATAACCAGCGGTTAGGCATGGTGCGTCAGTGGCAGCAGTTATTCTTTGATGAACGTTATAGTGAAACTGACCTCTCCGATAACCCTGATTTCCTGACGCTGGCAAGCGCGTTTGATATCCCCGGCCAGCGCATCACCCGTAAAGACCAAATTGATGTCGCGCTGGATGCCCTGTTTAACAGCGAAGGACCCTATTTACTGCACGTATCGATCGACGAATACGAAAACGTCTGGCCGCTGGTTCCGCCGGGTGCGGGCAATGAAACGATGCTCGACAAAATCCAATAAGCTTGACGAAACCAACTAATGGCTGACTTACACAGAATGAGTGCTGGAGACAATAGAATGACACACCATCAACTTTCGATTCAGGCGCGCTTCCGTCCCGAAGTCCTGGAGCGTGTATTGCGTGTTACCCGCCATCGGGGTTTCAAAGTTTGCGCAATGAATATGGTGCAAACCACCAATACCGATCACATTAATATTGAACTGACCGTTGCCAGCCATCGTTCGGTGGATTTATTGTCAACACAATTGAGCAAGCTGTTGGATATTGCCTGCGTTGACATCCAGCCGATGACGACATCACAGCAGATCAGCGCCTAACGCAGAAGAGTAAGGAAAAAGAAGAATGACAAAAAAAGCGGACTACATTTGGTTCAATGGCGAAATGGTTCCATGGGCTGAAGCAAAAGTACACGTCATGTCGCATGCCCTGCATTATGGCACCTCCGTCTTTGAAGGCGTTCGTTGCTATAATTCACATAAAGGGCCGGTGGTTTTCCGTCACCGTGAGCACATGCAGCGCCTGCGTGATTCGGCAAAAATTTACCGTATGCCGGTCGCACAAAGTGTGGATGAGTTGATGGAAGCCTGCCGTGAAACGCTGCGCAAAAATAACCTGACCAGCGCCTATATTCGTCCGTTGGTGTTCGTGGGTGATGTGGGTATGGGGGTTAACCCGCCAGATGGCTACCAAACCGACGTTATCATCGCGGCTTTCCCGTGGGGCGCGTATCTGGGTGAAGAGGCATTGGAGGCCGGTATTGATGCGATGGTGTCCTCCTGGAATCGTGTCGCGGCGAATACCATCCCAACCGCCGCTAAAGCAGGTGGCAACTATCTGTCCTCCCTGTTGGTGGGGAGCGAAGCACGCCGTCACGGTTATCAGGAAGGGATCGCGTTGGATGTCCACGGCTATGTTTCTGAAGGCGCAGGCGAGAACCTGTTTGAAGTGAAGGACGGTATTATCTTCACGCCGCCGTTTACCTCTTCGGCGCTACCGGGCATTACGCGTGATGCCATCATCAAACTGGCGAAAGATGCGGGATATGAAGTGCGTGAGCAAGTGCTGTCCCGCGAGTCACTGTATCTGGCGGATGAAGTTTTCATGTCCGGCACGGCGGCAGAGATTACCCCAGTGCGTAGCGTAGACGGTATTCAGGTCGGCATTGGCAAACGCGGTCCGGTGACCAAAGCCTTGCAGGATGCGTTTTTTGGCCTCTTCACGGGTGAAACCGAAGATAAATGGGGCTGGTTGGATCCGATAAATCATTAAATTATATACCCTAAATAGTTCGAGTTGCAGGAAGGCGGCGACGTAGCGAATCATCAGGAGCTTACATCAGTAAGTGACTGATGTGAGTGAGGACAAATTGGCTTAGCCAATTTGAACGCCGCTTGCGGCGGCCCGTCAGGGCGAGGCTCAGATATGAGCGAGTATTTCCAACGCACATGCAGCTTGAAATATAACGGGTATAAAGACAGACAGGCGGTGACACGTTCCGTCATCGCCAAATTCGTAATTTTTGGAGTAACAGAGCATGCCTAAGTACCGTTCAGCCACAACCACTCACGGCCGTAATATGGCCGGTGCACGAGCCTTGTGGCGCGCCACCGGGATGACCGACGACGATTTTGGTAAACCGATTATCGCGGTGGTCAACTCTTTCACCCAGTTCGTACCCGGCCATGTGCACTTGCGCGATCTGGGTAAATTGGTTGCCGAGCAGATCGAAGCCTCCGGCGGCGTCGCGAAAGAATTTAACACCATTGCGGTGGATGACGGTATCGCTATGGGGCACGGTGGTATGCTCTATTCCCTGCCTTCCCGTGAACTGATCGCCGACTCCGTGGAATACATGGTCAATGCCCACTGCGCGGATGCAATGGTGTGTATTTCCAACTGCGACAAAATCACTCCGGGGATGTTAATGGCGTCACTGCGCCTGAACATTCCGGTGATTTTTGTGTCTGGTGGCCCGATGGAAGCAGGGAAAACCAAGCTTTCGAACCAAATTATCAAGCTCGACCTCATTGATGCCATGATTCAGGGTGCGAACCCTAACGTCAGTGATGCTGATAGTGAGCAAATTGAGCGTTCCGCCTGTCCGACCTGCGGCTCATGTTCGGGGATGTTCACGGCTAACTCTATGAACTGCCTGACTGAAGCGCTGGGGCTTTCTCAGCCAGCTAATGGCTCATTGCTCGCTACGCATGCCGATCGTAAAGATCTGTTCCTGAATGCGGGCACGCGCATCGTAGGTCTGGCGAAACGTTACTACGAGCAGGATGACGCCAGCGTATTGCCGCGCAATATCGCCAATAAAGCCGCATTCGAAAACGCCATGATTCTGGATATCGCGATGGGCGGCTCCACCAATACCGTCTTGCACCTGCTGGCCGCGGCGCAGGAAGGCGAAATTGATTTCACCATGTCGGATATCGATCGTCTCTCACGTAAAGTGCCGCATCTGTGTAAGGTCGCGCCAAGTGGTCAGAAATACCATATGGAAGACGTACACCGTGCTGGTGGGGTTATCGGTATTCTGGGTGAACTGGACAGAGCCGGTTTGTTGAACCGTGAAGTCAACAACGTGTTGGGTAAAACGCTGCCGGAAACGTTGGAAGTCTACGACGTTATGCAGACGAAGGATGAAAGCGTGAAGCGTATGTATTCCGCAGGCCCGGCAGGTATTCGCACGACCAAAGCGTTTTCTCAGGATTGCCGTTGGGATTCACTGGATACCGATCGTCAGGAAGGCTGTATCCGCTCACGTGAATATGCTTACAGTCAGGACGGCGGGCTGGCCGTGTTGTACGGTAACATCGCGGTAGATGGTTGCATCGTGAAAACCGCCGGTGTTGATAAAGATAGCCTGATTTTCCGTGGTCCGGCAAAAGTCTACGAAAGCCAGGATGACGCAGTAGAAGCGATTCTTGGCGGTAAAGTGGTGGCGGGCGATGTCGTTGTTATCCGCTACGAAGGGCCGAAAGGTGGGCCGGGCATGCAGGAAATGCTCTATCCGACCACCTACCTGAAATCCATGGGCTTGGGTAAAAGCTGTGCGCTGATCACTGACGGCCGCTTCTCTGGCGGGACGTCTGGTCTGTCCATTGGTCACGCGTCTCCGGAAGCCGCAAGCGGTGGCATCATTGGTTTGGTACAGGATGGGGACATGATTGCCATTGATATCCCGAGCCGCAGCATTGCGCTGGACGTTGCGGAGAATGAACTGGCAAGCCGCCGTGAGGCCGAATTGGCACGAGGCGATGCCGCATGGACGCCACATAACCGCGAACGTCAGGTTTCTTTTGCACTGCGTGCGTACGCTAGCCTGGCAACCAGCGCGGATAAAGGCGCAGTGCGAGATAAAAGCAAGCTGGGAGGCTAATGCTGATGGCTGTGTCACAACCTCTTCCTGCCGCGCCGGGGGGCGCGGAGTATCTGCGGGCGATCTTGCGCTCGCCAGTGTATGAAATCACGCAGGTCACACCGCTGGAGAAGATGGATAAGATCTCTTCGCGGTTAGATAATGTCATTCTGGTAAAACGTGAAGACCGACACGCGGTGCACAGCTTCAAGCTGCGTGGCGCGTACGCGATGATGGCGGGTCTGAGCGATGAACAAAAATCGCATGGCGTGGTGACGGCGTCAGCCGGTAACCATGCGCAAGGTGTCGCGCTTTCCTCCAGCAAGCTGGGGATTAAATCGCTGATTGTGATGCCGGTCGCGACGGCCGACATCAAGGTGGATGCGGTGCGTGGTTTTGGCGGAGAAGTGCTGCTACACGGCGCTAACTTTGATGAAGCCAAAGCCAAAGCGATTGAGCTGTCAGAACAACAGCATATGACCTTTCTACCGCCGTTCGATCACCCTGCGGTGATTGCCGGGCAGGGCACGTTAGCGATGGAGCTGCTACAGCAAGATGCGCATCTGGATCGCGTGTTTGTGCCAGTCGGTGGTGGTGGTTTGGCGGCGGGGGTTGCCGTACTGATCAAACAGTTGATGCCGCAAATTCAGGTTATCGGTGTGGAGGCGGAAGATTCCGCCTGTCTGCGCGCGGCGCTGGATGCCGGGCAACCGGTTGATCTGCCACGTGTCGGGCTGTTTGCCGAAGGCGTAGCGGTGAAGCGCATCGGTGATGAAACGTTCCGGCTGTGTCGGGAATATCTGGATGACGTGATTACCGTCGACAGCGATGCCATCTGTGCGGCAGTGAAAGACCTGTTCGAAGATGTGCGTGCGATTGCTGAACCGTCCGGCGCACTGGCGTTGGCGGGGATGAAAAAGTACATCCAGCAGCACCAGATTCAGGGCGAGCGTCTGGCGCATATTCTGTCCGGTGCGAACGTCAACTTCCACGGATTACGCTACGTTTCCGAACGCTGTGAGCTGGGTGAACAACGTGAAGCATTGTTGGCTGTAACGATCCCCGAGAAACAGGGAAGCTTCCTGAAGTTTTGCCAACTGTTAGGTGGCCGTTCCGTCACGGAGTTCAACTATCGCTACGCGGATGCCAAAGACGCCTGCATTTTTGTCGGCGTGCGTCTGACGCGTGGCTATGCGGAACGGCAGGAGATCATCGCTGAACTTTCCGCAGACGGTTATGAAGTGGTGGATTTGTCCGATGATGAAATGGCGAAGCTACACGTTCGCTATATGGTCGGCGGACGTCCCTCTAAGCCACTACAGGAACGGCTGTACAGCTTTGAGTTCCCAGAGTCGCCGGGTGCATTACTGAAATTCCTGTACACGCTGGGCACACACTGGAATATTTCGCTGTTCCATTACCGTAGCCACGGCACGGATTTTGGTCGCGTGCTGGCAGCGTTCGAGCTGGATGCGGGCGATCGTGAATTCGAGCAGCACCTACAGGCGCTGGGCTATGAATGTCACGATGAAACCAATAACCCAGCGTTCCGCTTCTTTTTAGCAGGTTAAGTTAGCGGTTAAACGTTGAGTGTTCCCCTAACGCCGCCGATGGTGTTTCACCGTCGGCGGCGTTATCTTTATCTCATCTGGCAGCTACAGGGATGGCATTTTTATGGCAACGCAGTTCACGGGCTTTTCTCAAGCGGGTTTAACGTTTCTTCAGCAGGTGTTTCAAGGCGTTGTTGAATAAATCTAGTTGTAGTTCGTTATTATTATTTTTAAATTAATTATTTATTTTTCTAATTTCTTTGAATATTGCTAATTATTTTTTTCTAGGGTAGTTTTGTGAAAAGTGGAATAACACATGGAGACCGAGTGTGAAAAATAAAGAAAAACTTGTCATTCAGTTAAATGAACAATTAAAGAATAGCCTTATTAATAGTTCGTTACCTCCTGAAGAAATACTCGCATTGATGATGAAGCTATGCCTTTCTCTGATGCAGGTGACTCAAAGTAATCTTGTGGAAATGAAGACGTCAGATGGGCGGAAACTTTCACTCAAGCTTGATACACCATCAGTGCATTGATCATATTTATTCTTAGAGGCTGCTAAAAATGTCGAGTATTATCTATTTAGAGTTGACGGGTGATAAGCAAGGATTAATTTCTTCTGGCTGTTCAACATTACAGTCAATTGGTAACAGAAGCCAAATTGGTCATGAAGATCAGATTCAGGTGTTAAGTTTAAATCACTCAATGAGTCATGCTGATAATCTATCTTGTCATCCCGTTGAAATAATTAAACTTATCGATAAATCGTCACCGTTGCTGGGTGTTTCTACCTCTTCCAATGAAAAGCTAAGTGCAAATTTCTTTTTGTATAGGATAAATGCCGCCGGGCAATTAGAGTTGTTTTATGTCATTAAATTAACAGATTCCCGTATTGTTGACATTTCTTGTAGTTATCCGCATTCGATTAATGATAATGACGTCATGCCATACGAGAAGGTTTTATTAAAATATGGTTCTATATCATGGGAGCATAAAGTGGCGGGAACATCAGGTTATAGCATCTGGAATGATAGTGGTATTTAGTTTTATTTGGCAATAAAACATACAGCCATTGATAATTATGTTATCTATGGCTGATTTTATTAGCTAATTCATCACTGCCCTAAAGAGATGCTAATTAATTTCGCACATTGATACTGCGTATTAATGAAAAGGAACTTACTCAATGCTAAGAGTACCTCAAGGACAAATAACCTTTGATGGCGAAGGGAATGATATTCCTAATAGTCGTGATTTTAGCCGAGTCATTCACTGGCCAGGAAATGATAAATCTGGTGTGACGTTGGGGCGAGGATATGATATGGGGAATAGAACCAAGGGCGAAATTTATTCGGATATGCTCAGAGTTGGTATTGGGAGTGAAAAAGCGAGTTTAATCGCGACGGGGGCTGGGTTAAAAGGCGGTGCCGCCGCCACTTTCGTTAAAATGTATAAAGAAAAAATTGGTGTGATTACGCATCAGCAACAGATGGAGCTGTTTAATATCATTTATGGTGGTTATATAGAAATAGCAAAGAAGCGATACGTACATTATTCCGCTAATGTACCCGATAGGGTCGATTGGACTGAACTTCACCCCGCCATCAGAGATATTCTGGTGGATCTGGCCTATCAAGGAATCTATGGGGAAACGACAATTCCGATCGCTGCAAAGAATGATATCGATCTCTTAATAAAGAAAATAGAGAGTGATGCTTATTTGTTAAAGTTTGAGGCTGGAAGAAATCGAGCGGGTTATTTAAGGATGAAAAAATGAGAAATATCTATTTATGTATGTTGATACTATTTGCTGTGAACGGTATATCTCCTGCATTTAGTGAAATTTACCTGAGTAAACTGGAATTAATGGAAAAAACGTTATGTAAGGATATAATGAAAGGGGAAAACTATCATGAAATTTACATTTGCACTGACCGAATGCTTGCTGATTCTACAAAAAAATTAGAACAAAAAAATAAAGAAGCAATAAGCTTTCTATCCAAACTTATAACTATGGAAGGTGAGGAAGATGCAGTTAAGCTTTTTAAAGCAGATCAAGCCGCGTGGAAAAATTATGTCGTCCATCGTTGTGCATATAAGGGACACCCGTTCGAAAAAGATAGCCCCGTTTATTTATCAAATAAAGATCTTTGCGAGGCGGTAGAAAACTACAGACGGATCGAGTCGCTAGACGGTGAGCTCAATATCCCTTAATACTCATCCTTTGGATAAGTGTGTCACGCCGCCGATGGTGTTTCACCGTCGGCGGCGTTATCTTTATGTCATCTGACAGCAACAGGGATGGCATTTTTATGGCAACGCAGTTCACGGGCTTTTCTCAAGCGGGGTTAACGTTTCTTCAGCAGGTGCGTCAGTACAACGATAAAGCGTGGTTTGACGAGCATCGTGCGCTTTACGATGAGCAACTGGTTGCGCCATTCCGCACGCTGGTGGATGAACTCAGTCTGACCATGTTACAAATTGACGACCACTTTGAAACGCGTCCTGCCATCGGCAAAACGCTCTCCCGTATTCACCGCGACACGCGTTTTTCTCACGATAAATCCCGCTATCGCAGCCATATGTGGCTCACTTTCAAACGTACTCGTAAAGACTGGACGGACGCGCCGGTGTATTTCTTTGAAATCACGCCGGACACCTGGCGCTACGGGCTTGGCTATTACAGTGCGACGCGGAATACGATGGATTTGTTTCGTCAGACGCTGCGTGGTAATTCACCGCAGTTTCTTGAGGTTGCAAGCTGTCTGGGAAATACCTTCACGCTGGAGGGCGAAAGTTATAAACGCCCGCTGATTAAAGACCAGGAGCCGGAATTAGCTAACTGGTATAACCGTAAATCGTTTGCCGCGATATGTACCCGGCAGGATATGGAAGCGCTGTTTTCCGGTGACCTCGTAGCAGTTCTGTCTCAGGGGTTTACCCAGCTTGAACCGCTCTATCATTACCTGATGAATATTGAAACCATGAAGAAAGCCGCGCAGGAAGCAGAGCTCGATACGCGGGCATTTTCGGCGGATAAGTGGTTTGAACGCTAGAGCCAGAGCTCGCTAACGCTACGGTGTTCGTTCCTGCTTCAGTGGAATTTCATCGCGCTCCAACAGATAGTTAAACAGGTAGCCTTCCTCCTGGTTGCTGCCGAAGGTGGCGATTTGCAGATGATCATCGTCAATGCAGGTGAGCAGTATTTTCACCTGCTGACCGAAGCTGCTTTCACCTTTGCCAATGGCTTGCCTATCGCTCATCTGACGGGCGGTGAAGTCGGAATCATCCAGCTTGTTACCGTAGCGGAATGCAATGGAAGCACCGCCCTCAATCTTGCCACGTTGGTTGGTCATCGTCAGGCTGACGGCGTGGTAGGGTGCTTTTTGGTCATACATTTCTCGAAAATAATCCCCCAGATCGCGGTACTCCTCGGCGGAAAGCCCTGACATCACATATGTATAGCTGAACGAACCGTGGAAACAGGACGTACTTTTCACTGGGGTAATCGGTGAAGGTAAAGCGTGCTGCGCAATGTCATTTAGGTAGCGCAGCCGATTTAACTGCTGCTGATAACGCTGTCGCAGGCAGTCCTCGTCTTTGCATTGATCGCGCGTGGTAAGCCAGCTACGCTGAAACTGGTTGAGCATTTTCTCCCACGGCGCGCTGTTGCCGTACGTCGTCAGAGACGCGCGGGATATTTTCCATGCTTGCGCCAGTTCTTCATCTAGTTGCCCGAGCAACGGGCTGGCGCAAATCAGCTTTTCCTGCACAGAGGCGGCTTTTTCACAGGGGAAACTGGCGGCTTGCGCAGGGTGGCTGAGAGAGGCGAGCGTCATCCCTGCGGCGGCGATGACAATGAAGGCTATCTTCATGGTGTGTCCTGTAATATGTCCCAAAAGGCGGAAATTAGCGGTTCGCTAAGCCGTTTTTTCTGTACGCAGACGCCCAGCTCAAGCGGTTCCATCACCTGTTCGATAAAGACAGAGACACGGTTGCGTACCGGTTCAGGGCTGTTCTCCAGTACGACGTTTGGAATCAACGCGATGCCACAGCCCAGCGCGACCATTGATACCATCGCTTCATGCCCGGAGATGGTGGCGTAAATCTGTGGATTGGTGATGCGGTGGCGGCGGAACCACTGATCGATACGCTTACGCACCGGGCCGTGTTCCGGCAGGATGAACGGAATCTGCGACCAGTCCGGGTCGGATTGGCGCACCAGCGATTGCACGGGGCAGAGAAGTGCTGGGATAATCAGCGCCAGAGGCAGTTTATCGAGCGGCATGAAGTCAACGCTCGTAGGTAGCGCTTCCGGGCGTCCTGCAATCCCCAAATCCCCATCATTCGACTGAATTTTCTCAACGGCATCGGCAGCATCGCCAGTTGTCAGTTTAATTTCCACCAGCGGATGCAGCGCTCGGAAGCGATCGAGAATCGGCGGCAGATGGCTGTAGGCGGCGGTGACGGAACAGAAGATCCGCAGTTCTCCGCTTAATGACGGCCCGTGCGGGTCTATCGTGTGGCGTAGCTGTTGGTATTGCAGCAGCGTTTGCTGAGCGAACAGCTTCAGGTGCTCTCCGGCATCGGTGAGCTGCACGGTACGGTTATCGCGCAGAAACAGCGTTTGCCCTAAATCCTCTTCCAGCCGCTGAATTTGCCGTGACAGCGTGGATGGGCTGATGTGCATCGCCTTGGCAGTACGGCCAAAGTGTCGGCTTTCTGCCAGATGCAGGAATAATTTGAGATCACGTAAATCCATGCGATGCAGGCCCCGTTTTTATCTTGCAAATAGTGCAATGTGACGTTGCTAATATATCAATTTCAGCAACGCAATTCCTGTCATATGATGGGGTCATAGTGAATTCCCATCTGGCGGGAATCCTTTTCTGAATAACAGACAAACAAAACCGTATACGGAGCACGACATGGCTAACTATTTCAACACATTAAACCTGCGTCAGCAGCTGGATCAATTGGGCAAGTGCCGCTTTATGGGGCGTGATGAATTTGCCGATGAGGCGAGCTACCTGAAAGGGAAAAAAGTGGTGATCGTCGGTTGTGGTGCTCAGGGTCTGAATCAGGGTCTGAACATGCGCGATTCTGGTCTGGATATCGCTTATGCCCTGCGTGCTGAAGCCATTGCCGAAAAACGTGCTTCATGGCGCAAAGCGACCGAAAACGGTTTCACCGTTGGTACTTACGAAGATCTGATCCCGCAGGCCGATCTGATCGTTAACCTGACGCCGGACAAACAGCACTCCGCAGTGGTTCAGGCAGTACAGCCGCTGATGAAACAGGGCGCAGCGCTGGGCTACTCTCACGGTTTCAACATTGTTGAAGTCGGCGAGCAAATCCGTAAAGACATTACCGTAGTGATGGTGGCACCGAAGTGCCCAGGTACGGAAGTGCGTGAAGAATACAAACGTGGTTTTGGTGTACCGACGCTGATCGCGGTTCACCCTGAAAACGATCCAAAAGGCGAAGGCATGGCAATCGCCAAAGCCTGGGCTGCGGCAACTGGCGGTCACCGTGCTGGCGTCCTGCAATCCTCTTTTGTTGCAGAAGTGAAATCTGACCTGATGGGTGAGCAAACTATCCTGTGTGGTATGTTGCAGGCCGGTTCTCTGCTGGGCTTCGACAAACTGGTTTCCGAAGGCACCGATCCTGCGTATGCAGAAAAACTGATTCAGTTCGGCTGGGAAACCATCACCGAAGCGCTGAAGCAGGGGGGTATTACGCTGATGATGGATCGCCTGTCTAACCCGGCGAAACTGCGCGCTTATGCACTGTCTGAGCAACTGAAAGACATTATGGCTCCGCTGTTCCAGAAACACATGGATGACATCATCTCCGGTGAATTCTCCGGCGGCATGATGGCTGACTGGGCGAACGATGACGTGAAACTGCTGACCTGGCGTGAAGAGACCGGTAAAACCGCGTTCGAAAACGCACCGCAGTTCGACGGTAAAATCGCTGAGCAGGAATACTTTGATAACGGCGTGCTGATGGTTGCGATGGTAAAAGCGGGCGTTGAGCTGGCGTTTGAAACCATGGTGAGCTCCGGCATTATCGAAGAATCGGCTTACTACGAATCACTGCATGAGCTGCCGCTGATCGCCAACACCATCGCGCGTAAGCGTCTGTATGAAATGAACGTGGTTATCTCAGATACCGCAGAATACGGTAACTACCTGTTTGCTAACGCTGCTGTTCCGTTGCTGAAAGAGGCGTTCATGGCATCTCTGCAACCGGGCGATCTGGGCAAAGCTGTCGCGGGCACTGAAGTGGACAACGCGCAACTGCGTGATGTTAACGAAGCTATTCGTAACCATCCGATCGAAACCGTGGGCCACAAGCTGCGCGGCTACATGAAAGACATGAAGCGTATCGCTGTCGCAGGTTAATGTTCGCTTTTACGTTCACCGAAACACGATGATTGCGATGCTGCTCCCTTGGGAGCAGCATTTTTTTATCCGTCGTTATCACTTAGCCTGCGCTATCTACGTCACGTATCGGCTGTTTTAGCGTGAGGAAAGTGCCAGCGCATTGGTCAATTCAGCCTTTGTCATACGTACACAGTAAGACGGCATGTTCCTTTCAAAGCGCCATCCTTCAGACAATTTTCCTGCATCGACGACATCAAACCCGAAGGCATCATAGAGTTCGGCCACCATGGCTTTTTCCTGCTCATGATCACCCGCAATCGGTAGCGCCCGGCGATGAGTAGAACCCGCAGGTAAACCATCACTTTCAAGCTGCGTCATAGGAATGGCATTGAATGCTTTGGTAATCTTTGCGCCTGGTAAATAACCAGCCAGTAGTTCGCTGGTGGTAGTACTGCGCGTATCAAGTGCGGTTACCTCGCCATCACGCTCGGTATAGTAGTTGACGGCATCGACGACGGATTTGCCCTGTAAAGCCTGCTCAGGGAGCTTATCGATGGCTGTAAAGGGAACAGCGATCACGATAATGTCGCCAAATAGTGCTGCCTGAGTGGCGGTGCCGATATCGCAGCCGATCATGGGACGGAGGCTGAAAAGCGACTGGGGATCGCGCGAGTTGCTGAGCATGACCTGATGACCGTTCTGAAGCGCTAGTTTCGCTATCGCCCGCCCAACAAAGCCTGCGCCAATAATGCCAATTTTCATCCTTTTCTCCTTAATGCTTTTGAGAAGAGAATCTTAATTGCCTACAATTTGAAGATAAATCGTGCTTTTAAGATAAAACAAACAACAAATATGAGCGAATCATGGATCGACTGACCAGTATGAACATCTTTGTTAAAGCGTCGGAGTTGGGGTCTTTTGCCGCTGCCGCAGAGGTACTGGGCATCTCACCACAGATGGTGGCGAAGCAAGTGGCATGGCTCGAAGCGAGGCTTGGGGTCCGGTTACTGAACCGTACTACGCGTAAACAGAGCCTAACGGATATCGGCCTGCGCTATTACGAGCGCTGCAAGGTTGTACTTGCCGAAGCGGAGGACGCCGATGCGATTGCCCGTGAAATGCAGGTGACACCTTCCGGTATCATTCAGGTGAATGCTCCTGTTACCTGGGGATCACATCTGCTCGCTCCGTTTATCACGCGCTATCTCTCGCGTTATCCTGACACGCAAATTGCGCTGACGTTGAATGATCGCATTGTCGATCCCATTGAAGAGGGGTTTGAAGTCATCATTCGCATCGGTGAATTGGCGGATAGTTCAATGGTAGCCTGGCCGCTTCGGCCTTATTCGTTGATCGCTTGCGCGTCGCCTGACTATCTGGCGCGTGAAGGATCGCCGGATACCCCATCGAGTCTCTCACACCACGCGTGCCTTATTTATGGTGCACGCGCCGTCGCCACGTCTTGTCGGTGGGGATTTCAGAAGGATGGGAAGCCTGAAGAAGTTAGGCCAGAAGGTAGGCTTTTTGCTAATGACTGGAATGCGCTGCTACATGCTGCGATAGCGGGCTACGGTATCACGCTTGGGCCAGAGGCTGTGTTACGTAAGGAGATTGACCGAGGGCGTCTGGTTCAGGTGCTGCCTGACTATAACGGGCCTGCCCGTCCGGTTCATGTCATGGTGCCGATGGGACGGCGATCGGCGGTTAAAATTAAAACCTTTGTCGACGCTGTCAGAGCCAATTTCGGATAAAAATGAGCCCGTGGCACAGCGATTGTGCCACGGGTGTTATGACTAAACGGACTGGTATTCCGCTTCTGCCTGATTGAAACGGTCGGTAATCGTTTTTGATGGCGCTTTACCCAGCAGACTGACGATAAAAATGGTCAGGCTGTTGAAGATGAATCCGGGGATGATTTCATACAGGCCCAGCCAGGCGTACTGTTTCCAGATCAGTACGGTTGCTGCACCCACTATCATACCGAGCAGCGCGCCGTTGCGCGTCATACGTGGCCATAGCAGAGAAATCAAAATCACCGGTCCGAAGGCGGCACCGAAACCTGCCCAGGCATAGCTCACCAGACCCAGTACACGGTTTTCAGGGTTCAGCGACAGCGCGATAGCAATGATCGCGACTAATAGCACCATCGCGCGTCCTACCCATACCAATTCTTTCTGACTGGCGTTTTTACGCAGGAATGGTTTGTACAAATCTTCGGTTATGGCACTGGAGCACACCAGAAGCTGGCAGCTCAGCGTACTCATGACAGCAGCTAAAATCGCAGACAGCAGAATGCCGGCAATCCACGGATTGAACAGCAGCATGGACAGCTCGATAAAGACGCGCTCGCTATTTTTCGCCACGTTACCTGCCTGATCCGGGTTAGTGTTGAAGTAAGCGATGCCGAAGAAGCCCACCGTCACTGCACCGGCCAGACAAAGAATCATCCAGGTCATACTGATGCGGCGCGCGCTGTGAATGGTGTGGTGTGAGTCCGCAGCCATAAAACGCGCCAGAATATGCGGCTGGCCGAAATAGCCCAGGCCCCAGCCCATCAGCGAGATAATGGCGACAAAATTCAGCCCTTTAAACATATCCAGATTGGCTGGGTTTTTCGCTTCAATCACCATGAGTGAGGTGTCTATTCCTCCCAGTGATAAAATGACCATCACTGGCGTCAGGATCAGAGCGAAAATCATCAGGCTGGCCTGAACCGTGTCCGTCCAGCTTACCGCCAGAAAGCCGCCGATGAAGGTATAGGCGATGGTCGCTGCGGCTCCTGCCCATAGTGCGGTGCCGTAGCTCATGCCAAAGGTACTTTCAAACAGACGAGCCCCCGCGACGACGCCGGATGCGCAATAGATGGTGAAGAAAACCAGAATAACTAACGCGGAGATCACACGCAGCAATTTGCTGTTATCTTCAAAACGGTGGGTGAAATAGTCAGGCAGGGTGAGTGCGTTGTGGTTTATTTCGGTGTGTACGCGCAGGCGTCCAGCGACCCATTTCCAGTTCAGGTAGGCGCCTAACGTCAGACCAATCGCGATCCAGCTTTCAGAAATACCGGAAATGAAAATGGCACCCGGCAACCCCATCAGCAGCCAGCCGCTCATATCAGAAGCACCAGCCGACAGGGCAGTCACCACGCTACCCATCCGACGTCCGCCCAGAATGTAATCGCCAAAATTATTGGTAGCGCGGTAGGCAAACAGGCCGATGAGGACCATCCCGAAAATGTACACCAGAAACGTCACCAACATGGGTGTGCTTATTGTCATTTAACTCTCCACATTTTTTTCGTGCCGCCGTCGCGGCGACGCTGTGTTTTATCGTAATCACTCAGGCCGGAACGAGGTCTGAAGATGATTACGGGCAGCAACCATTTCATTTGTTAACAAGGTTGCACAAAGTTGCAACATGGTCGATATTGACAGTATCCCGATGTGCATCTTCTCATTACAGGAGTGGACTCTATGGGCTCTACCACGATGGGTGTAAAACTCGATCAGGAAACGCGCGAGCGTATCAAGACCGCCGCACAGCGTATTGATCGCACGTCGCATTGGCTGATCAAACAGGCTATTTTCCATTACCTCGAACGCCTCGAAAGTGGCCTCGACACTCCTGAAATACCTCAATCGGCTAACATCAACCGCATTGAAGCGGAAGAGATTATGCCGCAATCTCGGGAAGAAGAAACCCACCAACCCTTTCTTGATTTCGCCGAACAGGTTTTTCCCCAGTCAGTTACCCGCGCCGCGATAACGTCTGCTTATCGCCGTCCTGAAAGTGAACTGGTGCCTATCTTGCTTGAACAGGCAAGACTTACCGACGAAATGTCGCAGTTAACCCAGAAACTGGCTTATCGACTGGCAGAGAAATTACGCAATCAGAAGGTCGGAAATGGTCGTGCGGGCATTGTGCAAGGGCTGCTACAGGAATTTTCACTTTCTTCTCAGGAAGGTGTGGCGCTGATGTGTTTAGCCGAAGCGTTGCTGCGTATTCCTGATAAATCTACACGCGATGCGCTGATCCGCGACAAAATCAGCCGAGGGAACTGGCAGGCTCATCTTGGGCACAGTCCATCGCTTTTCGTGAATGCCGCAACTTGGGGGCTATTGTTTACCGGAAAGCTGGTGGCGACACACAATGAATCACATCTGTCTCATTCTCTGAACCGCATTATCGGTAAACGCGGTGAGCCGCTCGTCCGCAAAGGTGTCGATATGGCCATGCGGCTGATGGGAGAGCAGTTTGTCACCGGGGAAACCATCGGTGAGGCGCTGGCTAACGCCCGAGAACGGGAAAATAAAGGCTTCCGTTACTCTTACGATATGTTAGGTGAAGCGGCGCTGACGGCGCACGATGCCGCCGCCTACCTGACGGCCTATCAGCAGGCGATTCACGCTATCGGCAAAGCCTCAAACGGGCGTGGAATTTATGAAGGACCGGGCATCTCCATCAAGCTATCAGCGCTGCATCCGCGCTATAGCCGTGCGCAGTATGATCGTGTGGTCGATGAGTTGTACCCACGCCTGTTATCACTGACGCTGCTGGCGCGGCAGTACGATATCGGGATCAATATTGATGCTGAGGAAGCGGATCGACTGGAGATCTCACTCGATCTGCTGGAAAAACTCTGTATGGAGCCTCAGTTGGTGGGGTGGAACGGTATCGGGTTTGTGATTCAGGCTTACCAGAAGCGCTGCCCGTATGTTATCGATGCGCTGATTGAGCTGGCACAGCGCAGCCATCGACGTCTGATGATTCGTCTAGTGAAGGGGGCGTACTGGGACAGTGAAATCAAACGGGCGCAGGTTGATGGGTTGGAGGGCTATCCAGTCTACACACGCAAGGTTTATACCGATGTGTCTTATCTGGCCTGCGCCCGCAAGCTATTGGCCGTACCCAATCTGATTTACCCGCAGTTCGCCACACACAATGCGCAGACGTTAAGCGCGATCTACCACATGGCGGGCAACAATTATTATCCCGGTCAGTATGAATTCCAGTGCCTGCACGGCATGGGGGAACCACTCTATGATCAGGTGGTGGGCGCGGTTGCGGACGGTAAACTGAACCGTCCGTGTCGTATCTACGCTCCGGTCGGAACCCATGAAACGTTACTGGCTTATCTGGTGCGACGACTATTGGAAAACGGCGCGAATACCTCATTTGTTAATCGTATTGCGGATACGTCAATGGCGCTGGAAACGCTAATTGCCGATCCGATTCGCGGCGTAGAGGCGTTGGCAAAAGTGGAGTGGAGCATGGGCGCACCGCATCCCCGCATTCCTCTGCCGCGTCAGCTATATGGTCAGGAGCGGAAAAATTCGAGTGGGCTGGATCTCTCGAATGAGCATCGGTTGGCTTCGCTCTCCAGCGCGTTGCTGAGCCATGCGGTGCGGCCGTGGTATGCCGAGCCGATGATTGAAGAGAAAAGCGAAGCTAGCGAACAAAAGCCCGTGGTGAATCCCGCCGATGGGCGCGATGTGGTGGGTTATGTTCGCGATGCCTCCATCGCTGATGTTGAATTGGCGCTAGCGACGGCGGTACATGCTGGCACCATCTGGTTTGCCACGCCGCCCACAGAGCGTGCCGCAATATTGAATCGAGCCGCATCGCTGATGGAAGAGCAGTTGCAAAGCCTGCTGGGGTTGCTGGTGCGGGAAGCAGGTAAATCCTTCAGTAACGCGATTGCGGAAGTACGCGAAGCGGTAGATTTCTTACGCTATTACGCAGGGCAGATTCGGGAAACTTTCTCCAATGATACTTATCGTCCGCTGGGGCCCGTCGTCTGCATTAGCCCGTGGAATTTCCCGCTGGCGATCTTTACCGGACAAATTTCTGCGGCGCTGGCGGTAGGCAACAGCGTATTGGCGAAACCAGCTGAACAAACGCCGCTGATTGCGGCGCAGGCCGTACGTATTTTGCATGAAGCGGGTGTTCCCACTGGCGTATTGCAACTGCTGCCGGGACAGGGGGAAACGATCGGTGCTGCGTTGGTGAACGACGAACGGGTACGTGGCGTAGTGTTTACCGGTTCGACGGCTGTGGCCAAAATTTTGCAACGTAGCATTGCTGGCAGGCTAGATCCACAGGGACGTTTGACGCCGCTGATTGCTGAGACGGGGGGCCTGAACGCCATGATTGTCGACTCGTCCGCGCTGACGGAACAAGTAGTGAATGATGTGATCGCTTCAGCGTTCGACAGCGCCGGACAGCGTTGTTCGGCACTGCGCCTTTTGTGCCTGCAAGAGGACATTGCGGATCGCACGCTGGCTATGCTGCGTGGCGCGATGGCAGAGTGCCGAATGGGGAATCCTGAGCGACTATCGACCGATATCGGCCCACTGATTGATGCCGAGGCGAAAGAAAACGTGGATCAACATATTCAAACGATGCGGGCGAAAGGTCATACGGTGTATCAAGCGGCGTATCCGCATGATGAGTCGGCGTGGCAGCGGGGAACGTTTGTGAAACCGACGCTGATTGAGTTGACTGACATAGATGAGCTGAAAAAAGAAGTTTTTGGTCCAGTTTTACACGTCGTTCGCTATCAGAGCCAGCAGTTGGATACGCTAATTGAACAGATTAATGCGGCGGGCTATGGCCTGACGCTAGGGGTGCATACACGCATTGATGAAACTATCCAGCGGGTGACGAACAGGGCGAAGGTGGGTAACCAGTACGTGAACCGTAATATGGTAGGAGCCGTTGTTGGCGTTCAGCCTTTTGGCGGGGAAGGATTATCGGGAACCGGGCCAAAGGCGGGTGGGCCGCTTTATCTGTACCGCTTGTTGGCACATCGGCCGGATGACGCGCTTGCGGCAGAATTCGCACAGCAGAACCGGGAGCCGACACTGGATACCTCTGCTCAAGCATTGCTGTTGGCGGCACTACAGGCGTTGGAAGATTGGGCGATCGGCGGGGAGCGTCACGATCTGGCGACGCTGTGTCAGCGTTACAGAGCGCATAGTGTCAGCGGAACAACGCGACGGTTGGCTGGCCCGACAGGAGAGAGTAATACCTACACGCTGCTGCCGCGTGAGCGGATATTGTGTTTGGCAGATAATGACGAAGATCGTCTGATTCAGGCCGCGGCAGTGCTGGCAACGGGTGGGAAACTGCTGTGGCCGGAAGGCGAGCAGGAGCAAATGCTCTATGCCCGTTTGCCTGAGGAGGTTCAGTCGCACATTCAGTTCACGCATGACTGGCAACAGCATGATGAGGTGTCTTTTCATGGCGTCATCTACCATGGGGATGCCGATCGCTTGCGTCAGGTCAGCGAGGCGCTAGCAGAACGCGATGGACCGATTATTCTGCTGCTGGGCTACACGCAGGGTGATACCCATGTGCAACTGGAGCGTCTGCTGATTGAACGTTCTCTAAGTATCAATACCGCTGCTGCGGGCGGTAATGCCAGCCTGATGACGATAGGCTAAGGTATTCAATAGAAAAAGCGCGCCGAACCGGAAGGTGGGCGCGCTTTTATGTTTAGAGCTGCTGGGTGATGACTTAGCTGCGGTACAGCACCTTGATTACATGGTAACCAAACTGGGTTTTCACCGGACCAAACGGTTTCAGCAATTCACAGGAAAACACCGCTTTATCGAAAGCGGGAACCATATCGCCTTTACGAAACTCACCTAAATCACCGCCGTTGCGTTTTGACGGACAGGTTGAGTGTTTCTGCGCCAGTTTCTGGAAATCAGCACCTTTCTCCAGTTGAGCAAGAATGTCGTTAGCCTGCTGTTCAGTATCCACCAGGATGTGCAGGGCTGCTGCGGTATTTGCCATGTTGTTACCTTTTTGCAAAAGAGATTCCTGCGCGCAATGTAACATTTGCAACGCAAGATGTGGACAGTGACGCGCTTTCCTTAATAATAAATCCTCGGTCAAGATCGGTGCCGCTTTCTGCTACAATCGCCTTCCGTTTTATGAGTGAGCAAGATCGTTATGCGCTTAAACCCCAGCCAACAACACGCCGTCGAATTCGTCACCGGACCTTGTCTGGTACTGGCGGGCGCAGGCTCAGGCAAGACCCGCGTTATCACCAATAAAATTGCGCACCTTATCCGTCAGTGTGGCTATCAGGCGCGGCACATTGCTGCTGTGACCTTTACTAACAAAGCGGCGCGTGAGATGAAGGAACGTGTGGCGCAAACGCTGGGGCGTAAAGAAACACGTGGTCTGATGATTGCGACCTTCCATACACTGGGGTTGGAGATCATCAAACGTGAATATGTCGCGCTGGGCATGAAATCTAATTTCTCCCTGTTTGACGATCAGGATCAGATGGCGTTGCTGAAAGAGCTCACGGAGCAGTGGCTGGAAAACGATAAGGTTCTGTTGCAACAGTTGATCTCGACGATCTCAAACTGGAAAAACGATCTGATCGATCCACCTGGTGCAGCGGCGACCGCGCGATCTGAACGTGACAAGCTGTTTGTACATTGCTACTCGCTTTATCACGAGCATCTGCGTGCCTGTAACGTACTGGATTTCGACGATTTGATTCTGCTTCCCACGCTATTGTTGAAGCAGAATGCAGAGGTGCGTGAACGCTGGCAGAACCGCTTGCGTTATCTGCTGGTGGATGAATATCAGGACACCAACACCAGCCAGTATGAGCTGGTTAAGCTGCTGGTCGGTACCCGCGCGCGTTTTACCGTCGTCGGTGATGACGATCAGTCAATTTATTCCTGGCGTGGCGCGCGACCACAGAATTTGGTGTTGCTACAGCAGGATTTTCCCGCGCTTGACGTGATCAAACTGGAACAAAATTACCGCTCTTCCGGGCGTATCCTGAAAGCCGCCAATATTCTCATCGCCAACAACCCACACGTCTTTGAAAAGCGGCTGTTCTCTGAACTGGGCTATGGTGATGAACTCAAAGTGATTACCGCCAACAACGAAGATCACGAGGCGGAGAGGGTTGTGGGCGAACTGATTGCCCATCACTTTATTAAAAAGACGCAGTATGGCGACTATGCCATTTTGTATCGTGGCAACCACCAGTCGCGTCTGTTTGAAAAGATGCTGATGCAGAACCGCATCCCGTATCGTATCTCCGGCGGCACGTCCTTTTTCTCCCGACCTGAAATCAAAGATTTACTGGCTTACCTGCGTGTATTGACCAATCCAGATGATGACAGCGCATTCTTACGTATTGTGAACACGCCCAAACGTGAGATTGGCCCTGCGACGATGAAGAAGCTGGGCGAGTGGGCAGGGCAACGCAATAAAGGCCTGTTCAGCGCGAGTTTTGATTTTGGGTTGAGCCAGTCACTAACCGGGCGTGGGCTGGAATCCCTGCAACGGTTTACCCAGTGGCTGGCGGAAATCGCCCGTCTGGCAGAGCGTGAACCTGTGGCAGCCGTGCGCGACCTGATACACGGGTTGGACTACGAAAGCTGGCTCTATGAGACCTCGCCCAGCCCAAAAGCCGCAGAAATGCGCATGAAGAACGTTAATCAGCTATTTAGTTGGATGACGGAAATGCTGGAAGGCTCCGAGCTGGATGAACCGATGACGCTGACACAGGTGGTGACGCGCTTCACGCTGCGGGACATGATGGAACGTGGAGAGAGTGAAGAAGAGCAGGATCAGGTTCAACTGATGACGCTGCATGCATCCAAAGGCTTAGAGTTTCCATACGTCTTTTTGGTTGGAATGGAAGAAGGCCTGTTGCCACATCAGAGCAGTATTGATGAAGATAACGTCGACGAAGAGCGGCGTTTGGCATACGTGGGGATTACACGTGCTCAGCGAGAGCTGTTCTTCACGTTATGTAAAGAACGCCGCCAGTATGGCGAATTGATACGCCCTGAACCGAGCCGCTTCCTACTTGAACTGCCGCAGGATGATGTGGTGTGGGAAACGGAAAGAAAAGTCGTTAGCGCACAAGAGCGTATGCAGAAAGGTCAGACGAACGTCGCCAGTATCCGAGCGATGTTAGCGAAAGCGAAAGGGGAATAACCATCCCCGTCATACTTCAAGCTGCATGTGCGTTGGCAATACTCGGCTCATCTCTGAGCATCGCCTTAAAGGGCTAACACTTCGCGTTATTCAAAACGAACACGTTTTGTCCTGCAACTCGAATTATTTAGGGGATAATATATATCCGTTAAGCTGGGGTTTCTTCCAGCATTAGCGGCCAGTGTATGTAGCTCTGCCAGCGGCTTTCCTGTTCCAGCATTTCTGCTCGTAACGGGTGTTGAGCCAGCCAGCCAGCAGGCAGAATCAGACGTAACGCTTCACCTTCTACGCGTAACCGTACTGCCGGCAGCGTGTCATCGCGGCGGCGGCTGGCAAAAATAATTGCCAGACGTAACAGACGGCACAGGCGCTGTGCCTGATTGACCGGTAGCGCATTTTGCTGGCTGAGCGGCATGAGATCGACAGGGTTAATCTGGTTTTGCAGGAGCGTGGCTAACAATTTCTTTTGGGCTGGCGTAAAGCCGGGGAGATCGCTATGGCGAATCAAATAGGCTGCATGCTGGGGTGACTGGCGAAAATCAATGCTCAAACCGATTTCGTGCACCAGACAGGCGCTGCGCAGTAACTCACGACATCGGCTATCTAACTGCCAATCACGGGCAACCTGTTGCAGAAAGTTGTCTGCCAATGTACTAACGCGTTTAGCCTGTTCGGTATCCAGTAGATAACGACGTTGTAGCGTCTCCAGCGTGCGGTGGCGGATATCTTGATCGACAGGCAGATCCAGCATGCCATAGACCAGCCCTTCACGCAGCGCGCCTCCGGCCAGCGTCATCGTTTTGATGTCTAGCTCCTGGAAGATCGCCAACAGAATGGCAAGCCCGCTGGGGAAAACCAGCGCACGTTCCAGCGTTAGACCTTCAATTTCCAATTCTTCCAGCTTATCGCACTGAATCGCATGCTCTTTAAGCTGTCTGAGCTTCGGCAGGGTAATGTATTCATCCATTCCCTGCGCGACCATAATTTCCTGTAGCGCTTGCACTGTGCCGGAAGCGCCAACACAGATTTGCCAACCTTGCTCACGTAGAGATGCTGCGACAGGACGCAGCATCTCACGCGCTGCATTTTCAGCGCGTTCAAAGTTGCCTGCTTCCAGATTGCGGTCGCCGAAATAGCGATCCAACCACGTTACACATCCCATTGGGAGGCTGATCAACTGGGTCGTTTGTGCACCGATCCCCGTTGCCAGTTCGGTACTACCCCCACCGATATCCACGACTAAGCGTGCATCTGGGCCGCCTGTGGTATGTGCCACGCCTTGATAAATCAAGCGTGCTTCTTCTTCACCGCTGATAACCTGAATCGGCAAGCCCAGAATTTCCTGAGCCCGTTGCAGAAATTCGTCAGCATTCGTTGCCAGCCGTAGGGTTGCGGTCGCGACGACGCGCACCTGCTTCTTCGGGATGTCCTGCAACCGTTCGGAGAACAATTGTAGGCACTGCCAGCCACGTTGCATCGCTTCCTGTGAGAGCCGATTCTGCTTATCCAGACCTGCGGCAAGGCGAACTTTACGCTTTATTTTCGCCAGCGTCTGAATGCTACCTGCGGTTTCCCGGGTGACCAGCATATGGAAGCTGTTCGAGCCGAGATCGATGGCAGCGTAAAGTGAAGAAGAACTCAGCATCGACGGTTAGTCCGCTCGTTTACGGTTATTACGAGGCGCTCCACTGCGGCGTGGCGCACTATTGTGTCGGCGCGGACCATTATTGGAACGCGGTGGACGTGTTAAACGCTTCGGCGCGGGTAAATCGCTCATCAGCGCATCACTGTTGTATTTGCTGACTGGGATACCATGACCGATATAGGTTTCGATAGCCGGGAGATTTAGCGCGTACTCTTCACAGGCCAGACTGATAGAGAATCCGCTTTGTCCCGCACGGCCCGTACGGCCAATACGGTGAACATAGTCTTCGCAGTCATCCGGCAAGTCGTAGTTGAAAACGTGCGTCACGGAAGGGATATGCAAGCCGCGTGCTGCAACGTCCGTTGCCACCAGAATATCCAGATTACCTTGGGTAAATTCTTCCAGAATACGCAGGCGTTTTTTCTGCGCGACATCGCCTGTCAGCAGGCCAACACGATGACCGTCGGCAGCCAGATGGCCCCAGATGTCTTCACAGCGATGCTTGGTATTGGCGAAAATAATGCAGCGATCCGGCCACTCTTCTTCCAACAGGGTCTGGAGCAGACGCATTTTCTCTTCGTTGGACGGATAAAACAGTTCTTCTTTAATGCGATGGCCGGTTTTCTGTTCCGGTTCAACTTCCACATACTCGGCGTTATTCATCTGTTCAAACGCGAGTTCACGCACCCGGTAGGAGAGCGTAGCGGAGAAGAGCATGTTCAGGCGCTGTGCCGCTGCGGGCATGCGGCGGAATAGCCAGCGAATGTCCTTGATGAAGCCGAGATCGTACATGCGATCTGCTTCGTCCAGCACGACGACCTGAATCGCGCCCAGATTGATATGGTTTTGTTTGGCGTAATCGATCAGACGACCAGTAGTGCCGATCAGAATATCAACGCCGCTTTCCAGCACTTTAAGCTGTTTGTCGTAGCCGTCGCCACCGTAGGCTAAACCTAATTTTAGCCCAGTTGCGTGAGACAGCGCTTCCGCGTCGGAGTGAATCTGGACAGCCAGTTCACGGGTTGGTGCCATAATTAAGGCACGTGGTTGATTGGTCTGACGCTCTGCATTTGCAGGGTGTGAAAGCAGATAATGGAAAGTAGACGCAAGAAAAGCCAGCGTCTTGCCAGTACCGGTTTGCGCCTGACCCGCAACATCACGCCCTGACAAAGCTAATGGCAGAGCTAACGCCTGAATAGGCGTACAGTTATGAAACCCTTTACTTTCAAGAGCTTCAATAACCTGCGGGTGCAGGGCGAAGTCGGAAAACTTCTGTTCAGTTAAGTGTGTTTTGCTCATAGTGTGGTAGAATATCAGCTAACGATTGCTTTACGAAAGCGTATCCGGTGAAATAAAGTCAACCTGTTGTTGGTTAATGCTACACCAACAAGGTAGAAATAATCCTGCGGAGTAAAATATGAGCGATAAAATAATTCACCTGACTGATGACAGCTTTGGCACGAAAGTATTGCAGGCTGAGGGCGCAACCCTGGTTGATTTCTGGGCTGAATGGTGTGGTCCTTGCAAAATGATCGCTCCTATTCTGGATGAAATTGCCGAAGAGTTTGAAGGTAAACTGACGGTTACCAAGCTGAACATTGATGAAAACCCAGCTACCGCACCAAAATATGGTATCCGTGGTATTCCTACTCTGCTGCTGTTTAAAAATGGCGAAGTCGCTGCGACAAAAGTCGGCGCACTGTCCAAAGGGCAACTGAAAGAGTTCCTGACGGCGAATCTGTAATTAGCTTGATACCCTTCAAAAGGGTATTTCCGGCGGGCACAATCGGGCAATGTGCAATTCTCATATTGACTGCTTGCTGCTCGTCGGGAAGCGTGTTAGATTCTTCAGCACTGCATATCGTACTTGCCTATGTTTAAGCCCTTAGGCTTGAGCCTGAAAGTTAGAGTCTAAAGCATTATTCTGTGTCTAAATCGAAAAGTCGTTGTTTTACAAAATGCTTGTTTTACGAAATGATTGTTTTACGAAATGATTGTTTTGCAAAGTAGTTGTTTACAACACATTTGTAATCCGATTTGGGCAGTCTACTAGTTTTACAATAATTGGTTTTATGTGTCTTCGATCTCCTGCCGTTGATGTATGCGGATATCGTTTATGCGGATGTCGTTTTGCGCGGATTTAATGCGCTTCAGGTGTGAAACCAGACAGGAATCCGGTGGTCGAAGGCTGTTTAGAGGCACGGATGATCCTGCCATACCATTCACGTTAATAGTTCGAGATTTACCCCGAGTTAAAGAACCCACCACTATGAATCTTACCGAATTAAAGAATACGCCAGTTTCTGAGCTAATTACTCTTGGCGAAAATATGGGGCTGGAAAATCAGGCCCGCATGCGTAAACAGGATATTATCTTCGCTATTCTGAAGCAGCATGCCAAAAGCGGCGAGGATATTTTCGGCGATGGTGTGCTGGAGATATTGCAAGATGGCTTCGGCTTTCTTCGCTCCGCAGACAGCTCCTACCTCGCAGGCCCCGATGATATCTACGTTTCTCCCAGCCAAATCCGCCGTTTTAACCTCCGCACTGGTGACACCATTTCTGGCAAGATTCGTCCGCCGAAAGAGGGTGAACGCTACTTTGCGCTGCTGAAAGTTAACGAAGTCAACTACGACAAACCTGAAAACGCCCGCAATAAAATCCTGTTCGAAAACTTAACACCGCTGCATGCAAACTCTCGTCTGCGTATGGAACGTGGTAACGGTTCGACAGAAGATCTGACGGCGCGTGTGCTGGATCTGGCTTCGCCGATTGGCCGTGGTCAACGTGGTCTGATCGTTGCTCCGCCGAAAGCAGGTAAAACCATGCTGCTGCAAAACATCGCGCAGAGCATTGCTTACAACCATCCTGACTGCGTGCTGATGGTGCTGCTGATTGACGAACGTCCGGAAGAAGTTACCGAGATGCAGCGTCTAGTGAAAGGTGAAGTGGTTGCGTCAACGTTTGACGAACCGGCTTCCCGTCACGTTCAGGTTGCTGAAATGGTAATCGAAAAGGCGAAGCGTCTGGTTGAACATAAGAAAGACGTTATCATCCTGCTGGACTCTATTACTCGTTTGGCGCGTGCTTATAACACCGTTGTTCCGGCCTCGGGTAAAGTGTTGACTGGTGGTGTGGATGCCAACGCCTTGCATCGTCCGAAGCGTTTCTTCGGTGCGGCGCGTAACGTTGAGGAAGGCGGCAGTCTGACAATCATCGCCACCGCACTGGTTGATACCGGTTCCAAAATGGACGAAGTGATTTACGAAGAATTTAAAGGTACAGGTAACATGGAACTGCACCTGGCGCGTAAAATCGCAGAAAAACGCGTATTCCCAGCGATTGATTACAATCGTTCTGGTACGCGTAAAGAAGAGTTGCTTACCACTTCTGAAGAATTGCAGAAGATGTGGATTCTACGCAAGATCATCCATCCAATGGGTGAAATTGATGCGATGGAATTCCTCATCAACAAGTTGGCGATGACGAAAACCAACGATGAATTCTTCGATATGATGAAACGTTCATAAATCCGGGCGTTCATCTATTACGGATAACTCGGGGAACGCCACGCAGGGTCGTGGCGTTTTTTTATCCTCCAATTGACCGGGTGTGAAGTGCATTTCCCGCTGGGAAGTTGCAGTTATCACTTCAATTTGTACTGGCGATCAATGTGAGTGATAGGATATAAGGCGTAAACCGAGTCTATACTGAACGGCTACAGCGCAGCTGTTAACGGTGAACTTACTCACTATGAGTACCGAATTACTATTTATTTTCTTGTTTTCTCTGGGCTTTCTTTTTTTTGCTCGCAGCATCGCGGGTAAAATAGGGCTTGTCGATCGTCCCAACTACCGTAAACGCCATCGAGGTCTTGTGCCTCTGGTTGGTGGTATCTCCGTGTATGCGGGTATCTGTTTTACCTACTTTATTACCGATCAATATATTCTCAACTTCCGTCTTTACCTGATGTGCGCGGGTGTGCTGGTTTTTGTCGGCATGCTGGACGATCGTTTTGATATCAGCGTGAAAATTCGTGCTGTTGTGCAGGCGTTTGTCGCGGTGGTAATGATGGCTTTTGCTGGCTTGACGATACATAACCTGGGGCACATTTTCGGGCCCTGGCAGATGGGACTAGGGCCGTTTGGCTATCTGGTCACGTTGTTTGCCGTTTGGGCGGCGATCAATGCGTTCAATATGGTAGATGGGATCGATGGGTTACTCGGTGGATTGTCCAGCGTCTCATTCGGGGCGATGGGGATTTTGTTGTATCTGAGCGGCCATGCGAACCTGGCATTGTGGTGTTTCGCCATGATCGCGGCGACGTTGCCCTACATTCTGCTTAACCTCGGCATATTTGGACGACGTTACAAGGTCTTCATGGGCGATGCGGGTAGCACGATGATTGGTTTTACGGCTATCTGGCTCCTGATACAGACGACGCAAGGTCCACAGCATCCGATTAATCCTGTGACAGCATTGTGGATTATCGCGATTCCACTGATTGATATGATCGCTATCATGTATCGGCGTTTGCGCAAAGGGATGAGTCCATTCTCGCCTGACCGGCAGCATATTCATCATTTAATGATGCGAGCTGGCTTTTCTTCCCGACAGGCGTTTGTGTTGATTACACTTGCTGCTGCCTTGTTGGCAGCGATTGGCGTGCTGGGAGAATATTTCTTTTTTATACCCGAGTGGTTCATGTTGGCATTATTTTTGCTTGCATTTCTGCTGTATGGCTACTGCCTGAAACGAGCATGGCGGGTCGCCCGTTTTATCAAGCGAATCAAACGCCGTATGCGGCATTCCGATGAGCAAAAGCAGTCATCCTGACCAAATAATTTTGGGGAAGTAATGAAATCAGAGAACTTGTCTACCGGGAATGCGTTGATTGATAACGAACTGGATATCCGTGGTTTATTTCGTCTGCTATGGCGTGGAAAGGTATGGCTGATAGCTTTTGGCCTGTTGTTTGCCGTCGTGGCATTAGGCTATTCCTATCTTGTTAAGCAGGAATGGAGTGCAACAGCGATTACCGACAAACCGACGGTTAATATGTTGGGAGGATATTATTCGCAGCAGCAGTTTTTGCGTAACCTCGACGCCCGATCTTTTTCCACCCCTCAGCCAGAACAACCGTCTATTTCGGCTGATGCTTATGATGAATTCATCATGCAATTAGCGGCTTACGATACCCGCCGCGATTTCTGGTTGAAAGCCGACTACTATAAGCAACGTCTGGAAGGCGATGAAAAGGCCGATGCGGCTCTGCTGGATGAACTGGTCAACAACATTCAGTTTACGCCGCGTGACGACGGGAAAAAAACCAATGATTCTGTGAAACTGGTGGCGGAAACCTCAGCAGACTCCAACACGTTGCTTCGTCAATATGTGGATTTTGCCAGCCAGCGTGCAGCCAACCACCTGAATGAAGAGATTAAAGGTGCCTGGGCTGCCAGAACCATTTTCATGAAGTCGCAGATCAAGCGCCAGGAAGCGGTGGCAAAAGCGATTTACGATCGTGAAGTCCGTAGCGTTGAACTGGCGCTAAAAATCGCACAACAGCAAGGTATTAGCCGTAGCCAGACGGATACGCCGGCAGATGAAATCCCCGCATCGGAAATGTTCCTGCTTGGCAGGCCGATGCTTCAAGCCCGACTGGAAACGTTGCAGACCAGCGGCCCGCATTACGAACTGGATTACGATCAAAATCGCGCAATGTTGGCGACGCTGAACGTTGGCCCAACGCTTGAGGCCAGTTTCCAGACGTATCGTTATTTGCGTACACCGGAAGAACCGGTGAAACGTGACAGCCCGCGCCGGGCATTCCTGATGGTGATGTGGGGTGCGATTGGTGTGTTAGTAGGAGCAGGTGTTGCCTTGGCTCGCCGTCTGCGTTAACCAGCTTGCTGATTTGCGCTTGATGCTGAGCGAGCGCCTACGCCTAACCTGATTAAAGAGATTCAATGTGAAAGTGTTGACTGTTTTCGGCACCCGGCCGGAAGCCATTAAAATGGCACCGCTGGTTCATGCCCTGGCTCAGGATGGAGCCTTTGAATCGAGAATTTGCGTAACAGCCCAGCATCGGGAGATGTTGGATCAGGTGCTGCATTTGTTCGATATTACGCCGGATTACGATCTGAATATTATGCGACCGAGACAGGGACTCAGTGAGATATCCTGCCGGATCTTATCGGGACTCGAACCCGTCATGGCCGAGTTCAAACCGGATTTGGTATTGGTACACGGTGATACCACCACAACGTTGGCAACCAGCCTGGCGGCTTTTTATCAGCGAATCCCCGTTGGTCACGTAGAGGCGGGATTGCGTACAGGCAATCTGTATTCGCCTTGGCCAGAAGAGGCTAACCGCAAACTGACTGGACATCTGGCGATGTACCACTTTGCTCCGACGGAGAATTCCCGCCAAAATTTGCGGCGTGAACATTTGTCCGATCGGCATATCTTTGTGACTGGAAACACGGTGATTGATGCGTTGTTTTGGGTTCGTGACCGAATCATCGCAGATGCCTCGCTACGACGTAGCCTCGATGAGAAATATGCTTTTTTGGATGGCAGTAAGAAGCTGATTCTGGTTACTGGGCACCGCCGCGAGAGCTTTGGCGGCGGTTTTGAACGCATTTGTAGCGCGTTGGCAGACATCGCCCTTCGACACCCTGAAGTACAAATTGTTTACCCGGTCCATTTGAACCCTAACGTCAGTGAGCCGGTGAACCGTATCCTGAGTGGCATTGATAATGTGATGCTGATTGCGCCGCAGGACTATCTGCCTTTCGTGTATTTGATGAACCGTTCTTACATGATTTTGACCGATTCGGGTGGCATTCAGGAAGAAGCACCGTCGTTAGGAATCCCTGTTTTGGTGATGCGCGATACGACGGAGCGACCGGAGGCGGTAGAAGCGGGTACGGTCAAACTGGTTGGCACAGAAGTGGCGAGCATTGTTGATGCGGTGTCTATGCTGTTGACGGATGAAGAGGCCTATCAGGCAATGAGCCGTGCCCACAATCCTTATGGCGATGGTCAAGCCTGTCAACGCATTGTTGATGCTTTAAAAAATCATAGGGAATGATTTTTAGCGCTGCTTTTGCAGCGACCCGAAGGGTGTCGGGCAGGGATAGCCCGACATAAAAAATCGCTAAGTGTATTTTCGAGCTGAGAATAGCCGATTTACAGAGTGCAAACGGTGATAATGGGATAGAAGAGTAAAGCGTTTGCGCCATGGACAAAAGCGTCAGGAACGCTTTTGAACGTCGCTTGCGACGGCTCTGCAAGGGTGAATCTCAGGGATGAGATTTATATCTGCGCAATCCGAGCGTACAGGGATGTATTCACAGCGTCTTTACGATCTACCCATTATCACCGCTCAATGTATCCATCAGCGCTCGAAAATTACTCGGCGTCATGTTGAACGTCGCCTTACGGCGGCAGACATAAAAATATCAGGTGACACTATGAGCTTTACTACCATTTCCGTAATCGGTTTAGGCTACATCGGCTTACCTACCGCAGCGGCGTTTGCGTCGCGTCAGAAAAAAGTCATCGGTGTCGATGTGAACAAACTGGCGGTTGAGACCATTAATCGCGGCGAAATCCATATTGTTGAGCCCGATTTGGACACCTTGGTCAAGGTTGCGGTAGAAAAGGGTTACCTTCAGGCAATGACGAAGCCTGTGCCAGCCGATGCTTTCCTGATCGCGGTTCCCACTCCTTTCAAAGGCGAGCACGAACCCGATCTGGCCTATGTTCAGGCTGCTGCTGCGTCTATCGCACCTGTGCTTAAGAAAGGCGATCTGGTGATCCTTGAGTCGACGTCTCCGGTGGGGGCGACTGAGCAAATGGCCGAGTGGCTAGCCGAGGCGCGTGCGGACTTGACGTTTCCGCAGCAGGTTGGAGAAACGGCGGATATCAATATTGCCTATTGCCCTGAACGGGTGCTGCCCGGTCAGGTCGTGGTTGAGCTGATTAAAAATGACCGAGTTATTGGTGGGATGACCCCCGAGTGTTCTGCCCGCGCCAGCGAACTGTACAACATTTTCCTGGAAGGTGAGTGTGTGGTCACTAATTCCCGAACTGCCGAAATGTGTAAGTTAACGGAAAACAGCTTCCGCGACGTCAATATCGCTTTTGCCAATGAGCTCTCGCTGATTTGTACTGAACAAAACATTAACGTATGGGAACTTATCCGATTGGCAAACCGCCATCCTCGCGTCAATATCCTGCAACCCGGTCCCGGTGTAGGCGGACACTGTATCGCGGTCGACCCCTGGTTTATCGTGGCACAAAATCCGCAGCAGGCTCGGTTGATTCATACCGCCAGACTGGTGAACGATGGTAAACCGCTCTGGGTGGTGGATCGGGTCAAAGCAGCTGTGGCGGATTATCTGGCGCAAACGGATAAACGCGCGAGCGAAGTCACAGTGGCCTGCTTTGGGTTGGCGTTCAAGCCTGATATTGACGATCTGCGCGAAAGCCCTGCCGTGGGAATTACGGCCATGATTGCACAGTGGAATACGGGGGTGACGTTAGCCGTCGAACCGAATGTCAAACACCTGCCGTCCGTGTTGGCCGGGCAGGTAAAACTGGTCGATACCAGCAGCGCATTAAAAGAAGCCGATGTGCTGGTGATGCTTGTCGATCACCGTCAGTTTAAAGCGATCCACTCGGATGATGTTAAACAACAGTGGGTTATTGATACCAAAGGAGTATGGCGTTGAAACGAATTTTAATTACCGGTGGAGCAGGGTTTATTGGTTCAGCATTGGTCAGATACATTCTGACGGAAACGCAGGACAGCGTCGTCGTTGTCGATAAACTGACTTATGCGGGTAACCTGTCTTCGCTGGCACCGGTTGCTGATAGCGAACGTTTTGCGTTCGAGCAGGTGGATATTTGCGATCGTGCTGAACTGGATCGTGTGTTTACCGCTTATCAACCTGCGCTGGTGATGCATTTGGCAGCGGAAAGCCACGTTGACCGTTCTATCGATGGCCCTGCGGCATTTATTGAAACCAATATTGTCGGCACCTATACGATGCTGGAAGCGGCACGCCACTATTGGCAGAACCTGGCTGATGCGGACAAGAGCGCTTTCCGTTTTCACCATATTTCTACCGATGAAGTCTTTGGCGACCTGCATGGCACGGACGATCTGTTTACAGAAACCACGCCTTATGCCCCAAGCAGCCCTTATTCCGCATCCAAGGCATCCAGCGATCACCTGGTGCGCGCCTGGCTTCGCACCTACGGGTTCCCGACCGTTATCACTAACTGCTCGAATAACTACGGTCCTTACCATTTTCCAGAGAAGCTGATCCCGCTAGTGATCCTGAATGCGGTCGCGGGCAAACCGTTGCCAGTTTACGGTGATGGCGCACAAATTCGTGATTGGTTGTTTGTCGAAGACCACGCTCGCGCGCTGTACAAGGTGGTGACGGAGGGTGAAATCGGCGAGACGTACAACATCGGCGGTCACAACGAGCGTAAAAACATTGAAGTGGTGCAGACCATTTGCGCACTGCTGGAAGAGCTGGCGCCGAATAAACCTGCTGGCGTAGCGCATTATCGCGATCTCATCACCTATGTGAAAGATCGCCCAGGCCACGACATGCGTTACGCGATCGATGCCGGGAAAATTGAACGTGAGCTGGGCTGGCGTCCAGAAGAAACGTTTGAGACGGGCATGAAAAAAACCGTCAGTTGGTATCTGAATAACGAAAAATGGTGGCGTAGCGTGCAGGACGGTTCCTATACCGGCGAGCGTTTAGGGCTGAACGACTAAATCTGCACTTAGATGACGGAAAAGCCAGATGGCGGGAAAGAAAGGAGCGAAATGATGTCCCATCCCATATCAATAGGAAAGGGAAAAATTCGCGCCACGGTTGAACCGCTGGGCTGGGAGAGCGAATTCTTCCAGATTGGTAGCGGTAAGCTGAACTTTTCGCCGTCAGCACCTGTGTTGACGCCTGATGCGTTGAGCGCATTTGCGTTGACGCAGGCCAAAATCGCGGCCAACAACGTGGTGTTGGTGGACGCGCTGGCCGATCTCGGTTTTCGCTTGGTGGAAGGCGAGGTCGATCTCAGTTTGCCGCTGGAACGGGCTACCGTTGTGACGACGCTACCGCGCTGGCGTGAAGCCACACTTGACGATATCCCTGCGCTGAGGGACGCGGCATCACGTGTTTTTACGCTAAGCCGTTTCCGTACTCCGTGGTATCAGCCGGAGGATAGCGGGCGCTTCTATGCTCAGTGGATTGAAAATGCCGTACGCGGTACGTTCGACCACTGCTGTTTGCTGATGGAGGATGCTGCCGGTCATCCACTGGGGTGGGTAACGCTTCGCAGAGTAGATGGTTCGGATGCCCGTATCGGGCTACTGGGCGTTTGGCCGGGCGTTACGATACGCGGTATTGGTTCACAGCTGATGGTGCTGGCGGAAGCGTGGTGCCGACAACAAGAGTTGATATGTCTTCGGGTCGCGACACAGGTTAGCAACGTGGCGGCGCTTCGTCTTTATCTTCGCCGTGGTGCCACGATTGAGAGCACGGCGTATTGGTTATACAGGTGATCACATGATTTCATTTAATGCGCCACCAGTTGTTGGTACAGAACTGGATTATATGCAGGCTGCTATGAGCAGCGGTAAATTGTGCGGCGATGGTGGGTTTACCCGTCGCTGTCAGCAGTGGCTGGAGCATTATTCCGGTAGTAAAAAAGTCCTGCTTACGCCTTCCTGCACGGCTTCGCTGGAAATGGCCGCCATCCTACTGGATGTGAAGCCTGGCGATGAAGTGATCATGCCGAGCTATACCTTCGTCTCCACCGCCAACGCCTTTGTGCTGCGCGGTGCGAAGATCGTGTTTGTCGATATCCGCCCGGATACCATGAACATCGACGAGACGAAAATCGAAGCGGCAATTACGGAAAAAACACGCATTATCGTGCCGGTTCACTACGCGGGCGTCGCCTGCGAGATGGACGCGATTATGGCACTGGCGAAGAAATACGATTTATATGTCGTGGAAGATGCGGCACAGGGCGTGATGTCGAGCTACAAAGGACGCGTACTGGGATCTATCGGTCACATCGGCTGCTTCAGCTTTCATGAAACCAAAAATTACACCTCGGGCGGTGAGGGCGGAGCCACGCTGATTAATGATGCCAGGCTGGTAGAGCGAGCGGAAATCATCCGTGAAAAAGGCACCAACCGTAGCCAGTTCTTCCGTGGGCAGGTGGACAAATATACCTGGCGTGACATCGGCTCAAGCTATCTGATGGCAGATATTCAGGCTGCCTATCTCTGGGCACAGCTGGAAGCGGCGCGACCTATTAACGAGCGCCGTCTGAAACTGTGGCAGAATTACTACGCCGCATTCAAATCGTTGGCTGATGCCGGGCGTATTACTCTGCCAACCGTCCCAGCCAATGGGATTCATAACGCACACATGTTTTATATTAAACTTCGCGATCAGGATGATCGCAGTGCGTTTATCAATTACACGAAAGAAGCCGAGATCATGACGGTCTTTCATTATATCCCACTGCACAGCTGCCCGGCCGGCCTGAACTTCGGTCATTTCGCCGGTGAAGATCGCTACACCACGCAGGAAAGCGAACGGCTGGTGCGCTTACCGCTGTTCTATAATCTTTCGGACGTCAATCAGCGCACCGTCATTAATACCATTCTGAGCTTCTTCTCCTGACATGTCGTTGGCGAAAGCATCGATATGGACGGCAGGCTCCACGCTGATAAAAATTGGCGCGGGGCTGGTTGTCGTCAAACTGCTGGCGGTCACGTTTGGCCCCAGCGGTGTAGGGATGGCGGGGAATTTCCGCCAACTTATTACGGTGTTAGGCGTGTTAGCCGGGGCGGGGATTTTCAACGGCGTCACCAAATATGTTGCGGAGTATCAGCAACAGCCGGACCGACTGAGGCCGCTGCTAGGCACGTCCACCACGCTGGTACTGGGGTTTTCCACCCTTCTGGCAATACTCTTTCTTGTGGCCGCAACCCCTATCGCCAATCTCTTGTTTGGGCATGAGGACTATCGCGATGTGGTGCGTGCGCTGGCGTTTATCCAGATGGGTATTGCCTACGCCAACCTGTTTCTGGCAATCCTCAAAGGCTATCGGGATGCGATAGGCAATGCGCTGGCTGTGATCGGCGGTAGCCTGATCGGGCTGGCTGCCTTTTGGCTCTGCTTGCGGTTGGGTGGCTATGTTGGCGCACTGGCAGGGCTGGCGCTGGTGCCGGCGTTGCTGGTGATTCCGGCAGGCATCATGCTATATCGACGCACTCCGCTGTCGCTGACGTCGCTAAAACCGGCGTGGGATCGTGCCATCGCCGGGCAGTTGAGTAAGTTTACGCTGATGGCGTTGATGACTGCGGTGACGCTGCCTGTTGCGTACATCATGATGCGTAACCTGCTGGCGGCGCATTACAACTGGGATGAAGTGGGCATTTGGCAGGGTGTCAGCAGTATTTCCGATGCTTACCTGCAATTTATTACCGCCTCCTTTACCGTTTATCTGTTGCCGACGCTCTCGCGCCTGACAGACAAGGCTGCGCTGGCGCAGGAGATTGTTCGCTCGCTGAAGTTTGTGCTACCTGTTGTGGCGTGCGTCAGCTTCTGCGTGTGGCTGCTGCGAGATTTTGCCATCTGGCTGCTGTTCTCCAGCCAGTTTACGGCAATGAGAGATCTCTTCGTTTGGCAGTTGGTAGGGGATGTAATGAAAGTGGGCGCTTACGTCTTTGGCTACCTGGTCATTGCGAAAGCGGCGCTGCGCTTTTATCTGCTCACTGAAGTCAGCCAGTTTCTCCTGTTAACCGGTTTTTCTCACTGGTTGATTCCGCTTTATGGCGCACAAGGCGCGGCGCAGGCCTATATGGCAACCTACCTGGTCTATTTTTTGCTTTGTTGTTGCGTATTCATTATTTACCGTAGGCGAGCATGACGACACTGATTCATGTATTGGGATCTGATATCCCGCATCATAACCAGACCGTTTTACGTTTTTTTAACGACGTACTGGCGACGGAACTCCCCGAACATCAGATTCGGCATTTCATCGTGGCTTCTCACGACGGCATTTCGCCGGCCGATTTTCCTGCATTGCGTATCGAGACCTGCGTGGATAAAAAAACGCTGGCAGAGGCGGTCATCGCCAGAGCAAAATCGAACCGCAAGATGCGCTTTTTCCTGCATGGGCAGTTTAATCCCACGCTGTGGTTGGCGCTGCTGAGCGGGAAAATCAAATCTGAGCAGGTTTACTGGCACGTTTGGGGGGCGGATTTGTATGAAGAAGCGAGCAGCCTGAAATATCGCCTGTTTTATCTGCTGCGGCGTATGGCGCAAAAGCGTGTCGGACACGTGTTTGCCACGCGTGGCGATCTGACATGGTATCAGCAGCGTGCTTCTCGTGTGCCGACGTCATTGCTGTACTTCCCAACGCGGATGGATCCGGCGCTGACGGGCATGAAGGTGGATAAACCACTAGCTGGGCCGATGACGATTCTGGTCGGCAATTCTGGCGATCGCACAAACCGCCATCAGGAAGCGCTGCGGGCAATTCACACGCAGTTCGGGAGCAATGTGCGGGTTATTGTGCCAATGGGCTACCCCGCGAATAATGCGTCCTACATCTCTCAGGTGGAAAAGGACGGTTTGGCGCTGTTCGGTGTGAAAAATTTCCAACTGCTGAAAGACCAGCTGGCGTTTGATGACTACCTCAACATGCTGCGCACCTGCGATTTGGGCTATTTTATTTTCGATCGCCAACAGGGAATCGGGACGCTATGTCTGCTGATTCAGTTTGGCGTGCCGTTCGTAATCAGTCGACAAAATCCGTTCTGGCAGGATTTAACGGAGCAAGGTCTCCCTGTGCTGTTTTACGGAGACGAACTGGATGAAGCATTGGTGCGTGAGGCACAGCGGCAATTAGCATCCGTGGATAAAAACCAGATCGCGTTCTTCAATCCCAACTATTTGCAAGGTTGGCGGGAAGCGCTGACCTTGGCTGCGGGAGAATCGACATGACGCTGGGGCAATTTGGTGGGCTGTTTGTCGTCTACCTGATTTCAGTTATCTTTATCCTGAGCCTGACATGGATGGAGTTTCGGCGTGTGCGTTTCAATTTTAATGTCCTGTTTTCCTTACTCTATTTATTAACGTTCTATTTTGGCTTTCCGTTTACCTGCGTGCTGGTATTTCGTTTTGGCGTTGACGTTGTCCCCGTTCAGTACCTGCTTCAGGCAATGCTGTCCGCAACCGCGTTCTATGCTGTCTATTACGTTAGCTATAAGACGCGACTACGGCAGAAGACCTCCACGTCGCGTGCTCCACTCCTGACGGTGAATCGGGTTGAAGCTAATCTGACCTGGTTGCTGCTGGCGTTGATTGCGGTCGCTACCGTCGGCATTTTCTTCCTCAACAATGGCTTCCTACTGTTTAAGCTGCGCTCTTACAGCCAGATATTTTCTAGCGATGTGTCCGGCGTGGCATTGAAACGCTTCTTCTACTTCTTCATTCCGGCGATGCTGGTGGTGTATTTCTTGCGCCAGACGCAGCGTGCGTGGCTGATGTTTCTTATCGGTACCGTTGCATTTGGGATGCTGACCTATGTGATTGTCGGCGGTACGCGCGCGAATCTGATCATTGCTTTCGCCCTGTTTCTGTTTATTGGTATTGTGCGCGGTTGGATTACGCTCTGGATGCTGGTTGCGGCGGGTGCGTTCGGGATTGTCGGGATGTTCTGGCTGGCGCTGAAGCGCTATGGGCTGGACGTCAGCGGTGATTACGCCTTTTATACCTTCCTCTATTTAACCCGTGACACCTTCTCACCCTGGGAGAATTTGGCGCTGCTGTGGCAGAACTATGACAAGATTGAATTTCAGGGTTTGGCACCGATTGCTCGTGATTTCTACGTCTTTATCCCCTCCTGGCTATGGCCGGACCGTCCGAATCTGGTGTTAAACAGTGCCAATTATTTCACTTGGGAAGTGTTGAATAACCATTCTGGGCTGGCGATATCCCCTACGCTGTTGGGCTCGCTGGTAGTGATGGGCGGCGTGCTGTTCATCCCGCTCGGCGCAATTGCGGTAGGGCTGGTTATCAAGTGGTTCGACTGGGTGTACGAGTTAGGGAAGAACGACAGTAATCGCTATAAGGCTGCTATTTTGCAGGCGTTCTGCTTCGGTGCGGTGTTCAATATTATTGTGTTGACGCGCGAAGGCGTCGATTCTTTTGTTTCTCGTGTGGTGTTTTTCTGTCTGGTATTTGGTCTGTGTCTGCTGGTTGCTAAACTTCTCTATTGGCTGCTGGAAAGTGCCGGACTCATCCGACAGCGTCTTATGTGTATGCGAGCCACGCCGATTGCGCCGACACCCAACACCGTGGATCCTGTGATAAAGGAGCAGGTATGACAGCGTTAAAAACCACAGAGACCATTCCTCTGTATACCATTCGTGGTTTGCCCATTCACGGCTTTCGCAATATGGCGCAGTTTGTTGATTACCTGTTTACGGGAGAGCGGGTTGAAACGGGTACGCTCGTCGCGATTAACGCGGAGAAAGTGCTAACGGCGGAAAAAGATGTGGCGCTGCGTACGCTGCTCGATCGTGCAGAATATAAGTATGCGGATGGCATCAGTATTGTGCGTTCCATTCGGCGTAAGTACCCGCAGGCTGACGTCACGCGGATTGCAGGGGCTGATCTCTGGGAGGCACTGATGCAACGAGCTGGTAAATCGGGAACGCCGGTTTTTCTCGTGGGCGGTAAACCTGATGTGCTGGCACAAACGGAAGCGAAGCTGCGGGCGCAGTGGAACGTGAATATTGTCGGCAGTCAGGATGGCTATTTTACGCCAGAACAGCGTGATGCGTTGTTTGAGAGAGTCCGTGCCAGCGGCGCACAAATTGTCACCGTCGCAATGGGATCGCCGCGGCAGGAAATCCTCATGCGCGATTGTCGCCACCACTATCCTGATGCCTTGTATATGGGCGTCGGTGGGACGTATGACGTCTTTACCGGGCATGTGAAGCGTGCTCCGCTTGTGTGGCAAAATTTAGGATTGGAATGGCTGTATCGCCTGCTATCCCAGCCAAGTCGTATTTTTCGACAGCTTAAGCTGTTGAAATATGTCGCCTATCATTACAGCGGTCGCTTGTAGTCTCGTTGAATTGGCGCGTTAAACGCGCCAACCTTTTCTCGTCATCTTTTCCCACAGCCTTTATCTACAGTAGATAACCCTGTTTTTTTATTCTTATTCGATTTTAATTATCTGTTTGCCAGACAATCAGAAAGACAGAATTCTATCTTTGACGGATTCGTCATCCTTGATGTGTTATTCAAACCCACATTACGGTATTTTCATGACCGCCCATTTGAGGCGAAACACATTTTTTCTAACAGATAGCATTCCTGAAATAAGAACAATAACTGGCAACAGCAGGGATAAGCACAACATAAAGACAGAGGGATATATGGCAGAAGATGTAAAACAGGAAAAACTCCATCGAGGGTTGGAAGCCCGACATATTGAGCTGATTGCGCTGGGTGGCACGATCGGCGTCGGGCTGTTTATGGGCGCAGCGAGTGCGTTGAAGTGGGCGGGGCCGTCAGTATTACTGGCCTATATTGTCGCCGGGATCTTCGTTTTCTTCATCATGCGCTCAATGGGCGAAATGCTCTATCTGGAGCCGGTTGCAGGATCGTTTGCTGTCTACGCACATAAATATATGCATCCCTTCTTCGGTTATCTCACCGCGTGGGGCTATTGGTTTATGTGGATGGCGGTCGGGATTTCAGAAATTACCGCGATTGGCGTGTATGTTCAGTATTGGTTCCCCGATTTGCCGCAGTGGATACCGGCCATCGCCGCTGTAGCATTGGTCGCGGGTGCAAACCTTGCTGCCGTAAGGTTGTATGGCGAAATCGAATTCTGGTTCGCGATGATTAAAATCACCACCATCGTCGTGATGATATTAGTCGGCGTCGGTATTATCTTCTTCGGCTTCGGTAACCATGGTCAGGCGACCGGATTCAGTAACCTGACCGAGCACGGCGGCTTCTTTGCGGGAGGCTGGAAAGGGCTAGTGTTCGCGTTGTGTCTGGTGGTGGCGTCCTATCAGGGCGTTGAGCTGGTAGGTATTACGGCGGGCGAGGCGAAAAATCCGCAGGTGACGCTGAAGCGCGCGATCAATAACATTCTGTGGCGCATCCTGATTTTCTATGTGGGCGCGATCTTCGTTATCGTCACGATTTTCCCCTGGAATGAAATCGGTACGTCCGGCAGCCCGTTTGTGTTGACGTTTGCCAAAATCGGTATTGTGGCGGCGGCAGGCATCATCAACTTTGTGGTACTGACGGCCGCGCTGTCCGGTTGCAACAGCGGCATGTATAGCTGTGGTCGCATGCTGTATTCGCTGGCTAACAACCGTCAACTTCCCGCCTGGTTAGGTAAAGTGACGGCCAGTGGTGTACCCGCAGCAGGCGTCATGATTTCTATTCTTTGTCTGGTGGCAGGGTCGCTTTTGAATTACGTCATCCCTAACCCGGAAAAAGTGTTTGTTTATGTTTATAGCGCCAGCGTGCTGCCGGGTATGGTGCCGTGGTTTGTGGTGTTGATCAGCCAATTGCGTTTTCGTGAGCAGCATCGTGCAGCGCTGGCCGCACATCCGTTTAAATCGATATTGTTCCCGTGGGTAAACTACCTGACGATGGCGTTTTTGCTGTGTGTGCTGGTGGGAATGTATATAAATATCGATACACGGATGTCTTTATTGGTCGGTGTTGCCTTTTTAGCTATGGTCAGCCTGTGTTATTTCGTGCTGGGATTAGGCAAAAAAACGTCGCTGGCTGGGGGTAAATAGCCGTATTTGGGGGCGGGAAGCGCGGATTTGTATGTTATTTAGCTTGAAATGAACAAAGCATAAGCAAACGCATCATTTCGATAAAAAAGCACTAGACAGCCAGTCGCTAAGTCCGTAATATCCCGTCCCGCAACGGCGCTAAGCGCCCGTAGCTCAGCTGGATAGAGCGCTGCCCTCCGGAGGCAGAGGTCTCAGGTTCGAATCCTGTCGGGCGCACCATTATATTGTGTAAACGAGTATGTTGTGTGCAAGAGCTGCGGTGGTACACTTACCTTCGTAAAGAAAGTATCCCGTAAAAAGGAAGTGCCGCGTAATAAGATGTAAAATGTGGTGATGGTGGCTATAGCTCAGTTGGTAGAGCCCTGGATTGTGATTCCAGTTGTCGTGGGTTCGAGTCCCATTAGCCACCCCAGATTTAGTAGTTGATTAACGTTTTTCGTTAATAAAAGTTTGTGAGTTATGCGAAGGTGGCGGAATTGGTAGACGCGCTAGCTTCAGGTGTTAGTGTTCTTACGGACGTGAGGGTTCAAGTCCCTCTCTTCGCACCACACACAAGCTAGAACATCAGTGATGTTCAAACAGCAGTACATTCGGCGAGTAGCGCAGCTTGGTAGCGCAACTGGTTTGGGACCAGTGGGTCGGAGGTTCGAATCCTCTCTCGCCGACCAATTACAGAGAAAAGCACATCGAAAGATGTGCTTTTTTTTCGTCTGCAATTTTCCTTGTCTTGCAAAAATCCTGTCGGATTCACCAACCCAACAGGACGTGTGGTTACCGATGAATAGTAAGCTACGGCGTGTAATGCACCGTTGCCAGCGCACTGCTATCGATACTTTTCCGCATGGATTCGAGCGTCGTATCAAAAGGACACAGCGTGCCTTTTTCTGTTTGTTGACAGCTCTGAGATGTGAATTCTTCTTTCAGTAACGGCTGCTGCTCACTCAGCGGCATCAGCGAACGGATCTGATCCAGCGACTGCGTCTGGAAATAAATACGCAAAAAACGCTGCTGAGTCATGGTATCGCGCCAGCGCTCAAAGACCAGACTGCCTGCGGGTGGGATGTTATCGGCGGTATCGCCGGGTAGCTGCCAGTGAAACTGCAACAGCGTGCGTAAATAGGCGATATTGGTGTCGTGGGCGATATACAGCAAGTAAGGGGCTGCCGACGGCTCGCCTTGTGCAGTGTCTTGGTCTGCTGGCGTCCCCTGTGCGAGTGCCTGAGCGATTTGCTGCATCAAAAGCGAACCCCCACGCTGTGCAATATAAGGAACATCATTGGTGACGTCGTATTTGGCAGTCATCGGCGCCATCAGCGGGATGAGATCCTGCGCGCTGCGGACATGACCAAAAGCAACCTGTGCCAGTGGCAGATTCTCGCTATATTCAAGCAGGAAAACCTCGCTCATATTCGCCAGCGTATTCAGGCCGCTGATAGAAGTCGAACCGTCTTTATCCTGTTTGAACGCCCACGGTTTATCAAACACTGGGCACGGCTTATCCGCTTCGCATACGACCTGCTTCAATAGCTCGATACTGGGCTTAAGACGCTCATAGGCGATATTTAAATCACCACCCATGGCTTCCAGCACCGCAGCCTTTGCCTGTTCGGGGTCAAGCGTGCCAATCCCCATTTTATCCCCGTGGAACAGCGGATCCTGTTTTTCATCCTCAACGGCATGCGTGGCAACGCCGCAGCCGGGAAACATGCCGTCCATATAGGCTTGTGCAGTTGCGCGGGTGCGCTGTAACGGACTAGCAAGCACATAAATCTGCTGCTCCGTTGGACAACCTGACGCGAACAGATGCTGTTGACGGTAATACTCGGCCTCATAGCGACCTTTTAGCACGGTGGTAGCATAGCCGTGTCCGGTTAATTCACCCTCGCGAGTGACCCACTGCGGCCACTGTCGTGCCGTGCCGGATTCTAACGCGGTGGTGTTGGATGCCGTTGGGGGACGCACGCCATGACGGCTGACTTCAACGACCTTTTCCAGCAGGTAGCGATCCTCAGCCTGTGCCTGAATGGAAAATGTTGAAATAATGATCATGATAATCAATAAGGTGCGAGGTATATGTAACGTCGTGTGGGAAAGCATGATAATCCTTCGTCAGCAGTCATACGGATAAGGCGTTTCATTGTAGGAAGGAAAAAGTGACAAACGTGTTTTTCAACACGGAAGAGAGTGTTAGCGAACATTTCTGCATGTATAGTTTGCAATCAAACTTTCTGATCTAAGATAGATCTCAAAGGTATAAGGCGCATAATTTCCACATGTTATATTTTTAAAAATTAAAAAGACGATATAAATCCCCGCCTGATAAATCCAACACTAACGAGTTAATTATGGCATCACATCTTATTGATTTTCTTCTTATAGGGAATAATTTTGGCACGCCTGAAATGCGCGGCGTCTGGTCCGAGCATAACCGCCTGACTAAACAGGTCGACGTTGAAGTCGCCCTGGCGCTTGCCGAGGGTGAACTGGGTGTCATTCCGCTGGATGCGGCAAAAACCATTGCAGAAAACGCTGACGCCAGCACGCTTAACGTTGAGGAAATTGCAAAAGATGCGGCACGGATGAAGCACTCCCTGATGCCGACGATTGCCGCGATTCAGAAACAATGTGGCGCAGCAGGTGAGTTTATTCACTACGGCGTAACCACGCAGGACATCGTTGATACCGCGACAGTGTTACAGCTGAAACAATCTTTTGATATTGTCGTCAGAGATACACAACTGCTGGCCGTTGAACTGAAACGTCTGGCAAAGAAACACCAGCATACGCTGATGGCCGGTCGTACCCACGGTATGCAGGCGTTGCCCACCACGTTTGGCTTCAAACTGGCCGTTTGGCTGGATGAATTTATCCGTCACCTCGAACGTCTGGCTGAAATCAAAGAACGTGTTTTGGTCGGCAACATCAACGGTGCCATTTGTACCTATGCCTCTTTTGGCGAGCAAGGGCCGGAAATCGAGCGTCTGACGCTGGATAAACTGGGGCTGAATACACCGAATATCGGCTGGCAATCTGCCCGCGATCGCTTCTCCGAATATGCTTCTGTTACGGTACTGATCAGCGGTACGCTGGGTAAAATTGGTAATGAGCTGTACAACCTGATGCGCACCGAGATTAATGAAATCGAAGAGCCGTTCTCCGAAGGGAAAATTGGTTCTACCACGATGCCGCATAAACGTAACCCTGCTGCGCTGGAAGGTCTGGCGAGCCTGACTGCTCCGCTGTTCAAGAGCGCTGCGCTGATTCACGAATCCATGAAAGTTGAACATGAGCGTGATGCGATGAGCTGGCGTGCAGAGTGGATCGCACTGCCGGAAATCAACATCTATCTATCTGCTCAGCTTCAGAATGCGCTTGGCATCCTGCGTGGAATGTCCGTCAACGAGAAGCAGATGCTGGCGAACCTCGATTTGCAAAATGGTCTGCTGTTATCCGAGAAAGTGATGTTCGAGATTGGCAAGCGTCTCGGTAAGCAGACTGCACACCATCTGGTTTACGAGTGCTCTATGCAGGCATTCGAGCAGAATCAGTCCTTTAAATCGGTGCTGCTGGCTCATCCCGTGCTTTCTGAGCAGATAACCGCTGCCGATCTGGACGAATGGCTGAATCCGGCTAACTATGTCGGCAGCGCGCCGCAGAAGGTTGATGACGTGATTCGTTATGCCGATAACTCCGGTCTGCTACCAGCATAAGGTGAAACCATGAGTATCGTATTTCGTCAGGCTACGCTTGCGGATGATGAGACTTATCTGGCGCTGGCGTTGGCGGCGTTTGAGCCGATTCGTCAGTTGGGCATCAATTTTTCCGCTGCCCATGCAGATATCAATATGGTGCGCACGCATATCGCCTCGCACGGCGTTTATGTGATGGAAAAAGAGGGGGAGATGGTGTCGTCATTTACCATCCGCTATCCGTGGGGGCCTGAGCCGGGCCCGTTCGGTCTACCGCATTTGGGCTGGTTTGCGACGCACCCTGGCTACAAAAAGCAGGGATTGGGTAAGCAAATGATGAGCTGGCTTGAAGAAGAAATTCTGATTAACCAGCTCAAAGCGCCTGCGGTGTCGCTTGGCACCGCGCAAAACCACCCGTGGCTGATTGAGATGTACAGAAATTATGGTTTCAAGGAAGTCGGGCAGACGAATCTGGGAAAAGGACACCTGACAATCTGGATGGAAAAAATCCTTGATAACCAATTGTATGACCAGTGGAAAGATAAAAATTCAAAAAGAGAGGCAGTAAAATGATGAAAAAAGTAACGTTGTCTGTTCTGGCGCTGACGACCGCCTTTCTTGTTGCTGGCTGTGATTCTGGGAAGAGTGGCACTGAGCAGGAAAAAGTATTGAAAGTGGGTTCAACAGGCCAGAGTTATCCAAGTGGTTTCAAGCAAGATAACAAACTGGTTGGGTTTGACGTTGAAGTCACGGAAGCCATCGCGAAAGATCTGAACTACAAAGTTGAATGGGTTACTGCCGATTTCAGCGGCCTGATGGGGCAATTGGAAGCGAAAAAACTGGATACTGTGGCGAACGTGGTGGCAATTACACCAGCGCGTCAGGAAAAATATAATTTCGCCCAGCCGTACAGCTTCTACGGTAGCCAGATTGTGACGCACAAAGATAACACGGACATTAATACATTGGCCGACCTGAAAGGGAAGACGGTTGCTGGGGTTCTGGGTTCTAACCACGTCAACAACCTGAAAAAAGCGTTTACCGACGGCAGTGTCACTATTCGTACCTATGAAACACGCGATGGCGCGATGAACGATGCGCTGTCTAAACGTGTTGAAGGCTACGTGAATTCACGTCCGATCCTGCTGGCGGAAATCAATAAGCGTAACCTGCCGTTCAAGTTGGTTGGCGAACCGTTGGTGATTGAAGAAGTCAGCTTCCCGTTCCATAAGGACGAGAAAGGCGATGCGTTGCGTAAACAGTTCGATGCACAATTGACGAAAATGCGTGAAGATGGACGTCTGAAATCTATCTCCGAAAAATATTTTGGTGAAGACATCACGGTATCACCGGCTAAATAACTTCGCGTTATCATCTCGGCTGCGTCGTCATTTAGCGTGATGATTCATTATGTAGCCAGATGATTCGTTATATAGTCAACAGTCATAACCCTCTTCCACCGGCGTAATATGGCCGGTGGAAGCATTAATGGTATTACTCATGAATATCGATCTTGCCTACCTGTTAAAAGTCTTTCCCCAGGTATTAATGTATTTGCCGACCACGCTGTTCCTCGCCGTGGTGTCGATGTTTTTTGCTATGGTTCTCGGCCTTATCCTGGCGTTAGTCCGTGAAAGCAAGATCGTCGTGGTAGTAAAAATCGTCGAACTGTATATCTCACTGTTCCGCGGCATTCCGTCGCTGGTTCAGCTGTTTATCATCTACTTTGGCCTGCCGCAGCTATTTCCCGGCTTATCCAATCTGGATGCGATGACGGCCGCGATTATCGGTTTTAGCTTGAAAACCTCCGCCTATATGGCTGAGATTTTCCGTGCGGGCTTGGCCTCAGTGGATTTCGGCCAGACGGAAGCAGGCCTGTCCATTGGCATGAGTAAAGCGCAGGTCTATCGCCGTATCGTCTTGCCTCAGGCCATGCTAAATGCGCTGCCAGCGACGGGGAACACCTTCATTTCCCTGATTAAAGATACCTCTGTTGCCTTTGCGCTGGGTGTCTCCGAACTGTTCGCAGAAGGCAAGATGATTGCCGCTGAATCTCTGCGTTTCTTTGAGACCTTCCTGGTCGTGGGTCTGATTTACTGGATGGTGATTGTGGTTTACGCCTGGCTGCAAAAACAGCTTGAGAAGAAACTGAATCACTCGCTACAGCGATAAGGGGCTGACATGATCAGTGTAAAGAATCTTTCTAAACGCTTTGGCGATCAGGTGGTATTGGACAACATTAGTCTGGACATCGCGAAAGGCGAAGTGGTGGCGATTATCGGTCCATCCGGTTCGGGTAAATCCACGCTGCTGCGCTGTCTGAACCTGCTGGAAACGCCAGAGTCAGGTACGATCGAAATTGGTGAACAAACGCTGGATACGCGTCGTTACTCCTCGAAGGAGGCCTACGCGCTGCGCCGCCAGACGGCGATGGTGTTCCAAAGTTATAACCTGTTTAAGAACAAGACGGCGCTGGAGAATGTGACGGAAGCGCTGATTGTCGTAAAAAAAATGCCGAAGCAGCAGGCGAATGAAATCGGTCTGGCGTTGCTTGAGCAGGTCGGTCTGTTGCCGCAGGCGGCACAGTATCCGGTGACGTTGTCCGGCGGGCAACAGCAGCGCGTGAGTATTGCACGTGCGCTGGCGGTCGATCCGAAAGCCATTTTGTTTGATGAACCGACTTCGGCGCTGGATCCAGAAAGGGTACACGAGGTGCTTCAGGTGATTCAGAAACTGGCGAAAAACGACACCACGATGGTGATTGTTACCCATGAAATGCAGTTTGCGAAAGAAGTGGCCGACCGCGTGATCTTCATGGCGGATGGTCACATCGTTGAGGAAGGTCCCGCGGAGCAGGTGATTAGCTTCTCGGACAACCCGCAAACCCAGCGCTTCCTGCGTCAGTTGACCAAGTTACCTGAGCCGCTTGAGTACGATATTTAACGCACACGTAGACACACCTGCACGCCTGAACAAGGCCGCCCTGCCAGACGGGGCACGATAATGTGGAGTAAGAATTGATGAGAACAGCACCTCAGCACGAGCCTCTGGCTCAGTTTATTCAGGCATTTCGCCACGATTTACACCGTAATCCTGAACTGTCGAATCAGGAGTTCGAAACCACGAAAAAGATTCGTGCGGTATTGGAAAAAGAAGGGATTCGCGTTCTCGATCTGCCGTTGAAAACCGGTCTGGTCGCGGAAGTTGGTGGCTTACAGGATGGCCCACTGGTCGTGGTTCGTTCGGATATCGACGCCCTGCCGATTGAAGAAGAGTCCGGCGTAGAATTTACGTCGCTCAACAAAGGGGTGATGCACGCTTGCGGCCATGATTTTCACTCTTCCGCTGCACTGGGTGCGGCGATTCTGCTGAAGAAAATTGAACCTGAGCTGAAAGGCACGGTGAGGATTCTGTTCCAGGCCGCTGAAGAGACTGGATTGGGTGCGCCGGAAGTTATCGCCGTTGGCGCGTTGGACAATGCGGTAGCGATTTTCGGTATTCACAACGATCCAACGCTACCTGTCGGCGTCATCGGCGGGAAAGATGGTGCGTTGACGGCGGGCGTTGACCGTTTTGAGATCAAGATCGCAGCGAAAGGCTGTCACGCGGCGAAACCGCATGAAGGCAACGATCCGATTATCATTCTGGGTCAGTTGATTTCTGCGGTGCAAACCATCATCAGCCGCACGGTGTCATCTGATAATAACGCGGTGGTGTCGATTACGCAGGTTCATAGCGGTAGTACCTGGAACGTTATTCCAGACACGGCCTACGTTGAAGGCACAGTCAGAACGTTCAATCAGGCTGCGCGCGATTTGATTGAACAGCGTTTCCGTCAGATTGTTGCAGGTATCGCCAGCACCTTCGGCGCAGAAATTGAGTTCCTGTGGCATGCAGGGCCGCCGTCGGTGATCAACACGCCAGAGTGGGTTGAGTTTGCGCTGAATGTGGCGAGTGACGAAGGGTTTGAAGCGCGCCGCGTGGAAGCCAGCCCGATTGGTGAAGATTTCGCGTTCTATCAGCAGAAACTGCCGGGTACGTTCATGATGGTCGGCTCCGGCGGACCGTATGCGCTGCACCACCCGAAATTCCGCGTTGATGACAGCGCGCTGTTCCCGACTGCACACTATCTGTATCAGGTGGCGAAGCAGAGCTTAGAGCAGTTGTCCTCCCGCTAATCTCCTCTCATTAAGTCAGCTCTGTCCGCGTCGGTTTCCCGGCGCGGATGATTTCCTTTTTTTAATTGAATCAACAGCTTTAACAGGTGTGTCGGAAAAACACGACACTTGGGGGGATCTGCTGTCGCAAAAAAGAGACATTTAATTTATTGATTAATAACGATTAAAATTTTATTGGGTAAACTCGTCTCTGAATGACGACAGGGTTTGTGAGTTTGATCTCGTTTTTGCCACTCAGCATATCTTTACTTTTCTTCCGATGAATAAATAAAAATAGTATTTATTATTAGTACGTTATGGTAGTTTGGTGCGGTTTTTTATAATAAAATTATGCATGTTGGCATAATTTGTGCTTAAATAAGCGTGTAGATGCTCATTCCACCTTCTATGTTTGCTTCGGCTTCATAATCCTGGGAATGACGCAGAGCCAATTTTGAGGTGCCTATCGTCCAACTCCAGATGAAGATGCAAATCTCCATCGGGCTTTCCGGACATAACGTTGAGTGAGGCACCATTCTGTTGTCTGACAGACCTGATATTTTCAACGCTTACCGTTTATCGGTAAGCGTTTTTTTTTCTGATGAAAAGGCGTGGCCACCGCTTGTTACCGCAACATAAAAAATAATAAGGCTCCAAAGAAGGAGCCTTATGAAAGGGATGATGCAGCGATTAGTTGGCTGGTTGCTGTAGCGTGAGTAACAGCCCTTCACGCCGCATTTGCGCCGCTTCATCCGGCAGATGAAGCCGCTCTAGTGCGTCGGCGCGCCAGGCGTAATCATAAGCATCTGGACGTAGCTCCAACGCCGTGCGGAAGGCATCGCTGGCCTGTTGCCATTCGCCGTGTTTCATCAGCAGTTGGCCTAACGTGCTGCTTAACAGCGGTGTTGCACCATGTTGCTTGATGTACTGATGCAGCATTTTTTCCAGTTGTTCCGGGTTGCCAGCTTTGAGGCGGGGCATTAGCAGGATCAAGCGCTCGTCATACTGACGTTTGAGACCATCAAGAATGATCTTCTGCGCGGTATCATGATCGTCACACTCGATCAAATGCTCAGACATCGCGATCTGAAGTGGAATCTCATGACGCACTTTGCGGCTCTGGTTATTCCACCACGATTTCAGCCCTTCGCTGCCGCCATCCGCCATCGCCTGATTCATCAGGCCGATGTAAGCCTGTTGTTGCAGATCCAGTAAACGCGCTTCAGGGTACAGATTGATCTTGCGCATCGCTGGCAGAATATCCAGCAGTGCGCTGTAGGCGTGGGTACGCAGGAAAGCCTGCTCAGCCAGACGCAACACTTCAGGGTGACGAGGTGCGACTTCCAGCAATTTGTCCACGCCGTGGCGTGCTGCATGATCTTCATTACGTGCTAATTGAATGCGAACGCGCGTAATATCCACCGGAAGCTGATCGGTATCTGCAACCTCGGCGGCACGCTCCAGGTATTGCTTGGTGCGGAATTCGTCACCGCGCTGCTGGGCGGCTTCGGCTGCCAGAAGGTAGTTAACCACGGGCTGCTCGGCATGATCGGCATTGCGAGTCAGCAGTTTCTCTACCTGTAAGTAGTCACCTTCGGCCAGCTTAAGCAGCGCGGCTTTGGTCTGTTTTCTGGCACGACTGCGCTTGCGGCCGAGGAACCAGCCGCGTGTGCGAGACCCAGTCCGAAAGAGTCGGCGCAGCACCCATTCGACCACCAGAAAGGCGAGCAAAAATAGCACCAGCATGATGACCAGACCCGTCACGCTGGTCTGAATGTCGTAGTTATCCGTCTGGATCAGGACGTAGCCTTGATGACCTGCGACGATCGGGCCGATTACCACGCCTGCGATCAGGATCAGGAACAGCAATAAGACTTTAAGCATGTTCACTCTCCCTGCTGTGTGGCTGGCGCCTGAGCCAGCAGGTTACGAACGCGCGTTTGCATCAGTTTTTCCAACAGCACCTGACTTTGTAGCTCCGTTGGGACATCCAGTGAAACCGACTGCTGGCTTAAGGCATCAAGCTGATCCAAAAAGGCCTGCGTCGTGGGGTCGGTAGTATCGAAGTAGGCGCGAACCCAGGTCGCGGCCGTTTCCAGCGACTGTTTGTACACTTCATTCTGATGGCGAGGAATCGCCTGTGCGGCAACCAGCAGACGTGAGCGGATGTTCTCGCGTAGATACACATCCTGATTCGGTGCCAGCAACGGCTCGGCAGCGCCGTCGCGGCGGCGAATGGTGATAAAATCAGCCAGGAAATTGTGCCAGCTCTTGCTCAGATTCTGGCGCCATTCGCTTAAAGAAACGGACAGCTCTGTGCTGTTGGCGTCCATCGGTGCTTCATCCGTGTTGTTGTCGGCGAGCTGCAAGTTATCCAACTGATCGGTGAGCTGGTTCACTTTCAGGATGATGCCGTCAAAATCGACCTGGCTAACGCCTGCCAGTGCACCGATGTCGTTGGTTAACGCACGGCGGATTTCTATCAGGCTAGGGTCGTTCATTTCCGCCAGGCTGGCATCTGCGCTTTTCAACAATGCGCCTGCGGTGGTGACGTCTTTGTCGCTCCACAGCTTACGCCCCGCCAGTTTCACCAGAAAATCTGCCTGGGCGATCAGCCAGGTATTGGTGTCGTGGCTGGAAAGCGCCGCCAGTTTATCGCGTAGCTCGTCTGACTGACGCGTTAGCGCCTCAAGACGCTGTGTCGCGGTGTCCTGTGCTGTGTTTTGCTGCTGTTGAGCGTCCAGCCATTGCTGTTGTTCCTGCTTTTGCTGTTGCTGCAAGGCGTTTAGCTGTGATTCCAGACGTTGAAGTGTGGCAGTTTCTCGCTGTGCCTGCTGGTGGCCGTGGTAATACAATCCCGCGCCTATTGCCAGCGCAATCACGATGGCGATCGCCCCCAGTACAGCACCACTGCGCTTGGGCTGCGGTGTGGGATCTTGCTGCTGATGCGCGGGTTCAACCCGTTCAGCAACCTCGTCGGATGGAGCCGTGGGGGTATTGTGTTCCGTCATAATGGTACATCCCATGATCAGGTTTATTGTAGTGCGCGCACGAGCGCATCGTTATCGGCGTTATCGGCCACCCGGATAGTGTGCCAGCCAAGCTGACGAGCCTGTTCTGCCAGTCGTTCGCTGACGACGATCAACTGGCAGCCAAGTAACCAGGAAGCCCGATAGTAATCAGGTACTAAAGTATAGATCCGTTGTAGCATTTCTCCGCTGGTAATCACCAGTTTATCGATGCCTATTTGCTGCCAGTGGCGGCTTTGTTCCGCCCCATCATAGTGAATGTCGCTGCGCTGATAGCATTCGCAGTAGTTAACCTCTGCGCCTCGCTTGGTTAGTGTCTCACCTAGCAGTTCTCTTCCGCCGTTGCCGCGCAATAGTAGTGCACGTTTCCCTGCAACATCTTGCAACTCAGGAAGTTGTAACAGTGTTTCGCTCGTTTCACGCTCGGGTGGATAGGTAACGGGGTGTGCGCTGATTTTATGCAGTGCCAGTGCTGTGGTACGGCCAATGGCATAATAAGTGAGGTGGGCTGGCCAGCTTGTGTTCGCACGTGCCAGCATCGGAGCGGCGTAATGAATGGCGTGTTGCGAGAGAGCAAACACCAGATCGTCAGTGCGCAGCGCTTGTAATTGTGCAGGCAGGTCAGCGAGTTCTCGTCCAGGCGAAAACTCAATCAGCGGGCTGTGCCAGGCGTGGTAGCCGAGCTTTCTTAAACGGGTCACCAGTTGTTCGCCAGTTGGTGACGGACGGGTAACCAGAATAGTCATGATGAGCTTTGCCCTTGATAAACGGCCTGAAGAATCGCACTCGCCCCTTTTGCTAACAGCTCTTCAGCCAGCGCAATGCCGATTTTTTCAGCATCGGAGACGTTGCCTTTCCGCTCACCGACGATCATTTTGCTGCCATCCGGTGCGCCAACCAGCGCGCGTAGCCACAGCGTATCGCCTTCCAGTTCGGCGTAGCTGCCAATCGGCACCTGACAGCCGCCTTCAAGGCGCACATTCATAGCACGTTCAGCGAGTACGCGGGCTGCGGTATCGGTGTGATTAAGTGGGGCAAGCAGTTGGCGAACGCGATCGTCATCCAAACGACATTCGATACCGATAGCGCCTTGTCCGACGGCAGGCAGAGACGCTTCCGGGCTTAACGCGCAGCGGATGCGTTCTTCAAGGCCGAGGCGTTTCAGGCCAGCGACAGCAAGAATAATGGCGTCATACTCGCCGTTGTCCAGTTTTGACAGGCGCGTTCCGACATTGCCGCGCAAATCACGAATCACCAGATCGGGACGTCGGGCGCGTAGCTGGCACTGGCGGCGCAGGCTGGATGTGCCGACACTGCTGCCTTCCGGTAATTGGTCGAGGCTGTCATAGCGATTGGAAACAAAAGCATCGCGCGGGTCGTCGCGTTCGCAAATAGTGGTCAGGCCGAGGCCATCGGGAAATTCGACAGGTACATCTTTCATGGAGTGGACGGCGATATCGGCGCGCCCTTCAAGCAGCGCTAATTCCAGCTCTTTAACAAACAACCCCTTACCACCGACCTTTGCCAGTGGCGTATCCAGGATGATGTCGCCGCGGGTCACCATCGGCACCAGTTCCACCTGTAAATCGGGGTAGAGATGGTTTAAACACTGCTGAACATATTGTGCTTGCCATAGGGCCAGCGGGCTTTGTCGGGTGGCAATTCTAATAATATTGGCTAGCATGCTTGATACCGTTTTTATCATTTTCCGCCATCGTATCACTGATGGTGCGTTGGTGTCAGGTTGTGGGCATTAGCGGCTCGCCGCGACCCCAACGGGGCGAGGCCCACGCGAGTGGGCCGAGTAGCGCAGCCAACGCACATGCAACTTGAAGTATGACGAGTACGAAGCCGTGCTGATGAAGTCGGTTAGAGAAACTCGTAATAAAGCAAGATAGGTAAGTCTAACTTTCTTTACTTTCTTTACGCCCAATCAGCAAGGTGTTAAATTGATCACGTTTCCAGCAATAATTCGCTAAACATTCTTCTAATTTTATCATTGGCGAGTTTGGAATACGGGGTTTTTCTAGGCACTGGGATAAATCAGGCGAAACGTCTTGTACTTCTACATCGAGACTTTGAAGCAAAGACTGGATGCGATCAACCAACTGCGTGTTGACCGTGCTCTGGGAGCAATGAAGCCCGCTTTTCAGCAGGTTTACAGTCTTCTGCCCATTTTATTACATCATCATCACCCGTTGATGCCCGGCTACCTTGAAGGCAAGGTGCCTCACGGTATCTGCACTCACACGCCTGATGAAAAGCAACAACAGTACCTCGATGGCATCGCATTGCGCTGGGGTCAGTTTGATTGTTCTCATCCGCAGGGTGAACTGCCTATCACTGGCATCTATTCAATGGGGAGCACCTCGTCTATCGGGCAGAGCTGTAGCTCCGATCTCGATATCTGGGTGTGCCACCAATCCTGGCTGGATAGCGAAGAACGCCAACTCCTACAAAAGAAATGTACGCTGCTCGAGCAGTGGGCAGCCGCGCAGGGTGCTGAGGTCAGCTTCTTCCTGATGGATGAAAGCCGTTTCCGCCACAACGAAAGCGGTAGCCTGGGTGGTGAAGACTGCGGCACCATGCAGCACATCCTGTTACTCGACGAATTCTATCGTACCGCCGTGCGTATGGCGGGTAAACGCATTCTGTGGAACATGGTGCCGGTCGAGGAAGAATCCCACTACGACGACTATGTGCTGTCGCTGTACTCGCAGGGGGCGCTTGCGCCGAACGAGTGGATGGATTTAGGTGGCTTAAGTACGCTGTCGGCGGAAGAGTATTTCGGAGCGAGCCTCTGGCAACTCTATAAAAGCATCGATTCCCCCTATAAAGCGGTACTGAAAACACTGTTGTTGGAAGCCTATTCCTGGGAATACCCGGATACCAGCCTGCTTTCGACCGAAATTAAAAAACGCCTGCATGACGGTGAGATCGTCTCTTTCGGTCTTGATCCTTACTGCATGATGTTGGATCGCGTAACGCACTACCTGACGGCGATCAACGATCCCACGCGCCTCGATCTGGCGCGTCGATGTTTCTATTTAAAAGTGTGTGAAAAGCTCTCCAGAGAACAAGCCTGCGTCGGCTGGCGTCGCCAGATTCTGAGCCAATTGGTACAAGAGTGGGGCTGGAGCGATGCACATCTGGCGATGTTAGACAACCGCGCTAACTGGAAAATCGAACAGGTACGCGAAGCGCACAATGAGTTGTTGGATGCGATGATGCAGACTTATCGCAACCTGATTCGCTTCGCCCGCCGTAATAATTTAAGCGTCAGCGCTAGCCCGCAGGATATCGGTGTGTTGACCCGTAAACTGTACGCCGCGTTTGAAGCACTGCCGGGTAAAGTTACCCTGCTGAACCCACAAATTTCACCCGATTTGTCGGAGCCGAATTTAACCTTTATTTATGTTCCGCCTGGTCGTGCGAACCGTTCCGGCTGGTACCTGTACAATCAGGCGCCGTCGATGGATGCGATCGTCAGCCATCAGCCGCTGGAATATAACCGCTATTTGAACAAACTGGTGGCGTGGGCGTATTTTAATGGCCTGTTGACGCCAAGCACGCGTCTGTATATTAAAGGCAACGAGCTGTGTGACATCACACGCCTGCAAGCGTTGGTGGACGACGTAGCCAGCCACTTCCCGTTGCGTCTGCCTGCCCCCACGCCGAAGGCGCTGTACAGCCCGTGTGAAATTCGTCATCTGGCGATTATCGTCAATCTGGAACACGATCCGACGGCAGCTTTCCGCAATCAGGTGGTGCATTTTGATTTCCGTCATCTGGATGTGTTTAGTTTCGGCCAACAGCAGCAGTGCCTGGTTGGCAGTATCGACCTGCTGTATCGCAACTCGTGGAACGAAGTGCGTACACTGCATTTCAGCGGTGAGCAGGCGGTGTTGGAAGCGCTGAAAACCATTCTGGGCAAAATGCATCAGGATGCCGCGCTGCCAGAATCACTGGAAGTGTTTTGCTATAGCCAGCACCTGCGCGGGCTGATTCGTACTCGCGTACAACAGCTGGTTTCCGAATGTATTGAGTTGCGTCTGACCAGTACGCGTCAAGAGCCAGGTCGCTTTAAAGCGGTGAAAGTAGCAGGCCAAACCTGGGGACTGTTCTTTGAGCGGCTGAGTGTGTCGGTACAGAAGCTGGAGAACGCAGTCGAATTTTATGGCGCGATTTCCAACAATAAGCTGCAAGGCCAGCCGGTTCAGGTCGAAACCAACCATGTGCATTTGCCGCCGGTGGTCGATGGCGTAGCCAGCGAAGGGATCATCCAATTCTTCTTTGAAGATCTGACCGAAAATCAGGGCTTTAATATCTATATTCTGGATGAGTCGAATCGCGTTGAGGTCTATCACCATTGTGAAGGCAGTAAAGAAGAGCTGGTGCGCGATGTCAGCCGCTTCTATTCGTCTTCGCATGACCGCTTTACCTACGGTTCTAGCTTTATTAATTTCAACCTGCCGCAGTTCTACCAAATCGTACAGTTGGACGGCCGCACGCAGGTAATTCCGTTCCGCAGCAGCGCGCTGTCTCATCTGTGCATTACGCCCGTGGTGGATGATGAGATGATGACGATGAAGCAGCGGCTACAAATCTTATAGTCACGTCCTGCACTCGGCTTTCAGCGCATTCAGAAAAGGATGTATTGATGGACTCGTTGCAACGCCGAAATCTGATACTGCTGGCGCTCGGACAAGGGCTGACCGGCAGTATTATTTCCCTGATGACGCTGTGTTCTACGCTGGTTGGCGTATCCATGACGCCGGTTCCGCTGTTGACCACATTACCGATTACCGCGACGGTATGCGGCGCGGCGCTGATAGTGCTGGGACGGCGCTGATGTGCGAGGCATCGCAATGCCATGAAGACAGGGAACGCTACTCGAAGCGGACGGTTTCTCCAGCCTGAATCGAGCAGGCTGATGACAGCAGCGCGATAAAGTCTTCACCGCTGCGATCGCATATCCAGCGCTCTTCCTGAAGGGTAAAGTGATAGCCACCCGTTTTGGTCGCCAGCCAGATTTGGTGCAGCGGCTCCTGCCGATTAATCACGATTTTGCTGCCGTTCTCAAAACTCAGCGTCATCACGCCGCCGTTGATCTCGTAATCGATGTCGGCATCACCCTCAAATCGATCCAGTGTTTCTTCCAACTGAAGCATGAGTTCGTCGGCTAATTGGTGGAACTCGCTATCGTTCATTTTCGATTCCTGTTGATTTTCATGATCCACCTGCGATTATAGAGAGCATACGAGTATTAATGACAGGTCTTAACGTGATGAAGAACGTATTTCGCCCCTTTTTTCTGGTGTTAGCTGTAGTGAGTTTATTCGGTTGTGGTCTGAAAGGTCCGTTGTATATGCCTGCCGATGGTAAATCCGGTGCGTCAACGACTCAGCAAAATGAGAATCAGCCGCCACAAAAGAAAGCGTCAATACGTCCTTAATGCGTGACAGTAATAATAAATAACAGGCCACGTAGATGTTTATCGCGCCCGGTTAAGCTGGCGGGGGAGTCAGGATAATGCAGTTCGCTAAGATGCACGGGTTAGGCAACGATTTCATGGTTGTTGATGCCGTTACGCAAAACGTTTATTTTTCACCCGAATTGATTCGCCGTTTGGCGGATCGGCACTGTGGTGTGGGATTCGATCAACTGTTGGTGGTTGAGCCACCCTACGATCCTGAACTGGATTTTCATTACCGCATTTTTAATGCGGATGGCAGCGAAGTGGCGCAGTGCGGTAATGGTGCGCGCTGCTTTGCTCGCTTTGTTCGCTTGAAAGGGTTAACCAACAAGCGTGATATCGCTGTGAGTACGCAGACTGGCCGGATGGTGCTGTCTGTGACCGACGATGAACTGGTACGCGTCAACATGGGCGAGCCAAATTTCGAGCCGCAACAGGTGCCTTTTCGCGCGGTCAAAGCGGAGAAAACCTACATCATGCGTGCCGACGAACACACGATACTTTGTGGCGTAGTGTCGATGGGCAACCCGCACTGTGTGATTCAGGTTGAAGATGTTGAAACGGCGAAGGTGGAAACGCTAGGGCCGCTGCTGGAAAGCCACGAACGTTTTCCCGAGCGTGCCAACATCGGTTTTATGCAAGTTGTTGATAGCCAGACTGTCCGTCTGCGGGTGTACGAGCGCGGTGCGGGAGAAACGCAGGCGTGTGGCAGCGGCGCGTGTGCGGCCGTGGCGGTAGGGATCCAGCAGGGATTATTGTCCGCGAAAGTTCGCGTATCGCTGCCGGGCGGGGAGTTGGATATCCAGTGGGATGGGCCGGGACATCCGTTATTCATGACCGGGCCTGCAACGCATGTCTACGATGGATTTATTCATTTATGAAGAATGTCGAGGAACAGACAGAACGCGAGATCGCACTCAGTGACGAGATGGTTTTGCAGTTCCTGCAACAAAATCCTGATTTTTTTATTCGCAATGCGCGTCCCGTCGAGCAGATGCGCGTCCCTCACCCCGTGAGGGGAACCGTGTCGCTGGTTGAATGGCAACTGGCGCGCCAGCGTAATCACATCACTCAGCTTGAAGAAGAAATCACGCTGTTGATGGAGCAAGCGGGTGCAAACGAGGTGCTGTTCAATCGCCTGCTTGGGTTACAAACGGAATTGGCATCCGCGGATAGCCTGACAGATATGTTGGATCGCTTGCAGTGCTGGGCGCGTCAGCTTGGCCTGGCGGGGGCAACAGTTCGCTTGTTTAGCGACAAATGGCGCATTGGCGCCCCTTCCGGTTTTACCCACCTTGGGCTAAACCGCTCCACGTTTGAGCCGTTGCGCATTCAGCGCTTCGGACAACACAACCACTATCTTGGCAGCCTGAACGGGCCAGAACTGTTACTGCTGCTACCGCAGGCCAGACAGGTCGGTTCGGTCGCACTGTCGCTGATGGGAAATCATCACGATTTGGGTGTGCTGATTTTCAGCAGCCGTGACAGTCACCATTATCAGGATGGCATGGGAACCGTACTGCTTCAGCAAATGGCCATGATGTTGCCTGCGATGCTGGCGCGCTGGGTTGAACGGGTATGAGCCGACAACCTGCACCATCGGAGGCTTCTTCCTCTTCACCTCTACAAACCGATGTTGATGCGTTCCTGCGCTATCTGAAAGTAGAACGCCAGCTAAGCCCGTTGACACTGACCAGCTATTCGCGCCAGTTAGCTGCGGTTATCACAATACTCTCCGCTGCGAGTGTTGCTGACTGGCGCAAGCTGGATGCCTCTGGTGTGCGCGCCGTAGTGTCCCGCAGTAAACGCGATGGGCTACATTCAGGAAGTCTGGCGCTCCGTTTATCGGCATTGCGCAGCTTTCTCGACTGGATGGTGTCACGTGGTGTACTGACGGCGAACCCGGCTAAAGGAGTCTCAACGCCGCGAACCGGACGTCCATTGCCAAAGAATATGGATGTGGATGAGGTGAATCGCCTGCTGGAGATCGATCTGGACGATCCCCTTGCGGTGCGTGACCGCACGATGCTGGAAGTGATGTACGGCGCGGGGCTGCGTCTGGCAGAGCTGGTTGGCATGGATTATCAGCATATCGATCTGGCAAGCGGTGAAATCTGGGTGATGGGGAAAGGCAGCAAAGAGCGCAAGTTACCGATAGGAAAAACGGCGGTAACCTGGCTGGAGCGCTGGCTGGCGCTGCGTGAACTGTTCGGCCCACAGGATGATGCCGTGTTTATCTCCAATCAGGGTCGACGCATTTCGATGCGCAACGTGCAAAAGCGTTTTGCCGAATGGGGTGTTAAACAGGGCGTTAATAGCCATGTTCACCCGCATAAGCTGCGCCACTCCTTTGCGACGCACATGCTGGAATCCAGCGGTGATTTACGCGCGGTCCAAGAGCTGCTCGGTCATGCCAACCTGACTACGACGCAGATTTATACCCATCTTGATTTTCAACATTTAGCCTCCGTGTACGATGCTGCACATCCACGCGCCAAACGAGGGAAACCCTGATGCATTTTTACCGATCTCTTGGTCCGATCCGGGCGATCACGTTCGATCTGGATGACACGCTGTACGACAACGCGGACGTCATTCGGCGCACGGGGCAAGAGTCAATCCACTTTCTGCAACAGTATCATCCGGCGCTTCGTGACTTTCAGGCGGATGATTTTCAGAACTTACGCCAGACCTTGCTGGAGCGCGAGCCGGACATCTATCACGACGTCACCGAATGGCGTCGCCGTGCGGCTGAGCTGGCAATGTTAGAACGTGGGCTGAATGCGGCAGAGGCTAAAGAGGGTGCCAAAGCGGCAATGGAGAACTTTGCCCACTGGCGCAGTCAAATAGCGATTACGCAAGAGACGCACCAGACGCTAGCGGCGTTAGCCGAGAAGGTGCCGCTGGCGGCAATCACCAACGGTAACGCTGAGCCGCACCGCTTTGGTCTCGATCGCTATTTTTCGTTTATCCTGCGCGCAGGCCCACATGGTCGCGCCAAGCCGTTTGATGATATGTACCATCTGGCGGCGCAAAAGCTCAACCTGCCTTTACATGAGATCTTGCATGTCGGCGACGATCTCACGACCGATGTGGCGGGGTCGATCCGCTGCGGTATGCAAGCCTGCTGGATTAACCTGCGTGAAGACAGTCTGACACAGATTGGCGACGCCCGGCTGCTGCCGCATATTGAAATTTCGCGGTTGGCATCGCTGTCGGCATTGCTATAATCACCGCATTAGTCTGTATAAATCACCAGTGGAAATGCCTCTTATGTGTGCGGCGTTTCCCGTCACCGGATAACCCGTACCTATGGACGTTTCTGATCTGCTCGATGGCCTCAACGACAAACAGCGTGACGCGGTAGCCGCGCCGCGCAGCAACTTATTGGTGCTGGCGGGGGCAGGCAGCGGCAAGACTCGGGTACTGGTTCATCGCATAGCCTGGCTATTGTCCGTCGAAAACTGCTCGCCGTACTCCATCATGGCGGTGACGTTTACTAACAAAGCGGCGGCGGAGATGCGTCATCGTATTGACCATTTGATCGGCACCAGCCAGGGGGGCATGTGGATTGGCACCTTCCACGGATTGGCGCACCGTCTGTTGCGCGCGCACCATATGGATGCCAATTTGCCGCAGGATTTTCAGATTCTGGACAGCGAAGATCAGCTGCGCCTGTTGAAGCGGCTGATTCGGGCGCTGAATCTGGATGAGAAGCAGTGGCCGCCGCGTCAGGCGATGTGGTTCATCAACGGTAAGAAAGATGAAGGTTTACGTCCGCAGCACATTGAAAGCTACGGCAACCCTATCGAGCAAACGTGGCAGCGTGTCTATCAGGCTTATCAGGAAGCGTGCGATCGTGCTGGGCTGGTGGATTTCGCTGAACTGCTGCTGCGTGCGCATGAACTGTGGCTGAACAAGCCGCATGTGCTGAACCACTATCGTGAACGTTTTACCAATATTCTGGTGGACGAATTTCAGGATACAAACCGTATTCAGTACGCCTGGATCCGTATGCTGGCGGGCGATAGCGCCAAGGTGATGATCGTTGGGGATGACGATCAGTCAATTTACGGCTGGCGTGGTGCACAGGTTGAAAATATTCAGCTGTTCCTGAAAGATTTCGCTGGCGCAGAAACGATCCGTCTGGAGCAGAACTATCGCTCGACCAGCAATATCCTGAAAGCGGCGAATGCCCTGATTGCCCACAACGGCGGGCGGCTTGGTAAGAACCTCTGGACGGACGGTGTCGAGGGTGAACCTATTTCGCTTTACTGCGCGTTCAATGAGTTGGATGAGGCACGCTACGTCGTCAACCGAATTAAAGCCTGGCAGGAAAATGGTGGTGCGCTGAAAGATAACGCTATTCTGTATCGAAGCAACGCCCAGTCGCGTGTGCTGGAAGAGGCGTTGTTGCAGCAGAGTATGCCGTACCGCATCTACGGAGGAATGCGCTTCTTCGAACGTCAGGAAATCAAAGATTCGCTGTCTTATCTGCGCCTCATCGCCAATCGTAATGATGATGCGGCGTTCGAGCGTGTAGTGAATACGCCGACGCGAGGCATTGGCGATCGCACGCTGGACGTGGTGCGCCAGACGGCGCGCGATCGTCAACTGACGCTGTGGCAATCCACACGTGCGCTATTGCAGGAAAAAGTGCTGGCCGGGCGTGCCGCAGCATCGCTGCAACGCTTTGTCGAATTGATCGATGCGTTGGCCTATGAAACCTCTGAACTGCCGCTGCATGTGCAAACCGACCGGGCGATTAAAGATTCCGGCCTGTGGAGCATGTACGAACAGGAAAAAGGCGAGAAAGGGCAGGCGCGAGTAGAAAACCTGGAGGAACTGGTGACGGCTACGCGCCAGTTCAGCTATCAGGAAGAAGATCAGGATCTGATGCCGCTTCAGGCATTTCTGTCGCATGCCGCGCTGGAAGCGGGTGAAGGTCAGGCGGATGCCAATCAGGATGCGGTTCAGCTTATGACGCTGCACTCGGCGAAAGGGCTGGAATTCCCGCAGGTGTTTATCGTCGGCATGGAAGAAGGCATGTTCCCCAGCCAGATGTCGCTGGATGAAGGTGGACGTCTGGAAGAAGAGCGTCGTCTGGCTTATGTCGGCGTCACACGCGCGATGGAAAAGCTGACGATAACCTACGCGGAATCCCGCCGTTTATACGGCAAAGAAGCCTATCACCGGCCTTCTCGGTTTGTCGGCGAACTGCCGGAAGAGTGTGTTGAGGAAGTACGGTTACGCGCCAGCGTCTCCCGCCCGGTCAATCACCAGCGCCTTGGCACGCCGATAACGCAAAATGACAGCGGCTACAAATTAGGGCAGCGGGTTCGCCACGCCAAGTTTGGTGAAGGTACGATCGTGAATCTGGAAGGCAGCGGCGATCACGCCCGTCTTCAGGTCGCGTTTCAAGGGCAAGGCATTAAATGGCTGGTCGCCGCTTATGCCAGACTGGAAACGGTGTGATCGTTACGCGTTAATCTATACCCTGAATAATTCGAGTCGCGCAGCTAGCGTACATGCGGCTTGAAGTATGACGGGTACATATAACTTATAAAAATCCCGTATTAATCTTTCTCGTCATTTTCGACAATGCTAGGTGCCCCGCCGCGTATCCATGGATGTGTGGTATAACAATTAAAAAGGAGCATACCCATGACGCTAGACCAGATTATTGCCGAGTTACAGAAGAAAAAATGGGTCGATCTTACTCATACGGTTACGGAGTCGATTCCTATTTTTGGCGCGTTTGAAGGTGTGTTGCAGCGTAAAACCTTATTCAACGTCGAAGATCATGGCTTTTTTGCACAGTCCGTGACATTCGCGACACAGACAGGAACGCATATTGATGCGCCGGGACATTTTGTGGCGGGTAAGCGTTATCTGGATCGGATTGATAACAAAGAACTCTTGCTGCCTCTGGTCGTGCTTCATAAACAAGACGCCGTCGCGGTCGATCCCGATTATCGTCTTTCTGTCGAAGACATTTTGACGTTTGAACGTGAGCACGGAGATATTCCGTCAGGAAGTTTTGTCGCGTTTGCCAGCGGCTGGAGCACGCGCTGGCCTGATATTGACGCCTTTGCGAATAAAGACGAACAGGGAAACAGTCATACGCCGGGGTGGTCGCTTGAGGCGCTAACGTTTCTGTTTGAAGAGCGCGGCATTAGCGCGGTAGGGCACGAAACGCTGGATACGGACTCCGCTGCCGATTTCCGTCGTAACAATGGGCTTATCGGCGAGTTTTTTGTGCTGAACCAAAATGCCTGGCAGGTCGAGGTGCTGAATAATTTGCATCAACTGCCGTCTACCGGCGCTTATATTCACGTCAGCTATCCTAATTTTGCTGGTGCGCCCGGCTTCCCCGTCCGTGCCATCGCTTATTTACCGGACAACCCCTAATGCATATACGCGGTTCCTTTTGGTTTTAGGGAACTGCGTTTTTACTGATTTCAGCGACGGATTTACTGGAGAAAGCTTATCCATTTGGCCAATATTTTACAGCGTGTTTCAGTCGCGGTTTTAAAGTTGAAGTCTGTTTCATCTCAGCGTAACATGCGCGCATCATTATTCTCGGAGGACTAACGCCTTGGACACACCCAGTCGATACTGGCTCACTAACCTGTTCATTAGGTACAACTTCTAAGGCTATCTTCCTCTGCTGATACCCTTCGTGGTTGTCAGCGATACTGTTTTTGTCGCTATGAGTCAGATCCGTCGAACGGACTGAAACCTGCTGGTGACACCTCACCTCTGTTTCTGTGCTTCAATCGCGTTGTCCATCTCTGCTACTGAAAGGGGAGCTATGGCCCATGCTGAGCGCATTTAAACTGGATAATTGCCGTTTATCTCGTCTGGAATTGGATGACTCCGATGATCTCACTACGTCAGTTTGGGTCGATTTGATCGAGCCGGAAGACGATGAGCGTGAGAAAGTACAAACCGAACTGGGACAAAGTCTGGCAACCCGCCCGGAACTGGAAGATATTGAGGCATCGGCACGTTTTTTTGAAGATGAAGACGGCCTGCATATTCACTCCTTTTTCTTTTTTGAAGATGCTGAAGACCACGCCGGTAACTCTACCGTGGCGTTTACCATTCGCGATGGCCGCTTGTATACTTTACGTGAGCGCGAACTGCCTGCGTTCCGCCTGTATCGCATGCGTGCCCGTAATCAAACACTGGTGGACGGCAATGCTTACGAACTGCTGCTCGATCTCTTTGAGACTAAAATTGAGCAACTGGCGGACGAAATCGAAAACATCTACAGCGATTTGGAATCGCTGAGCCGCATCATTATGGAAGGACGTCAGGGTGACGAGTACGACGATGCGCTGTCTACGCTGGCGGAACAGGAAGACGTGGGCTGGAAGGTCCGCCTGTGTCTGATGGATACTCAGCGCGCACTCAACTTTCTGGTGCGTAAAGCTCGTTTGCCATCCGGTCAGTTGGAGCAGGCGCGCGAAATTCTGCGCGACATCGAATCTCTGCTGCCGCACAACGAATCTCTGTTCCAGAAGGTTAACTTCCTGATGCAGGCGGCGATGGGGTTCATCAACATCGAGCAGAGCCGGATTATCAAGATCTTCTCAGTGGTATCCGTGGTGTTCCTGCCACCGACGCTGGTGGCATCGAGCTACGGGATGAACTTTGAGTTTATGCCAGAGCTGGGATGGTCGTTTGGCTATCCAGGTGCGATCGTACTAATGATTCTCGCCGGACTGGCACCTTACCTCTATTTTAAACGTAAAAACTGGCTTTAAGTTTTCATCGATGCGCCTGACGGAGATTAATTATCGGGCGCATAACGTTTTCTCCCTGTAATGCAAAATCCCTTTCCTGCTTGATCGTTTGCGACCTTGCTATTCCTGTTTATTCTCCAACTATTCTGTTTAGAATGGGGAATCGCTTTTCTATTCTTATCTTCTATTTTTGCTTTTTATTTTTACTCTCTATTTTAACTTTTTATTCTTAAATACAGGTCGTGTACATGAAAGGGATGTCGCCGTGGGTGCAATGGGGAATCCTGCTGTCGGTCTCATTAATTCTGGGGTTTGGGCTACAGGTTTACCACGTTCCCGCCGCATTGTTGTTGGGGCCGATGATGGTCGGCGTCGTCATGGGGCTAAATGGTGCGACGATCCGCATCCCGCCCGTCGGCTTTGCGGGCAGTAATGCTGTTCTGGGCTGTCTGGTTGCACAAAGCCTGTCATTTTCTATCCTGACGCCTTTGCTGAATGAGTGGCCGTTGGTGCTGTTCATTCTGTTGGCGACGCTGGCTGCCAGCGGATTATCTGGCTGGTTACTGGTCAAATTTAGCGAACTGCCTGGAACGACCGGAACCTGGGGTGCATCGCCGGGCGGTGCGTCTGCCATGGTCGCCATGTCTGGAGAGTTCGGCGCGGACGTGCGTCTGGTTGCCTTCATGCAATATTTACGGGTGTTGATGGTGACCGCTTCAGCGGCGTTTGTGGCACGCCTGAGCTTGGGTGACGAAGCGGCGGAAAACAGTGCGATGCTAGTGTGGTTTCCTTCGTTGGACTGGCGCTTTCTCGCAACGCTCGGTGTGGCATTCGGTAGCGCATGGTTAGCAAGGCGCTTACGTATTCCATCTGGGGCGTTACTGGGGCCGATGATTATCGGTTCTATGCTGCATGCCAGCGGCACCTTACAGCTACAAACGCCAGAATGGCTGCTGGCATTAGCTTACGCCGTGATCGGGTGGAGCGTGGGTTTATGTTTCACCCGCCCGATCTTTTTGCTGGCGATACGCACGTTGCCTTACATGATGACGTCGATTGTCGGATTGATGCTGCTGTGTGGCGGGATGGCATGGATGGTGACGAAAATGATGCCGGTGGATATGTTGACTGCCTTTCTGGCGACCAGCCCTGGCGGGCTGGATTCGATTGCGATTATCGCCGCAGGCAGTCGGGTCGATATGGCATTTGTTATTGCCATGCAGACGCTGCGGTTATTTTCGACGCTGGTGTTTAGCCCGATTTTATCGCGCTTTATTTCTCGTCGTGTTGAGGCAGGGACGCTATAGCTGACGTGCGTCGTAGCTTACGCTGCGTATAAAGCGCATCCAAAATAAATAGTGCCAGCGCACCCCAGATGAAGGCAAACGTCGCCAGCTTATCGCTGCTGAATGTTTCACCGTAGAACACCACTGCCAGTATGAACATGATGGTAGGGCCGAGATACTGGAAAAAGCCGAGCGTTGATAAGCGCAGGCGCATGGCCGCCGAGGTAAAGAACAGCAGCGGCACCGTGGTGACAATACCCGCGGAGAGCAGCAGAAGATTCAGCGACCAGGGGTTGGCTGTCAGATGGCTGCTTGGTGTATCGGCAATAAAAAACAGATAAATGACCGCCACTGGCAGCAGCCACAGCGTTTCGATCAGCATGCCGGTTTGCCCATCGATACCAATCTTTTTACGCAACAGGCCGTATAACGCGAAGCTGAATGCCAGACCGAGCGCGATAACCGGCAGCGAGCCAAACGTCCACAGCTGAACCAGTACGCCAGTCACGGCGAGTAGCACCGCCAACCATTGCAAACGTCGAAAGCGTTCGCCCAGAAAGATCATACCCAGCATGACGTTGACCAGCGGATTGATAAAATACCCCAGACTGGCTTCCAGCATGTGATGATTGTTGACCGCCCAGATATATAACAGCCAATTCCCGCCAATAAGCACCGCCGTTAATGCCAGCAGAAACAGATGCTTGACGTTGCGACAGGCATGGCTCACCTGACGCCATTTCCGACCGACCGTCAGCAGGATCAGCATAAAGAAGAATGACCAAATAATACGGTGCGTCAGTATTTCATTGGGTGGAACGTGCTCAAGCAGCTTGAAGTAAACGGGAGCAATTCCCCAAATAAAATACGCACCGAGGGCGAAAAAGATCCCCTCGCGGGTTTGTTGCGCGTTCATGGGTGACTCGATAAGGACGGCAGGAAAACGCTAAGTCTACCCAAAACTGTGAGCGCTTTCACGTAAAGTGTTAATGACAATATTGGTCAACTAAATGCTACGGTAAGTGTCAAGATAGTTGGCACCCTTAGCTAATTTACGCCGCCTGTTTTTCCCGTTCCGGATTCAGCGTAACCGGACCTTCCGGTTGCCAGTTTCTTGTCTTTCCTGACCAGCGTTCCGGGTGA
>NZ_JQHM01000015.1 GCF_000749845.1 Pectobacterium betavasculorum | reverse complement strand
TTACTGAATGAAAACGGGAGTAACGGAATAGAAGAGTAAAGCGTTTGCGCCAGGGATGGCGCAAGCCGAGCGTACAAGGATGTATTCACAGCGTCTTTACGATCTATCCGTTACTCTCGCTCTACGGACTTTGTCAACAACCCCAAGCCAGCTCCGTAGGGAGCTGGCTTGGGTAACGATAACAACGTCAACCGAATCAGATATCGATGTTCATCGCTTTCAGGGCGTTCTCTTCGATAAACGCACGACGCGGTTCAACGGCATCACCCATCAGAGTCGTAAACAGCTCATCGGCAGCAATGGCGTCTTTCACCGTCACACGCAGCATGCGGCGGCTGGTCGGATCCATCGTGGTTTCCCACAGCTGATCCGGGTTCATTTCGCCCAGACCTTTATAGCGCTGTACGGTCAAGCCACGGCGGGATTCTTTCACCAGCCACTCCAGCGCCTGCTCAAAGCTGGCAACTGGCTGACGACGCTCGCCACGTTCGATGTACGCATCTTCTTCAATCAGGCCACGCAGTTTTTCGCCCAGTTGATTCAGCTTGCGATATTCGCTACCCGCCACGAAGCCTGCACCCAGCGGATAATCGGTATCCACACCGTGCGTACGTACGCGCAGTGCAGGTTCAAACACGCCGCGCTCTTCATCGTGATGAACCACAAAGCTGTACGTGCTGCCGTGTACTTCGCTTTCGTTCAGGCTGCTAACCAGTGACTCCGCCCACGCCTGCACTTTTTCACGTTCGCTCAAGTCAGCTTCGGATAGTGTTGGTTGATAGATCAGACGATTTAAAAACGCACGCGGGAAGCGGCGTTCCATACGACCGATTTGTTTCTGTACGGCATAGTGTTCAGAAACCAGTTTTTCCAGCGGTTCACCCGCCAGCGCTGGTGCCTGCGCATTGGTATGTAACGTCGCGCCGTCCAGTGCCAGCATAATCTGGTACTGATCCATCGCCTCGTCATCTTTGATGTACTGTTCCTGCTTGCCCTTTTTAACCTTGTACAGCGGCGGCTGCGCGATATAAACGTGGCCACGCTCAACGATTTCAGGCAGTTGACGATAGAAGAAGGTCAATAACAGGGTACGGATGTGCGAACCATCAACGTCAGCATCGGTCATGATAATGATGCTGTGATAGCGCAGCTTGTCTGGGTTGTACTCATCACGGCCAATGCCGCAGCCCAGCGCAGTGATCAGCGTCGCCACTTCCTGTGAAGAAAGCATCTTGTCAAAACGCGCCTTCTCAACGTTCAGGATTTTACCCTTCAGCGGCAGAATCGCCTGATTCTTACGGTTACGCCCCTGCTTAGCAGAGCCGCCCGCTGAGTCCCCTTCCACCAGATACAGTTCAGACAGCGCGGGGTCACGTTCCTGACAATCCGCTAGTTTACCCGGCAAACCAGCGAGATCGAGTGCGCCTTTACGGCGTGTCATATCACGCGCTTTACGCGCCGCTTCACGGGCACGTGCAGCATCAATAATTTTGCCGACCACGATTTTGGCATCCGATGGATTCTCCATCAGGTAATCCACCAGCTTTTCGTTCACCAGCGATTCGACAGCCGTTTTCACTTCGGAAGAAACCAGCTTGTCTTTGGTCTGAGAGGAGAACTTCGGATCAGGGACTTTCACGGAAACCACAGCAATCAGCCCTTCACGCGCATCATCACCGGTCGCGCTGATTTTGGATTTCTTACTGTAGCCTTCTTTATCCATGTAAGTATTCAGCGTACGGGTCATCGCGGCACGGAAGCCGGCCAAGTGTGTACCACCATCACGCTGTGGAATATTGTTGGTAAAACAGTAAATGTTTTCCTGGAAACCATCGTTCCACTGCAACGCCACTTCCACGCCGATGTCATCTTTCATCGTCGAAAAATAGAACACGTTCGGGTGGATTGGGGTCTTGTTACGGTTCAGGTAATCAACGAATGCCTTGATGCCGCCTTCATAATGGTAATGATCGGCTTTATCTTTCTCACGCTCATCGATCAGGCGAATAGAGACGCCAGAGTTCAGGAACGACAGCTCGCGCAGACGCTTGGCCAGAATCTCATACTCGAATTCCACCACGTTGGTGAACGTCTCGTGGCTCGGCCAGAAACGCACCGTCGTACCGGTTCTGTTGGTTTCACCCGTGACCGCCAGCGGTGCCTGCGCCACGCCGTGTTTATAGGTCTGCTCGTGAAGCTTCCCTTCGCGGTGAATAACCAGCGTCAGTTTTTCCGACAGGGCGTTAACCACGGAAACCCCTACGCCGTGCAGGCCGCCGGAGACTTTATACGAGTTATCATCGAACTTACCGCCCGCGTGCAGCACGGTCATGATGACTTCAGCAGCGGAGATCCCTTCTTCTTCATGAATGCCGGTTGGAATACCACGGCCATCATCCTGCACCGACACCGAGTTATCGGCATGGATGGTGATGATAATGTCTTTACAATAGCCAGCGAGTGCTTCGTCGATAGCGTTGTCCACAACCTCGAATACCATGTGATGCAGGCCGGTACCGTCGTCCGTATCGCCGATATACATACCTGGGCGTTTACGTACCGCATCCAGCCCTTTCAATACCTTGATACTTGAGGAGTCATAAGAATTCGACATCAACGTTTCTCGCTCATTTTAGTCCTGTGATTGAACCGTTATTTTACCCTGTTCTACGCGGAACATCTTGCCCTTTTCACCAATCATGTCCTCTATCTGCTCAGCGCTAACCGCACTGACAAATACCTGTGCATGAGTGGCTTTTAACCGTTCTGCCAGCAAACGGCGGCGGGTACTATCCAGTTCGGAAGCAAAATCATCGATCAGATACAGGCAGCGCAGCCCGTTCTGACGGGTGAGAAATTCACCCTGAGCCAGCCTCAGCGCACACATCAGCAGCTTGAGCTGTCCCCGGGACAGCATATCCTCGACCGCCACGCCGCTGGCGCGGATGCGGAAGTCGGCTTTATGCGGCCCCAGCGCCGTATAACCTAACATACGGTCGCGTTCGAACTGCCGTTCCAGCAGTTCTGCATACTCACTTTCTTTATCCCAGCCGCGCTGGAAAGAGAAACTGAGAGAAAATTCAGGCAAAAATTGCGTACAGGTCGCGGCAATATCATTAGCAATCGCTGCGCTGTATTGCGCGCGCCACTCGCTGATACGTTCCGCCAGCGGCACCAGCTCCTGATCCCAGGCTCTGAGCTGCCCGTAATGACTCACCTGACGCAGCGCCGCATTTCTCTGGCGCAGCAGGCGTTTCATGTTGCTCCAGGCCGCAAAAAAGCCGGGTTCATTATGGAAACAGCCCCAATCAAGAAAGGCGCGCCGAAATTTCGGTCCGCCGTTAAGCAGAGTAAATCCCTCAGGGGTGATCAACTGTATTGGCAGCAGTTGCGCCAGTTCAGCGACTTTATGGCCGTCACTGCCGTCAATCCGCACCTTGCTGTCACCCTGACGGTTTTTGCTTAACCCAACGGAACGCTCTGTTTCCGTGCCATCAATCCGACCATGCAGCACAAATTCCGGCTGGTCGTGACGAATCACGCGCCCAGCCTGGATACTACGAAACGCCCGCCCGTGCCCTAGCGTATAAATCGCTTCCAGCACGCTGGTTTTACCGCTGCCGTTGGCTCCGACCAAAAAATTAAAGCCGGGAACCAGCGCCAAATCGGCCGCTTCGATATTGCGGAAATCTTTAATGAGAAGACGAGTGAGGGCCATGTTGCAGATATCTTATATGGGAGGGCGTTATTGTCGCAGGCCAGTTGCGTGCGGCCAGCGCACAGCAACCGGAGCGTACACAGAGTACGTGAGGATTGCGAGCACTGCCCAATCGCAAATGGGCAAGTAAAATAGCCCAATAATTCTACAACCGCATTGGCATAACGACATAGGCCGCTGCCCGACTGGCGCTATCTTCGATCTGCACGCTGGAAACGGAATCGGTAAGCAGCAAACGCACACCTTCACACTTCAACGCGTTCAGCACATCTAATACGTAGCTGACGTTAAAGCCGATTTCCATCTCGGTGCCGTCATATTGCACATCCAGAATCTCTTCCGCTTCTTCCTGCTCTGGATTATTAGCAGTAATTTTGAGCTGGTTCTGAATCAGATGTAGACGCACACCGCGGAATTTTTCATTCGACAAAATCGCCGCACGGGAAAAAGCCTGCTTAAGCAAGTCACAGCTAGCTTCCAGCGTTTTATCCGGATTCTTCGGCAATACGCGGCGATAATCAGGGAAACGACCATCGACCAGCTTCGACGTAAAGATGAAATCACCGACATGCGCACGAATATTGTTGCTGCCGATTTGCAACTGTAACGGCGTATCACCACCATCCAGCAGACGCACCAGTTCCATGACGCCTTTACGCGGTACGATCACCGAATGTGATGGTAAAGATTGCCCAACTGGCATCGAACAGACCGCCAGACGGTGACCATCGGTCGCGACCGTACGCAGCTCTTCGCCTTCGGTTTCAAACAGCATACCGTTGAGGTAGTAGCGAACGTCCTGATGCGCCATCGAAAACTGCGTCGCTTCGATCAAACGCTTCATCGTCGCCTGCGGCAGAGAAAATTCAACATCGCTCTGCCAGTCGTCAAGATTAGGGAAATCTGCTGCGGGTAATGTGGATAGCGAGAAACGGCTACGGCCAGAACGCACCAGCATGCGGTCGCCATCCAGCATGATGGTGATCTCTGCGCCTTCCGGCAGACCGCGGCAAATATCAAACAGTTTACGGGCAGGGACAGTCGTGGCACCCGGCTCATGCGGCTGCGTTAGCGCCACTTTCGCCACCATTTCCATTTCCAGATCGGTACCCGTCAGCGACAGCGCGCCTTCCGTCACCTGAATCAGCAGGTTGCCCAGAATCGGTAAGGTCGGTCGGCCACCCAGCGGGCTGCTGACCTGTTGTAATGGCTTTAACAGACGTTCGCGTTCAACAATAAATTTCATAGTGTTATGACGATAGAGTTCTGATTAAATTGGAAAAATCTTCTTTGATGTCGTGGCTTTCTTCACGCAACTGCTCAATCTTGCGGCAGGCATGCAACACCGTCGTATGGTCACGCCCGCCAAAGGCATCGCCGATTTCCGGCAGGCTGTGATTCGTCAGTTCTTTCGCCAACGCCATCGCCATCTGGCGCGGACGCGCTACCGAGCGGGAACGACGTTTAGACAGCAGGTCGGCTACCTTGATTTTATAGTATTCCGCCACGGTCTTTTGAATATTGTCGATAGTAACCAGTTTTTCCTGCAACGCCAGCAGATCGCGCAGCGCCTCACGTACAAAATCAATGGTGATCGAGCGGCCAGTAAAATTGGCATTCGCGATAACGCGGTTCAGCGCGCCTTCCAGCTCGCGCACGTTAGAACGCAGGCGTTTAGCAATAAAGAAAGCCACTTCACCAGGCAGGCGAATGTCATTTTCATCGGCCTTTTTCATCAGAATCGCTACACGGGTTTCCAGCTCTGGCGGTTCAATCGCGACCGTTAACCCCCAACCAAAGCGGGATTTCAGGCGATCCTCCACGCCATTGATTTCTTTCGGATAGCGGTCAGACGTCAGAATGATTTGCTGGTTGCCTTCCAGCAACGCATTAAAGGTATGAAAGAACTCTTCCTGCGAACGCTCTTTATTAGCAAAGAATTGAATATCATCGATCAGCAGCGCGTCAACAGAGCGGTAGTAGCGTTTGAACTCTTCAATCGCATTGTTCTGCAACGCTTTCACCATATCCTGCACGAAACGCTCGGAGTGCATGTAGACCACCTTCGCGTTAGGTTTACGGGCGATAATTCCGTTTCCCACCGCGTGCAGCAAGTGCGTTTTACCCAAGCCAGTGCCGCCATAAAGGAACAACGGATTATACGCCCCACCGGGGTTGTCAGCGACCTGACGTGCCGCTGCGCGTGCTAACTGGTTCGATTTACCTTCAACGAAGTTATCAAACGTATGCTTCGGATTCACATTGGAACGGTAGGTATGTTCTGCCTGTACCGGCGAGTTATCCCAGCTTGGTCGTACCGGTGCCGCACGTACTGGCTGTTGCCGCGCAACGTTAGCGGGATTGTGGTGCGGCTGCGCTGGCTGGCTTACGGCTTGAACCAGCGGTTTACTCCCCACTTCAAAACGCAGTAAAGGAGCATCCATCCCGCAAAAATCATTAAGCAAGACATTGATATTATTTAAATATTTATCACGCACCCAATCCAGTACAAAGCGATTAGGGGCATAGAGCGCCAGAGTGTCATCACTCAGCTCCGCCTGCAACGGGCGTATCCACATACTGAATTCTGTGGCAGGTAACTCATCCTGCAAACGGGCAAGACACTGCTGCCAAAGCGAAAGTGACACGGCGGACTCCACTCGAACAAGAACGATCAAAAAGAAAAGAATAAGACGTTATTTATGTGACTCATGATTTTTTGGCGCCTGCGTCATCCACGATTGTTTCATTCACAATTCAGACAGCAGACACACCACGTAGCGTGGCGGTTTACCCCGACGATCCCGTCAAAAGGATCGCTAACGGAACCGCGGATCATAACCTAATCCGCCAAAGAGATCTTCCCCTTCTGCACAGTTTTGATCCTTTTTATCCACAGGCTATTCTTATCGCGGCTCCCCGCAATGCGGCAGAGGAAAGGCTAGCACACATTTTACCCACCCTATATGAAGTGCGCCCAAGCATACCCTTGGCAACACGATCGTTACGGTGATATCGATCATGATCTTGTGGGGCAGATCGTTGGAGGATCCTTGCGCTTTGCAATAGAGTCCGTATAATTCCCTGCCCGCGCGTTTACGCCTTTTCTGTGCTCTGGCAGGCAGGAATACCAAAAATAATGGGAATGGCTGGCGTGTTAAGTGTGATGTTAATTGACTCAGGACTGTACAATTATTACAATCCTGCCTCTTTCCGTTATATAGCTGTGATATGCGATTGAGGCGTCGGTCATTTTCACGCCGAACAGCCAAACGCGTTTACTGTGAAGTTATAATTTTCCAAGTTTAGGTAGAAATCGCCATGAAACGCACTTTCCAACCGTCCGTATTGAAGCGTAACCGTAGCCATGGTTTCCGTGCTCGTATGGCCACCAAAAATGGTCGTCAAGTTCTGGCCCGCCGTCGTGCGAAAGGCCGTACTCGTCTGTCTGTTTCTAAGTAATAAAAGCTAACCCACCGAGTGGTTAAGCTCGCATTTCCCAGGGAGTTACGTTTGTTAACTCCCCGTCATTTCACTTTCGTCTTCCAGCAACCACAACGGGCTGGCACGCCGCAAATCACCATCCTCGGCCGCCTGAACTCGCTGGGGCATCCCCGCATCGGTCTTACCGTCGCCAAAAAGCATGTAAAACGTGCTCATGAACGCAATCGGATTAAACGCCTGACGCGCGAAAGCTTTCGCCTGCATCAACATTCATTGCCTTCAATGGATTTTGTGGTGCTGGTGAAAAAAGGGGTGTCTGAACTGGATAACCGCACTCTGACGGAAGCATTGGAAAAACTATGGCGTCGGCACTGTCGTTTGGCTCCCGACTGCTGATCGGGTTGATACGCGGTTATCAACTCGTTATCAGCCCGTTACTCGGACCACATTGCCGGTTCCGGCCAACGTGTTCGCAATACGGTATTGAAGCAATACGCAGGTTCGGCATGATAAAAGGCTGTTGGTTGACGCTTAAACGCGTATTAAAATGCCATCCTTTGAACCCTGGTGGTGATGATCCCGTACCGCCAAAAACCGACAATAACAGAGAACATTAACGATGGATTCGCAACGCAATCTTCTTCTCATCGCTCTGCTATTCGTAACCTTTATGCTTTGGCAGGCTTGGGAAACGGATAAAAATCCGCCAGCAACCACGCAGGCCATACAGCAGGCGACGAACGCAGTGACCGGTGATGCTACCAACCAGGGCGTACCAGCTAGCGGTCAAGGCAAACTGATCTCGGTGAAAACTGATGTCCTGTCGCTGACAATCAACACGCGTGGCGGCGACATCGAGCAAGCGCATCTGCTGGCTTACCCGGACACATTAGGCTCAAATAAGCCTTTCCATCTGCTGGAAACCACATCGGAGTTTGTCTATCAGGCTCAAAGTGGTCTGACTGGCAAAAACGGCCCAGACAACCCAGCGAACGGTCCACGCCCGCTGTTTACTACCACACAAGATAGCTTCGAACTGGCTGATGGTCAGAGCGAACTGCGTATTCCGATGACGTACACCGCTGCGGACGGCGTGACCTATACCAAAACGTTTGTTCTGAAACGTGGCGACTATGCACTGAACGTTGACTACAGCGTCAATAACACCAGCGCTCAGCCTCTGGAACTCACGTTGTTCGGTCAGTTAAAGCAATCTATCGAATTACCTAAGCACCGCGATATCGGCAGCAGCAACTTTGCACTGCATACTTATCGTGGCGCGGCGTTCTCTTCCAGTGAAGACAAGTACAAAAAGTACAGCTTCAGCGACATGGACGAAAACCTGAACATCACGACCAACAGTGGTTGGGTGGCGATGCTGCAACAGTACTTCGCAACCGCGTGGATTCCGACTACAGCGGGCGCAAATACCTTCTATACCAGCAAGCTGGGCAATGGCCAAGCTGCGATTGGCTTCAAGGCTGCGCCCGTTGTTGTTGCCGCTGGCAGTCAACAAAATCTGAACGCCACACTGTGGGTCGGCCCGGAAATTCAGGACAAGATGGCTGCTGTCGCACCACATCTTGACCTGACAGTAGATTACGGCTGGCTGTGGTTTATTTCTCAGCCGCTGTTTAAGTTGCTGAAATTCCTGCACGGTTTCATCGGCAACTGGGGCTTCTCCATCATTGCCATTACCTTTATCGTGCGCGGTGTGATGTATCCGCTGACGAAAGCGCAATACACCTCTATGGCGAAAATGCGCTTACTGCAACCTAAATTGCAGGCAATGCGTGAGCGCATTGGTGATGACAAACAGCGTATGAGTCAGGAAATGATGGCGCTGTACAAGTCAGAGAAAGTGAACCCACTGGGCGGCTGCTTCCCGCTGCTGATTCAGATGCCAATCTTCCTGGCGCTGTATTACATGCTGATGGGCTCTGTAGAGCTGCGTCACGCGCCATTCGCGCTGTGGATTCATGACCTGTCTGCACAAGACCCGTACTACATTCTGCCGATCCTGATGGGCGTGACGATGTTCTTCATCCAGAAGATGTCACCAACCACCGTGACCGACCCAATGCAGCAGAAGATCATGACTTACATGCCGGTCATCTTTACCGTCTTCTTCCTGTGGTTCCCTTCTGGTCTGGTTATGTATTACATCGTCAGTAACCTGGTAACCATTCTCCAGCAGCAGTTGATCTATCGCGGTCTGGAGAAACGTGGCCTGCATAGCCGCGAGAAAAAATAATCCGATTTATAGCTAACCGATAGAAAGCGTAAGGCGGTCATTGACCGCCTTATTTTTTTATAAGCTGTTTTATCCCCTAACGATACGTAAAATAGCCTGACAGACAGGCATCAACGCAGAGAGAATATCATGAGCAATACCGACACCATCGTCGCCCAAGCCACGCCACCGGGACGCGGAGGCGTGGGTATTTTACGTGTTTCAGGACAGGCGGCCGCAGAGGTGGCACGTGCTGTTCTGGGTAAGCTTCCTAAACCTCGTCACGCCGATTACCTGCCGTTCTGTGATACCAACGGCACCACGCTCGATCAAGGCATCGCCCTCTGGTTTCCCGGCCCGAATTCTTTTACAGGTGAAGACGTGCTGGAACTTCAGGGTCACGGCGGTCCGGTTATTCTTGATTTGCTCCTGCAACGCATTCTAACGCTGCCCGACGTGCGCATTGCGCGTCCCGGCGAATTCTCTGAACGCGCCTTCCTAAATGACAAGCTCGATCTCGCGCAGGCGGAAGCCATCGCCGATCTGATTGACGCCAGCTCGGAACAAGCCGCTCGCTCAGCGCTGAACTCTCTGCAAGGCGTATTTTCTACCCGTATAAATCAGTTAGTGGAAGCACTTACTCACCTGCGAATCTACGTCGAAGCTGCCATCGACTTCCCGGATGAAGAGATCGACTTTCTCTCCGATGGCAAAATTGAAGCGCAGCTAAATGGTGTGATGGCCGATCTCGATGCCGTCCGAGCCGAAGCGCATCAGGGTAGTCTGCTGCGTGAAGGGATGAAAGTCGTGATTGCAGGTCGTCCTAATGCGGGTAAATCCAGCCTACTCAATGCGTTAGCGGGTCGTGAAGCCGCCATTGTGACGGATATCGCGGGAACCACGCGTGACGTATTACGTGAACATATCCATATTGATGGCATGCCGCTGCATATTATCGACACCGCCGGACTACGCGATGCCAGCAATGAAGTCGAACGCATTGGTATTGAGCGTGCATGGCAGGAAATCGAACAGGCCGATCGCGTGCTGTTCATGGTAGACGGCACCACGACGCAGGCGACCGAACCTGAGCACATCTGGCCAGAATTTATGGCACGCCTGCCAAAAACGCTGCCGATTACCGTGGTGCGCAACAAAGCTGACGTGACTGGCGAAGCGCGCGGCATCGAGGATGTGAATACTCACTCACTTATCCGACTGTCCGCCCGCACGGGTGAAGGCATCGATACGCTGCGCGATCATCTCAAGCAAAGCATGGGGTTCACCAGCAACACAGAAGGCGGTTTCTTAGCACGACGCCGTCACCTTCAAGCACTGGAACTGGCAGCACAGCATTTGATTCAGGGCAAAGAACAGTTGGTGAGTGCCTACGCGGGAGAATTGCTGGCAGAAGAACTGCGGCTGGCACAGCAGTCCCTGAGTGAAATCACGGGTGAATTCACCTCTGACGATCTATTAGGCCGTATTTTCTCAAGTTTTTGTATTGGGAAATAGCAACCCCAACACACGGGGAGGCATCCACAGGATGCCTATTCCCACCCAGCCATCAAGCGCCTAGCCCTAGCCTGCATACCTTCTAGAATTGCATCTTGAATGGAGACAGGAAAATCCGCAGGCAGTTGATTTCTGACGTTCATCACAACAGTATCCATTGACTGTGCGAATTCAATCAGAATACTTTCCATTGATTCTCTGGAAAATCCAACCGCCTGTGCAGTTTGGAAGAAATGTCGTGGAAAGATCTGCTCAATGGCGTATTTCTTACCTTTTGAGCCAGTCAATCCCATCGCCAGTTTGGCTTCCCTGCGGTTGATTCCCCACCCGATAGCCGTTCATGTAAACATCGAGCGCAGCCATTACCACTCTTCCTTCCAGGATGATGCAGTAGAGGCGTCGTTATCAGCTACCTTTGCGTTTCTGGGAGAAACCGTAAGTTCTAAATTCAATGCCGATAGGATTTTAAAGAAGGTTTCTAGCTTGGTGGAATCGGGATGTTGCTCGAAGCTGGATACCGTGTCCTGACGAATACCCACTTTACTGGCCACTTTCCCTTGTGAAAGTTTCTGCGTGATACGAACATCTTTCAGATAGCTGCTAAGCTGTTTGCTATTAGTGACTTTCATCATTTAATCCTACCGATTATAGACGGTAGGGTAAATATTACACGCCATAGGCGTTAAATATGAATTTACCTGCTACAGCGTGTAAGGAAAATGCAGATCAGATGCGATAAGTGGCGAAATAAATCCTTTCCCACATTAGCTTAAAAAAAGCCCAATATCATGCACATATCAGTTGTTGAAGACATGACCGCTGAATGGCTACGAGATAGGCTGTTTCATGAGAACGTTAGGCTCAGGGTTATCCTAAGCCTAACGTTAAACTTATTTCAGCGTCGCTTTCACCACCGTTGACAGCGGCGTCGTTGGGCGACCAATCAGGCGGCTCAGTTGCTTACCGTCATCAAACAGACCGCCTTTGGATGCACCGACGTCTGAATCAGCAATAATTTGCGCGAAAACCTCAGGTAGCCCGGCTGAAACCAGCGCGGCAGTGAACTCCGCTTCAGACAGGTTTTGATAACCGATAGGTTTGCCAGACAGTTTGCTAATCTCAGCAGCCAGCTCTACTAGAGTGTAAGGCTCGTCGCCAGCCAGTTCGTAAACCTTGCCAGCCTGCCCTTCTTGCGTCAGTACCGCTACTGCGGCGGCAGCGAAATCTTCACGCGTTGCTGACGTAATTTTCCCCTCACCTGCGCTACCAATAAATACACCGTGTTCCAACGCCGCTGGGATGCTGGCTGCATAGTTTTCGGTATACCAGCCGTTGCGCAGTAGGACATGCGGTAAACCAGAGTCTTTCAGCAACGCTTCCGTTTGGCGGTGTTCCTCCGCCAACGCCAGAGGAGATTTATCCGCGTGCAGCAAGCTGGTGTACGCGATCAATTTAACTCCGGCTTTCACCGCTGCGTCAATGACATTACGGTGTTGTGCCGCACGTTGACCGACCTCACTTGAAGAGATCAACAGCACGTGATCCACACCTTGCAAGGCGGAAGCCAGCGCTTCAGGTTGATTATAATCCGCCGCTTTCACCTGTACGCCTTTTGCAGACAGATCGGCAACTTTATTCACATCACGCACCAGCGCCACGATACCGCTCGCCGGAACCTTCTCTAACAGTTGTGCTATGACTAAACGGCCCAGTTGGCCAGATGCACCAGTAATCGCAATCATCTCAAGCTCCTTTTATTAACCATCGTTTATTAACCGTCTTTTATTAACAAGAACTGGCTGGCATAATATCGACAAAACTAACTTAAAGTAAGTACATACATAAAGGTAAGTATAGTGAGTCAACCCAAAACGCCCATCGATTTATTACCGCCTATTCTGCCAACCGGTAATGTCTTTGCTGAGAAATGCCCGTCTCGCCAGATACTTAACCACGTAACCAGCCGCTGGGGCGTGCTGATTTTGATTGCATTACTCGATGAAACTCATCGTTTCAGTCAACTGCGTCGACGGATTGGCGGCGTAAGCGAGCGCATGCTGGCGCAAACCCTGCAATGGCTGGAAAGTGATGGTTTTGTCCTGCGAACGGCCTATCCGGTTGTCCCACCACATGTTGAGTACAGCCTGACGCCATTAGGTAAAGAGGTTGGAGAACGGGTGAAAGAACTGACAGTGTGGATTGAAGGAAACCTAGGTGAAATTCTGACGGCACAGCAGTCAGGAGAACCACTCGCCTCCTGAACAGAGGGCTTACTCAGGAAAACGTGCTATCCAGTAGATGAAAAATGAAAGACCAAGATAGAGATTCTGCTATGCAATCACCAAAGAAGTGGCTGATTCTGGCCATTGTTTCCAGCGCCCTGTTCCTAATTGTTATCGACATGACGGTGCTGTACACCGCGCTCCCAACACTGACTCATGATTTGCACGCTTCTGCATCGGAAAAGCTGTGGATCGTTAATATCTACGCGCTGGTCGCTTCTGGCTTGCTGCTGGGGATGGGTACCTTGGGTGATAAGTTAGGTCATAAACCTTTATTTATTTCTGGACTGCTGGTCTTTGGTGCGGCGTCTTTGTTTGCGGCTTATTCGCCCACCCCCAGCATGCTTATTGCCGCTCGCTCTCTACTGGCGATTGGGGCAGCGATGATGATGCCCGCTACGCTCTCGATTATTCGTCTGACCTTCACTGATGAACGGGAACGTGCGCTAGCGATTGGTATTTGGGCGGCAGTGGCCTCCGGCGGCGCGGCGTTTGGCCCCATCATGGGCGGGATACTGCTTGAGTACTTCTGGTGGGGATCGGTTTTCCTCATTAACGTACCGGTCGTGCTGCTTGCGCTCATCACGGGAATCACCGTGATTCCGCATAGACCGGGTAACGCCTCCCAACGCTGGGATTTTATCGGTTCCCTATTAATTATGATAGGTTTGATTGGTATAACCTATGCCATAAAAGAGCTGGGTAAGCGTGCTCCATCCTATGAGGATGCATTAATCGCTCTGCTTATCGGCATGGCGTTCATTACCCTATTTGTTCAGCGGCAGCGTAACAGCAAGCATCCCTTAGTCGACTTCTCACTCTTCCGTCTGCGGCCTTTCAGTGCCGCCGTGGCCGCAGCCATCGTGGCAGCCGCCGCATTGATCGGTATGGAGCTGGCTTTTACACAGCGATTACAGCTAGTTGTCGGGCTGTCTCCGCTACAGGCAGGGTTGTTCATTTTACCACTGTCGCTGGCATCCTTTATCTCAGGGCCGTTGACCGGAAAGATATTGCCGCGCGTAAATAGTGGGACAATGCTAGCCGCTGGCCTATTGATTTCGGGTCTGGGGATGGGAAGCTATCTGCTGCTGCACAACGCCTCTATCATCATACAAGTTATCAGTCTGACGGTGATTGGCGCAGGCGTAGGATCAACCATGACAGCCGCATCGAGCACCATTATGCAGGTTGCGCCTGCTGCAAAAGCGGGTATGGCAGCATCAATCGAAGAAGTGTCCTATGAATTGGGGGGCGCTACGGGTGTGACGCTGATGGGCAGTTTGCTGTCTTTTGCTTATTCCGCATCGTTTATGCTGCCCGACGGATTTTCCGCACCGGACACCGCCTATGACAGCCTGGACGAAGCATTAATTTTTGCTGAATCCTTACCGGAAAATATGCAGCGTATTCTCACCACACAGGCACATTCCGCCTTTGATTCTGGATTTTCAGCAGTACTGGCAACCGCAACGCTGATCCTATTGCTGACCTCTGCCTTCGTCTGGACAACGCGTCATAAGAAGCAGCAGCGTAATCAGGCTGCTGATGCATAGCATCACCGACTTATCATAAAAACGCCGTTCAGTAACGAACGGCGTTGATGATTTAGCAACGTACTGCATCGCAACTCAGTAGGTTTCTTTACCGAATTGCAGTGAACGAGGTCCGTACAGCATACCGCGTGAATGACCCGCAGCCAGCAGGCGCGCACTCGTCACACCCGCAACATCATGGCCTTTGTCGGAGATCGTATCTGCGATTTGGTTCACCGCAGCCTGCACCAAAATACCGATGATGCCGCCGTTAGAGTTTGACTGCTGCTCGTTGCTGGAAGCCGTTGCACTTCCGCTCCACAGCAGTTTACCCGTACGCAGATCAACCAGACGCGCATCCGCAGAAACGCGGGTTTCACTATTAATCACGATGTACGACGTGCCGTACTCTTTCACATCCAGATATAACGCCGCATCGGCACCAAAGATTTGATGCAGCTTCGCCGTGCTCAGCGCATGGATATCCGACGCAGTAGACAAACCATTCTGTTTGAACGTTTCATCCACTACCGCAACAGGCAATACGTAATAACCTGATTCTGCCAGCGGGTAGGTAACTTGTGAAAGCAGGCTATAGCTTGCTTTCACATCAGGGGAATGGTTAACCGGCGGTAAGACCAGAATAGACTTAGGCTTACTCTGCTTAAATGACGTGTAGTCATAAGGTACGGGTTTAGCACAGCCCGTCAGCACAAGCGCAAAAACCAGGCCACATAATCCTAAGAAACGATTCATTTAATATTCCCTTTATTTTTACTCAACAAGAAGTCCATAAAAGGTGCTGATTCAGGGAATTTCGCTTTTTCAGTTTCAAACTGTTGGCGAGCTTCACTATCACGGCCAGTATTGGCGTACAGCAACCCAAGTTGAGCATAGAGTCCCGGCGGGACAGGTTTATTGGCAGCTTTCGCTTTTTCGATCGATTCATTCAAAGCAAGGATCTGTTGTTCTGGGCCAACTTTATCTTGTTGATAATAATCATAAATCGCAGGCTGATAGTTGTCCCAACTGTAAATCGTTTTCGGCGCGGTCGCGCAGCCAGCCAGTACTGTCGCTGCAAGCAGCAGGACAATTTTCTTATGAGATAACATTGTTATATTCCTATTCCATTAGTTCGCTGGGCGCCAGGCACCGCTTTCAATTCCTGCAACCAGATTATTGACGGCTTCACGAATAGCCAAATCCAGAACTTTACCGTTCAGCGTCGAGTCATAGCTGGCTGTGCCACCAAACCCGATAATTTCACGGTTGGACAAGGTGTACTCGCCCGCACCTTGTACGGAATACACCACTTCAGAGGTTTGTACGTTCACCACATTCAACGTGGTTTTTGCGTAAGCAACCTGTGTTTTACCGCGACCAAGGATGCCCCACAGCTGATGGTCACCCACTTCTTTGCGGCCAAACTCGGTCACATCGCCGGTAATCACATAGCTCGCGCCTTTCAGCGTCTGCGTTTGTCCTTTAATACCCGCTTCCGCTTTCAGCTCTTCCATATTGGTGCGATCCAGCACATTAAAGCGGCCGCTCTGCTGGAGATGGCTAACAAGAATGGTTTTGGATTGATTACCTAAACGGTCAACACCATCAGAAAAAATACCGTTCATGTAGTTAGAACGGTTTTCAAATTTTCCGACGGAAATCGGGCTGCGAACACCCTGATAAGGCGTACCGTAAGAAGTGACTTTTTGTGCTTCTACGGTACGGGAAGACTCTGTGGCACATCCGCTCAATAACGCAACTGACATGAACATAGAACAAAGAACGACTTTTTTATTCATAACACTATCCCTTGGTGACAACCCATTAACCCTGAGCAAAGCTCTGTCATTGATTCATAATGAAAATGCCGTGAAAACACAATTTAGCTGCCACACTGTTTTGCTGCATTTAAATGGCGTTCGATATTATGAGGGGCGCAAGTAAAAGTAACGAGTGATTTCATGAGAAAATTGACAAAAATAACTGAAAATCAGAATTTTTCCCCGCGATAAAACACTGTAAACCAGATAAAAAACAAGGTTATATGCAACCATGTCATTACTTTCACATAACATTATAACCAACTGAAACTATTCAATAATTTTATTAACAACCTGCGTGAGATTTAACATTAACCGACTTTTTACCTGCTCTATATCAAGGTCAATGTGTTATCCAGCTATTAGGATAAAGACTACGATCGAGGGAGCCAGGGTGGGAAAAGGTAATGAACCGATTTGTTATTGCCAGTACTCAAGACTGCATGGGGTGCCATGCATGTGAGATCGCCTGTGTAATTTCACACAATGACGAACAGTACCCAGATAGCGCCGCGGTGTTTCAGCCCAGAATCAAGGCGTTCAATACGCCAACACTGCGTGCTGCCGTGACATGCCGCCACTGTGAAGATGCGCCCTGCGCCAGCGTGTGTCCAACGCAGGCCTTGATCAGAAAAGACAATAGTATTCAGCTCGTTCAGGAAAAGTGCATCGGCTGCAAAAGCTGTGTACTGGTGTGCCCGTTCGGCGCGATGTCCATGGTGACAAACCCTAGGGATAACGGCGCCATCGCCCATAAATGCGACCTCTGCGCCGATCGCACAGAAGGGCAAGCGTGTGTGGAAGCCTGCCCAACTCAGGCATTGCAATTAGTCAGTGAACACACGTTAGCGGCTCGTCGCCAGGAAAAACAACAGACGATGGCGCTGCGCTCCTCCGCTCACTGGCAGCGTGAAACCCCGGTGATGAAAGCGCTGACAGCCAATCCGCTCAGCAAAAGAAAAAACTGGCCACGTCGGGATGCCGAGAAAAAACCGCTTGCCCAGAGAACGTCCACGTTCGATGAAATCTATTATGGTTTCTCGGTGCAGCAGACGGAAGATCAGGCTGACCGCTGTCTTTCCTGCGGCAAACGCGCAATCTGCGAGTGGACTTGCCCGCTGCATAACAACATCCCCGAACTGCTGAGCCTGGCGAAGCAAGGACGGATTCTTGAAGCCGTAGAGCTATCGCATAAAACCAGCAGCCTGCCAGAAATCTGCGGCCGGGTGTGTCCACAGGATCGGCTATGCGAAGGTGCTTGTACGCTGGGTAAAGAGTACGGCGCCATTACCATCGGTAACGTTGAGCGCTACATTACCGATACCGCGATGGCTATGGGATGGTCACCCGATATGACGCGTGTCGTTCCCAGCGGCAAACGTGCCGCGATCGTCGGTGCTGGCCCGGCGGGGTTAGCCTGTGCTGACGTGTTGGCCCGTAACGGCGTGCAGGCCGTCGTATTCGATCGTCATCCAGAAATTGGTGGACTGCTCACATTCGGAATTCCGTCGTTCAAGCTGGATAAAAACGTTCTGATTCATCGTCGTGAAGTGTTCAGCACCATGGGAATCGAATTCCAGTTGAATACCGAAGTGGGGAAAGATATTTCTCTGGCTCAACTTCTGGACGACTATGACACCGTTTTCCTCGGCGTAGGCACCTACCGATCCATGAAGGCCAACATTGATAATGAAGATGCCCCCGGCGTCTTCGATGCGCTTCCCTTCCTTATCGCCAATACCAAACACGTTATGGGGCTACCTGAATTAGACGATGAACCCTATATCTCGATGGCAGGAAAACGCGTCGTAGTACTCGGCGGTGGAGATACCGCGATGGACTGCCTGCGCACGTCCGTCCGGCAAGGTGCAATATCCGTAACCTGCGCGTACCGCCGCGATGAAGCCAACATGCCTGGCTCGAAAAAAGAGGTTAAAAACTCGCGCGAAGAGGGCGTGGAGTTCATGTTTAACGTTCAGCCACAAAAAATCTGCCTCAATGAACAGGGCGAAGTGTGCGGCATCAGCCTGGTTCGCACTGAACTGGGCGAACCGGATGCCAGCGGCCGTCGCCGCCCGCGTCCTATCCCTGACTCTGAATTCATTCAGCCAGCGGAAGCCGTGATAACCGCTTTCGGCTTTCAGTCACACAGCATGCCATGGTTGGAAGATGCCGACGTTGGTCTGGATAACTGGGGATACATTACTGCCCCCCTTGATAGTCAGATACCTTGCCAGACTAATCATCCGCGTATTTTTGCTGGTGGCGATGCCGTGCGAGGTGCCGATCTGGTGGTGACCGCTATTGCCGACGGGCGCAAAGCCGCATTGGGTATGCTCGCGACGATGGGGCTGACCGCCGTCACTGGCGCCATTCCCGCCCATCCGCAGCGTCCCGAGATGAATGCAACCCGCGAGGAGTTACGCTCATGAATCAATTTGTTATCGCCGAAGCAGAAAAATGTATCGGTTGCCGGACCTGCGAGATCGCCTGTGCGGTAGCCCATAGCGGTGGCCAAAGTGCGCAACTGAAACCTTCTCACTTCTTTCCACGCCTAAAGGTCATCAAAAGCGCCGACATCAGCGTCCCTGTTCTTTGCCGCCAGTGTGAAAACGCACCCTGTGCCAGCGTATGTCCGAATGACGCGCTGGTGCGCGATCGAAATAGCATTCAGGTTATCCAATCCCGCTGCATCGGCTGCAAAAGCTGCGTCGTCGCTTGTCCGTTCGGTGCCATCAATGTGGTGACAAAAGCCTCAAATGACGAGGGGGAAGCGCACCCCACCCAAAGTGAGGTTCACAAATGTGATTTGTGCGTAGATGTAGCCAAAAGCCCTTCCTGCGTCAGCGTGTGCCCGACGTCGGCGCTTCGATTAGTGACAGCAGCTGAGTTACACCAACAGACGCTGGAAAAACAGCGGCGTTCCGCACTAGGGTGGTCGAACCATTAAAGCAGACTGGAATGTGGCGGACAGGGAAGGATCGCCACAAAAGCACGATGCAGAAAATTCGCTGCGCCTAATTAATAATTATCGCCGATTTATCCATCGATTTTTCTTTAGATCACATATTAGTCTGATAATATGCATTGGTAATACCTCATAGGTTCCCATCTTTTATCACGATCACGGAGTGAACAATGACCTGCCATTTTGTCAGGTGGACAAGCACGGAAGCGCTTCCTGACTTACAAAGACTGCCCGATAGGCTCATCTCATCAACACACGGTTTTTCAGCCAAACGCCGCGAGCGTTATCTGAAAAGTAGAGTGCTGCTGGCTGAGATGATGTTCTATTTTTTCGGCTATCCGCTGTTGCCCACGCTGCTGGAGTCCCCTGAAGGACGCCCTTATTTTACCGATCCTAATCTGCCTAATTTCAGCATCGGCTATGCAGGCAATACCATCGCCATCCTCCTGAGCGAAGAGGGAAGCGTGGGTATGGATATCGAAATCGTCCATGTCAGGCCAACGAATCAAGTCGATCCACAGATGCAGGCACAGACGCAAGCCGAACAGGCGTGGATCGACGCTCAGCGCGATCCGCTGGAAGCGGCAACGCAGCTCTGCACCATCCGCCAGTCACTCATGAAAATCCCTGGCGTAAACAGTCACCCTCCCAATCAACTGAAACTCCACCCCGCCTCTGGCAGGCTACGTTCAACCTGCACTCCCGCCGTAGAAGTGATGAGCGATGTTGATGATTATCTTGCATGGGCTTGCGCCCACGTCCCCACCCTTAATCGATTGATCATGTGGAAATACACGTCGGTATCGGGAATGAGAAAGTCGGGGGAAATTCTACAGCAGCAGCGTCAGTCGGTACGCTATATGAAATTAACCAGCCATACGATAGAAAAAGTTACCTCTACCGCGTCACAGTAGCCGACCGCCTCGTCGCAGGCTGAGGCTCCGGGAAGACCCGGAGCCACGAACAAACTAATGCCCGTCGATAAACACGATTTTCAGCAGGAACAGCAGCGCAACCACGACCACGCAAGGGCTGATTTCACGCCAGCGCCCCGTCGCCAACTTCATCACACAGTAAGAAATAAAGCCCAGCGCGATCCCTTCAGTAATAGAGAAGCTGAACGGCATCATCACTGCGGTAATAAAGGCCGGAACAGCTTCCGTCAAATCATCCCACTTCACACGCGCCAGGCTGGACGTCATCAATACGCCCACGTAAATCAGTGCGCCAGCGGCCGCATAGGCAGGCACCATACCCGCCAGCGGTGACAGGAAGATCACCAGCAGGAACAGCAGGCCGACGACCACAGCAGTCAGACCGGTGCGTCCACCCACGGACACACCAGAAGAGCTTTCGATATACGCCGTAACGGATGATGTCCCGATAAACGAACCCGCTACAGAGCTGATGCTATCGACATACAGCGCTTGCTTCATACGCGGGAACTTACCGCGAGCATCTACCAGACCCGCTTTGTCCGTCACACCGATCAGCGTACCGGATGAGTCAAACAGGTTAACCAGCATGAAGGAGAAAATAATGCCGGACATCCCAAGGTTCAGCGCTCCCGCCAGATCAACCTGACCCACCACGGACGTTACGCTCGGCGGCATAGAGAACACGCCAGAAAAGGTCACATCGCCCAGCAGCAGGCCGATTGAGGTGGTCACGACGATGGAAATCAGTACCGCTGCATGAATATTACGTGAGGCCAGCGCCACAATGATGAAGAAGCCCAGAGCACCCAACAGCACGCTGTGTGATGTCAGGTTACCAATCGTCACCAGCGTTTCTGGATTAGGCACGATAATGCCGGCGTTTTTCAGGCCCATCATGGCAATGAAAAGCCCGATACCGCTGGCAATCCCCAGACGCAGGCTAAGCGGGATATTGGCAATCATCCAATAACGAATCTGGAAGATGGTCAGCAACAGGAAACCGATTGCGCCCCAAAAAATAGCGCCCATCGCAACCTGCCATGGCAGCCCCATCGCCCCCACGACGACAAAAGCGAAAAACGCATTCAGCCCCATTGCCGGAGCCAGCGCGACAGGCAGGTTAGCCAGCAGCCCCATTAAAATACTGCCGAATGCCGCAATCAGACAGGTGGTCACAAAGACCGCTTTGGTATCCATCCCCGCCACGCCCAGAATTTGCGGGTTAACAAAAACGATGTAGACCATCGTCAAAAACGTCGTGAAACCGGCAATCGTTTCCGTACGTACTGTCGTGCCGTGTTGTTTAAGCTTAAACACACGCTCCAGCAGACCCTGCTCGGTAGCAGAACCGGGTTGTGATTTATTCATGAGTACCAATCCAAAGAAGGAAATAACTGTCGTCGGGTATCCTATAACAAAACGATACTTTTTTACGTTGATCCCACGTTTTTTTTCATCGAATAAGAAAAGCCTATTAACCTCATGGCTATTGCGCCGAAATCCCTCGGTTGAAACCCCTTAATTTTCTGCAAGATTGCCGTGAAAACGGCTTTATGGGTCGCAATATTGGGTTAATTAGTTAAAGTAAGGCTTCATCTTTTATTTCATCGATAAGGATTGGTCATGCCCCGTATTGAATGCGTCTTCTTCGACTGCGATGGCACGCTGGTTGATAGCGAAGTGCTGTGCTGTCAGGCTTATGTGAATATCTTCATCCCGTATGGGGTGAACCTATCGCTGGAGGAGGTGATAAAAACCTACAAGGGCGTGAAGCTGTACGAGATTATTGCCCGCATCAGCCAGCAGCATGGCTTAACCGTATCGGTGGAAGACGCGGAGCGTCATTTCCGGCAAGAGGTAAAGCGCCTGTTCGATGAATTCCTGCAACCTATTGAAGGTGCAAGAGAGTTATTGCAGTCCATCACTGTCCCGATGGCCGTGGTTTCCAACGGCCCGGTCAGTAAGATGCAGCATTCGCTCGGCCTGACGCACATGCTCGATCTGTTTGGCGACCATCTCTACAGCGGCTACGATCTGAAGAAATGGAAGCCCGACCCAGCGGTGCTGTATCACGCCGCCGAACAGTTACAGCTTCCTATTGAGCACTGCATTCTGGTTGAAGATTCCGCCGCTGGCGTTCAGGCGGGCATTGCCGCAGGCATTCCGGTGTTCTATTACTGCGCCGATCCCCACAATCAGCCGATCCATCACCCGCTGGTCACAATGTTCGACGATATGCGTGAATTGCCACAAATCTGGCGCGAAAAGGGCTGGAATATCACCGCGTAGTAGCAAAGGCTAACTTAAGGTTGCTGAATAAGGTCGCCGTTTTCATTCTGAAAATAGGTTCATCAACCGTTAGCATCCTTAGGCTGGCTTATTTCGCCACCATAGCAGGCGGCGCTTCGGCTGTTTTTCCTGCTGGCTAAAACGGGCGTTAACCCCATTAGCCAGCAGCTCCAGCGACAGGCAAAACACAAAGTAGACCAGCGCGACAAACAGGAAAACCTCCATCGGGTAGACCATGCTGCGGTTATTGACCTGCGTAGCGAGAAACGTCAGTTCGCCAACCCCGACAATATAGGCCAGTGAAGTATCTTTAATCAGGGAAATCCATTGGTTAATAAAGGAGGGCACCATCATCCGCAGCGCCTGCGGCAGCACGATCTGCCATAGCACCTGCCAGCGGCTTAACCCCAGCGATAGACCAGCCTGCCACTGGCCGCGCCCGATGGCGACAATGCCAGCCTTTACGCCATGCGCCAGATACGCCGAGGCGATCAGCGCCAGCGCACACACCACGGTGGTAATTTCAGGAATATCGACGCCAAAAACGATCGGTAGCAGGAAGTACGTCCAGAAAATCAACATGATGACGGGAATCGCTCGGAAGAACCCCAACACCATCGCCAACAGTGCACTCCACATGCCCCGAGACATCGCGAGCGCCACGCCCAAAATCGTACCCAATAGGGCTGACACAACACCGGCCAGCAGACTCATCACCAGTGTCAACGCCGCGCCACCCAGAGGACCATCCGGAAACGTGCCCCACATCAAATAACCGATGTTATCGGTAATAACGGTAAAATCCATCTCAATGCCTCTCCGCCAGACCGCGCTGCTGACGCCACATGCCCCAGCCTTCCATCACGGCAATAATCACGATGTATAACACCGTCGCCACGCCAAATGCCTGAAATGTACGCAGGGTTTCCGTTTCTACCTGACGCGAAGCGTAAGATAATTCAGCAACACCGATTGCCATCGTTAACGACGAGTTCTTGACGATATTCATGTACTGTCCAAGCAGTGGCGGCAAAGCAATTTTTAACGCCTGCGGCAGCACCACATAGCGCATGGATTGAAAACCTGTTAACCCCAAAGCCTGCGCGGCATACTTTTGTCCACGCGCCACGCCGCGAATACCGGAGCGGATCTCTTCCGCAATAAACGCGCTGGAATAAAGTGTCAACCCTGCCAGGCCCGCCAAAAACTCAAAAGAAGGCCATGCTAGCGTTGCCCCCAGCAGCGAAATGGAATGAGGAGTGTTCAGCCATTGCATCATCTCTGAAGGGAACAGTTGCCCTGCCCCGAAATACCAGAAAAAAAGCTGCACCAGCAACGGCGTATTACGAAATAGTGAGCTATAGGCCACAACAACGCCACGCAGCACATGAATCTGGCTGTCTCGGGCCGCCGCCAGCAGAAAACCCAGCACCGTAGACAGAACAACCGTACCGAGGGAAATGCCTAGCGTGATCAGGAAACCGTGCCACAGCCAAATGAGATATTGAGGAGCCAACAGCCACGACTCAAGCGATTGCAGCGCCGTATCCATGCGTTTTATCTCTCTTTGTCATAAATAATATATACCCTAAATAAAAATGCCCCCTGCAATGCAGAGGGCTGGGATCATAGCACCGAAGGCGTCAGCTATCAGGATTTAGGTTGCTGATCCAGCGGGGCAAAGGTGAAGTCGCCGCGCGGCTGGGATGATTTCGTGCTCGGCCCAAACCAGCGATCGTAGATCGTTTTCGCTTCGCCCTGCTTTTCCAGGTTAATCAGCGTGTCGTTAATTTTCGCGGTCAGGCGCTCTTCGCCCTTCGGAATGCCAACGCCCTGATACTCTTTGGTAATGCTGAACGGCGAGATTTCAAATTCGGCCTTCTGTGCATCAGGTACGTTTGCCAGCAAACCGACCAGCTTGGCGTCATCCTGCGTGATGGCCTGAACATTGCCGTTACGTAGCGCGGCAAAAGCCAGCGGCGTATCGTCGTAGGAAATTACTTTGGCGGTTGGGTAATGCTCGCGCAAGGTAATTTCCTGCACGGTGCCTTTATCCGCGCCGATGCGCAGCGTTTTGATATCATCCGGCGTTTTCAGCACGCCTTTGCGGGCGATGAATTTTTGTCCGGTCGCGAAATAAGGAAGACTAAAGTTAACCTGCTTGGCACGCTCATCGGTAATGGTGAAGTTCGCGGCAATCAGATCGACCTTCTTCGAGCTTAACAAAGGAATACGGTTCGCGGGGTTGGTCGCACGCAATTCAACCTTCACGCCCAGCGCCTTACCAATCGCCTCGGCGATATCTACGTCATAACCCACCAGCTTTTTACTCTGTGGATCGACATAGCCAAACGGCGGATTGCTGTCGAAGACGGCAATTTTTACCACACCCGCCTTCTGAATATCATCCAGTTTATCTGCCTGTGCAGCACCAGAAACGGAAGCCAATCCAGCCAACAAAGTCACTGTCAAAATCTGCTTTTTCATTCCCTGCCCCTTAATTATTGCTGTATTAACCGCAGGCTATCAGCAGGGTGAAAACGCGGGAAATAACATAAAAAGCTATAATATAACCTTATGTTACTTCGGTATTCTGGCAGATTATCCTGACGATTCAGCGAGCCTTGTCAGCGTATGCTGACAGAATAAACCAGGTCATCATCCCCCCGATTAGCCCCCAAAATGCCGCGCCGATTCCCCACAACGTCAGCCCAGAGGCGGTGATTAGGAAAGTCACGACCGCAGCATCACGCTGTTTTTCATCCAGCAGCGCGCGATACAGGCTGCCTGAAATCGTGCTGAGCAAGGCCAGACCGGCGATAGCATGAATCAACGGCAGCGGCAGTGCCGTAAAAAGCTGCCCAATAGATCCACCAAAAACGCCCGCCAGCAGATAAAACCCACCCGCCGCGACGGCAGCAAGATAACGTTTCTTCGGATCGGGATGTACATCCGATCCCATACAGATAGCGGCGGTAATCGCGGCGATACACACGGAAAAACCGCCAAACGGCGTCAATATCAACGCAATTAATGCCGTGATGGTAATCAGCGGAGACACGGGAACCTGATAGCCCGACGCTTTCAGTGTGGCAACGCCCGGCGCATTCTGCGACGCCATAGTGACGATGAAAAACGGAATACCAACGCCCAGCAGAGACGCCCACGAAAAATGCGGCGCAATAAATTCCGGGACGGCAAACACCAGCGGCGAATCAGAAACCACAATTTGCCCACGTAATAACGCCAGCAACAGCCCAGCGATCAGCGTTAATACGATGGCAAAGCGAGGAATAAGCCGACGGCTGAGCAAGTAGGTCATACACATCGCGAAAGCGAGCCAGAAATCCTGTTGCAGAGAGAGAAAGGCATCCGCGCCAAAACGCAGCAAAATCCCCGCCAGCATCGCGGCAGAAATGGCCTGCGGAATCACATTCATCAAGCGGGCAAACAGACCCGTGATCCCACAGATAAAGATCAACGCAGAGGCAAACAGGAACACCCCAATCGCCTCATTGAGCGACGTACCCGGCAGGCTGGTGACCAGCAGCGCCGCCCCCGGCGTTGACCACGCCGCCAATATCGGCGCACGGTAATACAGCGATAGGCTAATGGAAGCCAACCCTTGAGCAATCCCTAACATGGTTAACCAGCCGCCGATTTGTACCGCACTGGCACCCGCCGCTTCCGCCGCCTGAAAAATGATGGCGGCCGAGCTGGTGTAGCCCACCAACACCGCAACAAAACCGGCGATGAGGGTCGAAAAGGTGACATCTTTTAGCGCAAATGACGCTGGCATGGTATAGCATCCACTCTTATCGTGCGCTATAACGCACAGGAAGCGTTAACATAACAGCGTGCGCTATAACGCACAAGCGGGAGCCAGCATTGATATCTGATGAACTAACCAGCCGCATTGGCGATACATTGAAAACGTTAAGGCAAGAAAAAGGCTGGAGCCTCACGCGAGCAGCAGAAGAAACAGGGGTGAGCAAAGCGATGCTGGGCCAGATCGAGCGTGGAGAATCCAGCCCGACGATTGCTACTCTGTGGAAAATTGCGACTGGTATGAATGTCGCGTTCTCTACCTTTATTGAACCGACGCTCGCGGATGAAGACGTGACATATCGCTCAGTGACGGGTTCAGCATTCAGGGAAAACGAGGCGGGAATGCACGTTGTGCCACTCTTCCCTTTCGATAAAAAGCTGCGTTTCGAGATGTTAGTTATTGAACTGGCTCCCGGTGCCAACAGCACCTCATCACCTCATGAAACAGGGGTGATCGAGCATATTATTGTGCTGGAAGGCCAGTTGGAGATAACCGTTGATGGGCAGACGCATTTATTGTCCGCTGGTGACGCCCTGCGCTTTGCCGCCGACAGAGAACATCGCTATCACAACCCTACCGATACCACTGTGCGCTTCCACGATCTAATTCACTATCCTTAAAAACTAAATCGCTATAAAAATTAACGCCCTGCAAGCAGGGCGTTGTTATGGTAAGCCGTGGCAGAGCTTACTCTTCTTCTTCTTTCTTCTCTTTCTGCGCCAACAGTTTCTCCAGCGCATCGCCACCAAGGTGACGGAAATCCTGACCTTTGACGAAGTAGAAGATAAATTCGCAGATATTCTGACAACGATCGCCGATACGCTCGATAGAACGGGCGCAGAACAACGCAGTCAGTACACTCGGGATAGTACGAGGATCTTCCATCATGTGAGTCATCAACTGACGCACAATCCCTTCGTACTCTTTATCCACTTTCTTATCTTCACGATAAATACGGATCGCTTCGTCCAGATCCATTCGGGCAAACGCATCCAGCACGTCATGCAGCATCTGCACGGTGTGGCGGCCCAATGATTCCAGGCTGACCAACAGCGGCTGATGCTGATGGGAGAATTTCTCCAGCGCGGTACGGCAGATTTTATCCGCCACGTCACCAATACGTTCCAGTTCGGAGATGGTTTTGATGATCGCCATCACCAAACGCAGATCGCTGGCAGTGGGCTGACGTTTCGCAATAATGCGCACGCAGGCTTCATCGATCGCCACTTCCATCATGTTAACTTTGGCGTCGCCTTCAATCACCTGCTGAGCCAGCTCCGCATCCTGATTGTGCATTGCGGTAATCGCGTCACTCAGTTGCTGCTCCACCAGCCCGCCCATAGTCAGGACCTGAGTGCGGATATGTTCCAGTTCGGCGTTAAACTGACCGGAAATGTGTTTGTTCAGATTCAGATTATCCATGATGCTTTCCTAATCAACCGTAACGACCGGTGATGTAATCTTCAGTCTGTTTCTGCCGTGGAGCAGTAAACAGGGTATCAGTATCGCTGAACTCAATCAGCTCACCCAAATACATGAACGCCGTATGATCTGAACATCGCGCCGCCTGCTGCATGTTGTGAGTCACAATGACCACGGTGTAATCTTTTTTCAGCTCGGAGATCAGCTCTTCAATGCGGCCGGTAGAAATAGGGTCGAGTGCAGAACAAGGTTCATCCAGCAGCAGCACATCTGGGCGAATCGCAATACCGCGTGCAATACATAAACGCTGCTGTTGCCCACCGGACAGGCTATAGCCGCTCTGGTGCAGCTTATCTTTCGTTTCTTGCCACAGCGCCGCTTTGGTCAATGCCCACTGGACACGCTCATCCATATCAGCGCGGGACAGCTTCTCAAACAGGCGAACCCCAAACGCGATGTTATCGTAAATGGACATCGGGAACGGCGTCGGCTTCTGGAAAACCATACCCACCTTGGCACGCAGCAGCGCGATGTCTTGCTTATCCGTCAAGATGTTATTGCCATCCAGCAGGATATCGCCTTCGGCGCGCTGCTCAGGATAGAGCTGATACATTTTGTTCAACGTACGCAACAGCGTGGATTTACCACAACCAGACGGGCCGATAAACGCAGTAACCTGATTCGCGGCAATATCCAGCGTAATGTTTTTCAGCGCGTGGAATTTTCCGTAATAGAAATTCAGATCGCGCACCTGGATTTTGTTGGATGTCTCAGTAGTCATACTCATCAAGACTTCTCTCTTTTTCCTGGCGCCGAATTTCAACGCCTTGAATTTATTTAATGTTTCTCAGAAAGCTAATGTTTTTAGCGAACTGATTTTTCTTAGCAAACTAATATTTCTTAGCGGAGAAAATAACACGCGCCAGAATATTCAGCAGCAGAACGCACAGCGTAATCAGCAGTACACCCGCCCAGGCCAATTGTTGCCATTCTACAAATGGGCTCATAGCAAACTTGAAGATGGTGACTGGCAGGTTAGCAATCGGATGCATCATATCCGTGCTCCAGAACTGATTAGACAGCGACGTAAACAGCAGTGGCGCCGTTTCTCCGGCAATACGTGCGATAGCCAGTAACACCCCGGTGATGATGCCTGATACCGATGCCTTCAGGGTAATCGCAGAAATCATTTTCCATTTCGGCGTACCCAGCGCATAAGCCGCTTCACGCAGGCTATCCGGCACAAGCTTGAGCATATTCTCAGTGGTACGAATCACAATCGGCACCTGCAACAGCGCCAGCGCAATCACGCCCGCCCAACCGGAGAAGTGCTGCATCTTTGCCACCACCAACGTGTAGACAAACAGACCCACCACAATCGACGGTGCTGACAGCAGAATGTCGTTGATGAAACGAATCACTTCGGCAATCCAGGATTTACGACCGTATTCCGCCAGATAGATGCCTGCCATAATGCCCAGCGGCGTACCCAGCAGCGTTGCCCATAGGATCAGCAATCCGCTACCGACGATGGCGTTCGCCAAACCACCACCCGCGGTATTGGGCGGCGGTGTCATTTCGGTAAATAACGCCAGAGACATGCCATCCACGCCTCGGGTAACGGTCGAAAACAGGATCCATACCAACCAGAAGAGACCGAAAGCCATCGTAGACATGGATAAAAACAGTGCAATACGGTTTTTCTGGCGGCGCCAGGCCTGCATTTTACGCCGTGAGCGTTCCAGTGCGGCTTCTTGTTCTATGCCTAATGTCGCCATTAGCGCGCCCCCTCATTTTTTGCCAGACGCATAACCATCAGCTTCGAACACGCCAAAACAATAAAGGTAATCACAAACAGGATTAGCCCCAACTCCATCAGCGCCGCGGTATGCACACCGGATTCGGCTTCGGCGAATTCATTTGCCAGCGCAGAGGTAATACTGTTCCCCGGCATATACAGTGAAGCGCTGTCGAGCTGGTAGGTGTTACCGATGATAAAGGTGACCGCCATGGTTTCCCCCAAGGCACGCCCCAATCCCAACATCACCCCGCCAATCACGCCGTTCTTGGTGTAAGGCAGCACAATGCGCCAGATCACTTCCCACGTCGTACAGCCGATGCCGTAGGCAGACTCTTTCATCATCACAGGCGTTTGCTCAAACACATCACGCATGACCGCCGCAATGTAGGGGATAATCATGATGGCCAGAATCACGCCAGCCGCCAGAATACCAATCCCAAACGCCGGGCCAGAGAACAGCGCACCAACAATAGGAATACCAGACAGGACGTTGCCTATCGGCTGCTGGAAGTATTTGGCAAACAGCGGGGCGAAAATAAACAGGCCCCACATGCCGTAAACAATACTCGGAATGGCCGCCAGCAACTCAATCGCCACGCCAAGCGGACGTTTCAGCCATGCTGGTGCCAGTTCTGTCAGAAATAGCGCAATCCCGAAGCTAATCGGGATCGCAATAATCAGTGCAATCAGTGAAGTAACGACGGTACCGTAAATCGGAACCAGTGCACCAAACTGCTCTGCGGGCGCATCCCACTCTTTCGTCCACAAGAAGGAAAAACCGAATTTCTCGATGCTGGGCCAGGACGCCACAATCAGGGAAACAATAATGCCACCCAATAGCAGTAGCGTGACCAGCGCCGCCAGTTTTACCAGCGTGCTGAAGAGGATATCGCCATACTTTCCCGGGGCTTTGATAGTTGGCTTGTACTCCGCCATACGTCTCTCTTCTCGTTTTAACTACATTTGATAAGCTATTGAAGGCAGAGAGGTTGCTATCACCTCTCCGCCCCGATACGACGTGTTATTCCACTACCGTATTCCCAGAACCTGACAATCTCATCACGCTCTGGTTATCAACACGACGGTTGTCGATACAATCATTAGTACAGTGCTTTACCGCTACTGTCTTTTACCTGAGTTTTCCAGGCTGCACGGATTTGCTCAACCACTTCATTCGGGAGGGTAGCGTAATCCAGCGCAGTAGCCTGCTCGCCGCCTTTCTTGAACGCCCAGTCGAAGAATTTCAACACTTCAGCGCCCTGCTCAGGTTTATCTTGCTTAGTGTGAACCAGAATGAAGGTGGTTGACGTGATTGGCCACGCGTCCGCGCCTTTCTGGTTGGTCAGATCCTGAGCGAAAGATTTACTCCAGTCGATCTCTTTAGCCGCGTTGCTGAAGCTCTGCTCAGTCGGGCTAACTGGCTTACCATCAGCAGAAATCAGTTTGGTGTAAGCCAGGTTGTTCTGCTTGGCATAGGCATATTCTACGTAACCGATAGAACCAGGCAGACGCTGTACAAACGCTGCTATACCATCGTTACCCTTACCGCCCAGACCGGTCGGCCAGTTCACAGTAGAACCTGCACCGATCTTCTCTTTCCACTCAGGGTTCACTTTCGCCAGATAGCTGGTAAACACGAAAGACGTACCAGAACCGTCTGCACGACGAACCACTGCGATATCCTGATCCGGCAGCTTGGCATTCGGGTTCAGCTTGGTAATCGCCGGGTCGTTCCATTTTTTGATTTTGCCCAGGTAGATATCACCCAGTGTTTTACCATCCAGCGTCAATTCGCCAGATTTGATACCGGGAACGTTCACTGCCAGTACCACGCCACCGATAACGGTTGGGAACTGGAATAAACCATCCTGTGCTAATTTGTCGTCAGCCAGCGGCGCATCAGAAGCCCCGAAGTCTACCGTTTTCGCGATAATCTGTTTTACACCGCCAGAAGAACCGATCCCTTGATAGTTAACTTTATTGCCGGTTTCTTTTTGATAGGAGTCAGCCCATTTAGCATACACAGGGGCTGGGAATGTCGCACCGGCACCGGTGAGGTTAGCAGCAGCAAAAGCAGAAAATGCCGTTAGAGAAAAGGTTGCCGCAACAACACTGGCAAGAGTGGTACGCATCAGTTTCATAATCCCTCCTGTGGGATACTCGACGTGTCGACGTAGAGTCGTTATCAATCAGAGTTATCAAATCAGAGTGTAGTTCGCAGGAGGAAAAATAGGACAATTTGGTGACAGTAAAATGTACGTAATATGACAGTTTTATGACAACAGAGCAGCAAGAAGGAAAGTTCAGCCACACTCAGCCAGAACATGCGTTCTGACTGGAGGGTAAAGTGGGCTAGTGGATCTGGCTGTGGGTTATTTATACCCTAAATAATTCGAGTTACAGGACTAAACGCTAACGTCTCAATCCATTATTTCCAACGACGGAAGATCAGCGACGTATTAATGCCGCCAAAAGCGAAGTTATTCGACTGAATGTAATCCGTCTCAATATGGCGTGGCTCACCCATGATGTAATCCAATTCGCCACAGTCTTGCGCAGGTTGTCGTAGATTAAGCGTCGGCACAAACCAACCTTCACGCATCATCTCAATACTCATCCATGCCTCAAGCGCACCACAGGCACCCAGCGTATGACCGAAATAGCTTTTCAGCGACGAAATCGGTGTGGATTTACCGAACACGGCGGCAGTAGCCTGACTTTCCGCGACATCCCCCCGATCGGTTGCTGTTCCGTGGGCGCTGATATAGCCCACATCGCGAGGTTGCAAACCGGCGCAGCGCAGCGATCCTTCAATACAAATCTGCATAGTTTCACGCTGGGGCTGCGTGATATGTGCCGCATCACAGTTGGTGTAAAACCCAACCAGTTCAGCATAAATCGTCGCCCCACGCGCCAATGCATGCTCAAGCTCTTCCAGCACTAACGTACCCGCTCCTTCTCCGATAACCAAACCGTCGCGGCTGGCGTCAAAAGGAGACGGCGTGGTTTCCGGCGCATCATTGCGTTGGCTGGTGGCAAACAGCGTATCAAATACGGCAGCTTCCGATGGGCACAGCTCTTCCGCACCGCCAGCAACCATTACCGTCTGATAGCCATGGCGTATTGCTTCCCAAGCATAGCCAATCGCCTGACTCCCCGATGTACAGGCACTGGACGTCGGAATCACACGGCCGCGCAGCCCAAAAAACAGACAGGCATTCACCGCCGTAGTATGCGGCATCATCTGCACATAGGTCGTACCGGTAATATTATTGGTGTGCTTCTCTGTCAGCATGGTGGCGAATTCGCTCACCGGCCCCGTGCTCCCCGTTGAAGAACCGTAAGCAATGCCGGTTTCTCCATTCGTTAGCACCGGATGGCCAATCAACCCCGCCTGTTCCAGCGCCAATTCGGTGGCTCGAGTTGCCATCAGGGACACGCGCCCCATCGAGCGGATGCGTTTACGCGTGTAGTGTTCTGGCAGACTGAAGTTATCAATCGGCGCCCCTAACTGCGTATTCAGGCCGTCATACACCTGCCATTCTGGCATCTTACGTATGGCATTATGCCCTGATCGCAAACCATCAGAAACGCTTTCCCAGGATTCACCGAATGCGCTAACCCCACCCATTCCCGTTACCACGACACGACGCATCACAGCATCCCTCCATTAATAGAAATGACCTGACGCGTCACATAACTCGCGATATCGGACATAAGATAACTCGCCAGCCCTGCGACTTCCTCCGCCTGCCCCATGCGTTTCATCGGGATCATCTTCATGGCTTCTTCAACAGCAACCGGCTCCATTTGAATCATGCCAGTATCAATCAAGCCGGGTGCGATGCAGTTTACGGTGATTTTTCGCTTTGCCAATTCAATAGCCAGCGCTTTCGTTGCACCGATAATGCCTGCTTTTGCTGCACTGTAGTTGACCTGCCCCCGATTCCCCATAATCCCAGAAACAGAAGACAACGTGATAATTCGCCCGCCTTTACGCAGGCCGATCATCGGCATCACGCAGGGATGGATCACGTTATAAAAGCTATCGAGATTGGTGTGAATCACGCTATCCCAAGCCTGCTCGTCGAGGGCGGGAAAGGCGCCGTCACAGGTGATACCGGCATTGCTGACCACGCCATAGTAAGCACCGTGTACCTCAATATCCTGTTCAATCACGGTGCGACACGTTTCCCGATCGGCAATATCGAAGCTGACAATACGACCAGCACCGTTTTGCTCCGTAATCTGGCTTAAGGTTTCCTTTGCCCCGTTCTCATCACGGTGATAATGCACGACTACGGTAAAACCATCCGCCGCCAGACGCCGTGCAATGGCTCGACCGATCCCTTTGCTGGCTCCGGTCACTAACACAGAACGCGTCATACTTGTTTTTCCGGTTTTAATAATAGTTTTTCCGGTTGTCATCATCGCTTTCCCTGTTCTAAAAGTGTTTTTAACTCACTGTCATCGGGTTGATAGGTATTCAACCGACCAGAGGCATACTTCTCCCTATCAATCGTTATCTCACCCTCAAAGCTACCAATTTTATCGTCACGCATCAGCAGCGTAACGGTCACATCAAGCAGGGATCCGGCAGGAAAAATAGCCTGTTTACAGTGATAACCCCGTCCCCCGAGCAGCATACCGGGGCGTGGCTTCTCGTGCCGTTCGCTGCTCTGACGTCGATGCCAGCCAGACCAGACCCCGATCGTTTGAGCAATAATCTCGATACCGAACCAGGCTGGCAGATGCCCCTGAGCATTCAGAAACGGTGCCAAAACCCCATCGCGGCTGACCGCCACACGACAGTGCGCGTGTTCATCATCAACATGGATCACCTCGCCCACCAGCACCATCGGGGCTGAATGGGGCAGATAGTCTGCCGCAGCCAGATACTCACTCATGATTCTTTCCCAAAATCAGACACGTATTATTACCGCCAAACGCAAAGGAATTAGACAGAACGACCGAACGAGCAAGCGGCGCAGGCTCATGGAGCAAGCCGCATGATGGCAGTGACGCATCGGGGCGACAGTGTGAGAAATCCTGCGCTGGCAAGGGCAGATCCCGCGTCAGAAGTAGCCAGCATAGCGCGGCCTCACAAATCCCCGCCGCCCCCAGCGTATGGCCGGTGAGGTGTTTGGTTGAGCTACAAGGCACGCGCTCGCCAAAAGCGGTGTGAACCACATTAGCCTCAATCTGATCATTCAGGCGCGTGGCCGTTCCGTGTAAATTGATATAACCCACATCTTCAGGCTGCAACTCAGCCTGCGCCAACGCCATATTTATCGCGCGAATCGCCCCTTCACCTTCCGGGTGCGGTGCCGACATATGATAAGCATCAGATGACTCCCCGAAGCCCAATATCGCCACACGATCGGGCTGCGGCCCAATCAGCATCAGCGTAACGCCTTCACCGATAGTGATCCCATTGCGTTCTTCGCTAAACGGCTGGCAACGCGTTGAAGAGAGCGATTCAAGGCTATCGAAGCCATTTAGCGGCATACGACTCAGCGTATCCGCGCCGCCAACGATAGCCACATCCACCAGGCCGGCATCGATCAATCGTTTACCGCTGATCAGCGCTCTGGCGCTGGAAGAACAGGCAGTTGAAATGGTGTAAGCAGGCCCATTTAACGCCAGATAGGCCGACAGAAACCGAGAGGGATCGCCAAGTTCCTGCTGCGGATAGTGATAAGTGGAAATGTTTTCGCTGACATACCGATCGGCTTCATCCAACCCTGAAGTACTGGTTCCCAGAACCACAGCCACGCGGTCAGAACCAAATTGCGCGATAGCCGCGTCCACCTGAGGCCGGATTTGTTCCAGTGCGGCCAACAATAGCTGATTATTACGGCTGTTATGCGCCGCTAACTCCACCGGAATAGCGGGTAAATCCGCATCTACATTCCCTGTCCAACAAGGCTTATCATGCAGCAGCCACCCGGTATCAGGACGCATGCCCGGCGCATGGCCGCTGGCAAGGTTGTCAGCAATCTCATCCAGATTATTGCCCAGCGCATTCAGTGCCCCAACAGCGTTAATGTAAATCATGCTAGCTATCCAGATGTTGAATCACGATGTGATAACCAAAAACAAATTGCTGAACGCTGATCGGCACACGCTGGTTATTCCGCGTCATATAGCGAATTTCTGTAATCAGCGTGCCACGATTGTCGCGCAGCTGTCTTTTATCATCGCTATCTTTCAGCGTCCAGCCAACTGGCAGCTGCGTCTGCCACACCGCGATCGGCCAGTGACTTAACATGATATCCGCCAGTACCTGACTGGCTGGCGGCAACTGTGGCAGGACGATGGACTGTTCAGTATGAACACCCTGTGCATCATAGGTGACCTTAAACAAGCGAATCCCGATAGAGGAAAGCCCGACGAGCGACAGTTGCTTATCATCGGCATTCAGCATCACCAGCAGCGATTGCTGCTTACCGTCAAAGGTTCCCGTCAACAGCTGCTGTTCATTGACCGGCGGGGTAATCGCGGGTGCGGGTAGCGTCACTTTCACACCTGGCTTGAGCCACGCCTGCGGACGGTTGTCATCATGCTGCTTACTGGCACAACTGCTCAATACCAGCACGCCGATGAGCAGAAGCCCGCGTCGCAATAATGTCATTTTCGTTTCCCTTTTGAATCAGGCAACGCCAGAGGCGCCAGCAAAAAGGCGGTAAAAATACCGCTACAAAGCACAATTCCGAAGCTGCTGATGGCCTGGGTACTGCTGAAAACCAACATACCCAGCGTCAACAACGCGACACACATCGCCAGCGTCACCGCCAGCAGCGAGGTCATCGGCGTACCGCGCGGATTGCTGAAAAATAGCGTGTAATTGATGCCAATCCCCAGAACCAGAACCAACGCGAGTAATGAAAATAGGTTCAGCGAATGACCACTCAGCGCCAGAACCGCCAAACCGCTGCCTAGCGACAGCACCGACGGCACCACATTGACGACTCCACGACGTAGCCCAAGACGAATAACGTAGCTCAGCGCAATCACCGCCAGTGCTGCGGTCAGCAGCCATCCCAGCATGGCGCGATAGAAACCGAACAGCGCGTCGAAGGTTGCTTTTCTGTCGATCCACTCCACACCCGGCAGTGCTTTGGCCATCTGTCCCAGCGCAGCGCTATTGCTCACGCCGCTTACAGGAACCAGAACACCGCTTTTCCCATTAGGTAACGTCAGCCACAGCAACCGCCATCCTTCACTTATCGGACTACCAAGCCAGCGCTCTGGCGTAACCAGCATGGGCTGTATATCCGGCATGGCAACATCAACGCCCGTGTCATTAAGACGCCCGATCACCGTTGCTGCTGCCGAAGCAATAAGCTGACTATCTCGCTGTTGCTGAGCCAGAGAGGAAAGCGGCAGTAACCGATACTGCTTTAACCACGTCTGTTGCTGCGCGTCACGCAGTTTCGGGGCGAGCCGTTCCAGACGCAGCAATGTCTCCTCCTCGCTGTCACCGTAGACGACGAACCAGGTTTGATCGGCGCTCTGACCTGTTAGTGCCGTCAGTTGCCGCTCTTGTTGCATTAAATCCTGCGGCAGCGCCTGTAACTGGGAAATATCATCATTAACCTCCAGCCGCAGCAGCCCCACGACAGAAAGCACCAGTAGCGCCAGCGGGATCCCCAAACGCACGGCGTGCTGACGCCGCCATGCAGCCAGCCAGCGCCCCATCAATACCATCGCGGGAACGGGTCTAACGGGTAGCCCTTTAACCAGAAAAGGATACCAGCACACCACGGTCAAACAGGAAGCAGTCAGCCCTGTTGCAGCGAACACCGCCAGTTGCTGTAAACCGGGGAACGGTGCCAGCGCCATGATCAGATAGGCCACTACGGCAGTGCCCAACGCAAGCAAAAGAGCTGGCAGCACCTTTTTCAGGCTTTCCATTGCAGAAACATGACCGCCGTGAACCATCCTTTCGGTCAAATAATAGAGCGTATAATCCGCTGAAATACCGACGATGCTGAGGCTCATCACCAGCGTCATCAAATGCAGCTCACCGAATAGCAGCAGGGTAAAGACGGTACCGGCTAGCGCACCGATACCCACCGATAATCCACATAACAGCAGCGGCCGCGGTGAACGAAACACAAAGAAGATCAGCAGCAGCACGCCAGCCACGGTGGCGACACCAAGGGTAGAGACATCCTTTTTAGCCTGTTGGCTGGCATAGTTACTGAACAATACCGTCCCGCGTGTTAATACCTCGGCGTCGGGGTATGCGGCCTTGAGATCGTGCTCAAGGATACCCAGCTTATCAACCAGTTGTTGGTTACGCGCCATGTCGAAAGAACCACCGCTAAGCTCACCGTGCAGAAAATACCAGGTACGGCCTTGCGCATCTTTTGCCGTTAACCAGCCTTGTGACAGCCCCAGTTGGCTGGCATTTTGCTGCAACGCCAGTTGTGATCCACGCACCAGCATTAAGGGATCGTGATTCAACTCCTTGCCGCTCACGCCCGCAAACGCGGAATAAAGCTGTGCCAGTACCCAATCAGCCTGCGCCGATCCGCCATTCTCCAGCCGCGCCCGCGTGGCGGAATCGACCAAACCGTTGCGATGTTCAAAAACGAATTTTCCCCACCGCTGCTGCTGCTCAGCATCAATTGGGCCGTTGATCTGTTGTAGATCGGGAAGCGCACGCAGGTGTTTTAGCCACCAGTCCGCCACGGCGGGCTCTGCCTGTTTGCCCGGCGTCACCAGCCACACCATCTGTCGATCTAAGCGCTGCATAAAGCCTTGCTGTAGCTCAGGAGGAAGTGCGCCCATCGATTGCTTGGGTAACAGTGCTAATACGCTACTGTTGATCTGAGACTTCGGCAGCAGCAGTGCCAGAGCCGCGATCAGCACGATACAGCAGCCAACCCAAAACAGCGCCGCGCGACGGATACCGTCAGAAAACGAAACGCTGTAGCTCATCATCGCTTAGCATCCGGGGTTCGATCCGCTGATTGCTCAGCGTAATTCTGGTCATGTCGCCCTGGCGGTCATCCAGCGCAATGCCGTCAAGAAACGCACCGCCGTTCAGCGTAATCGTGTTGAACAGTTTATCTAACGGCGACGTTTTTGGCGTCAGCACCAGCCGCCACTGCTGCTTACCGAGATCGGTAAAATTGATAGAAAAATTCTGCTCTAATACGAGGCGATCGGCCTGAAACAAGGCACGTAACAGGTGGTTAAACTGAAACATCTGCGGATTGCTTTCCGCCGTAACGATCTGCGGCGCTTGCCCGTTCATTACCTGAACCATACGCGTTTCATCTAATACCATCGTCAACGGAAACGGCGTGGCCTGATGCCACCACAACCCTTTATCCTGCGCGATCAGCAGTTGTCCGCCGGATTTCAGCGGCTTTGCCATGCCTTTTATTTCACGCAGTTGGGTGAAATCAGCCCGCACAACAGGCTGGCTACTGAACCGCTGTTGTAAATCATCCAGCGTAACGGCCTGCGCCACACCGCTCAACAGCACAAGAACCGCGACAATCAGTCGTATCATGGTGTCACTCCAAGGCGCTCAAATAAAATAGAGGGAGAAACAAAACTCAGTTCACGACACCCTTCCTGTACCGCGACCTGAATCGTATAGCCGGTCGTCGCGCGCTGGCCGCTTTCGGCATCGAAAATCAGGTAAGCGATGCGCAAACGATTCTCGACTTCTTCGATAGTGGCACGAATGCGTATACGCTGTTCGTAAGTCAGCGCCGTCCGGTATTTCACCCGCGTATCAACCACAGGCCACACATAGCCAGATGCCTGCATTTCGCGATAGCCATAGTTAAATTTGCTGAGCAGCGCCTCGCGCGCCACTTCAAAAAAACGGAAATAGTTACCGTGCCACACTACGCCCATCGGATCGCAGTCATGGAAAGACACGGTTAGTTCAACCTCATGGCTTAAGCGGGGATCGTTTAGCACTATGACTCCTTTTTCCCAACAGTTCGGCCGTCATCATCAGGCAGACTCCAGAAATCAAAAAAATTAAACCAGTCGAGTGGGGATTTCAGCGCATAGTGCGCCAGCCGTTCGGCATAGCGATCGACAACCTGCTGTAAAGCCTGCTGTCGGGTTGGACGCGGCAACGCAATGCTATCGGCAAAGGGTTCGCAGTAGACACGCAGCTTTTTCTGCTCGCGGATAACAAACATCAGTAATACGGGGCAACGTAGCGCCGCGGCCAAAATAAAAGGCCCCTGAGGGAAAGGCGCTTCTTTTCCCAAAAACCGGCTCCACACCACGCGTCGCACTCCGCCGCGCTGACGATTGACCGCCGTGCGATCGCCGACAATCGCAACCCATTCACCGGCATCCAGCTTTTGTTGCAGCATAATCGCGGTATCCGGTCCAATGTTGCTAACAGGGATAAGATTCACACCGGCCTGCGGAGCGATCTCTTCCAGTACCTGCTTAAAACGCTGGGAGTTTTCAGTAAACACCAGTGCGTTAATCACCAGCCCACTCACCTGCGGTGCCAGTGCACGGCATACCTCGATATCGCCAAGGTGCGAGGCCAGAATCAACTGCCCTTTTTGCCTGCCGTGCTCAATGGCTTCTTGTGCACCGGGAGCAAAATCAATATCGCGCCCCCAGAGTAGATCGCCACGCCAACTGGCAATTTTATCCAGCATCGCCTGACCAAAACGGAGAAAATGGTGATAGCTGTTGAGCGGTTTGGGCAGCAGGATATCGTGCTGGCGCGCATACTCCCCAATTTGCCGCAGCCATGACTGAGACGCCTGACGCGCAGTGCGGCCGGTCAGCCAGTAAAACGCGATAACAGGCCAGAGAAACAGTGTAAATACTCCACGCCCTAACCGCTGATAGACCGCCAGCATGAACCGCATACCGAGTAAGCCCTTACGCTCCGATGTACCCGCCCAGTGCTGCTGATGCTGCCGTCTTAGTAACACGGGAATACGCGGAAGCATGCCGAAAAACAGGCGGGTATGCATCCAGGAAATCCGCAGGTTGTCGTGCAACGCATCGAAATGAGATAGACCGTTTTCTGGATACGTGACTGCCGTTTCAATAAAGCGACTGGGCGTTCCCGCCCAGTACAGTCGCACCATAATTTCCGTATCGAAATCCATACGACGACCAAGAGACTTTCGGGAGAGAAGAGATACCGTGGCCGCAACCGGATAGATACGGAAACCACACATGCTGTCCTTGATGGAGAGAGATAGCGTTTCAATCCAGACCCAAACGTGGGTGACATAGCGCCCGTAAAGGCGTGATTTAGGTACCGAGGCATCGTAACGAGGTCGACCGGAAATCAGGCAATCTGGGTGCGTTTTTGCCTCATCCAACAAAAGCGGCGCATCTTCAATCTGATGCTGCCCGTCGGCATCAACCTGTAAGGCATGGCTAAACCCAGCCTGCGCAGCGGCTTCAATACCACGCATCACCGCTGCACCTTTCCCACTGTTGTGCGCCAAGCGAATCAACGTCACATCGTCAATTTCCGCTGCCAGCAGATTGAGGACGTGCTGTGTAGCCGCATCGCTGCCATCATCAACAATAAAAATAGGTAACGCTAGCGGTTCCAGGCGTGCAAGCACCGACGCCATCATGACACCGTGGTTATAACAGGGGATCACCACGCAGGGCGAGAATGCGCCATTTACTGACATGGTCTGTCTTCCATAATCGGCGTGAGCTTTATTTTTCCGCTGCTGGCTGTGCGCTCAGTATCACCATCGAGAATGGTGTAGCTAAAGGTTAACCATTGCTTTCCCGCGTGCCATGTCAGCACCAGACGCAGCGTTTTTCCGGGCAAAATCGGCTGCTGGAATTTAATGTTTTCAATAGATAAAAACGTCCACCCTTGCGCCAGCATCGTCGTCGCGTAATGCATGACCCAATCCAACTGTGCCACACCGGGCAGCAGCGGCTGTCCGGTAAAGTGACCATTGAACCAGAAAAGATCAGGCTCAACCTGTAGCATCAATTCAACCTGAGACGTTTCATCCGTCTTTTTTACATCGTGCCGGGCAAGCTCAACGGGCAACATGAAACAATTCCTGTATCTGCGGCCAGGCACGTTTACTCTGGCTGTTGTGGGGAATAACGTCGACGATGCGCCAGAAACGCGGCATCGCTAACGGCTCCAGCCATTTTTGCAATTCATGCCGCCATTGGCGTTTCAAATTCGGTAAGTCAGCGAGCTTGTCGGGAGTATTCAACACTAACACTACACCAATCCCGCTACGCTCCGGGCGCGTGACCTGGAGCGCAACCGCATCAGCAATGTCGGGTAGATCGAGTAAACGCCGTTCTATCTCGCTTAGCGAGATGCGTTTGTCTTCGATCTTCACTACTCGATCGTGTCTGCCGCACAGTTGAAAATGACCGTCGCCATCAAACACCAGCCGGTCATCCAGCTTGTGTCCCTGAGCATTGGGAATCAGCGCCGACTGCGCCCACCAGCTATCATGTTCATCATGCCGTAGTGACACGCCGGGAAACAACTGCCACGGCACGGCATCCGTCGCGCGCGTGCGCCAGGCCAAAACCCCCGTTTCTGTACTGCCGTATATCTCATTGATGGGGCGCATAAACCACTCCGCTGCCGCTTCGGCATGCAGCCAGGGTAATGTTCCTCCCGCGGAGACAATCAACGAACATAAAGGAGCAGGAAGCGCACGATCGATGCGGCGTAAGAATGCCGGGCTACTGATAAACACATGACGCTGGTGGCGGTTTTGTGAAGTAAGCTGTTCGGTATAAAGCAGTTGGCGGCTATCAAAGCGCAACCCCAGCGCCATCGGTAACCAGATGCGAAACGTCAGACCATATAAATGCTGGTGGGTGACGGAAGCGATCACATCACAGCCTTGTAAATACGCGCCCCAGCGATCCGCCAGCCAACGCGACTCTTCATCAAGACAGCGAACAGGTTTAACAATCTGACGTGGCTTCCCGGTAGATCCTGACGTGAATAAGACAACACAGGCATCATCGGGTATGGAGGGCAACACAGCATCAGTGACGCTCACCGTCTCAGCCGTCAGGGTAAATATCGGGCAGTTCAAATGCAGCGATACATCGGTCAATAACCCATCAAATTCATCCGCCTGTTCTTCTAATACTGATTGGCGGCAGTGACCCGGGATGACAGGGATTTTTCCTGCATGCAGAGCCGCAAGAAGCCCGATCGTGAAGCGGTAGCTGTCTTCAAAACACAGCGCCCAGCGCGTTTCATTCCGCAGGCTTAGCTGCTGACAAAGCGCAATCACCTGCGCTTTCAGCATACTCAGCGTGAACGTACTGGCACCATTACTGGCAACAATGCGCTGAGGAGCATCATTCCCCGACAGCCAGTCATTAACGGCGCGGACAGTGAACCCGTTCATACGCGCTTCCTCAGACGCTGGCGTATCAACCACTCTCCCCCCATCAACAATCCCATAAGCACATAGCTGATCGCGCCGTTCCATAACGTCCACCAATGAAGATTGCCGACAAGACAGGTCAGCACAGCGATACTGCCGTTAAAAATAAAAAACCAACACCAGACTTTCGTCACACGACGCGTATAGGAAATCGCCTGCTCGGGGAGTTCAGGTTCCCGAAGTCGGGCAAGACGCTCTACAAGCGGCATGCCGCTATAAAGCGAGCCACCAAAAAGCATCAACATGACGCCATTTACCGCAACGGGATACCACAGCAGCCAGCCACCATCGCGCAGTAATAAACTGGCAACGGAAAGTGCACCCCCCATCGCAGCCAGCCACAGAGCAGTCCCTTTAAACACGTTGTTTGCAAATAAAGTGCTCTCATCACGCAACGTAGCGAAACGCAGAACAAACATCAGCGCCAATACCGCAAGTAGCCAGCGATGTTCAGGGTGCGTGATGCTAAACCAGGCCAGAAAAGGCCAGGCGAGCGTCACTAAGATGTTCAGACTACTGATAAGAACACGCATCACCTGGCGAACTCATCAGCCTTCACGGAGCAGATTTTCTACCGCATCCGCCACATCCTGCACGGTACGCACGGATTTAAAAATTTCCGGCGATATTTTACGCCCGATGCGTTTTTGCAGGTGAACTACCATATCCACCGCATCGATGCTATCTAACTCAAGATCTTCATAGAGGCGGGATTCAGGTTTGATATCATCAGCATCCAGTTCAAATAACTTGACCAGTAAGCCTATAATCTCCTGATAAATTTCGTTTTTATCCATCATCAACTCATTTTTACTATCAGGCACTCACAGCGCGCTGAGTGTTAATAAAAGCAGCAAGGGTGGCAACAGAAAAGAAGTGTTGACGCACCTCTTCACTTTCAGCAGAAAGTACGACGCCGTAACGGTTTTTAACCGCTAATCCCAGTTCAAGTGCATCGATAGAATCCAGACCAAGACCCTCGCCAAAAAGCGGAGCGTCCGTTTCTATTTCATCAACACTGATATCTTCAAGATTAAGAGAATCAATAATCATCTCTTTGATTTCAATAAATAGACTTTCCATATGCATTTCCAAATGGTGTTTAGCTTTCTGGTGTTAAAGATTGCTGCAAAAGGCGATTCAAACGGCGAGCCGCCAAGGATCGCGCCTCTCCAGGCGCCATAAAAATGTCGCTGCTGATACGTTCGCGCACGCTCACCGTAAAATACGGTTTTTCAGACGGAATGTGATACCAACGACTTTGTTTTCCCAATGTTTTCTGGCTACAGCGAATATGCACAACCCGTAAATCACAGCCGCAACGCACCGCAATATTTGCAGCACCGCGTTGCAGAACAAGAGGTTCTCCATAACGCGTGCGTGTGCCTTCGGGGAAGATAATGATCGCATCACCGTTATCGATCCGTTGCTGACAGTCCGGTAATAGCGCATCAGACTGGCTGTTGAGCAGATAATCTGCGGCACGAATAACGCCGCGGAAAAAGAGGTTTTTCTGTAAATCAGCCTTAACCAGACAGTCGGCATCTGGCATGACGGATGCCAGCAAAACATAGTCAATTAGCGTCGGGTGATTGGCAACAATCAAACAGCCGCGATCGCGCTGTAAGGTTTCGATACCATCAATACGGTAATCCAGCACCCCGAGTCTGCGGGCACTGCATAAAAAAAATCGGAAGCTGGCGGAAATGCTGCGACGAGCCAACTGACGGCGGCGAGCAGTATCCCGCTGAATCAGCAACAGATTGAACCACACCAGAGAAAGCAGTAAACCGCCAACGCCAAACATAGCAAAACACACGCCAGTCATCGTCAATCGCCATAAACGATTCAGACGGGTAGAAGGACGAAGAGCCAGCGATGACTCAGACATCACCTCTCTCCCATATCCAGTCAAGGCGCTCGCCTGATACGGAAAAATTCGATTTTCTGGCAAGAAAAGCATGCAAAAACAACAGACTTTGTGGTGAACCAACGCGGTGAGATGCCACCGGAGGTCGAGACTCACAAACCATTTCATCGCCATCCCCTAGCAATAGGGCAACGGCGTAGGGATAACGAGGCATGTCTGCCGGGACATGTGGGTGGTAGAAATCAGGGATCGCACCATCAAAATCAACTAAGAGAATATTACTGTATCCCGCAGCCTGTAATGCCTTCGCTTCGATAAGGCCTTGCTGGAAAGAGTCCATCCCTGCGGCAATTGATGTGGAAACCAGCGGCGCTTTCGCCGTAATAGTCAGGCTTCCTACTGCCGCGTTGTGTACTGACATCGCAAAATCAGTAGGAGAAACATTCTCATTTTCTGAAAGCGCTTTCAGGATACTCAGGTTGCGTTCCAGTTCGCCGTGGCGAGAGGTGAAGACAATGGCATCAACCGATTGGCGATGCAGTAACGCTAATCCACTATCGACCGCCAAACGGCTCCCTTGATTGAGGCGACGAGCCACCATCATGGGTAAATGTCGACATTTATCCAAAGGTTGCCCGGCATTGATAGCAGCAGGCATCCGCGACCAGGTTAACCAGTCGTCCGCGCTGCTGAGGCCCGGCGCGCTGGCCTGCCAATCAAGGATTGAAAATGCTAATCTCATACTGACTTCTTCCCGGTGCCGTATATACTTGTAATACTTCAAGTTGCATGTGCGTTGGCTACGTTACTCGACACACTTACGTGTCTCTCGCCCCGCGGGGTCGCTGCAAGCAGCGTTCAAATCTGCCAGAGGCAGATTTGTCAGTCACCCGAATCACTTACCTGAGTAAGCTCATCGGAACGCCCTCTCTTGCCGCGTTATTCGGCCTTAGGCCTCATCCCTTCGGGATCAGCGCAAGCGCTGTTCAAAAACGCCTTGTCGTTTTTGTCCTGAAACTCGAATTATTTGGAGTATAGCGCTGTGATATCAAAGCGATAATGGATATTTCGAGCATTCATTATTGCTTTTAAAAGATGAGCACACGGTGTTTTCCCTTAAAACGAACAAAGATAAAAATGACCGAATTACCTGGGGTAACCGGGCCTAATAAATTATTTAATCTGCTGGCCCGCGAGTGTTAATTGAATTTCATGATCCAGTTTTTTTATCCAATTATTATAATTTCGGTGAATCTTCCCACCTCCCGCCAACAAATTCTCACTCCCAACATAATTGATAGAATAACGGGTTTGCGAATAGGTAATGCGAACATTTGCCACATGGCTGCGCTGAACTAAACGACCATCGATCGCCCCCGCATAGGCCTGAGACATGGCCCACTTACTTTTTTGCCCTGCTTCAATAATGGCATTTTTTACCTGTTCGGTGGTGTGTTGCCCAGTAATGGACTGTGTCACATTCGCTACCGGAACCGTACGCTCAGCACAACCAGTCAGTATAAGAACAGAGACTAAAGCGGCGAAAATAATCTGTTTTTTCATAAAAACCCTATCAAACAAAAACATCACAGCTAAAAAGAATTCGTTTCTAATGCAAGATGTAAAACTAATGCACCATTAAAACTATTTTACACAAAATAGATATAACTTAACAAAAAAACCATAAACCAAGGAATTGTGACTTATTACACAAAATACGTTTTTTGAAGAAAAGAATTCAGCTTAAAAAAAACCAATAAATCAAACACATAAAAAATCCGCCTTATGTTTATCGACATAAGGCGGACAATCATCACGAATAAAATACCGGAGAGTTACTCTACGGTAACGGATTTCGCCAGATTACGCGGTTGGTCAACATCCGTGCCTTTAATCAGTGCAACGTGATAAGACAGCAGTTGCAACGGCACCGTATAGAAGATTGGCGCAATCACTTCTTCGATATGCGGCAGCGGAATAATCTTCATATTTTCACTGCTAGTGAAACCGGCATCTTCGTCAGCGAAGACATACAGCTCACCGCCGCGCGCCCGAACTTCTTCGATGTTGGATTTAAGCTTCTCCAACAGTTCGTTGTTCGGTGCCACCACGACAACTGGCATATCTGCATCGATCAGTGCCAGCGGACCATGTTTCAGCTCGCCCGCTGCATAGGCTTCAGCGTGAATATAAGAGATCTCTTTCAGCTTCAGCGCGCCTTCCATCGCGATCGGGTACTGATCGCCACGGCCGAGGAACAGCGCATGATGCTTGTCAGAGAAACCTTCTGCCAGAGATTCGATGAGCTTGTCCTGAGATAGCATCTGCTCAATACGTGCAGGCAGTGCCTGCAAACCATGAACGATGTCATGCTCAATCTGCGCATCCATACCGCGCAGGCGACCAACACGCGCCACCAGCATCAGCAAAACGGTGAGCTGAGTGGTGAAAGCTTTGGTCGACGCCACACCAATCTCTACGCCCGCTTTGGTCATCAGCGCCATATCGGATTCACGCACCAGCGAAGAGCCCGCAACGTTACAGATAGCCAGAGAACCCAGATAGCCCAGCTCTTTGGACAAACGCAGCGCCGCCAGCGTATCCGCCGTTTCACCGGACTGAGACAGGGTAATCATCAGGCTATTTTTACGCACGGCAGGCTTGCGATAGCGGAATTCAGAAGCGATTTCCACGTCGCACGGAATACCAGCCAGTGCTTCAAACCAGTAGCGGGAAACCATACCGGAGTTATAGGACGTACCGCAGGCGATAATCTGAACGTGCTCAACCTTCGCTAGCAGCTCATCCGCTTTCGAGCCAAGCTCAGAAAGATTGATCTCGCCGTGGCTGAAACGCCCTTCAAGGGTGTTCTTGATCGCCATCGGCTGTTCGTAGATCTCTTTCTGCATGTAGTGACGATACGCGCCTTTGTCACCTGCATCGTAATTCACTTTTGATTCAATTTCTTCGCGTGTGGCAAGCTGGCCTGATTTATCAAACACGCGCACGTCACGACGGGTGATTTCCGCCACGTCGCCTTCTTCGAGGAACATGAAGCGACGAGTCACAGGCAGTAACGCCAACTGATCGGAGGCAATGAAGTTCTCACCCACACCGCGACCAATCACCAGTGGACTACCGGAGCGTGCAGCAACCAGTACGCTTGGGTCGCGGTTATCCAGCACGACCATACCATAGGCACCGCGCAGTTGTGGGATCACGCGCTTAACAACTTCAACCAGCGTTCCGCCATTCTGCTGCTGTTCAAAATGAACCAGATGAGCGACCACTTCCGTATCGGTTTCAGAAACAAAACGATAGCCACGACCGATCATCAGTTCGCGCAGCGGTTCGTGGTTTTCGATAATGCCGTTATGGACGATAGTGATATGTTCAGAAATATGCGGGTGTGCGTTCTCTTCAGAAGGTTCACCGTGCGTTGCCCAACGGGTATGGGCGATGCCAGTACCGCCGTGCAGTTCATGCTCATCAGCGGCCTGAGACAGCATCTGCACTTTCCCCAAACGGCGTAAACGAGCGACATGTCCTTCGCTGTCAACAACCGCCAGACCCGCAGAGTCATAACCGCGGTACTCAAGACGGCGTAAACCTTCCAACAAAATTTCAGCAACATCACGTTGCGCAACTGCGCCTACAATTCCACACATCGATGGTATTCCTATAAAAGTGACATATTGTGTCACCTGGGATGTCTTAGACCTGATTGTTCCGGTTTTTCCGGGTTCCCCGAGCCTTGTAGAGAGTTGGGGATTATTATGTTTTGTTTTGTGCTCTGAGATCGGTCAAAGCACAGGACAAAACCGCCTCCGCTGTGTGCGGAGGCATAGAATGCTATTTCTTCTTCACCGGACGCTGCCAGCCGGAAATGTGCCGTTGTTTCACGCGGCTGATCACCAGCTCATTCTCTGCCACATCGCTTGTGACCGTCGTGCCAGCGCCAATAGTCACGCCTCTGGCAATGTTAACAGGTGCCACAAGTTGCGTATCCGAACCGACAAACACATCGTCACCAATAACCGTTTTGTGTTTATTCGCACCGTCATAGTTACAGGTGATCGTTCCCGCGCCAATATTAACACCGGAACCGATATCCGCATCCCCCAAATAGCTAAGGTGACCCGCTTTTGATCCTTTACCCAGACGCGCCTTTTTCAGTTCGACAAAGTTGCCGACATGCGCGCCCTCAGCCAGTTCCGAGCCAGGACGCAGGCGGGCAAATGGGCCAACGGTACACTCTGCTTCTAACACCGCGTCTTCCAACACAGAGTAAGGGCTGATTTCACAGTCATCACCAATGATGCTGTTTTTGATCACACAGCCAGCCCCGATTTTCACTCGGTTACCTAGCTTAACATTCCCTTCCACGACCACATTGACATCAATCACTACATCGCGACCATGAGTTAGCTCGCCACGCAGATCAAATCGTGCCGGGTCAAGCAGCATCACGCCAGCCAGCAGCAGCTTATCTGCCTGTTCACGTTGATAAACCCGCTCCAGCGCCGACAGTTGCAGGCGATTATTGACGCCCTCAACTTCACTCAGTCGTTCAGGATGGACCGCTTCAACACGCCGACCTTCTTCCGCCGCCATCGCAATAATATCGGTGATGTAAAACTCACCCTGTGCGTTGTTGTTGTTCAACTGGCTCAGCCAACGTTTCAAATCCTTGCCGTTGGCAATCAAAATACCGGTATTGATCTCGTTAATCTGACGCTGTTCTTCGCTGGCATCTTTATGTTCGACAATCCCAACTACGGCCCCCTTCTCACGCACAATGCGTCCATAGCCCGTCGGATCGTCCAGCTTTACCGTTAACAGGCCGATACCACCCTGCGGCTTAGCCTCACGTAAACGCATTAGCGTTTGCGATGAAATCAGCGGCACATCGCCATACAACATCAAGATATCTTCCTCATCAGCAAAATGAGGTGCGGCTTGCTGCATCGCATGTCCGGTTCCTAACTGCTCCGCCTGTAACACCCAATTCAACGCGGGGTCGGTCAATTCATGCTTTAGCAAATCACCGCCGTGGCCGTATACCAGATGAACATGTTGTGCCCCTGTCGTCATTGCCGCGTCAATGACGTGTTGAACCATTGGCTTACCCGCCAGTTTGTGTAACACCTTGGGAAGGTCGGAATACATACGGGTTCCTTTACCCGCAGCAAGGATCACCACACTCATAGCACTATTTGACATAAGCATCCTGACAGTACGAAGCCACAGCCCCGCAAGAATAAAAATGGGTAGCCTGTTACGGCATGAATAACCAGAGTTTACCGAAACTCATGCATAACGCTGATATTTTTTGGTGAGTTTTTTCTGAAAATCTCGCACAAAATCACAAATGTTTGTAAGGAGAGGAGGTGAACGCGATGTCATCCCCAAAAACAGAAATGACACTTTATTTCACAAAAAATAGACTTTGATTTTAAGTATTTCCATTTGTGATACACACAAAAGAAACGGCGTTTCATTTATAGCAATATACGCGGGCAAATAATTCAATAACGAAGGAGATACAATGAAACGTTGTTCTTCACAAAAATGTGATTCTTTACAGAAACACCTTTCTTCACGCCTCGCAGCCGTCGCGTTGACGAATGCATTACTTTTCAGCTTCAGCGCACACGCCACGACAGAATCAACCCCCGTCTGGCACGGTATCGCTTTTGGTCAGTCAACCGACGTAAACTTCTCATCCAATGTCCTGCCGGAAAAAATTGGCGTTAACGACGTCACTATTAACGGCAAAAAATTAGTGCCGGGAGATAACGCTGATTTGTCCGCACCTATTACGATTGAGAGTCGTGGCGGAAAGATCGCTAACACCCACGACGGGCTAACGTTCTTCTATACCCAGTTGCCTGCCAATGTAAATTTTACGCTTCAGTCTGATATTACCGTGGAACAGTTTGGACCGGAAAACGGCGCCAAACCTGCGGCTCAGGAAGGAGCCGGGATTCTGGTGCGCGATATTATTGGCATACCGCGTCAGGAACCATTGAAAGAAGGATATGAAGAATTCCCTGCGGCATCCAACATGGTGATGAACGCCATCATGACGCAGGATAAAAAGTCACATACCGAAATCAAACTACAGGCGATTTTGCGTAACGGCGTCACGCAGCCGTGGGGCAACGCGGGCGCGAAAATTACCAAAACCAGCTATCAGGAAAACGTCAATCTGGAGCAGACTCCTACGTTCCGCCTGAAATTAGAACGCACCAACGACGGCTTTATTACCTCTTATGCGCCGAAAGGCACGGATAACTGGGTATCAAAAGAAGTCAAAGGCGCGGACATCATCACCAAGCTGGATAAAGACCACTACTACGTCGGTTTCTTTGCTTCCCGTAACGCCAAGATCACCGTCAGCAATGCACAGTTGACCACTACGCCAGCGCAAACCAAAGCGTCACCGCAGTTCAAGGCTAAGGCCTATGATCCTTTGCTCCAGGTGATGTCATCACCTAAAACCACCAGCGAACACTATCTGGTTCAGGCCAGAGCCAACTATGCTGGCACGATCGCGGTGTCGCAAAACGGTCAGCCTCTGGGTGAAGCGAAGCAGGTAAAAGCGGGAGAAACGTTATCTCTGCCAGCAAAAATTACCGGTAACGGTGCTGAGTTCAAGATAGCCTACCAGCCTACGGAAGGCGATGATAAAGCAGTAAAAGAGAGCTCGTTCAAGGTTGAAAGAGTGGCTTACGCAGATGCTAAAAATCTGTATGTCTCGCCACAAGGTTCAGCCAGCAATGACGGCAGTAAAAATGCACCGATCGATTTAGCCAGCGCCGTCGCCGCTCTGCCAACTGGTGGCACAATCTGGCTCAACGATGGTGATTACAGCGCAACTGAAATCCCTGTCAGCGCCAGCGGCCAGCAAAAAACCGCCAAGAACCTGTTTGCTGTCGGCAATAAAGCCGTGATTCATGGCCTACAGCTGAAAGCGAGCCATTGGCATGTAAAAGGTATTGAAATCACCGAGAAACCATTCCGTATCGAAGGGAGCTACAACACCATCGAACGCGTTCTGGCGCACCACGCTGACGATACCGGTATTCAGGTGACTTCGACGGCCGATGTGGGCAGACCGCTGTGGGCCAGCCACAACCTGATTCTGAATTCAGAGTCTCACAGCAATCAGGACCCTGGCAAAATTAACGCCGACGGTTTCGCGGTGAAAATGCGCGTGGGTGAAGGCAACGTGATTCGTGGTGCGTTCTCGCACAACAACATTGATGACGGCTTCGACCTGTTTAACAAAATTGAAGACGGCGCAAACGGCGTTGTGGTGATCGAGAATTCAATTGCCATGAACAACACCAGCAACGGCTTCAAAATGGGTGGTGAAGGCCAGCCAGTGGCGCATCAGGTTAAAAACAGCATTGCTGTGGGCAACAAACTTGATGGTTTCACTGACAACTTCAACCCAGGTGCACTGGTCGTTGAAGACAACATCGCGTTAGATAACGAGCGCTTTAACTTCATTTTCCGTCCAAGCCCTTACTCTGGCCCGGAAAAACAAGGCATCTTCAAGAACAACGTTTCGCTGAAAACCAAAGCGGGCAAATATGATGATGCGGTGATCGGCAATATCGATAACACCAACTATTTCATCAAGGGCGATCGTTCGGTTAACGCGCAAGGTAAGGAAATCACCGTAAATAATTTCGTGTCAGTAGCCATTCCTGAGACGTTTACGCGTGATGCCAAAGGCAATCTGGTACTTGGCGACTTCCTGAAGAAAAAATAAGGGCTTCAAGTATCCCAATTAAGGTGGTGGGAAACCTATTTACCGAACGGAAACGGTAGTAACGAAATAGAAGAGTAAAGCGTTTGCGCCATGGACAAAAACGTCAGGAACGTTTTTGAACGTCGCTTGCGACGATCCTGAAAGAGTGAATCTCAAGGATGAGATTCCTATCTGCGCAATCCGAGCTTATAGGGGCGTATTCACAGCGACGATCTATCCGTTACTACCGCTCGACGCACGTTGTCATATCCAAAATGCCTGCTCTCGCAGCATTTTTTATCTCGGCGTATAACATCAGCTCAAGTAAAAATCCGCCTTCATAGAAGGCGGCTTTAGACAATAAGGCAGAGCCAAAACCTGTTTATAACCACGCCCACAGGACGTGGTTTTCAGTTAGCAATGAAAAAGGCCAGTCAGTGTGAACTGACTGGCCTTTAATTATTGCAAGCTTATCTGTTACATCGCTTTTCTGGTCAGCTCGATAACACGCAGCTTCGCAATCGCTTTAGTCAGCTCTGCGGAAGCCTGAGCATAATCCACATCGCCATGCGAATTGCGGATATGATCTTCGGCTTTGCGTTTCGCTTCCAGCGCACGTGCTTCGTCCAAGTCCTGTCCACGAATAGCAGTATCGGACAGTACGGTAACCATATTTGGCTGCACCTCAAGGACGCCACCAGAAAGGTAGATATACTCTTCTTCACCGTGCTGCTTAACGATACGAATCATACCCGGTTTAATGGCAGTGAGCAGAGGGGCATGTCCCGGATAAATACCCAGTTCGCCTTCGCTCCCCGTTACCTGGATCTTCTGCACCAGACCGGAGAACATTTGCTGTTCTGCACTCACGACATCCAGATGGTAAGTCATAGCCATGTCACCCTCCTACAAGGCGTTACAGTTTCTTGGCTTTTTCCACGACTTCGTCGATGGAACCAACCATGTAGAACGCCTGCTCTGGCAGGTGGTCGTATTCGCCTTCCATAATCCCTTTAAAGCCACGAATGGTGTCTTTCAGGGAGACGTATTTGCCTGGAGAACCGGTAAATACTTCTGCTACGAAGAACGGCTGTGACAGGAAGCGCTGAATCTTACGCGCACGGGATACCACCAGCTTGTCTTCTTCAGACAGCTCGTCCATACCCAGAATCGCGATGATGTCTTTCAGTTCCTGATAACGTTGCAGAATAGACTGCACGCCACGGGCAACATCATAGTGTTCCTGACCAACAACCAGCGGATCCAACTGACGGCTGGTGGAATCCAGCGGGTCAACGGCCGGGTAGATCCCCAGAGAAGCGATCTGACGGCTCAGTACCACAGTTGCATCCAAGTGAGCAAAGGTGGTGGCTGGTGATGGGTCAGTCAAGTCATCCGCAGGAACGTAAACGGCCTGAACAGAGGTGATAGAACCGGTTTTGGTTGAGGTGATACGTTCTTGCAGAACGCCCATCTCTTCCGCCAGCGTTGGCTGATAACCTACCGCAGAAGGCATACGACCCAGCAGTGCGGATACTTCCGTACCGGCCAAGGTATAACGGTAGATGTTATCGACGAACAGCAGTACGTCACGGCCTTCATCACGGAATTTTTCCGCCATGGTCAGACCGGTCAATGCTACGCGCAGACGGTTACCTGGTGGCTCATTCATCTGGCCATAAACCAGTGATACTTTATCGATTACGTTGGAATCGGTCATTTCGTGGTAGAAGTCGTTACCTTCACGGGTACGCTCACCCACACCTGCAAACACAGAGTAACCGGAGTGCTCGATCGCGATGTTACGGATCAGCTCCATCATGTTTACGGTTTTACCTACGCCCGCACCACCGAACAGACCCACTTTACCGCCCTTGGCAAACGGACACATCAGGTCGATAACCTTGATGCCGGTTTCCAGCAGTTCCTGTGAGTTTGACAGCTCTTCATAGCTCGGAGCTGAACGGTGAATAGCCCAACGCTCTTCTTCGCCGATGTCGCCTTTCATGTCGATGGGATCACCCAACACGTTCATGATACGACCCAGCGTTGCTTTACCTACCGGTACTTCGATCGGGTGGCCCAGGTTATTCACGTTCAACCCGCGACGCAGGCCGTCAGAAGAACCCATTGCGATACAACGAACAATGCCGCCGCCCAACTGCTGCTGTACTTCCAGCACCAGCTTCTCAGCGCCGTTCTCTACCTCAAGCGCATCGTACACCTTCGGTACGGCATCTTGCGGGAACTCGACGTCCACCACGGCGCCGATTACCTGGATAATCTTTCCAGTAGCCATCTTGAATCCTCTACGTAATTCGACAATACGTAATTCGTAAACCTGCTTTAAACCGCGGAGGCTCCCCCGACGATTTCGGTGAGTTCCTGGGTAATGCTGGCCTGACGAGCCTTGTTGTATACCAACTGAAGCTCTTTGATCAGGCTACCGCCGTTATCGGTCGCGGCTTTCATCGCAACCATTCGCGCGGCCTGTTCACTAGCCAGATTTTCTACGACGCCCTGATAAACCTGAGATTCTACATAACGGCGCAGCAGGGTATCCAGCAGCGACTTAGGATCGGGTTCATACAGGTAATCCCAGGCTTTCTTCTTCAACTCACTGTCATCTGAAGGCGGTAACGGTAACACTTGAACAACAAGCGGTTCCTGAGACATGGTATTGATAAACTTGTTGCTTACGATATACAGCTTGTCCAGACGACCTTCGTCATAGGCTTGCAGCATAACTTTAACCGGGCCGATCAATTCTGATACGGAAGGGTTATCCCCCATACCGGTAACCTGAGCAACAATGTTTCCGCCTACCGAACCGAAGAAAGAAGCCGCTTTGGAACCAATCAGCGCTAAATCAGTTTCAACGCCTTTGTCGCTCCAGGATTTCATATCAGCCAGCAGTTTTTTGAACAAGTTAATGTTCAAACCACCACACAGGCCACGGTCAGTAGACACCACCAAATACCCAACGCGCTTAACGTCGCGTTCTTCCAGGTACGGGTGTTTATATTCCAGATTTCCTAACGCAAGGTGACCAATCACATTGCGTATGGTTTCCGCATAAGGACGGCTGGCCGCCATACGATCCTGCGATTTACGCATTTTGGAAGCGGCGACCATTTCCATTGCTTTGGTGATCTTCTGCGTATTTTGGACGCTTGCGATCTTACTACGTATCTCTTTTGCGCCGGCCATCTTTGCTTCTCCTCAAAGCCTTGCGGCCTGCTTTACAGCAGGCCACCGGGCGTTACCAGGACTGGGTTGCTTTAAAAGTATCGAGGATGCTTTTAAACTTGCCCTCGATCTCATCGTTATAAGCGCCAGTCTGGTCGATTTGTTGCAGAAGTTCGCCATGCTCACGGTCAGCGTAGGCCAGCAGAGCCGCTTCAAAGCTACCGACTTTCGACAGCTCAACATCTTCCAGATAACCACGTTCCGCCGCAAACAGAACCAGAGACTGCTGTGCGACAGACATCGGCGCATACTGTTTCTGTTTCAACAGCTCGGTCACTTTCTGACCGTGGCTCAACTGCTTACGGGTTGCATCATCAAGATCGGAAGCGAACTGAGAGAATGCCGCCAACTCACGATACTGCGCCAGAGCGGTACGAATACCACCGGACAGTTTCTTCATGATCTTGGTCTGTGCTGCACCACCCACACGGGATACGGAGATCCCTGGGTTAACCGCAGGACGAATACCGGCGTTAAACAGGTTTGACTCCAGGAAGATCTGACCATCGGTAATCGAAATTACGTTGGTCGGAACGAACGCAGAAACGTCACCTGCTTGCGTTTCGATGATTGGCAGAGCCGTCAACGAACCGGTTTTCCCTTTCACTTCACCCTTGGTGAATGCTTCAACGTAATCGGCGTTAACACGCGATGCACGCTCCAGCAAACGGGAGTGAAGATAGAAAACGTCACCAGGGTAGGCTTCACGACCTGGCGGACGACGAAGCAACAGAGAAATCTGACGATAAGCAACGGCCTGTTTGGACAGGTCATCATAAATAATCAGTGCATCTTCACCACGGTCACGGAAATACTCACCCATCGCACAACCGGCATACGGTGCCAGATATTGCAGAGCGGCAGACTCAGACGCAGTAGCGACGACGACAATGGTATTTTCCAGTGCACCATGCTCTTCCAGTTTACGCACCACGTTAGAAATCGTGGAGGCTTTCTGGCCAATAGCAACGTACACACATTTGATACCAGAATCACGCTGGTTGATGATGGCATCGATGGCCAGCGCGGTTTTACCCGTCTGACGGTCACCGATAATCAGCTCACGCTGACCACGACCGATTGGAATCATGGCATCAACGGACTTATAGCCCGTCTGTACCGGCTCATCAACGGACTGACGTTCGATAACGCCAGGCGCAATCGCTTCAACCGCAGAGAAACCGTCGTGATCCAGTGCGCCTTTACCGTCAATCGGTGCGCCCAGCGTGTTAACCACACGACCCAGCAAACCACGGCCAACTGGAACTTCAAGAATACGACCGGTGCATTTTACTTTCATGCCTTCAGCCAGATCCGCATACGGCCCCATTACTACCGCACCAACGGAGTCGCGCTCCAGGTTCAGTGCGATTGCATAACGGTTACCCGGCAGAGAGATCATCTCCCCCTGCATCACGTCTGCCAGACCGTGGACGCGGATGATTCCGTCACTGACGGAAACAATAGTACCTTCATTGTGAGCTTCGCTCACCACATTGAACTGAGCAATGCGCTGCTTGATCAGTTCGCTGATTTCGGTGGAATTCAGTTGCATGCTCCAGTCCCCTTAAGACTGCAAGACGTCTGCCAGACGTTCCAGACGACCGCGAATGCTGCCATCTATCACCATATCGCCCGCGCGAATAACCACACCGGCCATGACAGACTTATCAATTTTGCAATTCAGCTTCACTTTGCGTGACAGACGTTTTTCCATAGCAGCAGCGATCTTCGACAGCTGCTGCTCATTCAACGTGTTGGCAGAAATCACATCGACGTCAACCGTCGATTCCAGTGCTGCCCGCAGTTGAATAAATTGTTCCAGTACTTCACTAAGCACCGGTAAACGTCCGTTCTCGGCCATCACCTTAATCAGGTTTTGACCGGCTTCATCAAGTTGATCACCACAAACGGCAATAAACGTTTTCGCCAACTCAATCGGCGCTACCGCACCAGAAAGCAATTCGGCAATTTGTTCATTGCGCGCGACTTCGGCCGAAAACGCCAGCATATTCTGCCAGCGATCCAAGGCCTGATTCTCAACCGCAAAGTCAAAAGCTGCTTTGGCGTAGGGGCGAGCTACCGTGACAAATTCAGACATCAGCCCCTCCCTCCTTACAGTTCAGCGACCAGTTTATCAACGATGTCGCTGTTAGCAGCTTCATCCACGGAACGTTCAATAATCTTCTCGGCACCGGCAATTGCCAATACGGCAACTTGCTTACGCAGCTCTTCACGAGCACGTTTACGTTCGGCTTCGATTTCAGCCTGCGCCTGCGCCACAATCTTGTTACGTTCAGCTTCCGCTTCAGCTTTCGCCTCATCCAGGATCTGAGCACGGCGTTTGTTCGCCTGCTCGATGATAACCTGAGCATCTGCTTTGGCTTTCTTCAGTTGATCTGTCGCATTGGCCTGAGCCAAGTTCAAATCTTTTTTGGCACGTTCAGCAGAAGCCAGACCGTCAGCAATTTCTTTCTGACGTTTCTCGATGGCTGCCATCATCGGCGGCCATACATACTTCATGCAGAACCAGACAAACAGGACGAACGCAATGGCCTGGCCGAGGATTGTTGCATTAATATTCACAGCACAATGCCTCTTTCAAAGTTAAATAAGTTGATGTTTTAACCTCAGCAGAAAACATTCTGCTTAGGCCACCGCAAACATCACATACAGCCCCAGACCAACAGCGATCATCGGGATGGCGTCAACCAGACCCATGACGATAAAGAACTGTGTACGCAGTAAAGGAATCAGGTCAGGCTGACGAGCAGCACCTTCCAAGAATTTACCACCCAGAATGCCGATACCGATCGCAGCACCGATCGCCGCCAAACCCATCATTAACGCGGCAGCCATGTACAGCAGATCCACACTCAGGTTTTCCATGACAGTCTCCAGTTTGTTTCAGTTAAAAACGTTATTTGTTGAAAGAAAATCAATGCTCTTCAGATGCCATCGAGAGATAAACAACCGTCAGAACCATGAAAATAAAAGCCTGAAGCGTAATAATCAAAATGTGGAAAATAGCCCAAGGCACATTTAACAGCCATTGTGACCACCACGGCAACAGACCGGCAATCAGGATGAAGATCAACTCACCCGCATACATATTGCCAAACAGTCGCAAGCCTAAGGAAATAGGTTTGGACAGCAGGCTGACACCTTCAAGAATCAGGTTGATAGGAATAAATACTGGATGGTTGAACGGCTGCATGGTCAGTTCTTTAACAAAACCACCGAGACCTTTCATTTTGATGCTGTAGAACAGAACCAGGATAAACACGCCCAACGCCATCGACAACGTGATGTTCACGTCAGCCGTCGGCACAGCACGCAAATAAGCATGCGCCGGATCGTATCCTAGCAGGCTGTAAACGCCCGCCCAAACTTGCGGCAACAGATCGATAGGCAGCAAGTCCATCATATTCATCAGGAAAACCCAGACGAAAATGGTCAGCGCCAGAGGAGCAATCAGTTTACTTTTGCCGTGGAACATATCGCATACGGTGCCATCAACAAAACCGATAACCAGTTCGACAGCCGTTTGCAATTTACCTGGCACACCGCTGGTCGCACGTTTCGCTACGCGGTGAAAGATAACCAGAAAGAGGATCCCAAGAGCGATGGAGAAAAACATCGAATCGACATTGATCGACCAAAAACCCGTCCCTACTTGCAAATGGTGCAAGTGGTGACTGATATACTCTTGCGGAGTAGAGATTTCTCCAGCAGCCATGATGTCTCTTACCCTTTTGTTGTTAATTACGGTAACGATTAATTACGGTCGGTGCCACGATCTGCATAACCAGCACCGATAAATAAGTCAGGCCAAGCGGAAAGAATGCCGCTTTAAACACGCCCAACGCCACCACTAACAGTGCAATGGTGATAAATACCTTAAGCGCCTCGCCAATCGCGAATGACCAGGCCACACGCCCATCAGCAGGTTTGTGTGACTGATGACGCAAGGCAAACAGCACAAACAAGACATTCGGTAACCAGGCTGCTAATCCTCCACCTAATGCAGAAGCAGCAGCGTTGACGCTATTGAGGCTGAAAACAGCACTCAACAAAGCAAAAGTCACTAACTGTAACAACAGCAGCCTTAAAGCCACTTTTCCGCTGTAAAGGGATACAGGCATGACGTTTGCTCTCTCCATACCTTTTCAGAGGTATACCGAATGACGTATAAAACTGCCTTTACACCACTGAGTCAAGCAGCAAAAAACGAGCAAATTATACGGGTCATACCTGCGAATTCAATCGATAAGTAGCGAAAAGGTGAACAATTATTTAAATTTCTTTCTGAAGCCCCCTTTTTGCTAACAATCATCTCTGTTCATGTCTGGTGTAATTAATTTCTAAAGCCCTCTAATCTGTGATGCGACTCACATAAAAGACTTTAGCGATATTTATAGCAGAACGTGTTTTTTTTTGTCTTTAGCAAAATAAGCTATTTATTTTTATTAACTTCAACAAGTTAATAAAAATCGCATTCGGAAAATGCAACAAACAACGTTTCAACTACCTATTGACATTATTGATATCTTTTTTTTACTCAATTAACACAAAAATAACTAATTTTTGATGACGATGATTTATTTTCGCTCGTTATTATTCAGTACGAAAGTAAAAGAACGGCACAGAAAAAACTAAGATGTAAAATTTCAGTGATCGCGATTTGTTCTCGAACGATGCTATCTATAAACGAGGCGACCGCTTGATATGCAATATTTAGTTATGATTTTTTTGATAAAAAACAAAATTAGTTTGGTTTAAGCACGACCAAATGGCGTTCACCTTCCAGATTGGGAACAGATAAACGGACAACCTGATCTAATAAGACACCTTGCGGCAAAGATGACAACTCATCGTCTGGAAGTACGCCTTTTAGGGCATAAAAGCGCCCTGCTGGTCTGGCTGGAAGATGATTGCACCAGCTAATCATATCCTGCAACGAGGCAAATGCCCGGCTGATCACCCCATCAAAAGGCGGCTCTGCCGGAAATGCTTCAACACGACTCTGCACTGGCGTGATGTTCTCAAGCTGTAGTTCATGCTGTACCTGACGCAGGAAACGCACACGTTTACCCAGACTATCCAACAAGGTGAAATGCGACTCAGGACGGACAATCGCCAAGGGAATTCCTGGCAATCCAGGTCCTGTTCCTACATCGATAAAACGCTGCCCGTGTAAATGCGGCTCAACTACGATACTGTCCATAATATGACGGACAAGCATTTGCTGCGGATCGCGTACAGACGTCAGGTTATAAGCTTTGTTCCATTTGTTAAGCATTTCAACGTACTGTATCAGAAGATTTTTTTGCTTATCTGAAATTACAATATCAGCCGCGTTTAGCAGATTATCGAGTGTGTTGCGCACAATAAAATCCCGATGAAAATATGAGGTTAATAATAAAAATAGCCGGATAACCGGCTATTTAGGGCAATAAGTTTACCTTAAATCAGGCGCTGCGGCGCAGCAGACCCTGTTTTTTAAGCCAGATCAGTAGAATTGAGATCGCCGCAGGCGTAATGCCAGAAATACGCGAGGCCTGACCGATAGACGAAGGTTTGTGATCGTTCAGCTTGGCAATAACCTCGTTGGACAACCCATTCACCTGCTTGTAATCCAAGTCGGCAGGCAGCAGCGCATTTTCATTGCGCAGCTGTTTCTCAATCTCATCCTGTTGACGAGCAATATACCCTTCGTATTTAACCTGAATTTCAACCTGTTCAGCAGCCTGCTCATCGGTTAGTCCCGGAGCAAACAGCGGTAGCGCAGTAAGCTGAACGTAATCCACTTCTGGGCGACGTAGCAACTCTTCACCGTTCGCTTCACGCGACAAAGGCGTTTTCAGCAGTGAATTAACCTGATCCAGTTGTTCAGATTGCGGGTGAACGTGAATGTCACGCAGACGCTGGCGCTCTTTCTCAATGTTCTCGAGCTTCTCGTTGAAACGTGCCCAGCGATGATCGTCAACCATCCCCAGCTCACGGCCCATTTCAGTCAAACGTAGATCGGCGTTATCTTCTCGTAGCATCAGACGGTATTCAGCACGTGACGTAAACATGCGGTAGGGTTCTTTCGTACCCAGCGTACAAAGATCGTCAACCAGCACGCCGAGATAGGCTTGATCGCGACGTGGTGACCAGCCTTCCTTATCGGCAGACAGGCGAGCCGCATTCAGGCCAGCGAGCATCCCTTGTGCCGCCGCTTCCTCATACCCTGTTGTCCCGTTGATTTGCCCGGCAAAGAACAGGCCATGAACAAATTTGTTTTCCAGCGTAGGTTTCAAATCGCGAGGATCGAAGAAATCGTACTCAATCGCATACCCAGGACGAACGATACGTGCATTTTCCATCCCAGCCATTGAGCGAACAATTTGCCACTGGACATCAAACGGCAAACTTGTCGAGATCCCGTTAGGGTAAATTTCGTTACTGGTCAGCCCTTCAGGTTCGAGAAAGATCTGATGCGTATTTCGATCGGCAAAACGCATGACTTTGTCTTCGATCGATGGACAGTAACGTGGCCCGATCCCTTCGATGATCCCGGCATACATCGGGCTACGATCCAGATTATTACGGATCACATCATGCGTTTTCTCATTGGTATGCGTGATGTAGCACGGCATTTGTGCCGGATGCTGGCTCGCGTTCCCCAGAAATGAGAAAACTGGCATTGGATTATCACCGTGCTGTTGTGCTAGCACGCTAAAATCAATGGTTCTGCCATCAATACGTGGTGGTGTACCCGTTTTCAGGCGGTTGACGCGCAGAGGCAGTTCACGCAGACGACGCGCTAGCGGAATGGAAGGCGGATCGCCCGCACGCCCACCACTGTAGTTATCCAGTCCGATGTGAATCTTGCCATCAAGGAAAGTGCCTACCGTTAATACCACGGCTTTCGCACGAAATTTTAGTCCCATCTGGGTAACAGCACCGACGACACGATCGTTTTCCACAATCAGATCGTCAACAGCTTGCTGGAAGATCGTCAGGTTTGGCTGATTCTCCAATGCGGTGCGAACAGCCTGACGATAGAGCACGCGATCCGCTTGTGCACGAGTTGCTCTGACCGCTGGGCCTTTACTGCTGTTTAGTATCCTAAACTGTATACCTGCCTGATCGACGGCGTGCGCCATCAACCCTCCCATGGCATCGATCTCTTTAACCAGATGGCCTTTTCCAATACCGCCGATCGCCGGGTTACAAGACATTTGTCCCAGCGTATCAATATTGTGCGTAAGTAAAAGCGTCTGTTGGCCCATTCGGGCAGAAGCCATTGCTGCTTCTGTTCCGGCATGACCGCCACCGATTACGATGACGTCAAATGGATCTGGATAAAACATGGAACTGCTCCTCGCATTATTGCGAATGATGAGTGGCGAACGATCGTTATTTGCCTTGGGATGGGGATTCTACTCAACTTTGAGCCAACGACCAAGTCCGTTGGATCCTCGTTAATTAAAGAAAGATCTTTTTATTTAAAGATCTCTTTATTAGATCTCTTATTAGGATCGTCATGTTGTGTGGATAAGTGATTATTCATATTAAAGATCAAGAGAATGCCGTTGATCCTTACCTGTGAATGATCGGTGATCCTAGCCAGTATAAGCTGGGATCATAATGCGGAGTTATGCACAGGGCAAAAAACATACTTGGGTTGTTATTGGGATAACTACTGCTTTTACACCTGAAATAAGCATAGTTATCCACATTCAACTGCTGAATATTTCATCTTATTTGAGTAAATTAACCCACGATCCTAACCATTCTTCTGCTGGATCTTCTGGAATTTGATGCTGCGTGATGTCGATCTCTAGGACTTCACCGATCCGTTTAGCCCCTAATTGCGTGAGTACTCGATCCGCTGTTTGGATCGCGCCACAGAATGTGTCGTACTCTTTACTGCCGATCCCTATCGCACCAAAATTCACCTGAGAAAGACCGGGCTTTTGCTGTTCCAACTGTTCAAACAGCGCTTTCAGGTTGTCAGGGAACTCCCCTGCACCGTGTGTAGAGGTCACCACTAGCCATATACCACTTTCGGGAAGTGCATCGAGCGTAGGACCGTGCAGAATTTCAGTGGAGAAATCATCCTTTTCCAGCAGTTCAGCCAAATGCTCTGCCACATATTCGGCGCTGCCAAGGGTACTGCCACTGATTAAGGTGATGTCTGCCATAGTGATCCCATCCGATAAAAGACGGGACATTGTACGCTGTGATCTGGCTGGGATCTACCTGTGGATAATATGGGTATAGGAAAAAAGCATTATGGCGCGATCGTCCGCATAATGGGGTTTTGCAGAGAGATCAGTGTTTCGGTGGACTGAATTTCATCAATTGTTTGGATCTTGTTGATAAGTACATGTTGCAGCGCCTCGATCGAACGACACATGACCTTAATAAAGATACTGTAATGCCCAGTGGTGTAGTAGGCCTCAACCACTTCTTCCAGGTTGTTTAGCTTTTCCAGCGCTGAGGGATAATCTTTAGCGCTTTTCAGAATGATGCCGATAAAGCAGCACACGTCATAGCCCAACTGTTTTGGATTAACGTCCAGACGCGTGCCGATAATGATGCCCGCCTGTTTCATTTTTTCCACCCGAACGTGGATTGTTCCTGGACTGACGGAAAACTGTTTTGCCAGTTCGGCATAAGGGGTGCGCGCATTTTCCATTAAGGCGGAAAGAATGCCGCGATCGAGATTATCGATCTGATAAATTTCTGCCACTTTGAGCCTCCTATTTTAGCGAATAATGATTTTATACCGCTATAAAATGACGGATTAAAAGCACAAGTGCAATTTATCCATAAGATTATTGAATAACTGGCGATTTTTATTGCTTAATGAATAACTAAATACGATGAATAAGAGACGCGGCAATGAAAAAGCAGTACATCGAAAAGCAGCAGCAAATCAGCTTCGTTAAATCTTTCTTCTCCAGCCAACTGGAGCAGCTTCTGGGATTGATTGAGGTTCAGGCACCGATTCTCAGCCGTATCGGCGATGGCACGCAGGATAACTTGTCTGGTACAGAAAAAGCGGTGCAGGTTAAGGTTAAAGCCTTACCGGATGCTACATTTGAAGTGGTGCACTCGCTGGCTAAATGGAAACGTAAAACGCTGGGCGCGTATGATTTTAGCTTCGGCGAAGGCATTTATACCCACATGAAGGCACTACGTCCGGACGAAGATCGTCTGAGCCCGATCCACTCGGTTTATGTCGATCAGTGGGATTGGGAGCGCGTAATGGGAGATGGTGAGCGCAATGCCGAGTATCTGAAATCGACAGTCACGCGTATTTATCAGGGCATTAAAGCGACTGAGGCAGCGGTACATCAGGCGTTTGGCATTCAGCCTTTCTTACCAGAGCAGATTCATTTTGTGCATACCGAAACGCTACTGAATCGCTATCCCGATCTGGACGCCAAAGGGCGTGAGCGAGCTATCGCTAAAGAACTGGGTGCCGTCTTCCTGATTGGAATTGGCGGTAAGCTGTCCAGCGGACACTCTCACGATGTACGCGCGCCGGATTATGATGATTGGACGACGCCGGGCGAGCAGGAATTAGCGGGTTTGAACGGCGATATTATTGTGTGGAACCCGGTTCTTAACGATGCGTTTGAGATTTCATCTATGGGTATCCGCGTGGACGCTGAAGCATTAACACGCCAGTTGGCACTGACGCAGGATGAAGAGCGTCTGAAGCTGGAATGGCATCAGGCGCTGCTGCGCGGTGAGATGCCACAAACGATTGGCGGGGGAATCGGTCAGTCTCGCCTTGTCATGTTGTTGCTACAATTGCCGCACATTGGTCAGGTTCAGTGCGGAGTCTGGCCACAGCCGTTGCGTGAGTCGGTTTCAGGCCTGCTTTAATAAGCCTTGCCGTTCTGCCAGCGGCGCATTAAACGGCTTTTTAGCCCGGTATCAAAGCGCCAGATATGATCAAAGATGTGCATGATACCGGGTTTGCCATGATCGGACATCGCTACAGCATGAAAACGGTGCTGTAGCTGCTTCTGACGGCTTTTCACCTTATTCACCACCTCATCCGGCAACCGCTGGGCGATAAAATCCGAAATCACCACGGCATCGGCATCATGCCAGAGTGCATCGTCCATCTTATCCAACAACGCTGACAGACAGGCAGCCATATCCGTGCCGCCGCGAAAGGACTGGCTGAGAAAACGTATCGCCTGATCTAATCCGTCTTCAGACGTCAGCTCATACTTAACCACACCGGTAGAAAACAGCATGATGTAGCAACGGCGGTTGTCAGCGAGTGCGATGCGCATCAGTGCCAGACAGAAAGCTTTGGCACAGCGTTCATTAAAGCCTCCCATAGAACCTGACGTATCAACGCAGACAATAAACGGGCCACGCGGCTGCTGTTCGTTTTGTTGATGGACAACGGGGCGCTCGGTGACTTTCTCGCGCCAGCTCTCACCCTGTAAGCGATAGGTCAGCAATCGATGTTCCAGCAGGCGACGATAAAATTCGAATTCCAGTTCGCTGATGCCCAGAGTCACCAGTTCCGTCGGCATCAAACGCAAGATATCGTCGCTCTGATGCACGCCGCTCACCTGCTCAGGTACGGTGGCGGGTTCTCGAACTCTTACCCGGAAGGCTTCTTGTGGTGCTTCCTGCGTGAGGATGGATTTGGTCTCCCGGCTACGTCCCAAACGTTCCGCCAACTTCTGTAATGCCGGCTGGCGTTGCAGGAAAGCGCCGAAATCCAGTAACGGGCGGGGATCGGTATGAATACGCTGTGCGGCGCTAAGATCCCATAGCCGACCAGCCGCGTTTTCATTTTCGGCCAAAATCGGTTCGAGTTTGCCACTCAAGGTCAGGCGCTGTTGCAGTTCATCCAGCAGAATTTCCCGCTCTTGATCCATCAATTGCTGATGCAGTGAAACGGTTTGCAGTGTCAGGCTTAGCCGCCAGCGCTGAAGAAAGAGCGCGTGGAGCCCACTCGTTATCTTCTGCCCTGGCGTTTTTTCTGGAGAGGTAATGAGCTGGGACGCCTGCGTCAGAAACGGCGATTCCACGTTGTTCAGCGTATCCATAATCGCAGGCAGGCGTGTCTGAAAGGCCTGGTTGTCGATCGATTGTGCACGTTGGTAGCAGCTAAATTCTTTTTCCAGCTCTGGCGGTACCTGAGTGGTCCGCAGGCGCTGCTTTAAGGTTTCTTTCCAGTGAGGGAGATCGCTGAGTAACGCGGATTTCAGGCTGGGATATTTTTCAAAGAAGAAAGCGAGCTGCGGTGTCGCCAGAAGCGTGATGACAAGATCGTCCAGCAGCTCGTTTTCATCGATAGATAGCAGCATTTCCAGTGATTCCAGCGTGATCATCGGCGTTAATCCTGTTGCTCTGATTGCTGGATCTGCTCGGCGACCTGTTGCAGGCTGGCTTCTATTTTAGCCAGCCACTCACTGGGGACGAACAGGCAAGGCTGATGCTGGCTGAATAAGCGACGCTGTTCGCGAAGCTGCATCTTTAGCTTTTCATACTCATCGATAATGTCGGCAGGAAGTGCACAGTCGCGTTTTTCCGGCAGAGAAAGAACAGAGGATTGCAGACTGATATCGCGAATGGCCAGATGCTGTCTATCGTCCACCAGCAGGTCGAGACGTTGGGTAAAGCCAATGCCGTTAAGTTTACCCCGGATTTCTCCCCCTTTTTGCAGCCAGCCTTGCAGAGCATTCCTCTCAATGATCAGGTGGTTGACTTCAATATCATGCAGGATTAATGGGCGTTGTAGCACCAGATCCAATGTTTCAGCGACGATAGTGTCAGGCAAGGCGTAATGGAATTTTCGGCCCAGAAAGTGTCCCTGTTTCTCTACTGAAAATGCCTGCAATTCACTTTGTTCACGCTGGTATTGCTGACGTTTGGTATTCACCTGCTGAAGACGGAACAACAGGCTTTTTTGTTGATAGGCGTGCTCGGTAATCAACAGTTCAAGCTGGCGTTCGATGAGCGTCAACGTGCTTTGGTCATGCCAGAGGCAGTCTTTCAGCAGAATAATATCAATCGGCGTGATGGAATCTCGGCCGCAGAAAAACGCGCTAGCCTGAAGCAGGCGCAGGGCTTTTTTCCAGCGTCGATCGGAAATATAGGGCGCTTGTTCAAGCGCATCTAACTGCTGGCGCAGCGTATAAATCAGCTCGAAACCCGTTTCCGGTAATGCGACGTGCTCAATGTCTTTCTGCCACTGTTGGTACTCTTCATCGCTGACGCTGAGAGCGGGCGGGACAGGGTTATCGCGATCGCTGCTGTTATTCACAAGCAGCGCACGGAAATTCTGTTTTTCCTGTACCCGATCGAGCCATAGACGGATGAGCATTCGGTCGTAGAGCGCTTCCAGACCGCCATCCGCTTCCGGCAATTCATTCGAGGCGGCGACCAGTAGGCGCATGGGGATCGTATCTTCGCTGTTGCCATTACGGAAACGTCGTTCGTTAATGGCCGTCAGCAGCGTGTTCAAAATAGCGGGGCCCGCTTTCCAGATTTCATCCAGAAACACGATTTCGGCTTCCGGCAGATAACCGGCTGTGAGGCGCTGGTAGCGACCTTCATCTTTTAGTGCCTGAATGGAAAGGGGACCAAACACCTCTTCTGGCGTGGAGAAGCGGGTCATCAGGTACTCAAATGCATTCGCATGACGAAAAGCGAATTTAAGACGCCGGGCGATCATACTTTTAGCTATACCTGGTGGGCCCAGCAGAAAAACACTTTCTCCGCTTAGTGCTGCCAGCAGACAAAGGCGAATAGCGTGCTGTCTTTCGTAGAGCCCATGTTCTAGCGCATGGCTGAGACGAGAAATTCTTTCAGCCAATGCCGCAGTTTGACGCATAATTAATCCGTTAGTCCCATGATGTGATGTACTGAAATTGTTTATTTTTGAACCTGACTGCTTTACTGAAAGTGGTACCTAAGAAAAACCCTACTTTCAGAAAGACAATAGTAATAATAAACGGCAGATCACAGATTTTTATTAGAATGCTTTTACGGATTATTACACCTTAACGGGGTAGGTAAGCAATAAACCACCTTTTACAGGATGTTTCGTATACACCCGTCATACATCAAATTGCAGGTGTGTTGGCTGCGTTACTCGACACACTTACGTGTCTCTCGCTTGCCGCGTTACGATGCTCATGGCTGAGCATCGCCCTAAAGGGCCAACGCGTTGCGTTGTTCAAAACGTTAACGTTTTGTCCTGCAACCCGAATTATTTAGGGGTAGAAGGTGGAGCGCACAATAAAAATGGGTTTTCATCCTGATTTGTGCATACTGTGCGCTTTTGGACGAGTTGCTGTGAATGACGCACTTCGCGGACTGATTAATAACAGAAGATAGGTTTATGAGCTCAGAACATAAACGTTCGCTTCCGGCGGTCACGCTGGCGGCCATCGGGGTGGTTTATGGGGATATAGGAACCAGCCCTCTTTATACGTTAAGGGAATGTTTATCGGGGCAGTTTGGTTTTGGGGTCGAGCCTGATTCGGTCTTTGGCTTTCTTTCACTGATTTTTTGGCTATTGGTCCTCGTTGTTTCGCTGAAATACCTGACCTATGTGATGCGTGCCGACAACGCCGGTGAGGGGGGGATTCTCACATTAATGTCGCTGGCTGGGCGTAATACCTCCGATCGCATGACGTCAGTGCTGGTTATCATGGGATTAATCGGCGGCAGCTTCTTCTATGGAGAAGTGGTCATTACGCCAGCCATCTCGGTGATGTCAGCGATGGAAGGGCTGGAAATCGCCGCGCCGTCGATGGATAGCTATATCGTTCCGCTATCGATTGTCGTTCTGACTTTACTGTTTATCATTCAAAAACACGGTACTGGCAGCGTCGGCAAGCTGTTTGCGCCCGTGATGCTGATTTGGTTTTTGACGCTCGGAATACTGGGTGCGCGCAGTATTATCGCTAATCCTGAAGTGTTACAGGCGTTGAATCCAATGTACGCCGTTCATTTCTTTATCGAATACAAAGCGGTGTCGTTCTTCGCACTGGGAGCGGTGGTGCTTGCCATTACTGGGGTCGAAGCGCTGTATGCCGATATGGGCCACTTTGGTAAATTCCCGATTCGTCTGGCCTGGTTTACGGTGGTGCTGCCGTCGCTGGTATTAAATTACTTCGGACAAGGCGCGCTGCTGTTAAAGACCCCTGAAGCGATCAAAAACCCGTTCTTCCTGCTGGCACCAGATTGGGCGCTGATCCCACTGATGATATTGGCGACGCTGGCGACAATCATTGCTTCGCAGGCGGTGATTTCCGGCGTTTTCTCCCTGACGCGTCAAGCAGTGCGGCTGGGTTATTTACCGCCGATGCGTATCGTACACACGTCAGATATGGAATCTGGTCAGATTTATATTCCTGCCATTAACTGGATGCTTTATATCGCGGTTGTCATCGTGATTGTCAGCTTTGAGCATTCGAGCAATCTTGCTGCGGCTTATGGTATTGCGGTAACGGGCACGATGGTGATTACCAGCATCCTGTTCTGTACGGTAGCAGTGAAGAACTGGCTCTGGAATCGCTATCTGGCATGGGTTTTACTGACGGGTCTGCTGATTATCGACGTGCCGATGTTTTTGGCAAACGTGGTCAAGATTCTGTCCGGCGGCTGGCTGCCGCTGGCGCTAGGCATGGTGATGTTTATTATCATGACGACGTGGAAAAGCGAACGTTTCAGGCTGCTGCGTCGGTTGCATGAGCATGGCAATTCACTGGATGCCATGATTGCATCGTTGGAGAAATCGCCGCCGACTCGCGTTCCTGGCACGGCGGTGTATTTCTCGCGCGCCACTCGAGTGATCCCGTTCGCGCTGCTGCATAACCTCAAACACAATAAGATCCTGCACGAACGCGTGGTGCTGTTGACCATGCGAACGGAGGATGCGCCTTATGTGCTTAATGCCCGTCGAGTGACGGTTGAACAGCTTTCTCCGACGTTCTGGCGGGTGATCGCCAACTATGGCTGGCGTGAGACGCCGGATGTAGAAGAGGTCTTTCAGCGCTGTTGGCAGGACGGATTAACCTGCCAGATGATGGAAACGTCTTTCTTTATGTCCAATGAGTCGCTGGTTATCGGCGAACGCCCCTGGTATCTGCGCTTGCGCGGTAAGCTGTTCATGATGCTCAGCCGCAATGCGCTGCGGGCGGCGGATCAGTTTGAAATACCGCCGAACAGGCTGATTGAATTGGGGATTCAGGTCGAGATTTAAGTGATCCCTCTATATTCGCTATCATTAACACGTATGCAGCGACTCGTTGTTTGTTATTAGGGAAACACTGGGATGAGGTTCCCGCAGGGATACCTCGCCCCGTGGTCGACCGTATATCTCGATCTTATCCCAACACCTTAACGTAACGTCCAACAGCCTCTACCAGCTAACCGACACAATCAGCCCACCTTCGGGCTGATTGGTGAACGTAACCCGCATCTGATGCAACGTGGCGATGTTGTTCACGATGGAAATTCCCAGACCGCTGCCGGATTTTTCCTGCCCCGGCGGGCGATAAAAGCGTTCACCGATTCTTGCCAACGCTTCATCGCTGACGCCCGGTCCGTTGTCCGCAACCTGAAAGCCCCGCTCTGTCAGCGTCAGGCTTACCGTTCCTCCCTCATTGCTGTAGCGAATGGCGTTATCTAGCAGATTGCGTATTAACAGGGCTAGCAGCAGCGGATGACCCTGCCGGATAACTGGGGTATCCGGTAAGTCCAGCGTCAGCTCAATACCTGATGTTTGTGCCGTAGGGTAATGCGCGATCACCGCCTGTTGTAGTAATTCATTGAACTGAACGGGTTGCATCCCCTCGGGATGCGATTCGGCATCCAGTCGCGACAGCGTCAGGAGCTGATCCACCAGTCGGGTCGCGCGATCGATACCTTTATCCAGATTCATTAATGCATGGCGACGCATGGCCTCATCGTCATGTGCCAGCTGCGCTACTTCGGTTTGAACTTTCAATGCCGCCAGCGGGCTACGCAGTTCGTGAGCGGCATCGGAGGTAAAGCGCCGCTCGCGAATCAACATATCGCTGATGCGGGAAAACAGGAGATTCAGCGCGTTGAGCAGCGGACGGACTTCCTGTGGGATGTGCTGCGTCGCCAGCGGTGTGCTGTCGTCGGGGGAACGTAACTGAAGCTCAGCGGCAATACGTTTTAGTGGTGAGAGTTCGCGTGTCACTAGCCAGAACAGTAGTGCCAGCATGATAGGCAGCGCAAACAGCCAGGGCATCAGGTTGGTTTTTACAATATCCAGCGTCATATCCTGACGGTATTCCCATTCCTGACCCACAGCAATCACGTAACGATCATCTGCCGTTGTCAGCCAGACGATACGCCACGCGTCGTTATCATCGCGCAGTTTGCCGTCGGTGAAGCCGTTGCGTGTAGAGTCAAAAATGAAATCTTTGCCGTTATCGCCATCGTTCAACACCATTTTCCCGTCACGGGTAAAAATGGCGAAGGCCAGCGCATCATCATCTTGCTTGCCTCGGTTTTTATGTACCAGATTTTTGGTTTTAGGCAGAGAAACTGATGGGATTCGCAATTCATCGGGATTTATGGTGGCAAGACGCTTGGCAAACAGCATTTGCTGAGTATCAAACAACTCATTGATGTTATGACGTGTCTGATACCACGAAAGCAGACTGGCCACCCCCCAGCAAATTAATGTCAGCAGCGCAAAGCCCGCAATCAGGCGTAAACGCAGACTGAGCCGGCTCATGGTGCATCTCCCAGAATATAGCCAACGCCATGCACGGTACGGATAAACCCGCTGCCCAGCTTTTTGCGCAGGTGGTGGATATGGACTTCTACCGCATTACTGGAGACGTCATCATCCCAGCCGTAGAGCTTTTCTTCCAACTGTGCACGCGTGAGCACGCGGTTTGGATTGAGCAAGAACAGTTCCAGTAACGCCAGTTCGCGGGATTTTAGTATCAACGGCTCACCGTTAAGCGTGACGCTCCGTGAGCCAGGCTCAAGGGAAACCGCGCCATGCGTTAATGCGGGCTGGAGTTGGCCGTGACGGCGGCGAATCAGTGCCTGTAGGCGAGCGGCAACTTCTGTCAGCGCAAAGGGCTTACATAAATAATCATCGGCACCCTGCTGCAACCCGTCCACTCGCTGTTCCAGCGCATCACGGGCGGTCAGAATCAGTACCGGTTCGTCATGTCCAGCCTGACGCCACTGACGCAAGATATCCATGCCGTCCATACCCGGTAGGCTGAGATCGAGCACCACTGCATCATAAGGGGCGGCCTTCAACGCGGCGGCGCCCGCTTTCCCTTCCGTAAACCAGTCAATATTAAAGCCCAGTTTGATCAATCCAGCTTTTAGGCCATCACCAATCAGGCGATCGTCTTCGATTAACAATACTCTCATGGCTGCCTCGCAAGGGATGTGCCGCTGCCGCGTTTGCGACTTTTCCGGTTTTATACGAAATCGAGGGGCGATGTGTACAGGACAAATCGCTGAAATCGGACGATTTCGGCAATATAAAAAAATAAAAATGTAAAATCAGACTCCTTAAGATTCTGTTAAGAACGGTTTGTTTTAATCCTTCCCGAAGACCGATTACTCCCGCAGATTGACTGCGAAACGACAGGCAAAATAAGGAAGGCATACTATGAAAAAAGCAGCTGCGTTACTCGCCATTACCGCTCTGGTTTCTGCACCCGTATTTGCCGCACAAAGCGGCGGTGGTTTCGTCAACCCAGAAACGCCTGCGGTTGGCACCCATAAAGGGGGATTCATCGATCCGCAGAATTCCCTCACCACGGTAGATAAGGCTAAAGATCTGCGTGATGATAGTTGGGTTACGCTGAGCGGTAATATTGAAAAGCGGATCGGTGATGAGAACTATCTGTTCCGCGATTCGACCGGCACGATAGAAGTCGAAATCGATCACAAGCGCTGGAATGGTCAGATGGTTTCGCCCACGGATAAAGTAGAAATTCAGGGTGAGTTGGATAAAGACTTCAATTCTGTCGAGCTGGATGTGAAGCAGATCCGTAAACTCTAATACGCTATTCTCAATTCTCTCGTGGCGGGCGATTGCCCGCCCTTTCTCTATTTATCCACTTTCTATAACGGCCCCCCGTTACCTTTCTTTTTTGGTTAGCGAAACGTTTCTATGGCGATCACATTTCTTTTATTTCATCGTTGCCTTTCCCTCTTCTTTTTCTAGAATGTTGTTAGCGAAACGTTTCGCTGGTGGGGTGGGAAGATGAAAAAAGCAGCATTATTGAATTCAGATATTTCTTCTGTGATTGCTCGGCTGGGGCACACCGATAGCCTTGTTATTGGTGATGCTGGTTTACCGATTCCTGAAACGACAACCCGTATCGACCTGGCGTTGACGCACAATGTGCCGACGTTTTTGCAGGTGGTTAGTGTTGTCACCAGCGAAATGCAGGTTGAGGCCGCTATTCTGGCGGAAGAGATCATTGAAAAGAACCCCGCCGTCCATGACGCATTACTCGATCAATTGAAGCAACTTGAACAGCATCAGGGAAACTCAATTGCATTGCACTATGTTAGCCATGAAGAATTTAAAACCCAAAGCGGCAAAAGCCGGGCCATCATTCGCAGCGGAGAGTGCTCTCCGTATGCCAATGTCATCCTTTGTGCTGGCGTAACGTTCTGAGGCATCAATGCAACCTTTACTGCAACTGCAAGGCATCACGAAATCTTTTCCCGGCGTTAAAGCGCTTTCTGGTGCTGCACTCAATGTTTATCCGGGAAAAGTGATGGCGCTGGTGGGTGAGAACGGTGCGGGCAAGTCCACCATGATGAAAGTCCTGACCGGGATCTATCGTAAAGATGCCGGCAGCATCCATTTTTTAGGGCAAGAGGTAGATTTCAGCGGGCCGAAAGCGTCTCAGGAAGCAGGTATCGGTATTATTCATCAGGAACTTAACCTGATTCCCCAACTCACGATTGCTGAGAATATCTTCCTCGGTCGTGAATTTACCAACCGCTTCGGTCGTATCGATTGGAATAGGATGTATGCGGAAGCCGATAAACTGCTGAAACGCCTTAATCTGCGTTATGACAGCCGCCGTATGGTGGGTGATTTATCGATTGGCGATCAGCAAATGGTGGAAATTGCCAAGGTGCTGAGCTTTGAATCCAAAGTCATCATCATGGATGAACCCACCGATGCTCTGACGGATACCGAAACTGCTTCGTTATTCAGCGTGATCAAAGAGCTGCAATCTCAGGGATGCGGCATTGTCTATATTTCCCACCGTCTGAAAGAAATCTTCGAAATCTGCGATGACATTACCGTTTTCCGCGATGGTCAGTTTATCGGTGAACGTCCGGTGAGTGACTTAGAGGAAGACACGCTGATTGAAATGATGGTGGGCCGCAAGCTGGAAGATCAGTACCCGCGTTCGAATAAAGTGCCGGGAGAGGTTCGTCTTAACGTGCAGAACCTGTCTGGGCCGGGTGTTGACAGCGTCAGCTTTACCGTACGTAAAGGTGAGATTCTGGGCGTCGCAGGGCTAATGGGCGCTGGCCGTACCGAACTGATGAAGATTATCTACGGCGCGCTGCCACGAACGGGTGGCAATGTAACGCTTGATGGCCGCGACGTGGTGACACGTAAACCGCAGGATGGCTTGGCGAACGGCATCGTTTACATTTCTGAAGACCGTAAGCGTGATGGTCTGGTGCTGGGCATGTCGGTAAAAGAAAACATGTCGTTAACCGCACTGCGTTATTTCAGCCATGCGGGTGGTCGTCTCAATCACGCCGAGGAGCAACTGACGGTCGCCGACTTTATTCGCCTGTTCAACGTTAAAACGCCTTCGATGGAACAGCCTATCGGCCTGCTTTCCGGTGGCAATCAGCAAAAAGTGGCGATTGCCCGTGGCCTGATGACGCGTCCTAACGTCTTGATCCTCGATGAACCGACGCGTGGCGTTGACGTCGGCGCGAAAAAAGAAATTTATCAGTTAATCAATCAATTCAAAGAAGAGGGGCTGAGCATCATATTGGTGTCATCCGAAATGCCCGAAGTATTGGGAATGAGCGATCGCATCATTGTGATGCATGAAGGGCGCTTAAGCGGTGATTTCCCGATTGAGCAAGCAACCCAGGAAGCACTGATGGCTGCGGCCGTTGGTAAGCAATACGGCGCAAAGCAGGAGTAAGTCAGACATGAGTTCTCAATCTATCGCGGCAAAACGCTGGTTCAGCAAAGCGTGGTTACTGGAGCAGAAATCGCTGATCGCGCTCCTGATTCTGATTGCGGTTGTTTCCGCCATGAGCCCTAATTTTTTCACGCTGAATAACTTGTTCAATATTCTCCAGCAGACGTCGGTGAATGCCATTATGGCCGTTGGTATGACGCTGGTGATACTGACCTCAGGAATTGATTTGTCGGTGGGTTCACTACTGGCGTTGACGGGTGCCGTAGCGGCTTCCATCGTTGGGCTTGAAGTGAATGCGCTGGTGGCTGTGTTTGGCGCACTGGCGTTGGGTGCGCTGATTGGTGCAGGCACGGGTATCATCGTTTCTAAAGGTAAAGTGCAGGCGTTTATTGCCACGCTGGTCATGATGCTGCTGCTGCGTGGTGTGACGATGGTCTATACCAACGGTAGCCCGGTGAATACTGGCTTTTCCGACGTGGCAGATGCGTTTGGCTGGTTCGGTATCGGTCGCCCGCTGGGTATTCCGACGCCAATCTGGATCATGGCTATCGTATTCGCTGCGACCTGGTACATGCTGCACCACACGCGCCTGGGTCGCTATATCTATGCGTTGGGTGGTAACGAATCCGCAACCCGTTTGTCCGGTATCAGCGTTGATAAAATCAAGATTATTGTCTATTCCCTGTGTGGGCTGCTGTCTGCCCTGGCGGGAATTATTGAAGTCGCACGTTTGTCCTCTGCACAGCCTACGGCGGGTACAGGGTATGAGCTGGATGCTATCGCGGCTGTAGTATTGGGCGGCACCAGTCTGGCTGGGGGCAAAGGGCGTATCGTTGGTACGTTGATCGGTGCACTTATCCTTGGTTTCCTCAACAACGGACTGAATTTATTAGGTGTTTCTTCTTACTACCAAATGATCGTTAAAGCAGTCGTCATTTTGCTGGCGGTTCTGGTAGATAACAAAAGCAGTAAATAACCTTCATTCACACAGGAATTGAGTTATGAATATGAAAAAGCTGGCTACTCTGGTTTCTGCTGTTGCGCTGAGCGCGACTGTCAGTGCTAATGCCTTGGCCAAAGATACGGTTGCTCTGGTGGTATCTACGCTGAATAACCCGTTCTTTGTTTCAATGAAAGAGGGTGCACAGAAAGAAGCCGACAAGCTGGGTTACGAGCTGATTGTGCTGGATTCCCAGAATAACCCTGCGAAAGAACTGGCTAACGTTCAGGATTTGACGGTACGTGGCACCAAAGTGTTGCTGATCAATCCGACTGATTCAGATGCAGTAGGCAATGCGATCAAAATGGCCAATCAGGCCAAAATCCCGGTCATTACGCTCGATCGCGTCGCCACTAGCGGTGAAGTGGTGAGCCATGTTGCTTCTGATAACGCCTTCGGCGGTAAAGTTGCCGGTGACTTCATTGCCAAGAAATTGGGTGAAGGCGCCAAAGTCATTCAGTTGGAAGGGATTGCCGGAACCTCTGCCGCGCGCGAACGTGGGGCGGGTTTCATGAAATCTGCTGAGAAAAATAAATTCGCTATGCTGGCCAGCCAGCCTGCTGACTTCGACCGTACTAAAGGACTGAACGTGATGCAGAACCTGCTGACCGCACACCCTGACGTTCAGGCGGTATTTGCTCAGAACGATGAAATGGCGTTAGGCGCACTGCGCGCACTGCAAACCGCAGGCAAAACGGATGTGCTGGTTGTCGGCTTTGACGGTACTCAGGATGGCGTGAAGGCCGTTGAGTCAGGCAAACTGGCAGCAACAGTGGCTCAGCGTCCAGACCAGATCGGCGTGATTGGTATCGAAACCGCTGCGAAAGTGCTGAAAGGTGAAAAAACGCAGGCCATCATTCCGGTTGACCTGAAGCTGGTAGCAAAATAATTAAAAATATACCCTAAATAATTCGAGTTGCATGACAAAACGTTAAGCGTTTTGAACAACGCTCTGCGTTGACCCTTTAGGGCAAGGCCCATTTATGGCCTTGTAACGCGGTAACCGCACGAATCCCCAGGAGCTTACACAAGTAAGTGACTGGGGTGAGTAAGGGCAGCCAACGCACAAGCAGCTTGAAGTATGACGGGTATAAAGCAGGGCTCGCGCCACCCGTTTGTGGTGGCGCATTATCAACGTAGCGGGATTCAACATAATGAAAACGGGTAAGCTGGTGGTGCTGGGCAGTATTAATGCTGACCATATTCTCAATCTTGAGCAATTTCCCCGTCCGGGCGAAACGGTGATCGGTGAGCAATATAGTGTCGCTTTCGGTGGTAAAGGCGCTAATCAGGCCGTTGCCGCTGGTCGAAGTGGTGCAGATATCGCCTTTATTGCCTGCGTCGGAGAAGATGATATCGGCTCCCGTATTTGTCAGCAGCTATCCAAGGACAATATTGATGTTTCCGCCGTTGAGGCTATCTCCGGGCAAACGACTGGCGTTGCTCTGATTTTTGTTAACGCTGAAGCTGAGAACATGATCGCGATTAACGCAGGCGCGAATGCGGCTGTGACGCCAGATTATCTTCATCGTCATCAGCAACACATTATTGATGCTTCCGCGTTGCTGATGCAGCTTGAGTCGCCGTTGGAAACCGTTATCGCCGCAGCCAGACTGGCGCATGAACACCAAACGAAAGTGATTCTTAACCCCGCCCCCGCTCGTGAACTGCCTGATGAACTGTTATCGCTGGTTGATATGATCACGCCGAATGAAACTGAAGCGCAGTTCCTGACGGGTATTACTGTTGAGACGGAAGACGATGCGGCTCGCGCAGCACAGGTTCTTCATGGTAAAGGTATCGAAACGGTTCTGATTACATTGGGTAGCCGCGGTGTATGGTTGAGTGAAGATGGTCAGGGGCAGAGAATTCCGGGATATCGCGTAAAAGCTGTGGATACGATCGCTGCCGGAGACACCTTTAATGGTGCGTTGGTTACCGCCTTACTGGAAAACCGACCAATGTCTTCTGCTGTGAAATTCGCTCATGCGGCGGCAGCGATTGCGGTAACTCGCCGGGGCGCTCAACCTTCTGTCCCATGGCGTGAAGAGATCGACGCATTTTTGCAAGCTCAGGAGTGATCTTTGGCCACCATGAAAGATGTCGCCCGGTTGGCGGGCGTTTCTACTTCCACTGTATCTCACGTCATTAATAACAATCGTTTTGTCAGCGATGCCATTCGCGAAAAGGTTATGAAGGCCGTTGATGATCTCAACTATGCGCCGTCTGCGCTAGCCAGAAGTCTGAAGATAAACCAGACCCGTACCATCGGTATGTTGCTCACTGCCAGTAATAACCCGTTTTATGCCGAAGTGGTGCGTGGCGTTGAACGCTGCTGTTATGAGAGGGGCTATAGCCTGATTCTGTGCAACACCGAAGGCGATCGCGACAGAATGAGTCATAGTCTTGAAACGTTGTTACAAAAGCGGGTCGATGGCGTATTGCTGATGTGCACCGAAAGCCATCGCCCCTTGCCTGAAATGATGAGCCGCTATCCTTCTATTCCTATGGTCATGATGGATTGGGCACCTTTTGAAGGCGTTATCGATGTTATTAAAGATAACTCTTTGCTCGGTGGAGAGATCGCCACCAATTATCTCATCTCTCGTGGCTATAAAAAGATAGCCTGCATTGCGGGTCCTAAAGATAAGACGACAGCCCACAATCGACTGGAAGGTTATCGACAGGCGATGCAACTTGCTGGGCTATCCGTTCCTGCTGACTATGAAATTTTCGGTGATTTTGAATTTGAAACTGGCTATCGCGCTATGCAGCAGCTATTAGCGCTGGAAGATAAACCCGAAGCTGTGTTCACCAGTAACGATGCAATGGCTGTCGGCGTTTATCACGCACTTTATCAGGCTGGACTTTCAATCCCTCAAGATATGGCAGTTATTGGTTACGATGACATTGAACTGGCTCGCTACATGTCACCACCTCTTACTACGGTTCATCAACCGAAGGATGAGCTCGGCGAATTGGCGGTTGATACGCTGTTATATCGTCTGGAACACCCTAACACTGAACCTAATGTGTTGGTGCTGACGCCCGAATTAATGGTACGCCAGTCTGTCCGGTAAAGTTTCTCGCTAAGAAAATGCTTAAAAATCCGGCATAACGCTGTCTTTTACTGCGCTTTGCTGAAAAAATCCCCACTCGGTAATTATTTTGCATTTAGCGCTTGTCAGCGGCGGAGAAGTCCCTATAATGCGCCTCCACTGACACGGCAACAGCGACACGCAGTTGCGGTGACAGGAAAAAGATTCAACAAAGGCGGTCAGTAATGACTTGACTTTAAAGCGGATTAGCATAATATATGCAGCCCGCGCCACCGATGAAGTGGCACTGCTCTTTAACAATATAATCAGACAATCTGTGTGGGCACTCACAAGACCGTATCTTAACGATATAAAAAGTCTTGAAGAGTGAACAACAGTAAA
>NZ_JQHM01000014.1 GCF_000749845.1 Pectobacterium betavasculorum | reverse complement strand
TAGCTGAGCGATTGCTCGCCACACACCAGCGCCACCGCCTGCGGCGCACGGCGCACCTGGGCTTCGAACTGCTGGTGCAGGCACAGGCTGACCGGCTCGGCCTGGATCTGATTCCAGTCGTACAGCATGGTGCGCCGTTCGTCAGCCGACAGAAGACTTATCTGATCCACTCGCCGGTCGGCATCGGCGATTATCGCATCGATAATCGCCGACAGATGCGTAAGATAGCGGCCAACCGTCCTGTCCGATAGACGCTGTTCATCATATTTAAGTACTAAATTCAGTCCATTAACTGATTCGATGATTTCTGCGTTAAGCAGATTGCCAATATCGCTGTGACTTATCTGCACCGGGTACGATACCGTGTCCCACCCGCCCCAAGATACCGTAGCGTCCGTACGATTTTCGTCCGGCCCGCACACGGTGCCGACCATTAACTTCATTACCCCCGTCGCGCCACGATCGACTTGGTATGTGAACTGGGTTTGGATATAAGCATGCTGAGCGGAGGGGCGATGGATCGGCAAACGTTCAATCATGAGCTCAAAGGGGTAGTGCCGGTTGCGTTTGGCCTGTCGGACGGTGGCATGTAAGGCGGTCAGCAGTTCGCCGATGGTTAAGTCCGTATCGAAATGCGCCATAATGGGCACAACATGAGTACAGTTCCCCACTGTGTTTCGCCAAGGCCCCTGACCGCGCGCCGGCATTGGGCTCCCCACCATGATGGTGTTCTGAGCAGTATATTTACGCAGGAAAATAAAATAGCTAGCGAGCAGTACCTCAAACAGAGAGGTGCCGTACTTGGCAGCCAACGCGCTGAGCCCCCCCATCTGCTCATCCGACACAGCAAAGGATTGGCTGCGAGGCCGGGGCATGGACGACCCCGCCGAGTCGGACGCCAATTGCAGATCAAAACCTGTGGCGCCAGCGCCGGAGAATGTCTGCTTCCAATATTCAAACTGTTTTTTGCCCTGAGGACTTTCCAGCCAGGCGGCCTGGTGAGCGACATAGGAGAAAAAATCAGGATCGTCACTGACGGTCTCGAGCGGCAATAGCGTCTTTTGCGCCAGCAGCGCGCTCCACTCTTCCATCAGTATCCAGAAGGTATTGCCGTCGCAAATCAGATGATCGATAACCCAAAGCAGGACGCTCTCCCGAGCTGAAATACGATACAGATGAGCGCGCACCAGCGGCTTATCATCGTCAAAGGGACGCCGGTACTCAGCCTCAATATGCTGGCGCAGCGCCGTTTCCGACCAAGAAGATGCATCATGCAGGAAGAAGGGAGCCTCATCCAGAGGAAGAATTCGTTGCTGAGGCCCATCATCACCGTTGCGGAATGTCGCGCGCAACATCGGGTGATGCGCCATCAATAATTTCAGTGTATGGCAGATAAGATTAGGATCGACATCGCCTAGGATGCGAGGACAGAAAGCAATATTGTAACCGCCACGAAGATGAGGCGCTTTCTGATAGGAAATCCAAAGACTACGTTGGCTTGCGGAAAGTTCGCTCCACATTTCACTGATTTCTGTACGCATTATCCACATCCTTATAGGAGACATGACACTCATGCTTATATCGCTATTATCGGCCGATGATATTGTTAAGTATGCGATAAAAAATAAACAGAACTCATTATTCCGAATAGATTTAACACTATACATTTACAATTATCAGCCTAACTATTTGATACAAAATTAACGTAACAATGAGATTGAAAAAGCTAAAGTACAAAATAGTAAAAACTTATAAGATTATGAGTCAATAAAGTTACAAAATCATTAAATCCAAAATAGCCAGTTTTTTTTTAAACACAAAGAAATAAATACAGAGAAACTGTTAAATAATATTTCAAATTAGGAATCTATCCCAATAGGATTTTATTCCACCCAACGGCGCGCTTTAAAGCTCTCACTCCTTATGACCTCTGCCTCCTCTTTCCTCGACCGGATATGAGGTTCATAACGACGGTCCTTCAGGTAGGTTTCCAGCCATTCGGCATCGTAACCTTTATCCATACACAAGCGGAGTCTTTTGCCTGGTCTGCCCGTCTCAAGTGCATCAAACGTCTCTAAGACTAGTTTTATGTCGTGGGTATTCGCGCCTGCAACAACCACAGAGAGCGGCAGCCAGTTAGCATCGGTAGCAGGCTACGCTTTACGCCTTGTTTTCACCGGTCTGTGGGGTTACGACCTGTTTTTTTGAGCCTGCCAAAGGGGATTTTGTCATGCAACCGTCCATCGACAGCCATGACCAGTCAATGATATTCAACTGCTCACAGGCCAGCAATCCATTCTGCCAGAAGCGTTCAAAAACCCCGGCATCACGCCATTCCTAAAACCGGCGATGAGCAGAGCTGGATGAACATATTCCGGTGGCATTGAGCGCATTCCACTGACAACCGGTTCGGAGCACAAAGAAAATAGCCTCCATCGCGACGCGATTATCAACGCGTTTACGATGCGTCCCTAGCGGGTGACGTGTTTTGTGTTCCGGGATGAGATGAGCCATTTTTTCCCAGAGTTCATCACTGAGTTGCCATTTATTTCCCACTATTTCCCCTTCATAAATGATCATTATTTATTAATGACAACTCCTTTTGGGATAGGTTCTAAGTCATTGTAAACATATCTTCAATTGATTCACATTGTTATAGCCATGCGAGATATCATTATGACTTCATGTTAAAATAGAAATAATATGAGATGTAAAGTTTCAGCATAAAACATTCATGAACATTATTTCCGCTTACTACAGGAGGGTTATTCACCATCGTCGTAAATATTGGTAATACTTCCAATTAGTAGAACATGAATTTCTCGATAAAGGTGTCAATCACTTTTTCGTTTAGTTCTATAGTGTGTGAGAAGCAAATTGTTTGCCGGGCGATCCTTTTATTCTGCTTCTCAGCGTCAGGTTGTTACGCTCAATACGCTGAGTGAATATCTTACCGATCAGATGTTTCTCTTCCGCTTGTCAGCGCCAGTGATATAAGGCGGTAATTCACCGTTTAGATAGTCCACTCTATCCAACATATTTTTTCCTTGAAGTTCTCACACAAGAAAGGACATCAGCATGATCAGCAGAGAGGTTTTACATGAGCGCCAACAGGGGGCGAACGATCTCTGACCTGCTCCCCGTTGATTAATACACCGCGATGTTAGTAATGTCTTCATAAGCCACATGAGGACATCCCCATGAAGAAGCGTTTTTCCGACGAACAGATCATCAGTATCCTCCGCGAGGCTGAAGCCGGGGTTTCTGCCCGTGAGCTCTGCCGTAAGCACGCCATTTCCGACGCCACCTTTTACACCTGGCGTAAGAAGTATGGCGGTATGGAGGTGCCCGAGGTTAAGCGCCTGAAGTCGCTTGAGGAAGAGAACGCCAGGCTCAAGAAGCTGCTTGCCGAAGCCATGCTGGATAAGGAGGCGCTTCAGGTGGCTCTGGGGCGAAAGTACTGACGACAGGCCAGAAGCGGGAAGCCGTGGTGTTGATGTGTGATGCGACCGGTCTGTCGCAACGTCGTGCCTGCCGGCTTACAGGTTTGTCCCTGTCGACCTGCCGTTATGATGCTCAGCGTCCGGCTGCTGATGCACATTTATCAGGGCGTATTACTGAGCTGGCGCTTGAACGCAGACGTTTTGGTTATCGGCGCATCTGGCAGTTGCTGCGTAGGGAGGGTCTTCACGTCAATCACAAGCGGGTATACCGTATTTACCACCTTAATGGACTGAGCGTAAAACGCAGACGACGCCGTAAAGGGCTGGCGACCGAACGGTTTCCGCTTCTGCGCCCGGATGCACCGAACCTTACATGGTCGATGGATTTCGTTATGGACGCACTGGCCAACGGTCGCAGGATCAAGTGCCTGACCTGTGTGGATGATTTCACGAAGGAGTGTCTGACGATCACCGCTGCTTTCGGTATTTCAGGCGTTCAGGTCACGCGTATTCTGGACAGCATCGCGTTGTTTCGGGGGTATCCGACGACAATAAGAACCGATCAGGGCCCGGAATTTACCTGCCGCGCGCTCGAACAATGGGCCTTTGAGCATAGTGTGGAACTACGGCTTATCCAGCCAGGTAAGCCAACGCAGAACGGATTTATTGAGAGTTTTAACGGACACTTTCGCGATGAGTGTCTGAATGAACACTGGTTCAGCGATATTCTTCATGCCCGGAAAACGATTAATGACTGGCGGCAGGATTATAACGAGTGCCGTCCCCATTCATCGCTGGATTACCAGACACCAGCTGAATTCGCAACGGACTGGCGAAACAGGAAATATGAAGAAAAACCAACCGACATTACTAACTGAAGGTTGTATCTAATCCCGGGGGCAGGTCACTCAGCCTCCAATTTCTCGGCGTAGCCGTCGTACAGTTTCGTTATCCAGTGTTCGAAACAGGAAAATACAGAAACGGTGAAATCTAGCATCAAACTTCCTACCATCCCATTGATACGATCACAGAACAATGCCCTAATATCGGACAACGAGGCTTCAAAATCTTCATGCTCCAGCGAAGCAGGCTTGCCATCGACCTGAACGTCAAGTGTCAGATGCTGTTCCTTGAGAAGCTCACTCAACAGTTCGGGACAAAGATGCCTCGCAGCGGTATTAGATAACTCTTCATTCATCATAAATATAATCGGTAGATCGCACACATGCCTGAGGCTTGCATAATAGTTACGCACCTCGATGAACGGCAGGCGATTCTTGTTTATCTGGTAATTCCCGCGCAGCGTGTGCTTTTCCAAAAGAGTGGCCTTATTCTTCAATGCCATGAAAGCAGCGATTATATTTTTATGATTGCTATCGAAAGTACTCATCCGAAACCCACATTCAGAATTGTTCATTGTTTGTACACCACGCTGATCAGCGTGGACCACGAATAGAAAACGTATTGTTACATCATCGCTTACAACCTGTCATTGACCGACGTCGGCCGCTGCCTCGGACTCGACCAACTTGACAACGCATTCACCGGCTTTCTTAACTCATCGGAAGGAACAACAACCTAGGGCGATCCATGCTGTAACCCATCACAGGCAAGCGCCAGACCTCATCAGCTCTACCCCACTACATCCAGAGACAGAAACACGCAACGTGTGAACAAAACCCCATAAGAAGCAGCCTTAGCATTAGCGATGCTCCACAGCCGGGTTGATCTGCTCGTTTTCCGCACCTGCCCCCTAAGAAAAACTCGGTTCAGCAAGCTATTGAAATGCCCTAAACCCTCACAACCAGTTGAGGCTGCATTCAACGTGGGGTGCCCCGCAAAAGACAGCCCAAACACACGAATAAGTCCTATTCGCGTGGCGGAGCCTTCCTCCATAAAAAGGAATCAATACCCAATGGAAAGAAAGGAGTATGAAAATATGAGGATACGCTACCTGCGGTATTTCCTGATCGTTGCAGAAGAACAAAGTTTCACCCGAGCTGCGGCCAGAGTTCATATCGAACCATCCCCTTTATCCCGAGCCATCAAGGAACTGGAGAACCATCTGGGGGTTCAACTGCTTCATCGGTCCAAAGGACGTATCAGGCTGACCTGGCCAGGAGAAGTGTTTCGCGAAGAGGCTCAACGCATCATTGCCTTTATAGAGAATGCTCAAACACGGGTCAACTCAGCCTCGCAAGGCTACCGTGGCCGACTGCGTATTGGACTTGCAGACAGTCTGGCTCCACCAAGGCTGACAACACTGCTCGCTCGTTGCCGTGAAGAAGAGCCGAGCACAGAGATTAGGATCACGGAAATGACCGTCAGCGAGATGTTACTGGCAATCAGCCACGATCAAATCGATGTTGGTTTTACTGTCGATAATTCAATCATACCGGGATATCTCAAAGAGGTTGTATGGACGGAGCGCCCAGCCATTGCGATCCCAACTCATCACCCGTTACTCTCACAAGAAAAAATCTCTGACGCCGAGATACTTCGCTATCCGCTAGTGCTTTGCCGCCCCGAACAGTGCACTGGTGGATATAACCTGACTCGACATTTGTTCAGCAATCCGTCACTCCCCACACCAAACATTGCCGAGTATGTTTCAGGGCATGAACCCATGATCATGTTAGTTGCAGCAGGCTATGGAATCGGTATCGGGCTGGCATCCCAAATTGCTCTCTATAACCATCCAAATGTCATTATCCGAGAAGCAGCAGACAATATTCCCAGCACAGCTACGTTTGTCGTAACAGCAGAAAGAGAACGCTCAGCAGAGCTGGTTCGATTTATCAACCAGGCTATCGCAATCGGAGAAATGCCAACTTTGCCGCACGCCCCACCTCCCCGAACACTGTGACACTATCATGAAACAAAAGGACTTTTTTTGTCACTTTCATGACAAAAAACAGTCCTTCTATTGCACAAAAATGCTTGCTACACAGCTTTAGTGAACGATCTCGTATAGTTCCCAAGGCTTGAAGCGCGTGTCAACATCAAACAAAAATCAATCTCAGACATTTTTCGTCCACAGGCAAACAACAATCAAAATATTTCGCCTGCTCATTTTTATGCATTGAAAGGTTTGATCAGATGCATGCTTTATCGGTTGGAAGTGATAACCAATATTGTCACTTTTTGGGGCAAGTAGGTTTTGGCTTAAATCAAATGTCGTGCTTGTTGCGACAAGAAAGCGGTGACCCGCTCGTCCCTATTGTTTGATGTGGCTTATCGATGGTGTCTATTTAATGGCAGTCACCCTCAATAAGCGCTACCAAGCATTAAGGAGTGACTGTCATGTTCCAACAGAACACTGTTCCCGTTCCAGAGCGTCGCATCCTGCGTCGGGCTGAAGTTGAAGCCAAAACCGGCTTTAAAAGGGCTCATATTTATAATTTGATGAAGGAGGGTAAGTTTCCCAAGGCTCTGCGCCTCGGCGTCCGCGCCGTCGGATGGGACTCTGCCGAAATCGATCAGTGGATCACTGATCGTCTCAAAGAACGCGCCTGACTGCTCCCAGTCACTCATAACCAGGAGCAGACCATGCAGGTGATTTCTGTTATTTCGACAAAAGGTGGCGTGGGTAAAACAACCATTGCAGCCAACCTAGGAAGTTTCGTTGCCGATGCAGGATTGCGCGTACTCCTACTCGATCTCGATATGCAGCCTACGCTGTCCTCTTACTATGAGATGCTGAGCCACGCCCCTGGCGGCATTTATGAACTACTGGCATTCAACGAGCAGGACCTGGGAAAGATTGTCTCTCGTACCACCATTGATCGTCTGGACCTTGTGCTATCCAACGATGAACACCGGCATTTGCACACGCTGCTGCTTCACGCTCCGGACGGCAGGCTGAGGCTGCACAACTTATTGCCTGTATTCCAGCCACACTACGACCTCGTTGTTATTGATACGCAGGGAGCACACACCGTCTTGCTGGAGATGGCATTACTGGCATCGCAACAAGCCATTTCGCCTGTCACGCCAGAAATACTCGCCGCCCGGGAGCTACGTCGGGGAACCTTGCAACTGATCGCGGACATCGCGCCTTATCGTAATCTGGGCATTACACCCCCACCGCTACACCTGCTGATCAATCGCGTGCCAGCCGTGTCGTCCAATGCCCGTATGATCCAGAAAACCTTGCGCCTGATTTTTCAGGAGCAAGCGGGCATCCACATTCTGGACACCGAGATACCCGCAATTGAAGCGTTTCCCCATGCAGCGACTCGCGGTCTGCCGGCACATCGCGTTGAGCGTATCAGGCCTTATGGTCGCCAGACCCGCTCTGCGCGAGAAATCATGTGCAGTCTGGCAACCGAATTGCTGCCCCAGTGGCGTGAGCAGTTCGCACTGGTCACAGGAAAAACCAGCGGAGGGCATGCCCATGTCAAATGCTCGTGAACTGGCTAAAGGCCACAAGCAACTACTACCGCTGATCGAATACGCACTGCAAGAAGGCTGGGAGGTTGTGCGTACCTCTGGTGGGCATTTGAAGTTCACCAAGTCTGGTATGCCACCGATCTTCACCAGTTCGACAGCTAGCGACTATCGTGCCGGGCGTAATGCGCGCGCCTTACTACGGCGAACACAACACCAGTTTGCTACTGACGAATCCTCTCCTGACAAGGGAGGCCACCATGCCTGATATTTCCGTACAAGACCTTGCCAGCAAACTTCTGAGCGAAGGCTTCACGAGCAAAGCACCCATTGCAGAGGTGTTGAGCGCACCTATTGCAGAAACTGCAATGGTTATCACGCTCGATGAGCTATCACCATATGAGCTTGATCCACGACTAACGCGCAACCCGCTCTACGACGAGATCAAAGCCTCAATACGCGAGCGCGGACTCGACTCACCGCCCTCCATCACTCAGCGCCCAGGGGCAAAGGGCTATATCATTCGCAACGGAGGCAATACCAGACTCTCGATCCTGCGCGAACTCTGGACTGAGACCAGGGATGAACGCTTTTTCCGCATTCCATGCCTGTTCCGCCCATGGCCGGAACGCGGTGAAATCATCGCATTAACGGGGCATCTGGCTGAGAACGAGCTGCACGGTGGCCTGTCATTTATTGAACGTGCCCTGGGCGTCAATAAAGCACGGGAGCTTTATGAAGAAGAGACCGGGAAATCACTGTCACAATCAGAGCTGGCCCGCCGCCTCAAGGCCGATGGCTACCCTGTCCCCCAGCCCCATATCAGTCGCATGCAAGAGGCCATTCAATACTTGCTTCCGGCCATCCCTACTGTGCTTTATGCCGGGCTGGGAAGGCATCAGGTCGAGCAGTTGACCAGCCTGCGACGTGCTGCTGAACGGGCCTGGTCCACTCGCAGCACCAACACACACCACCACATCGACTTCACCACCTTGTTCCAGGATGTGTTGGTGATGTTCGACAGCACACCGGGCAATTTCAGTGCCCAGCGCGTACAGGATGAGTTGATTGGACAAATGGCCGATCTGCTGGAGATGGAATACGACACGCTGGCATTCGAGATCACCGACACCGATCGGCGTTGGCAGTTACTCAGCAATGAAGCACCATCGGCTGAACCTGGGGCATCGACGCTGCAAGAGAAAACGCCATTACCCGTCACGCCGCCCGGCGTTACATCGGAATCCACGTCGCCCAGAAACATCGAGCCATCAACAACCAGAAAGGCGTCTGCACAACCGGCATCGCCCCCGTCTGAACCTGTTGACCGCACCTCGCAAGACAAATCTGCGGCAGGAAACGACGAGCATGCCACGCTACTGCAACAGCATGTTGTTTCTCCTGCTGGCACAACCGAACGGCTGCAGTCGATTCAGCGGCTGGTCGCCGGCCATACTGGCGAGGCCCTGCCAGACTTCGAACGCAATGTCTTGCAATCCATCCCTATCCAGGCTGATAGCCTGTATCCGATCACCGATATCTGGCACATTGAGGCATCACTGGATGAACCTTCTCGACTACGCACCCATATTGCGCAGTTTGCCGCAGAAATCGCCCATGAAGTCGGTGCGCAAGATGCTATTGAGCCATACGAAAATGGCATCGGATTCAGTTGCAAATGCGCCGATGACCGTTCCAACACAGATACGTCAGCATCCATGGTGCTGGCGCTGCTGCACGCCCTGAGCGCCCCCTATCTGCCCGCCACACATCCGCTTTCAGATACCGCGTCTTCGATCCGGTTTGGGCTACTCGGGCATTTGTTGCAGGGAATATTGGACGCGAGCAATGACGCAAACGATGCAACACAGCGGCTCAATGACAGCGCACTGGTGAAGATGTTCCGATTGCTACGGCTGACCCGCAGGCTGATCGACATTGAGAACGACACACAGGATGACGGCGACGTCATTCCCGGATCATGAGGATCACAGCCATGACCGGTCCACACCCTCTCAATCAGGCTGTCATCGCACAGGCACTGCATGATCTGCGCAATGGCCAATTGCGCAGAGCCAAGTCCATGGGATTCGATGACACTGACCTTGACGCACTGAAACATCCTGCCATGGCAAGCGTGTTGGCCAACGCTAACGTGTCCTGGTGCTCCGTCGTGGTCAACCGAGATGTGCTGCGTCGCCTCCTGCATCAGGTCGACGATGTAACCGAGGAAGTCGCCAGAATCGACCGGCTTCTGCGCCTGGGTGCCAGTACCGAACTTATCAGCAAGTTCTTCGGGCTCACCCATCAGGAAATCGCGTTGCGCCGCAGTGTGATCGGATTGCCAAAAAGGAAAGGTCGCCATCCGGTTCTGACCGAAGAGCAGGATACCAATCTGTGGCACCGCTGGTCTGCTGCAGTCAAGTCACAAAAAGTGGCACTCAATGACGATATGGAGATGCTGGATATCGCAGCGGAACTTGCCGAAGCCACGGATCTGCCGCTGTCCGTTATCTGGAGTGCCATACGCGGATGGATTGATGAAGGGCAGACCAGATGACGGGTGGCCAGCCACGCACAAACGGCCCCATCCGGCTGAATGAGCTGTTCGACCAGGCTTTCTCCCGTCTGCAACCGCAATCTGCGAAGCCGGTTCAATCCGCCTCATCGCCTGCGGCAACGGATGGTTTCCTCTTTAGCGGCAACCACCACGACAGTGTGCCACGGGCACTACTGATGGACGGGCGACTCACCCCGCTTGAACGCAACGGCTGGCAAGTTTTCCGGTTGATGCTCGCAGAAGATGGTATCACCGCGATGCCAACGTACGATCAGCTCGCCCCCTGGCTCGCTTCCATGCCGTGCGCGGCCAAAGCGTCTCACGAAACAGTCGCACGCACCCTGACGATGCTGCGCCTGACCCGATGGATCAGCCTGGTCAGACGCAGACGTGATCCACGAACAGGCCGCATTCTGGGCAACCTCTATGTCCTGCATGATGAGCCACTCACGCCCTATGAGGCAATCCAGCTTGACGCCGACTACCTGGCGCTGGTCAGCCAGTCTCTGGTTCATGCCAGCAAATCTGTCCAGCGTGTCGGCATGTATACGCTACAGGAGATGTCCCAGGACTCGATGCTCAGCGGCCAGGTACTGCCAACCCGATTGCAGGTGCTGACGCAGCGTCTGGCCGCACAGGGCTGGCGCATGGATTCACGTTACCCACAGGATATGAACGATCACAATTCCGAAGAAGGTATAACGCCCCCTCTTCGGAATAATGGCGACCTGACTTCGGATTCCAAATCAGGCCTGAGCGCCAGCAAAATCAACCCACTTCGGAATCCGAAGAGCATAAGTACAGTACATATAAAAGAAAATAATAAAAAAATACTTACAGTACCGCGTGCGCAAGAACTTGGAATGCTGAGTTTCCCGGAGCGTTTTATGGCACTCAAGGCTGAGCAGCAATCCGGTGCGCTGGCCGCATTACAGTCGGTTGAACCCAGTTTGCACCAATCCGTCCTTGACGAATGGGATGCCCGTTGCACGACAACCACCATTCGCAATCCTGCGGGCTATCTGTTTGGCATCATCCAGAAAGCCCTGCGTGGTGATTTCCGAGCCTGGGCTGGGCAGAGGGACAACACACAAATAACTCCTGCCACCAAACCACGTGAAGCGCCTCCTCCACCGCAGCCGCCTGCGGCAAACAGAGATGTCGCACTGGCCCATCTGGCACGGCTGCGCAAATTGCTGGATGCCCCCTGAATTCGACATGTCCACAATCATCCATAGTCGTCTATACCCTGGGTATAGCTGCATACATAGCCTTCCAGACGAGATACACACAACTCATGCAGAAATAGCCATGCATCGTCCACTGACGTCCACCGTCGCCTATACCCCGGGTATAGCTGTACACACACCCTTCCAGCACGAGGCATCCGTTGCTTCGCAAAACAGGCTGACCAGCAGTGCGGTTTCATGACTGACGGCCTTCCCATTGCAGCCGAAGCTGACGATTCATTTCACTACGGAGAGTCATCATCATGGCCCACGAAAACAATGCCACTGAATCCTTGCAATTGAACCTGGGGTCATTGCGCAGTGCGATGTCACTGACCCTGCACACTCACCACGCATCGCGTATCTGGCACGGACGCGCAGCCGCAGAAGGCAAACCCGGCATCGTCGGCTTGAACGGATTTGTCTCCATCATGAACAAGCTCAAGCGCGGGGCCGAGCAGGACGACCCCTACTCTGACTGGTGGATGTTGCGCATCGAAGACAAGCTGGCGCTCACCAAAGAACAGCTCCAGAGCTTGCGCCAACAAGTGGATCAGGCACTGGCAGACGTACCGTCCGCGCTAAGCCTTGGAGAAAACATGAATGTGCAACCCGTCAAGCTGCCACTGTTCGTCTCCTCGCAACTGGGCTTTATGGCGGTCTATTTACTGGCCGACTACGACGATCTTGCCCGCCGCCTGATCCTGGCCCACCACACCGCATTGATCGACCGATCAACTCTCGAACGCTGGCTTAACGACGGTGCCCATGCCCTGCGCAGTCTCTTCAGTCTGGCACAGCAATACCGCTACTCCGGCACCCAGCGTGACGACTTTGCCGCCAACAATGCCGCAGCCCGTGCCGCAGTAGAAAAGTTCGGAGAACTGCCGCAGGACGTACTCGAAGGCGCGCGCCGTTCACGCTTCGCACCACCTTTGATCCGGCGTGGACAAACGCATATGGCGCACTCAGGCACCACGAATCAAACACCCTCACACGAAGACGAGCCTGCGGATGCCCCTGCCAGCGCCAGCGAAAAGCCAACCGAAGGTACACAAAATAGCGAGGATGACCACGCATGAGCGCATCGACACGTTTCACCATGCTGGAACAGACCACCTTCCAGCAGTTGGAACATGCAGGCTACCTAAAAGGCCTTTTAAAACCTTTTAAAGGTAAAGGGGCACTCGAAGTCTGGGCCAGCCAATGCGAGGCACTGCGCGACGACCTGATCGTGCTGGCGCAGCGGCAGGTTCTGGCGCAGGCACGCAGCCATCCCTTCAACCTGCTACCGACGCAACTGGCCCAGCAAACCACTGGCGCAGGCACCACTTTCCTGCGCTGGCGCAACCTCGACCGCAGCAGCATGGGCGTGGCCCTGTGGCAAGAGGTGATGGTCAACCCGGCCACGCCACTCGGACTCATCAGCGATTTACATGCAATGGAAGTCCAGCGAGCCGTGCTGAACATGCAGATTAGCCTGTTGCACACACTCACACGCCAGGCCAGGGACTGCGCCAGCAAACTGGTTCATGCCGACGAAGTTTATCTGCGCCGGACAGGCCATCAGGCAGATCTGAGCCAGCCACATCCAGGTGAAGACCGCATGAAATATCCGGCATCGGTACAACGCCGTTGACGGTTTCCGCCTGCATTGTCTTTCCAGTGCGGGCCTTTCACATCAAGCAGGAGTCATCCATATGAGTACACATTTCAGCGGCGAGGGAAATATCGGCTCTGCGCCAGAGTTCCACGAATATCCCAACGGTAACGAAGAACCACGTCGGGTGCTGCGCCTGAACGTCTACTTCGACAACCCCGTCCCCGGCAAGAGCGGTGCCTTTGAAGATCGCGGCGGCTTCTGGCGGCCAGTTGACTGGTGGCATCGTGACGCGGAGCAATTGCTGGACTGTTCCAGAAAGGCATGCGGGTCGTGGTTGGCGGACGTGTGGAGCGCGACGACTGGACCGATGAGAACAACAACCCGCGCACGACTTACCGGGTCAATGCACGCGGCGTTGGCATCCTCCCTTACCGAATCGAGGCCATCACCCTGAGCCCCAAGTCAGGGTCAGCAGATCCGGGGCCATCGGCCGAGTAACACATCGCACTTCGGGACGATCCCAGACAGTGGTCGTCCCCTATTCCACTGATGTCTATTGCGTTTCTCACGCTCAGATTGGCATATCAGATGGGAAAATCGAATACGTTGGCTCGTAATCCGTATTCTTTATAACTTTAAAATCTCCAGCCGGGAATACTCGACGGCATGATTCACGTGCCGTCGAGTATTCCATGAAGCTATTTCTGTGCGAGAAGCCCTCCCAGGGCAAAGATATCGGACGTGTACTGGGGGCTACCCAACAAGGCAAGGGTTGCCTCACCGGTTCAGGTATCACCATAACCTGGTGCATCGGTCATCTCGTTGAAGCAGCACCGCCCGATGCCTATGGCGAGCAGTACAAACGCTGGTCTATCGAGCAATTGCCCATTATCCCCGAGCGCTGGCGCGTCGACGTCAAATCCAAGACCGCCTCGCAGTTCAACGTCGTCAAAGACCTTCTGAGCAAGGCCAGCGAACTGGTCATCGCAACGGATGCTGACCGGGAAGGCGAGTTGATCGCACGCGAGATCATCGAACTGTGCGGTTATCGCGGCCCTATCCAGAGGCTCTGGTTATCGGCACTCAATGACGCGTCGATCCGCAAAGCACTGGCAACACTCAGGCCATCAAGCGAAACCCTGCCGATGTACTTCTCGGCCCTGGCCCGCTCCCGCGCAGACTGGCTGATCGGCATGAACCTCAGTCGCCTGTTCACCGTCATGGGGCGACAGGCCGGTTACGACGGCGTACTCTCCGTTGGCCGGGTACAAACCCCAACGCTGAAACTGGTTGTCGATCGCGACCGCGAGATCGCTCGCTTTGTCTCAGTGCCGTTCTGGACAGTCGAGACCGTGCTATCAAGCGCAGGTCAATCTTTCACTGCAGGCTGGCTGGCACCAGATACAGCAACAGACGATGCGGACCGTTGTCTGCAGGAGCCCATAGCCCGACAAGCGGCCGAACGCATGCGTATTGCTGGCAGCGCACAGGTCACGTCTGTCGAGACGGAACGCCTGCGTGAAGGCGCACCGTTACCCTTCGATCTGGGTACACTGCAGGAAATCTGTTCCAAGCAACTGGGCCTGGATGTGCAGGAAACCCTGGAAATCGCCCAGGCACTGTACGAGACTCACAAAGCCACGACATACCCGCGCTCAGACTCCGGCTACCTGCCTGAAAGCATGTTCGCCGAAGTGCCTACAGTACTCGACAGCCTTCTCAAGACCGATCCAGGCCTGAGGCCGATCGTTGACCAGCTAGACCGCAATCAGCGATCACGTGCCTGGAACGACAGCAAAGTCACGGCGCACCACGGCATCATCCCCACACTCGAACCCGTCAACCTTAAGGCAATGAGTGACAAGGAACGGGCAGTCTATATGCTGATCCGTGCCCACTATCTGGCGCAGTTTCTGCCGCAACATGAGTTTGACCGCACCACTGCACGCTTATCCTGTACGGGTGAAACGCTACAGGCTGTCGGCAAGCAGGTCGTCGTCATCGGGTGGCGGCAGGTGCTCGCTGAGCCCAGGCCAGACGATGATGGCGAGATCACTCCGCGCAGCCAGGTTCTGCCAGCGCTGCATGAAGGTTTGTCTTGCCAGATCACTGGAATCGACTGCAAAGCGCTCAAGACATCGCCGCCACGTCCTTATACCCAGGGCGAACTGGTCAAAGCGATGAAGGGCGTTGCTAAATTGGTTGCCGATCCACGCCTGAAGCAAAAGCTGAAGGACACCACGGGTATCGGCACTGAGGCGACTCGCGCCAATATCATCAAAGGATTGCTTGACCGTGGCTACCTGCAGAAGAAAGGCCGTTCGGTACGTGCCTCCGATGCGGCCTTCACACTCATCGACGCCGTTCCCGGTGCCATTGCCGACCCCGGCATGACCGCCATCTGGGAACAGGCGCTAGACATGATCGAAGCCGGTCAGCTCACTCTTGATGTCTTCATCGACAAGCAGTCAGCCTGGATTACGCAGTTGGTACAGCAGTATCGAGGAGCATCGCTGTCTATCAAGGTGCCACAGGGACCTGCATGCCCAGAATGCGGCACCGCTATGCGTCAGCGTACTGGCAAAAGCGGGCCATTCTGGTCTTGCCCTCGCTATCCTGACTGCAAAGGCTCTCAGCCTATCGACAACGGCAAACACAAACGTGCTATGCCGCGCAAACGTAACAGTAGCACACGGGCATCCTGAACCGCCCTGAACCCAAAAGCCATGCCACATCTTCAGTGATGACATGGCTCCCCCCGCGCCCATGCGGGAATCCCCGCGCACCAAGCCTTCTACTAAACAGTGCGCACTTCGCTATGCTCCGGCAGCGAGGCAGAGGGCAACTCGTCCACGGATCGCACCAGACGCTTTCCCTCTTCTCCGGTACTTCCGCCTTCCTTGAAGGGTTTCCTGATGCTTTGTTTGAGAGGCCAGACATCAGGAAACCCTTCGGGGATGACGGTATTCGTTGCCGCGCCCAACGGCGAAAAACTGGGCTCCCTTTGTGTGTGGATACATGCCAGAGGATTCCGGCCACAACCACGATAACGGCCGGGTGCGATTGCTGCGACAGCGAACGGTTTTGACGACGACCACATCCTGAACCAGCCCACAGGTGGTTTATTCCTACCAAGTCGGAGGCCAGCAGGTCCCCGACACTTTTTCTCCTGATTTACGACACACACGGTTGGGCCTATGGCCCTGAACCAAAAAACAGGAGACCCCATGAACATGCAACCTACACCCCATGTACTGCAATTCGGCAGCGTCTGCAGTGGCATCGAGGCAGTCAGCCTCGCCTGGGAACCACTTGGTATGAAAGCCGCCTGGTTTTCGGAAATCGACCCTTTCCCGTGTGCCGTGCTCGCACACCGCTACCCCCATGTGCCCAACCTCGGCGACATGACGCGCATCGCCAACCAGGTACACGCTGGCGAGGTCATCGCCCCAGATATTCTGGTTGGCGGGACACCTTGCCAGGCGTTCAGCATTGCCGGCGCACGACGGGGACTGAGCGACCCTCGTGGTGCCTTAACCCTCAGCTACGTGGAGCTTGCCAATGTCATCGACCAAATCCGTCTCAAAAACCATCAGCCCCCCGCCACGCTCGTCTGGGAAAACGTCCCCGGCGTGCTCAGTGATCGACCTAACGCCTTTGGTTGCCTGCTGGGCGCACTGGCCGGAGAAAGCCATGCGCTCAAACCACAGGGTCCAAATGGGCGCACGCAGGTCACGTGTCTGGACCCCACCGGCGCATTGCGTGGCGGGTTCTCGATGCCCAATATTTCGGTGTCGCCCAGCGTCGCAAGCGCGTGTTTCTTGTGGCAAGTGGTCGAGACGACCTCGATCCCTGCGAAGTACTTTTTGAGCGCGACAGCGTGCGCGGGAATTCTTCAGCGGGCAGCTCGCCGTGGCAAGAAGCTGCCCGCGCTGCTGGAGCAGGCCCTGCGACAGCAAGCGACTATGCCGGACTGAGCCCCTATGACAAGGTGGTCACGACATTCAGTTTCGCTGGCGGTACAGGGCCAGTCAACGTGGCGGCCTGCCTGATGGCAGCCGGTTCAAAACATGACATCTGCACCGAGAACTTCCTGGTGCAGTCGATGGCAGGCCCCCTCAGCCATACACTGAACCCGGCAACGCATGGCAAAGACTACAGGGAAGATGGTGCCAACAAAGGTATCCCGATGATGGCCTTTACCGCTCAGGACTATGGCGCGGATGCCGTGAAAGACGTCACCCCGACATTGCGGACCAGGGCCTGGCCTGCCATCGCCTTTGCACAGAACGGGCGTGGCGAACTGCGCCTGGAATCGGGTCACGGCCAGATCGCTGGCACGCTGCTCGCCAGCGGCGGAAAGCCCGGTCAGGGCATGCCAACCGTGTTCAGCGTCACCCCGTCTGACGCGCACTTCCATTACACGCCGCTTGAGCATGATGGAGAAAACTGGCAGCAATGGAGGGTCAGGCGGCTAATGCCCGTCGAATGCGAACGCTTGCAGGGCATGCCGGATGGCTGGACGCTGGTGCCATATCGCGGCGGCAAACCTGCTGCTGATACCCCCCGCTACAAAGCGATCGGCAATTCTATGGCCGTACCATGCGTAGCCTGGCTGGGTCAGCGTCTGCTCCAGGCATTGCAGACACCTGGGTGACATCGCGCTAACCAATACGGGCACTTCCTGATGCGTGTTGTTCCACACACACGCACCGTTGCCACGTCATGCTGAATACATGTTCGCCGGTGTAGCTGGCAACATCCCAGGCAGTCAAGGCCATCAAGACTGCGACACGCCGACGGTGTGTTGGCTTTCGTTATTTTCTCATTCCACCCATAGGGGCTTTCCTCCCTTGTGGCTGGGGAGCTCCTTTTTTTGGAGACTTTCCCATGGATCATCAAACCATTCGCAATCAGATGCAGTCATTGGTGCGTGACCACGTTCCTTCCAATGCCCGCAGTTTCAGGTTCAACATTTTTGACGGCCAGCCCAAGGTTTCGACACTGGGCTTTCACATTGATCCCAAGCCTTTTGAAGGAAAGATCATCGCCAGGACGGAGGATGCCATTGTCGTCAAGACGGGTCGAATCGAGTTCGCCGTGCTTGACCGGACGCTCGTGACCGAAGATCCAGACGAAGGAGCCAAGGTGCAGGTCGAACCCTACGCACGGCATCGCTTCGACGGTCTTCGCGCAGACACTCCCGAAGAGCGCACCGAATACACCGCTGATGGCAAGCCCTACAAGCTCCAGACGTATGTCCTCGGCTCCGCCCCCGCCAAGCTTCCGATCCCGCAACCCCGCTGCCCGGAGTTACAGGAACTGATCAGGCAACTGGAGGAGCTGCCGGCACCGGATGGTTTTCGTCGGATTACGCACCTGCTGGTTGATGCGGGCGCGCGAGATTTCACCTGGGTCGATCCGCTGCCCAAGGACATCATCGCTACACCACCGGCTATCAGCTTCAACACCAACACGGCGAAATTCAATGGCCGCGTCACTGTGCAATACGAACGCGCCGATGACCTCTATGCCGTAGTGCTGAGCCACGATGGAGAGTTGGTTGAACGAGTTGACGGTGTGTTCTTCGATACCCTCGGAGACGTACTGTTCAGGCTGATCGACGATGGCAGTTGGCGTCGCATACGTGTGCGCACCATTCAAAAGCCGCTGCGACGCAAGTCATGACGCTACAGACAACCCGTCTATACGATGGGTTATCTGACCAGCATCGTTTACTTATCGCACCTCGACTGGGATACGCACCAATCCCCCGCCCCGGACAACACTTCTTCACTGTGTTGCCCGGCATACCATCCTCTCAGGAGTAACGTGTATGACTTTACGCTTCAAAGGAGCCGAATTGCGGCCCGTCATCGCCGAAGCTGTTGCCAATCAGTGCCGCATCATCCTGGTCAAGGATCAGGGTGTTTACCGGCATCCTGGATGGTGCTGGTGATCTCGAAGTGTCCGCTACCGCAACACAGATTTTCCTGCAAGTTGTCGCGACAAGCCCCGATAGCAACTGAGCCTCGTCCTCCATAGCCCCCTCATGGGGGCTTCTTTCCTCTCGCGCCAGCACCTCCACCGCTGACACGCATTCGTCTCAGCCCACTACAGGCCATTCCACCAGCGATACTCCGGAGACGCCCACATGCGCGACCCGTTCAAGATTGACTCCCCGGCCTGCATCAGTTTTTCCGGTGGCCGCACCAGTGCCTATATGCTGTGGCGCGTTTTACAGGCCAACGGCGGCCTGCCTGCCGATACCGTAGTCTGCTTCGCCAACACGGGCAAAGAAGTAGAAGCTACCCTGCGCTTCGTGCGTGACTGCGCCACACACTGGAAAACCCCTATCCACTGGCTCGAATATCAGGATGCTGCACCAGGGTTCAAGCGGGTCGATTTCACGACTGCCAGCCGTCAGGGTGAGCCTTTCGAGGCGTTGATCCGTAAACGCCAATACCTGCCCAACCCTGTTGCTCGCGGCTGCACCACCAGCCTGAAAATTCGGCCGATGCATAAATACCTGCGCAGTCTCGGTTGGACAGAATGGGATCAATTCATTGGCATCCGCGCCGACGAGCAACGGCGTGTCGCCAAAATCCGGGCGCGCGGTCACTCTACGGAATCAAGCCATGAAATGATGTGCATGCCATTGGCCGATGCAAACATCAGCGTATACGAGGTCAGTGCGTTCTGGCAGGCGCAGCCTTTCGATCTGGAACTGTTGACCGTGAAAGGCCGCACACTCGAAGGCAACTGTGATTTGTGCTTCCTCAAGCCACAAGGACAGCGCCTGGCCCTCATCAAGGCCAGACCGGAAGCCGCCATATGGTGGATTCGTATGGAATCACTGAATCTGGCCAGCAAAGCCAGTGGCACACGGTTTCGTATTGACGGTCCCAGCTATGCCGATCTGGCGCGCTTCGCCGCAAACCAGGGTGATCTGTTCGATTCAACCGAAGATGCGGTGGCCTGTTTTTGCGGTGATTAAATCGCGCCGCAGGGAAACCTGATTGTCTTGGGTCTGTACTGATCAGGTACCACTTTGGATAACGACTAGGGCAGCAACAACTGCTCCTGAGTTTTGCCCGCTGCGAGCGTCTCCTTGAACCAATTCGGCTGCTTGCCTCGACCACTCCAGGTCAGGCTTGGGTTGTCGGGATGTGCATATTTGGGAGCCACAGGATTTTTTACCCGAGGACTCGGCTTCGAGTTCGGGAAGACCTGCTCCAGCTCCAAATTTTCACCTTCCAGCAACTGCAGAATTTTCTCGCGAACAGCCTTGATGCGTTCACGTTCTCCCTTGACCAGTTGATCCTGTGCGGATGCGATCAGGTTCTTCAATTCGGCTGCGGACAGCGCCTGCAAATCAATCGACATTATTTCTCCCTCCATGGGTGATGCAGAAAGTCGTTAAGTACGCGTTTGTACCACGACAGCCATTTCCAGAGGAATGGCATCTCGAAAATAGGGAACGGCTCCAGTTCATATTTCTCGTCGCGCCAGCATTGAGGCACGGGCAGTCTGTCTGCATGTTTTGCTGACGTTGTCAGCGACATGCCACGCAACCACGGTCTCCAAGGTTGCGGTGCGGCAAAAACCGCATGACCGAGCCAGTTCGCCCAGCATCCTCACGCGAACGACCACCGGTTTCTACCGGTAGTGGATGCATCCGCCTTATCAACCCATCGCGGGGTGACACACCCTCGCCATCGGGCCTGGTGTGTCTCCGCTTCATTTTCAATGGAGATTTCACCATGAGCCATTCTACTTCAGGCGAAAAGGCCTATTTCGATCTGCACACCGAAGGTTACGGTCGTCTGCAGCGTGTGCGGGAAGTTCCTGTACGCGGTGGCCGACGTGCTCAGCCCTTTCTGGCTTGCACCATCGCCGCGTTGGTCGGCTCTGTCAAAGAACCGGTCACCCGCTATTTTGACGTCAAGGTCTCAGGTGCCGAGGCTAAAAAACTGGTCGAACACTACATCGGCATGGATGATCCAAAGCAGCGCCCGATGGTCAAGTTCCGGCTGGGGGATCTGTGGAGTGATGCATTCATCCGTCCCAGCGGTGAGCGCAAGGGTGAGCCAGCAGCCAGCCTCAAGGGGCGACTCCTGAAGGCTGAACTGATCGACCCAGCCACACTGGCGGCTATCGAACAGTACGAACTGATCACTCGGGGCATTGGCTACCTCAATCGACCCAAAGACGTTACACCCAAAGAGAGTGACCCATTCCTCACGTGCACCATCGGTGCCCTGGCCGGGCCTGTTGAAGAGCCGGAATACCGGTACATCAACACCATCGTGACCACGCCGGAGGCTCAACATCTGGTACGCCGTTGCGTGCAGGCCGTCGAGGCTGAGCGCAAGGTATTGGTGGTCTTTCGTCTCAACGACATGAAAGCCGATCCGTACCTTCGCACGAAGGGCGAGCATGCCGGCGAGCCGGCTGCGAGTCTGGAGTCCAGATTGATCCATATTGGTCTGATCAAGATCGATGGCCAATTGGTCTATCCCACTGCCAACCAGCCCCCCTCTTCTGGGCACGCTACGGTGGCATCCACTGCGTCAGAAAGCCCTGATAACAGCACGGATATGCCTTCTACGACGTCTGGTACAGCCGAACCTGAAGCGCAATCCTCGGTAGAAGAAGAGCCCGCTCTCGTCACTTCACGCTAAGCCGATCGGCAAGACCTCACATTGGGGTCTTGTCTCTTTTTCCAAGGTTATCGGTAGTACAACGCCTCCCAGGAGATTATCCATGGCTACAGCAGCCGTTCAATCCGCTCCCCCCATCATCGTTCGCGGCCAACTCGCAATCCGCACAATATCCGGTCGTAACGGCCGGTTCACAGTCGGTCGTCTCACCACCCACCTTGGGCTGTTCCATGTCAAAGATCCCGAACTGGAGCAGTATCCCGAGGGGAAGTATGAGGGTGAATTTGCGATTCGATATATTTATCCGAAAGCCTATCCTGTCGGCGACGGCATGCGATTCGAGATCCGGGCCAACCTGGATGGCATGACCTTGTCTGGTATCGACAAACTCAGCAAAGCAGAGGCTCGCGCCTTCGCCACGCAGGATGTCGATCCGCTTGATGAGGAATCGGGTACACAACCCGTTCCCACGCCAACCGCAATGCCCAAATCCAAGGCCAGGCCGGCCCCTGTGCAAGCCTCCAATGACCCACTGATCGACACCACGCCATTCGGCGTCGATGCGCCTTCCGCTACGGTGGCAGCCTCGGGCAATCCCGATAGTGACGACACCGCATTGTTCGGCATCCTCTGGCCGCTGGGTGAGTCGGTAAAGCTGGACTCGACCATTGACCGTCGCACCTTGCGCCTGCAGATCGGGCGGTTGAGCCAGTTGAGCTATGTGTTCGACGCCACGGCCCAGCAGTGGAACCGCCAGTCTGAATCCCTGACGACCTGATTCATCCAGCTACCGCTGTCGCGTTTTTCCCACCCGCCGGGGTCTTCCCCGCAGGGGAGGTTCCCGGTCTTTTCATTTGCAGCGTTTTCAGATCACTGTGCCTGAGAGCATGTTCACCGAAGTTCTGCGTGATGCCGAAAACAATGTCGGCAACCGTGTAGTCATTCACCAGGCTGACGGTTCGTTCGCTGAGCGTGAAGGCTGAACGGCTCACTCGCTTTCATCCCCTTGGGGCAACATTGCCCTACAGGCAGCGTTGCCCCTCAGTGTTATTGAGGACACCACCATGCCCGAATCTTCATTACCGCAACCGTTGTTCCGTATCGACGAATGCACTGACCTGATGGTCGATGCCTGCGTCTGCCGCGAGAATGGCGATCTGGTCTTTGTCTCAATCTGGGCGCGGGATACTGCCGTCCAGCAATTTATCGCCCGTCTCACACTCGGTCGCGATGAGGATGGATTGAACCAGTTTCACCTCATCACAGAACACGGCGGCTCCGTGCCTGTGTTCATCCACTCAGTCGAGCGCCTTGAAAAACGCCTGACCCGCAACTATCGCCGCACGCTGTTTGGATCACTCACCAATCTGTGGCTGTTCGACCAACGCTGCATCTGCCCTGACAAGAGCACAGCCAGCGCACTGGCGCTACTGCCACGATCTGCCGCTGAACCCACTGTTCGCTTGTGGCAACTCGTCAAAGACACATGTCCGCTGCCACTGCTCGACCACTGGCAAATGCCGGTGCTGGCGTTGCTGCGCAGCCACGACATGCTCCATGAGCTACCGGTCGCCCTCGGGCCGCTGCGGGGCTTTCGCCTTGGACTGGACGTACCAGCACTCACCGACGCGCTGGGCGGGCTTATTTGTAACGGCGCTCTCACGGCATACCCCTATCCGTCACAGATCTGGACACCGCAAGCGGTGGTCTGATCGTTCCACAGCAGGCGCACCTTACCAGGCACCTGCTCTTTCTTTCATCATCGCCAGACAGGAGATTCCTATGGCACTCATGTTTCCCCGGCTCGCCAGAAATTTTGCCAAAAATGGCTATTACCCTACCGATGAGTCCACGCTTGAACGGACACTCGCCGCACTGGCACCCAGCGATGAGCCCATGTGCATTATTGATCCTTGTGCCGGCGAGGGCGTTGCGATTGCCGAAGCCGCCCATGCCCTCGGGCTTGCTCACACCCGGTCGTACGCTGTCGAATACGATCAGGAGCGCGCCAGTCATGCACGATTGTTGGTCGAACACTGTATCCATGCCGATTTGATGGACACCATCATTTCGCGTCAGGCATTCGGCTTGCTTTGGCTCAACCCACCGTACGGCGACTTATCCAGAGATGCCAACGGCAATATCGGTTACGACGGTAAAAGCCGGCCCCGACTGGAAAAGTTGTTCTACCAGCGGACGCTGCCCCTGCTGCAGTACCACGGCATTCTCGTTTTCATCATTCCGTCCTATGTGCTCGACCAGGAAATGGTGGGCTGGCTTACGCGCCACTTCGCCGACCTGCGTGTCTTCCGTGCGGTAGATACACAGTTCAAACAAGTTGTGCTATTTGGTCGTCGCGTTCGCCAGCGCGATCTGGCGAGTGAAGACGTGAAGCCCACCCGTGCCCGGTTGTTGCAAATCGGGCAGGGAGAACAGGACGTAGAGGAATTGCCGTCCAAGTGGACATCATTGCCGTATGTCGTTCCAAGCGCCCAGGCTGAACCCGAGCATTTTTATCGCATCAGCATGGAGCCGATACAGTTCGCCGAAGAGGTACAACGCCTGCGAGGTTTGTGGCCAGCGTTCGAGACTCACCTCGGTGCCGCGCAGCAGTCGCTGCGTGCGCCTGCTCGTGCGTTATCTGAATGGCACCTGGCATTAGCCCTGGCGGCGGGTGCTATCTCCGGTGTCGTGCAGTCCCCAAGCGGTCGCACGCTTGCAGTCAAGGGGGATACCTACAAGCAAAAAGCGACGAACACCGAGTATTGCGAACGCGATGACGGCTCCATCGCCGAAACGCGCATTCTCACCGATAAGTTCGTGCCCGTCATCAGAGCATGGGACCTGTCTCCTGACTCAGCCACGCTGGGACAGATCCTTACCATCCATTAATCCCCGCTGGGGGAAGCAGCATCACCCACACACCGCTGGCCACTGAACCCGAGTTCAACGCCAGTCCGTTTCTCTTACCCATCGGGGCATACATCGCCCCTGGGCGGTGCATGCCCCATTTTTTGGAGCATCACCATGAGCATACAAATCGAAGCGGCCCCTGCCGTAACGCAATCACCCGAGACTGGAGATCTGTTCGCCCCTGCGAACGACGAACTCTCCATCAGCATGCAGGATTTTGTCAGCGAGTTCGGGGATGAGTTGCTCGACTCTCTCAACCGGGCCAATCCACCGGTCTACAACGGTGTGCCGCGTGCAAACCGCCAACGCATTCTGGCCAACCTCAAGCGACAGTTGTTCCCCGCCCAGGCCGAGGTCGTGCATGCAACGGCCGAGTTGCTCGTCAATCAGGGCGAGCGTGCGGCCATCGTCAATGGTGAGATGGGGACGGGAAAAACCACCGTCGGCATCGCGCTGGCGGCGGTGCTCAATGCGGAAGGCTATCGCCGCACACTCGTCCTCAGCCCGCCACACCTGGTCTACAAATGGCGCAGGGAAATTCTCGAAACCGTCACGGGGGCCAAAGTCTGGGTGCTCAACGGCCCAGACACGCTGCTCAAACTGATCAAGCTGCGCGAGCAACTGAATGTGCCAGCCGATGGACAGGAATTTTTCATCATTGGCCGTGTGCGCATGCGCATGGGATTCCACTGGAAGCCCGCGTTCGTTCGCAAGCGCACCCGTCACGGCACAGTGGGGCTTTGTCCACACTGCGGCACCATGGTTCGCAATCTTGATGGCGAACCGGTCAGCGCACTGGAACTCGACGCGGAGGAAGTACGTCGCAAGTGTAGTTTTTGCGAAAGTGCCCTCTGGACACTGATGCGACCACGCAGTTTGTCAGGCAGCGATCAATCCGCAGCGGTACTGCGGGCGCTGAAACGTATTCCGACCATAGGTGAAGCCACTGCGGCCAAACTGATGAAGACCTTCGGCGATTCATTCCTGGCATCAATGCTAGGTGACAACTTCCACCAGTTCATCAACCTGATGGACAACCGGGGGGAGTTGGTTTTTTCAGACCGGCAGGCTCAGCGCATGGAACGCGCCATGTCGAGTATGGAGTTCGGCTTCGGTGAGGGCGGCTATCAACCCAGCGAATTTGTGAAGCGGTATCTGCCGCAAAGCACGTTCGATTTGCTCATCGCCGACGAAGCGCACGAGTACAAGACAGGCGGTTCAGCGCAGGGGCAGGCCATGGGTGTTATTGCGGCCAAAACCCGCAAAACGCTGCTACTCACTGGCACGCTGATGGGAGGCTACGCTTCCGACCTCTTTTATCTGCTGTTCCGGGCGCTGCCAGGACGTATGATCGAAGACGGTTACCGACCAAGTGCCAGCGGCAGTATGAACGCTGCAGCCATGGCATTCATGCGGGAGCACGGCGTCCTCAAGGATATCTATTCCGAGAGCGATGGTCCGTCCCACAAGACCGCCAAAGGCTCGAAGGTTACCGTCAGGACAGTCAAAGCGCCGGGGTTCGGCCCCAAAGGTGTGCTTCGCTGCGTTCTGCCCTTCACGATTTTCCTCAAGCTCCGGGATATTGGTGGCGTATTGCCCCCGTATGACGAAGAATTCAGGGAAGTCGAGATGGACGCTGAGCAAAGTGATACCTACAGCCAGCTCGCTGCCAGCCTGACGACTCAGCTCAAGGAAGCCCTGCGAAAGCGGGACACCACCTTGCTGGGCGTGGTGCTCAATGTGCTGCTGGCTTGGTCTGACTGCTGCTTTCGTACTGAAACCGTGCGCCATCCACGTACGCGAGAAGTACTGGCTTTCACCCCGGCCCAGTTCAATGAGCTGCAGGTGATGCCCAAGGAGCGGGAACTGATCGACATCTGCAAACAGGAGAAAGCAGAAGGTCGCAAGACTCTGATCTATTCCGTTTACACCGATACGCGGGACACCACCAGCAGGCTGAAGATGTTGCTGGAGCAAGAGGGCTTCAAAGTAGCGGTACTACGTGCGAGCGTAGATGCCAGCCGACGTGAAGACTGGATTGCCGAACAACTCGACAGAGGGATTGATGTCCTCATCACCAACCCCGAGCTGGTCAAAACGGGGCTGGATCTTCTGGAATTCCCAACGATTGTGTTCATGCAATCTGGGTACAACGTGTACACGCTGCAGCAGGCTGCACGTCGTTCCTGGCGTATCGGACAAAAGCAGCCTGTGAAGGTGATCTACCTGGGGTATACGGCCACGTCGCAGATGACCTGCCTGGCTCTGATGGCGAAGAAAATTCTGGTCTCTCAGAGCACGTCGGGAGACGTGCCTGAATCAGGACTAGATGTGCTTAATCAAGATGGTGACTCTATTGAAGTCGCTCTGGCCCGACAGCTTGTCGCGGCCTGATATTGCTGTCTGCCGGCGTCCTACAAGGACGTCGGCTTTTTTACATGACACGTCCCGCTGTGGCGGTGAAAACTGCCCAGAGAGCCCTCAAGAAAAAACTTGGCCTGACCACCATCTCGGACAAGCTGCAAGGTAGCGAGCGGATGTGCCGCATTGAATGAACACAAAGATTCATCACAAAAGGAGTTAAAACCTCACAACTCCTTTACTTTGAAATCAGGAGTAATTAGGATTACTCCTGTGCTCTCCTTTTGAGAGCTTTTAACAGGAGATTGGCATGGTAAAGCTGTTTGTGGAGATTGATGACGCACTTTTGTCCCGGGTTTTGATCGACAGTCAGGAGCAAGAAATCAGCCTTGATACCTTCATCTGCGAGGCGTTGAACGCTGCATTGGCAAGCCCAAGCCCCGTATCCGCGCGAAAAGTAGTGAATATTGATGACCTGATTACGAGTGCGGTGGAGCGTGTCAGCCCCAAAGAAATCGGCTCTGAGTTCATGCTGATAGATCTGTGTACCGACGAAGACTGGGAGGCTCTCAGTGGCGGCGAGCGCAAAAGCCTCGGCAAAGGGTTCCGAAAAGCGGTTGAAGGCATGAACCCGCCTATTGCCAAGTATGTTCGCCGCACCAGTAGCAACAAGGCTGTCTACAAACGAGTCTAACCAAAGACTGATGTTCCTGTCTGCTGGCGTCCCGTAAGGACGCCAGCTTTTTCACATAACACGTCGCGCTAAGCCCCCCAGCATCTGGCCTCAGAGACAACACTTTTTGTACTTAATGCCGCTTCCACAAGGGCACGGATCGTTGCGTCTATACTTCTTAGGACTGAATGCCCGCTCCATTGTCTTAATAGCCCTTCCGAATGAAGAAGATGACTTCATGTCTTTGGTTAACTCATCCATCTCAGGGGATCGTTCCCAGGGGGAATTGAGCGTGATTCCGAATTGGATTTCGCCCTTGAGTCCCACAGACACTCCGTACCACTGTGCAGCCCGTTGAGCGTATTTTCGTTTGGCACAGTGCACCTCCAGGGTTCTGACTGCCTCCTGGCTGGGTGTAGGATTGCAATGGAAGCAAATCCCAGTCCCCGGTTCAGACATTCCAAGTACGAAGTCATGCCGTTTGCCATCCATCTTTGCCATGTTGGTCAAGCCTTCGATAGCCTTATGAACCGTCTTACTCGATTCCTCCCCCATAGACAGTAGAGTGAACCCCAGTTCAAGAATCGCAGGGGCAGGCCGGCGCTCAATCTGCTCAATCAATCGCTCATAGAACGTCCCCCTCATTTTAGTGAGGATGCCTTCAGGGACTCGCTTGCCGGGGAGCCCTTCCCGCCGAACAGTCATTGCAGCATCCAAATCCGCTGCGATTGAGTCCTCCAGCATTACTAAGTTGTATTCGTCATCGAGGCAGAGATTGCACCGCAGATGGTAGGCAAGAGCGGTGAGCTCGTGCCCCATCATCAGCTTATGTGACGACTCAACGCGCATTCGGACGTAGCTCAGAAAACGCAACGGTGTATCCAGCATCTCTGCTAGTACATCCAGCAGAAATACGTCCATCACAAAGGGCGGGCGAACAATCTCATCAGAGCTATATTTCAAGTATTGGCTGGCTTGAAACGCTAGTGCAGGGTAGTGATCAGACACTACGCAGAACGGGTAGATTTCCTTGATCTGCTTCGGCAGCACGACAGCCTGGCCTCGATCATCTTCGAGCCTGCATTTTCCAGCTCTAATAGCCGCCGCGCACTCCGCCCCTTGGTCATAGGCTTTCTGAATCGCTGCGGCGAAATCAGCCTTGATTTGCCCATCGTTACCTTTACGGGCAGCTAGGGTTAGTTTTTTAGCTTTTGCCTGAACGATAATGACCCGGTCACCAAAAATGACCAGCACGTCCGCTTCGGCAACAATCCGCTTGCCCTCAAATAGATTGACGTTGGTGTAGACACCGGCATTTACAAAGACGGATGCCAGGCGGCGCTGAGAAAACTGTTCGGTGAAAGCTCCTCGATTGTCCGAAGCCTGTTGCTTGTAATTTTCATCCTGGTTCATCCAGAAGAAAGGCGACTCATATAGCGCTTCGTAGATCGAATAGTGAGAGAACAGCAACACTGAGCCACGCCCTGTCGGCAGCAATGGAGTTGCTGCAACTTGATTGAAGTCTCCGATCTCCTTGAACAAGCCGTTGTGGCCACTGAACGTTAGCGCCTTGAAAACTGCCTCAACAACATCAATCTCCTGACCAGAACGCTGGGCTATCTCCTGCACGGTGAACTCGAAGAGTTCAAGAACCGGGCCTACAGGTATTTCTCCTACCTTTGTTTTGCCGATCAAGCTTGTTCCATTGGTTGCGCGAGCATCCATCAACGAACACATTGCACTCGCTACTCGAAGAGCCTGGGCACTGCTGAACCCCATGACTCTCTTTAGCCAGTCATCATCAGGAGCATGCTTTTCTGCAAAAAAATCGCGGTACTGAAAACTGTAAGCTGACTCGGTGCCATAGAAAATTGGCTCTTTCATCATTGCGCCTTGCCAAAAATCGGCCATGGTGGCCCCCTGTTGAGCCTGGGAAATCAGCTCGCCGATTGTCAGGCCGGTCATAGTGTCATGAAGCTCGCCTAGCAATTCGTCAGTGCGAGAGGCATAACCTCTCAACGTGTCTTCATCAACCTCAGTTAGATCCACAGGTTGACGCATCATCAGCCCCAACAACGTGCTTATTTCATTGCGATTGAGTCTTTTCCGGTCAAACAGATGCTCAAGATCGGAAGCCTTGTACTCACCTTGGAACGATACGAGGTTGTCGCGATAACAGATACCGGCCACAGCATGAACATAGCCAGGTTGGGCCGTTAGTATTCTCAGATCTTCAAAAACTTCGGTTTCGCTTCGTTGCGTGGAATGCATTCCCGTTACTCCAAGGTTCATGACTTAGGATTAATGTCGACGGACGATCTTCACCTAGTGAAGCTGATGTGGCAACCGATCATTAGATTCGTGAGGCTAGCTGAAAATTTTCAGTGCCTCTGTCCGATAATCCACGATGAGTCGGGTGTCCTTGCAGGCGGATACGTAGGAACATGACGGCGCGGATTCGTGCCGTCCGAGCACAGTCCAATCATAGGCCCTGACGCTTTACCTGACCGGGGAAGTCCAGAAAAGTGCGGCACTGGAATCATCGTCACCCCCCACACACTTCGTCTGCGTCAACGACGCAAAATAGGAAGGCACCCAATCCGCATTCTTTGCTGATCAAACCCACGCCTCAGACGAAGGTAACAGCTCATCGCTATAGAGAGCTGAACCATGTCACCAACACATTCAATCCGGCGGCTGTTTGTCAATCACCTGCTGATCATTGCAGCCTTGAGCAGCGGATGCACAACAACCACTGCCCCGCCCCCCTCTCCGCCCATCAAAGCGGTCACCTTGGTTCCCGACGCTACGCCGGACTTCGTTCCCGTTGTACGTTACGGACGCTATACCCTGGTCGAACTGGCTCCCGATGCGGCGCAGCGTAATCTGTTGCTGCAGGTGATTGACGTATCAATACCCGAGCATTCCCGCGCTACCGTGGGTGACGGCCTTCGGCACGCGCTCAAGCGAAGTGGCTACCAGCTCTGCGAAACAGCCCAGTCTGTAATTGAACTCTATTCACTGCCACTGCCCGCTGCGCATCTGCACCTCGGCCCGATGACCTTGCGGGAGGCATTGCTTACCTTGGCCGGGCCGTTCTGGGCGCTGTATGTCGATAACCGTACGCGACAAGTGTGCTTCAAACGCCCCGATATCGACGCTGGCACTGACACAGCAAATGACGACACTTTGGTCGCCGAGGCGGTTAAGCCCCTCCCTCCTGTCGGAGGGCAACCATGAACAACACCGCCATCACGTTGAAGCACACCTCAACCATGATCATCCAACTCCTGGTCTGGGTGTGGCTGGGTGTACTGACTGCTCTTGCCATCCTGAACTATCGCGCAACAGCCGATTTGGTCAAACGCGAGCAGGTGGATGCCAGCCAGCAGCAAGTTCAAGTACTGGAAGGTCGGCTGACAGAGCTGGCTGACAGCATACAGGCCCTTGAAGCACGCCCGGTCCCTGCCAGTACAACAGCCTTACGAAGCATGCAACAAAGTCTGGAAACGCGTATTGCTCAGATGGAACAAACGCAGGAAAACTACGCCTCCACACAAGTCGTGCAAACGCTTCGTGATGAGCTGGCGCAACTCAAGTCTCAACAAACAGCGACCACTCAAAACGCACCAACCACCACCAGCCGCACCACCAATCCTGCTGTTACCGCGCCCAGGAAAATGCCATTCCCGTTTCGTATCCTGGGTCTGGAGCTGCGCGCAGGACAACGCATGGTATCGATTGCACCGGCCAGTGGAGAATCCGCACCTGCACAAATCCAGGTTGTATTACCCGGTGAAACCGTGAACCAGTGGCGACTGGAAACCATCGATGGCGACACCGCAATTTTCAGCCGTGCCGGACAGACACGACGCCTGGCGATCCCCTGATGGAGAAGACAATGAAACGTCTGATGACGATCCTCATCACTGCCACACTGGCCACTCTGACAATGTCCGCGATGGCACAGCCCTCCACCACGATGCAGTCCCGTATCGTACCGACCCAGGTCGAACAGCACCGGGACGAACGCCTGGCACAGGACTGGGGCTTGAACACTGACGAATGGTTGCGCTATCGCGAACTCATGGAGGGGTCCCTCGGCACCTACTCGCCCAACCTCGATCCACTATCCGCGTTGGGTATTGAAGCCCGTAGTGACAACGAGCGACAACGCTATGCCGAGCTACAAGTACAGGCAGAAGCACGTCGTGTTGAAAAACTGCTGGCCTATCAGCGAGCGTACGACGAAGCCTGGCAAAGACAGAATCCCGACATGCTGCGGGTAAATTTGCCTGATGCCGGACTCAACAAAAACACGGTAACCGGAAACGGACGCACGGCGGTGTTCGTCAAGGAGAATTGCCAGCCATGCACCCAACTTGTGCAGCGCTTACAGACCTCCGGCACGCCCTTCGACCTGTATATGGTCGGTTCACGCCAGGACGATGTACGCATCCGGGATTGGGCCAGACGCGCACAGATTGACCCAGAGCAGGTACGCAATAGCACCATCACACTGAACCACGACGCAGGTCGCTGGTTGTCTCTTGGGCTGTCCGGAGACCTGCCTGCCAGTGTCAGACAGGTAAATGGTCAATGGCAGCGTCAGCCCTGACATCCATGCAACGAAGGTGGACGTTGCTGGTAAGCATACTGATGGCTGGCCTGGCTCAGGCCCAGGAGATCCCCCCACCGGCATACCAGTTGGCGGCTCAACGCGCGGGTGTTCCCTCTGTCGTCCTTTATGCAGTGGCGTTGCAGGAAAGTGGTGTGCGCCGTGCAGAACGTATCGTGCCGTGGCCGTGGTCGCTGAATGTGGCAGGCCAGTCTCGCCGATACACCAGCCAGGCTCAGGCCTGTGCAGGAGTACACCAGGCCCTGCAAGACGTACCACTTACCCGCATTGACGTGGGCCTGGGGCAGATCAATCTCGGTTGGCAAAAGCACCGCTACCGCCAGCCCTGTGACTTACTCGATCCGTACAACAACCTGACGATCGCGGCACAGATCCTCAAGGAGCAGCATATCCCCGGCGAAGACTGGCTGCTGGCAATGGGTCGCTACCACCGGCCTGCTGGCGGTGCGCCTGCGGCACGCTACCGGCGCAGTGTGTCGCAACACCTCCAACGTGTATTGGGGCCGCAGCAAACTGTCCCCACCACTCTCAGCAAGGAAACCACCCCATGACGATCCACCTCAAGACGGCATACGGCCTGTTCCTGACACTGGCCATCGTATCACCGTTGATTCACGCAGCACAGCCGCCGATTGTGGTGGAAAACCACGGCGGGGCATCTGCTCTGCCGTACTACGAGGCGCTCAACCTTCAGGTACGTTCACCCGATACTCCACGCCCTCGCATTGCCATGCCGCCGATACAGGTAAATCCAGTAACCGAAGCAGACATGCTGCCAGTACGCAGCACAAAGCTCTCCCCAGGCACCGTAGCACGCCGGGTCATCGACGCACCGGGCCTGCAACCATTCTTTCTGGTCGGCGACGATGAGGCATCCCATGCGTGGCTGCAGCGCCAAAGCGTATTACTTCACGAACGAGGTGCCATCGGCCTGGTGGTCAACGTCGAGACCGAAGACGGCCTGGCACGCCTGCGTGCTATCGCACCAGGTCTGCAGTTTGCGCCAGTGGCGGCCGATGACCTGGCTGAGCGACTTGGCCTGCGGCATTACCCCGCGCTCATCACCAGCACGGGCATTGAGCAATAACACAATGGCACAGCCTCAGCCGGTCGAGGTACTGCTGCGTCCCCCAGTAGAACTCTATACCGTTGCGGTTTGCGCCGGAGCCGCACTGCTGTGTCTGACGGCTCCATGGTCTCTCGCGCTGAGTCCGGACATAGGCATCGGCAGCGCACTGGCCTTCGGAATTTTTGGCGCACTGCGCTGGCGCGATGCACAGGTGATCCTGCGCTACCGACGCAATATCCGTCGCCTGCCACATTACGTGATGACCAGCCGCGACGTGCCAGTCAGCCAACAACGCTTGTTCATTGGCAAAGGATTCCGTTGGGAGCAGAAACACACTCACCGGTTGATGCAAACCTACCGACCTGAGTTCAGGCGTTATGTAGAGCCAACATCCGCCTACCAGTTGGCCCGACGTCTGGAGGAGCGGCTGGAGTTCGCACCATTCCCATTATCGCAACTGCCCCGTCTTACGACCTGGGATATACCGCTCAATCCGGTGCGGCCATTACCGCCCGTTGGCGGCTTACCGCGTCTGCATGGTATTGAGCCTGACGAGGTGGACGTCAGTCTGCCCCTGGGTGAGCGTGTCGGTCACTCCCTGGTACTGGGCACCACGCGCGTAGGCAAAACGCGGCTGGCCGAATTATTCATCACCCAGGATATTCGTCGAAAGAATCACCTGGGCGAGCACGAAGTGGTCATTGTTTTCGACCCTAAAGGCGACGCGGATCTGCTCAAAAGAATGTTCGTCGAGGCCAGACGTGCAGGCAGAGAGAATGCGTTCTACGTGTTTCACCTGGGGTGGCCGGAGATCAGCGCCCGTTACAACGCGGTGGGACGCTTTGGTCGCATCAGCGAAGTCGCGACCCGCATCGCAGGGCAGCTTTCCGGAGAGGGTAACTCTGCTGCATTCAGAGAATTTGCCTGGAGATTCGTCAATGTGATTGCACGCGCATTGATCGAGCTGGGGCAACGACCGGACTACCTGCTGATTCAGCGCCATGTCATCAATATCGATGCGTTGTTCATCGAGTACGCCCAACACTACTTCGCCCGCACAGAACCGAAAGCCTGGGAGGTCATCGTCCAGATTGAAGCCAAGCTCAACGAGAAGAACATTCCCAGGAACATGATCGGTCGCGAAAAGCGCGTGGTCGCCCTTGAACAATACCTCAGTCAGGCCCGTAACTACGATCCCGTACTGGACGGACTGAGATCAGCGGTTCGCTACGACAAAACCTATTTCGACAAGATCGTCGCCAGCCTGCTGCCTCTGCTTGAAAAACTCACCAGTGGCAAAATCGCCCAGTTGCTGGCACCGAACTACTCGGATCTGAGTGACCCCAGGCCGATTTTCGACTGGATGCAGATCATCAGGAAACGCGCAGTCATCTACGTCGGACTCGATGCGCTCTCCGATGCCGAAGTCGCCGCTGCGGTGGGCAACTCGATGTTCAGCGATATGGTCTCTGTGGCCGGACACATCTATAAATTCGGCATCGACGATGGCCTGCCCGGTGCATCGGCTGACACCAAAGTACCAATCAATGTTCATGCCGATGAATTCAATGAACTCATGGGAGACGAATTCATCCCGATGATCAACAAAGGCGGCGGTGCTGGCATCCAGGTCACCGCTTACACTCAAACACTGAGCGATATTGAAGCCCGCATCGGCAATCGCGCCAAAGCCGGTCAAGTCGTCGGCAATTTCAACAACCTGTTCATGCTGCGCGTGCGCGAGACAGCCACCGCCGAACTGCTCACAAAACAGTTGCCCAAGGTGGAGGTCTACACGACGACCGTGGTCAGCGGCGCGACAGACAGCTCCGACATCCACGCCAAAACCGACTTCACCAGCAACACACAGGATCGCATCAGCATGTCGAGCGTGCCGATGATTGAACCGTCCCATGTGGTTCAACTTCCGAAGGGACAGTGCTTCGCGCTGCTTCAAGGCGGAAACCTGTGGAAAGTCCGCATGCCCCTGCCTGCCCCCGATCCAGATGAAATCATGCCGACGGATCTTCAGCAATTGGCAGGCTACATGCGTCAAAGCTACACCGATACGGGTCAATGGTGGCAGAACCAGGGATCGCCCACGCTGCAGGAGCACGCTCTACCGCCTGAATTGCTCGATGAAGATGTCGACAGTCTTACCGACCAGAGTAAAGCGCCATGAGCGATCCAGCGGCTACGGCGCAACATCAGCAAACACGCCGACAAAGCCTGCTGGCGAGTGTCATTACCTTGCCATTCAGGTTAGTGGGAGTGCTGATTGGCTCATTGCTGATTTCAATCATCGTGGAATGCGCAGGTATGCATCTTTTCTGGAAAGACCAGGGCTGGCAACACTCGCAAGCGATGCTGCAGTACGAATTGGGACACCTGTCGAATAACTTTACCCGCAGCGTCATCGTGCAGGAGCCAGGGCGTACGGCACACCAGATTGTCGATACCGGCTATGAATGGATATTCGTCAAAACCGGACTGCTTGAGCGCATGAAGCAGACCGCCGAGCGTGCGCGTGTTCCCAGCCAGACACCCACGCGCGACTTCCGCTACTTCGTGAGCCAAGTCTATGTGTGGTCAGAAAATTATCTGATCGCCGCAGCCTTCACCACGTTGATGTTCATGGTGCGCCTGCTCGTTCTGATACTGACACTGCCACTCACCCTCATGTCGGTATTCATCGGGCTGGTGGATGGTCTGGTCCGGCGCGATGTACGCAGGTTTGGTGCAGGCCGGGAATCAGGATTTGTCTACCACAGAGCCAAGGCAGCGCTATTGCCGCTGGCTGTGCTGCCCTGGGTAACCTATCTGGCGCTACCGATTTCGGTTCATCCGCTGATGATTCTGCTGCCCGGCGCTGCATTGCTGGGCGTCGCTGTGGCGCTGACGGCTAGTAGCTTTAAAAAGTATTTGTAGCTGTGCTTGCTCATCACTCTCTTATTTCTATTGATTCAGCCCGGATTGGCTATTTTACGACACAGATTTTATAGCGCAGATTCAAACCTAATCTGACAGGCAGCTCTGTTGCCATAAGTGGGCGTATAAACAAAGAAATTCAACATTAGCATTAAAAAACACTTACAGCCCAACAATACACAATTTACAACGCATTGTATTATAATAAAAAATAGAGTAATATTTCTGCCTAGCAGGGCAATTTAAAATTAAAAGGTATTTTTTAAATAAATGGCAATGAAGAAAAAGAAAAGACAACAGAGAATGCCAAAAAATAATAAGCCCATTACAAAAACCAAATGGATCTCTCTGAGGAAAATAAATAAAGCTCTCTTATGGTTGGCAGCAATAGGCCTCTTACCTGTAGTTAGTAACTATACCTTTGACTTCCTCACTGGGGACGTTCAGGTCAAATACATTAAATCTCTGGAACGAGGATATGAGTTTAAACTCATAAATAACAGTTCTACAGATCAAGTGATTGAACAATTCAGAATTTCTCCAGAATTTGGTCAAGGAATAATATTCAAAATTAACAAACCCGCATATGGGATTTTTTCTGAAAATGGCGTCACTTTACCTGGGGGTAACTCTACCTACATGCCTGCCTTTGAATACAAGGAAATGAATGGCTATGTATTGAGCTCAAAATCTGAAGTGAGCTTTCGCATACCACCTCTTGCAGCAAGAGATTATATGATTCCAGAGGCTATAATTGTATATGCTGACTATAAAACCAGTTCAAAAAACAAAATCATGAGAAATATTGAACAAATTTTGGGCTTCCTTAATATTATAGACATAAACAAAAGGAAAAAATATATAGTTACTGATAATTATTGAACCCCTATTGCCCAAGACAACGAAGTGAATGCAATCAAAAACGCCTGTCGAGATGATGACATTTTCTCAAAGTCCGAGATATGCAAAGAACAACTTTATTAATAATTCGTACCGCCCATCCATTTTTATTAATATTATATACCCTCCGACAACTCATTCAAAATAGCCGCCCCACATTAAATTGGCTTGTCAGCGCAGGCAATATTGTGCCTTCCCCATGCCGCCCCCCATGACTTTCCAAAAATAGTATTAAACATAAAATCTGAATTTTTTACTACATAGGCCACAAAATTTAAAAAACCGGTAACTGCGTAGTTCCTATTGTTTGCAGTCCCGCTGCACGCATTCCACCAACATAACGCCATTACTCAATAAACCGAGGAATGGAGCTATGGTTCTCACAGCCCAGCTTCGCGCTGTACGCCGCAACGCGCCCATCTTTCTCTCCGCAGCCCTAATGCTCGGCAGTTCGTTCTCTGTCTATGCCGACACACCGGCGCAGAACCAGGATCTTGCTGCGGCACTAAGGCAACTCGACGCACTGGAACGCCTCGTCGTACAGAGCGCATCCAGAATCCCCGCAGAGCCAGGCGAACGCTATTACTTCGACTACCCAAGACTACGCGATGACCTTGCTCGCATACGCATCGGTATCCAGGCTCATCTCACGCCATCCCGCGCCCAGCCGCGCGATCTTGCCGAACTGAACGGTAACTACAGTCAGGAATCGACAGCAAAACACAGCGACACCTTCCTGAAGGACCAGCCATGACTGCCGCACAAATCAACGCCTTCCAGGCCAATAGCGGCATCACACCTGCAGCCATGTCCGCCGTTTTCATCGGTGTTGTATTCGCGGTGCTGCTGCTGTGGGGTGCATGGGCCATCCGTACCGCCTACGTCGGTTGGGCCGAAAACCAGCTCAACCAGCGTCAGTTCCTCGGTGTCATCGTGCGCTTTCTCGCGATGTACCTGGTGCTGACGTTTTTCCTGCTCTCGTAACCAGAAAGGGGCAACCCCATATGAAACACCACGTCTATCCCGCTCGTCTCGCGCAACATGCAGCACTGGCCATGAGTCTTACCTTGCCTGCACTGTCGTTCGCCCAGGGATTGCCGCAACTGGAAAACCCGTCTCGGGGCACAGGTGGCGGCATTATGGAAACCATCCGCAATTACGGCTACGACATCGTGCTGCTGGTAGCGCTACTGGTGGTCGCCAGCATGTTCATCGGCGTGTGCTATCACGCCTACGGCACCTACGCCGAAATCCACAACGGCAAGAAAACCTGGGGTCAATTCGGCCTGACGGTCGCCGTCGGGGCGGTGCTGCTGGTGATCGGCATCTGGCTGCTCACCGAAGCCACCGGCATTTTGTAAGAGGGAGTGGGCATGTCAGAGCATCCACATGTCCGTACGGACGGCACCATCACGTTCCTGCCACATCGGCTTAATCGACATCCGGTGGTGGTACGCGGCCTGACGGCTGATGAGCTGTGGATATGCTGCGGCCTGTCCGGTAGCGCCGGGCTGATCATCGGCGTGCCGCTGTCCTGGTTGCTTTCAACCATCGCTCTGGCACCGACCTGCATTGTGCTGGGCATCGCCTGCGGCGTGTTCATCGGTGGCGGCTTCCTGCGACGACAGAAACGCGGCCGGCCTGATACCTGGCTGTACCGTCAGTTGCAATGGCACATCACGACTCGCTACCCGCTGCTCACAGGCTGGGTTGGCGGACACCTGCTGATCACGCGTTCAGGCTCCTGGTCGAATAGAAGGACAACGCGATGAGCCGATTCAAGAACGAAGTCACACATCTACAAGCGCACATCAAGACCCTTCGCATCGGTGCCAGCGCCTTACTGCTGGTGGCACTGGTCATGGGTGCCGGTTGGTGGAGCGCACCGCGCGATCTGACGATCCATGTCCCCCCTGATCTGCGTTCGGGGAGTTCACGGGCCTGGTGGGAAGTGCCCCCCGAATCGGTCTACGCCTTCACCTTCTACGTGTTCCAGCAACTCAACCGCTGGCCGACTAACGGAGAAGAGGACTACACGCGCAACCTCCATGCGTTATCACCGTATTTCACCCCGGCATGCCGTGCCTTTTTGCAGGCAGATTACGACTATCGCCGCAGCACGGGCGAACTGCGGCAACGTGTACGCGGCGTCTACGAAATTCCCGGTCGCGGCTATGGCGATAACCCTACAGCACGGGTACGCGTGGTCTCTGACCGCGATTGGGTCGTCACACTCGACCTCAGTGCCGACGAGTACCACGGCCCGGAGCAGGTCAAACGCGCTCTGGTGCGCTATCCCGTGAAAGTCACACGTGCAGATATCGATCCAGCCCGTAACCCGTTCGGCCTCATGCTGGACTGCTATGACGGTGCCCCGCAGCGCATCGCAGCTTCGGCACAGGAAGCCCCCAGTCGTGGCGGCCTGGGCACACAAGGAGAAACCCCATGAAACATCGTCGTCTCTGTCTCATCTGGTTGGGGCTGATGGCCTTGGTGCAGGCTCCTGCGCTCCATGCCGTGGAAATCCTGCGCTGGGAGCGGCTGCCACTTGCCGTGCCACTTTATGTTGGGCAGGAACGCATTGTGTTCGTAGATCGCAATGTCCGTGTCGGCGTCCCGGCCAGCATCGGCGACCGTCTGCGTGTACAGAGCGCAGGTGGAGCCATCTACCTGCGTGCCAGCGAGCCTATCGAACCCACCCGATTGCAGTTGCAGGACGCCGACAGCGGTGCGCTGATCCTGCTCGACATTGCGGCCACTCCTGCCAAAGACGGCGAGCCTGCATTTGAGCCGATACGCATCGTTGAGGGTAATGCCACCCCACCCCGCTATGGTCAGCCGCCAGACAACGCAACCCCCGCCCCCACGGCAGACCAGGCCAGACCGGCGCAACGTGAAACACCTGTGGCCGTGGTACTCACACGTTACGCCGCACAAAGCCTGTACGCGCCATTACGCACCTTAGAGCCTGTGCCCGGCATAATGCGCATCAGCCTGCGCCACGACCTGCCACTGGATACGCTGCTGCCGACACTGCCTGTACAGGCAAAAGCGCTGGCCTCATGGCGATTGGAAGATCAGTGGGTCACTGCCGTGCGACTGACACATACAGGCAATGGCTGGGTTGAACTCGATCCCCGCGCACTGCAAGGTGATTTCCTCACCGCCACTTTCCAGCATACGACGCTCGGCCCACGCGGCTCCCCCGAAGACACCACGGTGCTGTATCTGGTTACCCGTAAGCACGGACTGCCGCAGTCGCTACTGCCCGTCATCCAACGCTTTGATCCTGCCATGCACTTGCCTGCCACCACGCCCCCGACAACGGAGGTACATCATGCGCAGTAACGGTCTGTTGAAATGGCTGATGATCCCCGTCGCACTGCTGGTCCTGTTCGTTGGCATCCGCCTGTTCTCTGGTGGCGGCACACAGTCCTCTGCCACGGCAGAGACGGGCAGCCAGCTCACCCCGGAGGAAATGAAGGCGTTGGGCATCGAAGGAGACACGCCACGCGATACTGTCGCGACGCTGGTGGCCCAGGTTCGGCAATTACGCACTGAGCTACAAACCGCCACCACCGACAACCGGGCACAACGAGAAGAAAACCAGCGTCTGCGTCAACGTGAAAGTGCCATTGACCAGCGTATCAGTACCACACTGGAATCCGAGCGGGCCAGCCTTCGCCGCGACCAGGAGCAACTCAACAACGAGCGCCAACAGACTGAAGGCCTGCTGGCAGATTTGCAACGGCGGCTGGACAGTATCGGCAACGCCGGTCACGGTGACCTGCCAGTCGGCCTTGGCCTGCGAGACGGGGATGCTGAAGGATTCAGCGACGAGACCACGATCCGCTGGGTGGAGCCTGACGATGCCAGACAGACTGATGGCCGTCATGGCAACGCTGCGCTGAACTTTCCGACACGTTTCGGGCCCGCCCAGAAGACACTGGACACCACGGTCGAAAGCGTCACCAGTACCAGCACAAACGCGGCCAGAGCCAACCCCGCCAGGGCCGTTTACACCGTCCCCACCAATTCAACACTGATGGGTTCAGTCGCGATGACAGCCTTGATTGGCCGCGTACCGATCGATGGCACCGTCAATGACCCCTACCCTTTCAAAGTCTTGGTCGGCCCCGACAACCTGACGGCCAACGGCATCGATATCCCTGATGTGGCTGGCGCTGTGTTCAGTGGCACCGCGTCCGGCGACTGGACGCTCTCATGCGTCAGGGGACAGGTACGCTCAATCACCTTCGTTTTCCACGACGGCACCATCCGCACCATTCCGGAAGACAGCGAGCGCAGTAATCAGCAAAGCAATGACCAGAACGGTCTCGGGTGGATCAGTGATCCCTACGGTATCCCGTGCGTGTCCGGCGAGCGCCGCAGCAATGCCCAGCAGTATCTCGGTACACAGGCTTTGATCACCGCAGCAGGCGCAGGCGCGGCATCCCTCATCGATTCGGACAGCGGTCAGATGTCCTACGCCGGTGCCGACGGCTCCCTCGGCACCGTGGGCATCAGCAGCAACGAGGCTGTAGGCCGCATTCTTGCCGGCGGCGTACGTGACATGTCGGACTGGGTCAACAAACTCTATGGCCAGGCCTTCGCAGCAGTCTATGTGAAGCCCGGCGCACACGTCGCCGTTCACCTCGAAAAACCGCTCGCTATTGACTACGACACCGAAGGCCGCAAGGTCGACCATCGTACTGGAGAAAGCCATGCGCTCGAACTGGACTAAACCGCTGGCAATCATGCTATCCGTGACCGTATTGACCGGCTGCGCCACGAGCAAGGAAGACTTGTTACCCCATGGGGGTCGAACCATGCAGGACATCTGGCAGCAAGAGAGTGGCAATGGGGGTCGAGTGGGACAGATGGCCTATCGCCAACTGCTCGATGCCCGTCAGAGCTTGCGCCGTCCACTCAGCCATGCGGATGGGCAAGCTGCTCCTGCAGAACAGGCACACTACACGCGTACCGCCGCCAATGAAGTACGCAGCCAGTTTCAGCGACTACCCAACCCCGACCTGCTGATGTATGTGTTCCCGCATCTGGCGGGGACAGACCCGATTCCTGTACCCGGTTACACCACCATTTTCCCCCTCTACCAGCGTGTGCAATACGCGATGCCGAGCGAACGTACGGAGGATTACTGATGGTCTGGTCGCTTCCCTGGCGCAAACCCACTGTGCCGACCAAAGGCGAACAGCCGGACGGCTGGCAGCGTCACATTGATACACTACAGCAAGCAGGCATTCCCGGACCCGGTCCCAGCGTAAGGGTGAGCCGTCCCGCCACCCAGGCCGATGAGCAGGCCTTGTACGAGGTAGCCCCGTCGTTTGTCGCGTTGCTGCCCTGGGTTGAATATTTGCCCGAATCACAAAGTATGCTGCTGGAAGATGGTGTCTCAGTCGCCGCCTTCTTTGAACTGACCCCGCTGGGTACAGAAGGCCGTGAGCCGGTCTGGCTGGCCCAGGCACGGGATGCGCTGGAAAACGCGCTGCAGGACAGCTTCGACGAGCTCGACGACAATCCCTGGGTACTGCAACTCTACGCTCAGGACGAGACCAACTTTGATCAGTACCTGCAGACCCTCAAGGGCTACATCCAGCCACGTGCACAGAGTTCACGCTTTACCGAATTCTATCTGCATTCGATGGCCCATCACCTGCGCGCAGTAGCAAAGCCGGGAGGCCTGTTCGAGGATACGACGGTCACGCGTCTGCCCTGGCGAGGGCAAACGCGACGGGTACGCATGGTCGTCTATCGCCGCACCGCAGGCAGCACGACGCGACGTGGTCTGATGCCCGAACAGGCTTTGAACGTGGTCTGTGATCGCCTGAGCGGTGGTCTGGCCAACGCAGGTATCCGCGCACAGCGTCTGGATGCATCGCACATCCACAACTGGCTGCTGCGCTGGTTCAACCCACATCCCACGCTGTTGGGCCCCAGCGCCGAAGACCGCGAACGCTTCTACCAGTTGACCGCCTACCCAGACACCCACGACGTCAACGAAATCGAGCTGGCCTCCGGGTGCGATTTCAGCCAGAGACTGTTCTTCGGCCAGCCACGTTCAGATACGGCCCGGGGCGAGTGGCACTTTGACGGCATGCCGCATCGGGTGATGACGACCGACCGCCTGCGCACACCGCCCAGTGTGGGTCATATGACAGGCGAGAATCGCAAAGGCGACGCCATCAACACCTTGTTCGACCAGATGCCGGAAGACACGATGATGTGCCTGACACTGGTTGCCACACCACAGGACGTACTCGAAGCACACCTGAATCATCTGGCAAAGAAAGCTGTTGGCGAAACGCTGGCCTCCGAACAAACCCTGGCTGATGTGCAAGAGGCGCGCTCACTGATCGGCAGCGCCCACAAACTATACCGTGCCAGTCTGGCCTTTTATCTGCGTGGCAGGGATGAAGAAGAACTCGACAGCCGGGGACTGCAACTGGCCAACGTGATGCTGGGCGCAGGCCTGCAGCCAGTACGCGAAGAGGACGAAGTCGCACCGCTCAACACCTATCTGCGCTGGCTACCGTGTATGTACAACCCGGCACAGGACCGCAAACAGTGGTACACACAACTGATGTTCGCCCAGCATGTGGCCAACCTCTCACCGACTTGGGGACGTAGCCGGGGTACAGGTCACCCGGGGATCACTGTATTCAATCGCGGTGGAGGCCTGATCACGTTCGACCCCTTCAACCGCCTGGATCGGCAGATGAACGCGCACCTTTTCCTGTTCGGCCCTACCGGATCGGGCAAGAGCGCCACCCTCAACAACCTGCTCAATCAGGTCACAGCCATCTATCGTCCACGGATCTTCATTGTGGAGGCTGGCAATTCCTTCGGACTGTTCTGCGAGTTCGCCCGGCGTTTAGGGCTGACTGTCAACCGTGTCAAGCTCGCTCCGGGTGCGGGCGTCAGTCTCGCACCGTTCGCCGATGCCCGCAGACTCATCGAAACCCCCAGTGATGTACAAACACTCGATGCCGATGAACTCGATGACGAGCCACAGCGCAAGGAGGCCGAGGCCGACGAACAACGCGATATGCTGGGCGAACTGGAGATCACGGCACGCCTGATGATCACGGGGGGTGAAGACAAGGAAGAAGCCCGCATGACCCGCGCCGATCGCTCGTTGATCCGCCAATGCATTCTGGACGCCGCTCAGCGCTGCGTCGCTGCCAACCGTACCGTGCTGACCCGCGATGTGCGCGATGCGCTACGTGAACGGGGTCATGACACCACATTGCCAGAAATCCGGCGTGCCCGTTTGCTGGAGATGGCCGACGCCATGGATATGTTCTGCCAGGGCAGCGATGGTGAAATGTTCGACCGCGACGGCACCCCCTGGCCCGAGGCCGACATCACCCTGGTCGACCTGGCAACCTATGCACGCGAAGGCTACAACGCACAACTGTCGATCGCCTATATCTCGCTGATCAATACCGTCAACAACATCGCCGAGCGCGACCAGTTCCTGGGCCGCCCTATCCTCAACGTGACGGACGAAGGCCATATCATCACCAAAAACCCCTTGCTCTCGCCCTACGTCGTGAAGGTCACGAAAATGTGGCGCAAACTTGGGGCATGGTTCTGGCTCGCAACGCAGAACATCGACGACCTGCCAAAGGCCGCAGAACCGATGCTCAACATGATCGAGTGGTGGATTTGCCTGTCGATGCCGCCCGACGAAGTCGAGAAAATCGCACGATTCAGGGAACTGACACCCGCGCAGAAAGCGCTGATGCTGTCCGCACGGAAAGAATCCGGCAAATTCACCGAAGGTGTCATCCTCTCCAAGAGCCTGGAAGTGCTCTTCCGTGCCGTACCGCCCAGTCTCTATCTCGCCCTTGCGCAGACCGAGCCCGAGGAAAAAGCCGAACGCTACCAACTGATGCAGCAGTTCGGGATTGGAGAGTTGGATGCCGCGTTCAAAGTGGCCGAAATGATTGATCATGCGCGTGGTATCACGCCCATGGTGCAAAGGTAATCAGCGGAGCTGATTGATCTGCCGCTCCAGGCGGGTCAACCGTTCAACAATGTCATCAAACGACAGGATCTCACCATAGAACATCTGGGCGTTCAGCATCGCCTGATAATCCTGTCTCAACGCATCAAGCAGCGCCACATCTGGGATCAGCCTCAGTTCTCCTGTCAGACAGCGATCGTAATGGCTGAAACTGCTGCGAAAGAAGGTTTCTTTGATGTTCAGCACATCCCGCAACAGCGGGATATCATCCAAAGCCTTACGACCGATATCATGGTCAGCAAGCTGCGCCAGATCGTACCAATGCCGCGACAACCGTTCAGCACTGCCACGCAGTCCCGGGCGGTTGCATTCAACATGAATGAGCGTGGCCTTCTCCCAAAAGGTACGCATCGGCGACAGTACGGCAACTTGCGCCGTTGGAAATACCAAGCCCGGCACATAGGCGGCAATGTCCGGCACGATGGTCAGCACATCCCGGGGAAAGGTCGCATTTCTGCCGCCGAACTCGATCAACACACTGGGCCGCAAATAGGGATCGGTGTTCTCCACTGCACTGGGGTAATAGAGCCTGAGCTCTTCTGCATTATCACTGATTTCAATCGTGATTTCGTGATTTGGAAGAGTCTGTCGCAACGCCTCACGTAGTGCCGGTACCAGTTCCCCGGTGACATGCGCAGCCAAAGCCCCCCTGAGTGTGTCAGACAGTCTGCGACGCTTGCTCCCGGAAAGGGTAGCCAGCTCGGGCACATCCGACACCAGGCTTTGATAATCAATGGTGACATCAATATCTTCGGAGAAACGCTCGATAGCCTGATACACCTTCGACAGAGACGTCCCTCCTTTGAAGGCCATCGGCTTGCAGCAGGGTAACGCAAAGAGTACGCCCAGTATCTGACACAACCAGATGTCTTTTTCCAGAATTTCAGCGCGACGCCCCAGTCCCGGAGCCAGACCATTCAATAGCTCGGCCTGCTCAACGGGCGTCAAATCAAAATAGGATACAACTGACGTATCAGACATACTTTTCCTCGCTGCGTTCATAGCCACTCAATGCGTCCAGCATCCATGCAGGCATCGACGCCTTGGCAGAACACAGAGCCTGAAATTCAGCAGGTGCCAACTTTTGTGCGAGCCGTCGAAATGTACCGGACGTGACCTGATGACGCCCCAGATACCAGAGCGCCGACAGCGCCTGACCTGCGGGTCGACCGGCCAATACCAGTTTGCGTGAGGCGACATGTTGCAATCGGACCGTCATTTTTCCTAGTCGGACTGCCCGGGACGAACCACTGGTATAGAACACCGCCTGCGCAGGCATCTGCGTAGAGAAGCCAAAACGCCGTGCGGCCTCGGCACCATGGATCTCAATCGTCGCCCCTTCCGCATCAGCCAGTGTATGTGCTATCTGCTCAGGTGCGGGCAACGTCTTGATGCCAAAGCGACCCACCTTGGGGACGACATACAAACCATGGCCGATGCGCTCAATACTGCCAGCCTTGTTAAGCCGCATCAGCGCCTGATCAATAGCCGCACGCGACCCCAACCCGGCAAAAAGAGCGGGCGTGAAAGGCTCGCCTGCCAACTGGGCAGCGATACGTTCTCGAATGGCTTGGGATGTACTCATGACAGCCTCCTTTGGTTAGATATTCTATAAAAAAATCTAACACATCGCAATGCTGCAAAGCCCTCTCTAAAAAGACGCCATCATCCATGGCCGGAAAGCGTGTTCGCAGATACCGGATTGTTGCTCTACACCACCATCCAGCCATGTTCGACTCAGCTATTGGCACTGTCCCTATCCATCCTGGAGCTACCGTAAAAATGGCCACCATTTTTCAGATCAAAACACTTCGCCGTCTGGCATGGCCCACGACCATAGTGATACTCACCATCCTGATACTGCTGATCTGGCGTCTCTATGCTCCATTGCCTCAGGGACCTTCGCATCCAATAAGTGGCGGTGTAAACTCGCCACCCGCCCCATCCGTTTCTCAATGGCATCAAGGCGCGGCGAATGCCCGTTTCACCCTGATCCTGTACGCAGATCTGGAGTGCCCCTACTGCAAGGATTACTACCCTGAGTTGGCACACTGGGTCGCGCAGCAACACGATATTCGTTTGCAATGGCATCACCTGATCCTGAGTTCGCATGAACCTGCAGCATCGCACCAGGCCAGCATGGCAGAGTGCGCCGGCAAAAGCGGTGGTCATGATGCCTACTGGCAGATGATTACCTGGATCTACCAGCACACCCGAGGCAACGGCGAGGGACTGCCACCGAATACCACGCCCCCCGGATTGAACCAGACGATGCGGTCCTGCATGGATAGCGAATGGCCCCACAGCTTGATCCACCGTCAAGTCGAACAGGCACACCAGGAAGGCGTACAGGCTACGCCATCACTGCGACTGATCGACCAGCAGACCAACCGCGCCATGTTACTGACAGGTCCAGTACAGGGGGATGCTTTGCTATCAGCGCTGGATCTGCTCTCCGCCCCACAAGCCTCGGATAAGGAGCCCAAATTGCCTGCTGACATCATTGGCCACACGCCCAGGTAGTCTGTGGCCTTCAGAGCAGAGGGATTCGATACTTTTTTACGCTCTCAAAAACAGGGGATCACCATGTCCTGATTGTTTGTCGCTTCCTGAGGCCAGTTGGAGTGGACTACCACCATGATCAATTTCATGGTGCTCCACTATGCTGGCTCCCGCTTCAACCTCTTCATTCTGGTGGCATACGCTTGCCATCGTCATGCTGACTGCCCTGTTGAGCCCGCTGGCGCAGGCCGCAGATGTAGTTGTCGTCAGCGACACACGACACCCGGTTCAGAACCTGGGTAATACCCGGCTCATCGAACTGGACAGCCCCTCACGTATTGAGGCCGAACTGGCAGCCAGCCTCCCCCAAGACCCGGCACGCGCCGCCATCATCGTGCAACAACGCCTGAGAGAAGGCGGCACAGCGCTGCAGCAACGCATCAACGAGGCCTATCAGGATGTTGTCGATGCCTGGAGCCTGGGCATTACCACCCTTCCGGCCGTCATCGTCGATCAACGCTATGTGGTTTATGGCGAACCTGACGTCGCCAAAGCAGTGGCGCGTATCAACACATACAGGAGGGCTCAGCCATGAGACTCCCCCGCCGCCTGCGCGTCAGTCTTGCCACCGTTTTGCTCACGGCAGCCAGTTCCTCGTTTGCCCTCAACACCGCTGCCATCATCTCCTCATCATTATCCCCTGATTGCCTGGAATACCGGGTCACCGGGATCTGCTACTGGCTGCTTTGCACCAAGTTCGGATGTACGGTTCGAACCTCCGTCAAAGTCAGACACTACGTCCCCGACGCCGTAGTGTCGAGCTACGCTAACACCGGGGAAAATCCATGGCTTGAAGTACGCGCCATGAGCCAAACCAACACCACGGCCCGGAGCGGTGGTGACGGCACCAGCAACCATGGCAACGAGAACAATCTATCCAGTTTCCGTAACGCAGACGTGATCGGCCACCCCGGCGGCCAGGTGTTCAGTCAGTTTGCCGCATCATCAGGCACCATCTGCGATGGTGCTGGCACCGCCTTCATGCCGTACCTGCTGAGCACACTCGATACCATCGCGTGGCGCTACAACATTCCCGAAGCGGTGTACCCCGAGGCGCTGATCCCCGGTATGCGCGAGATCGGCGCACGCACCGTACTGAACCTGTGGGGCAACATCTATCCACGCGGCGGTTTCCTGCACCAGGTGGACAGCTACAAGGCCAGCGCCGTGGTCGCCCAGCGGGCGGGCGATATCGTGACCCGCCGAGGGCAACTGCACGTATACCAACCCCTGCTCGCCAACGCACGCGACGGTTACTGGCCGGCAGGCGCACTGATGGAAAGCGATGCTGCCACCGGCAAATGGCAAGAATTGGCCCCTCGTCCCGCCTCTTCCTGCACGGTCTTCCCACACAACGGAACACGCACTCAGGCACAGCAAGACAACTACGCCTGGGCACTCTGGCGACCTTATAGCTGCTGCCAGAGACGCGGCCAGACCTTTCTCGGCAGCGCGGATTTCAACTGAGGACATGATGATGAAACGTCTCGACCCGAAAACGTTTTCAATTCTTGCACCGCGCCTGTGGCAACCCACGCTATGGGTTGCTGCACTGACGCTGAGCAGTGGCCTGGCTCTGGCACAGGACGGAGGCTTCCAGAACAGCGGAGCCGTCATTGGTGATGAAGTGATGTACTCCATCGGCGGCGGTAACGCCGTATCAATGAGCGGTGCGGCCGGCATGCGCTCGATTGGTGTCGGCGTGGGCTGGAACAGCAACCTGATCTGCGGTGACATGAACATCAGTACCACCATCCAGAATCAGCTCAATGGGCTGACCAACGGCTTTCAGAACATCATGGGCAACGTGATCCAGAACGCCACCAGCGCCGTCGCCTCGTTGCCCGCACTGATCATCCAGCGGGCCGATCCGGGCCTCTATAACCTGCTGACCAATGGCGTTCTGCAAGCCCGACTCGACTTTGATCGCTCCAAACTCACCTGCCGAGCGATGGCTGAAAAAATGGCAGACACCGCAGGCGGCCAGCTCGGCTGGAGTCAGATCGCCGAAGGCATGGCGCTACGTCAGGCCGTCGCCAGCAGCGACGCTGTTTCAGCCATTGAACTGGCCGAAAACAACCGGGGTAACGACGGCGTACCGTGGGTGGGTGGCAGCAATGCCGGCGGTACAGGTCAGCGCTCAATCAAGGTCGTCGGGGACGTAACCCGTGCAGGCTATAACCTGGTCAATGGCCGTGGGGTAACCGACACCGCCCCCATCAACCCGGCAAATTGCCAGAGCCTGTCCTGCCAGACGTGGGCATCCCCCCAACAAGCCATCGACTTTGCCACGCGTGTGCTGGGCGAACAGGAACAACGCACCTGCGAAGGCTGCACCAAGACTGAGACCTTGCCTGGCGTCGGATTGACCCCGGTCATCCAGGACGAATACGACACCAAACTGGAAGCGCTGCAAGAACTGGTCAGTGGAGCACGCAGCACCACATTCGAGAACCTTCGCAAGGCTGGCAGTACCTCACTGCCCATCACCCGTGGCGTGATCGAGGCACTGCGTGACGAACCTGATCAAGACATCCTGGCCCGGCGTCTGGCCTCCGAAGTCGCGCTGGCATCGGTACTGGAAAAAGCCCTGCTGCTGCAACGTACGCTACTGACCGGCAGGAAAGAGCCAAACGTCGCCGCCAACCAATTGGCAATCGCCGCCGTCGATCAGGAAAGCAACACGCTTGACCGCGAGATCCTTAATCTCAAAACCGAGCTTGAACTGCGCCGCGAACTCACCAACAACTCGCCGATGGCCATCATCCAGCGCCACAGCGCACGCGCAGCAGGCTCACGCGGCATTTATGAAGGCGATCCCGTACCTAACCGTCTTGACCAGTTGCAACGCCCCAACCCCGGAGACACGCCATGAGTCTTGCCTGGTTGCGATCACACCGTCTGTTCCGTTGGCGTACCGTCAGAGTCCTCCTGTGGACGGTGGCGTTGCTGATCATCACCGTCACAGCCAACGTCCTGGGCATCTACTTCGCTGGCAGCATCGCTGGCTGGGAACACTGGCTGGCCGATGCGGCCAGCTATTTCCTGTTGTGGCGCGTGTGCCTGTACGGTGCCACCGTTTATGGCTGGCTGTGGATGCGCCGCCGCCTGCTCCTGCGCGATACCCGCTCCGACGCCCGGCGCAGGCTCATTCGTGCCGAGATTTCCGGTATCGCCGCACTGCTGGTGCTGGAATTCAGCCTGTTGCTACAGGACGTATAAGGGAGTATGACCATGACGCTTTTCACTACCGATTATCTGGAGTATTACCTGACCCTAGTGAGCTGGGTCGTCCACAACGGTATTTGGGCTGTACTGGTTGCCAGCGGCGTGTTCGTCCTCCCCTTCATAGCCATCATCATCGACGAATGGCTGAGATCCCGTACCGAGGGTGCCGACGAAGGCAACAAGGGCGTACTGTCTTCAATGCGCATTGAAAACCGGGTATGGGTGGCAATCGTGGTGGTGATGTTCGCCGGTATTCCGTTCATTGATGTTGACCTCGACACGATCAGGTACGATCAGGCGCGTTCGGCACAATGCCAGATCAGCGTGCCCCAGCCCGAAGACACGGGCTGGTCGCAATCATTCAGCACCCTCAACAACCAGAGTGCAAAAGTGCCAGTCTGGTGGGCCTTCATGCATACGCTCTCACGCGCGATCACGGGTGCCTCGGTGGCGGCTATCCCATGCGGCACCGACCTGCGACAAATGCGGATGGAGATCAATGCCACCCGTATTGATGATCCCCTACTGGCTCAGGAAGTCGCAGACTTTACCCACGACTGCTACGGCCCTGCACGCGCCAAACTGTTCATGAGCCGTCCTGATCTTGATGAAGCACAAATGCACGACGTGACCTGGATCGGCTCGACCTATTTTGTCAGCACCGGCGGCTTCTATGACACCTACCGCGCCAAGACACCACGTGAGGGCTGGGCTTACGACAGCAATCGTGACGCTGGACTGGCTCAGGTGCCAAGCGGTGCGGGCTACCCAAGTTGCCGACAGTGGTGGAACGATGGTGGCAACGGCTTGCGCGCACGCCTGCTGGCACAGGTCGACCCCAGCCTACTCAGCCGCATCGCCAACTGGGCGGGATTTATCAGCCGTGCAGAGGTAGATGACTCCGTCATCAGGGCGCTTGCTTCTCCCCGACAGCAAAAACTCAACCAAGGCAATGTCTACACAGACTATGGCGGTCAAATCGACAAAACCTTACCAAATATCGTCACACGTGCTGCAGGCGACATCGGCATGACCATTGGAGGGATCGCCGCATTCCCGGCATTGGACGTCGTACGCCAGGCACTGCCGATGGTGCTTGCACTCTTGAAGATGGCACTGGTGATCTGTATCCCTCTGGTGCTCCTGGTCGGCACCTACGACCTGAAGACCGTTGTCACGCTCAGCATCGTGCAATTTGCGCTGTTCTTTGTGGATTTCTGGTTCCAGCTTGCACGCTGGCTCGACAGTACGATCCTCGATGCGCTTTACGGATGGGGATGGGGCTGGAATCGGCCACACAACAATGTTGATCCGCTTGTAGGCATGCACAATACCTTCGGCGACATGTTGCTGAACTTCGTTATGGGCTCGATGTTCATTGTGCTCCCGGCATTCTGGGTCGGTGCGCTGGCCTGGGCGGGCATTCGGGCGGGGACAATCGCAAATAGTTTTTCAGCGGGCACAAAGGATGCTGGTAATGCTGGCGGAAAGGGGGCTGGTACAGTCTCCAAAAAACTCAGGTAGGATTTAAGCCGGATCAATCACCATCGCGATACATCTCGTGAGATGTATCGTTGTGCAGATTAGGATCGTACCCTGGCATTTCGCGAAGCTCATCCAACGTCGCAGGGAAGCCTAATTCAAAATCATCTTCTGACGTACCTTGTCCAACAGCCCAACCAGTAACAACAGCAAACACAATCAACAATGCCAACCAAAAGACGAAATATGCCAGTACGCCAAGCACAACCAGTTTGATTGCCCACAAAAACGCGAAGGCAGCAAGCTGTGGCACATCCTTGGATACCAACCAGTTCGATACTTTGCGTTCACAACGCACGTAACCATGCCAGCCTCTGCCGAGCCAACGGCCAAAGCGTTCAGCAATACTGTTATGGCTCGTGCTATTCATGGTCATCATATACCTGCGTTACCCGCTTATACCGAAAGCCCACCTTACAGCGATTGATACGCGATGTGGTTACAGAAATCGCCTTGTCTACTTAGCTTAGAGCAGAAATACCATACATCAAATAGCTAACTACCGGAGATCGTCTGCCCCACTTATTGCTCTGACAGTGCGATTTTAAACTATCAGAGACAAGATATGCCAATCACCATCATTCTGGAAACGTTTGTGCCGGTTTATATTCACATCGCATCCGCATAAATTGGTGGGGAACATTTACCGAAGCCTCAAAGAAAGTGGCAAAGTCAAAGTCTTCCAATTGATACGGAGCAACTAACACTGCGTCCTGAGCATTACCAAGAAAAACCACTGGCCGATCCGCAGGTACATTCGCACATTGATGCGAATCATTAAAATCCAGAGCATGAGCCAGCAGATAGATTTTTTCAGACACTCGGGTATCGCTCAATTGATCGCTGGGCCATAACCATCCATGATAAAGAAGGACGGATGAAACAAACACGCAAAGAGCGGGGTAAAGAAATGGCAAATCTGAATCTCCGCCATTAAACTTATTTTTGACCCAAGCCCCCAGAAGTAAAAAATTAACCAAAAACATAGCCACAGCCACAGCCACAGCCACAGCCACAGCCACAGCCACAGCCACAGCCACAACGATTATAAACGGCAAAAGCAATTTGAATACCATAAGACCGATTGTAAACAACAGGGTAATAGGTAAAGCCGACGCATCAACATGAAACACATCATTGACATAGATACCTGCCTGACCGCGTGCATAGATCACCAGCCCCGACAGTACAATTGATAGCAACACCTTCGTGACAGTAAAACGCCACAGAGAACTCACCAAAGACGATCGTTCCAGCGATACGCCAACGAAAATGGCACACAAGGCAACACCCCACAATCGGAATGACAGGGTATGTTCTCGTACCCAATCGATATCGCTTCCCGCTGAGCGGAAAATTGCCAGCATTACTCCAATGAAACCAATTACACAAAGCGCCACTTCAAGATTGCGCTGTGATTTTTCTTGTTCACATTGGCGTGTAAACTTCCATTTCACTAAATCGTTATAAATACCCCGCACATAATATTTCAGGGTCCGTGCTTTCTGCTGCACCAGATCCAATTCTGAACCTGTCAACTCCTGCCTGATACGACTGATATCGCGCTCAACATCTTTCGTCATTTTTATTTCCATTTAAATCTACCAAACCGCTCTTCTCCCAAAGCAAGAACTGCTATTGATTCAGGCCAAAATAATTACACGGCGACGCATCTGCAACACAACACCTTCATATTTCCATATAGACATCCATTCCCCCAACACAAAAAGAATTCCCCCCTGCCGCATTGATACTCGATGGCACAGACAAACAGCGCTATATCAAAAGGCTCCAACAAGGGTAAAACCGATAAAAGGCAATGGAATGGGGTCAAGGGGAAAGGCTCTACCCAGAAAAGGAAAAGGCTCGTTTACCCCGCACTTGAGGCATCACCATGTTTACTCTGTTCCAGCGAAAAAAGCCCACGCCACACCAGCCTGCTCCTGTCGTGCCAGAAAAGGGGCTGCTCCAGCCAGAACCCGCAACGTCTTTGCTGGCCACACCTCGTCGGCAAAAGCTGCTGGAACACATCTGGCAGCGCACCTCACTCTCTCGCAAGCAATTCATCACTCTTTACCGCAGGCCTCTGGAGCGCTACGCAGAGCTGGTACAGTTGTTTCCCGCCTCGGAAACGCATCATCATGCTCACCATGGCGGCATGCTCGATCACGGACTTGAGATCGTCGCCTTTGCATTAAAACTGCGGCAGTCCCACCTGCTGCCTGCAGGCGCGCCTCCCGAAGATCAAGCCGCGCAATCAGAAGCCTGGACAGCGGCCATCGCTTATGCCGCACTGCTCCACGACATCGGCAAGATTGCCGTTGATCTGCACATCGAGCACGAAGACGGTAGCCTCTGGCACCCCTGGTACGGGCCGCTGACACAACCCTACCGCTTTCGCTACCGGGATGACCGTGAATATCGCCTTCATGGCGCTGCCACTGGCCTGCTCTATCGGCAAATACTCGATAACCACATCCTCGACTGGCTCAGCAGCTACCCTGCCCTCTGGACTTCGCTGCTGTATGTGCTCGCAGGCCAATACGAACACGCTGGCATGCTGGGCGAACTCGTCATTCAGGCCGATCGCGCTTCGGTAGCGCAGGAACTGGGTGGAAATCCCAACCGCATCATCCTGGCGGCTCCCAAGCAGGCGCTACAGCGCAAGTTACTCGACGGGCTGCGTTACCTGCTCAAGGAAGAATTGAAAATCAACCAGCCCCAGGCTTCGGATGGCTGGCTGACCGAGGATACGCTTTGGTTGGTCAGCAAGACCGTCTCTGACAAATTGCGTGCCCATCTGCTGGCACAGGGGATCGAAGGCATTCCATCCAATAACACGGCTGTGTTCAACGTGTTGCAGGAGCATGGCGTACTGCAGCCAACCCAGGATGGCAAGGCCATCTGGAAAGCCACCATCAGCAGCGCATCCGGCTGGTCACACAGTTTCACGCTGTTGAAACTCTCTCCGGCATTAATCTGGGAGGCGTCAGAACGTCCAGATCCTTTCACAGGAACGGTGACGATCGATACCAGTTCCCCCGATAGCAGCGACGCGATGCCTCCCACATCCGAACCCGCCGTCTCTGCCTCTCCCGCTCACCCCACACTCGCTCTTGCAACAGCACCGTCCCCCACTGCGCCACACGATGTCATGGAAGACATGCTCGCAATGCTGATGCCAGCCGAAGACCCCAGCACAGCAGCATCCTCCAGTGAGTCGAGCACTGCACAACCCACCACCTCACCACCTGATGACACGGATGAGCCCATACCGCCACAGGCCTCGGATACGCCATCCCAACCTGAGCCTGCCAAACTGCTTTCGAGCGAACACTTCATCGCCTGGTTGAGGGAAGGAGTTCAATCACGCAAACTCATCATCAACGACGCCAAAGCGATGGTGCATACCGTGAGCGATACGGTCTATCTTGTCAGTCCTGGGATTTTCCAGCGCTATGCGCAGGAGCACCCGACACTTGCCACCCAGGCAAAACAAGAGGGATTACAGGATTGGCAGTGGATTCAAAAGCGCTTCGAAAAGCACCAGGCGCATCGAAAGCAGCCCAGCGGCCTGAACATCTGGACATGCCAGGTGACGGGGCCAAGAAAGACTCGGCGGTTGCACGGTTACTTACTCACAGACCCGTCGAGCGTCTTCTCGGAGCAACCACCCAATAATCCATACTTAACGCTTCTGGAGAACGAGCCAACTTAATCATGCAATCCGGCGCAGCGCTGCACATATCGTTCTCAAAACTCATTGACACAATACCGTCAATAACTGATCCCCTGCCTGAGACATTTACGATTGAACGTACGCTTGGGTATATTCAGACTGTCTGCGGCAGCCTGACGATCGCCACCGAACTGCCGTAGCCTCGCTTGCAGGATGGTGGCCTCCCGTACACGTACTGCGAGACGTAAATCCGCTATGTGCTGAAAATCCTCTCCCTGAGCCAGTCCACTTGTTAGCCGTTTCTGCGCCTCGGGCGGAAGTGACTGCATAGAGATCTGCTGGCCGGATGAGGTGTAAGCACAAGCAACCTCCAGAAGGTTGCGCAGTTCCCGCACATTGCCAGGAAAGGCATACTGCATTAACTGACGCAGGAATGACTGCTCCAGCGTCACGGGTGCTTTCTGCTCCCGTCTGCAACAGAGTGTGGTGAAGTGACGGCACAGTAGCGGAATATCCTCTACACGTTCGCGCAGTGGCGCTACATGCAATACACACTGGCATAGTCGGTGGTACAGATCCTGGCGAAACGCACCGTCTGATATGCGCTTTTTCAACGAATGATGTGTGGCGGCAATTAGCCGGAAATCCGAATGTGCTTCCTGCTCTGCGCCGAGAGGGCGAAAACACTTGGTCTCCAGCACCCGCAATAACTTGGCCTGCATGGCAAGCGGCATATCTCCGATCTCGTCCAGAAACAGCGTGCCGCCATGGGCCTGCGCCACCAGACCAACCTTGTCGCTCAGAGCATCAGAAAACGCCCCTTTCTGGTAACCGAACAACTCACTTTCGATCAGACTCTCGGGGATCGCAGCACAGTTAATCGCCACAAAGGGCGCATCTCCCCTGATCGAACATTGATGCAGCAGGTGGGCCACCACATCCTTGCCTGTACCGGTTTCGCCCAGAATCAGCACCGACAACGTATGCTCAGCCGCTTGTCCGATCTTCTGTTGCAACGCCCTCATATATGACGACTGACCGATCAGTGCATCCTGTATGCGTTTTATCAGTACCTGCTGATACACCTCATCCCGAGCGCGTTTGACAGAAGCGCTAAGCATTGACTGCTGATGCAGCCCTCCCGATCGCTGGCGCAAAAGCACCAGTTGGTTGCAGAATATCTGAACCAGCTTTCTGGCTTCTCCACTGTCGTGCCATTGTTGTAAACGCTCTGGTGTATCCAGCAGCGCCAGTGTTCCCTGCACAGGGCCGCTATCCGATAACATCGGTATGGCATACAGCCCACACGCAGCTCCCAGCTCCGACAGCATCTGTTGAAAGGCCAAGTGCTCAATACTCGCACCACCATTCAACGATGACCAGACGTGTGCCTTCTTCTCATGCAGGGCATAGGCCAATGGGTGACTGAAATCATCCACATCAAGTTCCATCACAACGGGTTCATCTGCCGCCTGACCTTGACACAAGAGTTGCCTGCCACTGCCATTAACCAGCCCAAGTATCGCTCCCAGGGGCCGCCAGTAGGATGCCACCGTGGACAAAAGCCAGTCACACAACTCAGCCTCGGTATTCTGGGCAGTCAGCGTTAATGCCAGATCAAGCAGGGATATTTGCCCCGACTCGTTACCGCTTTTGCACCTCAGATCCCCCTTCAGCAATCCTTTGCATTCAAACATCACACCTCCCTGCCAAATTAATTATTCCTTTACGCTTACACGAAAAAATAATTTATCAGCCCTGAGCGAATTGATTATATTTTATTTACAATCCATCAAGAATGGCCGTAAGTGGAACACACATCGCACCGACCACGCCCATAATTTTTAGTAGATCGCGTCAAACTGCCGCGAGGCGATACGTCACCAGATAATTCAGAGGCAATTTAATGGAAGGTATACCATCTTTGGTTAATACGGTTATTGCGATTGGCGGTGCGCTAGGGACAATAGTTACCGCTGTCGCGACTTTTTTTCTATGGCGCGTAACCAAAACTCTAGCGCATGAAACAACAAGGATGGTCGAAGCCTCATCTCAACCGCATGTTGTCGTTACACTCACCCCCAATCGGTGGTCAATGCAGCATTTTGACATTCACATCGACAACACTGGTAATGCGACAGCGTACGACATCTCTATCGCTTTTGATCCTCCGCTGAAAAATAAGGAAGCACACGGAGAGCAGATCGAGATCCCTTTTCAGAAAATCAGTGTCCTCAAACCCGGTCAAGGCATTATGAGTTACTTGTCTGAATTCGAGCTACTGAAGGGAAACTCCTACCAAGTTGACATTATCTGGAAACGCGATGCGTCTAGCCAACAACGTCAGAAAAATTCATACACATTGAATATGGCCGACCATGAAGGAATAAGCCGTCTCGGAGATGACCCATTAATTGAGATCGTAAAATCCATCAAGAAAATTGAGGAAAACTGGAATCCAGTTGCCAAAGGCCAAAAACGCACAAAAGTAGATGTGTTTAGTGGTTTTGATAGGTTGCGTGAGCGTCGCCAAGCGAATCGGATACGTCGTCAGTGGCAACGAGAAAAAGAGGCAAATTCTTTAACGAATGCACAGCCTGACACTTTGAACTCTCAGCAATAGTTTGCGTTAACATCGGACATGGTCACTGCCGTACCCAATTTTGCTTCCCACCGAGCCTATGACCGACGGCCTATGCGCGGGTTTCGGTTTGGGTAACGGCGTTCATGGTGATAACTCCTAGCGATTCAGGGATGCAGCAGCAAAAGAAGTGGCAAAGGCTGCTGACTGCCCCTGTCGCGTTGAGATTCAGGCTTTCAACTGGTGCAGACCATCGCTGCATATCTGCTGGCAGACCACAATGTGAAGACCAGTATCTATTCCTGCGCATTCGCTCCGTCTATGCAGTGAGGGACATAAACGGAACATTCCGGCCAGCATCTGATGACTGTTGGGGCCATCGTATGAGTTCAACTGCACGATTTCGTTAGCCCCCACACCGTTGATCTGACTGGCGTAGTGCAGGCGAATCATGTGCTTTGTTTTTCCGCGCTTGCCGTCATCGTGCACGCGGATTTGCGTCACCATGAAAGCCTGGAATCCTTCTTTGCAAAGAAAGCTCAGCCAGCACGACTGCGGTAGAAATATAAGCGCACCGCTGCGAACGGCTTTCATGCGGCGCATCCGCAAAGGTGGACAGAATTACGCTGCACATCTGGTTATCGGTCAGCGGATAATCACAGCGCAGCTATGGAGAACGGGAAGCGAATTGAGTAACCTTTCTCCTGACGAAAAGGGTGTGCTGTTCAAGCTGAATACAGGATTCCTAGATTTTGAAACACAGTCTTTCGGCTATTCTGTGCGATTGGCATTGTTGTCACCATCTTTCCTGAGTTCATCGCCCGGTAGCCAAGAAGCGTACGGACGGGACCGTCAAGGAGACAAACTCAGGGGGCGGCCCATAGCGGAGCGAGAGAACGATGGAAACCCACTAGGGACGGAACTCGCGGAGAGGTTCGATACGTAGCATGACGGACATATTTTTTTGCCAGGCACGTTCAAATCTTCGTTCATTCGTGATATGAAGGTAAAATAAAAAGAAACTTTTATGAGCTAATATGCCTACAATCTCGTCGTCCAAAGTACCTACGCCAAAGTCGTGGGAAGAATTTGAAGAAATTACCCTATCCGCAGCAAAATTGCGTTGGAACTCAACAGATTTCTACCGTAATGGAAGACAGGGGCAGAAGCAGAATGGTGTTGATATTTGGGGACATGACGATGATGAACGTCACATCGGACTTCAATGCAAAAACACAACAGGCGAATTGGATTTAGATGTTGTCAAGATTGAGATAGAAAATGCTGAAAAATTCACACCGAAGCTGGATCGGCTCTACATTGTCACGACAGCCCCAAGAGATGCGAAGCTTCAAAAATCAGTAAGGGACATTTCGCAGAAACGCAGCAAGGCCTATGATTTTAAGGTCGATGTGCTTTTCTGGGATGACATTTGCAATGACTTAGCAAAGGATGAAAAAGTCTTCTTCGGGCACTACCCTCAATTCAAGTCGGCCGATGATCCGGCAAAAAGGCATGACAGCGCCCTATGGAGTGAACTCACGACTCTGCTTCGCTCTGATGGCGTTATTGGTTTCTTAAATCGAACAAACATGGCTGGATTTTCGTTCCGAGAATTGGAACTTGAGCCGATTCGTGAGTTTTACTTCAAGTGGAACATACCGGAGCGCGAGTTCATTACTCCTGAACTAGAGAGAATTAAAAAGGAACTTTGGTCAGAGGTAGATATATATTACGGCCTTATTGCTGATGAAACCTTCCCGACACATAATCCACAATTAAGTACGGTGCCTCCTGAATGGGAGTTTGAGCAGCCAGATAGATTTTGGCGGGTTGTGAACGCACTACATGCTCACGCAGGGAAGATCGTCGAACTGCACGCGGAAATTGTACGTGTGGGGCGAGAAAAATTGTTGACCAGTGGCGGGAAATAGCTATTTGATGAAGTGATTTTATGATGAATCGGGCAATATTTTGGTGCTACAGCGTATTTTATTAGAGCACACTAACACCGCGAGACGATGAGGTATGCGCATTTCGTTCCTAAGCATTTTGAAGAGTGCAGCATCTTTAAATCCACTATCTTCATTAGAGAGCTTATCTTGAAAAATACATATTATCATATAAATATTCTATCTCCCGATGTTACCCAATGGAGCGTTGGCGAAATTATTACATTTGAAGGATATAATAATTATTATAATAAAATAATAGAACTCATTGATTACGCACACGGCCCAAACAAAACAAACATCCACATCGACACAGTTCTTAACAATAGTGGTTATTCAATAGATGACAAACTGACCGTAACAAAACAAAGGGAAAAATATAAATACTTTAAACGAAGAGAGATAGCGTTCGAATCCATAAGAAAGAAATTTTTCTCCAAAAGGCCGTCAAGAATAAGCTGTATCTATTTAGCCCAATCAGAACATGATATTAAAGAGTGGGCCAACTTTATTTTGAATGATGCTCCTGATTACCGAATTTTAATAGTCGAGCCGATAAACACATCAAATATTTTTATTACAGGAGACCAACCTTTGTGGGAGTGTTCTCAAAGCATGAGTGATATTGAACTATCTCTTAAAGCTAGACAGTATTGGTCAGAAGACTCGATGAATGGGAATATTGAAGTATTGGTCAGTGGAGGCGTCAAAGTTCTTAGCGTATCATCTTAGATAACATGTCAACAATCTGTCCGCGATAGCATGTTTCAGGTTACCCCCTACTGCGCCAGAAATATCTAATTATATTTAATAAAATATATACACATCAAAAATTAATCATAAAATCGGATATCGTTATAGGTCTGGTTGCGGCTGTCTTCGCGGTAGTGCCACACATGCGGTGGTAGCCCGCTACACTACCTACTTGCGTATCAACAGCCAGCCAAATCAATCCGACAACATGAAAATCCACCTAATACATTTCAAATGTACATGCAGAAATTTCATAACTTCGCCCATCGGAAAGAACTATTTTATCTCCGACTATTTCGCCAATAAACAGCCCCATCTGAATGGCACCTTGCTCTATCTGCTTTCGCCAGCCCTCAATATCTCCCTTATATGATAAGGCATGAAAAAGCTCACCTGAAGGTAGCCATAGCTTACAATTTTCTACCATTGCCCCACCACTTTTTGGTATTAGAGGTTCTACTTTACCGGTCACCTTGTCGAATAAGCCATTCCCAACAAATTTATCCCTACCATCATCAGAAATATAGCGATATTCTCTCCACGCAACAGGTGTCAAACCCGGAATCTCTCTTCTAAAATCACTCATCACGGAAATATCCTAAATATTACATTGTTGAGACCCGCATCCTGAAATAACGAACCATAGTAATTAGCCAGCTCACGACTATTTGTGTGATAAATAACATCATCAAATGCAGCCGAGTATTTCTGCGCTTGAGCAAGCATTTTTTCTTGCTCCTTAATGGCAAAAGACTTACCACCTATCGCACTTTCAGGATTTCTAATTGAACGCCCCCAATCCTCAACATATTTAGCCTCAATCGCGGTATTTCTACCATTGATGCTAACAACATGATCTGCAATCCCATTAACCTTGTTACCATTAACTACAGAGCTATATTCCCTTGCTGACTGAGGAAGTTTCCCTCCATACATATCCTGTATTTTTTCTTCATATTTCCTCGCCTTTTCCCCACACCCAGCCAATCCAAACGGGTCGATCCAGCGAATAGGATTAGGCACATAGGCATAGTTACCCTCCCCCCCCAAAATACTGATCGGGTCAGGCGAGATATAACAGCCACCACTCGGATCATAATAGCGGAACCTGTTATAGCATAAGCTACTTTCCGCGTCACGGTACTGCCCGGCAAACGCCAGCCCTGGATCAAGGTTTTCAGTATTATCTGTATAGCGCTGCCCCCATAAATTGGTGCGCGGAGCCTGCCAGCGAATTTCACCTTGTGGATTAAAGATAGCCTGCGGTTCACCATTATGGCCGCTAGTCACAAAATCAGTTTCCCAGCTCCCCTCCACAGTTTGGCGCTGCTGCACCAACAATTCCCAGCCGTTATGCACCCAGTGACGGCGCGACACCAGTTCTCCGTCGCGATAATGGCGCACCTCGGCTACCTGGTCGCCGTCCCACAGATAGCAGATGTCTTCATGGGTCTGGTCGCAGCGTTTGCCAATGCGCCGTCCGAACGGGTCGTAACGGTAGAACCAGCGCTCACCCGCTGGCGTATCCACAACCCGGAGCTGGTTGCGGCTGTCCCAACGGTAGTGCCACACCTGAGGCCGATAGCCCGGCTGCACCACCTGTTTGCGTATCAGCCGCCCGGCCTTGTCGTACTGATAGTGAGTGTTGTCCTGCTGGGTCAGGCGTCCGGACTGCCATTCGGTCAGGCGGGTGGCATCTTGCGGCAGCCCGCTGCGGGTATAGCGGTATTGTTCTTCGGTGTTTACGCTGCGCCCCGTGCCGCCGCTCAGTACCGACAGCACCCGTCCGCTGGCATCGAGTTGATAGCCCGCTGCTTCACGGTTGCGCCGGGTGCCGGTCAGGTTGCCTGCGCCGTCATACAGGTATTCCCGCGTCTGGGTCGGTTGCAGGCGACCGTCCACCGCCTGGCCGCTCATCTCCCGCGTCAGCCAGCCCATAGCACCGTATTCACGGTGCTGCATAAAGCCAGCCTGACTCTGCCGGGAAGACTCCCGACCCGCACTGTCGTGCGCCAGCGTCAGCTCCGCGCCATCCGGTAACTGCACCTGACGCAGTCCACCCGTCGCACTGTAACGGAAGGTGCTGGTGAGTGCCGCACTGTCTTCTTCGCCCTCCCAGTGCAGGCTGCGGGTAACGGTGTGCGACTCTCCCTGGTATTGGCGTCGGATTTCTGTTCCGCTGTTCCGCTCCTGTACCACCCGGTCACGCTCGTCATATTCAAGTTGGATATGACTGGTGGAGGATGTCACTTCGGTCAGTCGGCCTGCCGCATCGTAGCGGTAGTGCAGGGTGTCGTCCGGTGCGGTTTCCCTAATCAGCAGGCAGCGCCCGTCGTACAGAAAGTGGCGGGTTTCTCCTTCGCCGTTGCGGATGCTGATGCAGTGACCGTCTTCATCGTAACCATAGTGGGTTTCCGTCCCCGCCATGTCCCGCTCACGGATAACCCGTGCATCGGCATCCAACCACCATTGCCAGCGGTTGCCATCCGGTGCGGTGACGCACACCAGTTGCTGGCTTTCTTTATCGTAGTCGTACCGCCAGGTGCGTCCCTCTGCGTCGGTGCGTGAAGTCAGCAGGTCGAACGGGCCGTAGGTTTGTGCCCATACCGCGCCGTTACCGTCGGTGTAGTTCAGCAGGTTGTTGTGTTTGTCGTACTGGCGCTGCTCTTGCTTGTCGTCCGGGCGCAGCAGTTGCTCCGGCAGTTTCCAGCTTGCTCGGCGGTAGCCAAGCCGATAAGTGGCACCATCCGGGCGTGTCCAGCTCGTGAGGCGGTCTTGCTGGTCGTAGCGCCGTTGCTGCGTCCGGGATTCTGCATCGGTGGCACTCATCAGGCGGTGCCGGTGGTCGTAAAACAGGCTGGCCTGCGTCCGGCCTTGTTCGTCGCTCACTTCAGTCAGCAGACCGTAGCGGTTCCATGCAAACCGGACTTCGCTGGCGTCCGGCCCGGTCAGGCTCAGCGGATTGCCCTTGCTGTCATACTGCCAGGTCCAACTTCGGCCCAATGGGTCGGTGATGCCGGTCAGCCGCTCATAATGGTCATAGTCGTAGTGCCACTGGTAGCCGCTGCCGTCGGTAAAGGTGCTGACCAGCCCGCTGTTGTCCAGATAGGCAAATTCCACAACCCGCCCTGCCGGAGAGGTTTCCCTCAGCAGATTGCCGACGTCGTCGTATTCATAATGGGTGACATGGCCAAGCGGGGATTTTTCCCACGCCATCAGGTACAGGTCATTGAAGCCGTATTCATGGCGTTGCCCCAGCCCGTCAATCATCACCACGCGGTCGGCCAGGTACTCAAAATTGGCCGTCAGGTAGCCATCGGCACAGGTGGTATAAACGCAGCGCCCCTGATGGTCGTATTCATACCGTGCCCAGGTCTGGTCGTTGTCGTGCCAACGAATCAGACGGTGATGGCTGTCATAGTCGTAGAACAGATGATAAGCGTGCGCGGCATCCGCCTCGACCAGCCGTCCCTGTTCATCCTGCCGGTATTCAGCCAGCACCGTTTTCTGGCCACCGTCAATGCGCTGCACCTGGCGCAGGAGCTCGCCCTGCCACACCAGCAGCAGTTCGATGCCGTCGCTGTGTCTGATCTTGCGCAGGTAACCTTTCGGATCGCGCAGAAAGTCGATGCGGTTGCGGTGGTTGTCGGTGATAGCCGACAGCAGTAGCTGGTCTCCCTGCTTGACGGTAAAGGCACGCCAGGTCTGGCTGTCGCGGTGCCACAGGTGAAAGCCGTTATGGCGTTTCACCAGTTTGAATTCGGGGTATTCGGCGCAGTACACCACCGTTGCACCGATCCCGAAGGTGAAATCGATGTCGTAGCCCTGCGCCAGGGTGAGGGTCACATGTATGTCACCCTGCTCGGTGCGACCCACTGTAGCCACCTCACTCCAGCTATCGTGCCAGCCATGCCCCAGCAAGCCGGTATGAGGGCTACCAGAACGGTAAGTACGCTCGAACAGCAGCGGAACGGTCTGGCCCAGCTCCAGATCGAGACGTTTTTCAATGACTTCGCCACTGGCGATGTAGACGGGATCTTTCAGGAAGCCGCGAATGGATTCGCTGACACGCGCCAGACCTTTGTTTTCTTTAAAGCCGTTTTTCGCGCACTGCACAGCGCTACGGAGCCCTTCCAGGGCATGTGCTGCTCCCGCTTTCATGCCACGCAGCACCGCCATTGGCCCTTTGGTAAACAGCTTGCCCAGTCCCCGGAACAGACCGCGACTGGGGGGCACCAGGAATTCCACCGCGAGTATCAGCGCTTTCTCCCAGCCGCTGAACTCATCCGCTACCTTGAGTGGCGATGCCTGGCCTGAACCAAAGAACACCGTTGATGCCCCTTCCTTGATCGTGGCCCCACAGACGGTTTTGTCATCCACCCGCGCCGCATGGTAGCCCTCGACAAATACCGTGGCACTGCCCTGGGCAATCAGTTGCGGGCCGCTGTGTTTGTCGCACAGCACCGCATCGATTTCAGCGCGGGAGACCGGGTTACCTTCTGCAAAGACTTTCTTCGACCCATCCTTGACCGCCCCTGACGAGGGCGACATGCTGTCAACCATCGCGGATACCCGTTTGCTGACACCGCCTATCAGGTCACTCAGCCCATACACCAGCGCCGCCCCTGCCGCCAGTTTGACTACGCCCACGACCAGAGCGAGACCAGCGCCACCCGTGATACCGGTCAGCACGACCGCACCCGCGACGGCTGCTGCTGCCACGGTAAACGCGGCAGCAGCAATTAACGCCCCGACAGCCGCGCCGGCCAGTGCTCCCCAGAAGCTGCTGTGCTTGATGGCCTTACCCGGCGAAGTAGGCGGTTTACCCTGGCCCGGTTCAGGTAAATCCGGCGGCGGTTTAGGGCGGTTACCCGCGTGCATCGCCCCGACCCGCGCAATGCGGGAGAGAATTTCCTCACGCATGACGACCTGCCTTATCCTCCGGTGTGGCAGGCGATTCAACTGCTTTGAAGGTCTCAATCACGGCCAGCAAGCTGGCTTTGTTCTCATCACTGAGCACATCGGCGGCGGTAATGGTGAAGGTCAGCAGCAGGTTGTCACGCATCTGCATCACCACCACCTGATGCATCTGCCCTTCGGGCGACTGCCAGGTGTACTCAACCGCTTGAGCGGTTTGCCCATCCAGGGTCAGCGTCCAGGCCTGCCGCTCTTCGTAGCCTTTAAGCTGCGTCGACAACTGCGTCAGCGTGTCCTGGTACGCTGCCTCAGCGGTTTTACCGCCCTCCACCGGGGTGCGGTTGACCACCAGATTGGTGGTGTCGTCAGGTAAGACAAAAACGTGCAGGGATTCATCGCGCCATTGTGCAGGAATGTTCAACGTGCCTTCATTCATCTGGTACATGTTTCAGCGTCCTTGTTGTTCTTATGACTCAGTTCAGGTCGATACGATTGCCGTTGATGGTGACGGTTTTGCCCTTGATGGTGATGTCACCTTCGTCGCTGATACTGAGAAAACCGATGTCGTTGGCAATCAGGATGCCACCTTGCTTCGATTGGATAAGGATGTTGTTTTTCACCTGCAGAGACTCGTGCGATTCTCCCTTACCCTCTGTGCCAATGACGGTGCTGCGATTGCCATGAATGGCGATAGTCTGCTGCCCCTGAATTTCAGTGGACTGGTCTTTGATGACCGACACCGTCTGATTGCCGCCAATGTTTTCGGTATGGTCAGCAGTCACGGTGGTACTGCGGTTGTTCAGCACCACGGTGTTCATGTCCTTCTGGGCATGGATAAACACCTCTTCCTGCCCGGCCTGGTCTTCAAAACGCAGCTCATTGAAACCCGCGCCCTTGTGCGTTGAAGTACGCAGCGAGGTACGTGTCTTGTTCGCCGGCAGTGGGTACGGTGACGGATTGGTGGCGTGGAAGGTACGGCCCGTCACAATCGGCTGGTCCGGGTCGCCTTCAAGGAAGCTGACGATGACCTCATGGCCGATACGCGGGATGGCGATCAGGCCGTACTGACCACCGGCCCAGCCCTGGCTGACGCGCACCCAGCAGGAGCTCTGGTCATCGCTGGCCCCGTATCTGTCCCACGGGAATTGCAGTTTGATGCGCCCGTATTCGTCGCAGTAGATTTCCTCCCCAGCCGGGCCGACGACAGTGGCAATTTGCGGACCATCGACCATCGGCTTGTACGGCAGACCGGCACGCCAGGTCGATTTGGCACTGATCACCTCGAAACTGTTGCTGTAGGTGGTGGGTTCGCCGCCGCTTTCCTCTTCCAGCGCCTGCGGCTGTTGCCCGCTGTGGGTGATGGCCACCAGTTGCCAGGCCGCATTGAGTGTCAGATTGGGGTGTTCAGTCAGGGTAAAGCTGCTGCCCGGCATCAGCATCGCGGCGTTGGATTCACCGGAACCAGTCATCGCACCCGCGCGTAACGCATCCAGCCGATAGCCGGTAAAGGCTTTGCCGCTCGGGTCTTTCTTGAAGCGGCCCGGATAGTCAAAATGCTGGTAGGTGTCGCGCTGGTGTTCCAGCTCACTGCTCATCTTGCGGTGTAGCAGTCCGTAGGCCGGTGCTTTGAAGCTGTAATCCTTGAGGGCGACCTCGGCGGTACTGACCGCTTCGGCATAGCGAAAACGGTGGACATATTCGCCTTCACTCAGGCCCTGCGTGGCAAGGTTGAAGAACAGTTCGGGGCCTTTGCTGAGCGCCCCGGCATCATCGGCAAAGACCACCCGGTGCTTGCCAGCCTCAAACTCGTGGAAGAAGTACAGGCCTTCTTCCGCTGCCAGTCGGGTAATAAAGGCTAAATCACTTTCCCGATACTGCACACAGTATTCACGGGGCGCGTGCTCATGACGCAGCGCAAAGGCGTAATCGGTAATACCGGACTCTTCCAGCAACGCACCAATAATGTCCTCGGGCTTTTGTGCCTGAAAGATGCGGGCATTGGTGCGCAGCCCCAGCCGCCACAGCGCCGGGCGAACTTCTGCCTGATAGCGGGTCCGGCGAAAGCCAGTGTCACCCTGGGCAAAGGCGCTGATGATGCCACTGACCCGGCGTTTGAGTTCTCCCTCATACCACACCCGCAGTTCACACGGCTGATCGAGTACCGCGCCAAAGTCGACACCCGGTAACGGGCTGGCCAGATTCAGCGACAGGGCAAACGGCTGGTTCAGTGCCTCGCTGAGCTGAAAATCCACCACCGCAAAGGTGCTTTCGGGCAAGGCACCGACCTTTACCGTGAACTGTAATCCTGTACTGTTTGCCACACGTCCTCCTGATGCTGTCATCCACACTCAGGCATGGCAGGGGCCATGACTCAGTGCAGAAAACCCGGACGTGGCGTCCGGGTTTGAGCCGCATCAGGCTTCGACAGGCGTGCGCCAGTCGTCAGAGCCGGACGTACCGGCAACCGTGTGCTCCCAGTCAACCTTGCGGTAGGCCAGAGAGACTTCGATCAACTGGGTGTAATCGAGCTTGGACGGGTCCTGGCAGTGCGGCATCTGGCAGTTGATGTCAACGATGGTGGCGTCAGTCAGCACGGTAGAGAAGAAGTGCTCCTGCTTGCCTTCCACTGAGGTGCGATACCACTTCAGGGTGACGGTCGGCAGCATTTCACCGGAGGCCAGGGCGTTGTACATCAGCGGCACGGCCTTGTTCAGCGCAACGGTGAACTTGAATGGTTTGTGGACACGCTGGCCGGATGGCTGGCCGGACTGTGGGTCGGTTGGTACGGTGACGACGTGTTTGAATTCCTGAACCAGCATTTCGTCTTCGTGGCCTTCCACGTAGATGTTGCCGACAGAGTCAGAGGTGAACGCCCCTGCGGTGATGTTGCCCTGAGTTTTACCTTCGATGCTGATATAGCATGGAGTTGGCATAGTCTTGCTCCTTTCCTTGTTGTTGATATAGGTAACGCTTCGTCGTTACTCATATCAATAACCACGCCAACTTTTATCCATATGTTTTTATTGCTTATTTTCTTAAATCAAATTTTCCCTAAGCCAAATTTGAGCAAGAAGTTGCTCAGGCCACCCCGAAACAATGATGATTCTTTGTAAAACTGGCCCAGGCAGTTGGATTATTCTGTGATCTGCGCAATAAATGGCCTGAGCTTCTCAGTTGTTCTGACAATTTTTGTTAGTTTTTTATACCGCAGTCTTTTTGAAAGGTTATGGCTATTAATCGTCCAGTTAATAAATTGAAAACATTAATTTTGGGTCAAATACCCGGCAGTGCAAATTCTGTCCGAATCGCCACCCACAACATGGATCTATTTATGGTTATGACGCAGCAGAGGACTGACATCAAATAGATATCGCACTCCACTCACAAGAAACGCATCGGCTTGGCAGCACTCTCACGACAGGCAGATTTAATTGAATCCACTCTCGCCAACCGCCAATTCAAAAACATTTTAATTTGAGAAAGCTGCAAATTTCACTTATCTTAACTATGCCTTTGGCAAAATCCATTGGCGGGGATTTGCAGCCCCATAGCGAGTTACCCATCAGCGTTCACACGCTGATGTGCCTGAGTACGCCCCTGTTATGGCGGTTCAGGCAGGGGAGGACATTGTCCTCGCCGGTTTAGGTAACTTGCCCGGTACTGCAAACCCTGTCTGAATCGCCACCAGCAGTAAGACTCAGGGTTACTTCATATGACAATGAACAAGCAGGACTGGCACAACGCCGATATCATCGCAGGCCTTCGCAAAAAGCACACCACACTGGCTGCTTTGTCCCGACAAGCAGGGCTAAGCTCCTCTACTCTCGCCAACGCACTCACACGCTCCTGGCCGAAAGGCGAACAACTGATTGCCAATGCACTCGGCGTGGAGCCCGCCGAAATCTGGCCTAGTCGGTATTTTGATGATGATGGCAATAAACTGGAAAGGAAAACTAGGAATAGTTGATTGACTTGCGTTACACACCAGGGAAATAAGCGCTGCATCAATTTAATGATTATGAAAAACAAGGGATGCCTCTACCCAACAAAAGCAGCGACACTACTTATTTCTTATTTCCAGAAAACAACAAAAGCATTATTAACAACAATGCATTCGCATCGACAGAGAGACAACCCACATCATTAAGGCACTATCACATAAGAAAGGTATGCAAATTAATGACCTAGGCATACCTCTTCTTCATACTGATAGGAACTTATACGGGAATACCATAGTGATGGCAGATGTAGTTAGTAAGCAGTGCAGGTGCTGCTGCTCCAGCAATTTTTATTGCCCCTGTAAATGCTTTACCTGTCATCTTACCGATCCACGCCCCAAAGCCTTTCTCAACCTCTTCTTTGGAAGACGGTTTGGGAATCTGTTCAACAACCTGCTTGAGTTCTTGAATATCAGCATCCTCAATACCATGCTCTTTGAGTTGGCGCTCAAGAATGCTGAATTCAGCATTAATATTTTTCTGTTTTACATGACTAACAGCACCACCGACGACGCCCTTATCATTATTAACGTCACCAATTACGGTCATTCCATTACCATGATTATTAATCGTATTATTATAAGTCACGTTCTGCGCCTCCCTCTTTTCTTCTAGTGAAAACAACAACCCATCACCAAAAATACCTTTACTCTCAAGCAACAACGACCAATCCAATATCTTAGATCTGATATTTGATATCATTTTAGTGATTTGCGTTGGGCTTATTTCCCAACACAGTCGAAAATTGGTGCCAGAGGCCTTCTGTAGAAACTCAGCCATAAACGCAGGCAAGTCCGTATAAAGCGTAGATTCGCTTTTAGAGTATTCGACCAACATCGACACAGGGTTATTTATATGAACCGTGGTTAGTGAACCATATATTTCTTGATATTGATCGGTTACATTACCAAGATTACAAGGTATCCACCCCACATAAGGATTAAAGGCTCGAATGGAAGTGCCTACTAGAACTCTATAGGCAGGCAAAAAATCGTAGCTAGGATAACCATTTAGCTCATATTCCAGCCATTCTGAAATATCTTTCAAACCAAGTTTTACTGATATCATTTTTGCTCTTGAGAGCAAATCTTCAATATTGGTAGAGCTTGAGCCAGCCATATCTTGAAGTTTTAACACAGGAGAATCTTTCATAGGACATCGCTCGTTGTGTAGTTAGACGCACATCTTATCCATTAGCTGGATTTACCGTAAATAAATATAGTGCCTTCGAGCGTCGTTATGATCGATCCCCTCCTCATCCAGACCAAAGGGCGTATAGCTTAGCCGAGCGCCCCACAAGTCTCCTCACACCTTTCTGTCAAACTCAAGTGCTTGTGATGGCAGTAGCACCTGTACAACATTGCCCATATTATTCGGCGTAATAATATCAATAGCTGCACGATCATCCAGTTCAGGATGAACGCTGATTAATAATCGATATACATCCCATCCTTCAGCATGGGGAAGCATCTTCATCATAACCTGCGTCAGTTTGAGTTTCATCGGCACCAACTGCCACTCAGGCACCCTCTGCCCACGGTTCCCAAGGCTGATTGTCAACAACTTGCCCGCCTTGATTTCTCGATTAATCTGATCCTTGGATTTTCCGGCCAGCTTGGCAAACTGAACGACTGGCAAGTTGTGCGGTGCTTCATAAGCTGCAAGCATTTCCATCCGTTCACGCTGCAGGTCAGAAACAGGGATTTCAACTACAGGTTCAGGCACAGGGCGTGCCGGCACAGCAGACAAGCGGTGAGGCGTAATGCCACCGACGGGTGACACATCTTTCAGCATTGCCTCCGTCTCATTGCTTTCATCCAGAACGGGCACACCATCAATGCGAATGGTCAGATGCTGACTGGCCGCTTCTACTTCTCCCTGCTCCAGCAAGTCCAACCGATCCGCCCAGTCCTGCATCATCTTGCGTCGGGGCTCTACATAGAGTGCATGGTTGTAAGCTGCGCTCACCTGGTTGGGATCGCAATGCGAAAGCTGGGCGTCCACCCAAACTTTGGGGTAGCCCACTTCGTTGAGTGCCGTGGAGATCGTGCCACGGATGCCGTGACCAGTGAGCAAATCCTGATAACCCATACGCTTGAGGGCACCGTTCAACGTGTTCTCGCTGATACGTTTTTTCAAATCGCTGCGGTGCGGGAAAAGATACCGTTGTGCCGGCCTCACTTCTTCGAGCAGGTAGCGAACAATCTCAATCGCCTGAATAGACAACGGTACGATATAGGAGGGAATATCCTGGGGTCGCTTGCCTTTCTTGCGCATATCCGTTTGCAGTTGCTTGACCACTTCCGGAGGAATAATCCACAGCCCTTGTTCCAAATCGAACTGCTCCGGAGTCGCCAACCGTAGCTCGCCTGTACGCACGCCCGTCAGCAGCAACAAGCGGATTCCAAGTTGCGTCGTGATCGACCCACGATAACGTCGCACTTTCTGCAGAAGTTCGGGCAGCTCAGGTAAACGCAAGAAAGGATTGTGAACAACAGGTGGAGCAGGAACAGCTACCACATCCAAGTCAGATGCCGGATTGCTCTCTAGTCTTTCGACTTTCACCTGCGCAAAGCGGAACAGTTGATTGAGCCAGGAGCGTACTTTCTCTGCGGTGGTGAACGCCTCTCGCTGCTCAATCTTGGAGAGCACGTTCAGCAAGTCGGCACGACGAACGTCGTAAATAGAGAGCTTACTCAGGCTTGGCAGCACATCACGCTCAAAGATGCGCAGAATTTGCGACAAGGTGCTGTTGCGCCCCTCTTTGAGCTCTAGCTTACGATGCTCAACCCATTGAAGAAACACAGCCTTGAATGTGTGCTCGTCGGCAAGTCGTACGAACTGCCGTTTATGCTTACGATCGAGCTTGGGATTGATGCCCTTGGCAAGCAGGGCACGAGCCTGATCGCGCAGCGTTCGCGCCTCACGCAAACCGACCTCAGGGTAAGTCCCCAAGGACATACGCTTTTGCTTGCCAGCCCAAGAATAGCGGAAGTGCCAAGACCGACCGCCCATGTCGGTCACAGCCAATGAGAGACCATCGATGTCGCCTAGCGTATAGGCCTTGCCTGTTGCCCTGGCTTGGCGAACCGCCATGTCTGATAGTGCCATAGTTCCAGCTCCTAACTTGAAGAGTTAGGCTAGATCCTCGACTCATGGCTCGCTCCGACCCAGCAAGAATACGGAACCCCACGCACCCGTTTTTTATGGACTAAAAAATGGACTAAAAAAGCGTGGATGTAGACGGATTCCAGTAGACTTCGCTGGAACGAAAAAAGGACCCGAAGGTCCTATTTTCAACGACTTGCAGACTTCAGTAGCTGTCTACAGATCATAAATTGGAGCGGGAAACGAGACTCGAACTCGCGACCCCGACCTTGGCAAGGTCGTGCTCTACCAACTGAGCTATTCCCGCAACACAGAACTCACTGATTTTTCTAACTTCTTATAAACCAGCGTTGCTGTTGATGCGGTGCATTCTACTGACCTGACGCGTTGAGTCAACAGAATTATCAAGCAACCGCATTCGTTTGCTGGTTTTTACGGCGCTTCGATCAAGGTTCAAGCAAATCGTGGCGCGCAGCGTTTAAATATTGAAACATGGACCAGAAAGTCAGCACTGCTGCTATGTACAACGCCACAACACCAATACCTTCAACAATGCGCTCTGGACGCCATAGCAAAGCAAAAAGCGCCATCATCTGAGCCGTGGTTTTAACTTTTCCTATCCACGAAACGGCAACGCTGCTTCTTTTACCAATTTCAGCCATCCACTCACGTAATGCTGAAATAATGATTTCCCGCGCGATCATTGTTGCAGCCGGCAGCGTAATCCACCAAGAATGATAATATTCCGCCACCAACACCAGCGCGACAGCCACCATCACTTTATCCGCAACAGGGTCGAGGAAAGCACCAAAGCGCGTGGTTTGCTTCCAGCGGCGGGCAAGGAAACCATCAAACCAATCCGTCACGGCAGCAAACACGAAGATCAACGAGCAAAGCAGCGGTGCCCAGACGAATGGAAGATAAAACGCCAGCACGAAAAACGGAATAAGAGCAACACGAAACAGGGTAAGCAACGTCGGTATATTAAATTGCATAGCGCTTAGGTAACTATCTGGCTGGAGTGGATACTAGGAGTATGTTGCTACATTGTCCCTAGTGTTTCAATGCATGGAAGATTTTTTCTGCCAATGCATGCGAAATTCCTGGAACATTTGCAATCTCCTCAATGCTGGCATTCATCAAAGGCTGTAGCCCTCCCATGTATTTAAGCAGGGTTTGACGACGTTTAGGGCCGACACCTTCAATAAGCTCCAGCGTACTGGTGTTTTTTACTTTTGCTCTCTTCTTACGATGTCCACCAATCGCGTGGTCATGCGAATCATCGCGAATATGCTGGATAACGTGCAGCGCAGGAGAATCAGCGGGCAATGCTATGCCCTCACCTGTCGCCTCAAAAAACAGTGTTTCCAGCCCGGCCTTACGATCGCTGCCTTTCGCGACGCCAAGTAACAGAGGCTTGTTTTTATCCCACGATACCTGCAATGAGTCAAACACAGCCTGAGCCTGGCCGAGCTGCCCTTTCCCACCATCGATCACAATAACGTCCGGTATTTTACTGTCATCTAACGCTTTACCATATCGGCGCCGCAGGACTTGCGCCATGGCGGCATAATCATCACCGGGCGTAATACCACTGATATTATAGCGACGATATTCAGAGCGTAGCGGTCCATTTGCATCAAATACCACGCAGGATGCCACAGTCTGCTCCCCCATAGTATGACTGATATCAAAACACTCCATTCGATGGATTTCTGGCAACTGCAAGACGTTGGCTAATGCAGTAAAACGCTGATGAATGGTGGATTGCTGGGACAATTTTGTGACCAATGCCGTAGCAGCATTCGTCCGCGCCAGTTTTAAATAACGAGCACGATCGCCACGAGGTTTCGTCTGTATCTGTACTTTTCTACCCGCGACCTCCGTGAGGGATTCCGTCAGTAAATCTTTGTCAGGCAAGGTAAAATCAAGAAGAATTTCTGTGGGAAGCGTTCGACCTAAACTTCCTTGTAAATAAAATTGCCCGACAAAAGTTTGCACAACTTCTCCCAATTCTGTACCGCCAGGCACTTTGGGGAAATAGCTTCGGCTGCCAAGCACTTTTCCCTGTCGGATGAAAAGGACATACACGCAGGCCATGCCGGCATCAAAAGCAACGCTAATGACGTCCAAATCTTCTCCGTCGCCGGAAACAAATTGTTTTTCCGTCACTCGACGAACCGCTTGGATCTGATCGCGTATTCGTGCTGCATCTTCAAAATGCAGGTCACGACTGGCTGCTTCCATCCGGGAGATGAGTTGATTCAGTACTTGCTGATCTTTACCGGACAAGAACAGGCGAACATACTCAACCTGCTGCTGATAATCTTCTTCGCTAACCAAACCACTAACGCAAGGCCCAAGGCAGCGCCCAATTTGATATTGCAGGCAAGGGCGGGAGCGATTGCGGTAGACACTGTTTTCACACTGACGCACCGGGAACAGTTTTTGCAGCAATAGTAGCGTTTCACGCACGGCATTGCCGTTAGGAAATGGGCCAAAGTATTCGCCCTTAGCATGCTTAGCACCACGGTGAATGGCCAGACGCGGATGAGCATCCCCGCTCAGGAAAATCATGGGATAGGATTTATCGTCGCGTAACAAGACGTTATAACGCGGCTGATAAAGTTTGATGTAATTGTGTTCTAGTAGTAAGGCTTCAGTTTCTGTATGCGTGATCGTGACATCAATATGCTTGATGCTTTTGACTAACGCCTCGGTTTTACGGCTGGCAACATGACTGCGGAAATAGCTGGCAAGTCGTTTTTTTAAGTCTTTTGCCTTACCAACATAGATGACCGTATTGCCGGCATCGTACATACGGTAGACCCCAGGCTGGCTCGTTACCGTTTTTAAAAATGCCGAAGCATTGAAGCTCTCACTCACTACTTAACAATGTCTCCGCGGTAAAAAGCCCATGCTTGATAGCCAGATGCGTCAGTTCTACGTCTCCGTTGATATTCAGCTTACTGAACATACGGTAACGATAGCTGTTCACTGTCTTAGGGCTAAGATTAAGCTGATCTGAGATTTCAGTCACTTTCTGCCCCTTCGTTATCATTAGCATAATCTGTAATTCGCGTTCAGACAAACACTCAAGCGGCGCATCCGTCTGCGGTTCCAACTGGCTTAATGCCATTTGTTGAGCAATATCAGAAGCAATATACCGCTTTCCTGCATGCACCGCTCGAATGGCAGAGATCACTTCCTGAGGGGCTGCTGCTTTACTAACATATCCTGCGGCACCAGCCTGCATCACTTTAGCAGGTAATGGGTTTTCCGTATAAATGGTAAGCATGATGACTTTTATACCTGGAGTAAAACGCAAGATTTTACGCGTTGCTTCAAGCCCACCGATGCCTGGCATGCTCATATCCATCAGAACAACATCAACATTATTGCTTCGACACCATTTTACGGCATCTTCACCACAGCCTGCCTCACCAACCACTTTCAGACCTTTGATATCGTCAAGAATGCGTCGTATCCCTGCCCGCACCAGTTCATGGTCATCAACAAGAAAAACGCTAATCAAAGAATAATTCTCCAAAAAAGGGAGTAACACTTACATGAAAAATTGCTTGCAGGTGATACTACGTTGGTTTCAAAAAATAATGAACACTGATTTATATGAATATGTATTTTAAAATATGCCGAGAAGGAATAAAGCGCATTTCCCGATCATAACAATATATCGTTAACCTGAGGGTGTATGTTGATCACACTCTTAACATTTCAAATATGCCGAGCAGTATAAACAGTTCCATGGCACAAAACGTATGAAAAACAATGCAAATTAAATGGCATGCAATTGGCTTTATATTTTAAATGTCAATAAAAATTCACTTTTGTAAGCGAGGTGTTGCTGGAAAATTCAGCATCGCCTACAACTGTATTATACAAATAATATATTCAGAAAAAAAAATCTATAGCGAATATCATATGTATTAAACGAAACACATCTATAGCCTTTTCCACAAAAAACCCTCCAGAATATAGATGCTATTTAAATAAGTTAAATGCATAAAAAACAGTCACTAAAATGGCGTTATCAGTGAATAATATCAATCCATTATATGCTTTATGGTATACTCCCCCCATCTGGTCCTGCCTGTCGTGCCAGCGGCAATGCACGCCGCAAGCGAAGGCAAACATCTTTTTCTTGTTGAGGAAAAAACATGAGCAACGCAGATTTTTCTACTGTCGCATCCGCTGAAACACTGGCCCATGAGGTTACCTGTTTAAAGGCTATGGTTACACTGTTATTAAAAGCTATCGGCCAGGCAGACGCTGGTAAAGTCATCATCAATATGGAAAAATATATTGCTCAATTGGACGATGCCGAGCAGGCGGCCGTTTTTGATAACACGATTAAACAAATCAAAACCAGCTACCGCAAATAGCACTAATTGCTACACCGTCATCTCAGTAATTTGCTCGGACGGTGTAGTGATATTTAGCATTATCATTTTTGATTTAAAAAATAGAGACTCTAGTCTATTTATTTCCGATGCTAATGAGTTTCAAAAGCAGTGCCTTTTCTTTCTTTTTATATTGAGTTAATTCCGTCACCAGTGCTTTATCCAGGAACTGTTTTCTGGAAAGCTCTTTTCTTTCATCAACCAGCTCTCTCAGCTCGGTAAAGCATTCATTTATTTTGTACTCTTTCGAACTTTCTGTACAAATTATCTCATGAATTGCCTGGCTCAGTTCAGACAAAGAGATAACCGATTTTGGGTCCTGGTGACTTTTTTCTATGACAGCCAGTAATTTTTCGAACCCCATATCACCTCCGAAATCAAGCAGAAACTTGCTTATGGCTAACCAGGAAACTTCAGCTAACTCTAAACGCCGCCCCCAGTGGATGTAAACACAACCCTGTGTATGCAACTCGCAACATTATCTACAGTCTGTTGACTATCCCTCGGCTAAGCATAGCACCTTCTCACCACTCTTCGGGATGCATAGGACATATCCTCAGTAAGCAGTGCAACATCTTGCATGTTATATCATCAACCACGTTATATTTCGTTCTATGCTCAAATGACAGATGAATAAAAATAGCCATATTTCTCCGCATGAACTAATCAGGAGTAAACGTAAAAATATCAGAAAGAATAAAAATGAGGGATTTATAGTCAGTGAAAAAAAACGGTAAAATTAGAAGACGGGGATAAATAAATTAAAAGAAACTAAAAAAATAATAATAATTCGAAAATTAACTTGTAACTCATTGAAATTGTTGGTGGGTCGTGCAGGGTTCGAACCTGCGACCAATTGATTAAGAGTCAACTGCTCTACCAACTGAGCTAACGACCCAACGGCGAGGATTATTCTCCTCCCGGGCGCACCTGTCAAATACTTCATATTAATTTTTTATACGCGATAATAGCATTGTTAGCAGTTGGCAATTTTGTTAACCTGCTCAGTCTATATATACCTTTCATCGTTTTATATCCTTTTCATTTTAGGGCGAAAAAACATACAACCTCACCTTACATCATTATCTGACTGCTTTATGCTGGGCGATCTCAGACATACGCTGTAATAAGTACGGAGGTTGCGCTATCTTATTCGTTTAGATTTTCTCAAATGAGAGCCGCCAAAGAGCTCAAAAAACATCACAGACAGAAACAGGAAAGTGTACTTATATGGTTGAAAAATCAAGAGAAGCCGCAGATCTTACCCCTGAACAGGGAAAGGGACTGCAACGGAATCTGACTAATCGTCACATTCAGCTCATCGCCATTGGCGGAGCAATCGGTACTGGGCTATTCATGGGCTCGGGCAAAACCATCAGCATGGCTGGCCCTTCGATCATCTTCGTTTATATGATCATTGGTTTTATGCTGTTTTTTGTCATGCGCGCAATGGGGGAATTATTACTCTCCAATCTCAACTATAAATCATTCAGTGATTTCGCGGCTGATCTACTGGGGCCATGGGCTGGGTTCTTTACTGGCTGGACTTACTGGTTCTGCTGGGTCGTAACCGGCATTGCCGATGTCGTAGCTATTAGCGCCTACACTCAATTCTGGTTCCCTGATTTATCGCAGTGGATCCCTTCCCTGCTTTGTGTTCTGCTATTACTGACGCTAAATCTGGCAACCGTAAAGCTGTTTGGCGAGATGGAATTCTGGTTCGCAATGATAAAAATTGTCGCTATCGTTGCGTTAATCCTGGTCGGTGCCGTGCTGGTCATGATGCAGTTCTCTTCCCCATCAGGAAACGTCGCCTCTTTTACCAACCTATGGAATGATGGCGGCATGTTCCCTAAAGGAATAAGTGGCTTCTTTGCCGGATTCCAGATAGCCGTATTTGCATTTGTTGGTATCGAACTGGTTGGTACTACTGCCGCTGAAACTAAAAATCCGAAGGTCGTACTGCCCCGCGCTATTAACGCTATCCCGATTCGTATCATCATGTTTTATGTATTTGCACTAATCATGATTATGTCCGTGACGCCGTGGAGTGCAATTACTGCGGATCGCAGCCCTTTCGTAGAAATGTTCGTTCTTGTGGGCTTACCAGCAGCCGCCAGTATGATCAACTTCGTCGTATTGACGTCGGCAGCATCCTCAGCCAATAGCGGCGTGTTCTCAACTAGCCGCATGCTCTTTGGCCTCGCTAAACAAGGTGATGCACCGAAAAGCTTCGGCATGCTTTCTAAACGTTCTGTTCCTTCGACGGGATTGATGTTTTCCTGTATTTGTTTGCTCTCTGGCGTGGTATTGATCTACTTGATTCCAAACGTAATGACCGTCTTTACGCTGGTGACCACCGTCTCTGCAATTTTATTCATGTTCATCTGGAGCATCATCCTGTGCTCTTACCTGACATATCGTAAAAAGCGCCCTCATCTACATGCGGAGTCATCATATAAAATGCCATTAGGTATTTTTATGTGCTGGATATGTCTGGCCTTCTTCGCGTTTGTTATTGTACTGTTAACATTGCAGCCAGATACACGCCAGGCGCTTATTGTCACGCCGCTGTGGTTTATTGTTCTGGCTATGGCTTATCAGTTTATTCGTCGGAAAAAGCAGGTTCAGGCGGTTAATGTGAAGTAAAGCGGATAAACGCAAGAAAGGCGCGGACAACGTCAGCGCCTTCAATTTTTTTCAGTAAAGTCACGCATAGCACAAGTATTCTCTATTGTTGAATATAAATAATTCTCAATTGATGTGTTGAAATTAATATGCTGTCAATTAATGTCATCACCATTGATATATAGAAAGCTATTCCCGCAATGAAACGGTTGTGATTCGATTGATGTTTTTTGCCAATAATTCCAAGGCTAAGTAATTGTGTTGATCCTTCCGCCGCGAAGCATCAGCGACCACACTCTCTATTTTCCTGTTTAACTCATTGATTTTACTATCATCAAGTGTTGACACAATGGCAGAAATCAGCATCTCTAACGATTCAACCTTCGCGTTAAGCGCTTTTTCTCCAACTTCTTTTTCTGCCAGCTTTATTAAAAGATGAGAGAGGATATTATTCATTTGAACTCCTTAATCAAAAAAATAACCGTCATACACCCATAAGGCAATACCTGTTCTCTGGTGCACAGGATTAGAGAAAACATAACGAAGATTAATGTAACACTGTGAATGGCCTGACCGCTAGTGTCTATTACCATTTTAAGGAAATCATATTCACATCGAGGCAATAAAATGAAATTATAGATAAATAAATCCAATAAATAAAAAAACTAAAAATCCATTTTATTTTTAAGAGCAACGCCATTCTTTGAAAGAAGCGCGACAATACATGAAGTTATGAGGAAGTTCACAAAAAAAGCATGTGAGGCAAACAATATATCTGATATGAGAATTTAATTAGTCGCCAGCCATCGGGAAATGGCTGGCTCCATGGATAACGCTTATGCACTCATTGACTGCCGCGCACCACTTACCGCATCCTTTGCCTGTTCACACTGCGACAATATTGTCTGTGCATGAGAATAAAGAATTTTCCCCGCCTCGGTAGGCGTAACACCACGCCGACTCCGTACCAACAGTTGTTTTTCGAGTTCACCCTCCAGCGTTGCGACCTGCTGGCTCAGCGCCGGTTGTGCAATATGCAACAACTCAGCAGCCTGTGTCAGGCTACCGATATCAACGATTTTCACAAAATACTTGAGCCGTCTAAGATTCATGTCTGCCTCCTGAGTAGTTACCCTAAAGAGGTAGCAAAAAGCGCGCCACATTATATTTCCACGTCTAAGAAAAAGTGATACCTCATTGATAAGCCACAGGTAAAATAAGCAAAAGCAATGATTCTGCTAACCAATGCCCCCAATTTTTTATAGGACCCTCATCATTAAGCCGATGCCAACCTGCACCATCTTAAAGCAATCCCTGCTATTTTAGAGTGCAGGCCGACCCGCTAATCAGCACATTTCATTGCTTTTCGGTGCTAAACTTGAGCAATAATTTCAATATGTTGGTTATTAGTTCGGCAATCAAACGCACCGAACGATAACAGCCTTTGACAACCCGAAACGCTCCCGCTATTATCCATCGCACTTAACCGATTCCTCTGTAGTTCAGTCGGTAGAACGGCGGACTGTTAATCCGTATGTCACTGGTTCGAGTCCAGTCAGAGGAGCCAAATTCTTGTTTTCATGCCGCTCTGCGAATCCTTATATGATTCAGATTCAATAAGTTAGCGTGAAAAGTCTTCCCGATGCATTTTCAGTTTTCCCTCCGCATCGGGAGAATTTGGTGGTCAGATTTGGGGTCAAGTTGGTTCGATGACGGAGTGACCCCCAAAT
>NZ_JQHM01000013.1 GCF_000749845.1 Pectobacterium betavasculorum | reverse complement strand
CCTGGAGCGTGAATGTGCCGGGCGCGGTGCTGGCCGCCAATGGCGATGTCTCCGCGACGGTCACCACGCGTGATACCGCAGGTAATGTGACGACGGCGAATACCAGTCACGCTTACGGCGTGGATACCGTCGCACCGACCGCGTCGATTACTATCGACGATGTGACCAGCGATAACGTGGTTAACGCAGCCGAATCCGGCCAGACCATTGCCGTCACCGGTCAGGTCGATAACGACGTGAAAGCGGGTGATACGGTGACAGTTACCGTCGGCACGGAAACTTATCAAACGACCGTGAATGCCGATGGCAAAACCTGGAGCGTGAATGTGCCGGGTTCGGTGCTGGCTGCTAATGGTGATGTGAGTGCCACGGTCACCACCCGCGATACCGCAGGCAACGTGACTACAGCGAATACCAGCCATGCGTACAGCGTCGATACGGTTGCGCCAGTAGCATCGATTAGCATCGACGATGTCACCAGCGATAACGTGATTAATGCCAGCGAGTCGGGTCAGACGATTGCGGTCACCGGTAACGTGGATAACGATGTGAAAGCGGGTGATGCGATTACCGTTACCGTCGGCACGGAAACTTATCAAACGACCGTGAATGCCGATGGCAAGACCTGGAGCGTGAATGTTCCGGGCGCGGTGCTGGCTGCTAATGGCGATATCAGTGCGACGGTCACCACCCGTGATACGGCAGGCAATGTCACTACAGCGAATACCAGCCATGCGTACAGCGTCGATACGGTTGCGCCAATCGCGTTGATTACTATCGATAACGTCACCTCGGATAATGTGATTAACGCCAGCGAATCGGGTCAGACGATTGCGGTCACCGGTCAGGTTGATAACGACGTCAAAGCCGGTGATGCGGTGACGGTCACCGTCGGCAGCGAGACCTACCAGACTACGGTCAATGCCGATGGCAAGACCTGGAGCGTCAATGTGCCGGGCTCTGTATTAGCGGCCAATGGTGATGTGAGTGCCACCGTCACCACCCGTGATACCGCAGGCAATGTCACCACTGCAAACTCTACTCATGCTTATGGCGTCGATACCGATGCGCCAGTGGCGTCGATTACCATCGACGATGTCACGTCCGATAACGTGATTAACGCCAGCGAATCGGGTCAGACGATTGCGGTCACCGGTCAGGTCGATAATGACGTGAAAGACGGTGATGCGATTACCGTTACCGTTGGCACCGAGACCTACCAGACTACGGTGAATACCGATGGCAAAACCTGGAGCGTGAATGTGCCGGGCGCGGTGCTGGCGGCGAACAGCGATGTCTCTGCGACGGTCACCACCCGCGACACGGCGGGCAATATCACTACGGCGAACACCCATCATGTATATGCGGTGGATACCACTGCACCAGAAATTGATATTACGAATTTCGCGGGTAACGATGGTTATGTCAGCCAGAGTGAGTCGAAAAACACCCTGGTCAGCGGCACCAGCAACGAGAAGAAGGTCGATCTGGTCTTTACCGATGTGAATGGTAAGTCGGTTACGCTGCATGACGTGCCTGTGACGAACGGAAAGTGGCAGACGAATGTCGATCTGAGTACGTTAGCGGAAGGCAAAATTACCGCAGGGGCGACGGCAACCGATGCGGCAGGCAATCAGGCGCATGATAACAGTCAGGCTATCATGGATATTACGCCGCCAGCCGCACACAACAACACGGTGTCTGGTACGGAAGACACGCCGCTGCACATTGGCTGGAGCGATCTGGGCGTATCGAGCGATACCACAAGCATCGTGATTTCGTCTCTGCCGCCAGCTGCCGCTGGCACGCTCTATTTTAACGATAGCGGGAGTTGGAAAGCGGTCACCGCGGGTCAAACCTTTACGGCTGGCAACACCGATCTACGCTTTACGCCTGCGGCTAATGTCTCTGGCGCATCGCTGGGCGACATTGCTTACCGACCTGTCGATAGCGCAGGGAATGCGGGCGATAAAGCCGCGCTGCATATTGGCATTACGCCAGTAGCCGATGCACCTGTTGTGAGTCTGAGCATCACCAGCGGTGCCACGACGCCGACCTCTTCAGAAATTATTAAGGTGAATGGTGGTAGCGCCAACGGTGGCTTCGACGTACAAAATGGGAAAATCGTCGCTGTGGGGAACGGGGTTCGCGTCTGGCTGACCGAGGGGGATCCGGTGCCTACCGTAGTAGGTACCGGTAAGGTGGCGTATTACAGTCAGGGCAACACTAGCGGTGACGGTAGCCACAGCGATATTTTCGTTGTGCACTCCACCAGCGGCTATTTTTATCGGCAGAGCGACTGGGCGGCCGATCGTAAGGATCACCGCGATCTGGATTCGTTCAACGGTAACCGGACGAATAACGGCAGCAGCGCGCATTCTGATTATGTGTTCGTTATAAAAGAGACGGGTTATACCTATAACGCGACCTACAGCACCAACAATAATCAGGATTCGTCGGTGAATACGTTGGATGGGCTGAAGGTTAACTATACCGATAGCAGCGGTAAGTCCGGCTCATTTACGACGCAGGTTAGCAACAATATTGAAGGTGTGATCTATAGCGACGGCACGACATACACACCGGGCACCAACAGTGCGACGGTGGAAAAAGTGCCCGGTCAGGCAGGAACGCAGACGCATACGCTTGATATCTCGGCTGCTCTCACCGATCGTGACGGTAGTGAAACCCTGTCAGGGGTTACGCTCACAGGGATTCCGAAAGGAACGGTGCTGACTGACCACATTAACAATGTGAAGTATACCGTTGGCGATGATGGATCGTACATTATCAAGAACGCCAACAATGCTCAGACGCTGGCTGGAAAGATTACGCTCGACGTGCCGGTCGATGCAGGTAAATTCAACGTGGTCGCGCAGGCGACATCGACAGAAATCGCCAACCACGATACGGCGACCGGATACTCTGCCGGAGGCGTTGAACAGTATGGAATGAGCGTCGGTACGATAGGCGATGACAACATGTCCGGTACACATAGCCACGATGTGATGGTTGCGGATGTATCCGGTTTGCAAATCATTGAAGGGCAGAACTACAACATTGCATTTATGGTCGACTCATCAGGTAGCATGTCATCAACGGACATCGACAATGCGCGCACGTCGTTGAGTAACGTATTCAAAAGTCTGATCAACAGTGCTGGCGGCGCGAATTCTGGCACGGTGAACGTGTTTCTGGCTGACTTTGATACGCAGGTTGGCAAAACCGTATCGGTAAATCTGAACGACACCAATGCACTTAACAAGCTGACCGCCGTATTGAATTCAATGGTGGGGGGATCTTCCGCAGGCGGTGGAACCAACTATGAAGATGTATTCAAGACGACGGCAAACTGGTTCCAAAGTGATGTGGTGAAAAAGAATGTGGGTAATAACCTGACATATTTCATCACCGACGGTGAGCCCACTTACTACCAGACCAACGAAGCCAATGAAGTGCGCGTGAGCGACTGGTGGCAGTCGCTGAATATTGACAATATTGCCTACAAACCGGGGCAGTCTTACTCTATGGATGTACGCGGTGCAGTCCGTGAAGTCATTGATAGCAAAGGTAACGTCTATCAATATGAATCGAATGGATGGAATGGCGTCACGCGAACAGTTATCGGACAAGTACGGGCGCAAGGGGATGGAACCTATGAAATATCCTCTCTGGGCGGGGCCGGAAATAATGGCTATTGGGCGCGCGACTTCTGGGGTAGGACGTACTGGGTCGATAACTCAGGTAACCGCGATGATAGTAATGCCAATGCGACTCAGGCTTTTGACATGCTGAAAAAGCAGTCGGCGATTGAAGCGATCGGTATTGGCGCTGATTTAAATGGCGATACGCTGAAGCGCTATGACACTGACGGCGTCGTTCAGGATCATATTGACCCTGCTAACCTGAATAAAGCGATTCTGGGCAGCGGCGAGTCGATATATGCAGGTAATGATCAGCTAAATGGCGGGTTAGGGAATGACATTCTGTTCGGCGATGTGGTGTCGTTTCCTAATATCGACGGCAATGGTATCACCGCCTTGCAGAACTACATCGGCAAGCAGTTAGGTATGCAAACCGGTGTACCAACAGCGAAAGAGATGCATGGGTATATTGCCACGCACAGCGCGGAGTTCGATCTGTCGTCGGCGAAGGATGGTAATGACATACTCAACGGTGGGGCCGGGAATGATATTCTTTTCGGCCAAGGTGGAAATGATACGCTGATTGGTGGAGAAGGTAATGACCTGCTCTACGGCGGTGCCGGAGACGACACCCTGATCGGTGGCTCTGGAGGCGATACGCTTATCGGCGGGGCTGGCGCGGATACCTTTAGGTGGCAGGCTGGCGATATCGGCAACGATGTGATCAAAGACTTTAATGCCAAAGAGGGCGACCGGATTGATTTAAGCGATCTGGTTGGTGAACTGGAGGAAGGAACCGATATCAGCCGCTATATTCGTATCACTGATAATCATGGCTCGCCGACGATTGAAGTTAGCACCGAAGGGAACTTTACGGCGGATAAAGGCGGAACGGTTGCAGTGTCGATTACGTTGGAACATTATAACGGTGCATTGCCGTCGTTGGAGAGTCTGGTTAGCAAACCTGAACCCTCTAGCTGATAGGGAAGGAGAAATGGAGCCTATTTGGCTCCTTTCTTTATCAAAAAATTAAAGGGGCTCCGAAAATGTTCTATATCCAGCGCGACAGTGATGGCCATCTGATGAAGGTAGAAAAGAGTCCTTTTCCTGAAATGAATGGCGAATTGCCTGATGACTCGCGCGAGGCACAGGCCTGGTGCCGCAGCCATCAGGCAGCGATGTCCAGCTTGCAGCAACTGCGACAAAGCGATCTGGAAATGGTGCGCGTGCTGGAGGACTTAATTCAGGTTTTGATTCAGAAAGGCGTCGTCAGCATTACCGATTTCCCTCAGGCAGCGCAGCTTAAATTGATCAGCCGTGCGCAGGCGCGTGAAGCGCTGAATGGCGGACTGAACAAGCTGATTGGCGACGATGAAGAAACGATGTTCTGAATAGAGCATGTTTTGAAGAAATGATGCTTTGAAAAAATGCTGTCTTAACGTCCCGTTCAATTGTTCCCGAAGCTCACCATGTTTTCTACCTCTCAATACGTCCCAGCTTCTCATCTATAGCAGAGAGAAGCCGAAACGCAGTGAGTTAAAATGGACGTGTCAGGTTCTGACCGCTGGTATAGGTTCACCCAATAACCGTCCCATTGCACCCTGTAATCCCATTTCCTGAAGCACTTTCAGTTCACCCGCGGTTTCAACTCGTTCAGCAATCAGTGGCAGGGCAATACTGTTGGTGGCGCGATACAGCGCTTCGATAAACATTTGCTTATCGCTTTCCTGGTCGATATTGCGGATGTAGCTACCATCCACTTTCAGGTAAGCCAGTCCCCACTGGGATAGATTGCCAATCATATTAAAGCGCCCCCCAAAATGCTGTAGCCCCAGCGCACAACCATGTTCATTCAACAGCTTGATTAAGGCTTCTAGTTGGATGCTGTCTGGCAGTTGATTCTCATCCAGTTCCAGAATCAGTCGTCTGGCGACCTCTGGCTGATGCTTCAATGGGGCTAACAGATCGGCGAGCAAATGAAGATTCAGAGCTGTGGTGCCAGACACACTTAATGCGAGGTTGCCGTCGTGCTGGCGGAGATAATCCAATACTTCGCGCAGCATGGTCTGATCCAGGCGGGTGTCCCAGCCAAAGCGTTGAATCCACGGCAGGAAACGGCCTGCGGCGATGCTATTCCCTTGCTCATCCTGAATACGAGCCAGCACCTTGTGATGCAGTACCTGGCTGGGGTCGTCACATGTGACGACGGGTTGCAGGAAAAGCTGTAAACGCTCCTGCTCAAGGATAGGATCGAGCAGGTTAAACCACATGTGGCGATCGGTTTCGACCTGTTCGGTACTGGCGGACGGAATCTCGTAAGGGGCACTCGTGTCGGTGTCGCTTTCGGCTTGCGTGAGCGCCTGATCGCCCTGAATAAACAGGGACTGCGCGGTGTCGCCGGGGCGGAAAGGGACCATGCCGAATTGGGCGACAGGGGAGACGTCGGTTTCGCCTGTCAGATGCAAGGTTTCGATGTTGCGCGTTAGCTCACCAATTAGCGCATAAGCTTCTTTATCGACTAAGCCCGGACAGAACAGCGCAAATTCCCCTCCGCGGATACGTGCCAAAAGACTTTCTGCGTTGGTATGTTGTTTTTGCGTTTGGCGCAGGATATGTCCGACGGAGGCTAACAGTGCATCGGTACGTTGGCCACCCAGTCGCTGATTCATACCTGCCAGATCCTGCACGCGAATCATAATAAGAAAGCCAGGAGCGGTTTCTTCATCGGCTAACTTGTCGTTGAACTGCATGTCAAACGCGCGGCGGTTATTCAATCCGGTTTGGGGATCCTGATAGGCTTCCTGGCGTAAGCGCTCGCTCCGTTCCGCCTCTTCTTCAAACAGCGTTTTGAGCTTGCTAACCATCAGGTTCATCGCCTGAGCGACGCGGCGGAATTCGGGCGTATTGGGTAAGTCCGGCTGGCTAAGAAATTCACGGCGGGTAATCGCCAGCGACTGATCGACGATATAGTCAAGCGGGCGTAGCTGGCGGCGCAGGAACAATGCGCCGATGAGTACGCCCAGCGTGCCGCAACCCAGCAGCCACAGGAAGGTCGCTGTACTGCTGCGCCACAGTCGGGTTACTGCGAACATTGGATGGCTGACCACTTCGACTTTGGCTGCCTGTTCCCAGCCGCGCATCACAATGGCTTCGCCAGCGCCGGGCTGGAGATTTACTAGCCGCACAAACCAGCGCGGTACGTCAGGGATATCGGGCGACGCGGTGCGTTCCAGAGTGACGTTACCGGTTTTTAAATCTCGCACGCGAATACTGGAAAAATACCCGCTGTCGAAAATTGAGCTGACCATCAGCTCCACCATCGCCGGGTCATCAATATTCGGCGTCAGGGAAAGCCCGAGTGCGGTCGCGGCATCCTGCGCGTGAGAGTGAAGCTGGTTATTGTACTGTTCACGCGAATTTTCCAGGCTGACGAAAAAACTCCCGCTGAAAATAATTAGCACAAACAGGCAGATGGCTATCAGTAGTTGTTTGTATAGAGACATAGCCTACCCTTACTCCTCAATTGAAAACCCTTCGGCACGCATTTTGGTTAATACATCCTGCCAGCGTGAAAGTCGTTTACTGTCACCGACGCGTTTGTTGCTGCCACTGGCTCCCGGCAGCCAGAGACCGCCGCCGTTAAAGGCGTACACCGGAACTAAATCGTTGCGCTCTGTCGCAGGTTGGATCTTGTCGGTCAGATTATCCAGCACCAGCGGAATCGACGTTGGTGCGGGATAATAGGTAACCACCATATGCGCTTTATTCAGGCGCAAGGCTTTAACATAGGTGATACGCAATTTGTCAGCAGAGACGCCTAAATGACGCAGGGTAAAATACTTGGCAAGCGCATAATCTTCGCAATATCCAGCGCCTTTACGCAGCGCCTCAATCGGGGTTGCCCAGTAATCTTCCTGATTCCAGACGACGATATCATCGCGAAACCGCATTCGGTCATTGAAAAATTGGTTCACGCTACTCAGCAGAGCCTTTTCATCTTTATTACGCGAATTCACCAACAGCGCCTGCCATTCATCTATCCGGCGGCGAGCATCGGGCGTTGCCGGGCCATAAAGCTGCTCGGTTCGCTGATTGATGGTAATAAAATCCCAGTCCGCATGCAGGTAACCCGCCAGCAGAAACAGCAGACAACTAATAAAGAAGAGCTTGTAACTGGAGAGGCTGAGCCCGGAGAGTCGCACTGAGGTTTCTCTGCTTACCTTGCGAGATGAATGTGGTGAGTGAATTCGATGCAGAATAGCGTACTTTCATAGGTCTCAAAAGCAGTATAGTGGTTGGTTTGTCATAGGCGTGTGAAAAACATTGAAAGAACGCTGACATAAAGCATGAGGTATCGGAATGAGTTCAGGCGTAGTGAATAGAGAGAACCTTAATTTAGGGAAGCTGGTTTCCGAAACGCGGAATCCGGCAACGATGATGCTGGATCAGTTCTCTACTCTGGAGATGATGCGCGTATTTAACCAGGAAGACCGGAAAGTCCCCGAAGCCATTGCACAGGTTTTACCGGCGATTGCTGAGGCTGTCGATCTGGCAACGGTATCGTTGCAGGAGGGGGGGCGGCTCATCTATCTGGGCGCGGGGACCAGCGGCCGTTTGGGCGTACTGGATGCTTCAGAGTGTCCGCCGACGTTTGGCGTGCCACACGGATTGGTTATCGGCCTGATTGCTGGTGGACCGGGAGCATTACTCAAAGCGGTAGAAGGGGCGGAAGATGATCCCGCGCTCGGTGCAGCGGATTTGGAAGCGCTGAGTTTAACGGCTGTCGATATGGTGATCGGTCTTGCGGCATCAGGCCGGACGCCGTATGTGATTGGCGCATTGCGCTATGCGCGTGACGTTGGCTGCCGGACGGCGGCAATCTCCTGCAATCCGCATTCGCCTATTGCACAGGAAGCACAAGTGGCGATTTCTCCCGTTGTTGGCCCAGAAGCATTAACGGGTTCGACGCGGCTGAAGTCGGGTACGGCGCAAAAATTAGTCCTGAATATGATTTCTACTGGCGTAATGGTTAAGCTGGGCAAGGTGTACCAGAATTTGATGGTTGATGTGAGGGCAACCAACGTGAAGCTGCTTGATCGTGCTTGTCGCATCGTGGTGGAAGCGACGGGGGCTGAACTGGACAAGGCTCGGCAGGCGCTGGCGCAGTCGGATAACGACGTTAAGCCTGCGATTCTGATGCTTCTGGCTAATATTGATGTGGAAACCGCGCGTGAACGCCTGAAAAAACACAACGGCTATTTGCGTGAGGCGTTAATTGGCGGATAAGAATATTTTGGTGTCGTTCTATCTTGAGGTAAATCGGGAGAAATGTTTTGAGTGATAAGCGAGAGCAACGCATTGTTTTTTTTGATCTGGATGGCACGTTGCATCAGCAGGACATGTTTGGCAGCTTTTTGCGTTTCTTGCTTCGTCGGCTGCCGTTAAATCTCGTTCTGGTTATCCCGCTATTACCTCTTATCGGGCTGGGGCTACTGATTCGCGGTCGCGCGGCTCGGTGGCCGATGAGCTGGCTGCTGTGGGCGATTACGTTTGGGCGTGATGAAGACGAACTGGTTCAATTGGAAAAGCAGTTTGTCGGCGCGTTTCGTCATGATGTCATTCCATTTCCGCAGGTTCAGCAGCGGCTGAAAACCTATCTTGAAGACAGTGATGCACAGGTCTGGCTGGTGACGGGATCGCCGCAGCGGCTGGTGGAGCAGGTCTATCATGATTCGCCTTTTCTGCCCGGCGTTCGCCTGATGGGTAGCCAGATTACACGCCGCTACGGCGGCTGGGTATTAACGCTGCGCTGTCTCGGACATGAAAAAGTGGCACAGATGGAGCAGCGTCTCGGCGCACCGCTCAAACTCTACAGTGGTTACAGTGACAGCAAGCAGGACAACCCGCTGCTCTATTTTTGTGAACACCGCTGGCGGGTGACATCTGAAGGCAGTCTGCAACAGTTGGAGTAACGCCTTCAATACGTCATCCATATCGGTATAATGCGCCGCCAAAATAGGAATTGTTGAGTGAGGAAATGTGAGTAGCGTGAGTAATGATGAATACTGGATGCGCTATGCATTGACGCTGGCTCAGCGTGCTCAGGATGAAGGCGAAGTACCGGTTGGCGCAGTGCTGGTGCTGGATAACGAAGCGATTGGCGAAGGGTGGAACCGGCCGATTGGACATCACGATCCTACCGCGCACGCTGAGATTATGGCGCTGCGGCAGGGAGGACAGGTGTTGCAGAACTACCGCCTGCTAGAGACGACGCTGTATGTCACGTTGGAACCGTGCATCATGTGTGCGGGGGCGATGATACACAGCCGTATCGGTCGGCTGGTTTACGGTGCGTCAGATGAGAAAACGGGGGCTGCGGGGTCGCTGGTGGACATTCTGCGCCATCCCGGCATGAATCATCAAATCGTGATTGAATCGGGGGTTCTGGCTGATGAATGCTCTGCGACACTCAGCGCGTTCTTCCGCCTGCGCCGTGAGCAGCATAAAGCCCGTCGAGCGGTAGAGAAAAACGCTGCGCAGGAATAGCGTAATGCCGATCGTTGAAGAGCCGAGATACACGGAGCGACCACGGTGCGAGGTATCCCTGCGGGAACCTCACCCCGTGTTTCTCCCAAAATGCGGCTGAAGCGATCCGCATTAGCGCAGGAGTCGAGGCGTTTTTCTTTCTTGATGCAGGCTTATTCCGCCACCTTATTGAACGGAACGGCTGGATAGCCTTGTGCGATTTGCGTCTGCTGCTGCACTTTGGCTTCTTTTTCGATCAGGTAACCTTCCAGACTCACCATATAACGCCGAATGTTTTCTACATAGTTATAGGCTTCGTGTCCGCGCGCGTAGCCGTAGGTGGTTTGGGGGTAATAGCGTTTTTGGCTCAGCATCGGCAGGCGCATTTTCACATCCACCCAGCTGTCTGGGTTACCTTTCTGTTTTTCAGTCAATTTGCGTGCATCAAGCAGGTGAGCGTATCCCATGTTGTAGGACGCCAGCGCAAACCAGATTTTTTCATCCTCGGGGATAGTATCCGGCATTTTCTGCATCATATGCGACATGTACTGTGCGCCGCCGCGAATACTTTGCTCTGGGTCAACGCGATCGGTCACGTTCAGGCTTTCTGCCGTGTTGCGTGTGAGCATCATCAGCCCGCGTACGCCGGTCGGAGAAGTTGCCTGCGGGTTCCAGTGGGACTCCTGATAGGAGATGGCGGCAAGCAGCTTCCAGTCGATATCGGTGGCATATTTTTCAAACAACGGGCGCAGATCCGGCAGTGTTTCGTCAATCGCGCTCAGGAACGTGGTGGTATCCACATAGTCAAACTCACCAACGTGGCCGAGATATTTCTCCTCCAGACGCGCGAGCGTACCGTCTTCGACAACCTGACTGAAGAAATCCAGCAGCGCAGCGGACAGACTGTCATCGTGTGAACGGCGCATATACCAGGTGACAGGCTCTTCATCGCTGAGATCGAAGGCAACGGCGAGCTGCGGATGAATACGCTGCATCAAGCCGATGGTGACCGAATCACCCAGCGTATAGTCCAGCTTGCCGTCGGCAACCTGTTTCAGTAATTCCTGCGTGCTCTGATCAGAGGCGGATTCCCAGCTCAACTGCGGATATTTCTCTGCTTTGAGATCGCGCAGGGTAGCCGCGTGGGCGGAACCCGACGTAACAACAAGACGGCCTTGCAGCTTGTCCAGCGTTTTTGGGCGGGGCGATCCGAGGCGGTAGACCATTTGCTGTGAAATGGAGTAGTAGGTTGGGCCAGCACGAAAACGTTCCAGACGCTCGTGATTGTAAATCAGTCCGGCAGCCAGCAGGTCTGCATCGTCACTGTCCAGATCGTCGAACAGTTCGTCAAGGTTCTTACGTGACGAGACCACCAGCTTGACGCCGAGGTAATCGGCGAAACGTTTTGCCAGTTCATAGTCCAGACCAGTCGGGGATCCGTTGCTCATTGCATAAGTCAGCGGTGAATTAACGGTGCTGATACGCAACTCACCGCGTGAGAGGATCTGCCTGAGCTGTACATCCTGACTACTGCGCCAGGGAATACTAGGCCATAGCGCTAACGCCAGCAGTAACGTGATAATCCCGATGAAAAAATAATTTAATTTTAACGGCTTCAAATAGTTATCTCTCGGCGGCCGTGTGGCCAGGCTGTCTGTAACGGCAGTTTTTTTATACGTCATTTCCCAGAGTGGGGGCATTTTGCTTAACAAAGCGCCAGTGTGCAACTTTTATTGATTTGGTCACCGATTAATCATTCGTCGGGCGCGAAGTGAAATTATCGCCACGCAAACGGTTTCGTCCGAGGGAAGGATTCTCTATAATACGCGCGTTTCCCCCCTGTTGTGCCCAATGGCTGTATTGCAGCCAGTGCATCGAAGACGAGAGAACTTTAGATTATGGAAATACTGCGTGGTTCACCTGCTTTATCGGCTTTTCGTATTAATAAATTGCTGGTCCGCTGCAAAGAGCACGTTTTGCCGGTCAGCGATATCTATGCTGAATACGTACATTTCGCCGATGTCAGCGCCCCGTTGAACAACGATGAACAGGCCAAACTGACACGTTTGCTGAAGTATGGTCCTTCTCTCGCGGAGCACGAGCCGCAAGGTCATCTGCTACTGGTGACGCCACGTCCCGGCACCATTTCACCGTGGTCTTCTAAAGCCACCGATATCGCCCATAACTGTGGATTAAGCAAAGTACTGCGTCTGGAACGCGGTCTGGCTTTCTATATTCATGCGCCAACGCTGAATGACGAGCAGTGGCAGCAACTGGGGGCACTGCTGCATGACCGGATGATGGAAAGCGTCTTTAGCGACCTGAAACAGGCTGAAGCCCTGTTCTCTCATCATCAACCCGCACCTTTCAAGCGCATCGAAATTCTGCTGCAAGGGCGTCAGGCGCTGGAAGAGGCGAACGTCCGTCTCGGGCTGGCGTTGGCGGAAGATGAAATTGATTATCTGCTGGAAGCCTTCACCCATCTGGGCCGTAACCCGACCGATATCGAACTGTATATGTTTGCGCAGGCGAACTCTGAGCACTGCCGCCACAAGATTTTCAACGCGGATTGGGTGATCGACGGCGTAACTCAGCCGAAATCACTGTTCAAAATGATTAAAAACACCTTTGAACACACACCTGATCACGTTCTCTCTGCCTATAAAGATAACGCCGCCGTCATGGAAGGCTCCGCCGTCGGCCGTTTCTATACCGATGCCAACGGACAATATGATTACCATCAGGAAGACGCACATATCCTGATGAAGGTTGAAACGCATAACCACCCAACCGCGATTTCACCGTGGCCGGGTGCCGCAACCGGATCCGGCGGTGAAATCCGTGACGAAGGCGCGACAGGCCGTGGCTCCAAACCGAAAGCAGGTCTGGTAGGCTTCTCTGTATCGAACCTGCGTATTCCTGGCTTTATCCAACCGTGGGAAGAAGAGTTCGGCAAGCCAGATCGCATTGTCAGCGCGCTGGATATCATGACCGAAGGCCCATTGGGCGGCGCGGCATTCAACAACGAATTTGGCCGTCCTGCACTGACCGGCTACTTCCGTACTTATGAAGAGCGTGTCGATAGCCACAATGGTGAAGAGCTGCGCGGTTACCATAAACCAATCATGCTGGCAGGCGGCATTGGTAACATCCGTGGCGATCACGTCAAAAAAGGCGAAATTAGCGTTGGAGCCAAACTGATTGTGCTGGGCGGACCGTCCATGAATATCGGTCTGGGCGGCGGCGCAGCCTCTTCCATGGCGTCTGGTCAGTCCGATGCAGATCTGGATTTTGCTTCTGTGCAACGTGATAACCCGGAAATGGAGCGTCGCTGTCAGGAAGTCATCGACCGCTGCTGGCAACTGGGCGAAGCCAACCCAATTCTGTTCATTCACGATGTTGGGGCGGGTGGTTTGTCTAACGCGATGCCGGAACTGGTGAGTGACGGTGGTCGCGGTGGTCGCTTTGAACTGCGCGATATTCTGAATGATGAACCGGGCATGAGCCCGCTGGAAGTCTGGTGTAACGAATCTCAGGAACGCTACGTTCTGGCCGTTGCGCCAGAGCAACTGGCACAGTTTGATGAGATTTGCCGCCGTGAACGCGCACCTTATGCGGTGATTGGTGAAGCGACGGAAGAACTGCATCTGACGATGAACGATCGTCATTTCAATAATCAACCTATCGATCTACCGCTGGATGTGCTGCTGGGCAAAACGCCGAAGATGCTGCGTGACGTTGAGCGTAAGCAGGTAGAAGGCACACCGCTACAGCGTGATGAAATTTATCTGGCAGAAGCCGTCGAACGCGTGCTGCACTTGCCTGTTGTCGCGGAAAAAACGTTCCTGATCACCATCGGTGACCGCTCTGTCACTGGCATGGTGGCACGCGATCAGATGGTCGGTCCGTGGCAGGTGCCGGTGGCTGACTGTGCCGTGACGACCGCCAGCCTCGATAGCTATTACGGTGAAGCGATGTCTATTGGCGAACGTGCGCCGGTCGCGCTGCGTAACTTCGCCGCCTCTGCGCGTTTAGCCGTGGGTGAGGCATTGACGAACATTGCTGCCACGCATATTGGCCCGCTGACCCGAGTGAAATTGTCTGCGAACTGGATGGCAGCAGCAGGGCATCCGGGCGAAGATGCTGGCCTGTACGATGCGGTGAAAGCCGTGGGTGAGGAGTTGTGCCCAGCGCTGGGTCTGACGATTCCCGTGGGTAAAGACTCCATGTCGATGAAAACCCGCTGGCAGGAAGAGGGCGAAGATCGTGCGGTCACCTCGCCGATGTCGCTGGTGATTTCTGCGTTTGCCCGTGTAGAGGATGTGCGTAACACAGTAACGCCACAACTGCGTATCGGTCAGGATAATGCGCTGCTGCTGATTGATCTGGGTGCAGGTAATAAAGCTCTGGGCGCAACGGCGCTGGCACAGGTTTATCGCCAGTTGGGGCGTAAAACGGCAGATGTTCATAGCCCAGAGCAGTTGGCGGGTTTCTTTAATGCTATCCAAGAGTTGGTCGCTGCTAAGGCGCTTCTGGCCTACCACGACCGTTCAGACGGTGGATTGGTTGTGACGCTGGCGGAGATGGCCTTTGCTGGTCACTGCGGTATCACTGTCGATATCGCGTCTCAGGGCGGGGATACGCTGGCGACGCTGTTTAATGAAGAGCTGGGTGCCGTTATTCAGATTCCTGCTGCACGTCGTGCTGAAGTAGAGGCCATTCTGGCGCTGCATGGTTTGGCTGACTGTGTGCATTATCTCGGTCAGGCTGAAGAAGGAACGCGTTTCACCATTCATCAGGGTGCTGAAGCGGTCTATCAGGAAAGCCGTTCGACGCTTCGCCGCTGGTGGGCTGAAACAAGTTGGCAGATGCAGCGCCTGCGCGATAATCCACAGTGTGCCGATCAGGAACACATCGCCAGACAGGATGATAACGATCCCGGTCTGAATGTATCGCTGACCTTCGATCCGAAAGAAGATATCGCCGCGCCTTACATTGCTAAAAATGTCCGCCCTAAAGTGGCAGTCCTGCGTGAGCAGGGTGTGAACTCTCACGTAGAAATGGCGGCGGCGTTCCACCGTGCGGGCTTTGATGCCATCGATATCCATATGAGCGACCTGCTGGCGAATCGCCGTAACTTGCAGGATTTCCAGGCGCTGGTTGCCTGTGGCGGCTTCTCTTATGGTGACGTGCTGGGCGCGGGTGAAGGCTGGGCTAAATCCATTCTGTTCAACGCTCGCGTACGTGATGAATTCGCTGAATTTTTCCTGCGTCCGCAGACGCTGGCGCTGGGCGTATGTAACGGCTGCCAGATGATGTCTAACCTGCGTGAGTTAATTCCGGGTGCCGATCTCTGGCCGCGTTTTGTCCGCAATAAATCCGATCGCTTTGAAGCGCGTTTCAGCCTGGTCGAAGTGCAGAAAAGCCCGTCGCTGTTCATGAATGATATGGCCAGATCGCGTATGCCGATTGCCGTTTCACACGGTGAAGGACAAGTTGAAGTCCGCGACAATACGCATTTAGCGGCGATTGAAGAACATGGTCTGGTGGCGCTGCGTTATATCAACCACTACGGTCAGGTAACCGAGAACTATCCGGCTAACCCGAATGGCTCGCCAAACGGTATTACGGCGGTAACCAGCACCAGCGGTCGTGCAACCGTTATGATGCCACACCCTGAGCGTGTGTTCCGCACCGTCAGTAACTCTTGGCACCCAGAAGAATGGGGCGAGGATGGTCCGTGGATGCGTATGTTCCGCAACGCTCGCAGACAGCTGGGCTGAGTTACTGTTTGTTAGGGGAAGGGGCTTCGGCCTAATACTGATCACTTAAGCCTCATTTTAGGAGAAACACGGGGATGAGGTTCCCGCAGGGACACCTCGCCCCGTGGTCGCTCCGTGTATCTCGGTTTTTAAACGATCGGCATTAGGGGCTTCGGCCCCTTTTTTACGTATGTTCTCTCGGTTTGTCGTTTTTTTGCGACGAATTGGTTTTTTGTTGTCTCTAATTGGTGACATTTAACCTATTGATTTATAAGAATGGTGTGACGGTATTATAAAGCTGTCTGTTTTTAGCGACATAAATCGTCTCCTTTGCGCGTATTTTCGCTATTTGCATTCTGGAATATTTATTTTTCAATGACGTATAAAGTAAAAAACCTTAAGAATCATTGTATTGATTTTTGTTTTCTTAGGTTGGCATGATACGTGCATTTTAGTCAGTGTTGCTCATTCAACTGGTTATGATTGCGTTGCTAACTGGCAAACATTTCGCTCATAACATCTGGAATGATGCCAAAAGAAAGGGTGCCTATCGTCCACCAGACCGATAACAGCGCGTGAAAACGAACGTTATCAAGCATCGGGCGACACGTTGAGTGAGGCACCGCCTATTCAGTTACGCGGCCAGAGGGAGCGATTCTTCTGGCCGCGTGATGTTTTATCATCATCCCCTCCAGAAAATCCCCCTGATTGCTTTTTACGGCGTTACTTTCTACAGCGTTACTTTCTACAGTATTACTCGGTATTCATGCCGTATTGCGAAGCGTTGCGCATGCCGTAAGGGAAAACGTTGAACTTTTATAAGACTCAGTTAGCATCAGAGCGGATTCGATAGGTAATGAGATGATTTCTTTGAAACGATGGCGTTTATTCCCGCGTTCCCTGCGGCAATTAGTAATTATGGCGTTCTTGTTGGTACTGCTGCCACTGTTGGTGCTGGCCTATCAGGCTTATCAAAGTCTGAACATGCTGAGCGAACAGGCTGCGGATATTAACCGGACAACGCTGACGGATGCTCGCCGCAGTGAGGCGATGACCAGCGTCGCGCTGGCGATGGAGCGTAGCTACCGGCAATACTGCGTATTGGACGATCAGACGCTGGCGACGCTCTATCAGAACCAGCGTAAACAGTATTCGCAAATGCTGGACTCCCACGTGCAGGTACTGCCCGATCCCCGTTATTACCAGACGCTACGTCAACTCCTTACTCAACTCAGCGAAATACGCTGCCATAACAGCGGCCCGGAACAAACGGCATCCAGCCTGCTGGAAGGGTTTTCCCGTGCCAACGGACAGATGGTGCAGGTAACGCGTGACGTCGTTTTCTCCCGTGGGCAACAGCTCCAGCAGGCTATTTCTGAACGCGGCCAGTTCTTTGGCTGGCAGGCGCTACTGTTATTCCTGGTCAGCGTATTGCTGGTGGTTCTTTTTACGCGGATGATTATTGGTCCGGTTAATGGCGTAGAGCGGATGATTAACCGCCTTGGGGAAGGGCGCTCGTTGGGTAACACCAGCACCTTTAAAGGGCCGCGTGAAATTCGGACATTGGCGCAGCGCATTATCTGGCTGAGCGAGCGTCTGTCGTGGCTGGAGTCGCAGCGGCATGAATTCTTACGCCATATTTCCCACGAACTCAAGACACCGCTGGCGAGCCTACGGGAGGGTACCGAACTGCTTGCAGATGAGGTCGTTGGTCCGCTGACTGCCGATCAGAAAGAGGTTGTTGATATCCTCGATAGCAGCAGCCGCCACCTACTACAGCTGATCGATCAACTACTTGACTATAACCGCAAGCTGGCGGATACACCGACCGAGCTGGAACGCGTTGAAATCGAAGAGATCGTCGATATTGTTGTTTCATCCCACAGTCTGCCTGCCCGTGCCAAAATGATTCACACCGATGTGACGCTGGCCGTCGAACACTGTTGGGCGGAGACGACGTTGTTAATGCGAGTGATTGATAATCTCTATTCCAATGCGGTGCACTACGGTAAGGAATCCGGTAACATTTGGGTTTATAGCCGTCAGATTGGCAATCGCGTTCAGATTGATGTCGCAAACAGTGGTACGCCCATTCCTGATGCAGAACGAGGCATGATTTTCGAGCCTTTTTATCAGGGAAGCCATCAGCGCCGTGGTGCAGTCAAAGGAAGTGGGTTGGGGCTGAGTATTGCGCGTGATTGCATTCGTCGCATGCGTGGTGAGCTTAGCCTAATTACCGTGGATTATGCTGATGTGTGTTTCCGCATCGAGTTGCCCTTATTGTCCGATAACGAATAGTCCGAGAATGAATAAATTCCGAGAATGAATAGATAATGAATATAGGATTTATGAAGGGATGGCTTACAAATAGAGGGTTTTACCGTCTGTTGAAAACGGTGGTGACGTCGTTGCCGCTCGTTTTGGCTGCGTGTAATAGTCATGTGAACAGCGGCACTGCGTTGCTAGAAGCAGAAGCGATACCGCCGAAAGAGCAGGTTGCCGATTTCCGTATCGCGCAATGCGAGCATCTCTGGCAGGTAGACGATCGCGAATCCATGAATAACGCGCTTTACTGGTTACGAGCGATGGACTGTGCCGGGCGTTTGACACAATTTCAGGCTCGTGAGGAAGCCGGGCAGGTTGCGGGTGACAACTGGGATAGTGTGTTTAAGCAAGGTATTCTGTTGGATAATGCCGGTATTACTCAGGCTGAACGGCGTCAGGTGCTGGAAAAGATCAATTTATATCGTTTGGCTTTCCCTGCGGCGTTGCGTCCGCTGATGCAAACCTGGCGTGACAGACAAACGCTGTTTTTGGCGCTATCGGATGAACGCCTGCGCTATAAGCGTTTACAGGAGTCCAGCGATAAACAGCTAGATGTTTTACGAGTGCAACAAAGCCACCTGCAATACCAGTTAGAAACCACCACACAGAAACTGGAGAATCTGACGGATATTGAGCGGCAGTTGTCGTCCCGTAAGCAACTGTCGGGAGAGATGCCAGATAACGATACCGAGCGTCGCAGCGGTGCTGGTGCGAATAGAGACGGCTCGCGTAATTCGGCAACGAAATCCAGAAATGAACCGGTAAATGCGGATGACACCTACGCGCCGCCGATGGAATCACATACGGACAAACCGACGACGAAGAAGGAGTCAACAAGACAATGACAGCCAGAAAAACGGCGAGTTTGTTGCTCGTGGATGATGATCCGAGCCTGCTAAAGCTGTTGGGAATGCGTCTGAGCAGCGAAGGATTCAGCGTGATGACGGCGGAGAGCGGCCAAGAGGCACTGCGTCTGTTAACGCGTGAGACATTCGATCTGGTTATCAGCGATCTTCGTATGGACGAGATGGATGGCATGGCACTGTTTTCCGAAATCCAGCGTTATCAGCCGGGTATGCCGGTAATCATTTTAACCGCTCACGGATCTATCCCCGATGCGGTTGCGGCGACGCAGCAAGGGGTATTCAGCTTCCTCACGAAGCCTGTTGACCGCGATGCGCTCTACAAAGCGATAGATGAAGCGATGGCATTGTCTGCGCCAGCGGGTGATGAAAGCTGGCGTGAAACTATCGTGACGCGTAGCCCAATTATGCTGCGTTTGCTGGAGCAGGCCAGAATGGTCGCACAGTCGGATGTCAGCGTGCTGATTAATGGCCAGAGCGGAACCGGGAAAGAGGTGCTGGCGCAGGCGATTCATGCGGCAAGCCCGCGAGCGAAAAAAGCCTTTATCGCGATTAACTGCGGTGCGCTGCCGGAGCCACTGCTGGAATCGGAGCTGTTCGGTCATGCCAAAGGCGCTTTTACTGGTGCGGTCAGCAATCGTGAAGGGCTTTTTCAGGCAGCAGAAGGCGGTACGCTGTTTTTAGATGAAATCGGCGATATGCCGCTGTCTTTACAGGTTAAGCTGCTACGTGTTTTGCAGGAGCGAAAAGTCCGTCCGCTGGGGAGTAACCGCGATCTGGACATCGACGTGCGGATTATTTCCGCCACGCATCGTGATTTGCCAAAGGCGATGGAAAAAAACGAATTCCGCGAAGACCTGTATTATCGGCTCAACGTGGTGAATATGAAGCTACCTGCGTTGCATGAGCGTGCCGAAGATATCCCAATGCTGGCAAACCATCTGCTGCGCGAATCTGCCAATCGTCACAAGCCTTTTGTACGCACCTTTTCAACTGATGCGATGAAGCGCTTGATGACGGCAAGCTGGCCGGGTAACGTGCGCCAGTTGGTGAATGTCATTGAACAGTGTGTCGCGTTGACCAGCGCACCGGTAATCAGCGATGCGCTGGTTGAGCAGGCGCTGGAAGGTGAAAACACCGCGTTGCCGACGTTTGTTGAAGCGCGGCATCAGTTTGAGCTTAACTATTTGCGAAAATTATTACAGATCGCCAAAGGTAACGTGACGCAGGCCGCGCGGATGGCTGGGCGTAATCGAACAGAATTTTATAAGCTGTTGGGTCGCCACGAGCTGGATGCCAACGATTTTAAAGACTAGCGCTGAGAGAACAGGCAGTGTGATGCGGAAGAGTTAAGTACCCAACTCACAAGCAGCGTAAAGTATACGGATATAGATTGTCTGCCTAAGTTCTGACATGCTGTTTATTCGCTGATGCTCGGCTTTGGCCGCAACATAGATAACACAAAGGTTCCTCCATGAAGAAAATTGATGCGATTATTAAGCCGTTCAAACTGGACGATGTGCGTGAAGCGTTAGCTGAAGTGGGCATCACAGGGATGACGGTAACAGAAGTGAAAGGCTTTGGTCGTCAGAAAGGCCACACAGAACTGTATCGTGGCGCAGAATACATGGTCGATTTTCTGCCGAAAGTAAAAATCGAAATTGTCGTATCGGATGATATCGTCGATACCTGTGTTGAAACCATCACGCAGACCGCGCAGACGGGGAAAATCGGCGACGGCAAAATTTTTGTCTTTGATGTGGCGCGCGTAGTCCGTATTCGTACCGGTGAAGAGGACGAGGAGGCGATTTAATCGTTTCGCCTCACTCTGTTAATATCGCAATATACTCTGCGTAATTCGAGTTTCAGGAAGCCAGCCTGATGAGGGCTGGCTTCGTCACACTTACTTCCCTTTCGGTGCGGTAGGCACCCAACCTGCCAGCACTTTATCTGCGGTGTATTCTGCCGCTTCTGCCTCGCTTAACTGGCGGCGCTGATCGTTTTTCTCTGCGCCTTTTCCGCTGGACTTATATTCGAAAAAGCGTGAATCCTGCGGATGGAACCAGATTTTCTCACCTTGTTTATCTTTGCCTGACATTTTGTCCCAGCCATAGATGTGGTCATCCATGCTGCTGTTCAGGAATACAGTCTGGCCGATAGCGTTAGGATCGGCATAGCGACCATCCTCAAAGGTGGTCGTTGGATGCCAGGGGCGGCCTAAACCATAGCTTTTCGCCGGAACGTCTTTCTCTTTAATCACCCGGCTATTGGTAATGACTAAACCATATTTTTGCTTAATGTCGGTGCTGGGGGCGGTGAGATAGCCAAGAGGCTGATCTTTCACGTCGGTACGGTTACGCGCGACGATGTCGCAATCGTCAAACAGTGCAGTACCGTTGCCAAAAATGAAATCAACGGTGCCGCTGATACGGCATTTTGAGAAGAAGCTGCGTCCACCTTTCACATACAACGTGTCCTGATAGCCAGTCAGGCTGACATCATGGAACCACGCACGATCGCTATTTTCGGCAACTAATAATGCTACGGCCTGCGAGTCTTTTAATTTGGTTGGATCCTCATTCGCTTTTGCCTGATTGGCAGGGTAATCGAAATCATTGCTGATGGTCAGTGAACGGGCGCTGAAATCGGGGGCATCGACTTTCACCGTGTTGCTGCCATAGGTTCCCCATTTGCTGCCATCGGGCTTGAGCATACCCGCCGCGGTGGTCGCGGTGATCACGGTGCCGTCACGGCTTTCGCCCTGGAGATGAATGTTGGGACGCGTAATGGTGAGGCGCTCGTGGTATACGCCATTTTTCACATAGATAACAAACGGAGAACTGTCTGCCGGGGCACTGGCGATAGCTTCAGTAATGGTTTTGTAGGCTTTGGCGTCCGTTGCATTGGCGGAAACCAGCGCATTGTAGTCAGCTGCCTGTGCTAACGCCCAGGGTGAGGAAATTAACATGGCTAAGGTCAGTGTTTTGCCGAGATGTGAGGCGTTTATCATGTCCAGAGTCCTGTAATCGGTAAAGGAAAGGGGGAGGTCTATAACGCGCGGCTAAGTAACGCCGCGCGTGGTTCTGTCTTATCGTTTGCCTGACTGGTGACTACTTGTGCTTGCTGGCCGTTTTTTCCGCCAGCGACGCTAAAGCGGGTTCCTGACGAATGGCATCAGCGACAATGCCTGCCACGGCAATAGCGCCTTTTTTCTGAAAATGAGTGGTATCCGGCTTGCTCAGGCTACCGGCTTGATCGCGATAAAAAGGGTATTGCTTGGGATCGACTGCCAGCCAGTATTGTTTCCAATGATTGCTGCTGCCCTGATTCGCCAGCGCGATAGTGGCAGGTTCAACGTCCAGTAAAATCACCTTGTTATCTGTTGCCGTGTTTTTGATGGTCTGGCTGTAATCGCCGATGAAGGCATAACCATTTTCTGAGTCTTGCTTGGTGAAGTGGCTATGTACGGCTGGAGTGCCCTCTTTACCTTCAGCCGTTTTGACTCGGGTGGTTGGGGTCAGCAGAACCGGTGTGAGTTTGTGCTGACGGGCAAAAGTGACATAGCGTTCCAGCGATGTCTGGAATGACATATCAGCTTTCCCCTGCGGCGCCTGTTTTTTTCCTGCTGCATCGTTCGGGTAAGTGCAGAGGTTAGCAACATCAGCAGGGCCGCGTACCGCTTTGGCACCGTTGCAGTTTTGATCGTTGTGTCCCATCTGAATAAACAGGAAATCACCTTCTTTCATCAGGGGCTGCATCTGACGGAACCAGCCTTCGTAAAAATAGTCGCGTGAGCTACGGCCTGAACGTGCGCCATTGACAACTTTTACGCCGCTGTTTTTACTGAATTCTTGTTCAAAAACCTGTCCCCATCCCATGCGTGGGAAGCGCCCTTTTTCATAGGTGGCTGCGGTTGAGTCGCCGACGATGAAAATGCGGGTTTTCGCTTTTTGAATTGCATCCAGATTCTGGCGGGCAGACCGATAATCTAATGGTTCATAGTCACCTTTATCGTTCAGGCCGACAATCGGATGAAATGCGCTATCAGTCAGCACCGTGTGGCCGGAGTAGCCCGTATTGTTGTGATAATTACGGTTATGGTTAATAACGTTGACGATTTTGGTGACAGCTTCCTGCTGAGCGGCGGGGTAGGTCAGAGGGTCGAAGCGCGCGGGGGCGCTGATGCCTACCTGCTTCAATGCGCCATTAAAACCCGCATGAAAATCGGCGTAGGCTTTTTTCCATGCTGTAGCGTTCAGCTTTGGTGATGCCGTGTCATCTGTTAACTGCTGTGGACCAATGTAGCCTGCGGCTACCGCGATATCTGAAGTAATGCGGTCAGTCAACGGATTGATATTGGCGATATTTTCTTTGCCGTCATGCAATGAAGGGGCAACGGCGGACAGACAAATTGCACGAGAAATATTATTCAGCAGGCAATTATTGCCACCGGATTCGATGGCTAAAAGACGTAACGGTGGTGTGAGGCCAGAGATATCAAGGTGATACTTTCCTTGCTCATCGGTCCGTGTCTGCCGTTTCTGGCCTTGCTGATCTCTGATAATGATGGTGGCAGGCTGGTGGATATCCCGTGCGGTGACATTACCCGATAAACCGGTTTTTTCACCTAGCGTTGAACCCGATAGCCATTTCGCGTTCTCTGGCGCGGCGGTCTGGTGTGCAGCAGCGGGAGTTTTAGCGTGTACCAGAGTGAAAGGGGCGGAAAGTATCAGAGCTAAAGCCACACTTTCTGAAAAACGTTTTGCCATGGTTAGACATATCCCTTGTTGGTTAATTGGAAACGGGTAATGAACTCAAGCGTTATCAATGGAAGGTCGCTGCTTTTTATCGTTGTTGTCACGGCCTTTAGAGAAAACGTCTGGGGCTTCATTGTGCACCCAAGCCGATTCAAGGGCGATGCCTAAACGAGGTTCCTTTTGGTGAAATAATTATTCATTAAAAATGAAATGTTATTTTAATAATGCATTTCTTTTTGTGACCCACCTCTTTTTTAGCGGAGTGCTAGTGTATCGGCACATAAAATTGTGATCGGTAAGGTCTTTCTGGGAAGAGAGGCAGCCTGAAGAATGAAAAAAGGCCGCATAAGCGACCTTTGGGTTTGATCCGTAACCAATGAGGGTTAGACGACTTTATGTGGACCAAAACATTCGTAATGTAGCTGCTCTGCGGGAATGCCCATTGCCAGCAGTTGCTGTGCGACAAACTGCATGAAAACCACAGGGCCACACAGGTAATAGTGCATATCCGACGTAGTTAATTCGCCTTTTAGCGAGGCCAACTGCATCAGCCCGTTGTGATGATAGTCTTCGCCCGGACGATCGGCCTGCTGCGGTTCCCGATACCAGATGTGATGCTGGAACTGCGGCAAAGACTGTCCTGTTTGTTTGATTTCATCCGCAAACGCATGTGCTGTGCCATTTTCTGCCGCGTGTAGCCATAGCACCTTTGCCTGATGATCCTGCTGTTTTAGCGTATGCAGCATGCCCAACATCGGGGTTTGCCCCACGCCGCCGGAAATCAGCGCAACCGGCGTAGAAGTGGGGATATCAAGGAAGAAATCGCCGTGCGGAGCCGCCAGATGAACAATATCGCCTTCGCGAGCGGTATCATGCAGATAGCCAGAAACGGTGCCTTGCGCTTCACGTTTAACCGCAATCCGGTAGGATTTTCCATTCGGCGCATGGGTCAGAGAGTATTGGCGAATCTCCTGATTGGCAAAACTGTCGTGCTTGATGTAAACCGCCAGATACTGGCCGGGCTGAAAGTCAGCAATAGGCTGCCCGTCGATGGGTTCCAGTGTAAAGCTGGTGATCACTGAACTTTGCGGCTGCTTGTTCACAATACGGAAAGGCCGCACGCCGCTCCAGCCGCCGGTTTTCGTTTCGGTGCTGCGGTAGATATCGCCCTCGCGTTGGATGAAAACATTCGCCAGCACGCCATAGGCTTTACCCCAGGCATCTAGCACTTCTTGTCCTGGGCTAAACATTTCATCCAGCGTGGCCAATAAGTGAGTACCCACGATCTGGTACTGATCTGCCTGAATGTTAAAGCTGGCATGCTTCTGAGCGATGCGCTCAACCGCGGGCAGCAGTGCAGCCAGATTCTCAATATTCGTCGCATAAGCACAAATGGCATTGAACAGCGCTTCCCGCTGATCGCCATTACGCTGGTTGCTCATGTTAAAAATATCTTTGAGCTCAGGATTGTGCGTAAACATGCGATCGTAGAAATGTGCGGTCAGTTTTGGACCGGTTTCCGCCAGCAGAGGAATGGTTGATTTAACGATGGCGATAGTGTGGTTATCCAGCATGGTGACTCCTTTTTATTGGTATGACTTATAAGTTGTATTTTATATGCATCTTATTGGGTTTGCCCGTCGCTGTAAATTACCTTTTTGGTGGTAGGGGTTTTTAGGCGGAGCCAAAGGGAATAACATGAAGAAATAGCAGGTTGAGAATGAAGAAAAATCCGTTTACCACTGCGCAGCAGATATTTGCTGAAGCCTTGCGCTGCCTGAAGCTAATCGTTTGCGTAAAAACCTCTGTCAAGACCTATCTTCATTAGGGAAAAACGGTTTACACTATACGCCATTCCCCAAAAGGGTAGGCCAATTCCCAAATAGGCCATCAATTCCCAGTATATTTATGTTAGCTGAGTCAGGAGATCCGGATGTTAAAGCGTGAAATGAACATTGCCGATTATGATGCCGACCTGTGGCAAGCAATGGAGCAAGAAGTGGTGCGTCAGGAAGAGCACATTGAACTGATTGCGTCAGAAAACTACACCAGCCCACGTGTTATGCAGGCTCAAGGGTCTCAACTGACGAACAAGTATGCTGAAGGCTATCCGGGCAAGCGTTACTACGGCGGCTGTGAGTATGTGGACATCGTTGAGCAACTGGCGATCGATCGTGCGAAAGCGCTGTTCGGTGCGGATTATGCCAACGTGCAGCCGCACTCCGGTTCTCAGGCTAACTTTGCCGTTTACACCGCGCTGTTGCAGCCGGGCGACACCATTCTGGGCATGAACCTGGCGCACGGTGGCCACCTGACGCACGGTTCTCCGGTTAACCTGTCTGGTAAACTGTATAACGTTATCCCTTACGGTATCGATGAAAGCGGCAAAATCGACTACGACGAAATGGCTGAACTGGCGCGTACCCACAAGCCAAAAATGATCGTTGGCGGTTTCTCTGCTTATTCTGGCGTGGTTGACTGGGCGAAGATGCGCGAAATCGCTGACAGCATCGGTGCTTACCTGTTTGTTGATATGGCACACGTTGCCGGTCTGGTTGCCGCTGATGTTTACCCTAACCCAGTTCCTCATGCTCACATCGTGACCACGACTACCCACAAAACGTTGGCTGGTCCACGCGGTGGCCTGATTCTGGCGAAAGGTGGCGACGAAGAGCTGTATAAAAAGCTGAACTCTGCCGTTTTCCCTGGCGGTCAGGGTGGTCCGTTGATGCACGTTATCGCGGGTAAAGCTGTCGCACTGAAAGAAGCGATGGAGCCTGAGTTCAAAGTCTACCAGCAGCAAGTTGCGAAAAACGCCAAAGCAATGGTAGACGTCTTCCTGTCACGTGGCTTCAACGTGGTTTCTGGCGCGACTAGCAACCACCTGTTCCTGCTGGATCTGGTAAGTAAAAACCTGACGGGTAAAGAAGCCGATGCTGCGCTGGGTCGTGCGAACATCACCGTGAACAAAAACAGCGTACCTAACGATCCGAAGAGCCCGTTCGTGACTTCCGGTATCCGTATCGGTACGCCAGCGGCCACTCGTCGCGGTTTTAAAGAAGCGGAAGTACGTGAACTGGCTGGCTGGATCTGTGATGTGTTGGACAACATCAACGACGAAGCGACTATTGAACGCGTGAAGCAAAAAGTTCTGGATATCTGCGCCCGCTTCCCGGTTTACGCATAATTCGGCATTTTTCTCTGACATCACTGTCGGATCTTGTCTCAAACGCCAGCCTGTGTGCTGGCGTTTTTTATGGCGGGCCATCCCTGGCCGCCACCTTGCGGGCCGTCGCAAGCGACGTTGAAAAACGTTCCCCACGTTTTTTATGGCGTGGCGTTGCTGACGTAACGTTAAAAATTTCTCCCGGAAACTTTTATGTCTGTTGATCAAGCTGATACCTTCGTTCGCGTTTAATATCGAATAACGCGTTGCGCCGCCGCATGCACTCTGACACAGTAACCAGCAAAAAAAGTAACCAGCAAAAAACACTGGCAAAAAGAATCGTGAGTAAAAAGCGTTCGCGCATTTTCAGCGTAAAATTTTAAACGTAGTGTTTGCAACGGTTCGTAAGGGGGTGAACGAGGATGTTCACCGTCGAAAGGGAGGAATCATGGTTTTGCAATCGACGCGCTGGTTGGCGCTGAGCTATTTCACCTACTTTTTTTGCTATGGCGTTTTCCTGCCGTTTTGGGGCGGGTGGCTGAAAGGCGAGGGGCTATCCGCTGAGTCGATCGGCATGCTGCTGGGCGCGGGGTTGGTGGCGCGCTTTGTCGGTAGTCTGGTCATCACGCCCAGCGTGAAAGATCCGTCCAAATTGATTACGGTGTTACGTGGGCTGGCGTTGCTGTCACTGGCGCTGGCTGTTGGTTTCTGGCTGGGGAATGCCTGGCTGTGGCTGATGATAGTGATGATCGGGTTTAACCTGTTTTTTGCGCCGCTGGTACCACTGACTGATGCATTAGCTGCGACGTGGCAGCGGCAGGTCGTGATGGATTACGGCAAGGTGCGCGTCTGGGGCTCAATCGCGTTTGTTATCGCTTCTGCTGCAACGGGGGAACTGGTCGCTATTTGGGGACACCCTGCGATTCTGGCAATCCTCAGCGCGGGGCTGGTTGTGATGCTATTAGGCACGCTGCTTCGTCCTAGCGTGATGCCGCAAGCAGCAACGTCGACAGCGCAATCGGTTAGCGTCACGCCGTGGAAACGATTGCTGACCGAACCCGCGGTATGGCGTTTCCTGCTTTGCGTGTCGCTGTTGCAAGGTGCACACGCGGCTTACTATGGTTTCAGCGTCATTTATTGGCAGGATTCGGGCTATTCCGCCTCGATTATTGGCTATCTCTGGTCGTTGGGCGTGGTCGCGGAGATTGTTATTTTTACCTTCAGCCAGCGCCTCTTCCGGCGTTGGAGTGCCAGACAGCTTCTGCTGCTTTCTGCCGTATGCGGCGTGGTGCGCTGGGGCTTGATGGGGGCGACGGTGGCTCTGCCGTGGCTGATTGTGGTACAGATATTGCACTGCGGTACATTCACAGTCTGTCATTTGGCCGCCATGCGCTTCATTGCGGCGCGCAGCGGTGGTGACGTATTGCGATTGCAGGCGGTATATTCCGCGTTGGCGATGGGCGGGAGTATCGCGATGATGACAATGGTGTCCGGTTTCCTGTTTGAGCATTTGCAGGGCGGTACGTTTTGGGTGATGGCGCTGTTGGCGCTTCCGGCACTGTTTATCAGGCCTTCTGTCAGCCACCATACTGCTGTCGAGAAAGCGTAAGAAAATGGTGCGTACTGTCAATATAACATTTTGTGGTAAAAATAATGTTACATTATAACGCTTTTAACGGGTGGGGCGGGCGTATAACGTTGCTAATGGCAGGTCTGGCGTTTGGTCAGCCCGTTTTCGCTCACCCACACAGTTTTATTGATATGCAGACGACAGTCGAGACTCAGAACGACAACATCACCGGTTTACGTATGCACTGGACGATGGATCCCATCACGTCGGCCGACCTGCTGTATGACGCTGGAAAAGCGAAAGCGGATTCTGAAGTTTGGAAAAAGCTGGCCGCAGAAGTGATGGCGAATGTGTTAGGGCAGCACTATTTCACTGATATTTATCGTGATAACCAGCCCGTGAAATATGCGCCGATGCCAACTGAATATCACCTTTCTCGCAAAGGCAATCAGGCGGTACTGGAGTTTGTGTTGCCGCTGGCGCATCCACAGCCGCTGGTCGGAAAGCCGTTGCTGATTTCTACTTACGATCCTACCTACTTTGTCGATATGTCCTACCAGAATGATAAGGCTGTTACGCTGGCGCCTGCGCTGGCATCACGTTGTAAAACCACGCTCCACACACCGGAACCTAATGCTGAATTGCAATCTTATGCACTGTCGCTGGATAAGAACGATGCGCCGGATGAAGACATGGAGCTGGGGAAACAGTTTGCACAGCGGGTGACGTTGCAATGTCAATAAACCTTGGATCGCTGCCGCGTCAACGCTCGTTGTTGAGCCGACTGCGCGATCTGTGGCTGCTGTGGTTGTTTTTAGCGCTGTTGGCCTCGGCGCTGTATTACATCGTAGGGTACTGGCCGCAAATCGTGCTGCAAAGTGCGATTTGGCAGAAGTCACTGCACCAGCAGATGTCGCACCTGTTGCAGATGGTGGAACAGCAGCCGCATCAGGCTGGGCTGAGTTTGATGATGTTCAGTCTGGTCTATGGTGTGCTCCATGCCGTTGGGCCGGGGCATGGCAAAGTCGTCATTATGACCTATCTGGCGACACATCCGTCGAAACTGAAAAGCAGCCTGAAGTTAACGCTTGCCGCCTCGCTGGTTCAGGGGCTGATGGCGGTGGCGCTGGTGACCGTAGTATTAGGGATCTTGCAGCTGTCTAGTCGAACGTTGCATAACAGCAGTTTCTGGATGGAAAAGGGGAGCTTCGTGCTGGTGGCGGGGCTGGGACTGCTGCTCTGTTTCCGTGCGTTGAAACAGCTGTATATCGCCGTCGTGCGGCAGCCTAAACCGGCGACGATTTTGCGTGTAACGCCTTTGCACGTAACGCCTTCTCACGTAACCCAGTTTAACGTACCAACCGATAGACGTATGGTGCTTCGCCCGACGCCTGCGCTTTCCTCTTCTCATCAGCACGATGCTGACTGCGGCTGCGGACACCGCCATCTCCCCAGCAATGAGGAACTTGAGCGCGATAGCAGTTGGCGCACACGTCTGATGATTGTGCTGGCGATGGGCATGCGCCCATGCTCAGGCGCCATTCTGGTGCTGCTTTTCGCTAAAGTGATCGACGTTTATTGGTGGGGGGCGGCCTCTGCACTGACAATGGCCGCCGGAACGGCGATCACCATCTCGGTACTTGCCGTGCTGGTTTTTTACTGCCGTCGCGTCATTGAACGGTTAGGTGCAAATCGCGCATCGCCTGCTTGGCAGCGTGCGATGTTTTCTCTTCTGGCTTTTGCTGGCGGGATGATTTTGGCTGGCTCCGGCATTCTGCTTTACCTCAGCGCACAGCCCGCGATGATGGGCGGTATTCGGCCATTCTCCGGCTGATTTCACTTTTTAATAACCTCACGTTAAAAACCCATTGCCTCCGATAATCACGGCGGGATATCATTTCAATAATGATAACCATTATCATTTATGACCATAATCGCAGAAGGAAATAATAATGAAAAAATGGCTGTTCTCAGTCGTTGTTCTGTTGGGATTGAGTGCGAGCGTTGTTGCCAGCGCTAACCCGATTGTTATTGAAGACGTTAGTGGCAGGAAGGTTGAAATTAAATCCGAAGTGAAGCGGATTATTTTAGGGGAAGGTCGACAGATTTACCTGCTGGCTGCCTTTGATACAGAAGCCCCGTTCCAGCGTGTGGTTGGCTGGCGTGATGATTTGCCGAAAGCGGATTATGACGGCTATCTGGCCTATGAAAATAAATACCCGGAAATCAAAAAGCTGCCGACTTTTGGCGGTGCGAAAGATGGCACTTTCAACGTCGAGCAGGCATTGACGCTGAAACCGGATTTGGTACTGATGAATCTGGAGTCAAAAGCAGCGACGGATGAAGGCAAATTGATTGATAAACTCAATTCGCTGGGCATTCCGGTGGTGTTCATTGATTTTCGCGAGAAGCCGTTTGAGAATGCGGAGAAAAGCATTCACATCATGGGCCAACTGGTCGGTAAACCAGAGCGTGCTGAAGAGCTGATTAAATTCCGCCGTGAGCAGATTGAGATCGTCACCGATCGATTGAAAAACTATCAGGGGCCACGTCCGAAAGTGATGATCGACCGCGCTGGTGGTTATGACGAAGAATGCTGTATGTCATTTGGTGATGAGAACTTCGGTCGCATGGTTGAGGCTGCTGGCGGTGACAACATTGCCAAAAACATCATTCCTGGCACGTTTGGCACGCTGAACCCTGAGCAGATTATCAGCGCGCGTCCTGATGTCGTAGTGGTGACTGGCGCTAACTGGAAAAACTACAATACGGCGAACGGCTGGGTTGGCGTCGGACCAGGAGCCGATCAGAAAGAAGCGCTGCAACGCCTGCAAAAACTGATGGAACGTTCGGCATTTAAAACGCTGCCGGTAGCAACCAATGGTAATGCTCATGCGATCTGGCATCAGTTTTATGACAGCCCGTATCAGTTTGTGGCGATTCAGGTATTAGCGAAATGGATGCACCCGGAGCTGTTCAAAGATCTCGATCCTGACGCGACGTTCCGTACCTTCCATGAAAAGTTCCTGCCGCTGCCGTATCAGCCAGGCTATTGGGTCACGCTGCCTGCGAAAAAATAACGCCGTCAGACAGTCTCAAATAATAAAAAAGCACTGAACCTCATTGGTCAGTGCTTTTTTTGCTACAAAGTGATTAGACGGTGGGTTCGCTGACCAATCCGTCGATAATCACCTGCGGCACGCCCTGTGAACACCGCTCAATACGTCCGCGGACGCCATAGACCGCAGATAAACTTTCTGGGCTAATGACCTCAGCAGGCTCGCCATCAGCAATCAGGTTGCCGTTTTGCAGCATCAGTACGTGATCGCCGTGACGCAAAGCGATATTGATGTCATGCACCACCACAACGGTAATGATGTTGCGCTTACGCGTTTCCTTTCGTACCAAATCCATCACGTGGAATTGATAATTCAGATCCAACGCACTGAGCGGTTCGTCCAGCAAAAGCAACGAGGGTTGACGGATCAGCGACTGCGCCAGCCCAACCAGCTGTTTCTGTCCGCCAGAGAGCTGATCAAGATAGCTCAATGCCAGATGCTCGATGCCTAACTGACGCAGCAGGGTCATGACTTCATCCTGTTTTTCGGCGTTGTGCATGCCGCCTGACGCGCGCTGTGCGACGATAATGGATTCCAGCACGTGCAGGTGAACGCCCGCGGGCAAGGACTGCGGCAGATAAACCACTTTTTCCGCCCGCTGAGCGAACGGGAGTGTCATCAGATTAGTGTCATCCAACCACAGTTCGCCTTCGGAAGCGTTCAGTCCCGCCATGGCACGCAGCAGGGTTGATTTACCGCTGCCGTTAGGGCCAAGCAGTACGGTGATCTTTCCGCGTGGCAGTTGTGGCACGGACAGATCGCGGATTACCTGACGTTTAGGATAACCCGCACGAAAGTGAGAAAGTCGTAATCCAGAAGCGGTTTGCTGGCTCATACGTTCCCTCTGTGACGCAGGATGATACTCAGGAAGAAGGGTACGCCAACCAGTGAGGTGACAATACCGACCGGGATAATGACACCGGGAATGAGATTTTTCGAGGCAACAGACGCCATCGATAGCACCAGCGCGCCAGTTAACGCGCTGGCAGGTAAATAGAAACGGTGATCTTCACCGAAAATCATACGCGCGATATGCGGAGCAACCAGCCCGATAAAGCCGATTGGACCAACAAACGCGACTGAAATAGCGGATAAAATGCTGATGCGCAGCAGCGTCGCCAGACGCAGACGACGCACATTAATGCCAAAACTGACGGCACGATCTTCACCCAATCGCAGCGCCGTGAGCTTCCATGAACTCATCAGTGAGATTGGCATAACGGCGACGAGCACCAGCAGCAGGATACCCAGTTTTTCCCACGAAGCACGGGCCAGACTGCCCATCGTCCAGAACACCAGACCTTGCAGCGTGTCTTCGTTGGCGATGAACTGGAGCATGGAAACCAGCGCATTGAAGGTGAACACCAGAGCAATACCGAACAGGACGACGCCGGAGGTAGCGACCTGCGTCCAGCGCGTAATGCCATCAAGCAGCAGCGCTGCCAATAGAGCAAAGATAAAAGCATTCGCGGAGATAAACCACTGAGCCGGAATGCCGGGAATACCGATTCCAAGGACGATCGCCAGCGCCGCGCCGAATGCGGCAGCGGAGGAAACGCCAAGCGTAAACGGGCTCGCCAGCGGGTTGTTCAGGATCGTCTGCATTTCTGCGCCAGCCAGGCCGAGCGCCAGGCCGACGATGATAGCCATCAGCGCATAAGGCAGACGAATATCCCAGACGATCACGCGAGTGCCTGCATCGGCACTGGCCGGATCGGTCAGCGTCTGCCAAAGCACATCAAGCGTCAGCCCCGAAGGCCCCATCGTGAAGTCCAGCAACAACGAGCCGATGATGATCAACAGCAGTATCGCCATAACACCCACACGGCGTCGAATGATGCCACGATAGTTGTCCATAATGGTGTTGGCATCCGCCGCAGTATTGCGGATACCCGGTTCAGTGGTTGTACTCATGAAAAATTACTCACCTTGTTTCCAGGCAAAGATAAATTCACTGTCAGGCAGCGAGGTAAAATTTTGAATGATATGGCGGTACGTGTCATCCGGGTTCAGGCTAGTGAATAGTTGGGGATAGATCGCTTTCGCCAAATATTCCATGCCGACAATGTTGTAAGGGTGGTTGTAAAACGGGTGATAGATACCGACAACATGTTTCTGTACCACTGCTGGGATCTGACTAACACCCTGACGAGAAATAAGTTTTTCTGCGCTGGCTGCAATGTCTGCTTTATTGGCGTTATAGCCAAGCGGAAGCGTTTTGCTGGACGGCGAGTTACGTTTTGCGCCTGTCATGATATAAACGTCCGGTTTCATACTGATGAGTTTTTCCAGCGAGACGTCGCCGTTAGCGCCCGGCAGTAGTGCGGAACCGATATTATTGGCTCCAATGGCTTCAACCATACCTCCCCAGCCGTTGTGCGCGTGGCTGAAACAGCAGCTATCGGAACGCCCAGCCCAGGCTTCGACAAACACATTGGCTTTTTTAGGCAGTGTTGCGGTTTTTTGCTGAATCGCGGTCAGATGCTGGCGATAAAATTCGCTATAGGCTTTGGCATTATCTTCCTGATTCAACACTGTACCAAGTAAGTCAATGCTGCTGGCAGTATTTTTCGCTGGGTTGACTTCGGAATCAATGAAAACGACCGGAATATTCAATGCACTGAGTTTTGCCAGCACACCACTTTCGGTCAGTGACGGCTTGGCGCGTAGCTGAGCCACCATCAAGTCAGGTTGTTTGGATAATACGCTCTCCAGCTCAACTTCGCCTTTATCGCCAAATCCCATATCCAGAATCTTATCCGCTTCCGGCCATTGGGTCTTCAGCACATTCCAGGTCGCGGTATCGGATTTTTTAGGGATGTTATTCCAGGCAACCAGTCTTTTAAATGGGTTATCGCGATCCAATAAGGCCAGCGTCATAATATCTCGTCCGTCCTGTACCACGATGCGTTTTGGTTCTTGATTGATTTTGACGTTACGACCATCAATGTCTGTGATGGTTACAGGATACTCTGTAGCATAAGTACTGAAGGATGCAGGGAGCGTTATCGCCACAAGCAGTGACATAAACGTTTTTTTCAACATGATCATTTCCTGGCGCATATCTGATGAATAAAGGAGAATGATTTTAATAATTATTATCAGGTATGGATAGTGTAGATCTGGGGAGTAAAGGGAACAACAAACATGAGTAAGTAAAAAAAATGCGCCAGCTCGGTGCTGACGCGGTATTTAATTTTTGTCGGAAACTGTATCAGCGTTTCAGCGCATCGCTCAGTTCTTCACGGATGGTGCCCAAAATGGCTTTCACCACGCGCGGGTTTCCTGCGACCAGATTGCCAGACGCCAGATAGTTATGGCCGCCAACGAAGTCCGTCACGATCCCGCCTGCTTCACGCACCAGCAGTTCGCCACCGGCAAAATCCCACGGCTTCAGACCGATCTCAAAGAAACCGTCGACGCGACCCGCGGCGACATACGCCAAATCCAGTGCGGCAGAACCTGTGCGGCGGAAATCCGCACACTGGGTGAACAGCGCGCTAACGACATTGATATAACTTTTGCTGTGTTGTTTTAATTTGAAGGGGAAGCCTGTTGCCAGCACGGTGCCTTCTAAATCGCGGGCAGTGCTGCTACGCAGACGATAGCCGTTCAATTGTGCGCCCTGACCGCGGGTGGCACTAAACAGTTCATTGCGCATAGGATCGTAAACAACGGCAACTTCGGTACGGCCTTTAATACGGACCGCGATAGAAACAGCGAAGTGGGGTAAACGTTTGATGAAGTTGGTGGTGCCATCCAGAGGATCGATAACCCATTGTACTGCCGGATCGTCACCTGCCAGTTCGCCACACTCTTCACCAATAATGGTGTGCTGTGGGTAAGACTTGCGGATGACTTCAATGATCAGACGTTCTGCATCCCGATCGACGTTGGTCACAAAATCATTGCTGCCTTTCTGGCTAGCTTCGACGGCGTCTGGCGTTTCATAGTTCTTGGCAATTAAATTACCGGCTTTACGCGCAGCGCGTATAGCGATGTTAAGCATCGGATGCATGGTATCGGTCCACTGGAATGTTAAAGAACGGAAAGCGGCGCAAATTATAGCAGCAGAGTAGCAGAAAAGTAAAACAGCTAAGTTTGTGATAAGGTATGGCGGTTTCGGTTTCGTTCGCATGACTTCTTTTATCTATCGCACAACAGAGTACTTATGTTAGACAATATTCGCATTGTTCTGGTTGAAACATCGCACACTGGCAATATGGGGTCAGTGGCCAGAGCGATGAAAACTATGGGATTACGTAAGCTTTATTTGGTCAATCCACTGGTTAAGCCTGATTCGCAGGCGATTGCGTTGGCCGCAGGCGCCAGCGATGTTATCGGCAATGCCACTCTGGTTGATTCGCTCGATCAGGCGCTCGAAGGATGTAGTCTGGTGGTTGGCACCAGTGCGCGTTCCCGAACTTTACCTTGGCCGATGTTGGAGCCGCGTGAGTGTGGTGTTCGCAGCGCACAGGAAGCGGAGCACGCGCCGGTAGCGCTGGTATTTGGGCGTGAACGTGTAGGGCTGACGAATGATGAACTGCAAAAATGTCATTACCACGTGGCGATTCCTGCTAATCCAGAATACAGCTCGCTAAATCTGGCGATGGCGGTACAGATCATCGCTTATGAAGTGCGTATCGCGCATTTGGATCGGTTACAGGCTGGGCAGCCTGAGCATGAAGAATCGCCGTACCCGCTGGTCGACGATCTGGAACGCTTTTATCAGCATCTTGAGCAGACATTGCTGCAAACCGGCTTTATCCGACCAGCACACCAAGGGCAGGTGATGAACAAGCTGCGTCGCTTGTTTACCCGCGCCAGACCTGAAGCTCAGGAACTTAACATCCTGCGCGGAATACTCAGCTCGGTACAAAAAACACACGACGAATAATACCTGAGTGTTTTACTCGGTTAAATAGTTGACTAAAACACTCGGGAATGTCAGACTCGCGGTATGTTCTGCCAATACATGTTTTAATAATACATGTTTTACCTACAGGTATCACTATCATGAGACTGACATCCAAAGGCCGTTACGCCGTTACCGCCATGCTCGATGTGGCTCTGCACTCCCAGGAAGGGCCAGTTCCATTGGCGGATATTTCCGAACGCCAAGGTATTTCACTGTCTTATCTGGAGCAGCTGTTTTCGCGCTTGCGTAAGAACGGACTGGTTGCCAGCGTTCGTGGTCCAGGCGGCGGTTACCTGCTGGGTAAAAACGCGAATGAAATCGCTGTTGGTATGGTTATTTCTGCTGTCGATGAGTCTGTTGACGCAACGCGTTGCCAGGGCCGCGAAGGCTGCCAGGGTGGCGATCGCTGCCTGACGCACACGCTGTGGCGCGATCTGAGCGATCGTATTACTGACTTCCTGAATAACATCACGCTGGATGAGCTGGTGAACAATAAGGAAGTGCTGAACGTTGCGGATCGTCAGGATGCTGACACACGCCGCACCGCAAATGGACGTATCCAGGAAACGATCAACGTTAACCTGCGCGCCTGACACACCTTCAACGTGACGAGCCATCTTTACTCGTCACGTTTTGCCTTTCTGATAGCCGCATAATCCTGACCACATTACCCTATGTGGCATCGGTGTTAGTCCGACTGTCACGGCATGTTCCGACGATAAATTGTTCTGACTATAACATCGTTAAATTTTTTGCATTGGCCCGAGAGGTTGCGGGTATAAACAGCCTGTCAATAAAACAAAACGCATTGCACGTTTTGAAGTGATGTACGGAGTTTATGAGCAATGAAGTTACCTATCTATCTCGATTATTCAGCGACTACGCCGGTTGACCCGCGCGTCGCTGAGAAAATGATGCAGTGTTTGACGTTGGACGGTACGTTCGGTAATCCGGCTTCCCGTTCACACCGTTTTGGCTGGCAGGCGGAAGAGGCGGTTGATATCGCCCGTAACCAAATTGCTGAACTGGTCGGTGCCGACCCGCGTGAGATCGTCTTCACGTCAGGTGCGACCGAAGCCGACAACCTCGCGATTAAAGGTGCTGCCAACTTCTACCAGAAGAAGGGTAAGCACATCATCACCAGTAAGACCGAGCACAAAGCCGTGCTGGATACCTGCCGTCAACTCGAACGTGAAGGCTTCGATGTCACTTATCTGGCTCCTCAGCGCAACGGCATTATCGATCTGGCCGAACTTGAAGCGGCGATGCGTGAGGACACCATTCTGGTTTCCATCATGCACGTCAATAATGAAATCGGCGTAGTGCAGGATATCGCAGCCATCGGCGACATGTGCCGTAGCCGCGGTATCGTGTTTCATGTCGATGCCACGCAGAGCGTAGGCAAACTGCCTATCGATCTCAGCCAGTTAAAAGTGGATCTGATGTCTTTCTCCGGCCATAAAATCTATGGGCCGAAGGGGATCGGAGCACTGTATGTTCGTCGTAAACCCCGTATCCGCCTCGAAGCGCAGATGCACGGCGGCGGCCATGAGCGCGGTATGCGTTCTGGCACCTTGCCTGTGCACCAGATTGTCGGTATGGGCGAAGCCTACCGCATCGCGAAAGAAGAGATGACAGCAGAAATGGATCGCTTGCGTACGCTGCGCGATCGTCTGTGGAACGGTATTAATGATATTGAAGAAGTCTACCTGAATGGTGATATCGAACAGGGCGTGCCTAACATCCTGAACGTCAGCTTCAACTATGTTGAAGGTGAATCGCTGATTATGGCGCTCAAGGATCTGGCGGTATCGTCCGGTTCTGCCTGTACGTCGGCCAGTCTGGAGCCCTCCTACGTGCTACGCGCGCTAGGCATGAATGATGAGTTGGCACATAGTTCGATCCGTTTCTCGCTGGGGCGTTTTACCACCGAAGAAGAGATCGACTACACCATCGAGCTGGTGCGTAAATCTATCGGTCGTCTGCGCGATCTTTCTCCGCTGTGGGAAATGTTCAAGCAGGGCGTAGATATCAGCAGCATCGAATGGGCGCATCATTAATTCACCAGATCGGGGACGACTATCATGGCTTACAGCGAAAAAGTAATTGATCACTATGAAAATCCACGCAACGTGGGGTCATTTGACAACGCCGATCCTTCTATCGGCAGCGGCATGGTCGGCGCGCCAGCGTGCGGTGATGTGATGAAGTTGCAGATAAAAGTCAACAACGAGGGTATCATCGAAGATGCCCGCTTCAAGACATACGGTTGTGGTTCTGCCATTGCCTCCAGCTCGCTGGTAACAGAGTGGGTAAAGGGCAAATCGCTGAATGAAGCTGAAGCGATTAAGAACACGCAGATTGCCGAAGAGCTTGAGCTACCGCCAGTGAAGATTCACTGCTCCATTCTGGCGGAAGACGCTATCAAGGCCGCGATTGCGGATTACAAAAGTAAACGCGACGCGCAGTAATCTCTGCGGGGCACCGTTTCTTGCGGTGCCTGTTCTCGTCGAGGTGGCGAACGATCGAGGTAACAGTATGTCGATTTCTCTGAGCGAAAGTGCGGCACAACGCGTGAACGCTTTCATCGCAAACCGGGGTAAAGGCCTTGGACTGCGTCTTGGCGTACGGACATCCGGCTGTTCCGGTATGGCGTATGTGTTGGAGTTTGTTGATGATTTAAACGACGGTGACACGGTCTTTGAAGACAAAGGCGTCAAAGTCATCGTGGACGGCAAAAGCCTGGTCTATCTTGACGGAACCGAGTTGGATTTCGTTAAAGAAGGGCTGAACGAAGGCTTTAAGTTCAATAATCCTAACATTTCCGGCGAATGTGGTTGCGGCGAGAGTTTCAACGTCTGACCCCTCTTGGGTAGTCAGCACGCGATAGATTAATGACACGCGCTGCTACCCAGAACTCCCAGAGTACCACTATGGATTACTTTACGTTATTCGGGTTGCCCATTCGCTATGATGTGGATGGCGGCCTGCTTGTATCCCGTTTTCAGGATTTGCAGCGTCAGTTTCATCCTGACCGTTATGCTACCAGCCCAGAGCGCGAGCGTATGCTGGCGGTGCAGCAGGCGGCAACGATCAATAACGCCTATCAGGCGCTCAAGCATCCGCTGAAACGCGCGGAGTACATGCTGTCGCTGCACGGTTTTGATGTGAACAACGAACAGCACACGATGAAGGACACCGCATTCCTGATGGAACAGCTGGAACTGCGTGAAGAATTGGAGGCGATCTCGCAGCGATCGGATGCCGATGAGGCGCTGACGGCCTTCGCCGAGCGATTGCAGGCAACGATTGTTAAGCGCCGTTCGCATATGCGTGATGAACTCGATAATGAGACGTGGACAGACGCCGCAGATACCGTGCGCAAGCTACGCTTTTTAGACAAGCTCCAGCAACAGGTTGAAGAACTCGAAGAACAATTGCTGGACAGATAACTGGTTAATCCGGCGGGTAGCCCGATGGTGATTGCCATACGGGTTTTTTCGCCAGCCAATTGATGGAAGCTCAATATGGCCTTATTACAAATTAGTGAGCCTGGCCTTAGCGCCGCACCGCACCAGCGTCGTCTGGCTGTCGGTATTGATTTAGGCACCACCCATTCTCTTGTTGCCACCGTACGCAGTGGCGAAGCCCAGACGCTGATGGACAGCTATGGTCGCGATCTGCTGCCGTCGGTTGTCCACTATCGTCACGATGGTCACAGCGTTGGCTGGGATGCACGCGACAATGCTGCCCACGATCTGGAAAATACCGTCAGCTCAGTCAAACGCCTGATGGGGCGTTCTCTGGTCGACATTCAGCAGCGTTACCCTCATTTACCCTATCGTTTTCACGCCAGCGATAATGGCCTGCCGCTTATTCATACCTCGGCTGGCAATCTCAATCCTGTACAAGTTTCGGCGGACATTTTGTCTGCGCTGGCTGCGCGTGCGGAAGCGGCGTTAGGCGGCGTGCCTGATGGCGTGGTGATTACCGTTCCCGCGTATTTCGATGACGCACAGCGTCAGGGTACCAAAGATGCGGCACGTCTTTCCGGGCTGCACGTATTACGTCTGCTCAACGAACCAACTGCTGCGGCGATTGCTTATGGTCTGGATTCCGGTAAAGAAGGCGTGATCGCTATTTACGATCTGGGCGGCGGCACTTTTGATATTTCCATTCTGCGTTTAAGCCGTGGCGTCTTTGAAGTGCTGGCGACTGGCGGTGATTCTGCGCTGGGCGGTGATGATTTCGATCATCTGCTGGCGGAGTGGCTGCACGAGCAGGCTGGTGTTCACGATCGTGACGATCGCCAGTTGGAGCATGCGTTTCGTGACGCGGCGGTGAAAGCCAAAATTGCGCTCAGCAGTGCTGATGCGATCGATGTGGATGTCGCAGGCTGGCAGGGGATTATCACCCGTGAACAGCTTGATGCACTAATTGCCCCGTTGGTGAAACGCACATTGCTGTCCTGTCGTCGTACGTTGAAAGACGCGGGATTGACGGTAGAAGACGTGCAGGAAGTGGTGATGGTTGGTGGATCGACGCGTGTTCCATTGGTACGTGAGCAGGTGGGGACATTTTTTGGTCGTACGCCGTTGACGTCTATCGATCCAGACAAGGTCGTGGCGATCGGCGCGGCAATTCAGGCAGATATTCTGGTTGGCAACAAGCCGGACAGTGAAATGCTGCTGCTGGACGTGATCCCCTTGTCGCTCGGGTTGGAAACGATGGGCGGGCTGGTGGAAAAAATCATTCCGCGTAATACCACGATCCCCGTCGCTCGTGCGCAAGAATTCACAACCTTTAAAGACGGGCAGAGCGGCATGATGGTGCATGTCTTGCAGGGCGAACGTGAAATGGTAGCGGATTGCCGTTCGCTTGCGCGTTTTTCACTGCGCGGTCTGCCGCCGCTACCTGCCGGTGGGGCTCATATCCGCGTGACTTTTCAGGTCGATGCGGATGGTTTGTTGAGCGTTACGGCGATGGAGAAATCGACGGGCGTTGAGGCATCCATTCAGGTTAAACCGTCGTACGGTTTAAGCGATACGGAAATTGCCACGATGATCACCGACTCGATGCTGAATGCTAAGGAAGATGTCGGGGCGCGTCGTCTGGCAGAGCAAAAAGTGGAGGCTGCACGTGTGCTGGAAAGCTTGCACAGTGCTCTGGTGACCGATGCAGCGTTATTGAGCAATGACGAAAAAAGTATCATTGCCGCGGCATCCGAACACCTGCACATGATGATGCAGGGAAGCGATCCCGTGGCGATTGAGGCCGCGATTAAAACAGTCGATCAACAAACCCAGGAATTCGCCGCCCGTCGTATGGATGCCTCTATCCGTCGTGCGCTGGCAGGCCATTCTGTGGATGAGGTGTAACATGCCTAAGATAGTCTTTTTACCGCATCAGGATTTGTGTCCTGAAGGTGTGGTTTTGGAAGCGGAACGCGGCGAAAGTATTCTGGAAGTCGCCCTGCGTAATGGTATTGACGTTGAGCACGCCTGCGAGAAATCTTGTGCCTGCACCACCTGCCATTGCATCGTGCGTGAAGGCTTTGACTCGCTGGCAGAAAGCACGGAAGAAGAAGACGACATGCTGGATAAGGCCTGGGGGCTGGAACCAGAAAGCCGTCTGGGCTGTCAGGCGCGTGTTGCCGGAGACGATCTCGTTGTCGAGATCCCGCGCTATACGATCAACCATGCGCGTGAGCACTGATCTGAATAGGGAGGAATGGTTATGGGACTAAAATGGACAGATAGCCGGGCGATCGGTGAGGCACTTTACGATCAATTCCCCGATCTCGATCCGAAAACGGTGCGTTTCACCGATATGCACCAGTGGATCTGCGAGCTGGATGAATTTGACGATCGGCCGGATGCCTCCAATGAAAAAATTCTGGAAGCGATCCTGCTGGTCTGGTTAGATGAAGCCGACTAAGCAATATGACGGGGCTGCCTGGTTAATGCCGATCGTTTGAGAACCGAGATACACGGAGCGACCACGGGCGAGGTATCCCTGCTGGAACTTCATCCCCGTGTTTCTCCTAATATGAGGCTTACGTGACCAGTATTAGGCTGGTGGCTCATTTTATTTTCGTGCCAAAATTCGTAACATTTTCATGTCATGATGCACGGTTTATGTATCTGCAAATATGAAAAGTACCTGCAAACATGAAAAGTGGCAGGAATATCCATTATCGGAGAAGCACTATGACGAACAATACCATGCTGATTTCACTCTCCACTCAACCAGCTGATGCGCGCTGGGGAGAAAAAGCGACGCTGAGTGTGAATGAGCAGGGGTTTACCATTCATGTTGGCACGACGTCACTGAATGGCAAAGCTGCACTGGCAACGATCCAGCGTGCCGCCCGCAAAATCGACGGGCAGGGGATTAAACACGTTACGTTGGCGGGTGAAGGCTGGGATCTGGCAAACAGTTGGGCATTCTGGCAGGGTTATCGTGGGCCGAAAGGGCAAAGAACGGTTGAATGGGCTGACCTGAACGACGCCGACAAGAAAGAGCTGGACGACCGTCTTAAGATTGTTGACTGGGTGCGTGACACCATCAACCTGCCTGCTGAAGATTTGGGGCCAGAGCAGCTGGCAACTCGTGCGGTTGACCTGCTGTGTGACGTGGCCTGTGAGGCCGTCAGCTACCGTATTACCAAAGGTGAAGATCTGCGTGAACAGAATTATGCCGGTCTGTACACGGTTGGTCGCGGTTCTGAGCGTCAGCCCGTGTTGTTGGCACTGGACTATAACCCGACGGGTAACCCGGATGCACCGGTGTTCGCCTGTCTGGTCGGCAAAGGTATTACGTTTGATACCGGTGGCTACAGCCTGAAACCGAGTGGGTCAATGGATTCCATGAAGTCAGACATGGGCGGTGCGGCCACGCTGACGGGTGCACTGGCGCTGGCAGCGTCACGCGGTTTGCAACAGCGCGTGAAACTGTATCTGTGCTGTGCAGACAACATGGTGAGCGGCAATGCCTTCCGTCTGGGCGATATCATTCGCTACCGCAACGGTAAAACGGTTGAGGTGATGAACACCGACGCGGAAGGGCGTCTGGTGCTGGCGGATGGTTTGATTGATGCCTCCGAGCAGAATCCGCAGTGGATCATTGACTGCGCGACGTTGACGGGTGCGGCGAAAATGGCGCTGGGTAACGATTATCACGCACTGTTCAGCTTTGATGATGAGCTGGTTGCGGCATTGCAGGAAAGCGCGAAAGAAGAAAATGAGCCGTTCTGGCGTCTGCCGCTGGAAGAGTTCCACCGCAGCCATCTGCCGTCCAGCTTTGCCGATCTGAACAATATTGCCAGTGGTGCACACACCGCCGGTGCCAGCACGGCAGCCGCTTTCCTGTCGCACTTTGTGAAAAATTATCAGCAGGGCTGGCTGCACATCGACTGCTCCGCAACGTATCGTAAAGGTGCGGTAGAACAGTGGGCAACGGGCGCAACCGGACTCGGCGTGCGTACGCTGGCGAATCTCCTGCTGAGCAACGCCAGGTAGTCGGTTCAGTTTGCCATGCGCAGAATGTGTTGAGAATTAAAGCCGCGCTGAGACCCGTTTGAAATTGATGGCTGTTGCCGTTTATTTTATCCAGGTCTCAAAGCGTCGGTGTTTAACGTAATCATGTTGAGGAAAGTATGGAGTTTTCGCCACGTAATAAACTGGAAGAAGTGCTGATTCTGGCCGCCACGGAGCCTGCACATCGCCCTGAGTTTTTCAGCGAACTGATGGAAGCCACGGTGTTCGTGCTGGGGAGCACGGATGACGGGGGTGAATCCGGTGAGACGGTGTTGCATGCGGGCAGTAATGTAAACATTCAGCACTGGGAAAAAGACGATGGTTCATCCGCTATTCCTTTCTTCTCTTCTCTGGAAGCATTACAGAGCGTGATTACGGAAGAGACATCTTTTCTGGCGCTGCCAGTGCGTTCGCTGTTTGAAATAACACAGGGCGTGACGCTGTTTCTCAATCCTAAATTGCCGTATGGCAAAGAGTTTTTGCCGCAGGAAATTGAACATATTCTGTCTGGCGAAGGTAATGGCTTTGTTCAGCAGAGGGTTGTTGAGGAAGAGATGCAGGTCATGCTGAGTCAGCCAGCCGAGATGCCAGCACAGATGATTGATTCCCTGACCCAACTGTTTACCAAGCATCGCCATGTAAAACGGGCGTTTCTGGCACAGATTCAGGAACCGGGTGAAGAGCAGCCGCACCTGTTGATTGGCATTGATGCCGATCAGGATGAGGAAACCATCATTCGTGAAGCAGGCAGCGTCGCTAGCGATACTTTACCGGACGAGCGTCCAGTCGATCTGTGTCTGGTGAAGGAAGGCGAACCGGGCATCAGTCATTACATGATTAAACACACCACGCCGTTCTACGAGCGCAAGTGGGGGAGTTTCCTGAGGGAGTTTAAGGGAAGCGGCAACGCGTAATACCGTGGGTATAAGTTTTATGACGGCGACAGCGGATTACGATTTTTCCGCTGTCGCCTGCAACAACAGTAAATCGATCAGCATCACCAGATTCGATTCAAATGAGCTAATCTCGCCCGCCTCCGCTGCATAGTGAACTGCATCATCGTAGAGCCGGAAGTGCAAATCGGCTAACTCGCCTAATGAATTCAATGACGCGCGGGTAAACGCGATCACCTTCATACCAATGTTTTTGGCAATACGCGCCTTATCCAGCACCTGCTCGGTTTCTCCACTGCGGGATATCGCGATAAACACCTGATACTTCGGCGCGTTATTGAGAAAAATGCCTCGACTGTCTCCTAACCCGGAAGAGAATGCGTCTTTCCCCAGCACCTGAAGTTTCTTCGCCAAATATTCGGCAAATAAATGGGAAAACCCTGCGCCGTAGAGGAAAAAGTGGCTTTCCTGTCTCAGAATAGCGCTGAAGGCTGCTCTATCCTGATGGCTAATGTAGGCAAATGTGCGCTGATAATTGTCGATAAAATGCTGGAAAGTATCAGGAAGCGAGGCATCATCATGCGTGATGACCGGTGAGGGCGCGAGACGCGGATTGTCCGTAAGCAGCGTTTTGCAATGATAAATAAATTCACTGTAGCCGCTAAAGCCGATTTTCTGGCACAGCCGCATGATCGTTGCCGTGGACACATAGGTTTTCTGTGCCAGTTCCCGCACCGTGATTTTGCCGATCAGCGATGAATGTTCGGCGATAAAAGCCAGCACGCGATATTCCGCGCGCGTCAGCGCCTGACCGTGCTGCATTAACGATGCCAGCCGATTATCCACCTGCTACTCCTGAGCGATTCCTGATAGACAAGGAATAAATAGACTGACAACAACATACCGTGCGGAGTTAATCGCGCGCAATCGGAACATCATCGCGGCTGCCCCAGTCGCTCCAGGATCCGTCGTACAGCGTCACATTGGGCACATTTAATTGCGTTAGCGCCAATACCACGACGGATGCCGTTACACCGGAACCGCAGCTGGCGACGATGGGGCGAGTAAAATCCACGCCGTGCTTATGCAGAATGGTCGCCAGTTCAGCATTGGGCTTCAGCGCACCGTTATTTACCAAATCGGTCCACGGCACATTCAGGCTACCGGGGATATGACCACGGTGCAGGCCGGGACGCGGTTCGTCTACTTCTGCATGAAAGCGCGGGGCGGGGCGGGCATCGACAATCTGTTCTGATTTATCCCGGCTGATTGAGAGCACTTCATCGCGTGAGCGGATGGCGTTTTCATCCAATGTGGCGTGAAACGTGACGGGCTTGCGCGTCACGTTTCCCTGTTCCAGCGGCAGATTCTGCGCTTTCCAGCCAGCCAGACCACCACTCAGGATTGAAATGGATGTCGCGCCGAAGGTGTGCAGCATCCACCATGCGCGGGGGGCGGAGAAGAGGTTACCTTCATCGTAAATCACCAGATGCTGCTGGTTATCGACGCCCAGCTCACCCATCGCGCGTGCGAAGTCTTCGTGAGTTGGCATCATATGCGGCAGATCGGTGCTGTGATCGGACAGGGTTTCAATATCAAAAAAAACCGCGCCAGGCAGATGAGCGGCGCGGTATTCGGCATGAATATCTCGGGTGTCGTTACCCGGTGGCAACATTCTGGCATCAATGAGCGTGATGCTGCTGTCATTCAGGTGGCTGGCAAGCCAGTCTGCGGAGACAAACCGCTCATGAGAAACGGGCAAATCAGAAGACGATGCTGACATAGATCCTCCACGTTGGGGCCGACGAATTCGACCCCGAATCTATCATTGATATGCAATGATAGATTCATTGTCAGCGATTTTCCTTAATCCGACAAGTCGCAGATTATTGGGCGATACCGTCTCTATATGCTTGTTTTAATTGCGGCCAGTAATCCTGATTGGCTTCAATCATATCGTCCAGAATGGCTTTGGCGTGCTGCATGGTCGGCACGGTACGGTTCAGGGTAAATGCCTGCAACGCCTTCTCGTAACTACCTTCCAACGTGGCTTCAACCAGTAATTGTTCGGACGCCAACTGCTGCTCCAGTAAGGCACGATGGAACTGCGGTACATTCCCCATGCGCACGGGTTCCGGCCCTTGTGCGGTGATATAAGCGGGAACTTCCACCATCGCGTCGTAAGGCAGATTGGCGATGGCACCTTTATTTTCTACGATGACCAGATGACGCTGGCGGAGATCGAACGCCAGCGAGCAGGCGACGTCAACAATGAACGAACCGTGTACGCCAACGTGGAATGCATCCGGCAGAATACCGGTTTCCTTGTAGCTGGCAGCGGCCGCAAACAGCTTCTTCTCACGTCCGTCCATCACTTCGTTGGCGCGTGTGTAGTCTGGATCCTGATGTTCTACGATCTGGTTAGGCATTAGGTAATACTGCAAATACGGATTCGGCACGAACTCTGGGAAATGATCCATGACCGGTTTGATGTTACGCCATGTTTTCACCCATGACGGATCGGCGTGCTGCGGATCGGTATCGGCGGCATCGGCGGTCAACAGGCCGTAACGGGCGATATGTTCGCGCAGTTCCGGCATGCGATCGACGCCATCGACCAGCACGCGGGTAAACCAGCCAAAGTGATTCAGCCCGAAATAGTCCACCGTGATGTCGTGGCGATCGACGCCCAGCACGGCTGCGATGTTACGTATTGCGGCAACCGGCATATCGCAAATATTCAGCACGCGGGCGTTAGGGCGCAGACGACGAACGCCTTCGGCGACAATCGCGGCGGGGTTAGAGTAATTGACGATCCACGCGTCTTTATGTGCATAGCGTTCCACCAGATCGATCAGCTCGGCCATCGGCAGAATCGTGCGCAGGCCGTAAGCCAGACCGCCGGGGCCACAGGTTTCCTGCCCGACGACGCCGTGGCGTAGTGGAATTTTCTCGTCCTGTTCGCGCATTTTGTACTGGCCAACACGCATCTGTGCAAAGACAAAGTGAGCACCGGTAAACGCGGTTTCCGCATCGGTCGTGACGGTAAAGACGATGCTGTCACTGTGGTCGCGAATTACCTTTTCCACCACCGGTGCGATGATGTCCTGCCGCTGGCCGTCGATATCATACAAACGAATCTCTGCCAGCGGGAAATCCGCAAGACGTACCATCAGACTTTTTACGATGCCTGGGGTATAGGTGCTGCCGCCACCAGCAATCGTCAGAATGAATGGGGGTTTCGTCATGGTCAGTCTCCTGTTAAAGCGCGTTTTCAACTGCTTCGCGTATAGTTTTGACGTGAAGTCCGTAAACGACCTGTACGTTGTTACCCTGACGGATAACGGCTTTCGCACCGGTGTTCTTAAGCTGTTGTTCGTCTACCAAATCTGGGTCGATGAGCGTAACCCGCAGGCGGGTGTAGCAGTTATCCACCACCTCGATATTGGGTTTGCCGCCCAGCCCCGCGATGATGGTGGCTCCGACAAGCTGGGCATCACCTTTCACTGCGTCCTGCGTTTTCGCCTGATTCTCGGTCTTGGACTGATATTCGGTTTTGGAGTAAAGCTTCGTTTCTTCCTCATCGGTTTCACGCCCTGGTGTTGGCATGTCGAAATACAGAATCAGGAAGCGGAAGACGAAGAAGTAAATCACCGACATGGTCAGCCCGACCGCGATATACATCGGCCAGTTGGATTTCTCTACGCCCAGCGGCAGGTTATAGAGCAGGAAGTCGATGACGCCATTGGCACCAATCGCATGCACGCCCATGATGGAGAACAGCATCATGCCTATGCCGGTGAGCACCGCGTGAACGGCAAACAGCATCGGCGCGACGAACAGGAAGGAGAACTCCAGCGGCTCGGTGACGCCCAGTAAGAAGGAGGTAAAAGCGGCCGGAATCAGAATGGCTTTCGCCGCCAGACGTTTTTCTGGCTTCGCGGTGACGTACATCGCCAGCGCTGCGGCAGTCAGGCCAAACATTTTACTGATGCCGCGTGCATCCCAGACCACGGTGGAACTCAGTTGCTTGACGTCCTGACAGGCCATTTCAGCAAAGTAAATGTTGCGTGCGCCCTGATACAGCTTGCCGCACACCTCGGCGGTGCCGCCCAGTTCGGTGTACAAGAACGGGGTATAGACCAGATGATGCAGCCCGGTAGGGATCAGAACGCGTTCCAGAAAACCATAAATAGCGATGCCAACAGGGCCTGCACCTTTGATGGCGAAGGCCAGCCAGGTAATGCCGTGTTGAGCAAAGGGCCACAGGGCGCTCATCGCAAAGCCCAGCGCAATCGCTAATGGAATAACCAGAATAGCGACAAAGCAGTGGCCGGAATAGATCGCCATGACGCCGTTAAACTGTTTACTGGAATAGCGGTTATACAGATAGCCTGCGAACCCGCCGATCAGAATACCGGCGAAAACGCCCATTTCCAGCACCTGAACGCCCAGCACCATTCCTTGCCCAGCAGGGCGCATCTCTGCGGCTGAGACGAGTTTCCCCTGTAGTTGCAGCGTGATATTCATGGCATTAATGAAAATGATGAACATCACCAGACCGATCAGTGCAGCATAGCCCTTGTCGCGTTTTGCCAATCCGATAGGAATACCAACGGCGAACACTAACGCCAGGTTAGCCAGAATCGCTACAGCAGATTTGGAAACCAGTTGCCCAAAATCTTGAATTAAGGGGTGATTAAGTAGAGGAACATAGCCTGCTAAGTTGCCATTACCGAATACATTCCCAAATGCGATGAATAGCCCGACAATCGGGAGTATCAGCACCGGCCCATACAGGGACTTGCCGAAATTTTGCAATGCATTGACCGCTCTTTTCATTATCAGCCCTCTTACTGGCCATTCTGGTGGGTACAACAGCAAGGCTAGCAGTGAACGCCAGAGGGATTCCAGTTATCTTATTGTTTTAAAAACAAATAACCTATAACGTTACAAGTAACCTTCAGAACTGTGATCGCCGATGATTTGTTACATTCCGTACAGGGGCGGTGGGGAACGAAAAAGCGCGATGCACAATCGTTAATGAAGGGGAAATGAGAGGTAATATTTTTTTAATAAAATGTTATCTACTTGGTAGGCAACAAAGGTCAGTACCCCTATAATTTGCGCCACTTTCACCGGCCGGGTATACAATTCTTATAATCCGGCTGCAATCTGACAGTTTAGTTAATGAGGTCAATATGACGATAGAACGTACCTTCTCCATCGTAAAACCTAATGCGGTTGCCAAGAATGCCATCGGTGCGATTTATGCACGCTTTGAAAGCGCAGGTTTTACCATCGTTGCGGCTAAAATGCTGCGCCTGAGCCGTGAGCAAGCAGAAGGCTTCTACGCTGAGCATAAAGGTAAGCCGTTTTTTGATGGCCTGGTTGAATTCATGATGTCTGGCCCGATCATGGTGCAGGCGCTGGAAGGTGAAAACGCCGTTCAACGTAACCGTGACATCATGGGTGCGACGAACCCAGCCAACGCGCTGGCGGGAACGCTGCGTGCCGATTACGCGGACAGCTTCACGGCGAACGCGGTGCACGGTTCAGATTCTATTGAATCTGCTCAGCGTGAAATTGCTTATTTCTTCAGCGACGACGAAATCTGCCCGCGCGCGTAATTCTGCCGACGGGTAAAATCACGCACGATCATTTTTTGTGCGTGATAACAGGTAAGCGCCTGTGATATTGCTTTTTTTCATTGTGTCAGTGCGTGACGTTGACGTGGTGGCACAGAAAAAAAGCGGTGATGGTAGCTTACCTGTTTTAAACTTTGTACAATGCTGCGCCCCGGATGAGCCTGCACTTGCCCGGGGCGTTTCTTTGGTCATTACCATCGAACTCCACCTTCTTCTTTAGCGCCATAACGTGTAACAACGAGGCCAGGATTTACAATGTCTAAGCAAATCGCGTCTGAAATCATCGTATCTGAAATGACCGCATCTACCGCTGTCGCATCTACAGCAACTGTATCCGAGCAAACCGTGTCTGAATTCTCTCCGGCGTCTGCTGATGCCCCTCAATCCGTGAAAGCCAGTGCGGAAAAAATTAACCTGCTGGATCTCAATCGTCAGCAAATGCGTGACCTCTTCATGTCGATGGGAGAGAAGCCGTTTCGCGCCGATCAGGTCATGAAGTGGATGTATCACTACTGCTGTGATGATTTCAACCAGATGACGGATATCAATAAGGTTTTCCGCACCAAATTGCAGGCGATCGCTGAAATTCGCGCACCCGAAGTGGTGGATGAACAGCGTTCTTCCGACGGCACGATCAAGTGGGCGATTCTGGTGGGGGGACAGCGAGTTGAAACGGTTTATATTCCAGAGGAAGATCGCGCTACGCTGTGCGTATCGTCTCAGGTCGGCTGTGCGCTAGAGTGTAAATTTTGTTCAACGGCACAGCAGGGTTTTAACCGTAACCTGCGCGTATCGGAAATCATTGGTCAGGTGTGGCGTGCGGCGAAGATCATCGGTGCTTTTAAAGTTACCGGCCAGCGCCCGATCACCAACGTGGTGATGATGGGAATGGGCGAACCGCTGCTGAACCTGACTAACGTGGTGCCAGCAATGGAAATCATGCTGGATGATTTCGGTTTTGGTTTGTCCAAGCGTCGCGTGACGCTGTCCACGTCAGGCGTCGTGCCTGCATTGGATAAACTGGGCGATATGATTGATGTTGCGCTGGCGATTTCACTGCATGCGCCAACCGACGACATTCGCAACGAAATCATGCCGATCAACAAAAAGTACAACATCGAAATGTTCCTGAGTGCGGTGCGCCGCTATCTGGAAAAATCCAATGCCAATCAGGGTCGTGTGACCGTTGAGTATGTCATGCTGGATCATATCAATGACGGTACTGAACATGCGCATCAGTTGGCTGAATGCCTGAAAGATACGCCGTGCAAGATCAACCTGATTCCGTGGAACCCGTTCCCTGGCGCGCCGTATGGCCGTAGCTCAAACAGCCGCGTTGACCGTTTCTCCAAGGTGCTGATGGAATATGGCTTCACGACCATTGTACGTAAAACCCGTGGGGATGACATTGACGCTGCCTGCGGTCAGTTGGCGGGTGAAGTCGTGGACAGAACCAAGCGTACGCTGAAGAAGAAAATGGCCGGTGAACCTATTTCGGTGAAAGCGGTCTGATAACGAATGGCGTGGGCTAACGCAGAAGCACTAACCTGTTTCTTGCCGCTGATGTCGTTTTATCAACGTAATTTGCAGGGAAAATGAGAGCAAATTGCGAAGCGCGCCGCGTTGTTGTCAGGTACGGCTGCCACTCTGTTCCTATTCAGGTAACCTCTTTGACAAGGATGACAATGCAGGGGGAACAGGGATGGTGAAACCTTTATCACAGGGAATGTATTGGCTGAGTGGCCTGTTTGTGATGTTACTGCTGGCGGGGTGTGCTCATTCTCCTCTGGAGACGACAAATCCAGCGGTTGCCCAAACCCGCTTACAGCTTGGGCTGACGTATCTGGCACATAATAATCTGGATTCGGCTCGGCAGAATCTTGAGAAGGCGGTGGCGATAGCGCCGCTGGATTATCGAACACAATTGGGAATGGCGCTTTACGAGCAGCGAATAGGTGAAAACCGTCTAGCCGAACAGCGTTATCAGCATGTGTTGGATATGGCACCGGAAAATGGCAGCGTCATGAATAATTACGGTGCGTTTCTGTGTAGTTTAGGGCAGTATGTAGCGGCGCAGCGACAGTTTAGTGCGGCTGCACAACTTCCTGATTACAGTCAGGTTGCTGATGCATTGGAAAATGCGGGGTACTGTTTTTTCAATGCTGGACAGACTGAAGACGCGCGCAATTTATTAAGTCGGGCGTTAAAATATGACCCGACGAAAGGCAGTGCTTTGCTGGCGGAAGCAAACAAACAGTTTTCTGCCGGGAAAAATGAGCAAACGCGGCTGCTGCTTGATGTTTATCAGCATAGTCTTCCGGCCAGTGCCGAAAGCTTATGGTTACAGATTCGTTTCGCCGCGTTAGCGGGCCATGATGGCGAGAAAGAACGTTATGGCAACGTGCTGGCGCGAAGTTTTCCACAATCTAAACAGTACCAGCATTTCTTAGCTAATGAATACTGAAACCACCCAAGATACAACAGAAGCAAAACTACCCGGCGAACGTCTGCGTGAGGCGCGTGAACGCCTTGGGCTGACTCAGCAAACTATTGCTGAGCGCTTGTGCCTTAAAATCACTACCGTTCGTGATATCGAAGAAGGTACAACCCCTGCCGATTTAGCGCCGACTTTTCTGCGCGGCTATATTCGTTCTTATGCCAGGTTGGTTCATTTACCCGAAGATGAGCTGCTTCCCATAGTAGATAAACAGGCCGGGCCTAAAGCGATATCGGTCTCGCCGATGCAGAGTTTTTCGCTGAAAAAAAGTCGCAAAAAGCGTGATGGCTGGCTAATGACAATCACCTGGCTGGTCGTACTGGTCGTTCTGGGACTGACGGGCGCGTGGTGGTGGCAAAACCATCAGGCTCAGCAGGCGGAGATCAACAGCATGGTCGATCACGCCACTTCAATGCAGTCGCAAACGGAAGGGCAGTCCGTTCCTTTGATGGATAGCAGTGCAGCGCAGGAAACGGCGGCATCGGGTTCCGCTGCAACATCCCCTTCAACGCCAGTCGATCTTCCTGCGACTGTCGAGGCAACACCTTCAACGCCTTCTTCCACAGCGCCTGCGCCTGCTACATCATCCAGCCAATCACCTTCACAAGCGAACGCCACACAGCCGCAGGATGCGAGTAATGCCTTGTTGGGGGCTGGGGCTGTCGCAACTGCTGCTGAGATAGCGGACAGCAATCAGGCTTCTGCGGCTCATGCATTGGTGATGACCTTCTCGGCCGATTGTTGGTTGGAAGTCACGGATGCCAGCGGTAAGAAACTGTTCAGTGGCATGCAGCGTAATGGCGGCACGCTGAATCTGGATGGTCAATCACCGTATAAACTTAAAATTGGTGCACCTGCTGCGGTACAGATTCAATTTCAAGGTAAGCCAGTCGATTTAAGTCGATTTGTGCGCAGCAGTCAGGTTGCACGCCTGACGTTGACCGCAGAATAACGTGTTGTTTAGGTAAGACTGCAATGTTGGAGATGAAGTAATGCATAACGCTGCACCCATAACCCGTCGAAAATCAACACGGATTTACGTCGGCAAGGTGCCTGTTGGTGATGGTGCGCCGATTGCGGTGCAATCCATGACCAACACACGAACCACCGACGTTGAAGCAACCGTCAATCAAATCAAAGCGCTGGAGCGTGTTGGCGTCGATATCGTCCGCGTTTCCGTACCAACTATGGACGCGGCGGAAGCCTTTAAACTTATTAAACAGCAGGTAAATGTCCCGCTCGTCGCAGACATTCATTTTGATTACCGCATCGCACTGAAAGTCGCGGAATACGGCGTCGACTGTCTGCGTATCAATCCCGGTAATATTGGTAACGAAGAGCGTATTCGCTCGGTTGTCGACTGCGCGCGTTATAACAATATCCCGATCCGTATTGGTGTTAATGGCGGTTCGCTGGAAAAGGATTTGCAGGAAAAATACGGCGAGCCAACGCCAGAAGCATTGCTGGAATCGGCGATGCGGCATGTTGATATCCTCGACCGTCTGAATTTCGATCAGTTTAAAGTCAGTGTTAAAGCCTCGGATGTTTTCCTGGCCGTGCAATCCTATCGCCTGCTGGCGGCGCGTATCGATCAGCCTTTGCACCTTGGTATCACCGAAGCTGGTGGTGCACGTAGCGGTGCGGTGAAATCGGCTATTGGTCTCGGTCTGCTGCTGTCTGAAGGTATTGGTGATACGCTGCGTATCTCATTGGCCGCCGATCCGGTTGAAGAAGTGAAAGTCGGCTTCGATATCCTGAAGTCACTGCGCATTCGTGCGCGCGGAATTAACTTCATTGCTTGCCCGACCTGCTCTCGTCAGGAGTTTGACGTGATAGGTACGGTGAACGCATTGGAGCAAAGGCTGGAAGATCTCATTACGCCGATGGACGTCTCGATTATCGGTTGCGTGGTGAATGGCCCCGGTGAAGCGCTGGTGTCTACCATTGGTGTTACGGGTGGGCATAATAAGAGCGGCTTCTATGAAGACGGCGTGCGGCAGAGAGAACGCTTTGATAACGAACAGATGATCGATCAGTTAGAAGCCAAGATCCGCGCGAAAGCCTCTATGATGGACGAAAATCAGCGTATTACCGTCAATCTGGTGGATAAGTAACTCTGACGGCGTGACGGTATGCCGTCACCCGCCTAATTCACGATTCCTGAACCCGATGGGGATGCCTCGCATTGAAGATGCGACGACAATCCCTCTATAATCGGGTTTATTTTTTGAAAAAAGCATAGAGAACTGACGTGGCAAAAAATATTCAAGCCATTCGCGGCATGAACGATTACCTGCCAGCCGAAACGGCGTTGTGGCAGCGTATTGAAAATAGCCTGAAACAGGTGCTCAGCGGCTACGGCTATAATGAAATTCGTTTGCCGATTGTTGAGCAAACGCCGCTGTTTAAGCGCGCTATCGGCGAAGTGACTGATGTCGTCGAAAAAGAGATGTATACCTTTGACGATCGCAATGGCGATAGCCTGACGCTGCGCCCGGAAGGGACAGCAGGCTGTGTTCGCGCCGGTATTGAGCACGGTATTCTCTACAATCAGGAACAGCGGCTGTGGTATGTCGGCCCGATGTTCCGCTACGAGCGTCCACAGAAAGGGCGCTACCGCCAGTTCCATCAGTTGGGCTGTGAAGTGTTTGGTCTGCAAGGGCCGGATATTGATGCCGAACTGATCCTGATGACAGCCCGCTGGTGGCGAGTACTTGGCATCGCCGATCATGTTAAATTGGAACTGAACTCGATTGGTTCGTTAGACGCGCGTGCCCGCTATCGCGAAGCGTTAGTCGCGTTTCTCGAACAGCATAAAGATCAGCTTGATGAAGACTGCCTGCGACGGATGTACACTAACCCGTTGCGCGTACTGGATACGAAAAATCCACAGATTCAAGAATTGCTGAATGACGCGCCTGTGCTGACAGACTATCTGGATGATGAATCGCGAGCACACTTTGAAGCACTGGGTGAACTTTTAACGCAGTCCGGTATCCCATATACCGTTAATCCGCGTCTGGTCCGTGGTTTGGATTACTATAACCGCACCGTATTTGAGTGGGTGACGACCAGTCTGGGCGCTCAGGGCACGGTCTGTGCCGGTGGGCGTTATGATGGTATGGTGGAGCAACTGGGCGGACACGCGACGCCAGCGGTCGGTTTTGCAATGGGGCTGGAGCGTCTGGTTCTGCTGGTGCAGTCTGTGAATCCGGATTTCAAAGCACTGCCAAGTGTAGATGCTTACCTGATTTCTTCCGGCGCGGGAACGCAGGTTGCCGCAATGCAGCTGGCGGAGAAATTACGTGATGCATTGCCACAGTTGAAATTGATGACCAATTACGGCGGCGGCAACTTTAAGAAACAATTCGCTCGCGCTGATAAATGGGGCGCACGGGTTGCATTGGTATTAGGCGAAAATGAAGTGGCGGCCGGTCAGGTTGTGGTTAAGAATCTGAGCAATGGCGAGCAGGATACATTGGCACAGGCCGACGTCGCATCGCGGCTGGCAACGTTACTGGGTTGAGGAGAGAGACACCGTGGAAGTCTATACCACAGAGAATGAACAGGTTGATGCACTACGTCGTTTCCTCGCGGAGAATGGAAAGGCGTTAGTTGTCGGTGTTGTGTTGGGCGTTGGTGCACTGGTTGGCTGGCGTTTCTGGCAAAGCCATCAAAATGACAGCGTGCAGGCGGCATCTGCGTCTTATCAGCAGGTGACGGAGCAACTGGCTGAAGGCAAATCTGAAGCGATTGCTTCAACAGAAAAATTTACGGCTGAGAATAAGAATACCTATGGTGCGCTGGCTTCTCTGGAACTGGCTCGCCATTACGTTGATCAGAAAGATTTCGCTAAAGCAGCACAGCAGCTCGTACAGGCACAGTCGCAAACTAAAGATGCCGACCTGCTGGCGGTAGTGAATCTGCGTCTGGCGCGGGTTCAGCTACAGGAAAACAAAGCGGATGATGCGTTGAAAACGTTGGATGCCATCAAACTGGAAGGCTGGGCATCACAGGTAGCAGAGGTGCGTGGCGATATTCTGGTGAGCAAAGGTGACAATCAGGCTGCGCGTGATGCGTACAACAAAGGGTTGTCTTCCAATCCATCGCAGGCACAGCAAGCGTTACTGCGCATGAAACTGAATAACCTGTCCAGCTAAGAGGAATTCCATGCAATTGCGTAAAACACTGTTGGTAGGACTGGTTTCTGTTGCCCTGCTGAGCGGATGCTCGCTGTTTAACAGCGAAGAAGATGTCGTCACTATGTCTCCACTGCCGCAGGTGGAAAACCAGTTCACGCCAACCAAGGTGTGGAACAGCTCGGTTGGGAGTGGGGTGGGTGAGTTTTATTCCAACCTTCACCCAGCATGGCAGGATAATCACGTTTTTGCTGCCGCTCGTCGTGGCACGGTGAAAGCCATGGATCTTAGCGACGGCAAAGAGATTTGGCGTGCCGATTTATCAGAGAAGACCAATTTCTTCTCCCGCAATAATCCGGCGCTGCTGTCTGGCGGAGTAACGGTTTCTGGTAACCATGTCTATGTCGGCAGCGAAAAGGCACAGGTCTACGCGCTGAATGCAGAAGATGGTACGCCGGTATGGCAGACTAAAGTGGCAGGTGAAGCGCTGTCTCGCCCTGTCGTTAGTGATGGTGTCGTACTGATTCATACCAGCAACGGTATGTTGCAGGCCTTGAATGAAGCGGATGGTGCAATCAAGTGGAGCGTTAACCTGGATATGCCGACGCTGTCTTTGCGCGGTGAATCTGCACCGACAACGGCATTTGGTGCGGCGATTGTCGGCGGTGATAACGGTCGTGTGAATGCCGTAATGATCAATCAGGGTCAGCTTATCTGGCAACAGCGTATTTCGCAGCCGAGTGGCGCAACCGAAATCGATCGTCTGAACGATGTCGACACGACGCCAGTGGTCGCGGGCGAAGTGGTTTACGCGCTAGGGTACAATGGCAACATGACTGCGCTGGATCTGCGTTCTGGTCAGGTTCTGTGGAAACGTGAACTGGGTTCAGTGCATGATTTCATCATTGACGGCGACCGCATCTATCTGGTTGATCAGGACGATCGCGTTGTTGCATTGAACACCAACGGTGGCGTGAGCCTGTGGCGTCAAAGCGATTTGTTGCACCGTAATCTAACGGCTCCGGCGCTGTATAACGGTTATCTGGTTGTGGGCGATACCGAAGGGTACCTGCACTGGCTGAATACCGCAGATGGCCGCTTTGTGGCACAACAAAAAGTGGATAGCTCTGGTTTCCTGAGCAAGCCTGTGGTTGCCAGCGATAAGCTGCTGATTCAGGCGAAAAACGGTGATGTCTACGCGTTCACTCGCTAAGTAATCCCGTATTGATTCGGAGCGCAGCGCTTTTGGATGCGTTCCCATAACGGCTCCTGACACTATCAGGGGCCGTTTCGTCTTTTTATCGTCAGCGAGTATTTCGCTGTAACGTATTGAAATATAAGTAATGAGGTTGTAACAATGATACCTGTCGTCGCGCTGGTCGGGCGCCCGAATGTGGGGAAATCCACGCTATTTAACCGCTTAACGCGCACTCGTGATGCATTGGTGGCGGATTTCCCTGGGCTGACTCGTGACCGCAAGTATGGTCGTGCAGAAGTTGAAGGGCATGAATTTATTATCGTCGATACTGGTGGTATCGACGGTACAGAAGACGGTGTGGAAACGCGCATGGCCGGTCAATCGCTGGTGGCGATTGAAGAGGCGGACATCGTGCTGTTCATGGTGGATGCTCGGGCGGGGTTGATGCCTGCGGATGAAGGTATTGCCAAGCATTTGCGCAGCCGCGAAAAGATGACGGTACTGGTTGCTAACAAAACCGATGGCCTTGATCCAGATATGGTCACGGCAGATTTTTACTCGCTCGGTATGGGAGAAGTCTATGCGATCGCAGCATCTCATGGCCGTGGCGTGACGTCGCTGCTGGAAACGGTTCTGCTGCCGTTTGTACAAGATGAAATAGAAGAGCCGGTCGAGCTAACCGAAGAAGAAGAGAATGCCGCTTATTGGGCGGCGTTAGAAGCGGAAGAACAGGCCAGCGAAGAAGAAGCGGAAGACGATTTCAATCCTGAAGATTTGCCGATCAAACTGGCGATTGTCGGGCGTCCGAACGTGGGTAAATCCACGCTGACTAACCGTATTCTGGGTGAAGAACGCGTGGTGGTGTACGACATGCCGGGCACGACGCGTGACAGTATCTACATCCCGATGGTACGCGACGAACGTGAATATATTCTGATTGATACCGCTGGGGTGCGTAAGCGCGGTAAAGTCACTGAAACGGTTGAGAAATTCTCCGTTATCAAGACGCTACAGGCGATCGAAGATGCTAACGTAGTGCTGTTGGTTATTGATGCGCGTGAAGGCATTTCCGATCAGGATCTCTCGCTGCTGGGCTTTATCCTCAATAGTGGGCGCTCACTGGTGATCGTGGTGAACAAATGGGATGGCCTGTCGCAGGAAGTGCGTGATCAGGTGAAAGATACGCTGGATCTGCGCCTCGGCTTTATCGATTTTGCCCGCATTCACTTCATTTCTGCGCTACACGGTAGCGGTGTAGGTAACCTGTTTGAGTCGGTTGCCGAAGCCTATTCTTGCGCGACTCGTCGTGTAAGCACGGCGATGTTGACGCGTGTTATGCAGATGGCGGCAGACGATCACCAACCGCCGCTAGTGCGTGGTCGCCGCGTGAAGCTGAAATATGCACATGCCGGGGGTTATAACCCACCGATTGTAGTGATCCACGGTAATCAGGTGAAAGACCTGCCGGATTCCTACAAACGCTATCTGATGAACTACTATCGCCGTTCGCTGGAAGTGATGGGCACGCCGATTCGTATTCAGTTTAAAGAAGGGGAAAACCCTTTTGCGGACAAGCGCAACACGCTGACACCAAACCAGCTACGCAAGCGTAAGCGGCTGATGTCACACCTTAAAAAAAGTAAGTGATTTACTAACGGGGCGAATAGCGATATTCGCCCCGTTTTATCTGAGACGAAACAAACTGTAGTTAACAAAACAAATAATATTCAAGGAAAGTCATGTCCTGGGAAACCTGGAGTTTTGCGTTCAACGTCACGATGCCTAATCTACTGATGCTATTAATCGGTGTGGCATTGCGTAAGCTGAATTTGTTGAACGATGCTTTTTGCGACGCTGCGATGCGGTTAGTATTCAACCTTTCTCTGCCTTGTTTGCTGTTTTTCAGTGTCGCGACCAATCATCAGGCGTTCTCAGAGCAGTGGCCGCTCGTGGTGTATGGCACAGTAGGGACGTTGGCGACCTTCCTGCTACTGGAGATAGTGGCGCTTCGCCTGGTCAAGGAACCCACAGAGAGAGGCATCTTCGTTCAGGGTGGTTTCCGTTCCAACACCGGCATTATGGGCATGGCGTTTGCGATGAGTGCCTATGGTGAGGAGGGCGTTGCCGTCGGGTCAATGTATCTGATGGTGACGGTGATTATGTTCAATGCGCTGTCCGTTATTACGCTAACGCGCAGTTTGCAGCGGCAGTCCCCGGATCAGCGTATTCCGGTGAGCACGCTGCTGCGCGGTATTGTCACCAACCCGCTGATTATCGGTTTACTCTGTGGTGCCGCATATGCGCAGAGCCATTTACCGATACCTACCGTGGTTAAGCAAACGGGCGGTTTTATTTCCTCAATGGCGCTGCCACTGGCGTTACTCTGTGCTGGAGCAAGTCTGGAATGGCGCAGTATGTTTCGCTCGTCCAACGTCGCCATGCTTTCCTCCGTGGCTAAGCTGCTGGTCGTTCCAGGACTGTTGACGTTCGGGGGATGGATGGCTGGTTTCCGGGGCGTTGAACTGGGTATTATCTTCCTGTTTTCCTCAACGCCGACGGCATCGGGAAGCTACGTGATGACGCGGGCGATGGGGGGGAACGCCACGCTGGCGGCGAATATCATCGGGCTGACGACAGCGGGAGGCTTCTTTGTGATTGCGCTAGGACTCTACTTTTTACGCTCACTGGGCGTGATTTAACACGAGCGTTGAGCGCACATGTTTAGCGATAAGGTCGGGAGGCGATAAGATGGATGCAATCTGTCCACACTGCCATAGCGTGATGGGCTGGCAAACCGGCAACACATTTCAGTGTACTGCCTGCCAGCAGCATTATCTGCGTGAGGCTACATGTCCTGAATGTAAGCACTTGCTTCAGGAATTGAAAGCCTGCGGCGCGGTGGATTATTTTTGCCAGCAGCACGGGATGATTTCCAAACGGCAGGTGGTATTTAGCTATACGCTTGCCGATTAAATTCGTCGTTACTACTCATCTTCTGTCACTGAGGTAGGCCGTTGCGCCACAGCTCAGCCAGCTCCGGCGGCGCGTTGTCTTCCGGGATTAGCAAAATAATATCGGCATACTGATTCTGCTGCGGGTGGCTGTAGCTAATACTGATACGATAATAAAATTGGTCGCCACGGCCCGGACTGTCTGGTTTGCCGGGCTCGCGAGCCTGAGGGAAAGCATTGCGGATCGCATTACAAATACGCTCCCGTTCGGATGATGGCACACTGGCGAGTGCGAAACGTCGCGTCCCCGCCAGCTTGGGAATCCAGGCGAATCCTCCTTCACGTGCCAGTTCAATAGTGGCGTCGTCGTTGAGATCCGGCATCGTTTTCATAAGAACTCCTTCCGTACCTCCACGCCCACGGTTTCCCACGATTGCTGGACGATGTCAGCAACGGTTTGGTTAAAGCGTTGGGCTGCATGTTGAATAGTATGGCGCGCGAAAATCTCGAAATCCGCATTTTGTGGTAGCGTTTTATCACACAGCGTGTCGTACCAGATTCGGCCCGCTTTTTCCCAAGAGTGGCCTCCTAGCGCGATGGCCGTCAGATAGAATGCCCGGTTGGGAATGCCCGAATTCAAATGTACACCGCCGTTATCTTCACGCGTATTTACATATTCATTCATGTGAGAGGGCTGGGGATCGATACCCAATAGCTCATCATCATACGCAGTACCTGGATGAGACATAGAGCGTAGTCCCATGCCATGGATACCGTCTGCCAGAAGCTCGGCGCCGATAAACCAGTCGGCCTGCTCAGCGGTTTGTCCTAAATGATACTGTTTGACCATGGAACCAAAGACGTCGGACAGCGATTCATTGAGGGCGCCTGACTGTCGGAAATAAATCAGTCCCGCTTCATGTTCGGTGATGCCATGAGTGAGTTCATGTGCAATCACATCGAGTGCAATCGTGAAACGGTTGAATATTTTGCCGTCGCCATCCCCAAAAACCATCTGCTGCCCGGTCCAGAAGGCATTCTGATAATCCTGACCGTAATGCACGGTGCCAGACAGCGTCAGCCCTTCAGCGTCCAGCGAATTACGTTGGAAAATCTTCCAGAAGAAGTCATAGGTTACGCCGAGATAGTCGTAGGCTTCATCTACGGCGACATCACCGTTGCTGGATTGGCCTTCTGTACGTACCAGTTTTCCGGGTAACTGTTGTAGCTGTTCTGCGTCGTGGATGATGCGATTTGCCTGCCCGGCGGGCAGTTTCTCATGAGGTTCTGGGCGCGGATTGTGGCTGACCATTAATGACTGAACGTGCATCAGCGTTTGTTGCGCGCAGTGGCGCTGCTCGTCGGTGCCGTTTGCAATAATACGATGCAAAATATAAGGGGGTATCACGCTACAAATCGGTCTGGACTTCATACCTCATCTCCTTGAAAACGCTCATCAGGGGTAACACAGACGATCAATAAAGCTCACTGTATTGTTATCCCATCAGCTTCACAGCGAATATGCGGCTTGAAGTATGACGGGCATAAATTTTAGTGAGCTGGAAATGAGTATAGTTCAGATGCCAGAGGCAAGAATGGGGGATCGCCGTCGTTTTAGGATAAATCCCCATGCTGTGAATTTTATGCTAATCGCATGGTTTTTAGGGTTGTGATGAGGGTTTTCGGCGCTTTTTCACGTAACTTGGATTTGGAACCAGCGTCGTGACCTGACTTTCCACCCAGCCGTCCTGCAAACGGGTTTTCAGTGTTTCACCGGGAGTAATTTGCGCGACATTTTTCAGCACCTTACCGTCCGGTGCTGTGGTGACGTTATAGCCTCGTGCCAGCGTTGCCAGCGGGCTAACGCCTTCCAGCCGCGAACAGACGACGCCCAGCTTCTGCTTATTTTGATTCAACTGACGATCGACCGCGCTCTGCATCTGATAGCTAAGTTGCTGTAAACGTTGTTGTGCTCGATGAATTCGGGTCTGCGGCTGCTGTTGCATCAGGCGCTGTTGTAAACGTTCACTCCGGCGCGAGGTCTGACGAAGCTGCTGCTGCATGGCATCATCCAGTCGCTGGCGCAGTTTGACCAACTGAGCCTGCTGACGTGCCAGCCGGAGCTGCGGATGCTGCTGCTGCAAGCGATGGTGTAGCCGGGTAAACTCACGATTGCGCTGGGCAAGGTAGTAGTCCATCGCCATTTCCAGGCGCTGGCGCTGGGACTGGATCTGGCGCAACAGCTCAAGTTGGTTACGACTCACTAACTCGGCAGCGGCGGACGGTGTGGGCGCACGCAGGTCACCCACGAAATCGGCGATGGTGACATCGGTTTCATGGCCGACAGCACTGACGATAGGGATGCGACTGGCGAAGATAGCGCGGGCTACGCGCTCATCGTTAAAGCTCCAGAGGTCTTCCAGCGAACCACCTCCGCGCCCGACAATTAATACGTCACACTCATCTCTCTGGTTAGCCAGCTCAATGGCGCGAACAATCTGTAGCGGTGCTTCCGCCCCTTGCACTGACGTGGGATACACGATAACCGGCAGTGACGGATCGCGACGCTGTAACACTTGCAAGATATCGTGCAGGGCAGCACCGCTGGCTGACGTAATCACACCGACCTGTTTGGCGGGCGAAGGGAGCACTTGCTTAAACTGCTGGTCGAACAACCCTTCGGCGGCGAGGCGCTGTTTGAGCTGTTCAAACTGTTGCTGTAACAGGCCGTCGCCAGCGGGCTGCATGCTTTCTGCCAGCAGCTGATAGTCGCCACGGGGCTCGTACAGCGTAATGCTCGCGCGAATGAGAACCTGCTGACCATTTTGTGGACGAAACGTCACTCTACGGTTGCTGGTGCGAAACATCGCGCAGCGTACCTGCGCCCGCTCGTCTTTCAGCGTGAAATACCAATGGCCGGATGAGGGCTGAGAAAGGTTGGAAATTTCGCCGGAGAGCCAAATCTGGCCCATTTCCATTTCCAACAGTTGTCTAACCGTCTGATTCAGGCGGCTAACGGTAAAAATTGCAGAGGAGGGAAATTGAGACATTGTGAGCCAGATCAAATTTTAAAACAGTCACTTAATTGATCGATACTACCTACCTGAAACAGGTAATCAAGCATTTTAGTAAAATAATGCTGGAGGCAACCGATTACGCTCTGTATAATGCCACGGCAATATTTTATCTATTCTTACATCCACCTTGGTGAGATATTGCCCATGCTACGTATCGCTAAAGAAGCACTGACGTTTGACGACGTCCTCCTGATTCCTGCTCATTCTACTGTTCTGCCTAATACTGCCGATCTGTCCACGCAGTTGACTAAAAACATTCGCCTGAATATTCCTATGCTGTCCGCAGCGATGGATACCGTTACCGAATCCGGCCTGGCCATTGCGCTGGCGCAGGAAGGCGGTTTGGGCTTTATTCACAAAAATATGTCGATTGAGCGTCAGGCTGAAGAAGTTAGCCGCGTGAAAAAACATGAAAGCGGCGTTGTGGTCGATCCACAGACTGTGACGCCAGAAACAACGCTGCGTGAAATGAAAGAACTGACCGAGCGTAACGGCTTTGCGGGTTATCCGGTTGTAGCAAAAGACAACGAATTGGTCGGTATTATTACCGGTCGTGACGTGCGTTTTGTTACCGATCTGGAAAAACCGGTTAGCGCGTTCATGACACCGAAAGAACGTTTGGTCACCGTTAAAGAAGGCGAAGCGCGTGATGTCGTGTTGCAAAAAATGCATGAAAAACGCGTTGAAAAAGCGCTGGTGATTGACGAGCAATTCCACCTGATCGGCATGATCACGGTAAAAGACTTCCAGAAAGCAGAACGTAAACCGAACGCCTGTAAAGACGAACACGGTCGTCTGCGCGTAGGTGCGGCGGTTGGCGCTGGCGCTGGTAACGAAGAGCGTGTTGATGCACTGGTTGCCGCTGGTGTTGACGTACTGCTGATCGACTCCTCACACGGCCATTCCGAAGGCGTATTGCAGCGTATTCGTGAAACACGCGCTAAATACCCGAACCTCGAAATCATCGGCGGTAACGTTGCAACGGGCTCAGGTGCGAAAGCGCTGGTTGAAGCGGGCGTTAGCGCGGTCAAAGTGGGTATCGGCCCAGGCTCTATCTGTACCACTCGTATCGTTACTGGTGTGGGCGTACCGCAGATTACGGCGATCTCCGATGCGGTTGAAGCGCTGGAAGGCACGGGCATTCCGGTCATCGCCGACGGAGGTATCCGCTTCTCCGGTGACATCGCTAAAGCCATCGCAGCAGGCGCAGCCTGTGTCATGGTCGGTTCTATGCTGGCGGGCACGGAAGAGTCTCCGGGCGAAATCGAACTGTATCAGGGTCGTTCATTCAAATCTTATCGCGGTATGGGGTCGCTGGGCGCGATGTCCAAGGGCTCATCAGACCGTTACTTCCAGACCGATAACGCGGCTGACAAACTGGTGCCGGAAGGTATCGAAGGCCGCGTCGCCTACAAAGGCCACCTGAAAGAGATTGTTCACCAGCAGATGGGCGGCTTGCGCTCCTGCATGGGGCTGACTGGTTGCGGCACCATTGATGCGCTACGCACGCAGGCTGAGTTTGTCCGCATCAGCGGCGCGGGCATTCAGGAAAGCCACGTTCACGACGTTACCATTACTAAAGAGTCACCAAACTACCGTATGGGTTCATAAGGTAATTTGCGGGCTGATTTAACCCGATAAACCCGGTACCATTGCCTATCTTTTTAGGGCTATTCGCCGGGTTTACTTATTTTTTAGCTTTTTGGAACATGCTCCTCATGACGCAAAACATTCATCAACACCGCATTCTTATTCTGGATTTCGGCTCGCAGTACACGCAACTGGTTGCTCGTCGCGTGCGTGAACTGGGCGTTTACTGTGAACTGTGGGCATGGGATGTCACGGAAGCGCAGATTCGCGGGTTTAATCCGAACGGGATTATCCTGTCCGGTGGCCCGGAAAGCACCACCAAGTTTGGCAGCCCGCGCGCGCCAGAATACGTTTTCAACGCTGGTGTACCGGTATTAGGCGTGTGCTACGGCATGCAAACGATGGCGATGCAGTTGGGTGGCCACGTTGAAGGTTCCAACGAGCGTGAGTTTGGTTATGCGCAGGTAGAAGTTAAAACGAATAGCGCGCTGGTGCGTGATATTCAGGATGCGTTGAGCGCCACGGGCGCACCGCTGCTGGATGTCTGGATGAGCCACGGCGACAAAGTAACGGCGATCCCGGAAGGGTTTGAGACCGTTGCCAGCACCGATACTTGTCCGTTCGCTATCATGGCTAACGAAGAGAAACGTTTTTACGGCGTGCAGTTCCACCCGGAAGTGACGCACACGCGTCAGGGGCTGCGGATGTTAGAGCGTTTTGTTCTTGATATCTGCCAGTGTGAAGCACTGTGGACGCCAGCCAAGATTATCGACGATGCAGTGAGCCGTATTCGTGAGCAGGTGGGTAACGACCGCGTGATTCTGGGTCTGTCTGGCGGCGTGGATTCTTCCGTCACCGCGATGCTGCTGCACCGTGCGATTGGTGATCGTCTGACCTGTGTGTTTGTCGATAACGGCCTGCTGCGTTTGAACGAAGCCGATCAGGTTCTGGAAATGTTCGGCGATCATTTCGGTCTGAACATTGTGCACGTAGCAGCGGAAGATCGCTTCCTGGGCGAGCTGGCGGGTGAAAACGATCCAGAAGCCAAGCGTAAAATCATCGGTCGCGTGTTTGTTGAAGTGTTTGATGAAGAAGCCAGCAAGCAAGCTGAAGTGAAATGGCTGGCGCAAGGCACCATCTACCCGGACGTCATCGAATCCGCAGCCTCTGCGACGGGCAAAGCGCACGTGATCAAATCACACCACAACGTGGGTGGCCTGCCAAAAGAGATGAAGCTGGGGCTGGTTGAGCCGCTGAAAGAGCTGTTCAAAGACGAAGTGCGCAAGATCGGTCTGGAACTGGGTCTGCCGTACAACATGCTGTACCGCCATCCGTTCCCGGGGCCGGGTCTGGGCGTGCGCGTACTGGGTGAAGTGAAGAAAGAATACTGTGACCTGCTGCGTCGTGCGGATGCGATCTTTATCGAAGAACTGCACAAAGCCGATCTGTACAACAAGGTTAGCCAGGCATTTACCGTCTTCCTGCCAGTCCGTTCCGTAGGCGTGATGGGTGATGGCCGTAAATACGATTGGGTTGTCGCGCTGCGCGCGGTAGAAACCATCGACTTTATGACCGCGCACTGGGCACATCTGCCATACGATTTCCTCGGCCGCGTTTCCAACCGCATCATCAACGAAGTCGACGGCATCTCCCGCGTCGTCTACGATGTATCGGGCAAGCCACCGGCAACGATTGAGTGGGAATAAGTTTTTAGCATCCACTGACATCCGTTAACGTCTAAAATCGCCAGTAAAATCATAGGGTTTACTGGCGATTTTTTCTTTTGTGAGCCATAGAAATCCATTTGAATCCATTCTCTGATACCGTCATTTTTGACGGTAGCGTTTTTCGTCTGCTGTGCTAAGTTGGAAAAATACCGTCGCGGGTGACGGTACTTTGGAAGCAGAATGGGAGGCGGAGATGTTGACGGATACCCGGTTGAAATCGCTGAAACCTAAAGAACGGCTTTACAAGGTTGCCGATCGCGACGGGATGTATGTGGCGGTGTTGCCTTCGGGAACCATTTCGTTCCGCTACGATTATCGTATCAACGGCAGACGGGAAACGCTGGCGATAGGCAAATACGGCCCGATCACGCTGTCAGAGGCCAGAGAACGGTTAAGGGAAGCCAAGAGGCTGATCGAACAGGGTATTTCTCCGGCTATTGAAAAACAACGCCAGAAACAGCAGGCCAAATCCACTTATTTCGGCGACTGGATGACGCGCTGGTTTGACGATGCCAACTACAAAGACAGTACGCGCCGCATGATACAGGGCATTATCAAACGCGACGTCGCGCCGAAATTCGGCAAAAAGCTGTTAAGCGAAATCACGCCCGATATACTGCGCAACCACTGCGATAAGGTGAAAAGCCGTGGCGCGGCGGCATCGGCGGTGAAAACGCGCGATATTATCGGCTGCGTATTTACCTACGCCAAAGCGCGCGGCGTGAAATGCGACAATCCGGCGGAGCACGTGCCGCCGTCCACTATCGCCACCTTTGTTCCACGGGATAGGGCGCTATCCAAAAAAGAGATTGGCCTGTTTTTTAATACGTTAAAAAACGCGCAAACTTCTCATGCGCTAAAAGTTGCGCTCAAGATCATTATGCTGACGCTGGTCAGAAAAAACTCCGTTGTTAATGCCACATGGGATGAGATTGATTTTGTGAATGCCGAATGGACCATACCGGCGGAGAAAATGAAAGCCAGCCGCCGTGGCGCGGGGCGTCCGCATGTGGTCTATCTCTCCCGGCAGGCGTTGGATCTGTTTATGCAGTTACATATTCTGGCAGCGGGATCGCCGTTTGTACTGCCGAGTTTCGGCCAGTCTCAACATGGTACGATCGCGTTAAGTTCGCTCAACCGCGCAGCGAATCACGCGATCCAACTGGCACAAAAGCAAGGGCTACCATTAGGAGATTTCACCATCCACGATATGCGCCGCACCGCCTCCACGCATCTGCATGAAGCCGGGTATAACTCGGACTGGATAGAAAAAGCCCTTGCCCACGAACAGCGCGGCGTTCGGGCGGTTTACAACAAGGCGGAATACGCCGAACAACGCCGGAAGATGTTGCAGGATTGGGCGGATATGGTTGATGGGTGGGTTGGGGAGTATGGCGAAATAATTAATTGGAATCATACTACTTAAATTTTCTCGTGGATACTTCAATTCAATACCCGTGTCGAATAGTGCTTCACTTTTTGTTATCACTTTTTGAGGCAAGGGACAGGAGCATTCATTCTAGCCACCAAACGACATTATATGGGAGTTACGATGTGGTGCTAAACAACCTACACGCCAATAAATAATAGATGCGGTAATATCAGACGCAACTATTTAGTTATGGCAGTAATTAGTTTTACTAGTAAAGCTAATGTTTTTATTAAAGATATTATAAAATAAAGAATTGTGCCATTAAGGAAATAATGTTATTAATTGGAGTGATGTAAGTGGAGGTGATTATATTGTTTTATGTTGGATTCATAAAGTGAATTTTTTATAATGCTACGATTAAACTGTTTATTGTGAAAATGTATATGGTGCATGCAATATTGCAAGCTGTGATAGGTTTTTGACATCATTAAATGGTGTGGAGTGAAAATGTTGAATATATCTCTGGTATTTTGGCCATTCTTTTATATATCGACTTCCGCCGTGAACTAATTCGTTGCGAAGATCAAATAACCAAGAAGCTTTTTCTGAAAATTTAGGATCAATTCCTAATGCTTTAACTCCTGATAGGATAGATTGTTCAACAGTCCCTCTTTGTCCAAATAATGCATCTAATGCTACAAAATAATTAATATATGCTTCAATATCATCTGAGTTCATGCCTCGGTTTAAAAAATGAGCACATTTTTCAATTCTATCTTTGCTTTGTAAACTACAAATTGATAATCGATTATACCAGTTTTTTATTTCTGTTATTTCATCGGGACCAATTGGTATTTGAGACGCGTAGAATGGAGTTAATGACCCAATATTACTTCTGGTTATTTTTTGATCTATGTTGTCACAATGAGGAAATTGTATACAGAAATCTGCTGATTGAGCCATGGATTTATGATATGAATATTTTGCTCTTTTTGATGCGCTAGAGAAAAGGATAGAAAGAAATTTTCTAAACTTTAAAGAACTGCTAAATTTTGTTCCTTCCTGTGTTCCATTTTCTTCTGAAACCAATAGGCATGTAAATTCGTTTTGAGGCATAAAAGTGCGATCTTGTCTCCCAGCAATTATTGGATTTTCTGGCGTCCATCCATTAAATAAAAATCCTTTGTCAATTAATGTATTCCAATATTTTCTATCATTTTTAGCTATTGCATGGATTGAATCTTCAATTAAATAGAAGCTAGTTATTTGAAATCTTGGTACTAAATATATAGTGCATCTTCTACAAATTAAGATATTTATATTTTCCTCTGTAGCTGAAAGTATAGTTTTTGCGTATTGTGTAACAGGAATTATTCGGCAATCGAACAGTGATCTTTTTTTTGAAAAACATACGGCATCTGTATCGAAAATATCACGATTAGTGCATATTTCTTGCAGGGTTTTTATTATCGTTTCTGAACATGTTTCTGGGTCACAATCTTTAAAATAAGGAAACTCTTGAATAATAAGATTGACCAAAGATTCTCGAACATTAAACATGTCTTTATTATACCACCACGTCAGTACTATTCCTGTAGGAAATGAAAATGGGGAATGTTTTCCAGGAAAAAACTGGGCTGCCGGATGCTTTGAAGGATCTTCCGAGATTAGCAGTATGCTTTTAGTTAGATGAACTATTTGGCTGAGAATTGGAGTCAATTTTTTCTCTTATTCTTAATAAGAAGATGTGATATTAATGATCATTTCTACACACTATTCAACTAGAAATTTAAAGATCAAACAAATCCTTCATTTTAATCTCCAACCCATCAGCAATAACCCCAATGACTTCCAACGTCGGATTTCTAACGCCTCGTTCAATGCCGCTAATATAGGTGCGATCCAAACCGCACTTATCGGCGAAAGCCTCTTGGGAGAGTCCTGCCTGTAAGCGAAGTGTTTTTACGCGTTGTCCAAAACGGACGGTGATGTTTTTTGCATTTTCCATGCAGGTAAGCATTATCTCTTGTTGTTTATCAGACCACGGACGATGAGTCACATATGAGAGATTTTGTCGATTTAATCGGTAAGGTTGGAATGTCAGGCAGGATCGTGAAATGCAAACAGCGTGGTTAGATCGGTATGTAACCCAATTGCGATGATGTTGAGCACTTCCAGCGTTGGGTTTCTGATCCCACGTTCAATGCCGCTGATATAGGTACGATCCAGCCCGCACTTTTCCGCAAAGGCTTCCTGAGACAGGCCAGCCTGCAATCTGAGCGCCTTAACGCGTTGTCCTAACAGGACTTTGATCGAATCGGATGTTTTCATGTGACAAGCATTCGGTTTTGATGCTTATCAGTCCACGGACTATTAGTCACAATCGTTAGTTTTTGTGCTACTATGTGACTAATAGTCAACAATGTGGGAGGACATATGGAACAACATGACTGGCATCCGGCGGATATCATTGCGAGTTTAAGAAAGCAGGGAACAACATTGTCGGCGATTTCCAGAGAGGCGGGATTGGCGTCGTCCACGTTGGCAAATGCGTTGACACGTCACTGGCCGAAAGGAGAGCGCCTGATCGCTGAAGCGCTGAATAAACGCCCCGAAGAGATCTGGCCTTCGCGCTATCAAAACAGCGGGCGTGGGCAGAGTGGGGCAGGGGAGTCAAAATGAAGGCCCCTCCGGCGTAAATTCACAAAACGTTACATTTTGCACAGGTGGATTTCGGCGCTCCCTAACGGATTTCTATGGAATGGAAATCCGTTAGGGAGCCAACAAGCGTAGCGCGTTAGCCGCTTGATGCGGGAAAGCTGGCGCAGTAAGTTATAGGTGCTTTATCGCTGCGACAAGCAGCATCCCACGTTGTCATGACCTTCAAGGCAACGCACAGGCCCAGCCTGTGAGGTCGACACCCAGCTCGTCATCACTGCCATTCAGCGGGAGTTCGCTTCGGCGACGGCAGTTACCTTATCTCCGCGCTTTAAGGGTTGCATCCTGTTCGTGAAGCCACCGCTTCGTTGCTATCTGTTTACGCGCTGATGCGTGTTTACACTCTTATCGCCAGTGACTGGCGCAACCGTCCACGGCCTTCTGCTGCCTCAGCTAATGCATCCATGAGGCAGCGGCGTCACTTCATACGGCGGAAAGCCGTTGCAAGTGACGCCGCAAACGATCTCTGCGCCAGCCCTTACGCCACAGCGCTTTCCGGCACGACCTGTCATCTGACGCACATTTGCTGCGCCAATTCTCATCAACCCACTTATCAGAGGAGGACTGAACCGATACCTGAGACAGGCTTTTAGCCTGAGGGGATCATCCTGCTGATGCAGGCGGCTGCACCGAGTGCATAACCGATATCCCCGCCATACCTCAACCGCTGCCGCTCCGGCGCGCAGGTATTGTTCAGTGCGGCACGGTAAATCTGTGTCGTAAAGTGCCGTGCGCCGGAGAACAGAGGTTATTGAGGACGGAGGGACAACTATGTCACGATTAAGCCGGGAAATGCAGACGCTGGCCCGACAGGCTGGCGGCAGCCATAAGACGGTGCATGACCGACTAAAAATTGCAGAGCGGCTTGCCAGCCATCTGCTGGTTTTGAATATTCAGATCCGCTCGATGCAGCATCTGAAAGCGAAACATATCGAATGCTATATCGCTGAGCGGTTAGAACAGGGAATTACTCTACGTACGCTGCATAACGAGATGGCCGCAGTGCGGGTGATGCTGCGTACCGCTGGGCGGAACAAGTTGGCGGACTCGGAACGGCTGAGCAATGAGGCGTTAGGGCTGGGCGGTGCCAGCCGTGACGGCGCACGTAGAGCTATTACGCCGGAACGTTATCAGGCGGCGCTGGCAATCCTGCAACAAAAAGACATTGGCCTGGCGCTGACGCTACAACTGGCGCGGATGATGGGCCTGCGTTCGCAAGAAGCGGTGCAGTGTTCGCAGTCGCTCCCGACATGGGCTGCCGCATTGGATCGGGGTGATGAGCGGTTTACCGTTGTTTTCGGCACCAAAGGCGGACGCCCGCGGGAAACGCTGGTCCTAAATCGGAAAGCGGTGCAGCAAGTGGTGCATCAGGCGCAGGCGGTCGCGGCCACCCGTAATGGGCGGCTGATTGATAAGCCTGACCTTAAAAGCGCGATGAACCGCTGGCGTTCGCAAACTGCGCTTGCCGGACTAAAGGGGCAATACTCGCCGCATAGTCTGCGCTATGCATGGGCGCAGGATGTGATTCGCCATTACCAGCAGGAAGGCTTCAGCCAGCGGGAAACCTATGCGCTGTCGTCAATGGATTTGGGACACGGCGACGGGCGGGGGCGGTTTGTGAAGCAGGTTTATGGGCGTGAGGTGTAAGCCAGCACTTTCTTTTCTATGGTCGGGCACCGTGCTTGGAGCCTATATGCTGGGAAACGCATACGCTGATCGGCTACTCATGTAGATTTTCAGCGATGCAGATAGATACCGAACTGGATAAGAGGCATCTACCTGCAACGGTATATATCACGGTATTTCTTTTTATGATTATTTTTATTCATTTAATATCAATTAGTTGTTATTGAATGCCATCATCGAGTGGGTCCCGCGTTCGGCATAGACCAGCAGCAAGTGGCATGAAACACCCTGAAGCCCGCGTAATCGCGGGCTTTCGGCTTTTTAGGTCTGGCACTTCGTTACAACGACTCGATCCTCGGTAGACAAGAAACTATCACTTTTTGTCGATATTGTGTCCGTGGGATAACGCTTTCAGAGGCGTGTGAATGGCTTAATGATACAAAGAAGACGATCGCAACGGGAGCAGGCAAGCAAAATCCGGTAATTATTGGTAAAATTAAAATCTTTCTTCAGACTCTGCCATTTTTTCCTGTATCACCGTCTTTGTTATTGATACGAAAAGCGGCTGAAATAAGGTATAAAGCCGCATGAAAATCCCAAATAGACTCCAACCTCTGGTCGATGATGGCCTCATAGACGATGTACTCCAACGCTTGAAGAGCGGCAAGGAGGCGGACGTTTACACTGTTTTATGTGGTGACAAAATCCAGTGTGCCAAAGTTTACAAAGAAGCAATGCAACGTAGCTTTAAACAGGCTGTTCAGTACCAGGAAGGGCGCAAAGTCCGTAATACGCGTAACGCCCGCGCAATGCAAAAAAGCTCAAAATTCGGACGCAAGCAACAAGAAGAATCCTGGCAAACGGCGGAGGTTGAAGCATTGTTCCGTCTTGCTAATGCTGGTGTTCGCGTACCGCAACCCTATATTTGCATTGACGGTGTGTTATTGATGGAGTTGGTCACAGATGCTGAAGGCGCTGTTGCTCCACGCCTTAGCGATGTGATTCTGACGGAAGAAAGCGCAATTGCTGATTTCGATACAATGATCCGCAATATTGTGCGCATGTTGTGTGCAGGTATTGTACATGGTGATTTATCGGAGTTTAACGTGCTGCTCGATGCGCAAGGACCGGTAATTATCGACTTGCCACAAGCTGTGGACGCCGCCGCCAACAACCTTGCTGAATCAATGTTTGCACGTGATGTTAATAACATCACCGCTTACTACGGTCAGTTTGCGCCACAATTATTGCAAACACGATATGCGAAAGAAATCTGGATGTTATATGAAGACGGAAAATTAACACCAGAAACAGCGCTAACCGGTCTCTTCGTCGAAGCGACGCATGAAGTGGATATGGGTTCACTGATTGATGAAATCATTGCAGCTGAAGATGAATTCTACGAACGTCAGCGGGCAAAAAAAGAACGCGACGATGAATAATGGTTGGAGCGATATAAGTCGTTGACGGCGCTTTCAGTTACAAAGAAAACTGAATTCGGGTTAGTCACCAGACGCCAGTTATAGCGTATTGCGCGCGACCATAAATGGCGGTATTACACTAAATGAATCAGAATGTTTGTTCTGGGTAAATGTCAAAACCGCAGTCAGTTTTATTGCCCACTACACTCTGTGCTAAATAGCAAAAAGCCTATCTAAACCCGCATAACTGCGGGTTTTCCCATTTTGAAGACGGCGGTTTCTTATTAAAGACACCGGCCACCGAAGGCGTGATTAATCAACTTGTCGCGAAATACTATTAAGCTTTGTGATTTGCTCGCCTGACAATACGAGATCTGCTGCGGCGAAATTCTCTCTGAGATGCGTCGTAGATGACGTTCCTGCGATGACAAGAATATTAGGAGATCGCTGTAGCAGCCATGCTAATGCAACCTGCTTTGGCGTCGCTCCGACCTCGTTAGCTACTTGCGAGAGGATCGATGATTGCAGAGGTGAAAATCCGCCCAGCGGGAAGAAGGGAACGTAAGCTACCCCTTGTGCCGCCAGAGCATCGATGAATTCATCATCGTCACGCTTGACCAAATTATACTGGTTCTGGACGCACACGATTGTCGTTATCGACTTGGCTTCGGCGAATTGTGTGGGTGAGACATTACTCAAGCCAATGTGACGAATCAGGCCTTGCCGCTGGAGTTTAACAAGTACCTCCAATGATTCGGCTACCGAACGTTCATCTGGCCCGTGTGCGCTGCCTAGCCGCAAATTGACAATATCGAGCGTTTCCAGACCGAGGCTTGTGAGGTTCTCATGCACAGCACGTTTGAGCCCATCTGGCGTAAGATCGGGTAACCAAGATGTATCGCCACCACGCACGAAGCCGACTTTGGTAACGATCGTCAGGCGATCGGAGTAGGGGGATAACGCTTCGCGGATGAGTTGGTTGGATATGCCCGGACCATAGAATTCGGCTGTGTCGATGTGATTGGCTCCCAGAGCTATCACTTCGCGTAGTACTGCCAGAGCAGCGTCTTTGTCACGCGGTGGACCCCAGACGTGCGGGCCGGGCAATTGCATGGTGCCATAGCCCATGCGTTTCAGATTCAACGATGTACCGGTCGGGGTAAATGTGCCACCAAGGTGCGAGGTATTCATGAAATTATCCTAATGTGGGTTGTTGAGGTTTATTGTGAAAGTACGACGATCTTACCGCGTGCATGACCGTAGATCTGGTAGTCCCACGCTTCATCAAAGCGATCGAAGGGAACTGCACGGTCAATGATCACCTTTACATTTCGACTGGCGATCGTTGCGACGAGATCGCCGAGACGATCGGCAAAGGGCTTGGCATAGAAGATGCTGGCTGTTACTCCATGTGCTCGTGCTTCTTCCTCGTCGGGTGGCATGACAGTAGAAATGAGGCGCCCACCCGCGCGGAGGACTTTGTAGGATCGGCTTTGGGTCTCTCCACCGACGAGGTCGAGAACCATATCGACGTCAGCAGCCAGTCTAGTGAAATCCTGTGAACGATAATCAACGACCTCATCAGCTCCCAGCCCTAGTGCAAGGGTAAGACCACTGCCAGACGCAGTTGCGATTACGCGTGCGCCTGCCATACGGGCGAACTGGACAGCAAAGCTGCCAACGCCACCAGCAGCAGCATGGATCAGTACTGTCTCGTGGGATTTCAATCTGCCGCAGGAAAATAGCGCGTGCCATGCGGTGATCCCGGCAGTCGGAATCGCGCAGCCCTGCGTGGCCGAAAGGTTTTCAGGTAATTGCACGCAGGCGTGGGCGGGGGTAACCGCAAAATCAGCAAGGCCACCTCCTGACCCGGCATCAACCCAGGCAATTACTCTGTCGCCAGCGTTCCATTGTGTAACTCCTGCACCAACACGCTCAATCGTCCCTGCGAAATCTGTGCCTAGCGTGATAGGCATGGTGATGTCGAAGAACTGGCGAGCCACCCCCGATGCCACGAGCGCATCAAGAGGATTGAGTGCAGTTGCCTCCACGCGCACGAGCACATCATTTTGGCCGACATCAGGTACGGGGATGTCCTCCCTACGTGGTGCTTCTGTGAAATTGTGAATGCGTATGGCTCTCATGTGTGATTTCCAACGTTGGGGAAAATAGGTATCGGTGATATATTTATGCACCAAGTGCAAAAACAAAATATTGCACTTGGTGCAAATTTTCAAGAAAAAAATATGTGAGAGCTTGGTATGGAACATGAGTTGAAACGCAAAGACGGCGTTCGCGAAAAGAAGCGCCGCGAGATGTACCACCGCATCACTGAAGTAGGCCTGAAGTTGTTCGCAGAGAACGGCTATGAAGCCACGACGCTCGATGAGATTGCCGAAGCATCGGGCATCGCCCGAAGAACCTTCTTTAACTACTTCGGCTCTAAGGAAGAAATCATCTTGGCTTGGCAAAATGCGCTGCCGAGTGAGTTACATGCGGAGATACTGAAGCAGGGTGTGGCAGCATCGCCAATTGAGACCATTCAAGCGGCGCTGGTTACTCAGACGGTAAATATGCGCCCGGATGTCGCGGTATTGATTGGCAGAATTGTGCAGTCGACTGAACAGCTCCAATTGGGCAATCAGGCTAAATTCCTGCGGATGGAGCAAGCAGCCTACGAGGCTCTGTGCGAGCTGTGGCCAGATATTGCCAGCCGATTCGGCTTGCGCCTTGCAGCCATGATTGGTGTCGGGGCAATGCGGCTTTCGATCGACGCATGGGTTACTGAAGGGTGTCAAAGACCACTAGTAGAGCACTTTGAGGAAAATTTTGGTTGTCTTAAAACCGAACTGGGTGCTTGCTAAGTGATACGGAGTCATGGTTTGTTTACAGGACGAATTTTTTACGAAAAGGGAAAGTTTCGAGCGTAATCGATAATGAGTTTATTTGTGGCACAAGCGCCACTCCCGATTCTGGGCGTTCAGTTACCGCTGTCCTGAGAGCCTATGTGCTTGGCAGACATTAAGCCACTGTGCAGTTCCTTCAGTTTAAAGATGTGGCTCATCGTCCGCGCCTTACTCATCACACGAAGCGATCCAATCCACCTATCAAAAATAATTTTGATAGGTGGATTGGAATGGGATGAATCACGCTGACAGGCACCCGGCGGATATCATCGCGGAATTACGGAAAAAAGGGACGACGCTGGCGGCGGTTTCCAGAGCTGCGGGGCTGGCGTCATCTACGCTGGCGAATGCGCTCACCAGACACTGGCCGAAATGAGAACGCCTGATTGCCGAAGCTATGGGGAAAAGGCCGGAAGAGATTTGGCCGCCGCGTTATTCAGGCGTGAAGTGAGCGCTGGGAGTAGGGACAATAACGAGAAAGCGCCACGGGTCATGGCACTTTGAAATTATCGTATTAATAAATATTAATACGATGTCAGTGAAGTCATTTCCTGACTTATAGCCCTGCGAATTTAAAAGGTTCGGCAGGTTTAAAGTGCTCTGAGGTCTGGCCGGAATAGATCGTACTTTGGTTTGGCCCCAAATCCAGTTTTGCAGCGTTACCTCCGCGTGGCGCAAAATCGATCTTTTTCAAATCGACCCAAAATATATTGGGCGAAACGGCAGACTCAAAGAAATATTGCAGTGATTTATGGTCGACAACGCTACGCCAGCGCGTTGAGGCAATATTTGGCATATCTGGTAAGGAATAACCATAAGGGACTGAAACACTACGAATGATACTGAATGCGGTGGCTAAGTCTGCTTTATCTTTTTCTATTTTTGGTTTTTCTGCTATGCCAGGAATGAGTTTATTGGGAGCAACATTTTTCACATAGAATGAGGCGCGAACAAAGCGATCGGCAGCGCGGTTCGTTCCCGGTAGCATCACATTGCCACCGATCTGATCCCAATAGGCATTAAGCGCCAACTGTTTATCGAAAGTTGGGGAATTGGTCATCACCTGATATTCGGGATCATGGTGAATGACTTGCTTGCCGTCGATATATTCAATAATTGCACTGTCGCCAGACGAATCAGATAACGAAAGGTGCAGCGTTGCTAACCTCTTCTGCCCTTCCACCTGTTTAGTAACCAGTATAAATTTTTCCTGTTGTAGTGACTTCACGGCTTCATCGACGGTAGCAAAATTATCCAACACGTATTGTGCCCAGGCGGCAATACTTAACCCTGGTTTTTTTGCTGTCGGATTGGTTGTGGGATATTCAGATTCAGCTAGCCAAAGCACGTTGGCTGCCAACCCTTTTTCATTAACCCCATCGGTTGTGGACGCCATTTTCTCGTTGCCATCAAAAGCAGAAGCAATAACACTGCCGTATTTTGATGTCCACTCCAGAGAATACTGACCAGCAGCGCCAGAGCGCTTTAATTCTCGTGGGAAAATCCAGAGATTAGTGTAGGTATCGTCGGCCCAGTCCATTGAACGGGCGGTAATAGGGTAATTAGGGTTATTGATATCTTTATAAACGAACCGCGTACAGGCGAGCGAAACCGCTGAGCCTAGTGTTAATGCGACCAATGATAATGCACATATCATAGGCTTAATACGCTTATTATTTTTTATCATTTAATTTCACCATTTTTATTTACAGAGATGTGCCGTTAATAAATCCAGCTAATTTATTATAGTCAGTGATTAATTAATGGCGTCAAAAATATTAAAATTAATGTAATGGCTTTAATTGATTTTTTAATAATTGTCTTTCGGGAATATATTATTTCCATGATATGGTTTTTACACCGTATTACGTGTCTTTCTGAGATGAAGTTTTCGGCATTTGATAAAAATCATGAGGGCTCCCTGAGAGCACCTGATCTTACTTAAGTCACTGGGGGCTGGCATAGCCAGTCAGACAGTTTCTTCCGTTTTTAATCCATCAAAGTTTTCAAAGTGCCAGGTTTCGCTGATGCGTCCTCCTTTAATACGGTGCATATCCATACCAGAGAAACGCACTTTATGGCCTCTGCGTAACGTAAAAATAGGTCAAGGCTTCGCCGAACGCTTTAACCTTAAGGCCAACTGGCAGTAAACTGATGGAATGATTTTTTGACCGATTTTCACTGTGGGCGTTCGCCTGCATGCACATCGATTCCGTTCCATCTCTTTTCAGTGAGCTATTTGGCCTATGACGTACCTCAAATTCTTGGGGATTGGGTTTATTTGTGTGCTGTTGCTGTCTTTTTGGCAAAGCTGGGCACAGTCGACGCGCAACGGCGAGACATTTAGTGGGCAAAGCTGGTGGTCTGCCAGGCGCGATTCTTCCGGGCTAGCACCGAACCCTGTGCAATTCCGCCAAACGGCTATCGTGCAGGTTTATGCTGCGCCGACTTACGGTTGGCGCGGGCTGGTCGCCGTGCATCCGTGGATCATCTTCAAGAAAGCAGGGGAAACCCAATATCGCCGCTACGAGGTTGTTAGTTGGGGAAGCGACAACGTCGTCCGTCTGAACCGCTCGATGGCCGATGCGTATTGGTACGGTGCGAAACCGAAACTATTGGTAGAACACCGTGGCGACAAGGCAGAAGCCATGATCCCGCAGATTGAGGCCGCCATTAAAAGCTATCCGTGGCCGAATACCTACCACGCCTGGCCGGGGCCGAATAGCAATACGTTTCTGGCACACATTGGTCGCGAAGTGCCCGCGCTCAAGCTGGATATGCCCGCCAATGCGATTGGTAAAGATTATCGCCCGATAACGCGACCGGTTGGGCTGTCGCCATCGGGGAGCGGCGTGCAGATTTCACTCTTGGGCGTGTTGGGTATCACGATGGGCGTTGAAGAGGGCATTGAAGCCAATATTCTGGGGCTGAATATGGGCGTGGATATAAATCCTCCCGCGCTGCGTTTGCCCTTTATTGGCCGCCTCGGCTATGAAAAAACGGGTAGCGAAGAAAGCTGAAAGTAGGTTTTCGCCTTACGCTCCGCATTGCCGCAGATGCGTCAGCAGATTGGTCACTTCAGGTTGCAGGGTTGCGGCGGATTTCACGCCCAGCCAGAGCTGACGTGAAGCCCACTCGTCGGTGAGGTTGATGGCACGTAACCCGGAGTTAAGCACTTCCGGGCGAATCGCGCCCTGCGGCAAAACGCTGATGCCTAACCCCGCTTCTATCATGCGGCAAATCCTGTCAAAGCTACTGAGCTGCACGCGCAGACGCAGCACTCTTCCCAGTTCATCCGAGGCGTCTTTCAACTGTTTCAGCAAAGCGCTACCGCTATTGAGGCCAACGTAATCGTAGCCTAATGTGTCGTTAAAGCTCACGTCTGACCGTGCGTAAAGTGGGTGCTGGGGCGAAACGAGTATGACAAGTTTGTCCTTACGGTAAGGAGTCTTCTCGACCCCTTGCGAGCTGACATTGTCCGCAAAAATCCCAATATCGGCTTCACCCATCGCCAGCGCTGTTACCACCGTTTTGCTGAGCTTTTCCTCCAGGTTAATTCGAATGAGCGGTCGCGTCAGAATGAACAGCGCGCAGTCCACGGTTCGCTCCAGTTCGGCGATACGTTTGCTCAGAGCTGAAAGCGTGATGTGAAATTTTTCTGCGGCTTTGGTCAGGCTGCCCGTCTGAGCAACCTGCAAAAAGACGCGGAGCGACTGGAGGTAAAAATGCGCAGGATTAGTCATGGTTAGCGAGAGTCCTCAGTCGGCTGGAAAACAGCACAATAGCTGGCAGTTTGATTCTGCGCAGCATGTTGTCATATGTCTTATGTCACGCTGTAAGTTAACTCGACTGGAGGTTTTCCTGACAGGAAAGGGTCATTGACGATTCAGTGATTATCAAAATGCGTCTCTGCACCTGGGATGGTGTTGTTCTCTCTCTATTTTTGCCTTATGGGTTATTTGGTCACGTTATGTTTAGCTTAATGATGTTCAGCGATATTTTGTTGTGTTTGCTTTTGGGGGTTGGGCTGGGTTTTTGCGGTGGAATGTTGGGAATTGGCGGGGGGATTATCGCGATTCCGATTCTGGGAGTGCTCTTTGGTATGGATCAGCATATGGCTCAGGGGACGGCGTTGGTGATGATAACGCCCAACGTGCTGATTGGTTTTCTACGCTATCGTCAGCGTAACCGTATTGATACGCGGGTGGCGTTGACTATGTGTGCTTTTGCTACGGGGTCTGCCTACCTCGCCGCTTATATCGCTTCATCGATTGATGTTCACAATCTTCAGCGCGCTTTTGCTACTTTCCTACTGGTGCTGGCGGCGTACTATATGTGGCAGTGGTATAACAAAAAGCGCAGTCAAACGTCGGAGATTGTACTGTCGACCAAGTATCTGCCGCTGCTCGGCGTAGCGAGTGGGTTTATGTCCGGTATTTTTACCGTCGGCGGCGGTCTGGTTGTGGTGCCAGCGTTGGTTACGCTGTTTGCCTTTGCGCAAACGCAAGCGCAGGGTATGGCATTGCTGCTGGTGGTACCGGGCGCACTGGCGGCGCTGCTTTCCTACTCGCAGGCGGGCAACGTTGACTGGAGTATCGGTTTACCGCTGGCGTTGGGGGGCATTGTCAGCGTGTCCTGGGGCGTTGCGGTTGCCCATAAACTGCCAGTCGCTTATCTACGTGGCGCATTTTGTCTGGTGCTGGTGGGCGTGGGGATCATCATGCTGGTGCTGAAATAGTCGCTACATCAATAGGTTTTGCCGCGAGGCGCGATGCATGCTGGTGAAAAAAATGGAAAATTTGTAGCGGTGTGCTGTCGCGCTGCGGTTCAACGACTCACTCACGATGTAATGGCTACTGTGGAAAAGAGTCGCTTTTATGATTCTGAGCCGCAAGCCTTAAGGAGACGCAGTTACCGGCCTAACTCGAATAAAGCCACCTCTCCTGTTCTGGAGGTGGCTCTTTCATATAAAAACCACTATTTACATTGACAGGTCGATGACCATGCGGCCTGTGATTTTCCCGCCTTTCATTTCAGCGAAAATAGCGTTGATATCTTTTAGCGGACGGCGGGTGACTTTCGGTTTTACTTTTCCTTCGGCCGCAAACTGGAATGCTTCCTTCAGATCTTCACGTGTGCCGACCAGCGAACCCAATACCTGAATACCATCCAGCACCAGACGCGGAATATTCAGATCCATTGATTCCGGAGGTAGGCCGACGGCAACAATGCGTCCACCTGCGCGAACAGAATCCACGGCGGAGTTAAATGCCGCACGGGCAACGGCGGTGACCACGGCTGCATGCGCGCCACCGGTTTTTTCCTGAATGATCTTGGCGGCATCTTCTTTGGCAGGATTGATGACCAGATCTGCACCCACTTCTTTGGCAAAGGCCAACTGTGCGTCGTTCACATCAATTGCGATGACTTTTGCATTAAAGACATTTTTGGCATATTGCAGTGCCAGATTGCCCAATCCGCCCAGGCCATAAATGGCGATCCACTGACCCGGCTTGATTTGCGAGACTTTCACCGCTTTGTACGTCGTCACGCCAGCGCAGGTAATGCTGCTGGCCGCGGCAGAATCGAGACCGTCCGGCACTTTTACCGCGTAATCGGCAACAACGATGCACTCTTCGGCCATGCCCCCATCGACAGAATAGCCTGCGTTTTTCACCGCACGGCACAGGGTTTCGTTACCGCTATTACAATATTCGCAGTGGCCACAGCCTTGATAGAACCAGGCTACGCTGGCGCGATCGCCGGGTTTTAGCGATGTCACACCTGGACCCACTTCTTTAACGATCCCGACACCTTCATGGCCGAGGGTGATGCCGGTAACATCGCCAAAATCACCGTCTTTGACGTGCAGGTCGGTGTGGCACACGCCACAGCATTCCATTTTTAGCAGAGCTTCACCGTGCTGGAGAGGGCGCAGTTTTTTCTCTTGAATCTCAACGGAATGATCCTTCGTAACGATGGCTGCTTTCATTAGTCTTCCTTTTACTGAATGTGTTGTGGGAATAATGTATTTAGGTTCTACCTATAAAAGAGTACACGCTGGCCCGGTAAGTGTCAAGATAGTTGGCACCCTTAGCTAATTTACGCCGCCTGTTTTTCCCGTTCCGGATTCAGCGTAACCGGACCTTCCGGTTGCCAGTTTCTTGTCTTTCCTGACCAGCGTTCCGGGT
>NZ_JQHM01000012.1 GCF_000749845.1 Pectobacterium betavasculorum | reverse complement strand
CTTTATTGTAGGTCTTCCAGTTGGTGATTTTGTACTTCTGCTTTGCCACGGCACTGCCTGTATTATCAGGATGATGCGTGATCTGATCCTGCCGTTTGGCAAAAGTTCGATTTATTCAACAAAGCCTATCTCAGCATCCAGTAGGGCTCTCCTTTGGGCGGAACTTTCAGATATAAGCCATGACCATCACCATATTTCCCGGTTTGTCCTGCTTTCAGGACTGCCTGAACGGTCTTAACGGTTAGTGAACCCATCTCATTTTTCCTGCAAAAGTGCGACAACCCTTATGGCGTAAGGAACGACATCTTTGGGTGGGGGGTATATGGTTATAGACTGGGAATTTTTTCTTGTAAAGGGAAGTTCCCCCCAATATACCCCCCACTTGGCAGTGGTTCTTGATGGTTTTTGAGTGAACTCGGTAGACGATGGTTTTAGTAAAATGCCCTTAAAAACAGGGCATTGTAGAATTTTATAGACTTGGGTGGGAATTATTCGATGTTTTGAATCTGTTCCCGCATTTGCTCGATCAGCACTTTTAATTCAATGGCTGAAGCGGTGACGTCGGCGTTGATGGATTTCGAGGCCAGCGTGTTCGATTCGCGGTTGAATTCCTGCATCATGAAGTCGAGGCGGCGGCCGACGGCTTCTTCTTTTTTCAGGATTTTGTAGGTTTCTTTGACGTGAGCGTCGAGGCGGTCGAGTTCTTCGGCGACGTCAACGCGCTGCGCCATCAGCACCAGTTCCTGTTCCAGACGGTTATTTTCCAGCTGTACCTGTGCATCTTCCAGCTTGTTTTGCAGGCGCTCGCGCTGCCACAGCAGGATGTTCGGCATCTGGGCGCGGACTTTGACAACTTCGGCACTGACACCCGCCAGACGCTGTTCGATCATCGCTTTCAGTGCATTGCCTTCGCTTTCACGGGCGGCGATGAAGTCATCCAACGCACCTTCCAGCGCTTTCAGCAGTTCGGCGCTGATGGCGTCCAGATCCTGCTCTTCTGCCGACATCACGCCAGGCCAGCGCAGAATATCAACCGGGTTGATTTCCCCTTCGTCGCTCTGCATTTTGACCCAGTTGGCGGCGTTAACCAGCTGTTTCGCCAGTTTTTCGTTCAGGATCAGCGCACTTTGCGCACTCGGGTCGAGCTCAAAACGCAGGTTGCATTCGATTTTTCCGCGGGTCAAACGGGCGCGGATGCGTTCGCGGGCGACGGGTTCGAGGCTGCGGAATTGTTCCGGTAAACGAAGATAGGTTTCCAGATAGCGCTGGTTAACGGAACGCAGTTCCCAGGCTGCGCTTCCCCAGTTGCCCTTGATCTCTCGGCGGGCGTAAGCGGTCATGCTGCGAATCATTGGTGCATACCTGTAAAGCAAATGATGGGAAGGATTATAGCGTTGAGTATTGCGCAGGGGATAGGAAAAACCGTCCGTGGCTTGGTGTCTGTCGCGAATCAGGCGGCGTAAAGCAGAGTCTCGTGCTGTCTGGCGATGTCGCGACAGCGGTTTTTCATCATCTGTTTCAGTTGCAGCGTCGCCTGTGATTGTGGGTTGTCGCGGCGGCTGATCAGCGTGACTTCAAAAGGCAGTGGCTGGTCGATAGGGACGATTTTGAGCTGGTCGGCATAGCGGCAGGCGGTGAAGAGATCGACGATACCCGCGCCGCCGCCCGCCAGAACCATGTCGGCAATCACCGAATAGGTTTTGATGTAGAGCGAGGCCGCTGGCTGTAGCGCCTTGTCGCGCAGCGCACGGTGGACCACCTGACCGAGCGGGTCCTGATGTTGCATCATCAGCAGGTTGTTGTTGCACAGCCATTCCAGCGATACCGGGCCGTTTACCGGACTATTCTTCGGTAGCAGAGCAACCATGGTGGACTGGAATAGCGGTTCTGCCAGCAGTTCGGACGGCACCTGTTGCCCAAAGATCAGCGCGAAATCAAGCTGGTTTTGCAGGATGTTCTGACACAGTGTGCTGAAGTGTTCGGTTACCAGTTCGACGTTAACGGAGGCAGCCTGCTTATGAAATTCCACCAGCGTTGGCGCGACGATCATCTGTCCGAACGCGTGTGCTGCGCCCAGCCGTACGGAGTGTGCTTTGCTGGTTTTGATTTGTTCGGTCAGTGAACTGATACTTTGCAGATGGCTGAAAAGCTCCTGCACTTTCGGGATCAGACGCAGCCCTTCTTCGGTCGCGATCATTCCCTGTGTGCGACGTTCAAACAGGGAGAAACCAAGCTGTTGTTCCGCATGGTTAAGTACCCGGCTGACGTTGGGTTGTGAGACGTTGAGCAAACGGGCTGCACCGCTGATGGTGCCTGCCTGAACAATGGCCTGGAAGATTTCAATATGGCGTAATCGCATGAGTGCAGGCTCCGGCTGACGTTTTCTGATGAACGTCGAATGAGTAATAACCAAAAAGTCTGCAATTATTACGCCAGGTTATAAGGCCACGATTATTGGCTTATACACTCTCGATGAGGACAATTTATGCACTATCACGAGGCACACAAATGGTGCGATAGCACCATTTGTGTGCGAATCTGTCTTTAATCCTGATGGTCACTACGAATTTAACGATAGATATCGGCGACGGGTTCTTCTCCCACGTAGCCATAGCCGCGGTACATCCCTTCACTGTTGAACGGCAGGGCGATGTTGCCGGCTTTATCGACGGCAATCATCCCGCCGCTGCCGTCCATCCGCAGTAATTTTTCCATCACTACCCGGTCGCTGGCCTGTTGTAGCGTCAGCCCAGCATATTCCATCAGCGCAGAGACATCATAAGCGGCGACGGTGCGCATAAAGACTTCACCGGTTCCAGTGCAGGAAACCGCGACCGTCTGGTTATTCGCATAGCAGCCTGCGCCGATGATTGGGCTATCGCCCACGCGTCCGGCCTGTTTGTTGGTCATGCCTCCCGTCGACGTTGCTGCGGCGAGATTCCCCGCGCTGTCGAGTGCGACTGCGCCTACGGTGCCGAACTTACGGTCGGGATCGATAGGATCGTTCTGTCCGTCATGATCGAGAATGACGCGACCTGAACCCGCCTGCGCGTTATGCAACTGCTGGCGGCGCTCGTCGGTGGAGAAAAACGAAGGCTCAACCCTTTCCAGCCCATGCAACTGGGCAAACGCTTCTGCGCCATCGGCGGTAAACATCACATGCTGGCTGGCTTCGAGTACGGTACGCGCTGCCAGAATCGGGTTACGGATGTGGCTTACGCAACTGACTGAACCGGCATCCAGCGAACGCCCGTCCATGATGCTGGCGTCCAGTTCGTGGGTTTCCGCGTGGGTGAACACTGAACCGTGCCCGGCGTTGAACAACGGGCACTCTTCCAGCAGGCGGACGGCTTCCGTCACGGCATCCAGCGCGCTGCCGTTTTCAGCCAGAATGCGTTGTCCGCTGGCAACAATCTCGGACAGTGCTGCCAGATAACGTTGTTCTTTTTCAGCACTCATAGCCGAGCGGGTCAGCGCACCTGCGCCACCGTGGATCACAATCACGGGTTTCGTCATGCGATAGGTTCTCTTTTCAATCGGTTTACGCCCCACAATAAGGGGCGGAGAGACCGGAATCAGTTTTGCGTTGTCGCCAGATAGGAAAAGGCACCTAGCAGACTGGTGATTTCCCGCATGCTTTGCGCCGTATAACCTATGGTTATGGCATCCAATCGTTCAACGTTCGGCAGCAGACAGAATAGATCGGCCAGTACCGGTTTTGCCACCATCAGTTCAAGGCGGTAGGGCGCTTGAATCCGCGAATTCAACGTACGGTGTGCTTTTTCCACTGCCGCTTTTGCTGCGTCACGAATCACCTGACGTGCCTGTTCGGTGCTGAGGGATTCTGCCGCGTGCTGTGAGATAGCGCGTTTAACGCAGGCATAGTCGGTCGCGGGGTAGTAGCGGGTGATCCAGCTCTGGAGCGTGTCGTCGCCGCTGACCAGCCAAAGCGGTGTCTTCTGTTCCACGCCGGCGGCGGCGTAGATGTCGCTCTCGCCCATGATTTCACCGTTGATACGCACGCGGTAGAAGGCGCGGCCGTTGATGGTGTGCGATAGCACGCCGAACTCGCCTGCGGCACTGTGGTAGCCGATGAACATCAGGCCGTCGAACTGCTGCTGCTCCAGCCCTTCGACCATCGAATAGCCGCGTGGCTTGCCTTGCACCAATCGGGCGCGTGCGTCGATATTCTCCGCACGTAGGTTAACCATGGCTGCATGGCTGTCGGCCACCACCACTTCGGTTGCGCCACCCGCGAACGCGCCGTCGATGGCGGCATTCACTTCCTGCTCCATCAGGCCGCGTGCCAATTGGTATTCGGCGGTGCCGGGGCTGCACTGCTCTGGGCGCATGACGCCTGCGATCCCTTCAATATCGGCGGAGATAAAAATTTTCATAATCAGTTTCCTACGGGAGAATGTCCTACGGAAGAGAGAGCCGCGGCTAGCTTATCCAACGCCTGTGGTAGCGTCGGGCGATGATGGCCGCGAAAACCGGTAACGGAGTCAGCCTGAAGCATGGCGTCGAGCACTGCATGTTCGGTCGCATCGGCGGCGGCGCTTAACAGCGGTTCAAGCTGCGCATCCTCCGGCGGTTGCGGTTGTGGATTGGTGGAGAACGCGACGGCGATGTCACCGGAACCATGTCCCCAGTAGCTGCCGAGTCGTCCCAATCCCGCACCCGCACGCTTGGCGATACGTTTGAGCTGGCGGGCATCGAGCGGTGCATCTGTCGCCATGATAATGATGATCGATCCGGCGTCCTGCTGTGGGGCGAGTTCTGGCAGGATAGGCGCGATGGCGTCTCCCATTTGTACGCCGTCCAGCGTCAGCGCGGAAAGCGTGCCGAAATTTGCCAGCACCAGCACGCCGAGCGTGGCGTTTAATTCGGGAATCAGGCGTGATGCCGTGCCGATGCCGCCTTTTAAACTAAAGCAGCTCATGCCACGTCCGGCACCGACGCTGCCGCGTGCGAAGCAGTCCGTTGCATCATCCAGCGCGTGCCGCGCCATATGTTCCGTCACCGCCAGCGCCTGAATGTCGTTCAGCCAGCCGTCGTTGCACTCTAACGCCAGCGGGTTAACCGTCGGCAGCGTGCGACCGAGTTCAGGATTACGGGAAATCGCGTCGCGCACCAGCGTGGTAAACAGCGTACCGGTTGCCAGCGTGTTGCTGAGCAGGATGGGTGTTTGCAGCAGCCCCAGCTCATCAATCTGTACCAGTCCGACGGGTTTGGCGAAGCCGTTCAGTACTGCCGCACCGCAGGGTAGGGGCAGGGTGAACAGGTTCTCGCCGGGCGGCACAATCGCCGTAACGCCGGTTTGCACTTCCCCCGCCGCCAGCGTGCAGTGGCCGACGCGTACGCCTGCCACATCGCTAATGCTGTTATGCGTTCCGCTGGCCGAGCGCGGCGAACCCAACTGCCGCGTCGTTTTCCAGCGTTGTAGCACCAGCGCCTGCTGCTGCTGGTGATAGTCTTTCATCTGCTGATCGCCGTGCATCGCTTTCCTCAGCTTTTTAGTTTGGGATCGAGCGTATCACGCAGCGCATCGCCGAGCAGGTTAAACGCCAGCACGGTGAAGAAAATTGCCAGACCGGGGAACACGCTAACGTGCCACGCACCCGCCATCATCAGGCTGCGGCTCATCGCCAGAATATTGCCCCACTCCGGCACGTCCGGCTCCGGGCCAAGGCCGATGAAGCTCAGGCCTGCCGCGGTCAGGATGCTGGTACCGATACGCATGGTGAAATAGACGATCACGTTAGGCAGCGTGCCGGGCAGAATGTGGCGCATCAGCACGATGCGATCCGGCGCACCGGCGCAGCGTACAGCTTCCACATAGGCTGCCTGTTTCAACGACAGCGTGGAGGCACGCACGATACGAGCGAAGACCGGCACGCTGAATACTGCCACTGCGATAATCACGTTATTCAGGCCTGGGCCGAGGATCGCGACGACTGCAATCGCCAGCAGCATGCCGGGGAAGGCGAACAGCACGTCGGAACCGCGCATGATCAGCGTATCCACCCAGCGGCCGTAGTAGCCTGCCAGCAGGCCAAGCACGATGCCGACCAGCATGCCCAGCGTGACGGAGAAAACGCCGATATATAACGAGATGCGTGCGCCGTAGATGATACGGCTCATCACATCGCGCCCGAGATCGTCGGTGCCCATCCAGTGCGCCGCTGAAGGCGGTGAAGCCAGCGCCATCCAGTCGGGCTCCATCGGGTTCCACGGTGCCAGCCAGGGGGCAAAAATCGCGACCAGCACCAATAGCAAGACGAAGCCGCTGGAAATCAGCGCCATCGGATTACGGATAAAGACCTGAACGAAATCGCGCCACGGCGACCGTATCGTTTCTTCATCAAGCGTGGCAACGGCCACGACGGGATCGGAAGGGAGGTTCATCGTGTCTCCTAACGTAGGCGAATCGCCGGATTGACCACCGCGTACAGCAGGTCCACCAACAGGTTAATGACAATAAATTCAAACACGAACAGCATCACCAGCGCCTGAATGACCGGCTGATCCTGCGTCTTGATCGATTCAATCAGTAGCCAACCGAGTCCCGGCCAGCTAAATACGCTCTCGACCACGATGGAGCCACCGAGCAGGAAGCCGAATTGCAGCCCGAGCATGGTGATAACCGGGATCAGCGCGTTACGCATCACATGCTTCCACGTGACCAGCCGATTACGCAGCCCCTTGGAGCGGGCGGTGCGCACGTAGTCTTCCTGTGCGACTTCCAGAAACGCGGAGCGGGTAAAGCGTGCCATGACGGCGGCTACCGATGCTCCAAGCGTCAGCGCAGGCAGAATAATGTCGCTGGGCTGATTAAAGCCGCTGACGGAAAAAACGCCGAACGGCATGGCGACAAACTGAATCAGCAACAGGCCGAGCCAGAACGGTGGCATGGAAATCCCGCCAACCGCGAAACTCATTAGCGTCCAGTCCTGCCATTTACCGCGCTTGAGCGCGGACACCACGCCGATCAGCAGGCCGAGTAGGACCGACCAGACAAAGCCCGCCAGCGCCAGCCACATGGTGGGCATGAAACTTTTGCTGATGACGTCGATGACTGGCTGCTGGGTGCGGTACGTCACCCCCAGATCGCCGCTGAACAGGCCGCCGAGCCAGTGGACATATTGCTGCGGCAACGGGTCATTCAATCCTAACTGTTGACGGGCGGCTTCCACCGCCTCAATGGTGGCGTCAGCACCGGCGTAAATACGTGCCGGGTCACCCGGCAGCAGTTTGATAAAACCGAACACTAACAGGGAGACCACCAGCAAAACCGGGATCATTTCCAGCAAACGTCGGACGATATAAGCAAACATGGCGTTCTCCCTGACCGATTACTTAAATTCAGCCTGATCGAAGATCAGTGAACCGTCTGCCAGCATGTACACACCGTCGAGGTTCTTGGTTTTGCCGACCACGTTGTCCGGCGAACCCAGGAAGACCACAGGCGCATCCTGCCAAATCTGGCGTTGTGCATCAGCGTAAGCGGCGGCACGTTTGTCTGCATCGGCAGTCGCCAACCCAGCAGTAATCGCTTTATCCGTTACCGGATTGCTGTAGTAGGAAACGTTGTAAGCAACCGGAACCCAGGATTCTGTAGCGAACAGTGGACGCAGCGCCCAGTCAGCATCGCCCGTAGATGGCGACCAGCCGTTATAGAACAGGTCAAATTCGGCTTCTTTTGGATCTTTTACGCCAAACAGTTTGGCGTTACGCATCCCGGAATCCATCGGGGTGACGGTAACCTTGATGCCGACCTGTTCTAACTGTTGTTTGAAGAACTGCGCGCTACGGATGTAGTCGGTACGGTTCGTCGTCCACAGTTTCAGGCTCAGGCCGTTGGCGTAACCCGCTTCTTTCAGCAGCGCCTTGGCTTTCTCTGGGTTATAGGTGTAATTCGGCGAGCTCTGACGGGCAAAGAACTGTACGTCCGGTGCCATCGCTGAGGAGGCAGGAACACCCATACCTGCAAAGCCGACCTTCAGCCAGATATCGCGGTTGATAGCGTAGTTAAGTGCCTGACGCACGCGGATATCGTTCAGCGGTGGGCGCAGGTTGTTCATCGCCAGCCAGAACTGATAAATACTTGGGTCGCGCTGAATCGCCAGTTTGCTGTCGTTTTGTACGGTGCCGATCAGATCGGAAGGCAGCGGATACACGGCATCGACCTGGCCGGATTTCAGTGACGCCACGCGAGTGGAATCTTCCGGCGTTGGGTAGAAGGTCACGCTGTCGACTTTCGGCCAACCTTTCTGCCAGTAGTTGTCGAATTTCACCAGCTTCACGTCTTTACCCTGCTGCCATTCGGTGAATTTAAACGGGCCAGTACCGACGGGATGCACGCGAAGCTGTGCTTCATCTGGGTATTTCTTCAGCGCTTCTGGGCTGTGCATCACCGCAGACGGGTGTGCCAGCGTGTTCACAAAGGCACCGAAGGATTTGTTCAGTTCGATTTTAACCTGCGTTGGCGACAGCACGGTGACGGTTTGCACCATGTTAAACAGGCTGTTGCGTTTTAAGCCTTTGCTCTGATCCGCCAGACGGTCGAGGTTGGCTTTAACGGCGTCGGCGTTGAAGGGGGCGCCGTCCTGGAAGGTGATGCCTTCACGCAGCGTAATGACAAACTCGGTGGCGGCGTCGTTACTGGTATAGCCCGTCGCCAGACGTGGCACCAGCTTCATTTTGTTATCAAACTGGAACAGACGCTCGAAGATACCACTCTGAATGGAGTAGCTCAGCGTGTCCGAGGTGTCGTGCGGGTCGAGCCCGGTGATATCGGCATAGATGGAAATACGAAGGTCTTGCGCCTGGGCAACAGCCGCCAGACACAGTGAGAGCCCGAGGGCAACGGCGGAGCGGCGAACGAATGGCTTCATGGTTATCTCTCCTGGTCAGCAATGAACGTGTGTTGTGTTTTATTAATGCGTTGTTTTTTATAAATAAATTGTGTTTTATGGCTATTTTTTGTGACTATTTTCTTGTCATGACATCGTGTTTCAGGCTGCCGATTCGTTGTCGGCGACCCAGTGCTGCGGCGCAACCTCTCGGTAGCGCGTTTTGGCGACGGTCTCGCCTGCTTTACGCAAGGGGGAGGGGATTTCGCTGTCGTCAAACTGGCGTGCGCCGCGACGGGTTGGATCGGCAATCGGAACCGAGGCCAACAGGCGGCGGGTGTACGGATGCTGTGGGTCGTTAAACACCGACTGACGCGGGCCGATCTCCACAATCTGGCCGAGGTACATCACCGCAACGCGGTTGGCGATACGTTCGACCACGGCCATATCGTGCGAGATGAAAATCCACGACACGCCGGTTTTTTTCTGGAGATCCATCATCAGGTTGACGACCTGCGCCTGAATCGACACATCGAGCGCCGAAACGGCTTCGTCAGCAATAATGACCTGCGGCTGCAACGCCATCGCTCGGGCAATCGCGATACGCTGACGTTGCCCGCCGGAAAACTCATGTGGATAACGACGTGCATGTTCAGGCAGCAGCCCAACGCTTTTGAGCAGCGCCTGTACCTGCGGCGTCGCTTCTTCCAGTGATTTCACCAGCCCGTGCAGCAGTAGCGGTTCGGCGATAGTGAAACCGACCGTTAGACGCGGATTGAGCGAGGCATAGGGGTCTTGAAACACCATCTGCATTTCTCGACGTAGCGGCTGGAAATCACGCTCTTTCATCTGAGAAATTTCGTTGCCCTGAAAATGAATGCTCTCGGCTTCGCCCTGTACCAGACGCAGCAGGGCGCGTCCGGTGGTGGACTTGCCGCAGCCGCTTTCGCCGACGATAGCCAGCGTTTCGCCCGGCCAGACATTGAAGTCGATCTGCTCTACCGCATGAACGTGGTGGGTGATGGTGGAGAAAATCCCGCTACGCATGGGGTAATACACGCTCAGCCCGCGAATATCCAACAGAGGCTCGGCGTCATAACGTGCGGTGACCTGCTCACTCCCTTCCGGGTCGGCAGCCTGTCCCAACAGCGGGAAGCGCTTCGGCCACAGGCTATCGCGCATGTCGCCCAGCTTGGGTACCGCAGCCAGCAGTGACTGGGTATAAGGATGTTGCGGTGCAGCGAAAATCTGTTCAACAGAGCCTTGCTCTACGATCTCGCCGCGATACATCACCACTACGCGGTCGGCGATTTCCGCCACCACGCCCATATCGTGGGTGATAAACAGTACCGCCATGTCGCTCTGCTGTTGCAGGTCACGCAGGATTTGCAGAATGCGAGCCTGCACGGTGACATCTAGCGCGGTGGTGGGCTCATCGGCGATCAATAGCTGCGGATCGCAGGCCAGCGCCTGAGCAATCATCACACGCTGACGCATCCCGCCGGACAGTGAGTGCGGGTAGCTTTTCATCACGCGATCGACGTCTGCGATGCGCACCTTGTGCAGTAGCTCACGGGCTTTTTTGTCCGCGCTGGCGGCATCGCAAATTTTGTGGTCAAGCAGCGCTTCGGTGAGCTGATCGCCGACTTTCAGCACCGGATTCAGCGACGTCATCGGTTCCTGGAAAATCATGGCGAGATCGCGACCACGCAGCTTACGGCGTGCTTCCGCTTTCATGCTCAGCAGCTCATGTTGCTTGCCGTCGCGTGCGGTGAAACGGAGTGCGCCGCGTTCGATGTTGGCAGAGTCCGCCAGCAGCCCCATCACGGCAAGTGACGTCACGGACTTGCCTGAACCACTTTCGCCGACCACGGCGACCACTTCCCCTTTATTAACGGTAAAGGAAATGCCTTTTAGCGCCTGATGCGTACCGGAACGACCGCTAAAGCTGACGCTCAGGTCGTCGATTTCCAGTACAGGTCGAGGGGCGTTACCGAGTGCTGTGGCGGCACCCGCGTGCATGATATCCGTCATGGTCACTCCGGTTGATGGTTTGATGGTTGCTTCGGTTGATAACGTCATAGCCAGATTCGGCCGAGGTTATAGGTCAGATAAGGCGAGCTATCGGCGGCTAGCCAGATTGGGCCGTCGAGATCGACATGCTCGGCGTCCGCTGCAACCGGCAGCGCGGCTTCCATTGCCATCGATGAGCCCAGCGTGCAGCCAACCATAATGCGCAGGCCGTGAAAGTGGGCCTCACGCACCATTGCCAGTGCTTCGGTCAACCCGCCGCACTTGTCCAGCTTGATGTTGATCATGTCGTAACGACGGCGCAGCCCGACGATATCACCGCTGTGGCGGCAGCTTTCATCCGCACAGATAGGAATAGGATGGGTGAAACGCTGTAAATCCTCGTCCTTACCGACAGGAAGCGGTTGCTCAATCATCGCGACCTGATAAGGCAGCAGCGCGGTGGACAGGCTATGCAAATCCAGCCCGCTCCAGCTTGCTCTTGCATCGATAATCAATCTGGCGTCGGGCGCGGCGGCGCGAATAGCGGCGACCTTTTCCAAAATCAGTTCGCGATCCAGTTTGATTTTCAGCAGCAGTGCGCCGTGGGAAACAGCATTGGACGCGGCGGTGGCCATTTTCTCCACGCTGTCGAGCGCCAACGTTTGCGCACAGACCACAGACGTGGGGGGATGGATGCCAACACGCTGCCACAGCGTTTGCTTTTCCAAGGCGGTGTTGAGCCGCCACAGGGCGCAGTCCAGCGCATTTCTGGCTGCACCCGGCGATAAATGCTGTTGGAGTTGTTCGATGGTGAGGCCGTGTTCTATTGCCTCACGGATCGCAGAGAGCTGGCGACATACGCTGTCGGCGGACTCGCCATAGTGGGCGGCTGGCGTACATTCGCCTTGTCCAATAAATCCTTTTTCTTCCAACGTGACGCGGATAACGGTAACCGCGCGACGCGTCCCGTTTTCAGCCGCCATAGGACGGGCTAGTGGCAGATTGACCGTTTCAATTTGCATATGCCGCATCATGATTTTTTCTCATCAACGCTCAGGGGATGAACGGACTATTTCATGATGCATCATCACTGACGAATACTTGTTCATCAGTAGGGTATAACCTCAGGTTATACCCTAAGTTCAAGGTATGGCTTTCTGATGCCGCTTTCCCGCAACGCGAGTGATTTCGTGTATAATGCGCGGCAGTTTTCATTGACCCACCGGAGATGAGCCATGCGCCCAACAGGCCGAAGTGCACAGCAAGTACGCCCCCTTACATTCACCCGTCATTACACGAAACACGCTGAAGGTTCCGTTTTAGTCGAATTTGGCGATACCAAAGTGTTATGCAATGCCACGGTAGAAGAGGGTGTTCCGCGCTTTCTGAAAGGCCAGGGACAAGGATGGGTTACCGCCGAATACGGCATGCTGCCGCGTGCAACGCACAGCCGTAACGCGCGTGAAGCCGCCAAAGGTAAGCAGGGCGGTCGGACGCTGGAGATTCAGCGCCTGATTGCGCGTTCCCTGCGTGCGGCAATCGACCTGAAAGTGCTCGGCGAATACACCATTACGCTCGACTGCGATGTCTTGCAGGCGGATGGCGGCACGCGTACGGCATCCATCACGGGTGCCTGCGTGGCGCTGGCCGATGCGCTGAACCAGATGGTTGCCAAGGGTAAGCTGAAAAAGAACCCGATGAAAGGCATGATTGCCGCCGTGTCCGTCGGCATCGTGAACGGCGAAGCGTTGTGCGATCTGGAATACGTGGAAGATTCCGCTGCTGAAACCGACATGAATGTGGTCATGACCGAAGATGGCCGCATGATTGAAGTGCAAGGGACGGCCGAAGGCGAACCGTTTAGCCACGAAGAATTACTCACCCTGCTGGCGCTCGCCCGAGGGGGAATTGATACCATCGTTCAGGCGCAGAAAGCTGCCTTAGCCGATTGATTCTGATAAGCGACCAAATGGTCGCTTTTTTATATCCGTCATACTTCAAGCTGCATGTGCGTTGGCTTTGTTACTCGGCCAGCTTATGGCCTCACTCCTTCGGGGTCAGCGCAAGCACTGTTCAAAAACGCCTTGCCGTTTTTGTCCTGCAACTCGAATTATTTAGGGTATATATAATGGTCAATAACGTGATTAATCCGTAAGACGAGGAGATGCACTAATGAAAGCCTACCAGCGCCAGTTTATTGAGTTTGCACTCAGCAAGCAGGTATTGAAGTTCGGCGAGTTTACCCTGAAATCCGGGCGTATCAGTCCCTATTTCTTTAACGCCGGGCTGTTTAATACCGGGCGCGACCTGGCCTTGCTGGGGCGCTTTTATGCGGCAGCGTTGGTTGATTCCGGTGTGGAATTCGATCTGCTGTTCGGACCGGCTTACAAAGGCATTCCGATTGCCACTACCGCGGCGGTAGCGCTGGCAGAACACCACCATCGCGACTTGCCTTACTGCTTTAACCGCAAAGAAGCCAAAGACCACGGCGAGGGCGGCAGTTTGGTCGGTAGCCCGTTGCAGGGCCGCGTGATGCTGGTGGATGATGTGATTACAGCAGGGACGGCGATTCGTGAGTCGATGGAGATCATCGGTGCGCACGGCGCGACGCTGGCGGGTGTGATGATTGCGCTTGATCGTCAGGAACGCGGCCGCGCCGAACTGTCCGCGATTCAGGAAGTGGAACGCGATTATCAGTGCAAGGTAATTTCGATTATTACGTTGACGGATTTGATTGACTATCTGACAGAAAAACCAGAGATGGCGGCGCATCTTGATGCGGTAAAAGCCTATCGTGAGCAGTACGGGATTTAATGTTGTGAGTCAGGAACCCGAGGTTGCTGACAAAGCCCGTAGAGCGGGAGTAACGGATAGATCGTAAAGACGCTGCGAGTACGTCCCTGTAAGCTCGGATTGCGCGGATATGAATCTCATCCCTGAGATTCAGCCTTTCAGGGCCGTCGCAAGCGACGTTCAAAAACGCTCCTGACGTTTTTGTCCTTGGCGCAAACGCTTTACTCTTCTATTCCGTTACTCCGTTTTTGTTTGGCAAATAGGTTTGTCAACGGTCGGACACGCCAGAAATATCTGGGCGGTGTTTAGTTCAACTGTGCGGCCAACAGCGGCCAGCGGGTGTCGAATTCTTGCGTCGGGCGATAGCGGAATTCAGAGCGAATAAAGCGCGACAGCATTCCTTCGCAAAACGCTAACAGCTGGCTGGCTAGCAGCGTTTCATCATGCTGGAAACCTTTTCCGTCGCGTAGCTTATGCTCGCGCAATACCTGACGCAGCTGCGATTCAATACGCTCAAACAGCTGGTTAATACGCCCCTGCAAGCGATCTTGTTCAAACATCAGCGCATGGCCTGTCATGATGCGAGTCAGCCCCGGATTCCGTTCCGCAAACCCTAAAATAAGCAGCAAAATCAGACGAAGACGATTAAACGTTTCCTTTTCGTCTTGCAGAATCAGGTTAATGCGGGTGGTCAGGCTGTCCTCAATAAATTCAATCAGGCTATCAAACATCCGCGTTTTACTGGGGAAATGCCGGTAGAGCGCTGCTTCGGACACGCCGACGTTCGCAGCCAGTTTTGCCGTGGTGATGCGTTGGCTGCCATCGCTGGATTCCAGCATCTGCGCCAGCGCCTGCAAAATTTCCTCGCGGCGATTCCTTTTCGTATTTTCTTTTTCTGCCATGTCTGAAAAGACCCTTGCTAAATATTTGACTGACAAGCACCCGGTAGCGCCACAGTCGCCATTTCCTTTTGGATAGAGCGCTGTGGCTTATATGAATTTTTTACACTATGGGGTGGCTAGAGCGCGTTAGCTACGGCCGGAGTGGCCGAAGCCGCCTTCTCCACGTTCGCTGCCGACGAAATCTTCGACCAGATTGAATTCAGCCTGAACGACAGGCACAAAAACCATCTGTGCGATGCGTTCGCCCGGTTCAACCGTAAACGTTTGTTGTCCACGGTTCCAAACGGAAACCATCAGTTGCCCCTGGTAATCCGAATCAATCAGCCCAACCAGATTCCCCAGCACGACGCCGTGCTTGTGGCCTAGCCCAGAGCGAGGAAGGATAACTGCCGCCAGTCCGGTATCAGCAATGTGAATTGCCAGCCCGGTTGGGATCAGGGTGGTTTCCCCTGCTTTGAGTTCAATTGCCTGATCCAGACAGGCACGCAGATCGAGCCCGGCGGAACCCGGTGTGGCATAGGTTGGTAACGGAAATTGCTGCCCAACGCGTGGGTCAACAATCTTAACGTCGATTTTTTTCATCATAACGGCTGATAATCTCGTCGATTAATTTTTGGCCAAGAAGACGCTTGTCGCACTGCGGCAACGGCGTGTCTCCATCTTGCCAGAAAAGATGTAACGCATTGGTTTCACTATTAAAACCATGCCCGGAAAGAGAGACGTTGTTCGCGCAAATCAGGTCCAGCTTTTTACGCGCCAGTTTTTGCCGGGCGTATTCTTCCACATTCTGGGTTTCGGCAGCAAACCCGACAACATAAGGACGATTTTTCGTCATTGCTGCGACACCGGCGATAATATCTGGATTTTTGACCAGAGTGAGAGTCATTTCATCACCCTGCTGATTCTGTTTTTTAATCTTTTCGTCAGCGATATGCTTGGCGCGATAGTCTGCCACTGCCGCACAGCCAATAACAATGTGCTGCTGCGCCGCGTGTTCCATCACCGCGTGTTCCATCTCCAGCGCGCTGCCGACATCAATGCGCGTGACACCCTGCGGTGTAGCAAGCGAAACCGGTCCGCTTACCAGTGTGACGTTAGCGCCACGAGCGGCAGCGGCCTGCGCGATAGCAAAGCCCATTTTTCCAGAGCTGTGGTTAGTGATGAAGCGAACCGGGTCCAGTGCTTCTCTCGTCGGCCCAGCGGTGACCAGAATGTTCAGATGTTGCAGATCGTTGATGGCAGAAAAATGACGCTGCGCTAGCCCAACAATCTCCATCGGGTCGATCATGCGGCCCGGCCCGACATCGCCACACGCCTGACTGCCGCTATCCGGCCCCCAAATAGGTAAACCTCGTGCGGCCAGCGTGCGCAGGTTGTCCTGCGTAGGCTCTGCGCGATACATCTGCTGATTCATCGCAGGGACAACGGCGATAGGGGCAGATGTTGCCAGGCAAATAGTGGTCAGCAGGTCGTTCGCCATGCCGGCGGCGACTCGGGCGATTAGGTCGGCGGTAGCTGGGGCAAGAATGACTAAATCAGCCCATTTCCCCAGCTCGATGTGACCCATTGAGGCTTCTGCTGCGGGGTCAAGCAGGTCGTCTGACACTGGGTAGCCAGAGACAGCTTGTAGTGTCAGTGGGGTGATGAAAGCTTTAGCGGCAGATGTCATGACAACCCGTACGTCGGCTCCGCCATCGCGCAGGCGCCGCACCAGTTCCGGGCACTTGTACGCTGCGATTCCGCCGCTGATACCCAGCACGATCCGTTTGCCGGAGAGTGCATTCAGGCTGGAAAATTCCGTCATCATCATGGTCCGATTGAAAGTCAGAAGAGGTGCCATTTTACCATAATCTTGAGGCCAGATAGGAATCTTAAGGTTGTTACTGTGGTTGCCCTAAGAAGATTGCGAGGCGCTTCGCAGCCTTTTATCGCCGATATCGTTCTGTTTTTGCAGGCGTGACATGATGCTGCCGAGCGGTACAGGGAGAGGCTGATGGGTTGGGAAAAGGGATTGGCACCGCGTGAAAAACTGGTGCGTTTAGGTGCGGAATCACTGACGGATGCTGAGTTGCTGGCGATTTTTTTACGCACAGGGTTACCCGGTGTGCATGTGATGCAGTTGGCAGAGAATTTGTTGGCACAGTTTGGGTCGTTATATCAACTGATGACGGCCGAGCAGTCCGCGTTCCATAACGCCAGAGGGGTAGGAATATCAAAATATACGCAAATCAAGGCGATCGCAGAGCTGTCGCGGCGGCTGTTTTTCTCTCGCCTGGCGAAAGAGGATGCGATGCTGAACCCGGAAGCGACTGGTCAATATTTGCAACTGCTATTGTCTCGACGTGAACGCGAGGTTTTTTTAGTTTTGTTTTTGGACAATCAGCATCACGTTATTCGCCATCAGGAGATGTTTATTGGTACGATTAGCAGTGTGGAAGTACACCCGCGTGAAATTGTGCGTGAAGCGCTAAAGGCGAATGCCGCTGCGCTGATTTTGGCGCATAATCATCCGTCGGGAAAAGCGGAGCCGAGTCAGGCTGACCGTGCGATAACCGAACAGATTGTCAAAGCGTGCTTGTTAATGGAGATCCGCGTGCTCGATCATTTAGTCATTGGGCATGGTGAATACGTTTCTTTTGCCGAGCGCGGCTGGATTTGACAGATATTTCCGCGATCCAATGGGATCTTTAGCTGTTCGGGACTTGAGCACTTACGCTTCAGAGCGTATACTACGCCACCTTTGAGAATCTTGGGTGTGGCGTTAAGAGCCTATCTCAGCAGGTTTATCCTGATGACAGAGTCTTTTCAGTGAAGTTGCTGAGATGGGCTCTAAAGCCTGACGAGGCGGCCAAACCCTATACGAAGCTCGAGCTGATTTGATTTTTGGAGAATAGACATGTCCCGAGTCTGCCAAGTTACTGGCAAGCGTCCGGTGGCCGGGAACAACCGTTCCCACGCACTGAATGCGACCAAACGCCGTTTTCTGCCGAACCTGCATTCACACCGTTTTTGGGTTGAAGGCGAGAAGCGCTTTGTAACACTGCGTGTATCTGCTAAAGGTATGCGTGTTATTGACAAGAAGGGTATTGAGACGGTTTTGGCCGATCTGCGTGCCCGTGGTGAAAAGTATTAAGGAACTGAATCATGGCTAAGGGTGTTCGCGAGAAGATCAAGCTTGTTTCTTCTGCTGGTACTGGTCACTTCTATACCACTACGAAGAACAAACGTACTAAGCCGGAAAAATTGGAACTGAAGAAATTCGATCCCGTTGTCCGTCAGCACGTTCTGTACAAAGAAGCTAAAATTAAGTAATTTTTGCTCCTTTATAAAAAACCCGGCTAAGGCTGGGTTTTTTTTTGAATTCATTTTCTCATTCTTCCTCTTGTATCCTTTTTTACTCTATGCCAATTTTCTGTGCTCTGCCTATATAACCCTGCGGTAATGAAAATATGGATTCGGCATTACACCAGCTTTTACTGTCTACTCCGCACGCACAACTCTTGTTAATGGTTGAAGCGATTTATGGTTTGGACCCAAAGGTCGATCAGCGTATCGAAACGCTGCTGAATCGCCAGGATACGGTAGCGCAGGAGAAATCACTAAAACAACGTATTACCTCCATTGCCCGTGGTAAACGATTTATCGATTACCATCAGAGTCATGACTTTGCTATGGAGCTTGAGGTATTGGTTGGTGATATTGCGTTTCTGGTCGATGATGCACCGCAAAAAGCGTTTGCGCTTATCGATTCACTGATGTCTACGCACTCTCGTGTCTATGAACGAGCGGATGATTCAGATGGGGCGATAGGTGAGAGCTATGCAGCCGCGCTTTCCGTGTGGGTTAATGCGGCAAGCCAGTGGCGTGCGCAAAGCGGAAAGACGCGGAATTGGACGGATGAGATTAAAAAGCGGCATAACGAGAACGATTATGCCGTGTGGGATGGTTTGATTGCACAAAGTGGAATGTTACTCACCGAATCTGAACTGAGCCAATTGGCGCAGGATTTTGAAAGTGAGTATACCGCCGCTCTGGTGGCTGCACCTCAAAATGAATATAACTTCCGTGCTGCGCATGCCACACTCGGTATTTCAGGTGTCGCCCGAGCCTTGAAAGACGTTACGTTATTTGAACGCTCCATACTTTTGCCGTCCCCACAACCCAACGAATTACAAAAACTCCACATTGTGGAGTTCTGTCTGTCGATCGATGAAGCGCAGTCGGCGTTGAAGTGGTTATCGGAGTCTTTTCAAGGTCACGCGGAGGATAAACGCCTTGCCTTGTTGGATAAAGCCTATGTCCAACTTGGCGATCAAAACGCGCTCCTGGCGTTACGGCGTGAAGCTTATCAGCAACGTCCTGATTATACTCGTCTACAAGCACTGCTTGCCGTCTTACAAGATGAAACGGAACGAGAAACGTTACAGAATCAGGCGGCTACCCATGCGTTGGCGATGGGAGATGTTCAGTCCAAAATTGATACGCTATTGGAACTGAATGATTATGCTCAAGCGGCAGCACAACTGCTTGCTCATCGGGAATCACTCAATGTCTTCTTCGGCGTATTGTTGAGTTGGGCAGATCAATTTCATGATGCGGAATGCCCTTTGGCTGAAGTAATTTGCTATCGTCTGTTACTCGACGATATTTTATCTTCTGGCCGGAGCAAGGCATACGATCATGCAGCAAATTATTATCGTAAGTTGGAAAAGTTGGCTTCTCGGATAACAAGCCATGCGCCGCTATTGGAGTGGGTTGATTATCAAGAACAGCTTAAGCAACAACATAGTCGAAAATATTCATTCTGGCAGCGTTTGCAATAATTGAGCGTCGTTTCTCAGGAGAGAAAGTATGCCTGAATTACCTGAGGTTGAAACCAGTCGTCGGGGTATTTCACCGTATCTCGTTGGTCATACCATCCTTTATGCAGAAGTGAGGAACACGCGTCTACGCTGGCCGGTATCAGCTGAGATTCTCTCGCTGAGCGATGAACCGGTGCTCAGCGTGCGTCGGCGGGCAAAATATCTGCTGATTGAACTCACGCATGGCTGGATTATCGTGCATCTCGGCATGTCTGGCAGCCTGCGGGTGTTGCCAGAATACAGTGAGCCGGAGAAGCACGATCATGTCGACTTAGTGCTGGACAGCGGTAAGGTGCTGCGTTACACCGATCCTCGGCGTTTTGGTGCCTGGCTGTGGACGGATAATCCAGAAACCAGCTCGGTATTGGCGCATTTGGGGCCGGAGCCGTTAGAGGCGGAATTCTCCGCAGATTACCTTTATCAGGCTTCACGCGGTAAAAAAACAGCAATCAAGCAGTGGATTATGGATAACAAAGTGGTGGTTGGCGTAGGTAATATTTACGCGAGCGAATCGCTGTTTGCGGCGGGTATCCATCCTGACAGAACTGCCGGATCGTTAAATGAAAACGATGCAGCCGTATTGGTTCGCGTGATTAAACAGGTATTACAACTTTCGATTGAGCAGGGGGGCACAACGCTGCGTGACTTTTTGCAATCAGATGGCAAACCAGGTTATTTCGCACAAGAGCTGCGGGTTTATGGCCGTAACGGTGAACCTTGTCGGACATGTGGAACGCGGATAGAAATTGCGAAACACGGGCAGCGCAGCACGTTTTTTTGCCGCAGTTGTCAGAAGTAATCACTTATTAATAAATCAGAAAATCAATTCAGGCTATGAAGGTCAATATGGGTACAGTCTTTTTTCTTGAAAGCTCAAAGAACATGGGCGGGCAGGAATGGCAGCTTTTACAGCAAATGGAAGCGTTGAATGCGCGGGGATTTACTACCAGCCTTTTCTGTAGTGCGAAAGGCCGCATAAATGGTGAAGCTCGCGCTCGTGGCCTGTCTGTGATTAATTTGCCGTTTCGTAATAGTTGCCATTTGCCAACTATTCGTGGATTACGAATTGAAATAAAGCGCCAACGCCCACTTGCTTGTATTTGCCACAGTGGGCATGACGCTAATAATTTGTGTATTGCGGTGCTGACGTTACTCAATCGACCCAAAATTATTCGCTCACGTACCTATTACACGAATAGAAAACCTAATCCGTTAAGCCGCTTTCTCCCTATTGATTTAGTGATGGTACCAAGCCGATTCATGGCAGAGAAAATCAAGCCCCAGTTTCCGGGTAAACAGATCGACGTCGTGTATCCCGGTATTGCGTTTGAAAAGTTGGATCGCGAGGTCAATCTACCGCTCGTAAACGAACTGGCGGCGTGGCTGAGCCAGGGAGAGGGCGATGTTATCATTCAGCTTGGTATGTTACGTGCGGAAAAAGGGCATAGCATTATACTTGCGGCATTGAGTGAGCTTGTTGTGCGCCGGCCCCATTTGCGCTACATCATCGCAGGCGGTGGCAATGCTGCGCCGTTGCAACATGAGGTTGCTGAGCGTGGTTTGCAACGGCAAGTATGGATAGGAGAACTGGCCTCAGTCGCTGCCGTGTTGAAACGTGCTGACGTGTTGGTGATGCCGTCGACAAAGGAGCCACTGGGTATGGCACAGATAGAGGCATTGGGGCTAGCGGTTCCTGTCATCATCAGCAATGAAGGCGGATTGCCCGAAACAGTGCAGGATGGCATTACCGGGATGATTGTATCGCCTAATGAGCCGCAGGCGTGGGTGAGAGCAATTGATTTTGCCTTATCGAATAAAGAAATCGTGCAGGCCTATGCTGAGGCTGGAAAAACGGATGTCAGAGCTCGCTTTGGCCGTGAGGTCAATACCGAGAGCCTTATTCGGATTGTAACGGAATAAACACCGCCATCTATTACACCTTTTGCAATCTTTCCAGTAATGCGTCAGCGATGCTGTCGGGTAAAAAATGCGATACGTCGCCGCCGTGGCGAGCAACTTCTTTGACCAGAGAGGATGAGATAAACGACCACTCTTCCGACGGCATCAGGAAGACGCTTTCGAGCGTAGGCATCAGGTGGTGATTCATTTTTGCGAGCTGGAGTTCATATTCGAAATCGGCAACGGCGCGCAAACCACGCACAAGAATATTCGCTTTTTGCTGCTGCGCGAAGTGCGCCATAAGATCGCTGAAGCCGACGACTTCGACATTCGACAAATGCTGCGTCGCACCCTTTGCCAACGCGACACGTTCGTCCAATGTGAAGAGCGTGTTTTTGCTCGGGCTGGCAGCGATGGCTAGTACTACATGATCGAACAGTCGTGATGCTCGCGTCAGCAGATCCAAATGACCATTGGTTAATGGATCGAACGTGCCAGGATAAATCGCTTTGGTTGTCATCACATCAGCCCTTTATTTACAATTTCGGTAACGGCTTCACTGCGTCCGCTGAGGTAAATAAGGTTCTAATAGCGTTAGCAGCATCTGTAGTGCGCCCTGATTTTGGTATAATACTTCTACGGCGTGTCGACCATAGTAGAGACGATAGTCTTCGTCAGCGAGCAGTTTTCCCACCTCTCTTCCAAGTGAATCTGCATCGGTCACGGTAATCAGCCCATCAGCCTGGTCTAGCTTGTTGCAGATGTCTTTGAAATTGAAAGTATGTGGCCCCATTAACACTGGAATCGCGTGGGCTGCCGCTTCTAGCGGATTATGTCCGCCCCGTTCAACCAAACTCCCCCCCACAAATGCCAGATCGGCAATGCCATACAACAGCATCAGCTCGCCCATGGTGTCCCCAATCACTACCTGCGTGTTCGCAGAAGGTTGCTCACCACCGCTACGCAGCGTATAGGTGAACCCCAGATTTTCTGCTAACGCCTGGGTGGTGGAGAAACGTTCTGGGTGGCGAGGCACAAGAATCAGTAATAAATCAGGATAAGTGGCAAGCAGTTGTCGGTGAGCGGCCAGAACGATCGCTTCCTCACCCTCGTGCGTACTGGTGGCTATCCAAACTGGACGATGCGGTGCCCATTGCCGACGCAAGGTAATCGCTTTAGCCGCGAGTTCTGGCGTAACGGAAATATCAAATTTGAGACTGCCGGTCACTTTCAGGCTTGAGCGCTTCAGGCCAAGAGCGATAAATCGATTTCCGTCTTCCTGATTTTGTGCGGCGACGAGGGTAATGCGCTGTAAGATGTGGCGCATGAGTTTGCCGATCTTTTTATAACCCGCAGCAGAACGCCCAGACAGCCGTGCATTTGCAATGACCAGTGGAATTTCGCGTTTATGTAGTTCCGCGATCAGATTTGGCCAGAGTTCAGTTTCCATAATGATGACGATTTTTGGACGAACCTGATCAAAAAAGCGTTTCAGTGCATAGGGCAAATCATAAGGTAGATAAACATGATAGACCGTGTCGCCAAAAGCAGAGCGCACGCGCTCGGAACCGGTCGGCGTCATGGTTGTTACCGTGATAGGTAGATTAGGGTAACGATGGCGCAATGCCCTAACCAGAGGGATGGCAGCCAACGTTTCACCCACCGACACAGAATGCAGCATGATGCCGTCTGGCTTGACCTTCTCTGCACAAAAACCGTAGCGTTCACCCCAGCGCCGACGATAGGCAGGTGCCTTGCGGCCACGAAGCCACAGGCGAAGCCAAATCAACGGCTGGATGAGGTACAGGATGATGGTGTAGAGAGTTTGTAACATAAGATCTACTGTTATCAGTTATCGCTGGGGGGATTTTATCGGGTTCGTGATGATAAGGCTATGGTTTAGCTATCAGTAGAATAGTTGTGAGTGGCTTTACTGTTTTTATCTATATTAAAGCGCGATCTTGGATGTTGCTTTTGTATCGCGCATTGAACTATTTTTAAGGCGCTTGATATAGAACACTTTGCTTTAAGTGTATACTTTATCGCATAAATAATGTTTCTCAGAGAACCGGGCTTATTTTGTTTATTTATTCTTCTTAGTATTTTTCCTAAGCCATGCTCTAGCTTTGCGGATTCTTGCATTCTACTAAAATCCTGACCTACGCCGGACATGTTATGATACATTTTTCCAACACATTTTCCTTTGACATAGTCAAATGCAGTTAATCTTTCAAGTAGGTCATGGTCTGCCCAATAAAATGCATAACTTTCATTAAAAATATATCCATAATAGTCTGCTATTTTCTTTATCAGTACTGAGGAAAATGATAGACCTGAAGCACAAGTAAACATTGCATTGGCATTAAAATCACCGGCCTCAATAAAATCAATACTCTCATCAGGAGTGTTATAGATTGGGCTGCTTTTTATATTTTCTTTATTGGATAAGTAAATTTCAGGGCAAATGATTTCATAGTTTGCATTTTCTTTTATATTTAGAAAGAAATCATTGTTTACGCTGGTGTCCTGATCTAAAACGGAAATGTAGTTATAATCTGATTTGGCAATGAAATAGTTATATATTTTACTGAGAGATAGATTTCTAGTATCCTGATAAACGTCTGTGCTAATTTTTTTTTGTTGACATTTTTCAATGAAATTACTTACATCTTTTTCATTTAACAGTATATTACCATTGTTCCATATTAATAGTTTAAGCTCTATATTATCAAGATTTGCTTTAAAAATAGAATTGACGGTTACGGAATCCTCCATGTTGCAATTATAGAGAACTATTATGGCATTTATTTTGATTTTTTCCATTTTTTGTGTGCTTGTAAGCGTGGTTTTTATAAAGTTTCCAAATGTTTTTCGGATGTTTATTATTTATATATGGGGTTAATGTTCTTTTCTATATTTAATTTTGATCTTGGGTGAGTATTATCTATAGAAAAAATAATAAGTTTTTTTGTCCGGTCAAAATCTGTTTTTCCTCTAATAAAATCTCTTAGATATATGAATATGGTACTGATTTTAGATTTCTTCTGATATTCATTTCTTATGAATGTCTTATAGTAAAACATTTCCATGATTCGGAAGGAATCATTTTTATTATCAGGATTAGACATTGCAAATGAGTGGTAAATCTTGTTTGCGCAATATATATTTAGTGTTATTTTATTGTCTGCCATAATATTCATGGTTCTAAAAATGTCACTGTCTATTCCATAAAAAGCTAACCGTTCCTCAAAGAGATAACCTCTAAATGCGATTATTTTATCTGCTCCTTGTTTCGACAGTGCGAGTCCCGACATAACCGAATCTATCTTCATATCGACTTTCCCCTCTCCAATCATGAGATTGACATCTCCATAAAAATGAGGATCGGTCTGTGCGCTAATACCATTTCTCTCTGCAATAACAATTGGAGCAACAATATCCGCTTCTTGATGTGATGATATTTTCGTAAGGTAATTTTCAGGTAAATAAGAATCTTGGTCTAAAATTGTTATAAATTCAAATTCTTCATTCTTAACAAAAAAATTATAAATTTTAGACAGGGATAAATTCCTTATGTCTTGATATATTTTTGCTTGAATGCCTTTTTTTTGGCATTGTGATATAAAATCAGAAGCATCACTTTCTGTTAATAATTTTGGCCCATTGTTCCAAATGCAAATATTCAGATTTATATTTTGAATCTGACAAAGCAGAATACTTTTTAGCGTGTCCGACTCACGTAACTCTGCATTATAAATTATTACAACGGATGTGATATTCATGTCATTACGTTCCGAATAAATTTCAAAAATATTTTCTAAACATATAATGGTTCTTTAAGTTATTTTTCTATGAGATATTTAATTCTACTTAATATTCCTTTTATCAGCTTTCCTTTTCCTATCTCATGCTTGGATTTTTTCTTCCACTGTATTGGCGTGTTTGCAACAATAAGGGGGACGTCACTCCAGGTTGATTGCTGATAAGCATGGCTGAAATAAACCGTAGAAGGATATTGACCCCATTCATTCCAGGGTTTCGTCGTGCCGACATAATGAATGAAAACGCTCTCGTCGTTAATTATTTTCTTATAAGCCTGATGAGTCTTATCTTTCAGCTCACTTTTGATGCTGTAAATGCAGTTGAATTTACGCGGTAGAATGATCGTCTTTCCGTAAAGTAGAATGTTCAGTGCATCCTGATCCGGGTATTTAAGCGAAGTGTTTTCTTTAATAAAAGAAAGCGTTCTTTCAGTAAGTTGATTATCTGCCCAGCTTTTCAAGTGGGTAAACATAATGCCAGAGTTAAAATAACTTTCTTTTATCTCTGGTCTGGCCAAACGTGTTGCACATTGTTCTCTGGTTTCAATGATATCAGGCACAATGGCACAAATGTTCTTACCGAAACGTAGCTCATATAAATCATTGATACTGCCTTTGCACATCACATCGGCATCTAGATACAATAGCGTGTCCACCTGATCATCAAGATAATCAAAGGCTACCAGCCTGAAATAAGCCGAGCAAGGCCATTTTTTATCAGGTAAATCGCTAAGTAGTTGTGTATTAACCTGATATAAATGAATGTTAACGTTGAATTTATTAGCCATGGATTCAAATTGATGGATTATTTCATCATCAATATGATCCATAAAAAAATGAAAAGCTAAAGGTTTGGTATTATTGATAATAATCGAAGTTGCAGAAATAGCTGCGCCGAAAATAAAGTTTCTATCTATGCCGTAAGCGATGTTAAATACATTTTTTTCATTGTTTCTAATCCCAATGAAATCTATTTCTCTCTCGATAATTATTTCTTTATTAAAGTACATTTTTGTCTCTTCGTGATCATCGATGGAACAATTTTTTTGAGAAATAATGAATATAACTTATTAATGATGGAATAGAATGGCCTTTATGAAAAAGATGTTTTGCGCAGTATCTAAATTGATTTGCCGAATTTGCTTTTTCTAATGGAACATTTTTCCACGGAGAAAGGGCTTTTGCATTATAAAAGTACGCGGAACTAGGGTACTTGGCCCACTCGTGCCAAGGCTTGGTTGGACCGATATAATGAATAAAAACCGTGTCGTTATTTATTGGGTGAGGATAAGTCTCGCCTCTTTTACATTTTAATTCATAATTGATACTGAACTGAGTATTGTATTTTTTATCAAGAAAGAGGATGTGTCCTGGTAATAGCATATTGAGGATGTCTTGGTCAGGATAAGAGATTTTGTTGGCAACATCCTTATCTATTAACATCATCATAGTTTTCGTAGTGATGTTATTCTGATGCCAGTTTTTTAAATTAATCAATAAAAAACCAGAATTGAAATAACCATTTTTAATGCCGGGTGTTTTCAGGCGAGTGGCACATTTTTCCCACCAAGGACTTTTCCCCTCTGCTACGGCAGCAATAATATAATTTTCTATGTTTAGCTCAGATAATTCCTGAAGCGAACCGTTGCAAACGATATCTGAATCGAGATAAATGATTTTATCAAGCAGATGATAAAAATAATCAGTGGCGATAAAACGAAAATAAATGGCATATGACCAGTTTTTGGTACTTGGCAGGGATTTTAGCCAATCGCAGTTAACAACATAGAACGTAATTGACGTGTCATATTGCTTAGCCAGAGAGTTGAATCTATCACGATTATCGCTGTCGAGAGTATCTGTAAAAATATGAAAGGCTAAAGGTTGCTTAGGGTTTTTTAGTAAAATAGAAGCGATAGATACTGCACAGCCAAATAGAAAATTTTTATCCGTACCGAAAGCAATATTCAGGGTATCTTTCTCGGGATGCGAAGGTGAGGAAGAGAATTCAACGACTTGTTTAATCACATCATCTTTTTTGAAATACATAGCAAACCCAACTGACAATTAGCGGATAATCTGACGGTTAATAACAGTATTGATGGTCTCTTTCATCGACTGATAGTAAGTATCATCATAAAACAAATGTATAGACGATTTTACCTGTTCTGCTGACGGTATCGGTTCCTGCTCGACAAGCGTTTGCAGCGCATTACGGAGGAAATCGGTGGAGCCAGTTGGATAAAGCTGTCCATTTACGCCATCCCTAATGATATCGCCCGGCCCAGAAGGGCAATCGCTGCTGATGCAATAGATGCCGTGGGACATGGCTTCCAGTAGCGTCATCGGTAGCCCTTCAAAGGCTGAACTCATAACGAACGCAGAAACATTTTTAACCTTTGTCTGGATGTATTCCCACGGATCGGCCTGCCAGCCGTGCCAGTGTACTTGCTCGTTGATACCCAGCTTTTGCGCATACTCGCGACAGACCTGAGCATCGGAACCATCACCAATAAAATGACATTCCCAATCGCCTGTCAGCCCAGAAAAAGCGTCCAACATATCTTTGAGACGCTTTTGCCCCTCAAATTTCAGACGGCCTACATAGATAAAGACGGCTTTATTCGTCGGACGTGGGATAACAACGCTTTGTGGTGTGACCGGATTAAAAACAACAGAAATTCGTTTGGAAGGTACACCACGCTTTATTAATTGCTGCTTGATACCTGAGCTGATGGCCAAGTGGTGATCTGCCACCAGTGCCTGCTCGGCGTGTTTTTTATGATCGAGAGAGTAATGTAGCCATGAAATCAACGGCAACCTTTTCTTACTATAACGGAGAGCGTGTGCTGCAACCCGACAGGATGGTGCATCAAAAGCAATAACGGCATCGGGTTGGTTTTGCTTAATGAAACGAGCGAGCACACAGGCATGACTCATTCGACGCAGAAACGAGATCTTGATGCTAGAGCGATGGCAAACAAACCGCTTTCCTGCCAGCCATGCTTTATCCATGCGGTCATCACGACATAAAAAATACAAGGTATAGGTATTTTTGGTTTCGCAATCGTTTTCCAGAAAGCTGGTCACTTTTTTGAGTACGGTTTCAATACCACCGAAACCAGATGTGGCTTCACCGACGAAAAGTATATTCATAATGATAATCAGGGCTCGGGTTAAAGTGCCTTACGCTCCGTTCTCTCGCGAATCTTTTTTGCTTTGATAAGTGCTTCGTGAAAGAGCACTTGTTCCTGACGCAGTGTGGTACGCAATGGTTGATGATCAAAATAGATCGTTAAAAACCTCAGCAGATCGTTTTTCGTCAGCCCAATATCGAGCGATGAAAAATAGAGGCCGATAAGATCTTTATTCCGCCAGCGCAGAGGAACACGATCGCGAAGCTGTGCCCGGTGTAGGTCAATCACTGAAATTTTAAACTGTGCATCCGTTGGCTGATAAGGAAGATGCAGTAAAAAATGACAAATATAACAATCACGGTGATTGATGCCACCTGCGTGCATGTCCCGCACCATCTCTGCTACACGGCAGATTAGTCGGCGTTTTTCTTGCAGAGTCGGGGGCTTATCCAACCAGGTTGCGCTGTAATCTTCCAGACTGATCGTCGGATTGAGATCTTCTGTAATGATGAAGGAGTGGCGGCGCAGCGGATTTAATCCGCGCTGGCCAAAGCCGACGCCTTGCATGGTATCGACCCCCCGTTCAGCCAGACGATGGATCGCGTTCCATTCCCGATCGGCGCCGAGCACCGGCAGTCTGAATGACACTAAATTTTTTAGCGCTTCTTTAAGCGCAGTACCGCGATGTATCTTGATAAAATATGAACGTTCTTTCAGCGTAAAACGTAGTGTCCGACGGCTTTCCAATGCGCGGAAAACTTCGCCGTCTAGCTTTTCCACTTCGAGAAATGGATCTTTGTGTTTCCATAACGATGCGAAAGGTTCGTGTAATTCAATCATGGCTGCTCACCCGTTATTAGTGCGGCGGCTTTCTCCGGCAAGCTGTAAATATCTTCGCTATCGGCAAATAGACGTGCATGTTGTGCCCAGCTAGAGACGGTATTCGGCTCACTTAACGCTTCTCTTAAGGCGGTATTCAAAGTGTCTTGGCTGAATGGCGTTGGGATAACACGCCCGGCCTGCGCTTTATCGATGTAGAAAGCGTAACCGCAGATATCGGTCACGATCGCTGGCAATCCTGCGGCAATGGATTCAAGTAAGACAATGCCTGCCGCTTCCTGATGGGCTGGGTGCATCAACAGATCTGCTGCGGCCATAAAGCCGGGAATATCATCGCGACCAGAGAAAAATCGCACCTGTTTACCTATACCCAACTTTTCAGCCGCGGATTGGAAATACCCTGGTTTATCCTGACCAACCACCAGAAAAACCAGATTTTCACGTAAGCTCTGTGGCAAGTTGGCAATGGCTATAATACTGCGTTCCACACCCTTGCGTTTAAAATCGGAACCTACCTGAAGCAGGACGATGGCATTGTCGTTGATGCCTTGTGCATGGCGAAAGGTTTGTCGAACGTCAGGTGCTTGGCGGTCGTATTTTCTGTCGAGGGCGATGCCCGGTGGTAGGATGTAGAAACGCTCGTCTTGTGTGCCGTAATGCTTTTTGAAATCCGCGATTTGGCGCTGCGTTAACATGAGCATTTTTGTAGAGCTATCGCGCTTGAATACGGCTTTTTCAAAGGCGGCATAGTGCTTATATCGTGGTGTCAGGCGATAAAAAAAACCTTTCTCCCGTTCGACTTTTTCCGCGTAACACACGTCGGCAGCATAGTAGAAATCCAGCCCTGGCATTTTATTAAAACCCACCACGCGGTCGACAGGGTGTTGTTGGAGGTGATGTTGAACCCATTCACTATAGCGCTGATTGCGTAGGTTATTGCTCATACCTGATGCGGGTACGAAAATAATCTCAAGGTTATCTGGCTGTTCACCTTGCCATGACAAGACATAAACGCGGACACGGTGCCCCAGCTTTATGCAAGCCTGAGCAATACTGTAAAAGTCGCGTTGCAGTCCGCCGAAAGGGAAATATTTATACAGGCAGATGGCAATATTCATTGCGCTTCCTCGTTTGTAGAACGACCTGCCAATAGGCTATTTACCGCTTGAATGACATCTTGTGCAGGGATACAGGAAAGATATTTTTGATTTCTATTGAGATTTTTTCTTTCCGGCATCGGTTCATAGTCTCCGGCCCAAAGAACGACACTATTGTCAGACCATGGTCGCCATTTCTTATGATCTGTCGGCCCAAATAAGCATACTAGCGGTGTATCGAGCGCAGCGGCCATGTGCATTGGTGCAGAATCGACGCCGATGTAAAGTGCGGCGTTATCGATCAGCGCCGCCAGTTCTAAAAAGCTGGTTTTACCCGCTAATAAGGTATTCGGCTTATAGGTGCATTGGGCGTGAATATCCTGCACAACATGAAGATCTTCCTGAGAGGGGCCACAGGTTAGGACAACGTCTAACCCTTTCTCTTTCAAATAATCAATGACGACCGCAAATTTATCGTTGTCCCAGCACTTGAAGCCCTGCCTTGCGGTCGGTTGGATGACGATGTAAGGCTGTTCACGTAGTTGTGGAGCAATGCTGAACACGTGTTCAGCATCCGCCATACCATAATAGAGCGACATGCGATCTTTGGGCTGGGCATCAGAAAGGCCGAGTGGGGAAAGTATCGATCGATTTTGCTCAATGATGTGTAGTCCTTGTGGACTGACGCAATCACTGAAAAATAAACGCCATATTTTGCCTTTAAAACTATTCCCGCGATCGAGCGTAATGCTACGTCCACCTAATGATTTAACTAACAACGCAATAGGCCACTGGTCAGCAAGATTAACGATCAGATCGTAATTGTTTTTCTTAAGTGTTTTCTGTATCGCTGCGAAATCTTTGATCTTTTCTGATAACGTTGCTGTCTTTCTCTTGAGCCCATAAAGCTGGTGTATTTCTGGATTGGCGGAGAGAATCGGCATCGTATCCTGATACAATAATACGTCGATTTTAGCGTCAGGATAATTGGCTTTCAGCGTACTGATGAGCGGAGTGGTCAGCAGCATATCGCCATGATATCTGAGCTTTACCACGAGAATCCGGTGAAAGGATATGATGCGTTGACTCACTCGTTTTCCTTCATGTAATCAAAAGGTTATTATTTTATTGCAGGCACGCTACCGCCCCTGGCTCGACAGCTACCAGTTGACTGATTTGCCCCTATGGCGACACATCGGTGTCGGTGCGCCAATTTTCCCGCTATGGTACTAAAACCCATCTCCCTCTCACAGAGGTAAATACTTCAGCCACGCGCTAATTATAACAGGACTCATTCTTTAGCCATTTTCCGGTCAGCGTTGTACCGAGGCAAAAAGCCATCAGCCACGTAATAAGCATGTCCCGTGAATAGAGAATGACATCGCTAAGTCCATACATGATCAGGGCAAAAAGCAGTGCGGCTGAGAGGTGACTACGCAAAATAAAAAATGAAAAATAAAATAAAGATGCGTAGAACAAGATTAACAATATCGCTCCTGATAGCCCTTTAAGAGAAAAAGCATCAATCACTTCGTTATGTAGATGGACGTTCAGATATTCAACTGCGCCAGCTAAGCTCGGTTTTTGTTCTGCTTGTGCAATGATGCGTTCTGACCGCTGTTCAGCAGATTGTCCGAGCAAGGCTTCTTCTCCTGCTTCGGCACCGGATTGGTACATCGCGATGCGTGCACCAACCGATGTCCTGCTGTTATTCATGCTGTAACTGTGTATGTCGCTAATCAGATCGTTGACACGCTGATGAATTGTTTCCTGAAAAAGGAATAAACACAGGAGAATAGTGGCCGATGAACCGATGAATGCTTTGATGAATAACGGCTTATTGTGCCTGACTTCGGACAATAAAATGGTCGCACCAACAATAGGGTAGACGAATATAGCAGCTCGCGTTTCTGTTAGAAAAATAGCGATAGTGACTAACAGAAAATGCCCCAGATAAAGGTAATACTTATAAGCCGAATCGAGCTTAAGCAGCGCCTGTGCGCTTAACGCGCCAATGAAGGTGAGAAAGTAGGCTGCGCTGGTTGCGGTGCCAAATACCAGCCCAATACGATGCATTCCACTGAACAGTGACTGGTAAAACGCATAACCCAGTGTGAACACACATATTCCAATGATGCAGAAGAGCGATTGTTGCTGCTTTTTTTGCGAGATATGCAGGGCTGTCAGCAGGATAAATGCGCCCAAAATACCAGCATGTGCAGATGTTTTATAGGCGTTATACACATAAGGGAAAGGGTTATCAGGTTGATAATATTGGTGATACCAAATGAGATTGGTTAAGCCGATAGACAGCAGGCAAAGCGGAATCAGTAATAACCGCTTAGCGGCCATTACCGCTCTTAAGTGTGTTACCACATAGAAGACAGATAGTGAACCCGTGAGATAAAAAAGCCACCCGGCAAGGATGCTACTAAATGGCATAATGGCTAATGTGAGTAAACAGCCGGGGAAGATTGTTGTAAGCGCGACAGTCGAACTTATACTGGGCGTTTTTCCCAGTTCGTACCTTAATTCATTGAGCATGTATTTGTTCACAGTCGGGAGCGATATCACTCGCCTGATGCAGGTAATTCTATCAGCATCTCTAATTTTTGATGGACGAGACTAGCAGGAATTGTCTCCATTTGCTGGTTTTCAGACATTTCCACCACCTGATTCATCCCATAGCCGCCAATCAACCCAGGGTCGGTGGGGCCGTATAAGGTGATATTTGGGCGATCCAGTGCCGCCGTCAGATGGCTAAGCCCGGTATCGACGGAAACAACGGCCTTGGCACCCACGAGCACCTCGGCGACCTGTTGCAACGTCAGACGCGGTAAGACATCGACGTGTGGGAAGCCTTCCGCTAATCGTAATGCACGTTGGTGCTCATGTTCCGCTCCCCAGGGAAGCTTAATGTGTAGTCCACTTGATGCCAATAGCGCAATCAGCTCGCGCCAGTGCCCTTCCGGCCAGTGTTTTTCATCACGCGTCGTGGCGTGGAGAAACACCAGATAGCGGTTGGCGTCTTTGGGCGGCTGAGAAAGGAAGCGCTGGGCAATGGCATAATCGCCGCGCTCGGCGGGTTTCCGATAACCCAGACTGGCGGCAAACAGTTCGCGCACGCGCTCGACAGCATGTTGTCGACGGCTTATCGGATGGCGGCAGTTATAAAACCAGCTCGCCAGCGGCTCACGCGCTCTCTTGCAATCTAATCCGTGTTTCTTACCGTTGGCGAGTCGCGTAACCAGTAGCGCGCTTTTAATCAGTCCCTGCGCATCAATCACCGCATCGTAGCGGTATTGATGGAGTTGACGCTTAAATTCTGCACGTTCCTGACGTATTGAGGTGCTGAACCAGCTTTTGCGCCAGCGGCGAATTGCCACCGGAATGACCCGGGAAACTGCGGGGTGCCAGCTTGGAATTTGTGCGAAACCTTCTTCAACGACCCAGTCGAACTGGATACCGGGAATAGCCTGCATTGCGTCGGTTAAGGCGGGTAACGTATGTAGCACATCGCCCATCGACGATGTTTTCACGATCAGTACTCTCATGCGCCCGCTCCCGGCACCTGATTTTCTTCCAGAACGGGGCTTCCTTTCGAAATGAGACTTTCTTCCTGAACGAGATACTTATCCAGTGCGCTGAGCACGCGCTCGGGCTGAATATCGATCAAACTCTGGTGATAACCTTGTTCAGCATCCCCTTTGCGCACCCGGTGATAACCGGTAATCAGGCGAATCACTTCAGCCTGATGAGACAATGGCGGAGTAAAGTCAGGGCTGCTCGGGCCATAAAGCGCGACAAGCGGACGATGAAGTGCCGCTGCGACGTGCATGAGCCCAGAGTCATTGCTGACAACGGCATGGCAAGCGGCAATCAAGACAACGGCTTGTTCCAGCGAGGTTTCCCCCGCCAGATTGGCGCAGTGCTGTCGGGCGTCTTCCGTTAATCCCTGAAGGATATCGTCACAGGCCGAACGATCATTGGCGGAACCGAATAGCGCTATCTGGTAACCGCGCTCAATCAGTGATTGTGCCAATGCAGCATAGTGATAATGTGGCCAGCGTTTGGCAGGGCCAAATTCGGCACCGGGACAAAAGCCGATGATGGGGCGTTCATCGCTGAGATCAAAGGCCTGCGTTATGGCTGCAATTTCAGTCTGATTAACCTGTAACTGTGGCCAAAGTAACGGCTGCGGTAAGTCCTCGGCACGACGAATACGGCTACGGTCATAGGCTAATGCGGTGTAGCGCTGAACCATAAGCGGAAATGCGGTTTTATCCAGCACGCGTAAGTCATTCAGCAGCCTGTAACGCATCTCGCCACGCCAGCCAGTGCGCTGCGGAATGTTGGCAAAGAACGGCACTAGCGCAGATTTGAAGGAGTTGGGCAGCACGTATGCTCGGTCATAGCCCGCATCGCGCAGCGAGACGCCAAGACGACGGCGCTCCCCCAGTTCAAGTGCGCCGTGACCTAGCGGCATAGCTAACGCCTGATTGACTTCCGGCATCCGTGCCAGCAGCGGACGGCACCAGGCTGGTGCCATCACGTCAATGACCGCTTCTGGGTGTTCAGCCTTTAGCGTGCGATAAAGGCTGTGCGACATCATCATATCGCCGACCCAGGAAGGGCCGATGACCAAAATTTTCATACCGCTTATGAATCCTTATCCGATTAAACGGTACGGTTCAGCCAGGCCATGTATTCCGCCACGCCTTCGGCGACAGTTTTGAACGGCTTATCGTAGCCCGCAGCACGCAAGTTAGTGAGGTCGGCCTGCGTATAGGCCTGATAGCGGCCTTTTAGCTTTTCTGGGAATTCGATGTATTCCACGCTGCCTTTTTTATGGAAAGCGAGCGTGGCGTCGGCGACAGCCTGGAAGGATTCGGCGCGGCCGGTACCGCAGTTGAAGATGCCGGAAACACCGTTCTGCCAGAACCACAGGTTGACCGCCGCGACATCGCCGACGTAGATGAAGTCACGCTTGAAGTTCTCACTACCGGAGAACAGTTTCGGATTTTCACCCTGATTAATCTGGTTGTTCAGGTGGAACGCCACGCTTGCCATGCTGCCTTTGTGGCCTTCGCGCGGTCCGTAGACGTTGAAATAGCGGAAACCGCAGATCTGCGATTCCGCTTCCGGCAGAATCTCACGCACGTACTGATCGAACAGAAACTTGGAGTAACCATAGACGTTCAGCGGCTGCTCGTATTGACGTTCTTCGATGAAGTTATCGTTGCGACCGCCGTAGGTCGCGGCAGACGAGGCATACAGGAACGGAATACTGCGATCGAGGCAGTAGTGCAGCACGTCTTTAGAATACTGATAGTTGTTATCCATCATGTATTTGCCGTCCCACTCGGTGGTGGAAGAGCAAGCGCCTTCATGGAATACGGCATCAATATCGCCCAGATCGTCGCCTGCAACGATGCTGGCAATGAAATCTTCCTTATCCACGTAATCTGCGATGTCCAGATCGACCAGATTGGCGAACTTGGTACCGTCTTTCAGGTTATCGACAACCAGAATGTCCCGGTAGCCGATGTCATTCAGAGATTTTACGATATTGCTGCCGATAAAACCGGCACCGCCAGTAACGATAATCATGGGTGCGACCTTTGTTAATCTTGCCGGTGAGGCACCGCGCCCCACACTGTTTATGACCGCTATAATAGCATTTCATTTTGCCGCAAGCAGCCAGAGGTTAATTTATCCCATATTGTCACCCGTTTTTTTAAGATAATTCAGGCCGTGACGAAGCCTACATTTTCAGACTGTTTACCCCGCATTTTTGCCCATATCCGCTAGCTTAAACACCATAAAGCGATCTTTTTATGGGAGAGTGACGCTATGCCTGCCGCTTTTTATCAACAACTTACTACACAAATCATGGCTGCCCGCACTGAGGGAGTTTTCAAGGAAGAGCGTATTATCACCTCTGCGCAGCAGGCTGAGATCGAGGTAATGGACAGCGATCGTCTGCTCAATTTCTGTGCCAATAATTATCTTGGTCTGGCGGACAGCCCCGAGTTGATTGCCGCGGCAAAAGCTGGATTGGATAGCCACGGCTTCGGCATGGCATCGGTGCGCTTCATCTGCGGAACACAGGATATCCACAAACAGCTGGAGCGTAAGCTGGCCGATTTTCTGGGAATGGAGGACGCGATTCTCTATTCCTCCTGTTTTGATGCCAATGGCGGGCTGTTTGAAACGTTAATGGGCGCAGAGGATGCGATTATTTCCGATGCGCTTAACCACGCCTCGATCATCGACGGAATTCGGCTATCGAAGGCACGACGCTATCGTTACGCCAATAACGATATGAGCCAGTTGGAAGCACAACTGCAACTGGCCAGAGCCGGAGGAGCAAGGCACATCATGATTGCCACCGACGGTGTTTTCTCTATGGACGGCGTGATTGCAGACCTACAGGGGGTTTGCGACCTGGCGGACCGCTATGATGCGCTCGTCATGGTCGATGATTCCCATGCGGTGGGATTTGTCGGTGAACATGGGCGCGGAACACATGAACACTGTGGGGTAATGGATCGCGTCGATATTATCACTGGCACGTTAGGTAAAGCGTTGGGTGGTGCGTCAGGTGGCTATACGGCGGGCAAGCGTGAGGTGATTGACTGGCTGCGTCAGCGCTCTCGACCCTATCTGTTTTCCAATTCGCTCGCGCCTGCCATTGTCACTGCATCACTCAGCGTGCTGGATCTACTGGAACATGGCGGAGAACGGCGTGAGCGGCTGTGGGAAAACGCCCGTCTGTTTCGTGAAAAGATGATGGCCGCAGGATTCACGCTGGCGGGGGCGGATCACGCGATTATTCCCGTGATGCTGGGTGAAGCACAGTTGGCGCAGGATTTTGCGCTGGCACTACAGCGGGAAGGCGTTTATGTCGCGGGCTTTTTCTATCCTGTGGTTCCTCTTGGTCAGGCGCGTATTCGTACCCAAATGTCGGCAGCTCACACACCGCAGCAAATCCAATTCGCCGTCGAGGCTTTTATCCGTGTGGGTAAGCGTATGGGTGTGATCATCTAAGGAAGCTGTCATGAAAGCATTGGCAAAACTGCGGCCGGAAGAAGGTATCTGGATGATGGATGCCCCCACGCCGGAGCTTGGGCATAACGACATCATGATTAAAATCCGCAAAAGCGCGATTTGCGGAACGGATGTGCATATCTATAACTGGGACGAATGGTCACAGAAGACCATTCCCGTTCCGATGGTTGTCGGGCATGAGTACGTGGGTGAAATTGTTGCGATTGGTCAGGAGGTTAACGGTTTTCATATTGGCGATCGGGTTTCTGGCGAGGGACATATTACCTGTGGCTACTGCCGCAACTGTCGTGCTGGGAGACGCCACTTATGCCGCAACGCCATCGGCGTCGGGGTAAACCGTCCCGGTTCGTTCGCAGAATATCTGGTGATTCCTGCCTACAACGCATTTCGCATTCCCGACAATATCTCTGACGAGTTGGCCGCCATCTTCGACCCTTTCGGTAACGCCGTACATACCGCACTTTCCTTCGATTTAGTCGGCGAAGATGTGTTGATTGCCGGGGCAGGGCCGATAGGCATGATGGCCGCGGCGGTGTGCCGCCATGTTGGCGCAAGGAATGTTGTGATTACCGATGTGAATGCGTACCGTCTGGAGTTGGCCAGTAAAATGGGGGCAACGCGTGCCGTCAATGTGGCAGAAGAAAAGCTGGCTGACGTGATAATAGAACTGGGCATGACTGAGGGGTTTGATATTGGGTTAGAGATGTCGGGCGCACCATCGGCCTTTCGCACGATGTTGAAAGCGATGAACCACGGTGGGCGTATCGCCATGCTGGGCATTCCGCATGAACCGATGTCGATTGACTGGGGCGAGGTGATTTTTAAGGGATTGTTTATCAAAGGTATCTACGGTCGGGAAATGTTCGAAACCTGGTACAAAATGTCGGCACTGATCCAGTCCGGGCTGGATTTGTCACCGATTATCACCCACCGCTTTCATATCGATGAGTTTCAAAAAGGGTTCGATGCCATGCGCTCGGGTCAGTCGGGCAAGGTTATTCTCAACTGGGATGAGACATAACCCTGCCGTGAATAACTCGTGCGAACACGCGTCTGAAGTTACGGCTGCTTGTGCGTTTCCGTCTCGGCAGGGGCAATCCAGGTTTGCCAGCGGTGCTTGATAAACAGCACCGGCGCACTGTCCCGAATGCTGTTGCTCACTAGATTGAAGAACACATCGTTTTTCACCGGTTCCGGCAGCTGTTTGACCTGACATTGCGGTATGCCACGGAACGGATTACGCGGCTTGGCTGGCTGTTGTGGCTGAGGCTCATACTGCCGCGTCGGCTCATTCAGCAACTGGCTGGGACGCACTAAGACGATATCGGTATCCAGCGTGGGCAGCATCTGCTGCAAGACGCGGATGGTTGAAGGATGTGGATGCCCGATAGCAATAGCGGAACCGCTATTGCGGGCGATTTGCACCGCACGGGTAAACTGTTTACGAATTTCGGCTTCGTTTTGCGAATCATCCAGGAAGACTTTGCGTTTGATGACTTTGACGCCTGTTCCTGCCGCGGCCTGACTCGATTGGCTGCTGCCAATGGTCATACTATCGAGGAAGTAGAGTTGGTAGGCGCTGAGCGCCTGCATGACCTTTTGCATACCGGGCAGGCTGGCGGTCATCGCGCTGCCCATATGGTTGTTTAACCCCACTGCATAAGGCACGTTGTTGACCGACTGACGAATGATGCGCTGAATCTCGTCGTTGCTCATATCTGGGCGTAGGGTGTCACGTTCCAGCGGCTGCTTGCTCATCGGCGCCATCGGAAGATGGATCAGCACTTCTCGCCCTTGCTGATGAGCTTTGGTCGCCATCTGACGGGCGTACGGCGCGTTAGGTAATACTGCGACGGAAATTGCCGTAGGCATCGCCAGTATTTGGTTTTCATTATGTGGGCGATAGCCGAAATCATCGATGACGATGGAAAGCTTTCCGGCCAGCGCCAAAGGAGAAAGTGCGAACAGACTCAATGCCAATAACGGTACTTTGGTTAAATAAGACAAGACTATCTTCCCAGCCAAGGTTGTGGATTAACCGCCTGACCTTGGCGACGGATTTCAAAATACAGTCCGGGCTGGCTCTGCCCGCCGCTGGTACCGACCAGTGCAATAGATTGACCCGCTTTGACCTGAGCGCCAACGGAGACCAATGCGCTCTGGTTGTAACCGTACAGGCTCATATCGCCTTTACCGTGCTGCACAACAACAACCAGACCATAACCCTGTAGCCAATCGGCCATCAGTACGGTACCGTCAGCGATGGCTTTTACTTCCGTCCCTTCTGGTGCGTTAATCACCAAGCCTTTCCAGCGTAGCTCACCCTGTAGTGGTTCGCCGAAACGGTGCTCGATACGGCCATTAACCGGCCAGATAGCTTGACCAGACGGTCGCCCTAAACCGCCTGTGCGCGCCATCAATGAACGTTCACCTTCGGTGGGTTTATAACTGCTGCCGCTGCGTTTGGCCTGCTCTTCTTTGGCTCGAACCTTGGCGGCCTCGCGAGCTTCCCGTTCCGCACGGGCTTTCGCTTCTCGCTCGGCACGGGCGATCTGATCGCGCAATCGGGTTTCATTCTGGCGCAGTTCCGTTAACTGCTGCTGATCTTTTTCCAGCGAGCTTTCCAGCGTCGACAGCGTTTTCTTCCGCGCTGACTGCGCCTGTTCCAGTGTTTGCTGTTGCTGCTGCTGGTCACTTAACAGCGTTTTTTGCTGCGTCTGTTTTTGTTCTAACTGACGCCGCTGATTTGCCAGTTCTATGCGAGTTTGCTGCAACTCGTTGATGGATTTCTGTCGTGCTTCATTCAGATAGCCGAAGTAGGCGAGGATGCGCTCGTTACGCTGGCTTTCTTCTCCGCTCAGCATGAGTTGTAGTGCGCTGTGCTCACCTTGTCGGAAGGCGGCATCAAGCTGGCGGGAAAGGAGTGTTTGTTGCTTATCCTGCTGAGATTGCAGTTTTGCGATAGAGGCGCTGAGGCTGGCTAATTCTTTATTTAGCGTGGACAGCGTATTGCGCGTTTCATGCAGTTGACGACTGGCCTGAGAGATGGACTGCTCCTGCTTCTTCAACTGCTGGACTAATGTACTGCGCTGCTTTTGTTGCGCTTGAACGCTTTTTTCTTTCGCGGCGATATCTTGTTGCAGGGTCTTCAACTGTGCCTGATTATCTTCCGCCTGGCCGATCGCGGGCAACAGCAAAACGCCAACGCAGAGCGCGCTGGCGCAGCGGGTGAGCAGCCTTTGTAATGCGGATAACTGGCGATCTGCGCTACATACCACTCGACTCTGTACAAATAACGCGTTTTTACTCATATCGATAAATTATTCCACGATGAACAGCGGCTTACCAGTTGTCTCTTGTCTGATTTCTATTTCCAGACGTGACAAGCATGGCACAAAGGCGCGTCTCTATGCGTATCAATATAGAGATAAATGGAAAGCGCGCCGCAGATTCGATACGCTATGTTGGCTTACTGGCTGTAATTGCGGTATCGCGCAGGTATACTCAGGAACCTTATATTTTTGTTGCTTAACTGATCCGGGAGCCGTTACACCCCATGCAAGAGATTATGCCATTCGTTAGCAAGCACCCTATTTTGAGTATCGCCTGGGTTGCGCTGTTGGTTGCGGTAATTGTACTTACTGTGAAGAGTAAACTGTCGAACGTGAAAGAAGTGGTTCGTGGTGAAGCGATCCGACTGATTAATAAAGAAGATGCTGTCGTCGTTGATATTCGTAACCGTGATGACTATCGCCGTGGCCATATTGCCAACGCATTTAACCTGTTGCCGATCGACATTAAAAACGGCAGCGTAGGTGAACTTGAAAAACATAAGTCGCAGCCGATTATCGTGGTATGCGCCAACGGCCTCTCTTCACGCGAAGCGGCCGATAATTTGCACAAAGCGGGTTTTGAGCGTGTGCAGGTACTGAAAGACGGCCTGGCTGGCTGGAGCGGTGAGAATCTGCCTTTAGTCCGCGGCAAATAAAACGGTTTGTGGTAAAACTATCCGCATCGTGCCATGTGCAATAAGTCACACGCCGCGAAATGGCAACGATTTCGCAGGATAACCGACAGGCTGATTGCAGTACTAAATTGATTGTAAGTACTACAGTGATTGCAGTACGACAATGACAGAAATGTGCTGACGTCCGCCTACTCATGACGACGGAAGACGTCAAGAAAATCTAACAAAAGGGTACTACTTAACATGTCTGAACAAAACAACACAGAAATGGCTTTCCAAATTCAGCGTATCTACACCAAAGATATCTCTTTTGAAGCGCCTAATGCGCCTCAGGTGTTCCAGCAGGAATGGCAGCCGGAAGTAAAACTGGATCTGGATACGGCCTCTAGCCAACTGGCTGATGACATCTATGAAGTCGTACTGCGTGTGACCGTAACGGCTTCTCTGGGTGAAGAAACTGCATTTCTGTGTGAAGTTCAGCAAGGCGGTATCTTTACCGTTGGCGGTATCGAAGGGACTCAACTGGCACACTGTCTGGGCGCATACTGCCCGAACATTCTGTTCCCTTACGCGCGCGAGTGCATCACTAGCCTGGTTTCTCGCGGTACCTTCCCGCAACTGAACCTGGCACCGGTTAACTTTGATGCGCTTTTCATGAATTACCTTCAGCAGCAGACCGAAGGTGAAGGCGCTGCGCAACATCAGGATGCCTGATGAACGCGTCCGACGCTTCTATGACCGTCATCGGTGCCGGTTCATACGGCACCGCATTAGCCATTACGCTGGCGCGTAATGGCCATCGAGTTGTGCTGTGGGGTCACAACCCTACTCACATTCAGGCATTACAGACCGCTCGCTGTAATCAGGCATTCCTGCCGGATGTGCCTTTCCCCGATTCACTCCAACTGGAAACGAATCTGGCGCAGGCGCTCGCTGCCAGCAGAGACGTGTTGGTTGTGGTGCCTAGCCATGTATTCGGTGATGTTCTACGTCAGTTGAAACCTCACTTGCGTGCTGATGCGCGTATCGTGTGGGCGACTAAAGGACTAGAAGCGGAAACCGGACGTCTGCTGCAAGATGTCGCACGCGAGGCGCTGGGTGAAACCATCCCGCTTGCGGTGGTATCCGGCCCGACATTTGCCAAAGAATTAGCCGCGGGTATGCCGACTGCTATTGCTCTTGCAGCAACGGACAGTGAATTTGCTGACGATCTGCAACGGCTACTGCATTGCGGCAAGAGCTTCCGTGTTTACAGCAACCCGGATTTTATCGGCGTGCAGTTGGGCGGCGCGGTGAAAAACGTCATTGCGATCGGTGCTGGGATGTCTGACGGCATTGGGTTTGGTGCTAATGCACGTACTGCACTGATCACCCGTGGGCTGGCTGAAATGACTCGGCTAGGCGCGGCGCTAGGTGCGGATCCTACTACCTTCATGGGAATGGCTGGACTTGGCGACCTGGTGCTGACCTGTACTGACAATCAGTCCCGCAATCGACGCTTTGGCATGATGCTGGGGCAAGGAATGGACGTACAGAGTGCGCAGGATAGTATTGGTCAGGTTGTTGAAGGGTACCGCAATACGAAAGAGGTTCTGGCATTAGCGCAGCGCTACGGCGTTGAAATGCCGATAACTGAGCAACTCTGGCAGGTTCTGTATTGTGGGAAAGACGCCCGAGAAGCGGCGTTAAGCCTGTTAGGGCGCACGCGTAAAGACGAAACTGCCAATTCAGGTAAGTACTTGGGTGAGTGACAAACCTGCCTTTGGCAGATTTGAACGCTACTTGCAGCGGCCCCAGCGGGGCGAGGCACACGCATATGTGCCAAGTATCGTAGCCAACGCACATGAAACTTGAAGTATGACGAGTATATGCTGGGCTTCCTAATCCTGGAGGCTCATAGTATCTTCATTTTCTTGTACATGAGCGGTGGTGCTAATAAGCCTGTCGTTTGGAACAGATATGTTGTGGTGTGTAGTCTCTCGGAGAGTAAGGCAATGTCGACAGAAGAACTGGAACTGGTCTGGACCAATATCAAAGCAGAAGCGCGCAGTCTCGCGGACTGTGAACCGATGTTGGCCAGCTTTTTTCATGCCACATTGCTGAAGCACGAGAATTTGTGTAGCGCACTGAGCTACATGTTGGCGAATAAGTTAGCCAATTCGATTATGCCTGCGATCGCCATTCGTGAGGTGCTCGAAGAAGCCTACCACGCCGATCCGCTGATGATTGTGTCCGCCGCGCGTGATATTCAGGCCGTCTGCCTGCGCGATCCTGCGGTGGATAAATACTCTACGCCTCTGCTCTACCTGAAAGGGTTTCATGCATTGCAGGCTTACCGCATTGGTCACTGGCTTTGGTCGCAGGATCGTAAAGCATTGGCTGTCTATTTTCAGAATCAGATCTCGGTTTCTTTCGGTGTCGATATTCACCCGGCGGCGAGAATCGGTTGTGGGATCATGCTCGATCACGCAACAGGTATTGTGATCGGCGAAACAGCCGTGGTTGAAAATGACGTATCCATTCTGCAATCCGTTACGCTTGGCGGTACGGGTAAAACCAGTGGCGATCGTCACCCTAAAATTCGTGAAGGCGTGATGATTGGCGCAGGCGCTAAGATTCTAGGTAATATTGAAGTTGGATGTGGCGCGAAAATTGGCGCAGGTTCTGTCGTATTGCAATCTGTTCCTCCACACACAACGGCGGCAGGTGTTCCTGCTCGTATTGTCGGTCGCCCGGAAAGCGACAAGCCCGCGATGGATATGGATCAGTATTTCAACGGCATCAATCGCGGCTTTGAATACGGGGATGGCATCTGATCCTGCTGCGTCAGAGACTCGCGCTATTCAATCTGAGATTGATCAGGTAAGTGATTCGGGTGAGTGACAAATCTGCCATAGGCAGATTTGAACGCTGCTTGCAGCGACCCCAATGGGCCGAGTAGCGCAGCCAACGCACATGCAACTTGAAGTATGACGGGCATAAACCACCGACAAATAAGGTGGTTTTTTGTTTTCGGCTAAGAAACGTCTGAAAGCATCTCGCAAATCACCATCTATTTAGCCAAAGTTGCTGTTTATCCCTTCATAATAGGCAGCCTTGGTTTCCCGTTTATATAGGCAGATTACACAAGCTGAGCTATATATTTTGGTAACTACAAAATAGTTTTTCGGATCACTTTTGTTTGAATGGAATCGTGACGCTGTTACAGAGAACCTTATATGTATTTGAAGCGAATTTTAATCACGTTAAGTTTGATTACACTACCCGTTGTTCCTTTTTTGAGCTACGCAGCAGAAAGCATAAATAATGTAGGGACAAATAATACGAGTAGCACAGCAGATCTCGCACACGCTGCGGCTGATGCCAATGATTCGGCGTCGGATCAGCATGACGAAAGTTGGTGGCAGAGAAGTAAAAACAATCTGTCGACTACCTGGACTTCGCCGCAGACCCACGATATTTATATCCCGGCTATCACTTGGCATAATCGATGGACGTACGATAAAGAAAAGACGGACAGATATAATGAAAGGCCGTGGGGCGCGGGTTACGGTGTTTCCCGTTTGGATAAGGATGGGGATTGGCACGGGCTTTATATCATGGCGTTCAAAGACTCCTATAACAAATGGGAGCCTATCGGTGGTTACGGCTATGAAAAACGTTGGCGACCAACCAGCGATCAGGATTTTCAACTGGGGCTAGGTTTTACGGCGGGTGTCACGATGCGTGATAACTGGAACTATATTCCCATTCCCGTCTTGTTGCCTTTGGCATCAATAAGCTATAGCAAGCTCTCTTTCCAGGCGACCTACATCCCTGGAACATACAATAACGGTAATGTTTTCTTTGCCTGGTTTAGATGGCAGATTTAATTCTTAGGTCACAGAGCGTCTTTTATTTTACAAAAAAAGAGGCTCTGTTTCTCCTGTAATAGAATATATTTAATGGCGCAAAACTATCTCGGTAAAGGTTATTTCACGCCACATCTCTCCATTGTTTATTTTCTGCCTGTCCATTATTTAACCCAATGTAAACCAAATTGACTGAAATTCATTCAGCCATCTCCGCTACAATGGCGCTACTTTTTTCTCAGTGGATGCTGTCGTGCCATTACTTATTATCACCACTATTTTGTGGGCATTTTCATTCAGCCTGATTGGAGAATATCTGGCGGGTCAGGTTGATAGCTGGTTTTCTGCTATGTTCCGTCTGACAGCGGCGTCCGTGGTGTTTTTGCCGTTCTTACGTTGGCGGGGCTACGCGGCGCGCGTTATTTTCCTGTATATGTTAGTGGGTGCTTGCCAACTGGGTATTATGTACCTGTTCGTGTTTCAGGCTTACCTGTACCTGACCGTACCTGAGTTTTTACTCTTCACGGTGATGACGCCGCTGTACGTCACGCTGATTTACGATTTGCTTGCCCGGCAGCGTCTGCGCTGGGGTTACGCGATGAGTGCGCTGCTGGCGGTATTCGGAGCGGCAGTGATCCACTATCACGGCGTGAGTGAGCACTTTTGGTGGGGATTCCTGCTGGTGCAAGTGGCTAATGTATGTTTTGCAGCAGGTCAGGTGGGCTATAAGCGTTTGATGGAGATTCATCCTGTGCCGCAGCACTGTGCATTTTCCTGGTTTTATCTGGGGGCTGCGATCGTGACGATAGCCGCATGGCTGCTTTTCGGCAATATGGATAAATTACCCACCACAACCTTGCAGTGGGGCGTATTGGTCTGGCTGGGGATTGGCGCTTCTGGTCTTGGTTATTTTATGTGGAACTACGGCGCAACCCAGGTGGATGCCGGAACGCTCAGCATAATGAATAATTTCCACGTGCCAGCCGGTTTACTGGTCAACTTCGCCATCTGGCACAAAACGCCAGACTGGCTGAGCTTTATCGTGGGGACGACGATCATTACGTCCTCGCTGTGGGTACACCAGCATTGGGTCGTGAAGCGTCCTTTACGAACGGCAAATGATCACAAGCGTGCTGACGCGCCGAACGAGTAAATGCATCAATCACCGGTTGGCGCTGCTCTCCGTCGCGGACGGCGGCGTACAACCGGCTCCAAAGCCCATCACCCAGCGATTTGGTCACAATCAGCCCCTGGCGTTCAAAACTTTCCACCACCCAGTGCGGTAATGCGGCGATGCCCATGCGGGCGGCAACCATCTGAATTAACAGCAGCGTATTATCCACGCTTTTCAGCGCAGGGCTGACGCCCGCTGGCTGTAGAAAGTGACGCCAGACGTCCAGCCTCTGCCGCTGTACCGGATAGATCATTAAGGTCTCGGTGCTGAAATCTTCCGGTTCGATTTTTTCTTTTTTTGCCAGTGGGTGCTCGGGAGCCAGCACCAGCCTGACTTCAAAATCAAACAGAGGCGAATAGTGTAGGCCACTGCGCGGCATGATGTCGGAAGTCATAACCAGATCCAATTCGCCTTGCTGGAGTGCAGGCTGCGGATCGAACGTTACACCCGATTTAAAATCCATCACCACTTGTGGCCAGTGTTGGTGAAATTCGTCCAACGCAGGCGTTAGCCACTGAATACAGCTGTGACACTCAATGGCCAGACGCAGCGTAGTTTGGTGCGGTTCATGGCACGTCTGCAACGCCTGCTGGATTTGCGGTAGCACCTGCTCTGCCAACTGCAACAGAATTTCTCCCTGAGGCGTAAAGCGTAGCGGCTGGCTTTTACGCACGAATAGCCTGAACCCAAGGCGCTGTTCCAGATCGCTAAACTGGTGGGATAACGCCGATTGGGTTTGGTGAAGTGCAGCGGCAGCAGCGGCTAACGATCCGGTATTGCGCAGTGCTTGCAGCGTTCGCAGGTGTTTAAATTCGATCATGAGAGTCCTTCACAGTGACAGTGAAAAAATTGCGCTTGTGCTTACTACAGTACCTGCGGATTATGGATGTGTAAACATCTGGACGGCTAAATGAGGAATTAACGATGGCGATTGTGAATCACACACTGGGTTTTCCGCGCGTTGGACTACGCCGTGAACTGAAAAAAGCGCAGGAAAGCTATTGGGCAGGTAACGCGACACAGGAAGAGTTGCTGGCCGTTGGACGTGAGCTGCGTGCACGTCATTGGCAACAACAGAAGGATGCTGGCGTTGAGCTGCTGCCAGTGGGTGATTTCGCCTGGTACGACCATGTGCTGACGACGAGTCTGCTGCTGGGTAACGTACCTGCACGTCATCAGAATGAAGACGGCTCGGTCGATCTGGACACGCTGTTCCGTATTGGTCGTGGGCGCGCGCCAACTGGCCAACCTGCCGCAGCGGCAGAAATGACCAAGTGGTTTAACACGAACTATCACTATATGGTGCCGGAATTCACCAAAGGGCAGCAGTTCAAGCTGACCTGGACACAACTGCTGGATGAAGTCGATGAAGCGCTGGCGCTGGGTCATAAAATTAAACCTGTCCTGTTAGGCCCGGTTACCTATCTGTGGCTGGGCAAAGTGAAAGGCGATCAGTTTGACCGTCTGTCGCTGTTGCAGGACATTCTGCCGGTTTACCAGCAGGTGCTGGCTGAGTTGGCGAAGCGTGATATTGAGTGGGTGCAGATCGATGAACCTGCACTAGCGCTGGAATTACCGCAAGAGTGGCTGGCCGCGTTTAAACCCGCTTACGATGCACTGCAAGGTCAGGTGAAATTGTTGCTGACGACCTATTTCGATAGCGTTAGCCAGAATCTGGCAACGATCAAAGCGCTACCGGTTCAGGGGCTGCATATCGACTTGGTTCACGGTAAGGATGACGCTGCTACGCTGAACGCCCAACTGCCAGCTAACTGGGTGCTGTCTCTGGGGGTGATTAATGGTCGTAACGTGTGGCGTGCTGATCTGAGCAGTTGGTTCGAGCGTCTGCAACCGTTGGTTGGGACGCGCGATCTGTGGTTGGGAAGTTCATGCTCATTGCTGCACAGCCCTATCGATCTGAGCGTGGAAGTACGCCTGGATGATGAAGTGAAGAGCTGGTTTGCCTTTGCGATTCAGAAATGTGCGGAGCTGTCTCTGCTGTCTCAGGCACTGAACAGCGGCAATGGTCAGGCACTGGAAGCCTACAGCGCGCCGATTCGTGCTCGCCGTACCTCTACCCGTGTGAATAACGCCGCCGTTGCGCAGCGTCTGGCGGCCATCACCGCACAGGACAGTCAGCGCCAGAACGTATATTCAGTGCGTGCCGATGCTCAACGCGAGCGCTTTAATCTGCCAGCATGGCCGACGACTACAATTGGCTCTTTCCCACAAACCACCGAAATTCGCGGCCTGCGTCTGGATTTCAAACAGGGTCGTTTGGACGGTAATCACTACCGTACCGGTATTGCCGAGCACATCAAGCAAGCCGTGGTTGAGCAGGAAAGCCTGGGGCTGGACGTACTGGTACACGGTGAAGCTGAACGTAACGACATGGTGGAATACTTTGGTGAGCATCTGGATGGCTTTGTCTTTACCCAGAACGGTTGGGTGCAGAGCTACGGTTCCCGCTGTGTGAAGCCGCCGGTCATCATTGGTGATGTGAGTCGCCCGGAAGCAATCACCGTTGAGTGGGCGAAATACGCACAGTCTCTGACTGACAAGCCGATGAAAGGCATGCTGACGGGGCCGGTAACCATCCTGTGCTGGTCTTTCCCGCGTGAAGACGTCACACGTGAAACCATCGCGAAGCAGATTGCGCTGGCGCTGCGTGATGAAGTCGCTGATTTGGAAGCCGCAGGCATTGGTATCATCCAGATTGACGAACCGGCGCTGCGTGAAGGTCTACCGCTGCACCGCTCGGATTGGGATGCTTATCTGGCCTGGGCAGTGGATGCCTTCCGTCTGAATGCCGCTGTGGCGAAAGACGATACGCAAATCCATACCCACATGTGTTATTGCGAGTTTAACGACATCATGGGTTCTATCGCCGCGCTGGATGCAGACGTGATTACGATTGAAACCTCTCGCTCCGATATGGAGCTGCTGGAGTCGTTTGAAGAGTTCGAATACCCGAATGAAATCGGTCCAGGCGTTTATGATATCCACTCCCCGAACGTACCGAGCGTGGAATGGATGGAAGCCCTGCTGAAAAAAGCCGCGCAGCGTATTCCCGCTGAACGCCTGTGGGTGAACCCGGACTGTGGCCTGAAAACACGTGGCTGGCCGGAAACGCGTCAGGCCTTGGCGAATATGGTTCAGGCAGCGCAGCGTCTGCGTGAAGCCCAGTAATGTTTTACCTCTGATTTGATCGGGGAGGCGAGGGCCTCCCCGATTTTTTTGCGTTCAGCAATGGCCTGGCTACGATAGCGGGCGGCCGCCGCAAACCCGCCTTCGTCCGATCGGAACATCCTCCCTTCTTTTTTGCACATGAAATAGCGCTGGCCGTCGCGCCCCATGTAATGGAAGCGTTATTTTCGTTAATTTGTTGTAGATGTTTGCATGTTTTTTCCGATCGAAAATAACTATTTGATAGTTATTGGCTATTTATTTTTTATTTTTGAATGATTTAAACGATCAAGACATAAAGGTAAGGGGTAGGATGCCGATAGAGTACATAACACAGGAGCGGCTACGGATGCATGAATACGGAGAGGGAAGTCACATTTCGCCTTGATACAGTCTCTGAGGTCTTATCAATCGTATTTATACCACTGTTTGGTTTATTTCTACTTTTTCACCTCAACACCTGAGGGAAACTATTTGACTTGATCGCGCCTCTCGTACCGAGAGCGCGCGTAATAAACGCCTGTCTCATGGTATCTCTGCCGCATCAGGATGAAAGGCCTTTTCTTCCGGTGGCTGGCAACTCTCCGCCCTGCTGTTTCATCAAGCCACGTCTGTGCGCGCTTGACATTGTTATACATTACCTAAAAGGAGTGAGGCATGAATTTATCTAACTGGCGTATTGGCTATCGGTTAGGTGGCGGGTTTGCCATTCTGATTTTGATGTTGTTTACCGTGAGCATTTTTTCCCTGTCTAAGCTATCCGGTTTTCAGGACGGGGCCAGAGATATTGTGCAGGAGGTCTATCCGCAAACGGTGGATGCCAACGGCCTGATCGATAGAGTCAACGCCAGCGTACTTATCTACCAGCGGCTGATGCTGGTATCGGACCGGCAGCAAACTCAGGAACTAATGAGTCGCATTGGGGAGCTTGGTAAGGAGATCGGCATCCTTCTGGATAAGCTGGGAAGTACAACAACAGACGCGCGCTCTGCCGAGCAGCTCCGCCAGCTCCACGCTATTCGCGCCGAATTTCTGAAGTCCGGCGAGAAGGTTATCAGCGAGGTTATGGCGGGAAACCGGGACGCGGCGATCGATGAATTCAATAACCATATGAATGACATTCAGATCCGCTACCGCGATATGGTAACAACGCTGGTGGACTATCAGGACGATCTGATGTCGGCATCCGTCGATACCATGACGGAGGTGTATAACAATACCCGCATGATTCTGCTGCTTATTCTGGCGCTGGGCGCCGTGCTTGGCGCGCTGATCGCCTGGTCGATTACGCGCAGCGTCACCCAACCGATACAGCAGGCTCTGCAAATGGCGGACAAGGTGGCTCAGGGCGACCTGACTTCCCAGATTGAGGTTACCAGCAAGGACGAAACCGGGCTGCTGCTGCGATCGTTGGATCACATGAACGCCAGCCTGAGCACCATTGTGGGTCAGGTGCGCGACGGGGCGGAAACGATCTCGACGGCGGCGTCGCAGATTGCGGCGGGTAACCAGGATTTATCCGCCCGCACCGAAGAGCAGGCCAGCTCGCTGGAAGAAACGGCGGCTTCAATGGAACAGCTGACTTCCACCATTAAAAACACGGCGGAAAATACGCAGCAGGCAACAGACATTGCGAATAAAGCCTCTGGTGCTGCGAAGCAAAGTGGCGACGTCATGGTTTCCGTAACGCAGAAAATGCGCGGCATTCGGGATTCATCCCAGCGCATGGCGGAGATTATTGGTGTGATTGATGGTATTGCGTTCCAGACCAATATTCTGGCGCTCAATGCGGCGGTTGAAGCGGCGCGTGCGGGCGAGCAAGGGCGTGGTTTTGCGGTGGTGGCAGGGGAAGTCCGCTCTCTGGCACAGCGCAGTGCGACCGCCGCGCGTGAGATTAAGGATTTGATAGACGACTCTGTGAGCAAAATTCAGGAAGGCATGTCGCTGGTGGATACCGCTGAAGAAACGATGGGCGGATTAACGGGCTATGTGCGCGATGTGAATGAGATCATCAGCGAAATCTCGCAGGCTAGCCGTGAACAGAGCGATGGGATTAACCAGATGAATCTGGCAGTTGGGCAGATTGATACCACGACCCAGCAGAATGCGGCTCTGGTTGAAGAGTCGGCCTCTGCGGCACTTTCCCTGCAAGCACAGGCCTCCGTTCTGGCGGAAGCGGTGAGCACATTTAAGCTGTTGTCGTATGGCAACGGCAAAACCGCTTCTTACGCATCATCACCAACGCGCACGCCAACGCTGTCTTTAGCACCTGCGGCGGCGAAAAATAAGGGCAATGACGGTGACTGGACGACGTTCTAAGCCGGCTCTGTAAAAGGGTGAAACACAAACGCCACCATTGTTCGGTGGCGTTTTAGATTGTCGGTAAGGATGGAAGTGTGTGATGGTGTTACGACACACCATTTTTCTGAAACCATGCCAGCATACGCTGCCAGCCGTCACGTGCGGATTCTTCATGGTAGCTAGGGCGATAATCGGCATGGAAAGCATGCCCGGCATCGGGGTAGACAATTATGTCTGCCGTCGCGTTGGCGGCACGCAGCGCCTGCCGCATGATATCCACTTGTTCCAGCGGAATACTCCCGTCTTTTGCTCCGTATAACCCCAGCACGGGGGCTTCCAATTCTGTTGCGATATCGACGGGATGTTTGGGGCTATTCAGCGTTTTCTCACCCGTAAATTTGCCGTACCAGGCAACGGCGGCTTTGAGCTGTGGATTGTGCGCGGCGTAAAGCCATGTGATACGCCCGCCCCAACAAAACCCGGTTATCGCCAGTTTACTGGCATCGCCGCCCTGTTTAATTGCCCAGTTGGCGGTGTGATCGAGGTCGGATAGCACCTGCGTATCGGGAACCTTATGCACCAGCTCGTTCAGGATTTGCTGAATATCGTTATAGTGGCTGGGGTCGCCTTGACGAAAATACAGCTCTGGCGCAATCGCCATATAGCCCTGTTTGGCGAGCCTGCGGCAGACATCCTGAATGTGTTGATGAACGCCGAAAATCTCCTGTACCACCAGAACAATAGGGAGCGGCCCGTCATGGTTAGCCGGTCTGGCGATGTACGCGGGTAGCTGCTCACCCTGAGAAGGAATAGTGGTTTCACTGGCAACGATACCGACAGAATCCGTCGTAATGATGGAGAAGCTCTGCGGTTCCACTGCTGGGGATAACCCTTGGGGAAGATGTTTGATGGTCGTCTGTTCATCAGTCTTCATTACGCGCTCTCCTGTTACTGGCCAGCTGGCTTTCATATAAAGAGGGATTTCAGAACATCTATGATAAATACAATCAATGATTAAAGAATCTACACTAGAAGACAATTAATCGGCAAAAATGAATTTTACATCCGATGAAAAGTGATTCATATCACGTTTTTTATGTATGTTGATGTTCGTTTCTTTTTCTTAGGTGACTCTTGTCACTTAAAAAAACGGAATGATGCGCTAGAGTCTTTGATTGGATGGACGCTTTACAGACTGCTACAAGCAGCATAGATGAGGCGTTCGGCACGATCTCTCTGAATACCCAACTGATTGCCCGGGAGGCAGTTATGTCTACATCTGATGTGTTCCATCTTGGTCTGGTTAAGAACGATTTACAGGGCGCAACGCTGGCTATCGTGCCCGGCGATCCTGAGCGTGTTGAAAAAATTGCTCGCCTGATGGATAACCCGGTACATCTGGCATCACACCGTGAATTTACATCCTGGCGTGCTGAGCTGGACGGCAAAGCGGTGATTGTCTGCTCGACGGGTATTGGCGGGCCGTCAACGTCAATCGCGGTAGAAGAACTGGCACAGCTCGGCATTCGTACTTTCCTACGCGTTGGTACAACGGGAGCGATTCAACCTGGTATCAATGTCGGTGATGTACTGGTCACCACCGCCGCTGTACGTCTTGACGGTGCGAGCCTGCACTTCGCGCCGATGGAGTTCCCTGCCGTTGCTGATTTTGGCTGCACCACTGCGCTGGTGGACGCGGCGAAAGCGTCTGGTATTGCGTTGCATGTGGGCATTACGGCGTCTTCAGATACGTTTTATCCCGGTCAGGAACGCTATGACACTTTCTCTGGACGCGTTGTTCGTCGTTTCCGCGGTTCTATGGAAGAGTGGCAGAGCATGGGCGTACTGAACTATGAAATGGAATCAGCCACGCTGCTGACCATGTGCGCTAGTCAGGGGCTAAAAGCAGGAATGATCGCTGGGATTATTGTTAATCGTACCCAGCAGGAAATTCCAGATGTAGCAACGATGAAGCTGGCCGAGACGAACGTGATCAAAGTGCTGCTGGACGCGACCCGCCGTTTGTTAGCCGCTGAATAAGCACAAAAACTGATGGTATTTGGGGCTGGCTATCGTCGATGCCAGCCCGTATCCTGATAGCCTCTTCAGGTTCATCGGGTTAACCTGCACCGTGCTTAGCGCGTGTAATACGGTTGCCTTGCTCGCCTTTCAACCTCGCAAGGAGATGTATGACCGAACCAACGTTGCTTCATCCCTCTTTATTACCGCTGGACGGCGGAATCAATTTCCGCGATTTAGGCGGTAACCGCGCTGCTGATGGGCGGCTTATCCGACACGGTAAACTTTTTCGCTCCGGCTCGCTGGATCTGCTGAGTCAGGCTGACTGCGAACACCTTGCTGGCGTGCCGATTTCTCACGTGGTGGATTATCGGGATGCCGATGAAATTGCGCAGAAGCCCGACATCTTGTGGACGGGGGCTAATTACCACGCTTACCCAGCCAACCCATTGCGCCATGAAGTGACGGCTAATCTGGATTCATTGGGATCCGATGTGTTGGCAGCCTTTGATTCCCGCGCATTCATGTTGGAGCTTTACCGCCGTCTGCCTTTCAATAATTCTGCCTATAAACAGCTGGTGTCGCTGTTATTACGACCGGATGAGGGTGGGCTAGTACAGCACTGCGCCGTCGGTAAAGATCGTACGGGTATCGGTTCGGCGCTGGTGATGTTTGCGCTGGGGGCAGATGAGCAGACGGTGATGGAAGATTACCTGCTCACCGAGACGACGCTGACGCCATTCCGCCAACAGCTACTGACACATCTGTCGGCAACGCTGAATGAGAAAGCGCTGGGACAGTTCTCTTATGTGTTGTCGGTGCAGGAAGAGTTCATCGTGACGGCGTTGCAGGCGATCTATGAACGACACGGCTCAATCGATAGCTGGCTTGAAGTGGAATACGGTCTGGATAATCGTGCGAGGAATTATTTGCAGGATAAATATCTGGCGTAAGGCTTTTGTTTTAGGCCGGTCAACTGACCGGCCTTTGTTTGCTGTGTAACTATACTGCTTGGGTGATTAACCCGTATTACGCATACCCGCTGCGACACCGGCGATCGTCACCATCAGCGCCAGCTCCAGATCGGCATCTGGTTTTTCCTGCTGACGTGAACGATGCAGCAACTCGGCTTGCAACACATTCAGAGGATCGGTGTAGACGTTACGCAGTGCGATCGACTCAGCGATCCACGGCAGATCCGCCATTAGGTGATCGTCGTTGGAGATCGCCAGCACGACATTGATATCGGCGGCCAGCTGCTCGCGCAGCTGTTTCCCTAACGGCCACAGCTTCTCTTCTACCAGACGCTGATCGTAATACTCCGCCAGCCACAGATCGGCTTTGGCGAACACCATCTCCAGCATGCCGATACGCGTTGAGAAGAACGGCCAGTCGCGACACATGGCTTCCAGCTGTTCTTGCTTACCGTCATCCACGACTTTTTGCAACGCGGCACCTGCGCCCAGCCATGCTGGCAGCATCAGGCGGTTCTGCGTCCAGGCGAAAATCCACGGGATAGCGCGCAGGCTTTCCACGCCACCGTTCGGACGACGCTTGGCCGGACGTGACCCCAACGGCAGTTTACCCAGCTCCAGCTCCGGTGTAGCGGCGCGGAAGTAAGGGACGAAATCTGGGTTCTCACGCACGTAGCCACGGTACATATCGCAGGACACGCGGGACAGCTCATCCATCACCTCGTGCCATTCCTGTTTTGGTTCCGGCGGCGGCAGCAGGTTTGCTTCCAGAATTGCACCGGTATACAGCGCCAGGCTGCTGATGGTGACTTCCGGCAGGCCGTACTTAAAGCGGATCATCTCGCCTTGTTCCGTCACGCGCAGGCCTCCTTTCAGGCTACCCGGCGGTTGTGATAACAGTGCAGCATGAGCCGGTGCGCCACCGCGACCGATGGAACCGCCGCGTCCGTGGAACAGTGTCAGTGCGATGCCCGCTTTCTCACAGGTTTTGATCAGCGCGTCCTGTGCACGGTATTGCGCCCAGGATGCAGCCATCACGCCCGCGTCTTTCGCCGAGTCGGAATAGCCAATCATGACCATCTGCTTGCCTTGAATAAAGCCGCGATACCAGTCGATGCTTAGCAATTGCGTCATGACATCATCGGCGTTGTTCAGGTCGTCCAACGTTTCAAACAGCGGCGCGACGGGTAGGGCAAACGGGCAGCCCGCCTCTTTGAGCAGCAGTTGAACGGCTAGCACGTCAGAAGGCGTGCGCGCCATTGAAATAACGTAAGCGGCAATAGAACCCTGTGGGGCTTTCGCGATCACCCGGCAGGTATCCAGCACTTCTTTGGTATCCGCACTCGGTTCCCAGTAGCGCGGCAGCAGCGGGCGTTTGGAACTGAGTTCACGGATCAGGAAGGCCTGCTTATCGGATTCTGACCAGCTTTCATAATCGCCCAGACCCAGATAGCGGGTAATTTCAGCCAGTGCGTCGGTGTGGCGTGTGCTTTCCTGACGAACGTCGATGCGCACCAATGGCACACCGAAGCAGCGTACGCGACGCAGCGTATCCAGCAGGCGACCGTCGGCAATGATGCCCATGCCGCAGGTTTTCAGAGATTGGTAGCAGGCGTGGAGCGGTTCCCACAGTTGCTCATTGGTAATCAGCAAGTCTTTAGGTGGCAGACGTTCTTCACCTGTCAGACGTGCTTCCAGATAGCTCAGCGTGCTGCTCAACTGCGAACGCAGTGACTTCATGATGGCGCGGTACGGTTCCTGCACCTCACTGCCACCGGCGCGCTCCAGCAGATCCGGCGTACATTCGGACATCGACAGCTCGGAAACCAGCACCTGAATATCACGCAGGAACAGATCGGCGGCTTTCCAGCGGCTGAGTAACAGCACATGGCGAGTGACTTCTGCCGTGACATTTGGGTTACCGTCGCGGTCGCCGCCCATCCATGAGGTAAAGCGTACAGGTACGGCGTCAACGGGAAGACGGTAACCGAAAGCCTGTTCCAGCTGTTCATCCAGTTCACGTAAAAATGCGGGTACGCCTTCCCACAGGCTATTTTCCACTACGGCAAAGCCCCATTTGGCTTCATCTACCGGGGTAGGGCGAATTTTGCGGATCTCATCGGTATGCCAGGACTGTGCGATCAACTGGCGCAGACGGCGCATGACCTGATTGCGTTCATAATCAGCCAGATCGTTGTGATCGAGCTGTTTGAGGCAGGTATTCACTTCTACCAGTTTGTGGATCAGCGTCCGACGGGTGATCTCGGTGGGGTGGGCAGTCAGCACCAGCTCAATCGACAGTGACTCCACAGCGTCACGGATATCTCGTGCGCTCAGATTTTTACTTTCTTTCAGGCGCTCAAAAGCGTTGGAAAGCTGTGCCGGATTACTCGCTGCTTCACCATGTGGTGAAATCGTATGATATTGCTCAGCGGTATTGGTCAGGTTAAGGAACTGGCTGAATGCGCGGGCAACGGGCAACAGTTCATCGTTAGACAGGTTTTGCAGTGTGGTCAGCAACTCCTGACGATGTTTTTCATTACCTGCACGGGATGACTTTGACAACTTGCGGATTGTTTCGACTTTATCAAGGATGTTTTCACCCAGTGCTTCCTTGATGGTATCGCCGAGTAGTGTGCCGAGCATACTGACGTTACTGCGCATTGCGGAATATTGTTCGTTCATAGTTACCCTGACCATCCCTACCATTTTTGTAAGTTTATTTCACTTGACATGTTTTGACGCACTGCATCCATCTAGCCACGATAAGGCGAGTTCGTCAATTGACGATTCTTTCTTCTCCTTATTCTTTGTACTTGCATTGGTGAGGGTTTGGCAATTTGTGAAATTTAATTACAGGGGCGCGGATATTAGGACTGCTAATTAGAGGAGAGGGATAGCGGGGCACAAAGGCCCCGCGAGTGCGGTTACGCCTGTTTGGACGCTCTGACGACCAGAATATAAGTCAGCGTGAAAGAAAGCACGATGGCGATGGCCATGCCGGAGACGGCATAGCTAAAGTACGGGCCGATATAGGCTGGCAGGCTGAAAATACTCGACAAGATGTAGCCATACAGCCGGACACCGAAGTACGCGATAAACGCCGAGGCGATAGAGCTGGCAATAGTTGCGGAGATAAACGCTTTTTTATACTTGGTCAGTACGCCGAAGAGTGCAGGTTCGGTAATACCGAGCAGCGCGGAAACCCCAGCAGACAGCACGACAGATTTGTCCTGACGGGTTTTGGCATGGAAGTAGATGGCAAACGTGGAACCCGCAATCGCCATGTTAGCCATACACATCATTGGCATCAGCATATCAAAACCCTGATTGCTGAAGTTTTGCAGTGCAATGGGCGTCATCGCGTGGTGCATCCCAGTCAGGATAGCGACAGGTCGAATCGCACCGACCACAAAACCAGCAAAGATAGACGACACATCGAACAGGCTCTGAATAAACAGTGCCAGCAGTTTGCCGAGATAGATCCCGAATGGCCCGATAACCGTGAGGGACACCAGCGCGGCAATAAACAGCGTCAGTGTCGGGGTAAACACGGTTTTCAGCACCGAAGGCATGATGCGGTCGACCCAACGATGGATGTAGCTCAGTGCCAGCACGGAGAAAATCACCGGGATGACGCTGGCGGCGTAGTTGAACACCGGAATGGGGAGCACACCGATGAAGTAAAAGGCGCTGACCGCATTAGGGCTATTGCTGGCTAGTGCCTTCGCCGCTTCCATTAGCGACGGGTACATCAGGCAAGCAGCGACAGCCGCTGCCAGATATTCGTTCGTTTTAAATATTCTGGCTGCTGAGATGGCGAGGAAGAACGGCAGGAAATAGAACACGCCGCTGGCGATCAGATCGATGACGATAACGGTATCGGTTTTGGCAGAGACTACTTTCAAGGCGATCAGCCCTGCCAGCAGCCCTTTGATCATCCCCGCGCCCGCGATAGCAGGCACGATGGGACCAAATACGCCAGAAACCGTATCCATGAACAGCGAGATCAGCCCTTTTTTCTGCTTCGGCGCGTCTGGCTGTGCCGTGGCGGTAGGAGAAAGCTGCGCGTTCAACAGTTCATAATACTCATTGACCTGCGGCCCGATAATAATCTGAAATTGTTCACTTTGGTGTTGTGCACCTAATATCCCAGGCAAGTTTTTGATTGCGTCGGTTTGTACTTTACTTTCATCAACTAAATCAAATCGAAGCCGTGTCATACAGTGCCAGGCTTTATTTATATTCTCGTTTCCGCCAACCAGTTTAATGATTGACTGAATAACGTCATTTTTTCCCATGGAATAAACCCCTGCATAGCACTATGTTATTTTTGGTTAAATCATTCCCGCTGATAATAAGAAACTAAAAATAAAAAAACAAACCAATAAAACATGAAGCCCATCACATGATTAAGTCTTTAAGGGGTCTTTGTTACCGATAACTTATAATTGGTCTGGTTTTTTAATTAATTTGGCGGGTTTTTCAAACCAAAATAATTCTTTTAAAGAATAGGTTTACAATAAAAGAAAAAATAAGTAGAAAACAAAAAAAGAAACTGATTTTAGACTGTGTTTTTACCGGGCGTGACTATTCCGGTAAACGCACCGGAGGATATTTTTGTGTTGCCAACAATCATTACTGACATTGAATGTCTTGTTACCCGTCCTGACCGCCATAATTTGGTGACGGTGGTGGTGCATACGAATAAAAACGTTACAGGTTATGGGTGTGCGACTTTCCAGCAGCGTCCGCTAGCCGTAAAGGCGATGGTGGACGAGTACCTCAAACCGCTGCTATTGGGAAGAGATGCTAACCATATCGAAGATTTGTGGCACATGATGATGGTCAACGCTTATTGGCGTAACGGGCCGGTTATCAACAATGCGGTCGCGGGTGTCGATATGGCGCTGTGGGACATCAAGGGTAAGCTGGCGGATATGCCGCTCTATCACCTGTTTGGTGGGAAATCTCGCGATGCGATTGCCGCATACAGCCATGCTGCCAGCGATACGCTGGATGGACTGTATCAGGAAGTCGAACGGCTTTATGCGCAGGGCTATCGCCATATCCGCTGCCAGTTAGGGTTCTATGGCGGTAATCCCGATGCGTTGCATAGCACGCGGCAGCCAACGGAGGGAGCCTATTACGATCAGGATCAGTACATGGCTAACACGCTCGCCATGTTCCGTGCCTTACGCGATAAATATGGCGATCGTTTTCACATCCTGCATGATGTCCATGAACGTCTTTTCCCGAATCAGGCCGTGCAGTTCGCCAAAGCAGTAGAAGTGTATCGTCCCTATTTTATCGAAGATATTTTGCCGCCTGCGCAAAACGAGTGGCTGGCGCAGATCCGCAGCCAGAGCGCGGTGCCGCTGGCTACGGGAGAGCTGTTTAATAACCCCGCCGAGTGGCAAAACTTGGTGATAAACCGTCAGGTTGATTTCATTCGTTGCCATGTCTCACAGATTGGCGGGATTACGCCAGCGCTGAAACTGGGCGCATTCTGCCAGAGCTTTGGCGTTCGGTTAGCGTGGCACTGTCCACCGGATATGACGCCCATCGGTGCGGCAGTCAATATTCACCTCAATATCCACCTGCACAACGCCGCGATTCAGGAATTTGTCGCTTACCCGGAAAATACCCGCAAGGTCTTCCCGCAGGCGGTGGAACCGGAGAGCGGCTATCTGTACCCGATTGAGCGTCCTGGTATTGGCGTTGGTATCGATCTGGACGCGGCGCGGAAGTTCCCTGTGGTGTATCGTCCGCACGAGTGGACGCAGAGTCGCCTGCCAGATGGCACGATGCATACGCCTTGAGCCGCTTACGGTGACTGGCGGAAGGCCAGGTTGTCGAGGTTTAAGGGGATGACGTAGGTGCAGGTGTAGTCTATATCGATGATATCGCTCGATTCGTACACGCGACCGCCCTGTAAAATTCCACGATTAAGAATATGCATCGCCGCCGTGCCTTTCTTGCAGCCCAACAGCTCAGCCTGTGCTTTAGTGACGTTAACCGCTTGATAATGTGTCAGGTAGTGTGAGATCGCATAGCCCTTGCTGAGCACATACTGCTGAATAGAGCCTTCAATAATCTTCTGACTCATATCCGGGAAATCTGCGGCAGGCATTTTCGATATCTCGATCTGCATCTTGCGGTTATCGACATAGCGTAAGCGGCTGAATTCCCAGATGAACGCATTGCTGCTGATAGCAAATACCTGCTGCTCTTCTCGGTTCGGCAGGCGTTTATGTAGGCTAAGCAGGCGGGAGGAAATCTGAGTAAATTTCTTTTCGGTAATCGAGTTATAAACCAGTGGGTTGCTGCGTACGCCCTGATTAATGAAATTACCCGATCCCTGCACCATATGGATCGCACCGATACTGGCGAGCTTTTCCAGCGCCTGACGAATAGTAAAGCGCGACACACCGTATTCTTCCGCCAACTGGCGTTCCGGCGGCAGCTTTTCCGGCAGCGGATCGGTGTGCTGATAGATTTTGCTCAGTAAATCCTGCGCGATGAAATCTTTCTTTTTCATGAGCTGTCTCAAAATGGCCTTGCCAGCGTAGCTGAGAAGGCCGCTTTCATCGGATCAGTGGTGGCAGAAGTGATGAATAACCTGCGAAATCAGTTCCCGCGTCGGTTTGATAAACGCAGTATCAATATATTCATCCGGCTGGTGTGCCTGTTCGATCGATCCCGGCCCCAAGACCAGCGTTGGGCACAGCGTCTGAATAAACGGTGCTTCGGTACAGTAGTTCACAATTTCCGTTTTTGTTCCCAGCAGGTTCTCCACGACTGATATCAGACGATGGTCGGACGGGCACTCATAGCCAGGAATCGGCGGGTGTAGTTCGCTGATGGTCAACCGACCCGGCCAGCGCTGGCTGACTGGCGCAAGCGCTTCTGACAGCAGTCCGTCCAGATCGTTAAGCGTAATACCCGGCAGCGGACGAATATCCATATGTAGTTCACAGCAGCCGCAGATACGGTTGGCTGCATCGCCGCCGTGAATGTGCCCGAGGTTCATCGTGGGGTAAGGAATATGGAAAATCGGGTTGTGATAGCGTTCTTGTAAGGTATTGCGCAGCACTAGCAGGTGGGAAATCGCCTCGTGCATCAATTCAATTGCGTTCACGCCGCGCGAAGGATCGCTGGAATGGCCGGATTGTCCCTGAATACGGATCGCGTTGGACATATGCCCTTTGTGGGCGCGAACGGGTTGCAGCGAGGTCGGTTCGCCGATAATGGCGCAGTCCGGGCGAATCTGTGTGGATTCGGAGAAATACTTGGCGCCAGCCATTGTCGTTTCTTCATCCGCCGTCGCCAGCACGTAGAGTGGTTTCGTGAGCTTAGTTGGATCGATATCACGCAGGGCATCCAGAATAAAGGCAAAGAATCCTTTCATATCCGCGGTGCCCAAACCGTACAGTTTGTTGTCGTGCTCGGTTAGCGTGAAGGGGTCGCGCGTCCAGCGGCCGTCGTCGAACGGAACGGTGTCGGTGTGCCCTGCCAGCAATAAACCACCTTTTCCTTCACCAATCCGCGCCAGCATATTAAATTTATTGAGGGTGCCGGGGACAGGTTGAACTTCCACGTGGAAGCCGAGATCGCCGAACCAGCCTGCCAGCAGGTTGATTAAGGTATGATTACTTTGATCGAGCGCGCTGTCGGTGGCACTGATGGACGGTGTGGCGATCAATGCCCGATATAGCTCAATAAAAGGGGGTAAATTCATCTTCACTGTTGACAGCCTCTGGTTAGGATAGTATCAATATTCATGCATTTATTTTGAATAAAAATACAATATTGCTCGGCGAAAGGAAACCCAAAGGTACGGCGATGGCGATTCGTCACTTTCACTGAGTTTCGCGGGTGAACAGCGTACCGACGCTGGTGAGCCCTGTTACCTGTTCCATAGATAAATAAGAAGGTATACGGATCCCATGCTGAATACGCTGATTGTTGGTGCAAGTGGTTATACCGGCGCTGAGCTTGCGCTCTACCTGAACCGTCACCCACAGATGAACATAACCGCTTTGATGGTTTCTGCGCAAAGTGTCGATGCAGGAAAATTGATTTCTGATTTACATCCGCAGCTCAAAGGCATCATTGATGTACCGGTAAAACCGCTGACCGATGCTGAAGAAGCGGCGAAAGGCGTGGATGTTGTTTTTCTGGCGACCGACCACAAAGTCAGCCACGATCTGGCACCTGTTTTTCTGGCGGCAGGCTGCACCGTTTTTGATTTGTCCGGCGCGTTCCGCGTACAGGATGCCGAATTTTATCGTCGCTACTATGGTTTTGAACATCAACACCCTGACTGGCTGGCAAAAGCGGTTTACGGGCTGGCGGAATGGCGTGCTGAAAGTGTAAAACAGGCACAGCTGATTGCTGTGCCGGGCTGTTATCCAACGGCTGCACAGCTGGCGCTGAAGCCGCTACTGGATGCGCAACTGCTGAACCCAGCCCAGTGGCCGGTGATTAATGCCGTGAGCGGCGTGAGTGGAGCGGGGCGTAAAGCGTCACTGACCAGCAGCTTCTGTGAAGTCAGCCTGCAACCGTACGGCATTTTCAACCACCGCCATGAGCCTGAAATTTCAACGCACCTCGGTACGCCGGTGATCTTCACGCCGCATTTGGGTAACTTCGCCCGTGGCATTCTGGAAACCATCACCTGTCGCCTGCAACCGGGCGTAACCCAGCAGGATGTCGCTGAAGCCTATCACAATGCTTATCACGATAAGCCGCTGGTTCGCCTGTATGATAAAGGCATTCCGGCGCTGAAATCCGTTGTTGGCCTGCCGTTCTGTGATATCGGTTTCGCCGTCGACGGTGAGCACCTCATCGTGGTGGCAACCGAAGATAACCTACTGAAAGGCGCGGCGGCACAGGCTGTGCAATGCATGAACATTCGTTTTGGTTTCCCTGAAACCCAATCGTTAATTTAATGACTACTGGTCCCGACATTTCGAGGCACGAAGCATAATGAATCCGTTAATTATCAAGTTAGGTGGCGTTTTACTGGATAGCGAAGAAGCGCTGGAGCGTCTGTTCACCGCGCTGGTGGCTTACCGTCAGGAACATCAGCGTCCGCTGGTGATTGTGCACGGCGGCGGCTGTCTGGTGGATGAGCTGATGAAGAAGCTGGCGCTGCCAGTCGTGAAGAAAAACGGCCTGCGCGTCACGCCTGCCGATCAGATCGACATCATCACCGGCGCGTTGGCGGGTTCCGCCAACAAAACGCTGCTGTCATGGGCGAGAAAGCATGACATCAATGCGGTCGGCCTGTGTTTGGGTGATGGCGGTAGTACGACGGTAACGCAGTTAGATGAATCTCTGGGCTTTGTGGGTAAAGCGGAAGCCGGATCGCCTGCGCTGCTGAACACGCTGCTGTCTGCGGGCTACTTGCCTGTCGTCAGCTCTATCGGGATTACGGCGCAGGGCGATCTGATGAACGTCAATGCCGATCAGGCGGCGACGGCGCTGGCGCAAACGCTGGGCGCGGATTTAATCCTATTGTCTGACGTGAGCGGTATTTTGGATGGTAAAGGCCAGCGCATTGCTGAAATGACGGCGGAGAAAGCCGAGCAACTGATTGCTCAGGGCATCATCACCGATGGCATGATTGTTAAAGTCAACGCTGCGCTGGATGCCGCTCGTGCGCTGGGCCGTCCGGTTGATATCGCTAGCTGGCGTCATGCCGAACAACTACCTGCGTTGTTCAACGGCGTGGCGATTGGTACGCGTATTCTGGCGTAAGTCGTTTCTGGGTATGGCATGATGCGATACCAACATGAATGATATTTTTAGGAGTAAGGGTTATGGCTTTGTGGGGCGGTCGGTTTAGTCAGGCAGCAGATCAGCGTTTTAAACAATTTAATGACTCACTGCGGTTTGATTACCGTCTGGCGGAACAGGACATCGTTGGTTCGATTGGCTGGTCGAAAGCGCTGGTGACGGTCAATGTGCTCAGCGAGCAGGAACAGCAACAACTGGAACAGGCGCTGAATGCGCTGTTGGTTGAGGTACAAGCCGATCCTGAGATGATCCTGCAAAGTGATGCAGAAGACATTCACAGCTGGGTTGAGCTGCGCCTGATTGAGAAAGTCGGCGATCTAGGTAAGAAATTACATACCGGTCGCAGCCGTAACGATCAGGTCGCGACCGATCTGAAACTGTGGTGCAAGGCGCAGATTGCCGAGCTGCTGCTGTCAGTACGCCAGCTGCGTCAGGCGCTGGTCACGACGGCGGAAGCGAATCAGGATGCTGTGATGCCGGGTTACACCCACTTGCAGCGTGCGCAGCCGGTGACGTTTGCACATTGGTGTCTGGCTTATCATGAAATGCTGGCACGTGATGAAAGCCGTCTGGAAGATACGCTGAAGCGTCTGGATGTCAGCCCGCTGGGGTGCGGCGCGCTGGCGGGAACGGCTTATCCGATTGACCGTGAGCAGTTGGCGGGCTGGTTAGGTTTTGCCTCCGCTACGCGCAACAGTCTGGACACGGTTTCCGATCGCGATCATGTGCTGGAACTGCTGTCCGATGCCTCGATCGGCATGATCCACCTGTCGCGTTTTGCCGAAGATTTGATCTTCTTCAACAGCGGTGAAGCGGCGTTCGTCGAGCTGTCTGACCGTGTGACATCCGGTTCATCCCTGATGCCGCAGAAGAAAAACCCAGATGCGCTGGAGCTGATTCGCGGTAAATGCGGTCGCGTACAGGGTGCATTGACCGGCATGATGATGACGCTGAAAGGCCTGCCGCTGGCGTATAACAAAGACATGCAGGAAGACAAAGAAGGGCTGTTTGACGCGCTGGATACCTGGCACGACTGCCTGATGATGGCGGGTCTGGTGCTGGAAGGCATTCAGGTTAAGCGTCCGCGTTGTAAAGAAGCCGCTGAGCAAGGTTACGCTAACTCGACAGAGCTGGCTGACTATCTGGTCGCGAAAGGCGTTCCGTTCCGTGAAGCGCACCACATCGTGGGTGAAGCGGTAGTTGAAGCTATTCGTCAGGGCAAAGCGTTGGAAGCACTGCCGCTGGCCGATCTGCAAAAATTCAGCGCCGTAATTGGCGATGACGTGTACCCGATTCTGGCGTTGCAATCCTGTCTGGATAAGCGTGCTGCACAAGGTGGCGTATCACCGCAGCAAGTCGCCAAAGCTATTAGCGATGCGAAGCAGCGCTTAGCCTAAGAACCTATCCATTAGGCTATTTTGTTTGCCATTTTGAACCTGGGCAGTGCTCGAAATCCTCACGTACTACGTGTACGCTCCGGTTTCTCCGCGCTGTCCGAGTCCAAACTGGCTGCACCAATAACGCCTAAGCTATACCTTAAGTTCCCTCAACGTTGGTGCTTCGCGTTGGGGGATTTCTTTGTTACCGCTCTGATTCTTCTGCACATTATCGTCTGCCCATATTCATATGGAATGCGGCTCGCATTTTTCTGCTCAACCGACTCCCTTCCTGAATTGTTTCTGGACATCCATACAGTATCATTTTACCTTGACCGACAGCGTGAAAGGCCTGCGGAGGTAAAGTGGATATCAGCATATTTTATGGTCTAGGCGGTGGTGCGGTGGGGCTGCTGATCGGGTGGTTGATTGCCAGCCTGATTCATCACCAGAAGCTGTCGCAGCATGACACCGAACAGCGGTTGCTGGCGCAGACATTGCAACAGACTCAACAGTCACTCAGCGAACAGCAGCAGGCCAAGCAGCAGGACGAACAACGACTGCGGCAAAACGAGCTGGAACTGCGCACGGTTCACGCTCAACTCTCTGCCAGCCATGAAAAGCTGCAACAGCTTGGCGAACTCCGCACTGAGTGCGTGCAGTTAAATCAGGAACTACGGGGGTTGCGTGAAATCAATAGTGCGCAGGAAGCCGAACTGCGTGAGGTCACCATTCGGCTGGAAGAAACCCGGATGGCGGCGGAAGAGAAGCAGCGGCTGTTGGCAAGCAGCGAACAGCGCTTGACGACGCAGTTTGAGAATCTGGCGAACCGCATTTTTGAACACAGTGGCCGCAAGGTGGATGAGCAAAATAAGCAGAGTCTTGATACGCTGTTGACGCCGCTGCGTGAGCAACTTGATGGGTTTCGCCGTCAGGTGCAGGACAGCTTTGGTGCGGAAGCGCGCGAGCGTCACACGTTGGCGCATGAGATCCGCAATCTACAACAACTGAACGCGCAGATGGCACACGAGGCCATCAACCTGACGAAAGCGCTGAAAGGCGACAATAAAACGCAGGGCAACTGGGGCGAAGTGGTGTTAAGCCGCGTGCTGGAAGCCTCCGGTCTGCGTGAAGGCTATGAATATCAAACACAGGTCAGCGTGCAAACGGGAGCAAATAGCCGCCTGCAACCCGATGTCATCGTGCGTTTACCGCAGGGCAAAGATGTTGTGATCGATGCCAAGATGTCGCTGGTGGCCTACGAGCGCTATTTCAATAGTGATGATGACGTAGAACGTAGTGCAGCGCTGAACGAACATTTACTCTCGGTTCGCAGCCATATTCGGCAGTTGAGCAGCAAAGATTACCAGCAGCTTCCGGGGCTGCGTTCTCTAGACTACGTACTGATGTTTATTCCCGTCGAACCCGCTTTTCTGGTCGCTATCGATCGCCAGCCCGAGTTGATCAACGAGGCGCTAAAGAACAATATTATGCTGGTCAGCCCGACCACGCTGCTGGTGGCATTACGTACCATCAACAATCTATGGCGCTATGAACAACAGAGCCGCAATGCGCAGCAGATCGCCGAAAAAGCCTCACGATTGTACGATAAGCTGCGATTGTTTGTGGATGACATGGAATCGCTGGGTCAGAGTCTGGATAAAGCGCAGGGCACTTATCGTCAGGCGATGAATAAACTTTCGTCTGGGCGTGGTAACCTTATTGGCCAAGCTGAGGGATTTCGCGCGCTGGGTGTAGAAATTAAACGCACAATCAGCCCGTCATTGGCAGAAAAAGCAGCGGCTCATGAGCAGACTGAGCGCGATGAACTACCGGGTTCTGTCGTTCCCGATGCTGTCTCTCCGACCGTAAAAACGGAAGGTGAAGAAAGGCAGCCAACGCACAAGCCGCTTGAAGTATGACGGCATAAATAGGTATGAATTTCGCGGGGTTGGCACTCGTGCTATGCGAAATTAGTGCAGTGGGGTTTTTATCCGGGTCTGGTACACTCTCATCATTAATGGGTAGACCCGAAATTTGACTGAAATAGTAGGCGGATAAGATGGCAAGTGAGCAGGAGAATACGGCCGACTTTGGTTTCCGGACTGTCGCCAGGGATGAAAAAGAAGTCATGGTGGCTGAGGTTTTTCATTCTGTAGCAGCAAAGTATGACCTGATGAATGACCTGATGTCTTTTGGTATCCACCGAGTCTGGAAGCGTTTCACTATCGAATGCAGTGGTGTAAGGCGTAACCAGCGTGTTCTGGATCTTGCCGGAGGAACAGGGGATTTAACCGCCAAGTTCTCCCGTATGGTTGGCGAAGGTGGCGAAGTCATTCTGGCGGACATCAATGCCTCCATGTTGAAGGTAGGCCGCGAGAAACTGCGCAACAAAGGCATTATCGACAACATCAACTATGTGCAGGCTAATGCAGAGGCGCTGCCGTTCCCTGATGACTTCTTCGACTGCATTACTATCTCTTTTGGTCTGCGCAACGTGACGGACAAAAACAAAGCGCTGCGCTCCATGTACCGCGTTCTGAAGCCCGGAGGTCGGTTGCTGGTGTTGGAGTTTTCCAAACCGGTGATTAAACAGTTGAGCACCATTTATGATGCCTATTCATTTCATATCCTGCCGAGGATTGGCGAAGCCGTGGCAAGCGATGCCGGAAGTTACCGCTATCTGGCGGAATCCATCCGCATGCACCCCGATCAGGAAACGCTGAAAGGGATGATGAGCGATGCCGGTTTTGACAGCGTTAACTATTTCAACCTCACCGGTGGAATTGTTGCGCTGCATCGTGGGTTTAAATTCTGATTGGAAACGCCAATGCTGATAACGTCTTTTCTGACTGCTACGCTGGAAACCGCGCTGAATCAGCTGCTTTTTCACGATACGGTTTCTTGTGATCGAAGCATGAAGTCTGCCCGTCAGCGCTTACAGGGAAAAACACTCCAGATTGAACTGGCTGAACTGGATGTTCCCTTAGTGCTGGTGTTTAACGAACAGCGGCTGGACGTGATCAGCCAATGGGGCGAGCCAGCGGATTGCTGCCTGAAAACACGCGTTCCGGTTCTGATGAAATTACGCGATCGTCAACAGCTCTCGTCGCTGATGCGCAGCGGCGAACTGGTTATTGAAGGCGATATTCAAGTCGTTCAACAGTTCATCGTGCTGGTTGATCTGGCGGAGTTCGATCCGGCGGAATGGTTGTCCCCCTATCTGGGCGATATTGTTGCTCAGGGGCTTACTCAAACAGCACAGAAAACCCTGAGTTTCCTGAGACGCTCATTACATCAGCAGCAACATTTCTTGTCTGAGACGCTAACGGAAGAGTGGCGCCTGGCACCGGGAAAACTGGAAAACGCCTGGTTCCATGAGGAAATTGTTGCGCTGGATAAATCCGCCGATACGTTGTCCGAACGGCTGGCGAAGCTGGAGGCTTTACGATGACGCCCAGTGAATTACGCCGCCTCTACAGCATTGTGCGCGTGCTACTGAGCTACGGTCTGGACGAACTCATTCCTAAGATGCGTCTGACGTTTCCGCTGCGTGTGGGTCGTCGCCTGCTGTTTTGGTTACCTAATCGCCACCGCAACATGCCTTTGGGGGAACGTCTGCGTTTAGCGCTTCAGGAACTGGGGCCTGTGTGGATTAAGTTCGGGCAAATGATGTCGACGCGCCGCGATCTGTTCCCACCCGCTATCGCCGATCAGCTCGCAATGTTGCAGGATAAGGTTGAGCCGTTTGACGGCAAGCTGGCGCGTGAGCAAATTGAACTGTCGATGGGGGGAATCCCTCTCGAAGAGTGGTTTGACTATTTTGACATTAAACCTCTGGCCTCTGCCTCGATTGCGCAAGTTCATACCGCATGCCTGAAAAGCACAGGAAAAGAGATCGTTATCAAGGTGATCCGCCCGGATATTCTCCCAGTCATCAAGGCAGATATGCGCCTGATGAAACGGCTGGCAGGCTGGCTACCTCGTCTGTTGCCAGATGGTCGCCGCTTGCGTCCGCGTGAAGTGGTGCTGGAATATGAAAAAACGTTACTTGATGAGCTGAACTTGCTGCGAGAAGCGGCAAATGCCATCCAGCTACGGCGTAATTTCGAGAATAGCCCAATGCTGTATGTGCCGGAAATCTATTCTGATTATTGCAGCGAAAGCATGTTGGTCATGGAACGTATCTACGGTATTCCGGTTTCTGATGTCGATGCGCTCAAAGCCAATGGCACTGATATGAAGTTACTGGCAGAACGTGGCGTTCAGGTTTTCTTTACGCAGGTCTTTCGCGACAGTTTCTTCCACGCAGATATGCATCCCGGCAATATCTTTATCAGCTACGAGCACCCGGAAGACCCGCAATACATCGGGATTGATTGTGGTATCGTCGGTTCGTTGAATAAAGAAGATAAACGCTATCTGGCCGAGAATTTTATTGCCTTCTTCAACCGTGATTATCGCAAAGTCGCCGAACTGCATGTGGATTCGGGCTGGGTACCTGCGGACACCAATGTTGCAGATTTTGAGTTTGCTATTCGTACGGTTTGTGAGCCCATTTTTGAGAAGCCGTTGGCGGAAATTTCATTCGGCCACGTATTATTGAATTTGTTTAATACGGCGCGTCGTTTCAACATGGAAGTTCAGCCTCAACTGGTGTTGCTGCAAAAAACGTTGCTGTATATTGAAGGCGTTGGTCGGCAACTTTATCCGCAGCTCGACCTGTGGAAAACCGCTAAGCCGTTTCTGGAGAGTTGGCTGAAGCAACAGGTCGGCTTACCTGCTGTCTTCCGTGCGCTCAAAGAAAAGGCGCCGTTCTGGGCTGAGAAATTGCCGGAAATCCCCGAACTGTTTTATGACGGACTTCGTCAGCATAAGATGTTAAAACAAAGCGTCGATAAGCTGACATATGAATTGAGAACGCAGCAGGCCCGTCAAGGACAGTCACGATATCTTTTGGGTATTGGCGCAACACTGCTAATCAGTGGTACGTTGTTACTGATCAGTCGTGTCGAAGCCGATATGGTTCCTGCGGGGTTGATGGCAGCAGGAATTGTCGCCTGGATTATCGGTTGGCGTCGAACTCGTTGAAGCAGATCATGATGCACGCCAGAATTACCCGATATTATAACGAGAATTCTGTCGTTCCCCTTTTTGAAAAGAGGTAAATGTTATGGGTGGTATTAGTCTCTGGAACCTGTTGATTATCGCAGTTATCGTCATCTTGCTGTTCGGTACCAACAAGCTGAGAACACTGGGATCAGACTTGGGTGCATCCATCAAAGGCTTTAAAAAAGCGATGGGTGACGATCAGCCGTCTACTAATGCAGACAAAACGCAGCCCGATGCTGATTTCTCTACCAAATCTATCGCTGACAACCAGTCAGACGCCAAGCAGGGTGACACGAAGAGCCAGCATAAAGAGCAGGTGTAATCTGTGTTCGATATCGGTTTTGGTGAACTGCTATTGGTGATGGTTCTCGGCCTGATTGTCCTCGGGCCGGAGCGTTTACCTGTGGCAGTCAGAACGGTTGCAAGCTGGATCCGAACGCTGCGTTCACTGGCGTCTACGGTTCAAAATGAGCTATCCCAAGAACTGAAACTCCAGGAGTTTCAGGACAGCCTGAAGAAAGTCGAAAAAGCCAGTTTGCAGAACCTGTCGCCTGAGTTGAAAGCCTCAATGGATGAACTCAAAGAGGCGGCAGAAGCGATGAAACGTGGCTATACCGAGACGCCCTCACCACAAAAATCGGATGATACCAAAAAATCAGACGATCACAGTGCGACGGCGGAACCGCAGAGTAATACCCCGTTAAACGATCCTGAAGCGGCCTACGACGGGGTGATTGACGCGGAAACCGCAGTACGTCCGTTAGACAGCCAACAGAAGCCTGAGAACGGTGCTGTTGCTGAGAATCACAATGATGGCCGTAACGCCGCTACAAGTGATGTGTCTGTCGGTAACGATAATGTCAAACCTGAGCAGTCCCAGTCTTCTGCTGTTTCTGCCCGCCAACCGAGCGATAGTCGTTAGTTTATGGCCGATGAAGAGACTCAACCGCTAATTAGCCACCTGATTGAGCTACGCAAGCGGCTACTGAATAGCATTATCTGTGTGCTGGCCGTATTTGTTGTGCTGGTGTTCTTTGCCAATGACATTTATCAAGTGGTTTCTGCCCCGCTCATCAAGCAATTGCCGGTGGGTGCCAGCATGATCGCGACTGATGTCGCCTCGCCTTTCTTTACGCCGATAAAACTGACGATGATTGTCTCAGTGTTTGTTGCTGCGCCGCTGGTGCTCTATCAGGTATGGGCGTTTGTGGCTCCTGCCCTGTATAAACACGAACGTCGCTTAATGATGCCGTTGCTGGTATCCAGCAGCCTGCTGTTTTATTCAGGCATGGCGTTTGCGTACTTTGTGGTGTTCCCGCTGGCATTTGGCTTTTTCGCGAAAACCGCGCCCGTTGGCGTGTTGATTGCGACCGACATCAATAACTACCTCGATTTTGTTATGGCGCTGTTCATGGCGTTTGGCGTATCGTTTGAAGTGCCAGTTGCCATTGTGCTGCTCTGCTGGAGTGGAGTGGTGACGCCAGAAGATCTGAAGAAAAAGCGGCCTTATATATTGGTGGGCGCATTCGTTGTTGGGATGCTGCTAACGCCACCGGATGTTTTCTCACAGACACTACTGGCGATTCCGATGTATCTGCTGTTTGAAATCGGTGTGTTCTTCGCGCGGTTTTATGTTGGCAAAGGCCGACGAACTGAAACGGAAGAGCCATCGCAGTAACCCACGGTTTCCTGCGGCAGGACGGTAAAATGACCTCTCTTTGAGAGGTCTTATTTTTTATTCGCCAGAGTGAGAGTCATGTTTGATATCGGTGTCAATCTAACCAGTTCCCAGTTTGAAAAAGACAGGGAGCAGGTCGTCATCCGGGCACAGCAAGCGGGTGTCAGTGGCATCTTGATCACGGGAACCAACGCCCAGGAAAGCCATCAGGCGATGTTGCTGGCGCAAACCTATCCCGATTACTGTTGGTCAACGGCGGGTGTCCATCCGCATGATGCGAGCCAATGGAATGACGCTATCGCTGAACAACTCCACCAAATGGCAAACTCTGCCTCCGTGGTTGCCATTGGCGAGTGTGGGTTGGATTTCAACCGTAATTTTTCTACTCCAAATGAGCAGGAACGCGCATTCAGTGCACAGTTAGCGATAGCGGCTGAGCTGTCTATGCCCGTTTTCCTTCATTGCCGTGACGCACATCCCCGCTTTATTTCCCTGCTGACGCCATGGCTGAGTCAGTTACCTGCCGCCGTGGTTCACTGCTTTACCGGGAATCGCCACGAATTGGATGAGTGTCTGTCCGCGGGTCTGATGATCGGTATCACTGGCTGGGTTTGCGATGAGCGTCGCGGGCTTGAGCTACGCGCCTTATTGCCGCACATTCCTGCCGATCGGCTGTTAGTGGAAACCGACGCACCTTATCTGTTACCCCGGGATTTACGCCCTAAACCGGCATCCCGCCGTAACGAACCCTGTTATCTGCCCCATATTATTCGCCAGATTGCGGAGTGGCGTGGAGAAGATGCCACATGGCTGGGACAGACAACAGATGAAAATGCCCGCCGGGTTTTCCGGCTGGCCTGATTCAGGAGAATAATGACATGAGCAATGCTTTTCCCGGCACTTTCCCTGGCCGACGTATGCGTCGCATTCGCCGCCATGATTTCAGCCGTCGCCTTGTTGCTGAAAATCAACTGACGGTAAATGATTTGATTTATCCCGTTTTCGTGATGGAAGGGACAAATCATCGTCAGGAAGTTCCCTCAATGCCGGGGGTATACCGGATGACTATCGACGTGCTTCTTAAAGAAGCCGAAGAGATCGCTAAGCTCGGTGTTCCGGTACTGTCGCTGTTCCCCGTTATTGAAGCGGATAAGAAATCGCTCTATGCCGAAGAAGCCTATAACCCAGATGGTCTGGTTCCTCGCACGATCCGTGCGTTGAAGGACGCCGTTCCAGAGCTGGGTTTGCTGACGGATGTGGCGCTCGATCCCTATACCACACACGGGCAGGACGGGATTATTGACGAAGATGGCTATGTGATTAATGACGTCACCAAGGAGATTTTGGTGCGTCAGGCTCTGTCTCATGCTGAAGCCGGAGCAGAAATTATTGCGCCTAGCGATATGATGGACGGCCGCATCGGCGCTATTCGCGACACTCTTGAAGCGCAAAATCTGATCAATACTCAAATCATGGCCTATTCGGCTAAGTATGCATCGTGCTATTACGGACCTTTCCGTGATGCCGTGGGCTCAGCGGGTAATCTGAAAGGTGGCAACAAGAAAACCTACCAGATGGACCCGGCCAACAGCGATGAAGCCTTGCAGGAAATTGCGCAGGATTTGCAGGAAGGCGCGGACATGGTGATGGTCAAGCCGGGAATGCCTTATCTGGACGTGGTTCGCCGCGTCAAAGATACGTTCGGTGTGCCGACGTTTGCTTATCAGGTATCTGGCGAGTATGCGATGCACATGGCGGCGATTCAGAACGGCTGGTTGCAGGAGCAACCGGTAGTGATGGAGTCTCTGCTGTGCTTTAAGCGTGCGGGTGCGGATGGTGTCCTGACCTATTTTGCCAAGCGTGTTGCACAGTGGCTACACGATCAGCATATGCAACGCTAAGCCAGTTCTCATCCGGTGCGGTGTAAACGCACCGGATGGGGCAAAGGGGCAAACTAGGCTTTGCGAAACTCGCGATTATCGAGGCTCTGCTTGACCTGCTTGTTCAACATATTCAGCAATAACATCGAGCGGGCTTCGCCGTCAGGTTCGGTGTAGATAGCCTGAAGACCAGAGAAAATACCGTCAGTAATGACCACGCTATCGCCAGGCTGTGGCGTCAGTGGATCAATGATTACCTGCATGGGGCGAAGTGACAACTCATCAATAACCTGCTGTGGAACAGTCGCGGGTAGTGCGCCAAATCGCACAAAGTTACTCACCCCGCGCGTGGCGCTGATGGTAGTGGTGTGGATACGTTCGGGGTCGAATTCCACAAACAGGTAGTTCGGGAACAGCGGCTCACAGACTTCAGTTCGTTTACCGCGAACGATTTTATCCAGCGTGATCATCGGGCTCACGCAGATTACTTCCTGACGTTCCAGGTGTTCTTTCGCTCGCAGCAGTTGACCACGTTTACAATACAGTAAGTACCAGGCTTCCATAATTTCGCAGACTTATGATTCCGACAAGCAAGCATAACAAAAGCAAGCACGGATAAAAAATTTTCGGCAGATATTTTTGTTACCACATTTTGGCGATCGGATTCTTGATGGTGATTAGATTCTTGCCATAAATAGGCGCTGCGGGAAGCGACAGGTTGGCGAAGAGACTTTATAATAGCCACAACGATAGACTGCCCCCGATGAATAGCATGAAATACCGTGACTTACGCGAGTTCCTCTCGCTGCTGGAAGAGAGAGGGGAGTTGAAACGCATTACTCAGCCCATCGATCCCTACCTTGAAATGACGGAAATTGCCGATCGGACGTTGCGTGCGGAAGGTCCAGCCCTCCTGTTTGAGAACCCAAAAGGCTATGACATGCCAGTGCTGTGCAATTTATTTGGCACGCCGAAACGTGTTGCTTTAGGAATGGGACAGGAAGAGGTCAGCGCATTACGAGACGTGGGCAAACTGCTGGCATTTTTGAAAGAACCGGAGCCACCGAAAGGGTTTCGCGATCTGGTCGATAAAATGCCGAAGTTCCGTCAGGTACTGAATATGCCGACGAAACGGCTGTCTTCGGCACCGTGTCAGGAACAGATTTGGCAGGGTGATGATGTTGACCTGCGTCGGATTCCGGTGATGCAGTGCTGGCCTGAAGACGCTGCGCCGCTCATTACCTGGGGGCTCACCGTGACACGTGGGCCGCACAAAGAGCGGCAGAATCTGGGGATCTATCGCCAGCAGGTGCTAGGTAAAAACAAACTGATTATGCGCTGGCTGTCTCATCGCGGTGGCGCACTGGATTTTCAAGAGTGGTGTCAGGAAAATCCGGGGCAACGTTTCCCCGTGGCTGTTGCGCTGGGTGCTGACCCAGCGACGATTCTCGGTGCAGTGACGCCGGTGCCTGACACGCTATCGGAATATGCCTTTGCGGGTTTACTGCGTGGGCATAAGACTGAAGTTGTGAAGTGTTTGTCGAACGATTTGGAAGTCCCCGCCAGCGCGGAAATTGTTCTTGAAGGCTATATTGAACCCGGAGAAATGGCGGCTGAAGGGCCTTATGGCGACCATACCGGCTATTATAATGAAGTCGATCACTTCCCTGTCTTTACCGTCACGCATATCACTCAACGCCAGAATGCCATTTATCACTCGACTTACACGGGGCGGCCACCGGATGAACCCGCCGTGCTGGGCGTGGCGTTGAACGAAGTTTTCGTGCCGATCCTGCAAAAGCAGTTTCCTGAGATTGTCGATTTTTATTTGCCCCCGGAGGGTTGCTCTTACCGTCTGGCGGTCGTTACCATGAAGAAACAGTACGCGGGCCATGCCAAACGCGTCATGATGGGCGTCTGGTCTTTTTTACGTCAGTTCATGTATACGAAATTCGTCATTGTCTGCGATGATGATGTAAACGCGCGCGACTGGAAAGACGTGATATGGGCGATCACTACGCGCATGGATCCGGCACGCGATACGGTATTAGTGGAAAATACACCGATAGACTATCTTGATTTTGCCTCACCGGTTTCTGGTCTGGGCTCCAAAATGGGTCTGGACGCCACCAATAAATGGCCTGGCGAAACGCAGCGTGAGTGGGGACACCCCATCAAGAAAGACCCGCAGGTTTGTGCCCGCATTGATGAAATATGGGACGAGCTAGCCATTTTTAGTGACAGAGAGCCCCGGCGTTAACGGCTGCTGCTCTGTTCTCAGTTTTGCTTTTATGACCCTATAGAGGGAATGCATGACAACATTGAGCTGTAAAGTGACTTCGGTTGAAGCCATAACCGATACGGTCTATCGCGTTCGTTTATTACCTGAAGCGCCTTTTTCCTTTCGGGCTGGTCAGTATTTGATGGTAGTGATGGGCGATCGGGATAAACGTCCTTTCTCACTGGCATCAACCCCGATGGATAAAAATTTTATCGAGTTGCACATTGGGGCATCCGAACTGAATCTTTACGCGATGGCGGTGATGGAACGCATTCACAAGGAAAAAACCCTGACGGTCGATATTCCGCATGGTGAAGCCTGGCTGCGGGAAGAAAGTACGCGTCCACTGGTATTGATTGCCGGTGGAACTGGATTTTCGTACGTGCGCTCTATTCTGCTGACCGCGCTGGCACAGCAACCCGATCGCGATATCTCCATTTACTGGGGCGGACGTGAATCCCAGCATCTGTATGATTTAACAGAGCTTGAGGGTTTTGCAGCCAACCACGCGAATCTGCGTGTGGTGCCTGTCGTCGAACAGCCAGAAGAAGGGTGGGATGGCAGAACGGGTACCGTTCTGAGCGCAGTATTGCAGGATTATGGTTCACTGGCTGAACAAGATATTTACATTGCCGGGCGCTTTGAAATGGCGAAAATTGCGCGTGAACGTTTTTGCAACGAGCGCGGTGCGCTGACTGCCCATATGTTCAGCGACGCATTTTCGTTTATTTAAAGCCGTCGGCGACAGTAAGAGATAAACAGTAAAAATCCCACAGCGGTGGGATTTTTTGTGTCTACGGGCGTTGCTTGCAGAGCTTGTCTACGCTCAGGGGCGTTCAAATACCGTCGCAATACCCTGTCCCAAGCCGATGCACATCGTCGCTACACCAAACTGAACGTCTCGGCTTTCCATCAGATTAATCAATGTGGTAGAGATGCGAGCCCCCGAGCAGCCGAGCGGGTGACCCAGCGCGATGGCTCCGCCGTTGAGATTGACCTTTTCATCGAGCTGTTCCAATAGACCCAGATCTTTAATGCAGGGTAGCGTTTGGGCGGCGAATGCCTCATTCAGTTCAAAGATGCCGATATCGGCCAGACTCAAGCCTGCTCGCTTCAGCGCCAGTTTAGTGGCCGGGACAGGACCATAGCCCATAATAGAGGGATCGCAGCCCACCACGGCCATCGCCCGAATGCGGGCCCGCACCGGTAAACCTAATGATGCTGCGCGGGATTCGCTCATGATCAACATGGCCGATGCGCCATCGGACAACGCTGAGGATGACCCAGCTGTCACCGTGCCGTTAACCGGATCGAATGCTGGTTTGAGAGCGGCAAGACTATCGATGGTAGTATCCGGGCGAATCACTTCATCATAATCGAAACGTTGCAGCGCGCCGTCGGCATCATGGCCTGCCGTGGGGACGATTTCATGACGAAATGCGCCAGATTGGGTGGCGTTGTAAGCTCGCTGGTGTGAGCGGGCGGCGAATTGATCCTGCATCTCACGACTAATGTTGTGCATACGCGCGAGCATTTCGGCCGTCAGCCCCATCATTCCTGCGGCTTTAGCTACGGTGCGGCTCAGTCCTGGATGAAAATCGACCCCATGATTCATCGGCACATGTCCCATATGCTCCACGCCGCCGATTAAACAGACATTCGCATCGCCCACCATAATCGCACGGGCAGCATCGTGGAGCGCCTGCATAGAAGAGCCACAGAGTCGGTTAACGGTAGTGGCGGGTACGCTCACCGGGATTTCAGCCAGTAAAGCGGCATTGCGTGCCACGTTGAAACCTTGCTCCAGCGTCTGCTGTACACATCCCCAATAGATATCGTCGATCTCATGGGCGTCTAGCGCTGCGTTTCGGCTCAATAGGCTACGCATCAGGTGCGCGGACAGGTCTTCGGCTCTCACCTGCCGGAAGGCTCCGCCTTTGGATCGCCCCATCGGCGTGCGTACGGCATCAACAATCACTACCTTTTCCATATTTCCTGTCCTCATGCCGGTTGACCGTGGGAAACGTCCGCGTGTGGCGCGACCGATGGATAATAGCCTTCATTGTTTTTGGCTTTTTGCTGTAAGCCGTCAGGCACCTGATAGATGGCGCCAAGGTGAGCCAGCTGTTGCGCCATCTCGACATAACGCGCACTGCCCAACGTATCCAGATAGCGGCAGGCTCCGCCGTGGAAGGGAGGGAAACCTAATCCATATACCAGTGCCATGTCCGCTTCGGCAGGGCTGGCGACAATACCTTCTTCCAGACAGCGCGCAACTTCATTAATCATCGGGATCATCATCCGAGCGATAATCTCTTCTGCGCTGAACGTTTTCTTCGGTTGGCTAATGTCTTTAAGAAATGTATCTACAGTTTCATCCTGTTCTTTGCGCAGCTTCCCTTTGCTATCTGTTTGATAACGGTAGAAACCCTGACCATTTTTCTGCCCAAAGCGCTGATGCTCAAACAATACGTCAATCGCATCACGGTAATCTTTTGCCATCCGCTGTGGAAAGCCTTCTGCCATCACCGCTTGGGCATGGTGAGCGGTATCAATGCCGACAACATCGAGCAGGTAGGCTGGCCCCATCGGCCAACCGAATTTCTTCTCCATGGCGTTATCGATCTCGCGGAAATCGGCACCGTCTCTGAGCAGTAAGCTGAATGCTGCAAAGTAGGGAAACAGAACGCGATTCACGAAGAATCCAGGGCAGTCGTTCACGACAATTGGTGTCTTGCCCATCTTGCTGGCATAAGCCACTACGCTGGCGATGGTACGGTCGCTGGTTTTAGGGCCGCGAATAATTTCGACCAGCGGCATGCGGTGTACTGGGTTGAAGAAGTGCATACCGCAGAAATTTTGCGGTCGCTTTAACGACGCAGCCAGCACCGCAATTGGAATCGTTGAGGTATTCGAAGCCAGAATCGTATGCTCGCTAACGTGCGATTCGGTTTCCGCTAAAACGCTGGCTTTGATTTTCGGGTTTTCTACCACAGCTTCAACGACGATATCGGTACGTTCGAACCCGGCGTAATCCAGCGTCGGGTGAATGTTGGCTAAAATCGTCGCCATTTTCATTCCGTCTAGCTTACCTCGCTCCATCTGTTTATTCAGGAGCTTGGCTGCTTCATTCATCCCCAGCGCGAGGGGCTTCTCGTTGATATCCTTCATCCGAATCGGCACACCCTTGAACGCGGACTGATAGGCAATCCCTCCGCCCATAATGCCCGCACCCAGCACGGCGGCCTGCTGAGGCACGGATGTTTCGCCAATCAGCTTCTTCGCTTTGCCTTTCACATATTGATCGTTGAGGAAAATACCGACGAGTGCGCGAGCTTCATTTGAACGCGCCAGTTGAACGAAGTGCTGCGTTTCGAGTTGCAATGCATCATCTCGCGTCATGGTCGCGGCGGCTTCGATGGTTTTTACCGCTAACATCGGTGCTGGATAATGCTTCCCGGCGGTTTGTAGCACCATCGCTTTAGCGGTGGTAAAGCTCATCATAGCTTCAATTTTATTGAGTTTCAGCGCCTCAAGTTTCGGGCGTCGGTAACCCTGCCAGTCCAATTCGCCATTTATAGCCTGTTTTAGCATCTTGATAGCGGCGGGAATCAACTTTTCATTGGCGACAACAGCCTGCAGCAGCCCCACTTTTAAAGCATCGGCTGCGCTGACGTCTTTACCTGCGGCGATAATCTCCAGCGCGCTGTCTGCACCCAGCAGGCGCGGTAGCCTGACTGTACCGCCAAAGCCTGGCATGATCCCTAGTTTAGTCTCTGGCAACCCGATTCGTGCATCTGGCGTTGCTAAGCGAAAATCGGTTGCCAGCACGCATTCGCAGCCGCCTCCTAGCGCATAGCTATTAATCGCGGACAGCGTGGGAACGGGTAAATCCTCAAGACGGTTGAAAATACAGTTGGCGAAGACAAGCCACTCATGCAGCTTTTCGGCTGGCGCGGCAAAAAGAGAAAGGAATTCTGTGATATCGGCACCGACAATAAATGCGGGTTTGTCTGATCGCAGCAGTAATCCCTTCAGGTTCGGCTGTTCCGCCAGAACGTCCAGTGCCTTACCCAGGCTGGCAACCGTGCGGGTATCTAGCGTGTTAACGGAGCCTGGGGCAGAAAATACCAGCTCGGCAATGCCGTCCTCAAGCCAATTAAGGTAGAGGGATTCACCTTGATAAAGCATGTTTATCTCCGCTGTTTGTGTTAGTGATCTGGTATGACCAGATAATTGAATTGTGGTTATAATGTTAATTTTTTGCAAACGGGAGATTAATTTTTTGCCGAATCGATCACAAAGCACCGGACGCTGCCCTTGGGTGATGCCTGTGTTAAAATGAAGGGATCATGTCGTGACGTACAAGGATACTCATGGAAAAGCTGGCTTCTTTATACCATCACCATCTGGCTACGCTGCAAACGCGTGCTCAGACGGTTTTAGCGCGCCATCAGCTTGACGCATTACTGATTCACTCTGGTGAGCTGTTGACCGTTTTTCTGGACGATCACGACTATCCTTTTAAAGTTAACCCGCAGTTTAAAGCTTGGGTGCCAGTCACTCAGGTACCGAACTGCTGGCTATGGATTGACGGCGTTAATCCGCCGAAGCTGTGGTTCTACTCGCCAGTTGATTACTGGCACAACGTTGCTCCGGCTCCCGAGAGCTTCTGGACCGAAGAGATTGATATTGCCGTGCTACGGAATGCCAATGATATCGGGCAACTGCTTCCAGCGCAGCGAGAGCGTGTTGCCTATATCGGCTATGCACCACAACGTGCGCAGGATTTGGGGATTCGAGCGGGCAATATCAATCCTCAGGGTGTGTTGGATTATCTGCACTATCATCGCGCTTACAAAACAGACTACGAGCTGGCCTGCATGCGTGAAGCACAGAAGACGGCGGTTATCGGCCATCGTGCAGCGCATGAAGCATTTCTTTCCGGCATGAGCGAGTTCGATATTAATTTGGCGTATCTGACGGCCACTGGGCATCGGGATATCGATGTACCTTACGGTAATATCATCGCGATAAACGAACACGCAGCGGTGTTGCACTATACCCAGTTGGATCATCAGGCGCCTTCGGATGTCCGCAGTTTTCTGATTGATGCGGGCGCCGAATATAACGGATATGCTGCTGACCTCACGCGAACCTATTCTGCGCAGAGCGATGGGACTTTTGCTCAACTGATTAAAGATCTCAATCAGGAAATGCTTGCGCTGATTGAGACCATTCAGGCGGGAGTGCGCTATACCGATTACCACATTCAGATGCATCAGCGGATTGCGAAACTACTGAAATCACATCAGCTGGTTCGGGATATCAGCGAAGAAGCTATGGTAGAGCAGGGGCTTACATCGCCTTTCCTGCCGCACGGCCTTGGCCACCCGCTGGGCTTGCAGGTACATGATGTTGCTGGTTTTATGCAGGACGATCGCGGTACACATCTGGCGGCGCCGGCACAGCATCCTTACCTACGTTGTACCCGTGTGCTTGAGCCTGGCATGGTTATGACGATCGAACCGGGCATCTATTTCATTGAGTCCTTGCTCGCGCCGTGGCGTGATAGTGAATGTAGCCAACACTTTGACTGGCAAAAAATCGATGCGCTGAAACCGTTTGGTGGTATTCGCATCGAGGATAATATTGTCATTCATGAAGGACGTGTGGAAAACATGACGCGCGACCAGAATCTGGCCTGATGCAAGCGTATCCCATCCCTGCTGCGCCCGTGAGCTTCAGTGAGGAAATCAAGAAAAGCCGCTTTACTACGATCCTGACGGCAACGCCGGGAATCGATGCGGCAAAAGCGTTTATCCAACACGTCAGGGAAGAACATGCCTCGGCAGGGCACCACTGTTGGGCGTTTGTTGCGGGTGCGCCTGACGATTCCCAACAGCTTGGTTTTTCTGACGATGGTGAACCGTCCGGTACGGCAGGTAAACCGATGCTGTCGCAACTGATGGGAAGTGGTATCGGCGAGATTACGGCCGTAGTGGTGCGTTACTATGGCGGAATCCCGCTAGGCACGGGCGGGTTAGTAAAGGCTTATGGCGGTGGCGTCCAGCAAGCGCTGAAGCTGCTATCGTTGCAAGAGAAAGTCTTGCAAAAAGAGTATGGCTTACAATGTGACTATGCACTGTTACCCCAGGTTGAATCACTCATCTTTCAGCTTGGCGGAAAAGTTTTGCATAGTGAGTATGGCGTGGATGTCGTATTGCGGTTCTCTATACCTGTCAGAGGAACCGAGGAAGCGGCAACGAAATTGCGTGATTTAAGTCGCGGTGCGTTGCATTTATTGCCGATTCCATAATAATCCCAGCGCTTTTTTATGAATCATTAAGGAATTCCCTGCGATGCACTTGCGCGCCATAACCCGTATTGTCGGCCAGTTGGTTATCCTTTTTTCCGGGACGATGGTTATTCCTGGACTGGTGGCGTTAATTTACCGCGATGGCGCAGGTCGGGCCTTTACGCAGACGTTTTTTGTCGCGCTGGCCATTGGCATCGTGCTGTGGCTACCAAACCGCAAGCAGAAGCATGAGCTGAAGTCTCGAGAAGGGTTCCTAATCGTTGTCCTCTTCTGGACGGTGCTGGGAAGCGTTGGTGCGCTGCCTTTCCTGTTTGCTGAACACCCTAATTTGGGCTTAACGGATGCTTTTTTCGAATCGTTCTCTGGGTTAACGACAACGGGGGCGACCACGCTGGTCGGGCTGGATTCATTGCCTAAAGCCATCCTGTTTTATCGGCAAATGCTGCAATGGTTTGGTGGGATGGGGATCATCGTACTCGCGGTTGCTATCCTGCCGATTCTTGGTGTCGGTGGGATGCAGCTTTATCGTGCCGAGATGCCGGGGCCGTTGAAGGAAAACAAAATGCGCCCGCGTATTGCCGATACGGCGAAGACGCTGTGGCTGATTTATCTCTTACTCACCATTGCCTGTGCCGTTGCGCTGTGGCTGGCGGGCATGCCGGTATTTGATGCTATTGGGCATAGCTTCTCTACGGTATCGGTCGGGGGGTTCTCTACCCACGATGCCAGTATTGGCTACTTCAATAGCCCAACGATTAACACCATTATCGCGATATTCCTGCTGATTTCCGGTTGTAACTTTGGCTTGCACTTTGCTCTGCTGAGCGGCCGCAGCCTGAAGGTATACTGGCGTGACCCGGAATTCCGCATGTTCATTTTTGTTCAGTTGTCGCTAGTCGCCGTGTGTACGATTGTCCTGTGGGTCCACCATGTTTATGACAGCGGGATGCAGACGATCAATCAGGCATTCTTTCAGGTTGTCTCCATGGCGACAACCGCAGGGTTTACGACGGATAGCATTGCATCGTGGCCACTTTTTCTGCCGGTTCTGCTTCTGTGCTCCGCGTTTATTGGCGGGTGCGCGGGGTCAACCGGCGGTGGCTTGAAAGTGATTCGTATCCTTCTGCTTTTCCTACAAGGATCGCGCGAGCTTAAGCGTTTAGTTCATCCGAATGCGGTTTACACAATTAAGTTGGGCCACCGAGCGTTACCGGAGCGCATCCTTGAAGCGGTATGGGGATTCTTTTCCGCGTATGCACTGGTTTTCATTGTCAGCATGCTGGCCGTTATTGCAACAGGCGTTGATGATTTCTCCGCGTTTGCTGCGGTCGCTGCCACATTGAATAATCTGGGGCCGGGGTTGGGCGTCGTCGCTGAGAATTTTACGTCGATGAATGATACGGCGAAATGGATTCTGATACTGACAATGCTGTTTGGTCGTTTGGAAGTCTTCACGCTTTTAGTGCTGTTTACGCCAACCTTCTGGCGGGAATAGTACCCATAAGGATAAAGAACAATGAAAGCTTTGATCGTGTTTTCGAGTCGGGATGGGCAAACAAGGGCGATTGCCTCCTCTATTGCGAATACGCTGAAAGGAACCCTGGAGTGTGATGTTGTTAACGTACTCAATACGAGTGATATCGATCTGGGTCAGTACGACCAGGTCCTTATTGGGGCCTCGATTCGGTACGGGCGCTTTCATCCAGCGGTAAATCAATTTATCCATAAACATCTGGCTTCTCTGCAACAATTGCCTAGTGCGTTCTTCTCGGTGAATCTCACTGCACGTAAACCAGAGAAGCGCACAATACAAACCAATGCCTATACGCGTAAATTCCTGCTTAGTTCCCCTTGGCAGCCAGATCTGTGTTGTGTGTTCGCGGGTGCTCTGCGTTATCCGCGTTATCGTTGGTTCGATCGGGTAATGATTCAACTCATTATGCGTATGACGGGCGGCGAAACGGATAGCACTAAAGAGGTTGAATATACGGACTGGCAGCAGGTTGCCCGTTTCGCACAGGATTTCGCCCAATTAGCGGCGAAAAATCCGGCATAACGCTGTCTTTTACTGCGCTTTGCTGAAAAAATCCCCACTCGGTAATTATTTTGCATTTAGCGCTTGTCAGCCGCCGAGAAGTCCCTATAATGCGCCTCCACTGACACGGCAACAGCGACACGCAGTTGCAGTGACAGGAAAAAGATTCAACAAAGGCGGTCAGTAATGACTTGACTTTAAAGCGGATTAGCATAGTATATGCAGCCCGCGCCACCGATGAAGTGGCACTGCTCTTTAACAATATAATCAGACAATCTGTGTGGGCACTCACAAGACCG
>NZ_JQHM01000011.1 GCF_000749845.1 Pectobacterium betavasculorum | reverse complement strand
AGGTGAAAGCCCCTGCGGTGATGTTGCCCTGCGTTTTCCCTTCGATGCTGATATAGCATGGAGTTGGCATAGTTTTGCTCCTTGTTGTTGAACGAGTTGAATAACTTCACTGTTCGTATAGCAATCCGCATGCCAATTTTTATGTTATTGTTTTTAATGGTAAATTACTTAACTCAAATTTTCCCTAAGTCAAATTTGAGCAAGAAGTTGCGCAGACCTCGCGAAAAAACGGCATCCATTGCGCAAAAAGTGATTTATGCCAGAAAGTGAGCAAGAAGTTGCGCAGAATGCGTAGTTATGCTGAAAGTTTGCGTTAAGGGTGTGAGATGGCCGTCTATTTGGAAGGTATTGACGATGGATGGGGAGGATGTCCTTATAAATTTATCAATATCAAGCAGGGTAATAATCTCTCCAGTAACCAAAGCAGGCGAAGAAAACGTATTCGTCAATCATTGCCCGACGTGCTGGCTGAGTGCGTAGACGGGTCTTAATCCACACCTGAATCTGTCTGTCGGTTTTATCAGCCAGCGATGCCCATTCACCATAAGACAGGCCGTTAAGTAGTTCAGGCCAGCACAGTAGTGTTAACGTTTCCTGAATACCGGGTTCATTTTCTCGATCAAATAGTCTTTGAAGGCTGTCACTCAATTCATCCAGATGTAGTCGATCACATTCGCTGATCAGAATAGCGCTCAGCATAAGATACCGTCGAAGGTAGCGTCTGGTCTCCACTGGCAGAATGGCTCTGCTGGCAGCCTCAATACGCGATATTCTTGATTTCTGCATTAGTTTTGCGGGGACAATCAGATGCGACTTATGCTGGTCTGGCAGGGAAACTGCCGTCAGTCTCAACCGATGGAAAGTATGAATTTTTCGCGTACTGATACCCTGATGGATGGCGTGCGCTGCACTGTCGTCAAGATCGCTTTGGTACTTATCCAGCAACGTGGATAGTGCCGTATTACGTGTCATTTAGAAAAGTCTCCAGTATGCTGAATAACAGACAGTCGGTGTCCTCCGTGGAATCGGATAGCGGTCTGTTATTCACATTTTGATAAAAAAGGGAGAGTGAAGACGTGACTATTGCGAGACTGATCGATACGTTGCTGTAACCAGATTTCGACTTCACTTTGCAGCCAGCGGGAACTGCGGCCTAGCTTAATCGGCTTCGGAAACTCACCCAGTTGAATCAGCTTGTAAAACCATTTGTCGGTTAATCCGGTCAACTGGGTAATAAATGCCATATCCACGAACTGGTCGTTAAGAAGGCGGTAATCGGTAGTGGTACTCATCGTTTTTTCTCCTCTGGTGAATGGAGAAGGAGCCGGAAAAATAAAATTGGCGAACTCCTTCAAACGATGTGCGCGTGGCGTAGTTTTTTATTACTGACTGACAATTAACCCAAATATCTTGGCCGACCTCGACGAGTAGGTTGGGAGATTGCACTAACCTGATAAGTAATCCTCTCCGTTTTCTGATCCTGTTGCCGCTACTGACCCATGGGTTGCAGCGGTAAATTCTGGAGGGCAGGGATTTCTGCAACAACACCAGTCATGGCAGTACCCCTGATCATGAATATGGTTCATGTTGTAATGAAATTAAGTCTCTTTCACTCAGGTAATGATTCAGGCATAAAATATGCAATGTTAACGTATTGACAACATGAAGACCGCTGAGTGAGAAACAAACAAAACCATTAAAATCAACAAATTAATTCAGCTTTCATATCAAATATTAGGATGCAAAGACAGTAATGAATAAAGATTTTACATTTACAATTAAGAGCAGTAGCTTCGATGAGAATTATAATCCCTCAGAAAATACGCGTATCACGACCAACTTTGCTAATTTGGCCAGAGGCAAGAGCCGTCAGGAGAACTTGCGCAACACGTTACTGATGATTGATAACCGCTTCAATACATTAGCATATTGGGATAATCCCAAAGCTGACCGTTATTCTGTCGAACTTGAAATCATTTCCGTTGAGATTGACATTGAAGGCAATGGCAACACCTTTCCAGTCATTGAAATATTGAAAACGAATATTGTTGATAAAAAAACCAATGAACGCATTGAAGGCATCGTAGGGAATAACTTTTCCTCTTACGTGCGAGATTATGATTTTAGCGTGTTACTGCCAGAGCATAATAAGAGTCACCCCGGATTTAGCACGCCAGATAATTTTGGCGATTTGCATGGGAAATTATTTAAATGTTTCACGAATTCAAACTTTTACAAAGATAACTTTAATAAACAACCGGTTATATGCCTAAGCGTTTCAAGTAAAAACACCTACCATCGGACAGGGAATCAGCATCCTGTCTTGGGCATCGAATACCAGCAAAATGCGTCTTCCTTGACCGATCATTATTTCGAAAAGATGGGATTACAGGCCCGCTACTTTATGCCTGCAAATAGTGTTGCACCTTTGGCTTTTTATTTTTCTGGTGATTTACTGAGCGATTACACGAATCTTGAGCTTATCAGTACTATCAGCACGATGGAGACTTTCCAAAAAATTTACCGACCTGAGATTTACAATGCTAACTCGGCAGCAGGACAAGACTATCAACCCAACCTGAATCATCAGGATCATTCATTAACAAAAATTGTTTATGATCGGGTAGAACGCAGTCAGTTGGCTATTGAGCAAGGAAAGTTTACTGAAGAGCACTTCATCAACCGATACAAAAGTATTCTTGAGCAATGGTCTGCTCATTACGCGCTTTGATTCACCAAAAAATATAAGGTCACCTGCTATGAAAACATTGCTACCCACGTCAACTGCTGGAAGTTTGCCCAAACCGTCCTGGCTCGCAGAGCCTGAGAAACTGTGGTCTCCCTGGAAATTACAAAACGAAGAGTTAATTGAGGGGAAAAAAGATGCTCTGAGTTTGTCACTGTTTGATCAACTGCGTGCAGGGATTGATATAGTCAGCGATGGCGAGCAAACGCGCCAACACTTTGTCACGACGTTTATTGAGCATCTTAGCGGCGTGGATTTTGAGAAACGTGAAGTCGTTAAAATTCGTAATCGCTATGACGCAAGCGTACCGACAGTTGTCGGTGCAGTAGCGCGTCAAAAACCTGTTTTTGTTGAAGATGCCAAGTTTTTACGTCAGTTGACCAAAAAACCCATTAAATGGGCCTTACCAGGGCCGATGACGATGATCGACACACTCTATGATAACCACTATAAAAGCCGCGAAAAGCTAGCCTGGGAATTCGCAAAAATTCTCAATCAAGAAGCCAGAGAGTTAGAAGCTGCGGGTGTGGATATTATTCAGTTTGATGAACCCGCTTTTAATGTCTTTTTTGATGAAGTGAATGATTGGGGTATCGCCGCGTTAGAAAGAGCGATTGAAGGGCTGAAATGTGAGACAGCGGTACATATCTGCTACGGATATGGCATCAAAGCCAATACAGATTGGAAAAAGACGCTGGGATCAGAGTGGCGCCAATATGAAGAAGCGTTTCCTAAACTGCAAACATCCAATATCGATATTATCTCACTGGAATGTCATAACTCGCATGTTCCCATGGATTTGCTTGAACTGATTCGCGGTAAAAAAGTGATGGTTGGAGCCATTGACGTGGCAACTAATGCCATTGAGACACCAGAGGAAGTAGCCGATACTCTGCGAAAAGCGCTTCAGTTTGTCGATGCCGACAAGCTCTATCCTTCAACCAACTGTGGCATGGCTCCCTTGCCTCGTCGAGTAGCCACCGGCAAGCTCAATGCGTTACGTGCAGGCGCAGAAATCGTCCGAAGAGAACTCTTAGCTAAGTAAAAATCCGCCTTCATAGAAGGCGGCTTTGATTGCGCCCTATAAGGACGTATCAAAACCCTCAAAAATAAGCCTCAGCCAATCCTGAGAGTTAAATTCGAAGACAAAAATCTGTTGATGACCACGCCCACAGGACGTGGTTTTTCAGTTGGTAATAAAAAAGATCCCAGATAAATCTATCCGGGATCTTTAAATAGTGCAAAACCGTCGTTGTTTAAGGATTAGCTACGGTTCTCTTCAATGTAACGAGCCAGATCCGCTGGAGTCTTCAGAACGGTAGCAACTTCGGTTGGTGGGATCACGCAGCCGTAAACGTCCTGCACTTCCAGCACCAGATCGACCGCCAGAATCGAGTCAAGAATATCGGACTCAATTAGCTCATCGTTAAAGCCCACTTTACGGGATAAGATCTTTTCAAACAGCGCGAGTATTTCTTGTTCCATGATTTTTCCTGAGATAATTAAATCGTGCGGGCATGGGTATCCAGCAGTTTACGATCGATTTTGCCGTTAGGGTTCAGCGGCAACGCATCTTTGATAATGATTTGGGAAGGCACCATGTAAGGCGGAATCACCTTAGATAACGAGGTTTTAATCGCTTCTGGCGCTAAGTTCGTCACACAGAATGCCGCTATACGCAGAACACCGCCGCCTGATTTCATCAGCGGCAGAACAACCGCCTCGCTGATGTCGGATATCGCCAGCAGGCGGTTTTCAATCTCGTTGATTTCAATACGGTAGCCATTGAGTTTGATCTGGCTGTCATTTCTACCCTGACAATACAGAAGGCCATCCTCGTAGCCTAGGTCGCCGGTTCTGTATCCTCGGAATGCTTCACTTCCCCGATGCAGCAATTTCTCAGCGTTCTCCTGCGTGAGCCCAAGGTAGCCGCGCATCACATTTTTGCCCCAAATAATCAGCTCACCCTCAGCGGTAATTTCCATTCTGGAATCCGGCATCATCGCGCCGACCGGCAGCAGATCGTTTTCGCTGTGCAGGATGTCATCGGTGATTTCGATGACGGTGGTAGCGATAGTCGCTTCCGTTGGGCCATAGGAGTTGAGAATTTTGGCGTGCGGGAAGCGACGGCGTAACTGTTTGACCAGCGCCTTGTTTAGCACTTCGCCAATGAACACAAAGACGTTGAGTTCAGGTAAATATTCACTGTTGAACTGAGGAGAAAGCAGCCTTTGGTAGGCGAAAGATGGCGTTGAGACCCAAACGGAAACGCCATTGTCTTTCAGGCGTTCGAGCCAGTTTTCTGCTGCGATATCCTCTTTCGCATTCAGAACGATGTGCCCCCCCGTTGCCAGATTCGCCAGCAGCGGAATCAGAGAGAGATCGAAGCTGAACACCGCATGGTTCATCAGCACCGGCGCGTCTGGCAGCGAGAAATCCTCACGTACCCACTTCATGAAATGCCACAGGCTTTCACGCCCGATCTGTACACCCTTGGGTTTTCCGGTGCTGCCGGAGGTGAACATGATATAGGCGAGCTCCTGCTCGACGAGCGCCTGACCAGCCTTACCGGTCGCAATGAACTGCCGGGTCACGACATCGTAGTAGTAAGGGGCGTTCGCCAGGCGGCAAATCTCCCTGAGTCGCTCCTGCGGATAGATGCAGTCCACCGGGACATACGGAATGTTATGCAGCAGACAGCTATAGATCGCCACGGCAAACTCCGCCTGCTGGTGCCCATATAGCACGACGGGTGAACCTGCCGGCCGCTGGCATTGCTGATAGCGCTGCGACCAGTCTGTCACGGCAACGGATAACTGTTGCCAGGTCATCGCGTCATCGCTGCCGCTAATCGCCAGTTGATTTGGATTAGCGGGCTGGAGTAGTGCCGCACGAAGGAAATCTTGCAGTTCCTGAAGCTCTGAGTGAAGGTTCATAGAGGAGACATTCCGCTAAAGATATAGAGGGAGGCCGCGGCGCTTGCCAGCGTCAGAATTCGACCGATGAACACAATAACCGGATGATGTAGACAATGGTGCAGAGCCGGGTTGCGCTTGGCAGACCATTGCAACATGTTGTGAGCAACCGAAATAGCGCCAAACAATGCGCCGCTAATGACATAGTGTCGTTCGAGCCCGTTCCATGCCCCCATGCAAAACAGGGTGCAGAAGATGCCAATATTCTGCGCCAGCGTTTTGTTCTGTCGGAAAAAATCGAGCTTCATCAGATTCATATAAATCGGCATAAAGACCACGTCTCTCAGCCATTCAGACAGGCTGATGTGGAAACGACGCCAGAAATCCTGCGGGTTTTTAGCCAAAATGGGCATATTGAAGTTCGCCGGGATATTCAGACCAAATAAGCGCCCTGCTCCAATAGCCATATTGCTGTAACCAGCAAAATCAAAATACAGATAGGCGCTGTAGGCCAACGACATCACCACACCAACGCTTAACGTAAATGGGCGATGGCTCCACGACTCAATAACCAGATTATTGATCAGCATGGCGAATAAGAACTTCTGAATAATACCGGTAAAAATTTGCTCCACAGCCACTAAAAACTGCTCACGGGTCAACGTGAAAACTGGTTTATTAATGTCAATAAGCCATGTCCGCCAGCGATACATCGGGCCAGCCAGAATAATAAAAGGCATAAAGAGGTAGCAAAAGTAATGCAGGAAATTCTGACCATCTTTTTTACTGCGATAAAGCAGAACGTCAATGGCGCGGAAGGTCATAAAAGACAGGCCAATCATGCCCCAATGGTTATTGAGGTGTAATTTCACCAAAAATAGTGGGAGCAACGTCAGGCTGACCGCCTGCCAGGTTTTTAACCAGCCTTTCTCTTTTAAGGTGACGAGAATATAAAAACTCAGGAAAACCGCCACGGGAACAACGTAATCCCCCTGGAAAATATATCCCCAGCCTAATACCGCCAATACGGAAAAAGCGGATAAATACGTCAGCCGATAACTAAATACGCGATTAATCAGCGTAAACACTAATGCTGATGAAAACAGAAGGAAAAAAAACATTCCGGAGCTGTACATCATTCATCCTTCAGAATTTTTGATATTCAAAATGCACTTTTAAACTCATGCTTTCATCAACAGAGGTCCATGCGACGATGGTTACCGCCAGAAAGAGATAAAGGAAAAAAAGGCGAATGGCGGTTTTCATCATTTAAAACTCTCAGCAATAAATTTATCCATCGCGACCCATGCAGGCTCGGTTGGGTGCAGGCGATCCCAATTCCAGCCGTTCTGATAAAGCTGCGCATACATATCAAAATAAGGAACCTTGTTTTCCTCCAGCATCGATCTGATCTGGCTATCGACTGGCTGGAATTTTCGGGAATTATTAATCGCCCACGGATTAATCGGATCGACAATGACGACAAACCTGGCGTTGCGCGCTTTAAGCAATTTAATCGTCGCCCGTAATGCCTCCATTTGCGCAGGAGCAATCGGCGCATTGTCCCATTCTTCCGGTGTTTGATCGTCGGCAAAAACAGTCTTATCCATCCATAACGTGGCTGCGCTTTGCTGACGAGACTTATTCAACTCATGAGCCTGAGCCAGTTCGCGCTCCCAGTCAGGCGCAACATTGGTCGTTGACGGGTGAGGCCACGGTTGTGCAGGCTGCGGAACAATATGTAACATCGCCAGCCAGTCGTTTTTTATCAGCTCGCAGAAATTAGCAAATTGATAACTCACTTCCTGCCAGATAATTTGGGGGTGCCATCCATAGACTTTCATTTGGCCGAAAGTTAAATGACTTATCTCTTCTTTATCGATATGTTGTAAGTAATTGACCAAAAAAGGACGCGTCTGGTCATTCTTCATCAGCGGATTAAAAATAGATGCTGGGAAATTGTTGGCAAAAATTGACGGCGGAATACCGTCTGAATAAAAGCTATCGGGCGCCAGCAGCAAAACAACTTTACTGTTAGCGTTAAGATCATTCTTAAAACGCGAGAGCAGTAGAAAATGCGTAACGCTATCGACATAACTATCGCCATAGGCCACGACTGGACGATGTAGCTGGTTATTAAAGTAATTATATACTGCGTAATGTTCATCTTCAGAGGTCGAAACCTCGGAAGCAGCGAGAAAGAAAATCGCATTTCCCTGTAAAGCATGAGAAATAGTGGCTATTTTTTCCCTTTGTTCTTTTGGCGTTCCATCCATTGTATTAATCAATGGCTGGAATGTTAGCGCCGGATCAATGCTCGCCACCAGCGGTGGAACGCTAAGAAACAGGATGGCGAAGGTTGCCATCAGGATATGTAGGCAGAGAGTATTTTTGATTTTCATTATAAAGTAAGGCTACATGATATTTATTGTTTGAAATTTGTGAATTTTTATCTTCACGTAAATCTATCCCTGTGTTTTGGATTATATACCAGGGTTATCTTCGATGATGAGCGTTGCTGTGTAACGGTATGTACAGTGTTTATGTCCGTCACAATAATCAGCCGCAGGAAACAGTTTTCCTGCCTTTCTTGTCGCTTACGTAGCCTGAATATGAGAGGGAAAGGTTCGATGGCAGGAGCCTCGTGAGTCACTGTTTGCTGGTAATATGATGACAGCCCCCTTGCCGCCAGCGGGAATGATGAAGATAAAAAATCAATGTGAGCAGTCAAGGCATTAATCTCTGAAGGTATCTGATCGAAGCACGGTGAATATCCACTTTATTTTTATAGAATCGATAATTAAAAAATAATAAAAATCACCCTAATAAATAACGCAGAAAAAATAGCGTTCGGCTTAGCGCCTACTGGGAAAGCCCGAGCTTCGCTGCCGCTTTGGTAAAACTGCGTTCTATTCCCACCACGGGAACGAGATGAGGTCATTAAAATTTTCTTTTAACACCAGAGTATCCAAAATAGTGGGGTTATGAACTTGTCTCTATTATACAAATTCATGAGTAATCTTGTTCTCCCCGAAATAGCAAAGCCACTCAGCGTGAGGCTGAATGGCTTTTCATTTGCTCAGCAATATGGTCAGCGCATGTGCATATTAACGCCAGATACCTCTTTCCTGAGTTCAATTATCTCTTCAGCCAGTTCACGGCACAGCATCGCATTCATCAGGTGATCCTGCGCGTGCACGACGATAAGTTCGAGATTGGTTTTTTCCTTACTCTGATAACCAATAAATCCGGTCTGGATCAACTGCGCTTTATTCAGCGCTACCGCAGCCATTTTTAATAGTTCATCGACGTGATCCCACTCGCCTCGGCGAGCGGATCTCAGTGCTTCCATTGCGCAGGAACGTGTTTCGCCAGATTTAACGATAAGCTCAATCATCCGCGTTTCTACATCCATTTTTCCATCCCCCTGAATATCAGTTGCTGTGTCACCCTTTGTCGGCCAATTAACTTAAAATTGCAGACAAGCGAACGTGACACCGAGAAATACGGTGTATTTGTTGTATCGCTACTCACAGCCTGCATATTAAATATAGATGATGAAACGGGATTTGTTTCTGTAAATCATGACGTTATATCTCATTTCCGATGAAATGAATTTCACAGACACAGCTGGCTGTTTTTTAATCGATAAATTCATACCATTTCACACCGCGACACGCGCCGAAATAAAGCCAGAGCAGCGCTATGCATTGATGCTGCTTCTGCTCGGGGCACCGGGCTGCGCGCCGTCCCCCATTGAACTGAAAACCGTCAGTCACACTGCTTTCACTGTCGGCCAACAGGTTAGACTAAGCGTGAACGGTGCCGCACACATTTTCAGTCAATAATCTCCCTCGCAATGCATAGGCAGTTTACTTCGTCGCCTGTGCACTGTGGCTAACCAGCCAAACCCCGAGAAGAATAATCAGAACACCGAGGTTTTTACGCTGGCTCATCGGTTCGTTCAGCCACGGCAGAAAAACCGCGGCTAGGTAGACCACCGCGTAGCTAAGGCTAATCAGCGGATAGGCACGGCTTAGCGGCAGATAGCGCAGCACCATGAACCAGCACACCATCGACAGACCGTAGCAGATAATCCCGTGCAGCACAGCGACAACAGGCCAACCCGCGATCAACGTGCTAAGCGATGGCCAGTGCGTCATGGAAATGCTCGGCAGCGCCAGTGGTGTAAAACACGGCAGAATGTAGGTCAACAGCTTGCCTTTAGCGATGCTGAAAAACAGCAGCGGCATCACCATCCAACACAGTAAAAGTACCGCTCTGGGTTCACTTTCCGTTCAGTCCAGCCGCTGCGTAACGCGCCCGGCAGCAGTGCAAGCCAGGGGAATGCCCTACGATAAGAAACGGCAGGTAATACCACAACCGCGCCTTATGCTGCGCATCGTCTTCAGCAAAACGCTATTTTCATGGAGGGCCTTTTATTTCATCACTGGCTAAAACCCTATTCCGCCGCAGTATCTTTTTTATTTCCTCATCTGAATAGAGGCGTTATATTTCAATTTATTTCTTGTTCCTTGCCTTCGATTAATGACATCACCATTAACGAAGACACGTCTTACTTATCAGTCGAAACGTTCGAAACACAATACCATTAACAACCTTGGTTAAACGCTAATTAAACATAGCGCATATAATGATAACTAATTTTTTTACACCCTGTTACGCTTTAAAATAATTAGCGTAAAAACAAGTTATGCATAAAGCTGTATACGGAGTAACGCTTTGTGATTTACTTTTACCGTTGGATAAAACGGTTCCCGCTTTTATCTTCTGTCATAAATAAAAAGACTATCCAACCACAGCACTAAAAATGAGATACAGAAAAAAACATAAGCCAACCTCATCAATAACAACGCAAATGGCAAGAAGGTCTACACTTATCATCAGTCATTTCTTTGGCAAAGGATGAGAAGGATAATGAAGGCCAGCACGCGGGAAAAAGCCAGCCAGTATCAAATGCCACTCCCAAAATTGATGATTATTTTTATGTTATTCATCATCACCACTGTTGTGGCGCTGAACGGATGGGCCGTATTCAATTCTCACCAACAGCTTATCGATTCCACAGAGCGAAACGCTAAAAACTTGTCGCTGTCGCTGGCGCGCCATGCCGAAGATACTTTTTTACAAGTCGATATCTTGTTGCAGGATTTACAAGAGCGTATCGAGCAGGATGGTCAATCTTCCGTACAATTGAATCGACTGGGCGATATTTTAAGGAGTCGTAAAGCAGCGTTGCCGCAGTTGCATGGCATCTTCATTTATGACGATAAAGGCGAATGGTTGGTAAATTCAGGGATAGCAAAACCGGCAAATGTCAATAACGCCGACAGAGAGTATTTCAAGTATCACCAGAACAACGTCAGTCAGAGCATTCATATCGGCAGCGTGATTCAGAGCCGCTCTACCGGCGATCTGATCGTTCCCGTATCTATGCGCATCAATAAACCAGACGGCAGCTTTAACGGTGTGCTGCTCGCCACGCTCTCGTTGAACTATTTCAAACAGTATTATGGCTATTACTCAATGGGGAACATGGACGTGCTCGCCATTCTACTTTCCGACGGCCGGATTCTGTACGGCCGTCCTTACGATGACTCTTACATCAACCGAAATGTGTCAAGCGGCCCACTCTTTTCAGAGCACCTGAAACAGTCAGAAAGCGGAACATCAACGTTTGTCTCTACGCTCGACCATATCGAACGCATTTATGGTTACACAAAATTAAAGCGTTACCCGATTGTTATCGCCGCGGGTTTCGATCTTGGATTGGTTCTCAATAAATGGAAATCGGACAGTCTGGTTTACGGTGTCATTACTTTAATTCTACTGTTCACGATTACCCTACTTGGCCTAATCGTGCTGAGGCAGGTCCGTATGAATTTAAAAAACCAGATCGATTTAACCATCGTGCGTGATGAGCTCACGTCGGTTAACCACACCTTGCAAGCGCTGGCGCTGTTTGATGGCCTGACGGGCTTAGCTAACCGCCGCCAGTTTGATATTTTCCTGCAACAAACCCTATTGCGAGCAGCAGAAACACGGCAGTGTATGGCGCTGATCATGATCGATGTCGACGCCTTCAAAAAATATAACGACTATTATGGGCATGTAGCCGGCGATGAGTGCCTGCGCAAGATTGGTAACGCCCTGAGCAAAATGCCGAAACGAAAAGAAGATTTAGTCGCCCGCTATGGCGGTGAAGAGTTCGCCATCATTATCACCGATACCGATAAGCAAAGTGCTACCACGCTCGCTCAGTGCGCGCTGGATTCAGTACGCGAGGAAAAGATAGCGCATGAAATGACGCTGTTCTCAGAGAAAATCGTCACCATTAGCGCTGGCGTCTATGTGTTCAGCGTTGATAACCCACCGCCAGCGGCAGCAGCCATTATTGATATTGCCGATGTCGCGCTGTATCACGCCAAAAATAACGGTAAAAACCGGTTCGAGGTCAGCGAATAGCGAGCTCAATTGGAATTAATGTTTATGCAATACCTGACAGCACGCGCAGCTTCTGACAAAATAGCGGCCATCTCCCCTACATTCCAATTGATGGGTCTCATCTCAGATGGCAGCAAAGATTATTGATGGTAAAACGATTGCGCAGCAGGTCAAAGACGAAGTTGCCGCACGAGTCACGCAGCGTTTGGCTGAAGGAAAACGCGCACCGGGTCTGGCTGTTGTGCTGGTTGGCGAGAATCCAGCGTCACAGATTTATGTAACCAGCAAGCGCAAGGTATGTGAAGAAGTCGGCTTTATCTCCCGCTCTTATGATTTACCCATCACCACAACGGAATCAGAGCTGTTAGCACTTATCGACCAGCTCAACGCCGACCAGACGATTGACGGTATTCTGGTTCAGCTCCCGCTGCCGGAAAGCATTGATAACACCAAAGTGATCGAACGTATCGCCCCAGATAAAGACGTTGATGGCTTCCACCCTTACAACGTGGGTCGTCTGTGCCAGCGTGCGCCGCTGCTGCGCGCCTGTACGCCACGCGGCATCATCACGCTATTAGAGCGTTATAATATCGATACCTTCGGGCTGAATGCCGTTGTCGTCGGCGCATCCAACATTGTTGGCCGTCCGATGAGTCTGGAACTGTTGCTGGCGGGTTGTACCACCACCGTCACGCATCGTTTTACTAAAAATCTACGCCACCATATTGAAAACGCCGACCTGCTAGTTGTCGCGGTGGGTAAACCAGGCTTTATCCCTGGCGAATGGATTAAACCAGGCGCAATCGTGCTGGATGTGGGAATCAACCGTCTGGAAAGCGGCAAAGTCGTCGGTGATGTGGAATTTGAAACAGCATATGAAAAAGCGTCTTACATCAGTCCTGTGCCGGGCGGCGTCGGCCCTATGACCGTTGCCACACTGATTCAAAACACGCTACAGGCGTGCGAAGAGTACCATGACTACGCCGAATAATTGGCGAGTCGAACACGAATAAGCAGGAATTTATGGCAATCTTTAATCTTGAAAAACACCCGCACGTTGAACTATGCGATCTCTTGAAATTGCTGGGCTGGAGTGAAAGCGGAGCGACGGCTAAACTGGCTATCGCCGCAGGCGACGTGACCGTTGACGGCCAGACAGAAACGCGCAAGCGCTGTAAGATCGTCGCAGGGCAAACCGTTCAGTTCAACGGCGAGACGGTAAAAATCGCCGAGTAGCGTTTAAGACACCAATAATGTCGAAAAAAAGCCCGCAATTTTACTCTTGCGGGCTTTTTGTTCGCTGAAAACGTGTTTACTGAGAGAAACGGTTATTTTACTACTTACGGCGCCAGATCGTCCCCTGTGGACCATCTTCCAGTACGATCCCCATTTCATTCAGCCGATCGCGAGCCTGATCCGCCAGCGCCCAATCTTTCGCTGCTCGGGCATCTTTGCGTTGTTGAACTAACGCGTCGATTTCTTTCACTTCATCATCATCCACCTGCGCACCATTTTGCAGGAACTGCTCAGGATCCTGCTCCAGCAGACCAAGCACACCAGACAGTTTGCGCAGTGCCGATGCCAGTTGATTCGCCGCCTGCCCATCTTCCGCTTTCAGGCGATTAACTTCACGCGCCATATCAAACAACACCGAGTAAGCTTCCGGCGTATTGAAATCATCGTCCATTGCTTCTCGGAAACGTGCTTCAAACTCGTCACCACCGTGTGCCTCAACGCTGGGATCTGTTCCGCGCAATGCGGTATACAGACGCTCTAACGCTGCACGCGCCTGCTTCAGGTTGTCTTCACTGTAATTCAACTGACTACGATAGTGCCCTGACATCAGGAAGTAGCGCACGGTTTCAGGGTCGTAATACGCCAGCACGTCACGCACGGTGAAGAAATTGTTGAGCGATTTTGACATCTTTTCGCGGTCAACCATCACCATGCCGGAGTGCATCCAGTAATTCACATACGGGCCATCGTGCGCACAGCTGGATTGCGCAATCTCGTTTTCGTGGTGCGGGAACATCAAATCTGAACCACCGCCGTGAATATCAAAGTGCTCGCCAAGCTGTTTACAGTTCATGGCAGAACATTCGATATGCCAGCCAGGACGCCCTTCTCCCCACGGAGAAGACCAGTGAGGTTCACCCGGTTTGGACATTTTCCACAGCACGAAGTCCATCGGGTTACGCTTCACTTCGGTAATTTCAACCCGCGCACCTGCCTGCAACTGATCCAGATCCTGACGAGACAGCACACCATAGCCCGGTGCGGTATCAACAGAGAACATCACATCACCATTGCTCGCCACATAGGCGTGGCGACGGGCAATCAGCGTTTCCACCATTTCGATGATGTCGGCAATATGGTGCGTCGCACGCGGTTCAGCATCAGGGCGCAGAATATTCAAGGCATCAAAATCGGCATGCATCTCTGCAATCATGCGGGTTGTCAGTTGGTCACTGGTTTCCCCATTTTCGATCGCACGTTTAATAATTTTGTCGTCAATATCGGTGACATTACGCACATATTTCAGTGAATATCCCAGATACCGCAAATACCGCGCCACCACATCAAACGCCACGAAAGTACGCCCGTGACCGATATGACACAGGTCATAAACGGTGATGCCACACACATACATTCCCACCTGATCGGCGTGGATAGGTTTAAATTCCTCTTTTTGGCGACTCAGCGTATTAAAAATCTTTAGCATCAGGGCGTTCCAGTGTTTTTATAAAAATGGTTTTCACAAAAAAATGGTTTCACAAGAGTGGTGTTCACACAAGCATAGTGTTCACAAAAACATCGTGTTCACACGATAGATCAATCACAGTGGCAGTTAACATCAGCAACATCAATGCATTCGGGGTTTATACCCCAACGACGTATTGAAACCTGAACCCTACTGTATTGCAAGGTTAAGAAGAGGGAATAAGCGAGAAAGGATAAAAATGAAATGGCCCGGAAAAACCGGGCCGTTTCACACAATCAGTGTTACTGACGAAAAAATAATCTGCTGGCAAAAACCATCAGCGCCAGCGTGGATTCGACATCACAGAGTATTTTCCGCTACCAAGCAGGGCAATCGCGATTCCGGCAAAGAAGTACACCGCCGTGCCTTCAACACCCCAGGCACCGGTTTTCGTGAAAATAAAGAAGTTAGCCGGATGCGCCAACAGTGAAGCGGCAACCATCGTAAAAGAAAAAATCAGCGCGGAAGGACGCGTTAAGATCCCCAGAATCATCAGAATCGGCGTGATCACTTCCCCCACATAGACGCCGTACCCCAAAAAAGCGGGAAGCCCGGCGGAAGACAGCATGCCCTCTATACCGCCGATTCCGCCGTGTACTTTGTGCCACCCATGGAACAACATCAAAACACTGAAAGACACACGCAGAAGCAGCTTGCCAAGATCCGGTTTATCTAATAGACGATTAATACTATCCAGCATGTTCCACCTATCCATTTAGAGGTATTTATGGGTAATAAGAATGACTCTCAGATTAATCTGAGCTGCAAAAAAAGAACACGCTGATTACGCAAAACCTTGATCTGGGGCAATAAAAACATCATTCAAATTAATTAACTATAACTACAATAATTCATCAATTTATTTGTTTTCAAAAGTCCACATTGCGTGATCAAGGCCTGATAAATACACACTTGACCGCAACACACGCTTCCCAGCGATGACTAAATCAGAGTAGTAAGCATTTTATGCGACGTTTCCATCACACCAGTAGCCAACAAATGCGCGGCACGACCGAAATACTGACTCAGTCGACCAGTTATGCTATAACAGCGCTCTTGTTGTTCACCGCATTTTGTGAACTGCACTCTCATCACTAAGGCTATCTAGGGTTCATTATTATGATTACGCTTCATACCAACCACGGCGATATCGTTATTAACACGTTTGCAGACAAGGCGCCGGTTACTGTAGAAAACTTCCTGAACTACTGCCGCAGCGGTTTTTATGACAACACGATTTTTCACCGCGTGATTAATGGCTTTATGATTCAGGGCGGCGGTTTCGCGCCAGGCATGGATCAAAAAGAAACCAATGCGACAATCAAAAATGAAGCCAACAACGGTCTGAAAAACACCCGTGGCACCCTGGCGATGGCTCGTACCAACGATCCTCATTCTGCTACTGCCCAGTTCTTTATCAACCTCGTTGATAACGATTTCCTGAATTTCCGTTCAGAACGTGCCGACGGTTGGGGCTACTGCGTATTCGCTGAAGTGACCGAAGGCATGGACGTCGTTGATAAAATCAAAGGCGTGGCTACTGGCCGCAGCGGCATGCACCAGGACGTACCGAAAGAAGACGTGGTGATCACCCACGTAACAGTCAGCGAATAATCCTACCTGCATGGCAACGCTGTTCATTGCCGATCTGCATTTAAGTCTTCATGAACCGGCAATTACTGCCGGTTTTCTGCGTTTTTTACGCCATGAGGCGATTCATGCCGATGCGCTTTACATTCTGGGTGATCTCTTCGACGCCTGGATTGGTGACGACGATCCTCAGCCACTGCATGCGGCCATTGCCGCTGAACTGTATGCATTACATCAGCGCGGTATTCCCTGTTATTTCGTGCACGGAAACCGTGATTTCCTGATCGGCAAGCGTTTCGCCAGACAAAGCGGTATGACGCTGCTACCGACGGAAAAAGTCGTTGACCTTTACGGTCAGAAAATCCTCATTCTGCACGGTGATACCCTGTGTACTGACGATCTGGCCTATCAAAAATTTCGCCGCCGCGTGCACAACCCATTAACTCAGCGACTCTTTCTGCTATTACCTTTATCACTGCGTCTGAAGATTGCCGCGAAGATGCGTGCCAGCAGCCAGAGGGCAAATAAGCAAAAATCGCAGCAGATTATGGATGTAAATCCTGAGCAGGTGATTGAGCACTTACGGCACTATCAGGTGAAGACCATGATCCACGGTCACACACACCGCCCAGCCATCCATAAGGTTGATCTCGGCGAATCTCATGGCCGCCGTGCCGTTCTCGGAGCCTGGCACGAAGAAGGGTCGATGATTAAGGTCACGTCACAAAACATCGAACTGATTTCCTTCCCCTTTTAATGCATTTTCTGCCATTGCCTTAACAAGCTCCCACTTAATTCCCCCAGTATTTCCGCATACGCAACCGTTTTCCTCGCCATAATGGCGTGATATGCTCTACGCCCTCAACGGCAGACCCTCTCGTCTGGCCGGTGCGAAATCGTCACGAACACGTACAATCATAGGAGCGTTACAGGCATGTCATCCAACGTTGCCCCGGCAAAAATTGCCATCGTCATGGGTTCAAAGAGTGACTGGGCCACTATGCAGTTTGCTGCGGAAATCCTCACCACGCTGAACATTCCTTTTTATACCGAAGTCGTTTCCGCACACCGGACGCCAGATAAGCTGTTCAGCTTCGCTGAGCAGGCGGCACAGAGCGGTTTTGATGTGATTATCGCTGGCGCAGGCGGCGCAGCTCATCTGCCGGGTATGCTGGCAGCGAAGACGCTGGTTCCGGTGCTCGGTGTTCCGGTACAAAGCTCGACGCTGAGCGGTGTAGATAGCTTGTATTCTATCGTTCAAATGCCTCGCGGTATCCCGGTAGGTACATTGGCAATCGGCAAAGCGGGCGCAGCGAATGCGGCTTTGCTGGCCGCACAAATTCTTGCCCTGCATGATAATAACATCGCCGCTCGACTGGCCAACTGGCGTCAGGCGCAAACTGATGATGTGCTGTCTCACCCCGATCCGCGGGAGGAGGTATGAAACCGGTCTGCGTATTAGGCAATGGTCAGTTGGGTAGAATGCTCCGCCAGGCGGGCGAACCGCTAGGGATTGCAGTTTATCCCGTGGGGCTGGATGCAGAGCCTGAGTCGGTTCCGTTTCATAATAGTGTCATTACCGCCGAGATCGAACGCTGGCCGGAAACCGCACTCACTCGCGAGCTGGCTGAACACACGGCATTTGCGAACCGCGACATTTTCCCACGTCTGGCCGATCGCCTGACGCAAAAACAGCTACTGGACTCGCTGAATCTGGCAACCGCCCCGTGGCAACTGCTGGCTAGCGCCGATGAATGGCCACACGTCTTCGCCTCATTGGGTGAATTAGCGATCGTTAAACGTCGCGTCGGCGGTTATGACGGTCGTGGTCAGTGGCGCTTGCGCGACGGCGAACAACAGGCGTTGCCCGCTGACTGCTACGGTGAATGCATTGTTGAGCAAGGGATTAACTTTTCTGGCGAAGTCTCGCTGGTTGGCGCCCGCAATACACACGGTAAATGCGTGTTCTACCCGCTCACTCATAACCTGCATCAGGATGGTATTCTGCGTACCAGCGTGGCTTTCCCTCAGCCTGATCCGCAATTGCAACAGCAAGCTGAGCAGATGCTGTCCGCAATTATGAATGCGCTAGGCTATGTTGGCGTGATGGCAATGGAATGCTTTATTGTCGGTGACCACCTGCTTATTAATGAGCTGGCTCCACGCGTACATAATAGTGGGCACTGGACGCAAAATGGCGCATCAATCAGCCAGTTTGAACTCCATCTGCGCGCCATTCTGGACCTGCCGCTGCCGCTGCCCGTCGTCGAAACACCGTCGGTAATGGTCAACCTGATCGGCACTGATGTGAATATCGACTGGCTGTCACTGCCGCTGGTACATCTGCACTGGTATGAGAAAGACGTTCGTCCTGGCCGTAAAGTTGGGCACCTCAATCTGCCGTCGTTGGACATCGCACAGTTGCAACACACGTTGCAATCGCTGGTGCCTCTATTACCAGAGGAATACCACAGCGGTCTGGCGTGGGCAGAGGAAAAGCTCACCGCCTGACAGATCGGGGGATTATCCGGCAGGCGGCGAGCTGCCGGGTAATCCTCATCAAATCACAATGTATCGGATCACAAGGCGATGGGATGCAGCGATATAAACAACATCATCGATACGTCCCCTAACAGAAAAAACTATCATTACGCGTGACATCAGTAAAATTGCGTTTATTATTTCGGCTGCCTTTTATTTTATTTACTGTCCCTTTTTATCATTCGCAAATCAAATAAAGTATCAATAACGAGCCATTAAAAATATTTAAAATAAAGTATCAATATTGATATTTTAATTTGCGCAGAAATTTATTAAAATATTTCCCGTCAATTCATTTCTGTGATCGCCTCAATATTATTCGCTGACCACCACGATATAGAATGCCGCCACAAAACAGTATTGACCTGTTGACATAATTAGCAGTGTGTCTTTTTCGTTTTTTAAACTCTGTAACGGCAAGTTGCCGATACTGTAATTTTAATGCCCCAGCATGATGGGTATTCATGTGTTCACCGAGGAGAGACCAGTAAATGAGCACAATTCAAGATAGCAGCCACGTGGTAGAACAGGCTTCAGGATGGCGTAAAAGCGATACCGTCTGGATGCTGGGCCTTTATGGCACGGCCATCGGCGCTGGCGTGTTATTCTTACCTATCAACGCCGGTATTGGTGGCTTAATTCCGTTAATTATCATGGCTCTGATTGCTTTCCCAATGACGTATTATTCTCACCGTGCATTATGTCGCTTTGTATTATCCGGCAAAAAAGGTGGGGAAGATATTACCGAAGTCGTTGAAGAACATTTCGGCGTTGGTGCAGGTAAATTAATCACTTTGCTTTATTTTTTCGCTATTTATCCGATCCTATTAGTTTATAGCGTCGCTATCACCAATACCGTAGATAGCTTTATTACTCACCAATTGCATTTACCTTCTCCACCGCGTGCCGTGCTGTCATTAATATTGATCCTCGGGTTGATGTTTATTGTTCGTTTCGGTGAAGCGATGATTGTTAAAGCAATGAGTGTTCTGGTTTATCCTTTTGTTGCCGTATTGATGTTGCTGGCACTTTATTTAATCCCAAACTGGAACACCTCTGTTTTTGAAAACATTTCTCTGAGTTCCAGCGTAACGGGCAACGGTCTGTTGGCGACATTATGGCTGGCTATTCCGGTGATGGTTTTCTCCTTCAGCCACTCGCCGATCATCTCTTCTTTCGCCGTAGCCAAACGCAAAGAATACGGTGATGATGCAGAGGAAAAATGCTCACGCATTCTGTCTTATAGCCATATCATGATGGTAATGACCGTCATGTTCTTCGTCTTCAGTTGCGTACTGAGCCTTTCTCCGGTTGAGCTGATGGAAGCAAAATCACAGAACATTTCCATTCTGTCTTATCTGGCGAACCACTTTAACAACCCGGTAATCGGCTATCTGGCTCCGGTTATTGCTACCATCGCGATCTCTAAATCCTTCCTGGGTCACTATCTGGGTGCGGGTGAAGGTTTTAACGGCATGATTGTTAAATCTCTGCGCAGCAGAGGCAAAACGATCTCCAACACTAAACTGAACCGCATCACTACGCTGTTCATGCTGATCACCACCTGGATTGTCGCGACGCTGAACCCTAGCATTCTGGGTATGATTGAAACGTTAGGCGGCCCGATTATCGCGTGCCTGCTGTTCCTGATGCCGATGTACGCCATCCAGAAAGTCCCAGCGATGAAAAAATACAGCGGCCACATTAGCAACGTCTTTGTCACCCTTATGGGACTGATCGCTATTTCCGCTATTGTTTACAGCCTGCGCGATCTGCTGTAACCCCCCCCCTAATTTAACGCCGGGATGTTGTTCTCTAGCGATACCCTAGATCATTCGAGTTGCAGGCAGGCGGCGCCCCTTCAGGGCGAGGCTCAGAGATGAGCCGAGTATTGCCAACACACATGTGGCTTGAAGTATGACGGGTATCCGGCGTTTTTTTTCAAGGAAATCGCTATGGTCAGCGTATTTGATATCTTCAAAATCGGTATCGGCCCATCCAGTTCTCATACCGTCGGCCCGATGAAAGCGGGTAAAATGTTCACCGACGATCTGGTTAATCACGCTCTTATCTCATCAGTGACACGCCTTGTCGTTGATATTTACGGTTCACTCTCCCTGACGGGAAAAGGGCATCATACCGATATCGCTATTATTTTGGGCCTTGCGGGTAACCTGCCAGATAGCGTGAACATTGATACCATTCCAGCCTTTATTCAACAGGTGAAAGATACCCAACGGCTACCAATACTCAACGGTCAGTATGAGGTCAGTTTCCCGCTGGAATCTTCTCTGCGTTTCCAACCGGAAAACCTGCCGCTGCATGAAAACGGCATGACCATTCGCGCCTACAACGAACAAGATCTGGTCTATAGCAAAACGTATTACTCCATCGGGGGCGGATTCGTCGTCGATCAGGAAAGCTTCGGAAAAACCACTATGACAGAGGAAAGCGCGCCCTATCCGTTCTTTTCTGCCCAGAAGCTGCTGCAACATTGCCACGATCACTGCCTGTCTTTATCCGCCATCGTCCTGAAAAACGAAATTGCGCTGCACGGACGGGAAGCGCTTGAGCACTATTTTGCCGACGTGTGGAAAACCATGCAGGACTGCATGCATCGCGGTATGAATACCGAGGGGGTATTGCCCGGCCCATTACGCGTTCCCCGCCGGGCATCGGCACTGCATCGCCTATTGTTCATCAACGATCGTTTCTCTAACGATCCGATGGATGCGATGGACTGGGTTAACATGTTCGCCATGGCCGTATCCGAAGAAAATGCGGCTGGCGGACGCGTTGTCACTGCACCCACTAACGGTGCCTGCGGCATTATTCCTGCGGTGTTGGCCTATTACGATCGCTATGTTCAGCCGGTAACCCCGGAATCTTACCTGCGCTACTTCCTGGCATCCGGTGCTATCGGTATGCTCTACAAAATGAACGCATCTATTTCCGGGGCTGAAGTTGGCTGTCAGGGAGAAGTCGGCGTTGCCTGTTCGATGGCCGCAGCCGGACTGGCTGAGCTACTCGGTGCCAACCCGGAACAGGTATGCATCGCCGCAGAAATTGGTATGGAGCATAATCTGGGGCTGACGTGCGATCCGGTAGCGGGTCAGGTACAGGTTCCGTGCATTGAACGTAACGCCATCGCCTCCGTGAAGGCGATCAATGCCGCAAGAATGGCGATGCGCCGTACCAGCGAACCACGCGTATCGCTGGATAAGGTCATTGAAACCATGTATGAAACAGGCAAAGACATGAACGCCAAGTACCGAGAAACGTCTCGCGGGGGACTGGCTATCAAAGTGGTTCTGTGCGAATAATATCCCCGTCATACTTCAAGCTGCTTGTGCGTTGGCAATACTCGGCTCATCTCTGGGCCTTGCCCTGAAGGGTCAACGCATAGCGTTGTTCAAAACGCTAACGTTTTGTCACGCAACTTGAATTATTTAGGGGATTAATGGCAGATGAAAAACTGATTCTGTCGCGTTAAATGCCTGGCAGATTAACGCGACAATCGAGGGTTAATGCGAGTGATGTAGCATTAACCCTTTATTTTTTATCGCTTTCAGGTAGCGACCAGACAATATTGTTTTCAGCCGCTGCAATGTACCAATCGACGGTACTGTTAGCCGGCTTCTTGATGTTTTCATGCTTGGTGAGCACTTTAGCTGGAAACGTTGCGGCTTTCTTTCTGATACGCAGCGGCGTCTGTTTTTTCTCACCGCTGATCTGCGCATGGAAGGATTCAACTTCGGCATCGAAGAGCACGCCGTCAATCTGATGCAGACGGTTCAACCCACGCAGAATAGAGAGCAGGCTGCTAAGCGTAATGGATTCGCCCATTTCAGCACGCTTGATCGTCGCAATCCCCAACCCCGCCCGTTCGGCAAGATCGACCTGCGATAAACGCTGTTGGATTCTGGAGTCTTTTATTCTCCGGCACAGCTCGGTAATAATTTCACCTTCGTTCATGGTACTGAATTTCATCTTAACCGCCACTTGCCAAAGTCAAAAACTTGCGCGCATTTTATCATCAATTTTTCAAATGGCACGGATAATTGATGAACGGTAGCCATAATTTCTTTAGGTCATTTAATACGATAGATTGATTAAAACTCATCCAAACCGTCCGGTAATGTAGTCCTCTGTACGACGCTGCGTCGGAGAGGTGAACAGATCGTCCGTACGGTTGTACTCAATTAATTTTCCCTGATTGATAAACGCGGTGTAATCAGACACGCGGGCAGCCTGTTGCATATTGTGCGTCACCAACACCAGCGTGAAGTGCTGCTTTAGCGTTCCCATCAGTTCCTCAACAACCAGCGTCGAAATGGGATCGAGCGCGGAGGTCGGCTCATCTAACAACAGCACTTCTGGTTCAATGGCGATCGCCCGAGCGATCACCAAACGCTGCTGCTGTCCACTAGATAGCGTGAGCGCATTGTCGCTCAGCCGATCCTTTACCTCATGCCACAGCGCCGCCGCTCGCAGCGCACGCTCAACAGCATCATCCAGTAAGCGACGATCGCGCAGCCCCTGCAATCTCATGCCATAAATCACATTTTCATAGATCGATTTGGGAAACGGATTCGGGCGTTGAAAAACCATACCAACCCGACGGCGTAACACGGCAACATCCAACTGCGGATCGTTAATAGGCATACCGTTCAATCTGATATCGCCTTCGGTACGACAGTCATCCACCAGATCGTTCATGCGGTTAAAGCAGCGTAACAGGGTGGATTTACCACAGCCCGACGGGCCGATCAGCGCCGTGATCTGATTCTTCGGAATACGAATCGAAATATCGTTCAATGCCTGTTTATTACCATAGTACAGATTCAGATGCTCCACGGTTAACGTCGTCTGCTCATCACTCAGTTGATGAACATCAGGCAGCGGTGCCATCTCCTTTTGTGTCATAAATCCCATAACTTCATCCTACTTTCAGAGTGATAACGAACGATATTTCTCACGCAGAACATGGCGAATCCCAATCGCCGCAAGATTCAACCCGACCACAATCAACACCAGCAGCAGCGCAGTGATATACACCAGCGGCCTTGTGGCCTCCACATCCGGGCTTTGGAATGCCAGATCGTAGATTTGGAACCCCAGATGCATAAATTTTCTCTCAAGATGCAGATAAGGGAAAATGTCATCAACCGGTAATACCGGCACCGACTTCACTACACCGACCAACATCAGCGGTGCCGTTTCCCCTGCGGCACGCGCGACGGCAAGGATCAGGCCCGTCATCATCGCGGGAATTGCCATCGGTAGCACAACGTGCCACAGCGTTTCAGCTTTGGTGGCTCCCAGCGCCAGTGAACCGTGACGAACAGACATCGGGATGCGTGATAATCCTTCCTCCGTCGCCACAATCACCACCGGTAGCGTTAGTAATGCCAGCGTCAGTGACGCCCACAGCAGCCCCGGCGTGCCAAACGTCGGGTTCGGCAACGCTTCAGAATAGAACAGTTGATCCAGCGTGCCACCGATGAGATAAACAAAAAAGCCTAATCCAAACACGCCGTAAACAATCGACGGCACCCCAGCCAGATTGACCACGGCAATTCGCACCCAGCGCGTTAAACTGTTTTTCCCCGCATATTCATGCAGATAAACCGCAGCGATTACCCCCAGTGGCATCACCACGATGGACATCAGCACCACCATCAGTACCGTGCCGAAAATGGCGGGGAAAAGATGGCCTGCACTGTTGCTATCCGGAGAATAGTGCACCAGCAGGTATTTAGCCTGCTCCCCCCAGTGGCTGACTTTTTCCCACAGGTTCATCGCATTCGGATACCAGGCCTGTTCTATGTCCCTGAGCGGAATGAGGTGGACAGTGCCGTTCGCGTCCCGTAACTGTACGGTATCGCGATTAATGTCCAGATTGAGTGCAGTTAACTGGCGCAACAGCTCATCGAAACGGCGTTGCAGCTCAGTACGTTCAGCCTGAAGTCGGGCAATCGACTGATTATCCAGCGTTTTGGTCTGTTGCCGCTTTTTCTCTTCCAACCGCAACGCCTCAAACTGCTGGTTGATCTTCGCCATCTCTCCCATGCGGATAGCCTGCGTTTTCGCCAGCAATCCCTGCACCAGCTCGATGCGGTGCTTTAAGGTCGAGGGGAGATCCGTCGCCACCAGCGGCTGCTCCCCTTCCAGCATGCCAGCCAGATAGCCATAGGCCGTGCCATTGTTCGTCCGTTTCAACACCAGAATGTCGGCAGGTTGATCAAAGCGAGCAATATCGCGCGACAGCAACGAGCGAAAGCTCTGCCCATAGATTTCACGTTGGCCAATTTTGATCAAATAGCGTGTTTCAGCCTCTCTAGACGGCGAGGTTAAACCGGCCTGTTCCAACTGCTGAGGCGAAAGCGTCTGCTCTGCATAAATTTCGCCAATCACCGCACGTTGCACACTCTGTTCAGGCTGTAACGTCAACAGCCAGACGGGCTGCGGCCACAGATAGCGCATACCCTGCCCGGCCAGCAGCACGATAATTGCCAGCATCGCCAGCAGGCTAATAGAAATAGACGATGCCGTTAGCCACACCCACGGTCTTCCCGAACGGAACCAGCGCTTCACGCGTTTTCTCCTTCATCACGATAGCGTTGGCGCAGGCGCTGCCGGATAGTTTCAGCCAGCGTATTCACGATAAACGTGAAAACAAACAGCGTGAGTGCCGTTAGAAACAGCACCCGGTAGTGTCCGCTATTCGTTACCGCTTCAGGCATTTCAATGGCGATATTCGCCGCCAGCGAACGCAAGCCCTGAAGCAGTCCCTCATCCATAATCGGCGTATTACCCGTCGCCATGAGCACAATCATGGTTTCCCCCACGGCACGGCCGAAACTCAGCATCAGCGCGGCGAAAATCCCGGCGCTGGCAGACGGTAGTACGATACGCCACAAGGTTTGCCACGCCGTCGCCCCCAATGCCAACGATCCCTGACTTAAACGAGCAGGTACGCAGAACAGAGCATCTTCCGCCAGCGAGAAAATCAGCGGAATCAGCGCGAAACCGAGAGCGACACCCGCCACCAGCGTATTGCGTTGCACGAAATCATCACCTAACCACCGGTACAGCGGCTGACCCAACACCGCGATTTCGATAAGCGGCGCAATCCAACACCCCGCCACAAATGTCAGCAAAATGGCAGGAATGAGAAATAGCGCATCCCACCCAGCAGGGAAACGGACGCGCCAGCGCGTCGGCAGACATTCAATCAGCCAACCGCAGCCGATCACAGCCAGCATCCATAAAATCGGCATGACCAAAATAGCGGACAGATACGTCGCAAAATGCGGTGCCAGCCAGATGGCTGCGATTAGACCGACGACAACCGTCGGCAGCGCGCCCATGATCTCCAGAGTAGGTTTAATCCAGCGTCGAAGCGTCGGCGACATAAAGCAGGCGGTATAAATCGCGGCGGACAGCGCCAGCGGCGTAGCAAATAACATGGCGTAAATCGCCGCTTTCATCGTGCCCAGCATCAGCGGCATCATGCTGAATTTGGCCTGATAGCTGTCATCCGCAGACGTGGATTGCCAGATATAAGCAGGCTCTGGGTAATTCTCATACCACAGTTTTTGCCACAGCCCGCGCCAGCCGATATCGGGATAGGGGTTATCAACCTGAAAACGATGTAAACCTTGCGCTGTTTCAACCAGCATGGCAGAACCACGTGGCGAGAACGCCAGTCCCAGTGCATGAGCGGGTAACATTTGCGTCAGCAGCGCATGCGACTGCTTACTAGCAAACAGCGACAGTTCACCCTGTGCGTTCAACGTGGCAAACACTCGCCGCTGTGCCTCCGTTGCCAGCAACACCGATTCCCCCGCGACGTGCGGAAACTGGCGCGTTTCCGTCAGCCTAGTCCCCTTTTCGCTCAGAACCTCAAACCATTGGCTAATGCGCCCGTCAGCGGCCTGCACCAACAACGATCGCCCGCCTGACAACAGTGCCAGATGCAGAGGTTCTGTCAGTTGTAATTGCCGCTCTTCTCGCAGCGTCAACGCATTCGCACCCAACTGCCACAGCGTTAATGTCTTGCCGCTGAGCAAATACACTTGCTGCCCATCGGGAGTCAGCAGCAGTTGGTTAATCGTACCCGTCGGAAGCGTCACTACTGCCCGTTGCCGCACGCCGTTTTCACCAACATCAGCAACAATCAAGGCATTGTCCTGCCCAATCGCAGCCACAATAATATGTTTTTCACCCACAGGCGCTATCGCGAGATGGCGCAACGGCTGCGCAGGTAGCCCAAGCGAATAAGACTGCTTACCCAGCGGATAATCCCAGACAGGAGGACGATTTTCCGTACGCGACAGCTTAGGCTGAACGAAAAGCAGACGGCCGTCAGGCTGGCTCAAGGCATAAACCTGCCGCTCATCCTGACTTTGTGCCAGTAAACTCAGCGCGGGAACCAGTTGAATCCGCGACATGGGCTGATTTTCCGCAAACGGAATAAACTCACCATAGCCTTGGGCATCGATGCGAAACCCGATTTGCCCATTGTCGCTGAGGCCCAGCGCCAGCGACGGTTCTGCACTGTGGCGCTGAACCGTTTTTTGCCCGTTAACGGAGGGAGAAAGGAACAGTGGCGTCACGACATACAGCAGATAGAAGAAAATTAACAACAGCATAGCCAGTACCAGCAGCCCGCTGCCCGCAACAATGCGGTGGGTCAATCGATCGACCCACGCTCGTCGACGATCTCGATACTGTAATGTATTGACTGTTTTTACCATTGTTCTCGCCGTTAAAGTGAAGCCGCCAGAGTCGTGTTGTTAACGCATTACGGGTAGCATATGTTGCCTTTACGCCCATAATATGACAATGGTAAGTCTGTCTATGAATTAGATTTTATACTCTAAATAGTTCGAGTTGTATGAAGGCGGCAACCGAGGGAGTCCCCGGTAGCTTACTTTAGTAAGTGACTAGGGTGACAAATCTGTCGGGAGCAGATTTGAGCGCTGCTAGCAGCGATCCTTTAGGGAGAGGCCCACGACGGGCCAAGTATTTAAGAGCAGCCAACGCACAAACGGTTCGAAATATGACGGGTATCGTCATCAACACGCCATAATGTTGTTGTACCCTATATCAACAGCGGAAGGGTATGAATATTGGATGAACCTTCAGTACATGAGTTGAGCGGAGTGACAATGGGTCAGGACAAACTCTACATAGAGAAAGAATTAAGTTGGTTATCCTTTAATGAACGAGTACTTCAGGAAGCAGCAGATAAAAGCAATCCCTTAATCGAACGCATGCGCTTTCTTGGCATTTACTCCAGCAATCTTGATGAGTTTTATAAAGTCCGCTTTGCCGATTTGAAAAGACGCATTCTGATTAACGAAGAGCAAGGTCTGGACGGCAATCTGCGGCACCTGTTAGGCAAAATTCAGGCACGCGTATTAAAAACCGATCAAATTTTTGACAGTCTTTACAACGAACTACTGCTGGAGATGGCGCGTAACCAGATTTTTTTGGTCAACGAGCGTCAGGTTTCCCCTAATCAGCAAGAGTGGCTGAGGGACTACTTCCGGCAATATCTGCGCCCACATATTACGCCAATACTCATCTTTAACGAGACCAATTTGGTGGAGTTCCTGAAGGATGACTACACCTATCTTGCCGTCGAAATTATTCGTGGCAACGAGATCAGTTACGCCCTGCTGGAAATTCCTTCAGATAAAATACCACGCTTCGTCAACCTGCCTGCGGAAGCGCCACGCCGTCGTAAGACCATGATCCTCATCGATAACATCCTGCGTTACTGTCTGGATGATATCTTCAAGGGCTTCTTTGATTATGATGCGCTGAACGCGTATTCCATGAAGATGACGCGCGATGCGGAATACGACCTGGTCACGGAAATGGAATCCAGCCTGCTAGAGCTTATGTCCTCTAGCCTTAAGCAGCGCCTGACCGCCGAGCCGGTAAGGTTCGTGTATCAGCGCGACATGCCGGACGCCATGGTGAAGATGCTACAAGAGAAACTGGGGATCTCGTCCTTTGACTCTGTCATCCCCGGTGGGCGTTATCATAATTTCAAAGACTTTATTTCTTTCCCGAACGTCGGACGCGCCAATCTGGTTAACAAATCCTTGCCCCGTTTACGGCACACTGGTTTCAACCGATTTCGCAATGGGTTTGATGCGATTCGTGAGCGTGATGTCCTGCTCTATTACCCGTATCACACCTTTGAACATGTATTAGAACTGCTGCGACAAGCGTCTTTCGACCCCAACGTGCTATCTATCAAAATCAATATTTATCGCGTTGCCAAAGACTCGCGCATCATTACCTCGATGATTCATGCGGCGCACAATGGTAAGAAAGTCACGGTGGTCGTGGAACTACAGGCGCGCTTTGACGAAGAGGCCAACATTCACTGGGCCAAGCGTCTGACCGAAGCGGGCGTGCACGTTATTTTCTCGGTGCCTGGGCTGAAGATTCATGCCAAGCTGTTCCTGATTTCCCGCCGGGAAGGGGAAAACATCGTGCGTTACGCGCACATCGGTACGGGTAACTTCAACGAGAAAACCGCCCGCCTGTATACCGATTACTCTTTGTTGACCGCCGACGAACGCATTACCAACGAAGTCCGTCGCGTCTTCAACTTCATCGAAAACCCCTACCGTCCGGTCAGTTTCGAGCACCTGTTGGTATCACCGCAAAACTCACGCGACAAACTTTATCAACTGATCGATACCGAGATCGAAAACGCGCTGGCGAATCGAGATGCAGGCATTACGCTTAAGGTAAATAATCTGGTAGATAAAGGGCTGGCAGAAAGGCTGTATCAGGCTTCCTCGGCAGGCGTGAAAATTAATCTGCTGGTACGTGGTATGTGTTCACTGATCCCCAATTTGCCGGGGATCAGTGAACATATTCAGGTCATCAGTATTCTTGACCGCTATCTGGAACACGATCGGGTGTATGTCTTCAACAACGGCGGGGATAAGAAAGTCTACCTCTCCTCCGCCGACTGGATGACACGTAACATTGATTATCGTATTGAAGTGGCAGTAGAAATCCTTGATCCTATTTTGAAAAACCGCGTGCTGGAAACGCTGGATATTCTGTTCAGCGATACAGTCAAAGCCCGTGTCATTGATAAAGAGTCGAGCAATCGCTATGTATCACGCGGTAACAAGCGTAAAGTACGCGCGCAAAATGCCATTTACGACTACATCAAGGCGTTGGAGCAACCTGGAGATAAGCCTGAATAATGCCGTTAACGAACAATGAAGAAATCGAGATGAAACCGCAAGAATTCGCGGCTATCGACCTGGGCTCCAATAGTTTTCACATGGTGATCGCACGCGTGGTAAACGGTGCACTTCAAGTGTTGGGGCGGTTAAAACAGCGGGTACATCTGGCCGACGGACTGGATAACAAAAACATGCTCAGCGAAGAGGCCATTCAACGCGGCCTGAGCTGCCTGGCGTTGTTTGCTGAACGTCTGCAAGGCTTCCCGGCAATGAACGTCTCTATCGTCGGAACGCATGCGCTGCGTCAGGCAGCCAACGCGCAGGAATTTTTGCGTCGCGCGGTGGATATCATTCCCTATCCAATAGAGATCATTTCCGGCCATGAAGAAGCCCGTCTGATTTTTATGGGGGTGGAGCATACACAACCGGAGAAAGGTCGCAAGCTGGTCATCGATATTGGCGGAGGTTCCACGGAGCTGGTTATCGGTGAAGATTTCGAGCCGATGCTGGTTGAAAGTCGTCGTATGGGATGCGTCAGCTTCGCACAGCAGTTTTTCCCTAATGGTGAAATTAGCGAAACCAACTTCAAGCGCGCCCGACTGGCCGCGGCACAAAAGCTGGAGACGCTGTCCTGGCAATACCGCATCTATGGTTGGAAATTTGCTCTCGGTGCATCGGGAACGATCAAAGCCACGCATGAAATTCTGGTGGAGATGGGAGAGAAAGACGGCCTGATTACCCCCGATCGTCTGGAAATGCTACGCACACAGGTCTTACAGTTTAAGCACTTCAAGTCGCTCTGTCTGCCGGGGCTGTCCGAAGATCGTCAGTCGGTGCTGGTGCCCGGTCTGGCGATTCTGTGTGGTATTTTCGATGCGCTGGCGATCAAAGAGCTACGTCTGTCCGATGGCGCGCTGCGTGAAGGCGTGCTGTACGAAATGGAAGGTCGTTTCCGCCATCAGGATATTCGTATCCGTACCGCGCAGAGCCTGGCGACCCATTACAATATCGACCGTGAGCAAGCGCGACGCGTACGAGAAACCACACAACAACTTTATGCGCAATGGGCCACACAAAATCCCAGTCTGGTACATCCACAGCTTGAGGCCATCTTAAACTGGGCTTCCATGCTGCATGAGGTAGGATTGGGCATTAATCATAGCGGTATGCATCGCCATTCTGCCTATATTCTGCAAAATACTAACCTGCCCGGTTTCAATCAGGAACAGCAGCTTGTGCTGTCAATGATCGTGCGATTGCACCGTAAAGCGATCAAACTGGAAGAGTTGCCACGGCTAAACCTGTTCAAAAAGAAACAATATTTGCCCATGATACAACTCTTGCGCCTTGCCACGCTGTTGAACAATCAGCGTCAGGCCACGACAACGCCAGAATCGTTGCAGCTGCATACCGATGACAATTATTGGACGCTAACCTTCCCATACGACTTCTTTACCAACAACACGCTGGTACAGCTGGATTTGGAACGGGAACAGGAATACTGGCAAGACATCACCGGCTGGAAGTTGGTGATTAAAGAAGAAAAATCCTGATTATTTAATGTGTTACGTGGTAATTAAAACAAATTCCGGGCGGTGCAATGACGCAAAATCAAGCAACCGCGCTAGTCCGTTAGGCTTGGTTCGCGTAAAGTTTACAGGGATGGGGCCGATACCAAAACGATGGCTGGCGAGAATTTTTGCCAACCATCGTGCAACCTCGATGGAAAGGTGCGCTTCCTTTCCATACCCTAAATAATTCGAGTTGCAGGCAGGCGGCAAGAGAAGGACAAATTTGTCGGGAACGAATTTGACCAGCCAGCGGCTGGCCTTCGGTGAGAGACAGGATGTCTCTCATTTAATCCCGATGAGCTTACACAAGTAAGTGATTCGGGTGAGTGACAAATCTGCCGGAGGCAGGTTTGAACGCTGCTTGCAGCGGCCCCTACGGGGCGAGGCACACGTAAGTGTGCTGAGTAGCGCGGCCAACGCACATGCAACTTGAAGTATGACGGGTATATACCGGATATCAATCCAACTCAGAATTAAGGAGAGTAAAATGGATGTATCACAGATTGCATCACTCGCGACCGACCTCAGCAACATGCGTACCAGCAGTGAGGCCAGCACGCTTGTGATGAAAAAAGCGCTCGATAGCCAAGAGGCTGTTGCTTTAGGTATTTTGCAGGCCTTACCCCCTCTGCCAGCAAATCCGGCGATTGGGCGTAACGTCAATACCACGGCGTAATCCCCTTGGATCACACAACCCGCTTATTTGTTTTTGAGCGGGTTTTTTGTCGCCACCCTGTCCCCTTGTGCTCCCCGCTCTTAACACTTGCTCCTGACTCGCCTTTCCTTGCGCCGAACGTGCGAAAACCGGGTCGGTCATCATCTTTTTCACGTAGGCTGATTGACCTCGTCTACGGCTTGTGCCTAAATAAACAACAGCGAATGTTCGCTTTCACAGAGGATTAACTGGTAATGTCCACGCTTACCCACAAACGACGATTATCGATACGCCCGCGACGAAGTAGCTCTCGAATCGCTCGTGCCGTTTTGCTCATCAGCTTCATCATTCTTTTAGGACGCTTTGCTTACTCCACCATTACCGCGTTTGGTCATCATCAAGACAAACAGCAGCAGCGTGCTGAACAATTACTGCTTCCTACCGCCGTACTCATCAAACAGAAAGAGTAGCGCTTAACCCGTCCTCTCCTAATATGTGTTTTTCCTCATCTGGTTTGCCACCTTCGCATTCCCATGCCCGTTATTCGCGCCTGTAGCGATTGCTCATTCAGGATATGCTGTAGAAATAAAAAAACGGCAGTGCGAATCTTCGCAGCCACCGTTTTATCGATCGTTAATACGCTTACTTCAAGCTGGACTTAGACGATAGTCAGGGTCACATCGATATTGCCACGCGTTGCATTCGAATAGGGGCAAACGATATGGGCTTTCTGCACCAGATCTTCAGCCACTGCGCGATCTATACCTGGCAGGGAAATTTTCAATTCGACTTCAATACCAAATCCTGTTGGGATGGCACCGATGCCTACACTACCGTTTACCGTTGTATCAGCAGGTACGGCGATTTTCTCACGTGCACCGACAAACTTCATCGCACCGAGGAAACAGGCGGAATAGCCCGCGGCGAACAGCTGTTCTGGGTTAGTTCCCTCACCACCTGCGCCGCCCAATTCACGTGGGGTCGTCAATTTAACATCAACCGCTTTATCAGAAGACACCGCACGACCATCACGACCACCGGTAACTTGGGCATGAGCAACGTATAATACTTTTTCAATAGACATAATGTGACTCCAGATTGTTAGGAAATGTCCTAAGGGAATAGCGATACTACTTAGGCCTTACTTACATAGCGAAAAATTAAATCGCACACCACTTAATTAGTTAAAAATAAATTGCTTAAAAGTAAGCGGCTATCTAACAGATTTCCCGGTGCACAAGGCAACCGCTCAAAATCATCAAAGATGCTCGATCAGGCTCTTACGCAGCGTCTCTAAATCTTTTTTGATCGTCTGCAACTGCTCAAGATGACATTCCGTCGCACAAAACACGCTTTCAGGAATCGCTCGCGCCTGTTGCTGAAGTGCCCGACCTGCTTCGGTTAACCCGATCAGCACCTGACGCTCATCTTCGGTTCCCCGGTTCCGCACCACTAACCCTGCGCTTTGTAACCGCTTGAGCAAAGGGGTTAGCGTGGCGGAATCCAGATACAGTCGCTCGCCCAACTCAGATACCGTCAACCCATCACGCTCCCACAGTATCAGCATCACCAGATATTGGGGATAAGTCAGATTCAACTCAGACAGCAAACGACGATACAGCTTATTCATTGCCAGATTGGCTGAGTATAGTGCGAAGCACAGCTGTCCATCCAATTTGTAAGTGTTGTCGTTCATCATCTCTGCCATGGGTACCTGTTACGTTTCTGAGACTGACTCTATATCGCCAGCAATTAAATAGCAAGCGACTTGATTTCTCGTTAGATAAAAACCGCCATGAAAACATGCAAGACCGACATCGATACTTTTTTTAGACTGCAATTCGCCGGTAATCCTATTCTTAATCTACTGATTTTGCGCTACGTTTAATCAAACACGGATAAAAAACAGATCGAGCACAAAAACGTTATGTCGAGTGTAAAAAAACTTACCGACCTCCGACGCCATATCTCCCTTCTGCTGTTGGAAAACAAAGAGCTGGTTGAAGACATTATCAACCGGCAACCGCATACAACAGAACGCGACGACGCGGCGTTAAGCGACAAAGTGGTATTAAGCAACAAAATCGGGCTGCGTGACAAAAGCATCTTGCTCGACCAAACCGCAGAAATCAGCCAGCTTATCATCGGGCTACATGCCGCTGACCTTGCCGATTTGCTGGAATCTTTACCGCAGGATGAACGCCTGGCGCTCTGGCGACTGATTCCCATAGCGAAACGTGGTCGTGTGTTAATTGAGGCCTCCGACAGCATTTCCGACGATCTGATCGGTGATATGCAGGATAAAGAGATTCTCAGGGCGGTTCGGGTACTGGATGTGGATGAACAGGCTCAGCTTTCTCGCCTCGTCCCTCGCCATCTGCTCGGTCGTATACTGACCTCACTTGAGCCAAAGCAACGTGCGCAGCTACGTGCTGCCATCAATTATGACGAAGATTGCCTCGGCCATATGATGGATTTCAAACTCATCACCGTGCGTGCCGACGTCACTCTGGCGACAATACAGCGCTATCTGCGCTACCGCAAAACCATCCCCGAATCCACGGACAAACTGTTCGTGACCGATCGCAAAAACACGCTGATCGGTGAGCTGTCGCTGGCCAGTATCCTGCTCCACTCGCCTCATGCTTTAGTGACTGATGTTATGGACGCTCAACCACTGAGATTCCAGCCTGAGGATAAAGTCGAAGAGGCCGCAGGGGCTTTTGAACGTTACAACTTAATCTCCAGCGCCGTAGTGGACAGCAAAGGGAAACTCATGGGGCGTCTGACGATTGAAGATATCGTCGACGTAGTCAATCGGGAAAGCGACAGTAATCTACGGCGCTCCGGGGGGTTAACCCCTTCTGAAGATGTCTACGCGCCCGTGTATAAATCATTCCGCAATCGCTGGGCATGGCTGGCCGTCAATCTTTGTACCGCGCTCATTGCCTCGCGGGTTATCGGCCTGTTTGAGCATACGCTATCCCATTTGGTCGCACTGGCGACGCTCATGCCGATTGTCGCTGGCATCGGTGGGAATACCGGCAACCAAACAATCACGATGATTGTACGCGCACTGGCACTGCATCAACTTGAGCACGGTAAAAAATCGTATCTGCTACTCAAAGAATTAGGCGTTGCGCTAGTAAACGGGGTGATATGGGGCACGATTATGGGCGTGGTCACCTTCCTGCTCTATGGCAACCCCGCTATGGGTGGCGTGATGATGCTGGCTATTCTACTGAATTTACTGCTCGCGGCGCTGATGGGAGTCTCCATTCCGCTGATCATGATGAAACTCGGTCGCGACCCAGCCATCGGTTCGAGCGTGATGATTACAGCAATCACCGATACCGGTGGCTTCTTTATCTTCCTTGGGCTGGCAACGGTGTTCCTATTGCCTTAATAACGCGAGAGCTACGTTATCAAGGCGCTGATATATCAGTATTACGACTGCGCGGCCTTACCATAATGCTGCTTTCCCCACTGAAGCAGGGTATTGATCAGCGCAATAAGGCACTTTTGTAAATCTGCACTTTTTTCCGTTGAGTAGGTAAAGTCATGTTCATTCATATAGTTGCATTGGGAAATTTCAAGTTGAACCGCGTGGACATCCCGTTGCGGATTGCCGTAATGGCGGGTGATATAGCCCCCTTTAAAGCGCCCATTTAACACCCTCGTGTATTGTGGGAATTTTTCGCTGCTTGCCAGGAGCGCTGCACTTAGTGCTGGCGCACAGCTTGCGCCGTCAGCTGTGCCAAAATTAAGATCTGGCAGGCGTCCATCGAATAATCGGGGCACCAGTGATTTTATCGAATGCGCATCCCACAACAGTGCATAACCAAAGATTTCGCGTAATCGCGCGAGTTCTTGTGCCAGCGCCTGATGATAAGGCTGCCACAGATGTTGTAAAATATCCGCCTTCATCTCCTCATTCGGCGCTTTCCCCGCCTCAAAAAGCGGTTCACCATCAAAAAAAATGCCAGGAAATAGGCCGGTGGTAGCCGTACTGTACAAAGGCTTGTCATCCGCAGAGCGATTTAAATCCACCACGTAGCGGGAATAATTTGCACAAAGTACGCTCGCGCCCATCTCAACAACCGGTTGATATAGTGCCGGAATATGCCAGTCAGTATCCTCAAGCTGTTTCGCGCGCGCCGTCAAACTGTTGGCGATTTCCGGCGTCAAAAACGTGCCGGGATGCGGCATACTGATTAGCAGCGGTAAGCTGCCTTGATGTAATTCGAATCCGTTAGTCATGCCAGACCTCTTGACCTTGATAAATAACCTGCTTGGATAGCGAACCGCCTAACCAGTAGCACAACTCTGCCGGATGATTCACCTGCCACACGACAAAATTTGCCTCTTTCCCTGCTTGCAATGAACCACATTGATCGTTTACCCCCAACGCCTGAGCAGCATGATATGTCACCCCGGCCAGCGCCTCTTCTGGGGTAAGCCCAAATAGCGTGCAAGCCATATTCATCATCAGGCGCAAGGATAAAACCGGCGACGTGCCAGGATTGAGATCGCTGGAAATTGCCATCGGCACTTGATACTGGCGCAGCAATTCCACCGGAGGCCGTTTGCTTTCATGTAAAAAGTAAAACGCTCCCGGCAGCAGCACGGCGGTCGTACCGTGCTGTGCCATCAGCGCAATATCGCTTTCGCAGAGATATTCCAGATGATCGGCAGAAAGCGCGTTATATCGGGCTGCCAGCCCTGCACCATGCAGCAGCGAAAGCTGTTCTGCATGCAGTTTTACCGGGAGTCCAAGCTGCTGCGCAGTAAGAAAAACACGCTCCACCTGCGCGACAGAAAACGCCAGATGCTCACAAAATGCATCCACCGCATCCATCAATCCCTCTGCATGCCATTGGGGGAGCCAACGTTCACAAATCTCATCGATATAGGCATCGGCACGGCCTTGATACTCCACCGGTAGCGCATGGGCGGCCAGGCAGGTGCTATAAATAGTCAGCGGCATGGCATGGCTCAATTGGCGGATCACACGCAGTATTTTACGCTCATCGGCAAAGCTGAGGCCGTAGCCTGACTTAATCTCAAGGGTTGTGACGCCATCTTTGCGTAGCGCATCAATACGCTGTCGGGCGCTGTCCAGTAATTGCTGGTCATTGGCTTCACGGGTGGCATTGACCGTGCTGATAATGCCCCCTCCTGCCGCAGCGATATCGGCGTAGGTCGCACCATTGAGCCGCATTTCAAATTCCTGGCTGCGATCGCCGCCAAACACGCTATGCGTGTGGCAATCAATCAGACCCGGTGTTACCAGACGGCCCTGTAAATCCCACACTTGATCAATAGCAATATCGGGCTGTTTTGCCGCCTCCCCGACCCAGAGCAACGTAGGCCCATCGGTGATTAATGCCGCATCGTTAATCAGGTTGTATTTGCCATCCGCCATAGTAGCAATCTGGCAATGCTGCCATAAGGTACGCATACGCACTCTCTCGGTGAAGATACGGTGCGAAGGTGGTCGCACCCTGCCAGGCTTATTTCGTAAGCATCGGTAGATTCAAGCCATGCTCTTTCGCGCAGTCGATAGCAATCTCATAACCCGCATCGGCATGACGCATCACGCCCGTCGCCGGATCGTTGTTCAATACCCGTGCAATGCGCTCTGCGGCCTCATCGCTGCCATCACACACGACAACCATGCCGGAATGTTGTGAAAATCCCATCCCAACACCGCCACCGTGATGCAGAGAAACCCAGGTTGCACCGCTTGCCGTATTGAGTAATGCATTCAGCAACGGCCAGTCAGAAACCGCATCAGAACCATCTTTCATCGCTTCGGTTTCCCGATTAGGGCTAGCGACAGAGCCGGAATCAAGATGGTCGCGGCCAATAACAATCGGTGCGGAGACTTCGCCACGTCTTACCATTTCATTAAATGCCAGCCCCAAGCGAGCGCGCTGCCCCAAGCCAACCCAGCAGATGCGCGCAGGTAAACCCTGAAAACTGATGCGTTCCTTCGCCATATCTAACCAGTGGTGCAGATGAAGGTCGTCAGGGATTAGCGCTTTCACTTTTTCATCAGTGCGATAGATATCTTGCGGATCGCCGGAGAGTGCAGCCCAACGGAACGGGCCGATACCACGACAAAATAAAGGACGAATATAGGCAGGGACAAAACCAGGGAAATCGAAAGCGTTACTGACACCCATCTCTTTCGCCATCTGGCGGATATTATTACCGTAATCGAAGGTGGGGATATCCTGCTGTTGGAAAGCAAGCATGGCTTTAACGTGTTCGGCCATTGAAGTTTTTGCCGCCTGTATCACCGTAGCAGGTTCGATCAGAGCACGCTCACGGTACGTTCCCCAATCCCAACCGATGGGAAGATAGCCATTCAACGGGTCGTGGGCGCTGGTTTGATCGGTCACAATATCTGGCCGAACACCGCGTTTAACCAGTTCAGGTAAAATTTCTGCTGCATTGCCGTGCAACGCAATCGAGACAGCTTTCCCTGCACGCGTATGCCGCTGGATGCGATCCAGTGCGTCATCCAGATCCTGCGCTTGCTCGTCCACGTATCCGGTACGCAGACGAAAATCGATACGCGATTGCTGACACTCAATATTCAGGGAACAAGCACCCGCCATCGTAGCCGCCAATGGCTGTGCCCCCCCCATTCCACCAAGACCAGCAGTTAGCACCCATCGCCCCTTCAGCGTACCGTTATAGTGCTGGCGTCCCGCTTCCACGAAGGTTTCATAGGTTCCCTGTACAATGCCCTGACTGCCGATATAAATCCAAGATCCCGCCGTCATTTGCCCGTACATCGCCAACCCTTTGGCGTCCAATTCGTTAAAGTGTTCCCAGTTCGCCCAATGGGGTACTAAATTGGAGTTAGCGATCAACACTCTGGGCGCATTCGTATGCGTTTTAAATACGCCTACTGGTTTTCCTGACTGCACTAACAGCGTTTCATCGTCGTTGAGTTGCTTCAACGCCTCGACCATTTTATCGAAACATTCCCAATTTCTCGCTGCTCGCCCTATTCCCCCATATACCACCAACTCTTTTGGGTTTTCTGCGACGTCAGGATCGAGATTATTCATCAACATGCGCAGCGGTGCTTCGGTAAGCCAACTTTTGGCATTCAGTGTTGTGCCGCGTGGAGCTCGGATTTCAACATCACGATAACGGGAAAATTCACTACTCATGCGGTTTACCTTCTTTCTTTGGTAGCTGTGGATGGACCCACTGATAGCATGCGATGTTATCTTTCATCACAATTGTATATACATGATAAGCACATATAATGCCACATTGTTCTATTTATCGATTTATCCTTATAAAACAAAAAATTAAAAATAAAAAACACGAGTAAAATGAAATAAAAATCTACCACCACCTGATATCACGCCCAAAATAAGTGCAAAAAAATGTCAAAACGAACCATTTTAGTGCAAAAAGGCTAGAGTTTGCTCAACTAAAACCGTGACAATACATCGATCATCCTGGAGTAGTCATACAAACATTTCATGATACATACTTAATAAATAAACTAATTATATGTTTTAATTTACTTTATTTTTTACCATCTATTTTAAATTGCGTTATGGCATATGATTTGCTAGTTGTACATACAAGGATATGTATGACATGTTTATAGCTATCGTTTTTATAACGACCGTTTCATCGGTAAAGCAGAAAAATGACCATAGGGCATAGCGATGATTACTTTCAATAACGTGACCAAACATTATGACGATGGCTCGGTAGTGGTGGATGGTTTGAATTTGTCCGCGCCAAGCGGAAAAATTACCGTATTAGTGGGGCCGTCTGGATGCGGAAAAACAACATCACTACGAATGATCAACCGACTGGTTGAACCGTCGTCTGGCACGATCCTGCTCAATGGTGAATCGACCAAACAAATGGATGTCGTACAACTGCGTAGACGCATTGGCTACGTTATCCAGAACGCAGGGTTATTCCCGCATAAAAACATCATCGATAACATCGCCACGACCGCCATTCTTAATGGTGCTGCAAAGAGTAAAGCCAGAAACCGGGCTGCGGAACTTCTGGAAGTGGTAGGGCTCGCCCCACAGCTTGCCAAAAGATATCCATGGCAACTCTCTGGTGGACAGCAGCAGCGCGTCGGAGTGGCAAGAGCTCTCGCCGCTGACCCTGAATTTATGCTGATGGATGAACCCTTTAGCGCGGTTGACCCCGTAGTACGAGAACAACTTCAGGAAGAGTTCCTCCGTATTCAAAAAGAGGTGAGCAAGACCATCATTATGGTCACTCATGATATCGACGAAGCAATGAAATTGGGCGATTTGGTCGCCGTTCTGAAACCGGGAGGCAAGTTAGTCCAGCAGGCAGCACCAGGGACATTACTGAATGCGCCGCACAATGCATTCGTCGCCGATTTTATTGGTCGTGACCGCGGCTATCGCAAGCTGAGTTTTCACACCTCTGGATCGCTTGCCGCCCTCCAGTTCGAACCGACCATCGAAATGGGCTCATCAATGGCGCAAGCGCGGCGTATTGCCACGCAACGCTGGCTGCTAGTGACGCAGCAAGGTAAGGCTTATGGTTGGTTCGACACTCAACAGCACATTGATGTCATAGCCCCAGACAATATCAACCTCGCGGCGACGTTTTACCCACAAAACGGAACACTACGTCAACTACTGGACTCCGCACTGAGTTCTCCCTGTCATCGAGCCGTTGTTATCGACGCACAACACATACCAATGGGCATAATGACGCTCGATAGTGTGCTGGATGCCTGTAAGTCAATGGCGCAGGAGGCGATATGAGATTTGACTGGCTGTGGGCGCAGAGCGATAAGATCCTTAATCTATTGTTGTGGCACTGTTATTTGTCCGTTACACCGATTGTGATTGGCCTACTGCTCGCGATTCCCGTTGGCTGGGCGATATACAATATGCCCAAAGCAAAGAGCATCATTCTCAATCTCTTCGGCCTGCTGTATACCGTTCCGTCGCTGGCGCTATTTGTGCTGTTACCGCCACTATTAAATACGCGCATTCTCGATCCAATAAATGTGGTCGTGGCGCTAACCATTTACAGCTTTGCTTTGCTGGTCAGAACCGTGTGTGACGGGCTGGATTCGATCTCTACAGAGACTCGACAATCTGCTTTTGCGCTGGGCTACAAACCTATGCAGCAGTTTCTCCAAATCGAACTTCCTCTTGCTGTACCAGTTATCGGTTCTGGGTTGCGTGTTGCGGTCGTCTCCAACGTCAGCATTGTTTCCGTCGCAGCGCTGATAGGCGTACCACAGCTAGGCGCATTATTTACTCAGGGGTTTCAGTTGCAGTTTCTCACGCCGATCATCGCAGGGATCGTGCTCTGTATCGCACTCGCCTTTGCGCTGGACTCGCTGGTGGTAATCATGACCCGCGCATTGAGTCGCTGGCAGCCGAAAAGGGGATAATCAATGTCTGAATGGTTTTTTGATCTCAGCCACTGGTACGGCGATGAAGGCATTGCATACCTCCTGCTACAGCATGTGGGTTACAGCGCTGCGGCACTGGTTACTGCCATCATCATTGCCTTCCCGATTGGCTGCTATACCGGTCACACCGGCAAGGGAGAGTCCCTACTTATCGGCACCACAAACGCCCTGCGGTCACTTCCCTCGTTTGGCTTGATTATTTTGCTGGTGATCCTGCTCGCGGGGTATTTCGAATCAGATATGGCCTTCATCCTGCCCTGCATCATCGTGCTGGTGCTGCTGGCACTGCCTCCGATCGTGCTCGGGATACACACCGGTATTCGTTCCGTCGATCCCAGCGTCCGTGATGCCGCAAGAGGAATGGGGCTAACGCCACTTCAGTTACTCATTCAGGTGGAATTACCCTGTGCGGTACCTCTGATTATTTCAGGTATCCGCAGCGCCGCCTTACAGATCGTTTCTACAGCAACCATTGCAGCCTACGTTTCTCTCGGAGGATTGGGCCGCCTGATTATTGACGGGCGGGCAGCAAATGATTTCGCGCAAATGACGATCGGAGCGGTGCTTGTTGCTCTGCTGGCCCTGATCATCGACATATTTTTCTCTCTTTCAGAGAGATTCGTAGTCTCTCCGGGGATTTCCCGGCGAACTAAAAATCAATGACGTTTAGTCCTTATTACAGAAGGTAACAAGATGAATATTAAAAAACGCTATTTCACGTTGTTCAGCGCCACCATTCTGTCTTTCGCTTCTTCTGTTTGGGCTGCTGACGCCAACCAGAAGGTGATTATTGGATCGGCGGATTTTCCAGAAAACCAGCTACTGGCAACTATTTACGCTGGCGCACTGGAAGCACAAAATATTCCAGTGGAAAAAAAGCTCAACATCGGTAGTCGTGAAGTCTATATTCCCGCACTGTTAGACGGATCGATTAATGTGATCCCAGAATACAGTGGCGCATTGCTGAGCTATTTAGACGGAAAAAATCAGGCACACAGCTCGGAAGATGTCATACGAGAATTGGAGAAAAAGCTGCCGGAAAAAGTGAAAATGCTCACGCCCGCCGCAGCGCAAAACAGCGATATATTGGCAGTGACAAAAAAGACCGCTGACAAATACAACCTGAAAACGATTGACGATCTTAAACCCATCGCCGGTGAACTGGTGCTTGGCGGCCCAGCTGAGTGGAAAACCCGTCACGAAGGCGTTTCTGGTCTGCGTGACGTTTATGGCCTGCAATTCAAAAGCTTCAAAGTCCTTGATGTCGCGGGTCCGCTGACGCTTACCGCCTTGAAAAATAACCAAATTCAGGTCGCTGATCTCACCTCCACGACCCCTGAAATCAAAAAAGATCACCTCGTGGTCCTGGGCGACCCCAAACACCTGTTTGCCGCGCAGAATATCGTGCCTATCGTTGCCAGTAGCACACTGACCCCGACCATAGAAAGCACGCTGAACAAAATTTCTGCCCAGTTAACCACAGAAGATTTGATTGCTATGAACGAGCAACTCGCTGAATTCGTCAGTATTGATGATGTCGCTCATCAATGGCTCGTTAAACAAGGGCTTAGCAAGTAAGGAACCGTTCCGAAATGACGATAGATACCCATTTCCCCATGCAGAATCATGATGTGGTCACGTTAGGCAGAGCCGAAACCACGATCGAAGAGTTGGTGCGCATTGCTGATGGCTCACGGGTACAGCTTGATCCCGAGGCGCTGGCGCACATGGATAACGTCAGCCGTTATATCCACAACGCCATTTCCGAGGGAAAAGTCATCTACGGCTTAACGACAGGCGTAGGCGATCTGGTGACCGAACATTTGTCAGCTAACCAAATCGCCGACGTGCAATTGAATATGTTGCGTAGTCATGCTTGCGGGATGGGGCCAGATTTATCGGTACGGGAAGTCAGGGCGATGATGGCCGTGATGCTGAAATCCCTCTTGCAGGGATACAGCGGCGTTAACGCGGAACTTGCGCAGCGGATAGGCCAGATGCTGAACAATCAGGTAACGCCCTGGTCTCCCGCCGGTGGTTCCGTAGGCTACCTGATTGCCACCGCGCACATAGGGTTATCTCTGTTTGGCGAAGGGCAATGTTGGTATCAAGGGCAGCGATTACCCTCCACCGAGGCACTGGAAAAGGCGGGTATTGCACCGCGAATTCCAGGGCCGCGTGAAGGCCATGCGCTGATTAGCGGAACCTATGAAATCACTGCACTGGCCTGTCTGGCAGTGCAAGGTTTCAAACAGCTATTACCTGTGGCAGATATGGCAGGTGGCATGTGTTTGGAAGCGCTGAAAGGCAATACTCGCGGTTATGATGCACGACTGCATGCACTTCGTCCCCATGATGGACAGCAGGAAACGGCGCGTATTTTGCGCCACTTGCTCAGTGATAGTGACATTCTTGAACGTTACCGTGACCATCGAGTACAGGATGCGCTCAGCTTACGGTGTATCCCCCAGATCCACGGGGCAGCACGCGACCAACTGCGGCATTGCCACCATATCGTGACTACCGAGTTGAATTCCGTCACCGATAACCCAGTGTTTTTAATCGAAGAAGGGGAACTCGTTATTTTACCTGGCGGCAACGGGCACGGTGCTCCACTCGCGCTGGCTATCGACGCGCTGGCCATAGCAATAGCTCAAATCAGCACTGCCTCACAAGCGCGTTCAGACCGCATCACCAATGCACATCTCAGCGGACTGCCCGCCTTTCTGATGGGAAAGAACGGGGCAAACTCTGGGATGATGATCCCTCCATATGTTGCTGCCGCACTAGCAGGGGATAATCGCAGTCTGGCGGCACCCGCCAGCGTGCATACCGTATCCACCTGCGCTGGTCAGGAAGACCATATCAGCATGGGCGTGTCATCGGCGCGTAAGGCCATAAAGGCCGTGGAAAATGCCGTCGATATCGTGGCAATCGAATTGCTTTGCGCCAGCCAAGCGATTGAGTTTCACCGGCCGCTACGGGCATCGGTGGGAACGGAAATGACGCTGTCGTTAATTCGCCAACATGTGACGTTTCGCGAAACCGACACCGCGCTGTATCCAGATATGCACGCGATCAGGGATCTGATTTCTCACGGAGAATTGACCAAACAGCTCTGTTCACTTATCGCGGAGAAAACAAGTCATGGATGCCATTCAACCACTAAATAGCATCCTGAAGATACATCACTGATATAGGCAATGTGACCAGGCGACAGAGAGATAACCGGGAGGCTAACTGCCGGAGGTGACGGGCTCAATCATTACGCAGGCGAAGATCTGGGTCGGTTGAGCACTAACCATCACCGTCGCAGGGGTGTCGATCAATAGACTGTCATAATGGTGCAGGAAGTGGCGCTCGCCATCGACCTTCACTTCAAGCGCATGACCCGCATTGAACAGGAGCAGCGAGCTTTGTCTAAGTCTCCATTCTCCGCTGTTCACCCAATGCACCGAGGCCTGTGTAGTTTTAGCATCGTAGATAACATTGAAATCCAGAAGCGGGCCGCCGACAACATCGCAGAAAACGTCGCTATCACCGTTAAAATCGGTGGGCCGAAATGCGGGGATCAATACGCTGCGCTCACCATCAACGGTCAGGAACATTCCTCCCCCTTCCAGTACGCTGATATTTCGCTGGTATCCGGTGAAACGAGAAAAAGGTCCAGCATCACGAATCGTAGCAAGCGACACACGCCAGTCATACTGTTCCGTGGCGGGATAACGGCACACTTCTTGTGTCACCCCCAGCCCATTCTTCCAGCGCATTTCCAGGTAGTTGGTGTAAGGTAACAGCGTAGTCATTTACGCATAATACCTTCCAGTCGATAGCGCGATCCGGGGTAGACCAAACGCACGCTAGTAACAATTTTTTTCTCCTGCCGACCTGTCCAAGTGCGACGATTCACCTGTAAGCAAGGCGTATTCTCATCAATTTCCAGATACGCACACTCTGCTCTAGCGATATTCACCGCCTCAATAATATGCTCTCCTTCCACGATAGGCGCGATGGAGCAGAGGTAGGCATTTGGCGTGATACGGGTAAAATCCTGCTGCAAATAGTCGGGCACAACCAGCGTATTCACCAACCGATCTTCTAGCATCACCGGTACACCATTTTCATAATGACAAATCAGTGAATGGAACAAACGGCTTCCTTTCGACAAATTAAACGCCGATGCCTGCTGGGCATCCGCATACACTTGGGTGAGTTCAAGCACCCGTGCATGATGGCGATGCCCACGGCTGGCTATCTCATCGGCGATGTTATTGATTTCCAGAAGCGCGGATTGCCCACGAATTTCTGAGACAAAGGTACCGACACCTTGCATACGTACCAGTAATCCTTCAGCAGTCAGTTCCCGCAAAGCACGATTAATGGTCATCCGGCTGTAGCCAAACTGATTCACCAGTTCACTTTCGGAAGGCACACGATAATTAACTGGCCAAACCCCACTATGAATGTTGGTCTTGATCATACACTTCACCCTTTCATAGAAGGGGGCGGGCTGATCCAGATGATCCTCACCTGGTGTTTTAAAAACGTCACTTTGTGCCATTACTGTTTCCTCATCCTGATGACCGTCAAAGTTTACTCTACGCTTAATTAGATGTATATATACACCCATGTATATACAAGTGAAGAATAAAAATCGGAGCGGAGCCATGGTCATATATTTTGCAGAAAAAGCCCTGTTACCACAGGGGTGGGCGAATAATGTCAAAATAACTCTCTCAGCAGAAGGCACAATCACATCGCTGGAAAGTGATAGCATTCGGGATGAAAGCAGCATCCAACTTGACGGCTTTTTAGTCCCCGGTATGCCAAACCTCCATTCCCATGCTTTTCAGCGCGCGATGGCAGGTCTGAGCGAAGTCATGGGCAATCCGGCCGACAGCTTCTGGACATGGCGAGATTTGATGTATCGGCTGGTGGGGAAAATTACCCCCGAGCAGTTAGAAGTTATCGCCAGCTACCTGTATATCGAAATGCTGAAAGCCGGCTACACCTCTGTTGCCGAGTTTCATTACCTACACCACGACAAGAATGGGCAGCCCTACGCGCAATCGGCTGAACTGGCGCTACGTATCTCGCAGGCGGCGAACACCGCGGGTATTGGCCTGACGCTTCTACCGGTGCTCTATTCCTATTCCAGCTTTGGCGGACAACCGGCCTCCTCGAAGCAGCATCGGTTCATTAACGATACTGACCGTTATTTAGGGCTCTACGACAGAATCTCCTCACAACTTGCCAATAACCCCATGCAGCGCACTGGACTTTGCTTTCATTCTCTTCGCGCGGTTACGCCGGATCAAATGCGAACCGTGCTTGACTGTCACCCCCAAAAGCAACCCATACATATTCACATCGCCGAGCAACAAAAAGAGGTGAACGACTGCATTGCCTGGTCTGGTCTGCGCCCCGTAGAGTGGTTATACCACCATATGCCAGTGGATGAGCACTGGTGCCTGATCCACGCGACGCATATCACCGCAGAAGAGACTCGACTGATCGCGGCTTCAGGTGCAGTCGCAGGTCTGTGCCTGACGACCGAAGCGAACCTTGGCGACGGGATTTTTCCAGGGCAGGAATATGTCTCACAACAGGGAAACTGGGGGATTGGCTCCGATAGCCATATCAGCGTGAGCGTCAGTGAAGATTTGCGTTGGTTTGAGTATGGACAACGCCTGAATAAAAGGCGGCGTAACTTACTTCACCAGCCAGATGAACCTTACATTGGCAATGTACTTTACTCTGGTGCATTGCGAGGTGGTCGTATGGCACTGGGTCAACCTGTGGGACAACTCGCTGTAGGCGAACGCGCCGATATGCTCGTGCTGGACAGCCGCGATCCTTTCCTGGCCACGGCCAACGATCGGGAACGCCTAAACCGCTGGATTTTCGCTTGCTCAACAAATCCAATAAAAGATGTGATGGTCGGAGGGCGTTGGGTCATCACTGATAAGCATCATGAAAAAGACGATGATGTAAGACCATTATTCATTAAAGTAATGGAAAGTATCATTCACTAATGCATTGATATATTTAAAATGTCAGAAGAAAAATAGAATAATCACGGCAAGAGCCTCATATGGGGCTCTTGCTCGAAGGCCGTATAAATACTTAATTCAAACGACCGGCACCGTCGGATGCCTGACACAGATAAATCGACGGCTGAAGCCCGGTGCGCGCTGGATATTCACGTTCAATCACCAGCTTGACTTCGTCGGTCAGCGCCGAAGGAATAAGAGCAACAATACAGCCACCGAAACCACCGCCGGTCATGCGCACGCCGCCCCGCTCTCCGACATAATCCTGAATCAGAGTGACCAACGTATCGATCGGCGGCACGGTAATTTCAAAATCATCACGCATGGAAACATGCGATTCCGCCATCAATGTAAACAAACGGTGAGCATCCTGACATGCCAATGCATCGGCCGCTTCTAGCGTGCGACGATTCTCAGTAATAACATGTCGCGCACGACGAACGGCTACCGCATCCAGCCCCTCGATTCCCGCCTCAAACTGCGATAGTGATACATCACGCAGCGCCTTGACGTTAAAATGACGCGCCGCCGCTTCACACTGCTGGCGGCGTGTGTTGTATTCACTATCCACCAGCCCGCGGCGCACATTGGAATTCACGATGAGGACGTCGACACCGTCAAGCATACGCACAGAGCGCCCTTCCAGAGAGCGACAGTCGATCAACATCGCCTGACCCGCGCGCCCCTGAGCGGAAATGAACTGATCCATAATGCCGCAGCTACAGCCGACAAAATGGTTTTCTGCCTGTTGGCCGTTTAACGCCACATCCAACTGACTAATGTCCAAGTTATTCAATTCTTTGAACGTCTGCCCGATCGCCACTTCCAGCGAAGCCGATGAACTCAGCCCGGCGCCGGAAGGCACGTTGCCGGAGACAACCATATCCATGCCGCTAAGCGGCAAGCCGCGCGCCAGCAAAAACTTCACGGTTCCCCGGATATAGTTCGCCCAGACGTACTCCGAATGAGGCACGATCTCTTTGGCAAGATCAAACGCATCCTGCTGGTTGTCATAGTCCACCGCGACCACCCGCACGATACCATCCTGACGTACCGCCGCACTGACGACTGTCTGGTAATCGATAGCACACGGCAAGACAAAACCATCGTTATAATCAGTGTGCTCACCAATCAGGTTGACCCGGCCGGGTGCCTGAATCGCGGCGTGCGGCGTATAGCCAAATAATCGGACAAAAACAGACTCGGTTAACTGGCGTAGAGAATCAATACGGCTCATAAAATGACCTCAAATTTGCTCACGGAAATGGATATCACTCACGCTGCGTAAGCGTTCAGCAGCCTGCTCAGCCGTCAGATCGCGCTGTGCTTCGGCTAGCATTTCATAGCCGACCATAAATTTGCGCACGCTGGCGGAACGTAATAACGGGGGATAAAAATGGGCATGCAGTTGCCAGTGCGTGATGTCCCCGTCCTTAAACGGCGCACCATGCCACCCCATCGAATAAGGGAATGAACACTGGAAGAGGTTGTCGTAACGGCTGGTCAGTTTTTTCAGAATCAAAGCCAGATCGTCACGCTGAACATCATTTAGCTGTGGTAATCGCTGCACCGCGAATTTGGGCAGTACCAGCGTTTCAAACGGCCACGAGGCCCAGTAAGGAACAACGGCTAACCAGTGCTCGGTTTGCACGACAATGCGCGAACCGTCAGCCCGCTCCCGCTGCACATAGTCAAACAGTAACGGTGAACCATGGCGGGCAAAATAGTTTCGCTGTTGTTCATCCTCACGCTGTACCTCGTTTGGCAGAAAATCATTAGCCCAAACTTGCCCATGTGGATGGGGATTAGAACACCCCATCATCGTTCCTTTATTCTCAAAAACCTGTACCCACGGATAGCGCTTACCCAGTTCCTCGGTTTGATCGCGCCACGTATCGATCACCGCTTTCAGCGCTGGCAGGGAAAGTTGTGGCAGGCTTTTACTGTGATCGGGAGAAAAACAGATCACACGACTGACACCGCGGGCTTGCTGTACACGGAACAGTTCGTCGTCACCTGACGGTGCATCCGGCGTGTCTTCCATCAGTGCCGAAAAATCATTGGTAAAAACAAAAGTACCCTGATAGTTCGGGTTGATATCGCCAGTAATACGTTTATTACCTGCGCATAGATAACAGGTTGGATCGTGAGACGGTGGCGTGGCGCGATCGGGTTCATCCTGCTGGCCTTGCCAAGGGCGCTTGGCCCGATGCGGAGAAACCAGAATCCACTCGCCTTTCAGCGGGTTAAAACGGCGATGCGGATGTTCAGTTGGCTCAAACTGCATATGCTATTCCTCAATACAAAACACGAATTCGGTACAGCGGAGGTAGCCATCCGCAGCCAATTGTGGGGCGCTAACAATCCACTGGCGGGATGGAGGAAACGTTGGGCACACCTGTAAAATTAGCCAGAAAAACCCATTAATGTAATCAGTTTCACTCTATGTCATGGATAAAATAGCTGTAATAATGCTGAATACAGATAGACCGCTATCGTTTAGCCACCAAGCAAGTGTAATCGGTTACCCTCAATTTAAACCTCAGGATGGTATTTTGGAAGAGAGAAGTAGCCGATGATTGTTGATAGCGATCACATAAGTACGGTCTGGATCGAAAAGGAAAGGAGGTCGATAGGTAACATCCGCAAAAAACCTGTACATTTATAAATATAAGTAATCGATTTTTTCTTTTAACTTGCGCGTTAGGCTGCGGTTCGCCTCATCACGCATTTGACCGTTCAGGAATGCCCATGGCCACAATAAAGGATGTTGCTCGTCTATCAGGTGTATCAGTCGCTACGGTTTCGCGCGTAATCAATAACTCGCCCAAAGCCAGCACCGCCTCAAGAGAAGCCGTAAACAAGGCCATGGCGGAGCTACAGTATCATCCGAACGCCAATGCCAGAGCGCTCGCACACCAAAGTGCTGAGACAATGGGGTTAGTCGTTGCGGATGTATCCGATCCCTTTTTCGGGACGATGGTCAAATCTGTCGAACAAATAGCACAGGCAACCGGCAACTTCCTGCTGATTGGTAACGGCTACCACAATGCCGAACAGGAAAAGAAAGCCATTGAGCAGCTGATTCGCCACCGCTGCGCGGGGCTGATCGTGCACGCCAAAATGATTTCCGATGAGGAATTGGCGGCGCTGATGAGCCACATTCCGGATATGGTGCTCATCAACCGCACGTTACCCGGTTATGAAAACCGCTGCGTTGCGCTTGATGACCGCTATGGTTCCTGGCTGGCAACGCGTCATTTAATTCAGGAAGGCCATCAGAAGATCGGTTTTCTCTGTTCTAATCACCAAATTTCTGACTCCGTCGACCGTCTGCAAGGCTATATGGATGCACTGCAAGAGCACGGCATCACACGAGATGAACGCCTCATTGCACGTGCATCACCAGATGAACTAGGCGGCGAAGCCGCCATGATGGAGTTACTGAGTCGGGGCGGCAATATGACGGCAGTGGTGTGCTACAACGATTCTATGGCGGCGGGTGCGCTTTCCGTTCTGAGTGATAACAGCATCAACGTTCCGCAGGATATGTCGGTGATAGGGTTTGATGACGTATTGATCGCTCGCTACCTCCGCCCTCGCCTGACCACCGTGCACTACCCGGTTTCCGCCATGGCAATTCAGGCCGCAGAATTAGCTATCGCGTTATCCCACGGTAAACAGCTCAACGAAACCACGAATATGTTTAGCCCAACGCTGGTACGCCGCCATTCAGTAAGCCCTCCTACCCGCAAGAAATAACGGTCTTTCATCAATGCTGCTTGCCCTGATGCGATATTCCGCGTCAGAACAGGCAGCGAGGCCTTTGCGTACCTGAACTCACATATCTTGTTTTTATCTTCCTTCAGCAAGCAAGCCCCTTCCCTCTATTCCTGAAATGTTTCCAACTCAACATCGCATTACACCTTTTATGTAACGTTTCCGATTATGGTATAAAAAAATTTTATGCTGCATTTGAGGTGCGCAAGCAAAACGTGTAACCAGTTACACATCATTACATAGCGAATAACATCAGGTTAAAGTTAATAAATAACCCAAACACAGTCTGTAAGACCGTTAATTCAGTGTAAATTTTGGTGTAACTCTTTTGTATTTTGTGAGAACAATCATGTCACGCCGCATTTTATTCCCCCATAATCCCTCACCATGAGTGGAAACGTTTTACCTCCGTTCACGTCATGTTATTTGGAACATCCACATTCTTACCCGAATAAGCGAAAGGTATATTATGAAAAGAAAACTGCTGACGACATCCATTGCCCTAAGTTTGGCAATGCTGGCAACCCCTTCTTATTCTGTCGATTTTTCAGGATACTTCCGTTCTGGCGTGGGTGTTTCAAACCACGGAAAACAACAGTCAGCCGATAAAGAATATGTAGGAAGATTAGGTAATGAAGATGACACCTACGGCGAAATCCAGTTAGGGCAGCAGTTGTATAACGAAAATGGGAAAACGTTTTACTTCGACAGCATGATTTCCCTGTTCTCTAACAGCTCGAACGATAATGAAACCACAAAAGATGACGATGCCGAGTTTGGTCTACGCCAGTTAAATCTTCAGGCGAAAGGCTTTGTACCTGGCCTACCGGATGCCACCGTCTGGGCAGGGAAACGCTATTATCAGCGTCATGACTTGCACATTATCGATACCAAATACTGGAATATCTCCGGTGCGGGTGCCGGGATCGAAAACATCAAAGCGGGCGAAGGCGCGTTCTCTTTTGCCTGGATCCGTGCCGATGCCGAAAACATGAACATCGACTGTGGCAACAGCCTGAACAGTCAGGAGTGTTCTTCCAGAGAAGATACCTACAACGATCTAAACATTAACTATCTGGACGCACGCTATGCGGGCTGGAAGCCGTGGGACGGCGCATGGACGGAGTTCGGAATCTCCTACGCGATGCCAAATGAAGCAGATACGCAGAAGAATATCTTCCTCGCGGAAGGGCAAAAATTCGATCCTAAAAACTCGATGATGATCACCGGCGAACTCAGCCACTACTTCTCTGGCCTCAAATCCAACCAAAAATTGGTGCTGCAATACGCCGACAAAGGGCTGGCGCACAACATGGTCGATCAGGGCGGCGGCTGGTATGACGTCTGGAGCATCAACGACAGCGCCAAAGGCTATCGCGTCATTCAGGCCGGTGACCTGCCGATCACCGATAATATCTCTCTTAGCCATGTTCTGACCTACGGTAAAGCGGATGAAATCAGCCGCTGGCGCAACAGCACCGAATTATTGTCTGCGGTAGGCCGCGGTCAATATGCCTGGACCAAGAACCAGAAAACCTATTTGGAAGCGGGCGCATACCAGAAAAAAGACAGCTGGAAAGCCGGAACAGAAACCAAATACAGCGGTCAGAAATACACGCTGGCACACGCCTTCAGTGCCGATATTCCTATGCTGACACGTCCAGAACTGCGCTTCTTCGTTTCTTACCTCGACGGTGGCAATGAAAATAAAAACCGCTTCAACGACGATCGCAGCAACGCGGTGAACTTCGGTATTCAAGCGGAAGCCTGGTGGTAATACCGCTCTAACCCTCAGCTCGGCGGGCTCATCATTCCCGTCGGGTATTTCCCAAAAGGCCTTCTACCGAAGGCCTTTTTCCGTTATAGCTAACATCTGCATCATCCAAGCCACTCAATATTTGTATTACATCGGCGTAAAAAATCGCGCTGAGGTGTGCATGACTGCCGGATGAGCGGCATGGACGCCGCGAAAGCCTGCGCCGCGTCTGGAACGCGTCGCAGGCGGTCCGATCAGCGGGCATGAATACCGAAGGAACCGCGCAGCGGCAAGATTCACGCAGAAAAGCCAGTGGTCAAGGCGCAGCGGCGATTGAGCGCGCCTTGTCGGGCGTGTAACGATGTTACAGAGAAATAAGATGCCTAACACGCACGAAACGCTTACACCACACCAGCATAAAGGAAAACAGTTTCTACAATAGGCCGTAGAAAGCGGCAGCAAAGCCAGCGCCCGCTAAGGGCGCTGGTTATGTTTAGAAGGTATTTGGGCTATTGAGATTCAGCGATTCAGTCGCCTAATTACGCACTAATTCTCAAGCCATCGGCGTTGAACACCAGACAGTTAGTGGGGGAGAAGAAAACCTCAATGTGTTCATAGGGCTTGAAGGCGCTGTCGCCTGCCAGCAGAAGTTTGAAGTTATCAATGCCACAGCATTGGCCGAACAGATAGGTGCTGTTGCCTAAACGCTCGACGACTTCACAGCCGAATGACAGGCGAATCCCCTCACCTTCAGGTGAAACGTGTTCCGGCCGCAGCCCCAGCGTTATCGTACTGCCAACGCTCAACTCACTGGTACGAACCGGCAACTCAAGCTGTAGCTGTTCGGCGACATTAACCGTCAGGCTATCCGGCGTCCAGTCGATAACCTGCGCAGGCAGGAAGTTCATTTTTGGCGAGCCGATGAACCCCGCGACAAACTGGTTAACCGGATGATAGTAAAGCTCCATTGGCGATCCAACCTGCTCGACTTTACCGTAATTCATTACCACGATTTTGTCGGCCAGCGTCATGGCCTCGACCTGATCGTGCGTTACATAGATCATCGTCGTTTTCAATTCCTGATGCAGCTTGGCGATATGCAACCGCATATCCACACGCAGCTCCGCATCAAGATTCGACAGCGGTTCATCAAACAGGAATACTTTTGGGTTGCGGACAATCGCGCGCCCTATCGCCACGCGCTGGCGCTGGCCGCCGGACAGCTCTTTCGGTTTACGCTCCAGCAAATGAGACAGTTGTAGCGTCTTCGCCACCATTTCGATCTGATGCTTAATTTGATCTTTCGGGACGCCATTAACGCGTAGGCCGTAGCCCATATTCTCGGCGACAGTCATGTGTGGGTATAGCGCATAGGATTGGAACACCATGGCAACGCCACGATGTGCAGGGGCGACATCATTCACTACTGCATCATCAATCATGATTTCACCGCCCGTGACATCTTCCAGTCCGGCAATCATTCTCAATAACGTCGACTTACCGCAGCCAGACGGCCCAACAAAAACGGCGAACTCTCCATCTGCAATCGTCAGATTCACATCGTGAAGCGTAATCGTTTTGCCAAAATGCTTACTAACCTTATCCAACTGGATCGACGCCATAACGGTAACCTCTTGATAATTTTGCTTTTCAGGATATAAGCGCTGAGTCACAACGGCCCAGTGGTCGTCTACTCAAAATGGCTCGGCAGCCCTTCCAGACGTATCAGCATCCGGCCAGGCTTACCTGCACGCTGGTCATAATCGCAATATAACAGCAGGGTGTAACCGTTTGCACAAACAGGGGGTTACTTTTGTGCATAAGATCACAGCCTTTACATGTTTCACTGGCAGACGTGACGCACTCTGCTTAATGTAATCGCCATTGGTGTAACCGTTATCCTAGTTTGTAGGAAATGCGCAATAAAGCATCACGCGCCATACCGCGACGATCACCACACAATGCGTACTGTTAGATGTCTCATTTCCTGCGGTGTACTGCCGTACGATGTAACGTTACACCAACATCGCACAGAGACAGCAAAAACGGCGAGAAAGGAAAGTGCGCAACGATTTCCTACCATGATTGGCCCACCAGGGCTTTGAGGACTAATGATGAAAATGAAAACACTGGCCACCGTCATTATGATTTCACTGGGTATTACCGGCGTGCTCAGCAAATCAGCGCTGGCAGCCGACAAAGAACTTCTGGTATGGGAAGATATCAAGAAATCCGATGGCATTGCCGATGCGATCAAAGCCTTTGAAAAACAGAATAATGTCAAAATCAAAGTGCAGGAAACGCCTTACGCTCAGCAGATTGAGAAACTCCGTCTGGATGGCCCAGCCGGTATCGGCCCGGACGTAATAGTGATGCCACACGATCAGGTTGGCACCGCCGTAGTTCAGGGGTTGATTAGCGAACTGAAGCTGGATCAGACTTTCCTGTCGAGTTTCACTAAACCCGCACTGGAAGCACAAACCTATAACGGTAAGCTGTACGGCGTACCGAAAGCGGTTGAAACCACCGTACTGGTGTACAACAAAGATCTGATGCCACAGCCGCCGGAAAAATTCGACGACCTGTTCGCCTTTTCCAAACAGCAACGTGCCGAAGGTCGCTATGGCCTGCTGGCGAAATTTGACGAAATTTATTACGCCTATGGCGTCATCGCCGGGATGGGCGGCTACATTTTCGGCCAGAACAGCAACGGCTCACCGAATGTAAAAGACATCGGTCTGGATAAACAAGCCACCATCGACGCCGTCAACTACATCAAGAAATTCTACGCAGATGGCCTATTCCCGCCCGGCATCGTCGGCGAAACCGGCGCTAACGCCATCGACTCCCTGTTTACCGAGAAAAAAGCCGCTGCCATGATTACCGGCCCGTGGGCATTCCAACCGTACAAAAACGCAGGCGTAAACTATGGCGTGGCTCCCCTGCCGCTGCTGCCAAACGGCGAACACCCGCGTTCACTGCTGGGCGTGAAAGGCTACAGCATCTCCACCTACTCCAAAAACAAAGAGCTGGCACAGAAATTCATTGAGTTCATCAATCAGCCGGAATACGCCAAAGTTCGCTTCCAGTTGACCGGTGAAATCCCGCCGATTGCCGCACTGGTTGACGATCCACTAATTAAGGATGACGAAAAATCCCGTGCTGTCGCGATCCAGTCTGGTTATGCCGTCCCGATGCCGAGCGTACCGGAAATGCAGGAAGTCTGGACGCCAGCCAACAGCGCGCTGCAACTGAGCGTGACGGGCAAGCAGGACACTAAAGCGGCGCTGGAATCCGCCGTGAAGGTAATAAAAATGCAGATCGACGCTAACCACAGTAACCAGTAAACCACTGCACCACCGTGGGTCAACATGGGTTCCCCCTGTTTATCCCCACTCGGTTTCGGGATGTGGGGGATACCATGTTTTTAAGAAAATGGAGGTAGATGTGACCGTCAACGCCAGCGGCCTTGAGCCACAAGAAAGAGGACATCGCCACGCCAGAACGGCTGTATTGCTGGCGCTCGTCCCCGGACTCGGACAGATTTATAATCGCCAGTTCGTCAAAGGTGCGCTTTTCTTTATCGTCATGATCTGCTTCATCGGCATATTCCATGATTTCCTGCGGAACGGCGCCTGGGGGCTTATCACGCTAGGCACCGAACTGCCGCGCGATCACTCTATTTTTCTGCTGGCAAAAGGCATTATCAGTGTGATCGTCGCCGCCTTTGGTGTCGGCGTCTACTATTACAGCCTGCGCGATGCCTACGTCTGCGGCACCAGACGTGATAAAGGCCTGCCATTGAACAGCGTGAAGAAGCAATATCAGATGCTGTTGAGCGAAGGCTTCCCTTATCTGATGATCACACCGGGTTTTATCCTGCTGGTGTTTGTCGTGGTTTTTCCGATTATTTTCGGCTTTTCCATTGCTTTTACCAATTACAATCTCTACCACACACCGCCAGCCAAGCTGGTCGACTGGGTGGGGATGACGAATTTCATCAACATCTTCCGACTCGATCTCTGGCGCTCCACGTTTTTTGACGTGCTGCAATGGACAGTGATTTGGACGCTGATTGCGACCACACTTCAGTGCGCCGTAGGTATTCTGCTGGCGATTTTGGTAAACCAGAAAGGCCTGCGCTTTAAGCCACTAATCCGCACCATCCTGATTCTGCCGTGGGCGGTGCCGGGTTTCGTCACTATTCTGGTTTTCGCAGGGATGTTTAACGAAACGTTTGGCGTGATTAATAACGGCATTCTGGCCGCGTTGGGGATTGAGCCAAAGGCGTGGATGACCGATCCATTCTGGACCAAAACCGCACTGATCCTAATGCAAACCTGGTTAGGCTTCCCGTTCGTGTTTGCCATGACTACCGGCGTATTGCAGGCTATTCCTGATGATTTGTACGAAGCGGCGACCATTGACGGTGCCAGCAGTTGGTACAAGCTGACGACTATCACACTGCCGCTGGTGCTCTATTCCATTGCCCCCATCATCATCACGCAGTACACGTTCAACTTTAATAATTTCAACATCATTTATCTATTCAACAACGGTGGCCCGGCGGTGATCGGCTCCAACGCGGGTGGTACGGATATTCTGGTGTCCTGGATTTATAAGCTGACGATGTCTTCATCCCAATATGCGATCGCAGCCAGCATCACGATTCTGCTGTCGATCTTTGTCGTGGGAATCGCGCTGTGGCAGTTCCGCGCCACCAATTCCTTCAAACAAGACAACATGGCATAGGAAAGCGCGCAGATGAAAAAACACAGCGTAAAACGCCAGAATTTTATCAAACTCGGCCTGACCTACCTGCTGCTGACGATCGTGGCGGTCATCATTATTTATCCGCTGATCTGGACGGTAGGCGCGTCGCTGAACCCCGGCAACAGCCTGCTCAACACCTCGATCATCCCGGATAACTTCTCCTTCATTCACTATGAGGAGCTGTTCAACGGCCAGATTGACTATGCGGCCTGGTACTGGAATTCGATGAAAATCAGCTTCCTGACCATGATTTTGACGCTAGTCAGCGTCAGTTTCACCGCATATTCATTCTCTCGCTTCCGCTTTCGTGGTCGCCAGAACGGGCTGATGCTGTTTCTGCTGTTGCAGATGATCCCGCAGTTCTCCGCGCTAATCGCCATTTTCGTACTGGCGCAAATGCTGGGACTGGTGAACAGCCATATCGCGCTGGTGCTGGTTTACGTCGGTGGCATGATCCCGATGAACACCTATCTAATGAAAGGCTACCTGGACGCTATTCCGAAAGATCTGGATGAGTCTGCACGTATGGACGGGGCGGGCAACTTCCGCATCTTTATCGAGATCATTATGCCGCTGTCCAAGCCGATCATCGCGGTGATCGCCCTGTTCTCGTTTACCGGCCCGCTGGGTGATTTCATTCTCTCCAGCACCATCCTGCGTACGCCAGATCAGTACACGCTACCTATCGGGCTTTACAACCTGGTCGCACAGAAAATGGGCGCTAGCTACACCACCTACGCCGCCGGAGCCGTGCTGATCGCGGTGCCGGTCGCCATTCTTTATCTTTCACTGCAAAAGTACTTTGTCTCCGGCCTGACGTCAGGCGGAACCAAAGGATAATGACTCAACATCTGTACCTATTCCAGGAACGTAAAATGAAAATGAAAAAACGCGTACTGATGGCCGCCATGTTGGCAACTGGCCTGTTGACCGTCTCCCTGCCGCAAACCCTGTATGCCGCAGAGAATGTGACGATCAACACGTTGACGAACGTCCCTGCCGACTTCATTAAAGGCGCGGATATCTCCATGCTGAATGAAGTAGAAAAGCACGGTGGAAAATTTTATGACGAGCATGGCAAACAGAAAGACGCCATGCTGATTCTAAAAGAGAATGGGATTAACTACATCCGTCTGCGCATCTGGAACGATCCGAAAGATGCCGCGGGCAACGGCTATGGCGGCGGTAATAACGATTTAGCCACCACACTGGCGCTGGCTAAACGTGCCAAAGCCAACGGAATGAAAGTGCTGCTGGATTTCCACTACAGCGATTTCTGGACCGATCCAGCGCACCAAAACAAACCCAAAGCGTGGTCTGGCCTAAATGTGGCACAGCTCACCACTGCCGTACATGATTACACCAAAGCCACTATTAGCGAATTCCAGAAAGCAGGCGTCATGCCGGATATGGTACAGATTGGTAACGAACTGAACGGCGGAATGCTATGGCCGGAAGGAAAAAGCTGGGGTCAGGGTGGCGGTGAGTTCGATCGCCTTGCTGCGTTACTGAAAGCCGGAATTCAGGGCGTGAAGGACGTACAAGGCGCGAATAACGTCAAAATCATGCTGCATCTGGCAGAAGGCACCAAAAATGACACTTTCATCTGGTGGTTTGATGAAATCGTCAAACGCAATGTCCCATTCGATGTGATCGGAGCCTCGTTTTACACCTACTGGAATGGCCCTATCAGCGCGTTGCAGTACAACATGAACGACGTCACCAAGCGCTACAATAAAGACATCATCGTGGTTGAAGCCGCCTATGCTTATACGCTGGAAAACTGCGATAACGCCGAAAACAGCTTCCAGCAAAAAGAGCTGGATGCAGGCGGCTATCCAGCTTCCATACAGGGGCAGGCCAATTACCTACACGATCTGATGCAAAGCGTCATCAACGTGCCCAATCAGCGCGGCAAAGGCATCTTCTATTGGGAGCCAATCTGGCTACCTACCCCCGGCGCAACCTGGGCGACGAAAGCGGGCATGAAATACAACAATGATGAATGGAAGGAAGGCAACGCGCGGGAAAATCAGGCGCTGTTCGACTGCAAAGGCAACGTCCTGCCTTCCATCAAAGTGTTTAAGTAAGCCGCAAACCGTATTCAACACGTCGACAACCCGTTTAACTGAACAAGAGCGGCGATAATGGGATAGAAGAGTAAAGCGTTTGCGCCAGGGATGGCGCAACTCGAGCGTACAGGGATGTATTCACAGCGTCTTTACGATCTACCCATCATCGCCGTGTAAAGCACATTGTCGCTATCTCGAATACGCAAACCGAATTCAACACGTTGACAACCCGTTTAGGAGAGAACGATGTTCAAATTCCCCCCACTAAGCAGCAAGGTGCCCGTTCTGCTGCACGGTGCTGACTATAATCCTGACCAATGGCTAGACAACCCAGAGGTACTGGAAAAAGACATTAAGATGATGAAGCAGACCCAGTGCAACGTCATGTCCGTGGGCATTTTCAGCTGGTCCGGGATTGAACCGGAAGAAGGTCGCTATGAATTTGGCTGGCTGGACGGCATCCTCAACACGCTGTATGCCAATGGGATATTCGTTTTTCTGGCAACGCCAAGCGGTGCTCGCCCAGCCTGGCTATCGCAGAAATACCCTGACGTACTGCGCGTGGGTAGCAACCGTGTACAGGCGCTGCACGGCGGTCGCCACAACCACTGCCTGAGCTCGCCGAATTATCGCGAAAAAGTAAAACAAATGAATACCCAGTTGGCAAAACGCTACTCGCACCATCCTGCGGTGATCGGCTGGCATATTTCCAACGAATACAGCGGCGAGTGCCACTGTGATACCTGCCGCAGCACTTTCCAGAGCTGGCTGAAAGCACGCTACGGCACGATAGACGCGTTGAATAAAGCGTGGTGGAGCACCTTCTGGAGCCACACCTACACCGACTGGTCGCAGTTGGAGCCGCCGTCACCGATTGGTGAAGTCTCTATTCACGGCCTGAATCTGGACTGGAAACGCTTTAACACCTCACAGGTTAGTGATTTCTGTGCGGCAGAAATTGCGCCACTAAAAGCCGAAAACCCGTCGCTGCCAACCACGACGAACTTCATGGAATATTTCTATGATTACGACTACTGGCAGTTGGCGAAGGTGATCGACTTTATCTCCTGGGACAGCTACCCGCTGTGGCATAACGCGGAAGATGACTGCACGCTGGGTGCCTATACCGCGATGTATCACGATCTGATGCGCTCGCTGAAAGGTGGAAAGCCGTTCTACCTGATGGAATCAACGCCGAGCATGACCAACTGGCAGCCGATCAGTAAGCTGAAGAAACCGGGCATGCATATCCTGTCTTCACTTCAGGCGGTCGCACACGGTTCCGATTCCGTGCAGTATTTCCAGTGGCGTAAGAGCCGCGGTTCCGTCGAGAAATTCCACGGCGCCGTCGTCGATCATGTCGGGCATATCGACACACGTGTCGGGCGCGAAGTACAGGAGTTGGGTGACATACTCAATAAACTCGCCCCTGTTGCAGGCAGCCGGGTCGACGCGAAAGTCGCCATCATTTTCGACTGGGAAAGCCGCTGGGCGATGGATAATGCTCAAGGGCCGCGCAATGCAGGGCTGTTCTATGAAAAAACCGTCACCGATCACTATCGGACGTTTTGGGAACAAGGCGTGGCGGTGGACATCATTAACGCCGATGTCGACCTCAGCGGTTATCAGGTCGTGATTGCACCGATGCTCTACATGGTGCGCGATGGCTTTGCCGAACGCGTCGATGCTTTCGTCAAACAAGGTGGCCGCTTCGTCACTACCTACTGGTCTGGTGTCGTTAACGAAACCGATCTGTGCTACCAAAACGGTTTCCCTGGTCCACTTCGTCCTATCATGGGGATCTGGGCGGAAGAAATCGATGGGCTGTACGATCATGAAAGCAACAGCATCAGCGGTCTGGATGATAATGAGCAACGTCTGGTTGGCCCGTATCAGGTCACCCATCTGTGCGAGCTGATTCATCTGGAAGGCGCGCGGGCGCTGGCGACCTATGACAGCGATTTCTATGCCGGACGTCCGGCCGTTACGGTCAATGATTATGGCAAGGGTCAGGCCTATTACATCGCGTCGCGCAACGATCTCGCCTTCCAGCGTGATTTCTTCACCACGCTGATACAAACGCTGGATCTACCGCGTGCGCTGCCGACCGTTCTGCCTTACGGCATTGTTGCTCATCGTCGCGATGATGGGGAAAGCGAATTTATCTTCGTACAGAATTACACGGCAACGCCGCAGCACATTACGCTGCCTGCCGCCTACGAGGAAATGACAACAGGCAGCACGCTTTCAGGGGCGCTCGATCTGTCAGGCTACGGCTGTCGGATTCTCCGCCGCGCATTACAGTAATGTTAGGTGAGCAGCATTATCATACGCACGCTGATAAACAAACGAAGAGGTGACTACGATGGGCAAGATTCACAATTTTCGGAAATTGTTCGCGTCAATGTTGGGTAAGCAAATTACCGAGATTGAAATCGCTTCACCGCTAGACAAAGAGAATTTGCAGCAGTTGGTGAATGCCTTTGGCGGCAAAGAAAATATCGTCAGTCTGGATGCCTGCATTACCCGACTACGGGTCGAGGTTCACAGCCTGCGTCTGGTCAACAGCGACAGTCTGCAAAAGCTGGGCGCTATCGGCGTGATTATTGTCGGTCATCAGGTGCAGGCTATTTTCGGCACCCAGTCAGATAACCTGCGGCGCGAACTGGCTGCCTGGTTTGAAGACGATGGTGCAGAGGCACACTAACGACACGTTTTCATCTCGATCGGTGAAACGCATTAAGCCATCCCGCTAACGGACACAACACGCCCGTTAGCGGCATCAGCTATTTAATGGTTGGTGTGGTGCTCTTCACAGCCGGTACAGCCCCAGTTTTTCAGTTTGGTGGTTTTGCCTATTCCTGGGTTCAGGCTATTGGTAGGATCGCTGTTCTGATAGAACGCTTTCAGCTGTGGTTTAGCCTGATAGAGATGACCAACATTGTGTTCTGCTGGATATTCCGCCCCACGCTGATCGAGTAAGGCCAGCATTCTCTCTTTCAGTTCATGAACATCCACGCCTTTCTTCACAATATAATCCTGATGGAAGACATGGCACATGAAGTGGCCGTAATACAACCGATGTACCAGCATATCGCTAATATCCGCCGGTAAATGCTCGAACCATTCACGGTCGTTACGTCGCAGAGCGATGTCCAGAGCCAGGATATTTTCCACGTCATTGCTGTGTACCGCATGATAGCGGATCGCGGCTCCCGCTGCTGCGAAGCGATGCAAAAAGGCTTTCGCGCCTTCTTCCGGCGTACAGACAAAAAACTCGCCGTCGGCATCATGAAAATACTGCTCTAACCAACGATGTGCTTCATCAATGCCGTCGCCCGACATTTTCACCATCAAATGATGTTCAAAACGGTCACGATACGTTTTCATCCGCGCCGGTAGATGAGAAGGCAGCAGGCGGCTGAGAAACTGCATGGTACGATCAACAAGATGCGATTGTAGGAAAGGCACTTTGCTAAAGATCGCGTCCATCCGCCCTTTCAGATTGAAAAACAGGGGCAATTTATCCGTACCCAGTTTATCGATCATCATAAACGTATCTTTGCCGTATATTTCGGCGATATCGAATATATCGCGGTGCATATATTCACCCGCCACCGGCAGATTTTTAAAATGGGCGAGCATATGACGGCGTAATTCCGTCAATACCTGCGGCTGATTAGTCCCAATATAAAAAACCTGTTGGGATTTTTCCGCCGGAAACGTATCCAGACGCACAGCAAAAACCGACAGTTTTCCTGCGCAGCCAGCGGCCTCAAATAACCGGCGTTCATCGGCGTTAAAGCGCGACGGCGTGTCTGCATCCACATCCCGCACACGTTCAATATAGTCGTGGTCAGATGCCTGACGCTCGTCATAAACCACATCTTTCACATCATATTGTTGCGATTCCAGACGGGTCAGGATCGCTTCCGGCGTATCTCCCAAATTGATCCCCAGATGGTTGATCAGCTCCACCTGACCTTGCTCGTTAACCCGACCGTAAAGTGCCATTTCGGTATACGCCGGGCCACGATGAACCAAAGAACCGCCGGAGTTATTACAAATTCCCCCAATCACCGATGCGCCAATACACGAAGAACCGATCACAGAATGCGGTTCACGCCCCAGCGGTTTCAATACGCGCTCAAGATGCCACAGAGTACTTCCCGGCAGCGCCACAACCTGTCGTCCTTCATCCAGCAGTTGAACGCTATCCAAACGCAGGGTATTGATGATCACGATTTCCCGATCGTAGTCATTACCACTCGGGGTGGAGCCCTCAGTTAAACCCGTATTAGCGGCCTGCATCAGCACGATACAACCCGCTTCAATACTGGCTTTAAATACCTGCCACTGCTCAAGTAGCGAAGCGGGAAAAACCACCGCCAGTGCCTCCCCGCTACCCGAACGAAAGCCTTTGCGATAACGCTCTGTTTTATTTTTATCGGTTAAGATGTGGGGCTTACCGACAATGCGGGTTAGCGTTCTGATAAGATCGTGAGAATCAATGGAAATGCGACTTTCTGAGGTTACATCATCCTTCATAGCTGTCTGTCCGGTTAATTAATTTAACAAGTACGATAAAAAGACTCGTATCCAAAAATTTCTATTTATTAGTAACGACTTGCGCGGTTCAGTAGCTCAATATCTTCTACTGGCAACATCAGCCGCGTTGCGCTTGCCAGCTCAGCGACCTGCTCCAGCGACGTCGCACTGGCGATCGGGGCCGTAATGCCTGGACGTGCAATCAACCATGCCAGCGCGACCTGCGATGGCGTCGTCTGATGCGCATTCGCCACGCTATCCAGCGCTTCCAAAATAGTGCGACCACGCTCGTTCAGGTATTTTTCCACGACGCCCTGCCCGCGGGCACTTTTCGATGCATCCTTTGGCTGGCGATACTTTCCTGACAGAAATCCGCTAGCCAGCGAATAATAGCTAATGACCCCGATCCCTTGCTCACGCACCAGCGGCTCTAACGCGGCTTCATACCCCTGACGATCGTACAAATTGTATTCCGGTTGCAGCGTTTCATACCGCGCCAGATGATTGGTTTTACTGACCTTCAGCGCTTCCGCCAGACGCGCCGCACTGTAGTTGGACGCCCCAATCGCACGAACCTTGCCCTCTTTAATCAACGCATCAAACGTGGCCAGCGTTTCTTCCAGCGGCGTATCTTTGTCGTCAGTATGTGCCTGATAGAGATCGATATAGTCCGTTTGCAAGCGTTGCAATGAAGCCTCGACCGCCTGTCGAATATAGCAAGGAGAAAGCCCTTTCTTGCCCTCGCCCAAATCCATGCCGACTTTGGTGGCAAGAATGACCTTGTCGCGCTGTCCGCTTTTTTTCAGCCAGTTGCCGATGATGGTTTCAGATTCACCGCCCTGATTGCCGGGTGCCCAGCGCGAATAAACATCAGCGGTATCAATGAAGTTCAGTCGATGCGCCACCAGTGCATCCAGCAGGCTGAACGACGTCGATGCATCAACAGTCCAGCCAAAGACATTACCGCCAAAAGAAAATGGCGGAACCACGATTCCTGAACGTCCAAGCTCGCGTGTGGTATTTGATACTGACATAATCACTCTCCTTTTGAATCATGCAGAAACATCATAAAACCCCCGCCTACCCGCAATCCAAAGTGTGGCGGAGCAACTTTCTGTCTGGAATAAGAATAATGAATGAACAGAAAGGCGCAAATAACGAGACGTAGCATTTAGTTTAGATAAAATCCCAAGGTATAATTGTTTTTTTGCGTCCTTCCTCTCATTTTTAGAGCATACGTTACATAAAATGACGTGGAAAATTTGGCCTGCCTCATATTTGGAGCACACATGTCCTTGTCCCATATTGCGCAATTTATTCTGGCGCTGGTTGTTGTTACGGCGCTGGCACTGCTTGTCTGCCGCGATCGTAAAAGCATTCGTATTCGTTTCATTATTCAGCTACTCGTCATCGAAATTCTGCTCGCTTACTTCTTCCTGTACTCCAACGTCGGGTTAGGTGTCGTCAAAGGGTTCGCAGCAGTCTTCGACAAATTACTCGGATTTGCAGGCCAAGGGACAGACTTCGTATTCGGTGACATGGTGAATAGTGAGAAGAACCTGATTTCCTTCTTCTTCAAAGTGCTCTGCCCTATCGTCTTCATTTCCGCGCTAATCGGTATTCTGCAACACATCAAAGTGTTGCCGATCATCATCCGCGCAATTGGTACCGTCTTGTCCAAAGTGAACGGCATGGGCAAACTGGAATCATTTAACGCGGTCAGTTCATTGATTCTTGGTCAGTCCGAAAATTTCATTGCCTATAAAGATATTCTGGGCAAAATGTCCGAAAAACGCATGTACACCATGGCCGCTACCGCCATGTCGACCGTTTCGATGTCCATCGTCGGTGCGTATATGTCCATGTTGGATGCCAAATTCGTTGTTGCCGCGCTGATTCTGAACATGTTCAGTACCTTCATCGTGCTGTCGCTGATTAACCCCTACAAAGTCGGTGAAGAGCCGGAATTGCAGTTGGGTACTCTGCATGAAAACCAGAGCTTCTTTGAAATGCTGGGCGAATACATTCTCGCGGGCTTTAAAGTGGCCGTTATCGTCGCTGCCATGCTGATCGGTTTTATTGCACTGATTGCCGCGGTCAACGCGATTTTCAGCGCCATTTTTGGCATCAGCTTCCAGGAAGTCCTCGGCTACGCGTTCTACCCGTTCGCCTGGATCATGGGTATCCCATCTCATGAAGCGCTTCAGGTTGGTAGCATCATGGCGACCAAACTGGTTTCTAACGAATTTGTCGCGATGCTGGAACTGCAAAAAGTGGCAGGCGAACTGTCCCCGCGCAGCGTGGGCATTCTGTCTGTGTTCCTGGTGTCCTTCGCCAACTTCTCGTCCATCGGTATTATTGCGGGCGCGATTAAAGGCCTGAACGAGCAGCAGGGTAACGTGGTTTCCCGTTTTGGCCTGAAGCTGGTGTACGGCTCCACGCTGGTGAGTATTCTTTCCGCGTCTATTGCCGGTCTGGTGCTGTAATATATCGTTACGTCATAAAATTTCGATCTCAGTCCGGTAGCCTTGCGCTGCCGGATTTTTTTTCCCTACAAACCCTGACATATCTTCCACATTTCCTTCATTTTTGTCCGGTATCGACTGTTTAAACTACTAACATAAGGTCATTGGTTCAATCACGTACGGAAGTGACAACCCACGCACATGCAGCGTGAAGAATGACGGGTAGAGAGTACTTCACACGCAATCTGGAGAGAGTAATCCATCACTATGAATGCCAAACGTATCCGAGGCCTGCTGATACTTGCCACCGTTATCGCCATTGCGGTGCTGATCTGGCGACATTTCACCCAGATGACGCCTGTCACCCCTGGCACGAGTGAACAGCACGCTGCCCGTACGTCACATTCGGGAAACAGTGGCAGTGGCGGCGGACGCCGTGCTGCCATGCGCACGCTGGCTCCAGTGCAGGCCGCACTGACGCAATCCGCCTCCGTACCTTATTACCTCTCCGGTTTAGGCACCGTGACGGCGGCCAATACCGTGACGCTACGCAGCCGGGTGAACGGGCAACTGATGGCGCTACACTTTCAGGAAGGGCAACAGGTTAAGGCTGGCGACCTGCTGGCGGAAATCGACCCGCGTCCTTTTCAGGTTGAGTTAACACAGGCACAGGGGCAGTTGGCAAAAGATCAGGCTGCACTGGCTAACGCCCGACAGGATTTAGCACGCTATCAACAACTGGTGAAAACCAATCTGATCTCCCGTCAGGAGTTGGATTCGCAGACCGCCGCCGTTCGTCAGGCGGAAGGCACGTTAAAAGCCGATGAAGGTGCCGTCGCCAGCGCACAGCTCCAGTTGGATTACAGTAAGATCACCGCCCCTATCAGCGGCCGGATCGGCTTAAAACAGGTCGACATCGGGAATTACATCACCAGCGGTGACACCAATGGGATTGTCGTGCTTACGCAGACGTACCCTATTGATGTTGTATTTACCCTGCCGGAAGCGGAAATCTCCACGATTCTAAGTGCGCAAAAATCAGGTCAACCACCGGTGGTGGAAGCCTGGGACCGCGCCAATCAAAAGAAACTCTCGCAGGGCATGCTGCTGAGCATGGATAACCAGATCGACACCACCACGGGCACGATCAAGCTCAAGGCGCGTTTTGACAATCTCGACGATGCCCTGTTCCCGAACCAGTTTGTGAATATCCGCATGAAGGTCGATACACTGAAAAATGCCGTCGTCGCGCCGTCCGCAGCGGTACAAATGGGCAATGAAGGTCGCTTCGTCTGGATTCTCAATGATAAAAATGAAGTCAGTAAGCGTCAGGTGACTACCAGCATCCAGTACGGTCAGTTGGTTGTCGTTACCGCCGGGCTGGACGCCGATGTTCAGGTCGTGACTGACGGCATCGACCGCCTGACCGAAGGTACAAAAGTGGAAGTCGTGCCCTCAGCATTGACGGAGAAAACGCCCGCCATCGCTGGGGAGAAATCCTGATGCAGGACAACGTTCCAGCCAGCGGCGGCGGACCATCGCGCCTGTTTATTCTGCGACCGGTCGCGACCACGCTGCTGATGATCGCCATTCTGCTGGCTGGTATTATCGGCTATCGGGCGCTGCCAGTTTCCGCCCTGCCTGAAGTCGATTACCCGACGATACAGGTTATTACGCTCTATCCCGGTGCCAGCCCCGACGTGGTGACCTCGGCGATTACCGCGCCGCTGGAGCGGCAGTTTGGTCAGATGTCCGGGCTAAAACAGATGTCGACGCAGAGCGCTGGTGGCGCATCCGTCATCACGCTTCAGTTCCAGCTTGAGCTATCGCTAGACATCGCCGAACAGGATGTGCAGGCCGCTATCAACGCAGCAAGCAACCTGTTGCCAAACGACCTGCCCTACCCACCGACCTACAGCAAAGTGAATCCGGCAGATCCGCCGATTATGACGCTGGCCGTCACCTCCAGCGCCATGTCGATGACGCAGGTGCAGGACATGGTGGACAATCGCATCGCGCAGAAAATCTCGCAGGTGGCGGGTGTCGGGCTAGTGTCGCTAGCCGGAGGCCAGCGTCCGGCCGTACGGGTAAGGCTGAACGCGCCAGCGCTGGCCGCATACGGCCTGACCAGCGAAACGATACGCACCGCGATTACCGCTGCCAACGTGAACTCCGCTAAGGGTAGTCTGGATGGTCCAACGCGCTCGGTGACGCTTTCCGCCAACGATCAGATGAAGTCCGTTGATGACTATCGCAAGCTGATTGTTGCGTGGAAAAATGGCGCACCGGTGCGGCTTCAGGATGTCGCAACGATTGAGCAGGCCGCCGAGAATATTCATCTCGGTGCCTGGGCAAATCGGCAGCAGGCGATCATTATCAACGTTCAGCGCCAGCCGGGTGCCAACGTCATTACAACCACGGACAGCATTAACAAGATGCTGCCCGCGTTAAAAGCCAGCCTGCCGAACTCCGTTGAGGTCGCCACGCTGACCGACCGCACCACCAGCATTCGCGCCTCGGTGAAAGACGTCCAGTTTGAGCTACTGCTGGCGATCGCACTGGTCGTGATGGTGATTTACCTGTTCTTGCGTAACGCTGTTGCCACGCTGATCCCAAGTATTGCCGTACCGCTATCGCTGGTTGGTACCTTTGCCGCCATGTATTTTCTCGGTTTTTCCATCAATAACCTGACGCTGATGGCACTCACCATCGCCACGGGTTTCGTGGTGGATGATGCCATCGTGGTGATTGAAAACATCACCCGCTATATCGAAAAAGGGGAAAAACCGCTTAACGCGGCACTGAAAGGCGCGGGAGAAATTGGCTTCACCATTATTTCCCTGACGTTCTCCCTCATTGCTGTGCTGATCCCACTACTGTTTATGGGCGATATCGTTGGACGCCTGTTCCGCGAGTTTGCCGTCACGCTGGCGATATCTATCCTGATTTCCGCCGTCGTTTCGCTCACGCTCACCCCCATGATGTGCGCCCGGATGCTGAGCCATCAGTCGCTGCGTAAACAGAATCGTTTTACCCGTGCCAGCGAGCGTTTCTTCACGCGTCTGATTGATACCTACGGCACGTGGCTGCGTAAAGTACTGAACCATCCGTGGCTGACGCTCAGCGTCGCGCTAGGTACGCTGCTGCTGACCATCCTGCTCTATATCTGGATCCCGAAAGGCTTCTTCCCGATACAGGATAACAGCATCATTCAGGGCACGGTTCAGGCTCCGCAGACGGTCTCGTTCAGCAATATGGCCGACCGCCAGCAGCGCGTTGCATCTATCATCATGAAGGATCCGACGGTGGAGAGCGTGTCCTCGTTCATCGGCGTTGACGGCACCAACGCGGCGCTGAACAGTGGGCGACTGCAAATCAACCTGAAACCGCTCAGTGAACGTAGCGAACGTATTCCAGAGATCATCAGTCGCTTGCAACAGCAAACGGCACAGATTCCTGGCATCCAACTGTATCTGCAACCCGTGCAGGATCTCACCATCGACACTCAGATTAGCCGCACGCAATACCAGTTTACGTTGCAGGCAATGTCGCTGGACGAACTCAGCGTCTGGGTGCCGAAGCTGATGACTGAGTTGAAAAAGTTACCGCAGTTAGAGGATGTCAGCAGCGACTGGCAAGACGGCGCGGCGGTTGCCTATGTCAACGTCAATCGCGACAGCGCCAGCCGTCTGGGCATTACGATGTCGCAGGTTGACAGCGCGCTGTACAACGCCTTTGGTCAGCGGTTAGTTTCCACCATTTATACACAGGCGAGCCAGTACCGCGTGGTGCTGGAACACGATACGAGCAACAACACTGGTCTGGACGCGCTGAATGATGTGCGCCTCATCAGCAGCGACGGCGGCACAATTCCGCTCAGCAGCATTGCCACCATTGAAGAGCGTCAGGGGCCCCTGGCGATCAACCATATCGACCAATTCCCGTCGACAACGATCTCTTTCAACGTCACGAGCGGCTATGCACTGGGCGAAGCGGTTGATGCCATCACTCAGGCCGAACAGCAGATGAATCTGCCTGCGGATATCACCACCCGTTTTCAGGGCAGCACGCTGGCATTCCAATCGGCGCTAAGCAGCACCGTGTGGCTCATCGTCGCAGCAATTGTTGCGATGTACATCGTGCTCGGCGTGCTGTACGAAAGTTTTATCCATCCGATCACGATCTTGTCTACGCTGCCAACAGCGGGGGTCGGCGCGCTACTGGCTCTGATGATGGCGGGGAACGAGCTGGATGTGATCGCCATTATCGGGATCATCTTGCTTATTGGTATCGTGAAGAAGAACGCCATCATGATGATCGACTTCGCACTGGCGGCAGAGCGAGAACAGGGCATGAAACCGTATGACGCCATTTATCAGGCTTGCCTGCTGCGTTTCCGACCGATTTTGATGACCACCATGGCGGCATTGCTGAGTGCGCTACCGCTGATGCTGAGTACCGGCGTCGGCGCAGAGCTGCGCCAGCCGCTGGGTATTTGTATGGTCGGTGGCCTGATCATGAGCCAGATTCTGACGCTGTTTACCACCCCGGTGATTTACCTGCTGTTTGATCGCCTGGCGGCGCGCTTCCGCCGTTTAGCGCGTCAGGAGGAAGAAACCGAGTGAAGTTTTTCGCCCTGTTCATCCACCGCCCCGTCGCCACGCTGCTGCTGACGCTGGCTATCGCACTCTGCGGAGTATTGGGTTTTCGCCTGCTGCCGGTGTCTCCGCTGCCGCAGGTGGATTTCCCTGTGATCTCGGTCAGCGCCTCGCTGGCCGGTGCCTCGCCGGAAACCATGGCTTCAGCCGTCGCGACACCGCTGGAACGGGCACTCGGCCGGATCGCAGGCGTCAGCGAGATGACGTCCACCAGCTCACTCGGCAGCACACGTGTCATCCTGGTGTTTGACCTCGACAAAGATATCAACGGTGCAGCGCGCGATGTACAGGCGGCGATCAACGCGGCGCAGAATCTGCTGCCATCCGGCATGGCGAGCCGCCCTACCTATCGCAAAGTCAATCCGTCCGATGCACCCGTCATGATCCTGACGCTAACTTCGGACACCTACAGTCAGGGGCAATTGTACGACTTTGCTTCGACCCAACTGTCGCAGAAAATTTCTCAGATGGAAGGCGTCGGCGATGTCTCCATCGGCGGGAGTTCGCTCCCCGCCGTACGCGTCGCGCTGAATCCGGTAGCGCTCTTTAATCAGGGCATTTCCCTTGATGAGGTACGCCAGGCCATCGCGCAGGCGAACGTGCGCCAGCCGCTGGGAAATGTGGAAAATAGTCAGAAAAGCTGGCAGATACAAACCAACGACGAGCTCAAAACCGCCGATGCCTACGCACCGCTGATAATCCATTACAACAACGGAGCCGCCGTCCGCCTGAGCGACGTCGCGACGGTAGAAGATTCGGTGCAAAATGCCCGCAACGCCGGGATGGCAAACTCGAAGCCCGCGATTCTGGTGATGATTCGTCGCGCACCGGATGCCAACATTATTACCACGGTAGACAATATCCGCGCCGCGATGCCGGAACTGCGCGCCAGCCTGCCCGCCGAAATTCAGTTGGATGTCGCACAGGATCGTTCACCCACCATTCGCGCCTCGCTGGCGGAAGTGGAGCAATCGCTGATTATTGCCGTCGCACTGGTTATTCTGGTCGTCTTCCTGTTCCTGCGTTCCGGGCGAGCAACGGCTATTCCGGCGCTGGCCGTTCCCGTATCGCTTATCGGTACTTTCGCTGCGATGTACCTGTGTGGCTTTAGCCTGAACAACCTGTCACTGATGGCGCTTACCATTGCCACCGGTTTCGTGGTGGATGATGCTATCGTGGTGCTGGAGAATATTTCCCGCCACATTGAAGCCGGAATGAAGCCGCTACAGGCGTCGCTGCAAGGTGTACGAGAAGTCGGGTTCACCGTTTTATCCATGAGTCTGTCGCTGGTAGCGGTGTTCATCCCGCTGCTGCTGATGGACGGCTTGCCGGGGCGGCTATTCCGCGAATTCGCCGTGACGCTGTCGGTAGCGATCATGATTTCGCTGCTGATATCACTGACGCTGACACCAATGCTATGTGCACGACTGCTGCGTGCCGTGCCCAAACGTAGTCAGCCGCGCACACGGGGTTTTAATCGCGTATTGCTCGCCATGCAACAAGGTTACGGACGCTCGCTGAAGTGGGTGCTCAATCATGCGCGCTGGGTTTTACTACTCCTGCTGGGAACCATCGCACTCAACGTCTGGCTGTATATCAGCATTCCAAAGACCTTCTTCCCGGAACAGGATACGGGCAGGCTGATGGGCTTCATTCAGGCCGATCAGAGTATTTCTTTTCAGGCCATGACGCTGAAACTCCAGAACTTCATGACCATTGTCAGCAGTGACCCGGCAGTGGATAACGTTAACGGTTTCACTGGCGGATCGCGCACTAACAGCGGTTCGATGTTTATCTCACTTAAGCCCCTTTCCGAACGCAATGTTTCAGCCCAGCAGGTGATCAGCCGCCTGCGCATCAAGCTGGCGAAAGAACCCGGCGCGAACCTGTTTTTAATGCCAGTTCAGGATATTCGCATTGGCGGACGGGAAGCGAGTGCAGGCTATCAGTACACGCTGCTCTCTGACGATCTGAGCGAGCTGCGCACGTGGGAACCCAGGATCCGAGCGGCTTTCAGCAAACTGCCTGAACTGGCCGATGTCAATTCCGATCAACAGGATAAAGGCGCAGAAATGGCGCTAACCTACGATCGTGATGCGATGGCGCAGCTCGGCATCAGCGTCTCTGCCGCCAATGCGCTACTTAACAACGCCTTCGGACAACGTCAGATTTCGACTATTTACCAGCCGTTAAACCAATACAAAGTGGTGATGGAGGTCGATGACGCTTATACGCAGGATGTCAGCTCGCTGGATAAGATGTTCGTAATAAATAGTGAAAACAAACCTATCCCGCTTTCTTATTTCGCCAGTTGGAAGCCGATTAACGCACCGCTCTCGGTGAACCATCAGGGGCTGTCCGCCGCCTCGACACTCTCTTTTAACCTGCCGGAAGGCACCGATCTGTCCAGCGCGACGGCAGCTATAGAGAAAACCATGACGTCGCTGGGCGTGCCGTCATCGGTACGCGGCCAGTTCTCCGGCACGGCACAGGCGTTCCAGCAATCGCAGTCTTCCCAGCTGTTACTGATTCTGGCGGCGATCATCACCGTGTATATCGTGCTCGGCGTGCTGTATGAGAGCTATGTACACCCGTTGACGATTCTATCCACCCTACCCTCGGCGGGCGTGGGGGCACTGCTGGCACTGGAGTGGTTTGGTGCACCCTTTAGTTTGGTCGCGCTGATTGGCATTATGTTGTTGATTGGGATCGTGAAGAAGAACGCGATCATGATGGTGGATTTCGCGCTGGTGGCGCAACGCAGCGGAGAACTGAGCGCACAGGACGCTATTTTTCAGGCCTGCCTGCTACGTTTCCGCCCGATTATGATGACCACCTTAGCCGCGCTATTTGGCGCCTTGCCGCTGGTACTCACCAGCGGAGACGGTGCCGAGCTGCGCCAACCGCTAGGCATCACGATTGTTGGCGGGTTACTGATGAGCCAAATCCTCACGTTGTATACCACCCCGGTGGTGTATCTGTTTTTCGACAAGCTGAGGACGATTCGGCGCAAAGCCCCGGAGAAGGATGTGTCACTGTCGTGATAATAATCAATATGTTATTTCATGAGAGGTTTCGTGCGCTCAAGCTTCACCATTTTTCTAGTAGCGCCCCGAACGCGCCCGACCAAGGGCGGCTCAATCGCCGTCGCCCTTGGAACCCTGGCTTGTGGCGCTAAATTGTACCGCTACGCGGTGCCTTCGCCGAAAGCAGTCTCTTTACGGGCCGCCAGTGACGCGCTCCCGGCGCGGCACTGTCTTTCGTGGCGTCCATGCCACTCACCCGTGAGCCAGCTTACGCCTCAGTACAATTTTTTACGCCAGGGGCAACAACAATGAATTCCGCCTCTGTCCGCTGGCAGCTCTGGATTGTTGCCTTTGGCTTTTTTATGCAGACGCTGGATACCACCATCGTGAATACCGCGCTGCCTTCTATGGCCGCGAGTCTGAATGAAAGCCCGCTGCATATGCATTCGGTTATCGTTTCCTATGTGTTGACCGTGGCGGTAATGCTGCCCGCCAGCGGCTGGCTGGCCGATCGCATCGGTGTGAAGAACATCTTTTTCGCCGCCATTCTGCTGTTTACGCTCGGGTCGCTGCTGTGCGCCCGTTCGGAAACGCTGGATGAGTTGCTGATTTCACGCGTGATTCAGGGTATCGGCGGCGCGATGATGGTGCCGGTAGGACGACTTACGGTGATGAAGATCGTCCCACGCGATCAGTATATGGCGGCGATGACGTTCGTGACGCTGCCCGGCCAGATCGGCCCATTACTGGGGCCAGCGCTCGGCGGTTTTCTGGTGGAATATGCCAGTTGGCACTGGATTTTCCTTATCAATCTACCGGTTGGTATTATCGGCGCGCTGGCAACCTGGTTCCTGATGCCAAACTACACCATGCAAACTCAGCGCTTCGATATCAGCGGTTTCGTTTGGCTGGCTGTCGGTATGGCGACGCTGACGCTAGCGCTGGACGGTAATCGTAGCCTTGGCATTCCGCCGATTGCCATTTTCGCGCTGATTGCCATCGGGCTCATCGCGCTATTGAGCTACTGGCTGCACGCGCGTCGTAACGAACGGGCGCTGTTCAATCTACGCCTGTTCGACACCCATACCTTTTCTATCGGCCTGACAGGTGGGCTTCTGGCGCGTATCGGCAGCGGTATGTTGCCGTTTATGACACCGCTGTTCTTGCAGTTAGGAATGGGGTTTTCCCCGTTTCATGCCGGGCTAATGATGGTGCCAATGGTGCTTGGCAGCATGGGAATAAAACGCGTTGTGGTACAGATCGTTAATCGGTTCGGCTACCGCAGTGTGCTGGTTGCGTCTACGTTATTGCTGGCACTGGTCACCGCGCTGTTTGCGCTGGTCGCGCTTATGCAATGGATTTGGATGATCCCAATCGTGCTGTTCTTCCTCGGTACAGTGAACGCCATTCGCTTCTCCACTATGAACACACTGACGCTGAAAGATCTGCCAGATTCCCTCGCCAGCGGTGGCAATAGCCTGCTGTCGATGACCATGCAGCTCTCCACCAGCCTGGGGGTAAGCATCGCAGGTATTCTGCTGGGCATATTCTCTCAACCGCATATCGCGGCAGAAAGTGGAGCAACCCATACGGTATTTCTCTACACCTATCTCAGTATGGTCGCCATCATCGCCCTACCAGCGTTGATTTTTAATCGTGTTCCGCCGGACACCGTAAAACAGTCAACGCTAGCGCGTAAATCGTGAGGTCGTTATGAAATTCGGAATCACCGCCAAGCTGTTTCTCGCCATTTTCGCGACCTGTATGTTGGTGCTGGTCACCATGCACTGGGGCGTACGCGTCAGCTTCGAGCGCGGCTTTATCGACTATATTAAGCGCGGCAACGAACAGCGGGTTACGCAACTGCGCGATGCGCTGGCAGAGCAATATCAGCTACACGGAGATTGGTCATTCCTGCGTAACAATGAGCGTCTGGTGTTCAAAATGCTGCACTCCATGGATCAGAACAACGATACCGATAACAGCATGCAAGGATGGCGGGTACGAATCTGGGTGCTAGATGCAAGCAAACGCAAATTGTTCGGATCACCGGCCCCGATCCCGAATGAAGGTACCTCTCAGCCCATTCGAGTACAGAATCAAACGGTCGGCTGGGTTGTCGCCTCGCCCGTTGAGCGCCTGACACGCCACGCCGACATCAGTTTCGATCAACAGCAACAGCGTACCAGTTGGCTGATTGTCGCCCTCTCAACGCTGCTCGCCATTATCGCCACCTGGCTGACCGCACGCGGCCTGCTCGCGCCCGTCAAACGGCTGGTCAGCGGCATGCACAGCCTGGCGTCAGGGGATTTCAGTACGCGGGTAACGGCAAGCTCACACGACGAACTGGGCAGGCTGGCGCAGGATTTCAACCAGCTTGCCAAGACGCTGGAAAAAAACGAACAGTCCCGCCGGGCGTTTATGGCCGATGTCTCCCACGAATTGCGTACGCCACTGGCGGTGCTGCGCGGCGAGCTGGAAGCCTTACAGGACGGCGTGCGCAAGCCCGACGCGCATTCTCTGCATTCGCTTCAGTCGGAGGTCGCAACGCTCACCAAGCTGGTGGACGATCTCCATCAGCTCACGCTGTCCGACCGCGGGGCGCTGGCCTACCGCAAAACGTCTGTGGACGTCGTGCAAATTCTGCATATTGCTATCGCCGCGTTTCATGAACGTTTCCAGAAAAAGCAGATTGTGCTCACCACCGATTTACCGGCTCAGGCTGGCGTTTTTGGTGACCCGGATCGGCTAAGTCAGTTATTTAATAATTTGCTGGAAAATAGCCTGCGTTACACCGATGAACAGGGTCAGATGGCCATTACCGTTGTTCAACAGCATAAGCACTGGGCCATTATCTGGCAGGACAGTGCGCCCGGCGTCACCGACGAGCAGCTTACGCTGATTTTCGAGCGCTTTTACCGTGCGGAAAGCTCGCGCAACCGCGCCAGCGGCGGCTCCGGTCTGGGACTGTCTATCTGCAATAATATCGTTGAGGCACATAGCGGACGTCTGTATGCTGAACATTCGCCATTAGGGGGGGTGATGATTACCATCGAGCTTCCCTTGCACGGAACTGATTAAGAGCTACTCCTAAAACCAAAGATAAATAGAGCTATGACAACCGTACCCGATTTCGCTATGGCGCCACCTATTCTGATCGTCGAAGATGAGCCCAAATTGGGGCAACTGCTGGTGGATTACCTTCAGGCCGCAGACTACGCCACACACTGGCTGCCTAACGGCAACGATGTCGTCGAGTGGGTGCGGCAGCATTCCCCCTCACTCATTTTGCTGGATTTGATGCTACCGGGCTGCGACGGTCTGACGCTCTGCCGCACCATCCGCCAGTTTTCCAACGTGCCGATTATCATGGTCACCGCCCGCAGTGAAGAGATCGATCGCCTGCTGGGGCTGGAAATTGGTGCTGACGATTATATTTGTAAACCCTTCAGCCCGCGCGAAGTCGTCGTGCGCGTCAGAACGCTACTGCGCCGCTGCGGTTGGCAGAACGACGGCGTGAAAGCCGCAGAGAAAAGCGAGACGGCGCTGTTGATTGATAAAAGTGGCTTTCAGGCCAGCTATCTGGGGCAGAACCTCGACCTGACGCCAGCGGAGTTTCGTCTGCTCAAGACGCTTTCCACCGAACCGGGCAAGGTGTTTTCACGCGAGGCGCTGCTGGATAAGCTCTACGACGATTATCGCGTCGTGACCGATCGCACCATCGACAGCCACATCAAAAACCTGCGCCGCAAGCTGGAACAGCTAGATGAAGAAACTTCATTTATCCGCACGGTGTACGGCATCGGCTATCGCTGGGAAGCCGCGCCCTGTAATGAGGTATAAATCCAACCGACTTATGATGTTATGAAGCCCATTTTGAACGGACCCGATCCTGACAACCGCTACCCCATGGCCGGTTTCCTCCAAGTGTGTTTTATCAAGAATGAAGAAGAGGCTTGCACGATAATGACTGCGCTATTTTCCGAAACCACCACAATCCTGACGCCTCGCCTGCTGCTGCGCCCGCTTTATCGTGATGATGCCCCTGCGCTGTTCGCCTTTATGTCCGATCCGGTCGTCATGCGTTTTTGGAATCATCCGCCCTGGCAACAGATCGAACAGGCGCATGACGCGATTGACGAATACTGGAGCGCGCTGTGTGCCGGGCAATACATGAAACTGGGTCTGGAAGTCAAAGAGCGCGGCGAGCTGATCGGCACCTGCGTGCTATTCAACCTTGAGATTGACTCTAAACGTGCAGAGATCGGCTACTGTCTGGCGGCGAATGCGCAAGGAAAAGGCTATATGGCGGAGGCGCTTTCTGCCCTGCGGGATTTTGCCTTTGCAACAGCAGGTCTCAGTCGGTTAGAAGCCGAAATCGATCCGCGTAATGTGGCTTCAGCCAAATCGCTGGAACGACTGGGGTTCACGCAGGAAGGATTGTTAAAGCAGCGTTGGATCGTAGACGGCGAAGTGTCTGACTCTGCTCTCTACGGCCTGCTGGCGGCAGAGCGTTAACCGCTACTTGCCCATGCCAGTCAAAAATACTGTCCGACTTAATGAAAATTTTGTCATTTTCTCTTTTCCCACGGCTGTTACCCTTTTAGACCTACAATAATGACAGGTTTCCATCCGCACTCGATGCGGAACATAGGTCACCTGCAAAACAGGTAAGGGAAAAGCATATGTCAGGCTTAGTGAATGGCAAATGGGTTAACGGCGATGTCGCGGCGGAAGAGATCAAAAACGGCGCGTTCCACCGCGAAGAAACCAAATTTCGGCAAACCGAGCTGGTGCCAGAAGCCGGTCGTTACCAGCTTTTTGTTTCCTATCTCTGCCCGTGGGCATCACGCACGCTGATTTTCCGCAAGCTGAAAGGGCTGGAGAACATTATTTCGCTCTCGATTGCTAACCCGTGTATCGCAGATAACGGCTGGGAATTTGCAACGCCGCAGGATGCCGGTGAACATGCAGGCGAGATTCACTATCTGCACCAGTTGTACACCGCCAGCGTACCCGACTATACCGGAAAGGTGTCCGTGCCCGTGCTGTGGGACCGGGTGGAAGGCCGTATCGTGAACAACGAATCGGCGGATATCATCCGCATACTGAACAGCGAATTTAATGACCTGACCGGCAACCACCTCGATTTCTACCCGTCGGAACTGCACAGCGAGATCGACCGCTGGAACGAAACCGTCTATCACAACGTCAATAACGGCGTATATAAGACCGGGTTCGCCAAAACGCAGGAACACTATAACGATGCGGTCACCACGCTATTTACTACGCTGGACGAGCTGGACGATCATTTAGGCAGTTATCGCTATATGCTGGGCGACACGCTGACCGAAGCTGACTGGCGTTTATTTGTCACGCTGATACGTTTTGACGTGGCCTACCACGGCGCGTTCAAATGTAACCTGAAGCGCATTGCCGATTACCCCAATCTGTCGAATTATCTGCGCGAACTGTATCAATGGCCGGGCATTGCCGAGACGGTCAATATCGACCATATCAAAGCCGGTTATTACAGCATCGCGTGGCTGAACCCGACACAGATTGTGCCGGTTGGCCCACAGGTTGATTTATACCAGCCGCACAACCGCGAAACCCTCGGTACATCGCGTATCACCACGCGTTAATACGGCGAAATCTGGCCTGATCCATTAGTGGCAGGCCATTCTTTATTTAGGTCAAAAAAATTGATTTACGTCAAACAATAGGCCCACTTTTTGTGGGTCGTCTACTGCAATTTCCCCCTATTAGCGCTAGAATTCTCCGCCTTTACTGCTCCCACCGTGGAGCAGCCTGACTTGTGATCAGAATCGAGAGATACCATGTTTAAACCGGAACTGCTTTCTCCGGCCGGTACGCTGAAAAATATGCGCTACGCCTTTGCCTATGGCGCGGATGCGATTTATGCCGGTCAACCTCGCTACAGCCTGCGCGTGCGCAATAACGAATTCAACCATCAGACGCTGGCGCAAGCCATTAACGAAGCGCATGAACTAGGCAAGAAATTCTACGTGGTCGTTAACATCGCGCCACACAATGCCAAGCTGAAAACCTTCCTGCGTGACCTGCAACCCGTCATCGAAATGGGACCGGATGCGCTGATCATGTCCGATCCGGGTTTGATCATGCTAGTGCGCGAAAACTTCCCACAGATAGATATTCACCTTTCCGTTCAGGCCAATGCGGTCAACTGGGCGACGGTGAAATTCTGGCAGCAGATGGGGCTGACGCGTGTGATTCTGTCGCGCGAACTGTCGCTGGAAGAGATTGCAGAAATCCGCCAGAACGTCCCGGATATGGAACTGGAGATCTTCGTTCACGGTGCGCTGTGCATGGCCTACTCCGGCCGCTGCCTGCTGTCCGGCTACATCAATAAACGCGATCCGAATCAGGGCACCTGCACCAACGCCTGCCGCTGGGAATATAAGGTTCAGGAAGGTAAAGAGGATGAGGTCGGGAATATCGTCCATCAGCACGAACCTATCGCGGTAAAAAATGTTGAACCTGCGTTGGGCATCGGCGAACCGACCGACAAAGTCTTTATGCTGGAAGAAAGCATGCGCCCCGGCGAATACATGAGCGCATTTGAAGACGAGCACGGCACCTACATCATGAACTCCCGCGATCTACGTGCCATCCAACACGTTGAGCGCCTGACGCAAATGCAGGTGCATTCGCTGAAAATCGAAGGCCGCACCAAGTCATTCTATTATTGCGCCCGTACCGCACAGGTGTACCGCCGCGCCATCGACGATGCTGTTGCGGGTAAACCGTTCGACCCGACATTGCTGGAAACGCTGGAAGGTTTGGCACACCGTGGCTACACCGAAGGCTTCCTGCGTCGCCACGTGCATGAAGATTACCAGAACTACGACTACGGCTACTCCGTTTCCGATCGTCAGCAGTTTGTCGGTGAATTCACCGGCGTTCGTCGCGACGGGCTGGCAGAAGTCGAGGTGAAGAACAAGTTTTCCTGCGGTGACAGCGTGGAAATGATGACGCCAAACGGCAATATTCAATTCACCATCGAATCAATGCAGAATGTTAAAGGGCAGCCGACCGAGGTTGCGCCGGGTAACGGCCATATCGTTTATCTGCCGGTGCCAGATGATGTCTCGCTGGACTATGCGCTATTGCTGCGCAATCTGCCGGGCACCACTACGCGTAACCCTAACGCGGAATAACCTCATCATAGCGCCGGATGTACAGCCATCCGGCGCTACCCTCACAAGACAGCGCGACCTTGCGGTCCCCCCCCACCATTGCCTTTTCCCTGTCACGAATGAGCGCGCTAACAGCCAGAGGGTATCGTTACAAAGCTCAGGGTTTTTTAATGAATATTAGAAACAGATCACATCAATTCGCTGGTGTTGTGGTTAATATTGCGTCGCTGAGAAAATATAGAACGAAAAATAAGCGTAGTGATACTACTAGGAACCACCTCCTTGGCCAGCTCAATCTCCCTTGAGCTGGCTTTTCTTTTTCTCTCGATCACGTATTTCCCACCGCAAATATTCACCGATTCTTCTGATGTCTACCTCCCGATTTAATGACTATGATTAACTGCAACGTTTCGGTATCAACAACATCGCAGCCAGAGAAAAACAACATGGAAAAAAATCCAATCACACTGCTGATTTTGAATGGAAAAAGTGCGGGTAATGAAGAGCTGCGTGAGGCTATTGGTGAGCTACGCAAAGACGGCTATACGCTGCATGTCCGCGTCACCTGGGAGTACGGCGATGCCAAACGCTATGTGGAAGAAGCCATCCAGCTCAACGCCGATAGCGTGATCGCCGCGGGTGGCGACGGTACGGTTAATGAAGTTGCCGCCGCATTAGCGGTACAGCCACAAACAGTGCGTCCGTGTCTGGGAATTGTGCCACTGGGTACGGCTAATGATTTTGCTACCAGCTGTCAGATCCCGATGGAGGTGCGCAATGCGCTGGCGTTGGCGATCAAAGGCCGCGCCGCTGCCATTGATATTGCTAAAGTGAACGACAAACACTATTTCATCAATATGGCAACGGGCGGATTTGCTACCCGTATTACCACGGAGACTCCCGCCAGGATGAAGGCAGCGCTGGGGAGCGCCTCTTACGTGTTACACGCGCTCTTTCGTATGGACATGCTGCAAGCCGAGCGCTGTGAGATCCGTGGGCCGGATTTTCACTGGTCGGGTGATACGCTGGTTATCGCAGTAGGGAATGGCTGTCAGGCCGGTGGTGGACAGGAGCTTTGCCCCGAAGCGCGGATCAACGATGGGCTTCTGGAGCTGAGCGTGCTATCAGCAAAGGAGCTGCTGCCCAATATGCTTCAAGCCTGGTTTACCGGCAGCGAAAACCAGAACATGATTTCCGCGACCCTGCCCTGGCTGGAGATCAGCGCCCCGGACGATATGACATTTAATCTGGACGGCGAACCGCTCACCGCCAAACGCTTCCGCATTGAGGTACTTCCCGCAGCGATTCGTTGTCGGTTACCGCCCCAGTGCTCGCTGCTGGAATAGCGGTTAATTATTCTCGCTTCAGGCGATTACTGTTTGCCAGGTACAGCGTCACTACCAGAAGCAGGATCGCCGAGGAATACACCAGCGTATCCGACGGGCTTTTGTGATCGACAATAATCAGGCGAATGATGGCCGTAATGCCGATATAGATAAAATAGCGCAATGGGAAGTGATAGCCGGACTGGAAATACTTCACGATCAGCGCAATAAACTCAAAATAAAGGAAATAGATCACGATGCCTTCTATCAATTGATAGGAGGAATCTTTCTCGTTGGAGATCAACAGTACCTTCGCCAGATGAAACGTTTCCTTGACTAAAAAAATCACCAGAATGGTCGCCAGCGCCAACAGGCCGATATTGAGTATCGTCTGAAGCGCCTTGGCAGCCATTACACTGCGAGCAGAACCTGCCATATGTTATCTCCACATCCTATTTCACATTAACACCAAGATTTCACAGCAAAGTAACCGGACACACCCGCACTGTCACGCCAAAATACGCTTAATTTAGTTTGAAATTACTGACAAATATGTCGCGCAAAGTACAAGTCGATTTACTTATGCCCGTCATATGTCTAAGCAATAGGAAAGCGATAGCTCGAATAATTGAGGCGTATCATATTTACCACCAGTGATGGAAGTGATGAACGGGGCCGATTCCGTGCCCGACCTCCAGCGTGTCGGCCTGCTGTAACGCCTGCTGTAAATACGCCTTTGCCACCTTAACCGTCTCTCCCCAGCTATCGTGACGCGGCCGCAGCGCCGCCAGCGCGGCAGACAGCGTACAGCCGGTGCCGTGCGTATGACGCGTCTTTACGCGCGGAGAACTAAAGCGCTGCGGTTCAGCTTGTCGACTGAACAACCAGTCCGGGCTTTCCGCCTCACTGAGGTGACCGCCTTTCATCAACACCGTCTGACAGCCCATTGCCAGCAGCGCTTCCCCTTGTTCACGCATTTCCCGCTCGTTAGCGGCAGGCGACGTATTCAGCAGCGCAGCGGCTTCCGGCAAGTTGGGCGTAATCAGAGAAACCAGCGGCAGCAGCTCACGACGGATCGACTCCACCGCCTCGGGTGCGAGTAGCGGATCGCCACTTTTCGCCAACATCACGGTATCTAACACCACAAAAGGCACGGTGTAATGACGCAGGCGTTCTGCAACAACTTCGACAATATCGGTCTCGGCTAGCATCCCGATCTTGGCGCTATCGATACGCACATCGCTCAATACAGAATCCAACTGTGCCGCAACAAAATTCGGTTCAATCCGGTAGACGGACTGCACACCACGCGTATTTTGCGCCACCAGCGCGGTAATGACCGACGTGCCGTAAGCGCCTAATGCGGAAAACGCTTTTAAATCTGCCTGAATACCCGCGCCACCACTCGGATCGGTACCCGCAATCGTCAACGCATTGATACGTTTCATGCCAGATCCTCCGCACGCAGGGTATAGAGTCGGTCGAGGAAGTTGGGGATAAAAAATTGCACCACGTCGTTGGTCAGGCAGTGCACCAGCGGTGAAACAGAACGAAATTGGGTGAGTGATGTTGCTGCCTGAGCGGCAGAAAAGTCGGCGGGTCGCGTGTTCATAAGTCTCCCAACCGGCGAGGAAGAAGACGGCAACCGGTGGGCATACCGTGACTTCCCTACGCTGGCATTATCCAGATCAGGTGGTACGGGTATTTCTCAGCCTTCACAAAGAAGGGCACCCCGAGTCATGTACTTAGGTTTCGCAGCATAAGTAAGTGAGTAACGTAAAGCAAGCGCTTGGCCACTCCACAGCCCCACTCGACACAAAATGAAAAACTACAGGCACGTTGTGACATAGAGAAAAACGCCATAACCCTTTAGACTGGTTATTCAAACCCATACTGAGGAGATTGTGATGACGATAATCAAGAGTTATGCCGCACCGGAAGCAGGCGCAGCGCTGGAGTTGTATGAGTTTGATGCGGGTGAACTACAGGCAGAAGACGTCGAAGTCGTGGTTGATTACTGCGGCGTGTGCCATTCAGACCTTTCGATGATCGATAACGAATGGGGAATGTCGAGCTATCCGCTGGTTGCCGGGCATGAAGTGATTGGTCGTGTGCACGCACTGGGTGACGCGGCGAAAAACAAAGGATTAAAAATCGGTCAGCGCGTCGGCATTGGCTGGACGGCACGTAGCTGTGGGCACTGCGATGCCTGTATTAGCGGCAGCCAAACCAACTGTCAGCAAGGCAGCGTGCCAACGATTCTGAATAAAGGCGGTTTTGCCGATAAGATCCGAGCGAACTGGCAGTGGGCTATTCCGCTTCCTGACTCCATTGATATCGAATCGGCGGGTCCGTTACTGTGCGGCGGCATCACCGTTTTCAAACCGCTGTTAATGCATCATGTCACTGCGACCAGCCGCGTCGGTGTGATCGGCATCGGCGGTCTGGGACATATCGCGATTAAGCTCCTGCACGCGATGGGATGTGAAGTCACAGCATTCAGCTCTAATCCGTCCAAAGAGCAGGAAGTGCTGGCGATGGGTGCCGATAAGGTCGTCAACAGCCGCGATCCGCAGGCGCTGACCGCGCTGGCAGGCCAGTTCGATCTCATCATCAACACCGTGAGCGTCGATCTGGAATGGCAACCCTACTTCAACGCGCTCGCCTATAACGGGAAATTCCATACCGTTGGCGCGGTGATGAAGCCATTTAGCGTTCCAGCCTTTACGCTTATCGCGGGCGATCGCAGTGTTTCAGGCTCCTCTACTGGCTCGCCGCATGAGCTGCGTTCTCTGATGAAACTCTCCGCCCGTGCCAACGTGAAGCCACAGACAGAACTGTTCCCAATGTCGAAAATCAACGATGCCATCCAGCACGTGCGTGACGGCAAAGCCCGTTATCGCGTCGTACTGAAAGCTGATTTTTAATCGGCAAAGACGCCTGAGCGATCGGGCGTCTGCTTTTTGCATATGAGTCAGATTAACGTCATTCTCTTGGTTACACCGCTCAGCACCACGCTACTGAATGTATTCAACAGGTTTCATGATAGGATTGAAAGGTGATACAAGAGGAGACCCACGAATGCCTTTTAAAGAGTATGACCATGATTTTATCGATAAAAATAAGAAGGCTCCCTCGTCAGTAAGGCTGGCCCTTTTATTGTCTGTGCTAATCATTATATTTAATCTCCTGTTCTTCAAGCACCGCGACTTTCAGGAGCAGTTGCACAATAACCCTGGGTCTTATACCGATTCGATCGCGCTGGTTTTTCTTTTTTTCATTTTGTCGTGTACCAGTAGAATTTCACTTAACCATACTTCAGCCTTATCCATTCGACTCGGGCTACATGTCTGGATATGCTCAGCCACATTTGATCTCATGGATGAGTTTATCTATCAGCCCAAACTGGTAGGGTATTATGTTGAGGATATGCTGAGAATTATTGGTATGTTTGGCGTCGGATTGGGTGTCTATACCCTGATACAGCAAATCAACAATAAGTATGTCGAAGCCAGAATACAGTCATTTAGCGATGAACTCACGCAGTTGCCTAATCGCCGGTTTTTTATTAACGAATTAAAAAAGCTTGAAGAGAAAACGCCCTACTTATTTATTATCGACATCGATAATTTCAAAGTCATCAATGACAAATATGGACATACGAAAGGCGATGAAATATTAAGTAAATTTGGCCATATCCTTTCCCGTTTCGATAACAGCGAGGTGGTCGCAACCCGAATAGGTGGCGAAGAATTCGCGATTATTTTGTATGCTGGGACACAGGCTCGGGCAGAGAAGCTGGCAAAAGAAGTATTAAAAAACGCCAACAAAATCATTATTAAGAATATGCATCATCTTTCTGTCAGTATTGGGGCAGGTAAAAAACAGCCTCAGGAGCCCACAGAACACTTTATGAAACGCGTAGATGTTGCTCTTTATCAAGCCAAAAACACCGGCAAAGGCAAAGTGGAATGGGCTCTAGAGCCGAACGAATAAACGCAGTAGCTCCACATAACCTCATCTGATAACTCGGCCGCACGGATGCGCCCCTCCTGGACCATCATAAAAACTACTGCAAACCACATTCACGCCACAGCAAGCCATTGTTCGAAAACCTTATCATTCTGTAACAAAATTAAACACTTCCTGATTAATCAACTCACTGGCCACCCTCAGTGTCAGCATAGTTGTCACTCCCTCTGAAAAATCAATTTGAGGGCATGGAGTGACAAATGAAACGTGTTTCCCCTGAACGAAAAACCGGAATACTGGCAAAACTGCTACCGCCCTACAA
>NZ_JQHM01000010.1 GCF_000749845.1 Pectobacterium betavasculorum | reverse complement strand
AGTCAAGTCATTACTGACCGCCTTTAGTAAATCTTTTTCCTGTCACCGCAACTGCGTGTCGCTGTTGCCGTGTCAGTGGAGGCGCATTATAGGGACTTCTCGGCGGCTGACAAGCGCTAAATGCAAATTATTTTCCAAGTGTTCAAAAACAAGCCAAAAAATATCATCTAGCACATTCTCCATACAGAGTATGAATATAATATGAGCTTAAGACGTAAAACGGGGACATTCGTTAGTAAATCCCCCGTCGATTACTTACCGTTTCACCTTATTCTTGTCGTGCAACTATCTGTTCACCTTCAACATCTAATACGATCGGTTTACCGGGTATCAATTTTCCCCCCAGGATCTGCTGAGCAAGCGGGTTCTCTATCAGTTGCTGTATCGCTCTTTTAAGCGGACGTGCACCGTAGACGGGATCAAACCCGACCTCTCCGAGCATATCTAAAGCAGCATCTGTAATTGTGACACTATACCCACGCTCTTCAAGACGCTTGTACAGTCTCTGGAGCTGAATTTGTGCGATCGACGTAATATGCGCCCTTCCCAGTGGATGGAATACGACGACTTCATCAATACGGTTAATAAACTCAGGGCGGAAGCTATGGCTAACGACTTCAAGAACCATATCTCTCATTTCGGTATAACTGCGCTCACCGAAACGTTCCTGGATAAGGTCAGATCCCAGGTTTGACGTCATGATGACAACAGTATTACGAAAATCGACTGTCCTGCCCTGCCCATCAGTAAGACGACCATCATCCAGAACCTGAAGAAGGATATTGAATACATCAGGGTGTGCCTTTTCGATCTCATCCAGCAGAATGACCGAATAGGGGCGACGGCGTACAGCTTCCGTCAGGTAGCCCCCTTCCTCATAACCGACATATCCAGGAGGTGCACCGACCAGACGCGAAACAGAGTGTTTCTCCATAAACTCAGACATATCGATACGCACCATGGCGTCGTCACTATCGAAAAGGAAAGTCGCCAGCGTTTTGCAGAGTTCCGTTTTCCCCACACCTGTTGGCCCGAGGAACAGGAACGAACCAATCGGACGATTAGGGTCGGATAACCCTGCCCGGCTACGACGAATAGAATTCGCTACCGCCTCGACAGCTTCGTTCTGCCCAATTACTCGATGGTGCAGTTCATCTTCCATTCGTAATAACTTTTCTTTCTCGCTTTCCAACATGCGAGAAACAGGAATTCCTGTCCAACGCGCCAATACATCAGCAATTTCAACATCAGTGACTCGATTACGCAGCAAATGCACCGTTTTTCCTTCCTGCTGCGTTGCTGCTGCCAACTGTTTCTCTAATTCGGGGATTTTGCCATATTGCAACTCAGACATTCTCCCCAGATCTCCCTGACGTCGAGCCTGTTCCAACGCAATTTTAGCCTGCTCTAAAGAGGCTTTAATATTCTGCGTTCCCGTGAGTGACGCTTTTTCCGCTTTCCACTCTTCGTCTTGTCGGGAATATTCACGCTCTTTTTGGTCAAGTTCCGTGCTTAGCAATTCAAGACGCTTTTGGCTGGCTTCATCAGATTCTTTCTTCAGAGCCTGTTGTTCCAACTTTAACTGGATGATTCGTCGCTCAAGCCGATCGAGAGGTTCTGGTTTTGAATCGATCTGAATACGAATACTGGATGCCGCCTCATCAATTAGATCAATAGCTTTATCCGGTAGCTGGCGATCTGCAATATAACGATGGGATAACATTGCTGCTGCAACAATCGCGGGATCAGTTATTTGCACATGATGGTGCAACTCATAACGCTCTTTCAGTCCGCGCAGAATCGCAATGGTGTCTTCAACAGTAGGTTCAGCGACAAATACTTTCTGGAAACGACGCTCAAGAGCGGCGTCCTTTTCAATATATTGACGATACTCATCCAGCGTCGTCGCCCCAACGCAATGCAGTTCACCGCGAGCCAGCGCGGGTTTTAGCATATTGCCGGCATCCATCGCACCATCGGCTTTACCGGCCCCTACCATCGTATGGAGTTCATCAATAAACAGAATGACATTGCCTTCCTGCTTAGACAGATCGTTAAGCACGCCTTTCAGACGTTCTTCAAACTCACCACGATATTTCGCACCAGCCACCAGTGCGCCCATATCTAGCGAAAGTACGCGCTTGTTTTTCAGGCCTTCAGGCACTTCGCCATTAACAATGCGTTGGGCTAGCCCTTCAACTATCGCAGTTTTACCCACACCGGGTTCACCAATTAATACCGGGTTATTTTTGGTGCGACGTTGTAGGACCTGAATAGTACGGCGAATCTCTTCATCACGCCCGATAACTGGGTCAAGCTTGCCTTGCTCAGCACGTTCTGTGAGGTCAATAGTGAATTTCTTTAATGCCTGGCGCTGATCTTCAGCCCCTTGATCGTTCACTTGGTCTCCTCCTCTCACTTGATCAATCGCGTTTGTTACACCTTGCTGCGTGACACCCGCCTTTTTCAATATATCCCCCAGCGTGCCGCGAGACTCGAGAGCAGCAAGCACGAAAAGTTCTGAGGAAATAAAGGTGTCACCACGCTTTTGCGCGAGTTTGTCGCACATATTCAATACACGGACTAACTCGTTTGAAGGTTGGACATCACCATCAGTGCCTTCAACCTGCGGCAAACGTGTGATTGCCTGGTCGATTTCGGTTTTCAGGTGGTTAAGATTGGCTCCTGCGACAGTCAGAAGTGGACCAACAGTTCCACTATCCTGATGAAGCAAAGCACTCATCAAATGAAGTGGTTCAATAAACTGGTGATCGCGCCCAAGGGCGAGAGACTGGGCATCAGCAAGAGCAAGTTGGAATTTGTTGGTAAGACGATCCAGACGCATAACACCTCCCGTACACTGGTCAAAATTGCTACTGGAGATTAAATGAGGTCATCCCTCAAAAATTTCAAGGTTATTTTGCCAGTCGTGACGGGATTTAAACGCTACTTGTCTTGGATCGCCTTAATTCAATAGGTTATATCAGCCAGATTAAACTTGCCATACGGCCGGTCACGCCATCACGCCGATAAGAGAAAAATTTGTGAGGTTCGTTCACAGTACAGGAATTTCCACCAAAAATTTGCGTTATCCCTGCTGAGCGTAAACGCAGACTTGCTAGTTGGTAGATATCAGCAAAAAATTTGTTTCCTTCAGGCCGAAATGCAAAGGCCGCCGACGCATTATACTGAATAAACGCATCCCTTACTTCAGAGCCGACTTCAAACGCGTCAGGCCCAATAGCAGGTCCCAGCCATGCCATAATTTGCGCGGGCTTCGCTCGAAAACAGGCTACTGTCTCTTCAAGCACACCTGCGTGTAATCCTCGCCAACCAGCATGTGCGGCAGCAACTTCATCGCCGTTGATTGAACAAAAAAGCACAGGCAAACAGTCAGCCGTCATCACCGCACAAACCTGACCTTTCTTATCGGTATAAGCAGCATCACCGCAAACGGACGATGGAAATGCTCCACCAATGCGGATCACATCGGTCCCATGAACCTGTTCCAACCAGTGCGGCATAGCAGGAAGACCGGCCATCTCCACCAGCGTTTGCCGATTTGCGCTGACGAGTTCGGACTCATCACCCACATGATTCCCCAAATTCAGCGAATCATAAGGTGCCGTACTACGCCCGCCAATACGCGTCGTGCTGCAAGATTTCACACTTTCTGGCAAAGGCCAGTCGGGGTATATCAGCATAATCTGCCACCTCTATAGTCAGCACTTATCGTATTGAATGCTTTACCAGTCGAGTTGATCCTGAAACGCTGCGGTATCGGCTTTCAACGCCTCAATCAGCTCGACCATATCCTGTGGTAATTCCGCATGCCATTCCATGTGAATGCCGGTGATAGGATGATAGAAACGTAACATTGTGGCGTGCAGTGCTTGACGATCAAACCCACGCAGCGTTTCAATGAAATCATCCGACGCACCTTTTGGAGGACGAGGACGACCGCCGTATAACTGATCGCCGACCAGCGGGTGGTCAATGTGCGACATATGCACGCGAATCTGATGGGTGCGGCCTGTCTCCAGACGCAACCGCAAACGGGTATGCGCACGGAAATGTTCCATAATGCGATAGTGTGTCACGGCAGGCTTGCCCATCGGATGCACCGCCATGTGAGTACGCTTTGTTGCGTGGCGGGCGATAGGTTGCTCAACCATGCCACCCGCCGTCATCGAACCAATCGCAACAGCCTCATATTCACGGGTAATTTCACGCGCTTGCAATGCTTCAACTAAACGCGTCTGTGCGGGTACGGTTTTCGCAACAACCATGAGCCCGGTGGTATCTTTATCTAGTCGATGCACAATCCCAGCACGTGGCACATCGACAATTTCAGGATAGTGATGTAACAAGGCATTTAATACAGTGCCATCTGGATTACCCGCACCGGGGTGAACCACCAGATCTCTGGGTTTGTTGATGACCAGAATGTCCTCATCTTCATACACGATATCCAGCTTGATATCTTGCGCTTCCCAGCGTGCTTCTTCTTCAATCAATGCATCAATGGCTACCGATTCGCCGCCAAGTACTTTCTCTTTTGGCTTATTGATGACATTGCCGTTAATCTGTACTCGATTCTCAAGAATCCACTCTTTTATGCGGGATCGTGAATAATCAGGGAACAATTCGGCCAAAGCCTGATCTAAACGTTGTCCGAGTTGAGATTCGGCCACCGTTGCGGTGAGTTGTACTTGTTGTGCCATATTATGCAGCTTCTTCGTTAACGTTGGGTTTTGACGGCGACGCCGTTTAAAATAATGTACTATTGTAGCTGGTCTAAATCGGGAGCTTAACGGACAGCCTCCCGGAATAACATTCTGAGGATAATCAAAACGTCATGACGCGTATGAAATATCTGGTGGCTGCCGCCACGTTGAGCCTGGCGCTGGCTGGTTGCTCCAGCAATTCCAAAGATGCGGTTCCTGATAGTCCGCCATCTGAAATCTATGCCAATGCTCAACAAAAACTGCAGGACGGCAACTTTAAAGCAGCCATCACGCAGTTGGAAGCACTGGATAACCGGTATCCCTTTGGCCCCTATTCGCAGCAAGTACAGTTGGATTTGATCTACGCCTATTACAAATCCGCAGAGCTGCCATTGGCCCAAGCTTCTATTGACCGCTTCCTGCGACTCAATCCGACCCATCCAAACGTGGATTATGTCCTGTACATGCGCGGCCTGACCGACATGGCGCTGGATGATAGTGCGTTACAAGGCTTCTTCGGCGTTGATCGTTCAGATCGCGATCCGCAGTATGCCCGCACCGCATTTCGGGATTTCAGCAAGCTCATTCAGGGATACCCGAACAGCCAATACGCCACCGACGCAAACAAGCGTTTGGTTTACCTCAAAGAGCGTCTGGCCAAGTATGAACTTTCTGTCGCGCAATACTACACGAAACGCGGCGCTTATGTGGCAGTAGTTAATCGCGTTGAGCAAATGCTGCGTGATTACCCAGATACCCAGGCAACAAAAAATGCCCTGCCGTTGATGGAAAATGCCTACCGTGAACTACAACTGGCCGCACAAGCGGACAAAGTCGCAAAAGTCATCGCCGCTAATCCGGCATAAATGGTTAGTGACACCCATAGTGAGACGGCAGCTTCGGTTGCCGTTTTTTTATGGCTCTATCGGTTCGTTATATATCAATGAACAGAAAAACAGGGGTGGAGGAATCAACAACTAACGCGGTAACATCAATACATCCTATCAATAATGGCACAGGCCAGATGCCCCCTCAAGTACTTCCCTCCTATTCCCGATGGTGCTTCACAAATCGCGGTTTCTTGACAAAAAGTGACGAAAAAAAGCGATCAAAATCACGCTTTTTGCCGCAACTCACTGTATGCTGAAATTATCCAAGACGGACATAGGCAGAGAGGTAAGTTTATATGACTATTAATATTACCAGTAAGCAAATGGATATCACCCCCGCAATTCGTCAACATGTCGAAGACCGTCTTACTAAGCTGGATAAGTGGCAAACCCAGTTGATTAACCCACATATCATTCTGTCAAAAGAACCTCAGGGTTTTGTAGCCGATGCCACGATCAGTACACCGAATGGCCCACTGGTTGCCAGCGCCAAACATGACGATATGTATGCCGCCATCAATGAGCTGATTACCAAGCTCGAGCGCCAGTTGGATAAACTCCAACATAAAGGTGAAGCCAGACGTGCGATAACAGGTGTCAAAGAAGCGAATCTACAACCGACGCAAGAAGAGTAACCTCAACTTTCTTTATCTCAATATAACGCGCCCAAGGGCGCGTTTTTGTATACTAAGCACTGCTATCTGCGTCCTAAAGAGCCAATGCGATACACCGTTTAACAGTGCACTCGGCGATTTTGTATTGACAGGATGAAAAGCCAACAGTTACCTTACCTGCTCAGAATCTGGATATCTTCCTGACTAACCGAGTAAATATGATAAATAAACTGTTCTTCTTCGTATTCTTTTTCACCTTCCCCTGATTTGGGAGGCGATTCGTCGTAAGAGCAAGAATACGAAGACGAACAAAAAAGCCTCCTGACCAGGAGGCTTTTTTTATATAAGAACATAAGACAGGTAACAGCATCATGACAGACAACCCATTACTGGTACTGCGAGAACGCATCAGCGCATTGGATCTGCAATTAATTGAACTGTTGGCACAAAGGCGAGAACTGGCGTTGGACGTTGCCCGCAGCAAATTACATTCGCATCGCCCAATCCGAGATAAAGATCGTGAGCGTGATTTGCTGGACAAGCTGACAACCGTAGGGAAAAAACACCACCTTGATGGTCATTACATCACCCGCTTATTCCAGCTCATCATTGAAGATTCGGTACTGACGCAGCAGGCTCTCTTACAGCACCACCTCAATCAAACAACGTCACACTCTGCCCGCGTCGCCTTTCTCGGACCGAAGGGGTCTTATTCCCATCTAGCGGCGCGCCAATATGCTGCACGACATTTCGAGCAATTTATTGAATGCGGTTGCCAGAAGTTTCAGGATATTTTCAACATGGTGGAAACAGGGCAAGCCGACTATGCCGTTTTACCCATTGAAAACACCAGTTCCGGCTCGATTAACGATGTCTACGACCTGCTGCAACACACAGGGTTATCCATCGTCGGTGAATTAACTAACCCGATAAATCACTGTGTCTTAGTTGCCACCGATACGTCATTAGCACAGATCGAAATAGTTTACAGCCACCCTCAACCATTCCAGCAGTGCAGCCATTTCATCAATCGTTTTCCGCACTGGAAAATTGAATATTGTGAGAGCACGGCTGCCGCGATGGAAAAAGTGGCTGCGCTCAATTCACCAAAAGCAGCAGCACTCGGCAGTGAAGCCGGTGGTCAGCTTTATCAACTACAAGTGCTGGAACATAATCTGGCCAATCAATCGCAAAACATCACCCGCTTCATTGTATTAGCCCGTAAACCGATTGATGTGACTGAACAAGTGCCAGCCAAAACCACATTGATTGTGGCAACCGGTCAACAGTCGGGCGCACTGGTGGAAGCACTGCTGGTATTGCGAGATAACGGCATTGTAATGACCAAGCTGGAATCGAGACCGATCAACGGTAACCCGTGGGAAGAGATGTTCTATCTTGATGTGCAGGCCAACCTGCGCGGCGATGCTATGCAGAAAGCGCTAAAAGGATTAGCCCCGATTACCCGCTCGTTGAAAGTATTGGGCTGTTATCCCAGTGAAAACATCGTCCCTGTTGATGTAAACGAATAGTCGATGTGAACGAATAATTGAAAAAGCCATCCCAGTTTCCACCGGGATGGCTTCTCAAGCACAATCTTAAGCTCAAACGTACTTACTGGCGAATGTCGTTTGCCTGACGCAAAAGCACGCGGCTCTCTGCCTGAAAGCGCTTTGCATAGTCGCCGAACCAGTGTTCGACCTTCTTAAAACTACTAATAAATTCCGCTTTATCTGCCTGCTCCAGTAACTCAATGGCTTCGCCAAAACGTTTGTAATAACGCTTAATTAACGCCAGATTATCCTCTGAGGACATAATAATGTCGGCATACAGCTGTGGATCCTGTGCAAACAGTCGCCCAACCATGATTAACTCCAGACGATAGATTGGCGATGACAGAGCTAATAGCTGTTCAATCTGCACATTCTCTTCCGCTAAATGCAGGCCATAGGCGAATGTTGCGAAGTGACGCAGCGCTTGAATGAACATCATATTCTGATCGTGTTCAACCGCGCTAATACGGTGTAGGCGTGCGCCCCATACCTGAATTTGTTCCAGCAGCCATTGATAAGCTTCCGGCTGTCGACCATCGCAATAAACGACAACCTGTTTGGCAAGGCTGCCGCTGTCTGGCCCAAACATAGGATGCAAACCAAGTACCGGACCATTATGCGCCGCCAGCATCGCCTGAAGCGGGCCATTTTTTACTGATGCCAAATCAACTAAAATACAGTCATCTGGCAAAACAGGCAGACGTGCAATAACCTGTTCGGTAACATGAATCGGCACGCTGACAATCACCATACCCGCATCAGACAACAGCTCATCAGCGTGAGGCCAGTCATCTTGCTCCAGGATCCTCACCTGATATCCCGACAGCGTCAGCATTTTCTCAAACAGATTTCCCATTTGACCACGGCCACCAATGATGACAACCGGACGCAGCTGTGGGCACAGCGTTTTAAAGCCTTTGTCGTTTTCGCTGGTATAGGATTCACGCATGGTGCGCCGTAGGATATCTTCAATGAGATCCGGCGGAACCCCCATCGACTCGGCTTCTTTGCGACGTGAGCTGAGCATGGCCGCTTCACGGTCGGGCGCATAAATGGGTAAACCATAGCGGTTTTTCACTTCACCCACTTCCGCCACCAAACGCAACCGACGTGATAAGAGCGCGACAAGCTCCTTATCTACCTCATCTATCTGATCACGTAATGCGGTCAGTTCAGCTACCATATCTTGTTACTCTCCTGAATGTTTCACACGTGCGGTACTCAGATCTTGATGAACGGAACGCAGCAACGTTTCTGTACTTTCCCAACTGATACAGGCATCCGTGACCGATACACCGTAGCGCATATCTGAACGCGGTTGTTCTGAAGACTGGCTCCCCTCATTAAGGTGGCTTTCCAGCATAAGCCCAATAATTGAACGATTTCCCGCCTTGATTTGTTCAATCGCAGATTCAACAACAAGTGGCTGACGGCGGTAGTCTTTATTCGAATTGCCGTGACTACAATCTATCATCAGAGCAGGTCTCAGTCCCGCTTCCTGCATCTGTTTTTCACATTCAGCGACATCCTGCGCGCTGTAGTTTGGTTTTTTACCACCGCGCAGAATCACGTGGCCATCGACGTTCCCTTGCGTTTGCAGCAAACAAACTTGCCCCGTTTGATTGATGCCAACGAAGCGGTGAGGCATCGCGGCAGCTCTCATTGCGTTGATCGCCGTCCCCAGACTGCCATCAGTACCGTTTTTGAATCCAACAGGCATAGACAGTCCAGAAGCCATCTCGCGGTGTGTTTGTGATTCCGTCGTACGTGCGCCGATAGCTGACCAGCTAAATAGATCGCCCAAGTACTGCGGGCTGTTCGGATCAAGCGCTTCTGTCGCCAGCGGCAGTCCCATATTTACCAGTTCCAACAGCAGCCCACGAGCAATATGCAACCCAGACTCCACATCAAATGAACCATCCATAAATGGATCGTTAATGAGTCCTTTCCAACCCACGGTTGTACGAGGCTTTTCAAAATAAACGCGCATCACAATATAGAGGCGATCGCTCAGTTCAGAGGCAAGCGACTGCAAACGGCGCGCATATTCCAGCGCGGCATCCGTATCATGAATCGAACAAGGCCCGCAGACAATCAACAGCCGATCATCGCGGCCATGAATGATATCCGCAATAGTCGCTCTCGCTTGCGCAATATCGTGCTGCTCTGCGTCGTTAAGCGGAAACTTGGCTTTCAATTCATCGGGAGTAATCAAAACCTGTTCTGCGCTGATATTAATATTGTTAAGTGAATCTTTTTGCATGATCCCATTCCTGAAGAGTTCGGTATGTTCGCGATCGTCTTTACAACCTACGCGTGATGTTTACACCATAACACGAACCGTAAAGATTTCAATCCAGCAAGTGTAAATAAAAAATTACCATCCTAAATATTGCCAGAAAAACGATTTTTGCATGCTCTATCACTTCCCGACACAACCATGCTAATCCCTGACGTGAAAAATGATAGAATCACGCCAACAAGGGGGAAGGATGCTGAAAACCATAATCATCGATGACGAACAACTGGCACGCGAAGAGCTCAGTCTGCTGTTGGAAAATGAATCTGATATCACCATCATTGCACAGTGCAGCAATGCGCTGGAGGCAATACCCGCTATCCACAGGCTGCAACCGAATGTGATTTTTCTGGATATACAGATGCCAAAGGTCAGTGGGTTAGAGCTGGTTGCCATGTTGGATCCAGAAAACATGCCTTACGTCGTCTTCGTGACAGCCTATGATGAGTACGCGGTGAGAGCATTTGAAGAACATGCTTTTGACTATTTACTTAAACCACTGGATGCACTGCGGCTGAGTAAAACGCTAAACCGTTTACGTCGCGGCACCAGTGTAAATAAAAACGTACAGTTAATTTCAGAGCCCCTGCTTCGCCATATTCCCTGTAACGGACACAATCGTATTTTTTTGCTCAAGATTGAAGAAGTCGAGTATCTTTGTTCTGAACTCAGTGGCGTGCACGTAGTGGGCGTTAGCCAGTCTGGCTACACCCAACTTTCGCTGAAAACGCTGGAAGAGAAAACGCCTTTTGTCCGTTGCCATCGTCAATATATGGTTAACACGGAGCAACTGAAAGAAATCCAGTTAATGGAAAATGGTGCAGCAGAAGTGCTGACACATACGGGAAAGCACATCCCCGTCAGTCGCCGCTACCTTAAGTTACTGAAAGAAAAACTGGGTATCGCCTGACGAGATGTTCATTCGGGCCAATGGCCGCATATATTGAAGGTTTGATGATGAAATACAGTTATGTTTTGGCTGTAATTCTTTTAATGACAGCCTGCCAAAGCAACATAACGTCGCTACCGGCTAAAAGTGAGTCAGGATTCTGGTATGAAGCAGGTTATCAGGATTCGACCTCTGGCATGGTGGTAAAAGACGATGGCACCTTACAGGAATGGTTTGGTAACCCACAGGTTGACCGTGAAACCTATCTACGTGGTTACCAAGCTGGGCAATCGGCTTTTTGCCGTGCAGACAACATGGAGGAATGGGGAAAAGCAGGGAAAAACTTTCCCGCCAGTTGCGATGGGGTAGAATCTGCGGAGACACTACGAGCTAGCTGGCAACAGAGCCTACCTTAACATCTTCCTAAATAACGATGATCCATGCTAATACGCCGCGTGGCTGACAGAAAGCTAGAGTTCATCGTATTTGGTAACAATTCAACTTACTTTAGTATCCTCACCGAAATACGCCAGACATACCTCGCCTCTATTATCGCTCACATAAATAATCACATCTAGTTATTAATAACCTGGAGCTGGGATAACGAAAGATCATAGATCACAGCGAGTTAATCCCATTATTGCTAATCGCGATTATATTATGGAGTGCTCATATGTCCGATTCAAACAAGTCTTATAACTCATCTTCAAATAACAGTTCCAGACTCTTATCACACACAAAATCATCGACAGAAGGCCATGATGAACGGATCGCTTCGGTAAAAAACAAAATTCTCGAGTCAGGCGCTCACCTCGGCATTTCTGTAGAAGAACAGTTGGCGCTTCTGGACGCTTTCTCCCACCTTGAGTTAGGCCAATTTTTACTAAATCATCATGGGCTAAATGCGTACTGGACACATAATGTGATAGCCCATCGGCCAGCTCATTATGTTAACCCACTAGAAGAAATCATCTACACACAGTTACCCAGCGTTTTGGCGACTCGTGAGCGATTCGGTATTTTCCAACGCCTGCTTCAAGAACTCTTACGCCCCAACGCCGTCATGGTATCCGTTCCTTGCGGCGTCATGGCAGATTTACTGCTGCTGGATTATACGCGGCATCGAGATGTGAAATTAATCGGGATCGATCTGGATAAACAAGCGCTGGAAGAAGCATATAAACTTGCCAGTCAGCAAGGGTTAGAAAACCAGATATCATTGGTTCTTGCTGATGCCTGGACAATTGATCTAGCAGCACAAGCAGATGTAATTACCAGCAATGGACTCAATGTTTACGAGCAAGATGATGACAAAGTCACCGAGCTTTACCGCGTGTTCTACTCTGGATTGAAGCCGGGAGGCACGCTGATCACTAGCTTTATGACGCCGCCTCCTACGCAGTCGCCAGACTCTCCATGGACAAACACCGACCCAAAATTGCTGGCGCTTCAATATGTACTTTTCTCACGCATTATTGGGGCAACGTGGACAGCATTTCGCACCCACAAACAAACACAGTCGCAGTTAGAGCAGGCCGGATTCACAGATATTCAGTTTATTAACGATCGTATGCACATGTACCCAACAGTCATCGCTAATAAGCCATTCTGAACAGGGTAAACGCGGTATTTTGATCGCCTTAACCGATCAATATTAGAAAATTGATCTGTATAAACGTTTATAAAATAACCATATCTAATGTCATCATGGTACTGAAATTCAAAAAATAATGATGGCACCAGGGAAAGCCAAGCCCACCAAAATGGTGGGCTTTTTACTGGCATAAAGCACAAAAAAAGGGCTTAGCCTTTGGCTAAACCCCTTATTCATAACAACTTTCGGATGTTGCGAAAGCGCTATCTTAGTTAAGACGCTCTTTGATACGAGCAGACTTACCAGTACGCTCACGCAGGTAGTACAGTTTGGCTTTACGAACGGCACCACGACGTTTAACAGCGATGCTGTCAACAACAGGAGAGTGAGTCTGGAATACACGCTCCACGCCTTCGCCGTTAGAAATTTTGCGAACAGTGAATGCAGAATGCAGACCGCGGTTACGAATAGCGATAACCACGCCCTCGAATGCCTGCAGACGTTTTTTGCTGCCTTCAACAACCCATACCTTCACTTCTACGGTATCACCCGGACGAAATGCAGGTACGTCCTGCTTCATTTGTTCGTCTTCGATTTGCTTAATAATGTTGCTCATAATATGTCTCTTACCCTAGGTAAACTGATAGTTGGGTTCGCACAGTAGACTGGCGTAACCATCTAATACTCTTGTTGCTCAGACTGATATTCACGTTGGAATTCAGCCAGCAACCTTGTTTGCTCGTCAGTCAGAGCTAGGCTTTTCAGAAGTTCAGGTCTTCTAAGCCAGGTTCGGCCCAGCGACTGCTTCAATCGCCAGCGACGTATTTCTGCATGATTACCAGACAGTAAAACTGCCGGAACATCCATGCCTTCCAGTATTTCAGGGCGAGTGAAATGAGGACAATCCAGCAACCCATCGGCAAAAGAATCTTCTTCTGCTGAAGCCTGATGCCCCAGAACGCCCGGAATAAAACGGGCAACGGAGTCAATCAGGGTCATCGCTGGCAGTTCCCCACCGCTGAGTACGTAATCCCCTATCGACCATTCTTCATCGATCTCGGTTTTAATTACGCGCTCATCAATCCCCTCGTACCGTCCACAGACCAGAATCATCTTCTGGTTCATAGCGAGTTGACGTACGCCTTGCTGATCTAATTTACGACCCTGAGGTGATAAATAAATCACTCTAGCGCCTTCGCCTGCCGCTGCTTTTGCTGCGTGGATCGCATCCCGTAAAGGTTGCACCATCATCAGCATTCCAGGACCACCGCCATAAGGCCTGTCGTCCACGGTGCGATGCCGATCGTAAGTGAAATCACGAGGACTCCAATACTGTACGTTCAGCAGGCCATTTTTAACTGCCCGGCCAGTGACTCCGTAATCAGTAATTGCCCGGAACATCTCTGGAAACAGGCTAATCACCCCAATCCACATAGCTTCGTTCCGCTGGGTACTACTGGTCGATTCAGAGTTCAAAAACCAGGATCCCAATCCACTTCAACAGTTTGAGCAGAAAGGTCGACGCGCTTAACAACCTGTTCGGTGAGGAACGGGACCAGCCGCTCCTTGACCCCGAAGGCATCTTTCAGGTTAGCTTTAATCACCATCACATCGTTCGAGCCAGTTTCCATCATGTCGATGATTTTACCTAACTCATAACCCGTTACAGTTACGACCTGACAGCCAATAAGATCCTTCCAGTAATAATCACCTTCGCCCAAATCGGGCAGTTGTGACGAATCTACGACAATTTCACAATTAGTCAGTAAATTAGCCGCATCACGGTCATCAGCACCTTTCACTTTAATGATCAGATCCTGATTGTGATACTTCCAGCCTTCAATCTCGACAAGCTGCCAACCGCTTTTGCTCTGGATGAACCAAGGTTGATAATCAAAAATGCTCTCGGCATCTTCGGTGGATGAAAACACTCTGAGCCAACCTCGGATGCCATACGCCGACCCAATTTTCCCCATCACAATCGGGTTAACGGGAGGTTTTGGACTGAGTTGATTGCTCATTATCACCACCGCGACAGATTATGCTGCTTTTTTAGCGTCTTTGATCAGCGAAGATACGCGATCAGACACAGTTGCACCCAGACCAAGCCAGTGCTCGATACGGTCCAGATCCAGACGCAGGGCTTCTGCTTGACCAGACGCGATTGGGTTGAAGAAACCTACGCGCTCGATGAAACGACCATCACGCGCATTGCGGCTGTCGGTCACGACTACTTGATAGAAAGGGCGTTTTTTAGCGCCGCCACGAGCCAAACGAATTGTTACCATAACATCCTCTTTAGTGAATAAAACAACTGGGCCCCATCGAGGAACGGAGCCCAGTATGTTATATAAAAAGCCCGAAAATTTTACTCATTTTGGCGCAAAAAGCAATCTAAAGCGTATAATCTCGCCAAGAGTTTCTCTACACCATCGGTTTCGGTAGTTAACGCCCTGGGAATCCTGGTGGCATCATCCCTTTCATACCGCGCATCATTTTCGCCAGGCCGCCGTTTTTCATCTTCTTCATCATTCGCTGCATATCATCGAATTGTTTCAGAAGACGGTTCACATCCTGCACCTGCATGCCCGAGCCCTGTGCGATACGGCGTTTACGCGAACCTTTGATAATCTCGGGTTTAGCACGTTCCTGACGCGTCATCGAATTAATGATCGCCTCCATACGCACCAGCACCTTGTCATCCATTTGTGATTTAACATTATCAGGCAGTTGGCCCATGCCTGGCATTTTACTCATCATGCTTGCCATGCCGCCCATGTTGCGCATCTGCTTGAGCTGATCCAGGAAGTCGGTCAAATCGAATCCGTCGCCCTTCTTCAGCTTCTTCGCCAGTTTCTCAGCCTGTGTACGATCAACCTTGCTTTCAATATCTTCAATCAGTGAAAGCACATCGCCCATGCCAAGGATGCGTGATGCAACGCGATCGGGGTAGAACGGCTCCAGCGCTTCGGTTTTTTCGCCAACGCCAAGGAATTTAATCGGCTTGCCAGTAATATGGCGGATAGATAACGCCGCACCGCCACGGGCATCACCATCAATTTTGGTAAGGATCACCCCCGTCAGCGGCAGCGCTTCATTAAAGGCTTTTGCCGTATTCGCCGCATCCTGCCCCGTCATGGCATCAACCACAAACAGCGTTTCAACCGGCTTAATCGCCGCATGAACCTGTTTTATTTCGTCCATCATCGCGTCGTCAACGTGGAGACGGCCGGCGGTATCGACCAACAGGACATCGTAGAATTTCAGCTTAGCGTGTTGTAACGCCCGTTCTACGATAGCAAGCGGCTTCTCCTGTGCATCGGACGGGAAGAAATCAACACCCACCTGCTGTGCCAGCGTTTCCAATTGCTTAATCGCCGCAGGGCGATAGACGTCAGCAGAAACCACCAGCACTTTTTTCTTCTGTTTTTCACGCAGAAATTTACCCAACTTGCCTACGCTGGTCGTTTTACCCGCACCTTGCAGACCCGCCATCAGAACCACCGCTGGCGGCTGAGCGGCGAGGTTCAGCTCGGCATTGACGTCGCCCATTGCGCTGACGAGTTCATTTTTAACAATCTTGACGAACTCTTGACCCGGAGTCAGGCTTTTGTTGACCTCATGCCCAACAGCACGTTCTTTTACGCGATTGATAAAATCACGTACCACAGGTAACGCGACGTCGGCTTCCAGCAATGCCATACGTACTTCACGCAGCGTTTCTTTAATGTTTTCTTCAGTCAACCGCCCGCGGCCGCTGATATTGCGCAATGTGCGCGAGAGTCGATCGGTTAAATTTTCAAACATATCTCATGCTCAACGTAAGACAGGCCGCCAGCGCGACACGAATGGAAGAGATTATACACAAAAGCGGGAACGATCTCAGCGCTGCTGACGGAGAACTGTTGGTACCCACGGCGACTAACGCTATACTGATTCTCTATTTTACCTAGTTGATATTTAATAACCTATTTGTATGTCTGTTTTCGCTATTGTGGCGCTTGTCGCCTACACTCTCAGCCTCGGACTGATTATCCCCAGTCTGCTGCGTAAGAACAGTGCATATCGTCGGCTGGCAATACTCTCGGCCAGCGCTGCGCTAATCTGCCATGCGGTGGCGCTCTATCAACGCATTTTCGATGTTCAGGCGGGTCAAAACCTTAGCCTGCTGAATATCGGCTCGCTTGTCAGCCTCATCATTTGTACGGTGATGACGATTGTCGCTGCGCGCGATCGCGGCTGGTTTATTCTCCCTATCGTCTATACTTTTGCGCTGATCAATCTCGCCTTCGTCAGCTTCATGCCAAGTGAGTTCATTACGCATCTGGAAGCGTCACCGGGTTTGATGATCCATATCGGCCTGGCACTTTTCTCCTATGCAACCTTGCTGATTGCGGCACTTTACGCGCTCCAGCTTGCCTGGCTTGATTATCTTCTTAAGAACAAAAAGCTCGGTTTTGCCGCTGACATGCCGCCGCTGATGAGCATTGAACGTAAGATGTTTCACATCACGCAGATTGGCGTCATCCTGCTCACTCTGACGCTCTGTACTGGCTTGTTCTATATGGATAACCTGATTGATAACAAAGAGAACCTGCACAAGGCTGTATTCTCCTTATTTGCCTGGTTCATCTATATTCTGTTGCTTTGGGGACATTATCATGAAGGCTGGCGGGGTCGGCGCGTCGTCTGGTTTAGCCTGGTTGGTGCACTGATGCTAACACTTTCCTACTTTGGCAGCCGGGTTATACAGCACTTTCTCGCAGTCTGACGCGTTCGCGAGCATAAAAAAAAAGAGAGCCCACTTTCGGCTCTCTTTTTTATCTGGTCATACCCAAAAAACTAGATATGCAACTCAGCCAGTTTATCTTTCGGCAGCGCAAGATCGCCATTTTGGTTGATACCAATATCGTGATCCACAATATGCTGGGCGATTTCCTGTGCTTCCACCAGCGAATGCATCTCATAGGTGCCACACTGAAATTCGTTCAGCTCAGGGATTTTACGCTGGTCTGTCACTTTCAGGACGTCAGACATCGCCGCTTTCCAGGAAGCAGCAACACGTTGCTCATCCGGCGTACCGATCAGGCTCATATAGAAACCAGTGCGGCATCCCATCGGTGAAATATCGATAATTTCAACGCCATCACCGTTTAAATGATCCCGCATGAAACCGGCAAACAGGTGTTCTAGCGTATGAATGCCACGCTCCGGCATGACCTCGATGTTCGGACGACAGAAACGCAGGTCAAATACCGTGATATTGTCGCCATGAGGGGTTTTCATGGTTTTAGCAACCCGAACGGCGGGTGCAGCCATACGAGTGTGGTCAACAGTAAAGCTATCTAGTAACGGCATAATGCCTCCTCCTCATAGAAAAAATTCATTTTTTCTCGTTTCCGGGAAACTTTTCCTTTTTATGCGAGTCTGACTTATTGAAAGACGCGCATTTATTATCATCATCCCTATTAGAGATGTTTATTTTGGCCACAGTTTCTGTGGCCTTTTCTTTTTAATGCGTCGACAAATAATCGTCAAAATCCATCTTATCTTCCGACTCAACCTGACGCTGACGCTGCCAAGAGCGCTCGCTCTCAGATGCCAATTGTTCTTCCGTCAACACCTGCAACGGCTCACCACTGAGCATTTGGCGGTATTCTTCCGCTAAGTTCAGCCCCACGCTACCATTGCCTTCTTGCTTCATCAACGCTAATAGTCGACCAGAGAACGTCGTTTCAGGATCGTCAAAACCAACGAGCAGCTCATCACATACCTGCTGGTAGTGTGGTTGATCGTTTTCCGCGTCCATCACTTCCGCAACACGACGTAAATCCGCAAACAGGGATTTCCCCACTTCGGCAATCGGTTGTTGGATGGTTTCACACCGCATACCTACCGTTTGCCCTGGTTTACGGCCTTCAAGGATCACTCGATTCCAGTTTTTACGTGTACACAGTAGCTCATCCGCACTCATTTCTGGAGCATCCGCCAACGCACACCAGATCAGGAATAAATCCAGAAAACGCACCTGACTTTCGCTCACCCCAGTAGGAGAGAACGGGTTGATATCCAGCGAGCGAACTTCGATATATTCGATTCCTCCACGCAGCAAAGCATCAGATGGCGTTTCACCCGCACGCGTCACACGCTTAGGACGAATCGGCGCATAGAGCTCGTTCTCAATCTGCAAGACGTTCGTATTCAATTGTAGATAACGACCATCCTTCTTCATACCAACCTGAGCATATTCCTCAGACGGCGTTTTTATCGCTCGTTTTAACGCGGCGACATAGGTATCCAGATCGTTAAACGTAATCCCCAGATTGCTCTGTGATTTATTGGTATAGCCTAAATCACTGAGCCGTAGAGAGGTCGCATAAGGCAGGTAAAGCATGCCTTTTTCCGTACGCTCAAACGGCAGTGCAGTTTCCCGCCCTCTCAGGAAAGACGAACAGATCGCCGGAGACGCACCAAACAGATAAGGGATCACCCAGCCAAAGCGGTAATAGTTGCGAATCAGTCTGAAGTATCCCGCAGATATAGCCTTTTTACCGCTTTCTGCGTCAGCAACGCCTTCTCGCGCCTGCCAGAATGACAGCGGAAGAGAGAAGTTATAATGCACACCGGAAATGGTCTGCATCAACGCACCATAGCGGTTTTTTAGCCCTTCGCGGTAAAGCGTTTTGAAGCGCCCGACATTCGAAGAGCCATATTGCGCCAGCTCTATATTTTGCTCGCTGTCGATAAAACACGGCATGCTCAATGGCCACATCCGTTCATCGCCCAGGTTACGGGAAACGTGACGATGAATATCGCGCAGGAACGTCAGCAAGTGATCGACATCTTTGTCGACCGGCGTAATGAACTCCAATAACGCTTCTGCAAAGTCCGTCGTAATCCACGGATGTGCTAACGCTGAGCCCAATATTTCAGGGTGCCCTGTCGCAGCAAGATGTCCATTTGCCGTTACGCGCAATGTTTCGCGTTCAATTCCACGCTGAATCCCCTTCACCGCCTGTGGGTGTTTTTCCAGCCAAGAAAGTGCTTCTGAAATGTCCGGGATCAAATCGACCTCCCGTTGTTAAAATGTAATGGTTGTAAGCATAATTGAAACTCAGCAGCACTCACCAGTTTGCATTGCAATCTGGCTAAGACCACCACGCCATACCCTGTAACGTTATACCTGCCAATACGATATATCGCAGCGCTTTTCCAATTCCGATAAAAACCGCCGATTTCATCCAAGGCATACGTAGCCAACCCGCTAACACGCACAATAAATCGCCAACTACCGGCACCCAGCTAAATAACAGCGCAACGCAACCATAGCGCTGTAACCAGCGCATGGCCACTGTATACCCAGCTTGTTTTTTTGGCTGAGGGAGTAAGCGCCCTATAAAAATATTTGTTAACCCACCCAGCGTATTTCCTACCGTTGCGATTGCAATCAAGAGGTAGGGTTTTGCGCTGTCAGCCAGCAATAATGTCACCAGCAGTACTTCCGAACTGCCGGGCAACAATGTTGCACTGAGCAGGCTACTCCAGAAAAGAGAAAAAACAGCCCAGAACTCACTCACAATGTTCGGACATCAACCACGGCCATATTGGCTCGCTTAGCGGCTTCAACACCGTAGTCAGCATCTTCAAACACGATACAGTGTTCCGGAGCGACAGAAATCAACGCCGCACAACGCAGAAAAGTATCGGGGAAAGGCTTATGCTGCGTGACATCATCAGCCCCAACGATCGCATCAAAATAATTATGCAGACCCAAATGCGTTAGTAATCTGTCAGCCATACCATGCGTGCTACCCGTGCCGACTGCCATAGGACGACGCCCGCGATAATGTTTAACAACATCAATCAGCGGTAGTGGTTTAACCGTATCCAGCAGCATTTCCTCAACAATGGCGTTTTTTTCAGCGGCCAGTTGGTGAGCATCAATATCAGCCTGATGGCTGTCGATAATACGCTGCGCAATACGCCAGGTAGGCGAACCGTTCAATGCGGTCATGGCACTGGCATCATAACGCATACCATATCGGGCAAGAACCAGATCCCACGCTTTATGGTGCGTCGGCTCCGTATCAAGTAGGGTGCCATCCATATCAAAGATCAGCCCTTGATAGCGATCGTACATCATGACTCCATGACCACTGAAAAGAGAGCTTACTTTATCGCAAAGTTAAAACGTTGTCGCTTACTCAATAACCTTATAAAAAACAGGTTATTACCACCATAGTAGTAAGGTAACCTTCATTTATTCGCAGGTTAAATCTCAATATATAGATAGGAGGAGAGGATAAAAACTCATGCACGGGCGTGCTTAGAAAAATATCAGTCTGAATTGGCAGAACAGAGAACAATGTCACTGTAGCACTAAAAAGTATGGTAGAAAGCGAGTGGTAAAACAAAGATGAGGCGGCTGAAGGAATTGTCTGACTTGCCTCGCCCTGCGGGCCGTTGCTAAAGCAACGTTTTCCTCCCTCGTTTTTACAAACCAAGATGGTGGATTATAAAACTAAGGAAAAGATTTTTACTATATCAGAATATGGTGCATCCGGGAGGATTCGAACCTCCGACCGCTCGGTTCGTAGCCGAGTACTCTATCCAGCTGAGCTACGGATGCAGAGTGTGGTGCAGAAAAACAAGGGGAGAGCAATTAAACGAGAGACTTAAGAATGGTGCATCCGGGAGGATTCGAACCTCCGACCGCTCGGTTCGTAGCCGAGTACTCTATCCAGCTGAGCTACGGATGCATTACTAATTCTTCATCTACGACAAACTTGCTTTAACTCATACTGCTTGCCTCGCAAAGGCATTATTTAATGGTGCATCCGGGAGGATTCGAACCTCCGACCGCTCGGTTCGTAGCCGAGTACTCTATCCAGCTGAGCTACGGATGCATATTAAATGGCGGTGAGGGAGGGATTCGAACCCTCGATGCAGCTTTTGACCGCATACTCCCTTAGCAGGGGAGCGCCTTCAGCCTCTCGGCCACCTCACCTTACATTACCTGTTTCGCTACTAAGTACTTCTTGTTAGTGCTCACCGGTACTGCGTGGCGCACATATTACTTTCCCAGACTTATAAGTCAAACAATTTTTCCCACCTTGCGTTCGTTTGAACAATTCGCATCCAAGACGCACGTTTTCACAACAAAAAGTCTGTTTTATCGACAGAAAAACAGGCGGTTACCTTGCGACAAGAAGCGCATAGTAAAAGCAGATGCATCGATAAATGTGTGGGGAAAAGCAGGAAATAACAATTGCGTCCCGCGAACACGAGACGCATTGTCAATCAATATGACGTCGGTTGAGATTTTTCGGCCTGAATACGCTGATAGATCTCTTCACGGTGGACAGAAACCTCTTTAGGCGCATTAACACCAATACGCACCTGGTTGCCTTTCACTCCTAATACGGTAACCGTTACCTCATCGCCGATCATGAGGGTTTCGCCAACTCGACGAGTCAAAATAAGCATTCTTTGCTCCTTGAAAGATTATAAAGAGTCGGGTCTCTCTGTCTCCCCGCCATTATCCATCATGTGCCGTGAAAACGTAAACCTAGACGATGGTATAACCACCACCGTCACACTCCGGTGTCACTACTTGTTAGTTTAGTCGATATCAGTAGCTTGTGCTTTTGTTATCACAACAACAGGACTGAGCATATAAAGCTTCAGAATATCTGAAGGTAACACACTTTATCTCCTGTTTGCCGGATCCTTTTCCGCAGACAAAAACGCCACAACCAGGAAGTTATGGCGTTTTGTTGGATAACGCGAAAAAACGTTATCTATCGTTTATAGCTTAGCTGCAACCCAAGATTCAACGCTTGCCAGCGCAGCAGGCAACGCAGATACGTCTGAGCCACCGGCCTGAGCCATATCTGGACGACCACCGCCTTTGCCACCAACCTGCTGAGCAACAAACCCAATCAGCTCACCGGCTTTGACGCGGTCAGTCAGATCTTTCGTTACACCAGAAATCAAGCTAACCCGACCTTCTGACGCCGTTCCGAGAACGATAACAGCCGACCCAAGCTGATTCTTCAGGTCATCAACCATCGTACGCAGCAGCTTAGGATCCACGTTGTCCAGTTGCGTAACCAACAACTTCACACCGTTAATCTCTTTTGCCTTACCGGACAGTGATGAGCTTTCCTGCGCCGCTTGCTGAGCTTTCAACTGCTGAAGCTCTTTCTCCAACACGCGGGCACGATCTAAAACAGAGCGTACCTTATCCGTCAGGTTGTGACTATCCCCTTTCAGCAGTTGCGCGATGTCTTGCAAAACGTCGCTCTGGCGATGCAGCGCGGATAACGCATTCTCACCCGTGGTCGCTTCAATACGACGCACCCCAGCAGCAGTGCCTGATTCAGAAATGATTTGGAACAGGCCGATATCACCAGTACGACTTGCGTGCGTTCCCCCACAAAGCTCAATGGAGAAATCACCCATCGTCAGAACACGGACATGGTCGTCATACTTCTCACCGAACAGCGCCATCGCGCCCTTCGCTCTCGCATCATCCAGCGCCATGACATCCGTTTGTACGGTAAGGTTACGGCGGATTTGTGCGTTGACGATATCTTCAACCTGACGAATCTGCTCAGGCTTCATCGCCTCAGTATGTGAGAAGTCAAAGCGCAGATAGCTGTCATTAACCAGAGAACCTTTCTGTGCGACATGCTCGCCCAGCACTTGACGCAGCGCGGCATGCAGCAGGTGCGTCGCAGAGTGGTTAAGGCGAATACGCTCGCGGCGCTGGTTATCAACATTAGCATCAACGCTGTCGTTAACACGCAGCGTCCCCTGAGTCAGTTTACCAACGTGGCCGATTGCCTGACCGTATTTCTGAGTATCCTGAACGGCAAAGCTGACGTCCGCATTTGTCAGTTCGCCCTGATCGCCAACCTGACCGCCGGATTCACCATAGAACGGAGTCTCGTTCAGAATCACCACGGCTTCATCACCTGCCGCGATCTGATCAACCGCGTTCCCATTGTGATAAAGCGCAATGACTTTGGCTTGCTGCTGCGTTTTTTCATAGCCGCAGAATGGCGTATTTTCATCCACACGGATGAGGCTGTTGTAATCCACGCCAAATCCGCTGGCATCACGTGCGCGCTGCCGCTGAGCCGTCATCGCTGCTTCAAAACCGTCTTCATCGACTTTCAGACCACGCTCGCGGCACACATCCGCAGTGAGGTCGACAGGGAAACCGTAGGTGTCATACAGACGGAAGGCAGTTTCACCATCCAACGTATCCCCTTTCAGATTTTTAATTTCTTCGTCTAACAGAGACAAACCGCGTTCAAGTGTGCGGGCAAACTGCTCTTCTTCCGTCTTCAGCGCCAGCTCAACTACAGACTGCTGCTTTTTCAACTCTTCAGCCGCCGGGCCCATGACTTCAATCAGCGGCGCGACCAGTTTGTAGAAGAAGGCATCCGTAGCGCCCAACATATTACCGTGACGCGCAGCGCGGCGGATAATACGGCGCAGAACATAACCGCGGTTTTCATTAGATGGCATAACACCATCCGCGATCAGAAACGCGCAAGAACGGATATGGTCGGCGATAACGCGCAACGATTTATTGGCTAAATCCGTCGTACCGACTGCTTTCGCTACCGCATCAATCAGCGTTTTAAACAAATCAATGTCATAGTTTGAATTGACGTGCTGCAACACGGCAGAAATACGCTCTAACCCCATACCGGTATCGACGGAAGGCTTCGGCAGCGGCAGCATTGTGCCATCAACCTGACGGTTAAACTGCATAAACACCAGGTTCCAAATTTCGATATAACGATCGCCGTCTTCATCAGGGCTTCCCGGCGGGCCCCCCGCGATGTGGTCACCGTGATCGTAGAAAATCTCGGTACATGGACCACACGGCCCCGTTTCACCCATCTGCCAGAAGTTATCAGACGCGTAAGGTCCGCCTTTGTTATCACCAATACGAATAATTCTTTCGCGCGGTACACCAACTTCATCAGCCCAAATACCATAGGCTTCATCATCCGTTGCATATACCGTCACCCACAGTTTTTCTTTCGGTAAATTGAACCACTGAGGGGAGGTCAGCAATTCCCACGCATAGCGGATCGCATCATGCTTGAAGTAATCACCGAAGCTGAAGTTACCCAACATTTCAAAGAAAGTGTGATGACGAGCGGTATAACCTACGTTTTCCAGGTCATTATGTTTACCGCCGGCACGCACACAGCGCTGTGAGGTCGTCGCTCGAACATAGCTGCGTTTATCCAGCCCGAGGAACACATCTTTGAACTGGTTCATACCCGCATTGGTGAATAACAATGTCGGATCGTTGTTCGGCACCAGAGAGCTGCTATCAACAACCTGGTGTCCCTTACTGTTGAAAAAATCGAGAAACGCTTGACGGATCTCAGCGGTGCTCTTGCTCATAATTGTCCTGGAATCAAGCTAGAAGAACAGATCGCGGGCAAGGTTAGTCCAGCATGCTGACGTTACCGAGCAACTCACGAACAAAAAAGTGGGAATAAGATAAATTTTCTTCGATGGGAAGTAAAATCCCGTGTGCGTTCAATCTGAAAAATTCGTGTAAATTGACTGGATTTCTTCATGAAAAAAGCCACGATAGAGCAGATATCGTTGATATTTGACTTTGTCTTTCCATTCATCGGACAGAGGATACCCGAATTTTCGTTCCACAACAGATTTCGCCAGCGCGCACCAGTCGATATCACTTTCGTTCAATGCCGTGGCTAACGTTGTCTTATCGATTCCTTTCTGGCTTAACTCCACTCTGATCCGTTGGACACCATAGCCTTTGCGGCTCCGGCTGCTGATATAGCGGCGTGCATAACGTGCATCATCCAGCCAACCGTGTTCTTTACAGTAGGCAATGGCGGCTTCTACGTCTTCTGCCGCAACGCGGGCAGTCGCTTCATCTGCTTCACTTTCCGTACTTTCTGACTTATATAAATACGCCGCACATTTGCGGCGTATTTCGGTTTCACTATAATCGCGAACAGAAAGCACATTCATCGCATAGCGTAATGGTTTATTCATCTACCTATCCGCTGATAGTGTTCTGCCACAGATAATTCAACCACCATTAAAACTCTTCGTTGCCTTCACCAGCGAATTCACCTTCGTCATGGCTATTTCCCGCTGCGGCAGGTGTCAGTTCATTACCTTTATGCAACAGCATTTCACGCAATTTCTTATCCAGTTCAGCAGCAATCGTTGGATTCTCTTTCAAGAAATTACAGGCATTCGCTTTACCCTGACCGATCTTGTCGCCGTTATAGCTATACCAGGCTCCCGCTTTTTCGATCAGCTTGTGCTTAACACCTAGATCAACCAGCTCGCCGTGGATATTGATGCCTTCACCGTACAGAATTTGGAATTCAGCCTGTTTGAACGGTGCTGCGACTTTATTCTTCACGACTTTAACACGGGTTTCGCTACCAACGACTTCTTCGCCTTCCTTAATTGCACCGGTACGGCGAATATCCAGACGAACAGAGGCGTAAAATTTCAGGGCGTTACCACCAGTAGTGGTTTCAGGGTTACCAAACATCACACCAATTTTCATACGGATCTGGTTGATGAAGATCAGCAGCGTATTGGCCTGCTTAAGGTTACCCGCCAGTTTACGCATAGCCTGGCTCATCATACGTGCAGCCAGTCCCATGTGGGAGTCGCCGATCTCGCCTTCAATTTCGGCTTTCGGCGTCAGGGCTGCAACGGAGTCAACGATGATAACGTCAACCGCACCAGAGCGTGTTAACGCATCACAGATCTCCAGTGCTTGTTCACCTGTATCTGGCTGAGAACACAGCAGATTATCAATATCTACGCCAAGCTTTTTCGCATAAATTGGATCCAGTGCATGTTCAGCATCGATAAACGCACAGGTTTTGCCTTCGCGCTGGGCGGCAGCAATCACCTGTAAAGTCAGCGTAGTTTTACCAGAAGATTCAGGGCCATAAATCTCAACGATGCGCCCCATAGGTAAACCGCCAGCCCCCAAAGCAATATCAAGGGACAAAGAGCCTGTAGAAATGGTTTCAACATCCATTGAGCGATCTTCGCCCAACCGCATGATAGAACCTTTACCAAATTGCTTTTCGATTTGGCCCAGTGCTGCCGCAAGTGCCTTTTGTTTGTTCTCATCAATAGCCATTTCTGCTCCTGTCATGCGGCGTAAAGCAACTGTCTCTACGCGGCGGCTTAATCATGAATTGCTGAATAATCACTGACATTATACTGTATACACATACAGCATCAAGGTTATTTTTTCAGAAACGCGTCGAGAAGCGTTTGCAGCGCAAAATGGACCGATTGCAGGCGAACCGCATTTCGGTCTCCGCTGAACCGCATTGTCTGTGCGAATGCCCCGCCCTGCTTGTCGGTGAAGCCGAACCACACCGTGCCGACTGGTTTCTCTTCCGTCCCACCATCTGGCCCGGCAACACCGCTTACCGATACGGCAAAATCTGCGCTGGCGGCTAACAAAGCTCCTGCGGCCATTTCATTGACGACATTTTCACTTACCGCACCATGTCTTTCCAATGTCTCGGCACTCACATTCACCAGACGCTGCTTAGCCAGATTGCTGTACGTCACAAAGCCATAGTCAAACCAGCCAGAGCTCCCAGCGATATCAGTAATAGACTTAGCCAGCCAGCCTCCGGTGCAGGATTCTGCACACGTCAACGTGGCACCACGCGCTTTCAGTTTCTCACCCACCAAAGCACTCAACCGCAGAATGTCAGTTTCCGTCATTACCGCCTCATCTTAATCAAGGATTGTTTAGTCAGGGTAACACTTTTCCCTAAAAAAGACGCCCCGCTGCACAGTATGCGAGGCGTATAGCAAAGACGATTAAAAAGAAATGAAAAGCGAGAAAGATTCTATAAAACGCTATCAAATAATCTGGCAGAGAACAGCTCTAGCTTAATAGATGATCGTTTGGAAAGAATTAATAATGACAACTTGGCAATAAATGGTTATTCGTTTTTATTCCTGCCAGCATAAAAGCTGGCTATAAACGTATCAGACATATCTATAAAGTAAATCACCCACCATTAGCACGTTATTTACAACCCAGAATATGTGGATAAATACCTATACCTGTAATACTTCAAGCTGCATGTGTGTTGGCTACGTTCACTCACCCGAATCACTTACCTGAGTAAGCTCATCGGGATGAAATGAGAGACATCCTGTCTCTCACCGAAGGCCAGCCGCTGGCTGGTCAAATTCGTTCCCGACAAATTTGTCCTTCTCTTGCCGCCTTCCTGCAACTCGAATTATTTGGGGTATATTACATTTTAATAAGTACAGGCCGGCTAACGATAAATTGACAAACATCAATTCATATAAAAATAAAATACCTAACCAGAGAAATACAAATAAAAAAAGCCCACTAAAAATAGGGGGCGGGGTACTACTATTATCGTTATGTAAAAACCCTGGTGTTTTGCGGCAATTCATTTGGCTTCTGTCTGATACTTACAGTATCAAACGAACATTAACAGGCGTGTAAAAGTTCTGCCTATTGCTGTGATAGCCTGTACTAACACTGTCGCCACCATCTCCAACTTTGCTTCGCTGGTCGATATCGGTCAGAATGGCGTGCATATGCCCATTAAAGGGTAACAATCCATTAGGGAGAATGACGGGTGTTTCCCTCTTTCTTAAGAAGAACCGCAGCGAAAAATGGCAGTTATGCCAATGAAATCAGCAGCAGCATTACTATTAATCGCCCAGCAGAACGCTTGTTTGATCTTTGGCGTAAACCGGAAACGTTGCCGATTCTGATGGGCCATTTCGCCAGTATTGAGATACTGAACCATACCGATTCCAATTGGCGAATAAACACACCGATTGGCGCGCTCATTGAGTGGCAGGCTCGTATTATTGACGAAAAACCGGCAGAGTACATCCACTGGCGTTCTCTGGAAGGAGCACGGGTTCCCAATGAAGGCAGGCTTTCTTTTCAACCTGCTACGTCGGAAGCAGGCACGATCGTGACACTAACGATCCGCTACAATCCTCCAGGGGGGTTGATCGGGAAAAAAATCGGACAAATGTTTGATATGTTTTCTCGCGACATGCTGATAAAAACACTCCATCGTTTTAAGAAATTAGCGGAGGATGGGCTGGCCTAAACTACGCCAGATACCATCGCGACAGATCGTCATTAACCGTTTTCCTGAACTGATAAAAGCGCCCTAATATAAAGGAACGTAGAATGCTGGAATTGATTCAAACCATTGGTCTTGGTCTGGTGTTAATCCTGCCACTCGCGAACCCACTGACCACGGTAGCAGTATTTTTGGCGATGTCCGGCAATATGAGTCAGGGGGAGCGAAATCGTCAGATCTTTCAGGCCTCGCTCTATGTGTTCATCATTATGACTGTTGCGTACTACGCGGGCCAAATCGTTATGAATACCTTCGGGATTTCCATTCCCGGATTGCGTATTGCCGGTGGACTTATTGTGGTTTTCATTGGTTTTCGCATGCTTTTTCCTCAGCAAAAGCCAGAACATGCACCTGAAGTCAAAAGTAAGAAAGAAGAAATTAACGACAGCTTCTCCGCCAATGAAGTCAATATCGCCTTTGTTCCACTGGCAATGCCTAGCACCGCAGGCCCCGGAACCATTGCCCTCATCATCAGTTCTGCATCACAAATCAAGAGCGGTGTAGACATCACGCCATGGGTTATTACCGTTGCCCCCGTACTCACTTTTATGTTGATCAGCCTGATCGTCTGGCTCAGTCTGAAAAGTTCTGGCCTGATTATGCGTCTGATCGGAAAAAGTGGTATTGAAGCCATTTCACGACTGATGGGATTTTTGCTGGTTTGCATGGGTGTGCAGTTCATTATTAACGGCACACTGGAGATCGTGCATTCTCTCCATTGATCTGAAGGTGCGGAAATTCAACACGAGTTCGCGGCTATCACAATGTGAACGAGCCATGAAAACTGCGGATAACGCCCTTTACAGGCTAAAATGAAAGCAAAAATCAGGCCTCGGCTGTAACAGTGTCCGGCCATTAAACTAAGAACGGTACGTTTAAGCTACGCTTCTGCGCTAATTCAACAAGCTGATACATAGATCGGGATAGAGGCTGATCTCGCGAGCTGCTGTGCAATGCTCGGCACACCAAAAAAAACCCGCACAAGGCGGGTAAGGTCATTCTAATGACAGGGATGGTTAACTACACAACACTCACAGAGATGTGAGGTACTGACAAGGGATGCAGGGACTATAGCAAGCCAAATGTATAGTATTGTCATCAGCAAGTAAGGTTAATTTGTCGGTTGTAAAACAACATTGGCGCTATTGCCTTACTGCAATATATGGCTATTCCAGCCTGCTTTTCCGAACATAATTCCACTTTTTTGGTGTTCATCAGCGCAGCAAGCAATCCGCAGAGGTGAGCCACATTCACTTTGCCGCCGACTGCGTCCAGTATTACTCTGGTGGCATGAATTGTCATGACCGGACTGGCAAACTTTTGCCTACTTTTTCAAAATATTACGAGGCGATGCATGAAACTTTTCGTTTACGAACACTGCCCATTCTGTGTTAGAGCCAGAATGATTTTTGGCCTGAAAGATCTGTCTGTTGAGCAATCCGTCATTATGGAAGGAGATGTTGACACGCCAACGCGCATGGTGGGTCGTAAAGTGGTGCCAATCCTTCAGAAAGAAGATGGCAGCTTTATGCCGGAAAGCATGGATATCGTCCACTATGTAGACAGTAAGCAAGCGCCGTTAATCGCCGATAAACCGGTTGATGCTGAGATTGAAGCCTGGTGTAAGTCCGTTTCCAGCGCGGTATTTAACCTTGCGGTTCCTCGCTTCACAAAGGCCGATTTCAAAGAGCTTTCCACACCAGAGGCGCGCCATGCCTACATTCTTCGTGAAGAAAAAGCCTTCGGCGACCTGGATGCGCTGATAGCAAAAACACCAGAGCTAATTGCAGAAGTGGAGCAGAAACTCAAAGAATTGGAAGCGCTCTTGGCAAACGTCAATACCATTTCCACCACCGACTTTATTCTATTCCCTATTTTACTGTCGCTCACGATTGTGAAAGACGTGGAGTTCGGCCCTAACGTCCGTGCGTATCTTGAGCGCGTATCAACAGCCAGCAAGGTCGCGTTGTTGACCGATAAAAGGCTATAACAGTAAAAATCCACCTCTTGAAGAGGTGGCTTTAAAGTGAGGCTCCCTTCTAGGGAGCCTCAGACCATTGACAAACCTATTTCCTAAATGAAAACGGGAGTAACGGAATAGAAGAGTAAAGCGTTTGCGCCAGGGACAAAAAGGGTGAATCTCAGGGATGAGGCTCATATCTGCGCAAGCCGAGCGTACAAGGGTGTATTCACAGCGTCTTTGACGATCTATCCGTTACTACCGCTTGCCGACAACAAAAAAGCGGGGGCTGCTATCACGCAACACCCGCCTGTTTATTGCTATTGTTATCTGATTAAAACGTGATGATCTGTCGATTCAACCTAATAACTCACTATCAGCAATTTACCACCAACGCATCGACGCAGATTACTCTGTTTTCCCCGATGACCAGTGCATCGCCAACCGTTGTCCAGCTTTGATTTCATCCGGCTGCATTGTCGCTTCCAGATCGTTACGCGCATGAATGGCTTCGGGCATCCCCTCCGTCGCCGCCATGGCATACCAGGCGTAAGCATGAATACGATTGCGGGATGCGCCCAGTCCATCCTGACGCATCACCCCCATACGGTACTGAGCCATACGGTTACCGTTATTAGCCGCCAGACGATACTGCTTCATTGCTTCGACATAATCCTCTTTGCCACCTTGCCCCAGCCGCAGCATCTCGCCATAGGCCAGTTGGGATTCATTGTCTCCTGCCGCTGCCGCTTTGGCATATTCTTCACGCGCACGCACGAATTCGTTCGCTTTAAATAGCCGTTCACCCAGTTCACGTTGCGCACGGATATAGCCAGCAGAGGACGCCTGAACCAGATAATGTTCGCGCTTTTCATGAATTGTCTGACTCTGACTAAGTAAATAATCGGCCTCGCCCGATCCTCCAGCAGCGGCACGCTCCAGCCAGTAACGCGCCTTCTGTTCATCCCAAGGTAAGCGCTTACCTTCTCGGTATGCTTTGCCCAGCCAAAGCTGGGCTTCCGCATCACCTGATGACGCAGATTTTTGATACCAACCCAACGCATTCTCGCCGTCTTCGTGTCGAGCCATCCACAGTTGCGCCTGTGCCTGACCTAACGTCGCCGCACGGAAATACCAGCGTTCGGCCAGATCGCGACGAATCACCACACCACTACCTTGTTCATAGCGCTGCGCCAGTTGATACTGCGCATCTCGATTACCGAGTTCAGAAGCCTTCAGCAACCACGCTACTGCCTCTTTTTCACCGCCCGCATACGTTGCGTGCCACTGAGCAACAATCAGTTGAGCGGGGGAATAGCCATTTGCCGCCGAAGATTCAAACGCACTCAGGCAGGCCGCCACCAGTTTTCCCTGATGTTGAACCCGACAATCCATGCCGAGCCGATGCCCTGCTTCACCATTTCCCAGACGTGAGGATGTTGCCCACCACTGACGGGCAGACGGGCTGTTCTTTGGCGCGCCTAACCCGGCCTGATACCAATCGCCGACCTGAAGCGCAGCAGCAGCGCGCATTTCCCGATTGCCCGGAAGTTCAGACAGCCCAGACGCCTTCTGCATCCATTGCATCGCCTCGGTGTACTGCTCACGCGCGGCTAGCGTCTTTGCCAGTTGATATTGCGCCTCACCGTTTCCCCGGTTTGCTGACGCGACTAATTCCGGTTCAGACAGCGACGTGACCGGTGCCTGACATGACGCCAGCCAACAGGCCGACAGAACCACCAATAATTTTTTGTATTTCATCATGTGCTCAGCGGTTTTCCCTTCACGATAATCAGCTGGCAGAATTACCCTGCTGCAAACGGTACAAGCGAATATTGAAGGCGCGCAGTTCATCTTCCATACCACGTAGCTCTGCTGGCGTCAGCGACTGGTTCTTGATCTTGCGCGCCTCAAGTTCACGTAAACGTATCCCGAAAGGGACATCTGACATCAGATCTTTTTGCATATCGTAGAGTTTTGATTTCAGGTAGGAGATCGTCACCGTCCGGCGCTGACGCTCCAGTTCCAGCAGCTGCTGCAACGTCTCATTGACTCTGGCACGAGCCTGTTCGTAACCCAGCGTTTTCGGTTCATCACCCTGCTGACGTTCAAACGCAATTTGCCATTGGCGTTCCATCTCTTTCACTGCCAGCGAATCGGGATAGAGCTGCTGCATCACGTTTTTCAACCCATTACCGTACTGATACAGGTAGAACGGTGACGCATTTTTCACCTGTTCCAGCTGTGCCTGATAGCGGTTGATCAGTTCGCCTTCCATGCCCTGCAATTTCTGCTCACCCAGGACAATACGTACCCGACGAATGTCATTATGGTCAGGAGCGGTAGGCAAGGCGTACGCAGGCTGTTGCAGTAATGCCAGCGCATCGGCTTTCTGTTCCTGCCAATACTGCCAGCCGGTAATAGCTGCGACAGGTAACGCGCAAGTCAGCAGACCGGAGACAAACCAGAACCAGGCTGGCTTCGGCTTTTTATGCGCCTCAATTTTCAATACCGTCGGTTTCATTTGCCCTTTCTCCCGTCCGATGAGAATGCTACCCGCGGGCAATGCAGCCTGACCCGAGCCTGATGAACTATCGCTTTGCACCGTCGCACCGGGCTCCATATCTGAATGAAAGAACACCATAGGGGGAATCTGCATATCCTGCTTTTTCAGTTCCTGATCGTCCGACACAATGACAATCTCGGTTTCATCAAACAAATGGGTATAGCCTTCGACGAAGTGCAGCAGATTCTCGACGCGAGGAATGCGGCTCAGCCCCGAGTTGTGCAGCTTTTCACTCATCAATTGCAGCGCGCGTTCGCAACGGTAAACCAGCCGCTTATGTTCATGGCTGATGGCGTACTGCCGCACCACTTCGCTGATGCGGGCAATGAACCAGTCCAACATCTCGATACGCGCCCGTTCCTGATGCACCGGTGGCCAGAAGTTATCCCACTGCGTCACGATCAGGTTTGCCAGAAACTCACAGCTTTCCGTGAAACCCGTCAATCCGGCCAGCCGTGAACGCGCCAGCGTAAAGTAGATTGCGGTCTGGAGATCAACGCCCTGCTTTTCAAAGATGGTAGTGGCCATATCGTGCACCAGTTTCCAATCCACATCGGGACGAGACGCGTGACTCAGCTTGTTAATTTCCGCCCGAAGTGCATCAAACTCCGGCAGCGTCCGTGGATCCCGGCCCACTTTCAGGGCTTGTTGTGCATCTTGCATATCACATCATCCAGCAATAGGGAGCCTGAGTGGGTAATGTCGATCGTTTAAGAGCGAGATACCGGGGGCGACCACGGTGTGAGGCATCTCTGCGAGAACCTCATCACCGTGTTTCCCCCTAAATCCATACCTAAGTGACCTGCATTAGCCTGAACGGACTCCCGAGAGTTAATTAATAAAGCGAGTCAGGCAGCGTGAATTGGCTGAACAGACCACCAGCAAACGGGTTGTGGCTGGCATCGGTATACACGCGATAGGTCATCGCCCCGTTCTCCAGCGAGAAGCGCACGTCGAAGGTATTCTCATTAACCTGCGTCAGTTGGTCGCTGTTGATTAACCGGAACATCGCCCACGGACCGCTAAAGCTCAGGCTACGTGGTGAACGCTCACGATCGTCCGGCACCAGCGTCAGCTTGCTCTCAGCCCCGTCGCGCATGCTGTTTGGCCATACCAGCGGCGTTTTCTGGCGACGACCGTGGCTATATTCCAGCAGTTGTCCATCCAGATTCAGTACGCTGCGACGCTTATTCGCCGTCAATTCCAGCGGTTCCAGAACAAAGTGCACTTCCAGGCTACCCTGCGCATTGAACAGGGTTTGACGGATGCGGGTAGCGCGCTCAAGCTGCTTCACCAATTCAGCCTGCAACGGCGAGGCCATGCCTTCTTCCAGCATGCCGCTTTCCATCATCGCCTTGAGGTTGGTTTGATAGAAGCTGTCCAGCGTCCCGCCAGTCATAAAGAACCTTTCCATTTCCGATAACGGCACATCCTTGTTCGATGAAGGGTCGAAGGGGTAACGATCCGCCAGTTTCTCATTGAATGGCGTCACGACCTTATCCAGCCACTCTTGATTTAGCGACGACATCGCAAGGCCGGTTACCAGACTGGCACTTTCTCCGGCTAACTGTCCTACCCAGCGATCCAGCGGCGCGGGGAGGCTGCGAGCGTATTGCTGTAAGGCGAACACCGGATCGGAAAATTTATTTCCCTGCCGCGCCTGCACCGCCTTCAATGCCGCCTGTCCCGGATCGGTCGCATTAACGATCTGATCGAGGTAGTGATAGAGATCGGTCAGCTTCTGATTGACCTCTTGCACCAGCGGCCCCTGCTCACCACGTCCGCTCAACGCCGCATTGATGGTCATAAACGGACGACCAATCCGCGTGTTGATATTCTGTGCCGTATCGTTATCATCATCGCCCAGCTTACGGATGCGGGTATTATCACTGACCGTCGTTAGCACACGCTGGAAGGGCTGATCGTTGCCGGTAATATCCGTGAGAATGTCGAGTGCCTGTTCCGGCGTATCGAGCGTCTGCACATCAATGTTCGCCAACACTTTCTGCCACTGGTTGATGTAATCCGTAATATAACGATCGTTTACCTGACGCAGAATTTCCCGCCGATCGGCCTCACTGAACTGCGCACGCTCACGCTGCCCCAGCACCCAGGCATCCAGCGCCGTCAGCTCTAACAGCGCTTTGTCCTGCTTTAGATAGTAATCACTGAAACCGGGATACGTCAGCAGCCGCGGCACGCTTCCCGCTTTGTCATTACGCAGAGAAAACACAGGATCAAACGTCGGCCCAACTTCATCACGAATCGCTAAATCCGGAGGCAGCACCTGCGTCGCCTTCATCACCAGACTCTGATAAACGCGCTGATACATTGGCAGCTTGCTCAGTTCTTGCTGAGCGAGCGTAATCGGCTGATTAAATGGCGCAAAGGTACTGATTGCCACCGCATCTTTTTGCTCACGAGCCTTATGCCAGTCAGTATGTTCAAGGGCGTAATCCAGATGCTGCATCAGTTGTTCCTGCACATTGCCCTGTGCAGGAAACGCCTTCTGCCAGCGCTGCGCCATAAACTGTTCGACCAGCGCTTTATTACGTCCTGACACATCATCGAGCATCCGCATTACGCGCAGAATCGTCAGCTTTTGCTCGCTATTGGCAGGTGCCTGATTCAAGTCCTCCAGCAGCCCCTGCATCACCGCAGGAAGAAAGCGCTGGTTCAGCATTTGCAGATAGGTGCCTTCCACATAAGGGCCAATCTTATCGCCCTGATACAAACCTAAGTCGGCCAGCAGCGGTGTACGTTCGCGGTAATTACCAAAGGACAAGGTCGCATCGCGAATCAAATTCAGACGCGGCAATTGCTGATAGCCGTAGCCTGGCTGCCCTTCCAGCTCATTGGTGCCGATAAATGCCTGTGCTTTCGTCAGTACGTTGCGCCCAGCCTCTTCATTGACTCGATAGAAATGGTGCCAACTGCCGACCAGCGCCAGACTGGCGAGCAGCATGCAGCCCACGCCGATACTGAGCCGACGCCGACGATAAAGGCTATGCAGCCGATTCTCCCCCGCCAGACTGGCCTCAGGGAAAATGACGTCAGGGAAAAGACGTTGCACAAAGAACGTATTCGATTCACCGCGCAGCGCAGCGTTAATCGGCTCTGGCAGTTGATAGCGTCTGGAAGCCGACTGCGCAAAGGCATCAAACGGCACCCCTTGCTGATAGACAGAACTGACGTAGACACCACGGATCATGAATGCGCGATCTTCACCGGTCGCTAACGTTTCCGTCAGCACTTCCATCACGTAGTCTTTCACCCCTGCTAACTGGCGGACAAACGAGAACAGCGAATTGCGCACGCTTCTGTCCGATTGCGTCAGCAGCATATCTGGCAGGTTGTCATTCAGATTAGTGACCCATTCGTCCCAGAAACGCTCCAGTTCTTCCAGCCAACCTTTGCTGTTGCTGGCTTGCGGCGTAAACGTCACGCCTAAAACGGCCTGACGCGCGTCGCGGTTTAACTGGCGATAGACCTTGTCGAAGCCGCTTAGCATATCCAGCCGGGTCAGCGCGATATACACCGGTAAGCGCGTATTGATGTTCACCGAAATTTCCTGCAACCGCGCGCGCATGACCTGCGCATAAGCTTTACGATCCGCGACACCGGCCTGTGCCAGCCATGAAATATCCAGCGTGAGAACCAGCCCATTGAGCGGCTGGCGGCGGCGATTTTCACTGAGCCACTGTAGCAGGTGCTGCCACAGTCGGGCATGACGCTGTCCGAGCGAATCGCCCTCCAGCTCAGGTTGCGCAAGTAGCTGTCCACTAGGATCCCAAATGACGGCGGATTCCCCGACCCAACTACTCACCTGCTGACCTGCCGCCACGTCTCGCAGCTCTGCATCTAGCTTCGGATTCATTTTGTTTGCTGGATTAGCACGATGAATCAGGCTGCTTTTGCCGCTGCCAGCCAAGCCAATCGTCAGATACCAGGGCATCGCATACAGCGCTTTTTTACCCAATTGGGTCTGAAACGCCTCCAGCCAGCGATCGAGAAACGTCTGCTGGCTGTCGACATACACCTGCAAGGGATCCTGTTCAATCACCTGCTGTTCATGACGTTCCGTTCGCATCTGCTGTACGCGACGCCAGACCAGCCAGGCACTATAGGAGAAAACCAGCCATAGCCAGATCAACGTGAACACCACGCGGCCCCAGATTCCCTGTAACGGACGTGACTCGCCCACGGTCAAACGTGGTCCCAGCCACCAGGCCAGAACCAACACCACGATCCACAGTACCGCCCCCAAAAGCAGCCAGGAGGGTTTCAGTTTAGGCAACTGCTTGCGTAGAAAGGTTATGATTGTTTTAAACATAAGTGACCATTCACTCCGAATGTCTTATTTTTTGCGGGATGCAGCCAACCGCTCCACGCGGCTGACCATTCCCGGTTCCCATTGCATCAGGCCCAATTGCTGGCTTTCCTGCCACATGTGCTGATAGTGCTGTGCTGCCAGTGATTTCATCCCTTCTTCGGCGAGTAAATCCGCCAGTACCAACTCGGCATAAAAGCGATCGCGTGGTTCTTTCAGCCGGCGCATTCGTTCATCCAGCAACAGCATGGCCGCACCGATACCGTTCTCATCCCGACAGGCGGCTGCCTCCGTCGCCAAATCGTCCTGCCGCGCGCCGCCACCGCCGCGAACGGGCTGGCTGGACTGCAACCACTGACTACACTTTCCGGTCAAAAATGGCGCGCCATCGCTGAACGCCAGTTCACGCAGTTCCGGTAAACGCTGAATAAACGCAGACAGCTCTTCAGCTATCGCGGTGGCAACAGAGGTATATCCCAGTCTGGTGGCCACAGAAGCAGACAGCATGTGCCCATCAAACCAGTAAGGTGCCAGCATCAGGCTCTGCTCTATACGTTCCCACAGCGCCAAATCAGCCTGTGCCAGCGCGCTTTGGTATTCATCCACGCGGTCTGACGAGACGGGTGCCAGTTGCGTTTTATGCCCCTTCGACGACATCGGCGGTGTAGCAATACCGGACCAGATAGCATGGCGGCGCAGACGATAGCCCATCGGTGAATCAGGATGACGTTCAACCAGCAGCGCCGCGACATTCAACTGGGTTTGTCGCCAACTGCGCTCATCGGATGAATTAATCTCCACCGAACTGGCTGGCGTCGAGGCAGTACCGCCGCTGGTTTCACTACCGCCTGAGCTACCACTACCGCTGACTATCGGAGTCGGTTTCGCCGTCTGATTCGCCTGTTCCTGCGCCTGCTGCCGCTGTCTGGCACGCTTAAAGCCCTGTACCAGTTCCTCCATCAGCGCCGCTTTGTCGCTGGCCAGTTCGCCCCAACGGGTCGCTACCTGCTCCATTAACTGCTGTAATTGCTCCAATTCGGTGCTGGATGCACTTTCTGCAATGCGAGGGATCGCGCTCTCAAAACGGCGAACAATCTGGATCATCAACTTCTGTTTCTGCACCAGACTGGCAGGCCAGGCGGTGACCCAGTAACTCTCCAGCCAGCTATCCAGCAGCATCAGCGCGGTAGACAACGATGCCGCTTTAGCCGGGTGCTGTAAGCAGCGCAATAGCTGCACCAGCACCCGCATGTCCTTGGTTTTGCTTTCCAGTAACGTCAGGCAATAACCCGCCACCACGTTGAGATCGACCTGGTTATGAGCCAGCGATCCTAGCTTGACCAACTCCGTTTCTACCTTTTCCCAGAGCGGATCGTCAGCCAATACCGCCGCGCGCAACATCTCATCCGGCAATGAGGTTTGCAGACGTTTACACCAGGGATGTGCATGCATGAACACCTCCTTTACCAGTGACACTGCTGACGCAGCGGTGCTACTGCTTCGCCTAACCCAGCAAGTTCGATACGCAGCACGTGACCGTCAGTGCCGTTAAGTACCAGCTCACGATGCCCAATCCAGCGCTTTAACGCATCAATCGCTGGCAGGCCGCGCCCTGACTCCAGCAGCAGCCCGCGGTTACGGATAAACCAGCTATCAGACACCGCTACACCATCAAGCTGCGACGTGACGGACTCACCAGCCCAGGGGGTGCCGAGGGTAATGCGCAGGTGTGTAATATTGCTGGCACAGCTAATCACCAGCGTATTGCCATCAGCCAGCACACGGGTGAGCGTCATATCGCCGCTGTCCGCTTCTCGTCCCAGTTGAAACATTCCGCCAGCCGCTGTTTTATCGCTCTGCGGAGACAGCGTGCCGCTGCGTTCAACTTCCCGCCCCAGCGCGTCATAGCAGGCCAGCCGGAGCTCTGTAGCCTTCTCATTGCGGCACTGTTCCCACAACGACTGCCAGGCAGGATCGGGCGTCGCGGCCGTTGCCAACAGTAGGGGAGCCATCGTCAGAAACATCAATTTACCTCCAGCTTCTGGCATTTGTGGTCAAGAGTACGTTTAGGGATATTGAGGCTGTCGGCCACCAGCAGACGGTTGCCCTGAAACTGGCGCAGGCGAGCCTCAATCACAGCGGCTTCATACCGCTGTGTGGCTATACGCAAATCGTGGATGTGCTGATAACAATCCTGGTCTTCAGCCGAACTGCTCGTCAGCCGATCGCGCAGTTCAGGTGGCAGCGATGTCAGAGACAGCGCTTCACCGTCCGGCGTATGTGCGCAGGCGACTTCCAGCAGGTTACGTAGCTCTCGCACATTACCGGGAAAGTCATACCCCACCAGTTGGCGTAGGAAAGCGCGGTTCAATGGCCCAACGTGCTTTTGCTGTTTATCTGCAAATTGACCGATGAAGTGCTCGCACAGCAGACGAATATCGTCCGGCCGCTCGCGCAGCGGGGCGACCTGCAACAGGCACTGGCAAAGGCGATGATAGAGATCCTGCCGAAATACGCCGTCAGACACCTGCTGTTCCAGCGGCTGATGGGTCGCGGCAATCAGGCGGAAATCGGAATGTACTTCTTTCTCCGCTCCCAGAGGACGGAAGCTGTGCGTCTCCAATACCCTTAACAGCTTGGCCTGCATGGATTGCGGCATATCGCCGACTTCATCCAAAAACAGGGTTCCGCCGTTAGCCTGCTCGACCAGACCAATCTTGTTACTTTGTGCGCCGGAGAACGCGCCTTTCTGGTAGCCAAACAGTTCGCTTTCAATCAGATTTTCGGGAATTGCGGCACAGTTGATAGCAATAAAAGGTTTGTCGGCACGTTCGGAACACTCATGAAGCAAGCGCGCCACGACATCCTTCCCTGAACCGGTTTCGCCCTGAATTAGCACCGAAAGGCGGTGTTTTGCCGCCTGATAAATTTGCTGATGCAGCTCTTTAATCACCACAGACTGGCCAATCAGAGTGGCTTCCACCCGCGTTTCCTGTTCGCGGCGACTCTGTCCCTCATGCTTAATCTGGCGGAGTGAATCTCTTAACGCGGCCTGTTCCCGTCGGGTGTGTAGCAGCTCACGCAACAGCATAAGCTGCCGGCAAAACACCTGCGCCAGCCGCTCGCATTCCCCTTGCTGATGCAGCGTTCGCAGGCGTGTCGGCGTATCCAACAGCGCCAATACCGCCAGCGGCTTACCGCTGTCCGACAGCAGCGGCAACGCGTGAAGCCCGCAATTCGTCCCAACAGAAACCAGCATCTGCCGAAACTCATGGTGCTCAATGCGGGCACCGCCATAGAGAGAATCCCAGGTGCGTGCCTGATTCTTATGCAGCGCATAAGCCAGCGGGTGGCTAAAATCATCCACCCCCAGACTCAGCGCCACTGGCGTCTCATGCACCCGGCCCTGACAGGTCAGTAACCTGCCGCTGACATCCACCATCCCCAACAGCATTCCTTGCGGCTGCCAGGCAGCCTGCATCGTCTCCAGCAGCCAGTCACACAGACTGGCTTCATCATGCTGTCGGGTGAGTGCCAGCGCCAGTTCGAGGGCATGTTGCATACTCAGCCCTCCACCTCAGTCTGGAACTGGCCGGCTTCGACGCGGAAATGAATACGGCTGACGGGTTCACCCGCCGACATACGTTGCAGCAACTGTAGCGAAACGGGTGGCAGCAAGGCTCCATCAATCACCGATTCGAGCATACGCGCTCCGTTTTCGCTGCGGTTTGCCAACCGTAGAATTTCTTCCGGCACCTCGTCTTCGATGATGACTTCCGCACCAAAGCGCTGTTGCAGCAGAGAAACCAGACGCGACAATTTGCCCTGTACGATCTCGACCATGGTGTCATGTGCCAGCGGCAGATAAGGGATGACTTCCATACGTGCTAACAGCGCAGGTTTGAAGAAAGCCGCCAGTTCGGGATAGAGCGCATCCAGCAACACCTCTGGCTGTTCAGCGTAGTTAACAATCGTCTGGAACCCGAGGTTGGACGTCAGGAAGAACACTACGTTGCGGCAGTCGATAACCCGGCCTTCACCATCGGCCAGTTCACCTTTATCAAACGCCTGATAGAACAAATTCAGAACATCCGGGTGCGCTTTCTCTACTTCATCCAGCAGTACCACGGAGTACGGCTTCTGACGGATGGCTTCGGTCAACACGCCCCCTTCGCCAAATCCGACGTAGCCCGGAGGTGAACCGATCAAGCGTGAAACCGTGTGCTTTTCCTGATATTCCGACATGTTGATGGTAGTCAGATAGTTACGTCCGCCAAACATCAGGTCGGCAATCTGAACCACCGTTTCCGTTTTACCGACTCCGCTCGGCCCTACCAGCAGGAAAGCGCCTAGCGGACGCCCCGGACGACGGAGATCCGCACGCGCAGTAAGCAGGTGTTTATGCAATTGAGCAATCGCCAACTGCTGCCCTTTAATCGACTCACCCAGGAATTCAGGCAGGCGCGTGACGACATCCATTTCACCCTGTGAAATTCGGTTCAGCGGCACGCCCGTCCATTCGGCAATCACTGCCGCAATCTGCATTTTATCGACGTGGGGAGAGACCAGTACGGAAGCTTGCTGAAGTATTTCCAACGCTTGCTCACAGGTAGCCAGTTCTGCCGCTGCCGATACCGCATCAAAGTCGACGGTTTGCTCGTCATCCAACAGCGCCGTGCGCAATTCAATCACGCGCTGAACCTGTGTTTTTTGCTGCTGCCAATCGGCTTCCAGTTGTGCCAGCGATGCCGCCCCCGCTTCGCGGGCGTCGCGCAGTTCGACTAACCGCTCTTCGGTATTGCCCAGACCGATGCGCGCCTGACGCTCAAGCTGGGTGATTTCCATTTCCTGCTGGCGCAGGCGAGTCTGTAGCTGGCTGACCGCACGCGGTGGTGTCGTCAGGTTAATCGCCACGCGCGCACTCGCGGTATCCAGCACGTCAATCGCCTTATCGGGCAGTTGGCGACCAGAGATATAGCGCGCCGACAACTGCGCCGCCGCCTGAAGCGCATCTTCATCAATCAGAACGCCGTGCGCTTTTTCATAGATGCCACGCAGCCCACGCAGAATAATCGTGGCTTCTTCCGCATTCGGTTCGCCGACTTTGACAAGCTGGAAGCGACGGGAAAGCGCCGCATCTTTCTCGACGTATTTTTTATACTCGCTCCAGGTGGTCGCCGCGATGGTACGCAGTTCACCACGCGCCAGCGCTGGCTTGAGCAAGTTGGATACATCCAGCCCGCCCGCCTGATTCCCAGCGCCGATTAGCGTATGCGCTTCATCGATAAACAGAATGATCGGGCGTGGCGCATCCTTCACTTCCTGCATCACACCTTTGAAGCGTTTCTCAAATTCGCCTTTAACTGATGCACCAGCCTGCATCGCCCCCAGATCGAGCGTAAGCAGCTCTACATCACGTAATCTTTCCGGTACAGCACCCGCCACAATACGCAGCGCCAGCCCTTCGATCAGCGCGCTTTTACCGACGCCCGCTTCCCCCACTACAATCGGGTTGTTTTTACGGCGACGAGAGAGAATATCGATCATTAGATCGATTTCATGATCGCGGCACAGCACCGGATCCAACTGCCCCTGTCGGGCGGACTCAGTAACGTTTTGGGTATAGCGAGACAGCTGTGTGCTTGCCGCGACAGCCTGTTCCGCCGTGGCAGACTGCACCGCGACTTCCGTTTCAACAGAGTCCTTCACCCACTCATCAAACTGCTGACGTAAAAGCTCACGGTTAATCTGTGCCAGCGGGCGGGAAATCGCGCCTGCCACATAGCGATTTGGCGTCAGCAGCAAAACCAGCAGCAAGATGCCGCTGCGCAGGCGCACATGTTGGAATTCAGCCGAGGCCAGCAGCCAGCTGTCCTGTAACCATTCCACCAGCAGAGGAGAGAATGAGGGATAGCCCGCATCAAATTCTTTATCTACGGAGGAAGGTAGCAGCAACGAAGACAGCTCATCCGCATCGACGCCAGCACGCTTGAGAATCTGGCGCACATCACACAGCGGCGTTTCCAGCATTTTCATCAACAGGTGCTCAATGCGGATTTCCGCACCCTGATGTTGAATACAGAGTGCTGCCGCTTCTTCCAGCATATGACGGCACACTGGGTTGAGTCGTTCAACCAGTGTCGGCAGTTCAATTCGAATCACGGTGTAGCTCCTGTTATTGTAATAATTCTCCCAGTTGACGCAGTACGTCCTGGGTTTGATGAGTTAGCTCGTAACGGTACAGGCCGAATGCGGCGACCAGAACGACACACACACCGATAAACAGCGTGCGTAATGACACCTGCCTGCGCAGTTGATAACGCGAGGCTTGTTGCCCCAGATTCAGGTGAAATACTGTCGGCGAATGAGCAGGCTCAGGGCGCAGCGTGTCATGCAACTTACTCACGACGCGGTTCAACTCCTCACGCCCCTGTGTCATCACCCGATAGCGCCCTTCAAAGCCCAGACAGAGGCAAAGGTAGATAAACTCCAGGATGTCACGATAGCGGGTGGGATCGTCCAGTAGCTTCTCCAGCAGGACAAATACCTTTTCGCCCCCCCAGGTTTCATTGTGAAAACGGGTCAGTAGGGAATGTGCCGACCACATGCTTTGCCCGCCCCACTCCCGTCCCATCACGGCTTCATCAATGAAGGTGCAGAGGATGTAGCGGAAGGACAAAATCACGCCGTTTTCATAGCCATGAGAATGCAGTTCCTGCTCAATAGCCTGAATTTCAGATACCACGCGCTGATAAAGATCCTCCACGCCGTCATAGGCAGAGAGCTGGCGAACTCGCTCCACCATGCCCAGCAGCGGTGTGACCGCATCAACCATCGGGTTAATGCTTTGTCCACGCAGGCGAAACCAGTAGTCGGAATCCATATCCAGCTGTCGGGCGTGATCAAAAAGCAGATCGCCCAGTTGACCATTTTTAATAACCTCGATGCTCATCTTTTCCTCTCCTGACTACTGGCCGCGGATGGCCCAAAGCTGCATATCCAGTTCCGGGAATTCGCCAGCAATGTGGAACGCCAGCGTATTACCAGACACCAGCACCTGCCAGGCAGGGCTTTGCCTGTCCAGTTGGAAATAACTGTACCCCGCGTGATAAGGCAACTGACGCGGTGCAACCGGCAGCGGCAGCAGCGGGATGCCCGGCAATTGCAGGCTGATCAGTTCGCGGATCTTCTCGCTGGAGGCAATCTTCGTTTGTTGCAGCAACTGTTTGCGCAGATGCTCCTGCGGCATACGCGCGCGCACTGCCAGCACAAACTCGGCGCTGATCATCAATTCCGCATCGCCAACCATCGCCACCATCACGCCATACGGCTGTTTCTTCAGTTGGATGGAGACGGCACGCGGCGACAGCACGGTGCTCAGAGCTTGACGCAGCGACATCATCAGTGGCTCAAAACTGGTCTGCTGGTGTTCATGGCGATAGGCGGGGAACTCCGGCGGCAGACGCGATTCATCGGTAAACGTCATCAGTTCGCCGCATAGCTCAACTAACGTTTCGTGCAGGCGTTCAGGGTGCAACGTGCCGAGGCGCGCCAAATGCGACAGCTTAGGCTGAGCACGGTTAAGCAATTGCAGCATCATGAATTCGGCCACGTCCGCCACGCCCTGTTGTCCCGGTGCAGCAATACGCTGCGACAGACTGCGTGCGCGTTCAGCAACCAGACCCGCAGATTCGCCCAAAAAGCGTTTTAAGGCAGGGATCGCGGTAACGCTGATGCTGCACGGCATAAAGTTAGGATCCAGAATCAATCCGCCGTCAGGACGCTTATCCAGAATGTTGGCAATCGCCAACGAGGCATAGGCGCTGCGATCGTCTCGATCGAGCATCAGGCGCAGGCTGACCTTGCCGACCTCCAGAGAAACGATATCACCGCCGTCGCTGTGCAGATCGCGCACGTCATGCCGGTGCGATTGCAGACGGCTGGCGATCCCCTGCCCCGGCTGACCGACTTCACTGACGCCATTTACCGCCAGCGGCAATGCCAGATACACTTTCTGGTTTGCCAGCGCGACGTCGGTGATCTCCAAAGGCAGCGGAAGGGCATCATCGCCCGGAATATTGAACACGGTGCCGTCAGGCATCACGCCGCTGGCGTTAACCAGCGCGATACGGCCAAAATTGAGGTATTCCTCATTAATCGCCAGCGACTGCAAACCATAGAAATAATCACTGAGAGCGCTGAGACGTGCATGCAGTGCGTAATCGGTGTGTCTTTGCTGCTGTTGAAAATGCTGCGGTTTAATGAACAAACCTTCCCGCCAGATAATGCGATTGCGACTCGACATAATTATTCTTCTTCTTGGTCTTTTTGGATTTCGACTTCATCCCGGCGCAGGTGCACGAGGATCTGATACGTCTGTCCGGTATTCTTTAGCTTGATGACTTTGCGCCACTCCGCGCTTTCTGAATCTGCATATCGCGCCACCACACCGAGGTAGTGCACCTTTTCATCCAGCGCTTCTGGCGGCAGATATTTGAACTGCCCCGGCAATAGCGTGTAGTCCTGATGATTGATGTAATTCTTGGCTAACGCTTTTTCGATATCCGTGGTGATCTGGTCGTAATCGGTCGCTAACAGACGCGAATCTTCCGCCAGCATAACCAGTTGGAATTCAATAGGGGCGGCTTCACCGCTGTCGTTCGGGTTAACGTCCGGTTCCGCCAGCAGGCTAAAACCCACGGTAGAAGGCTGATGATTATTACTACCTACCTGAATATCAGGATTCGCCGCCACCTGCGCCATCTTGCCCAGCGTGGTACACCCCGATAGCAGAAACATCAGGGAACATAAGCACAATGCTCGCAGCATTATTTTTGCTCCTGCTGCTGACGCACGGCACGGTCATATGCCTGCGCATACACCTGATGGAACAGTTTCTGAAAACCCTGCTGGCGGGGTGACGTCAATTCTCGGTAGTAGTGCTGATACATCTGCCACGCCCAGCCGTCATCTGCCGCCAGTGGTTCGCCACTGCGACGATAGTGTTCAAAACGGCTAAGCAGTGCGGCTGGCGAAAAGGCCTGAAGAATATTTTCCAACGCCACGGCAATCGCCTGCTGGTTCGCGATGTGATGCACCCGTACATTGTTTAATACCTCTTCCACCGCGGCTGGCGCAGACAGGTGAACCGGGCTTTTCCCTTCGGCAAACAGCACCGACAGCGTATCCGTATAGCCCAGCCCCAGACGTAACGGGTTATCTTCAATCGGGCGTAAGTGCGTGTCCGCCAGTGCCGCCTGTTCTGTCTGCAATGCCAGCAAACCCTCAACCATGGCGCGCAAACTTTTTCCCATCTCTTCCAGCATTTCACGTAGTTGTGCATCATCGCCCGGCTGAAGCGACAGCCCCAGCCCACGCATCAGTGGCGCCAACGAAGTACCGTCGCTGTACCCTTCTAGCCCATCTTCCGCATAGCGTGTGTTGATAGTCGGTAATTCGACAAATTTCTGATCCATGGTGTCCTCAGCAGAAGAAAAAGAAGAAAGAGAGGCCGTAAGTGATTCGCCGACCGTCTCATTGTCTGATAGCAAAAGTGACTGGCTCTGTTCTTTTTGTAGCGCCCACAGCGGGTCATTCAACACAACGGTAGGATCGGTAAGATCCGCAGAACGCCTTTTTTTATCTTCACTTAACCAGCCGCCCAACACATCGTCCGTGCGCTGTCCTAAAACCTGATCAATATCCTGTTCCGTTGTGGGATCGCCGATATACACCCCCAGCCGGAAAGGCCCAATCACCAGCTCATCGCCGTGCGACAGAATGACTTTGCGATCTCGCCCAATCGGCGACAGAGAACCGTTAATAAAAGACTGTCCGCTCAGATCGCACAGGCTGAAATAGCCATCGGTCATGTCGATACGAGCATGTGCCGGGACGACAGAGCCCAGCCGATCCCGCAGTTGCCACTGGTCTTTTTCCGATGCGCCCAGCGTGCCACCGCGGTGATCGAACTGGTGCTGCACCTGAGAATTGATATCAAGCTGCTCACTGTTGAGCACAACCAACGTGAGTGGGTGGGTTACGTTCACATTTACTCCTGCACACAAATCGTCACATAGGGGTCCGTGGGTGGCTGCCCGAGAAAGCTGCTCCATCCCAACCGGCTGCTTTGCTCACTTCCCAGGCTTAAGCCCTTAGCTTCGCCTTCCGCGAAACCAAGACGCAGATCCCAGGCCAACTGATCGCGAAGAATGAAAGAGACAAAACGCACCAGCGGCTGAAAATGCTCGCCGTTGGGCAAAAAGCTGAGAAAGCGGCTAAAGCTGAGATTGCCGACCTTGAGCAAAAATTTGCCGGCGCAGTCATTCACTTTGTCGCCAATAACAAAATCACCACCTAACATCATGTTTCCTTTTCCCAGGCGGTTTTGCTGCCCTTCATGAATGGGAACACGGCGGTGCTGCCAGGCCATGACGGCGACGTCATCCAGATCAAAACAGTGAATAACCAGACCCGCGACGACTTCCGGGGAACGGCTGGGGCTTGCCAGCACCCCAGCGTAGGACAGCATCTTGGCGCGGTTAACCGGCAGGCTGTCGCGCACGGCATCATTCCCTAACCCGACGAGCGCGAACATCAGCCGAGAGAATCCATCCTCCCCCTCATTCTGAAAGCGGACGTGATAGCGGTATTTACGCCATGCGCGATGCAACAGCGTGAGTAAGCGGTGATGGAAGAAATCGAGAAACACACCCAGCTTCTGTTCGCCCTGCGCGTATTCCCAGGCCAACTCTTCAAGGTAATAGCCGGGCATCGGCGACTGGCTGCCGTGCAGGCCCAGAAACGCGACCTCCAACTCCTGACGCCCCTCTTCATCGCATCCCACCTGCAAAATATCGCTGGGGTGAAAGCCAATAGATGCCGTAGAGCGAAAGCGCAGACGCTCCTGTTCAGGGCGAAAATCCAGCTCTTGTTCCAGATCCACGCCTTCCAGTTGATTAAGCAACTCCACCAATTGGAAAAAATTAAAGCGTGAGACATCCTGACGGAACGTCACATCATTGAGTGTTGACCTATCTGTACCGGCCATCGGTAGCGCTCCTTGTTATCGATGTTGACCACTTCCAGCAGGTGGAAAGCGTTAACGCTGGCGTATAGAGAGAAGAAATGCGCCAGCACCGTGCTAAACAGATAGAGTTCTCCCTCACTGGAAAACGCGGATTGCCGTACCGACAGGATGGATTTCAAGCCGCGAACCGGCATCCCCTGAACCAGACGATCGATAGGAGTGGTTTCAATAGACTCGATACCCGTCAGACGCTTACGCGAGGCTTGTTCTGCCTGCTTATCGTGCAGTGCCGGGAAATCGTAGGTACGCAGAATCTGTACCAGCGCATCACGCCGCAGTAGCGACACATAGTTCAGGGACAGGTTGGAGATCAGCGTCCAATGCAAGCTGCCATCCATCGCAGGCCGTAATGGGCGCGTCGGACGAACCAAATTACGAAACGTCGCAAAAGACGGCGAATTCCCGGTTGGTACGCAGATCGCCCCAACGGACAGCTGTGCCGCCCGCGATCGATTGGTACAGGTCAGGGTGACCGAGATGGACTCGTCCAGATCAATCACTTCTTGCTCATCACCACGCACAAAAGAGAGCATGTGATCAAAACCGTTGCCGTTGACGGCTTCTCTTACCCGGATGCGGTAATAAAGCGCGAGCCGTCCTTTGGCTCGTTCGATTTGGTGCTGAAAGCTCTCAAAAGGCTGATAGGTGCGCGGAATGCCCCTGGCACGACCTGAATTCCCTTCAACCCAGCCTTCAACCTTATCCACAGAGAAAATTTCAAAACTATCGGCGTTGCGGTAGCTGGCTTTCAACGGGTAATCCGTCTGGCGTCCGCTGAGGTTGATCGGTTCGCTATCGTGCTGAAAGAGATTGATTGCCGGCACACAGTTGAGCATGAACGAGTCAGGACGGATTTTCAGTTCAGCTGGCAGCGGGCGGTCAAAGCAAAAATGCAGACGGAATTCCGTTATCGTCAGCGGAAGATCCGGCCACACTGCGCCAGCAAGCTGGAAAAAGAGAAAACTTTCAGGAAAACAAAAGTACTCCTGCAAGATGCGGTAGCCAGAATAGACATTGCCGGGGTACGGCAATAATGCATCTTCGCGCTCAAAGCCGACCGTCTTCAGCACGCTGGCTTCCTGACGGAAGCGTTGGCCATCAACTTCCAGCTCAATGTGTGAAAGCTGGCTGGCGATCCAGAAATAGAGTTCGTAGGCCGTATAGGTATCACCGCCTAGATAAAAGCGCAGTTTGTCGAGTTGCAGATCGCTGAGTGATAGCGGACCATGCAGCCCAATATCCAGCGTGATGGTGGAAAGATCGTTGCCGCTCTGTACCTTGATGTCGCGGATATCCGCCGGATAAATCCAGGCATCGTGGCAGGTCTGAAAATGGCAGACCACATCGTCAATCGGTAGACTGTCTAGCTCACAGCCACGCTCAACAAACGCGGGTTGAGCAATCGCGCCGGGGAGTACCGAAAACTGCATAATGGTCATGCTCGGTACGGGGCGCAGGTAATTAGGCCATAGCATGCCCAGCAGACCGTGTGTCAGTTCAGGAAATTCATCCTCGATCTTCGCCCGCAGGCTCCCTGTCAAAAAGGCGAACCCTTCCAGCAAACGCTCGACGTCTGGATCCGTGGTTTGTTCTGACAAAAATCGGGTAAGCTCAGGGTGCGCCTTGGCGAATTCACGCCCTTGCAGGCGCAAGTAGGTCAGTTCATCCCTGAAAAAATGTTCCAGTGACATAATCAGATCATTCTGTAATGGCGGTGGCTATCCATATGGATATTGAAAGAGGCGACCTGCTCCAGATCTTCCAATCTGACCCGGGCGGTAACCTGAAACGACATCTCCATCGGATTCAATAAATAGTCCGATGCGTCGACATCCACATGCACAATTCGCGGTTCAAAGCGACAGATACACTGTCGGATCGCCTCCCGGATTTTCCCCCGGATATCCGCACCACCCTGCGTCGCGTCATTAAAATCAATCACGCCAAGCTCAGGTGCGCTGCGACAATTTCCGGGCCGGGTGTTGAGCACATTATCCAGTTGACGCTTAACGGACTCGATCAGTGCTTCAACTTCCGTTTCAGGGGAGGAACGACGTTCCTCCCCACGGATACGATCAAACAGACTTGCCGCGTTTCCCCTTTCCCAGGCAGAAAGAGACGGCATGAGTCTTATTCCTTATCCAAACGCCCTACCAGCGACAGCTCAAAGTTCGCCCCCATGTACTTGAAGTGCGGGCGCACAGACATGGTGACCTGATACCAACCTGGTTCTCCTTCTACATCCAGCACTTTGATCTGTGCAGCACGCAGAGGACGACGGCTACGAACATCTGCCGGCGGGTTCTCTTGATCGGCGATGTACTGTTTAATCCAGGTATTCAACTCACGCTCAAGATCCTGACGCTCTTTCCATGAGCCAATCTGTTCACGCTGAAGCACTTTAATGTAGTGCGCCAAACGGTTAATGATGAACATATACGGCAGTTGCGTACCCAGCTTGTAGTTGGTTTCCGCTTCTTTGCCTTCTTTGGTGTTCGGGAATACCTTCGGCTTCTGTACCGAGTTAGCCGAGAAGAACGCAGCATTGTCGCTGTCTTTGCGCATCGTCAGCGTGATAAAGCCTTCTTCAGCCATTTCATATTCGCGACGATCGGTGATCAGAACTTCCGTCGGGATTTTGGCTTGAAGTTGGCCCATGGCTTCGTAAACATGCACTGGCAGATCGGTAATCGCACCGCCGCTCTGCGGGCCAATGATGTTTGGACACCAGCGGTATTTCGCGAAGCTGTCCGTCAGCGCCGTTCCCATCAGATAGGCGGTGTTGCCCCACAGATAGTGTTCGTGATCGGTGCTGATATCTTCTTTGTAGTTGAAGCCCTTAATTGGGTTTTCTACCGGGTCATAAGGCAAGCGAGCCAGGAAGCGCGGCGCCGTCAGCCCAAGATAGCGGCCGTCTTCAGATTCGCGCAGCGCGCGCCATTTTGTATAGGCGGGGCCTTCGAAAACAGATTTCAGATCTTTGATGGAAGGCAGATCGGTGAAGCGATCCACACCAAAGAAGGTCGGAGCAACGGAAGAGATGAACGGCGCATGCGCCATCGCGCCAACGGCGCTGACATACTGCATCAGTTTGATGTCTGGTGAACTTTGCGTCAGCGCATAGTCACCGATCACGCCACCGATAGGCTGACCGCCGAACTGGCCATATCCGCTGGAGTAAACATGTTTATAGAAGCCAGACTGTGAGATTTCAGGCGCGAATTCGAAGTCTTCCAACAGCTCTTCTTTCGTCGCATGCAACACCAACAGTTTGATGTTTTCACGGAAATCGGTGCGATCAACCAGCAGTTTCATTGAACGCCAGGAAGACTCCAGTTCCTGAAGTTCTTTCGCATGCAAAATAACGTCAATTTGCTTGCTGAGTTTTTTGTCCAGTTCAACGATCATGCTATCGACCAGCGCTTTATTCACGGGTTCTGCTGCATTACCGCTATCAAGAATGTTAGCAACCAGCGCAGCAATACCCTGTTTAGCTACGCTATAACCTTCATCGACCGGGCTGATGCGCGCTTGAGCCATGATGTCATCAAGCAATGATCCAGAGGCGCTGGCCGCCCCTGCCTGAGCCTGTTCTTCAATTATTGACATATCGTTTCCCTATTTCGTCAGTAAACATCAATTATTCGGCGGGTTTCACCAGATCGAGCTCTTTCAAAAGCTGTTCTCTGGCTTCTTCGCTGGACAACAGATCCTGCAAACGATTACGGAATGAAGGGATATTACCGAGGGGGCCTTTCAGTGCGACCAGAGCCTCACGTAAATCAAGCAGCTTACGTAATTCAGGCACTTGCTGGGCGATGCGGTCAGGGGAGAAATCATTCAAACCGCCAATACTCAGTTTCACTGGCAGATCGTCCTGATTTTCTTCTTCAAGGCGATTTGGCACACTGAAATTCAGTTCCAGGTTTGCTTCTTTCATCACGGAGGTAAAATTGGTTTTATCGATCGATACGGTCTGACGTTCTTCGATCGGCGTTTCCTCTGTGCGCCCTTTCATATTTCCCACGATCATCAGCGTTAACGGCAATTCTATTTCTGCCTGCTGACCACCAGTGGCCGGAACATATTTGATATTAATACGTTCCTTTGGTGCAACAGATGCACCATCAGTTCCTTTTGCCATGTGTCTATACCAACGTAAGGGCACTCGAGCCCGGGAAAGTAAAGTCGACTCCTACCAAAAACCCGCCGAAAACCATAAGCACGGCAGTAGTTCGGCAAACAAATAACGTATTTGTTTTTCGACCAGCGAGATGAAATAAATTAAAACTGAGTTAAAAAACCATAATAAATTCGTAACTTTACGATTTATATCGGTGTAAAAGAGTCACACCAAGAAGGAAGTAAAATACATTCATATTTCGAGTTTGAATCATACACACAACATAAACGTATGGTCAATGATTATATAGCAGAGCAAGTAAATAGAACCACTAAAACAAAAAGCCAAGTAAAAACAAAATCTTAAGTTAAACCTAAGCAAAAATACCCATAAAAAAATAGAATAACTCATAGGGTTTCAATTGGCGGAAAAAGAATATATTTCGCGCCTTTTAATTTCGTTAAAAACGAAATACTTAACCCACTAATAAATTACAAAACTTAAAAATAACTCATTAATTTTAATTTAGTAAAAACATTCACTCTTTATTTTTTACTTTTGGCAGAATAAATATCTCTATAACCTTAAGAAACTATTTTCATGTTAAGAAATAAATATTAGATAGTTTAGCAATCATTGATTTTTTAATGAAAATTATTAGATTTTTATACTATTAAAAAACACACAACCAGTTTAATTAACCAGGCGGTTAAAATTTTCGGCATTTCATAACAAAAACTACCGAGCAAAGCAGTGAAGTGATCTTTTAAGTGACGTTTTCAGGTTAAAAAATAGTAATCATCCGGCAGGAGAACTCTCCAGAAGATACTTGGCGCAAAAGCACAACGCAGAGAGAAATGAGGAATCAGGTATGGTGCTATCAAAACCTGCCATGAAACGGGTCACCAGCAATATCGTGGGGGTATAAGAACGTTCCGATAGGACGCCCTTCTTTGTATTACTTCAGATTTTCTTTGAAAAACGAGGTCAGCGCTTTCCTGTGCCAACGCTTCCCGCCGTAATGTATCCGTTGCATCAAGAGCATCTGACACATCACGAAACGTCGTCTGAATAGTTTTTTCATAATCAGCTACTGCAATATCCTTTCGCAGATTTGCCACACTAAGGTTAGCCATGCTGCTTCCGCGGGAAAATAACGGCAGCGTTATTCTCGGTTATTGGCGAGCGCCATCTCGACCAAATGTCGTAGCCATTCATCCTAAATGAATGTCTTCCAGTTGGTTGTGACAGATGAGTGCTGAGCAGCCCGATCACTTTTCCACTGTTCCGTTATCGGTGACTTTGGAGTGGTTACGAAAAGAGATTAAGACGGGAGAATTATTATGGTTAATCGGTGGTCTGTTGGAGTTGACGGTGGAAGTGCCTGACTATCTCACATATTTAAAAGCGCCCACGCTCCAAAATGTGATTTCAGACGCCGAGGATAATTCACCTATGGCGCACGCGGCCAGAATTTTGGGGCGTGAAGTTAAGTTTTGGCGCTCTCAGCCACTATTCACCGCCCCACCCCTGCCTGTAGTGCCTGATGAATTGACAGAAGAAAACATCACTTTGCTTCAATTAAAGGGGGATATTCACACAGCAAGCCCTGTTGATTTTATGAATGGCTACAACGCCTGCCGCGCCGCAATGCTCCAGTCTGGTACCCTCATCAATGAAGGTACCAAGCATTCCGGTGAAACTACCGATATGGTCAAGTTGTCCGGTAATTCCGAACAAGTGACGCCAACCATATCATTCTATCGTGATGGCATCGTAGCTGCTGCGCAGTGGGTGGAGAAGAAGCGAGAGGCTTACGATAGCGAACACGGTCGGCATGACCCAGACACCGGCACGTTCGAATTCGGTAACGATGCGCAACTGGATTATTCAGAAACGCTACGCGATATCGAAGAAGGCATCCGTGCTCTACATCCAAATGCAGGCGGCAACTATCCGGCTATACCGGAAGGTTGGGCGGTTGTTCCACTCAATGCAAGCATAGCGATGATTAAAGCCGGTGGCGCGGCTGCGCGTAAACATTTGGAAGAAACAGGCGGGAACAGTCCGCAAGTGATCTATCAAGCCATGATTGCCGCCGCTCCCCAGCCGAATGGCAAATCATGATTATCGGATTCATTCTACTCGTTAGCGCATGCGGCAATGATTACTGCGATGCTCTGCCAGTTTCTGAGCGCGTTATGACGTTTAACGAGTGTCAGAATTGGATAACGTTAATTCACGAAAAGAGACCAGCGGCAACGTTACTCTGCGCTCCGGTCAACGACGACTAACCAGCCCCGCGATTGCGGGGCTTATTTTTGGAGATGATTATGGAAATCAGCATCGGTGACAAATACGTCATTACAGCAGACCAGTATCAATACGTTTTGCAGGAGCGCAAGACGAAGAAAGAGGGAAAGGATGCAGGCGGTGAGTATCTATCAAATATTGGCTATTTCCCGAAGCTGTCACAGCTTATTGTCCGATTGTGCCACCTGGAAGTGATGACCTCTGACGTGCAGACTTTGCAGGCCGTAGAACAGCATATAGCGCGATTATCGATGGAGATTGAAACGGCCTTCAGGAGTGAGGTTGAAGTGTCATGAAGCGAACAACCCCAGCCGCAACGCTCGCCATAGCCGCTATCACAGCGGCTTTTTTGTGCTCTGTTTATGCCTTTATCTCAATTGTATGAATACTGAAACGGAGAACGCTATCAGAAGCGTTGCTAAGTCTTGCCGTAGCGAAATCATCAACGCGACAGCAGGCCAGCCGAAAAAAAACCACGATCCGATTATCACCCGCATTCTCGACAAACACGCTAAACGCATAACCGCCCTGCCGCCTAATTCATTCAGTGCAAAGTTGTGGCTGAGCTATTTCGTGCGCGTCGTGGATGCTGAAGCTAAGTGAGGGAATTATGGAGAAAATAACGCTAACTAGAAAAGAAGCCGCCGCATTTATAGGTATTGATGAAGATACACTATCAGCCTGGTGCCGTGCCGGACGTATTGCATATTCACGAAAGAATCCCGCCAAAAAATCATCACCCTATCTATTTACTCGTCGAGCCTGCATTGCGGCAGTAGACAATCCGATCAACACTACTGCCGTGAACGCGGCAGATCAGGAGGTATCAATATGTCAATCTTCCGCAGGAGTTCCGTTTGGTACGCGAGTTTCACAGCGCCAGACGGCAGCAGAGTTAAACAGTCACTTAAAACAGAGGACAAAAGGCAGGCTCAGGAGTTGCACGACAAGTTAAAGGCCGAGGCGTGGAGAGTTAGCAAGTTAGGCGAGTTCCCGTCTATCACATTCGAAGAAGCGTGCTTGAGATGGATAGAGGAAAAAGCCAACAAAAAATCACTGGACGATGATAAAAGCAGGATTGGTTTCTGGATGCAGTATTTTTCAGGCGTTGCGCTAAAGGACATTAACGAGGCCAAAATTTATTCAGCAGTGCAAAAGATGGTGAATCGCAGGCACGAAGAGAACTGGAAATCACAAGCCGAAGCTGCAAGGAAGCGGGGAAAGGAAATCCCGATGTATACTCCGAAGCCAGCCGCTACAGCAACAAAGGCGACTCACCTTGCTTTTATAAAAGCACTATTGAGAGCAGCAGAGAGGGACTGGCGCGTTCTGGAGAGAGCACCAAATATCAAAGTGCCATCGCCAAAAAACAGACGCATACGCAGGCTTGAGCCTCACGAGGCCAAAAGGCTGATTGATGAATGCCCAGAGCCATTAAAGTCAGTAGTAGAATTCGCGCTCTCTACTGGCCTTCGTCGGTCGAACATCATCAATCTGGAGTGGCAACAAATAGATATGCAGCGTCGCGTAGCATGGGTTAATCCCGAAGACAGCAAATCTAACAGAGCTATCGGGATCGCGCTAAACGATACTGCATGTCGCGTGCTGAAAAAACAAATAGGCCATCATCACCGTTGGGTTTTCGTGTATAGGGAAAGTTGCACGAAGCCAGACGGAACGAAAAGCCCGGTTGTAAGAAAAATGCGCTACGATGCCAACACGGCATGGAGAGCAGCGCTAAAACGAGCAGGGATAGATAATTTTAGGTTCCACGATCTGAGGCACACATGGGCAAGCTGGCTGGTGCAAGCTGGAGTGCCAATATCTGTATTGCAGGAAATGGGCGGGTGGGAATCTATAGAGATGGTTCGACGCTATGCGCATCTGGCACCCAATCATCTCACCGAGCACGCACGACAAATTGATGCTGTTTTTAACGTTTGTGTCCCAAATCTGTCCCACGTTAGCAACGGAACAATAGGAGATATTTAGTAAGTGATTGATTTAACTGGTGCGATAATAGGAACAATACCTGAGACGTATTGCATTGATAATATTAATTAATATTCTGTTTCAACTACCTACATGCCCCCAATGATGCCCCCATATGTTTTTCTGCCCTAAATGACAGAGTGTTTTTTGACCGACTTAATGCTTCATCCTGAACGCTTCTGCCATCATCCCGATCTTATGCATATGGTTATTGTTGCGTGCCATTTTATGCGCTTCGGGTTTAAGGATGATAATCAGCAGGTAGGCATCAGGATCCATCGCACCTTGGCAGTATACCAAATGCGCCTGATCGCTGGTTCGTTTGAACTGTCGTAAAAACTTCGGGAAAGGGGCATCCGCATCGGCAAGATGAATGTGGGCCACTTGTTCTTCTTTTACCAAGGGATAGGTGCGGTCATCATCATAGGGTGCATCACGACCAAAGGTATCTGGCAACACGCCATCCTTTTTGTAGGAAAGAAAATCCGCCGCCAAATCATCAAGCTCTTGTTGGCTCAATTGCTTACGGATCAGTGCTGACTTGAAAATCCTGATACTCATTCCGTGAACTCGGTCAGATCCTTGTCGGAGGCGTTTTGCAGCAGTTTCTGCCCACCATCCGCAATATCACTTAAACGCTCAGCCGTTGGCCTGAACCGCGCAGCGGTATGAACCCTGCCCTGCTTCTCTTCCAACAGATCGATCAGTTCTTCAAACACCTTGGCACTGACCATGTAGCCAGCAGGACGGTTGTTGGAAAGAACGGCAACCGGCTCATCAATAAAATACTTCGCCGGGTTCTTTCTTAACTCAGTGATGTTGATAGATTTTTCTGCGAGGATGCGTTCCATAACCCACCTAAAAGTATGTTTTATTGCATACAGCATAATGCACATCAAAGCGTACATCAATTTTTGTGTTTATAGAATATACGGAGGCGATTAAAGTCTACTTACGAGGGCAAGATAAGCTGTAAAGCAAAGTAATGTTTGCGCAGCCAAGATCTGTAAGACCAAGCATCTCGGATAGCTTCACCTTTTACACCAATGGAGGGTTGATTTTCGCGACGCCACCCTTAACGAAATGATCACACCGTTTGAATTTGCACAGAAGGGTTAAGTTTTAAAATACCAAGACTCCCCCACAACCATAGACATTACCTGTCCTCATGAAGAGGTCTGCTCAAAGGCATCTGGACTGGCACCACCGAAAGGCTGTGGGCAATCGCTCACTGTAAGTAAAATAATGGACAACCGTATGAGCAGATACCTTGGTTTATGAAAAATCACTAATTACTGATGCAAATTCATGCACTACAATGCATTATCCTCACATACCCATAATGATAAGAGAGTGCTAAGTCGCTCTCAGTCGATTAACATGGAGTTAATTGTGATCAGAATCTCTATAAGAATCCTCAGCCTAATTGGGGCATTATGTGCTCTAACTGCCGGTTTTTTATTGAAAAATAATGCATTTTATTTTACCTCACTCAGTTTATTTTTGGCATTTTTGGGCACATTCGCCAAAAGCCAACAAGCACATTCCGGTTCGAGCATTCATGTAACTCAGAAAGGTGGCTCACACTCTACTAACACTCAAACCATATCCTTAGGGAGTAAACCCGGAGGTACCGATAAATGAACGAGATATCTCAAAAAGGTGGATACCGCTCAACAAACACTCAAAACATTTTCAATAATTCATCTTTGGATATTGTGCGTTCACCTTCGATTTTCATGAATCTAGTTTCAATAATTTCATCCGGTGATTACTTGCATGATAATAGTTCCTCGGATGATTATGCTTCTTATGACATTGATGATAAAATAGATCACAATGATGTGATTAAATACAGAGATAAAATTGAAGATTATTATCTCTACAACGGTATGATCGAGAAGTCATATATAGCTCTAAACGAAAAAATCCCAACCGCTAGGGAAAAAGCCTTAGGTCGTATAAACTCTTGTTATAAAGACTGTGTTGGTGAAATAAAAATTAAGAATAAGGAAAATTTAAAAAAAATAACCAACAAAGAAGAAAGAAAGAATTTCGAAAGAGAGCTTATCAAGACCAATTCAGATGATATAATAGCCTGCGTTATTGAACATGTAAGACAAACATGTATTACCTCCATAGACGCAGGAACGGTAACAATAGAGGAAATAGAAATGCATGCCGAGTATATTGTCTTCCATGCTTTTGTAGAATGTAAAGTTCTGGAAAAACCAGTATGATTCTATCTAATAGCATAAGACCTCAGTATACTATTTACTACCTTGGGGCAAAATTAATACAGTGCATCCGAGAGCAAGCATCGTCTACTCTCGATAGCATTGATTTATTTGATAAATTCAGAAAAAAAACAACTTCAAAAATAACATTTGTACAATATATGTACACACTGAACTGGTTGTATCTACTTGATTTAATAGAGCTGAACGAAAATGGAGATATTGTAATATGTTTCTAAAGGAGTTGATTGTTAAATCACCTTATTTAGGGGAGATAAGAAAGGTTTTATTTCACAAGGGCGTTAACCTAATATTAGATAAAAGCACTACTGATCTATCAGGAACTGGTAATAGTGTCGGTAAAACAACAGTCTTAAGATCACTGGATTTCTGTATGGGTGCAAAGCAAGAATCTTTTTATACAGACCCCGAATTTAAAACTACAAACGCACTTATCAAAAGCTTTCTAATAGACAATGAGGTTGAGTTCAACCTAACTCTAACGTCAAGCAAGGGCGATGAATTAACAATCATAAGAAAAGCATTGCCCGAACCAAAAGTATTTTGCAAAATTAATGACAATGAATACAGCAACCTCAAAGCTTTTTGCCAAGACTTGAAGATTGCGCTATTTTTCAGTTCCGCAGATAAACCAAGCTTACGTCAAATAATGAGCAGGATTATTCGAGATACGTCGGATAAAATGTCTAACACTTTAAAAACCTTATATAATAAAAGTTCAGGTGCTGAGTATGAAACTTTAAATCTATTCATTTTCGGATTCGAAAACCCTTCAATTCTTTCAGAAAAACAAATAATAAACAGAAAATTAAAAAAATTAGAATCTGAGCTTGCCATTCTAACAAAAATAAAATCAAAAAACTCACTAGAACAGTCACTTGAAATTATAAATCGTGATATTGATGAACGAAATAGCGCAATTGAAAACTATGACCTAGGTGAGTCTTACGATTCACAAATGCGCGAACTAAATGCTATAAAATTGGAAGTATCAGCTTTATCTTTAGACTTAGCATCTTTAAATATGAAAAAAAGCTTAAACTTACAAGCTATTGAAGAATTACTTCAACAAAAAGACAACTCAGATCCGAATGATTTAAAAGCTCTATATTTGGAAGCAACTAACAGAGTTGAAAAGTTAACCAAAACATTTGAAGATGCGTTAAATTTTCACAACCAGATGATCTTTAAAAAGGTTGAGTTTATAGAGTCGCAAATGGATGGGTTAAATGAAAAAATAAATATTAAGGGTGTTCTTCTTGCATCTTGGCTAACAAAAGAGTCGAGCATCCTTAAAGAATTATCAAGTCTTGGCAGCCTAAGCGACTTACAGCTGCTCCAAAAAGAGTTAAATAAGCTTTACGAAAGTAAAGGGAGTTTCGAAAGCTCATTGGAGCAAATAAAATCTTATGAAGAAAAAACAAGTAATCTTACAGAAAAAATAAAAGAAATATCTATTAAAATAGAGAAGGAAATAGATAATTTTGACAATAACATAAAAATTTTCAACAAATATTTTTCCATATACACAAGAAAGCTCTATGAGGAAGAGTTCATTTTAACATTCTCCGAAAAGAATGGTGTATATGACTTCAAGATTGATCCAGTAGGAGTCGTCAATTCAAAGGGAAACCTAGGAGATGGCAAGAAAAAGGCTCAGGTTTCAGCACTAGATTTGGCATATTTAGCACTCCAAGCTGAAATAAATTCTAAATCTGTCAGGTTCGTTGCACACGACGGGATAGAAGCCATACATCCTAACCAAATTAGAGTATTATTCGATATTGCGTCATCAATTGATGGTCAATATATACTCGCAATATTGAGTGATAAATTATCTAGTATTGAAAAGAGTTTTATTAAAGAACATACAATATTAGAACTGAGTGAAGATAACAAATTTTTTAAATGTTAAATTATTGTTACATTTCACCCAAGCAGCAATAGAGTTAAGTAATTCAAGATGTAGTAGATAAAATCAACAAAAAAAGGAAATAGAAATGCGAAAAGCTTGTATAGATTTGGTAAGCGAAACTAAAATTGCTTGTTTGCTTGCAGGAGCTAAAGGGACAGGCCGATGTTTATATATGGTTATTGTTTCTAAAGACATATCAAAAATACCATCGGAAGAACAATGGTTAAAAGCTCTTAAATTATGCGAGAATAAAGCTAGAGAACTAAAATACGAAGTAGAATACATCTGGGGGAAAGCATTGGCAGGCATCCCTCGTTAATTAAATATATAATTAGTCGGCATCATCATTATAACCGATAAATGAAAAATTCACTGCTCTTTTTTATTTATAACATTGAGGATTAAACATTTAACCCATAGAGATTATCTGACCTGAAATCCCCTTATAAATATCCCGGCACAGCGCCATAAGGGAGAAAAACAAATAACTTCTCTGGAGCTTTCAGTTCACATTTTTCCATGTAATCACATTTATTAGGTAGGATAAAAAAATCATTCGCCTGAAACTATAAAATGGAAAAAGGGCGGTAGGCATTTGTTAATCCATCCATACCTTACTGGATGATAAATTATTACCAATAGTATCATTCGATATTTACTTGATACAAGGGATTACCTTAAACACCAACACAGGAATAACTCACCTTAACAAGGTTATCGCTAGTTGCCGCAACTGAAAAGGTATAATCACTGCCCGATGGAGTCTCTAACGTGTGGAATAGCGTCACGCTCGAACCGGATGCCCTGCCATGATCGTATTCAAAAGCAGCAGTCTTATCTGATTCAACTAGCAGCCCGTTAGCATAAAGATTGGCTGTCATTTGATAAACGGCATAGTAAACCACCCAATTGAAGTAGGCGTGAACCAATATTTTACCAGAAGCGCCACTTCTGCAAGTAAACGCCGAATTGTTGCTGATATTCCCTGACGAAACAATCGTGTTCCCTTCATTACCCTTCCATACGCCATCAACACACCACACAGGCGAACCATTGACAGCCTTGCTGATAAGCCCGTTAGATGAGCATGTCTCCCCGGTTGTGGCTATTGATGTTGGTTGAATATATCTACCCGCTATATTGCCTGATGCACTGATCCCGCCCGTGGTTTTGCCATCATTTGACGCTGACAAAACAAGATCACCACGTATCTTTTGACTTCCCCATACATCCAGCTTAACAGATGAGTTGTTATCACCATTGAGGGAGAGATAACCATCACCCGCACCGCCTGAGACATTAATCAACACTGCATTCTGATTACTGGAACCACCGCCCCCAATCTGAAGACGACTGCTGTTGGTTTTAGCCGCTACATAGCTATCAGAATCCACGCCGTTCTTAACGGTAAGGTAGCTATTCATTGATACGTTTTTGCCAAAGGAGGAGAAGCCCGTCACTGAAAAATCTTCTGAAACGCTCACGTTCTTGGCAAAGCGCCCATAGGAACCATTGAAAGAAGCCGCATTGACATCACCTGACGCGGTAATGTCTTTGGCGTTGTTGATGCTTTGGCCTCCCATGTTGAGATCGCCCGTCATTGGTAATGTGCCATCACGACGCAGGTAAACCGAATACATAGAGGAATCGTATCCTGTTCGGTAGGCCAACAATCCCGCTGCGTTGATCCCACTATAATTATTTTGGCTTTCTGTCCATTGACCACCTGAACCTGATGCAACAGATGCTGATTGCGTCATGCCGCTATCAATGCCAGCAGCTTGCATGGCTTTGCCTAACAAGTCATAGCGAACACGGTTTCCTTCGGTCCAAGGCAAGGTTGTTATTATCAGTCCATTGATAACATAGTTAGGTGTGGTTCCAGCGCGTTTTAACAAGATCTTATAAGAAGACTTTTGCATGTTGACGCCAGTATGTCCCGCAGGAAGCAACCCTTCATTGAGCAACGTCTGATAGGTAATTTCACAGCCATTAGCCGAACAGGTTCTTGGTCCCGGATCGCTGGTCTGGCTGCTGCTGGATGACAGGGTTGAAAGCTTGTCATAGCGGATGCTGATATATCGGTTAACCGCCTCCCCCATCTGTTTCATTTGAGCACCAACGGTATTCGCCATGATATTTTCTTGATCTTTTTTCATGTCCTGAAACTTCATAAAAGCCATTGCAGTGCTAATACCTAAAACCAATGTTATTTCCAATAAGGAAAAACCTTTTTTGTTTAATATTTTCATTTTCATCGCCCTTTTTATTTTCACGTAATCATTAATTAACAGAAAATAAAAAGAGTTCAAGGTAAAACATAAAGAGAAATCAGAAAAGACACTAATGATTGGCAATGGCGTTTGTATTTATATACATCGGGTAGTTGATACAGATCTTTCTTGCTATTGTTATCATTGCTTCCGTCGTGCCTTTCCCTTCATTGTAATGTGTCAGGCAATAGTTCATTCTTTCATTTTCATCTATTAGATCAACCAAATACGACACAAAACAAGAATCTATTGAAAACAATGCAAGACCACAAATAAGAGAAACATTTAGTTGTTTTGTCTTTTGAACTGAATACATTTTTACTTTACCCAACATTAATAATACCTCCTATGCTATACATTAATGGTATAATTAAGTTAGGATTAAAAACAAATTTATTATCTATTATTTCGATAACTACCGCGCCCTCTGGGGCTTGCTCAACAGTTCACCGGTCTAAAAGCAAGTTTTAGGCCGGTTCACCGTTCGGGCGTGAAAAACATGATTAGGACTTGGATTTATTTAAAACACTTTCGATATAGACTTGGCCTTGTGCTCTGTAGGCATCAACATCACTTTCATGAAGATTCGGGATATCAAGCAGAATCCCAAAGACCAGTTCCTTATCTACATAACCAATATCACATCCTAAGGCTTTGGCAACCTCTGCACCGAAAATAATTTTCTGACGTGTATTTTCTTTTTTTGTTTGTTGTTTCTTTTTAGCTTCCAAGAAGAATAAGCGTTCCTGTGCTGAAGCAATTTGCTGTTTGATTGTCTTTGTTGTCATATGTCACTCTCCCAATATTTTCTATTTTTATTATAAGGAACATTCGCATAGTCATCATTATTCAGTTTTTTCTTGATTGATTTTATCTTCAATTTAAATTGCTGTTTAACCTGATGCTCTCTGAATTTCTCCCTTATCTGATTCACTCGTTTTTCTGCTTCTAAATAGGCTTGTTCTGTATCGGTATAAACACCTTCATCAAGAAGTTTTTTGGCTTCCCAATCAATGGCTTCATCGTTATTTTTATACATTAAACCTCCTTGTGTTTGTTGTTCATTATCCTTTACCATATTTTGAATAATTATCAATATAGGAAACTCATTTTATTTTATAAAATACAAGCTCACAAGACTGACATTAATAGCCCATATCACAGCATTAATGCCAATTAAAATTAATGCTGTTTCATCCAACTCACCAAGTTTCATGTTATTCTCCTTTTTCACGTTCCATTTTATTTAACTTATATCACCCATATTGACAAGTTTAGTTGTTAGCCACTATATAATTAACTTAACCGCTCACAAATGAGCGATTAAGTGGGTTAAGCGCTTATATATGAGCGGCTAACTGTCCCATAAATTTCATACCATTAAGGCATGGCGGTCTGACCAGCTGAATGAAATTGCAAAAATTATGGCAGAAAATTAAATTAAGCAACACTATGCGATAGTAATCACTCACTGTTTTGTCTAATACTCACCACGTTACTTAATTTTTCTCGTTAGTATTTTTAATTTTATCTGTTAATTTTTCACTCTGATTTTCCATTTTAAGCTGTGAATTGTGCAACAGAGAAACTACAGATAAAAGCCACTATTTTCTTGTTTGAGTGTTTTCCCGCCTTACGGCGGGAAAAATTAACATTTTTCTTGTCCTTCGGACACCATCCAAAACCCCTCTGTTTAATATAGCGGAATACTTCGCCCTTTCATCCATATAGCGCCGCTTAATTTGGCGTTTTGTTCTGTTCTGGTTTTACAGACATTCATATATTTCGTATTAATTAAGTAAGCGGTTTTTACATTGTTAGAGAAAACAATGCCCACTTATACACTCACTTCGTGAGCGTGTGGGGTCTACCGACGGTTGCCTGCCGCAGGCTAAAAGAAAGGTCAACGTCAACACAAAAGTTTTTCTTACGAAAAACTAACAGCAACATAGTTATATTTGAGGTTATTTATTATATGGCGATTTTTCATCTGGAGTTTAAAATTGTGAAACGTTCTGAGGGCATGTCTTCCTGTAGGAAGGCTGCTTATCATGCGCGTTGCAGAATAACAGATGATCGCACTGGAAACCCATATGATTTCAGCCACAGGACAGATTTATTCCATCATCAGATATTAGCACCTGTTTCCGCCCCTGCTCATATTATTGAAAGCTCTGCCGCTTTATGGAATGAGGTTGAAAGGGTCGAGCGTCAGAAAGATGGTCAGACAGCCCGTTATTTTGATGTGGCTATTCCCTGTGAGCTTAGCAATGAAGCCAAGATAAAATTAGTAGCCGAATACTGTCAGAAAAACTTCGTTGATAAGGGAATGATTGCTGATATCGCATTTCACGATCTTGATAGCAATAATCCTCATGCGCATGTGATGTTGACATTAAAACCGATCACCGCTGATGGCTTCGGTAAAAAAGAAAGAAGCTGGAACGACAAGAAAAACGTGATCCTTTGGCGCGAATCATGGTCAGTGATTGCCAATCGCTATCTTACTGCTGCTGGCAGTAATGAACGTATTGATCATCGCTCTATTGGTGCTCAACACGCGGAAGCAGTCGAAACCGCCGCTATTACATTGGATGTTGAAGAAAAAGCGTTATGGCTTGCAAAGGCAACATTGACCAGCCGTCCACCAATGCAGCGTGTTCATCGTGCCAAGTGGAACAATAAGCACGTTCAGGAGAATCGTGCTGCTGAACAGGCTGTTCGTGATGAGATGAAACAAGAAGCTCAGGCCACATACAACACATTCAAAGATTTGGATCTTCAGATCGTTGTTGACCTCAGAAGTTTCACCGTATCCGAACTGCCTGAGCCTGTTGAAATCGTATTGCCAGAAACAGGTTCGCAGTCATCATCATCCGAAGGCCAAAAACCTGTTCTGGTAGCCTCTGCACCTCATATACGCAGCAAATTGAAAACTCCATCCTCTTCAACTACCAGAGTGGTTAAACGCGCTTCTGTTAAAAGTAAGTGGAAGCAGGTTAAACCTCGTCAGAGTAATGTGTTCAAGCGTTTCACCCTACTGGTGGTTGAATACATAAAAGAGAAATTTGTCTGGGCCTAGAAGAAGCCTGTTGCTCCTGATGTTGACCATGACAAGCGTGTTGCCGAAAACTATGTGTTTGATGAAGTGCAGGGGATCTATGTACCACGTGCTGAGCATGAAAGACGTGTCAAATTTAATAGTGATGATTACAAGCCTACCAAGGAGGAGATCAGGCGTTTCCCAAGCCGTCAGCTTAAGCCCGAACAACCAGATAGCGCTCTGGAATACATACCTACGCTTTCGGGGGATAGAAAACCGCCTACACCACAGTTGAAACCGCCGGGTTATCATCACGATTGAATGTAAAACAAGCAATTGGATTGAACGGACGAAACATGGTATTCAATGTCTATAAATTATGTTGCTAACAGAGGTTTTATGCCAAACCCTATATCAGAAACCACCATTGATTTTTATAAAAAACATGCTCATAAATGGGATGAGATAAGGCAAAAAAATTTCCGTGAGAAATCTTGGATGGAGCGTTTTTTATCAGAAACCCCATCGAACGGCAATATACTTGACATTGGCTGTGGTTCTGGTAATCCGCTGGGTGGATATATAATCAATCAAGGATATAAGCTTACAGGGATTGACTCATCTTCACCATTAATTGAACTCTGCATAAAACGTCATCCTTCGCATAACTGGATTATAGGCGATATGCGCTCACTATCACTGAATAAATCCTTTGATGGCATCCTTGCTTGGGACAGCTTCTTCCATCTAACTCAGCATGACCAAAGAAAAATGTTTCCTCTCTATAAGGCACATTCTCACAAAGGAACAATGCTAATGTTTACCAGCGGAACCCATGATGGGGAAGTTATCAGAAAATTTCTTGGTGATGACCTATACCATGCCAGCTTATCACCGGAAGAATATCGCAGCCAGTTAGATAATAATGGTTTTGATATTATTTATCATATAGAAAATGATCCCAGCTGTGAAAGAACGATATGGTTAGCAAAGTCTCGATGAAATTTAAATCTGATAAAAAGCCGATGTTATTCGGCTTTTTATTAAATGGTTAGTATTAATTATCTCTTTTTTCAATAGCATCGCGATAACGCTGTTGCTCAACGATGCTCAGATTGGGATCAGATAGGACACTCCGCCCCTTCACAGCAATATCGTAGTCAATTTGGGATTGTGTTTCATATTCTTTGGTCGGCTCAACATAATCTGAGTGCGGCGCATAAGATCCAGAATATGTTTTACTCCCAGCACAACCGAGATAAACCAACAAACTGGCAAACAAAAAGAAAAATGTCCATACTGCATTGTATCCGTTAAGCGTATATCCACTACCATTTCCAACTGAAAAAACGCCATGAAACCTAATGGCATAGACAATCAGGAATGATGACAGGATAACAGCCCTGCTTTTACCTACAGTTAAATGATTACGCATAAATTTTACCGTTGGCACCAGCATGACCACAAATAGCCCAATGGCGGCAAAGACCAGCCATATAGGAAACAGCCCATATTTTTGTGTTGTATTCTGCGATACCGTCACCAGAGATATGACTAAGAAGGCGTTAAGAAGGAAAAGCCTCACCGCCATCGATACCTTCACTTTCTTTGATACCTTACGGAGAAACAGCACCGGAGCCAGTGATGGTATGTTTATCAGCAGGCCAATGAAAAACGCCCAATAGATAGTGTTCATAGCGTCTTTTCCTGTAATTACCGTACGGCCCAGCCCTTATTGGTTTTCACCAGAACAATTTTTGCTTCTTCTGGTTCAGCCATCCCCTTCACGCCAGAGAACGCATTTTTATCCACCCACCCCGGAACAGCGTCGAGTTTCCACGTATAAGTCACTTGTGTGATTTTAGCGCTATTACCATCACTCGGTTCAGTCCAGCTTGTGATCTCAGCTACAACACGATGACCAACGCAGGCACCTTCCTCACGGTTCCAAAATTCAACCTCTTGTCCTTTGTCTGTTACTTCCAGAACATCAACGCTGCCAAAGCCGTTAGGTTGCTGCGAAACAGTGAGCAGACCCTGCTCAACAAGCCCTCTTAGGATTTCATCGCTGACATTGTATCCAGCAGAACGGTAGCCATGATTAACCTTTACTGGAAAACCTTTGTTGAACGCAAAGTGATCTGTCCTTGATTTAGTGCACACCTTTGATTTTGCAATTTTCGCGTTGATAGCCTTTTCAAAGTCGCCTTTCTCACCACATCCCGCCAGAACAAGAGCAGCACCAGCAACGAGCAAAATCTTCTTCATCTTCCTATCCATCCTGATAATCAAAATGCTGTTATGTAGAGGTAGCCTGCTGTGCCCCAGTAGTCGTTAAAGCTTGTTGTTACTGGCACAACACGGCAAAACCACCTGATTAACCAATTGATAGGATTAAATTATTTTTGTGGGCCGTCATATCGTTTGTAACGATCAAAATCAAAATAATGATAGTTATCACCTATCATTAAATATATATCGATCGATTAAATCAATTAACTTACCGATCGAAAAAACGTTATTAATCGTTAATAACTATCAATATCAATTTATCGATCTGATTTACCGATCATTTTCTTGCTAGATGAATCGTTACTGGATAGAGTGAACAGAAGGCTCACTGGACCGTTTATGCGCTGGTTTGTAGGGATAGAACATAACCCTATGACCAACAGCCAGCACTGTTCTATGGCCCTTTCTTGGACTTTATCAATGCAACATCAGGGAAAACAACAGTGAAGGATGCCGCTAGCTGATTAGATAAAAAAATCACAGGCTTTTAATAAGCGGCTTTTTTTCACTATTGGTTAACACAAACTTTAATAGCCAGATGCGGCATAACACTGGCTCCGGCCTCTTTACGCCTATTTTTACGTTTACTGTTTATGGAGTTAACATGAGAAAATTGTTTATCGCTGCGTTGGTACTCCTGCCTCTTACCGCTTGCACCACCTATGGCAACAAATCCCTGAAAGACGAATCGCAACAAACCGTAAAAACCAAAATAGTTAAAGGGAAAACTACCCAGCAAGATGTTATTAATGCATTCGGGGAACCACAAACACGAGCTACAAATGACGGTCAGGAAATGTGGTCTTACTCCAGCATGTCTGGCGAAAGCCAGATCTCGAACTACATCCCCGGTCTGGCCCTGCTGAAGAACAGCAACACAGAGCATATGAACTCCCTTGAGATCTGGTTCAAAGGGAATGTTGTTGACCGATATAATTTTAGCCAGACAGCAAGTAAGGTTTCGCGCGGAATGTTGGATTAATCTTGCTATGACTACTTGTCAACATGACAGATGGTTTCAATTTCGTATAGTTCACAACTAAATAGCTTCGCACATTGATGCTTCACTTCGCATCGAACGAGGACAACGAGGACGGAAGGGCGCACACTTCCAAGTGTAGTGCTACTACGTGAAGCTATTTAGAATAGTTGCGGCAATAAATTTAGAGCAATTTAATGAAAAACATTGCAAAGTGATTTACATCATGGGAGATTAATTAGAGGTGCGCAGGCAGATTTTTAGGTTGTGTTTCGCAATCTTTTATTTTCAATGTTACAAGTTCTCGCCTGCTATGATTCTCATAGCGTATCTTGCGGTCAACGGTTAAATGCATAGGAGTGCCCGCGCACCGCTATTCAAGGAGAGACGATGACAACTCAGCTTGCACGCTTGAAGCTTTGCTTCAGCAAACCAGACTTTGCTCGGTTATTAGAATTAGATCCGGTATTTCTAACTAGAGTTGTCTATATGAGAGACACCGAAAAACTCTATACCGACTTTACCATATTAAAAAAAAATAAAACCCAAAGAGTTATTTCGGCTCCTGACGAAGAGTTGAAAGAGATTCAAAGAAAAATTTCTGATTTGCTTTTAGATTGTCTTACCACTATACGAAATGAGAACAAATCCAATAATAAATTATCTCATGGTTTTGAACTTGGTAAAAATATAATAACTAATGCTGAGAGACATAAATCAAAAAAATGGGTTCTGAACATTGATCTTTCAAATTTCTTTGATCAATTTAATTATGGGAGAGTAAGTGGCTATTTCATCAAAAACAAGTTTTTTGAACTCCATAGTAATATTGCCAATCTTATAGCTAAGATAGCTTGTTATAAAAACAAACTCCCTCAGGGAAGCCCTTGCTCACCAGTAATTTCAAATTTAATTTTACAATCACTTGATCAGCGACTTAACAATATCTGTAAGAAAAATGGATGTACTTATAGTCGATACGCTGATGATATAACCATATCAACAAACAAGAAGAAATTTCCAAAGGCCATTGTATCAAACCACAGTGACAAAGAGGTTAATCTAAATAATGGATTTATTAAAGAGATACTAAGGGCTGGGTTTAGTATAAACAATGATAAGACTCGCCTACGCTTTAATACACTAAGACAAGAGGTTACTGGGTTAACTGTAAATTCTAAGATTTCAGTTGATGATAAATATTCACGTAGAGTTAGATCTATGGTTCATAAACTATTTCTTAGCGGAGAATACACTCTTATAGACAAAAAGACAAGAGAACCCCGATTTGGAACAATAAATGAAATTCAAGGCATGCTTGGATTTGTTGATTCAATCGATAAGTATAATAACAACCTTCCCAATAATTCAAAACATATGCCTAATAAGCGAGAAAGATTACTTGCTGATTTCATTTATTTTACTAGATTTCATTTCAATACAAAACTAACGGTTATTACAGAAGGTAAGACTGATATAACCTACTTAAGAGTGGCATTAAACTCACTGTGCAAAAAATACCCTTCTCTTATTGAAAAAAAGAAATCATATAAAGGCGAGATTAATGATTATAAATTTTCATTTTTTATTAAAAATGCAAAAACAAAATTTTTGCTGAAATTGGAAGATGGCAGTTCACATATCAAAAATTTCATAAAAGATTATGACCGGAATATAGAGAAGTATAAGGCAGATGGTGGTGTTAACCCCGTTATAATTATATTGGATAATGATAGCGGTTCCACTGGAAGCGGGGATATTTTTTCATTGCTTTTGTCGAATGTTTTTCCTAATATAAAGTTAAGTCGTGAGGATATAAGAAAGGTTGATTGGTTATGGGTTACAAAAAACCTTTATGTTATATTCACACCTTTAAAAGATGGTCAAGACTCTTCGCTGGAAGATTTATTTGATACTAAAACACTAGCCACTACATTGAATGGTAAAGTATTTAACAAAACCAATAAAGACTGTAAGCCAAATGAATATGGTAAAGAATATTTTGCCAAACACGTTGTTCTAAAAAACAAAGACACTATTGACTTTAAAAATTTCATCAAAATTTTTGATTCAATTGAGGAAATAATTAAGCATCATTCGAAGAAATAAATTTTATCGTTGCGATGTGCCTTTTAATTATTTGTTTATTCCGTTAACATATTTAACCACACAAGCCATAAATAGTAAGAGCTTATTGGCATAATAATATGCCTCTTGATTTTAATGCTATTCATCAATTCCAGCAAAAAAAAATAATTTTTCCGTGATAACATTTTCCTTTTTTATTTTCATCTTCTTTTGAAAATATATTTATATTATGAGCTAACGCTCATGTTCCATCGAAAACGATGAACCTATTTTCATGAGCACGGCTACGCCCTAACTCTGAAATATGTATTTTTATCTTGATGAGATAACTTCTCAATATTGATAGTAAATAGAGGGAAGATCTTTTTTAGATCATTCCATCATATAATAAACAAATTGATCCTATGTCTGCACACAGTATTACCGCGATAACATATAGCATTTGCTCTTAAACGTATAGGAAAACTATATTCAACGAAGCAGCACTTAGTGATTGTCCAAAACAATCACATTGCTGGAACAGGGCTTGTCCCTGTTAATGATGGATTTATCCATAAAGAATTTCGGCGTTAGCCGCTAATAAATTTAAGAGAAAACCTCATCCCCTACAGGAATACTGTGATTATAAATTTTAAAAAAGAAAACAGCGCTTCGTGATTGTACGAAACAATCACATCGCTGAATATAATCATCAAGAAAACCACATCTTTCTACCTAAAACTCTCTGTACATAAGAAAAAAGGAAAGCTAGACTCTCTTAACTTCTTACTAATTATTTAATTATAAGCACGGTCCCAGCCCAATAAAATCAAGGCTTCACACCTCTTTTTGCTATGTTCAAACATAGTAAATACCTATGTGCGCACATAGATCCGTCCTATGTTCGAACATAGCAGGATCTATGTTTGAACATAGGTTTTTTAACATATAGCAATAGCATAATAATAAAAGTTCTATTTTATTTATAGTTTAACTATTGACTTTTATTTTTCTGCATAGTATTAAAAATAACATAATAAAAACTATAAGAGAGAATAATATGAATACTAATGACACTGAACTACTTCGTTTATTTGAAACATTAACCACTGAACAAAAGATTGATATCGCAAGACACTTGCTGCAAAACAAAGATATAAAATCAACTACCGTTATTGCAACAGAAGAAGATAAAGCAATCTCATTTGCACAGCCTTATGTTTTTGCTTTCACTTCCAACTTTCGTATTTTTTCTGATTTAGATATATCTAAGAATGAATTCCGTGTATTAACTTATATTTTAGAATACATGGAGTTCGGAAATCTTATCAACCTTTCACAGTCTTCACTCTGTAAAGCGTTGAATATCGCGTCTGGTAATATGTCAAACATCTTTAAAAAGCTAAAACAGAAAGGAATACTCGTTGAGCATCATGGACATCTATATATCAACTCAAATATTTTCGCCAAGGGTATGAGTCATCAACTTGATGAGAAACGTAAAGAGCATTTAAGTAATGCCAGAAGTCTTAATGCTGAGATTGAACAATATCCAGAAAACTATACTGATTACTCAAAGCAAGAAAGACGAAGCTTAGCGTTGGAAACAGAAACGAAAGAGATCTACACGGATGCCTTTGTTTTTAGTAAGAAGAAAAAGAATAACGCCGTTCCCAATGCTAAAAATAGTATTAACATCGATAAACCCAGAAAGGTATACAAACGAACGAAAGAAAATGAAGCGGCAAGAAAAGACTTAGTTAACTTAAACATTCACTTGAAAACTGCTTCCTGAAGAAGTGAATATTCAGTGAGGAACTAACATCGTAGTTTAAGAATAAATGATACAACAGCCTAAATTACACACGAAAAATGAGTATAGAAAATGTATTAAAATTTATTTGGAAGGAACAGTATACAGGGCTTGTGGAGATAACTATAAATACGGCGGAATCAACCGCCGTTCGTAACAAATAATCCTATTTGACAAGGCTTAACTGGGGAGGTTGCTTACGCTCAATATTCGATTGAGAACCGTCGCCTGTAATAGCTTCCATGAAGAAGCGGTTGTTAAACGTCAGGGCACTTACTTCATCAGCAGGGAACCTAAGTTGCCCGAGGATCTCGGTGCGCTTTATCCCTTGAGTGCGCAATGCTGAAAAGACCTTTTCCAAAATCAATGACTTCTCACGTTCCGGCATACCTTGAGGTTCTCCCGTACGGTAACCACGACGGTTAAGCTCTATTGAGAGTTGGCGATAATGCCACTCTGTCGATAACCCAACATCAAACGTACGTCGCACTAGTGCAGCTAATGAAACCTTCCAGTTCTTCTTTAGCAAAATGAGCTGTTCCAGTCTTGGCATCCTTGGAACCGAGGCTAAGATACTACGTTCAGGCATCAAGAATGCCGATGCAAAACGATCTGCATCCTGTTCCGCCTGACGCCCGTTGTTACATGAATGCTTATGAAGAACTAAATGACCAAGCTCATGAGCCGCGTCAAAACGACTTCGTTCTGGAGTTTTCATTGTGTTCAGCAGAACAAAAGGTTTTTCGTCCATCCAAAAAGAAAAAGCATCCACCTCAACGCAATTTTCAGCAAGTGAAAAAACCCTAATACCATTGGCTTCAAGCAAGTGAACTATGTTGGATATCGATAGTTCACCTATTCCCCAAGCTTCCCTAACCGTTCTGGCGGCACGTTCAGGCTCTGAATAGCCATCGAAGCTACTGTCAGGAACGTTAGGTTTTGGTAACTTGAATTGCCCGTCAATCCATGCCGATAATTCCTGTGCCAACTTCCCAGCCCCAAGAGCTGAATCACGTTTTTGCGCACTTAATTTTGTCATTGCGCGAAAACTGACTGCCTCGGGTGTTAACGAAGGAACATCCCGATCGAGGAAAAACTCGATGGGATATTCTAAGACAGCAGAGATTCTCTCCATGCTATCGCTTGCGATCGCATCAAAGATACCGGCTTTTTCATAGTTAGAAATTGTCTTGCTGGTTAACCCAGCCGCTTCAGCTAGTGCTCTTTGAGTCAGGCCTCTTCGTTCTCTTGCTATACATAAACGCTCTGAATTAAACATGTTGCATATTTAGCCTGTTTTCAAAATGTCGAGATCGATGTCAGGTGTAAACTGAGGAGCATCACCTTTCCGAACAATTGGATCCGGTTGATGGATATCAAGAATCAAACGAGTAGAGAAGCTGTTAACAACATTCTTGTTATTGTAAGAAACAGGTCGAGATAGCTCTGCACGAATGCCTTTCCGATCGAACTCATCCAGATCATATAACTCGTAAAGTAAAAACCATAAGTCCCTTCCGATTTTATTAGGAAGTAGGGGAATAATATCGCCTTCCGGCAGGTCTAAATCTAGCTTGATCTGACTATCGCCCAGCGTTAACTCCCCCTGACCCGGGTTGTTATTATGGATTAGCCCCATAAGCTCGCGAGTAAAGTCGCCCTTCTTCATACGTGACTCAGGATAGCCATGTACAAAGCCAGTCTGACTACAACCACGGCAAAGGTAAATTGCCACCTTATCGCTGACGGTCAACTCTACGTTTCGCAAAGACAATCGCGAATATCCTTTGGATGCTAGAATTTCACGGGCTGCACTTACACCTTCACCGTAGAAATACTGCCCCCGAGAAGTTGCGGGGTGGTTTTGTGTCGTCGAATAGCGACCAGACAAGCCACGCTCAAGGATAAGCGCAAGATCGCTTTGGCTAAGGTTCATCGGCTGCAGGTAAGATTCGACATCATTCGGATCAGCCAATACAACGGTTTTTGCGAGATTATGCGAGTACATCGGTAAAGGCCCCATCATTATTTTCCCTTTTTTATACCTCATTTGAGGGGTAAAAACAAGAAAATAACTGGATGAATCAACAGAGGCGCAAGGCACGTCGTTTTGAGCTACTTCCGCTTTACTATCTCTTTTGATGGTTTAACATTCGCCTCTGGCATAAAGCTGTCTGTCAGATTTGGTATTGCCCTGAGCTACAGAAGTTTTAGATCAAGTCTGAGCCAACAGAGCATAGCTCCTCTGGTGAAACTCTATCCTTCCCCATCAACGTGAGAATCCTCTTTATCCTCAGTTTACGCGCCTTCTTCTTGCCAATATCCTGATAATATTCTTCACGCCGCTCCTCTACCACTTTTCGGAACTTCTTCAACAGTTGGTTCAGTGTTTTGATATCAGTAGTAGCGGCTTCAGCTTGGATTTTTTTATACATAAACATAACGTGGAACTCATCAATCATCAGATTTCTCCTGTTATCATAAAGGTTGTTTATCTGCCCCTTACGAGGCAAATATGTCTTCAATGGAAACTACAAAGATTTATGAACAAATAAATACGAATGCCTCACCAGCAGATTAGCGATTACCTTAAGATCAACTTCGTCAATATTTCCATTATTTCCTTCTTTCTGTGTTAAACTCTCAAAGTTATTTTTAATATGCATTATTACGCACATGATAGTTGCACTCATAAAATCATGATCACTAATATACTCTCTTATATCCCCATCGTGATCATTTTGTAAACTGATCCAACTTACCTCAAACGATCTTTTAGCAAGATCAAGGAACAGTTTTGTAGATTTGTTTTTAACTTTATTATTTTTAGACATAATTAACCCTCACTTTTATATGATTATTTAATATTTAGTTTATTTTCAGCCCCAATAAGGGGCCAAATAGATTTACATATAGGCTAACACTAAGGCTTTGGTATGCAGTGTCATTACCTCCATTCTCACCCCTTCGAAATCGATAAGATAGCGCTTATTTTTTGCTACACCCTTTTTAGCTCGTTCTATTACTTGGTCATAGACTGTTTCCATATGATGATTATCAGTAAGTAAATTAAATGCCTCTTTTGGCCCTTTTTTGACTATATCCCAATAAATACGGTAATACTCTTTCATAGCTGATAGTAGAAACATCTCAGTAGCGATCCTATCAAAACCATTATTTTTCTTATTCATATATTTTTCCTTTTCTTTGTTTATAGTGTAAAATACCCTGCATTATTAATGCATAAAATATTTTAGTTTTTGTTTTATAGTATTGTAAAAAACAGCATTTAACGTTTTACATAAAACCTCCTAATCATATTAATAGTGTATTTTTCATTAATCAGCGTGTTTACGTGAAAACTGAATAATGTTTTCAATCCATTCATCGATTTCACTTTCAACAAAAGCGCTGGCTCTTATTCCAATCTTTATCGGTTCTGGGAATACGCCCCTGCTAATAAGTCGATAAATCCATGCTTTGCTATATCCTGTTTTATTCATCACTTCCGGCAGGCGAATAAGTCTTCTTGTTGTCATATATTTCTCCGTTGTTGTTTTGATGAATGTAGTATCTGCAGATCGCTTATGACGTTCAACCCTCGGAAAATCAGAATTGAAGCTGAATTGAGCGTTTTTTAGACAAATCCGGATGAAATAGTGGGGGAGCTGTCGCTGGGCTGGGTGTAGAGTGATTTAGCAAAAAGTGCTACTTATTTTCTTGTTTTAAAAAATCTTTAAATATGATTAATAATCAATTGGTTATATATTTGCGGTTTAAATTCTGACCTAATTCTTATCTGCTTTAGCCATGAAAAAGGGCTATGCCCGTTAAGACATAGCCCTTCTTTCATCAGCAGTTATCCTTACCCACGCCGATTAAACGCTCCCTGCACCACATTGCCGCCTTTCTCAAGGCTTACCATGTAGTCGGCATACCATTGCAGCATCTCGCGTCTGCCATCGAGATATTGCGCATGGTTGTAGGTGCCACGAATAGCATTCTTATCAACATGGGCCAGTTGGGTTTCAATCCATGCGGTGTTGTAGCCCTGTTCATGAAGAACGGTGCTCATGGTATGACGAAAGCCGTGACCCGTAACCCGGCCTGTATAGCCAATTCGCTTAAATACCTGATTGATACTGGCTTCGCTCATGGTCTTACTTGGATCATTGCGTCCCGGAAACAGTAAAGGAAATTGCCCCGTCATTGCTCTGATCTGTTCGATAATGGCTAACGCTTGGGTAGATAGCGGGATGATATGAGGACGGCGCATTTTCATGCGTTCAGCGGAAATTTCCCATAGCGCTTTCTTGGTATCGATTTCTGACCATAACGCACCGCGCAATTCACCTGTTCTCAGGCCAGTAATGATCAGCAATCTCGCTGCCAGCACCATCAGTTCACTACCAGAGTAGCCAGCAAGGGCTTTAAAGAAAGCAGGAAGCTCTTCAGTGGTCAGGAACGGGTAATGTGTAGACTCATGCCCTTGCATGGCACTGGTGAGATCTGGCGCGGGATTATACTCGGCTCTGCCTGTCACGATGGCGTAGCGAAACACTTCGCCGCAGCGTTGGCGCACTTTTTTGGCTTTCTCGGTAGCTCCCCTGTCTTCCATCTTTTTAAGCACGTTTAGCAGTTCCAACGGCTTGATGTCTGCAACAGGACGTTGACCAATGAACGGGAAGACGTCTTTGTTGAACGCTTCAAGAATGTCTGAGGCATACCCCGCAGACCATTTCTTCACTTTCATGTTGTGCCATTCGAGCGCAATTTCTTGAAAGGTGTTTTTGATCTGCGCTTCACGCTCAACTTTTTGTTCTTTTTTAACCTCTAAAGGATCGATACCCCCAGCGATACCCTTTCGAGCTTCATCACGTTTTGCTCTGGCATCAGCCAAGGACACATCGGGATATACCCCCAGCGCCAATAACTTTTCCTTTCCATCGATACGATACTTTAAACGCCAGTAGCGTGACCCGTTGGTTTTAACCAATAAGTAGAGGCCACCACCATCAGCCATCTTGTAGGGTTTCTCTTTGGGCTTGGCAGTCTCGACCTGTCTGGCATTGAGCTTCATCTGGGGGTATCTCCTTTAGACCGAACAGCGAATACCCCCATTGATACCCCCAACTCACCGTAGATTTCTGTGAACGTGAGTAGACGAGCAGGGACAATAAGGGCCGTGAAACCGCGTATTATAAGGGTTTAAAGGGTGTTTGAGTAGACTTAGGGAGACGTTAAAATAGGGAGGATGGTGCCGATAATAGGAGTCGAACCTACGACCTTCGCATTACGAATGCGCTGCTCTACCAACTGAGCTATATCGGCTTAGGGTCGTCGTAGCGAGAGCCAGACGTGAACTACGGGGTGACAAATTAGTGATAATGGTACAGCAAGTCAAGCGTTTGGCGATCGTCTGCTGGTTTTATCATCATCCACTCTGTGGTGATAATTTTCCGTACTAATAACGGCATATGCTATATCTTTTTGGCTTAACAGAGGCGCATACATAACACGTCACCTAAATCGCCATCTTTTTCAGAAGAATGACCAAAAAGATAATACCTGATTATGTAAAAAGGTAGTTTTCCGTGGAGATAAATATTCAGTTTTATATACAGCGTGATATTTACAATAAAAATACCTTTTTACCTTTCTACTATAACCGCAACACATAACAATACTCACCTGTACGGTTTAAGATAATTCCCTATTCTTTTTATTTTCTATTTTGCTCTACTTAGGCGACCAGGACGAAAAGGACATTGTCTTAACGTGAAGCTCTCAATAATACGTTGTCGACGGCAAGATTATTGTTAGCGTAATTATAACGTGCTGTAAGAGGAAATAGACCATGAATATGAAACCACTGTTTTTAGGATTAATACTGGGAACCACTTACATTGGCATGGCGGCAGCAAACGATCTGGAGTCTGCCTTCAGCCACGATCGTGCTGAAGCGAGAGAGAAAGTGTCAGAAGCACGAACTAAAGCGCATGAGCATGAAACTCAGGCGCGGGAAAAAGTGAATGATTTCAAATCCGATCTCAAATCAAGAGGGCCAGAAACTCGGGAAAAAACTGACAACGTCAAAGCTAATGTGAAATCCAGAGAATCCGCAGTCAGAAAAGACGCCGAAAAAGGCTGGACTGATACCAAAACGAAAGCGGATAACTTTAACAACCGTGCAGAAAAACAGGCTCGTGAAACCGCCAATTCAATCAATAATTCCGCTGAGAAACATCAGCATTAATATGAAAAAATGTATTATTACAACAAAGGAAAAATAATTATCTTCCGATAGCAAGACAGGCTATGACTCTGTGTGAAATATCGCAAAAAGCCTAGTTTGTTGCGATTGGAGGATGTTTATCTTGCATGGTTGATTTATTCTCTATTGCTGTATTTAAATAAATACCGCGAAGAAAAGAATCAGAACTGGAATGATATATTTTATTTAGAAAAAAGAATGAAATAAAAATAACAGAGTGAACATCATGCTGCGTATATCTCTTTGATATACGCAGCTATTCATCGATTAGGCACGAATTAAATCATCACCATAACCAATCCACTTATAGGTAGTCAGCGCTTCCAGCCCCATTGGGCCACGTGCATGCAGTTTCTGGGTACTGACCGCCACCTCCGCGCCTAGACCAAACTGGCCGCCGTCGGTGAAACGCGTGCTGGCGTTGATATACACCGCTGAGGAATCCACTTCACGCACGAAGCGTTCAGCATTGCTCAAGGAGCGAGTCAGAATCGCGTCAGAGTGCTGTGTGCCATGTTCGCGAATATGGGCAACAGCCGCATCCAGGGAGTCCACCAGCGTGACGTTCAGGTCGTTAGAGAGCCATTCATCACTGTAGTTGGCTTCTTCCACGGCAACGACACTTGCTGGGCCACCAGTCAGGTAAGGCATAGCGGAAGGGCTGGCGTGCAAGGTAACACCCGATGCCGCCATTTTCTTGCTCAGTTCTGGCAGGAAACGATCGGCGATACGTTGATTGACCAGCAGCGTTTCCAGACTGTTGCAGGCGCTAGGACGTTGCACTTTGGCGCTTTCAATCACCGTCAGCGCCTTGTCGAAATCGATGCTGTCATCCGCATAGATATGGCAAACACCAATCCCCCCGGTGATGACTGGAATCGTCGACTGTTCGCGGCACAGCTTATGCAAGCCTGCACCACCGCGCGGAATCAGCATATCCACATAGCGATCCAACTTCAGCAGTTGATTAACCAGTTCACGATCTGGACTTTCAATCGCCTGCACCGCAGTAGCAGGCAGGCCACACTGCGACAGCGCCTGCTGAATCACGTTTACCGTCGCCGCATTGGTGCGGTATGTCTCTTTGCCACCGCGTAAAATCACCGCATTACCGGTTTTCAGGCACAGGGAAGCTACATCAATGGTGACGTTCGGGCGCGCTTCATAAATTACACCGACTACGCCCAGCGGCACGCGGCGACGCTCCAGCTTAAGCCCGTTATCCAGCATGTTGCCATCAATCACCTGCCCTACCGGATCGGTCAGGCGGCATACTTGACGCACATCGCTGGCAATCGCACTCAGTCTTTCTTGCGTTAAGAGCAGACGATCCAGCAACGCTTCACTCATGCCATTTTGGCGCGCATCGGCTAAATCCAGCGCGTTAGCCGCCAGAATCGTTGCACTCTCAGCTTCCAGCAAATCCGCAATCGTCAGCAGCGCGCGATCTTTCTGCGCCGTGCTCAAGACAGCCAGATGATAAGAGGCCGCTTTTGCCGCTTTACCCATTTGTTCAAGCATCGCGAACTCCTTAATTGATAATCATATCATCGCGGTGGATAGCTACCGGACCATATTCGTAGCCAAGAATCGCGGCAATCTGTTGAGAGTGATGGCCGGCAATCAGACGCAGCGCATCGCTGTTATAGCGCGTCACAGCATGCGCCACGTCGCGGCCAGCCAGGCTGCGCACGCGAATCACTTCGCCACGAGAGAAATTCCCGTCCACGGTGCGAATACCTTTAGGCAGCAGCGAGCTGCCACGTTCCAAAATCGCCGAAAGTGCACCGTCGTCAACAATGATTTCCCCCGCCGGTGGTGCACCAAAAATCCAGTGTTTGCGGCTTTCCAGCGGTGCATCCAGTGCATGAAAACGCGTCCCAACAGAAATACCGGCAATCACATCACCAATCACGCCTGGCTTGCTGCCTGCGGCGATCACCACGTCGATACCTGCGCGACAGGCAACATCGGCAGCCTGTAATTTGGTCGACATACCGCCCGTTCCGAGGCCAGACACGCTGTCTCCCGCAATACTGCGCAATGCATCGTTAATGCCAGCCACTTCACGGATCAGCTCAGCATCAGGATTATTACGCGGATCGGCAGTAAACAGCCCAGCCTGATCGGTCAGCAACAGCAGCTTATCCGCATCGGCCAGAATCGCCGCCAGCGCGGATAGGTTGTCGTTATCGCCGACCTTGATCTCCGCGGTCGCAATCGCGTCATTTTCATTAATCACCGGAACGATGTTGTTATCCAGCAGCGCGCGCATGGTATCGCGTGCGTTTAGGAAACGCTCACGATCTTCCATATCCGCACGTGTCAGCAGCATTTGCCCGACGTGGATACCGTAGATGGAGAACAGCTGTTCCCACAGTTGAATCAGGCGGCTTTGACCCACGGCGGCCAGCAGTTGTTTGGTCGCAATCGTGGCCGGTAGTTCGGGGTAACCCAAATGTTCACGTCCGGCGGCAATCGCCCCAGAGGTGACAATAACAATCCGATGCCCTGCCGCATGTTGCTGTGCGCACTGACGCACCAGTTCAACAATGTGGGCGCGGTTAAGACGGCGCGAACCGCCGGTTAGCACGCTGGTGCCTAGTTTTACAACCAAAGTCTGGCTGCCGCTCATAATTTCTCTGCCGTTGGATGTCAAAAAATAAGAATAAGGAAAACGTTGTAGCAGGACAGACGCGTTATGCCAACAGGCACAACGCGAAAACCTGCGAATAAATCGGGGATCGTCAAGGAAGCATCACGGTCGTGCGACGAGGGTACAGGCGGGTTCCAGCGAGTGCAGCAGTTTCTCCAGTCGGACATGGAAAGCCTGTTTGGCATTTTCTACCTGTTCAATCACGGCTTTGTCCTTAATTTTTTCTTCACGCCAGTTGCCCTGCTTATCAAACAGACCATAGTGATATTCATAGGCAAAGGCTTTACCGGTATCTTCCAAATTCAGCCACCAGCCCCAGAACTCGCGATTTTCTGGCGCTGGCTTGATATTGACGCAGACCGCCAGACAATCAAAGAAGAACGCGGTATCCCCGCACTGCGCTTCACGGATATAAGGCCCCAACGCCGTAAAATTTTTCATGAGTCGGCTTTTGGAGTGTCCACTCGGTAACATCATCTACGATCTCCTCTGGTTGAACATTCTTTTTAGCAGAGAATGGCAATTTATCAACCATCTGGCATACGGTGCCGGTTCGGCGCCTAAGTGTTTTTCATCATGCTCAACACACTTTATCCTGCAACCACGCGCTGATTTGCTGTAGTGCGCGATCAAAATTCTGGTACACCGGCGAAAAATTAACCGGCATCAACTTCCCTTGTGCAGATGAATTTACAATCAGGCTCGCTTCTTCTTTCGGGCAGAGCGGATCGTTATCCCAGAAGCCTGCCAGCATCGGCGTCGGGCAGCGACGTCCCAGTAGCCCCTGCGTTTTCAGCGAATAGCGCCCCAGTTCGGTTTTCAGCGAGGCATCCGTCGAATACGGCATACCCAACCGACTTGCCAGCACATCCATAAACATATCCGGTACCTGCTGCTGGCGAGTCGGATCGCTTAACAGATGGTGCACCACCGGGCCAAGACAGGCCACGCCGCATAAGCGCTGTGATTCCAGATAAGCCAGCCGAACGGCAATATTGGCACCAAAGCGGAAACCAAATGCGGCAACGCGAGTGTGATCGATCCACGGGACATCCGGCAGCGCACGTAAGACCTGCTGGTGCAGGAAACTGGAATCCTGAGTCAACTTCCAGCGGGAAGAAAATCCAACGGAGGGAACATCAATCGTCAGCATCGCCATGCCCGCTGGCGCAAAATAGTCCTGAAACAGGCGGTGATAATCACTCTGCAACATTTCAAGGTTGCCGCACATAAGGACGGTAGGAAAAGGGGCTTTTCCTTGCGATGGCATATGTAAAAAGCCGGTCAGCGTACCGCCGCCTGCAATCGGGAAGGCCAGTTCTTTGAGTTCGTAAGGCAGGTATTTAGCGGCTTCTTCATAGGCGCGATTTGCCAACGTTTGCGCCTGTTCCGCCAGTTCGTCGCCTTTAATGTGCGGATACGCGGCAATGCTGTAGAGGTTGGCTGCATTCAACCAAAACTGTCCGGTTTGCGCATTATCAATACTTTCTATTGCCCGCTGCTGCCAGTCTGCGCCTTGCTTCGTCCACTCATAAATCCAGTTCCCCCCCCGATAACCGATCACCGTATCGAGCAGTTGCTCGTTACTTCTGTCAGCCTTACTCGCGGCGATACGCGACAGCACATCTTCGATTTCCCACGGATCGACACCACGCCAAATCCACATCAGTCGGTTAATCATCCGATACCAACTGCTGGTCTTTTCTCCTTCCAGCGTAGAATGTAACCCCTGAGTTTCCTGATCGTGTCGCGTACGTCTGACCAACGTCGAGGTTTCTGGATGTTTGAAGGATGGTTTGAATAGCGTTTCAGACAGGTTAGCTTGCGTCACAGCAGCCTCCGTTAATGTGAACCGCCGTTAGCGGACATCGGACGACTTCTTCGTCACCCGTTAAAGTGTAACGAACTCAGGCTAGGGAAGACAAATACCAACGGTAGAAAGACACGATCGGATCAAGTCTCGCGCCATAAATCATAAGGGGTAGAAACAACAATGCCCGGCTAAACCGGGCATTGTTAGGGATCGATAATTAACGGCCAGACAAAGGCGGAACAAACACCACGCCCATATCCCACGGCTGCTCAATCCAGGTATCCTGCGGAATATCAATCACGTAGTCGTCGACCAGCGGTTGACCAGCAGGCTTGGCGAAAATAGTTACAAAGTGCGCTTTCGGATACATATCGCGAATCGCCTTTGCCGTACCGCCGGTATCAACCAGATCGTCAACGACGATAAACCCTTCACCATCTCCCTCGGCACGCTTGATCACTTTCATTTCGCGCTGGTTGTCATGGTCATAACTGGAGATGCAAACGGTATCAACGTGGCGAATGCCAAGCTCACGAGCCAGCAGCGCGCCAGGAACCAGACCACCGCGGCTTACGGCGATGATGCCTTTCCATTGATCGGCAGGCAGTAAACGCTCTGCCAGTTTACGGGCATGAATTTGCAACATATCCCAGGTTACGACGTACTTTTCGCTCATAAAATATATCCCAGCCGAATAAAAACCGGCTTAAATTGAGTCTGAGGGGGGAAAAAGGTTGCGCGAGATTATAGATAGCCAACAACATAAAAACCAGTTTTTCTCAACGTGAGAACCGAGTTTTTCCTGACAGACTGTGCCCTACCAAGCCCACTGATTCGTATTGCAGCAGGAAAAGTAAAAGGAGACGACGGCAATTTCCCCTGCTTTGATGGAAGATGATATTCTGTTGTGACACACCACCTTACGTGGCTAACCGCGATCAACTTTTAACCTCTAGCCCTGCACGCCAAAATGCGAAAACAGGCGCTAACAAGGAGACTGAAATAGTGTCTGAATTGTCTCAGCTTTCCCCCCAGCCTCTGTGGGATATTTTCGCCAAGATCTGTTCCATTCCGCACCCGTCTTATCATGAAGAAGCGCTGGCCGCGCACATTCTGGAATGGGCTAAAGAGAAAGGCATCTATGCCGAGCGCGATCAGGTTGGCAATATTCTGCTGCGTAAAGCGGCAACCGCAGGCATGGAAAATCGCAAACCTGTCGTGTTGCAGGCGCATCTGGATATGGTGCCGCAGAAAAACAACGACACCGTCCATGATTTCACTACCGATCCGATCCAACCTTACGTTGACGGTGAATGGCTGAAAGCACGCGGTACCACGCTGGGCGCGGATAACGGTATTGGTATGGCCTCTGCGCTGGCAGTGCTGGCCGATCCGCACGTCGAGCATGGTCCACTAGAAGTGCTGCTGACCATGACCGAAGAAGCCGGTATGGACGGTGCATTTGGCCTGCAACCTAACTGGCTTCAGGGCGAAATTCTGATCAACACTGACTCGGAAGAAGAAGGTGAGATCTACATGGGTTGCGCGGGCGGTATTGATTTTATTACCCGTCTGCCGCTGGTGCGTGAAGTGCCACCTGCCGGTTACCAAACGCTGAAGCTGACGATTAAAGGTCTGAAAGGCGGTCACTCCGGCTGCGACATTCATCTGGGACTGGGCAACGCTAACAAACTGCTGGCACGTTTCCTGTTCGAGCAGGCGAAAGCACTGGATATCCGCATTCTCGATCTGAACGGCGGCACGCTGCGTAACGCGATTCCACGTGAAGCTTTCGCGACGCTGTCACTGCCTGCGGCTAACGTCGAGCAGTTGAAGACGCTGAGCCAGGAGTATTTGGCGGTGTTGAAGAATGAACTGTCTGCCGTTGAGAAAAACCTGACCGTGCTGGTGGAAGCCAGCGACAGTAACGAACACCCGCTGACACAGGACAGCCGTGACCGTCTGCTGGCGCTGCTCAACGCGACGCCGAACGGCGTGATCCGCATGAGCGATGATGTCAAAGGCGTGGTGGAAACGTCACTGAATCTCGGTGTTGTCACCATGGAAGACGACCATGCGGAAATTATCTGCCTTATTCGTTCACTGATCGACAGCGGTAAAGACGCCGTAGTCGGCACGCTGACGGCGCTCGGCCAACTGGCTGGCGCGAAAACATCACCGAAAGGCGGCTATCCGGGCTGGCAGCCAGATGCGCATTCTCCGGTCATGGCGCTGGTACGCGAAACGTATCAGAAGCTGTTCAATAAGACGCCGAACATTATGGTGATTCACGCAGGGCTGGAATGTGGCCTGTTCAAGAAACCCTACCCAGACATGGATATGGTTTCCATCGGGCCGACCATCACCGGACCGCACTCGCCAGATGAACAAGTACATATCGGCAGCGTGGATCTGTACTGGAAACTGCTGACAGAACTGCTGAGAGCGATTCCGCCACGCGTTTAACCGCATTACTGTAAAAACCGAGGCGACGACTATCCGTCGCCTTTTTATTCCCAACCATCTCCGACTACCCCCAATCAAACACCAGTTGGCGCTCAATTTGCGGGTCGAGCAGCGTCACATGCAGCCCAACCAGTCTGACGCCTCTGGATTTACGCCGCTCCTGCCAGGTTTGTTGCGCCAGCTTCAATAGATCTTGTTTATTCAATACTGGCCACACATGTTCCTGCGTCGTTTGCTGAAAATCATCAAACTTGAGTTTTACCCCCTGACGCGCAATATGCAGGTCGGGCTTTACCCGTTTCAGACGAACTTCCAGCTCCTGATAAAGCTGTTCGATCAAATTTTCACACTGATCCCAGTCGTGGATATCCTGCGCCAGCGTCTTCTCTACCCCAACCGACTTCCTCAGCCGATCCGGTGAAATCCGCCGATCGTCAATCCCCTGACATCGCTCCCATAGCACCCGGCCAAACTTGCCGAACGCTTTTAGCAGATCCGCCAGCGCATACTCCCGCACATCGGCACAGGTATGCAGGCCACGTTCTTCCAGCCGTTTCGCCGTCACTTTTCCGACGCCGGGAATTTTCTCCAGCGGCAGCGCGAGCAGGAAATCATCCACCTGCTCCGGTGTAATCACATATTGTCCATTCGGCTTATTTAACTCAGACGCGACCTTCGCCAAAAACTTGATCGGCGCAATCCCTGCCGAGGCTGTCAGATTCAGTTCATGCGCAATGGTTTTACGGATTTCTTCAGCGATCCGCGTTGCCGAACCGTTGCAATGCGGACTATCGGTGACATCGAGATAGGCTTCATCCAGAGAAAGCGGTTCGATCAGAGAGGTGTAGCGGGCGAAAATCTCGCGGATTTGACGCGAGGTGGACTTATAGACGTCCATGCGCCCCGGTAACAACGTGAGGTTCGGACACAGGCGCAGGGCGGTGGCGGTCGCCATCGCGCTGCGGACACCGTAGCGGCGGGCAGGATAGTTAGCGGTGCTAATAACGCCGCGTCGATCGGCGCTTCCACCAATCGCCAGAGGAATATCGCGCAGGCGTGGGTTGTCGCGCATCTCAATTGCTGCGTAGAAGCAGTCCATATCAACATGAATGATTTTGCGCATACTAGCCCTCTGACAATGCTGTATGAATATACAGATCAAAGTCAGTGTAGACAAGTTGCGCGGTGCTTGCCGTGTTTACTGCATGATGAGCATCACCAGCTTAACTTCCCCATGACCGGCAGGATGGAAAGTCTGTTGATGATAGGCCACATCGCCAAGCAAAGGATGATGAAAACGTCGTTCGCCGCCTTCACGGGCGGTGACTGCCTGCTGCGACCACCGAAGGTTGAATTCGCAGCTTTCTTCACACAGCGCCATCACGATTTGCCTTACGGACTCGTTTATCGCGTAATGACTTGATTCCGCACGAAACTCTGCCACCACGCGCTTTGCTCGTTCCGGCCAGTCCACCACCAGCGATCGTGCCAGTGGATTAAGAAACATGAAGCGCAGCAGATTCGGTTCGGGATCGTTTCCCAACCATCCGGCAAACAACTGTTCCGACGGCGCATTCCACGCGAGCATATTCCAGCAACCATCCAGAAGATACGCAGGGCAGATAATGTGGTGCAGGCTGGCAGCAACCTGTACATCCAGCGACGTTGCCCTATTCTGCTTCTGAGGATCCTTCACGCCAGCAAGACTAAAAAGGTAGTCGTGCTCGGCGGGTTCCAGTTTTAATGTCTGTGATAAACGGGTCAACGCAGAGGCCGAAGCGGACACATCACGCCCCTGCTCAATCCAGGTATACCAGGTGGTGCTAATTCGGGCGATTTGCGCCAATTCTTCGCGGCGCAATCCGCTGGTGCGCCGCCGCCCAGAGGCAGGCAGACCAACCATTTCAGGCGTTGTCCGCTCACGCAACGCCCGTAAGAACGCTCCCAACGCTTTTGGACCACTCAGAGAATTGGCAGATATGAGCGTATTTGCAGACGGTAGAGAAGCTGCGTGACACCTCACATGTGCGCAACTACGCGCCGGGCGAATGGCTGAGTCTGTTTACAGAAGAGGGGTTTATTGTGCGTAACGTCACCAGCGACAGGTTGACGCTGGAATTCAGCAGTTGGATCGCACGTATGCGTACACCAGAACATTTCACTGTCGCTATTCGCGAGTTGCAGAAAACGCTGGCAGACGAGGTTGTGCAGCATTTTGAGGTACAGCCCGACGGTTCCTTTGTCACCGACATTATGATGATAGAAGCCACCCGCGCCTGATACGCTTTTCTCCGCAATTAACGACGTAAAAACGATCTCAAATTGAATGGCTCGCATTCTTTCGGGCCATTTTTTGTAAATGTTATTTTTTAGCGCTTTTCAACGCTTGATTAATATGAAACCAATGATAATGTGATTTCGTTTTCATCGTTATCTATGACGACGAAATACAGAACCATAACGGTCGCCCAACTCTTACGCTAAAACGCCAGTAGCGCTACAGGGATACCGCATGTAGCACAGCAATTTTATTATCAGGAACCATAATGCAAAAAATCGCGCTATCGTTTGCGATGTTGTTTTTTTTGCCTTCTCTTGTTGTTACCAGCGCCGCCAGCGAGATCGCGCCGCCGCTTGCGCCGATAGCAAAAGAATTAAAACAGCAATTATTAGGCTCTCCGATCTATATTCAGATCTTTAAAGAAGAGCGAATATTCGAACTTTATGCGAAAGTCGGCAACGAATATCGTTTATTGGAACAATATCCAATTTGTAAATATTCGGGCGGATTAGGGCCAAAACGCGTTGAAGGTGATTTAAAAAGCCCGGAAGGTTTCTATCAGGTCGATTTGCGCCAGCTCAAGCCAGACAGCCAATATTACCGCGCGATCAATATCGGTTTCCCCAACGACTATGATAAATCACAGGGATATTCTGGCCGCTATTTAATGATCCACGGCGAATGCGTGTCGGTTGGCTGCTATGCCATGACCAACAACTACATGGATGAGATTTATCGCTATGCCGAAGCGGCGCTACGCCATGGGCAGGCGAAAATTGATATCGCCATCTATCCGTTCCGCATGACGGAACAGAATATGCAGCGCCACCGTAGTTCCACCTACGCCAGCTTCTGGAAACAGCTTCAGCCGGGGTACACCTATTTTAATCAGCACAATCAGCCGCCGGCCATCACGGTTTTTAACGGGCAATATGTCGTTAACCCACCGTTGATGACCAGTCAGCCAACCTTAAAGTATGCGTTCGCCGAAACAAAATAGAACGAATTCACCTGGCATAATCTGATGCCAGGCTTCATTACCCGTTAACGGCTGCGTCGCCAGCACGGTGACGACATCATTGGGTGTCGTCTGCTGCTGGAAATCAATCTCCACATCCTGATCCAACAGCGTCGCTTTACCAAACGGCGCGCGGCGGGTGATCCAGTAGAGTTTGGTTGAACAATACCCCATCACAAAGCGCCCGTCCGACAGCAGCATGTTAAACACGCCTTTCTCACGCAGGACATCCGCCTGTTTAGCGATATAACGGAATACCGCTGGCCAGTTACCCGGTGTGCGCGGATAACGCTCGGACAGTTGGGACAGTAGCCAGCAGAAAGCAAATTCGCTGTCCGTCTGGCCGACAGGACGAAACATGCCCGTCTTAAGCGAATGGTAACCTTTCAACTGCCCATTGTGGGCGTATGTCCAGTTTCGCCCCCATAGCTCGCGAGTAAACGGATGGGTATTTTCCAGCGACACGGCGCCACGATTCGCCTGTCGAATATGTGAAATCACCGCACAGGATTTAATCGGATAATCCTGCACCAGCCGGGCAATCGGCGAGTTATAGCTTGGTAGCGGATCTTTGAACGTACGACAGCCGTTCCCTTCATAAAAGGTAATCCCCCAGCCATCTCGATGCGGCCCAGTTTTCCCACCGCGTTGTATCAGCCCGGTAAAGCTAAAGCAGATATCCGTCGGTACATTCGCGCTCATCCCCAGCAGTTCACACATCTGACTTCCAACCCTTCCCTTCTCGTCATATTTCAAGTTGCCTATACGTTGACGACCTGAAACTCGAACTATGTAGAGCCTATTAATACGGCTTACTGATCCGCCATCTCTTTTTCAATCAGTTGAATCAGGATGTGAATCGCTTTGATATGGATTTCCTGAATGCGATCGGCATAACCGAAGTGCGGAACACGGATTTCCACATCGGCCGATCCCGCCATTTTACCGCCGTCTTTCCCCGTTAGCGTAATGACCTTCATGCCTTTCGCTTTTGCCGCAGCAATGGCTTTAATGATATTGCCAGAATTACCAGAAGTAGAAATCCCCAGCAGCACATCACCTGCACGTCCCAGCGATTCAACGTAACGGGAGAAGACAAAATCGTAGCCAAAATCGTTGCTGACACAAGACAGATGGCTCGGATCGGAAATCGCAATGGCCGGATAGCCCGGACGATTCTCACGGTAGCGACCGGTCAGCTCTTCGGCAAAGTGCATCGCATCACAGTGTGAGCCACCGTTACCGCAGGAAATCACTTTACCACCCGCTTTAAACGCGTTAGCCAGCAGTACCGCAGCGTTTTGAATCGACTGAATGTTTGCATCATCACTCAAGAAATTATTCAGTGTTTCTGCCGCTTCTTTCAGTTCACTACGGATTAAATCCTGATACATGGAATCCTCTCATTTTGTCTGGTGACAGTATCATCTTCTGCATGCAGTGTAGCGGATTGAACAAACAGCGAGAAGCGCGTAATCACGGGATCGAGAGGATCGCTGATGCCTGTCAGGAAACTTACGACGGTCGCTCGGTTTGTGAAGTGAGTTGTAATTATGATGTAAACAAATTGATAAAAATAATCAAATAAACTACAACAAATATAAGCAACAGGTCAGACCTCTTACAACATTGACCTATTACGCCTTATTTCACTGATGAAACGGCTCTCGCTTTCCACTATCACGTAACGCTCGGTGGAAGGGGGAAACCCTTAATTCGATCACATGCTGGAGACACGTTATGGTTGCTATCAGTATCCTCCTCCTACTGATTATCATCGGCGCGATGTTTTACCATCGGCTCAGCCTGCTGCTCGGCAGCGCCATACTGCTGGCCTACTTCGCCGCCATGTCCGCGGTATTGCTGTGGCCCGTCTGGTTGATGATTCCGCTCGTGCTTCTGCTGATTCCGATTACGGTTCCCGCCCTGCGTCAAAAGCTGGTTTCCGCTTCCGCACTACGCATGTTCCAGAAGGTCATGCCGCCGATGTCGAACACGGAAAAAGAAGCGATCGATGCAGGAACAACCTGGTGGGAAGGCGACCTGTTTCGCGGCGCACCAGACTGGAAAAAGCTGCATAACTACCCGCGCCCGCAGTTAACGGCTGAAGAGCAGGCGTTTATCGACGGGCCAGTTGCAGAAGCCTGCCGGATGGCCAACGACTTTGAAATCACCCACGAACGCGCCGATATTCCACCGGAACTGTGGACATTTTTAAAAGAACATCGCTTCTTCGCCATGATCATTAAAAAGCAATACGGTGGGCTGGAATTCTCTGCCTATGCACAAGCGCAGGTGCTGCAAAAACTGTCGGGCGTCTCCAGTATTGTGGCGATCACCGTCGGTGTTCCCAACTCACTCGGCCCCGGCGAACTGCTGCAACACTACGGTACGCAAGCGCAAAAAGATCACTATCTGCCACGCTTGGCACGCGGTCAGGAAGTTCCCTGCTTTGCGCTGACCAGCCCGGAAGCCGGATCTGATGCGGGTTCGATTCCCGATATCGGCATTGTCTGCTACGGCAATTGGCACGGGGAACAGGTCGTAGGTATGCGCCTGACCTGGAATAAACGCTATATCACACTTGCGCCAGTCGCCACCGTGCTCGGTCTGGCCTTTAAGCTGTACGATCCCGATCACCTGCTAGGTGATGAGGATGACATAGGGATTACCTGTGCGTTAATTCCGACGGATACCGACGGCGTTAAAATCGGCCGCCGCCATTTCCCGCTGAACATTCCGTTCCAAAACGGGCCGACGCAGGGTGAGAACATTTTTGTCCCGCTGGATTACATCATTGGTGGTGCGAAAATGGCAGGTCAGGGCTGGCGTATGTTGATGGAGTGCCTGTCAGTTGGGCGCGGCATTACGCTACCGTCCAACTCTACTGGCGGGCTGAAATCGATTGCCCTCGGCATCGGTGCTTACGCCCACATCCGCCGCCAGTTCAAAATCTCCATCGGTAAGATGGAAGGCATCGAAGAGCCACTGGCACGCATAGCGGGTAACGCTTACGTGATGGACGCTGCCGCAACGTTGATTACCAGCGGCATCATGCAGGGTGAAAAACCAGCGGTGCTTTCCGCTATCGTCAAATACCACTGTACCCACAGAGGTCAGCGCAGCGTGCTGGATGCGATGGATATCGCCGGGGGTAAAGGAATCTGTCTCGGCCCGTCCAACTTTCTGGCGCGCAGCTATCAGGGTGCCCCGATTGCCATCACCGTGGAAGGGGCGAATATCCTGACGCGCAGCATGATCATCTTCGGGCAAGGTGCCATTCGCTGTCACCCTTATGTGCTGGAAGAAATGGCAGCCGCGCAGGACAACGATGTGTCACGCTTTGACCGTGCGCTGGTTGGTCACATCGGCCATGTCGGCAGTAATAAGGTGCGCAGCTTCTGGCTCGGCCTGACCAACGGCCTTCTAAGCCGTGCGCCAGTGAACGACAAAACGCGTCGCTACTACCAACAGCTCAACCGACTCAGTGCGAATCTGGCCCTGCTGGCAGATGTGTCGATGGCGGTACTGGGCGGCAGCCTAAAGCGTCGTGAGCGTATCTCGGCACGTTTAGGGGATATTCTCAGCCAGCTCTATTTAGCCTCTGCGACACTGAAACGCTATGAGGATGAAGGTCGCCAGAAAGCGGATCTACCGCTGGTGCACTGGGGCGTGCAGGACAGTCTGCATCAGGCCGAGCAGGCGCTGGACGAGCTGCTGCGTAACTTCCCGAATCGTGCCGTCGCGGGTCTGCTGACTTTCATCATCTTCCCGCTGGGTCTGCGCTGCGCTGCGCCGTCTGACCGCCTCGACCATGAGGTCGCGAAGATTCTGCAAACGCCATCGGAAACGCGCAGTCGTCTGGGACGCGGCCAATATCTGGTTGCCAGTGAGCACAATCCTGTCGGGCTGCTGGAAGAAGCATTGCGGGATATCATCGCAGCCGAGCCGATTTACCACCGCCTGTCGAAGGCCAGCGATAAACCGCTGCCGTTCATGCGATTGGATCAACTGGCAGAGCAAGCGCTGATCGAAGGTCAGATTACCGCAGAAGAAGCGGGAATTCTGACCAAAGCCGAAGCCAGCCGCTTACGTTCAATCAACGTGGATGACTTTGCGTTCGACGCACTGGCCGCCAACAGGCCCGCGTCCGTAACGCAGCCAGAAAGAAAGACCGAAGCAGCATAAATAGAAGCGAGAATCAGGCCGGTTATACCGGCCTGTTCTTTCCTTTACACGTGCATCAGTTGTAAAATCCATATCATCTTTCCTTCTGAATGAAACCCTACACATGGCTTACATCCCTAAGAACTACGCCAGACTTGAAAGCGGCTACCGCGAAAAAGCGCTCAAACTTTTCCCGTGGGTGTGCGGTCGTTGTTCACGTGAGTTCGTCTATTCCAACCTGCGTGAATTAACCGTTCACCACATCGATCACGATCACAGCAATAACCCAGAAGACGGCAGTAACTGGGAAATGCTCTGCCTCTACTGCCACGACCATGAGCATTCGAAATACACCGATGCGGATATGTACGGTTCGACCGTCGTTGCAGGTGAAGATGCGCAGAAAGATGTTGGGGTTGCCACGCATAATCCTTTCGCGGATTTACAGGCCATGATGAATAAAGGGAAGAAATAGAGATAAGACATCATCAGATTGCCGCTCCCATCAGATTTGTTGACGGGAGCGGATCATGGAATTGCTAACTAATTATTAAGCACCGCTCTGCCGCACACGCGCCAGTAGCGCATCCACATCCGCGATATGCGGAGCCGCCAGCACCAACGTTCTGCCCAGCGAAAGAGCATGGCGCTGACACGCTAAACGCGCTTCCGCCTCCTGAATGCTGTCCAGATCCACAACGTGCGCCAGCCCAATCGTGCGACGAATCAGTTCAGTTCCACAGTAGCCGATAGCATCTAGCCAAACCTGCTGCAAAAACAGCGCGGCATAGCCCGATTCCGCCAGCGCCGGATCGCGGCTGTCACTTTCATTCAGTGCCAGAAAACGAGCGGAAAAAGTCTGCCACAGCGTACGGATATCCTCCAGACGCCGTTCACGCCCTGCCGCCGCCTCACGCGGGGCTAATAGCCCCGGCAGGCCACAATAATTCAGCAGCAGGTTGCCAATCGCGGTGCCGACGTCAAACCCCATCGGCCCATAGAAACCGAATTCAGCATCAATCGCCTTTAAGCGCCCTTCCGCGACAAAGATCGATCCGCTATGGATGTCACCGTGCAGCAGCGCTTCAGCTTTACTCAGGAAGCCGTGCTTCAGCCTCGCCACCGCCAGCTTCAACGCCCGATCGTCACGCAATGCCAGTACATCCGGCGTCAGCGCCGCATCAAACTGATTTCTTTCGTGATCGATATAAGGGTCGGTAAAGAAAAGATCTTCGGTAATCTCACACAGTTCAGGGTTAGTGAACTGGCTCACCGCCGCTTTCTTCTCATGCGGATGCTGATAGAAATCAGAAGTATGGAATAACGTTTGTGCCAGATATTCCCCTAACTGCGCCGCCGCCTGAGGATAATCCACTCCCTTGATCAACTCGCTGCGCCAGATGCGATGATCGGAGAGATCTTCCTGAACCATCACCGCCAGTTCGGGATCGTGATGTAACACCGTCACGGTATGTTGCGGACAAAAACGCGCGTGTGTCAGCAGCGTTTCAGCTTCAATGCGGGCGCGGTCGAGCGTCAGCGGCCAGGATTCTCCGACACAGCGCACGTAGGGAAGCGCCTGTTTAACAATCACCCGACTGACACCCGTTTCATCTTTAATTTTAAACACCAGATTCAGATTGCCATCGCCGATCTCTTCTGCGGCTACCAGCGTTTGCGGCTGACTGACACCGCCGTACTGGCGAGCATATTCAACAGCGTCATCCGCCGTAAAAGTGCGGTAAAGTGACATTCCAACTCCTCGCTATGCTTAAATTCAAGATACGGACATAAAAACGTTCGGACGTCTATACATCTATTGAGCATCTTGGCAGAATAAGAATATCGATGCAACATGGATTTAACGACCAATGCAGACACTTAACACAACCAGCCTGAAAATCGTTGATAGCCAACTGTGGATTCTCGATCAACAGGCTCTACCGCAAGAAAAACGCTGGCTCCCTTGCCTGGATGTCGCATCACTGGTTGAGCATATCCAGACGCTACGGGTACGCGGCGCGCCGCTCATTGGCCTGTCTGCCAGCCTGCTGCTCGCGCTGCTGGCGGAGAAAGGCTTATCGCAGGCTGAACTGGCGCAGGCGCTGGAAACGCTACGAGCCTCGCGCCCTACCGCCGTCAACCTGATGAACAATCTGGATCGCATGAAGCTGGCGCTGGCGCAGCCGCAATTTGTCGCTGCGCTGGCGGAAGAAGCGCTGCGGTTGGTAGAAGAAGATCGCGCACTGTGCGAACGCATCGCCGATCGTGGCGCAGCGCTGGTGAAGCCAAACAGCCGTTTGCTAACCCATTGCAACACCGGTGGGCTGGCAACCGCCGGCATCGGCACCGCTATCGGCGTGCTGCTGCGTGCACACCAACAGGGGAAGGTTACTCAGGTGTGGGTCGATGAAACCCGACCTCTCTTGCAGGGCGGACGCCTCACGGCCTGGGAACTGGGCGAACTGGGCATTCCTTATCAGCTCATTTGTGATTCGATGGCCGCCAGCCTGATGGCGCAGGGGCAAGTCGATGCGATTTGGGTCGGCGCAGACCGTATTGCCGCCAACGGCGACGTCGCCAATAAGATCGGCACTTACAGCCTTGCGGTACTGGCGCACTATCACCAGATTCCGTTTTACGTTGCAGCACCGCACACCACGCACGATCCCGCCTGCCCGGATGGTCGAACTATTCCTATCGAGCAGCGCGCCGCCGCCGAAGTCACCGGCGTTTATGGCAGCTTCGGCCACTGCCAGTGGGCACCACAAAACGCGGCGGTCTACAACCCGGCATTTGACGTCACCCCCGCCGCCTTAATCAGCGGCTGGGTACTCGACACTGGCATAGTCACGCCACAGGACGTTAAAGAAGGGATATTTCAGACGGCGTTGACGTAACGACAACGCCACCTATCGACAAAAAGACTCAGGATAGGCCGCACGGACGCGGCGAATCCATCACCCAATGGTAACGGTTCCCCCGCCTATCACCACGCCACCGCAACTGACGCCATCCCCGGAACGAGCCGCGGGTTTACCATCAACGAGTACGCTGGATGAACCGCTGCTAATGCTCCGATCATGGCCGTGAGGAGCCAAAGGGTCGCCTTGCCGCGCTAGCGGCTGACCGTCTACTTTGACCGTTGAGGAACCCGCCACGACAGGCGTCGGTGGATGGCTGCCGTGCCCCGTGTCGCTATCACCTACTTTAACGGCGTTACCCATTTTTTACTCCTTTTCTCTCAATAGTCAGATTTTGCAACGATCACGCAGCAACGTCGTCATCGGCAGCGACTCGCTCTATGCCACGCGGGACGAAGAAATTATTGTTCCTCAACATCGTATTCGCCTGCTCGTTCAGGGTAGCGAACTTGAGTTCCTCAGACGTAAAATCGTGCATAAAATAATTGAAGAAGATATCCGCCTCACGCGGCACCCGCTTAGCGCCATCAAAGAACTTCACCAAATTGGCCCCTTGATACATCTGCCGACGCAGCCCCCTGCTTCTCAGCACGTTTTCCGCATCGCGCCCGACCTGTATTAACCAGCCCCACTGCGCGTTGAGTTTATCCCGCTCGCTTCCGCTCACGTTTTGACGGAGTATTTTATAGTCATGCAATTTTTCCCCCAGCCAAAAGCAGTAGTGGATCATGTGCAGTTCGAACGCTTCCGGTGTCGGGTTCATTTTCCCTACCCATTTGCTGTAGAACTCGCTGTATTTCTTCACGGAATATCCCAGCCGACTATCCTGCATGATGAAATAGCTGGCTACATATGGGTCTTTCTCACGCAACGTTTTAAAGTTGGGAAAAGGCACCTGCGCCCGACACGCGGCTTTGTACATTTGGTGCAGCGGCACCCGGCACAGTTCAGCACTGGGGCGTTGTTCGTTAGGCAGCAGCCCGCCCGTCACATCTTCACTGATGCCGGGGCAGAGCACTTCACGCCAGCCGGACCGGAGCGGCCCCAAAGGCAACAGAGGGCGATACTCTCGCCGTTCATGTGCCGCGATCAGGTGCAGGGCGTTTTTGACGGCGGGATGCAGGGGTTTGTCGAATTCAATCACTTTCGCACCAAAGGCCGTGGTAAAAATCCCGACAACGGGATTACGGGCAAGCAGCCCCGCCCCGTCAGAGGCCGTCGCCACGGTATCCCCCATATCCAGCGAACTGCGGCGCGTGCAGTCGAACAGGCCAGCAAAAATCACCTCGACCTTACTGTCTGCGTAGCGGTATTCATTTCCCACTTTGCTACAGACCGACTCCAGTAACTCGTCGATAAAGCGTCGGGCCAACGCGGCGCCCAGATCGGCACCGAATACCGAAATCTGGATCAGTTTGATGGGCAGTTGGTTAATTTTTTTTACATCCTCCACGTTCAGCTTGAACTGGTTCTTTGCTGAATCCACCCGCGCATCGACGCCGGTCATTAACAACTCGGCCACGATCGGGTTATCCCGAATCGGTTCGGTCGCTTCGAGCAGTGCACGACTCGCCGCCTTTTTGGCCGCAGACACCGTGGCATCGAAACCACTCTTCATGGTCACTAAGTCGCCCAGCTTATTGGCGAGCACCTGACTCCAGTCCCCTTTGAAAACGCCCTTAACAGTATCGACCGCCGTTTCTTTGCCCTGCTCCACCAGCGCATCGGCATAATCCTCAGGCAGCGCCTGCTGTCTGGCATCCAGAATGCTGTCCAGCCTTTCAGAGGGAGTATCGTCAAGAGGGGTACCTAAACCGGGAATATAAACTTTGGTGTAAGAGTATGAGGATGTGAGGCTGGCTTTGATTTCTAAAGGATGAGATCGAAACAAACGGCCTACGTTAGTCAGACGCTGGCTCTCTTCATCCACGTTGATATTGCGTTTCAGGCCATCAAAGAAAAAGCCTATCTGTAACGCCAGTGAGCAAGTGCCGATCCCTGCCTGATGACGACTTTCCTCACGAGCAACGCGACATTCTAACTCATCCCAATCCACTTTATCTATCTCCTCGTTCTATAGGTGTCGACGATGCTATCCATTTCAACGACACAACTTTCAGCCCACCGGATCATCGGTTTGTTATCAGGTAACATCAGCACACAGAAACCATTTTGACCCTTCTCACGTTTCGGCATCGGTAGGGTAACTGTATACTTTTCAAATTGAAGTCCAGCTTTCTCCTGTTCTGCTGTCATATCAAGTTCCCAATCTATTTTGACTGTGTCACCCTCTATCCGATAAGGCCCAGCACTTCCTCCTCCTCCGGCATGAAATCCATCAAAGGCAAAGGTATTGCTACCCATATTGCCATTGACATACACATAGCTAATGGGGCGGTCGACCACCGAATGAACGACAATTGACGCCCCGCCGTGTCGTTCCTGTATCAGGAACGTCCAGCCCAGCCAGAGCACCAGCAGAATGCTCGCCAGCCACCGCCCCCAGCGTGGCAAGATCTGCCATATCGCCGTTATCAATCCCGAAATTGTTTTTATCAAACCGTTTGCCGCACTCATGACTGTCCCTTTGACTCTTGCTGGTTCACTTTCCTTATCATGCGTCGGGTAGCCATCACGCTCGCCTGATGACGGCTTTCTTCACGAGCAATTCGACACTCCAGATCGTCCCTGTCAATCATCGTCCTCTCCTTGTGCGATAAGGGGCAATAACATCATCCATATCAAGATAGCAACTGCTTACCCAACGTACGACCAGCTTGTTATCTGGTAAGAACAGTACACAAAAATCATCCTGCCACTTCTCACGTTTCGGCATCGGTAAAGTAATTGTATGTTTCTCAGGCTGAAGTCCCTGTTCTTCTTGCTGCCTTAGAGTGGCACTCAGTAACCATTTAATATTAACCGAATCTCCGTCTATCCGATAAGGGCCTGCTGTACCGCCGCTAGTGTTAAGCCCATCAAACGCAAAGGTATTCCCTCCCATATTGCCGTTGACATAGACATAGCTAATGGGACGGTCGATCACCGAATGAACAACAATTGACGCCCCACCGTGTCGTTCTTGAATCAGGAACGTCCAGCCCAGCCAGAGCACCAGCAGAATGCTCGCCAGCCACCGCCCCCAGCGCGGCAAGATCTGCCATATCGCCGTTATCAGCCCCGAAATTGCTCTTATCAAACCGTTTGCCGCACTCATGTTCGTCCCTTTGGCTCTTGCTGGTTCACTTTCCTTGTCATGCGCAGGATGCCATCACGCTTGCCTGATGACGGCTTTCTTCACGGACAACGCGACATTCCAACTCATCCCAATCCACCTTATCTATCTCCTCGTCCTATAGGTGTCGACGATGCTATCCATTTCAACGACACAACTTTCAGCCCACCGGATCATCGGTTTGTTATCAGGTAACATCAGCACACAGAAACCATTTTGCCCCTTCTCACGTTTCGGCATCGGTAGGGTGATAGTATGTTTCTCAGGCCGAAGCCCCTGTTCTTCTTGTTGCTTTAGGGTGGCACTCAATAGCCAATCAATTTTGACCGTATCTCCCTCTATCCGATAAGGTCCAGCACTTCCTCCTCCTCCGGCATGAAATCCATCAAAGGCAAAGGTATTGCTACCCATATTGCCGTTGACATACACATAGCTAATGGGGCGGTCGACCACCGAATGGACGACAATTGACGCCCCGCCGTGTCGTTCTTGAATCAGGAACGTCCAGCCCAGCCAAAGCACCAGCAGAATGCTCGCCAGCCACCGTCCCCAGCGCGGCAAGATCTGCCATATCGCCGTTATCAGCCCCGAAATTGCTCTTATCAAACCGTTTGCCGCACTCATGTTCGTCCCTTTTTCTCTTGCTGGTTCACTTTCCTTGTCATGCGCCGAATAGTCACCATGCCCGCCTGATGACGGCTTTCTTCACGGACAACGCGACATTCCAACTCATCCCAATCCACCATTACAACTTCCTCGTCCGGTAAGGGTTTATTACATCCTGCATGTCAAGGTGACAACGATAGGCCCAACGTATCATCGGCTTATTATCTGGTAAAAACAGCACACAGAAATCATCCTGCCCTTTCTCACGTTTCGGCATCGACAGAGTGGTCGTATGTTTTTCAAATTGGAATCCTGCTTTTTCCTGTTCCTCAGTCATATCCAACTCCCAATCTATTTTGACCGTCTTTCCGCCGATCCGATAAGGGCCTGCGGTTTTTCCCCCCGCATTTCGTCCATCAAATGCAAAGGTATTTCCCCCCATATTACCGTTGACATAGGCATAGCTAATGGGGCGATCCATAACTGACATAACAACAATTGACGCCCCGCCGTGTCGTTCCTGTATCAGGAACGTCCAGCCCAGCCAAAGCACCAGCAGAATGCTCGCCAGCCACCGTCCCCAGCGCGGCAAGATCTGCCATATCGCCGTTATCAGTCCCGAAATTGCTCTTATCAAACCGTTTGCCGCACTCATGTTCGTCTCTTTTGTTCTTCCAACGCCTGACGGCCACCTTCCAGATAGGCTAATGCCCACAGCCGTCGTTGTGCTTCTGTCGCGCCAGCCTGCCCGGCTTTATTCAGTGCCTTGCGAACCATACTCATTCTTTCACAGGGCGGGAAATGTCTGATGCTTTCCCCCTCTTGCCACAGAGCCAGCAGGCGCTGCTCGTCAGGTGAACCTTGCAACGCTTGATATAACTCAGGCGTCAATTTCACCAGAACAGGTTCCGTGGGAGGGATCGATAAACTCAGTTCGCGCCAACTGCCGTCGTATTCTCGTAACCACCAGCGGTCGATCCCCCCAAAAAGCCCACCGAGCCACGGGGCGTCGTGTTGCTCGACAAGCAGAGGCAGCGCGTGCGGCGTGTAGAATCGCAGCAATTGGCTAAATTGCCCTTCGGGTTCAATCACCCTCGCCCCCAAAGCCAGTTGCTTTTGCAAAGCGCTAAGGGATTGGTCGCTCTCCAACAGGCCAACCACATGCCCCTGCTGAACGAGCGTAGCCAGTAACTCTTCTTCCTCTTGCGGACAGTGCCAAAGCCAGGGTCCAAGATTGATCAGTTCAAACACGTCATCATGAAAATAGAGCGGAAAAAATGGCCTTTCACTCAACCGTTCCCGCTGCTCAGGGGTGAGGTAAGCCCCTTCCAGCAGGACGATACAGGCATTCCGGTGCCAGATTGTTTTGGGTAGCATCTTATTCTCCCTGAACCAACGCATCGCCCTGCGCCATAGCACGTAGCAGACAAGGAATACAGACCGGTTTTTCAAGAGGCGGAACCTGTGGCGGTTGTGGCGGTTTGACCACCTCAACCTCCCCTGGAAAGATGGGCATTTGGCCTGCCCAGCCAGAGCCAAAACCGGGGCTGCCGCCAGAGTTCATCTTGATGCTGGAGCCGACCAACGTCACGCCACTCGGGTCAATTTTCACGAAGCTGCCACCCACTTTGAGCGTCAGTTCAGCCCCCGCTTCCAGCACTATCTTGTTGCCGGATGTAAGATGAACCTCTTGTCCCGCCTCAACCAGTAATGCCTGCCCGAGTTTCTGGTGCATCGAGGTATCGACGCTCAGTGAGTAATCGCCTTTAATATGATCACGTTTCTCGCTGTCGACCGTCAGGTGATCGTTGGCTTTAACGCGGGTGACGCGCTCATTATCAATCTCCGTGTGGGCATCATGTTTGATATGCCAGACCACATCGTTCTCAATCAGCGCATTCAGGTCTTTCTGGCCGTGAATATAAATTTCTTCCTGCCCAGCCTGATCTTCAAAGCGCAGCTCGTTAAACCCTTCGCCCTGATGGGTTTCCGTGCGCAGCACGGTGCGCGTCTTGTGGGCAGGCAGGTCGTAAGGAGGACGGTTGGTGGCGTGAAAGGTTCTGCCCGTCACAATCGGCTGGTCCGGGTCGCCTTCGAGGAAACTGACGATCACTTCATGGCCGATGCGCGGGATGGCGATCATGCCGTACTGACCGCCTGCCCAGCCCTGACTGACCCGCACCCAGCAGGAGCTTTGGTCATTGCTCGCACCGTATCTGTCCCACGGAAATTGCAGCTTCACCCGACCGTCCTGATCACAGTAAATCTCTTCTCCCGCCGGCCCCACCACCGTGGCGATTTGCGGGCCGTCCACCATCGGTTTGTACGGCATCGCAGCGCGCCACGTCGTCGTCCCTTTCACCACCGCAAAGCTGTTGCTCATCGTCGTCGGTTCGCCGCCGCTTTCCTCTTCCAGCGCCTGCGGCTGCTGCCCGACGTGCGTCACGCTCACCGTCTGCCATACCCCGTTCAGCGTTGCATTCGGGTGCTCCGTCAGGGTAAACGTATTGCCCGGCATCAGCCCCGCGCAGTTGGATTCCCCTTCGCTGGTTACTGCGCCTGCCCGTAACGCATCCAGACGATAGCCGCTGAACGCCTTGCCGCTCGGGTCTTGTTTATAGCGCCCCGGATAGTCGTAGTGCTGATAGCTTTCGCGCTGGTGTGCCAGCTCACCGCTCATCTTCTTGTGCGACAGCCCATAAGCTGGTGTCTTGAAGCTGTAGTCTTTCAGCTCGACTTCCGCGGTGCTCACCCGCTCCGCGTAGTGAAAACGCCGCACGTATTCACCTTCACTCAATCCCTGCGTCGCCAGATTGAAGAACAGCGCCGGGCCTTTGGTCAACGCCCCCGCGTCATCGGCAAACACTACCCGATGCTTACCTTCCTCGTACTCGTGGAAGAAGTACAATCCCTCTTCCGCCGCCAGACGGGTGATAAAGGCTAAATCGCTTTCCCGATACTGCACGCAGTATTCCCGCACCGCGTGCTCATGGCGCAGCGCAAAGGCGTAGTCAGTGATACCGGCTTCTTCCAGCAACGCGCCGATAATCGTTTCCGGCTTCTGCGCCTGAAAAATGCGGGCGTTGGTGCGTAGCCCCAGCCGCCACAGCGCCGGACGCACTTCCGCCTGATAGCGCGTGCGCCGGAATCCGGTATCGCCCTGCGTGAATCCACTGATAATGCCGCTGACACGACGCTTCAATTCACCTTCATACCAAATCATCAGCTCGCACGGCTGGTCGAGCACCGCGCCAAAATCGATATCCGGCAACGCACTCGCCAGACTCAGTGACAGGC
>NZ_JQHM01000009.1 GCF_000749845.1 Pectobacterium betavasculorum | reverse complement strand
CGCTCCAGGTTTTGCCATCGGCATTGACCGTGGTCTGGTAGGTCTCGCTGCCGACGGTGACCGTCACCGCATCACCGGCCTGAACCTCATTGCCCACCTGACCCGTAACAGAGATCGTCTGGCCGGACTCGGCTGCGTTAACCACGTTATCGCTGGTGATATCGTCGATAGTAATCGACGCCGCTGGCGCATCGGTATCCACGCCGTAAGCGTGAATAGAGTTTGCAGTGGTGACATTGCCCGCCGTGTCGCGCGTGGTGACCGTCGCACTCACATCGCTGTTCGCGGCCAGCACCGAACCGGGAACGTTCACGCTCCAGGTCTTGCCATCGGTATTCACCGTAGTCTGGTAGGTCTCGGTGCCGACGGTAACGGTAATCGCATCGCCCGCTTTCACATCGTTATCGACCTGACCGGTGACCGCAATGGTCTGGCCGGACTCGGCTGCGTTAATCACGTTATCGGACGTGACATCGTCGATGGTAATCGACGCCGCTGGCGCAACCGTATCGACGCCATAAGCGTGAGTAGAGTTTGCGGTGGTGACATTGCCTGCGGTATCGCGTGTCGTAACGGTCGCACTCACGTCGCTATTGGCGGCCAGCACCGAACCCGGAACGTTCACGCTCCAGGTCTTGCCGTCGGCATTCACCGTGGTCTGGTAGGTCTCGCTGCCGACGGTGACCGTCACCGTATCACCGGCCTGAACCTCATTGCCCACCTGACCCGTAACAGAGATCGTCTGATCGGATTCGGCCGTGTTAATCACGTTATCTGACGTCACATCGTCGATGGTAATCGACGCCACTGGTGCGACGGTATCCACGCCGTAAGCGTGAGTAGAGTTTGCAGTGGTGACATTGCCTGCGGTATCGCGGGTGGTGACCGTCGCACTGATATCGCCGTTAGCAGCTAATACAGAACCCGGCACATTGACGCTCCAGGTTTTACCATCGGTATTCACCGTAGTCTGGTAGGTCTCGCTGCCGACGGTGACCGTCACCGCATCACCGGCCTGAACCTTATTGCCCACCTGACCCGTAACAGAGATCGTCTGGCCGGATTCGGCTGCGTTAACCACGTTATCGCTGGTCACATCGTCGATAGTAATGGAGGCGGTGGGCGCATCGGTATCCACGCCGTAAGCATGACTGGTATTCGCTGTAGTGACATTGCCTGCGGTATCACGCGTGGTGACCGTAGCACTCACGTCGCTATTCGCCGCTAATACAGAGCCCGGAACATTGACACTCCAGGTTTTGCCATCAGCATTGACCGTGGTCTGATACGTTTCCGTGCCGACGGTTACCGTCACCGTATCACCGGCCTTGACGTCATTATCGACCTGACCGGTGACCGCAATGGTCTGGCCGGACTCGGCTGCGTTAATCACGTTATCGGACGTGACATCGTCGATGGTAATCGACGCCACTGGCGCATCGGTATCGACGCCATAAGCGTGAGTAGAGTTTGCGGTGGTCACATTGCCCGCGGTATCGCGGGTGGTAACCGTCGCACTGATATCGCCATTAGCAGCTAATACAGAACCCGGCACATTGACGCTCCAGGTCTTGCCATCGGCATTCACGGTCGTTTGATAAGTTTCCGTGCCGACGGTAACGGTAATCGCATCACCGGCCTGAACCTCATTGCCCACCTGACCCGTAACAGAGATCGTCTGACCGGATTCGGCTGCGTTAACCACGTTATCGCTGGTGATATCGTCGATAGAAATTGAGGCAACAGGAGGCAAAGTATCAACCGTTACCGCTTCACTTCCCCCTGTGCCAGGAATGCCCGCAGCATCAGTGTAACTGCCATCAGGGATGCTGACGCGAACCTCGCCCTCGAAATTAGCAGTTGGCGTCAGCGTCGCCGTCCAGCGGGTAGGATCGTTAGGATCCTGCGCCAGATTCGTTACTGTGCCATTTGCTACGGTGATATCACTAAGGTCAAAGCCAACGGCCGGTTTGGTAAAAACAAAACTGATTGTGCCGTCATTGTTTATAACAATGGTGACAGAGGGCGCTGTGGTATCGGTGGTATCTGTTACTGTAGTAAGCAGTATGGATGATGCTTCGCTATTCTGAATAGGTGAGGATTGGTTAGCAAATGATTGTTCAGCAATATCATAGCCAATGGGGACAGTAACAACTTCGCCCGTTAAATCCAACACGACAGTTGAATGAGCTCCTCCTCCGCTCCCCGCCTCTCCCGAATCGTCGTTGCCAGCAGCAGTGGCCTCGAGCACTTGTGTTGGGTCAGCCCCCTGAGCGATAGCATCTTGTATAGCAGCGACATCATTGGCGACATCCGCATTTTTCTGAGAGGACGCATTGCTTACATCACTCCAGCGACTATCACGCCCCAGATCCAGTGTCTTACCATCAGGTAATGTGATTGAAACCGCGCCGTTAGCGCCAGTCACCACTTCTTCCCCACTGTAAACCCGATCGCCAGCAACCAGCAGTCTCTGGCTCCCATCAAGCGCAACGATAAAAACCTGTCCAATAACGAATTTAATTACGCCAATCACACCGTTCAAAATACTTTCTCCTTGATACCTATCATTATTTTTATGATATCGCGATATTGCGATTATAGATCTTGGCTATCATCCTGATAAGGTTGATTTGCTGTGTGTCGTCCTGACATTTTATTAAAAATAGCGTTACGATAGTGTTGTTGTTATGCGTCAAACACTTGACTCAATGAACGATATAATAAAAAATTCAGAATATTCTTTCCAGAACTTTACTCATTTTAGAGTAATCCCTATTTTTCGCTCTGGAATTTTCAGATAAACAAATTAACGAATTGATATTAAAGAGATAAAAATTAAATCAGCTCGCTAAGTGTTTATATAACCTCAAACATTTTAATAGGAATAATCACAAATAAAGTTTTTGTGAAGGAAAACTGCTGATGATTCGTAGATACCATTATGCTTTATTGCCTTTTATTACCGTTCTTTCCTCAGCGACATATGCAGAGACGATTCAAGAAGCAATTAAAAGCACGCTATATTCACACCCTGAAGTGAGCGCCTCTATTAATAACCGCTTTTCTGCCGAACACGATCTACGGGCGGCAAAAGGTGGATATCTTCCTTCCATCACCCTGAGTGCAGGCGTTGGCCGTGAGGAAACCGATAGCCCCTCAACACGCGCCGGTATCAATAAACGCGTTGAGCTCAGCCGCCAGGAATCAAGTATTAATCTGAGCCAAACGGTATTTGATGGTTTTGCCACCTCCAGCGAAGTGGGCAGACAGCGTGCCACCGTTAATTCACGTGCCTATAAAGTCTTAAATACCAGTGAGGCAACAGCGTTAGATGCCGTTCAGGTGTATCTCAATGTGCTACAGCGTCAGGAATTCGTACGTTTGGCGCAAGCCAACCTTGCAAGCCATGAGCGTATTTACGATCAAATAAGGCTGCGCAGCGAGCAAGGCGTTGGGCGATTGGCCGACCTGGATCAGGCTGAAGCGCGTTTGGCGCAAGCAAGAAACAACGCATTGACAGAGCAAACCAATCTTGACGATGCCAAAATCAACTATATGAGTATTGTGGGTAAGGTGCCGGAGAATTTGGTTATGCCCGATACGTCTGTGATAAAACTCCCCGCCTCGTTAGAAGAAGCACAGCGCATCATGCTGGCGAACAGCCCGGCACTAAAATCCGCAGAATCAGATATTGAAGCGACTCAGCAACAGTATGAGACTTCAAAATCAACGTTTTACCCACGCCTTAATGTTGAACTCTCCCGCACGATGGATAACAACGTTGACGGGACACGCGGCCAGAGCAATGAGTGGCAGGCGATGCTACGGATGCGCTATAACCTGTATGAAGGCGGTAGCAGCAAGGCCAACATGGAGTCCAAAGCCTATCAGGTAAAAGAAGCACAGGATGTACGAAATAATGCTCTGCGCCTGCTGAATGAAGAACTCAAACTAGCCTGGTCAGCGTTAAACAATTCGCGTCAGCAGGTTCCGATTGCCGCCGAATACGCGGACCGTAGCATGAAAGTACGTACCGCCTATCAGAAGCAATTTGGTTTGGGGGAAAGGACGCTGTTGGACTTACTGGACAGTGAAAATGAGCTGTTCACCGCGCAACGCCGTCTGGTCGAAGTTCGCTTTATCGCCCTCTATACCGAATATCGGATCACATCGCGTATGGGAGAGCTATTAAACCGTTTGGCTATACCGGCTCCTGATGCTGGTACCAGCTCGACAAACGTGACAACCTACGCCGAGTTGCCGAGCCTCAATTAATATATTTCATTAGTCAGACGGCGATAAATTATGGTTTATATGCGAGGGAATCACGTTGCGTAAGGGAACGTTCAGTTAAATGAAGTTGCATTCAGTACAGGAGGCGAAGGGTTCTGATGAATCGGCCGCCCATGAGTCTATCGTTCACGAACGCACCGTTCATGAAAATAGTGACCCTCGCAGCCGTCACGATGATCCCTTATTGGACGGCTTGCTGATCCTCTGTACGTTGCAGGGGAAATCCGTCAGCCGTACTACCCTCACCGCAGGGCTACCCTTAGCCAACCAGCGGTTGTCTGTAAAATTGCTCCCAAGAGCGGCTGCACGCGCGGGGTTGCAAGGGCGTGTTCTCAAGCGTTCTCTGAATAAAATTTCTGAGATGTCACTCCCTGCGATGCTGCTGTTACGGGAAGGACGAGCGGCGATTCTACTGGGCTGGAACGCGGACGGCAGTGCACGCTTGATGCCCAGTGAAACAGAAGGCGGAGAAATTTCCGTTGAGCACAACACGCTGCAACAGAATTACCTTGGTCTGGTGATGTTTGCTCAGCCTCGCCATCAGTTCGATTTGCAGAATCCGTCTCTGATTCCGCGCACTAAATCCTGGTTCAAGGATACGCTTAAACTTTCACGTTCACTCTATCTCGATGCCGTGCTCGCCAGTTTGCTGGTGAACATTATCGCGCTTGCCACACCGCTATTCGTGATGAATGTCTATGACAGAGTTGTCCCGAATCAGGCAACAGCGACATTGTGGGTACTGGCTATCGGCGTTACCGGCGCTTTCGTTTTCGATTTAATACTCAAAACGCTGCGTGGTATTTGCCTCGATATGGCGGGCAAAAAAACCGATCTGATTATTTCGGCTACGTTATTTGAACGCATTACCGGTATGTCGATGAAGGCTCGACCAGCACGCGTCGGTAGTTTTGCACAGAATATTCATGAATTTCAGTCGCTAAGAGATTTTCTTTCCTCACTGACGCTGACGACGCTGATCGATTTCCCCTTTACCCTGCTTCTGCTATTAGTTATCGGCATCATCGGCGGCCCGCTGGTCTGGGTTTCTATACTGGCCTACCCTATCGCTCTGCTGGCAAGCTGGGCGATGCAAAAACCGCTGTCCGCTACGATCGAAAAAACGATGCATCTTGCCAGTGAACGGCAAGCAACATTGATCGAAACATTGAGCAGTCTGGATGCCATCAAAGTAAATAATGCGGAAAGTGAACGACAGCACCTGTGGGAACAGACGATTGGTAGCCTAAGCAAGCTGGAAATGCGGGCAAAAACGTTATCCTCACTGGCGGTTAACCTGACGCAGTGGTTTCAGCAATTTGCTGGCGTTGCCATGATTGTCGTCGGTGTCTATATGCTAATTAACGGCAAACTCAGCATGGGTGGGCTTATTGCCTGTTATATGCTGAACGGCAGAGCATTGATGCCTTTAGGTCAACTGTCTGGTTTGGTCAGCCGTTACCAGCAGGCACGTTTAACGATGCAAACGACTGAACAGATGATGCAGTTGCCGCAGGAGCGTAGCGATAACGAACGCCCACTGAAGCGCGAGAGCATCCGAGGGGGTATCGAATTTCGCGATGTGACGTTCAATTACCCAGAACAAAAAACCAGTTCGCTACAAAGCATCAGCCTGACTATCGCTCCCGGTGAGAAAGTGGGTGTCATTGGCCGCAGCGGCTCGGGTAAAAGCTCGCTACAAAAGCTGATTGTGAACCTCTATCAGCCCAATGTGGGCAATATTCTGATCGACGGTGTCGATGCCCGACAGTTGGATGTCAGCGATTTGCGTCACAATATCGGCTATGTTCCTCAAGATATTCAGTTATTCAGTGGTTCGCTGCGCAATAACCTCATTAGCGGCGCACGCTATGTCGAAGATGAAGCCATGTTGCGAGCAGCGGAAATTTCCGGGGTGAATGAGTTCGCACGTCTGCACCCCGATGGCTACAACCTTCAGGTTGGCGAACGCGGTCAACAGCTCTCCGGCGGGCAACGTCAGGCTGTCGCAATAGCCAGAGCGCTGTTGCTCGATCCGCCGATTCTGGTGCTCGATGAACCCACCAGTTCGATGGATAACACCAGCGAAGATCGACTAAAGCAGGCTCTGATCCCCGTAATTGCAGAGAAAACGCTCTTGCTGGTGACCCATCGAGTTTCGATGCTGGCGCTGGTCGATCGTTTAGTGATTGTTGACCGAGGTAAAATCATTGCTGATGGGCCGAAAGCGATCGTGATGGATGCGTTGAAGAAGGGGCAGATCAATGCGTCTCGGTAAATATATCAAACGAATCAAACGATATTTTGTCGGCGGAGACGAAGAAAGCCTGCAAACGATGCCAGAAGTGAGTCGGGCAATGGCTGAGGATTCGCCACGCTCTATTCGCTTCACGCTGTGGGCTATCGGTGCTTTTTTCCTGTTTTTCATCCTGTGGGCCGGGCTAGCGAATATTGATGAAGTCACGCGAGGCGACGGGAAAGCGATTCCTTCTTCCCGGCTGCAAAAAATTCAAAACCTGGAAGGGGGTATTATCACGGAAGTATTCATCCGTGAGGGGCAGGTCGTGAATGCTGGCGACTCTTTGCTACGCCTTGATGATACGCGCTTTGCTTCTAATGTCGGTGAAACCGAAGCCGATCGGCTTGCGCTGCTGTCACGAATTGAACGTCTGAAAGCCGAAATTAGCGGTCAGGCGTTAGTGCTTTCCGAAGAGATTACGATGCAAGCCCCTAAAATCGCGGCAGGAGAACAAGAGCTTTATAATAGCCGTCGCCAGCAGCTGCATAACGAAATATCCGGTCTGGAAGAGCAATTGATTCAGCGCCGTCAGGAACTGCGCGATTTCGCAGCCAAGGAGATCCAATTCCGCAATAGTCTGGGCCTGCTTCAGCAAGAAATTAAAATGTCAGAACCGCTGATCGCAGAAGGTGCCATTTCTAAAGTAGAGGTTTTACGTCTGCGCCGTGCTGAAGTAGAAACGCGTGGTCAGCTTGACTCCATTAGACTCTCCATTCCGCGGGCGGAGTCTGCGATTAAAGAGAGCGAGAATAAAATAGAGGAAACGCGCAGCCGCTACAAAAGCGAGGCATTATCTCAGCTCAGTGAAGCACAAACCAACCTGAACAAAATTGAAGCCACGGGTAAAGCACTTGAAGACCGGGTCAACCGAACGCTAGTTGTATCACCGGTTCGCGGTATCGTGCAGCAGGTTCTGGTAAATACTATCGGGGGCGTCATTCAGCCGGGTAGTGATCTGGTGGAAATTGTTCCGCTGGATGACAAACTGTTAGTCGAAGCTAAAATTCGCCCGCAGGATATCGCCTTTTTACATCCAGGTCAGGATGCCATAATAAAATTGACAGCCTATGACTACACCATCTACGGCGGTTTAAAAGGTCAGTTGGAACAAATTAGCCCAGACACAGTAACCGATAAAGAAGGGAACAGCTTTTATATTATCCGACTGCGGACTGATAAGAATTATTTAGGTACAGCCGATAAACCGCTTCTTATCATTCCTGGTATGGTGGCCTCTGTTGATATAATAACGGGAAAGAAAACAATCCTCAGTTATTTGTTAAAGCCGATTATTCGAGCAAAAGCAGAGGCTCTACGAGAAAGATAATAAAAAGGCATTTCATAAAAATAATGCATTTTCTATTTTATACTCTAAATAATTCGAGTTTCAGGAAGGCGGCAAGAGAAGGAATCCCGATGAGCTTACTCAAGTAAGTGATTCGGGTGAGTGAACGCAGCCAACGCACATGCAACTTGAAGTATGACGAGTATATTCATCAACGATCGTCCATATCGTGATAAATCTGAGTTTGGCTCCGCCCCATCGCTTTAGCCTGATACATAGCTGAATCAGCATTAATTGCCAGCGTCAGAGAGTCGGAACCGTGCTCTGGGTACAATGCAATACCGATACTGCATGATATATCAAGCGTTTTTCCATTGATCTCAAACGGCTTGTTCAATGCGTTATGAATTTTATCTGCGACATAAAGCGTATTATCAATTTCTTTAATACCCTGAAGCAGAATAATAAATTCATCACCGCTACGGCGATATACCGTATCCGAATCCCTAACCGCACCACGCATACGCGCAGCGGCTTCTTTCAGTAACAAATCGCCAACAGCATGTCCGAATGAATCATTTATCTGTTTAAATTTGTCGAGATCCAGGAACATCAGCGCGATTTTTCTACCTGTTTGTTTCGATAACAAAATCGCCTGTTCCATTTGTTCCGCGAATGTCAGGCCGTTAGCCAATGACGTTAATGAGTCATAGTGTGCCAACTGGCGATAGTGTTCCTCACTGCGCCGCAGCATATCAATGGCATGATAGCGTTCTATGGCGATCGCAATCAGCTGTGCCGATTTCTCTATAGAGAAAATTTCCTCTTCGGTTGGAACATATACTTTTCGATGATAAACACTTAAAACACCTAATATTTCTTTGTTCTGTCCGATGATAGGTTCAGACCAACACGAACGCAGCCCAGCATATAATGCAAGCCCTTTATACAACGACCAGTCTGGATGGACAGAGATATCGTCAGCGATTACCCGTTTACCGGTATAAGCCGCCGTACCAAAAGACGCTACACCATCGGCGATTTTCACATTGTGAATAGCATTTTTATAAAAACCTGGCAGGCTAGGCGCAGATCCCAGCGTCAGACATTTTTTGTCTTTATCGACTAACAGTACAGAACAGACGATGCGGCCAGGATTTTTTTCCTCAACGCTGAAAATGATCGCATCCAGAATATCCTTTAGCGGCGCACCGCTTGATAACAGCTCCAGCGCACGGTTGTATGAATTATCATGATGCTCTTGCGATTTCCGTTCCGTAATATCTAACTTAATACCGACATATTGAGTCGTGTTACTCGCTTTATTATATATCTTAACGATATTGGCCTTTTCCCAATACAGCTGCCCATCTTTGCGCCGGTTAACGAACTCACCACTCCAAATATTACCTTTATTTATGGTAGCCCATAGATCTTCATAGACGCTGGCATTGGTCATACCGGAGTTCAATATATTTGTTTTTTTGCCAATAACCTCATCCGGCATATAACCAGACATGGTAATAAACTGGCGATTTACGTAAATAATTTCACAATTTTCATCTGCTATCATAATTGACGCAGGACTATATTCCATTGCAAAGAAAGTCATGTTAAGAAAATCTTGTTTTTTCTGCTCAACTTTAAACTTTTGTTTAATTTTTCTATTTTTCACAGAAGAAAACAACAACAATAGTAATAGCAAGGTTATTATAATTTCATACACAATAACACTCTCCTCAGGCCCGAGTGATCCTGATCGTACAAATCACAACGCTGATGACGAAAAATCCCGGCAACAACTCCCTCCCCCGAAGATTCTCGGGATTGGTACATTTCCGGAGAGCAGAAAGGATGAAAGAGAAAACGCTCCATGAAGCAGGAGTATTTAGAAACATAGCAACGTCAGCATAAAGCCCTCACATATGACTGTGCGCAGATAAAAACAGCAAATTCAAAAGAGTATCTTAATTTAATAGTAGTAATTGTTCGTGTTATAAGATTTTCTAATGGAATAAAAGAATATTCCTAAAGGTGTATAGCGATGTATTTTGAACATCAATTTTTTGTAAGCAAATCAATTATACCAATAAGTATCATTGTTTTAATCAACAAAATCTATCACAAAATGATTTTCGATCGTTAACAGTAAACATTATATTTTTTTACCCTTGAAAATCAAATAATTAAAAGAAAAAAACAAAATCATTAACGCAAGTGTGCGATTATATGTGTCATAATTTGATGAAAAATCTTCCGTTTCCTATCTCGCTATTTTTTAGAAATTAAACACTAACATAACAAATAAAATAAGAATTAAATAACAAAAACAAAACAAAAAACAGCATTATCACTTGAAATAGAGGGAAGAAAACAAAGCAACTGAAGAGGTGTTTTTTTATACGGCAACAAAGCATTAAGAAATGTAATGAATTGATATGGCAGGAAAGTAGAGAACGGACGGCAAAAATCGGCTAAGTGAAGTGATAGCCTAAACAGCAGGTTATCACCTATAGCTCGAGCTTCAACGCCTCAAAATTTTCGAACGGTTGTGGGCGAGAGAGATAGTATCCCTGAGCAGCATAGGCATGCGATGCCTGAACAATTGTCCATTCCTCCTGTGTCTCGATGCCCTCAATGACCACATAATTACAAAAGCGTGAAAGTAGTGCGATCAATGCAGGGAACACCGTGCGCCCTTCACTACTTTGTTGCAGGAGAATAAAAAGTTCGCGGGCCACTTTGATACAGTCATACTGAGCCAACATCAGTGATGAAAAATTCGCCATACCGCAGCCAAAATCATCAAGCCAGAGGGTTTGTGCTTCAGGGAGCTTAGTTAAGATTTCTTTTGGTAGCCCTCCCTGATTTTCGATCATTTCAAAACGAATCCAGGGCATTGTTGCGATCAGTCGTTTGGCTTCAAGATTATTTTGCAACGCCAATAACGTCATGCCATCAATGTTGACAGAGGCAAAAAGATCGTCGCGAATAAATCGAACATGCCACTGAGATAAAAGTTGTAGTTGCTCTACAATAATTAACAGACGGGTTTCAACATCAATATTCGCGAAGTATTTTTCAGGAGAGATGAATTTTTGCGGCAGGATGGGAGAAAAAACAGAAGTCAGTAACTCAATAGCCATTAATTTACCGGATGTTCGATAAATGGGCTGAAAAGTATACCGCCGTTGACATTGGAGCCAATAATCAGCGTCTAATGTTCCCGCGCTTTCCTGTTGGAAAAATCCTACCCCAACCTGATTAAGATGACCTTCCTGCTGCACTATGAGTTCCGCCATTAAACTGACACTATTAGTTATAAAATTATATCATATGGACATGCACCGTCATCGACACTCCTGATGCAAACGTCATCGCTAATTCCGATTAAATCAATGTCCATGATATTACAAAAATAAGTGGTTCAATATCACAACTAAATTTATTTAAACTGTAAATCAATGAATTAAAACCCAAGAAACACAGTTGCACTGGCTGATTGATACAGTCTAAAGCATAGGTATAAAACCAATTTAACGAACAGATGGTAATTTTACCCTGTAACCTCACTATTTATGCAGCCAATAGATTGCATGCTGAAGGCCTACTAAAGCACAGTAAACCGCCCTAGAAGAAAGGTGCGCGAAGACAACAGGGAGCCGGCCCACTGTATATTGTCGATCAATGACAGTTACGCGTGTCTAAACGGGCATCAACAGGTATAATCTGCGCCCTGTTTGTAAGGTAGAAGAACATCATGGCGTTACTCATCACCCATAAATGCATTAACTGTGACATGTGCGAACCTGAGTGCCCTAATCAGGCCATTTCCATGGGCATGGACATTTATGAAATTGATACCACTCTCTGCACTGAGTGTGTTGGTCACTATGACACGCCGACATGTCAGAAAGTCTGTCCAATCGACAATACGATCGTCAAAGACCCAAACCATCTTGAAGGTAATGAGCAGTTGTGGGAAAAATACGTGCTCATGCATCACGCCGACAGGATTTGATAATCCATTTATGCGCGGTCAACTTTCGATAATCACCGTCGCACAGGCATAGCGTCTTTCATCAGCCAGCGTCACATGGACGTGTCTGACACCCATTTGTTCAGCCAGCTCTGCCGCTTTAGCAAAAAACCGCAGGCAAGGTTTACCCAGTTCGTCATTAAAAACCTCAAACTGGTTGAACGCGAGCCCGTTACGGATTCCGGTACCAAAGGCCTTTGCTGCCGCTTCTTTCACGGCAAAGCGCTTGGCGAGGAAACGAACAGGCTGCTGATGCTGCTGATAATGCGCCCATTCAGCATCCGTCAGAATGCGGCGAGCCAATCGCTCGCCTGAACGTTCAATCACTACTTCAATACGGGCAATTTCGACAATATCCGTTCCCAGCCCAAGAATCGCCATCAGCGACGAGCTTCCCGCATCAGCATCTTCATTTCGGCAACGGCATCTTTCAGCCCGCTCATCACCGCGCGCCCGATAATCGCATGCCCGATATTTAATTCGTGCATTTCCGGCAACGCCGCAATCGGCAGAACGTTATGGTACGTTAAGCCATGACCGGCATTAACCTTGAGCCCTTGCGCCGCTGCGTAAGTCGCAGCATCACGAATGCGCTCGAACTCATGCTGGCGAGTTTCATCATCTGGCGCATCGGCATACGCCCCGGTATGAATTTCGATATAAGGTGCTCCGCTGGCAACAGCGGCATCAATTTGCCGTTTATCTGCATCGATAAAGAGCGATACCAATATGTTTGCCTGGATAAGTCTGGCCACCGCGTTATCAATTTTTTCCTGCTGCCCTGCCACATCTAGCCCACCTTCTGTTGTTACCTCCTGGCGTTTTTCTGGGACCAGACAGCAAAAATGCGGCTTCACCTCACAGGCGATATTCAGCATTTCTTCAGTGACAGCCATTTCCAGATTCATACGGGTTTGGAGTGTCTCTCTCAGGATCCGCACATCACGGTCCGTGATATGACGACGATCTTCACGCAAGTGCACCGTGATGCCATCCGCTCCCGCCTGCTCAGCGATAAAAGCCGCCTGAACGGGATCGGGATACGCCGTTCCACGTGCATTACGCAGTGTCGCAATGTGATCGATATTAACGCCAAGCAACAATTCAGCCATGATAAATCCTCGGTAAAGTCATGCACGTTACGTGGCAGTTTACACCGATGTCACAGCGTCAGGGTACTGAAGGAAGAGGATTATTTATCAGAAGATGTGGGTTTGGACAAATTAGCAGCAGGAACAAACTGTCGAAATAGCTCGCGACTTTTCAACGGTTTTCCCCCCAGATACGGCTTTAACGCGATGCGGGTGAAACGCTTTGCAGCCTTCAGTGTGCCCACATCAGGAAATTCACGCGATGCCAGTGAATGCAGTTCATGCCCGGTAAAACTTTTATTATCGACAACCAGACTGGCAATAAATCCTCTTTCCTCTCGATACTGATAGGTCATAGTATCTGACACAGGTTCACCGCTACCCGCACAATGCAGGAAATCGACGCCATATCCCAAATAGCCCAGTAGCGCGAGTTCAAAGCGCCTTAATGCCGGTTCTGGAGAAGCATCTTGTACAGCAAGATGTTGTAAGCAGTGGAGATAATCAAAGAAAAGAGCAGAATAATTGGTTTCATGCTCCAGTACACGAGACAGCAGTTCGTTAACGTATAAACCGCTATACAGCATCGAACCTGTCAGTGGCAACGCCAGCGAAACAGGCTCCGCACTGCGTAATGTTTTCACTTCTCCCCGCCCACTCCAGCGCACCAGCAGCGGAGTGAAAGGCTGTAAGCAACCTTTCAGGCTAGAGCGGCGAGCTCGTGCGCCTTTGGCAAGCACACGAACCCGACCATCGCTTTCGCTAAACAGATCCAGCAATAAGCTGGTTTCACTGTAAGGTCGCCCATGTAAGACAAATGCGCGCTGCCAGCCTTCCATCGGCGTGAACCTTACAAGTCTTCGCTATAACCCAGGCTACGCAGGGCTCGTTCGTCATCTGCCCAGCCGGATTTCACTTTGACCCACAGCTCAAGGTGAACTTTGGCTTCGAACATCTCTTCCATATCCTGACGAGACTCGATTCCAATGGTTTTAATTTTGGCACCCTTGTTGCCAATGACCATCTTCTTCTGGCCTTCACGCTCAACCAATATCAGACCGTTGATGTCATAGCCGCCGCGTTCATTCGTCACGAAACGCTCTATTTCGACCGTTACAGAATACGGTAATTCTTCACCCAGGAAACGCATCAGCTTTTCTCGAATTATTTCCGAGGCCATAAAACGCTGAGAACGATCGGTGATGTAATCTTCCGGGAAGTGATGCGTTGTCTGCGGTAAGTGTTTACGCACAATGCTGGCAATCGTATCAACATTGGTGCCTTTCTCCGCAGAGATTGGTACGACATCAAGGAAGTCCATCTGCTGGCTAAGGAACTGAATGTGCGGCAGTAACTTGGTTTTATCCGTGACGTTATCGACTTTATTGATTGCCAACAGCACAGGAAGTTTCTGGTCACGCAGTTTATTCAACACCATGTCATCGTCGTCGTTCCAGTGCGTACCTTCGACAACGAAAATGATCAGCTCAACGTCACCAATCGAGCTACTCGCCGCACGGTTCATCAGGCGGTTAATCGCGCGCTTTTCTTCAATATGCAATCCCGGCGTATCCACATAGATAGCCTGATAAGGCCCTTCAGTGTGAATACCCATAATGCGATGCCGCGTCGTCTGAGGCTTACGTGACGTAATTGAGATCTTCTGCCCCAATAATTGATTCAATAACGTCGATTTTCCGACGTTAGGTCGACCAACAATCGCGACAAAACCGCAGTGTGTCTGTACTTCGCTCATTCAAGCTCCAGTTTTTTCAACGCTTGTTCAGCCGCAGCCTGTTCAGCTTTACGACGGCTCGATCCTGTACCAATGACCGACTCGCTAAAGCCGCTCACCTGACAGTGGATAGTAAATTCCTGATCGTGTGCTTCCCCACGAACCTGCACAACCAGATAGGTTGGCAAAGGTAAGTGGCGCCCTTGCAGAAATTCCTGCAACCGCGTTTTCGGATCTTTTTGCTTATCGCCAGGACTGATTTCATCCAGACGCGTTTGATACCAATTCAGGATCAAACGCTCGATATTCAGGATGTCACTGTCGAGGAAAATGCCACCAATCAGCGCTTCGACCGTATCAGCCAGGATCGATTCACGACGGAAACCACCGCTTTTCAATTCACCGGGACCGAGGCGCAAACACTCTCCCAGTTCGAATTCACGCGCGATTTCCGCCAGCGTGTTTCCCCGTACCAGCGTTGCCCTCATCCGGCTCATATCCCCTTCATCAACCTTGGGGAAACGGTGATACAGCGCATTGGCGATCACAAAACTCAGGATGGAGTCACCCAGGAATTCGAGTCTTTCATTATGTTTGCTGCTGGCGCTACGATGCGTCAACGCCTGTAACAAAAGCTCGTACTGCTGAAAAGTATAGCCCAGCTTTCTTTGTAAACGATTTATCAGGATGGGATTCATGTGTTACCAATAGATCAACGATGCGTCAAAAACAGCAGCATACGGAACAGCCCTGCTTACCAATTCGGTCAAAACTGTTTCGTTTGCATTGGCTCCCATAAGAGAACCTGCCTTTCTGCCCGTCATACTTCGCGTTGCATGTTCGTTAACATGGTTCAAACGATAACGTTTTGTCCTGCAACTCGTACTATTTAGGGCATGTTCTTTCAAAAATAACGTTTCAGAAAATATTCTACAACGGACAGCATCAGAATGCTGCCTGTATCTTATTTTGATCAATGTTTACTTTTGATTAATGAATACCACCGATGCGGCTCAAACGTACACCAGTAGGCCATTCACCTTCCTGCTTCTCAAAGCTCATCCAGATAGCAGTAGCTTTACCGACCAGATTTCTCTCCGGTACAAAACCCCAGTAGCGACTATCCAGACTGTTGTCTCGGTTATCACCCATCATGAAGTAGTGCCCGGTCGGGACAACCCATGTCGCAAGCTGCTGCTGTGATTGCTTATAATAACCACCGAGTTGATCCTGCTGACCCGGCACCAACAGAATATTGTGTGTTACATTGCCTAATGACTCTTTGCGTGCGCCCATGCGAACCCCCTCTACGCTGTTGTCATTGGCAGGCACCTGATAGAAACCACCACGCGCTTCCACACCGGGCTGATTGAAAGTCTGAACAAAGTCACTAGGTTGCACATTACTGTACGTGACCGCCAGAGCCGTATCACACGCCTGTTGCCCCTGACAGGATGGACGAATCGTGACCTGCTTGGTCATCGGGTTATAGCTGACGCGATCGCCAGGCACGCCAACCACCCGTTTGATGAAGTCCACCTTCGGATCGGACGGATATTTAAACACCACCACATCGCCACGCTTCGGGTGCCCCGTTTCAATCAGCGTTTGTTGCGTGAAGGGTTCTTTAATGCCATAGGCAAATTTTTCCACCAGGATAAAATCACCGATCAATAGCGTCGGCATCATCGAACCAGATGGAATTTGAAACGGCTCATAAATAAAGGAGCGCACAACCAACACCAAAGCAACAACAGGGAATACGGATGCTATCGTCTCGATCCAGCCAGGTTGTACAATGGCTTTCGATGAAACCGCGCCATCAGCCAGGTCGGCACCGCTCATAGCGGCAAATTTTTTCCGACGAGCGGGTTCCCAGACGAAGCGCTCTAAACACCAGACAATCCCCGTGACCAGCGTCACCAATGCCAGAATTACGGCAAACATATTGGCCATGCCAACTCCTCAGAATTTATTTACTGTCTTTGCCGACGTGCAAAATTGCCAGAAACGCCTCTTGCGGCAGTTCGACGTTGCCGACCTGCTTCATCCGTTTCTTACCGTCTTTCTGTTTCTGCAACAGTTTCTTCTTACGGCTGACGTCGCCACCATAACACTTGGCCAGTACGTTTTTACGCAATTGCTTAACCGTAGAGCGCGCAATAATGTGGTTACCAATCGCAGCCTGAATCGCAATATCAAACTGCTGACGCGGAATAAGTTCTTTCATCTTTTCGACGAATTCACGACCACGATATTGTGAATTATCACGGTGAGTAATCAGAGCTAATGCATCGACACGCTCGTTGTTGATTAATACATCAACGCGCACCATGTCCGATGTCTGGAAACGTTTGAAGCCGTAATCCAGCGATGCATAGCCACGAGAGGTTGATTTCAGGCGATCAAAGAAATCGAGCACCACTTCAGCCATCGGGATTTCATACGTCAACGCCACCTGATTACCGTGATACACCATGTTCGTCTGCACGCCACGCTTCTCAATACAGAGCGTAATTACGTTGCCCAAATATTCCTGAGGCATCAGCATGTGACACTCGGCAATCGGTTCGCGCAGTTCCTGGATATTATTCAACGGCGGCAGTTTAGACGGGCTATCAACATAAATGGTTTCTTTCGCCGTCGTTTCTACTTCATACACTACTGTTGGTGCCGTGGTGATCAGTTCCAGATCGTACTCACGCTCCAGACGTTCCTGAATGATCTCCATGTGCAACAGACCAAGAAAGCCACAGCGGAAGCCAAAGCCTAGCGCAGTGGAGCTTTCCGGCTCATAGAACAGAGAGGCATCATTGAGGCTCAACTTGCCTAACGCATCACGGAATGCTTCATAGTCGTCGGAACTGATCGGGAACAGACCGGCATAAACCTGAGGTTTGACTTTTTTGAAGCCCGGCAGCGCTTTTTCAGCCGGATGGCGCGCCAACGTTAGCGTATCCCCGACTGGCGCACCCAAAATATCTTTGATGGCGCAAACCAGCCAGCCTACTTCGCCACAGTTCAATACATCGCGGTCGATCTGCTTCGGTGTAAAAATACCGAGACGGTCGGCGTTATAAACCTGACCTGTACTCATTACCTTAATTTTGTCGCCTTTGCGCATTGTGCCGTTTTTGATACGTACCAGCGACACAACGCCAAGGTAGTTATCGAACCAAGAGTCGATAATCAGCGCCTGCAACGGTTCATCAGGGCTGCCTTCCGGCGCTGGAATATCACGAACCAGGCGCTCCAATACATCCGGCACGCCAATCCCTGTTTTTGCAGAACAGCGCACAGCATCGGTAGCATCAATACCGACGATATCTTCAATTTCCTGAGCAACACGATCTGGGTCAGCAGCAGGCAGGTCGATCTTGTTCAGAACCGGCACCACTTCCAGATTCATATCCAACGCGGTATAGCAGTTGGCCAACGTTTGAGCTTCAACCCCCTGCCCAGCATCAACAACAAGCAACGCGCCCTCACAGGCAGCGAGCGAGCGGGAAACCTCATAAGAGAAGTCAACGTGCCCAGGCGTATCAATGAAGTTTAGCTGGTAGGTTTGGCCGTCCTGCGCTTTATAATCCAGCGTCACGCTTTGTGCTTTAATCGTTATTCCGCGTTCACGCTCCAGATCCATGGAATCCAGAACCTGCGCAGCCATTTCACGCTCGGTTAAACCGCCACAAATCTGGATAATACGGTCAGATAGCGTTGATTTACCGTGGTCGATATGGGCAATAATGGAGAAATTTCGTATATGCTTCATTATAAAAATTTTTCTACCTTGATATTCCTGAAATTCTTGCCGATGGGCATGCGCATAGGTGGAAACAGCAGCGATGTTATTCCACCTGAATCGCAGCATTCTACATGCGAGAAGCGTGAAAACCTAGTCATGTCCGGTGCATTCCCCTTGATTATGACGGTTTTATTTGGAATAGCAGGACAACAAGAGGAAAGCAGGAAGTAAAGTGTCATTACGTGGTAAACATCGTGTCGAAAGATAACAAAATACTGAACACAGTCTCCGCATCGCACGCCATTTATGCTCAGGCTCACAGGTCAATTTTGTAAGAGAGTGCCAGACAACGCAATTTGCAGGATAACAGGCTCATAACGCTTATTTTTACCTAACCGTTTTGCCCATTGCTTCACGCCGATAAACGCGCCCCCCCCGCCCAACAACGCGCCGATAACGGCAGCCAAATCGGTACCGAATAGCGTTTGGAATATCGCCGCCCCGATCAGCAATCCAACCAGCGGGACGAAGTAAACCAGAGCAGCAGAAAGTAGTAATCGCCCTTCTGAAATACCCAATTCCACTTTTTGCCCGACCTCTAAAGGTCGATCGTAAGGAACATACAGCGTATTTTCAGCGGAAAGCCCGAGCTGGCTTAACAAGCCCGTCCCACACGACGAACGGGATTTACAACTGCCACATCCCGCACTCGGCTCACACCGCAACTCTGCGATGCCATCCTGCCATGACACAACCGTTGCCCACTCTTTGATCATGGTTGCGCCTTCAGAACGATACTGTCAGCCACGCGCTTAGCCGTCGAGGGGGGAATATCACCGACAACGGTAATCTCGCGATTTCCCCGCATGACGGTATGAATAGAACGTCGTCCCGTGAGCAGAGACTGTTCCTCACTCACGTCAGAAGACGGGCTAATGTTAATCGAGAAGCTAAACAAACCATCGCTGTACAGACGTGTTTCAATCGGAATAGACGAGCCGGGCAATACTTTTTTGCTGTGCGAAAGCGCTTTCATCCCCGCAGGCAGCCATTCTGGCTCCCAGGTAAAATCACCTTTTTCTGTAGCAGGCGTGGGTAACACAGGGGGAAGTTTGATCCCTTCCAACGGACGCATCACGCTAACCACATCATCATCAACAATCAGCGATGTTGTTAAGAATTGCTCCAACCGTTTGTCACCATTGCGATCCTGTAGATCAATGCGCAAGGGAAGTTTCGATTCCGCATCAATCCACACCATGTAGCTGTAGCGCGTACCATCTCGGGAAATGACTCGAATCCCTGATGCCAGACGATCGGCAATACGCACCCTTCCGTCGGCGGGAATAAAATCATAATAAGGCGAGAGTTTCTGGAAATCAGCGAAAACCAGAGAAGGGAGAGAATCTACGATATGATCGCTGGCTAGCGTAAACGGCTCAAAACCGGGATCAAAGTAGCTGACCTCATTACCACGCTGCAAAATTTCGCGTCGCGGCCCATCCATAAACAGCAACTGCGCCAAGGAACGATTATTGACTACGGCATGGCGATACCGCACTGACTCAAATCCTTGCAGAGTGATGTTAATAAATGAAATTTCGTAATTCAGAGAACGAACGGCGCTATTCATCTGTTGCAGCAACGCGCCCGGCTCAACATTCTGAGCCGGGGCGAAGGTAGAATAAAACAGGCTGCCAATCAGAAAACAGACGGCGGACCAAACACGCTTCATTAACGAGACTGTGTTCCTAATGATTGAGTGCCGGGAACCTGAATGGCCGCTTGCTGATCGTCTTGCGGCAGAGCGTGCTCAGCATGTAGCCGGCGCTGTAATTCGTAGTCCTGTAAAATGGCGTTAAGACGATTACGCTGCATATCGGATTTCTGTTGACCACTGTGAGGGGCAACATTTTCAGACGGCACGCCCAGACTCACTGGAGAGGCAGTTCCCATAGCGGGTAAGGTGCTAAACACGCCGGATTCGACAACATGTTCAGGTGCGTTACCCTGCTGATAATTTTGTACGCCGACGATCACCGCTAAGGACACGCAGGCGGCGACACCGACTTGCGTCAGTTGGCTACCCCACGGACGGATTTTGTGCCAGAAAGGCATTTTCGTCCATTCGACAGGTTGTGGCTGAGATTCAGGCTGCGCTTGTGGAACCAGACGAACAGGCTCTTTTTCGATTGCAGCGGCAACGCGAGAAGCGATGTCCAGGTGAATCACGTTTTCACTGACATCACCCCGCAACGTATCACGAATTAGATGATAACTTTGCCAACTTTGCTGTAACGCGTCATCGCGTGACAATGCGCCTAACAGTTCGGAATCTACTGCTTCGCCATCCATTAAAGCGGAAAGTTTCTCTTTCTGCATACCGACACCCTTACCTTGTCAAATCCATCATTAGTCATGCGCATAACAGAAAACACTCGTTAGCGCTGAATAAGCGGTTGTACTTTATTATCAATAGCTTCCCGCGCTCGGAAAATACGAGAACGAACAGTGCCGACGGGACAATCCATAATCACAGCAATCTCTTCGTAACTTAAACCGTCCAACTCACGCAGCGTAATCGCTAAACGTAAATCTTCCGGCAAAGACTCGATGGTTCGGAAAACTATGCTTCGTAATTCTTCTGACAACATTAAATTCTCAGGGTTCGATATTTCTTTCAGTGCGCCCGCATTTTCGTAGTTTTCTGCGTCATTAGCATCAATGTCGCTGGAAGGCGGGCGGCGGCCCTGAGCTACCAGATAATTCTTGGCCGTATTCACTGCAATACGATACAGCCACGTATAGAACGCACTATCGCCGCGGAATGATTCCAGCGCGCGATACGCTTTAATAAACGATTCCTGTACCACGTCCGGCACGTCCCCTTGAGGAACATACCGCGATACCAGGCTCGCTACCTTATGCTGATAACGAACGACCAACAAGTTAAACGATTTTTGATCGCCTTTTTGGACTCGCTCGACCAGAACCTGATCTGCCAGTTGCTCGCTCATCCGAGGTAATCTCTACTCAAACCGTTCTCCACACATAAAATAGTACTGCCAGCTATATAAGTCATATTTAGAGCAAGCTCCTCATTAGAACCAAGACATTCAATAAAGTTCCGAGCCATCATTTTTCTTTTACTTAGCGCCGTTACTCGTCTTTGCGATGCGTATCATGACGCATTCTCTTCATTACACATTGTCTTCATCAAAAAAATTGTCTTCATCTGAGGGTTCTACGTTCTTGCGAGGATGATACGATAAATCCAAGGTATTCGCACGATTCACCATGCTCCATCATCCGCTTATTCTTTATAGCGTAAGGGGCTAAAAACCCATACTGCAATCAACCGTTGGGTGCTAACATCGGAATTCCTCTTCTTTTTGCATCCACGACACGACCATGCAAACGACCACTGAACACGTCTGTGATGTTTTAATCATTGGCAGCGGTGCTGCCGGGCTTTCACTCGCGCTGCGGCTGGCTTCACAGGCCAACGTGACGGTACTAAGCAAAGGCCCACTCAACGAAGGCGCGACGTTTTATGCTCAAGGCGGCATCGCAGCCGTTTTCGATGAAACCGACACAATTGATTCTCATATCGACGATACATTGATCGCTGGTGATGGCCTGTGTGAAAGGGAGGCCGTTGAATTCATCGCCAGTAATGCCAAACACTGCGTGCAATGGCTGATAGAACAAGGCGTGCTATTCGATACCGAAACCAGCACCAGCGGCGAAGAACGCTATCATCTCACGCGCGAAGGTGGACATAGCCACCGTCGGATTCTGCACGCAGCGGATGCAACCGGAAAAGAAGTGGAAAATACGCTGGTGCAGAGAGCGTTATCCCATCCGAATATTAAGATTATGGAACGCTGTAACGCCGTCGATTTAATTACCTCCAATAAGCTGGGTTTGCCCGGTACTCGTCGTATTATTGGTGCTTATATATGGAGCCGTGAACGGGAACGCGTCGAATCCTGCCGGGCGAAAACGGTAGTTTTAGCGACCGGTGGCGCATCCAAAGTTTATCAATACACCACGAATCCGGATATTTCCTCCGGCGACGGTATCGCCATGGCGTGGCGTGCGGGTTGTCGTGTGGCAAATCTGGAATTCAATCAATTTCACCCGACCTGCCTGTTCCATCCGCAGGCGCGAAATTTCCTGCTAACGGAAGCGTTACGCGGTGAAGGCGCATACCTCAAGCGCCCTGACGGCTCCCGCTTTATGCCCGATTTCGATGCAAGGGGCGAGTTGGCTCCGCGTGATGTGGTCGCCCGAGCGATTGACCATGAGATGAAACGGCTTGGTGCAGACTGTATGTATCTGGATATCAGCCACAAGCCGGAAGCGTTCATCAAACAGCACTTCCCTACTATCGATGAAAAGCTACAGTCTCTCGGCATTGATCTGACGCGAGAAGCCATACCGATCGTCCCGGCAGCGCACTATACCTGTGGCGGAGTGATGGTCGACCAGCATGGGCGTACCGACCTTGACGGCCTGTATGCGATTGGCGAAGTCAGCTATACCGGATTGCACGGCGCAAACCGCATGGCATCCAATTCACTGCTGGAATGCCTGGTTTATGGCTGGTCAGCCGCCGAGGATATTTTGCAGCGTTTACCGCAAATCAAAGCGGTAAAAAAATTGCCGGATTGGGATGAAAGCCAGGTCGACAACTCCGACGAACAGGTAGTGATCCAGCATAACTGGCACGAACTGCGTCTGTTTATGTGGGACTACGTTGGGATCGTGCGGACCACCAAGCGGCTGGAACGGGCGCAACGCCGAATCCATCTGCTTCAGCAGGAAATTAATGAGTACTACTCCCACTTCCGCATTTCCAACAATTTGCTGGAGCTACGTAATCTGGTGCAGGTCGCCGAACTCATCGTCCGCTGTGCGTTGGAAAGGAAAGAAAGCCGCGGGCTGCATTATACGCTGGACTATCCAGAACAGTTCGAAGCACCGACACCAACGATTCTGGTGCCATAATTCATAAAAATCGTAGTTCAGAAAAGGCAGACGCGGCAACAAAGCGTCTGCCACCTACATGAAAAGATAAAAATCTTTTGTCAGTTGCTGAAAATCCGTCGAATAACGTCTTTCTGCATCACGTATAGCCAACCAAGAACTCACACACTCCTTTTCTTCGCGAGACAGCGCCAGCAAAACGCGATGCGCTGGTCTATCTTCCTGTTCAGATACGAGAAGCTGCTGTTGGACGTGCCAATTGTGTTGCTGCGCCAGCGGGATAAAGTGCTCCGCAACCTGAACGGGCAGCACTACGCAAAAAATCCCCTCAGGCATCAAGAGTTGATGAGCGCAGCCCAATAGCACTTCATGGGTTAACAATGTGGTGTAGCGCGCCTGCTCACGCTGAGCTGAACCACACGCGATCCCCGGCGAGAAATAAGGCGGATTGCTTATAATCAACGAATACTCAGAGAATCGCGTCGCGGTGAAATCCACGATATCTTCAGTATAAACCGCTATTCTTTCCGCCCATGGAGAAACGGCAACGTTTTCTCTCGCCTGCTGACTGGCGGCGCTATCCAGCTCAACGGCATCAATCCGAACATGCGGCTCGGAACGTTGCGCCAGCATCAACGCGAGGAGGCCAGAACCACTGCCGATATCCAGGACCCGCGTGGCTGAGGACACCGGTGTCCACGCACCCAGAAGAATGCCATCGGTCCCCACCTTCATTGCACAGCGATCGTGCGCCACAAAGAATTGCTTGAAGGTAAATCCATCCCGACGCAATGTCAGTTTATTATCAGCCTGATGACTCATGAAAATAAGATTCCAAACGCAAACCGCAGTAGCATAGGTGAAACATCAATGCAGGAAAAGTGCCGATGTCTGCTTAAACAGGTGAAGAAACCGGCCAATCCGTCTATAATCGGCGCCCCAAATAGAGGTAGACCATGACTGTAACCAATTTTTCCGAGCTCGATCTTGATGAAAGCCTGTTAGACGCCCTGCGTGATATGGGTTATGAACGTCCGACTGCGATTCAAGCCGAGGCAATTCCTCCGGCGATGGAAGGCCGTGACGTACTGGGCTCCGCGCCAACAGGAACAGGTAAAACCGCCGCTTATCTGCTGCCGGTTTTGCAGCATCTTATCGATTTCCCTCGTAAAAAATCAGGTCCACCTCGTATTCTGATCCTCACGCCAACGCGTGAACTCGCCATGCAGGTAGCCGATCAGGCGCGAGCATTCGCAGCACATACGCATCTGGATATCGCCACTATCACTGGCGGCGTGGCATATATGAACCACGCGGAAGTGTTCAGTGAAAATCAGGATGTCGTCGTCGCGACAACTGGCCGTCTGATGCAATACATCAAAGAAGAAAACTTTGATTGCCGCGCGGTAGAAACGCTGATTCTGGACGAAGCGGACAGAATGCTGGATATGGGCTTTGCCCAAGATATTGAACACATCGCCGGAGAAACCCGCTGGCGCAAGCAAACCCTGCTGTTTTCTGCGACGCTGGAAGGGGACGCGATCAAGGATTTCGCCGAGCGTCTGCTCAACGAACCGGTTGAGATCGAGTCCGATCCATCACGTCGGGAACGTAAAAAAATTCTGCAATGGTATTACCGTGCCGACGATCTCAAACACAAAACGGCCCTGCTTTGCCATCAGTTAAAACAGCCAGATGTTACGCGTTCTATCATCTTTGTACGCAAGCGTGAGCGGGTGCATGAGCTCGTATCCTGGCTGCATGAAGCTGGCATTAACTCATGCTATCTCGAAGGCGAAATGGTGCAAGCCAAGCGCAACGAGGCGATCAAACGCATGAGCGACGGTCGGGTTAACGTGCTGGTGGCAACCGATATCGCAGCGCGTGGCATCGATATTGACGATGTCAGCCACGTATTTAACTTCGACTTGCCGCGCACAGCAGATACTTACCTTCACCGTATCGGCCGCACCGGCCGCGCGGGTCGCAAAGGCTGTGCCATCTCTTTCGTTGAAGCTCACGATCACCTGCTGCTGGGAAAAATCAGCCGCTACCTGAATGAGCCGCTAAAACCGCGCGTCATTGAAGAGCTTCGCCCAGAGACCAAAGCGCCAAGCGCCAAAACGACGGGCAAACCGTCGAAAAAAGTGCTCGCCAAGCGGAAAGAGAAAAAAGAGAAGGAAAAAGAAAAAATTAAAGTGAAGGTTCGCGATCGCGACAGTAAAAATGTTGGTAAGCGTCGTCAACCAACAAAGAAAACCGACGAACCGTCGGCTGAATAAAGTTTCTATAAAATAGAGACATAAAAAAGGGAGCTTCGGCTCCCTTTCTGTTAAAGCTTAAGTAACAACTTACAGGCTTGCGGTAAAAGTACGCGCGATAACGTCGCGCTGCTGCTCTGGCGTCAGTGAATTGAAACGCACAGCGTAGCCAGATACGCGGATAGTCAGCTGTGGATAGTTTTCCGGATGCTTAACGGCATCTTCCAGCGTCTCACGGCGCAGAACATTTACGTTCAGGTGTTGACCGCCTTCCACACGCACTTCAGGTTTGATTTCCAGCGGAATTTCACGATACTCAATCTGCCCCAGATCGCTCACCGGAACGATTTGATCTTCGCTATAACCCGATTTAGCACACACGCAACGCGCCTGTGATTTTTCTTCATCCAGCAACCAGAAAGAATTGATCAGCGCGCTGTCGTTAGCCTTGGTGATTTGAATACCAGTAACCATAATTGCCTCCGTAAAACGGCGTGTTATTGTCTTAGTTAAAAACGAACGTAGTTAAAAACTGACTTAGTTAAAAACGGCCAGATTTCGTAACGATCGTATAAAACTGTTTGTATCTACTCCCTTATATACCAGCCTGATAGCTAGGCATCCTTGACTTAAATCAATTTTAAAAACCCACCATTTAACCACACGAAGGCAATTTATTGTTTTATATCAATTTTACCAAGACACCGAATTGCAAATATTTTTGTAAATTTTCAATTTTTTTTCAAAAAAACGTTCTTTCACCCGACAATAGCGGTTACGGTTTTACCTCAGCACAATAGATCGGTAAGCTACCTACAACACCATTCAACCTGTAAAAAAGAGTGCATGATGGCGACCCTCCTTACCTGGCATGACGTGCTAGCACAAGAAAAGCAGCAGCCTTATTTCATCAATACCCTTGAGTTCGTAGGGAAAGAGCGGGCTGCTGGTAAGACGATCTATCCCCCGCAGAAAGATGTTTTTAACGCATTTCGCTTTACCGAACTGCATCAGGTCAAAGTCGTCATTCTGGGGCAAGACCCTTATCACGGCCCGAATCAGGCACATGGGCTGTCGTTCTCGGTACGTCCGGGTGTACCCGCTCCGCCTTCTCTGGGTAATATTTATAAAGAACTGGCGAGCGATATCCCTGGATTTGAAATCCCACGACACGGTTTTCTGCAAAGCTGGGCGGAGCAAGGCGTTTTACTGTTAAACACAGTACTAACCGTTGAAGCTGGACAGGCGCACTCTCACGCCAATCTGGGCTGGGAAACCTTTACTGACCGCGTTATTGCTGCATTGAATGAACAGCGGGAAGGTGTGGTCTTTCTTTTGTGGGGCTCGCATGCACAGAAAAAAGGCAACATCATTGACCAACAGCGTCACCATATTCTGAAATCGCCACACCCTTCTCCACTGTCTGCACATCGTGGTTTTTTGGGTTGCAAGCATTTTTCGCAGGCTAATCAGCTTCTGGAACAGCAAGGATTGTCGCCAATAGACTGGACGCCAAGGCTCCCGGAAGAGGCTTAAGCGATAACGGTTTGGTTGTCTTCAAAAAATGAAGGCAGCCAACTAGCGTTTACCAAGAACCGTTTACAGGGAATCACTGACAAACGTATTAAGCAAATGAAAAACGTTGATTGAATACGGAGAAATTGAAAAAACGGAATGAAATCAGAAGTAATGCGATGATTTGGTGGAGCTAAGCGGGATCGAACCGCTGACCTCTTGCATGCCATGCAAGCGCTCTCCCAGCTGAGCTATAGCCCCACAACGTGTGAAATGTTCGTGATAACTAACCAAACAAAGGGAGTGTTTGGTGGAGCTAAGCGGGATCGAACCGCTGACCTCTTGCATGCCATGCAAGCGCTCTCCCAGCTGAGCTATAGCCCCGTATCTTACAGCGTCACCATAAAGGCAAGTACTGTGCGAACGCGTCGCATAATATGAAACCCGATTAGCAGTGTCAACGGCTAAATCCGGTTATCCGGTCAACCGCTGAAAAAGACGCCAAAGGTAAGAAAAAACAGGCGGCAATTCCGGTGTCATATCATCACAAGCACAATAAAAGCTGCCAACGATAACGCGATTTATTATCATTGATTCACGTTACGCTTTTGTCTTCTATTAAGCCCCAGCACATGCGCTATTTTCCTATGATTGTATTTTCTCTGATGGTATCCGCATCTAGCATCTCGCCCGTTCGGGCTGAGCCAACTATTCCTGATATTACCGAACAAGCAAAAGCTCAATTTGAGATCAAACAGATTGAGATACAAAGTGATGCACAGCATACCTATCGGATTTTCATCGCACTTCCCCGCCAACCCGCGCCAGAAGGCGGTTATCCGATGCTGTACATGCTGGACGGCAATGCGCAGTTTCCTGTTGCTATAAACAGCTATAACGCGAAAAATGGCGCAGCACCGCTGATTGTCGCTATCGGTTATCCGATCGATAAGCCTTACGATGTTCCCGCCAGAACGCGAGACTACACGCCACCAACCACACTCACCGATCCAGATTTTGCTACAGGCGGTGAGGCCGAGGCGTTTTATCAATTCCTGCAATCCACGGTAAAATCCTGGGTTGAAGCAAACTATGCCGTTAATAAACAAAAACAAACGCTTGCCGGGCACTCTTTCGGTGGCCTATTTACTCTCTATACGCTTTTTAACCACACCGAATCTTTCCAGCGTTATGTTGCTGCAAGCCCATCTATCTGGTGGGGAAATGGCATTGTGATTCCGGCAAGAACGCCGCTGCTCGCTACACCACCGCTGTCAATTACCGTTACAGCAGGGGCAAATGAAGATGAGCAAGTCAAAACGCGGGCGGGTCAACCCGTTGATGAAAAACGGGCAGAACGACTCAGCCAAAGAAAAATGGTGGAAAGAGCAAAAACGCTAGCCACACAACTCAATGAACAAGGCACAAAAGCCGACTTTATTCTGTTCCCTGGAAAGGGACATGGTGACGTGATTCCCGATGCCATCGGCAAAGCGGTGGCTATCGCCGGTCAATAGTTATCAGGCAACACCGCTCTCAGATAAAACAATAAAAAACCCCGGCTCTCAGGCCGGGGCTTATTTTGTGCAATGCTATTTACGCGATAGCGATTACTGCTGTGCTTCACGCTCGGTAATGAAAGCCAGTGCTTTATCAATACGCGCCAGCGAACGCTGTTGGCCAATCGCATGTACAGTCACGTCAACGCCCGGAGACTGACCAGCCCCTGTTACCGCAACGCGCAGCGGCATGCCGACTTTACCCATACCCTGACCCAGTTCATCTGCCGTGCCCTGAATAGCATGGTGAATGTTCTCCGGCGTCCAGCTAGTAATCGCTGCCAGCTTCTCACGTACCAGTTCAAGTGGCTGACGCGCAACCGGACGCAAATGCTTCTTCGCGGCATCCGCATCAAACTCAGCAAAATCTTCATAGAAATAGCGGCAAGAATCCGCTATTTCTTTCAGCGTTTTACAACGTTCGCCCAACAGGCCGACCAGTTCGCTCAACTGTGGTCCGGTGCGAGTATCAATTCCTGCCTGCTCAATATGCCATGACAGATGTGTTGCCACGTATTCTGCTGGCAGATGGTTAATATAATGATGGTTCAGCCATTGCAGCTTCTCAGTATTGAAGGCACTTGCGGATTTGCTGACCGCATCCAGTGAGAACAGAGATTTCATCTCATCAATAGAGAAAATTTCCTGATCGCCAGATGACCAGCCTAAACGCACCAGATAATTCAGCAATGCTTCCGGCAGATAGCCATCATCGCGGTATTGCATCACACCGACAGCACCGTGACGCTTGGACAACTTCTTACCGTCGTCACCCAAAATCATCGACACATGCGCATATTCCGGTACCGGTGCGCCCAAAGCTTTCAGGATGTTGATCTGGCGCGGCGTATTGTTGATATGATCTTCACCACGGATAACGTGCGTAATTTCCATATCCCAGTCATCGATGACGACACAGAAGTTGTAGGTCGGCGAGCCGTCGGTACGGCGGATGATCAGATCGTCGAGTTCCTGATTGCTGAATTCGATCGGCCCACGAATTCGGTCATTAAAGATGACTGAACCTTCCTGTGGGTTAAGAAAACGCACAACATGCGGCTCACTGTCAGCATGATGCTTGTGAGAACCACGACAGCAGCCGTCGTAACGTGGCTTATCACCATTTTCCATCTGCTGCTCGCGCAGTGCTTCCAGACGCTCTTTCGAACAGTAGCATCTATATGCCGTACCGTTTTCCAGCATCTGATCGATAACGGCGTTGTAGCGGTCAAAACGTTTAGTCTGGTAGTACGGGCCTTCATCCCAGTTCAGGCTCAGCCAGTTCATACCATCCATAATGGCATCAATCGCGTCCTGAGTTGAACGCTCCAGATCGGTATCTTCAATACGCAGCACGAACTCGCCGTCCTGGTGACGGGCAAATAGCCAAGAATACAGTGCGGTACGAGCGCCGCCAACGTGAAGATAGCCAGTAGGGCTAGGGGCGAAACGGGTTTTGATTTTCATTTGGGATTACAGCCTTATTACGCAACGGCTGTCGGCATAGACCGACATGAGCTCAGAGAACAAAAGTGGGCAACATTCTATCACTCTGCTTCGATTCCTCAACGCCGTAACATGCCGCACGCGCTTTTATTGTGGTTGAAGGAGCAAGATAGCTGACTGAATTGCACAAGGATACAGCGCTAACGGCGATAAATACGACGCCTTGCCTAATTTTGCAACGAACAACCATTTTAGTTTTAAAAAGCGTTGACTCATATTCAAGGATCCCTATAATGCGACTCCACACAGCGGGGGTGATTAGCTCAGCTGGGAGAGCACCTCCCTTACAAGGAGGGGGTCGGCGGTTCGATCCCGTCATCACCCACCACTCCTTACGGATTTTAAGTAAGAGTTGCTCGCTGTGTAGAGTAAGAAGATTTGAGATTGGGTGATTAGCTCAGCTGGGAGAGCACCTCCCTTACAAGGAGGGGGTCGGCGGTTCGATCCCGTCATCACCCACCAATCTCTACCAGCTGGTCTTCTTATTAGAAGTTGAAGTAAATGTAGTACAGAAGTGGGTGATTAGCTCAGCTGGGAGAGCACCTCCCTTACAAGGAGGGGGTCGGCGGTTCGATCCCGTCATCACCCACCACTTCTGCGGGTCGTTAGCTCAGTCGGTAGAGCAGTTGACTTTTAATCAATTGGTCGCAGGTTCGAATCCTGCACGACCCACCACTTCCGCAAAGTGACTCATCCCTGAAGTAAATCCACTAAACGTTATCTATTGCACGTGTCGTGTAGGTGAGAACCTGCGCTCAGGTTCGAGCCGAGTGAAACGAGACAGCAACGCGCTAGCGTTGACCCCGAAGGGGCGAGGCCAAAGGCCGAGTCATCCTGCACGACCCACCACTTCCGCAAAGTGACTCATCTCTGAAGTAAATCCACTAAACGTTATCTATTGCACGTGTCGTGTAGGTGAGAACCTGCGCTCAGGTTCGAGCCGAGTGAAACGAGACAACAACGCGCTAGCGTTGACCCCGAAGGGGCGAGGCCAAAGGCCGAGTCATCCTGCACGACCCACCACTTCCGCAAAGTGACTCATCTCTGAAGTAAACCCACTAAACGTTATCTATTGCACGTGTCGTGTAGGTGAGAACCTGCGCTAATCTTTCTGTATTAACCTTTCCAATACGCAATTGAAGTACCGCGACTTATCAGCCACGGCCCCCAAACATCACGCCAGTACGGCTAAATCCGCTGCATCAAAACCGCGTAATTTATCAGTCTGTCCAGAACGCACTTTTTGCACCCATTGCGCATCCGAGAGCAGTACCCGGCCGACCGCGATCAAATCAAATTCTTCCCGCTCCATTCGTGCATACAGATTGTCCAGCGCCGCCGCACCAGAACCTTCACCACCAAACGCAGCAAAGAAATCCGAGCTTAACCCTACCGAGCCAACGCTGATTGTCGCCGCACCTGTCAGCTTCTTCGCCCAACCAGCGAAGTTCAGCCCTTCATCCCCATCAATCTCAGGGAATTCCGGCTCCCAGAAACGGCGCTGGGAACAGTGGAGAACATCCACACCAGCCTCAACTAGCGGTGCCAACCAGTCCGTCATCTCCTGTGGAGAGGTGGCAAGCCGTGCGCTGTAATCTTGCTGCTTCCACTGACTCACGCGCAGAATCAGCGGGAAATCCTCACCAACAGCGGCCCGGACAGCACGAATTACCTCAGCGGCAAAGCGAGAGCGTTCGCGGATCGTTGCACCACCAAAGGCATCTTCACGCTTATTCGTGCCCGGCCAGAAAAATTGATCGATCAGATAGCCATGCGCCCCATGCAACTCCAGCGTGTCAAACCCCAGCCGCTTAGCATCGGCTGCCGCACGGGCGAAAGCCGCCACGGTATCGGCGATATCTTCTTCCGTCATCACCACACCACGAGGCTCATCAGGCCCAACCAACCCAGAAGGGCTCTCAACAGGAGCATCAGGTTCCCAACCGCGACCGTGCGTTGAGCCCGTATGCCAAATTTGTGGACCAATACGACCACCTGCGGCATGAACTGCTTTAGCCACCGCATCCCAGCCTGCCAGCGCCGCCTCACCATGGAAAAATGGAATTCCTGGCATGTTACGCGAAGCGGGACGATCGACCACAGTCCCCTCCGTTAGAATCAGTCCTACACCTCCCTCAGCACGTCGCTGGTAATATTGCGCATTCGCTGGGCCGGGAATCCCCTCTTGCGCCATACTACGCGTCATGGGCGCCATAACGATGCGATTGGGAAGGGTTAACCCTTTTACCGTGAAGGGACTAAACAGAATATCGTCAGACATGGATATTTCCTTTTTAAGGTTTATGTCATAGCGGCGTTGAATATAGATTAAAAACGCAATTCATTCAGTTAAGCAACCCTATCAGCATCACCCCTTGTAAAGATAATGCCACCTTGCTTGCACTCATAAATGATGTGTGACATATATAATAAATGTCAATCAACATTTAAATATGGATGAACAGTATGAAATACACGACGTTTGGACGGAATACGGGCTTACGCGTCTCTGAGTTGGCTCTCGGAACAGGAAATTTTGGCACTGGCTGGGGCTATGGTTCTGAAAAAGAACAGGCTAAACAGGTATTTGATCGTTATGCGAATGCTGGCGGCAACTTCATCGATACGGCTGATGCTTACCAGTTTGGTCAATCTGAGCAGATGGTCGGAGAGTTCATTGCCGCAGACCGCGATCATTTTGTCGTGGCGACGAAATACACCTTAAGTGCCATCGCGGATGCCGGAATTTCCCGAACCGGCAATAGCCGTAAGAATATGATTTCGTCGGTAGAAAACAGCCTTAAACGGCTACAAACCGATCGTATCGATGTGCTGTGGGCGCACTTTGATGATCAATTAACCCCGCTTGAAGAGATTGTTCGTGCTTTCGACGATCTCATTCGGGCTGGGAAAATCCAGTACGCAGGCTTCTCTAATTTCCCAGCCTGGCGCATTGCCCGAGCGGACACCATCGCGGAACTGCGCGGCTGGTCGCGAATTGCGGGTATTCAGGTGGAATACAGTCTGGTACAGCGTACGGCAGAGCGAGAACTGCTGCCGATGGCAGAAGCAATGGGGCTGGCAGCAACGCTTTGGTCTCCGCTGGGCGGTGGCTTGCTGACGGGTAAATACCGTCAAAGTAAAGAAGGCCGTCTGATCGGTTTTGGTGGAAGATTAGTGCACATCGAGCAAGATACGACCTTGCTGGATGAAGTATTTCGCGTTGCAAATGATTTGAACGTCATGCCAATACAGGTTGCCATCGCCTGGTTACGGCATAAATCCGCCCGCTCCAGCACCAGCCTGATCCCCATTCTGGGTTCTCGCACGCTGGCACAGCTGGACGATACGCTACTCGCATTAAATGTGACGCTAAGCGAAGCTCAGGTCGCGCGACTGGATGAAGTCAGTGCTATTTCGCTAGGAACGCCGCACGATCAGATCGCGGGGACGTTGCCTCGGGCTCAGGGAGGAGACAGCGCCCATATCAATACAGCGTGGCCACCGCGAGCCTGATCTGACTATTGATGAAAGGCATCATCTATTGAGTCTGGTTTTTTCATACTTTAAGATGATGCCTGACAGAGGAAGGAGAACAAAGTGGCCCGTGTATCAAAACAGCAGATGGAGCGTAACCGAGAGGAAATTATCCAGGTTTCCTCACAGCTCTTTCGTGAACAGGGCCTCAACGGCGTCAGCGTGAACGACTTGATGGCTGCGGCTGGGTTAACCCATGGCGGCTTTTATGGTCATTTTGCCTCTAAAGATGAACTCGTCGCTATCGCCAGCCGTAAAGCGCTTGAAGATTCCGGTTCCCGCTGGCAGGAAATAAGCCATCAGCCAAATCATCATGGCCTGCAAACGCTTGTTGAACATTACCTCTCCCCCGCCCACCGTGACGGAGCCAAAGATGGCTGTGCAATCACCGCCTTAGCTAGCGACATCGCCAGAGAAAGTGAAGGCAAGCCGGTACGTGAGGTTTATCTCAGCGGCGTCAGAGCCATGCTGGACAGACTGGAGTCCATCTCCACGATAGAAGATAAAGAACAGCGCAGGATGCATGCTCTGGCGCAATTAGCACTGTTATCCGGCGCACTGACATTAGCCCGTGCAACGGCTGGCGATACCTTATCGGACGACTTTCTCAACGCCGCTAAAAAAGCCCTGCTTGGCGAAGCATAAACAGGTTATGAAAAGGGGCCTATCGCATCCGTGATAAGCCCCGAGCAGCATTCCCTATAAACGATTCTCTATAAGCTATTCTCTGACCTTCAGCAGTTCAGGTTGTGGGCGTTTTTCATAACATGTTTTTCATAATGTATTGTTATTGCGTTATTCTCATCATCATTAGACCGCCACAATTGCGGTGCTATGCTTATCCGCGTTGAAACGCTTCACCTAATTTTTTGACAGAAAATATCAAATTTATTTGTTTTCTATTCAGGCGCTAAATCGACGACACTGCCGCCTTATATCCAATAGCACTTTTCGCTTACTCATGAGGTTGTCTAGTATGATTTCTCAGTTGAATCAGTGGTTCACGCGTTTAACCGATCATCCCGATGCAGGTAAACTTTTACTGCGTTTAACCGTGGGTATTTTGCTGCTGTTTCACGGTGTAGCAAAAGTTGAGCACGGCGTAGGCTGGATCGTACAGATGCTGCAAGGCGCTGGCCTGCCAGGTTTTATCGCTTATGGTGTTTATGTGGGTGAGGTCGTTGCGCCGATTCTGATTATTCTGGGCGTGTTTACCCGTATTTCTGGCCTGATTGCCGCGTTGACGTTGGTTGTCGCTACGCTGATGGTAGGTACAGGTAAATTCTTCACCCTGACCAATGTCGGCGCATGGGCACTGGAAGTCGAAGCACTCTATTTCTTTGCTGGCATTATCATCATGCTGGTTGGCAGCGGTCGTTACTCTGTTGCCTCTAATCCTGCTTATCGTTAATACTTTCAGCCGAAAGTATTAACCGAAAACGCAAAAAACCCGCGAATTTCGCGGGTTTTTTTATTGCTATCGTCGGCCTGCCGATCAGATTTCCCAGTCGTGATTATAGCGCTTGGGCTTGAACTGAATAACGTCACCTTTCTGCAATCCTTCCAGACTCACATCGTCTTTTGCGACTTCGGCTTCAATTAGCTCCGACTGCTCACCCAATTTCAACGACAGGCGCGTCAAGGCGCCTAGCGGACGAATATCGCGAACCGTCACCGCCTGATAGCCATCCTGAGCCTGAACAGACAACGACACTTCATGCGGACGGAACAGAATGGTTTCTTCCGTTTGCGCCACTTTCAACCGGTTACTGTCGCCAAGGAAATGGTAAACAAATTCGCTGGCCGGGTTGTTATATACCTCTGCTGGCGTACCAATTTGCTCAATCACGCCTTTATTCATCAGCACGATACGGTCAGCGACTTCCATCGCCTCTTCCTGATCGTGTGTCACAAATACCGATGTCAGATCGATATCTTCATGCAACTGAGATAGCCAGCGACGCAGCTCTTTACGCACCTTGGCATCCAGTGCACCAAAAGGTTCATCCAACAGCAGAATACTCGGTTCAACGATTAGCGCACGTGCCAGCGCAATACGCTGACGCTGGCCGCCGGAAAGCTGTTCAGGATAGCGATCTCCCAGCCAGTCCAACTGCACCAGATTCAGCAACTCATGCACTTTCTTTTCGATGTCACTCTTCGATGGGCGAATATTCTTCGGCTTCATCCGCAGCCCAAAGGCGACGTTATCGAACACCGTCATGTGGCGGAACAGAGCGTAATGCTGGAAGACAAATCCTACGTTACGTTTACGCACATCGTGGACGGATACATCCTGACCGTGAAAGATGATACTGCCACTATCCGGCTGCTCCAGCCCGGCGATAATACGCAGCAACGTCGTCTTACCACAGCCCGATGGCCCCAGCAGCGCCACCAGCTCGCCGCTGTGGATCGACAAATTAATCTCGTTCAGCGCCCGAAACTGGCCAAATTGTTTATTAATATTGCGAATCTCAATGCTCATTTTTGGCCAACTCCTGTTGTTTCTGTATTTGCTTCGTCAATCGACCTTCACTCCACTGGCGCAGTAACAGTACCACCAGCGACATCATCAGCAGCAGAATCGCCACGCTGAAGGCAGCAACGATGTTGTACTCGTTATAAAGAATTTCGATATGCAGCGGCAGCGTATTAGTCAGGCCGCGAATATGACCGGAAATGACGGAAACGGCACCAAACTCCCCCATTGCACGTGCGGTACACAGCACTACGCCGTAAATCAGCGCCCATTTCACATTCGGCAGCGTAATGTGCCAGAACATTTGCCAGCCATTCGCTCCCAGCAGCCGTGCGGCTTCTTCTTCCTGCGAACCTTGCTCTTCCATCAGCGGAATCAGCTCACGGGCAACGTAAGGCAATGTGACGAAAATCGTCGCCAGTACAATACCCGGAACGGCGTAAACAATTTGCAGATCGTGTTCAAGCAGGAAGGGATAGATCTTGCTTTGCGCCCCAAACAGCAGCACATACACCAGCCCCGCAACAACGGGTGATACGGAAAATGGCAAATCGATTAGTGCCAGCAGAAAGCTCTTACCACGAAATTCGAATTTCGTCACACACCACGCCGTCGCCAGCCCGAACACAACGTTTAACGGCACGGAAATGACGGTTGCGAGTAACGTCAGTTTAAGCGCAGAGATCGCATCCGGTTCGCTAATCGCGTCCCAAAATGCGCCAATACCTTTATCCAGACCCTGAGTCACTACCATCATCAGCGGCAACACCAGAATCAGGAAAAAAACGATCCACGCTAGTGAAACCAGAATGTAATAGGCTGCGGGCTGTTTTTTTCTTTTAGCCGCGCTGTCCTGAGCGGAAATAACCTGTTCCATGACGACCAGCCCTTACAGTTTCGGTTGAATGCGGCGCTGCAACACGTTAATCAGCAGCAGCATAATGAAAGAAACCAGCAGCATGAACACGCCAATCCCGGTTGCTCCCTTGTAGTCATACTGATCGAGCTTAGAGACAATCAGCAGCGGTAGGATTTCGGTTTTAAAGGGAATATTTCCCGCGATAAACACCACAGAACCGTATTCCCCTACGCCGCGGGCAAAAGCTAAAGCAAAGCCAGTCAGCCATGCTGGTAACAGCGCGGGAAGTAACACATGACGGAAAACCTGAAGCGGGCGTGCGCCAAGGCAGGCGGCGGCCTCTTCCACTTCTTTGGGAATATCAGCCAACACCGGTTGCAGCGTTCTGACGACGAAAGGTAACGTAACGAAGATCAGCGCCAGCGTGATACCAATGCTGGTATAGGCAATTTTGAAAGGAAACAACGAACCAACCAGGCCATTCGGTGCATACAACGCCGTCAGGGCAATCCCTGCCACAGCGGTTGGCAGCGCGAAGGGCATGTCGATCATGGCATCGATCACTTTACGACCTGGGAAAGTATAACGAACGAGCACCCACGCCAGCAGCGTCCCAAGAATACCGTTAATAAAAGCTGCTGCCAGCGCCGTACCAAACGAAAGCCGCAGAGAAAACAGCACTTGGCGGCTGGTGATCAGATCCCAAAACTGACCGAAGGTTAGTTGGCTGGCATACAAAAACATCGCTGCCAACGGAATAAGAACGATTAATCCTAAATAGCTCAGACTAAACCCTAACGTTAGCCCGAAACCGGGGATCACTGAGGAAGAACGCTGTGACATACCGTGCCTTTAATTTTCATACTCACTATCCAGCCAACAACTGCTTGCCGACACGCACTACCTGACAGAGCATTTCAGGCAGGTTGTTACCTGCCTTTTTAACCTGAAAAAGCCGCTACGGTAATAGCGGCCTTAATCCGTCAGACATTACAAACTTACTTATTAATCTCTTTAAAGATTTTGTCGAACACGCCACCATCGTTAAAGAATTTGTCCTGTGCCGCTTTCCAGCCGCCGAAATCCTTGTCGATCGTGACCAGATTCACCGGAGCAAACTGATCTTTAAACTCTTCGGCAATCTTGGCGTTACGTGGGCGGTAGAAGTTCTTACCGATGATGCGTTGTGCTTCATCGCTGTAGAGATATTGCAGATAAGCTTCAGCCTGTTTCTGCGTCCCTTTACGCTCAACAACTTTATCGACGACAGCAACCGGAGGTTCAGCCAGAATTGACAGAGACGGTGTGACGATCTCAAGCTGGTCGCCGCCCTGCTCTTTCAGAGACAGGTAAGCTTCGTTTTCCCACGCCAGCAGCACATCACCCAACTGACGTTGTACAAAGCTGATGGTCGCGCCACGCGCACCGGTATCCAGTACTGGAGCGTGACGATACAATTCGGTGACAAATTTCAGTGCGCTTTCTTCATTGCCGCCCGGTTGCGCTTTGGCATAAGCCCATGCAGCGAGGAAGTTCCAGCGAGCACCACCGGACGTTTTCGGGTTTGGCGTGATCACTTCAACGCCCGGTTTCACCAGATCGTTCCAGTCTTTGATTTGCTTCGGATTACCTTTACGCACCAGAAAAACGATGGTGGAAGTGTAAGGCGTGCTGTTGTCAGGTAAACGCGCCTGCCACTTAGGATCGATCAGCGGTTGGTTCAGGTTTAATGCGTCAATGTCACCTGCCAGCGCCAGCGTCACCACATCAGCCTGTAAGCCATCAATGACAGAACGCGCCTGCTTTCCAGAGCCTCCGTGCGAGTTTTTGATTGTGATATCTTCACCCGAGGTCGCTTTCCAATGCTTGATAAACGCTGCATTGTATTGCTGATACAGTTCACGCGTCGGATCGTAAGACACGTTTAATAATTCGGTAGCCGCCGAGGCCACACCAGAAAATAACAGCGCTGCCGTAGCAACAGATAACCCCAGACGACGTATTGACATTCTTATCACTCCCTAACCTTAATGCTTGAAAGTATTTAGATAAAATAATGATGAATGCGATCGATTGACGCCGTTGATGCGGCTATCAGGCTGACAACATGGAAGTGACAATAGTGGATATAATGAAGGGGCAAAAATATTGTTTCGCGATAATTTATGCTATCGCGTTATATTGTTAATGGTTATGTCATAGTTTTCAGTCTAAGCAATTTTGTTACGACTGAAGACCGCAACGGTTAACCCTGCTGCTATACGGCATCAGGGGACACGGTAGAAATTCAGATTACCTAAACGTGGGCGTAAAGCCGTTTCTCTTCTGCCCTACTCTTCTTCATCCAGTTGCAAGGCGACATACAGCAGCAGGCGGTCGTCAAAATTCCCCAAATCTAATCCCGTCAGTTCAGAAATACGATTAAGACGATACTCCAGCGTATTACGGTGAATAAACAGCGCTTTCGCCGTCGCACCGGGTTGAACGTTATTACGGAACCAGGCACCTAGCGTCCGGCGCAGCAGGCCATTACCGTCCATTGCCTTGAGCTTCGAAAGCGGACGCACCAGTTCGTTTGCCTGCCACCCACCGCGCAAACTATCCAACAACACAGGCAACATCAGATCCTGATAGTAATAACAACGCTGGGTGGGCATTCGCTGCTTGCCTACGCTCATTGTCGTACGCGCCGTACGGTAAGAGCGTGCAATACTGCCGGGACCAGCAAAATAGTTCCCCAGCGCTAGTCGCACCCGCAGCCGACTGCTTTCTGCCATCCGTGACATTAGCGTATCCACGCGTCTGCGGTGTTCTTCCGCATCCCAACGCCCGTGGCTGTTCAGCGCCGGTTTTAGTACCACCATTTCCGTCAGGGAGACAATAGCGATCAGATTGTCACGCTCCGGCGTGGTCAGCAGCGTCTGCAACTGCTGTAGCTCTGCCATTGCCGAATCTACACCAAGCTGCCCGCTATCCACTTCAATCACCGCTGCAACGCGGGGTTTATTCATATCGATACCTAGGCGCTGCGCCCACTCCATAAGAGCGGGAGACAGATCGTCGGTACGGATCAGGTTCAACACCAGCTCTTCGCGCAAGCGGCTATCCTGTGCCAGCATATGCAGTAGCCTTGCCTGCTCCAGCATCATTTCCGCCGTCATGCAGACAAGCTCACCGTATTGCCGCAGTTGGCTAGGGTTCCCCGTCAGGCCGATAACCCCAACGATTTCACCGTCGATGCGCAGGGGTAAATTGATACCCGGACGCACGCCGTGCAGGTGACGCGCCACGGCGTCATCAATATCGACGACCCGACCCTGCGAAAGCGCCAGCAGCGCCCCTTCGTGCAATTCCCCCAATCGCTCCTGATCGCCACTGCCGATAATCTTACCGCGAGCATCCATTACGTTGATATTGCTATCAATGATCTGCATGGTTCGCGCGACAATATCCTGTGCCATCTTGGCATTGAGATGATACGACGCCATTTTTACCTCTGAGAGGAACATTGACAATTGCACCAGCATACCGCCGCACCGTGCGCCACACATTGTGCAAATTAACAAAGAAATAGGAATTAGGTTAAATCTGTGGAAGAACTCACAAAAACGCTTTTATGCAGAAATAAGAAATAGCCGGGCACCTCAGCACCCGACTAGGAAATCAAATCAAGACATTGTATTAAAAGGTAATTATTAACTTACACGTTAAACATTTCGATTACTGAGCCAGAAGATAAATCGTGCTGTCACCGCGGCGAACGTTCAGCGCCAAGACAGCCGGTTTGCTGTCCAGAATTTTACGCAATTCGCCGATATTCTGTACCGCCTGTTGGTTAACGCCGAGGATAATGTCGTCCTTCTTCAGCCCCACTTTAGCCGCTGCGGAACCGGGTTTAACGTTATCCACCTTAACGCCTTTTTTATCGTCAACCTGAGTATTACTCAGTTCAGCACCTTCAATGCCGGAGTAGAGATTACCGGAAGCCACCTGAGTCTGATTGCTCTGTTGCAGCGTCACATCAACCGTCAGCGGTTTGCCATCACGCAGCAGCCCCAGTGCGACTTTGCTTCCTACTGGCAGCGAACCGACCTGTGCACGCAGCGCGGAGAAACTGCTAACTGCTTTGCCATTCAGCGTGACGATCACATCGCCCGCCTTGATACCCGCTGTATCTGCTGCCGATTTCGCTCGCACCTGACTCACAAACGCGCCGCGCTGTGCATCAATCTTCATCGCCTGCGCCAGTTCAGAGTTCAGCTCGGTACCCGTGATGCCCAGTTCGCCGCGCTTCACTTCACCAAATTCGACAATCTGTGCGACGACGCTTTTCACCATATTGCTGGGGATAGCGAAACCAATCCCGATACTGCCGCCATCCGGGGCAAGAATCGCGGTATTCAGCCCAATCAGCTCCCCATTCAGGTTCACCAGCGCGCCGCCGGAATTCCCCCGATTGATCGCTGCATCGGTCTGAATAAAGTTTTCATAGTTTTCAATATTCAAGCCACTACGTCCCAACGCGGACACAATACCCGATGTCGCGGTTTCCCCCAGACCATACGGGTTACCAATCGCTACAGTGTAATCACCGACCCGCAGTTGGTCGGAATCCGCAACCTTAATGGCCGTCAGATTTTTAAAGTCTTTCAGTTGCACCAGCGCGATATCTGAACGCGGATCTTTGCCTAACACTTTGCCGTCATATTTGCGGCCATCACTGAGTCGAATCTGAATCTTATCGGCGTTATCCACCACGTGGCTATTGGTCACCACGTAGCCTTTTTCCGCATTAATCACGACGCCCGCGCCCAGCGCCTGGAAGTTTTCCTGTTTGGGTTGCGGTTGGCCGCTGTCATCACCGTCGTCACTATCGCCCTGACACATCGGCGACGACTGGAACGGCGATCCTTCCTGGCAGAACGGCGAGTTCTCACCAAAAAACGGCTGAAGCTGCGGCGGAATACCGTCTTTGCCTGCATTGTTTTCTTTACCCGCATTGGTGGTATGCCCTTCCACGTAGATACTTACGACAGAAGGCATAACATTTTCCAGCATAGGGGCCAGGCTGGGCAATTGACCCGATGACGCAGCAGACGCCGCTGACTCAGCCGCATTCGCCGTGGTGGAGCCCATCGCCATCGCCAGACTTAACGCCAGCGCACTCAGAACCAGTGATTTTCTTTTCATAGGAGGTTATCTCATAGTAATCAACACGCGAGTCTTACGGCCCGTGTACCCGACACCGGGTACACTCAGTGGTCGTTGTATGAGATAAATATGAACCAACAATGTTCCCGAGGGGAAGATCGTGAAGCGTAAGGAAATATTGAAAGGCTTTACAAAACTCGCGATTTCCGTTGCAGCCTGTTCATCGCTAATCCGCCGCCATCAGCTTGCGGTATTCGTCGTAGGCGTACAAATCCGTCATACCGCTGATGTAATCCTGAATCAGACGCGCCCGATAATAATATTCACGGACGATCCGCTCAGGTTCGGCGACACCTTCCAACGCAGTGACAGCTTCGCGATAGGCCAGACAATGCTTGCTGGATAACTTGTGATAAAGCCGAGTTTCAATCGGATAACGTTTGTGCATATCGTCGCTGACAAGCTGGCTAAAATCCTGATAGGGCATGTCGAGCAGCGGGCTATAGATATCCAGCAGGCCGCGAATCACGCGGTCGCCCTGTAACTCCAGTTGCTCAACTTCATGATGATTAAAAACGTGCTTTAAGGCGACACGCTTGAAGATGCCTAACAGACGGTTCTGCGGGCTATCGTCCTCAAGCAATGCCTGATTGAACGATCCGGCATAGATCGCTGGCAGGTTATCGATAAAACGCTTCGCGGCATGGGGCACCATCTGCTGCACGGTGTTAACGCGGAGATTCATAAAGAACTGGTCGTCGTGACTGCGCCATTTTAAACGCTCACGCTCTTTGTAGGCATATTCAATCGTTTTGGCGAAAATGTCTTTCTCCGTTCCTTCCCCCCAATTTTCACGCAACAGATCATACAGTTCTTCTATTGTGAGGATATCTTTCTCGACGGCATCTTCTAAATCCGCGATACAGTACGAGACATCATCGGCTGCTTCCATAATGTAGCTCAGCGGGTGGCGATGAAATTCCCCCATATCCAGCTCTTCACGCAACCGTAAGACAAACGCTTCTTCTGCCAGATAGTAACCCGGCTTCTTCATCAAATAGTTGTAATCCTCCGGAAGCTTGCCGTGCCAATATGCGGGGCGGGTATATTTCAGGATACAGGCCACCTGACCGTAGGTGAGATTAAGTTTCAGCAACGTATGCACCAGTCGGATCGCCTGCGCATTGCCTTCAAAATGGCTCAGATCCTGCCGGATCTGCCTGCGCAGATCGTCCAGCCCATCCTGCTGCATCCGCAGCGTAGGGACGTTACAATCATCAACACGTTCCGGGGATTCACTGTCCAGATAATGGCTATCCAGCAATTTTCTGAACCATTGATTAATCGCGGATTCTCCAAAATGGCCAAACGGCGGATTGCCGATGTCGTGCATCAGACAGGCCATTTCAACCAGACTTTCAAACGGCGTTTGTCTATCCGCTAGCCCGAGCGATTCCAGTCGGCCGTCGGCTTGCAGACGGTGCAAAATCTCTTTTGCGATGTAACGGCCAACCTGCTGAACTTCCATCGAGTGGGTTAGACGGGAACGGACGGCTGCATTACGTTCCAGCGGAAAAACCTGGGTTTTTTGCTGTAAGCGGCGAATGGCAGCGGAGTTAATGATACGACCGCGATCGCTCTCGAACTGACGCACAATCGCATATTCGCTATCAACTGTTTTAGGTCGGCTGAAATGCCGCTGAAAGCTCATTTTTTTGGCGAAATCGATATCAGACATACGGTTCTCCCTGTCATCCCGCAACAGTACAATGATGGATACTCCATCTCATCCCACTAGCCATGATAGACTAACGTCCGCGATATACACCTAATGCTGGTCATTTAACGATCGAGATACACGGTGCGACCACAGGGTAATGCATCCCTGCGGGAACCTCCCCCTGTGTTTCCCCTAAAATGGGATTTCAGTGACCAGTATTAGGTATACACCATCCATTTATAACAGAATTTTCGGGGAACCTTATGAAAGTCGGCATTATCGGCGCGATGGAACAAGAAGTAACGCTGCTGCGCGATCGGATTGAAAATCGTCAGACCTTCCAGCGTGCGGGTTGCGAAATCTACACCGGACAAATCAACGGCGTAGACGTCGCACTGCTGAAATCCGGTATCGGTAAAGTCTCCGCCGCACTGGGTACCACGCTGCTGCTGGAACATAGCAAGCCGGATGTAGTGATTAACACCGGTTCCGCTGGCGGCCTGGCATCCACACTGAACGTCGGTGATATCGTCGTTTCCGATGAAGTACGCTACCACGATGCCGACGTGACGGCCTTTGGCTATGAACCTGGTCAGATGGCGGGCTGCCCTGCCGCTTTCTCTGCCGATGAAAAACTCATCGCGCTGGCACAGGAAGCCATTGCCGATTTACAGCTGAACGCCGTGCGCGGTTTAGTTGTCAGCGGCGATGCCTTCATTAACGGCGCAGAGCCGTTAGCACGCATCCGTACCACCTTCCCGAAGGCTATTGCCGTGGAAATGGAAGCCACCGCAATCGCACATGTCTGCCATCAATTTGGCGTACCGTTTGTAGTGGTTCGCGCGATTTCTGATGTGGCGGATAAAGCCTCACACCTGAGTTTTGATGAGTTCCTGAGCGTTGCGGCACAGCAATCAACGCGGATGGTAGAAGCCATTCTGGCCAAGCTGACTGCTCACTAATCGATGACCTTCAGGCTCCTCTGCTGGCTGACAGGGCTGCTGTTCTGCGCCGCCGCTTATGCTATTCCACAGCGTGTTATCAGCCTCGCACCACACGCGACGGAAATGGCCTATGCGGCTGGAATGGGCGAACAGCTGATTGCCGTCAGCGCCTGGTCAGATTACCCGCCAGAAGCGAAAAAGCTGGAACAGGTTGCCTCCTGGCAGGGAATCAACCTTGAGCGGATCCTCGCACTCAAGCCCGATCTTATTCTGGCCTGGCGCGAGGGTAACCCGCAGCGTCCGCTGGAACAGCTCGCTAATTTCTCGATTCCCATCATCTATCTGGACGCGAAAACCTTAGACGATATCCCAGCGTCATTGCGACAATTGGCAGCCTATAGCCGTCACCCTGAACAAGCCGAACAGGCTGCGACAGATTTTCAGCAGCAAATAGGCGAACAACAACTCGCGGATGAGAAGCATAAGGCGGCACACACAGCGCCATTGCGAGTCTTCATTCAATTTGGCACTCAGCCGCTATTTACCTCTTCAAAAGCGACGCTACAGAGCCAGATCGTTTCACTGTGCGGCGCAGAAAATATCTTTGGCGACAGCCCAGTGCCCTGGCCGCAGGTAAGTCGTGAGCAGGTGTTAAGACGGCAGCCGCAGGCCATTATCATCAGCGGCGAGCCAGACAAAATTGCCACTGCACAGGCATTTTGGCAACCACAGTTAGCGGTTCCGATTATTACTGTCAATGAAGACTGGTTTAGCCGCAGCGGCCCCCGTTTGCTATTGGCTGCACAGCAAATTTGTTCTCAATTAGCAGAATTAAGGCCCACCTCTTCGTCAGCAAAATGATCGTTAATTAACACTATGAAATCATTCTGATAACAATAGCTTCATTAATATACAAGTTGTAACACTAGCAAACTTTTATTTCGCCAACATTTGCCGATAATCTGACCGTAACGGTGGAATCATAGACATCAATAAAAGGTGTTGATTACCACCCGGCGATAAAGCCAAAGCAATGCAAAATTAGAAAATTTTGAACCGATATCGGTTCCTTTAACACCAGGTAAAATAAACATGAAAAGTGCGTTGCTTTGCGCAAGCCTGCTGATCGCGGCTTGTGGAACTGCCTATGCAGGAAGTAGCGGCGGGCAAATTAATGCTCAATTGACGATATTGCCGTCGTGTGGTGTAACGCCGCAATCCGGTCAACATCAAATGAACTGTAACGTAACCTCTGTACCCCAACCTAAAATTACTGAGTCACGTATTCAGGTCAATCAGGCCAAATTCTCATCCTCTGCGACAAAAACGACGCAAGGTATGGAAACACGTTTAATTACGGTCGAATGGTAATCACAGTAAAACACGGGGATGTTTCAACACCGCTGTGACAGGCTTATTGTCTACTATAAAAAATGTCTGCTATAAAAAAACCGTGTCTCAGTAAGACACGGTTTTTATTTTTTAGTCGGTGAATAACCGCAATATGGGATCAGACGCTGAAAGAGGAACCACAGCCGCAGGTAGATTTCGCATTCGGATTCGTCACGATAAAACGAGAACCTTCAAGCCCTTCGGTATAATCAACCGCACCGCCAACCAGATATTGCAGGCTCATCGGATCAACCACCAGCGCCACACCCTGTTTCTCAATGGTCATGTCGCCATCGTTGATTTGATCGTCAAAGGTAAAACCATACTGGAAACCGCTACAGCCGCCGCCCGTGATATACACGCGCAGTTTCAGCTCTGGGTTTTCTTCATCAGCAATCAGGTTTTTCACCTTGCTTGCCGCCGCATCGGTAAATTGCAGAGGCAGTGCTGCTATATCGTCGCTCATATTTTTACTCCCAACTCAGGGCTTATCAGGTGATAGACCCATATTCATACGCTTATTATCCGGCAGGATTAGAAAACGTTCAAGATTTGACAGCCATACCCTAAATAATTCGAGTTTCAGGAAGGCGGCAACCGCACGAATCCCCAGGAGCTTACTCAAGTAAGTGACTGGGGTGAGCAAGGGAAGCCAACGCACATGCAACTTGAAGTATGACGGGTAAATTGTTTAAATAATCGCCGCATTATGCCGAGTCATCTCTCCCCTAGCCAGTACTCTCAGTGGGTATGACGCTATGCGTTTTCAAGTGAAAACCTGTACAGCGATTTCATAACAGCGGTCAGTTCATTAGAATACCCCTACATTTTACGATCAAGACCAGTCAGGACCGCGTAATGAACAAATCTGAAAGCCTGTATGCTGCGGCACAGCAACTTATTCCCGGCGGTGTGAATTCACCTGTTCGCGCCTTTAACGGCGTCGGCGGCACGCCGTTGTTCATCGAGCGAGCAGACGGTGCCTACCTCTACGACGTCGACCAACACGCGTACATTGATTACGTGGGATCGTGGGGCCCAATGGTACTGGGTCATAATCACCCGGCGATTCGTGATGCAGTGATTGCTGCCGCAGAACGCGGTCTGAGTTTTGGTGCGCCTACCGAGATGGAAGTACAGATGGCACGTCTGGTCACCTCGCTGGTGCCCAGTATGGATATGGTGCGGATGGTCAACTCCGGCACAGAAGCCACCATGAGTGCAATCCGTCTGGCGCGGGGTTATACGAGCCGCGATAAAATCATCAAATTTGAAGGCTGCTATCATGGTCACGCCGACTGCCTGCTGGTAAAAGCCGGTTCCGGTGCGCTAACGTTAGGTCAACCGAACTCTCCCGGCGTTCCGGCCGATTTCGCTCGTCATACGCTGACCTGCGTCTATAACGATCTGTCATCGGTACGCGCCGCCTTTGAGCAATATCCTGACGAGATCGCCGCGATCATCGTCGAGCCCGTCGCAGGCAACATGAACTGCGTTCCACCGCTGCCAGATTTCCTTCCCGGCCTGCGTGCCCTGTGCGACGAGTTTGGTGCTCTGTTCATCATCGATGAAGTCATGACTGGCTTTCGTGTCGCGCTGGCGGGTGCACAGTCGCACTATGGCGTCGTGCCGGATCTGACCTGTCTGGGGAAAATCATCGGCGGCGGCATGCCAGTCGGCGCATTCGGCGGTAAGCGTGAAGTCATGCAGGCACTGGCACCAACGGGCCCGGTTTATCAGGCGGGAACGCTGTCCGGCAACCCGATTGCCATGGCGGCAGGCTTTGCCTGTTTGACCGAAGTGGCGAAACCCGGTGTACATGAAAAGCTCACCGCGTTGACCAATCAGTTGGCCGATGGCCTGCTGGCTACTGCGAAAGCCGAAAACATTCCGCTGGTGGTTAATCAGGCGGGCGGCATGTTCGGCCTGTTCTTTACCGATGCCGACAGCGTTACCTGCTATCAGGATGTGATGAAGTGCGACGTCGAACGCTTTAAGCTTTTCTTCCACATGATGCTGGAAGAAGGGATTTATCTCGCACCGTCCGCTTTTGAAGCCGGTTTCATGTCTCTGGCGCATACGCCACAGGACATCGAACGCACTATCGAAGCGGCACAGCTCTGCTTCTCACGCCTGTAAAGCGAATTTACTGTACAACGGCGTCATTCACTGACGCCGTCATTTGCTTATAAACCAGATTCAATAGACCGTATAGCTAGCTTTCATTATTTGGATCGATGCCGCTCATTTCACACGCCAGCGCGCCCGCACGCTTAAGCGCATACGTGTATCGTTCATCAAACGGGTAGCAGCAAGACAGCCGAAGCGCATGCTTACAGCGGCCGCTCAGCGTGTAGAGTTCGCCGGGCGTGACGCAAATCTTCTCTTGCAACAGACGATGGAATAACTCAACCCCATCTACACCGCCCGGTAATTCCAGCCAAAAGACAAACCCGCCCTGCGGCTGCGTCGCGCGCGTGCCCTGTGGAAAATACCGGGCAATCAGTCCACGCGCCTCATCCATCTGCGCAGCATAGCGGCGACGCAGCGTGCGCAGATGGTGATCGTAACCACCGGACTCCAGAAACTGCGCCAGCGTTTCCGATAACAGCGCCGATTCCGCCATTGACGATACCGCTTTCAGCCGCGCCACTTGTGCCCGAAAACGCCCCGACGCCATCCAGCCGATACGAAAATCAGGTGCCAGCGTTTTCGTAAAGCTGGAACAGTAAATAACCCACCCCTCGCGGTCAAAGGCTTTCACCGTCGGCGACAGCGGCCAGGTAAACTGGAGTTCGCTGTATAACCCATCCTCAATAAGTGGCACCTGATAATCATTGACCAGCTTGGCCAGCCGCTTTTTATCCGCCAGCGTCATGCTACACCCTAACGGATTCTGCGCGTTCGGCATGGCAATAATCGCCTGTAACCGATTTTCTGATAGCAGCAGTTCCAGCGCATCCAGCGAGAGGCCACGCTGCGGATCGGTAGGAATCTCTACCGTTTTCAATCCCAGACTCGCTAACAGAGGAAAGAGATAAAAATAGGTTGGCGTTTCCAACCCCACGCAGTCACCCGGCTGCGTAACCGTACGTAGCGCCAGCTGTAGCGCCTCCATGCAGCCATGCGTAATCGTGATGTCTTCGCGGGTCAATGTCATACCTAAATCCATCGCTCGCCGCGCTACTTCACGCCGCAGCCGTTCACTGCCCGGCGGCAGCGCATAGCGGCCAATCAGCTCAGGCTGTCGCCGCAGCAGCGAAGCGGCAATACGACCGATCTTTTCGGTAGGGTAGAAATCAGTATGCTGCGGGCACGCCAGAGAAATGTTGATGTAGTCGGGGTGAGTTTGAGCAGCAAACACGGTATCAATCAGATCCAGTTTCTCACTGCCCGGCACAATTACCTGTGCACGGTGAGGTTTGCTCTCTGTCAGCGACGGCAGACGTCCTCGCACAAAGTAGCCAGACTGCGGTCGCGCTTCGATCAACCCGCGATCTTCGAGAATACGCCAGGCATTCAGCACCGTATTCACACTCACCTGATGCGATCCGGCGACACGGCGAATCGACGGCAAGCGGCTTCCTGGCGCTAACGTCCCTTGATGAATGGCCGTGGCGAAGGTTTCTGCCAGTTGTTGATAGAGCGTACTTTCTTGTGAGTCGATGATGGACACAGTTCCTCCGCCAGCCGATGAGTACAGTTAACAACTAATGCATTTTGTACCCATAACAATAAACATTTTGTGTATCTGTAACCATTTATTTTTTCTGCCTACTATAGTGATCTTCCCCATCATCAGGATAACACCATGCTCGATCCTTCTTTTTTCAGTTACGTCACCGTCATGTCGATCACACCGGGGCCAAATAATCTGCTGCTGGCAACGTCAGGCGTCAATTTTGGCCTGCGTCGTACGCTACCGATGCTGATGGGTATTTTAATTGGCTGTGCGCTCCAAACGGTGTTGATGGGCGTGGCATTGGAGCTTTTGCTGAGCTGGCTGGGCGCGATCCGCCTTCCCCTTACGGTGTTGGGATGCGCCTATTTACTGTGGCTATCGTGGAAAATTGTGCGCTCGTCGGCACCAGAATTACAAGGGCGAGTACAGCCGATGACTGTACTGCAAGGGACATTATTTCAGGCGGTAAACCCGAAAGCCTGGCTGATGTCCAGCAACATTGCGCTGCTTTATACCGCCAGCAACGGCATTTTCACCATTATGATCGCCTTTATGGCGCTCAATCTGCCCTGCATTTTAGTCTGGGCGCTACTCGGCGATCGCATCGGTAAACATCTTCAGGAACCGTGGAAACTGAAAGCCTTCAACGGCATCATGGCGCTTTCTCTGGTGCTCACCACGTTTTGGATGCTGGTCGAAGCCATCAACGTCTCCGGCTAATCACACGGCATCGGCGAGTTTCCCTTCCCGCCAACGATCGCGTTACTTCACCTGTTTGCGTAATAGATAAACAAAGTAAGGTGCTCCGATAAACGTCGCGAGCAACCCTGCCGGAATCTGCGCCGGAAAGAGAATCATCCGGCCAAACCAGTCCGCAATCACCATCAGCGCTCCGCCAATCAGCGCAGAGCTGGCGATTTGCGGCAACACACGGCTAAAGCCCAGCATCCGTGCCATGTGTGGTGCCATGAGGCCCACAAAGCTCATCGGCCCAACCATCATGGTTGCCATTGCAGTCAGCACCGAAGCCAACAGCAAAACCAACAAGCGAACTGGCGTGACGGCCACGCCAAGCGATCTGGCAGTTGTAGTACCAAGCGGCAGAATACGCAGCCAGCGCTGACACAACGGGACGATCAATAGCAGCAGAATCGCGATCGCTGCCGTGCGGATCGCGTCTACAGGTTCGACCGCATAGGTTGATCCCGACAGCCAGGTCAGCACCGTCGCCATGCGTGGATCGCCACTGGCTAGCAGGAGCGCGATCACGGTAGAGAACGCCATACTCAGTGCGATCCCCGCCAGCAGCATACGCTGCGTGGAGAAACCGCCTCGTCCGGCGATAATCACCATGACCAACAACGTCAATGCTGCCCCTGCGCTACCGGCAGGAAGCAACCACACGAACGCGTTGCCGGGGATAAAGAACAGCAAAATAATGACGCCGAACGATGCGCCGGAGCTAATCCCTAACACTTCTGGGCTTCCCATCGGGTTACCGGTTAATTTTTGTATTAGGGTTCCCGCCACCGCCAGTATGACCCCAGCTGTTAGCGCCGCCAGCACGCGAGGCCAGCGCCACGAGAGCAATTGCGCTAACACATCACCACCGCCCCACTGCCAGCCTTGCGCATCTTTCCCCAGCATCAGCGCCGTGATGACCACCATTCCCAGCAGCACGATACCAAGCAGCAACCACTTTCCCCACAGGCTACGTTCGAGCGTCGGCGTGCTGTTACTGTCCACCAACGCGGGTTGAGCGCTATTACGCAGACGCGGCAGCAGCCATAGTAATAGCGGCGCGCCAATCAGCGCCGTCGCCGCGCCCGTCGGTACTTCAAGCCACACCCGGCTCAGCCAGATAACCCCCTGGTCGGTGACACCAAGCAGCAGCGCCCCCAGAAGCGGGGCTAATAAAAGGCGGTGCAGTAAACGCCGCGCACCCAGCATTTTCGCCAGCAGCGGCGCAAACAGGCCAATAAAACCAATAATGCCCGCTGCATTCACCAACTGCGCGCACAGGAAAATCGCCAATCCAAGCGCGCTCAGACGTGCCAGCGACAGCCCAAGCCCCAGATTACGCGCAACGCCGTCATCCAGCCCCAGCAACGTTAGCGGACGAATCAGAAGCAGCGACAGACAGAAACACGCCAGAAGGCGCGGGAGAACAAACTGCACATTGCTCCAATCCTGCTGGTTCAGCACGCCGCTGCTCCACAAGAACAAGCCCTGAAGCTGTTCATGATGAAAGAGCACCAGCAGTTGATTGACCGCACTACAGTAGAAACTCAGCACCAGCCCCGCCAGTATCAGCGTCACGGGTGATAATCGCTTGCCCCAGGCTACGCCAAACACCAACGCGCCAACGACCAGCGCGCCGATCATAGCCGCAGCCTGTTGGACCCATTCCCCACCGGGCAGCGCCCACAGCGTTACCACCGTGATGCCTAGCTGTGCGCCAGTGGCGATCCCCAGCGTTGACGGCTCAGCCAGAGGATTACGCAAGACCTGCTGGAACAGCACGCCACACAGCCCCAGCCCTGCGCCAATCAGCGGCGCCAGCACCATGCGCGGTAACAGGCTGTAGTGGAACAAAAGCTGCTGCATGTTGTTCAACGTGGGCTGCGTCAGCGCCTCAAACCACTGTGACACAGGCAATTGCTGCTGCAAATTGTAGCTACCCACTCCCAGAATCACGAACAGCAGAAAACCGATTAAAACAATGGGAAGCACCATCGGGTACACAGTACGCTTGTGCACGACAGAAAGAGAATTAGGCATGCTTTCTCGCCTCCAATGCCTGATTCAATATGCGGCAAAAGCGCATCGCCGAGAGCGTTCCGCCATACAGCCAGACGGCAGGTACGCGCTGTAAACGCTGTTGACGCACAAATGGCATAGCCTGCCAGAGCGGATTGTTATCAAGCTGTGCGCTAATGGCGCTATCGCCATGCTCGAAACAGAGCACGTTGGCGTCGCCGATTTCCGCCAGACGTTCAATGCCCACAATCGTGCTGCCCCAGAAACTTGTTTCACCACGCCAGGCATTCTCAATCCCGATATGATCCATCACTTCCTGAAAAAGACTGTTCTTGGCGATGATCAGTACGTGACGGCTATCAATCAGCGTGATAAGCAATAGCGGCCGCTCCGTGTAAGGCTGAAGTGTGATTCTTTCCTGCTGGAGAAACTGCGCCAACTCCGTCAGATGCCGTTCTCCAGCCGCCTTCATATTTAGCGCATCGGCCAGTTGCATCACTGAAGCCTGTGCCGACGTCAGCGGCTTTCCCTGATCGCTGCTGAAGCCAAAACCGAGCAGTGGAGAAATACGCGACATTTTTTCGATCGAAGGTCCGTATCCTTTGGAATAAAGAATCAGCGATGGGCGAATCTGCGTCAGCAATTCAAGGTTAGGCTCGGTACGCAGCCCCACATCAATCACTGATTCTGGCAGTGCGGGTTCTTTCACCCACAGGTTGTAATTATGTTTGTCGGCAATCGCGAAGGGTGTGATGCCTAACGCCAGAAGCAGTTCAACAGGCAACCATTCCAGCGCCACAATGCGGTTTAGATCGTGAGAAGCACTTGTCCCCCCCTTGCTCGCCGCTGAATAAACCAGCGGTGACAGCAGCAGCGCCGTCAATAAACGACGACGTAGTGGATCGGGAGAACGCGGGAAAGAAGAAAATTCAGGCATCATTAGCAGGTAAACCGAGTTAACAAACGAAGCTGACTGGTGCGCCACCAGCCGGATGAGGCAGAATGCCCATGGGAATGCCGTAGATATTTTCCAGCACCTCCCCTTGCATCAGCGCGACAGGCTCACCCTGCGCAATCATTTTTCCGCCGCGTAATGCCACCAGATGATCGCAATAGCGGGCAGCCATATTGATATCATGCAGCACCGCAATCACGGTGATACCCCGCTCGTGGCTCATGCGCTGAATCAGTGCCAGAACCTCAACCTGATGCGCAATATCCAATGCGGAAGTCGGCTCATCCAACAGCAGACAGCGGCTGTCCTGTGCCACCGTCATCGCCAGCCAGGCCCGCTGCCGCTCACCTCCAGACAGGCTATCCACCAAACGGTTAGCAAACGGCTTCAACCCCACCAGCGTGATGGCCTCTTCGACCTTTTCTCGATCGACGCTGCCGAAACGGCCTAATGCGCCGTGCCACGGGTAACGCCCTACGGCAACCAGCTCACGCACGGTCATCCCTTCGGCAGCGGGAAGCTGCTGCGGTAAATAAGCCACCTGACGGGCGAACAATTTGTTGTCCCAACTTCCGGTCGCCTGTTCGCCCAACAGTGCAGTACCACCGCTAGCGGGCTGATGACGCCCCAGAATTTTCAACAACGTCGATTTACCCGAGCCGTTGTGTCCAATCAGACCACAGACTTTCCCGACGGGGAACGTGATAGAGAGCGGGTGTAGCAGCGTGCGTCCGGCAACGGAAAAGCTGACGTCGTCCAGTTTGAAAGTGGTATCAGGCAGTACAGTTTGATTTTGCATAGCGCTTTTGGTTTGTCATGTCACCGAAGGAAAGGGGTGAGCAGAATTCACTATTCCCGTAATCGTCGCTCTAAAAGAGAACGATAATGATTACGATAAAGGCAGCATGATAGGCGCAACGGAATGCCAATCGCAAGGCTTTTACCTGTCAGCACTAGGTTAACACTGCGCCTTATACACAAATCTAGAAGTATCGCGATTTTTGCCGTGATCCGGCGTAAAAAATTATGCTGAGGAGATAACTGGCTTCAGATGAGCCGCAGGACGCGGCGAAAGCTTGTGCCACGTCGGACAAAAACGTCAGAGACGTTTTTGAACAGCACTCGTGCTGGCCCAAAGGGCGAGCCCCATTAATGGGGCGAGTAAACGCGTCGCAAGCGGTCGGCTAAGCCAGATACCGACGAAGGCACCGCGTCAGCGGCATAATTGCTGCCGAAAGCCTGGGGTCACGGGGCGGCGGCGTTTGAGCCGCCTCGTGTCGGGCGCGTGCTACGAGATAGCATGAAATAACTGTTTTGTAAGCGCACGAAACTGTCTCTCAGTCTGCATAAAAATATGACTAAGAGACAGTAATTCCTTGGGGCAGTGAGAAGTGATTACTGACCAAACATTTCTTTGATCCAGTCAGCGACGCCTTCTCCATTTTGCTGGCTCTGCTGCGCTGAAGGCTGCGGCTGGCTAGCCTGACACAGTGCCTGCGGGTTATCTGTCCAGACTGGCAATACGCGTCCGGCGCTGCTGCCGTTGCAGATAAAGTTCCCGCTGGCATCCACCGTCATAGTCGTAATACCTTCCGGTGGCGTCAGCATGAGCGGCAGCGGCGTTTGGTTTTCCAGATAGCGACGATAAATCGTCAGCGCACCGTTCGCCCCGGTCAGCTTGGCTGGGCCGTTGTTATCACGCCCTACCCAGCTAATCGCCACTTCTTTGCCGTCAATCCCGGCAAACCAGCTATCGCGCAGGTCATTGGTGGTACCGGTTTTTGCTGCCAGATGATAATTCGGGAATTTCACCGCCAGCGACCGCGACGTACCGCGTTCGACCACCTGCTGCATGCCGTATAGCGTCAGATAGGCCGCCTGTGCCGGCACCGCTCGTTCAGCCTGTGGGAAGCTCTGATACAGCACCGTGCCATCTTCCGCAATCACTGAACGCAGTGAAGAAAGCGGAGCGCGATTACCGCCGCTCGCAATCGTCTGGTATTCCTGCGCCACTTCCATTGGCGTCAGGCTGATCGCCCCCAGCAACATCGCAGGAACAGGCTGAATGACACTTTCAGGAACCCCTAAACGCTTTAGTGTTTCCGTGATCTGATTCAGCCCGACGGCCATACCCAGATTGACGGTCGGGACGTTCAACGAGTTTGCCAACGCATCGACCAGCATGACGCGGCCACGGAATTCACGATCGTAGTTCTTCGGCTGCCATAACTGCCCGTTAGACTGCTTGAGCGACAGTGGTTCATCTGCCAGCAAAGTATTCATACGATAGGTGTCAGGCTGGCTCAACGCCGTCAGGTAGGTCGGCGGCTTCGCCAGCGATCCGACAGGACGACGCGCCTGTAGCGCACGGTTAAATCCGGCGTACTGCGTTTGAGCACCACCAACCATCGCACGAACTTCGCCACTGAAACGATCGACAATCACCATCGCTGCTTCAAGATCGCTCACGTTGCGGCCTGCACGCAGTGCCGGAACGCCCACTTCTACTGCCTTCTCCGCCGCATCCTGCGAGACAGGATCGAGCGTGGTAAAGACCTTCACACCAGAGAGGTCGTTAACCTTGTCGCCAAGCCGCTGTTGCAGTTCCTGACGTACCATCTGCATAAACGCGGGCTGAGGACTGATTACGCCGCCTTTCGGCTGCACGCCCAGCGGACGCGCACTCAACATGTTGTACAGATCGGCATCAATCACCTGCTGATTCTGCAACAGGCGCAGCACCAGATTACGTCGCTCTAATGTAATCTGCGGATTACGCCACGGGTTATACAATGACGCCCCTTTCACCATCCCCACCAGCAGCGCCTGTTGATCGAGGCTCAGCTCATTCACCGGACGACCAAAGTAGTACAGGCTGGCAAGCGGGAAACCACGGATCTGATCGTTACCACTCTGGCCGAGGTACACCTCGTTGAGATACAGTTCAAGGATGCGATCCTTGCTGTAGCGATAATCCATGATCAACGCCATATAGGCTTCGTTGGCTTTACGCCACAGCGAACGTTCGTTAGTCAGGAACAGGTTCTTCACCAACTGCTGCGTCAGCGTACTGCCGCCCTGCACTGCGCGCCCCGCCGTGATATTCGCTAAAAACGCACGACCAATGGAGTACAGACTGATGCCGTCGTGCTCATAGAAATGACGATCTTCGGTCGCCACCAGCGTATCCACTAACAGATCGGGGAAACCGGCACGCGGCACAAACAGACGCTGTTCGCCATTCGGCGACTGCATCATGGTGATCAGTTTCGGATCGAGACGGAAAAAGCCGAAGTTACGCTGGTTGTCTAGATTCTGAATCTGCGACAGGCGATCGTTGGCAAACGTCAGGCGCGCCTGAATCTGCCCTTCTTTCCCATCGGGGAAATCAAACGGGCGGCGCAGCATATCGATGCTTTTGCCACGCACGCTGAATTCACCCGGACGGGTAATACGGCTCACCTGACGGTATTGCATTCCTTCCAGCAGGCTAATCATCTCTTTCTGGCTATAGGCCATGCCCGGCTCGAGGTTGACCATGCGGCCATAGACGGCGGCGGGCAACTGCCAGACTTTGCCTTCAATACGGCTGCGGATCTGACTGTCGAGATACACACCATAGATCGCCATCGCCACGGCAAAGATCAGGAATAGCTTGACCGCCAGCCCCAGCCAGCGCCGTTTTCTCTGCGATTTACGCGTCATGGTGTCATCGCCGTCGTCGTCATCATCGTCATAGTCGTCCTGATAATCGTCATAATCTTCATCATCATAGTCGTCATCCCTACGACGTCGTATGGCCTGTTTGCGTTCAGGCTTACGTTTTGGCGCTTTCCCTTTACGTCCGATAGGTTCGCGGTCATCCCGAGACATTACAATAACTTCTCCATCAGGTTGTTCACGGCTATCTGCTCTGCGCTCAAGCCGCCTACTCTGTTTCCAGCCCCTTTTTTGGGAAAGCGGAAACGTCTGAAATTAGTGATTCTGATATTTCTTGGTACGTCTCGTTGGAGCCGTATTTGCCGGATCGTCCGGCCAGACATGCTTGGGGTAACGCCCCTTCATCTCTTTTTGCACCTCACGGTACGTGCCTTGCCAAAATGCCGCTAAATCCCGCGTAATCTGTAGTGGACGCAGTGCTGGCGATAAAAGTTCCAATACCAGCGCCACGCGACCTTCTGCCAGCAACGGGCTCTGCTGCTCGCCGAACATTTCCTGCATCCGTACCGACAGCACCGGTGGCTTATCGTCATAATAGGCGATGGGCAAACGACTACCGCCGGGCGCACTGTAGTGCGTGGGCAATGCGCTATCCAGCCGCTGGCGCAGCGACCAATCCAACAGCCGCAACAACGCATCGCTCAAATTAATCTGGTGCAGTGCACGTAAATCCCGCACGCCGGACAGTGACGGCTGTAACCAGATTTCCAACGTTGCCAACAGCGTGTCGTCATCCACTCGCGGCCAGTCAACCTCAGGCAACCACTGGTGAGCGCACTGTAGCCGGGCACGTAGCTGCAACGCCGCAGCGTCCCAATTTAATGCTTTGAGTCCCTGCTCCCGAATCCAGAATAGCATCGCCTGCTGTAATGCTTCGTCAGAAGGTTTGTTCAGCGGGCGCGTTCGCAGAGTCAGGCAACCAATCTGGTCGCGCTGGCTGGCGCGCAGAGTACCCTTTTCTTCGTCCCAGTGCACCACGTTACGCTCATTTATTAATCCAGGTAGCCGCCGCTCCAGCCGTTCAATATCCAGCGGCAACGCCAGCAGGATCCGTGCCTCTGCGCTTTGCTTGTTTTGCACTAATCGATCGTTCTGTAAGAGCGCCGGAGCCAGCAACCACTCCGTACCCGACAGCGCGTCATCAGCCGACATCATCGCGCCGCTGCCGTTAGCAAGCTGGTAGCGTCCATCCTGACTGCGCCGCCGGGCGATGCGGTCGGGGAAAGCCTGCGCCAACAGCCAGTCGGCTTCCCCGCTGTCAATATGCCCCAAGGTCGTCGATAAACGGCGCGTCAGCTGTTTTGCCCGCCGTAGCCAGTGTGGCAATGGACGATGCAGCCAGTCAGCCAGATTAATCGATCCGCTACGCGGCGGCTCTTCGAGGATCGCCGCCAGACATCCGGCTGTCGCCAACGCCTCTGCACTCTGCTGTGACGCGGCATACAGCATCGTCGCCAGTCGGGCATCGCTGCCTAGTGCCGCAATCTTGCGCCCCTCGGCGGTCAACCGACCTTGGTCATCGGTAATACCAAGCTGGCGTAGTAATTGACGTGCGGCATAAAGCGCAGGTGGCGGTGGCGTATCCAGCCAGATTAACTGCGCCACATCAGTACAGCCCCACTGTAATAAATCCAGCCAGACGCTGCTTAAATCGCTATTCAGTATCTCAGCTTCGCTTTGTACCGCCGCACGTTCTGCCTGTTCACGCGAGCATAGGTGCCAACAAATACCGGGGCTTAAACGCCCCGCACGCCCCGCGCGCTGCACCATCGAGGCTTGACTGATTCGCTGCGTCACCAGTCGAGTCACGCCGCTTTTCACATCGAAGCTCGCTACGCGTTCAAGGCCGCTGTCCACCACCAGTCGGATCCCTTCAATTGTCAGACTGGTTTCAGCGATGTTGGTGGCTAACACCACCTTGCGACGACCCGGATCCGCGGGCAGAATGGCCTTTTGCTGTTCCGCCAGCGTCAAGGCGCCATATAAAGGGCAAAGATCGGTTTCGCTCGACACGTTATTTTCCAGCAGCGCCTGCACGCGGCGAATCTCCGCGACACCGGGCAAAAACAGCAGCAGCGAGCCAGTCTCTTCACTGAGTAAACGCCGCACCTGCCGCGCAACACCGTCTTCAAAGCGATCCTGACTATTTAGCGGCGCATAACACCGCTCAACTGGATAGCTGCGACCTTCGGAAACCACGCAGATGGCTTCCGGCAACAGCGCTGACAGCCGCGCATTATCGAGCGTCGCGGACATAATCAGCAGTTTTAAGTCTTCACGCAGCCCTTGCTGCACATCCAGCAGCAGCGCCAATGCCAAATCCGCCTGCACGCTACGTTCGTGAAATTCATCAACGATGATCAGCGCGACACCTTGCAGTTCCGCATCCTGTTGCAGTAAACGGGTCAACATCCCTTCGGTGACGACTTCAAGCTTCGTTGCGTGGCTCACTCGGCTTTCCGCACGCATGCGATAGCCTATCGTTTGCCCCGGTTCCTCACCGAGCTGTTGTGCCAACCGCCAGGCAACACTCTTCGCCGCCAAGCGGCGCGGCTCCAGCATGATAATGCGCCCGTTCACGTTGCCTTGTTGCAGTAATTGCAACGGCAGCCAGGTTGATTTCCCCGCCCCTGTTGGCGCATTGAGCAGCACCTGAGGCGCGGTATGTAGCGCCGTTATCACATCATCCAGCACGGCGCTGACGGGCGGTAAAATCACAGACATCTCCGTATAAGGTTAACTTTCAGCGGCGAGCATTGTAGCATCTGGATGAATGTAGCATCGGATGGAATCAGAACAAGAGAGATCGCCATGTCAGCCACCCGCCGCCTGTTTTTTGCCTTATCGCTACCGGAAACCACACAGCAAGAGATTATCCGCTGGCGTGCCGAACACTTCCCTCTGGAAGCCGGCCGTCCCGTTGCTGCGACCAACCTGCATCTGACGCTGGCGTTTTTAGGCGAGGTGAGTGAGCCAAAGGCACAGGTTTTACAGACCTTAGCAAGCCGTATCCGTCAGCCCGCCTTTTCCCTTACGCTGAATGACGCTGGGCACTGGCCACGTCCCGGCGTTGTCTGGCTGGGCTGTCGCCGTGCACCGCGGGGATTGCTACAGCTCGCGGAACTGTTGCGCTCTCAGGCGGCACGCAACGGCTGCTATCAAACAGCATTACCTTTTCACCCACATATTACGCTATTGCGCGGCGCGACTCGTCCCGTGGCGATTCCCCCCGCTACCTTCAGTTGGCAGGCCGACATGACACACTTTTCCCTTTATCAGTCTCTTTTCGACAACGGTAAAACTCGCTATCAAAAGCTGGAAAGTTGGTCATTTATCAAACAAGAGAATAGTTAGATATACCCTAAATAATTCGAGTTGCATGACAAAACGTTAGCGTTTTGAGCAACGCTCTGCGTTGACCCTTTAGGGCAAGGCTCATTTATGGCCTTGTAACGCGGCAACCGAGCGAATCCCCAGGAGCTTACACAAGTAAGTGACTGGGGTAAGTAAGGACAAATCGGCTTAGCCGATTTGAACGCCGCTTGCGGCGGCCCTTCAGGGCGAGGCTCAGAACTGAGCCGAGTATTGCCAACGCACAAGCAGCTTGAAGTATGACGGGTATAAACGAATAAAACAGGATACGCATGAACTATACCCCACGCTTACAACCCGCTCGGCTGATTAAGCGCTACAAACGCTTTTTGGCCGATGTCGTGACCCCGGAAGGTGAGACGCTTACGCTGCACTGTGCCAATACCGGTGCGATGACGGGCTGTGCCACACCCGGCGACACCGTCTGGTATTCAACGTCCGATAATCCTAAACGTAAGTATCCGCACAGTTGGGAACTGACTGAAACACAACAAAATCACTGGATTTGTGTCAATACTCTGCGTGCCAACACATTATTGTACGAAGCCTTATTGGAAAATCGCATAGAAGAGCTAGCACGCTATCCGGTCATAAAAACGGAAGTAAAGTACGGTACGGAAAACAGCCGAATCGACTTGCTTTTACAGGCACCAAACAAGATTGACTGCTATATTGAGGTGAAATCCGTCACATTATTGCAACATGAATGTGGTTACTTTCCCGATGCGGTTACACTCAGAGGGCAAAAGCATCTGCGTGAACTGCAACAGATGGTTTCCAATGGAAAACGCGCCGTTCTTTTTTTCGCCGTTCTCCATTCAGGGATCCAGCTGGTTTCTCCCGCTCGGCATATTGACTCACGCTATGCGGAATTATTTACAGAAGCGCAGCAGGCAGGGGTTGAAATTTTATGTTACGGCTCCACATTATGCCCTGACGGTATTAAATTGACGCATAAGCTACCGTTGTTGGGATAAAGCACAAGCATTACATAACACGCCGGGCGTACCCCCCAAGGCGTAACACATTGTTTATTATTTAATGTATGCAGGTTGTTCGTGACACTTTATCAGGCCGGTGTCAGGAAGCATTGCCAACCCCATCTTCATCTGCTATTTATAGCGGCCTGTTTTTTCCCCCCTTTGGGGCCGATATACCCAGAGAGCTGGAGTTATGGCCAACAACGCCGCGACTTCACTGCATAAAAGGGTATTATGCGTGTCGTGTTATGTAGGAGAAGCAACATGCAAGAAGGTCAAAACCGTAAGACATCTTCTCTGAGCATTCTCGCAATTGCCGGAGTAGAGCCGTACCAGGAGAAGCCGGGCGAAGAGTATATGAACGACGCTCAGCTGGCCCACTTTAAGCGTATTCTTGAAGCATGGCGCAACCAACTCATGGATGAAGTGGATCGGACTGTATCGCACATGCGCGATGAAGCTGCTAATTTTCCCGATCCCGTGGATCGCGCAGCGCAGGAAGAAGAGTTCAGTCTCGAACTGCGTAACCGTGACCGTGAGCGCAAACTGATCAAGAAAATCGCCAAAACACTGGTGAAAATCGAAGATGAGGATTTCGGATTCTGCGAATCCTGTGGCGTCGAGATCGGCATCCGCCGTCTGGAAGCACGCCCGACCGCCGATCTGTGTATCGACTGCAAAACATTGGCAGAGATACGCGAAAAGCAAATGGCAGGATAATCTTCCTGCTCAGAATCGGCTCCTGCCCTCGCAGGGGCCAATTTCGATAACCTACCGCTGATGAATAATGTTCATCGCTCTATCTTCTGTCTGGATAAAACACTGACGAGATAGCACCAATTTCTTATGTCCGTAACCGATCGCTTTACTGAAATTAATCATTTTACCGAAACTCATCGTTATGTCGGGCGTTTTGCTCCCTCTCCCTCTGGTGACCTGCATTTTGGCTCACTGATCGCTGCACTGGGTAGTTACCTTCAGGCTCGCTCTCAGCAAGGGCGCTGGCTGGTACGCATTGAAGACATCGATCCGCCACGGGAAATTCCCGGAGCCGCTTCCCGCATACTCACACAGTTAGAACACTACGGCCTGTACTGGGACGGCGATGTGATTTACCAGTCACAGCGGCATGCGCGTTACCGTGAGATTCTTCAGCAGTTGCAACAGCAGGGGATGAGCTATTACTGCACCTGCACGCGTAGCCGTATTCAGCAGCTAGGCGGGCACTATGACGGCTATTGTCGGACACGCAACCTGCCCGCCGACAATGCCGCGCTACGCCTGCGGCAGACGACGCCAGTATTTCACTTTCACGATAAATTGCGTGGCGAGCTGTATGCAGACCAAGCTCTCGCTCAGGAAGATTTTATTATCCACCGCCGTGATGGGCTGTTTGCTTATAATCTCGCCGTAGTCATCGACGATAACGATCAGGGTATTACGGAGATCGTGCGCGGTGCCGATCTTATCGAACCGACAGTTCGGCAAATTTCGCTCTATCAACAGTTGGGTTATGCGATCCCCACCTATGTTCATCTGCCGCTGGTTCTGAATACAGAGGGGAATAAGCTTTCCAAACAGAATCACGCCCCCGCACTACCGGACAGCGATCCGCGTCCTGTGCTGCTTGCTGCGTTGCAATTTTTAAATCAACCACTGCCGGAGAATGGGCAAGAAATGACGCTTTCTTCACTTCTGGCATGGTCTGTCGCGCATTGGTCGCTTGATGTCGTCCCCTTACAGGCGGCAATAAACGCATCCGCGATCACATCGGCATTCTCAAAGGAGCATTGGTGAGCTATGATTAGCCGCTATTTTTCGTGACGTGCCATCCTTGACCGTCATTTTTGCAGGCCGTCGCCGGAGTGATGTCAAAAATGTCTTCCGGAAGTTTTTTGCTGTGCCGTTGATTTATCCATCACTATCGAGGTGTATTATCTTTTCCCGAGTTGCTAATTTTTGTCGTAAAGTACTGAATCGTGAGAACGAAATGGTCGAATCAGAGGAACCACGTCAGCATCTGACGGTAATCCCGCGTGACCAACATACTATTTCACGCAGTGACATCAGCGATAACGCGCTGAAAGTACTTTATCGCCTGAACAAAGCGGGCTACGAAGCTTATCTGGTTGGCGGCGGCGTACGCGATCTGCTGCTAGGCAAAAAGCCGAAGGATTTTGATATCACCACCAACGCTACGCCCGATCAGGTGCGAAAGTTATTTCGCAACTGCCGTTTGGTAGGACGCCGTTTCCGTCTCGCACATATTATGTTCGGGCCCGAGGTGATTGAAGTTGCCACGTTCCGTGGTCACCACGAGCAGCATCAGGAGCAGCAAGAAACCAAAAATTCCTCTCAGCAGGCTCAGAGTGGCATGCTGCTGCGCGACAACATTTTTGGCTCGGTTGAAGAAGACGCCCAACGCCGCGATTTTTCTATCAATAGCCTCTATTACAGCATTTCTGATTTTAGCGTACGCGATTATACCAATGGCCTGAACGATCTGCGTCAGGGCGTTATCCGTATGATTGGCGATCCGGAAACGCGCTACCGTGAAGATCCGGTGCGTATGCTGCGTGCCGTCCGTTTCGCCGCCAAGTTGAACATGACCGTCAGCCCGGAAACCGCCGAACCGATTCCTCGTCTGGCCGCCTTGCTGCACGATATTCCTGCGGCGCGGATGTTTGAAGAATCGCTGAAGCTGCTTCAGTCAGGCTATGGCTATCCCACTTATAAAATGCTGTGTGAATACCAGCTGTTCCAGCCGCTTTTCCCACTGCTGAGCCGCCATTTCACGCCAAACGGCGATTCCACGCTGGAGCGCATGGTTGCTCAGGTGTTGAAAAATACCGATCAGCGTTTGCAAAACGATATGCGGGTGAATCCGGCGTTTTTATTCTCCGCTATGCTGTGGTACCCGTTGATTGAACATGCGCAAAAGCTGGCCCAGGAAAGCGGTCTGGCCTACTTTGATGCATTCTCACTGGCAATGAACGATGTTCTGGATGAACAGTGCCGTTCTCTGGCGATTCCTAAACGTATTACCTCTTTAGTCCGCGATATCTGGCAACTGCAAACGCGCCTGTCTCGTCGTCAGGGTAAACGTGCTTATAAACTAATGGAACATCCTAAATTCCGCGCCGCGTATGACCTGCTTTGTCTGCGCGCCGAGATTGAAAACCACCAGGAGCTGCTGCGTCTGGCTCAGTGGTGGGGAGAATTCCAGGTTGCTGCACCGCCGCGTCAGCAAAATATGCTTAAATCGCTGGATGATGGCCCTACACCACATCGTCGCTCCCGTCCTCGTCGGCCGCGTAAACCAACTACGGCACGCAGGGATCAAGCCTGATGACGCGCGCGTATCTGGCGCTGGGTAGCAATCTTGCCCAGCCTTTGCAACAGGTACGCGCTGCACTGGCTGCGCTAGATGCAATTCCACAGACTCGCGTCGTTCGCTGCTCCTCATTTTATCGTAGTTGCCCGCTCGGCCCACAGGATCAGCCGGATTACCTTAATGCTGTCGTTGAGCTGGAAACTGAATTAGCCGCCGAGTCGCTTCTCGATCGCACACAGGCGATCGAGCTGGAACAAGGTCGCGAACGTAAGGCACACCGTTGGGGTCCGCGTACGCTGGATCTGGACATTCTGCTGTTCGGTGATGCCATCATCCAGACTGAACGCCTGACGGTGCCGCATTACGATATGAAAAATCGTGAATTCATGCTCTATCCGCTCGCAGAAATTGCTCCTGAACTGACGTTCCCCGACGGCGAAACACTCGCCCAACGGTTAAACGATGTCGGCCGCAATGGTCTGACATTGTGGGACAGCAGCAATCCCGCCTAAGCCATAATAAAGTCTACAGACAAGCAGATTGAAGCATGGCGGGTATATCGCTACACGTCGGCTTACATTAGAATATTCCTCTCTATTCTTCGCCCTATTGACATAGGAAGACCGTCATGAAACCGACGACTATCTCCCACTTGCGCCAATGGAAACAAGAGCAGCGAAAATTCGCTACGATAACGGCTTACGATGCCAGCTTCTCTCGTTTGTTTTTTGAACAAGGTATTCGCGTGATGCTGGTGGGGGACTCTCTGGGAATGACCGTGCAAGGTCACGATTCCACATTGCCCGTAACCACACACGACATCGTTTACCATACGCAGTGTGTTCGCCGTGGCGCACCGCTGGCTCTGGTTCTCTCCGATATGCCTTTTATGACCTACGCTACACCAGAACAAACGTTCAGCCAGGCCGCAGAACTGATGCGCGCCGGTGCCAATATGGTGAAGCTGGAAGGCGGAAGCTGGCTTGCCCCAACGGTAAAAATGCTGACCGAACGTGCCGTGCCGGTTTGCGGTCATCTTGGCCTGACTCCGCAGTCCGTTAACATCTTCGGTGGCTATAAAATTCAGGGCCGAAGCGAAAGTGATGCCAACCAGCTTCTAGCCGACGCCCTCGCGCTTGAAGAAGCCGGTGCGCAGTTGCTCGTACTGGAATGCGTGCCCGTCGCGCTGGCCAAACACGTAACAGAAGCGCTATCGATTCCGGTGATCGGTATTGGCGCAGGCAGTGTTACCGACGGGCAGATTCTGGTCATGCATGATGCCTTAGGTATTACCGGTGACAGCACACCTAAATTTGCCAAGAACTTTCTGGCACAAAGCGGTGATATCCGTGCGGCGGTACGCCTATACGCACAAGAAGTCGAACAGGGTATCTACCCAGCCGAAGAACATTCATTTCATTAATCTAATGCTGGTTACTGAAACGTGAATTTAGGGGGAAACACGGTGATGAGGTTCCCGCAGAGATGCCTCACACCGTGGTAGCCCCCGATATCTCGGGCCTAAACGATCGGCATTCATTCCACTAATCAGGCTATTGTTGTTAAGGAGTATCGGTGTGTTGATTATCGAAACCCCTCTGCTTCTGCGCCGCGAAGTCCGTCGCTGGCGTCAGGAAGGGAAACGTATTGCTTTGGTTCCCACCATGGGTAATTTACACGACGGGCATATGACGCTGGTCGATGAAGCCAGAGCGCGTGCCGACATCGTTATTGTCAGCGTTTTTGTCAATCCCATGCAGTTTGAGCGGCAAGATGATTTAGCCCGCTACCCCCGGACGTTGCAGGAAGACTGCGAGAAACTGAACCGCCGTGGTGCCGATCTGGTTTTCGCCCCAAGCCCGGATGTGATATACCCAAATGGACTGGAGTCGCAAACGTCTGTCGATGTGCCCGGCCTGTCTTCCATGTTGGAAGGTGCCAGCCGTCCCGGCCATTTCCGAGGTGTAGCCACCATCGTTAGCAAGCTATTCAATCTGGTACAGCCGGATTTGGCCTGCTTCGGTGAGAAAGATTATCAGCAGTTAGCGCTGATCCGGCAGCTTGTCCGTGATATGGGCTATGACATTGATATCGTCGGCGTCCCTATCGTGCGTGCAAAAGACGGTTTGGCATTAAGTTCACGTAATGGCTATCTGAGTGCTGAAGAGCGTCAACTGGCGCCACAACTTTATCAGTTGATGATGGATCTGTCGGCGCAGTTGGACAACGGCGATCGCCAGACAGACGCACTGTTGGAACAGGTAGCAGAGAAGCTGCGCGAAGCAGGCTTTACACCAGATGAACTGTTTATCCGTGATGCTGATACGCTGCAACCACTAAGCGCTGCCAGCACGCGTGCTGTGATTTTGATGGCTGCCTGGTTAGGCAAGGCTAGGCTGATTGATAACCACCAGGTCGATTTGACTGTATGAACCGAGGTAACAAAGCGATGATACGTACCATGCTGCAAGGCAAGCTGCACCGGGTGAAAGTAACTCAGGCTGACTTGCATTATGAAGGCTCTTGCGCCATCGATCAGGATTTTATGGATGCCGCAGGCATTCTGGAATACGAAGCGATTGATATCTACAACGTTGATAACGGTCAGCGTTTCTCTACCTACGCCATCGCAGGCGAAAGAGGCTCACGCATTATCTCTGTGAACGGTGCCGCCGCTCGCTGCGCCTGCGTGGGCGACAAGCTGATTATCTGTTCCTACGTGCAGATGTCGGACGAACAAGCCAGAAGCCACAACCCTAAGGTTGCCTATTTCGCTGGTGATAATGAGCTGCAACGTCAGGCCAAAGCCATTCCGGTTCAGGTCGCCTGATCGCGCTTTATCTATAAGCAAAAGGCGGTGTTACCACCGCCTTCTCATCAAACTACGTATAACCGACAAACTACGTCCGCAGCCCGCGTCCGCGCTCAATCAGCCACCAGACCAGCAGATAAAACACCACGATAAAGGCAATCAGCACCGACATCGTGAACAGCAGCGGCACATCCTGAATTCCGAGGAAGCCATAGCGGAAACCGCTAATCATGTACACCACTGGGTTCAATTTGGAAATAGCCTGCCAGACAGGCGGCAGCAACGTTAACGAGTAGAATACACCGCCCAGATAGGTCAGCGGCGTCAACACAAACGTCGGAATCAGGCTGATATCATCAAAGGTTTTCGCAAATACCGCATTCAGTAATCCCGCCAGCGAGAACAGCGTTGCCGTCAGTAGCAACGTCAGAACGATGATCCACCAGGCATGCACATGCAGCGGAACGAAAAACAACGACACAGCGGTAACCAGTACGCCAACGCAGACACCACGCGCGATTCCCCCGCCAATATAACCCGCAATAATCACATGAGTTGGCACTGGTGCGACCAGCAACTCTTCAATATTGCGCTGAAATTTGGCGCTGAAGAAGGAGGAAGCTACGTTGGCATACGCATTGGTAATCACTGCCATCATGATCAGGCCCGGCACGATAAACTGCATGTAGGTAAAACCGTGCATTTCACCAATACGTGAACCGATCAGGTTACCGAAAATAATAAAGTACAGTGTCATGGTGATCACTGGCGGCACCAGTGTCTGAATCCAGATCCGACCAAATCGGGTCACTTCTTTAACCCAGATACTCTGTAGCGCCACCCAATACAAATGCATCATGCCCTTTCTCCCTTACCGTTCACCCCGTCCCCATTAACCAACGTGACAAACAGCTCTTCCAACCGGTTAGCTTTGTTACGCATACTTAATATTGTTATCCCCTGCGCACTTAGCTGGCTGAATAACGCGTTCAGACCCTGCTCGCGCATCACATCCACTTCCAGCGTTGACGTATCCGTCAGGCGGAACGCATAACCTTCAATCTGTGGCAGCGGACTTTTCGCCGCCAGATCGAAAATAAACGTTTCGGACTTAAGCTGAGCAAGCAGCTGCTTCATCGAGGTATTCTCCACCAGCTCTCCCCGCTGGATGATCCCGATGTTGCGGCACAGCATTTCCGCTTCTTCCAGATAGTGTGTCGTCAGGATAATCGTGGTGCCCTGCGCATTCAGCTCTTTCAGAAAACCCCACATGGAGCGGCGTAGTTCGATATCCACGCCCGCAGTCGGCTCATCAAGAATCAGCAGTTTGGGCTCATGCATTAATGCACGCGCAATCATCAGGCGACGCTTCATCCCTCCGGACAACATCATCGCTTTTTCGTTGCGTTTCTCCCACAGATCCAACTGTTTCAGGTATTTTTCGGCACGCTGCAATGCATCCTGACGCTTCACGCCATAGTAACCCGCCTGATTCACCACAATCTGTAATACGGTTTCGAAAGGATTGAAGTTAAATTCCTGCGGGACCAACCCCAGTTGGCGCTTCGCATTCACTTTATCCAGTTCAAGGTCGTAGCCAAAGACGCGGACTTTACCGGCGCTTTTGTTCACCAACGAGCTGATAATCCCAATCGTAGTGGATTTTCCTGCGCCATTTGGCCCCAGTAGCGCATAGAAATCCCCCGCTTCCACGTTCAGGTCTATCCCCCGTAACGCCTTGACGCCTCCCGAATAAGTTTTGGTTAGTTGCGCCAGTTCCAGTGCATATGTCATAAGAAATGGATTGCCTTATTATCAGTGAGTTCTACAGATTCGAAGTCATGATGGAGATAAACTATCGTTTTTCAAACGACGCATGTTGCCTTATATTACTCCCCACTGCCTCTTGTTTGTTACAGGTCATTTACTTTCATGAAAGAAATTGAAACGCTCATCGCGAACAACCAGCTTTGGTCTAAAACGATGGTGGAAGAGGATCCTGGCTATTTTGAACGTCTGGCGCAGGCACAACGTCCCCGTTTTCTATGGATTGGATGCTCGGACAGTCGCGTACCTGCGGAAAGTCTGACCAGCCTTGAGCCTGGTGAACTGTTTGTTCACCGCAACGTCGCAAATCTGGTTATTCACACCGACCTCAATTGCCTGTCTGTCGTGCAATATGCCGTCGAAGTTCTTGAAGTCGAACATATTATCATCTGCGGCCACTACGGCTGTGGCGGTGTTCAGGCGGCGGTGGAAAACCCAGAATTGGGTTTGATTAATAACTGGCTGCTACACATTCGTGATTTGTGGTACAAGCACAGTTCGCTGCTGGGGGAATTGCCTCCCGAACAGCGCCTGAATACGCTCTGTGAAATCAACGTTGTCGAGCAGGTTTATAACCTCGGCCACTCCACGATCATGCAGTCCGCCTGGAAGCGTGGGCAGAAAATCACGATCCACGGTTGGGTTTACGGCATTCAGGATGGCCGTCTGCGCGATCTGGAAGTGACTGCGACCAACCGGGAAACGCTAGAACAGCGTTATCGCCGCGCGATTTCTTCACTGCCTTGATTCTCTGCCTGACGCCCATTTGCTGGGCGTCGCTTACGGCATCGGCCTTATTTGACCATTAGTCTTGCGGTACAACCTTGCCGACGTAAGGTAAATGGCGATAGTGCTGAGCATAGTCGATACCATAACCGACGACGAACTCATCAGGGATGGAGAACCCCACCCACTCCACTTTCACCGCCACTTCACGGCGCTCCGGTTTGTCCAGCAGCGTACAGATAGCCAACGATTTCGGCTCACGCAGTTGCAGAATTTCCCGCACTCTGCTCAGTGTATTACCCGAGTCGATGATATCTTCAACGATCAATACGTCTTTACCGCGAATATCTTCATCCAGATCTTTCAGGATTTTAACATCGCGTGTACTGTTCATACCGCTGCCATAGCTGGATGCCGTCATGAAATCCACTTCGTGGGGGGCATCGATCGCCCGGCATAAATCGGCCATAAAGATAAACGATCCACGCAATAGCCCCACCAGCACCATATCGCTGCCGCTATCACGGTAGTGTTCGCTGATCTGTTGTCCCAGTGCGGTAACCCGCGCCATCACTTCCTGCTCAGAAATCATGACTTCCACGGTATGTTTCATCATACTGATAACTCTTTGAAGTAAGGTATTCAGCACCATCGGCAAAATGACGGACTCATTATCGATGATGCGCCAATGCTGACGTTTAAATCAGTCTGGGCTGCGCCCAAGCGCGCGAAGTATATCAGAAACCACACCATGAAGGAGACATCATGAGCACACCACCCGTGGATGTTTGCTACAAAGTGAACGCTCCGCTTTCCAGCCAGCAGTTCATTGAGCTGTTGGCGAAAACCTCATTGGGACCGCGCCGTCCGCTGGATGATGAGACGGCGATTGCAGGTATGCTTAAGCACGCCAACCTGCTGGTTTCCGCATGGCAAGGGGAGACGCTGGTTGGCATTGCGCGCAGCGTGACGGATTTTCATTTCTGTTGTTATCTGTCCGATCTGGCGGTGTCAGACGACTGTCAGCATGCGGGGATAGGAAAAAAGCTCATTCAACACACCGCTAAGCAGTTGGAAAAAGGCTGCAAAATCATTTTGCAGGCCGCACCGCTGGCGGTGGATTACTACCCGAAATTAGGGTTTGAAAAGCATAACAGCGCCTGGCTAATGTCGGCATCAGAGCTACACTCAGAGGCATAGTCATTTCTTTTCAGGGTGGTCAGCCGTGCTGTTGACGATCGGTAAAGCAGGATACAAGACCGGAGGATCCGTCTTAATGCTTAAACGCACCTGCTGTCCTGGTTCAAACCAGTTGCCGGTTTGCACCAGCAGCATCAGCTCTCCCAGCTTCACCCGGTACAAGTTTGATGTGCCCATAAACAACCTATCGTCGATCGATGCGTGGCCATCAGGATCGAGCGCGAGCGCCACATCTGCCGGACGCACCATCCAGTCGCACTGAGAATCAATCGGCTGGTTGAGCGGATGTGTCGCGTGATGATCGCCCAATGGGCTCTGCCATTGATGGTCGCTCATGATTTTCACGGGTAAATAGTTCGCATTCCCCATAAAATCAGCCACAAAGCGACTATTAGGGCGATGATACAACTCTGACGGATAACCTTGCTGCATAATCTTCCCTTCATCCAGCAGAATCAGATGGTCAGCGCAGGCAAAAGCTTCCTCTCGGCTATGCGTAGCAAAAACTGCCGCGACATGACGTTGTTTGAGAACCTGCCGTAACTCAGCGATCAGGCGATAGCGAGTCTGGCTGTCCAAACCGCAAAATGGCTCGTCCAGAAGTAATAACTTCGGCTCACAGGCCAGCGCACGGGCAATCGCCAAACGCTGCTGCTGCTCATTAGATAGCTCGTGTGGATAACGCGTAGCGACATCATCCAACTGCAACAGCGCCAGCATCTCCGCACAAATTGGCCTCACCTCGCTTTCCGGGCGGCCATATAAACCAAACGCAATATTGCCTTCCACGGTTAGATGGGGAAAAAGCGCGTAGTCCTGAAAAATCAGCCCAACCTGACGCAGTTCAGGCAAGACATACCCCTGCGGTGAACTGACGGGTTCTCCCGCCAGCAAAATCTTGCCCTGAGTAATCGGCAGCAGGCCCGCGATCACCTGTAAGAGCGCCGTTTTACCGCAACCGTTCCTGCCCAGCAGACAGATAGTTTCATCATCGCGCACGGCAAATGAAAGGTTCTCCAACACGGGAGACTGCTGCAACGAGCAACTTACCGCCTGAACGCTCAGAATATCTATCGACGGAGCCATGTGATTATCCTTTTATATTCAGTACGCGATGCAGCCAAAAAACCGGTATCAGCCCTACCGCGACTAACACCAGCGCAGGTAAAGCCAATGACGCAACCTGCTCACTCGCCGTAAAGCGAAAAACATACGTTGCCAACGTATCAATCCCAAAAGGACGCAGCATCAGCGAGGCATTCAGCTCTTTCATACTTTCCGTGAAGATCAGCAACGCCCCGATGAACATACTGTGGCGCAACAGCGGAATATGCAGGCGTGACCAACGGCTAAGGGGAGAAGCCCCCAGCGTGAGGCTCACGCTGTCCAACGACCTTGGAATCGCTTCCATACTGCGCTCAAGGCTGTCCAGCATCAGGCGTCCAAATTTAACGCTGTAGGCAAGAATAAGAATAAATAACGAGCCCGCTAGCAAATCATCCGCACTGGTAAGCCCGGCAGCGCTGGCAAGGAAATTAATTCCGCGATCCACCAGCGACAGTAGGGTAAAGAGCCCAACAGCCAGTACCGCACCAGGTAAAGCAAAACTCAGGCTAACCAACCGAACCGGCGTCTGATTGGCAAACACGCCTGCTGTGCGCGTGTAGAAGATAAACGACAGCGCCATTAGCGTAATGATGACGGTCGCCGCGGCGGACGCCAACAGGCTATTCATCACCGCGTAAAGGAATGCTATATCCCCTATCGACATCATGTGTCGGGTAGCGAGAAAGAGTAGATATAGAACCGGTAACAGGAACGACAGACAAACAACACCCCAGCAATAACAGCGAACCGCCCTGCTGCGCCACCCGTTCAACACAGGCGGAACTATCAGAGAAGAATTCGCCTGAGCTTGATAAATTTTCTGCTTCCGACGCCAGAGATTAACCAGAAGCATCAACAGAAAGATCGCGGGCAGAATCAACACACCCAGGCGCGCGGCCGCCCCCAAATCGCCCTGTCCCTGCCAGATATCCAGCACCTGTGTTGTCATGGTTGGAATACCCAGATAAGACGCCGCCCCATAATCACCCAGTGTTTCGACCACCACTAACGCGCCGCCACAGGCAATCGCTGGCAGCGCTATAGGCAAACATAAGCGTCGGAATACCTGAGCGCGCGTCTGATTCAGTAAGCGAGCTGAATGAATCAGACTGGCAGGTTGTTTCGCCAGCGCTTCGCGTACCAACAGGTAAATGTAGGGATACAACACCAACGCCAGTATCAAACTCACGCAGCCGAGTGAAACGGGTAGCCCAGCAACATGGGGCTCCCCCCACGGCGATGCAATCAGCCATCCTCTTTCCCTCAACCATAGGGAAAGATGGCGTAACGCATCGGTATAAAGGTAGGCGAGCAGGAAAGCGGGCATCGCAAGCGGCAGGCAAAGCGCCCATTGCAACACGCGATGGCCGGGAAAGCGGTACATGGCGATAAACCAGGCCGAAGGCAGTCCAAACAGTAAACTGAAGAAAAGCGTACCAATCGCGATGATCGCAGAATGTATGAGGTAGCTGGGTAAACCGAATTGCCACAGTTGGGTAAACCCCATGCCGTCGGCAAAAAAAGCCTGATAAAAAACCGTTGCTAAAGGAAGCAGCAACAGTCCCGCCAACAACCAACTACTGACGCGCCAGACACCGGAGATCATAGAATAAAAACTGTATTGGATGAGATCGTTGTTATTAATAACAGAGCCTGACAGCGGCGTCATCGTATCAAACGGCGATAAATAGGCTCTAATCCTGCGATTAACCCAGGATGATTTTCATCACTTAGCATCGATAAAATAAATGTTAATCATTTCAACGAATTATTCGCATACGCTCTCCATCTTCTCAGCGCACGTTTTTTATCGTCATCGCCTAAATAATTCGAGTTACAGAGTAAAACGTGAGTATTTTGAACAACGCAAAGCGTGAGCCCGACAGGACGAAGTCCATGGATGAATCAAGTAACAAAATCAACGCACATGCAGCCTGAAGAATAACGTGGGATATCAGGTGTTTCCCGTAAGAAAACTTGGAACCCCATGGGATATCTGTGATAACGTCATCTGACGATATTTGGAACAGGTTCAACCATGAAAAACTCTGCGCTGGCTCTGCTCCTGCTAAGCCTGATGAGCTTCTCTTCCGCCAGCAAGGCGCTGAATGAATTTGAAGCGGAAGATCTGGCCGATCTGACCGCGATCTTTGTTTATCTGAAAAACCACTGTGGCTATCAAGACCTACCGAATGAGCAGATTCGTCGGACGCTGGTTGCATTTGCTCAGCAAAATCGCTGGGATCTCAGCAACTACAACGCTTACGACATGACGGCGATGGGTGAAGACAGTTATCGCGACCTTAGCAAAATCGCGATCCCGACACCGAAGAAATGTCAGTCTCTGGCACGTAATTCACTTGGCTTACTCTCCTACGCGCAGTAATTTCCCTGCTCCTCCGCACTGACTGAAATTTGACCGTGCAAGCGGCAAAAGAGTCGGCTATGATGGCGCGCCAATTTTCATGGCTGTTATCGCGGAGGAAGCCCTAACATGTCCCAGAAAGAAATTTGGTATGAAACCCTGCATGCCAACTTTGGCCAGTACTTTTCGGTTGATCGCGTGCTGTATCACGAAAAGACCGATCATCAAGATCTCATCATCTTTGAAAACGATGCATTAGGCCGTGTGATGGCACTTGACGGCGTGGTGCAAACCACCGAGCGCGATGAATTCATCTATCACGAAATGCTCACCCATGTCCCTCTTCTGTCACACGGTAACGCCAAACGCGTACTAATTATCGGTGGCGGCGATGGCGGCATGCTGCGGGAAGTCAGCCGACACCGCGGCGTCGAACAAATCACGATGGTGGAGATCGATGCTGGCGTGGTGGAATTCTGTCGCCAGTATTTGCCCAACCACAGCGCCGGTAGCTATGACGATCCGCGTTTTAAGCTGGTGATTGATGACGGCGTTAACTTCGTCAGACAGTGCAGCGAAAAGTTTGACGTCATTATTTCCGATTGCACCGACCCCATCGGCCCCGGCGAAAGCCTGTTCACCTCAGATTTCTATCAGGGTTGTGCCCGCTGTCTGAACGAAGGCGGGATCTTTGTCGCTCAGAATGGCGTGTGTTTCCTGCAACAGGATGAAGCCATCGGTAGCCATAAAAAACTCAGCCACTATTTCAAGGATGTCAGCTTTTATCAGGCAGCGATCCCGACGTATTACGGCGGCATTATGACGTTCGCCTGGGCCAGCAATAACCCTGCTCTGCGCCAGATAGAGGCCACCACGCTGCGCCAGCGTTTTGCGCAATCCGCTATCACCTGTCGCTATTACACGCCTGATGTTCACATCGGCAGCTTTGCCCTGCCACAGTATCTGCTGAGCGCGTTACAAAATGCGCAATAATCCATCACTTAGGGAATCACACAGCCACAAGGGGGTGACGTAAATTGCACAAGCTGAAGCTACACGGCTTTAACAACCTGACGAAAAGCCTGAGTTTTTGTATCTACGATATCTGTTACACCAAAACGGCTGACGATCGTGACGGTTACATCGCCTATATCGACGAACAATATAACGCTAACCGTTTAACAGAAATCCTCACTGAAACCTGCTCAATTATCGGTGCCAACGTCCTTAACATCGCGCGTCAGGACTATGATCCACAAGGTGCCAGCGTGACCATTCTGGTCAGTGAAGAACCCATCGATCCACGTGACGTGGATACCTCAGAACATCCTGGTCCGCTGCCCTATTCCGTCGTTGCCCATCTGGATAAAAGCCATATCTGCGTTCATACCTATCCGGAAAGTCACCCGGAAGGCGGACTTTGTACCTTCCGTGCAGATATTGAAGTCTCTACCTGTGGCGTCATTTCGCCGCTGAAGGCGCTGAATTACCTCATCCACCAGCTTGAATCCGATATTGTTACCATCGACTATCGCGTGCGGGGATTTACCCGTGATGTTAATGGAATAAAGCATTTCATCGATCATCAGATCAATTCGGTTCAGAACTTCATGTCCGAGGATATGAAATCGCTCTATCACATGATGGACGTGAACGTGTATCAGGAAAATATCTTCCATACCAAGATGTTATTGAAAGACTTCGACCTGAAACACTACCTGTTCAACGTCAGTCCAGAAGAGCTCAGCGTTGCTGAACGGAAAAGAATTACCGATCTGCTGTATCACGAAATGCAGGAAATCTATTACGGCAGAAATCTGCCCGTTCTGTAATCGACGGCCTCACCCCAGACGTTGGTAAACTTCTTTGCAGAACGAAAACGGTGGTAATGGAATAGAAGAGTAAAGCGTCCGCGCCAGGGATGGCGCGGCTCGAGCTTACAGGGAGGTACTTGCAGCGTCTTTACGATCTATCCATTACCACCGCTCGACGTACTTTGTCAGCAATCTTAGGCAACATTTCCATTTTCCCAACTCCCCTTTTCGTTTTTTCGCACACTATTTCGTCAAAAATGATACGTATCGCATTTATTTCTTTTTGCATTTTTTACTTGCATTCTCTCCCAACCTTGCCACATCTGGGTTCGCGTGAATTTGTATAAGGTCAACTAAAAATCATATATCTTGTGTGGTTGAAATTTTAAATGTACACATCTAGTATTCTTTGTGTAGCCCTCGCGTAACGGGTCGCTACCCAGTGGATCGGTTCGAGTGCACATGCACTAAAGATAGCCGCTCCGACATACTTCTTTCACGCCAAAGGGTAAATACGAATCATGCGTATTACTATTTTCACTAAGCCAGATTGTGTTCAATGCAACGCCACATGCCGTGCGCTGGATAAGCAAGGAATTAACTATCAACTGGTGGACTTAACTGAAGATGAACAGGCGTTACAGCAGGTAAGAGCGTTGGGCTATCAGCAGGTGCCCGTCGTGATGACGGCCAATGACCATTGGAGCGGCTTCCGCCCAGATAAGATCAGTACTCTGAACGCCGCCCTGCAATTGCAGTAAGGGGGGGAATATGAACCCGCTGGTTTATTTCTCCAGCCAGTCGGAAAACACGCATCGCTTCATTTCCAGGGTTGGTTTACCCGCCCTGAGAATACCGATTGCGACAGAACAGCCTGCATTGAAAGTTGATCGCCCCTATATTCTGGTTGTCCCTAGCTACGGCGGAGGCAGCACGAAAGGGGCTGTGCCGCGTCAGGTCATCATCTTTCTCAACGATCCGCACAATCGCGCTTACCTGCGCGGCGTGATTGCCGCAGGCAATACCAATTTCGGTGCAGCGTACTGCATCGCCGGTGACATCATCGCGCAGAAATGTCAGGTGCCCTACCTGTACCGCTTTGAATTGCTCGGCACGGCAGAAGACGTTGCAAATGTGCGTAAGGGAGTAACTGAATTTTGGCAACAACAGACCACGTGAGTGCAAAGGCAACCAAGGCCGACGCGGATGCTCACTCGCTCGATTACCATGCGCTAAACGCGATGCTGAACCTCTACGACGCGGAGGGAAATATCCAGTTCGAGATGGATAAGCTCGCGGCACGCCGTTATTTCCTACAGCATGTGAACCAGAACACCGTGTTTTTCCACAATCTGGAAGAAAAACTGCGTTATCTGGTTGAAGAAGGCTACTACGAAGCAGAAGTGTTGGATCAATACCGCTTCGATTTCATCAAGAGCCTTTTCCAGCAGGCTTACGCTCACAAATTTCGCTTTCAAACCTTTCTGGGGGCGTTCAAATACTACACTGGCTATACGCTCAAAACCTTTGATGGCAACCGCTATCTGGAACGCTATGAAGACCGTGTCTGCCTCGTAGCGCTGGCCCTCGCTAAAGGAGACACAGCACTGGCTAGCGCGTTGGTTGACGAGATCATCAGCGGGCGCTTCCAGCCGGCCACGCCGACGTTCCTCAACTGCGGTAAAAAGCAGCGCGGTGAATTGGTCTCCTGCTTCCTACTGCGTATTGAAGACAATATGGAGTCGATTGGTCGAGCGATTAACTCCGCGCTTCAGCTATCAAAACGCGGTGGCGGCGTAGCCTTCATGCTCAGCAACATCCGCGAAACCGGCGCACCAATCAAACGTATCGAAAATCAGTCATCCGGCATTATTCCTATCATGAAAATGCTGGAAGACGCCTTCTCCTACGCTAACCAGCTTGGCGCGCGTCAGGGCGCCGGCGCGGTGTACCTCAACGCACATCACCCAGATATTCTGCGTTTTCTGGATACCAAGCGGGAAAATGCCGATGAGAAAATCCGTATCAAGACGCTGTCTTTGGGTGTAGTCATCCCCGATATCACGTTCCAACTCGCCAAGAATAATCAGGTGATGTACCTATTCTCACCTTATGATGTCGAGCAGGTTTACGGAGTTCCGCTGTCAGAAATTAGCGTGACCGAAAAATACCACGAGATGGTCAACGACAAACGCATCCGTAAATCCCAAATCAAGGCTCGTGAGTTCTTCCAGATTCTCGCCGAAATCCAGTTCGAATCTGGCTATCCCTACATGATGTTTGAGGATACGGTGAATCGTGCGAATCCGATTCACGGCCGCATCAATATGAGCAACCTGTGCTCTGAGATTTTGCAGGTCAATGACGCGAGCCTGTACGACGACGATCTCGGCTATCGCCACATTGGCAAAGACATTTCCTGCAACCTCGGCTCGATGAATATCGCCAACGCAATGTCATCGCCCGATTTCGGTCAGACGGTTGAAATGGCGATCCGTGCGCTGACCGCCGTTTCCGACATGAGCCACATCAGTTCTGTGCCATCTATCGAAAAAGGTAACGACGAATCACACGCCATTGGCTTAGGCCAGATGAATCTGCACGGCTACCTGGCGAAAGAGCGTATTTTTTACGGCACAGAAGAAGCTGTCGATTTCACCAATATCTATTTCTACACCGTCGCTTTCCACGCGATTCGGGCATCGAATGCGCTAGCGATAGAGCGAAATCAGCGATTCTCAGGTTTCGAACTCTCCAAATACGCCACGGGCGAGTATTTTGATAAATACATCGAACAGCAGTGGGAGCCAACAACAGCTCGCGCACGTGAACTATTTGAACAGGCTGGCATCCACATTCCCAATCAGCAGGATTGGGCAGCGCTGCGCGAATCCGTCATTGCACACGGTATCTATAACCAAAACTTGCAGGCTGTTCCGCCGACTGGTTCGATTTCGTATATCAACCACTCGACGTCCAGCATCCATCCGATTGTGTCACGCATCGAAATTCGTAAAGAGGGCAAGATAGGTCGCGTCTACTACCCTGCCCCTTATATGAACAACGACAACCTGGAGTATTACCAGGATGCCTATGAAATCGGGCCGCAGAAGATCATCGATACCTACGCCGCCGCAACGCAGCATGTCGATCAGGGGCTGTCGCTGACGCTATTTTTCCGCGATACCGCCACCACGCGTGACATCAATAAAGCGCAGATCTACGCCTGGACTAAAGGCATTAAAACTATTTATTACATTCGCATACGGCAGATGGCGCTGGAAGGCACCGAAGTTCAGGGCTGTGTGTCCTGTGCGCTGTAAGCCATCGCGGAAGGAAATCGAAACATGACCGCACTCACTCGCGTCCAGGCGATTAACTGGAACAAAATTGAAGACGACAAGGATTTGGAAGTCTGGAATCGGCTAACGTCTAATTTCTGGTTACCAGAAAAGGTGCCGCTCTCGAACGATATTCCGTCGTGGAGCACGCTGAATACCCGCGAACGTCAGTTGACGATTCGTGTGTTCACCGGTCTGACGCTACTGGACACCATCCAAAATACGCTGGGCGCACCAACGTTAATGCCCGATGCAGTAACGCCGCATGAAGAAGCCGTGCTGTCTAACATCAGCTTTATGGAAGCCGTGCACGCTCGCTCGTACAGCTCCATTTTCTCAACGCTGTGCCTGACCAGCGAAGTGGACGATGCCTATCGCTGGAGCGAAGAGAACCCGGCGTTACAGAAAAAGTCCGACATTATTCTGTCGCACTATCGCAGTGACGATCCATTGATGAAGAAAGTCGCCAGCGTGTTTCTGGAGTCGTTCCTGTTCTACTCTGGATTCTACCTGCCGATGTACTGGTCAAGCCGCGCCAAACTAACCAACACGGCGGATTTGATCAGGCTTATCATTCGTGACGAAGCCGTACACGGCTACTATATTGGCTACAAATTCCAGAGAGCACTTGCAAAGGCCGATCCCGCTCGCCAGCAGCAGGTAAAAAACTTCGCTTACGACCTGCTACAGGATTTGTACGACAACGAAGTGCTGTATACGCAGGAACTCTATGACGGCGTGGGTTGGACAGAAGATGTGAAGAAATTCCTTCACTACAACGCCAACAAAGCACTGATGAACTTGGGCTATGAAGCGTTATTTCCCGCCAACATGACGGATGTGAACCCAGCGATTCTCTCAGCGCTATCGCCAAATGCCGATGAGAATCACGACTTCTTTTCTGGCTCTGGCTCGTCTTATGTGATCGGCAAAGCTGTCAATACCGAAGACGAAGATTGGGATTTCTAAAAAAACGGCCACCGCGTTCTAGGTGGCCATTTTTTCTATAAGCTATTTTCTACCGCTTTTTTATAAGGGCTAGAAATGAAAAAACCCTGAATCATTGCTGATTCAGGGTCTTCAATAAGTGGCGGAACGGACGGAAATCTACCTTATCATCCATCTATGTGATAAATAAGAAAATCCATCACCATTCGTCATCGCTGTGATCCGTATTATAGGCCATTTTGAATGGCGTCAGCAAGCACGATTCTCGCGTCATCGTGCTAAACGAGCGATTTTTAGGCGGCACGTGACAATTCACACGTATTGAAGCACTAAGTCGCTACAGATGACATCACAAGACCGTTCCATCTGCCATATTCTTTTCCTCAGTATATGGAACAAATGTAGCCCCTTTCCAAACTACCACTTACACCAATCTGCTCAAAAAAACACACATTAATGATTCGTTCTATATAAAGGAAGAAAAAACTATGTGGATTTGACCCTATATTTCCAGACACCTGTTATCACTTAACCCATTACCGTACGCCGCCGCAGATATTCCCGTGGCGAGCGATAACCCAGCGCACTATGCGGATGCCATTCGTTATAGTGCTCGAACGCATCTGCAAGGTTCTTTACTGCCGTTAACCCGTCGGGTTTGGGCATGATACTGATGTAGTCACGCTTCATCGTTTTGACGAAGCTCTCTGCTATTCCGTTACTCTCAGGGCTCCGCACCGCTGTGTTTTTCGGTTCAAGTCCCACCATCCGGGCGAACTGGCGTGTTTCATACGCCCGGTAGCATGAACCGTTATCCGTCAGCCACTCCACCGGTGTTGCCGGAAGGCCGCTGCCGAAGCGACACTCCACGGCTCCCAGCATGACGTCCTGTACAGTTTCGCTGTCGAAGCCACCCGTGCTGGCTGCCCAGTGAAGCGCTTCACGATCGCAGCAGTCCAGCGCGAACGTGACACGCAGTTTTTCGCCGTTATCACAGCGGAACTCGAACCCGTCAGAGCACCACCGCTGGTTGCTTTCCTTCACGGCCACTCTGCCGATATGTGCCCGTTTCGATGGTGGTATGGCGGGTTAAGGGAGCCAGCAGCAAGCTACATATTGCGTTTAGCGGAAAGCCTATCAACAAGTGCTCATTGGTTGATTACTGGTAATGCTTTAGGCGAGTCTGGCACGTCTCACAAAGCAGCATCTGACGTGCTAGGGAATAACGTCGATATCGGAGAATTTGTTTTCATACCACGTTATGACGTGAGAGCTGCGGCGGGTCATGGCGCATTGAATGAAACAGAAACACCAAAGTTTTCTATGGCGTTCCGTAAATACTGGATAAAAAACTTTCTCAACACAGATCCACATCATCTATTCGTAATCACTGTAGACGGCTCATCACTAGAAGGAACACTGAATGATGGCGATAACATCCTCGTGAATGGCGCTGACACAGACCCTAAAGAGGGAATTTACGTGCTGCGCGTAGATGGTCATCTGCTGGTTAAGTTAGTTCAGCGCGTTCCTGGTGGGCTGTTGAAGGTATCAAGCACAAATACAGCGTATGAGCCGTTTACGGTGGATATGAACAATCAGCCAGAGGATTTCGCAATCATTGGCCGCGTCGTGTGGTTTGGCAGAACAATTTAATAGTGGTTTAAATGCCGATTAAACAGGATCAATCGGCGCTCGAAACTGTGCAGTTTTAAATACAAAAAAGTCGACTTTTGCTCATTTTACCCAGAGCTATGCAAAATCTCTGAAATCCCACGGAAGCCGCGCCATTCAAGGCGTCGCGCTATCCCAGACTCTCCCCCTTAGCTATGCAGAAATGATCACTCCCCCACAACTGCTCTTCATATTTACAGGGTGATAACCCACCATTATGGCGATGAGGGCGTATCGTGTTGTAATAACCGTGTATCCATTCGCTAATATCCCGTGCCGCATGAAGGATATCGGCATATCCCCTCGCCGGCAGCCATTCGCTTTTCAGGCTACGGAACACCCTTTCCATCGGCGAGTTATCCAGGCAGTTTCCCCGGCGGCTCATGCTCTGCATTACGCCATGTCGCCACAGCAACCGCCGGTATTTCCTGCTTGCGTACTGCCCTCCCTGGTCCGAATGAAACAGCAGACGACGCTTTATCGACCGCGTTTCCAGCGCATTACGCATCGCACGGCATACCAGCGCTGCATCCGGAGAGGATGACATCGCGCTACCCACTATCCGTCGAGAATAGAGGTCAATCACCAGCGCCAGGTAAACCCAGCCTCCGTTCACCCTTAGTAGAGTAAGAGACAGGGCGTAGTCGAACTATTTCCCTGTCTCTCCTCCCCGAACCGGACGTGCACCTTTCAACGCATCCGGATCTCCGTCTAAACGCTGGCAAATGCCATTGCCACTTCTGGATAACGTGATGTATATGTGTTTCTGACTTCCGTCCTCAGATAAGGGTTACCCTCGGGCAGACGCCAGCGGAACGACTTCTTACCTTGCCCGACCATCCGATACAGGATCTCACCCGCAAGATTGCCGTGACTGGTTCTGCCAAATAACACCCATGTCTTACTCTGACCGGGGGCTGGCGGTTTGCACCAGTGACGCAGCAGGGGGTTGATGCCGGTTCGGTATTTTCGGGCCAGCCAGTGAGCAAGCTTCCAGAACACGACACGATCAATATAACTGAATACTTTGGCCTTAAAATCAACGAACTGATAGAACGTCGCCCAGCCTTTCAGTTTCCGGTTGAGTTGACCAACCATATCGATTTTGTTTTCACTGTAATTGCCTGATAACAATGTAGTCAGAGACGCCGCGAAGTTTCTGGATTTATCCCGTGGGATTGTCGTGACCACCCGCATATCGCCATAGCGACTGCGCTTGCGGATGATACTGTGCCCCAGAAAGACAAATCCGTCATTGACATGGGTGATTCTGGTCTTGTCCATGTTCAGCCTCAGTTTCAGGCTGTCTTCAAGTACGCGCCGGCATTCTTCCCTGATGGCCTCCGCCTGTGCTTTACTGCCTTTGACGATGAGGACAAAGTCGTCCGCATACCGACAGTAGGCTACGGCCGGTTTCCATTGCCATTTATCTCTAACCGCCGTACTTCGACCCCTCTGGATACTATTATTCCAGTACCAGCGGTTCTTCCGAGCTTTTCCGCTCAGGTAGTGTTCATGCAGGTATTGATCGAACTCGTTGAGCATGACGTTCGACAATAGTGGCGACAGTACGCCGCCCTGCGGTACTCCCTCACTCGCAGCCCGGAAGAGTCCGGCATCAACATGTCCCGATTTGATGATTTTCCACAGCAGAGCCATAAAGCGTGGATCCCTGATCCTGCGGCGTACCGCTTTCATCAGCAGTCGATGATGTACCGTGTCAAAGTAGCTGGACAGGTCACCCTCTATCACCCAGCGCCCCCGTGTTTCTCCGCAATCGGTAAGCTGCAACTTTACCGTACGGATCGCATGATGAACACTGCGCTCAGGCCGAAAGCCATATGAGAGCGTATGAAAGTCATTCTCCCAGATAGGCTCCATAGCCATCAACATAGCCCGCTGAACGATTCGATCCCGCAGAGCGGGAATGCCCAACGGCCGCTGTTTTCCATTGCTTTTGGGGATGTAAACCCGTCTGGCTGGCAGAGGCTGGTACTGCCCCAACAGAAGTTCTTCCCTGAGCTTGCACAGCTCAGTAGCCAGCCCGGCCTGTAGCTTTGCTTTGTTCACATCATCAATACCGGGGGTATGAGCCCCCTTTGAGGCCAGCGTGATCCGCGCAGCTTCGGCCAGCCATGCGGATTGTGTTATCAGACGCAGCAGCCGTTCAAACCGTCGGGACGGATCGGTTGCTGCCCATGTGGCAAGCTTGCGTTGCATTTCGCTGATTATCAAAGGTCTTCACCTCATTAGGTCAGTTAATTCACGTCGCAAACACCTTTAAACTGCTTCCCTTCGCCATGTAATGGGCTTTCCCCATCGCGGACTACTACGGAAGCTCCGCCAGTCAGTGCGTCCTCGGGGCCATGCCCCCTTAACACCCATCACTGACCTTCCCCGGTTCACCTGCCTGGACTCAGACATACTGAGGAGGCTGCCCGTCGCACTCTTTATCCTTGCTTGCCGCAAGTTGGCAGGGAGCAGCAGTTCGGACTGTGAAAAAAAAACTGCTGACCCGATATTCAGCTTACATGTCTGATTATCTTTGTCCGGTAACAGCTATTTATCGTTGCCGGTTCCCCCTGCATGACCTGTCAGATCACGTAGGTCATGGTGACGTTTCAACCCACAGAGGCGGATTAACGGGTTCATGTTCTTCAACCTTTCAGTACTCAACCTTGAGGATCATCTCGGCTTAGTGATCTCGCCTCAATCCCCGTTGTCAGCGGGTTACATCACCCTGCAGGCATGCCGCAGGTCACTGCCGCTCAGGTTCTCCACCGTCACACCCGGTGGGCTTGTTGGGCTTCTCGTCATGAGTTACCGCTTCAATATTCCAGACAGACTCGTGGTTCATTTGAGCATCCATGCCGGCCCTGAACTCCGGGCACACTATAGCTGATATCGCCGCTCCACACCCGATTCGGCTCTGATGGCATAAAGCGCCTTTTCAGCAGATTGGGGGAGGCCGGTGAGGCCTCCTTCATTCCACGATAACGGTGCTTTCCGGGCTGGCAACTCACCAGTCCGCACTCCCGCATCAGCCTGCGGGCCAGCCAGCGCCCCACCTCATAACCCGACTGGCGCATCAGCAGGCTCAGCGTTCTGCTGCCGGCTGAACCCCGGCTCTGCCGGTGCAGTTCCCGTATGCGCCTTCTCAGATGAAGCCGGGTTATATTCACCTGCGGCTTTAGCGAGGCATAGTAAACACGGCGTGTTATTTTCAGTAAACGGCAAAGTTCCGCCACCGGCCATTTTGCTTTCAGCCGTGTGATTATCGCACAGATTTGACGGGGATTTCGCTCATCAACACGGCCGCCTGCTTTAGTATCTCTTTTTCCATCTCCAGGCGTTTAATCTGCTTCCTGAGCGACTGAATTTCGCGCTGTTCCGGCGTCAGGGCCGGGTTGTCCGGTGTCACCCCGCTCATTTCAGCCTTGTACTGACGAATCCATTTACGCAACTGGCCGGGGTCCAGCTCCAGCGCGCGGGCAACCTCCGCAGCAGACTGTTGATATTTGACAACCTGCTCAATGGCTTCCAGTTTGAATTCGGGAGAAAAACGGCGTTTGGTTTGTTTTGGTTGAACCATTATTAGTTACCTCAGTTTTCTGTTGTTACATTAACAGGCTATTGAGGTGTCCGGAATTACTGATCCACTACAGGCACCTACGGCTCAGGACTGCTGCGTTATTTACTCAAAGCCGGAGTAGAAGTGCTTGAGGTAACGACACCAGACCGCATGGAGCGGCATAAGCGTGGTAAAAGCGACACGATTGATGCAGAGTGCGCTGCTCATGCCGCCTTCTCGAGAATACGGACAGTCACACCAAAAAGACGTGATGGCATGATTGAGTCTCTGCGGGTGCTAAAAACCTGCCGAAAAACAGCGATATCTGCCCGTAGAGTCGCTCTCCAGATTATTCATTCCAATATTATCTCTGCGCCAGATGAATTGCGTGAACAGCTCAGAAATATGACGCGCATGCAGCTTATCAGAACACTGGGATCCTGGAGGCCAGATGCCAGTGAATACCGCAATGTTACGAACGTTTATCGCATTGCATTAAAATCCCTGGCCCGACGCTATCTCGAGTTAAATGACGAAATCGCTGATCTGGATGTCCTGATTGCGGCAATTGTCGACGAGCTGGCGCCTGAGCTGATTAAACGTAATGCTATTGGATACGAAAGTGCTTCGCAGTTACTGATCACTGCCGGAGACAATCCGCAACGACTCAGTTCTGAATCAGGATTCGCAGCACTGTGTGGTGTCAGCCCTGTACCTGTCTCTTCGGGAAAAACGAACCGTTACCGACTTAACCGGGGCGGAGATCGTGCTGCAAATAGTGCACTCCATATCATCGCCATTGGTCGATTACGAACTGACGCAAAAACTAAGGAATATGTCGCCCGGCGAGTAGCCGAAGGGCATACAAAAATGGAAGCAATACGGTGCCTGAAACGATATATCTCACGCGAAGTTTATACATTACTACGAAATCAAAACAGGCAGATCGACAGCATCCCGGTAACGGCTTGACTCTTAGAAGGGCGTCCAAGGAAGCCAGTATACAGGCTTGAAATATCAACAAATTCTCTGGCGTTACAGAATAAAGCAAAGCGTCAGTCGACGGGGAAACTGCTGGGATAACAGCCCCATGGAACGCTTCTTCCGCAGTCTGAAAACAGAATGGGTGCCAACGAATGGTTACGCAGGCAAGGACGAGGCCCGGCGACAAATCAGCGGTTATATATTGAATTACTACAATAGCGTCAGGCTTCACCATTACAACGGAGGGCTGACGCCGGAAGAATCAGAGAACAGATACCGTTTTTACTGTAAAACCGTGGCCAATATTACTTGACCACTACACTTACAGCATGGTTCACTGAAGCCGGCATGGGGAGGTGCCCATTTCATTAATATGGACACACTCATCTATTATGAGTTTTTCATTCTTTTGCTAAAATAGCATCGTATCCTTTCAAATTGCTTGACAAATTTTTAATTTTTTGAAAAAGCATTGTATAATATCGAAATGGAAAAAGAGAATAATATAACAGAAGCCAAACGATAAAATAATGCCGCTTTGATTGTTCCCAGCCCCCCCTCTCTCTGATAAACGAAATGACCAACCCCGCACCAGATAAGAGAAACTGGTATCAATGCTGCAAAGAAAACCAGCATAGCAAAAGGATAAACATGAGCGCTACAAAATGCTTCCTGAGGAAATATATAGGTTGCTAACACAAACGCTTTGGGATTAAATAAAGTTGCAAAGAGAATATTGGACGATTTTATCCTAGCAGAATCAATATTTACCAATTGAAACTTCCATATTTTTTGCGATAAGAATAATATATAAGCAGCACTTACAATTTTTATAATTATGATTAACTCCGGCATTTGTGCCGACAAAGTGAATACCATACACCCCCAAAAACTGATAGCAACTAAATAACCAATGAGTTCAGCCACTATCAGCTTCTGTGTTTTGATAAACCCTATCGTTGCGCCAGAGAATAACAATAAAGTATTAGTCGGGCCGGGCATTAACAGCAAGGTTCCCGACATGATAATAACATTAATAATTTGTTCGTAAGATAACATAGCATTCCTTTGTTTATACTTGATTCACAAAGTAAAAGCGAGCGTTCCCCGCAGCAGTTCGCTGATAAAATGCACTGCCATACTCGATTTTAGACACCCTATATACCCCAAATAATTCGAGTTGCAGGAAGGCGGCAACGCAGCGAATCCCCAAGAGCTTACTCCAGTAAGTGACTGGGGTGAGCGAGGAAAGCAAACACACCTGCAACTTGAAGTATGAAGGGTATATAAAAAATAAATATTTCAGCAGTGTACAGATACACCGCTGAATGGCTATAATGAAAATGAATTTTATTATGGTACTATTCAACCGCAGTGCGATTACACCATTCCTCATGTTTAATTCGATAAAGACAATGACGCGCCAGCTTATCACCAGGCGGTAACTTCGGATGTTCGAAATATTCGCCTGTATTTTTCATACCTGACTTAATCATTACACGCTGAGATGGCTCATTAACCAAAGCGGTGAAGGAATAGATTTCCTGTGCATCCAGATCTTCAAAAGCATATTGGATCGCTCGCTTCGCCCCTTCTGTGGCATATCCCTTTCCCCAGTGAGTAGCGAGAAGACGCCAGCCGACTTCAATCATTGGTGCATGTGGGATACCGCTATCTGCATCAACCGCACTAAGCCCGATAAAACCGATGAATTCGCCACTCTCTTTCACTTCCACCGCCCAGAATCCCCAGCCTTGTTCGGCGATTTTGTTTTTCAGCTTTTCGGCCTGCTCGATACTCTGTTCCGCGGATAACAGTGTGGGAAAATAACGCATGACTTCTGGATCAGATGTCAGTCTGGTATAAACAGGATAGTCTTTATCCCGCCACTGTCGCAAAATTAATCGTTCAGTTTCCAGTATCATTAAAATTTATCTCTTTTTTCTGGCAGCTTCATGCTGCGTTCTTACTCTTCAATAATCATGTTCAGCTTAATAACTGACATATCTCGGCAACCAGCCTCTTACGCTCGCGGTCCGCTTCATCAGAAAACGACTGCTGCTGAAGACTGTTGTCTGGCTTTTTTTGTGCTGGCACCGCTTTATGATGTAAATAGTCAATCAAAGAGGATACCGTAGGGTAGCTGTATAATTCGCCAATCGTCAGTGCTACGCCAGCTTCAGTAGCGATGCGTCTCCTCAGGTGCGTCATCGCCAGCGAGTCTAGCCCCAAAGCAGAAAAAGTCATCTCAGTGAAATCCACCTGATCGTGCCCAACTCCAGCCATCTCACATATAATCTCCTTTATCATACTGTTCACCCCAGGCTGACCCAATTTACCATCAGTGTCGCACGTAATATCCGTCTTATCCGTACGGAAAGGATCAAATATCCAGCGTCCCAGCTCAGTACATGTCATTTTACCCTGTATGAATTCGCTGTCATTTGCTGGCAAGCGCGCAGCTATATATACCGATGCACTGTCGGAAAGAATACTCTCCAGCGCATATATCCCCTCAGCAGCAGAAATAGCTTCAATCCGGCTGGCATTATCGTTGACACCACGATGACTGCTGTTGTGTGCCATCCCTTCCCCCGCCCAGGGCCCCCATTGAATACTTCTCACATTTAGCCCTTTTAGCTGCATCGCCCTTGCCCAGGCATCAAGATAAGCGTTCGCTGCAGCATAAGAATATTGTGCGGGTGAACCAAGTGCGGTACTAAGCGATGAGTAAAGAACGATTGACTGCGGCTTTAATTCCTCAAGCACGTCCTCTAAACGGTCACAAGTATCCAGTTTAGGTGCTAGTACCTTTGCAATAGTTTCTGCAGTTAAGCTGGCCACTGGCGCATCACTGAGCACGCCTGCAAGATGATAGAGAACTTTTATCTTTAATTTGTGTCCCACCACCTGACTGACAAGTTCCCGCCAGGTCGGTGCCTGACCAGCATCACCCTCTATCCAGTAAAGATGAATACCCTGCCGAGCCAGCGAATCAATTTCGTCACGCACAGGTTTTTCGGGCGACCGACGGGCAATGATAAACAAGTGCTTTATGCCAAGACTGAGATAATAAGCCTGCAACTGCCGGCCCAACGCGCCGTTTCCGCCCACCAGCACCACCGCATCATTTTCTGCCAGCATGTTCTGAGGGCGGATGCCTCTTTGCACCAGCGGGGAAAGTGCTGTATACCAGAGTTGATCGCCGCGTTGTACCAGCTCCATCCCCTTGTTATCGACTGACAGGAGATAAGATACGGCGTGCTGAAGCTGAAGCTCGGTGGTGTCGATTGATATATCCAGCCAGTGTAGCTGAATGTTAAGCAGTTCATGCGACGCTGCTTTTAAGGCAGCCCAGATCATAGCGCTAACGCTCGCTGTCGCAGCCGCAGGCTCGCCTTCAAGCCATGCTGACTGGTGCGAGAGAAAAACTAACTTAAGCGGACGCTCCAGAGCTTCATCGAGTTGATGAAGGAAACGCCCTAGGGAGGTCAGATGGTCGACAATATGATTACGATCCACTCCGTCGTCCTGCAGTAGTAAGTAGTCGCGCGTTTGTCCATAAGCGGTGCGCTGCACTATATCATCCGACCGCTCTGCTAGACATCCCAGAGACAGCGTATTCTCAATGGAGATTGATAAGCTGTGAGTTTCATTTTGTGGCCTGTAGCTGTCCAGACGCTGCCAATGATACTGATAAACTGGCAGCATAGACTTTTCCTGTTGGGCAACATCAACCCAGCAACGTACGCGATCAAACCGATATCCAGGCAGAGAAATACGCCGGGCCTGAACCTGTGAAAAGAGGTCATAGGGATCAATCTCTCCAGCGATTAGCGCATGAGCAAGCTTTTCTTCCTGTCCGGCTTTTCTGACCCTTCCTTTTATATCAAGGAGAGACGAGGCGTGCTTTTTAATAATCACTCGTCGTTTTTTCTCGCCGCTAAACACATGTTCTACATCCGAATTTGTAAGACGAGCAATCATCTCGTCTCTGGAAGCACCAAAGACAACACACCGGTGGTCATGAAAAGCGCGTGTTCTAGCCTGGCTGGCACAGATATCTTCCAGCATATACTCACTACTTTGCAAATAATCTGCCAGTGCCTGCATATTGGCGTTAAGCGCAGTCTTCGATTTGCCGCTGATACACAACACGGCATGTCTGCCATCTTCCTCGGCGTAAGCTGCATGTTGCGGCACAGGATCAGCGCTATAGCCTGACAGTATAATGTGCCCATTCGTGCCGCCCGCGCCTAAAGCGCAGATCAGAGCATGTCTGTTTTCAATCGCTTCAGTCCAGGGAGTGGCAACGCTGTTCACCGTAAACAGGCTATTGTCAGCAGACGCCAGAGCGGGATTAAGAGCGTTAAAATTAGCAGTACCTGGCTTTATACCGTAATGAACCGCGCATACCGCTTTGATAAACGCAGCAATGCCTGCTGCTGTATCCAGATGACCGATATTTGATTTAACAGAGCCTATCACTACTTTCTGTTCGTTGCGCGAACCTAGTTCACTGAAGGCTTGAGCTAGCGCCCCCATCTCAACCGGATCGCCAAGTAACGTTCCCGTACCATGTGCTTCAATAAGACCGATATGGTTAATATTGATACCAGCACACTGGACAACGGTGTGGAGGTTACGCTTTTGCCCGTCAACGCCGGGTGCGGTATAGCTTACTTTCTGCGCTCCGTCATTATTAATAGCACTGCCTTTGATAACGGCATAAATGCGATCGCCATCACGCTGCGCATGCGCCAGCTTCTTTAGAACAACGACTCCCGTGCCATTACCGCCGATAATGCCGTTTGCCTGAGCATCGAAGGGACGGCAAACGCCATCAGCAGAAAAAATACTACCTTCGCTGTAAGAATAGCCTGCAATATGTGGTGCATGGATGGCACTCGCCCCTACCAGAGCGGCATCACATTCGCCATTTAGTAAACTCAGAATAGCCTGATGAATAACTACCAGTGAAGAGGAGCAGGCGGTATTGATTGCATAAGCCGGACCGGTAAGATTAAGCTTATAACTTAGCTGAGTAGGTAAGTATTCCCGCTCCGTTAAGATCTTTGCCTGAACGGGATTAAGATTGGCCATGATTTTTTTGTCAGGTTCAACATTGACCCGAAAATAGTTATTCATATTTTTGCCTGAATACAGGCTCATACCACTCGTGGTAAATACGCCAATATGATTTTCACGACCATGAGCTAAACCCGCGTCTTCGAGAGCCAGCCAAGCCACTTCAAAGAAGTGGCGAAACTGTGGGTCCAGTATTTCAGCGTCACGCTGGTTAAATCCAAAAAATGCCGGATCAAAATACTCCACATCATTAATTTGAGCCGTTACGCCAATATAGTCACCTGCCGCCAGCTCTTCTTCTTTGACCCCCGCACGACGCAATGCTGATGAAGAATAGCGGCGCGCACTGCACTTACCTTCAAGTATATTATGCCAGTACTGCTCAATATTACTGGCATCCGGGAAACGAGCAGCCATCCCGATAACAGCAATGTCTGTTGGCTTATAATGAATATCGCTCATTTTATCTTCCATAATCAATACATCTGTAAGCATCTCGCCGTTTTTTTCCCGGCGTTCTGCTCTGGTAAAGAAAAATCAGGATTGCTGCGGCACTACGTTTTCTGTACTGGCCTCGTAATTAGTCACCCAATAACGTCTATACCAGCGCCATACACTGGCTGCTAAACGTAATAATTCGTCGGCGGCTACACCAGTCATTAATCCGTAGATGCCCCAGTTGCAGTAAAAGGCCAGGTAATACCCCAGAGCAATACAAAATATCCAGTGTGAAATCAGGCTTATAACAACAGGCATACGAATATCTCCGGAACCTCGCAGCGTCGGGAAGAGAACAAAATTACCGGCTTTAAATGTTTCAATAACAAGCATAAACATCAGGAACTTTTGCGTCAGAGCAATCAATGCCTGATCCTGGGTAAATACAGAAAGAATAGAGTCAGCAAAAAAATTGATGAAAATCCCGGCAACAAAAACAGCTGGCAAAAATTTACAAAGACTACGAGTCATTCTGTTATCGGCCTTGCAATACTGTTTTTCACCTTGAAAATGAGAGACTACAATTTGTGTCCCGATGCCCACAGCCAGCGCCGCGGCCCAGGAGAACAGCAAAAATATGTTCTTGCCATAGGAATATGCGGCAACGGAAGTTACGCTGATACCAGCAAGCATCGAATAAACAACCAGTTGGCTGATATTATATGAAATGGGTTCAATGGTAGCAGGAATACTGATACTTAAAATACGTTTACGCGCCCAGCCAAAATCTGCAGGATGTATACACGAAAATTTAAAACGAAAGCCAATCACATAAAAAATAGCATAACCCATTATCAGAATAGGTGGAATTTGCGCGAACAAAGTGGCCATAGCGACTTCTTTAACACCAAGCTGCCAACCCGGAAACACATTGAGATAAAGGATAATATTTAGAGCCAGATTAGTGACCGCAGATGAAATTGCCGCGTACATTGCCCAGCGAGTTTGACCGTGAGCAAAAATCATGGAGTTAAAATTGATAAAAAGAATATCAAGAATAAATATTGGTGAAATATATATCAGATAGTCTCGGCTGGCGACTGAGGCATCCTTATCCAGCCCAATCCACTCACCAAAAGGATAAGCAATCAATAACGTGGTTGCAGTCAGAATAATTGCAAGTAAAGAACAAACCACCAGCATGACAAAGAATGTTGACGAGAGCCTGGAACGATTGCCCTGCCCCAGTTGTTGTCCAAGAATACTGATACCCGGATCGGAAAAAGCGTGCATCAGCGCAATGGCTGTTAATAATACAGGAATAGCACTCCCCACACCTGCAACGGCCATATCCGATACTGAACTCAGAAAAAAAGTATCCGTAAGAAATATAGCAAGTAATAACGCCATCTGAAAAAAGATAGGCAATATAAGACGACTGAAACTCACAGAAGTCACTGACATAAATTCAATCCTTAAATAAAATCTTGCACTAGTTTTCGCGCAATCAACGATTTATTCTGCGCATCAAACAGAAAAAAGTGGTCGCCGGGAAACAGTACGCAATCAAAAGCACCACGGCTATATCCTGACCATTGACATAAATGAAGCAACGAAACGCCGGGATCGTTATTCCCCCCCCAGACTGACAACGCGACCTCTCTCAGCAACAGTTCTGGCCGTGTGCAATGCAGGCTTCTGGCTACACCATAATCATTTCTCACTTTATCAATCAGTGACTGCCGCATTTCCAAATCCGAGAGAATCATTTCGGGTACCGCGCCGTACTGCATCACCGCCTCCAAAACCTGTTGATCGGTCGCCAGAAGCAAATCCTGCTCAAATGCCGTCAAATGAGGCGGTCGTCGGGAAGACAAACAGACCCGGGTGATATTCAGCGTATGCTGAGCCAGTGCCGCAGTTTGCATTGCCAGCGCTGCCCCCATGCTGTGTCCATAAAATACGAGTGGCAATCTCGCATCAGCCTCATGTTCAATAGCCACCAGAATCTGTCGGGCGGCTTCGTTGCCATCACAGCATAAGTTTCCCTGCCGATGAGACTCTCTGCCGGGTAACTGAACCAGCCACAAACGAATGTCTGGCGGCAGAAGGTGACGGAATCCTGCATAGGCGGAAGCCGCGCCTCCGGCGTGATGAAACAGAATGACCGCCGCTTTGCAGCGGTCTACCTGTTTATCTGGCGAGATTAACCAGCGGTTGCCCATCAGCTCTGTTGCCCGTTAAGAAAGTCAGCCAGAGTGGCCACAGTGGGGTACTGGAAAAGGTGAACCAGCGATACTTTCTGCTGCAAATGAGTTTCGATAAAGCGCTGTAACTGAGGTAAAAGCAGAGAATTAGCACCTAGATCGAAGACATTTTCATCCGGAGATAAATCATCAATATCGAGAGTTTCCTTCCAGAAAGTCATAAGCTGAGCTTCCGCCACGGCAGCCAGCCTCTCCATAGGGAGCTGCAGCAGGTTATCACTGACAAACTCCGCCAGAGATGCAACGTCGGGGTACTGGAACAGATCGACCAGTGCTGGCCTGAAGCCCAATTCACGCTCGATACGCAGTATCACTTGTGGCAGCAAAAGAGAGTTAGCGCCAAGGTCGAACAGATTTTCGTCCCAGCCCAGTTCATCCAGATCCAGTAACTCCTGCCATATCGTTGCGATTTTTTCCGCAACCGCATCTGCGGAATTATCACCAGCGGTTTCTTCAGCCTGATTAGCACATGATTCTGCACTATCTGCAGCAACATCTGCCATCGGTTTAAACCAGAATTCCCCCGCCATTGCTGGTGCATCTGGGTTGAGGCCAACCACGCAAGCATGCTCTCCAGAAGCGATGACAGGATCCAACAATGCGATGGCCTGATGCGGATCTGCCACAATATAACCTTTTGCTTCCGTTAACGCTTTGTGTACATAACCCTGGCTCAGTCCCGTGTCTTCAAGCATCGACCATCCTGCGCTGGTAACGTGCAGTTGCGCTTCCTGTTGAGCCAATTCTGCAAGCGCTTCCTGATAACGGTTGGCAACCGCATAGAGCGCCACGCCAGCACCGGAAAGATAACCATTCGCTGAGGAACAGAACACCAGCGATGGCACAGAAAACTCTTTTGCAATGGTGTAAAGGTTACTGCTGCCCTGAACTTTACTGTCCAGCAGTGCAAAATCTTCAGCAGGATTGATTTCCTTTATCTGCCACTGCCTGAAACTCCCCGCTAGCTGATAGATGCGCCCGATATTTCCCCCTTCTGCTGCCTGAATTTGCGCAATTATTTCCGCGATGTTGGGATAATCGGCAACATCGGCTACCCGATAGTGAACATGGGTCGACACTTTTTTCAAGCGCGCTAAGCGCATCAAGCTTTCAGCGTTCATATTCTCTACAGGAGTTCTGCCAATCAGCCAGATATGTGCGTCGGCATTCTGCGCCAGCCGTTCGGCAAGAATACTACCCGCTCCGCCCAATCCGCCAATAAGGACATATTTCGGGTTAATGCTGCTGTCCGCACCGTTACCGCTTATCTTCAGCCTCGCCAGCCGGCTCACATAACGTAAACCATCACGCCATGCAATTTCGCTGTCCTGCGCGGAAGAGCGTATTTCTGTCAGCAAGTCTTCGACTGTCATCTGGCTGATATCTGTCATGTCAACAACCCGGCAACTGAGGCGAGGGATCTCTTCACGAGCTGAACGTACAAGACTAGTCACCAGGCTATTTACTGGGTTAACTGGCTGGTCCGTATGAGTGACATATTGACCGTGAAGGGTGACGACAGTGAGCGGCAATGACCAGCGTGCTTTTTCCCACGTCTGTAATAGTGCAAGCAAAGGGGCCAGCAGAGAAGTGGCCTGTTCCGCGATAGTTAATTCTCTGTCACTGTCTGCAATATAAATAATGTGGCTGACGGGCTGCTGACTGTTTAGCTGAGCCTGTATCGCTTCCGTCCATTCAAACTGGCTGCTGCTATCCTGAATCCGTAACTGTTGCACTGCAACATCTGTACCTGCGAAGGCCTTTTCCACGTCTGCCAGGTTACATGTCTCAGCACAAAACATCAGAATGCGCTGTACAGGCAAGCTGGTCTCGCTGATTGCCAGAGGCTGCCATAGACGCCGGAAGATTTGGTTAACTAAGCGGTTCTCTGCCAACGGGGTACTCTCCCATAACGGCTTGATGCTTGCGTCAGCGATCGTCTGCTGCACCTTTTTACGCTGAATTTTACCGATGGATGTCTTGCTAATCTGCTCAGGCGTGAGCCGCCATATACGGTCCACGGAAACAGAAAACTTCTCGCGTACGCTGGCACGAACCAGCTTCAGAAGCGTGTTGAGGCTGTCCTCTTCCTGAGAAGTTGTGAGAGCAATACACAGCAACTCTTGTTCGCCACGCTGGGTAAAAACGCAACTGTTCGTCGGATCGACGCCAGGAAGTGAGTTAATGCAGGCTTCAATTTCATGAAATGCGATATTTCCTCCGTTTACGATGATCATATCTTTATCCCTTCCCACAATACTGACGCCCTGTTCTGTGATTTGTGCCAGATCACCGGTGTTAAACCAGCCATCTGAACTGAAAGGCGAAGTCTTGCTTGCCGCACCGAGATAACCCGTGAAAACCGAGCAACCTGAGATTTGCAGATGCCCTTCCTGACCATATTTTTTTACCGCTCCCAGTTCATCAACAATGCGCAGAGAGATGCCAGGTACCGGTTCGCCTACCGGAACAAATGGCGAATCAGTAGGGCATGTAAGAAAGCTGAATGAAAAAGTTACACCTGAGCAGGTTTCTGACATTCCCCATGAGGGGGTCATTGCGTTTGCGGGCAAACCAAACGCTGAAAGGTTACGAATAAATTGATGACCCTGGCGAGCCACAATGGATTCGCCACCATTAAGGATGAAACGAAGTTTACTCAGATTCCAGCCACGATTAACCATATACTTCGCTTTGCTGTTAATCAGCTCGAAAGCGAAATTAGGTGCCCAGGTTAAGGTAACATCATGCTCTGAACAGAGATCAAGCCAGCGCAGAGGATCCTGCAGGACGTAATCCGTCGATGCCTGAATTTGCTCACAACCCGTGACCACATCCTGGAGATGAAACATCACTATCCCCCCCACATGATCCAGAGGCAACCAGTTGAGGGAGACATCCTCTGTGGTGAAGGTATTAACTATCTGGCTGGCGCGAGAACGGTTCAGAATGTTACCGTGGCTCTGCACCACCAGCTTAGGTGCAGATGTGCTGCCGGAGGTCAGAAGATAAAGCGCAGGCTGCTCAGGATCTACCTCAGGCAAAACCTTCTCACTGGCGGTTTCCCGCAGTGTTGCAAGTGATTTCACGACGACCTGCGCTGTTCCTGCATGTTGAGCGAACTGCTGTACCCCCTGCTGTTCGTTATCATCACAAATAATGGCCACATCGCTCAGCGTGTTCAGTACTGCCGCCAGTTTATGGCTCTTCACATCATCCGAATGAGTAAGTGAGACTGCCGCCAGCGGCACAACAGGTATACCGGCCAGCCAACCGGCCCATGCAGCCACCACCGTATCCCGTAAATTCCGGGTCTGGAGTACCACCGCCTGTGGCGCCTTTTCCTGCCCGGCCAGGAGCGCAAGTGCGGCCTGTTCGGCCTGTTGCTCCAGTTGTCGATAAGAAAGCGTCAGGTTTTCTCCCGCATCGCCGATAAAACGAATGCCGTTCCCCTGCTTTGCGGCATAACGCAAAGCATCAGATAAATTTCGACGTCCCGCACTGTCAGCAGTCAGTGTTTTACCTGTAAGTAATGCGGCGCGTGTCTCCTTCAGGTTTACCGAAAGCAGCGAGACTGACTGGCTCTCAATAATGTCTAGAACGCTTAATTTATTATTCATTCCATCTCCATTTACACACATTGACTTTTTAACTGGCACAGCCAGATATATTTCAGTCATACAGAGACAAAGCAGCTATAAATAATTTTATAGTCACTTTAATTCCATGAGATTTCATTCAATGCTCAGGAAACAAATAAAGCTTGTCTTGCAACCTGACGACTAGTTTTTTTTGAATACTCGCTCCGAAAATCGTTCCAGCTCAGCCATTACACTTTTTAACTGCGCCAGCAAGTAAAAATGATGTCCCGGAAAACTAATAAACTGACGATGATCGCTGGTCATACTTTCCCAGCCGCGCATAAATTCCAGGGGAGCGACATGATCATCCCGACCTGCGACGATCAATATTGGCTGGTCAATTTTATTGTTCGTTCTGAGCGGTGAAGCATAATCCAACTGCAGATCGCCACGAATGACAGGCAGACACATAGCCAGAAACTCCTTATTGTCCCTCAGTTCCTGCGGCACTCCGTCGAAACGCTGCAAAACTGATACCAGGGAGTCATCGTCAAGACGATGCAACGCGCCGACTGGAGTTCGGAACATCGGTGCGCAATGCGCCGAAACGCAGAACGCAACAGGATGTCTGACGCCTCGCTCAGAGAAAAGACGCAGTACCTCATAGGCGAGCAATCCCCCGAAACTGTGCCCAAACATCAAGACTGGCCGTGGATCAGGTTCCAGAGACTCAACGATCCTGGCAAACACCTCTTCTACCAGAGCGCCCATCGTTTGTGGCATTGGCTCCGTCATCCTCATTTCACGACCCGGCAAATTAATCGCTTCCAGTTGGAAACGTTCAGATAACACATCGCGCCACGACTGAAAGAACATCGGGCCTGCTCCAGCAGGTGGAAACCCTAAACAACGCCAGTCTGCCTCCGGCGCGCGCCGCAGAACCCGTAGCGAGTAGCAAACTTCAGTGTTCTGTTTTGACTTTTCTGCCGTATTGTTCATGGTGCTTATTCTACAAATGGGAACGGTTCGTTGTGACTGTTCGCCGCGCGGATATTGTTATGTCCCCATGGATCATTACCACTTACAAGTACAGGCCCATAATTTGAAGCCCGGAGATCAAATTTTCCACCATGTGCCATAAACACATCGCTATGCGGGTACACCTTCACATGGGCTGGGGTATAACGTGCAGTAATGGCGAAACGAGTGTTACGTTTAGTGGTGTTAGGGAAAGAGGCATGCACACATTTCGCAGAGAAAATTACGCATTCACCCGGTTTCATCTCCATATCCAGCACTTTTTCAGCTTCAGGATCCCAGGCTGGATCGACTTTAAATTCCTGGAAATCATAGCCATAGAACTGTGTTTTTGAATTGACAGATGCAAACTCTTCCTGACGTCCTACCTGAACGCTTTTAGCTTCATCGTAATACATTTTTTTATGGCTTCCCGGAATGAAACGCATACAACCATTTTCTTTTGTAGCATCAGTGAAAGCGGTCCACACCGTAATATCCAGCGGCATATCCAGTTCAGGCAGCGCTGACTCCAGTAATGGTTCGCCAGTCGCATATTGATAGTTTGCTACCTGATGCCACTCTGTCGCAGCGCTACCCGGGAATTTTGGGAAGAACTCACTTCGCCAGCAAAGCAGGTTTTGCCCCATCAGAGCTCGTACACGCTTAACAATACCCGGATGACCGATATGTTTAGATAATTCCGCAATATCAAAATGACGATCATAATTTACTTCATTCTGATGAATAGAAAGTGAAGTATCGATATTTTTAGTACGAATACGGTGCAGAATATCTTTCGCTTCTTCCGGTTCATACAATTTAAACGGCCCTATCACGCCATCGCGGTTAAATTGTTCAATTTGCTCTGCAGTAAATAAAGTATCTTCGCTTTTAACAAACATAGTGATTCCTTCCCGTTTTCGGTTTATTTATAGTAGACCGTCATGATTAACTTCATACTGTTAGCAGAAATACGAAATTATTTCTTTAAAGCGCTTTGCTAATAAGACCACTTCACTGTAAGAGAAACGATGGGCTTCATAATTCAGTGCGAACTCCAGACTGTCGGCAGATTCGTCAACATAGAGCTGAAGCCAGATGCTTCGTTCGACCTGAATATCGTTACCGATATTTCTTCCTGCCTGAAAATTAGCGGGACTCAGAATTCCGGCCGTGTCAGCATCCCCTTTCGACCACAGAGACAAGTAATTGAACCCTACCTGAGGTAACGGTAATGCCTCGATCTGGCCGCGTACAGAAGCATCAGAGTTAAGAAAACGCAAAGCAGGCAGTCCAAGCCCGCCGTGGGGTAATCCAGTACGACACTGGCTGATTTGCTGCGCATGGCTAAAAATGTCCCCCTCTTTCAGGTCCAGTGGCAGAATGATATTTTCCGCAGCCCGCATAACGGTTTCAGTGATATTGATGTTTTTGAAGATCGGCTTACGGTTAGAGAACATAAAGTCGATGGGTAAAAAACTACCTGTTAACAGTGGCGTCAATAACTGGTAATAAGTTGCCAGCAGCGCATCAACCAGCTCAATCTCTTTCTCCAGCAGTGATGCTTTAAGCACTGAGGTGGTTGCGGCATCAAGCGAGAAAAAATGAATTGTTTGTGAATCTTCCAGCTCTGCGAGTTGCTCAGCAGAGACCTGATGCTGGCCTGAAAGTGCTCTCATCAACGCCAGATAATCATCCCGATGATAGAAACGCGCTCTGCTGCAGGCTGGGGTTCTGCGCTCACACTGGAGTTTCGCTGTGCGATACCATGGCAGGCCATGCCAGAAAGATAAATCCGCGAGGGCTTGCTCATGACTGAATTGTTGATAAGCAGCAAACCAGTTGCGATAGCGGCTTCTTTCATCTGGCACATTGTGTATTACTACATCCGGCGCCCTCAGCAACATGGTTAATTGATCGACTAACAATTCCATGCCATAAGCATCTGCCAGGGCAAAATGCACGCTGAGCATCAGTTTATCCGCTATACCATGCGGTGCTTTAATCCAAATGAAGCGCGCCAGGGAAGATCCCCGTTTGAGTTCAAACTGTTCCTGCATCAGTGACAACGAGTTTTCCAGCGTTGACTGGAAAGAAACTGCCAGACACTCCGCCAGATCAAGGATTTCAAGCGTGGGCCGGCTGGCACCGACTTCCTGTACCCATTCATCACTGACATTCTGGTACAAGGAAATCGTGAGAGCTTCATGCCTCTGCACCAGTTGTGTAATAGCTTGCTCCATCAATGCCGGTGTCAGCGCGGAGTGATGCAGGTCGAACTGCTTAATCAGGTTAAGATGATTTCGATATCCCAGATGCTGCAAATGGTAAGCCACAGTAGGCGTTACAGGTAACACTATAGGGTTAACACCTTCTTCGTGAGATATTCGCACTTTAGCGGCACAGGAAGAAGTACTCCCTGCGTCTGGTTCATCAATCAGAACCGCAATCTCTCTCGCTGTGGTACAGGTGAATAATTTAGTAACCTGAATTGCAACCTCGAACTGATTCTGAATCGCTTGCTGAACCCGAACTAAATCGAGGGAAGAACCGCCCATCTCAAAAAAATCGGCTTCTGCACTGATGCTTTCAACACCCAGAACATCCTGCAATATGCTGCAAAGCGTGCTCTCAGTTTCGGTGGCAGGCGCAACATAAGCCATCTGTTCTGCAGAGATGTCTAAAGCAGGAAGCTGATGACGGTCAATCTTATCGTTTCCCGACCTGGGCAGAGAGTCCATCACTTTGATAACCCTAGGCACCATATAATCAGGCAAAACCGCTTTTAACTGCGATCGCAGTTCAGTGCCACTCACCGAAACAGAATCTGTTAGTTCGACAAAGGCTGTTAACACCGAGTCACTATCATGCTGTTCAACACGTGCTACTGCGGTGGAAACGCCTTCCAATTCCGTTAAAGCGGCTTCGATCTCACCAATTTCGATGCGGAAACCGCGAATTTTAACCTGGGTGTCAGCACGGCCTAACACAGAGATGGACCCGTTCTGTGAGAAACGACCTAAATCACCAGTGCGATACAGGTTTCCTTCTGCCCAGGGATTTTGCAGGAAGACTTTGCTGGTGATATCCAACTGATTGAAATACCCCCGGCTAACCCCATAGCCGCCAATGTAAATTTCGCCGATATGCCCCTCTGGCACAGGTTGCAAAAACTTATCCAGCACATATACAGCAGCGTTCGACAGCGGAGTGCCTACTGGGATCATTGCTGAACGCAGATCACTGTCTTTTACTTTTAACAAATTAGACCAGACTGTGGTTTCAGTGGGGCCATATCCATTCCATACGGATGCTGCTCGCTGCTTCAAAGCCTTAGCGAGTGAACGACTTAATATTTCGCCACCAACACAGGCTCTGAGATTCCCTTTACCCTGCCATCCACTGTCAACCACCGCCTGCCATGTGGTCGGCGTAGCCTGCATAAAATTGACATCATACTGTTCCAGAAGCGTGACAAGATTAGCAGGTAAAAGCCTGTCATCTTCTGATGCCAGAATTACTTTTCCACCATTGAGTAGCGGCAGGAAAAAGTCAGGCACTGACATATCAAACGAAGCCGGAGAGACATTCAGAAAACTCTCTTCACCGGTCATCTTAAGGCGCCCAAGCGCGGCATAACAAAATGAGACCAGATTACCCTGCGTTGTTTGCACCGCTTTTGGCAAACCGGTGCTGCCTGAGGTATGGATCAGATAGACGATGTCATCAGCATCCATAGGCACTGCGCAAACCTTTTTGGGTGCCTTATTTAGCGCCTCTAAAGCTTCATCAAGGATAAAGACAGATTTTGTAGTCTGCGGGAAGATCTCTTCATATTTTTCCTGCGCACGGATAACTAATTTGGCTCCAGCCTTATCCGCCATCGCCTGCAGCTTCTCTACCGGATAGCGTGTATTTAGCGGTACATAAGCCGCTCCCGCCTTAATCACGCCATGAATGGCAACCAGCAAAGCCACTGACGGTGGCAGGCAAAGAGCCACGAAATCACCCTTAGCAATATTGCGTTGCAAAAGCCTGTTGGCCATTTTATTGGCATAGTGTTCAAGCTGCTGATAGCTCAGTTGGCGTTTACCATCGACGACCGCCAGATTATCGGGAAATTTTTCAGCACAGCGGCTAAGCCATTGGCTGACTGCAACAAATTCTGCCTGATGTGATGCAGAGGGGATCTGCGACAACTGTACAGCATGCTTTTCCAGCGCCATCTGACTGTAAGGCTGACCGGGATTTGAAATAAACTGCATCAGCAGATACTCAAACTGCCGGGATAAATGACAAATGGTAGTTTTGTCGAAGAGATCAGTATTGAAATCCCACGACAATTCCGCCTCCTCATTGACCTCCAGCAAATTGATCATCAGATCATATTCAACAAAACTCGGTGTAAAACGGAAATTAGTGACTTCCAGCCCATGCATTGGCGGAATATCAACACGATCCCAATTAAAAGCGACATTGAATAACGGTGAACTACTGGCGTCCCTACGGAAATTTCCTTTTTCTATCAGAGAACTAAAGGGATAGTTCTGATGTTCATAAGCGTCCAGAAGGATGATACGCAGACGTTGCAGATACTGCGTCACTGTTTCATCATCGTGCATTTCCAGCGCGATAGGATAAACATTGGATAAATACCCCACCATCGTTTCACTGTTATGCAGAGTACGGCCAGAGAATGGCACACCAACAGTAACCTGTTTCTGTCGTGCCAGACGATACAAAAGGCAATAGAAGGCGCCCAAGACCACCATAAAAGAGGTCATCTGGTTATTGCGGGCGAAGGATTTCAGCTGTTGCAGGCTATCTCTGTCAAGCGTCATGATATAACGATCGCCCTGATAGGTTTTCACTACAGGCCGGGCGTAATCCAGAGGCAGGCTGAGAGTTTCAAGATTTTGTTCAGCCAGTTGATTTAGCCAGAACGATTCTTCACGCTGATAGTCTTTTTCAAGATATTGATTATGACGCCAGCGTACATATTCAGAAAATTGCAATACTGGCGCAAGCTGAGGCGCGGGTTGATTCTGGCAAAAAGCATCATAACAGGCCGCAAGTTCCGTCAGGATCACACCGACCGATACGCCATCGCAAATCAGGTGATGGGCGGTAAATATCAGAACATGATGCTGGCTACCCAGTGACACCAGCGTTAGGCGATATAGCAGATCGTCAAAATGGAACGTTTTCTGGCTTTCTGCAGTCAGGAATTCCTGCAACTGGGCATCATGCTGCGCTGAATCAAGCAGACTCAGATCGATATGCTGAATAGTGGCCCGGACCTGAGACGCAATCCACTGCTGTTGACCATGCGCATCAATTCGGGTTCTTAGCGCATCGTGACGCATCACGACCTGTTGCCAGGCTTTCTGAAAGGCATCCTTCTGAATTGTTCCACGCAGTGTTAACGCAGAAGTCTGTGCAAAGGCCATCATGCCATCCTGGCTTCGCTGACCAATAAACCATAGCATCCGCTGGTCATCCGTCAGAGTCAGCAGAATATCTTGCTGACCATTCTCCTTCTCAGTCTCTTCACAGACCGCTTGCGGCTGTATCAGCCCGGACTCACCAGTCACGATAGGAGCAAGTGAGGTGTAATGTAGGTTTTTTGCATTTCCATTGCGAAAGCGATTTTTGAGTCTGGTGATATTGTCAAATGAGGCACGCATGAGATCTGGATCAATGCCAAAATCAACAAAGCAGGCAATTTCCGTCACCCCAATTTCATACAGTGATCTGACAACGGCTTCGCAGTTATCGACATCACCTATCAATGCATTGCCTTTCAGGTAACGCCCATAAGCGGCATTGAGCAGGAAAGCCCTGTCTTCCTCTGACAGACTGTCAAAATCTGCTTCCAGCCCCTCCTGAGCCACCATTTTCTGGAACAATGCAACTGATGAGTTAAGGTAGTTACAGAATGGTTCACGCGCAGTTTCAATGGCTCGTGCGGCATCGTCCATGATCAGGGTGTGAAGCAACACGGTGATGTGTCCTTCCTGAGGATCAAATCCAGCTTCTTCTCGCGCTTTCCGATACAGACCAATATTTTCTTCGAGATCGCTAAGTTTCTGACCGATCATATTGGTCAGGATCCCTACCCCCTTATGACCGGCGTCAATATAGTTCTGCCGATTACCAAGTGTGGTCAGCCACATTGGTACGCCCGACTGCACCGGACGGGGATGAAGTGTGACTTCAGCAACTCGGCCATCTGGACCCGCGACAGCCAAAGCATGACCTTTCCATAAATGCTGAATGGCATTCATGTGATCTAGCATTACCTCGCGTTGCTGGCCCCAGGCTGGAGGATTGAGTACGAAGTCATTAACAAACCAGCCAGAAGCCAGCGCTATGCCAGCACGCCCATGACTGAGATTGTCTACTACTGACCACTCCTCTGCTAAACCGACTGGATGATGCAGTGGTGCCAGAACGCTGGCACGAATATGGATATTTTCTGTGGCATTTGCCAGTGCAGCGCTAATCACCGCGGGTTTCGGCGCAAACCCGCCAAAAGGATTGAAATGACGCTCAGGCAACCAAAAAGAATGAAAGTCCGCATCATCAGCATATCGCGCAGCATCAAGGATCTGAGCAAATTTATCTGCCACATCATCGCCAAAGAAATAGAGACCAAAGTCGATGATGTTCTGGGTTGACGTTTTAGCCAGAAACGAACCATCTGCAATAGAACTAGGGTATTTGCTTAAGTATTTCTCTCCAGCTTTATGTTCCGTCTTCTGGTTTGACGACATTGCCCGGCTCAGAATAGAAGCCGGCTCAGACTTTTTTTCTGGCGAGTCGTACTTCGCAAATCCCGCTGGTTGCCTGTGAAACGTCCTGTTATCGCTAGGAGGTGGGGCTTCACACCAGAACCCCGCAGCTTTCATTTCCGCTACGCTGTCATTGACAGCATGAATAATTTTCTGAATATGCGCATTAGTATGGGCAGTGGAGAGGAAACAGGTTTTACCTTCCCAGACGTAGATATTCTTTTCTACCAAGTGGAAGAAAAAGAGATCCAGTTCAAGCGGTTGATAGACAAAACTTAGATTGCCATTTTGTGCAAAGCGGAAAAACGAACCAAAGTTGTATACTTGAAGCGGTACCTTATGAGCAGCAAAGACTTCATTCAATATTCTGACCAGCTCATCAACTTTTTTGTTAAGTTGTTCCTGCAGGCGTGGCCCTTCTTCAATCATTTTGCTCAATACTGCGTGACAGGCAGCGATGGCTAAAGGATGCTTGCAGAATGTTCCAGCAGTATAAGTCGTTTGCGGATCGGGGGCTGACTCATCGTTGTATTGCCACTGCCCACCGTCCACACGATCCATAATCCAGCTTTTTCCTGCAACAACCCCCAGCGGTAAGCCTCCGCCAATAACTTTGCCATATGTCGCCATATCAGCTTCGATACCGAACCACTGCTGAGCTCCACCCAGTGCGATACGGTACCCCACCAGAACTTCATCGAAGATCAGAATAATGCCGTTATCACGTGTCACCTGACGGATGTTCTGCAAAAATTCAGCAGGATGGAGGCTAGGATCGCGATTCTGTACAGGTTCGGTAACGACTGCAGCAATCTCATGACCATGCGTTTTCAGGTAGTTAATAGACTGCGGCGAGTTATAGGGCAATACGATCACATCACTGATCATTGACGCTGGCGTGCCTGCAGTCATAGGGAGGCTGGCGCCTAGCCCGGCTTCGTGATCAGGAACGGTCATTGTGCCGTCGAAATGGCCATGATAGGCATTCTGGAACATCACCACCTTAGAGCGGCCAGCCGCAGCACGTGCAATACGTATAGCAGTCATCACTGACTCTGTGCCACTATTGGTAAAAAGTACCCGCTCCATTCCACTAGTCTGACAAATCATTTTCGCACATTCGCCAGCCAGATGACTTTCTGGCCCGATTTGGTACCCCTGATTTATCTGCTGCTGCAAACGATCTGTAATAAACTGCGGACGATGACCAAAAAAGGTGGATCCAAATCCCATTGCGAGATCGACATATTCATTGCCATCAATATCTCTAATCGTACAACCGGATGATGCATGACACTGAATCGAGTAGGTCAATTCTTTGGTCTCAGGACGAAAACCAGAAGATGACTTTCGGTTATTACATAAATGTGGGCGATTCAGAGCAGCTTGCTGTTTAGAACGCGCCGTTTTCGCGTTGTAGCGTTCAATAAATGTAGCCAGATAATGGCGCTGGGTTAGCGTAAGTGCATCATTATTGCTGTTCGGCAGCACAGTGACATTGTCCGAATACACTTCATCTTCAGCAAAAGAAAACTGAGGCGGAACATAAGTTTCACTCACATTGACAGGATGTTCGCTCCCTGACTGTCCGTACACATTCTGAAGCGGGCTGGGGGCGGCACTATAATGGTATGACGATGGCTGTGGTTTAGTTTGTATAGCGATAGCATCCGGCATTGACCTTACGGAAGTAGTCTGTGTGTTCAGAGAATCTGATGATGTCGCCGGGTTATTATTTAATGATGCACTAATGAGAGAACTTTTATTATGCGAAACCGCGCCCTGGGCAACCAGATGTTCAGCTAGCTTTGTAATTGAAATATAGCGTTCAAAGATTTCTTTGACCGTTACTTTAATATTAAATTTTTCTTTAATCCTTTTTACCGCCATTACGATAATAAAGGAATCAACACCAGACTCAAGTAAGGAACGACAGGTATCCATCTCAGAACAGGGAACATGCAACAACTCAGAAAAAATATCTGAAAGGTCTGACAAGATAGCCGAAAAATTATTATTTTCTTGCTCATTAATTCCTTTCATAGCTCCAGTATCTCTCCCTTCCAAGGATATGTCGGCACTCTCCAGCCAACAACGGGTTAATTTAAATGGATAATTAGGTAAACGAATTTTTTTAATATCAAGGCCAGAGAAAATCATCTGCCAGTGAATATCCTCACCCAAAGTAAAGAGCTGACATAACACATCACATAAACTTTTTCGCTCTTGACCGGGAACTGCGCAGTGAAGCGTATAAGCCTCTGTATCTATTGACTTAATAATCTGACTTAAAACTGGTCGTGGCCCAATTTCAATATAATGGGAATATCCCTCAGCTCTGAAACTTTCGACACAGGGATAAAAAAGCACTGTATTTCGCATATGCTTTGCCCAGTAATCACGCATCTGCCACGCTGTATCGAACCATTCCCCCGTTAGATTAGCTGCCATAGGTATTACTGGAGGTTTTACGTCCAGAGCGCTAACCAGTTCAGTCAGTTCTGACATTGCAGGTTCCATCGCCACTGTATGAAACGCATTTGAAACCGTCAGAGGAAATGCAGATATATTCTTTTCTTTTAAAAGAGCTTTTAAATTTTCGAGTTCGTGATGTGGCCCGCCCACCACAATTAATTCCTGCGCGTTGACCACGCAAACTTCCAAACGCTCATAATCAACGATAAGCGTTGTGATAAGTTCCAACGAAGCACGCACAGACAACATTCCACCTTCTGACGGTAATGCAGCCATTAATTTTGCACGCAACAACACAAGCCCAAAAGCCTGTTCTGGTGTAAACACACCAGCAATGCATGCAGCAACATACTCACCGAGACTGTGGCCTATAACAGCTGATGGTTTAATACCTAAGGATTCAAGTAACCTGAAGGTCGCATACTCATAAGCGAATAAAGCAGGTTGCGCTACGCCAGTATCATTTAGTTTATCTTCATCCGGAGTGTTCCAGAGAATATCTTTAAGATATTCTCCGCGTTGGACAAAATATAACTTATCGAGCTCGTCGAAAACCACACGAAATACGGAAAAATTTTTATACCATTCATGACCCATTTCAGGATATTGCGATCCTTGTCCTGTACAGGCAAAAACCCAACCTTTGGCGGGCGGGGCTAATTTAGGCCTGGTAGCATGTTCCTTGCTCAGCTTTTCATTTACCTCTGACCAATTACCGACACTGAAAGCGAAACGCTGATCAAAATGCTGCCTTCCTAGCGCCAGAGTGCGGCATACGTCTGATACATTATGCTTTTGCTGTACAGCAAGAGACTTAAATTGTTGAATCTTTGCAGCAAGGCTTTCCGGATGTTTCGCTGACAGCAGGAAAGGGTAATATTCAGTTCCGCCGGGCTCTGAATATTTTTCGCTCATAATATTTTTGCTCACAATTAAATGTGCATTCGTACCCGTAATTCCAAATGAGCTAATACCTGCTATACGCTTACCCTGTTTATTGACAGGCCAGTCACAGACTTCAGTCGTCACTCGTGCTCTGCCTTGCTCCCAGTCGATCAATGAATTCAGTTGCTGAATATTAACTTGTGGCGGCAGCTTTCCTCTCTCCATCGCCATTGCTGTTTTAATAAGTGAAAGCAGTCCCGCGCCAGCTTCGAGGTGGCCGAAATTGGCTTTTGAAGAGCCAATATATAGAGGGGAATGTTGCGCTTCGCCTGTGCCATAGACATTATTAATGGACTGAACTTCAATAGGATCGCCAAGACGGGTTCCTGTACCATGCGTTTCGATATAAAAAACATCTTCAGGCGCAATATTAGCGCGCCTGAGCACCTGCCGAAGCAAAGCTTCCTGCGCTTTACTATTGGGTGCAGTTAAACCATTGCCACCGCCATTGTGATTACATGCTGATGCCAGAATATCTAAATAAACAGGAATGTTATCTTCAATCGCTTTGCTGCCAGGCTTTAGCACTATAGCGGCTACTCCTTCTCCCTGCACAAAACCATCTGCTGATTCGTCAAAAGGCCGACAAATGCCCTGTACAGAAACGGCATTAAGCTGATGGCGTAGCTGAATATTTTTCTCAGAAAGTATGAGATTAGCACCCGCTACAATAGCTATTTCACATTCCTGCGCTGCCAAGCTCTGGCAAGCTAGGTGGACTGCTACTAAAGAGGATGAACAAGAAGTGTCAAGTTGGAGCGATGGTCCAGTAAATCCCATCAGATATGAAATACGCCCAGCACCAGAACTGCGGCTTGTCCCAAGACTGGTATAAACATTGACAAGGTCCATGCGTTCTTCACTAAGGGCAAGATGCTGGTAATCGTCAGATGAGGAGGCAATAAAGACGCCGACCGATTTTCCCCTCAGACTGTTAGCAGGGATACCCGCATCTTCCAGTGCTTCCTGAATCACCAACATCATCAAACGATGCTGCGGATCAATTTCTCCAGCCTCCTTCGGGGATATGCCGAAAAAGAGCGGATCGAATTTTTCAATCTCATCAAGGAAAGCGCCAACAGCTGGTTCATGCCTGATTGCAGTTATCTCAGTAGAAAATCTTTCCGTCAGTGAGAGTCTCTTAACGGCAGTTCGTCCTTTTTCCATAAAAGAAATTAATTCAATTGGACTCTTCACTCCCTCCGGGTAACGGCATCCAATACCCACCAATGATGAATAATTCTGATTTTTTTCTGATGATGAATAACGAAGATGGTTTAATAACTTCCTGAGCTCATCGTTTGACAACTCACATTTTAATAAACTTTCCGCAATATCACGCAAAATGATCACCACATCCAATATAGTTGACCTAAATTTAAAAAAAATGTTAACCAAAGGAAAACAAAAAAATCATCCAAGTTGATAATGTTAATTAATGTTAAACAAAAGAAAAATCAAAGTCAATGGTGTTAAATTAAATATTGATTATCACACAAATAATTAGCATTATATTAACTAATAAAATAAATAACTAACTACACCTAATAGCGCTACACTTTTGCCTTTCCATGTCCGGAGCCAGGAAAGGGATTTACCGTTTTCATAAAGTGGCGAACTTTGTCCAGTAATTGCCACATGAAACGACACTAATGATTTCGGGTAACCGTCTCATGTAATGAGAGCCAGAGTCGTTCTACCCTGTTTACCCAGGGCGAATAAATTGGTTGAAAGACAAGTTTAAATTTAGGGTTGTTCTCCAGCCATTTTTCGGTTTGTTTGCTTTTGTGGATACGGTAGTTGTCAACAATGAGCGTGACGCTTTCTGTCTGGGCGTAAGCTGTTTTGAGTTTTTCTAACAGACTGATGAATAAAGCTGTTTTTTGCTGCTTCCTTCCGCGTAGATGACTTCACCCGTTTGACTGTGAAGTGCGCCGGCAAGGTAACATTTTTCATTGATGCCGGGCGTCACTACTTTCTTTTGTTGTCCCCGTAACTGCCAGTCAGCGCCTATTTTAGGATTCAAATCAATGTCTACCTCATCTTCATAAAAGACGGGATTACGGGGGGATTACCGTCGATGATACCTTTGACCGTCTCATCTCGACCATCGAGCAGTCCGCTGTTCACGCGTGCTTTCTGAGTTGGATGCGCTCAGTACACAACCTGACTCAGGGTGAAGTGTTGCCATTGATGGTAAAGCCCTGCGCGGCTCTTATAATCGGGAAGATCGTTACAGCACCATTCATATGATCAGCGCTTATGCGTGCGCCAATCAACTGGTGCTCGGGCAGATTAAAAGCGACACCGCTATCGCCGTGTGGTATGACGCTTTCGAAGCAGAATTATCATTAACAATTACTTTTATCACAGTAAATTTCGTCATGTAAAAGGAGATAGATTATGAATAGCCATAATATACCCTTAACGTCAAATAACAGAATACCGGACTGGGCTACGATACAAGAAGCAGTTAAAATAGTTAACCAATCAACAAACATAAAAATAACTAAAAGTGATATTTATCGAGATGCTTTATGTGGGAAAATATATCTTTCCATTTATTTTCAGTCCCCCGTAAGATTAAGAAAAATCCGAACAATAAATAATAAAATAAAACTCAAACAGACAAAAAAATAGTCTTATTCATCGGCTCTGTCTACTTGACAAAAATTGCATAGTTAATGAACGAAACTTAATTGTCGATACCGAAGGAGAGTTCATTTTTTTGTACACAAAATTCTTGATACGCCATTAATAGGACAGGAATATGTTGTGATACAACACCTACTGGCCCAGTCCCTGAATCTTCCGTTGCCGATAACTGGCGAAAATACGATAAATTATGGAATTTCGGTTGCTATTTCAGGAAAAATATTTCAGATATTTGAAAATATTACATGGCATGACAGAATAAAAAGGTTACTTCCCTTTACATGCCCTACCCCAAGATGCCTGCTTCGTCATCCGGCATGCTGAACTTGAAAAATTAATCAGAATGCCCGTTAGAAATAAAGTCCCTCTTATCCCCCCCACTTCAACACGAATATCTACCCCATTATCCCGCCTGTTTTGGCTGTCCTGCAAACATAATGAAGTCATCAGCCCGTTGATTAACCAGCCTTATAAACTGCTGTCCATCTTTGAACAATGGGCATCATCCGACGGTATATGGCCGATCTGTCCCTGCACGGTGATCTGATGGACACGGTTATCTCGCAACAGGCCTTTTCGCTGTTGTTTCTCAACCCGCCCTACGGCGATCTGGTCAATGGTAAACAGGAAACCGACCGCAAAGGCCGCGCCCGGCTGGAAAAGCTGTTTTACCAGCGCACCCTGGGCAATCTGCAATACGGCGGTATCTTGGTATTGATTATTCCGTATTACACGCTTGATCGCGAATTCGCGGGCTGGCTGGCGAACAGCTTTACGGATGTGCGGCTATTTTCCGCCGCCGCGGATCAGTTTAAGCAGGTGGTGATTTTTGGCCGCCGGATCCGCCAGCACCAGCGACATACCGATGACGTCAAACAACTCCAGCGGAGTCTGCTGCGTGTCGGGCAAGGCGAGGAGACCACACCAGCGCTGCCCGATATGTGGGAAACGCCTTACCGTGTCCCCGTCGCCCGGCAGTCGCTGAAACATTTTTACCGCGTCACGCTCGAACCCGTTCAGCTTGAAGAAGAAATGAAACAGTTGAAAGGGCTATGGCCGGCATTCTCCACTGAGCTTTGCCTTCAGCCACAGCCACCACGGCCACCGGCAAAGCAACTTTCCCGCTGGCATCTCGCACTGGCGCTGGCCGCAGGCGCGATCAGCGGCACGATCACCTCGCCATCGGGCCGCACGCTGGTGGTTCGCGGCGACACCTATAAAGTGAAAGATCGTAAAACCGAATTCACTGAAAACGACGAGGGTGAAATTACCGAGACCACGACGATGACGGATCGTTTTATTCCAGCCATTTCCGCCTGGGATATGACGCCGGACTCAGAAACCTTCGGGCAACTGATCACCATTCGTTAACCCGCCGCCATCAATAACGCCCCCCTGACGGGACAGCGCTCCCGACAGGGAGAAATCTGTCCCGTTCTTCATTACGAGGAACATGACTATGACCGAGACATCTCCGTCAACGGCTTCACCCGCTGTTTTTCCACTGAATCAGTTTATCGACGAATTCGGCGACAGCTTGCTGGCGTCGCTAAACCAGTCCCTTCCCCCCGTTTATGACGGTACGCCCGACCGGAAACGGCAGGCTGTGATGGACATGCTAAAACGCCGCCCGTTCCCGGCACAGGCCGATACCGTCCAGGCAGTGGCAAAGCTGCTGGTCGAACGTAACGAACATGCCGCCATTATCAATGGCGAGATGGGTTGCGGAAAAACGCTGCTAGCCATCGCCACGGCAGCCGTTCTGTACCGAGAAGGCTTCCGCCGCACGCTGGTGCTCTCGCCGCCGCATCTGGTTTACAAGTGGCGGCGGGAAATTCAGGAAACCATCGACAATGCCCGTGTCTGGGTGCTCAACGGCCCGGATACGCTGATAAAATTGATGTTGCTGCGCGAGCGGCTTCACGTTCCCGTTACCGGCCCTGAGTTTTTTATCCTCGGCCGAGTACGGATGCGCATGGGCTACCACTGGAAACCCGCCTGCGCGGTACGTCGCCGGCAAGGCATCCCCTTCGGCGTCTGCCCCGACTGCGGTCGGCCCATTACCGATACGGACGGCAACTGGCTTGCACTAAACCACCTGCGACAGGAAGAAAAGCCCCGCAAGTGCTCACACTGCCAGACGCCGCTGTGGACGCTGATACGCCCGAATGCCCTGTCTGATGATTTACAGTCTCAGATGGTGAATAAGGCGTTGAAACGCATCCCGACCATCGGCGATGCAACGGCCAGAAAACTGAAAAATGCCTTTGGCGACGCGTTTCTGGCGTCTATGCTCGGCGATAACCTCTACGAATTCATCAACCTGATGGACAGTAGCGGTGAACTGGTGTTTTCCGACCGCCAGGCACAGCGCATGGAACGCGCCATGGCGAATGTTGAATTCGGCTTCGGCGAAGGGAATTACCAGGCCAGTGAATACATTAAGCGCCATTTGCCCAAAAACACGTTCGATCTGATGGTGGTGGACGAAGGCCATGAGTACACGCGCGACAGCCAGCGTCATGGCAGGATAATGGCCCAGCGTGATATTGGTACGCGTTGCGGAATTGGGGCGCTGGTAACGAAAACGCCAGATTTTCTTACCTGTGGTTCTGATGGAAAGTGTCAGGCCATGACCATCAGACAGTTCATAATCTTTAGCAGCGGATTTTGCTTTTTGTACTGCGACGGCAGAAAGCAGGCGGTGGGTTACGGCCATCGTTCACTCCTTGGTTGTCGTTAAAAGCCAAACGACGGGAATGGTGTAATGTCCTGTATCCGCAACCTTTTCTCAGCCACAAAACCAAAATGGCCTACGAAATTTCTCTTTCCGACGCGTAGGCCATTTCGTGGGCCATTTTGCGCCGGATACCCTGCTATACCGAGGGTATCATAGAGACGAAAAAAAACCGTATGCCTTTGACAGCGATACGGTTTTCATTCATCCAGAGATGTATAAATACACCTCGGAATAAGTAAGTGGCGGAACGGACGGGGCTCGAACCCGCGACCCCCTGCGTGACAGGCAGGTATTCTAACCAACTGAACTACCGCTCCACTCGTGCTCACTGAGCGGGATGAATACTAAGATGATGGCACTATTACGTCAATGCTTTTTATAACTAACCGTTTCTGTTTGCTTATAATTTCATCTCACTGACTATTCTCTCACCCACGACGTCATCAACCTATTTGTTCTGCTACGCAAAGGGCGATATTCCGGCGGTGTTATTCCACTCGCCACAGGCAACTCCCCCCTTTTTTAGCAATTAGATCCAGTCGTTGTTCATGCGCTAATAACTCTGCTTCATCAGCATAAAGCACCTTTAATGCCGATTGTGGGCGGACAATCCTTTGGATCGTTTCGCTATTATCATTCTGCTGCTGCGCCTCACCTTCCATCGAAAATGTCAGGGAAGTTTGACCACCGGTCATCGCCAGATAAACTTCTGCCAAAATCTCGGCATCGAGCAATGCGCCGTGCAACGTACGCTTGCTGTTGTCTATCAAATAGCGATCGCAGAGCGCATCCAAACTGTTTCGCTTACCGGGAAAGATCTTCCGCGCCATAAACAGGCTATCAGTGATCTTACAGAACGTCTCCGTCTTGGGAATATCCCGGTTCAGCAATCGAAATTCATAATCCATAAAGCCGATATCAAACGTCGCGTTATGAATGACCAACTCCGCACCACGGATAAAATCGAGAAAATCATCTGCAATGTCAGCATACGTCGGTTTATCAGCAAGAAACTCATCGCTGATACCATGTACGTTATAGGCTTCTGGATCCACTAAACGATCGGGTTTGATGTAGACGTGAAAATGACGGCCAGTCAGGCGGCGGTTAATCACTTCGACCGCACCGATCTCGATAATTTTATGCCCTTCGTAGTGAACCCCCAGCTTATTCATACCGGTGGTTTCTGTATCCAGGACGATTTGTCGCGTAATTTCAGTGCTCATCGTTTTCGTTTATGTCAGACTTGCCGTTTTTACCATAAGGGAGAGTCTACCAGAGATGCGCAAACAGGTAGAAATTTTCACCGACGGATCTTGCCTCGGTAATCCCGGCCCCGGCGGTTATGGCGCCCTGCTGCGCTACAAGCTGCACGAAAAAGCATTAAGTGAAGGTTATCGTCTTACGACGAATAACAGAATGGAATTGATGGCCGCTATTGCAGCGCTTGAAACACTGACCACTGATTGTGACGTCGTACTCAGCACAGACAGTCAATATGTTCGTCAGGGTATCACCAGTTGGATTCATAACTGGAAAAAGCGTGGTTGGAAAACCGCTGACAAAAAGCCAGTCAAAAATGTCGATCTCTGGAAAAGGCTGGATACCGCGATTCAGCGCCATTCCGTGCGCTGGGAATGGGTAAAGGGGCATGCGGGTCACCCGGAAAACGAACGCTGTGATGAACTCGCTCGCGCTGCGGCAAGTGCACCAACACTTGATGACACGGGTTATCAAGCTGACTAAATCACCTGAGGCGTCTACCTCATCTCCGATATATCTTTGTTGCGCCCACCGTGCGGCGCACAGATGCTTTCCGCAACCGTGCTCTCATCGGCGTGAACGTCAGTGGAATGGTTCGCTTTCGAGCAATAATCAGCGTCATGCATCCCAACATCGGAATATGTTTATTCAGCTTCCCTTTATTCCTTCGCCATGGCGTAACGTGAAAATGAGTCTGATGAATAACCTCATAGTTCAATAGTCCCAGCCAGTCCGTGATACGCCTTTGAGTAAACATGCGACTGCAATAGGGATGTTTTTTATTAATCCGAGGGATCAGTTTGCCAAGACCAACCAGACTAATCGGATTAAACGTGCTGAGTATTAACCAACCATCATCCACTAATACACGATCAACCTCCCGCAAAATACGATGTGGGTCCGATGAATAAGAGAGCGTTTGAGCAAGCAAACAGGCATCAATCGACTTTTCAGAGAAAGGTAATTGATAGGCATCAGCCATGATCTGAAGATTATCACCGTGTGGAGCAACATTGACCTGATGCGCAATCGCGCACTCTGTTACGTGGATTTCCGCACTCAGTGCACCGATCTTGATAAGGTGAAAACCAAAGAGTTTTGGCCACCATGGCAACAAGGCCTGTTCAAGCGACTCACGATAAAATTGCCCGCAGGTGATATCATCCCATGAATCAGGTGCAACAATGGTCTGAGGGATTTGTGCCGATTTCATCTTCTATTGTCGTCCCCAGGCTACTAGCAAAAAGAGGTGATGAATGAATCTTATCAGTATCCCCGCACTTCAGGACAACTACATTTGGTTATTGAGTAATAAAGCAAACCGCTGTGTGATCGTCGATCCTGGTGAGGCAAGTCCAGTGCTTAATGCGCTCGAGCAAAACTCACTTTTTCCCGAAGCCATTTTGCTCACTCACCACCATAAAGACCACGTTGGAGGCGTCCGTAGGATACTCAATCATTACCCTAACTTGCCCGTTTTTGGCCCGAAAGAAACCGCGAAATGCGGCGCAACCTACCTATTGGAGGAAGGAAATACCGTCTCTTTGTTAAATTCGGAATTTTCTGTAATTGAGGTTCCAGGACACACTTCTGGTCATATTGCTTACTATAATGCGCCATTTTTGTTCTGTGGCGATACGCTATTTTCTGCGGGATGCGGTCGTATATTTGAAGGAACACCGAAGCAAATGTATGAATCAATTAAAAAAATAGGAAAACTCCCTGACGATACGGTGGTGTGCTGCGCTCATGAGTACACACTGTCAAACTTAAGGTTTTCTAATACCATATGGCCTGAAGATCAAGATATTGAATCTTATCTTCATAAAATCAGTCAGATACGAGAAAAATCGCAGTCTAGTTTACCAACAACGCTGGGTCTGGAGAGAAAAATCAACCTATTCCTCCGTTGCCATGAAATTGATTTAAAAAGAAAATTATCAAGTGAACCTGAAAATATAGAGAATTGGCAAGCTTTTGAGATGCTACGCAGCAAGAAAGACTGCTTTTGAAGGTTTAGGTTGTGCTATTCCTCCAATCAAAGTATCCTTGCTCGTCTTTTAAGCAACTATTGACCAACATATGAAGGCTAAAGCGATGATCATCGCCTCAGTCTTGCTGGTGGGTTGTCAGGTCTCACCCCATGACACCTCGCAACCTAAACAGCATGCACAGAGTTTGTCTTCGGCAAGTCAAAGTGAAGCAGGAAAGTACACAGATGGTCGAGAGGCCTCCGCGCGATGGCTAGATGACGATAGCATCGCGCAACGAGATCTGTGGAACTTCATTGGCGACGAGCTGAAGATGGAGGTTCCGGAAAACGCACGGATCCGCGAGCAAAAAACGCGTTATTTGAAAAATAAGAGCTATCTCCACGATGTAACATTACGGGCAGAGCCGTACATGTACTGGATAGTCGAGCAGATTAAGCAACGTAAAATGCCGATGGAACTGGTACTACTACCCATAGTGGAGAGCGCTTTTGATCCAAGTGCCACATCATCCGCCAATGCCGCAGGGCTATGGCAGATTATCCCTGGCACAGGACGTAATTATGGTTTGAAACAAAACCAATGGTACGACGGGCGTCGCGACGTGATTGCGTCTACGACGGCTGCGCTGGATATGATGCAACGACTCAACACGATGTTTGATGGTGACTGGTTACTGGCAGTTGCTGCATACAACAGTGGTGAAGGACGCGTCATGCAGGCGATGAAATCGAATAAAGCGAAAGGAAAATCAACCAACTTCTGGGCATTAGCGTTACCGCGCGAAACGTCAATTTATGTTCCCAAAATGTTGGCCTTGAGCGACATTCTTAAAAATAGTAAGAAATATGGCGTGAATCTGCCACAGCCCAATGAAAGCCGGGCATTAGCCAAGGTGGAACTAGGGCAACAGATAGAGTTGACACAAGCCGCTGAGATGGCGGGTCTGTCGTTGAACAAACTGAAGAGCTATAACTCGGGCTATAAACGTAATGTCACCGCGCCAAATGGGCCACATTACATTATGGTTCCTAAAGCTCACGTTGAGCAGTTGAAAGATTCACTGGCTGATGGGGACATCGCAGCGGTTCAACCGACACGCTTAGCGCAAACGCAGACAACGCCAGCCTCACAGCAGTATAAGGTGCGCTCAGGTGATACCTTATCGGCGATTGCAGCACGCCTTAATATCAGCACGAAAGATTTGCAGAGCTGGAACAATTTACGTAGCGCTGGTGCGCTCAAAGTTGGTCAGACGCTGCAAGTTGCTAAAGCTTCAAACGATAGCGGCTCTATCACCTACCAGGTACGAAAGGGTGATTCACTGGCAAGTATTGCTAAACGTCACGGTGTAAATATCGCTGATGTGATGCGTTGGAATACGGTTATCAACAAAAATGCCCATATCCAGCCAGGCGATCGTCTGACGCTTTATGTTAGCAATAATATAAAACCTGATTCTTAATGCTGTATTAGAATCAACAACGAAAAATAGCCCTCCTACAGTTTGTGGAGGGCTATTTTTTTATGGCGATTAAATCAGGCTAAACTCAACGAGTAGTGGGTTATGGTCTGAGGCCTGCGTCACCAAAACGGAAGACTGATTAACAGTCAACTCACGGTAAAAAACGAAGTCTAGCGGTCGCCCAAACGCCTTGCGCCGCTGGTCATCAACAAAATACACTTCCTGCAACCCCATCTTTGTCGCAAACCGATTGAGTGCATTGATTCGTTGTTGACTCCATGCATTGAAATCTCCAGCCATAATAGCCGGCCCCTGATGATGTCCGAGTTGATCTCCAATTGCAGCCAGTTGCTTGGTATAAACCTCAACACCAAAACTAAAGTTAACCGCATGGATATTAATAACCATCAACCTCTGGCCATTCTGAAGCGCATAGACAGTTACCAAAGAGGACTTGGCCAAACGCAACAAGGGCTCCCTTTCACGTAAAGGACAGCAATATACTGGCTGGGCTGCTGATAGTGTCATGACTCCTGATGGGTGTTGTGGAAGAATAATCGCAGGAACTTGATCGGCAGAAAGATAGTTAGTAGTTGCAAAACGGATGAGATCTGGCGTGCTTTGTGCTTCCTGCAACAGGACTAACTGAGTACCTTTACCGAAATTCTGCAATACGGAAAGCCAGTCCAGCCTTTGCTGCTTAAAAATGTTCCACACCATTACGCGTAAAATATCCCCCTCAAGCAACAATGAGCCTGTCGGTAAAGCTTGCTCAGGGTAATGAATTTCCCCAGGAGGGAAGATACGTTCAGCTGGTTGGCCGGCAACATATCTCATTGCATAGGTTCTTTTCCGCACGCCTCATCCACTATTAGTTTCAATACACCAAATACCCTATCAAAAAAAAGCCCCCTTCCGTTATAAGAATTTTACCGCATACTTACTGACACCCCATCGATAGGAAAGGAAAAGATGAAATAGTTGGCAAAAAACGCATAGGGAAGGAAAAATAGAAAATGATCTAAGATAACTCTAAGATAGGCATATGCAGAAAAGCCCTAAGCGTTAACTTAGGGCTTTTTGCTAATAAGTGGCGGAACGGACGGGGCTCGAACCCGCGACCCCCTGCGTGACAGGCAGGTATTCTAACCAACTGAACTACCGCTCCACCGAATTTCTCTACAACCACCAGATCGCTCCGGCTTACTGCT
>NZ_JQHM01000008.1 GCF_000749845.1 Pectobacterium betavasculorum | reverse complement strand
GCCTGGCGGCGATAGCGCGGTGGTCCCACCTGACCCCATGCCGAACTCAGCAGTGAAACGCCGTAGCGCCGATGGTAGTGTGGGGTCTCCCCATGTGAGAGTAGGGAACTGCCAGGCATCAAATAAAGCAAAAAGCCCAGTCGGAAGACTGGGCTTTTTGTTTTATTTGTAGTTTATTGGTGAGCGCGCTCTGGAGCAGGACAAATCCGCCGGGAGCGGATTGGCACGTTGCGAAGCAACGGCCCCTTGGGGCGGAAGTTGTTTTCTGCCCGACATTACTCCAATGAGTTGATATGAACTGCAATCAACTTCGTACAGTGCGAGCCGTGAGAACCATTATAATTTCGATGCAGGGGAAAGCCTGCGCAGGTACGCAGGCTGGTTATTCTGGATTAGTGCAAAATTTGTGAAAGAAATGACTGCGTGCGCTCTGAACGAGGGCTAGAGAAGAAGATATCAGGTGGTGCTTGTTCTACGATCTCACCCTGATCCATAAAGATCACTCGATCAGCGACGGTTTTAGCGAATCCCATTTCGTGCGTTACGCACAGCATCGTCATTCCATCTTGTGCCAGCCCCAGCATGGTATCCAGTACTTCTTTCACCATTTCAGGATCCAGTGCAGACGTCGGTTCGTCGAACAACATAATCTTGGGCTTCATACACAGCGAACGCGCGATGGCAACGCGTTGCTGTTGCCCTCCAGATAGCTGTCCCGGAAACTTATGGGCATGTGCGGCGATACGTACACGTTCCAGATAGTGCATTGCCAACTCTTCAGCCTCTTTCTTTGGCGTGTGACGTACCCAGCATGGCGCCAGTGTGCAGTTCTGCAATACGGTTAAGTGCGGGAAAAGATTGAAATGCTGAAACACCATGCCAACTTCAGTACGAACTTTTTCGATGTTACGTAAATCGTTATTCAATTCAATACCGTCAACAACAATCCGCCCCTGCTGATGTTCTTCGAGATGATTAATGCAGCGTATGGTGGTCGATTTCCCCGAGCCGGAGGGGCCACAGAGCACAATGCGTTCCCCTTGTCTGACCTGCAAATTGATGTCTTTCAGTACATGAAATTGTCCGTACCACTTATTCACATTCTCTAAGGTAATCATGTGATCGGTTGATTGAGTTAATGCAGTCTGATTCATGGATGGCCTCAGTGTGACTTGTGTCCGGTGTTAAAACGATTTTCCAGATGTTGGCTATAGCGCGACATGCTGAAACAGAAAATCCAGTAGACCATAGCGGCAAAAACGTAACCTTCTGTCGACATACCCAGCCATGTGGGGTCGACGGTTGCCTGCTGGATGCTGCTGAAGAGATCGAAAAGGCCGATGATGATGACCAGACTCGTGTCCTTAAAGAGAGAAATGATGGTGTTCACCAGACCTGGGATAACCATTTTCAGCGCTTGGGGAAGGATGACCAGCCCCTGCATACGCCAATAGCCTAAGCCCAGAGATTCAGCGGCTTCATACTGTCCTTTAGGAAGTGCCTGCAAGCCACCGCGAACCACCTCGGCGACATAAGCGGATTGGAATAAAATCACGCCAACTAATGCCCTTAGCAGTTTGTCGATAGTGGTGCCTTCCGTTAAAAACAGCGGCAGCATCACGGATGACATGAAAAGCACGGTGATTAACGGTACGCCACGCCAGAATTCGATGAATACAACGGACAGCATACGGACAATCGGCAGCGTGGAACGGCGGCCTAATGCGAGTAGGATGCCAAGCGGCAGCGCACCGGCGATACCCACTGCGGCGATAATCAGCGTTAACGTTAGCCCGCCCCACTGATACGTTTCCACTCGACTGAGCCCGCCAAAACCACCGTAAAGCAGCCACCAGGCGATGAGTGGGTAAGCCACTGTCCAGACGGCAATGTAACGTCCGCGATAGGGAATGGTTTTCAGGAACATCGGCAGGATACTGAGCAGCCCGATAGTGAGTGCAAAATTGATGCGCCAGACTTCTGTTGCTGGATACAACCCATACATGAAATGACCAAATCTGGCATAAATGAAGACCCAGCATGCACCATCACGCGTACAGTCATTACGAGTTGTGCCAATCCAGTTAGCCTGAAAAATTGCCCAGTTGAGCAGCGGCGGTATGGCAACCCATAATAGCCAGAGGCAAAACAGTGTTAACAGGCTATTACCAATACTTGAGAAGAGATTACGCCGCGCCCACTGTATTGCTCTGAGATGAGGCGGCTGACGGTCTTGCGTATAATGATTCATCGTCATGACGTCCTCTTAGCGCTCGACTAACGCGATTCTTCGGTTATATAGATTCATCAACAGCGAGATCAGTAAGCTGATAATGAGGTAGACCGACATGGTAATGGCGATGGTTTCGATAGCCTGACCCGTCTGATTCAACACGGTTCCCGCGAATAGTGACACCATATCTGGGTAGCCAATGGCAGCCGCTAATGATGAATTTTTCACGATGTTGAGATACTGACTGGTCAGCGGTGGAATAATGACGCGCAACGCCTGTGGGAGGATGACTTTACGCAGCGTTACGGGATTGGGTAAGCCGAGAGAACGCGCTGCCTCATGTTGACCATGAGAAACCGATTGAATACCAGAGCGAATAATCTCGGCGATAAACGATGAGGTGTAGACCGAGAGCGCAACCGTCAATGCAGCTAGTTCAGGGATCAACACCATACCGCCGCGGAAATTGAATCCTTTTAATTCCGGCACATTCCAGTGAAAAGCAGGGCCGAAAACCAGATGGCTGAGTGTGCACAGGACAAGTAACAAGCCTAACGTCAGAGGCCAGGTTCTACGTGCCTGACCGGTTAAAGCGTGATAGCGCTGGTTACGCCGAAAGACGCCCCATGTCACTACCAGCGTAATCAATAGAGAAAGAAAAAACGCAGCAGTGCCTTGCCCCATCTCTGGAGATGGCAGATAAAAGCCTCGGTTGCTGAGGAACGCGATATCAAATGCACTAATGGACTGGCGCGGGCCCGGCAGATTTCGCAATACGGCAAAATACCAGAAGAAGATCTGCAATAACGGCGGGATATTACGGAATATCTCGATGTAAATGTTGGATATTTTCCGTAATAGCCAGTTATCGGATAGCCGAGCAAGACCGATGGTAAAGCCGAGAATAGAAGCAAATATGATGCACAATGCTGAAACCAAAAGCGTGTTGAATAGCCCAACAAGAAAAACGCGGGCGTAGGTGTCGCCCTGTTGATAGTCAATCAGGTGTTGGACGATGCCAAAGCCGGCGCTTTTATTCAGAAAATCGAAGCCAGAGGTAATACCTCTTTGTGCCAGATTGGTCACGGTGTTGTGCAACAGGTAGGCTGCGACAGCCAATACCGCGATAACAACGACAATTTGATACAGCCAGGCGCGCACCGCTGGATTAGTCAGTGATAAATCACCTTTTACGGTTGGGCGTTGTAGCATGCTGAACCTCTATACGGGGCACTGAGGGGCGCAGCAATACACTGCGCCCGAGTTGTTCTGATAATTAACGTACCGCTGGTGCGTACTGGATCCCGCCTTTGTTCCACAGTTCGTTCAGGCCGCGCTTAATTTTCAGCTCGCTGCCCATACCGACATTACGTTCAAATATTTCGCCGTAGTTACCAACCTGTTTGATGATTTTGAATGCCCAATCATTCGGTAGTTTGAGATCTTTGCCGTAACTGCCTTCATGACCAAGTAGGTGAGACATATCTGGCGTAGTCGGTTTTGCTGCCAGTTGATCGACGTTTCTCGAGGTCACACCCATCTCTTCGGCATTCAGCATGGCGAACAGCGTCCAGCGTACAATAGAGAACCACTCTTCATCGCCACGGCGTACGACCGGGCCCAGAGGTTCTTTGGAAATCACTTCTGGCAGAACGATGAATTCAGCAGGTTTGCTCAGCTTGATGCGCAGTGCGTACAGCTGTGACTGGTCTGATGCCAGCGTATCGCAACGGCCAGATTCCAGCGCTTTGGCACTTTCATCAGAGCGGTCGAACGTGACGGGGGTATACTGCATTTTATGCGTTTTGAAGTAGTCCGCGACGTTCAGCTCGGTATCGGTTCCGGCCTGAATACAAACGGTTGCGCCATCCAGCTCTTTTGCACTGGTTAAGCCCGCTTTGTTATGCGTCAGGAAGCCAATGCCGTCGTAGTAGGTTACGCCAGTAAAGAGCATACCCATTCCGCCGTCACGAGAGGAGGTCCAGGTGGTGTTGCGCGACAGCACGTCAACTTCGCCGGATTGGAGTGCGGTGAAGCGCTCTTTCGCCGTCAGCGGCGTGTATTTGACTTTATTGGCATCACCGAATACGGCAGCTGCAAGACCGCGGCACACGTCAACGTCAATACCGGAGTATTTGCCACTGGCGTCTGCATAGGAAAAGCCGGGTAAGCCATCACTGATACCACATTGCACAAATCCTTTCTTCTGAATGGCGTCCAGCGTTGCACCAGCATGGGCTTGGTTGATGGCGGCAAAGAATGACGCGCCAGCAACCAGAGTAGAAATCACTATTCTTTTCATAATCATCCTAGCGTCTAGAGTTATCTGCTGTTGTTGCAGTACACAGTTGTGTTGCGGCGCACAATAAGGTGCACCATACCCGTCTGTCGGTATGCCGACGTAAGCAGAGCAAAGCAAATAAAATGCCAGTTTTTTATTTGCTTGATAATGAAGACGAAATGGAATGGTTATTGATCTAAGTAGGTAATTCTAATTGGGTATGTGCGCACTGTGACAAATGCAAAGAAGGCAATGCGCCCTTTTTTGGTGCGCTAAAAGAGAGTGTGGGATATTTCTAGCCAGTGCGAGTATTTTCAGGTGTGGGATTGCCTGTTAAGCAGGGAGAAATGAGGTGTGTGGTAACGTCATCAGCCCATCGGGTTGCGTGGGCTGATGTAGAGAATGCTAGTGTGTGATGTGACGCTGATAGTACTTTTCGAGCTTAACCTGTAGTTGGCTCAGCACCGTACTGAACATCAGATAAATCAGTGCAGCCTCGACATACAGAATCAGAGGTTCATAGGTAACGGAAACGATACGCTGAGCGGATAAAAACATCTCCGGCACGGTAATAACGGCGGCTAGCGACGTATCCTTGATCAAGGAAATAAACGTATTGGAGAGCGGCGGTAGCGAAACGAAAACGGATTGGGGGAAGATGACCCAGCGAATCGCCTGCCTGCCATTCATACCGAGAGAATAGGCGGCACTCCATTGGCCTTTCGGGACAGACAGAATTGCCCCACGAACGATCTCCGAGCTATAGGCTCCCACACTGACGGTGAAACCAATAAGTGCAGCGGGGAAGGCATCCAGAGTAATGCCTGCGCTAGGCAGCCCATAAAAAATCAGGAAAAGCTGTACCAGCAACGGCGTTCCACGAATGACCCAGACGTAGAAATCTCCCAGCCATTTCAGCGGCTTTGGGCCATAGAGGCGAACCAGCGCGATGAGAATGCCGAGAGCTAAGCCAAAGATGAAAGACAGGATAGCCAGAGGGACAGTAAATTTCAGTCCCGCAGACAGCAGACTCCAGAAGGAGTCTGCCATGAGTTGTAGCCAAGGCGGCATGAAAACGAGCTCCGATAACGGTATGCGCTAATCACAGCGCGCGCTGATAACAATTGCATTGATAACAATTGCAGTGATAACAATTGCATTGATAACAACACGCCCTGGTAACAGTGCGATTATTGAGAAACATCCTCCCCGAAGTATCGCACAGATATTGTTTTATAGGTGCCGTCTGCTTTGATTTCATCCAGAGCTTTATTCAATGCTTCCACCAGTGGCGCCTGGTTTTTACGCACCAGAATAGCGGAAGGTTCGCCGTCTTTTGAGGTTGCCGCAATCTTCACGTTGGCATCTGGCTTATGCTTTTTGAAATCCAGGAATGACAGATTATCGTTTAACGTGGCGTCGGCACGGCCGCTGAGAACCAGATCCAGCGACTGGTTAAAGCCGTCCGTTGGTACAATTTCTGCGCCGTAGCTGGTGGCTTGCTTCGAATAATTACTGGTCAGGCTTTGTGCCGATTTTTTGCCTTTCAGATCGCTGAAATCTTTAATGCTGGTGTTATCACCACGAACAACCAGCACGGCTTTGGAATCAATATAAGGCTTAGAGAAATCATACTTAACCTGACGTTCCTTGGTTACGCCAACCTGATTGATGACCGCATCGTAGCGTTTGGCATCAATACCGGCGATTAAGCCGTCCCACCGTCCTTCAATGAACTGAGCTTTCACACCGAGCTTTTCTGCTACCGCGCGACCAACGTCCACATCGAAGCCAACCAGTTGTCCTGATTTATCATGATAGGTGTAAGGCGCGTAGGTGCCTTCTGTACCGAACTTGATAACCCCTGCGGACTTGATGGCGCTAAGGTCATCAGCATGAGCGAATACGCTGGTAGCAAGCAAGGCGCTGGTCAGTAAAGCAAAACGTATTTTTTTCATTATGAATTCCTGTGAGTGGTATGCAGCGATGTGCTTATAACTTTTGCTAATAATGAATCTACGCGACAACACATCTGTTTATAAATCACGTTGTGTGATGGTTTATATCAGAAGTGAATATAGTGGCTTTGCGTCATTTTGGCGATGTTGCTCACCTTACTGCGTGAACAGACTATCCGCCTCATTTGAGGTGTTTTGTGCATGTAAAATGGAGGGGAGATTGCCCTCTATCCATAGGGCCAGCCCCTCGACAAGTTTGCTGACTTCTCTGCCCATTGGCGTTAGCGAGTAGTCGACATGCGGCGGGATAACGGGATGTGATACACGTAAAACAAAACCGTCATGCTCCAGCGTTTGCAGCGTTTGCACCAGCATCTTTTCGCTAACACCACCCACTGTTCGCCGTAGTTCACTGAATCGATAGGTGCGCTCACGTAGTGCCAACAGTACTAATACCCCCCAGCGGCTCGTCACATCACGCAGAATGGTTCGTGATGGGCACGCTTCTGCCATCACATCAGCACAGGTAAAACGTTGTGAGGATTCTGGCGTCATGTTTCTCTCCTGATTTAGTCATATCACACTAACTTTTTGGTGCGTACTTGTAAAAAAGTTAACGGCATCGTAATTATCTCAAATGTTATTTCCTGATACCACCGTACACGATTCCCGACCACTCAATAGCAAGGTGATTCTTATGATAAAGACACTGTTTCTAACGGCAACACTGGGATTAAGCCTAACGATCGGCTCCGTATACGCTCAAACACCGGCGTCCGTTTCCCGTAACCCTGAGGCGTTGTTTACCAGCCCCGATCCCGCACTAAACGCGAACAAGCAGGTGGTTTACCGCATCCTCCGTGAATTGCTTGACGCGGGGCATTGGGATAAAGCGGATGAACTCCTGTCTGCTGAGTATTTACAACATAACCCGAACGCCCAGAGCGGTCGTGCCGCGGTTGTTGATTACTTTACCAAGGTGCTCAAGGTTAAGCCTCAGCCGCTCCCTGAACGGCTAAATATGAAAATCATTGCCGTGGTAGCGGAAGGCGATTTGGTTACGGTGCTTTATCCGCGCGCCGTTCGTGACCCGAAAGCCGCAGGGGGTTCCTATACCACAACATGGTATGACACGTGGCGTATTAAAGACGGTAAAGCGGTAGAACATTGGGATCCTGCGTTACTGGGGGAAGCCCCCGATTTACGTTGAATGAAAAGATGGTCTTACGCCGTTTTTCTGTCGTGGGTATCGCGCAATCAATAATCATCGACGAAGAGGTATGCAGTATGGAACGCAGAAATTTTCTGAAGCTGGCTGCTGGAAGTGCCGCTCTTGTGGCAACAGGGCGTGCGTTTGCCCAAACGGATAATGCGAATGGGGTTATTTCAGCTTTTCAACCCCTGACGGTGCAGGGAACGGTGTTGCCGACGCGTGGCAGGGTTACAGGTACGGCATTACCACTCAATGCCCCTGCAACGAAGGATATCCGCTATCGGACACCTTTCCGCTTCGGTATGGGGGGCACACAGATTGGCAATATTTTTGCCCCTATCAGTGATGAGTTGGCACACTCTACGCTACAAGCCGCGTGGGACGGCGGTGTTCGCTACTACGATACTTCTCCTTTCTACGGTCACGGCCTTTCCGAACATCGGCTCGGGAGGTTCCTGCGTGACAAGCCGCGCGATCAATACCTTGTTTCTACAAAAGTGGGGCGTATTTTTCATCCCAGCAGAACGCCGTTGCCTGACTCGCTATGGGCGGACAAACTCAACTTTTCTTATGAGTATGATTATACCGCGGCAGGTGCCCGACGCTCTGTTGAAGACAGTCTGCAACGGTTAGGGTTGTCCAGTATTGATATCGTCTACATTCACGATCTCAGCCCGGATAATACAGAATTGCCTACGCCGTGGACGACATCATTTGAGATTGCGCGTAACGGTGCGATGGCTGAGCTGGAACGGATGCGTTCGGAAGGGCTCATCAAAGCCTGGGGTTTCGGTATCAACCGCGCTGACGCTGCCGTGATGGCGGCTGCGTTGGACAAAGGGCTAACACCGGATATTGTTTTACTTGCCTGCCAGTACAGTATTATCGACCATCAGGAAACACTGACAAAAACGTTTCCGGCTTTGGCGAAAAAAGGCATTACGGTGACGGTAGGTACGCCGCTTAACGACGGTTTTCTGGGGGGGAGAAATCGTTACCACTTTAGCAATGATCTTCCTCCCGGCGTAGTTGAGAAGCGGGCTCGTTTAGCCACTATCGCAGATCGGCACGGTATTGACATTCGTACGGCGGCGCTTCAATTTGCTGCTGCACCGCCAATCGTATCGGCCATTATTCCTGGTGCTCGTGCTCCTGGACAGGTCGAAGCCAATATCCAGTCGATGAAGGTGAGTATTCCAAAGGGCTTTTGGGACGAGCTCAGGGAGCAAAAACTGATTGCTGCCGATGCGCCGATACCCACCTGATACAGTAGGCATAAAACCTCATCGCTTACTGACCCGCGTGAGGTGGCAGATGAACCGATTTACATCATGAAAACGGTGATAGTGAAATAAAAGCGTAAAGCGTTTCCGGCTGGGGTTTTTCATTGCGCCTTATACTTTATTCATTATCACGTTATTCCCGTTATTCGTATTGTCATCAAGCCTTTCCGCATTTTTACTTTCTATGCAGCGTGGTTGTCACAATAGAAGCCTACTCTTAAAGAGGACTATTGCTTCTGTCGTTATCCGTTAAGGAGACAACAATGAAGATCCGTATCGCCAGCTATAACGTTGAGAACCTATTTCATCGCACCGCGATTCTTAACCTCCCCGACTCCCAGCAGATCGATGCCTTGTTGGAACAGGTCAGGCAGCTTCAGCAACTTCTCGAACAGCCCCAATACGATGATGCCTTGAAGGATAAGGTATTCCGCCTTTCTATCGCACTCCGTCCTTATATTGATATCCGTACCGACGCAGGCACGTTGGGGAGATGGAAAAAGGAGGAGGCTGGTACGGGTTTCAGGATCAATAAAAGCTGCCGTGGTCGTGGAGATTGGATCGGTGAAATTGTGTTTAAATCGCAGGAATTCAGCAGCCAACAGCGCAAGAACACGGGCAAGATTATTAACCTGCTTAACGCCGACATCCTGTGCGCCGTTGAAGTCGAAAACATGGATGTACTACGGGATTTCAACAGTCAGGTACTCGGGAAAAAGAAATTTAGTCAGTTCGTGATGATCGACAGCCCGAATGACCCACGCGGCATTGATGTTGCCTGCCTGACGCGTTATCGAATCGCCCAGCTACGCACCCATATTTTTGATGCCGGAAAGCAGTTCGACCCCGTATTTAGCCGTGATTGCCTTGAAGTCACGCTGGATGCTGGCCTCAAACAGCCAATTTATATCCTGTGCAACCATTTCAAAAGCCAAAGCGGTCAAACAGAACAAGAGCGACAGCGTGGGGCGCAGAAGCGCCGTGACCAATCCGAACGCGTCGCAGAGATTGTCCAACAGACTTACGATCTCAAGAAGGATTATGTGGTGATTCTCGGCGATTTGAACGAAGACTCGTCAAACCCCTGGCAAAGTTTGGCTCCGCTGTTTTCCCTGTCGAATCTGCACCCTGTTATTGACCCTGAACGTCCGGAAAAAGAGCGTTATACCTACTATTTCGCTGGTGGCAAGAAAGGTGCGCGGTTAAATCAACTGGACTACATTTTCCTTTCTGCACCGCTGCATCAGGCGGTGGTGGGGTGGGGCGTCGAGCGACGGGGGATTTATAATATCGACAAAATTGCCGCCAAAGAGGGCGCGGAACCCGTTACGCCGCTACCGGAAGTGACATCATGGGACACGGCTGCGTCCGACCATGCGGCGCTCTGGGTGGAAGTGGATATTACCTGATGGTCGTTTTACGGCTATGATGGCGTGAGAGAAGAAAGCAATCATAGCCGTATAACAGAGGAAGATGATGAGCCATAAACAAGGATTGGAAAAGTACCCAGACGCGCTGCGCTGGGCGTTTGGCGATAGCCCCGAGCTGGCGGATGAACTTCTGCAACTAGTGCGGGAAGGGCATAAAACGGCGACCTGTAGCTCGTATCACGCGTTTAAAAACGAGGAAACGCCACAGGTCGGCGATTACAACATCGTTCTGGACGGTGCCGGACAGCCCTCCTGCGTGATTCGAACGCGCTCGTTAACGCTGGTGCGCTACTGCGATATTACTGCTGAGATGGCGGCGAAAGAAGGCGAAGGGGATAAAAGCCTGGCTTTCTGGCAGCAAGCACATCAGGAGTTTTTCGAACGAGAAGGCACCTTCGCCCCAGATATGCTGCTGGTGTGTGAAGAGTTTGAGCTGGTTGAGTGCCTCAAGGTGTAAAGCAGACGTTAGATTTGGGAAAAACATCCTTGGTAGCAGTTGTTGGAATGTGTTTGAATTTTAATATGGCTATTCAATGTGGACTCCCGACTGCCTTGGCAGGCAATCGGGGTCACAATGGAATCTGTCCAGTAATTTCATTTTACAGCCTTGATAGGCGGTAAATTCATCACTCCTGAAGATGCTTAAACAGAAAACGCCCTATCTCATAGGTGGTTAAATCCGGATCAAGTTTGCTTTCATCCATACCTACAGAGCTGCCTGCCTCAACCAATATTTTTTTCATATTACTTACCTTAAGCCCGTCTTTGGTGACAAGAATCTTCCCTTTAGGCAGCTTATGAATCATATAATCTTTGAAGCGGTGAGTGTCCTCATCGTCTGATAAAGTAAAATTTTGTCCAAGTGATGATTTTAACGACTTATTCTCTTTTATTAAGTTCAAAATAACATCATCAACTGTCATCCCGAAGTCATTAACATATTCCTTAAGGCTCTCTTCCGTTGATTTTTTTAGTCTAAAATTAGAAAAATCACTCATAACGCCATCCTCACACAATTTAGTATGAGTTTTATATTACAGGGAAATACGGATAATACAACATTTTTTGTATCGGACAAAAATAAGCAATATCTAACGAGTTTTGATGTATTTCGCTAGTTCAAGTGAACCCGTCTCTATAACGGATTTACCATGTCATCAGGATTTGCCCCAATACACGCTGAGCATGTATTGGGGCAAATCCTCTCCTTAGTTCCCAAAAGCCTTTCAGAACCACGCAGATGAATCCTGCACTCATACAAGCTATAAGGAGTTTCGAACCTCAATAAGAGATAACATCGACAAAAAGGAATCTACAGGAATGGCTTTTGGGTTTTCTCATACGACCACTTCTGGCGTGATCTGCCTGCCAAACTAACCACGAACCAGTACAGCCTAATCTACCCGCAATAACAATCAGTCTTTGGATTCGTCTTTGGGCGATTTGCGCTGGCGGCGTTTTATCTCGCCTTTTACTGCGGTGATGATGAATTGCGCTTTTGTCTCACCTGCTTCAAGGCTACTTTCCATTTCAGCAACAACATCGTGCGGGAACCGTGCATTCAACTGCTGTGACTTGTTGTTAATTGAACCCGTTGCCATTACTGGATCTCCATGTGCTAAGTGCGATTCAGTATACGTAAAAATAACTCTAAAAAATACCTTGAGGTGCGATTCACTTGGGCGTAATGTTAGCTGCATAGGTGCGATTCACCTATGAAATGCGAAGCTCGGCAGTGTTGGAGCACTAACCGAGCCTCTAACCACAATGTTATTGGAGCTAACACTATGGCTGATATCCAGTCTACCCAAACTCGCCCCGAATTTCAGTATCGCTTTCTTGCTCTGGGCACATCGTCCCAACGTGTCGTGCATATTATCGCTACCACCGAACGTCAGGCACGAGAACATTCTCCCGATGGCTTCGTCATGGTTTTCGCTGGTCGCCTGCCCGTTCAGGAGGTGCGCCATGTTTGATAACACTCCGTTAGAACCCGAAGAAGCGCTCGAGCAGTGTCGTGCGCTGGCTTATGCCATTGTCGAATTGAACCATCCAGAATCGAAAGAGATTTTAACGTTCGTGTTAGCGGAACGGCTAGATAACCTGCACCGACTCTTTCATGCGTCAGAAACGGATAAACCAGAGGGAATGAGTCATTAGAAACAGACTCCTCATCTTGCAGACGCAATGATTCAGACCGCCACGCTAAGGCCGTTTCTGCCTAAATCGAAGCAAAGAAAAAGGCGCTTAACCAAAAGAGGTAAAGCGCCTTTTTTCAAATGCTTAACTGATTAGTATCAGTTCATGCCGTACATTTTTATTTCCTGTCTTCATGCTTCCTTGTGTTTCTCTATTACCTTTAATAATCAGTAAGTTAAGAATTATATTCACTGTATATTGTTCCAGTGCTTTTTACTGTTTATGCTGTTATGCAGAGATTTATGTATAAACATTTGTATAAACACTTTGGGGCATTATGGCGGGTGAACTCAACAAACTGAGCGACAAGCGGCTACGGAACTTAATGGGCGTACCCAACCAAAAGATTGAGTTCTATGCTGATGGTGCCGGGTTGAGCGCGAAGGCTTCAAAAGCGGGTGGCATTAGCTGGGTGTTTACCTATCGTCTAGTTGGTGAAAAGTTGTGTCGCGTAACGCTGGGACGTTACCCGGATATGAGCCTTAAAGAAGCCAGACAAGCGCGTGATAAGTGCCGTAATTGGCTTGCTTCTGGTAAAGACCCGCGCCATCAGCTTGTTCTGACCGTAGAAGAGACGTTAAAGCCCGTAACGGTGAAAGAAGCGCTTGAGTATTGGATCAAACAGTACGCCGAAGATAATCGCGCCAACGTGAAACGGCATGAAGCGCAACTGAAGAAGCATATTTATCCCTATATCGGGAAAATGGCGTTGGCCGATTGTGAAACACGTTACTGGTTGCAATGCTTTGATCGCATCAAAAAGGAAACGCCAGTAGCGGCTGGCTACGTTTTCCAAATGTGCAAGCAAGCCCTGAAATTTTGCCGTGTTCGCCGTTACGCGGTGAGCAATGCTTTAGACGACCTCACAATCCCTGATGTTGGCAAAAAGCAGCGCAAAAAGGATCGCGTGTTGAGTGATATTGAAGCTGGTGATTTATGGGCGGCTATTCTATCTGGGGATAGGTTTATGCCTTATTACACGCATCTACTAAAAATCATTATGGTGTTTGGTTGCCGCTCTCAGGAAGCGCGTTTATCAACGTGGCAAGAATGGGATCGTGATGCCTGGATTTGGACGGTTCCCAAAGAACACAGTAAAGGCGGTGAAAAGATTGTGCGGCCAGTACCTGAAACGTTACGGCCATTCATCGAACAGTTATACCAGGATTACGGCAAGTCTGGCCTCCTACTTGGTACAGAGAAGAATGTTGAAGCTGTCAGCCAGTGGGGAAGAGGCGTTTATAAAAAGTTAGGTCATTCTGAGGCGTGGACACTGCACGACTTACGCCGGACGCTTTCAACGGGTATGAATAACATGGGGATCGCCCCTCATGTTGTCGAGCAACTATTAGGGCATTCAATGCCGGGAGTTATGGCGATTTACAACCGTAGCCTATACCTACCGGAAAAGCTGGATGCACTGAACAAGTGGGTAGAACGGCTGGATGTATTAGCGGATGGGCATGAGAATATATTTATATTATCGTCTGCTAAGCGAATGTGAATTATATTGAGGTAATTATGAAACCTATTATGGATTATTATAAATTAGTTCGTGCGTCTAATTTATTAGAGTGCGAAGTCGATGATATTATTCATTTCTGGCTCACAGGGCGTATTAAGTTGCAGGTTAATCTTAATGCCGAACCCTGTAGTTTAAGTAGATACTTACCCGATGATAGATTGGAAAGATCTTTTTATCGAATGTTAGGTGATATTTATGGTAGCGATAACATTTATACAGGTAGAAGATGGTTCTTAGATAATGGAGTGGAAAGCGAAGATTCCTTCTTGGATGAAGAAAGTAATGTTGGGTTATTTACATACACAGGGAAAGCTTATGGGCTATGGGATATAGTTCCAACAATAGTAACTAGATTTATTGATGAGGGTGTTGTTTTATCTGATATGTTTGGTGTTTTAGATATGGATAATAAATCTGGCGTGGCATTTGTTCATGGTTTTTCTTCATATAGAAGAAACGATTTTTTATGTTTTGAAAAACCAGTTAATGTAGAAAAAACAAATTTAATAATTGATCATGATAACCTTCAAAAAATAGTAAATTTTTTTAAAATTGGCATTTGGGATGGTAAAGATGAGGAAGAAAATAAATCTGACTCATATTCGGTTGGAATTGTCGATATTAAGAAAAGACAAAGAACTTCATCATCAGCAAGAAATGCTATAAAAATAATGCTTCAAGAGCTTTATCCCGAATCAATAGGAAATTATAAGAAGATATCAGAATTACTAGAAGCGACAGCAACATCACAGGGGAAGAGTATTTCCTTTGATGACTATACGATTGGTAGATGGCTAAAAGAATAACCTCAGCAAGTATCTCATTAAGGTTTAACACCTTATTAAGGGACTAACTGCTTAATAATTTGTATAAAAAAATAGATGCTGTCTCTGCAAACATCAAAACAGCGGAGACAACATAGTGAAAACTAGCTTTACCCCACCAACCCCAACACAACGCCGTACCATCCTTGAAGAATACGGTTTCAAGTTTGATCGTCGTATTCGTGAAAGCGAGTGTCAAGAAATAACCAGCCTTTCCCGTTCCACTCGTTGGAATATGGAGAATGAAGGCAAATTTCCGCCCCGTTGTCACTTTGGCCGTAATAGTTGCGCCTGGCTTCTTAGTGATGTGCTTTGGTGGGTTCGCAATCCCCCAGCCGTCGAGAACGTTAATACACCATATAGCCGAAAATCAGCTTAATTAACGACAGGTAATCAACAATGAAAAAATTAAATGCCCTTACCGGGCAGGGATTCGATCACCCTGAAAGCAGCCTGATAGTTAATTCAGTACCAATGATGAGCAGCCTGCAAATGGTTGCTTATATAAATGACGAACGTAAATCAAAGGCCAAAGCGGAGGGGGTGGGTTTCCCTTGCAACAAATATCACAAACTCCGCCATGCAGATTTCAACAAAAAAGTACCCAAAGTGCTTGGTGTGGGGTATGCGAAAAATTTCGCATACCCATTCCGCAATGAGCAAAACGGGGAAGAATATCCCGGTTACCTATTCCCCAAGCGCGAAGCCTGCCTAATGGCAATGAGCTACAGCTATGAGCTTCAAGCTGCGGTATATGACTACATGGAAGAACTGGATCGCCAAAGGGATGGATATTTAGCCCATACCATCAACGAACTCCAACACATCGTTACTTCCGCTCGTCAGTTTTCGGATGAAGATTCGAGTGATGCAGGTCGCCGCCTCAGAAGACGACAGGATGATTTGGTTCTACTGGAGAAAGCGGAATACCTGGTTAAAAGCCTAAGCCAGTTGCCGCTCAATTTCGGGAAGGATAATCCAAATGCTAAATAAAACAAAAGCGGCCACGCCAGGCCGCTCATGTCACTGCATAAAACTAAAGCGTGTCCAGAATACCACATATTTGTGGTTATTACCCAAAGCCCAAAAATGTCCTCTGGAACAAAATCAACATGTTAACCGCTTGAAAGAAAAGCAAAGCGCAAAATTGCGCTTAGTCTGCCCGTATTCAGGTTCGCCTGAACATAAACACTGCTTAGGTTCGGCAATCATCCTGATTGGATGTAAGGAAAGAAATCATAGAGTTACATGGCTGAGGCAAAACAACGTTAAACGTGGTTTAGAGGTTTCGACGAATGACACAGAGACGTGCGGGGATAACTTAACCTCTTTAAGAGGGTTAGTTCGGAATTTGTGCGTGACTATTAGTCACCCGCAAAACAACCCCGAAATCATCGGGGCAGTTCACAGCATTACGGGGAGTAACCCTGTTCAGCTTTCAGATTCCGTTCTGGCTTGCTTACGCTGGCGGCGTTTGATCTCGCCTTCAAGGGCAGTAACAACAAACTGTCCGGTACTTTCACCGTCTTCTTTCAAACGCTCAACTGCATCGGCGATATTGTGCGGAACCCGCACGTCAAATCTTTTTGACTTGGCATTCACTGACTTTGTTGCCATTACTGGATTCCTTGCAAAATGGTGTCCGACAATCATATACAAAAAAATATTCAGTGCAATGCTTGACGTGTCCGACACGAATAAAATACATTGTGTCCGACACCTTTATTTCTTAGAGGTGCCAAAACAGCGAAACCCCGGAGTGTTTGCGGCACTACCGAGGTTTCTAACCACAATGTTATTGGAGCTAACACTATGGCTGATATCCAGTCTACCCAAACTCGCCCGGAATTTCAGTATCGCTTTCTGGCGCTGGGCATTTCGTCTCAAGGTATTGTTCGCATCATCGCCACTACCGAACGCGAAGCACGGGAAAAATCACCTGATGGCTGCGTTATGGTTTTTGCTGGTCGCCTGCCTGTTCAGGAGGTGCGCCATGTTTGATAACACGCCGTTAGAACTGGAAGAGGTTATCGATCAGTGCCGTGCGCTGGCCTACGCCATTGTTGAACTGAGCAACCCCGAAGCTAAAGAGATTTTAACTTTCGTATTAGCGGAACGCCTTAACAGCCTGCATCAAGCTTTCCAAGCATCGGAAACGGAGGTCGGTCATGTCTAAAAACCACCTCAATCATACCGAAGAGGCGATCACTCAGATTGTCCACGCTAAGGCGATTATTACCCTGATTGCGTCGCAGGATACTAATAGCGCCGCTGTAGAAAACGCGCTTGAAGCTGTCACTGAAATGCTGGAAAAGGCAGAAGCTGAACTGGCGGAGGTGCATCATGCCTAAAGAAATCAATCTGGATGCTTACTACGACGATCAGCGACGTGTTAACGCTCTGATTGGTTCCACTTGTGCGCCAGTACCCGTTATCCCGGAAAACATATCGCGTAGTCGCCTGTTACGCGCTCAGGTGGGATTACGGCACCTGCTGACTGAGGTCATTCCCCAAATCACTGACGAACAGCAACGCCATGAAGTTTATTTGTGGGTTGATGGTATTTACGCCATTACGTGCTTTGAGGAGCTGGATGCGGGGATTCAGTCATGAACGGACAACACCTTGAAGTCGTTACGTGCGTAGAACATGCCAATGTAATGAACAAACAGGCCAGGGCGGTTCTCTCTATGTGGCTTGATTCCTTATCAAATGAGGCGCAGGACGAAGAAGAGGCTAATCTTGTTGCCGCTGTTTTATCATTGGTGGCTGGTGCGATTAATCATCTTGATAAAGCGACGGAGGTACGCAATGCGCCAACCTCAACCAAATGATCGCTATCAGGACAAGAACGGCCAACGTGTCACTGTCAGGGACAACGCCTTTAACCGTGTAACGTTTGTGCGCGATGGTTATTCAGCGGAGTGTGTTTATCCCGATAGCCGCTTTATTGCCGAGTTTACCTGCATAGATGGAGGTCAGGCATGTCCACAAAAGTGAAGCGTCAGGAAGCCATGTCCGACGCCTTATTTTCCTGCCTGTATCTGTGGGTTAATGGTCATGTGCTGAATCCGAAAGACGTAGCACGGGCAATACAACGACATAGTGACAGTACCAAAGGTTATGGGAAATTAGCCGTAGAACTCCATAAGCTGGCGGATGCCACCCAAACCACTTACGAATGGTTGTGCGATCAGGGACTGGTAGCGACTGACTCAAAGAAGCAGCGTGAAAAGCGTATGGCGCTGGTGGCCGGAATTATTGGTCAGGAGGATGTGAAAGCCCAGCTTTGTGACGATGAGCGGATTAACCGAGTATTTCCCTCATCCCCGCCAAAGAAGAAGGCGCAGGATATAGGGGTAACTGACCTTTCCCGCATGGGAGCCAGCCAACGCGGTGAAGTGTTAAGGGCGCATTATGGCGGCGCTTTAGCTGTACACGGCGATTCTGACACCGTTCATCACTATAACGGCGTGATATGGGAGCCAGTGGCCGATAAGGATTTACAGCGGGAAATGGCGCAAATCTTTATCGATGCGGAGATTGCCTACTCGCAGAACGCCATTAAATCCGCAGTGGAAACCATGAAACTGAGCTTGCCTGTCATGGGGGCTACCGCTCGTAACCTTATCGGGTTCAGTAACGGGGTATTTGATACCCGTACCGGACAATTCCGTGACCATAGCCAAGAGGATTGGTTACTGATTGCCAGTGAGTTGCCATTCAGCGCCCCAGCAGAGGGGGAAACGCTGGCGACCCATGCGCCCAGCTTCTGGAAATGGTTAAGCCGTTCCGTTGGCAACAATAAACGGAAAGCGGATCGTGTTCTGTCAGCGTTGTTTATGGTGCTGGCTAACCGCTATGACTGGCAGTTGTTCCTTGAAATTACGGGACCAGGTGGCAGTGGTAAAAGCGTTTTTGCAGAAATCTGCACCATGCTGGCAGGTAAAGCCAATACCGTATCAGCCAGTATGAAGGCGCTGGAGGACCCGCGAGATCGTGCGCTGGTGGTTGGCTATTCGCTCATCATCATGCCGGACATGACCCGCTACGCTGGTGACGGCGCAGGGATTAAGGCGATAACGGGCGGGGATAAGGTATCTATCGACCCTAAACACAAAGCGCCTTACTCAACGCGCATTCCTGCCGTGGTGCTGGCGGTCAACAATAACGCCATGACATTCAGTGACCGAAGCGGGGGCATATCCCGGCGACGGGTGATTTTCAACTTCTCCGAAGTCGTGCCGGAAAATGAACGTGATCCGATGCTGGCGGAAAAGATAGAAGGTGAACTGGCCGTCATCATGCGGCACTTACTAACTCGCTTTGGTAAGCAGGACGAGGCAAAGCGTTTGTTGCACGAACAGCAAAAATCCGAAGAGGCGCTGGCTATTAAGCGTGAAGGGGATTCGCTGGTGGACTTCTGCGGCTATCTGATGGCGTCGGTGCTGTGTGATGGCATGTTTATTGGTAATGCTGAGATCGTTCCATTTAGCCCACGTCGCTACTTGTATCACGCCTACCTTGCTTATATGCGAGCCAATGGGCTTAGCAAGCCTGTATCTCTGATGCGCTTTGGCATTGATATGCCTGGGGCAATGGCTGAGTACGGTAAGGAGTACCAGAAGCGGAAGACGAAATTAGGGATACGCTCAAACGTTACGTTGAATGATGATTCAGATGAGTGGATGCCGCAATGTGACGCTCCCCAAAGCAGCCAATATGAAGAGGGGAAAAAATAAAACTTATAGACGAAGTGTTCACCAGTATTCACCCTGTTAAAAATCCATTTAATAACAGTGAGTTAATGGGTGAACACTTATTCTCTAAGTATTCACCAAGTGTTCACCTGTTCACCTTTTTATGGAATCTCTTCCAAAGGGTGAAGGGTTAGGGTGAACACTAGTGAACACTTGAAATGAAAGTCTTCACCCTATAACGCAATGAAAAATAAAGCGAAATAGACAAAGGTGAACAGGTGAACACTTAAACATATATTTTTTAATTTTATAGGAGGGCGATATGCCTGTTACGTTACAAGATATCCAAGAGCATCATGATAATTACGGTATTACTGATATGAGTACGATGCATACCAGCCACTATCGGCAATTGTTGCAAGATGGTGCATTCTTCTGGATTGATCATCACGAGTTTGTGCGTAGTACCTTTTCGGGGGAGATATTTGCTACCAATCTTGAACAGTTTGACGCAATGATTGAGCATTTGCAGGAATACCGAAGCAAGATGTCAACGCCGCCTGAATGGATGAGTGATAAGTGAGGAAGATATGGATCATTTTTTAGGTTTACTAAAACTGGCTTTTAATGAGTCAGCAAGTTATTTTTCATGGGCGTTTTATTCACTAATAACCGCTTATATTGTCATGGCGCTTTTAGACAAAAATAAGGTTAGAGGCGGTGTGATGAGTGTGATTGGGATTATTATTTTTTTAGTATATGTCCTGATTTTTATACCTAATTTATTCTTTATTTCTCAGGTTTTTTATGAAAGGTTGGGTTGGTTGGCGGGTGTGCTGTCGTTTATTGTCGGTTTTGTCATGATGATGCTTAATTCTATTCCTGTTATTTATGGCATTACTCAAAAAAATGATAAGAAGGAAATAGCATAATTTTGTAAATGTTTGGTTTCCGTGCTTTTTAGCGCTTAAAGCTCGGAACATAGGGGCTTCCCTTAATATTTTTCATGTATATCTTGAAGAGTGGCACTCAGACGTGAGCCGCCACTTGACCATTTAATCAAGTTGCGAGTCAGCAATGCTGACGCACAAAAAATTAAACGGCCTCAACCCTTCCCCGCGCTGGTTTCACGTCTTAACTACAAACGTTACGGAAACCACGACATGAAAAAATTGCTTGAACTCCGCCAGAAGAAAACCGATCTCACTACGCAAATGCGCTCCCTGCTGACCAAATCGGAAGAAGAGAAGCGTAGCCTCACCGAAGAAGAAGCCAAACAGTTTGATGCGATCAAGGCGCAGGTGGAAAGCCTGAATACCGAAATCCAGCGTTTTGAAGATTTGGCGGCGGCAGAACGTGAAGACGCGAAAAACAACCCTGAAGATAAATCGACCCGAAGCAAAGTCACCAACGACGAGCTACGCCATTACATTCTGACAGGCGAAACCCGCACCTTGTCTACGGCGGTGGGCGCTGACGGTGGCTATACCGTTATTCCTGAACTGGATAAAGACGTCATGCGCCAGTTGCAGGACGATAGCGTGATGCGCTCCATCGCTACGGTGAGAACCACCAAGACCAACGAATACAAAAAGCTGGTATCGGTGGGTGGCGCTACGGTGAACCGTGGTACAGAAGGCGAAGCCCGCACACAGACCAGCACGCCGAAGCTGGAAGAAGTTTCCATTAAGGTGAATCCGGTGTATGCCTACCCGAAAACCACCCAGGAGATTCTCGATTTCTCCGAGGTAGATATTCTCGGCTGGCTGACCTCTGAAATCGCCGATACTTTCACGGCCACCGAAGAAGACGATTTTGTTAACGGTGATGGCACCAAAAAATCTACAGGCTTCCTGTCCTACCCTCGCGCTGCTACCAGCGATAAAACTCGTCCATTTGGTACGCTGGAGAAGATGGAAGCCGCTGCTGTTACCTCTGACGGCCTGATCGACCTGCTGTACAAGCTGAAAGCCAAATACCGTAAAAATGCTGTATGGGTGATGAACTCCAATACCGCCGCCACGTTGCAGAAGCTGAAAAACGGTAATGGCGATTACATCTGGCGTGATCGGCTGGTGGCGAATTCTCCCGATACGTTGTTAGGCCGTCCTGTTCACTACCTTGAAACCCTGCCAAATGCCGAAGCCGGGGAAGCCTTCCTTGCGGTAGGTGACTTCAAGCGCGGCTATTTCATTGTCGATCACACTACGGGTGCGCGTACTCGCCCGGACAATATCACCGAACCCGGATTTTATAAGGTGCATACCGATAAGTACCTGGGCGGCGGTGTGGTGGACTCCAACGCGATCAAGATTCTGGAACTGGCTGACGCCTGATTGAAGGGGCTACAGCCCCTTTCCTGTCTGATGGAGTCCCGACATGAAAAATATTGAGTTTGAAGTCCGCACCTCAGAAGTGACCGCCAGCGAGAAAAAGCTGGTGGGTTACGCCGTGCGCTGGAACAGCTTGTCAGAGGTTATCTGGGATGAATTTGTGGAGCAGTTCGCGCCGGGGGCATTTGCGGGAAGTCTGGCTTCTGGTAACGATGTGCGGGCGCTGTTTGAGCATGATTACACCCAACTGCTTGGCCGTCGCAAGTCCGGTACGCTGGTACTGACGGAAGACAATATCGGGCTACGCTTTGAGCTTACCCCACCGGATACACAGCTAGGCCGCGATGTGTTAACGCTGGTGGAGCGTGGTGATATTTCCGGTATGAGCTTTGGCTTCCGGGCGCTTAAAGAGTCATGGGATATCACGCCAGCGCCTTACGTGCGTACTGTGACAGCCGCCGAACTGCGTGAAATCACCGTCACCAGTATGCCCGCCTACCCCGAAAGCGGCGTAGAGATTGCACAGCGTTCCCTGTTTGCCCAATACCCTGAATTACGCCGCACCGATGATAACCGTCGCCGCTGGGCTGAACTGGCGGGGTTGTGATATGTGGCCTTTCAATCGCAGTAAAACAGAACAGCGCAGCATGACTATCGATGAGTTCCTAGCGATGGCAGGGATTCCCAATACCGGATCAGGCGAATACGTTTCCCCCGGTACAGCGGAGTCCCTGCCTGCGGTCATGAATGCCGTGGCGGTAATCAGTGAGGCTGTGGCTTCTATGCCTTGTTACCTGTATCGGGTAGCGAATGATAATGGCCGGGAAGCGCGGGAATGGTTGCATACCCATCCGGTTGATTATCTGCTGAATGAAGCGCCTAACGATTGCCAGACGGCCTACCAGTTCAAACGCACCATGATGCGCCATTGCCTGCTGAATGGTAACGCCTACGCCGTGATTGAGTGGGGGCGCGATGGTCAGCCAAAATCCCTGCATCCTTATCCTCCTCATGCGGTAGTGGCGGAGCGCATCAAGCCGCATCGGTTTACCTACACTATTACTGAGCCATTCAGCGGGGAAGTGCGAACTTACCTTCAGGAAGAAGTGTTACACCTGCGCTATGCCACCGATGACGGTTTTCTTGGCCGTTCTCCCGTCACCATTTGCCGGGAAACGCTGGGGCTGGGTATCGCCCAACAGCGCCACGGTGCCAGCATTATGAAAGATGGCATGATGGCGTCCGGCATTATCAAGGCTAAAGGCTGGCTGGACAGCGCGAATGGTAAAAAAGCAATGGACGCGCTGGAGCGCTATAAAGGGGCGCGTAATGCCGGGAAAACCCCCATCCTTGAAGGTGACATGGAGTACGAGCAGTTAGGCATGAGTAATCAGGATGCGGAGTGGTTGGCGTCCCGTCGTTTCACGATTGAAGATATTGCCCGCATGTTCAACGTGTCGCCTATCTTCCTACAGGAATATTCCAACAGTACCTACAGCAATTTCAGCGAAGCAAGCCGCGCCTTTCTCACCATGACCATGCGCCCCTGGCTGACCAACTTTGAGCAGCAAATCAAGTCCGCGCTGTTAATCACGCCCCGTATTCCCGGCATTCGCTATCAGGTGGAATTCGATTCTGCCGATCTGCTACGTGCTAATCCGCAAGAGCGCTTCACCAGCTATGAAACGGCGATCAAGTCCGGGGTGATGTGTCCGAATGAAGCGCGAGAGCGTGAAGGGATGCCACCACGCGAAGGAGGCGACGAGTTCAGCCAGGCATGGAAACAGGAAGTGAAGGTGAAACAGGAGGTGAAACCGTGAGAGCAGGCGGATTACGTCACCGGGTGACGATCCAACATTTCACCACAATCCGTGATTCGAGCGGTCAGCCTATCAAGACGTGGCGTGATGTAGCTACGGTATGGGCGCAGGTAACCGGCATTAACGGGCGTGAGTTGATATCAGCGGGTGCAGAAATGGCAGAGGTGAGCTTTCGTGTTTGGATGCGTTACCGGGCTGATGTGACCAGCGCCAACCGTCTTATCTGGCAGCAGAAAGGCCGTGAGGCGATGGCCTACAACATCGTGTCAGCGATTCCTGATGAAGCCTTTACCCGTCTTGAGTTGCTGTGTAAGGGAGGGGTGAAACGTGACTGAAATGATTACGCTGGCAGAAGCAAAGCTACATTGTCGTATTGATGCTGATGACGAAGATGTGCTGATTCAAGGCTATATCGCTGCGTCGCTGGAGGTGTGTCAGAAACATATCGGTAAACGCTTTGATGATGGGTTGGAATTTAATCCTGCCATTAAGGTGGGTTGCATGATGTACGTTTCCCAGCTTTATGAATACCGCGCCACTCTTAGCGATGTAGAGGTAAAAGAAGTCCCGCTGGCTATTTCTGCATTGTGGTCAGTCTATCGTGATCCGGGGGTGTACTGATGCCCTATCAACCTTTACGCCGCTGTACCGAGCCAGGCTGTAACGTGCGTGTGAAGTCAGGCAAGTGTGACCAGCATAAGCGGGAAGCCCGCCGCCAAAGCGACAGCAGACGTGGCACCCGAACCGAACGAGGCTACTCCAATCGATGGGGAGAATATCGCCGCCACTTCCTCGGTGCTAATCCGCTGTGTGCTCACTGCCTCAAGGATGGTGTGTATACCCCTGCCACCATCGTGGATCACATCATCCCGATAGAGGGCGAAAGTGATGTGTTGTTCTGGCCAGTTTGGAATCACCAGGGATTATGCCAGACCCATCACAACCGCAAGACCACGCAATCAGACCCGATCACCAAGGCTAACCGTAAAGCAGGGATGTACCAGGAGCAGGAGGCGCGGGCAGCACAGCGTAATGACTGGATGTATGAGGTAGGCCATGACTGAGCAGGAGATCAATCAGATGATGGCCGGCTTGAGGCGCAGCCGTGACCAGTTCAGGGAGTGCAAAGACAAGGCAACAGGCCAGCATACGCCACGACGCACCACCGAACGGGATCGGGAGATTCGGGAGGCGTTTCGCAACCGTTGACGGGGTGGGGGGCGTTTTCAGGACAAAACCTTGTTCGCTAGGAACCGACCACCCCCTCAAATTTTTACGCACGGCATTTTTTTTAATTGCAGTAAGCCCAAAGGAAATAAGAAGTTATGGCACGACCACCGAAACCGCCTTTTTATCTCGATGAGATTGCTGTCCAGCAGTGGAAGACAAAAGCGAAACAACTTGCTGAACGGGGCGATCTGACTCCCGCCGACTGGAACCACCTGGAATTGTATTGTGTTAATTACTCGATGTACCGCAAAGCCGTTGAAGACATTGCTCTGCGCGGGTTTTCGGTTGAAGGCTCACGCGGAGCAACAACCAGTAACCCGGCGCTGAAAGCCAAATCTGACGCGGAAAAAATCATTATAAAAATGTCCTCTTTGCTGGGCTTTGACCCGGTATCACGTCGCCGTAATCCGGTAGAAACGGAGGAGGAAGACGAACTTGACCGCCTATAATGATTACGCAGAAGCGGTAAAAAGCGGTGAAATTCCGGCGTGTAAGCGGGTAAAACAGGCCGTAGAACGGTACTTTTCTGACCTGAATAACCCGCTGTATACGTTCGATGGGGACGCTGTAGCGCGTTTTATCGCTTTTTCTCGCCTCTGTCCTCACGTCAAAGGGCCGTTGCGCGGCCAGCCTATTGTGCTGGAGCCGTGGCAGCAGTTCGCCTTTGCCAACATTCTGGGGTTTCGTGTTGCGGCCACCGGACGGCGCAAGTATCGCAGCGCCTACATTCAGGTGCCACGTAAGAATGCGAAATCAACGGTAGCGGCCATGTTGGCTAACTGGTTTCTAGTCATGGAGCACGGCCAACAGGATATCTACACCGCTGCCGTGAGCCGCGATCAGGCGCGAATCGTGTTTGATGACGCCCGTCAGATGTGCCTGTTATCCAAACCGCTGAAAAAGCGTCTCACCGTGCAGCAGCACAAGATGATTTACCCCAAATCCAACAGCCTGTTAAAGCCGCTGGCGGCGAAGGCTTCCACCATTGAGGGGACAAACCCCAGCCTTGCTGTGGTCGATGAGTACCACCTTCACCCGGATAACGCGGTGTATTCGGCGTTGGAATTGGGTATGGGAGCCAGACCGGAAGCCTTGTTGTTTGCTATCACCACATCCGGGAGTAATGTCGTATCGGCCTGTAAGCAACATTATGATTATTGTTGCCTGATTCTGGACGGTGACGAGGTGAATGATTCTCTGTTCGCGCTGATTTACGAACTGGACGACGAAAACGAGATAGACGACCCGGCGCTATGGGTGAAAGCCAATCCCAATCTTAACGTGTCCGTCGATGCGGCGGCGCTGGCCGATACCATCCAGAAAGCGCGGGGCATTCCGTCGCAGTGGGTGGAAATGCTCACCAAGCGGTTTAACGTCTGGTGTCAGGGTGCAACGCCGTGGATGGGCGTAGGAGCCTGGGAGGGCTGTAAGGCCGATTACACCGAAGGCGATCTGGACGGTCAGGACTGCTACGCCGGGCTTGACCTGTCTTCTACCGGGGATATCGCCAGCGTTTGCTATACCTTTCCCGCTGGCCGGGAACTTCTTCTTTTAACCCGCCATTACCTGCCTGAAGCGCAGTTGCATAACGTCGCCAATAAAAACCGGGCTATCTATCGTCAGTGGGCGAAAGCGGGCTGGATACGCACCACGCCGGGGGATTGCATCGATTATGACCGTATCCGCGATGACATTTTACGGGATGCGGAGCGATTCGGGATCACGTTGGTGGGTTTTGATACCTGGAACGCTACCCACTTACGCACCCAGCTACAGGGCGCGGGGCTGGACGTCGAGCCATTCCCGCAAACCTACCTTAAATTTAGTCCGGTAGCGAAATCCGCAGAGGTATTCGTTAACCGTCGTGTTATCCGGCACAACGGCGATCCGGTGCTGGCGTGGGCGATGAGCAATGTGGTGATGGAGACCGACGCCAACGCCAACATTAAGCCGAACAAGAAGAAGTCTGCCAACAAGATAGACCCCGCCGTCGCGTTTCTGATGTCGTTTGGTACGTGGCAGGCAGAGCATGAAGATTTTGCGTTTGATATGAGCGAAGAGCAGCAGCAAAGACTTGCTGAATTTACCGGCATTTAACTGGAGAGCACACGATGAATGTAGCAATTGAGTATCAACCACTGAAAACCATCCGTCTCTATGGCGTTCTGGGTGCAACGTTTGGGCGCGTACATCGGCTGGCAGTTGAAAGCCGTCAGGAAGCAATAAAGGCGTTAAGCGTCATCATTCCGGGTTTTGAAAAGTTCCTGCTGACCAGTAAATCTCGCGGGCTGACATACGCCGTTTTTGATGGCAAACGGAACTTATCTAAGGACGAACTGGACTTTAACGTCAGTAGTGAAATCCGTATTGCGCCGATCATTATCGGTAGTAAAAAGGCCGGGGTGTTTCAGACTATTTTAGGTGCCGTATTAGTTGTCGCAGGGGGGGCTATCTCTTATTTCGGTGGTGTAGGCATTGGTGTGCCGATAATGCAAATGGGCGCATCCATGATGCTTGGCGGCGTTGTTCAGATGTTAACGCCTATGCAGGGCGGCATATCAATGCGTGAGTCTCCCGACAATAAACCGTCATACGCATTTGGCGGCCCCGTTAACTCTATTGCACAGGGTAATCCAGTGCCAATTTTATATGGCCGTCGCCGAATCGGTGGCGCGATTATTTCAGCGGGTATTTATGCAGAAGATCAGCAGTGAGGGGACATGATGGATCAGAAATCTATTGAGAAAGTTCTCGGCGAGATGGCTCGTATACAGGGGCATGAGCTTAACGGACAAGACAAGCTGATGATCCGCACTCGCATATCATCAACATTGGCAGCAAAAAAACGTCATTGCCAACGAATGGAATCTGGTGCTTTTGTGTGGAGAAAACCAGAAAGCCTGCGCAGATAACTTTTTAATCGATATACTTTATCATTGTGTGTTAATTGAGCTATCTACCTTTCAGTTTACGGCAGTTCTTATAACAAGTTCAGGAAAATATATGACCGAGAAAAATGAAGAGTTATGCGAGCTATGCAAGAAACACGGGAATGCAGGGCGAAAGGAGTCGCCGCACGAAAATTTAGTTTCTACTGGTGGTAAAGAAATTAATGCGCATGGGAAGGATGCCTCAGAGCGTTATTATAGATGTAGAGATTGTGGCCATGAGTGGATCTGGGAACCGGGTAATTACGGAATGGGGTGGATTTAGCCGATGCAAAGAAGAGATTTGAATAGAATCATCTAAGGTCGCTCATGCGGCCTTTTTTGTTCATGACTGTTCGCGGGTATGTGTAGTCAGTGGTGTAGTCATTTTAAATAAAAAACGCCCGTCATATCTGACGAGCGCCTTATAAAACAATGCGATACAAACTGTTATCAGTTCATGCCGTATTTTTTCAATTTCTTACGCAGAGTACCACGGTTGATGCCCATCATCAGGGCTGCGCGGGTTTGGTTACCGCGGGTGTATTGCATCACCATGTCCAACAGTGGCTGTTCAACTTCAGCCAGTACCAGCTCATACAGGTCACTTACATCCTGACCGTTCAATTGAGCAAAATAGTTCTTCAGTGCCTGTTTAACCGAGTCGCGCAGGGGTTTTTGGGTTACCTGAGCCTGAGAGTTTACAGTGGAAACGGTCAGTACGTCAGAATTCACGCGTTGTTCGAACATAGTTCTGTCAGCTCTTTTTCTGTTTACGCAAGATTTTCAAAATATGCCTTCAACGCCTCCAGCTGCTCGCTGGCATCCTCAATGGCGTTGAATGTGCGCCTAAACTGGTCGTTTGGGGCATGCTCCTGGAGATACCAGGATACGTGCTTACGAGCGATACGAAATCCCTTGCCTGGACCATAAAAGTCGTGCAATTCCCGTATGTGCTCGATCAACAAGCGCTTGACCTCTACCAACGGTAGTGGTGCCAGCAACTCCCCTGTGTCCAGATAATGCTGGATTTCCCGAAAGATCCAGGGTCTTCCCTGAGCGGCTCGTCCTATCATCAGGGCGTCAGCCCCGGTGTAGTCAAGAACCGCTCTGGCTTTATGCGGGTCTGTAATGTCGCCATTCGCAATAATAGGAATGGAAACGGCCTGCTTAACTGCCCGAATGCTGTCGTATTCGGCGAAACCATTGAACAGGCACGCACGGGTGCGTCCGTGAATGGTTAACGCCTGAATGCCACAGTCTTCAGCCAGTTTGGCAATTTCTACACAGTTACGATGCTCTGGTGCCCAACCGGTACGGATCTTCAGTGTTACCGGTACGTCTACCGCTTTCACTACCGAAGAGAGGATCTGTTTGACCAAATCCGGATACTGCAACAGCGCAGATCCTGCCATCTTGCGGTTCACCTTCTTCGCCGGGCAGCCCATATTGATGTCAATGATCTGCGCGCCGGAATCAGCGTTGATTCTCGCTGCCGCCGCCATCTCATCGGGGTCACAACCGGCGATCTGCACGGCCCTGATACCCGGTTCATCGCTATGAACCATTCGCAAACGCGACTTGTCTGAACGCCAGACTTCCGGGTTGGAAGACAGCATTTCAGACACGGTCATTCCAGCGCCCATCGCATGACAGAGTGCTCTAAATGGGCGATCGCTAATACCAGCCATTGGGGCTGCTATCAAGCGATTACTAAGCTGAAATTGTCCAATGTGCATAGACAAAAATTGACCATACTGTGCCTGCAAGGGCGCGTATATTACGCATTTTTTACGTCAGATGAAAGGCCAAACTTTGACCAATTTACGGCTATCGATCAATGAAAATGCAGTTCGTAGAGGTATATGAAAATATTATTCATATTTAACAGTGTGTTATGTTTTTGTGGTGATTTTTTGAACGATAAAATATTCATCTGCTTACAGAATTTTATCTGCAAGCGCGGTCATTTTTACTGAAGATACAATAGGCTATCAATGCTTTATCAGTGAAATGCTTTGGTTAATGCGGCAAAAAAGGCACCAATTTACCTGCGGCTGGCCGGCAAATGCTCTGACCAGCTTCGCGGAATCGCTTAATGTATGATGATTCGGCCATTAAGCGGCTGTATAGGGCGATTATTGGCGTGATTCATGACCGAACTGAACTGATTTATTTGTTTGGCAGAGGCGGTGACGGGATGCTCCAGGACCAGCCAGCGAATGCCTTCTGAGCACGGTGGCGTGGTCAGTGACCCACTGAATCGATAGTAGTTTAATGACGTCGGTAACAAGGCCTGAATCGCAATCGGCGCGCGCACTTCCTCCGCCTGATCGACGTGAGCCGGAATCTGCTGCCATGCCATGGCTAACTGTGGATTGGCTGCTCCCTCCTGAAACATCACTGCGATAACGGTAAGCGCACCGCTTGCGTCTTTATAGACAAAATGGCCTTCCAGCGGAAACTGTTTACCATCAATTTCATTTTCACTCGGTGCGTGAAAGTGGAATTGCTGCAAGGTGAATGTCTCGTTATCCAGCAACAGCGTATTTCCCGAACTGACGTTAATCTGAACGGTATGCCCGTTGTTGATAATGTGCTGTGTCCCTGGCAGGAAGGCTAGTTGTAAAGGGGTGTGCTGGGCGCTTAGCGCCTGCTGGATATTGACTGGAGATTGATTTTTCCCCGTTTCACACAGCGAGAAGTCTGGGGACAGCTTTCCCCAATGCGCCGGATCGCCGTTGCCTTCGTAGCCCCAGTGAACCGAATTTGCCGCCGATGCAGAAAAGCAGGCCGACAGCATAAATGCGATAGAGAGTTTACCTTTCATTTTTCATCCCTTGAAAATCATGATACAGCGTCTTTGAGTGCTGGCATCGGGTGTGTCCGATCACTTGCCGACCAGCATAATACGCCAGCTTTTGGGGATAAATAATGAGGTACAACAAGAGAAGTGCGCCCACCGTTGCGTACACGATGGGCGGGACTAGCGGGATAATGTTATTACGATGCGCGGCGTTGGCCGGTAATGCGACACCACTCTTCGCGTTCTGCCACCGGATCGAGTGTGAACTTGCCTGCGTAGGCTTCTGCGACGCCATCGGCCTGTGTCGCCAGCACGCCGGACAGGCCGAGATAACCGCCAGCTTTTGGCAGATCGCTAATCAACGGTGCCAGCTCGCGTAGCGGGCCAGCAAGGATGTTGGCGACGACGACATCGGCAGACAGGTCGGCAGGCTGGTCTTTCGGCAGATAAAGCTCAAGACGCTCAGAAACGCCGTTGCGCTGGGCGTTGTCACGGCTGGCCTGAATTGCCTGCGGATCGATATCAATCCCGATAGCGCGTGCTGCACCCAGTTTTAGGGCGGCAATCGCCAGAATGCCGGAACCGCAGCCGAAATCGATGATGGTTTTCCCTTCCAGATCCAGCCCATCGAGCCATTGCAGGCACAGTGAAGTTGTTGGATGGGTACCGGTGCCAAATGCCAGACCCGGATCGAGCATCACGTTGACGGCAGTTGGGTCAGGAATGTCACGCCAGCTTGGACAAATCCACAGGCGTTTGCCGAACTGCATTGGGTGGAAGTTGTCCATCCACTCGCGTTCCCAGTCTTTGTCTTCCAACTGTTCGATCTTGTGTTTAAAGCCGACGCCCAGCAGCGGTTCTTGCTCTAATATCGCGATAACTGCGTCCATGTCGGTTTCGGCATCGTACAGCGCAATCGCGTCGGTATCGCCCCACAGGCGGGTCTCGCCCGGCAGCGGCTCAAACACGGGCGTATCGTGCGTATCCTGAAACGTAACGGATACCGCACCGCTTTCTATCATTGCGTCACCCAGTTGTTCTGCAACATTTCCTGAGGTGTTTATTTTTAGTTGAATCCACGGCATAGCAGTCTCTATTACATTTAAAGTGAAGATGAAGCGGCAACCGGCGCTGGTGGATTATGACCAAAGCGGTTGCCAATAATAAACGCCATCAGGCTGAGTAACAGCGATGGCACAATCGGGTGATATCCAGCCAACTGAAGATTGAAGCTAGCCAGTAAGGTATAGCAAATCGCCCCGGTGAACATGGCGCTAAGCGCGCCCGCGGCATTCGCGCGTTCCCAATACAGGCCCAATACCAGCGGCCACAGGAACACCGCTTCCAGTCCGCCAAACGCCAGCAGGTTCAGCCAGATGATCATATCCGGTGGCCGTAAGGAGGCGAGCAGCACCAGCAGGCCCAATAGCAGCGTGGTCATGCTGGACAGGATCTTGATGCGGCGCTCGTTATGAATCTGCTCAGGGCGCACGCTGAGATACAGATCCTTGATGATCGTGGCAGAAGCCTGAAGCAAATGCGCATTAATGTTGGACATGATAGCGGCCATTGGCGCGGCGAGAAAGATCCCCGCGGCCAGCGGTGGTAGCACGGTGACCATCAGTGCGGGTAACACCTGATCGGGAATGGTCAGATTTGGCATCACGGCGCGACCCAGCGCACCGGCCAGATGCATGCCGAGCATCAGAATGCCGATGACAATGGTGCCGATGATAATCCCGCGGTGCAGCGCCTTGCTGTCGCGATAAGAGATACAGCGAACGGCGGTGTTCGGCAGGCCGATAACGCCGAAGCAGACCAGCACCCAGAATGAAGCCATAAACGGCATCGACAGAATGCCGCCGCTGCCCTGCGGCGAGACCAGCATTGGGTCGATCTGTTGCAGCTTATCCACTGCGCTGTGCAAACCACCAGCGGCATAAATCACGCCGACCAGCAGGATGACGGTGCCGATCAGCATCACGATGCCCTGCATTGCGTCATTGAGCACGCTGGCGCGGAAGCCGCCAAACGTGGTGTAGAGCGCGATAGTGACGCCGAAAATCAGCAGGCCGATGTCGTAAGGAATGTTTGCCGCGGTTTCGAGCAGGCGCGCGCCGCCAATGAACTGCACGGCCATGGCACCGATAAACGCGACCAGCAGGCTAATGCTAGCGAACCACACCAGCAGCGGGCTGTTGTAGCGGGCGTACAGCATGTCATTCAGCGTGATGGCGTTGTAGCGCCGCGCCAGAATGGCGAATTTTTTCCCCAGGATCCCGAGCGACAGCAGCATCGTGGGAAGCTGAATCATGGAAAGCAGCACCCATCCCAGCCCGTATTTATAAGCGGCACCCGGCCCGCCGATAAAAGAGCTGGCGCTAACGTAAGTGCCGATGAGCGTCATCGCCAGCACAAACCCGCCCATTGAGCGGCCACCGAGGAAATACTCGTTAAGAAAGTTACCCGCTTGACGGCGACGGTACGCATAGACCGACAGCCCGAAAACCAGCAGCAGATAGCCAATCAGCGGCAATAAAATTTCAATTTGCATCGTCACTCTCCAGTGATATATCGCGGAAAATAACGCGCACCATTAGCCAGCACAGCAGCGTAAACACGAGCGGTAGCAGCAGACAGGCCATCTCAAACCAGTGTGGCAGACCCGTTATCCCTTGAGTGTTGTCAGGCAAATAGGCGGCAAGCGCCCAGGCCACTAAATAAACCAGCGTCAGGCCAAAAGCCCAGCGGGCCTCTTTGTGCGCCTGAGGAAAGCGTGTATCCATGTTCTTCTCCACCGTAAAGGGAGCATCAACCCGTCATTTTAGGGCATGGGTATTGTTATGATCGTCGTGACGACGAAAGCGGGAATTTTACGGGATGTGGGTCAATTGACTAGTAAGAATTCGCAGAAAAAGAAAAAGGCCGGCTTTCACCGACCTTTAAGAGAGTCACGACTGAAATCACGCAGCGTTTACTGCAAGCCGAGTTTCTTCTCCAGATAGTGGATATTAGTGCCACCTCTCTGGAAGTTTTCGTCGCTCATTATCTTCATCTGAAGTTCGATGTTGGTTTTGATGCCATCGATGATCAGTTCAGCCAGCGCGTTCTTCATACGGGAAATCGCGATTTCGCGGGTTTCACCGTAGGTGATCAGCTTGCCAATCATGGAATCGTAATACGGCGGTACGGTATAACCAGCGTAGATATGGGATTCCCAACGGACACCAAAGCCACCCGGTGCGTGGAAACGTGTAATTTTCCCCGGGCTTGGCAGGAACGTATTCGGATCTTCCGCGTTGATACGGCATTCCACCGCATGGCCGCGAACCTTGACGTCTTTCTGCTTGATGGACAGCGGCTGACCAGCAGCAATACGCAACTGCTCTTTGATCAGATCCACGCCGGTAATCATCTCGGTTACCGGATGCTCCACCTGAATACGAGTGTTCATTTCAATGAAGTAGAACTCACCGTTTTCGTACAGGAATTCGAACGTACCCGCACCGCGATAGTTGATATCGATACAGGCTTTGGCGCAGCGATCGCCGATATTGCGACGCAGCTCGTCCGTAATGCCCGGTGCTGGTGCTTCTTCCACCACTTTCTGGTGGCGGCGTTGCATAGAGCAGTCGCGCTCAGCCAGATAGATGGCATTGCCCTGACCATCAGCCAGAACCTGAATTTCCACGTGGCGTGGATTTTCCAGGTATTTTTCCATGTAGACCATATCGTTGTTGAAAGCCGCTTTGGCTTCCGCACGGGTCATGTTGATGGATTGCTCCAGCTCTTTGTCGCTACGCACAACGCGCATACCACGACCACCGCCACCGCCAGAGGCTTTGATGATGACCGGATAGCCGATGCGCTTGGCAAAGGCACGGTTTTTGTCCATGTCGCTGTCTAACGGGCCATCAGAACCCGGTACGCAAGGCACGCCTGCTTTTTTCATCGCGCTGATTGCAGAGACTTTATCGCCCATCAGGCGAATGGTATCTGCGCGTGGGCCGATGAAGATAAAGCCGGAGCGTTCAACCTGCTCGGCAAAATCAGCATTTTCAGACAGGAAACCATAGCCCGGGTGAATTGCTACGGCACCCGTGATTTCCGCAGCGGAAATAATCGCTGGGATATTCAGATAGCTTTTTGTTGACGGCGCCGGGCCGATACACACAGTTTCGTCCGCCAGCAATACGTGTTTCAAATCGCGATCCGCACTGGAGTGAACGGCGACAGTTTTGATGCCCAGCTCTTTACAGGCACGCAAAATGCGCAGCGCAATTTCTCCGCGGTTAGCGATAACGATTTTATCTAGCATGATAAGCCTCGTTATTCGATGACAACCAGTGGCTCGTCAAATTCAACCGGCTGACCGTTTTCGACCAGGATGGCTTTAACCACGCCTGATTTGTCGGCTTCGATCTGGTTCATCATTTTCATGGCTTCGACGATGCACAGGGTATCGCCGACGTTGACGTGCTGACCCACTTCCACAAACGCTTTAGCGTCCGGGCTTGGGGTACGGTAAAAGGTTCCAACCATTGGAGAACGAACGATGTGTCCACTGATGGCAGCCGGTGCTACAGCTGCTTCCACTGGCGCTGGTGCAACGGCGGTAGCCAGAGCTGGCTGTGGCTGCATCATTGGCGTAGCGTAAGCCTGTTGCATCATCGGGTAGTTAACCGCTGCTGGTGCACGACTGATACGTACTGATTCTTCACCTTCAGAAATTTCCAGTTCGGCAATGCCGGACTCTTCAACCAGTTCGATCAGTTTTTTGATTTTACGAATATCCATGGATGTGGTTCCGTACTCTTTTGTTTAATTGGAAGTTGACAGGCGTTTTACCGCCGTCTGTAAAGCATACTGATAACCCTCTGCCCCCAGGCCACATATCACGCCTACCGCAACATCAGAAAGATAGGAATGATGACGGAAAGGCTCGCGTGCGTGCACGTTGGACAGATGAATTTCGATAAACGGAATCGCGACAGCCAGCAGGGCATCACGCAGCGCAACGCTGGTGTGGGTAAATGCCGCCGGGTTAATCAGGATGAAGTCTGTGTTTCCTCTGGCCTGATGGATGGTATCGATCAGGACATGTTCCGCATTGGATTGCAGATGGGAAAACTTCACGTTCAATGCCTGCGCCTGTGTTTCCAGTTCGCTGACAATGTCTGCTAACGTCGTGTGACCGTACTTGTCGGGCTCTCGGGTACCTAGCAGATTCAGGTTTGGACCATTCAAGAGCAAAATGTGAAAATTTTCTGCCATTGTGCTGCTATCTCCCGCGATTGACCAAGATTGCAAAAACAGTGTCGCACAAAATAGCGCGAAGCTATTCGTTTGTCACCTTTCATGACGCAATTTGTCCGGCCCGAGAAATTAAAGTCGTGCATTATAACCATATCGTGGCAATTCGCAGCTAAATACTGGTCTTATCTGCGGAGATATTCCTACGCAGGATTGTGATAAGGCGTGAATCTCACCGTGTCTGGCAATCGACTTTTCCTGTGTTGCTGCGGCGTTTAGCGCCACCATTGACGAAATTTCTTATAGCGTAACAGCAGTAATATCAGTGCCGCGAGCGCATATAAAATAGGCTGCGGGGACAGCGTTTTAACTGACCAAAGATAGTGGATAGGCGCAAGGATGGCGACTAAATAGACGAAATTATGCAGTTTTTGCCATTGCGATCCCAACTTACGCATCATGATCTGTGGCGACGTCACCGCCAGCGCCAGCAAAATCAGCCAGCTTATAACACCCAGCGTTAAATACGGCCGGGATATCAGCTCGTTACTCAACAACGCCAGATGATCCAGACCCAATTCCAGCAGCGCATAGCTCACCAGATGTAACGTCGCCCAGAAAAAACACCACAGCCCGAGGAGACGTCGGCAGCGAATCAATAGCGGCTGCTTGCCGTAGCGCGCCAGTGGCGTGACCAACAGCGTTGCCAGCAGCAATTTCAGCGCCATTCGGCCGGTAAAATGCTGGATATCTTTGGCTGGGTCAGCGCTAAACCACCCTTGGTCGACTGACAATATCAGCCACAGCAGCGGTAGCAAACCAGCCAGATGGAGTAGCACTTTTAGCCGATTAATGTGTTGTAACGTCAGTCTCATGCTGATGTGGATTCCTATCCTGACAGGATGCGATAGCTAAAAGTTGTCGCGTAGATTCAGACCGCGATACAGCGAGGCGACCTGCTCTGCATAGCCGTTGAACAACAGCGTAGGTTGACGCTCAACGTTAAGCAGACCGCCTGATCCGATGACGCGTTCTGTCGCCTGCGACCAGCGGGGGTGATCGACATGTGGGTTAACGTTGGCATAGAAGCCATATTCGTTCGATGCTGCCAGATTCCACGTGCAGGGTGGCTGTTCGCGGGTGAGCCGGATATGCACGATAGATTTGATATTCTTGAAGCCGTATTTCCACGGTGTAACTAGCCGGATGGGTGCACCGTTCTGCGGCGGCAGTGTCTTGCCATAAACACCGACAGCCAGCAGTGCCAACGGGTTCATGGCTTCATCTATCCGTAATCCTTCTACATAGGGATAGTCTAATCCGCCGCCCATGAAGCGATCTTTTTGCCCCGGCATCTGCTCTGGATCGTAAAGCGTCTGAAACGCCACGTAGCGCGCGTTGCTGGTGGGTTCGGCGTATTTAATCAGCTTGGCCAATTCAAACCCGACCCACGGAATCACCATTGACCACGCCTCGACGCAACGAAAACGGTAGATCCGCTCTTCCAACGGAAAGCGTTTTAGCAAATCGTCGATATCCAGCGTGAGCGGTTTGGCGACATCACCGTCTATCTTGATGGTCCAGCCGTCGGTTTTTAATCCGCCCGCATTGGCCGCCGGATCGGCTTTGTCCAAGCCGAATTCATAGAAGTTGTTATAGCCCGTGACCTTATCTTCCGGCGTGAGCGGCAGATCGAGCTTCCAGTCAGCGGGTTGGTTAAACGTGAGCGGTTTACCCGGCGGGGCTTTAGGTTTATCGCTGCCTTTAAACCACGCAAGCAGGTCAGCCTGCGCGGAAAACGGTAATGACAGCGCCGCAGCGGAAATCCCCAGCGCTTTTAATACGCGCCGACGCTGATAAAAGAGGGATTCCGGGGTAACGTCGGCTTCCGTGAACTTGCGATGTTTGTGCATGTGAACTCCCGCCAGTCGTTATTTTTTGACGCAAAGTGGCGTTTTTAATGCTTACCGTTCACTTAGTTATAGATGACTTGCGGTAAAAATTGCGACAGGAGAGATGAAATACTTTTTTGCAGGGTGTAACAGTCACCCGAAGGTACCCTATGTTACTGATAGTGCGCCGAGCGATGATAATGGATAGATCGTAAAGACGCTGTGAATACATCCTTGTACGCTCGAGCCGCGACAGGGATGTCGCGGACGCTTTACTCTTCTATTCCATTATCACCGTTTTCGTTCCGTAAATTGGTGCATCAACGAAATACGTTAGCTGATTTTCACCAGCGTGCGACCGGTGACTTTGTTTTCCAGCAGCGCAGCGGCGACAGCGGGCACGTCTTCCAACCCGATTTCCTGTGTCACCTGCTGGTAGAACGACTCAGGCAGGATGGTCGCGAGACGCTCCCACGCTTGCTGACGGCGTGCCAGTGGTGCCATGACGGAATCCACGCCTTGCAGACGAACATTGCGTAAAATAAATGGCATCACGGTAGTTGGCAGCGCGATACCGCCCGCCAGACCGCACGCAGCAACCGTTGCGTTGTAATCCATCTGCGCCAGCAGCGTCGCCAGCACGTTATCGCCGACGGTATCAACCGCGCCAGCCCAACGTTGTTTTTCTAACGGACGCGGGCTTCCGCTGAATTCGCTGCGATCCAGCACCTGTTTGGCTCCCAGCTTTTTCAGATAATCGGTGTTGTCAGCACGACCGCTGACGGCGGTGACCTGATAGCCTAGCTCTGCAAGCAGAGCGACTGCCGTGCTGCCGACGCCGCCGCTGGCACCCGTCACAATAATGTCGCCGCTTTCTGGGGTTATGCCACCCTCTTCCAGCGCCATCACGCACAGCATTGCGGTAAAGCCAGCCGTGCCAAGAATCATGGCGTTACGTGCCTCCAGCGACGTGGGTAGCGGAACCAGCCAATCGCTCTTCACGCGTGCCTGTTGCGCCAGTCCGCCCCAATGGTTTTCACCCACGCCCCAACCAGTCAGGATGACGGGCTGGCCGACGGAAAACCGATCGCTGTCGCTGTGGCGCACGGTTCCGACAAAATCGATCCCTGGAACCATGGGGAAGTTACGGATAATTTTGCCTTTGCCTGTAATAGCAAGCGCATCTTTATAATTAATGCCGGACCAACTGATATCAACAGTCACATCCCCAGCGGGAAGCTGCTCCGCCTCAATCTCGCGAATCTGAGCGTGAGTCAGTCCGTCTGACTGTTCAAGAACTAAAGCCTGCATGGGCTATCTCCTGTAGCAGGATTAAAAATGGGGAAGTCATTAACGACTATATACCCGTCATACTGCAAGTTGCATGTTTGTTGGCTGCGTTACTCGGCACACTTGCGTGTGCTTCGCCCTAGCGGGCCAACGCTTTGCGTTGTTCAAAACGCTAGCGTTTTGTCCTGAAACTCGAATTATTTAGGGTATAGTTATTACAGATACTATTGGTTAATACCGTTACCTTCGCTAGTGCTGGTACTATGCGTTGTAGCTGACTTATGCGAACTGATAAAAAACAACAAACTCGCAGAAATGACAATTATTTGGAATAGGACGCAGGGATGGGATTTACGACCAGATTCTCGATACTCATAGTATTTCTGACGGTTATCGCCATTTTTCTTATGTTTTTCAGTAGTATATTTAGCCTCTGTTATTACAGTCAGTTGCGAACCGAGCAACAGCTACGTGAGGTCACGGCCAGCATCGATCAGGCGTTATTAGTGCAATCGCCCGAAAATATCCAGTATTGGCTGCCGGGAATGATGAAAACGGCAGGCATTGTCGCACTGGAGATTCAGGATAACGATTCGCCTCTCTATTCAATACAGTTGCCCGAGCTTGGCTGGCAACGAACGCACCTCTATCATGAGGTCGAATTTCCACTGATGCATCATCTGAACATGGCGATCGTCTTAAAATATGTCGATCCGCTGATTGGTTTACCGCGCTTAGTGGTTTCGACGCTGTCGGTGTTGCTGGCCGCTGGCTTAATGCTTCTGATGCTGTATTTCTCCATTCGCTGGCTACGCCGACAGGCTGCTGGACAGGAAGAGTTGGAAAAGCGCGCGCAGCGTATTCTCAAGGGTGAGCGTGAATCGGTTATGCGGGGGTCGGTACGTGAATGGCCCGTCAATACCAGCGGAGCACTCGATCAACTGTTGGCCGATTTAGTGCAAGCGCGTGAGGAACGTGGGCGGGTTGATACCTTGATCCGTGCTTTCGCCGCGCAAGATTCTGAAACCGGACTAAGTAACCGTCTGTTTTTCGATAATCAACTGACCACCCAGTTGGAAGATAGTGAAGAGGTGGGGACGCACGGCATCGTCATGATGATCCGTGTGCCAGATTTTGAAACGTTGCAGGAAACACATGGTTATAGCAGTGTGCTTCAGGAGTATCGTTTTACTCTCGTTAACCTGCTGTCGACATTTGTCATGCGTTATCCCTCTGCGCTGCTGGCGCGTTATTTCAGCAGCGATTTCACCGTGTTACTCCCCCACAGTACGCTAAAAGAAGCCAATGCGATTGCCACGCAACTGGTGAAAGCTATCGATATTCTCCCGGCCTGCCCGTTGATCGACCGCGAGGAGGTTCTCCACATTGGCATCTGTGCTTATCGTGGCGGGCAAAGCGCCGAGCAGGTGATGGAAAGTGTGGAGGACGCGACGCGCAATGCGGTATTGCAGGGCGGTAACAGTTGGTGTGTGTTTGACAGACAGGTGCCAGATAAAAGTCGCGGCAGCGTGAAGTGGCGTACCTTGCTGGAACAGACGTTAGCGCGCGGCGGGCCGCGACTGTATCAAAAGCCTGCGGTCACCAAAGAGGGCGTTGTGCATCATCGTGAAATGATGAGCCGGATTTATGACGGGGAACAGGAACTGCTTGCGGCCGAGTATATGCCGCTGGTGCAACAGCTGGGACTGGCGACCAGCTATGATCGGCAGTTAGTTACACGAATTGTGGATTTGTCAGCGAACTGGCCTGGAGAAACACTGGCTCTACCGGTAAGTGTGGACTCACTTTTACAAAAACCTTTTTTGCGCTGGCTGAAAGAAATATTGCTGCAATGTCCGAAAATGCAGCGGCAGTGCATTTTATTTGAACTTGCTGAGGCAGATGTTTGTCAATATATCGGCCGCCTGCGCCCGGTTCTCAATTTGATTTTGGGATTAGGCTGTCGCCTGGCAGTTACGCAGGCGGGTTTGACGTTGGTCAGCACGACGTATATCAAGTCACTTCCCGTGGAGGTCATCAAGCTTCATCCCGGTTTGGTGCGCAGCCTTGAACGCCGTCCGGAAAATCAGCTTTTTGTACAAAGCCTGACTGAGGCGTGTAAAGGAACGCAAACGCGGGTGTTTGCCGCTGGCGTGCGTACTAAAGAGGAGTGGCGGATGCTGCTGGGCAAGGGCGTTTATGGCGGGCAAGGCGATTTTTTTGCCGCGTCAGTCCTTGTTACGGATGAGCTGAAAAAATATTCACCGCGGCATCGTGTTTAGTATAAACGTCCTGTTCAAATTGACGTAGAATGAGGCGGTTGTTAAATCGGTTAGTGTGTGCTCACGTTAGCGTCAATCCGATTAAATGTTAGCTTTTATGTCCTGTGTTAGCGCAATTCTGTCGGGTGGACAGTGGTAAGATACCTTGCCGCCTGAGGAGAAAGCATTTTGTGCCTTCTCCCTGACGCCGACGTGCGCAACGCAGACTTATTTTTCACCGAAGCAGAGCCTTTTCGTGCCTTGTCGCTGCTTCGTGTGGTTGGTAAAGTAGGCGGATTTATTTTTCGCCCCCAGCTTGCAGGATTATCCTTTAGTTATGTTTAAGAAATTTCGTGGCATGTTTTCCAACGACTTGTCCATCGACCTGGGTACCGCCAATACCCTGATTTATGTTAAAGGGCAGGGCATCATACTGAATGAACCCTCTGTGGTTGCGATCCGTCAGGATCGTTCCGGTTCCCAAAAAAGCGTTGCGGCGGTAGGTCATGACGCTAAGCAGATGCTGGGCAGGACACCTGGGAATATCGTGGCGATTCGCCCGATGAAAGACGGTGTGATTGCCGATTTCCAGGTGACGGAAAAAATGTTGCAGCACTTCATCAAGCAAGTGCATAGCGATAGCTTTATGCGTCCAAGCCCGCGCGTGCTGGTATGTGTTCCGGTCGGGGCGACTCAGGTTGAGCGTCGTGCCATTCGCGAATCTGCGCTAGGTGCAGGTGCCCGTGAAGTCTTCCTGATCGAAGAGCCGATGGCGGCAGCGATCGGTGCTGGCATGCCTGTATCCGAAGCGACCGGTTCCATGGTTGTGGATATCGGTGGTGGTACCACGGAAGTTGCGGTTATCTCGCTCAATGGCGTGGTGTATTCCTCTTCTGTACGTATTGGCGGTGACCGCTTCGATGAAGCGATTATCAACTACGTTCGTCGTAACTATGGTTCACTGATCGGTGAAGCGACGGCAGAACGTATCAAGCATGAAATCGGCTCCGCTTATCCGGGCGACGAAGTGCTGGAGATTGAAGTGCGCGGCCGCAACCTTGCTGAAGGCGTACCGCGTGGATTCACGTTGAACTCCAACGAAATTCTGGAAGCGCTGCAAGAGCCGTTGACGGGTATTGTCAGCGCGGTGATGGCAGCGTTGGAACAGTGCCCACCGGAACTGGCCTCCGATATTTCCGAGCGCGGTATGGTGCTAACCGGCGGCGGTGCGCTGTTGCGTAACTTAGATCGTTTGCTGATGGAAGAAACCGGCATTCCGGTTGTGGTAGCTGAAGATCCGCTGACCTGTGTTGCGCGTGGTGGTGGCAAGGCGCTGGAAATGATCGACATGCACGGTGGCGATTTGTTCAGCGAGGAGTAATCCTGTCTGGAAAAAAGGGGGGACCGGATGGATGAACGCCTGCGTTTTTCATCTCTCGTGGTTACCCCTTTTTTATTTGCCTGCTCAATGAAACTCGCCCTACGGGGTGCTGCTTTGTGACGTTAAAAATCGCCAAAGGCGATTTGAGGTTGCTGTCGAGGAATACGCAAATTCTATGAAGCCGCTTTTTAGCAGGGGACCTTCCCTGCAATTACGACTTTTTCTTGCTGTCGTTACCGCGATTGTCGTGATCGTTGCGGACAGTCGGCTCGGTTCGTTCGTCAAAATCAGAACGTATATGGACACCACTGTCAGCCCATTCTATTTTCTGGCGAATGGGCCCCGCCAGGTTCTGGACAATATGTCTGCATCACTGGCAACTCGTGAGCAATTAGGCGTTGAAAACACCGCACTGCGTCAGGAACTGTTGATGAAAAACAGTGACCTGTTGCTGCTGGGCCAGCTTAAGCAGGAAAATGCGCGGTTACGTGAACTGCTGGGCTCGCCGCTGCGTCAGGATGAGCAGAAGATGGTGACACAGGTGATGTCCGCCGGAACCGACCCTTACAGCGATCAGGTTGTGATCGATAAAGGTCAGGCGAACGGCGTGTATGAAGGGCAACCGGTCATCAGCGATAAAGGCGTGGTGGGTCAGGTTGTGGCGGTTGGCCAGTTTACCAGCCGGGTTTTGTTGATTTGTGATGTTTCCCACGCGTTGCCGATTCAGGTGCTACGCAATGATATCCGTGTGATTGCTGCTGGTAATGGCTGCACCGACGATCTGCAACTAGAGCACCTCCCTAATAATACAGACATCCGAGTGGGTGACGTGCTGGTCACATCGGGTCTGGGCGGACGTTTCCCCGAAGGGTATCCGGTCGCAGTAGTATCATCGGTTAAAGAGGATACGCAGCGGGCCTATACGATTATTCAAGCTCGCCCGACGGCGGGGCTGCAACGCTTACGCTATCTGTTATTACTATGGGGCGTGGAAAACAACTCCACTACGTCGCTGCCGCCAGCGGAAGTGCATCGGGTTGCTAATGAGCGTCTGATGCAGATGATGCCGCAGGTTTTACCATCGCCTGACGAAATGGGGCCGCCGCTTCCACCTGATGCCGCCACGCCCGCCGCTGAGCCACAGAGAGGCCGCCAATGAACCGTTATCGCAGGCATGGCAACTGGATTATCTGGCTTTCTTTTCTGATCGCTATGGTCTTGCAGATTATGCCGTGGCCGGATGAAATCTACATGTTTCGCCCCTCCTGGCTGACGCTGTTTCTCATTTACTGGGTGATGGCATTGCCACATCGGGTGAATGTCGGCACAGGATTTGTGTTGGGCCTGATTATGGACCTGATTCTTGGGTCTACACTGGGAGTACGGGCGCTGGCACTTAGCATTGTTGCTTATCTGGTCGCCTTTAAATTCCAGCTATTCCGAAATATGGCGCTATGGCAGCAGGCATTAATCGTCATGCTCTTGTCGCTGCTGATGGATCTCACAGTATTTTGGGCAGAATTTTTAGTTATTAATGTCTCTTTCCGGCCGGAAACATTCTGGAATAGTGTCGTTGATGGCGTACTCTGGCCGTGGCTGTTCCTACTGATGCGTAAAATTCGTCGTCAGTTTACTGTGCAATAAGGTGATTCATGACTCAGCTTTATCTGGCCTCCGCTTCTCCCCGCCGTCGCGAACTGCTCACGCAGCTCGATATTCCTTTTTCTGTGCTGAATGTCGCGGTGGAAGAACAGCGTTTACCAGAGGAAGCTGCGGAGGTTTACGTCCGACGTCTGGCGTACGAAAAAGCGACCGCGGGGGTTGCGGCTGCACCGTTCGATTTACCGGTTCTGGGGGCGGATACCATCGTGGTGCTGAACGGTCAGGTATTGGAAAAGCCGCAAGACGAAACTCATGCGGCAGAGATGCTGAACCAGCTGTCCGGAAAACAACATCAGGTGATGACGGCCGTCGCGCTGGTAGATAAAGACGATATCTTGAGCTGTCTGGTGATAACCGATGTCGTCTTTCGTCCGCTCTCGCAGCAGGATATCGAACGGTATATCGCTAGCGGTGAGCCGATGGATAAAGCCGGGGCTTATGGTATTCAGGGCAAAGGTGGATGCTTTGTCCGGTCGCTTAACGGGAGCTATTACGCGGTCGTTGGGCTGCCGCTGGTAGAAACTCATGAGCTATTCAGTAATTTTGCTGCATTGCGGAGTGCAAGAGGAAAACATGACTGCTGAGTTACTGGTAAACGTTACACCGTCAGAAACGCGCGTTGCCTATATCGACGGCGGTATTCTGCAAGAAATTCACATTGAGCGTGATGCGAAACGCGGTATTGTCGGCAATATTTATAAAGGCCGCGTGAGCCGCGTCCTGCCGGGTATGCAGGCGGCGTTTGTGGATATCGGCTTAGATAAAGCGGCGTTCCTGCACGCGTCCGATATTATGCCGCATACCGAATGCGTTGCCGGTGACGAACAAAAGAATTTTAACGTCCGTGATATCGCCGAACTGGTGCGTCAGGGACAGGACCTTATGGTTCAGGTGGTCAAAGATCCGCTGGGAACCAAAGGCGCGCGTCTGACTACCGACATCACACTGCCGTCGCGCTATCTGGTGTTCATGCCCGGCGCATCGCACGTTGGTGTCTCACAGCGCATTGAGAGTGAAGTGGAACGCGATCGCTTAAAGAAAACGGTCGCTGACTATTGCGATGATGACGGTGGTTTCATTATTCGTACCGCCGCGGAAGGGATCGGTGAAGAAGAACTCTCGCAGGATGCGGCGTTCCTAAAGCGCCTGTGGGGCAAGGTGATGGAGCGCAAAAAGCGCAACCAAAGCAAATGTAAGCTCTACGGTGAAGTGGCGCTCGCACAGCGAATCTTACGTGATTTCGCAGGGGCTGCGCTGGATCGTATTCGTATTGACTCCCGACTGACGTATGAAGCGCTGCTGGAATTTACCGCCGAATACATCCCGGAGATGACGCGCAAACTTGAACACTATGCGGGTAAGCAACCGATTTTTGACCTGTTTGATGTGGAAAATGAGATCCAGCGTTCACTGGACAGAAAGGTTGAACTGAAGTCCGGTGGCTATTTGATTATCGATCAGACAGAAGCCATGACGACCGTCGATATCAATACGGGAGCATTCGTCGGCCACCGCAATCTGGATGAAACCATTTTCAATACCAATACCGAAGCGACCCAGGCTATAGCGCGACAGCTGCGCCTGCGTAACCTCGGTGGCATCATTATTATCGATTTCATCGATATGAATAACGAAGATCACCGTCGGCGGGTGCTGCATTCACTGGAGCAGGCGCTGAGTAAAGATCGGGTTAAAACCAGTATTAACGGCTTCTCTCAACTAGGATTAGTAGAGATGACGCGCAAACGCACGCGTGAGAGTATCGAACACGTGTTGTGTCATGAATGCCCGACGTGTCATGGTCGTGGCACCGTGAAGACGGTAGAAAGCGTCTGCTACGAAATCATGCGTGAAATTGTGCGCGTCCACCACGCTTATGACACCGACCGTTTCCTGGTTTATGCCTCACCGGCTGTGGGTGAAGCGCTGAGAAGTGAAGAATCGCACGCGTTAGCTGAGGTTGAAATTTTCGTCGGCAAGCAGGTCAAAGTACAAATCGAACCCCTGTATAGCCAGGAGCAGTTTGACGTCGTAATGATGTAAATTCGTGCGCTCGTCGTCGGCGACGAAAGAAGGAGAAATTAGTGAGGCGACTGCCCGGAATATTAGTCATCACGGGTGCCACTCTTGTCGTGATGGTTGCGCTGTTAGTCAGCGGCTTAAGACTGGTGCTGCCACAGCTCGATCATTTCCGGCCACAGCTGGTGGCCTGGGCGCAGTCTGCTGCCGGTGTTCCGTTAGAAATCGGCTCAATGACGGGGCGCTGGGAGTCCTTTGGCCCCACGCTGGAAATTGAAAAATTTCGCACGTCTCTGCCGGAGTCAGACTGGCAGGTTGATCGTATTACGCTGGCGCTGGATGTGTGGCAGTCGCTGTTGCACGGGCGCTGGCAGTTCCGCGATCTCACGTTTCATCAGTTAAAGCTCGATCTTAATAGCCAATTTAATGGGCAGCAGCAGGATAGCAAACTGATGGAGTCAGGAAAGGTCAGCGATCTTTTCCTGCGCCAGTTTGACCACTTTGACCTGCGTGATAGCCAGATTACCTTTCTTACCCCTTCCGGTTCCCGAGCGGAACTTAGTATTCCTCAACTGACCTGGCTGAACTCCGACAAACGCCACCGTGCAGAAGGTTTGATTAGCCTGTCGAGTTTTAACGGCCAGCACGGTGTGGTGCAGATGCGCATGGATTTGCGCGATGAGCAGGGGTTGCTTGGCAACGGTACGTTCTACCTGCAAGCTGACAATATCGATATGAAGCCATGGCTCAGCCGCTGGATGAAAAACAACACCGGGCTTGAAAGCGCAGATTTTAGTCTGGCGGCGTGGCTCAACGTCCGTGATGGCGGGCTCCACAGTGGTGATGTGCGCCTTAATCAGGGAACGGCAAATTGGGGTGAGGGAAGTGGCGCGCATCGTCTGAATGTGGATGATATGACGCTACATGTCAGCCGTCAGGAAAATGGCTGGCAGGTGGATGTTCCCACGTTGAATCTGGCAACGGATGGTGTCGCCTGGCCGAAAGGTCGGCTTTCTGCCCTGTGGCTGCCCAAAAATGAACACATGCTGGGGCCGGATCGGCAGGAAGAACTGCGCATTCGAGCCAGTAATCTGGCGCTGGAGCGGGTAAGCACGCTGCTTCCGTTGTTGTCTGGTACGACGCCAGAATTGAAAACGCGCTGGGATGAATTGCAACCGACGGGCACGCTGAATACCGTTGCCGTCGATATCCCTCTGCAACAGCCTGAAAGAAGCCGCTTTCACGCCAATTGGCAGGATGTGAGCTGGAAGCAGTGGAAATTGCTGCCGGGCGTCAATCACTTCTCCGGTTCTGCCCGCGGCAGTGCCGAGCGTGGCCAGGTCAGCATAGCATTAAAGCAGAGCACGCTGCCTTATGTGGATATGTTCCGCGCGCCGCTGGAAATCAAGCAGGCCAGCGGCACGCTAGACTGGCGTAATGACGCGCAAGGTCTATTGCTCTGGAGCCATGGGCTGGACGTACAGGCGAAATCACTGTGGGCTAACGGTGATTTCCGTTACGAGCAGCCTGCTAAGCAGGAACCGAGGTTGGATATTCTGGCAGGAATCCAGATGACCGATGCGTCGGATGCCTGGCGCTATTATCCTGAACGATTTATGGGCACTGAGGTGGTGGATTATTTGAGCGGCGCGCTGAAAGGTGGGCGTGTCGATAATGCGACGCTGATCTTTGCCGGTAATCCGCAGCATTTCCCGTATACCCACAACGAAGGCCAGTTTGAAGTCTGGGTGCCGATTAAAAATGCTACCTTTGAGTTTCAACCGGGCTGGCCTGCGCTGACGCCGCTGGATATCAATCTGGATTTCGCTAATAACGGTCTGTGGATGTTTGCGCCGCAAACCTGGCTGGGTAAGGTGGAAGGCAAAAATATTAGCGCGGTCATTCCTGATTATGAAAAAGAGCGGTTGTTTATCGATGGTGAGGTTGTAGGGCCTGGGTCTGAAGTGGGGAACTATTTTCATCAAACGCCGCTGAAATCTTCGTTGGGCACGGCGCTGGATGAGCTAAAAATTGGCGGGCTGGTGAAAGGCACGCTGCATCTGGATATTCCGCTTGTCGGTGATGATGTCCGTGCCAGTGGTGACATTACACTGAATAATAACAGCCTGTATATCAAACCTCTGGATACCACGATTCACAATCTTACGGGTAAGTTCCGCTATGAAAACGGCAATTTACGCAGTGAAACGCTACAGGCAAATTGGCTGAATCAGCCGATGGCGGTGAATTTCACGACGGAAGAGCAGGCGAAAGCTTTTCTGGTGAATGTGGGTTTGCAGGGTGACTGGCAGCCCGCGTTATTGCCCGGTTTACCGGCATCGACAATCAAAGCACTGTCCGGCACGGCTAACTGGAAAAGTACGGTAGCGGTCAACCTGCTGCACTCGGGTAAAACAACCTACGATGTTGATGTACAGGCCGATTTAAATAAAGTAAGCAGTCACTTACCTAACCCGCTAAATAAGCCTGCTGGCGAGAGCCTCCCGCTGGAAGTCAAAGCCAGTGGTGACCTGAAGGGTTTTACTATGCAGGGGCGAGTGGGCAAAGATAACCGTTTCAATAGCCAATGGCTGCTGAAAGGCGACACCGTGACGCTGTCTCGGGCAAGCTGGCAGAATGCGGCAGCCGCGGCACCGGCATTACCAGAAGATTCCGCTTTGGTGCTCGATCTGCCACCGCTGGATGCCGAAAGCTGGCTGGGGCTTCTGCCATCGCTGCGTACCTCTACATCGGCGCAAGGGAAGAAATCGCATAGTGCTTTCCGTTTTCCTGAGTCGGTGACGCTGCGAACGCCTGAGCTGCAACTGTTAGGACAGCAGTGGCACGATCTGGAAATCACGCGAAAAAATACGCTTGGCGGTAGTGAAGTGCAGGCGAAAGGACGTGAAATTGACGGAAAGGTTGAGATACCCAATCGCGGCATATGGCGCAGCGACATCAATTATCTCTACTACAATCCTCAGTGGAAAGGCAACGAAGCGACCAACCCGGTGGCGCTGGCGGAGAAAAAATCGCCTCTGAACGATCCGAGTATCAGCTTTGAGGACTGGCCGTCGCTGGCGGTTAACTGTCGCCAGTGCTGGATTGTCGGGCAGAATATGGGACGTATTCAGGGAACGATGCTGCCAGAAAAGGAAAAATTAACGCTGACGGACGGTATCATTGATACAGGTAAGGCTCGTCTGACGGTAAACGGATCCTGGCAGGAAAATGCAGAAGGCGTGCGGACTGCGCTAAAAGGCCGCCTGACGGGGGACAGTCTGGAACAGAATGCTAACTGGTTTGGCGTCGATTCACCGCTGAAGGCCGGTTCTTTCGATGTAGATTACGATCTGTATTGGCGTGGGACGCCTTGGGCACCGGATATTGCCAGCCTGAGTGGAATATTGCACATGCGCATTGGCAAAGGTGAAATTGCCGAAGTCGGTGCTGGTCAGGCCGGTCAATTGCTGCGTTTATTGAGCTTCGATGCGCTGATGCGTAAGCTGCGGTTCGATTTTAGTGATACGTTTGGTCGTGGGTTCTACTTCGACTCGATTAGCAGCACCGCATGGATTAAAGATGGCGTGCTGCATACTGATGATATGCTGATCGACGGGTTGGAGGCGGACATCGCGATGAAAGGCGATCTCGACCTCGCTAAGCGACAGGTCAATATGGAAGCGGTTATTGCCCCGGAAATATCTGCGACGGTGGGCGTGGCGACCGCATTTGCCGTCAATCCGGTTGTGGGGGCCGCAGTGTTTGCTGCCAGTAAAGTACTGGCACCGCTATGGAACAAGATTTCGCTGATTCGCTACCAGATTTCCGGTAGCCTCGATCAGCCAAAGATTCAGGAAGTGCTGCGTGAGCCGAACAAGAAGAAAGGCGAATAATGCCATTAGGGCAGCGCAGCGTACTCAGCCGATTATCTGATAAAGAGTGAAAAACTATGAGCCTTTCGTTTGTCAGTGAGCAGTTACTCACCGCCAACAAATTGAATCTTGACGATCTCGCCGCTGTGCTGGGGTCGCTTAATGAGCGTCGACTGGATTATGCCGACCTCTATTTCCAATCCAGCTACCATGAATCCTGGGTACTGGAAGATCGCATCATCAAAGACGGTTCCTATAACATCGATCAGGGCGTGGGTATCCGTGCGATTGACGGTGAAAAAACCGGGTTTGCGTATGCGGATCAGATCACGCTGAATGCGTTGCATCAGAGCGCGCAGGCAGCACGCAGCATTGTGCGGGAACAAGGCACTGGTACGGCGCGCACGCTGGGTGAAGTGTCGCATCGTGCGCTCTATCCAACGTTGAATCCGCTGGATAGCCTGACGCGTGAAGATAAAATCGCACTGTTGCAACGTGCGGATACGGTTGCTCGCGCTGCGGATACACGGGTGCAGGAAGTGTCCGCTAGCCTGACCGGCGTGTATGAACTGGTGCTGGTGGCTGCGACGGACGGCACGCTGGCAGCGGATGTGCGTCCGCTGGTTCGTCTGTCGATCAGCGTGCTGGTCGAAGCGGAAGGTAAACGTGAGCGCGGTAGCAGCGGCGGCGGCACGCGTGGCGGCTATGAGTATTTCTGGGAAGTGACGGACGGCGAACCTCGCGTTGACGCGTGGGCAAAAGAAGCGGTACGCATGGCGCTGGTTAATCTGTCGGCTGTGGCTGCTCCGGCAGGGCCTATGCCTGTGGTGCTGGGCGCAGGCTGGCCGGGCGTGCTGTTGCATGAAGCGGTCGGTCACGGTCTGGAAGGTGATTTTAACCGTCGCGGGACATCAGTCTTCAGCGGACAGATGGGCAAACTTGTCGCGTCCGAGCTGTGTACGGTGGTGGATGACGGTACGCTGAGTGGGCGTCGCGGTTCACTCTCGATGGATGATGAAGGCGTTCCGGGGCAATACAATGTCCTGATCGAAAACGGTATGCTGAAAGGCTACATGCAGGACAAGCTGAACGCTCGTCTGATGGGCGTTGCGCCGACGGGTAATGGTCGTCGCGAATCTTATGCGCATCTGCCGATGCCGCGTATGACAAACACCTACATGCTGGCTGGGAAATCCACGCCGGAAGAGATTATCTCCAGCGTCGAATACGGCCTGTATGCGCCAAACTTTGGCGGCGGTCAGGTCGATATTACCTCTGGTAAATTCGTCTTCTCGACATCCGAAGCGTACCTGATCGAAAAAGGCCGTATCACCACGCCAGTCAAGGGCGCGACGTTGATTGGCTCCGGCATTGAAGCGATGCAGCAGATCTCGATGGTCGGCAACGATCTGGCGTTGGATAAAGGCGTCGGCGTGTGCGGTAAAGAAGGGCAAAGCCTGCCCGTCGGTGTTGGTCAGCCTACGCTGAAGCTGGAAAGCCTGACCGTCGGCGGCACCGCGTAATTTGCTCTGAATCCTGATTTCCTTTAAGACCGCGCTTTATTAGCGCGGTTTTTTATGTAGCGGAGTACAAAATCAGGACACGGCAGCAATAATCGATTTGAGCTGCTTGATGTGTATCTCATCCCGCTGTACCAAAACATCTTCCTTAATTTTGAGAACAATGCCTTTTAACAGATCTGTTGTGCTGGAGATGTTTGTCGTGGTTTTTAGTACGTCAATGTCTGTCGCAACATGTCTGCCTTTAAGAGAAAGGCGCTTCTCGGATTTTCCTTTTGCCAAATCGCTTTGTAGAAAACGCGGGATATCTTTTGCCGCTGCGTGGTCAGCCGCCAGAGTGTGAAGATAGTATTTCATCAGCGTGGGAATAAAATCGGGCTCCCCACCTAATTCGCAACTTGCCAGATTTAGGATGTCAATCATGTGCGTGGGGACTCGACTTTCCAGCGCTTTAAGCTGCACATTTAGTGCTTTCTTAATCATGGGGGTGGACTGATGGGGGATGATGGCAACATTCCCGCAGCGATCGCAAACGCCCACTAGAACCTGTTTCACCACGCCACTGTTGTCACTGAATGGGACGTTTTTAAGTTGAAACGTCGCTGTTTCATATGACTGGCAGGTATTACAGAGCGCTCCTTGTGTATCGCCGACTTTGAAAATTTTCATGTCATCGCCTCAATGGTGGACGCTAATAAAGACACAATCCGGTTCGGTAAAGTACCATTTGATATACCACGGCACTCCCCGATAGCGGCAACGGATGATATGAACATCAATATGTGCTGCAAAATGATGGGGTGAAGAAGAGTAGGCTGTCCCCGCAGATTGATAAATAATATCAATGAGTTCTGTTATTGATGTTTGTCCGGTTGCCAGCAAATTCTTCGTGCCGATATTCCCTCTGGCTTCATGCAGAACATTACCTGAATGCAAACAGACAATAAGCTGCTTTTTGGCATCCTTGAATCCCATTCCTTACCTATATTGTACGAATTTATTCGTACCTTATCCATGTGATTTTACTTTCCTGAACGAAGAAAGAGGTATAACGCACGGATGCTGGGATGGGGATGCGTTTTATATGAAAGGGGAAAACGCTTCGCATTTTCTCTTTGCAAAACCTACTTTTTTTCCTCGCCATGATCCTGCCGATAGCCTTGATACGTGAGGGCAACGTTTTTGAAGTATTCCGTCATGTAGTTAATGCAGACCTGTACTTTCAGCGGCAGGTTGTCTTTGCGGGTGTAGAGCGCGTAGACCGGACGCGGATCGGAGTGGTAGCGGTTGAATAGAATCTCGATTTCGCCACGATTGATCTCGTCTACAATCCACATGAGCGGAATGTACGCGATGCCCGCGCCGGCCTTGAGCCAGCGTACCAGCGTTTGTGGGTCATTGGTGACAAAGCGTCCTTGTGGCGTGACGCGGGTCGAGATGCCTTCCGGTGCGATCAGCTCAAATTCGCTGTCGGGCCTTACGCTGTATTCCAGCCAGGAAAAATTCACCATATCTGCTGGCTTATCCGGCGTGCCGTGCTGTGCCAGATAGCTTTTTGCGGCACAGACCACCATCGGCATCGAGCCCAGGCGTTTCGAGAACAGGCTGGAATCCTGTAGTGCGCCGACGCGGATAACGATATCCAGCCCGTCGGCGATCAGATCGGGAGCCGGAATTCCGGTAACCAGATTGACGGACAAACCGGGATATTCCTTCAGCATCGCGGCCGTCATGGTGGACAACACATTCTGCGCCATAGTGGAGGAACCGCCGATGCGCAGCGTGCCGATCGGCGTGTTGTTGAAGGCATAAAGCTGCTCATGGACTTCATGAGCCTCATGCAGCATGCGGCGACAGCCGTGGTAGTAAATTTTCCCCGCTTCCGTCAGGCCAATGCTGCGCGTACTGCGGTTAAGCAGCTTAATCTGTAGCTCATCTTCAAGCTTGGTAACGGTCTGGCTGACGGCGGATACGCTCATCTGCAACTGGCGTGCGGCGGCGGTAAAAGAACCAAATTCCACCACGCGGGCAAACACCGACATACTTTTTAGTCTTTCCATTATTCACTCTGGCTTAAAAGTGATTTAGATCACGCTATGTAGATAAGGTGATAATAAGCATCCATAATATAGCCTATCCGGTGATGCCGAGTGGAACATTGTCCGCCATCGTTCAAGCGGCAAGCGTTGCTTGAAGCTGAAAGTGAACAGACACCGTCCTTGCTGTTGCCCATGAGTATTTACCACCCAGAGTTAGCCAATGGCTGTGTTTATTTACCCAATGTAGATCGTGCGCTGATTTCCCATCGTTAGTCAGTTCCTGCTGACACCGCTACTCATCAGTTTACCGCTATCCAATCCGCTGGCCGTCAGCCTGCGGGATGAAGCGCTTTTGTCGATGCTGAACGTCAGCACTACGCTGCGCTATTGCACGACATCATTTACCATCCGGTAGCACGCTTGATCGCTACCGCTACCTAATAGAAAAAGGAAAAGAGGATGAGTTCACTCCCGGTTATGGTGCTGTTCGGGCTGTCATTTCCCCCGGTATTTTTTGTCTTGCTGGTGTCGCTGACCCTGTTTTTTGTCGTGAACCGCTTGCTGCAACCGACGGGTATCTATGACTTTGTTTGGCATCCGGCGCTGTTTAACAGTGCGTTGTTCTGCTGCTTGTTCTATTTACTGTTCCGTTACGGTCTGTGAGGCATTTGTGAAAAATTTCTTTTTAACCTTGTTTAGGCAGCAGGCCGCGCTGATCAAAAAACTGAGCCGTGTAGTCATCACGCTGGTGATTGTGCTGTGTGCAATTGTGGCCATTTTTCGTGTCTGGGCGTTTTATACCGAATCGCCCTGGACGCGTGATGCCAAATTCACGGCGGACGTGGTGGCGATAGCTCCGGACGTCAGCGGGTTGCTGACCGATGTTCGCGTCACAGACAATCAGTTGGTGAACAAAGGCGATGTGTTATTTGTCATCGACCAGCCACGCTACCACCAGTCCGTGGCGCAGGCGGAAGCCGATGTTGCTTACTATCAGGCGCTAGTGACGGAAAAACGCCGGGAGTCAGGACGTCGGGCGCGGCTGGGTGTCAGTGCGATGTCACAGGAAAATATCGATCAGTCCAGTAATGCGTTAGAAACCGCAACGCACCAGCTTGCTAAAGCGCAGGCGGTATTGTCGCTGGCGAAACTGGAATTGGAGCGCACCGTGGTACGTGCCCCTGCCGACGGCTGGGTGACTAACCTGCATGTGCAAAGCGGTGAGTTCATCGAACGCGGTAATACGGCGGTAGCACTGGTGAAGAAGGATTCGTTTTACCTGCTGGCGTACATGGAAGAGACCAAGCTTGAAGGCGTTCGCCGTGGCTATCGTGCGGAAATCACCCCGCTGGGTAGCGAAAAGATATTTTACGGCACCGTTGATAGCGTGGCGGCTGGGATAAATAACAGCAGCAACAGTGCGAACACTAAAGGTCTGGCTAACGTAGATTCCAATTTGGAGTGGGTACGTTTAGCGCAGCGCGTGCCGGTAAAAATCCGCCTCGATCGGCAGATGGGTGACCTCTATCCTGCCGGTACGACGGCGACTGTGGTGGTTACCGGTGAGCAGGTCAATAATGACAAAAAGCCTTCGCCGCTTATCCGCCTTCTCTATCGCCTGCGTGAGTTTGGCTAAGTGAGGCGATGATGAAAACCTCTTCACTAACAGGTTCCCTGTTCTTTACGACACCAAAATTTGCGCGCCTTCGCTTCGCTTTTAAACTGAGTTTTGCGATTGTACTGTCTCTATTTCTGGGATTCCATCTACAGTTGGAAACGCCACGCTGGTCGGTTCTGACGGCGGCGATTGTCGCGGCTGGCCCCGCATTTGCTGCGGGCGGCGAGCCGTTTTCCGGTGCGATTCGCCATCGTGGTATCTTGCGTATTATCGGGACATTTATTGGCTGTATTGGTGCGCTTATCATCATTATCGCTACCGTTCGTGCGCCTGTAGTCATGCTGATGCTGTGCTGTATTTGGGCTGGCCTCTGTACCTGGGTTTCCTCGCTGGTTAAAGTTGAAAACGCCTATATATTCGGGCTGGCGGGCTATACCGCGTTGATTATTATTGTGTCGACGCAGGGAACGCCGCTGCTGACGCCGCAGTTCGCGGTGGAGCGCTGTAGTGAGATTGTGCTGGGCATCGTTTGCGCCATTCTGGCTGATTTACTGTTCTCACCACGATCGATCAAGCAGGATGTTGACCGTAGCATCGGTGAACTGCTGGTGGATCAATATCGGTTACTGCAACTCAGCATGAGCGGGACGGAGAAAGACGCGATAGATGCGGCATGGCACGCGCTGGTGCGCAAAACAACGGCGCTCAGCGGTATGCGCAGCAGCCTGATGCTGGAGTCCTCGCGCTGGCAGAACAGCAATCGACGCTTAACGTCGTTGCATACACAATCGCTCACGATGATCACTCAGGCGTGTGAAACTTACCTGATTTTGCAGGATGTTCCGACTCCCGTAAAAAGTAGCCTGAAGCTGGTGTTGGATCAGCCTGTTGAGTCATTTCGCGACGTGCATTGCCGTGTGAAAGCCTTGCGCCACCTGATTGCGGCGGACAGCCGTGACGTGCCGCCGATGCTGATCAGTTGGGTCGGAGCGGCGACGCGCTATCTGCTACTGGCGAAGGGCGTGCGGGCCAATGGACGCATCAACACGATAGAAGCTGACGTGCTCAACAGCGATGTTGAAATTAAAGCCCCCTCAGCGGAAACCCATCACGCCATGATTAATGGTTTACGCACCGGTGTGGCGACGGCGCTAGGCTGCCTGTTCTGGCTCAGCACTGGCTGGACATCTGGCAGCGTGTGTATGGTGATGATTGCGGTAGTGACGTCGCTCGCCATGCGTTTGCCGAATCCACAGATGATGGCGAAGGATTTTCTTTTTGGAACGATCTATGCGTTGCCACTGGGTGCGCTGATGTTCATGTTTATCATGCCGTCGACGCAGCAAAGTATGCTGCTGCTGTGTCTGAGTCTGGGGGCGATGGCTTTCTTTCTCGGGCTTGAAGTACAAAAACGTCGGCTGGGTTCGCTGGGCGCATTGGCCAGTACGATCAATATTCTGGTGCTGGATAATCCGATGACGTTCAACGTTAGCCAGTTTCTGGACAGCGCGATCGGCCAGATCATCGGCTGTTTTCTGGCGCTGATGGTGATCTTGCTGATCCGGGATAACACCAAGGCGCATACGGGGAGAACGTTGTTGAATCGCTTTGTGTATGGTGCGGTTTCGGCGCTGACCACCAACAGGGCGCGACGAAAAGAGAATCATCTGCCAGCGCTGTACCAACAGCTGTTCCTGCTGCTGAGCCGCTTCCCTGACGATATTGCCAAATATCGCCTCGCACTGTGGCTGATCATCATGCACCAACGTCTGAGAACGCTGGATATTCCGCAAAACGCGGCGCTGTCTGCTTTTCATCGCCAGATTCGTGCGACGGCGGAGCAGGTGATTTCAGCCCGACGCGATGCTACTCGCAGCCGTTATTTTACGCAGTTGTTGGATGAGCTTGAGTGCTATCAGCAGATGCTGACAGAACATCAGCTTCCCCCGAGTGTGACCGCGCCAGTAGGGCGATTGACTGGGATCCTACGTGATTATCAGCATGCGCTGAGCAACTAATGTTAGTGGACAGAGCGGTGTAGCCAACCTGACGATTAATCCGAGAGTAGCGCAGACCGTGTCCATCACTTCTATACTGAATTATCTATAGCTTCCCACAGAACGTCATGGGATATGACCATTTTCAGGAGGTAACACGATGTCAGGACACCATTTGCAGGATCATGAACTGTTTAAAACGGGCTACTTCGTAGCGGGGAAATGGCAACAGGGCGGAACCACTTTCGAGGTGGTGAATCCGGCGACGGGTGAGTCTATTGCCAGCGTAGCGAAAGCGGGAAAGAAAGAGACGCAGGCGGCGATTGACGCTGCCCATGCCGCATTCCCTGCCTGGAAGCGTAAAACCGCGAAGGAGCGTTCTGAAATTCTGTATCGCTGGTACGAGCTGATTCTGGAGAATAAACGCTACCTGGCGGAGTTAATGACCGCAGAGCAGGGCAAGCCGGTGCAGGAAGCCGAAGGCGAAGTCGTTTACGCGGCGAATTTCATCCAGTGGTTTGCTGAGCAGGGAAAGCGTGTCAACGGTGAGATTATTCCTCCCGCCAAGCCCGGCTCGAAGATTTATGCCACACGTGAACCCGTTGGGGTCGTTGTGGCGATTACACCGTGGAATTTCCCGCTGGCGATGTTGACGCGTAAGTTAGGGCCCGCGCTGGCTGCGGGGTGTACCGGCGTCATCAAACCCGCGAACAACACGCCGCTGTCTGCGTTTGCGTTGTTGGCGCTGGCACAGAAAGCAGGTGTGCCGGATGGTGTGCTTAACGGCGTCGCGGGCGATACGCAGGCGATAAGCGATACTGTCATGGCGAGCGATAACGTGCGCAAAATTTCCTTCACCGGCTCAACAGAGGTAGGGAAAACGCTGGTGCGCAACGCCGCAGAGACCATGAAGAAAGTGTCGATGGAACTGGGCGGCAACGCGCCTTATATCGTGTTTGATGACGCAGATATTCAGGCCGCAGTGAAAGGCGCGATAGCTAACCGTTTCCGTAACGCAGGTCAGGTTTGTGTTAGCGCCAACCGGTTTTATATTCAGGACGGCGTCTACGATGAGTTTGTCTCTCTGCTCGCAGAAGAAGTGAAAAAGCTGAAGGTCGGCAACGGTATGGATGACGGTGTCGAGCTTGGCCCACTGATTGATGATGCCGCCGTCGAGAAGGTGGAAAAACACGTCAATGATGCGGTGGAGAAAGGCGGCAAGGCACTTGTTGGCGGTAAACGACACAAGCTGGGCCACAGCTTTTTTGAACCGACAGTGATTGTTGATGCTAACGAAGCGATGCTCCTTGCGCAGGAAGAAACCTTTGGCCCGGTCGCACCATGTTTTCGTTTCAAAACGGAAGAAGAGGTCATTGAACGCGCCAACAATACGCCGTTTGGCCTGGCGGCTTACTTCTACAGCCAGAATTTGCAGCGTGTGTTCCGCGTGGCAGAAGCGCTGGAGAGCGGCATGATTGGTATTAACGAATGCGCGGTTTCAACCGAATTAGCCCCCTTCGGCGGCGTGAAAGAATCGGGGTTAGGTCGAGAAGGCTCTGTACTGGGGCTGGACGAATTTCTGGAAGTGAAAACCTGGCATTTAGGCGGGCTGTGATCTGAATGAATGTCGCGATCTGAATTGATCGTGAACGCAATAAGATATAGGTAAAGCACGGGATGAGTAGTGGTTACTCCTCATCCCGTTATCGCCATTAGTCTGTGGTTTCAGCTAGCTCACGCAGATACTGGAAGATCTGACGGGTGGCTTTCGGCGGTTTGTTCGCAGCTTTCTCTTTCTGGGCGTTGCGCACCAGAGAACGCAGCTGCTGACGGTCAGCATGTGGATACAGTGTCAGAATCTCTGGAACCACATCGTCTCCTTCGGCAATCAGGCGGTCGCGCAGCTGTTCCAGTTTGTGGAATAGCGCCACCTGCTGATTATGACGGTTGTTCAGCTTATCCAGCGCGGTTTGGATCGGCTCTGGATCGCGGGCGCGCAACATTTTACCAATCAGCTGTAGCTGACGGCGTCGGCCCTCTTTCTTGATCCGCTGCGCCAGTTCCACTGCCGCACGCAGATCGTCGTCCAGTGGGATCTTTTCCAGCGCATTTTTACCCAGATCAACCAGTTCCGCACCGAGATCTTTCAGCGCTTCGGCGTCACGCTTTATTTCACTTTTACTGACCCAGATAATTTCATCATCTTCGTCGTCTTCTTGATTATCCGGGACGTCGTTTAGCCAGTCTTCGTACTTTTGCTTCATGGTTGGCTCCTAAAAAGTGTCCAGGAGCAATTCTTAACGCTACGCGTAGCGGCTCCGGGATGGTGAACAGCGCGCCCACCAGAAAAAAGAGGCTGATACTAACAGGTTTGGGCTTTGTGCGAAATTGTCCGTAGATCCTGTTAGACTAGAAAGCATTATGCTACACCTTTTTATGCTCGTCATACTTCAAGTTGCCTATGCGTTGGCTGCGCGAAGTATTTAGAGTATACCTCCCCTTTGTGCTTGTTGCGGGGATGATAATGGTGAGCTTTCTTCCACTCATTATGGCAGAACAATGACGATAACTACTCAGGTTGCAGAGCAGCGTAAAGCGCTGGAACTCGCGGTTGCTCAGGCGCTGGAACTGGCGCGTGCCGGTTCTGATGCGGCAGAAGTCGCGGTGTCAAAAACGACGGGGATTAGCGTCAGTACCCGTTATGGTGACGTTGAAAATGTTGAATTCAACAGCGATGGTGCCTTGGGCATCACGGTTTATCACCAACAGCGTAAAGGCAGCGCATCGTCCACCGATCTCAGTCCAGATGCGATAGCGCGTACGGTACAAGCCGCGCTGGATATTGCCCGTTATACCTCTGTCGATCCTTTTGCTGGTCCGGCAGATCGCGATCTTCTTGCTTTTGATGCGCCGGATCTGGATCTATTCCATCCGAGCGAGTTGGATGCGGATCGTGGTATTGAATTAGCGGCTCGCGCAGAGCAGGCTGCATTACAGGCTGACAAGCGTATCACCAACACCGAAGGCGGCAGCTTTAACAGTCACTACGGCGTCAAGGTGTTCGGCAATAGCCACGGCCTGCTAAAAAGTTACTGCTCCAGCCGCCATTCCATGTCCAGTTGTGTAATTGCCGAAGTGAATGGCGATATGGAACGGGATTATGCTTACACCGTCGGCCGTGCGCTTGAGGATTTGTGTAGCCCTGAATGGGTGGGTGAAGAGTGCGCGCGCCGGACGTTATCCCGCCTGTCACCGCGCAAACTGTCAACGATGCAGGCACCCGTGATGTTTTCTGCGGAAGTGGCGACGGGCCTGTTTGGTCATTTGGTTGGTGCCATCAGCGGCGGCAGCGTTTATCGTAAATCCACCTTCCTGTTGGATAAGTTGGGCCAACAGATTCTGCCAGAGTGGCTGACGATTGAGGAACATCCACATCTGCTCAGAGGGCTGGCCTCTACGCCGTTCGATAGCGAAGGTGTGCGTACGCAGGCACGTGACATTGTGAAGGCTGGCGTGTTGCAGACCTGGCTGATGACCAGCTACTCCGCACGTAAACTGGGGATGCAGAGCACCGGCCACGCTGGTGGTATCCACAACTGGCGGATTGCCGGACAAGGTTTGGATTTCAACGGTATGTTGAAACAGATGGGCAAAGGCCTGTTGGTGACCGAACTGATGGGACAAGGCGTGAGCGGTGTCACGGGGGATTATTCCCGTGGGGCATCCGGTTTCTGGGTCGAAAACGGCGAAATTCAGTATCCGGTCAGCGAGATTACGATCGCGGGTAACCTGAAAGACATGCTGCGCAATATTGTGACGGTGGGGAATGATATCGAAACCCGAAGCAATATCCAGTGTGGTTCCGTGTTGCTGCCAGAGATGAAGATCGCAGGGGAATAAACCTAACTTGCATGAGTAACCGTCGCCGTCGGCAGTGTCCGACGGCTGTTACTCTATAGCATTTCTCTGGCTTAGCGGTGGTACTCGCCTGCGGCTTCTGGCTGATAGAGTAGTTCTAATACTTCAATTCGCGTCTCTTCACCGTTTGGCAATTGCCAGGTGATAGCGTTTCCCACATGCATCCCCAATAGTGCTGCGCCCAGCGGAGCCATCACCGACAGCGGTTCTTTACTGTCTTTCACCGCGGCTGGATAAACCAGTGTGCGAATATGCTCTTCGTTGGTATTCAGATCGCGGAAACGCACCCGACTATTCATGGTGACGACATGTGGGGGAATCGATGCTGAAGGCAGAATTTCTGCCCGATCCAGTTCGTCATTCAACGCCTGTGCGATATCGCTGTCCGCAAAGGCGGGCTGCTCCAATAACTTATCCAGACGTTCTGCATCCAATTCACTGATTGTCAGGTTAGGTTTCGTCATACTCCTCTCCAGTTGATGTTTTCAGATGATATAAAAATAACCCCCCGCGCCCAGAGGAGCAGGGGGTATAAGAAAATATGATATTAGGGATAGTAGGAGGTTCGGGGGGGAAAGTGAAGCGATCCTTGTCACGAAGGTCAGTTGATAGCCTGCTAAGGAAATGGCTAGTCTTCGTCGAACCCCGCTTCGAATAGCCCGATAACGGCAGCAAGCGCCTGTTCTTCGTCTTGGCCAGTGGCTTCTACTTCGATGAGCCGACCTTTGGCCGAGTCCAGCATCAGCATGGCAATCACGCTACTGGCTTCCGCTTCGGTGCCGCTGTCATTACGCAGTATCACTTCTGCATCAAAGCTCTGCACCAGCTCGAACAGTTTCATCGCTGGGCGAGCATGCATACCCAGCTTGTTTTTAATTTCAACCGTTTGCCGGACTGTCATGGGTTACCTGGCTGTACTGGTTTGCCGACTATCACGAGGGTTTCCGTTTTTCCAGCGTACGGTGGCGTGACTGTACGTTCTTACCGCGTGAGCGGAAGTAGTCTGCCAACTGCTCTGCGACGTACACCGAACGGTGTTTACCACCAGTACAGCCAATGGCGACAGTCAGATAGCTACGGTTATTGGTTTCCAGCATCGGCAGCCACAGTTCCAAATAGCTGCGAGTTTGGTAGATGAAATTGTGAACTTCGGTATGCCTGTCGAGGAAGGATGCAACGGGCTTATCCAGACCGGTCATCGGGCGTAGTTTCGGATCCCAGTGCGGGTTCGGCAGGAAGCGCACGTCAAAGACGTAATCGGCATCGATAGGAATGCCATGCTTGAAGCCGAATGATTCGAACACCATCGTGAGCTCGCGTTCTCGCTTGCCGAGCAGCCGCGTACGCAGCATCTCAGCGAGTTCGTGCACTGACATCTCTGAGGTGTCGATAATCAGATCGGCGCGTGAACGCAGCGGTTCCAACAGATCGCTTTCTTCATCAATCGCGCTTTCTAACGACAGATTCTTGCTGGACAGCGGGTGCAGGCGACGGGTATCGCTGTAGCGACGGATCAGCGTATTGCGATCGGCATCCAGAAACAGCAGTTGAGGCGAGAAACTTGGTGGCAGTTGCTCCATGGCATGCTCAAAGATTTCCGGTGATTCCGGCATATTGCGCACGTCAATGCTGACCGCTGCGGAAATGTTACGTGCCGCAAGCGTATTAGCCAGTTCTGGCAGTAGCACCACGGGTAGATTATCTACGCAGTAGAACCCCATATCTTCCAATGCGCGCAGGGCGACAGATTTCCCTGAACCTGAGCGACCACTGACAATCATCAGCACCATCTGACGACTCCCCTCTGGCAATGTGATGGCGAATTTTCATTGCCGCTGTTTTTATAAAGTGATGTATAGCTAAAAAAATGACGGCTTAGCGCACGGATTGCAAGCATTCTCTGACTCTCCGCGAATTGCCAGTCATCGTGAGTATGACGATTAACCCGCTTCCGTCATAATCTGGTACAGCTCTTCATCGCTTTGCGCCGCCCGCAGGCGTCGGCAAACCGTTTTATCCGCCAGCCGCTTGGCAACAAGCGACAGGGTATGTAAATGGGTTTTACATTGTTCTGCTGGAACCAGCAAGGCAAAAAGCAGATCAACAGCCTGATTATCAATGGCATCGAAAGCGATCGGTTGCTCTAACTGAATGAAAACACCGATGGCGCCCAGCGCATTATCGTCTTCCAGCTTACCGTGAGGAATGGCAATGCCGCCGCCGATTCCCGTACTGCCCATACGTTCCCGGGTGAGAATGGCATCGAAGATAATCTGCGAAGGAATATTGAGCTGCTGAGCGGCCAGCTCACTGATAATTTCCAATGCCCGTTTCTTACTCTGGCAGTGGACGGTGCTTCGGGTGCACTCAGGACGTAAAACGGTGCTGAGTTGCAATACGGGATCGTGGTTCATTTTATTTTCACTTAATGACGCTTTCACTTCTGGTGATCCCGACCCACCTGTTCGATGGGCCGAGTTTGTCCCTTTGCCAAACGGCAAGGGAGAAAATTAGTGCTGTTTGAGTTTATCTTTATGCTTATTGAGCTGTCTCGCCAGCTTATCAATCAATAAATCTATTGCCGCGTACATATCTTCCGCTTCAGAGGTTGCATGCAGCTCTCCACCATTAACATGGAGCGTAGCCTCGGCAATTTGCTGAACTTTTTCCACTCTCAATACCACATTGACCTGATTAATCCGGTCAAAATACTGCTCTAATTTGGCAAATTTTCCATTCACAAAATCACGCAGTGGCTCAGTGATCTCGATGTGGTGTCCGGTAATGTTGAGCTGCATAGTGTCTTCCTTCTAGTTGTGATCAAATCAGTTGTTTACGCTGATTTGATGGTGGGATAGATAAAGACTCTCGGTATTTTGCAACGGTACGGCGCGCCACGATGATGCCCTGATCGGAGAGCAGTGCCGTAAGCTTGCTATCGCTCAATGGCTTCACGGGGTTTTCCGCTGCAATAAGCTTCTTCACCAGCGCGCGAATTGCCGTTGACGAGGCTTCTCCGCCGCTATCGGTATTTACGTGGCTGGAGAAGAAATATTTTAGCTCAAAAATGCCGCGTGGACTGTGCAGGAACTTCTGTGTCGTCACGCGTGAAATAGTGGATTCATGCATATCCACCGCCTGCGCGATGTCTGCCAGTACCATAGGCTTCATGAATTCTTCACCCTGCTCGAAGAAATCCTGCTGTTGCTCGACGATACAGCGGGTCACTTTCAGCAGCGTGTCATTGCGACTTTCCAGGCTTTTGATGAGCCAGCGCGCCTCTTGCAGGTTGCTACGGATAAATTGCCCGTCGCTGTCGTTGCGCGCACTGTTACCCAGCGCCGCATATTGCTGGTTAATCTGTAGGCGGGGAACGCTGTCGGTGTTCAGTTCAACGGCCCAGACGCCCTGAATTTTGCGCACCAGTACGTCAGGGATTACGTATTCGGATTCACCGGTGTTGATCGACTGCCCAGGACGTGGATCGAGCGATTGGATCAGCGCCAGCGCTTCTTTTAGCACCTCTTCTTTCAGACGAGTAACGCGGATCAGGCTGCGGAAATCATGATTGGCTAATAGATCGAGATGTTCGCTGACGATCAGGCGGGCTTCGGACAGACGCGATGTGCTGTCGTCAAATTGGGAAAGCTGTACCAGCAGACAATCACGCAGATCGCGGGCGGCGACGCCAACGGGATCAAAGCGCTGCACGCGCTTGAGTACGGCTTCGACTTCTTCCAGCGTCACCTCGTCATCACCGATGCTGTCGAGGATGTCCTCCAGCGGCACAGTCAGGTAGCCAGTGTTGTCTACCGCGTCGACGATAGAAGTCGCAATGGCGGCATCGGTATCTGAAAACGGCGTCAGTTCAACCTGCCACATCAGGTAATCCTGAAGTGTTTGCGTGGTTTCGCCTTGATAAATAGGCAGTTCTTCATCGCGATAGTCAGTGCCGGTGCCTGACGGTGTCCCTGCGGAGTAGATCTCATCCCAGGTGGCATCGAGCGGCAATTCTTCCGGCATATCCCTTTGTTCAAGGGCTTCACCGGTATCCAGTGAATCGCTATCTGTCTTTTCAAATGACTCGATTTCGTCGTGCTGATCCGTTTGTTCGAGCAACGGATTGCTTTCCAGCGCCAGTTGAATCTCCTGTTGCAATTCAAGCGTGGACAGTTGCAACAGGCGGATCGCCTGTTGGAGCTGTGGAGTCATGGCCAGTTGCTGGCTAAGCCTGAGTTGCAAACCTTGCTTCATAAATCGCGCTAACGTCCCATAAGTACTGCAAAGAGAAAATATTACCCTATCAGAGTCGGAAGCCTTCGCCCAGATAGACGCGTTTCACCTGTTCATCGGCCAGAATATCGGTCGGTGAACCGTGGGCGATCAGGTTGCCCTGACTCACGATATAGGCTCGTTCACAGACATCAAGCGTTTCGCGGACGTTATGATCGGTAATCAACACGCCAAGCCCGCTGTCACGCAGATGCTCAATGATTTTTTTAATATCCAGTACGGAGATCGGGTCTACGCCCGCAAACGGTTCATCCAGCAGGATGAATTTAGGATTCGCCGCCAGTGCCCGAGCAATCTCTACGCGGCGTCTTTCCCCACCAGACAGCGATTGTCCCAGACTATCGCGCAAATGAATAATATGGAATTCTTCCATCAGTTCATTAGCACGATCTTCCTGCTGCTCGGTCGTCAGATCTTTACGGATCTGTAACACCGCCATCAGATTGTCATAGACGCTTAAGCGACGGAAAATAGAGGCTTCCTGCGGTAAATAACCGATGCCGCGCAGGGCACGTTCGTGCAGGGGTAGCAGGCTGATGTCATCGTCGTCAATGACGATACGTCCTTCATCACGCGGGACGATGCCGACGACCATGTAGAACGTGGTTGTTTTACCCGCACCGTTCGGCCCGAGCAGGCCGACGATTTCACCTGAATTGACGGTGAGGCTGACGTTTTCCACGACCTTACGGCCTTTATACGCCTTGGCCAGATTTTCTGCGGTTAATGTTGCCATAACTTATTCAGTGACCCGAGGTTGCGGTTGTTGAGAACGAGAAGGCTGGCTCTTGTTCTCTTTATCCTGAAGCTGAGAGGGAACTAACACCGTCGTCACGCGTTTTCCTTTGTCGCTGGTTGCTTCCATCTGCTGTTGTTTCACCAGATAGGTGATGCGATCGCCTTTTACATTGCTGTCCTGCTGTTCCAGATAAGCATCACCTGTCAGCACCAGAAAGTCTTTGGCTAGTTCATAGCGGATTTTTTGCGCGTGACCTTTTACCGGCTTGCCATTGTCCTGCATCTGGTAGAACGTCACGGGGTTACCGTAACCTTCCACCACTTCACTGCCTTGCGCGCCCTGTGGACGCGTCACGACGACCTTGTCGGCTTTCACTTCAATCGTCCCTTGCTTAACGACAACATTGCCAGTGAACGTCACCGTGTTGCCCTGCATGTCCAGAGATTGCTGTGCTGAATCAATGTGAATAGGCTGGTTGCTATCGCCCGTGACGGCAAAGGCGGAAATGCTGACGGCGAACAGCGAGCTGGCGATCAGGGTGTTACGCATCAGGTTATTGGTTTTGGATTTCATAAGAGGTTTTTACCTTTTCGATCAACTCGGCCGTTTTGTTACGCAGGTTCCCGCGCATTTTCATTCCGCTTGAGGTAAAGCTGGTGCCGTACAGGGTGACTTCATCATCGGAAGAGACGTCCTGCGTGACCAGATTCACCTGGGCATTATTCGTTGTGATGCGTTGAAGCTGTGCGTCTTTCGTCAGGCTATTCACCTCGACGTGACCGTACAGATAGAGCATCTTGTCTTTTGTCAGCTTGGCGCGATCGGCGCGTACTGACCAGGTTGCTGTACCCTGTTCGTTGAACAGCGTGGCAACAGGAGTCGTAAACCAACTCAACTGCTCGTCGTTGAAATACTCGGCTTTTTCCGAAATCAGTCTGTAGCTCAGTTTACCGGCAGGGCTATATACCTGCGTGTTGGTTTTTTCGCTGGTATAGACTGGCACGGCAGGATCGTTGGCACCCGGTGTCGTTACCGTGTTGTCATCCGCAATAGTCCAGCCGATGAGGATAAGCACCAATAGTGCCAGAAAAGCGGTCAGCCAACGCTTGGTTTTACTCATATTGACAACCCTTTGGCATGCTCCAGCTTGTCCTGCGAGAACAGAATCAAATCACATAGCTCACGTACTGCGCCACGACCACCCGCAATGCGGGTGACATAATCTGCACGCGGTAATAGCAGCGGGTGTGCATCTGCCACGGCAACGCTCAGCCCAACCTGTGCCATCACTGGCCAGTCGATCATGTCGTCGCCAATATACGCGACCTGATTTGCAGTTACTGACAGTTTATCTAACAGATCGTTGAAGGCCAAAACCTTATCCGACTGCCCCTGATAAAGATGGGTAATGCCTAGCGTTTTACAGCGATCTCCCAGCAATTTTGCGGAACGCCCGGTAATGATTGCAACCTCAATGTCAGATGTCAGCAAGCAGCGAATGCCATAGCCGTCACGGACGTTAAAGGCTTTCAGCTCTTCACCGTGGTTACCCATGTAAATCAGACCATCGGACATCACGCCGTCAACGTCGCAGATTAACAGGCGAACTTCACGGGCTTTATCCAGTACCTGCTGATCGACCGGTCCATAACAGGTATCGGTTTGCGCCCTGGTTTCACTCATTCACAATTATCCTTTCTTTTTAAACCACGCCAGCCCGCAACATATCGTGCATATGGACAATACCGACCAGACGATCGTTTTCTGCTACCAGCACCGAGGTGATATGGCGTGACTGCATCAGGTTAAGAGCATCCACCGCCAGCGTTTGCGGTGACACCCGGATGCCGCCTGCGGTCATCACATCAGCAATGCGCGCGCTGTTCAAGTCTATATTCATGTCGAAGATGCGGCGCAGGTCACCATCAGTGAAGATGCCCTGAATTTTCATATCCGCCTCGCAGATTACCGTCATACCCAGATTTTTGCGCGTAATTTCCACCAGCGCATCACGCAGAGAGGCATCGTGTGAGACATGAGGAATCTCGTCGCCTGAGTGCATGATATCGCTGACGCGCAGTAAAAGTTTGCGGCCGAGTGCGCCACCGGGGTGAGAAAGGGCAAAATCCTCAGCGGTAAAGCCGCGTGCCTGTAGTAAGGCCACGGCCAGCGCGTCACCCATAACCAATGTTGCCGTGGTGCTGGTGGTTGGCGCCAGGCCGAGTGGGCAGGCTTCCTGTGGGACGTGGACGCACAGGTGAATATCCGCCGCTTTACCCATCGTACTTTCTGGGGCGCTAGTCATGCAGATCAGGAATACTTTCTGGCGTTTCAGAACGGGTATCAGCGAGAGGATTTCATGCGATTCGCCAGAATTAGAAATGGCGATCACGATATCACGTGGTGTCACCATGCCGAGGTCGCCATGGCTGGCTTCGCCCGGATGAACAAAAAACGCGGGAGTGCCGGTGCTGGCGAAGGTCGCGGCAATTTTGCAACCGATATGGCCAGATTTGCCCATGCCCATCACTACCACTTTGCCTTGGCAGTGAAAGATCTTTTTGCAGGCGAGGGTAAAATTGTCGTCAATGTACTGGTCTAATTGCGCAAGCCCATCGCGTTCAATACTCAATACTTGCTTACCCGCCTGCTGGAAGTCGAAATCGGGCTGTAGTCTATGTTCGGATAGTGCACGGTCAGACTGCTGTTTTAGGTGAGCGTCTTGTTCAAACTGTGACATACCAATAGTCCTGATTATGATGAAAAACGGAACAACATATTATGAGAAACGAAACCGCGTAATTATGAAAAACAGAACAGCACCGTAAGATAGGTGATAAACGCGCAGCATAATAATGCGCCTGCGCCCTGTCCTATATGGCGTTTTTTGCTGAGGCACAGGGCGGTCAACAGCACACTCGCCGCCAGCATAACCCAATAGTCGCGCTGAAAAATCTGAGGGTTCAGTGCGCCCGGCGAGAGCAGCGCGGGTACACCCATAACAATCGCGATATTAAAAATGTTCGAACCGATCAGGTTACCCAGCGCGATATCATCTTCTTTCTTCAACGTCCCGACGATAGCGGTAGCGAGTTCGGGCAGGCTGGTGCCAATCGCCAATATCGTCAGCCCGATAGTCAACTCGCTGACATCGAAGTAGCGTGCAATGACGGTTGCGTTATCCACCACCATACGGGCAGCCATGGGTAAAATAATCATGCCGAGAATCAGCCACAGCACAGCAACCATCTGATTGCTGTCGTCCTGCGGAAGTTCCGCCAACTGTTCGCGAGTCAGGCTATCACCGCCTTCCAACTGCGCCTGTTGCGCCATCCGAAGTATCAACACCAGACACAGAATGGCGGCAAAGAGTAGCAGCATGCCGTCGGCACGGCTCAGGTAGCTATCATGCAGTAAAACGCCACACAATAAAGTGACGGACAACATGAGCGGCAATTCCCGGCGCAGTATGGTCGAATGTACCGTGAGTGGGCGAATGAGCGCGGCGCTGCCGAGGATGAGTAAAATATTGGTGATATTGGAGCCGATAACATTACCGACAGCCATATCATTCTGTTCGTTTAAAGCGGCGGTAACAGAAACAACCAGCTCCGGTAGCGAAGTGCCGAAGCCGACAACGGTGATGCCGATGACGAAAGGAGGTAAGCCGAGGGAACGTGCAAGCACAGCGGCGCCATAGACAAGACGATCGGCTCCGTAGACCAGTAGTAGCAAACCAACGAACAAGAGTAGTGTTGCAAAAAGCATGCAGAGTCCTTTAATAGGATCATACTTCAAGCTGCATGTGCGCTGGTTTTTCTTGCTCACCTCAGTCACTTACTGGTGTAAGTTCGCTGAGACGCGCTGCGCCGCCGCCTTCCTGCAACTCGAATTATTTAGTGTATAATCACCAGCTTGTTGTCGAATAAGTCAGTATTTTTGGACGAATTTCGCACAAAAAGCATTTTTCTGTGATGAGTGCTAATTCTGACGGTGCTGGGCGAAAAAGTAAAACCTGTCGCGATAAGTAAAACCAGATAACGGTGTATGCCGCCATTTTGGACAAGAACTTGCGGTAAGTTTTTGTAAAACTCTCACTCTGATCAAAACCAGCCGTTAGGCTGGAATGAAAGACCTCTATAAGCGTACTGATTGGTAAGGAATGGAAATAATGAACCATGAGGCAACTAATCTGGTCGAGATCCGTGGTCTTAGCTTTCGTCGCGGAGAGCGAGAGATTTTTACGGATATCACGCTGAACGTTCCTAAAGGCAAGGTCACTGCGATCATGGGGCCTTCTGGTATCGGTAAAACTACGTTGCTGCGTCTGATCGGCGGGCAACTACCGCCGGACAGTGGTCAAATCTGGTTTGATGGTGAGAACATCCCCGCGCTATCGCGCAGCGAACTGTACAACGCGCGCAAGAAAATGAGCATGTTGTTTCAGTCCGGGGCGTTATTCACCGATTTGAACGTGTTTGATAATGTCGCCTGGCCGCTGCGTGAACATACCCAACTGCCGGAGTCGCTGCTGCGTAGCATTGTGATGATGAAGTTGGAAGCCGTGGGGTTGCGTGGTGCTGCCGAGCTGATGCCAGCGGAGCTTTCCGGTGGTATGGCGCGGCGCGCGGCGCTGGCGAGAGCCATTGCGCTCGACCCTGAACTGATTATGTTTGATGAGCCTTTTGTCGGGCAGGATCCGATCACGCTGGGGACTCTGGTGAAGCTTATTGACGAGTTGAACCATGCATTGGGCGTGACCTGCGTTGTGGTTTCTCACGATGTACCGGAGGTGATGAGCATCGCCGATTACGCCTATATTGTGGCCGACAAACGGGTGATAGCGGAAGGAACAGCGGAACAGCTAAGGGCGAATAATGATTCGCAGGTTCGTCAGTTCCTGGATGGCATCGCCGACGGGCCAGTGCCTTTCCGTTTTCCAGCGGGCGACTATAAAACGTCGCTGCTAGGCTCAGGGGGTTAACGCAGTCATGTTATTACGGACGTTGGCGTCGCTAGGGCGTCAGGGAATCTCTACTAGTGCCTCGTTTGGGCGCGCAGGGCTGATGCTGTTTAATGCGCTGGTGGGTAGACCTGAATTCAGAAAACAGTGGCCGCTGTTGGTGAAACAACTTTACAGCGTTGGCGTGCAGTCGCTGCTTATCATCATGGTTTCCGGTTTGTTCATCGGTATGGTGCTGGGGTTACAGGGCTATATCATCCTGACGACGTACAGTGCCGAGGCCAGTTTGGGCATGATGGTGGCGCTGTCGCTGCTGCGTGAGCTTGGTCCGGTGGTGACGGCACTGCTGTTCGCCGGGCGAGCTGGGTCCGCGTTGACGGCGGAAATCGGTCTGATGAAGGCAACCGAGCAGCTTTCCAGCATGGAGATGATGGCGGTTGACCCGCTGCGCCGCGTTGTCGCACCGCGCTTTTGGGCTGGGTTAATCAGTATGCCGCTGCTGGCAGTGATTTTTGTCGCGGTGGGCATTTGGGGAGGCGCGTTGGTCGGTGTGGACTGGAAAGGTATCGACAGCGGGTTCTTCTGGTCTGCCATGCAGGGCGCGGTTGACTGGCGTCAGGATGTATTGAACTGTGTGATTAAAAGTATCGTATTTGCGATTACCGTGACCTGGATTGCACTGTTTAACGGCTATGATGCGATCCCGACGTCTGAGGGGATTAGCCGTGCAACGACCCGAACCGTCGTGCATTCGTCGTTAGCGGTACTGGGATTGGATTTTGTGCTGACAGCACTGATGTTTGGGAACTGAGTCGATGCAAACAAAGAAAACTGAAGTCTGGGTTGGTGTGTTTATGTTGATCGCGCTGGCTGCCATTCTCTTTTTATGCCTGAAAGTGGCCGATCTCAAGGCGATAGGCAGTGAGCCAACGTATCGTCTGTACGCGACATTTGACAACATTGGCGGGTTGAAAGCGCGTTCTCCGATCCGAATTGGCGGCGTGGTCATTGGCCGCGTGGCGGATATCTCGCTGGATGAGAAAACCTACCTGCCGCGTGTGGCGATGGATATTCAGCAGCGTTACGATCATATCCCCGATACCAGTTCTCTGGCTATTCGTACCTCGGGCTTGCTGGGCGAGCAGTATCTGGCATTGAATATCGGGTTTGAAGATGAGGATATGGGGACGACGATTCTGAAGGACGGTGGTGTGATTCAAGACACCAAGTCAGCGATGGTGCTTGAAGATCTCATCGGTCAATTCCTATATAAGAGCGGTGGCAATAGTGAGGATAATGCGGGGCAATCGGGGCAATCGGGGCCGGAGCCGGGTGACGATTCTGCGGCAACCTCTGAGCACAGCAACGAACCTGTTCCTTCACATCCATAAGAGGATATCTGCATGTTTAAACGTTTACTGATGGTAGCTTTACTGGTGGTCGCGCCATTAGCCAACGCGGCGGATCAAACCAATCCCTATCGTTTAATGAATGAAGCGGCGGGAAAAACCTTTGATCGTTTAAAGAATGAGCAGCCCAAAATCAAGCAAAACCCTGACTATTTGCGTACTGTCGTGCGTGAAGAACTGTTGCCGTATGTTCAGGTGAGATATGCCGGTGCGTTGGTTCTGGGCCGTTACTACAAAGATTCAACACCGGCACAGCGTGATGCCTATTTCAAAGCGTTTGAAGCCTATCTTGAGCAGGCTTATGGGCAGGCTCTGGCGATGTATAACGGGCAGACTTATCAAATCGCTCCTGAACAGCCGCTAGGCAATGCCGATATCGTTTCCATTCGCGTCACTATCGTTGATAACGGTGGCCGTCCTCCGGTACGTCTGGATTTCCAATGGCGTAAGAACAGTAAAAGCGGTAACTGGCAGGCGTATGACATGATTGCCGAAGGCGTCAGTATGATCACCACGAAGCAGAACGAGTGGGCGTCAATATTGCGTCAGAAAGGCGTTGACGGCCTGACTCAACAACTGGAAGCCTCGGCGAAGCAGAAAATCACGTTGGATCAGAAAAAGTAATTTGGGTACGAACATGGCGAACGCATTGAACTGGCAGGCGCAGGAAGCAACGTTGGCATTAACCGGCGATCTGGATCGTGAAACGCTGTTACCGTTCTGGCAGCAGCGTGAATCGTTGCTAGCGGGTAAAACCACGCTGGATGTGTCTGGATTAAACCGTGTTGATTCTGCTGGGTTGGCATTGCTGATACACGTTTATCAGCAGCCGTGTTCAGGCGATGAGATAACGATTGTAGGTGCCAGCGATCGGTTAAAAACGCTCATTGCGCTCTATAACCTGAATGAAATCATTCCTGTGTCTTAAACGGTAACGCGGGTTACCGGATTCGCCCCTCTAGGCATCGTCTGAAGGGGCGCATTCTTTGTTTAAGATAGCGTCATATTCATCTAAGATACCTCCCTGTAAATCATCTCCCCCTGACATAGAAATCGAGAGCGATGGAAAATAACGAAATTAAAGACGTGCTGATGAACGCATTAGCACTGGAAGAAGCCCATGTTTCTGGTGATGGCAGCCATTTTCAAGTCATCGCAGTGGGCGGACTTTTTGCTGGAATGAGCCGAGTAAAAAAACAGCAGGCTGTTTATGCGCCGCTGATGGAGTACATCGCGGATAACCGTATTCATGCATTGTCGATTAAGGCCTATACGCCTGAAGAGTGGCAACGTGACCGTAAACTGAACGGCTTCTAAGTATTCCCTGTACGATAGGGAATACACTGCCGGTATCAGTATGACGAAATATTGAATTAAGACATTGAGATACAAAGACTATGGATAAATTTCGTGTTCAGGGCCCAACCCGCTTAGCGGGGGAAGTGACCATTTCCGGTGCCAAGAATGCCGCGTTGCCAATCCTGTTCGCTGCGTTACTCGCAGAAGAGCCGGTAGAAATCCAGAACGTACCGAAACTGCGCGACATCGATACCACTATGAAGCTGCTTGGTCAGTTGGGTGCGCGCGTTGAGCGTAACGGTTCCGTCCATGTGGATGCCAGCGATGTAAACGTGTTTTGCGCGCCGTACGATCTGGTGAAAACCATGCGCGCTTCGATCTGGGCTTTGGGGCCGCTGGTGGCGCGTTTTGGCCAGGGTCAGGTATCGCTGCCCGGCGGCTGTGCGATTGGCGCGCGCCCGGTGGATTTGCATATTTACGGCCTTGAGCAGCTCGGGGCGCAGATCGTACTGGAAGAAGGCTATGTAAAAGCAACGGTTGATGGACGCCTGAAAGGTGCGCATATCGTGATGGATAAGGTTAGCGTGGGTGCCACGGTAACCATCATGAGTGCGGCAACGCTGGCGGAAGGCACCACGATTATTGAGAACGCCGCGCGTGAACCAGAGATTGTCGATACGGCAAACTTCCTGAATACGTTGGGTGCGAAAATCAGCGGTGCAGGCAGCGATAAAATCACCATTGAAGGCGTTGCGCGTCTGGGTGGCGGCGTGTATCGCGTTGTCCCTGACCGTATTGAAACCGGCACATTCCTGGTCGCGGCTGCGGTATCTCGTGGTCAGATTATTTGTCGCAATACCCGTCCTGATACGCTGGATGCGGTGTTGGCGAAGCTGCGCGAAGCGGGCGCGGAGATTGAAATTGGCGAAGACTGGATCAGCCTGGATATGCACGGTAAGCGTCCGAAAGCGGTTACCGTTCGCACCTCCCCGCATCCTGGGTTCCCGACCGATATGCAGGCGCAGTTCAGCTTACTGAATCTGGTCGCAGAAGGGACGGGGGTGATTACCGAAACTATCTTTGAAAACCGCTTCATGCATGTGCCTGAGCTTATCCGTATGGGCGCACAGGCGGAAATCGAGAGCAATACGGTGATTTGCCACGGCGTAGATAAGCTGTCGGGGGCGCAGGTGATGGCGACCGACTTACGTGCGTCAGCCAGTCTTGTATTAGCAGGTTGTATTGCGGAAGGCGTGACGATAGTGGATCGTATTTATCACATCGATCGTGGCTATGACCGCATTGAAGATAAACTGCGTGCCTTGGGTGCGAACATTGAGCGCGTTAAAGAGCACGAGTAAGCGTTTCTGCCGTTTAATCTTCAAATGATATTTGTTAGCCGCCGGGTGGGTTCCCACCCGGTTTCTTGTTTGCCCGCGCTGTGACTTTTATTAACGACTTTGCATACTGCTATTGGGTCGGGAATTCCTGAATTGTCATTTGTAGCGTGATTTGCTTATTAGCACGCTCAATAGTGACCGGAATGACGGTGCCGGGATGTATTTCCGAAACCTGTTCCATCGTCTCGATAATTGAGCGTGCAGGCTTATTGTTCACGCTAACGATGACGTCTTCGATGTGGATACCCGCTTTATCAGCTGGACCATTTGGATCGATAGTCTGGACGAGAATGCCGGTCAATCTACCCTGCGCATCACGATTGTTGGTTGATGTGCTGTTCTCAAAATTTTCGAGCTGTACGCCGTTGATGCCAATATAGCCGCGAACCACACGACCATCGCGGATCAGCTTGCCCATCACCTTGGTCGCCAGTGCCACGGGAATCGCGAAGCTAATGCCTTCTGGCGTTTCGCCATTGCTGCTTTTATCAAAAGAGAGAGTATTGATACCGACCAGTTCACCGAGTGTGTTGACCAACGCGCCGCCGGAATTCCCGTGGTTAATTGACGCATCGGTTTGTAACAGATTTTGGCGTCCAACCTGGCTTCTTTGCTGTCCGTAAGTGCTGAGGCTGACACGACCGGTGGCGCTGATTACGCCTTGCGTGACGGTTTGCCCCAGGTTGTAAGGGTTGCCGATTGCCATCACAACATCGCCAACGTGCGGTATACGGTCTGGATTCATGGGAATAACGGGTAAGTTGACGCCATCAATTTGTAACACCGCCAGATCGGTCAGGGAATCAGAACCGATGACGCGTGCTTCATACAGCCTGCCGTCTGACAGCTCTATCTGAATCTGTTGCACGTTATTAATCACATGCTTGTTGGTTAAAATATACCCTTTTTCATTCATGATGACGCCAGAACCCAGAGGGTGAATCGCGACTTCACTGGGTTTGTCGGTATTGGCAACCCGATTATAAATATTAACCACAGCGGGAGCCGCGCGGTTGACGCCCTGATGATAACTGACGGGCGAGCCTTCAGTATTTCTGTCATTGCTTTTCAGAAACGACATGCCAGATCCGATAAACGGAAGTACGGCCAGAATAATACCGGCAACGAGGGCACCAAATAGCGCTGAACGTAATAACTTAGCAAGCATGGCCGCGATTTTCTGTGGAAAAAGGGAGATGGAGGAAGGATATCACGAGAAGTTCGGACACCGCATGACTCGGTGTCCGATTTTTTATGGCGTTCCATCCCTGGCCGTCACCCTTACGGGCCGTTGCTGATACAACGTTAAAAATTTCTCCTGGAAATTTTTTAACATTAGCGATTTTCTGGCCGGTTAAGCCGTCGTAAAAACGACAAGCGATTAACGTAGCAGCAGATAGATCGTTTCTTCGCCACGAACAATATTCAACGCCAGAACGGAAGGTTTTGCCTCCAGCAGTTTGCGCAGTTGCGTGATATTTTCAATACGTTCGCGGTTTACGCCGATGATAATATCGCCTTTTTGCAGACCGACCTGCGCTGCTGGCGTGTCTTTAGCGACGTTATCAATCTGTACACCTTTACTGCCGTCTTTCAGTTGACCATTGGTTAGAGATGCGCCCTGTAATGACGGTGAAAGCGTTTCGGCGCTGGTTGATGCCGAGGTGCTGTTATCCAACACGACGGAAACCTCTTGCGGTTTACCATCACGCAACAGGCCGATTTTCACGGTCTTGCCTGGCGCGGTGGTGCCGACTTTGGCTCGAAGTTCTGCAAAGCTGCTGATTGGTTTACCATCCAGCGTGGTCAACACGTCGCCCGCCTTAATACCGGCTTTGGCCGCGGCAGATTTCGGTAAAACCTCGCTGACGAAGGCACCGCGCTGCGCGTCGACTTTGAAGGCTTTCGCCATCTCAGACGTCATCTCGCTGCCTTTAATACCCAGCAGCCCACGCTTGACCTCACCAAATTCAACCAATTGCTGCGCCAGATTCTGGGCCATGTTGCTAGGGATGGCGAAACCAATGCCGATGTTCCCACCGCCGGGCGCCAGAATCGCGGTATTGATACCGATCAGTTCGCCGTTGAGGTTAACCAGCGCACCACCTGAGTTACCGCGGTTGATGGAAGCATCGGTCTGGATGAAGTTTTCCAGTCCTTCAAGATTCAGGCCGCTACGTCCCAGTGCGGAGATAATGCCGGATGTTGCAGTCTGGCCGAGGCCGAACGGATTACCAACGGCAACGGCAAAGTCACCGACGCGTAATTGATCGGAATCCGCCATTTTCACGGCGATCAGATTTTTGGCGTCGTTCACTTGTAGCAGAGCGATATCGGTCTGCTCGTCGCGACCGATCAGCTTCGCATCATATTCACGTCCGTCATTAAGCTGGACGCGGATTTTGTCGGCGTTATTGATAACGTGATTGTTGGTGAGCACATAACCTTTTGCTGCATCAATAATCACGCCGGAACCCAGACCTTCAAACGGACGAGAATTTTGTTTGTCTGTCGGGAAATTCGGACCAAAAAAGAACTTAAACTCTTCTGGCACGCGCTGGCGCTGTACCTGTGTACCTTCAACATGCACGCTGACGACGGCTGGCAAGACTTTTTCCAGCATCGGAGCCAGGCTTGGCGTCTGTTGCCCTTGAACCACGGCTGGCAGTGCAGCATTCGCTGTGGGAAGCGTGGACAGGGTCAAACCTATACTCATTGCCAGTGCACTAAATAATAATGACGTTTTTTTCATTGTTATTAACTCTCTCACGGCCTGCGGATGAATAAAACGATGATATATAAACTTAAAGACACGGTGAAGAGTCAGACTGACGATCAATGTGTAAAGTTCACTGCTGTTTCGTCAGCAGATTGTAACTATCGCTTTTTATGGTGTGTGATCGAACGATGACAGCCTGCGGTGCGCATCTTAATAAGCGTAGAACAAGAGAAGAGAAAGCGTGAGACAAGCCGCCTCACGCTTAAGTTGATTGAATGGATTATTTGCGAATCGGGCTTTCGCCACGCAGCAGACCAGACGCGCCATCGGAATAATCGCGTGGTGGCATATTCACCGGAGCCTGATCGTTATCTGCTTCTGACTCGGTCAGCCGATATTTAAACGGATTATCATGGCCGGGAACGTTAGGTAACAGGTTATTGGAGCTTTTCGCCATGTGCTGATAAAGCTGACGATAGTCATCCGCCATGTTGTCCAACAGCTCCGCACTGCGGGCGAAGTGTCCAACCAATTCCTGACGATAGTCTTCGAGTTCGGTTTTGCTTTTCTCCAGCTCATTTTGCAATACCTGCTGTTGCCGCAGCTTACGGTTACCAAAGCGCATGGCGACAGCACCAATAATAATACCGACAACTAAACCTATCAGCGCATACTCCCAAGTCATAATAGCTCCTATTTTGACGTCGTTGTCCCGTAGGGTTTTTCACTTAATAATAGTCACTATAACCGTTAACCTTGCCTGAGTGGAATCCTGATGCTCGATGACCGACAGGAATGTTGACTCAGCGCAGACATCAAGGTTGTTAACTGCGACGATTACGGCTTAAATCGACGGCAACACACAGCAAAATACAACTAACTTTTTTCTCAGGGATTGCGATGGCTACTCCACAGACAACATGGCAGCAAACCACACCCTTGGCGCTTTACCAACAGGCACTTTCCGCCGGTGAATATCAACCAGACGAGGTGCAGCGGCAAACGGTTGTGCGTCTGGAAGCGATACATCAGGCACTATGCAAACGTGTTGCGGATGACAATGCAGGGGCGTCTGGCCGCGTGGGGAAATGGCGTAGCTGGCTGGGGCTGAGTGATAAACGCGAGTCTGCGCCGGTTCAAGGGCTGTATATGTGGGGCGGCGTCGGGCGTGGTAAAACCTGGCTGATGGATATGTTTTTCCATAGCCTGCCTGCCGAACGTAAGATGCGTCTGCATTTCCATCGCTTTATGCTGCGTGTACATGAAGAGTTGAATCAGTTTCAGGGGCAAGAAAATCCGCTGGAGAAGGTGGCCGACGGTTTCAAAGCCGAAACCGATGTACTGTGCTTTGATGAATTCTTCGTCTCTGACATTACCGATGCGATGCTGCTGGCTGAATTGCTGCGTGCGCTGTTTGCCCGTGGTATTGCGCTGGTAGCGACGTCGAATATTCCGCCGGACGATCTCTATCGCAATGGATTACAACGTGCGCGTTTTCTCCCTGCCATTGAGTTAATTAAACAGTATTGTGAAGTGCGCAATGTCGATGCCGGCATCGATTATCGTCTGCGAACGCTAACACAGGCACATCTTTATCTTTCCCCGCTGAATGAAGAGACAAGTGCCGCGATGCAGCAGATGTTCACCCGCCTGACTGGGAAGAAATTGCAGACGCCGGGACCGATGCTGGAGGTCAATCATCGTCCGCTAGCGACACTCGGCGTAAGCGACGGCGTGCTGGCAGTCGATTTCCACACGCTGTGTACAGAGGCGCGCAGCCAGAATGATTACATCGCGCTTTCGCGCCTCTACCACACGGTGCTGTTGCACAATGTGACGGTGATGGATACGAAAGAAGAGAATACCGCTCGCCGTTTTCTGGCGCTGGTAGACGAGTGCTACGATCGTCGTATCAAATTGATTATCTCTGCACAGGCCTCGATGTTTGATATCTACCAGGGAGAGCACTTGAAATTTGAATATCAGCGCTGTTTATCTCGTTTACAGGAAATGCAAAGCGAAGAGTACCTACGGCAGCCACATTTGGCATAACGCTGGCTGTAGTTTTCGTCATTTGCGTGTGAAAAAAGGTCGATTTTTGAGAATGACTTCTCTATAATCTTGCGACCCCACGTTACAACAAAGTTTTTTTCCCAAAAACTTTATAGTGCCGGCAATGGCTATTCGAAGGGGTAGGTTTGCTGGACTTGATGGTCGTGTGAGCCTCAACTGTTTTCGAGCGTTTGGGTGTTCACCAACGTGTAACTAATTATTGGGTAAGCTTTTAATGAAAACTTTTACAGCTAAACCAGAGACCGTAAAACGCGACTGGTACGTTGTTGATGCGAACGGTAAAACTTTAGGCCGTCTCGCTACTGAACTGGCTCGTCGTCTGCGCGGCAAGCATAAAGCGGAATACACTCCGCACGTTGATACGGGTGATTACATCATCGTTCTGAACGCTGACAAAGTTGCTGTAACTGGCAACAAGCGTACTGACAAGATTTATTATCATCACACCGGTCACATCGGTGGTATTAAACAAGCGACCTTTGAAGAGATGATTGCCCGCCGTCCTGAGCGTGTGATTGAAATCGCGGTTAAAGGCATGCTGCCGAAGGGCCCGTTGGGTCGTGCTATGTTCCGTAAACTGAAAGTTTACGCGGGCACCGAGCACAATCACGCGGCACAGCAACCGCAAGTTCTGGACATTTAATCGGGATTATAGGCAATGGCTGAAAATCAATACTACGGCACTGGTCGCCGCAAAAGCTCCGCCGCTCGCGTGTTCATCAAACCGGGCAACGGTAACATCGTTATCAACCAGCGTAGTCTGGAACAGTACTTCGGTCGCGAAACTGCCCGCATGGTAGTTCGTCAGCCGCTTGAACTGGTCGACATGGTTGGTAAATTTGATCTGTACATCACCGTTAAAGGTGGTGGTATCTCTGGTCAGGCTGGTGCGATCCGTCACGGTATCACCCGTGCTCTGATGGAGTATGATGAGTCTCTGCGTGGCGAACTGCGTAAAGCCGGTTTCGTTACTCGTGATGCTCGTCAGGTTGAACGTAAGAAAGTCGGTCTGCGTAAAGCACGTCGTCGTCCTCAGTTCTCCAAGCGTTAATTTCTGGCTGCATTGCAGCGAAATCAATGCAAAAAACCCGGTGCTGGTCACCGGGTTTTTTATGTCTAAAAATAATTTAATCGAAATATACGCTTTACTTTCCGTATCTTAGCGATGAAATTGCGCTTATGCCCCCACAAAACGAACAAAATCTGATAAGCTATTAGCCGATTTTATGCCTGTGTGCCAGCTATCGCGTAGTCGTTTAAAACGATGGATTTTATCAGGTGACGTTTACACATTGGCGAGCAGAATTTCGAATAGCGGTTTGCAGGTTATTCACTGCGTGGTTATTCGCCATATTTTCTCAATAAACTTGGAGGTTTTCATGGCTGTCGCTGCCAACAAACGTTCGGTAATGACGCTGTTTTCTGGTCCGTCCGACATTTTTAGCCATCAGGTCCGCATTGTATTGGCGGAAAAAGGTGTGAGTGTCGAGATTGAGCAGGTGGACATGGATAATTTGCCTCAGGATCTTATTGACCTCAATCCTTATGGTTCCGTGCCGACGCTGGTCGATCGCGAACTGACGCTCTATGAATCACGTATTATCATGGAGTATCTGGATGAACGTTTTCCTCATCCGCCATTAATGCCCGTCTACCCGGTTGCGCGCGGTAACAGCCGCCTGATGATGCATCGCATTGAGAGCGACTGGTATTCTTTGCTGAAGAAAATTACGCATGGCAACGCTCAGGAAGCGGACGCTGCGCGTAAACAACTGCGTGAAGAACTGCTGGCAATTGCCCCGGTGTTCAATGAAGCGCCTTATTTCATGAGTGAGGAGTTCAGCCTGGTGGATTGCTATCTGGCTCCACTGCTGTGGCGTTTGCCACAGATAGGCATTGAACTGAGTGGTTCGGGCGCGAAAGAACTGAAAGGCTACATGACACGCGTCTTTGAGCGTGATGCGTTCCTGGCTTCCCTGACGGAAGTGGAACGTGAAATGCGTTTGCAAACCCGAGGTTAAACTGTATGGCGTTGTCTCAACTGTCTCCGCGTCGTCCGTATTTATTACGGGCTTTTTATGATTGGTTGTTGGACAACCAATTAACGCCTCATCTGGTGGTCGATGTGACTCTGCCAGATGTTATGGTGCCGATGGAGTTTGCCCGTGACGGCCAGATTGTGCTGAATATCGCACCGCGCGCTGTTGGTGGCCTTGAGTTAGCTGATGACAGCGTTCGTTTCAATGCCCGTTTTGGCGGCGTACCGCGTCAGGTTTATGTGCCGATGGCGGCCGTAATGGCGATCTACGCACGTGAGAACGGGGCTGGAACGATGTTTGAGTCCGAACCTGCTTACGAATCCGCGGGTGAATATGAAGACTTGCAAGAAGACTTACCCTCTTCAGGAGCGGTCATGTCGATTGTCGATAGCTCGCCTGATTCAGAAGCGCCTGACGATGACTCGGGTTCTGATGATGAACCACCACAGCCGCCTAAAGGTGGCAGACCCTCTCTACGGGTCGTAAAGTAATCTGTTCCTAAGGGCACCACTGCGGTGCCCTTGCTTATTTCGTATCGTTAGCAAAATATGACGTTAATTGAACACCATTCCGCCATCAATCAATAACGACTGTCCTGTCATATAGTCGGAATCATGGCTGGCCAGATAGGAGACGCAAGCGGCGACATCTTCTGGTTCGGAAAGACGACCCAGCGTGATGCGTTTGGCGAATTCCTCCGTCGCATAGCCTTGCGGTTTTCCTGCGGATTCAGAGATTTTTCGATCGATTTCATCCCACATCGGCGTTTTTACGATGCCTGGACAATAACCATTAACCGTGATTCCCAACGGCGCTAAATCGCGAGCGGCAGTTTGCGTCAAGCCGCGAACGGCAAATTTACTCGAACTGTATACAGCGAGTTCGGGATTACCGACATGTCCAGCCTGTGAGCAGGCATTGATGATTTTTCCGCCGTGACCCAGAGATTTGAAGGCATCAAGCGCAGCCTGAATGCCCCAGATGACGCCTTTGACGTTGATGTTGTAAACGCGATCGATGACTTCTGGCGTGATATCTTCAATCAGGGTTGAGGGGGCAATACCGGCGTTATTGACGATGACGTTAAAGTCACCAAAGCGCTTTTTGGCTTCTGCGACGGCGGCGAAAACCGCCTCACGATCCGCGACGTCTGCCTGTAGTGCGATGGCTTGCCCGCCGGATTTTTCGATTTCCTGCGCCACGCTGTGTGCGGATTCTTGGTTATAGTCCACGATGGCGACGGCAAAGCCATCTGCCGCCAGTCTGAGAGCAATAGCACGGCCAATACCTTGACCGCCTCCTGTTACAAGAGCCACTTCAACTGTCATATTTCCTCCTTAATAAAATCCAATCTTAATAAAGACAAGTAAATGCCGGAGGTAAGTGTAGGCCTTTCACGTAAAATTGCAGGATTTATTACGAAAAGTTCTTTAGAGCGGAGTGGAAAGATGAAGGGTTTATTAGCCCGTCTGGTGTGAAATGCCAAAGAAAGAAACAGAGTGGGTTTCTGTCGGTTGCTAACAGGTGCTTGAGGTTAAACCGGAAAAAGAAAAGGGCAGCTAATGCTGCCCTCAAGAGGTGTGTTGTGTTTCTACACTTCCAGATAGTTCATGATGCCGTCTGCGGCTTTACGACCTTCTGCGATGGCCGTAACCACCAGATCGGAACCGCGTACTGCGTCGCCGCCCGCAAAAATCTTCGGGTTGCTGGTTTGGAAAGCGTTGTCGCAGCTTTCTGGTGCAACAATGCGCCCTTGATCGTCCAGTTTGACGTCATGTTCTGCCAGCCACGCCATTTTGTGCGGACGAAAGCCGAACGCCATGATGACCGCATCCGCTTCCAGTACGTGCTCGGAACCCTCTACGATTTCAGGACGACGACGGCCGTTGGCATCCGGTGCGCCCAGTGCAGTACGGGCCATTTTCACGCCACACACTTTGCCCGTGCCATTGATCTCGACGCTTAACGGTTGCAGGTTGAATTTGAACTCGACGCCTTCTTCACGCGCGTTTTTCACTTCGCGCTTGGAGCCTGGCATGTTCTCTTCATCACGACGATAGGCACAGGTAACGTGCGTTGCGCCCTGACGAATCGAGGTACGCACGCAGTCCATCGCGGTATCACCACCGCCCAGCACCACAACGCGTTTCCCCTGCATACTGATGTAAGGCTCGTCTACTGCGGCGTCAAAGCCCATCAGCTGCTTGGTGTTAGCGATCAGGAACGGCAGCGCATCGTAGACACCTTGAGCATCTTCATTGTCCAATCCGCCACGCATAGACTGATAAGTGCCGACACCGAGGAATACCGCATCGTACTCGTCCAGCAGCGCTTTCATTTGTACGTCTTTGCCGACTTCGATATTCAGACGGAATTCGATCCCCATCTCAGTGAAGATTTCACGGCGTTTCACCATCACCTCTTTTTCCAGCTTGAAAGAGGGGATGCCGAAGGTCAGCAGGCCACCGATCTCAGGGTGACGATCGAAAACGACGGCCTGTACGCCACTGCGTGCCAGCACATCGGCACAGGCCAGCCCAGCTGGGCCTGCGCCAATGATGGCGACGCGTTTGCCGGTTGGTTTGACGTTGGCAACGCTTGGCTTCCAGCCCATCTCTATCGCTTTATCATTGATATAGCGCTCGATGTTGCCGATGGTGACCGCGCCGAACTCATCATTCAGCGTACAAGACCCTTCACACAGACGATCCTGCGGGCATACGCGGCCGCAGACTTCCGGCAGGCTGTTGGTCTGGTGTGATAACTCAGCCGCTTCGATAATGCGGCCTTCGTTCGCCAGCTTCAGCCAGTTCGGAATGTAGTTATGTACTGGACACTTCCACTCACAGTAAGGGTTTCCGCATGACAGGCAGCGATCTGCCTGTGCTTTGGACTGGCTTTCTGAGAACGGCTCGTAGATCTCAACAAATTCAATTTTACGAATCTTCAGCGGTTTCTTGGGCGGATCAACGCGCTGTAAGTCGATAAATTGGTAAACATTTTGACTCATGATGACCTCTTACTGCGCCTGAACCCGCAGCTCAGCTGCGGAACGACTACGGTGACCCAACAATGCCTTCACATCACTTGACTTCGGTTTCACCAGAGCAAATTTCGGTGCCCAGGTCGGCCAGTTAGCGAGGATCTCTTCTCCGCGGTGTGAACCGGTATTCTGTACGTGCTCGGTGATCAGGCCACGCAGATGCTCTTCATGAATAGCCAGCTCTTCCACATCCAGCACTTCTACCAGCTCTGGGTTAACGCGTTTGCGGAATTCGCCGTCTTCATCCAGTACGTAGGCGAACCCGCCGGTCATGCCTGCGCCAAAGTTCACGCCGGTACGACCCAACACGCAGACGATACCGCCCGTCATGTATTCACAGCCGTTATCGCCGATACCTTCTACCACGGTGATACAGCCGGAGTTACGCACGGCGAAACGCTCACCTGCACGGCCTGCGGCAAACAGCTTGCCGCCAGTGGCACCGTAGAGGCAGGTGTTACCGATGATGCTGGCTTCGTGACTGCGGAAGGCCGAACCCACCGGAGGACGCACGGAGATACTGCCGCCAGCCATACCTTTGCCCACGTAGTCGTTGGCATCGCCGGTTAATTTCAGCTCCAGACCTCCAGCGTTCCAGACACCAAAACTCTGTCCTGCGGTACCGGAGAAGTGAGCTTTGATCGGATCGCCAGCCAGACCTTGATCGCCGTGTTTCTCGGCAATCGCGCCAGACAGCGTCGCGCCGACGGAGCGATCGGTGTTGCGGATATCGAAGTAGAGCGCTTTACCCTGTTTCGCATCGATGTGCGGCTGTGCCTGCGCCAGCAGCTCTTTGTTCAACAAGCCTTTATCGAACGACAGATTGCTTTCAGTGCAGTACAGCGCTTTGCCCGGCTGAGGCTGTGCCGCGTGCAGCAGCGGCGACAGATCCAGCTTGTTCTGTTTCGCACTGAAACCGTCCAGCTCAACCAACAGGTCGGTACGACCAATCAGATCCACCAGACGGCTAACGCCCAGTTCTGCCATCAGTACGCGAGTTTCATGTGCGATGAAGTGGAAGTAGTTGGTCACACGCTCAGGCAGGCCATGATAGTGATCGCGACGCAGCTTCTCATCCTGCGTTGCAACGCCCGTTGCACAGTTATTCAGGTGGCAAATACGCAGGTATTTACAGCCCAACGCAACCATGGGTCCAGTTCCGAAGCCGAAGCTCTCCGCACCCAGAATCGCTGCTTTGACGATATCCAGACCCGTTTTCAGACCACCGTCCACCTGAAGGCGGATTTTGTGACGTAGGCCGTTGGATACCAGAGCCTGTTGTGTTTCAACCAGACCCAGTTCCCACGGACAACCCGCGTATTTCACGGAGGACAGCGGGCTGGCACCCGTACCACCGTCGTAACCGGCGATGGTAATCAAATCGGCATAGGCCTTGGCAACGCCCGTAGCGATAGTCCCAACGCCCGGCTCGGACACCAGTTTCACCGAAATCATTGCTTTCGGGTTGACCTGCTTCAGATCGAAAATCAGCTGTGCCAAGTCTTCGATAGAGTAAATATCGTGGTGCGGCGGTGGCGAAATCAGCGTCACACCCGGTACGGAATAGCGCAGACGAGCAATGTACGGCGTGACTTTATCACCCGGTAACTGACCGCCTTCACCCGGTTTCGCACCCTGTGCTACTTTAATCTGAATCACATCGGCGTTGACCAGATAGGCTGGCGTCACACCAAAGCGACCAGAGGCAACCTGCTTGATACGGGACACTTTATTCGTGCCGTAACGCGCTGGATCTTCACCACCCTCACCGGAGTTGGAGAAACCGCCCAGTTCGTTCATCGCTTCTGCCAGCGATTCATGCGCTTCGGGGCTGAGTGCACCAATAGACATGGCTGCGGTATCGAAACGTTTGAACATTTCAGTGGCCGGTTCAACGCTGTCGATAGCGATGGCCGCGCCTTCTTGCGGTTTCAGCGCCAGCAGGTCGCGTAACGTCGCCGCTGGGCGCTCGTTCACCAGCTTGGCGTATTGTTCGTAATCGCTGTACTCCCCAGTTTTCACCGCAGTTTGCAGCGTCGTGACGACATCCGGGTTATAGGCATGATATTCGCCGCCGTGAACAAATTTCAGCAGGCCACCCTGTTCCAGCGTTTTGCGCTTCAGCCAGGCGCGCTTGGACAGATTCAGCAAGTCTTGTTCGAAGTCGCTGTAGTTTGCCCCGCCGATGCGGCTGACTACGCCCAGGAAGCATTGCGTCGACACATCTTTATGCAGACCCACAGCTTCAAACAGCTTGGAACAGCGGTAAGATGCAATCGTCGAAATGCCCATTTTGGACATAATCTTATAGAGGCCTTTATTGATGCCGTTACGGTAGTTCAGCATCACGGCACGATAAGGTTTGTCGATGGTGTGGTTATCCACCATCCGCGCTAGCGTTTCGTAGGCGAGGTAAGGGTAGATAGCCGTCGCACCAAAGCCTAACAGCACGGCAAAGTGATGCGGGTCGCGTGCGCTGGCGGTTTCAACAATGATGTTGGCGTCACAGCGCAGGCTCTTTTCTACCAAACGGCGCTGAACGGCACCCACTGCCATCGGCGCAGGGACTGGCAAGCGTGATTCGCTAATGCCACGGTCGGACAGCACCAGCAGCACGGCACCGTCTCTGACCTTGCTTTCTGCTTCGTCACACAGTTTCTCGATCGTCTGTTGCAGCGTTTGCTGCGACGAATCAAACGTCAGATCCAGCGTGTCGGCGCGATAGTGCAGCTCATCCTGTGACGTCAACTGAGTGAAATCGGAGTAAAGCAGGATCGGTGATTTAAAGCTCAGGCGGTGAGCCTGACCTTCTGCTTCACAGAAGACGTTCATCTCGCGACCAATACTGGTCGCCAGCGACATCACATGTGCTTCACGCAGCGGATCGATCGGCGGGTTGGTCACCTGCGCGAACTGCTGACGGAAGTAGTCATAAATGATGCGCGGACGGCTCGACAGCACGGCGAACGGCGTGTCGTCGCCCATGGAGCCAGTGGCTTCCTGACCATTTTCGCCCAGTACACGGATGACCTGATCCAGCTCTTCACTGCTGTAGCCGTACTGTTTCTGGTAGGTTTCCAGCAGCTCATCGTTGAATTCACGACTGCCGACCTGATCGTCTGGCAACTCTTCAAATGGAACCAGACGCTTAACGTTTTTCTCCATCCACTCTTTGTAAGGATGGCGGCTTTTCAGATCGTTATCGGTTTCGGCTGAGTGTAGGATGCGGCCGCTGCGGGTGTCGATCACCATCAGTTCGCCAGGGCCAACGCGGCCTTTTTCAACCACTTCATCCGGCTGATAATCCCAGATACCGACTTCGGACGCGCAGGTGATCAACTTGTCTTTGGTGATGACATAGCGCGCGGGACGTAGGCCGTTACGATCCAGGTTACAGGCTGCATAGCGCCCGTCGGACATGACGATACCGGCCGGGCCATCCCACGGCTCCATGTGCATGGAGTTAAAGTCGAAGAAGGAGCGCAGTTCAGGATCCATATCTGGGTTGTTCTGCCAGGCTGGCGGAACGAGCAGGCGCATGGCACGGATAATATCCATCCCGCCGCTCAGGAACAGTTCCAGCATGTTGTCCAGTGAGCTGGAGTCAGAACCGGTTTCGTTGACGAACGGTGCGGCATCCTGCAAATCTGGGATCAGCGGAGTTTTGAATTTATAAGCACGCGCGCGTGCCCATTGACGGTTACCGGCGATGGTATTGATCTCGCCGTTGTGCGCCAGATAGCGGAACGGCTGTGCCAGCGGCCAGCGGGGTACGGTGTTGGTTGAGAAGCGCTGGTGGAACAGGCAAATTGCCGATTCCAGACGCAGATCGGCCAGATCGAGGTAGAAGCGTGGCAGATCCGCTGGCATGCACAGACCTTTATAGATCGTGACCAGATTGGAGAAACTACAAACGTAGAACTCTTTGTCTTCGATACGCTTTTCGATACGGCGACGCGCCATGAATAGGCGGCGTTCCATATCGCGTTGACGCCAGCCTGCTGGGGCGTTAACGAAAATTTGCTCAATACGCGGCATAGATGACAGGGCTATTTCACCCAGCACATCCGGGTTGGTCGGAACTTCACGCCAGCCGAGTACGGACAGCGTTTCGTTCTGCAACTCTTCTTCTACAATCCGACGTGTGGCGCGAGCCAGCTCTTCGTCCTGATTGAGAAACATCATGCCAACGGCGTAATTTTTGGCTAAACGCCAGCCGTGCTCTTCCGCCACCAGACGAAAGAAACGATCGGGCTTCTGAAGTAATAAACCGCAGCCGTCGCCAGTCTTGCCGTCAGCAAGGATTGCGCCACGGTGCTGCATGCGTGCGAGTGCGTGAATGGCAGTACGCACTACTTTGTGGCTTGGCTCACCTTCTATATGGGCGATTAATCCGAAACCACAGTTATCTCTCTCTTGGGATGCATCGTACAACATAATTAGTGAACCTCCCCAGGCTCTGTGTGACTCTCACAACCTACTGCGAGAAAGCACCGTGGCGTTGAGCGGCTAGTATTACGCTCTCTTCTTCGGCCTCTCGTGACGGTCTCACAAGTGGTAAATGACTTGTTTTTAGAGGGAGTCTTCATTTACTGCATAAATATGACGAATCATGGACCCGTCAGGAAAGCTTCCAGCGGATTCCCAAATTAGCGAGAAACCCTGTTCAGGTCAAATATCAGTGCAAAATGTGCTGATAAACGATAATTTTTAATTATACCTATGAAACGTAATGATTTTTTTAGAAAAACTATCTCGGGAAGTGAATATGGGATCTAATTGAAGTGTGAGCTGTATCACTATGCAAAAGCGTGAGAACCCTTATCCATGCTACGTTATTTCTGCGTTCTAGAATATTCTGCTGTATATGGCTACTTTTAGATTTTATGAAACTATTTTTAAGTGTTGCTTCATCTTTTCATTAAGTCTGCATACGGGATAAGAAAAATTAATTAGCACGAACGTGAGTTTATTTTCACTCAAAGCGAATAAAAATTCATTTCATTGGGGTGTGTGATTGATCGCGGTCATCGCGAAAGAGGCAAGAGAAAGGTAGCCTGCTGTTCCTCAAGGGAGCAGGCTAGAATATGCAATTGCAAAAATTAATCAATATGTTTGGCGGAAATCTTCAACGTCGCTATGGCGAGAAGATCCATAAGCTGACGCTGCACGGTGGTTTTAATTGCCCTAACCGTGATGGCACGCTGGGGAGAGGCGGGTGTACGTTCTGTAATGTCGCTTCGTTTGCCGATGAGCAGATGCAGCAACGCAGTATTGCGCAGCAGTTGGAAGCGCAGGCGGGAAAGGTGAATCGGGCCAAGCGCTATCTGGCTTACTTTCAGGCGTATACCAGTACCTATGCCGAGGTTCAGGTTCTGGAAAGCATGTATCAGGAAGCGCTGAAGCAGGCCGAGATGGTAGGAATTTGCGTGGGCACACGCCCTGATTGTGTGCCCGATGCGGTACTGGATTTGCTGTCCCGTTATCATGATCGAGGCTATGAGGTTTGGTTGGAACTCGGATTGCAAAGTGCCTGTGACAAAACGCTGCATCGTATTAATCGTGGACATGACTTCGCCTGCTATCAGGAAACCACCCATCGCGCGCGTGAACGCGGCTTGAAGGTATGTAGCCACCTGATTGTGGGTTTGCCGGGAGAAGATGCACAGCGCTGTTTAACGACGCTGGAGCAGGTGGTCGAAACAGGCGTTGAGGGCATTAAGCTGCACCCTCTCCATATCGTGGAAGGCAGTACGATGGCGAAAGCCTGGCGAGCGGGAAGGCTGCCTGAATTGGCGCTGGAGCGTTATGTGGAGACGGCAGGAGAGATGATTCGCCATACGCCGCCGGATGTGATTTATCACCGCATTTCCGCCAGCGCCCGTTGCCCGACCCTGCTTGCGCCGCTCTGGTGTGAAAACCGCTGGACGGGCATGGTAGAACTGGACCGCTATCTGCAAACGCATGGCGTACAGGGTTCCGCGCTCGGCACGCCCTACCGCTATGCTGATGTGTAATTCGTCAAAAGAGACTGGCAGTAGAAGCCGATATTTCATGTTGTGAATCTACAGGACCGCACCGTATAAGCCGTCATTTTACGTTATGATGCGCGGGTGGGTGACTAAGGGAAATCGCTATGAAGCAAATTCGTCTGTTGGCTCAGTACTATGTTGATTTGATGGTAAAACTGGGGCTTGTCCGTTTTTCACTGCTGCTGGCTTCGGTATTGGTGCTGCTGGCGATGGTAGTGCAAATGGCGGTCACCCTGTTGCTCAGCGGGGAAGTCGAAAATATCGACGTCGTCCGCTCCATTTTCTTCGGGCTGTTGATTACGCCCTGGGCCGTTTATTTTCTTTCCGTGGTGGTGGAACAGCTCGAAGAGTCGCGTCAGCGGCTGTCGAAGCTGGTGGCGAAGCTGGAAGAAATGCGTCATCGGGATCTGGAGCTGAACGCGCAGCTTCAAGAGAACATCGCACAGCTCAATCAGGAAATTGCCGACCGTATCAAAGCGGAAGAGGCTCGTGTGCTGGTGATGAGCCGGCTCAAAGAAGAGATGTCCCGTCGCGAACAGGCGCAGATTGAGCTGGAGCAGCAATCTGCATTGCTGCGCTCGTTCCTCGATGCCTCGCCGGATCTGGTTTACTACCGTAACGAAGAAAAAGAATTTTCCGGCTGCAATCGTGCGATGGAGCTGTTAGTGGGCAAAAGCCAGAAGCAGCTCATTGGCCTAACTCCGCAGGATGTTTACGCCCCCGATATTGCTGAGAAAGTGATGGAGACGGACGAGAAAGTGTTCCGCCATAACGTTTCTCTGACCTATGAACAGTGGCTGGTTTATCCCGATGGGCGTAAAGCCTGTTTTGAGCTGCGCAAAGTGCCGTTTTATGACCGAATGGGCAAACGCCACGGGCTAATGGGGTTTGGACGCGATATAACGGAGCGTAAGCGTTACCAGGACGCGTTAGAGAACGCCAGTAGGGAGAAGACCACTTTTATCTCAACAATCAGCCACGAGCTTCGTACGCCGCTTAATGGCATTGTCGGCTTAAGTCGCATCCTGCTGGATACGCAACTTGACCCCGAACAGCAAAAATACCTGAAAACCATCCACGTCAGCGCGATTACGCTGGGTAATATTTTTAACGATGTGATTGAGATGGACAAACAGGAGCGCCGCAAGGTGCAACTGGATAACCAGCCGATAGATTTCACCGGTTTTCTGGTGGATCTGGAGAACCTCGGTGGTCTGCTGGCGGAACCAAAAGGCTTGAAGCTGATTATGGATCAGCACCAGCCTCTGCCGCAGAAAGTGATTACCGACGGAACGCGCCTGCGGCAGATTCTGTGGAACTTGCTCAGTAACGCGGTGAAATTCACGCCGAAGGGTGAGAAAGGCGAAAAGGGCGAAATTGTGGTGCGCGTCTGGCATGAAAAGGGCGATCGCCTGCGCTTCGAGGTTGAAGATTCTGGGATGGGTATTCCAGCAGATGAATTAGAAAAAATCTTCGCCATGTATTATCAGGTCAAAGATCAGCACGGCGGGAAGCCAGCAACGGGCTCAGGAATCGGTCTGGCGGTATCGAAGCGTCTGGCACAGAACATGGGGGGGGATATCCATGTTTCCAGTACGCAAGGCAAGGGCTCTTGCTTCACCCTGACGGTCATTGCTCCGAGCGTCGATGACGCGGGAAGCGGTCTGGAGGACGATGATGATTTGCCGCTACCGGCGCTGCACGTTCTGCTGGTGGAGGATATTGAACTCAACGTGGTGGTTGCGCGTTCGGTACTGGAGAAGCTGGGTAATAGCGTGGAAGTCGCGATGACCGGGCAGGAAGCGCTGGACATGTTCGATCCCGATGAGTTCGATCTGGTGTTGCTTGATATCCAACTGCCGGATATGACCGGGCTGGATGTGGCACGTCAGCTACGTTCGCGCTATGGCAACCGCAGTCTGCCGCCGCTGGTAGCGCTGACGGCGAACGTGCTGAAGGATAAACGCGAATATCTGGATGCGGGTATGGATGACGTGCTTAGTAAACCGCTGTCGGTACCTGCGCTAACGGCCGTTATTAAGCAATACTGGGATACTCACACCGTGTGGGCGGAAGAACCGATGGTTGAAAAAGGTAATGAAATGGCACAAGCAAAAGAAGATCTGCTGGATATCCCGATGCTGGAACAGTATCTGGATTTGGTGGGACCGAAACTGATTCACCAAAGTCTGGAGATGTTTGAGCAGATGATGCCGGGCTATCTGGCGATTCTGGATTCCAACATGACGGCGCGTGACCAGAAAGGTATTACGGAAGAAGGTCACAAAATTAAAGGGGCGGCGGGTTCCGTCGGGTTACGACATTTGCAACAAGTCGCCCAGCAGATTCAGACCTCATCGCTACCAGCATGGTGGGACAATGTGCAGGAATGGGTTGATGAACTTAAGCACGACTGGCGTCACGACGTTCAGGTACTGCGCGATTGGGTAGCAAAAGCGGAAAAAGAGTCCTGATACGATCTTTCTGTTGGTTCAGACAGCTGCGGCCACAAGGATGTGGCGTGTAAAACGGTTAGAAAAAATTTTTTCGTATCACGCGCTATTCTGCAAAAAATACAGAACGACGTCAGGTATGAGTGATGTTTATTACCGAAAAGGGATGGAGAATGCGAGGGCTTTGCACGTTTTCATACGGTAGAAAAAAATGACCCCGGCCGAAGCCGGGGTGCGCGAATTATGCGCCAACACCAGGGAAAACATGCACCTGCATTTAGATCTCAGGGTTTGTAAACTCGCAAGTGCGGAGATTCGTGTCTTAACTAACCGTCTTAACGACATACAGCTTACAACAACAATTACAACCTAACTACTTTACATCTTCATCAAGCAACAAAATAGCAAATGTAGAAATCTTTGTTACAAGAATCATTAAAATGTGTGATGTAGATTAGTGTTTGTCAATTAAAAAATCAATTAGTTGATGTAATGAAATGAGGGAAAAGATGATGAAACGAGTTGGCATTGTACTTAGTGGCTGTGGTGTTTATGACGGTTCCGAGATTCATGAAGCCGTGTTGACGTTACTTGCGCTGGATCGCGCAGGCGCACAAGCAGTTTGCTTTGCGCCAGATAAACCGCAATTACAGGTGGTTAATCACCTTACAGGTGACGTAACTGATGAGAATCGCAACGTTTTAGCAGAATCAGCACGTATCGCCAGAGGAAAAATCCAGCCGCTTTCTACAGCAAATGCACAAGATTTAGATGCGCTGATTGTGCCGGGTGGTTTTGGCGCTGCGAAAAATTTAAGCGATTTTGCGATGCAGGGATCGGCCTGTCAGATTGATGAAACGCTAAAATTGCTCACACAGGAAATTTATAAGCAAAACAAACCAATTGGTTTTATTTGCATCTCGCCCGCGTTACTGCCGACGATCCTGGGGATACCCGTTCGAGTAAGCATTGGTAACGATATTGATACCGCGGAAGCCATCGAAGAGATGGGGGGTATCCATGTTGTTTGTCCGGTCGATGATATTGTGGTGGATGAAGAACATAAAATCGTGACGACGCCTGCTTATATGTTGGCTAACTCCATCAGTGAAGCGGCACAAGGCATTGATAAGCTCGTTGCGCACGTATTGGATCTCACCGAATGAGGTGGAGCCGAGGGCGTGGAGGCTTATTCATGCGGCTAAAGCGCCTGATCGTTCGGAGTGTGTTGGTTGTTATCGGTGTGTGGTTGGCTGGGATCCTGTTATTTTCCTTCCTGCCCGTGCCGTTCTCCGCTGTGATGGTCGACAGGCAGATCAGCGCCTGGCTGAAAGGCGAGTTTTCCTACGTTGCGCACTCGGACTGGGTGGCGATGGAGGATATCGCAACGGAAATGGCGCTGGCGGTGATTGCGGCGGAAGACCAAAAATTTCCTCAGCATTGGGGTTTTGATGTTGATGCGATTGGTCAGGCATTGAAACACAACGAACGCAATACGCAGCGGATTCGCGGTGCGTCTACGCTGTCGCAACAGATGGTGAAGAACCTGTTCCTGTGGGATGGGCGTAGCTGGGTACGCAAGGGGCTTGAGGCGGGTATTACCACTGGGGTTGAGCTGGTCTGGACAAAGCGGCGAATTCTTACCGTGTATCTCAACATCGCCGAATTTGGCCCTGGGATTTTTGGCGTGGAAGCGGCCGCCAGACGTTATTTCAATAAACCCGCGAGCAAGTTGACGGCAAGCGAATCCGCTTTACTGGCGGCGGTGCTGCCAAATCCTATTCGCTTCCGTGCGAATGCGCCCTCCGGCTACGTTATTCAACGCCAGCAGTGGATTTTACGTCAGATGCGACAGATGGGTGGTGATGCATTTTTGCGAGATAACCATCTGAATTAAGGCGATTTTTACGTTGAGTATACCGAGAGGTTTTCGCGTTAACGGTCGTGTTTTCGACACCAGGAGAAAGTATGCGGTTACGTTATTGGTCAGGGTTATTGGTTGTGTTGTGTTGTATCGCTTCCGTTGTCCGTGCGGACGCAGAGCATAAAGCGTCATCCCCCGATAATCCTTACGCCTTCTTGCAACAGCCTCAACTATCCGCAGTGAAACAGCAGCTACAGCAGAAAACAGAAAAGCCGCAGACGCGAATGGCGTATGAGCAGCTTATTTCGGAAGCCGATCGTGCGTTGAAAATTGCTAACCCCAGAGTGACGGAAAAAAAAACCACGCCACCCAGTGGTTCAAAGCATGATTATTTGAGCCTCAGCGCCTACTGGTGGCCCGATCCCGACAAAGCTGATGGTTTGCCTTGGATTCGTCGTGATGGGCAGGTAAACCCTGCTAGCAAGGATGAAGAGACCGACGGCGTTCGTCTGGCGAAATTCACCGCCCAAACGCAGTCATTGACGCTGGCATGGTATTTCTCTGGCAAGCAGGCTTATGCCGATAAGGCCATGTCGATGATCCGTACCTGGTTTATCGACCCTGCAACGCGCATGAACCCTAATCTTGATTTTGCACAGGGCGTTCCGGGCATTGCGCCGGGTCGGGGCTCGGGCGTGTTGGACGGACGCTATTTTTCCACCCGTATTGTCGATTCGCTGATGATATTGCGTCAGGCTCCGGGCTGGACACCGCAGGATGAGCAGCAGATGCAGAAATGGATGGGCGATTATCTGCACTGGCTACAAACGAGTAAGCTGGGTAAAAAAGAAGCGACTGCCAAGAACAACCACGGTAGCTGGTATACCGTGCAGGTCGCGGGTATCGCCTGGTATCTGGGAAAAATCGACGTGGTGAAATCCATGGCGCAATTGCAGCGTGAGAAATTGGATCACCAACTGCAAGCGGATGGCTCTCAGCCAGAAGAGCTGGCGCGTACCCGCTCTTTCCATTACAGCTACTTCAATCTTCAGGCAATAACGGATATGGCTATTCTGGCTTCTCGTGTCGGGGAGAATATCTGGCAATACCAAACGCCGAGAGGAAGCAGTGTGATAAAGGCACTGGATTTTATGGCACCGTATCTCGATGAGAATAAAGCGTGGCCGCGCAAGACGATGGATAGGCAAAGCAGCCGTCTTATTCCGCTGCTATTGCAGGCGGAGCGTGGTTTGAAAACGTCGCGTTACGAGACGCAAATCAAGCAGGCGGGGTTTGCTGAATTACTCACCGGCGAGGCGAGTACGCGTGATAAAGAGCTGAGTCATATCAGCGCTGAAACCCGCCGCGCACTTTGGTTGCTTAATCCAGCTACGCCGTAATTCTGTGGCACGCTGATTCCATCGGGTAAAGATACGTTTCCCCGAACCAGGATAAAAAGAGCAGAAAACAAAAAACCGCTGATGAAGATATCAGCGGTTTTTTTAATACATCGAAAACGCAAAGAGACAAAGTGTTATTGCAGGTAGGTAAAGGCCGTTGTCACGTGTTTCACACCGCCGACCTTACTGGCGATTTCTGCGGCGGAGGTACCTTCACGCTGTGTCACCAGGCCTAACAGGAAGACTTCGCCGTTTTCCGTTGTGACTTTGACGTTAGAGGATTTAACCGTGTCGCTTGCCAAAATTTGTGAGCGAACTTTGGTGGTGATCCAGGTATCCATGGAGGCGGTTCCCATTGAAACCGGAGTACCCTGACGTATTTCGTTGTAGACTTCGGCAGCCCCTTCCACGCCGAGGGCAATTTGCTTAGCCCGGCTTGCCATTTCGGTGCTTGGTGCCTGCCCTGTTAACAATACTTTCCCTTGATAAGCCGTCGCAATGATACGGGCATCTTTTTTCAACTGCTCGTCTTTGCTGATTGCATTCGTCACGCGGACTTCCAGTGTGCCATCGTCAACCTGCGTGCCTACAGTGCGCGGGTCAGTGGCCGTTTTGGTTGCCACGGCACTGCCAACAGCAACAACCCCGACACAGCCTTGTAGCAGCAGGGCGATAGACAGCACGGCAAATGCAGAACTTATCCTCATGTAGTGCTCCTTCAATCGTTCTGGTGTGGAAAAAGTGTGTTATCAATCAAATCGCACAGGCAATTTACTGTCAGCATGTGCATTTCCTGAATACGGGCGCTGCGGTGTGACGGGATGCGAATTTCCACATCCTGCGGCCCGAGCAGCCCGGCCAGTTCTCCGCCATCGTAGCCGGTCAGCGCGACAATCGTCATGTCGCGGGTAACGGCTGACTCTACGGCTTTAACAATATCGCGGCTGTTACCACGGGTTGAAATGGCCAGTAATACGTCCCCCGCTTGACCTAACGCTCTGACTTGCTTGGCATAGACCTCTTCATGCAAGCGGTCATTCGCTATCGCAGTTAAGACCACATTATCCGCATTAAGTGCGATGGCCGGTAAGCTGGGACGCTCGGCTTCAAAGCGATTAATCATGCTGGCGGCAAAATGCTGCGAATTCGCTGCCGACGTTCCATTACCGCAGCACAGAATCTTGTTGCCGTTCAGCAGAGACTGCACCATCGCGATTGCGCCACGGGAAATGGCGTCAGGCAAGGCTTCTGCCGCTGCAATCTGCGTTTGAATACTCTCGGTAAAACAAACTTTTATTCTATCCAGCACGTTGAGTTAACCTACGTAAATTGAAATTCATCAAGGATGTATTATCCCTGTGCAGCAAAGGCATTGGGGATCCAGTTGAACTGCTCGCCCGTAATTGCCAGTACGTCAAAACGGCAATCCACCGTGTCAAAACTGGCACCTCGTTGTGCCAGCCACACGGCGGCAGCATGCAGTAGCCGCTGTTGTTTGCGTCGGGTGATGCTGGCTGCCGCATCACCAAAATGTGCGTTGCGCCGATAGCGTACTTCGACAAACACCCAAATATGGCGATCGCGCATGATCAAATCCAGTTCGCCGCCACGTAGCGTAACATTTGCGGCGGTGAAGGTTAGGCCTGCGCGTTCAAGATAGCGCCGAGCCTGTTGTTCGTAAACTGCGCCAGCCGCTCGTTGATTCAGAGAACGGGCACCAACTGGCCCTGACGGTATTGCTGCCAGGTTAACTGCCTGTTGATAGTGCAATCCGGACCTGAGCTTAACATGCCTGTTGCACCGGAAATCTGGTGGCCTGGAATCTGGCGCATTTCACCAAAGCGGCTGGCGAGCGTCCAGGCATCCATCCCCATTGCATATAGGCGGACTAATGAGTAATCGTTTTTAAACTGGCTACTTACCTGCTGCATCAATGCCGGGTTCGCGCCGGCGAGCAGTGGGATATCGCTGAACTGTAAACCTTCCATTTCGAGGCGGAAGTCAGGGCCTAATCCAGCCTGAAAGCTGCGTGAACTGGCATAGAGTGCCGGACGTGCACGTGAAGTGGTGCGCATGTCGATCATCGGTTTAATCAGCGCCAGCTCGTCTGGCGTTGCGATGATATAGACCGCATCAATATTGCCACTGACGGACGAACTGGTTGTTGGTTGAACCTGTGACGGGATGGTCAGGCCGCCGATAGTGGTGCCCGGCTGTGCCTGCGGTTGCGAGACGTTAACAGGCTGACCGTTCAGGCTTAAGCCTGCACCGCTATTGATGGCCTGTTTTAACTCTGCCGTGTTGCCGAAACGTTGTTGTAGAGAACTGGTGCCGCTTTGCTGGTTCCAGGCCTGAGCAAAGGCGTTGACGATACGGTCACCCAGCGCACCGCGAGGGGCTAAGACCAGCGGCTGCTGTTTACCCTGCTGGTGGATAAATTTTGCTGCGTCTCTGGCTTCATCTTCTGGAGAGAGGGCGAAATAGCAGATGTTGGGGCTATTTTCGACATGTTCCGGCTGGTTCAGTGCCAAAATATTCAGCGGTGACTGGCTGTTCGCCAACTGATCCACTTCATTTTTCAGCAGCGGACCGATGACCAGCGATGCCCCATCTTGCTGTGCCTGCGTGAGAATATTGGCCAGCGGTTGTGAAGAGGTGTCATACACTTTTACCGGTAGCGAACTGGACAGCCCTGCGCTTGTCGCCTGTGCTTCCGGTGTTGGTGTCGTTGATGCTACCGCCTGATCGCTGTATGGCGCAGGCGACTGAGTGCTCTGCCCATCCGATGATGGCGTGACCTGCCCGTTTTGTGTCGGATCTGTTGCCGGTGCGGCAGGAGCAGATACGGGGGCGGTGACTATCTGACCATTCTTTGCCGCGTTAAAGCCTTGCTGAATAGCATTGGCGAAAACCTGCGCCTGACCATTGAGTGGCAACAGCAATGCGATGCTGTTAACCGATGACTGCTGGTAGTTAATGACCTGATTCAACTGCGTAGGGAGCGTTTTTGCAGCAGGATGGTGCGGATAGCGGGTTTGCCAATCCTGAATCGCACTCTTCAACTGATCGGGAGAAGTACGGTTATCCTGATAGTTATTAAGCAGATCGACCCAGCCTTGCAGCACGTTTTCATTCGCATTAATCAGCAGCGAGCTGGACTCCTGCGGTGACATTTGCGTCAAGGCCAGCCAGGTCTGATCGAGGTTCATCTGATGTTCGTCGCCTTTCAGCAGCGGCTCCTGAGCGATATAGGTGCGCAGCAGCTCAATGGAAGGACGCCCTTGCGCTGTTTTGATCTTCGTCTGGTAATAACGCTGTTTCTGCTGATCGGAAAGTGCGCCCACATCAAGCTGGCTCAGCGCGGCTTTAGCCGCATCCATATTGTTCTGGGCGACGGACAGTTCTGCACTGAGTAGCTGTTGCTCTTGCTTCTGCGCCGCGCTCAGTTTTTCTGGCAGCGCGTTGAACTGCTGGCTTGCCTGAGGCGCTTTCCCTTCCTGTAGCAGGGAACGAATAGCAAGTAATTGCCAGTCAGCCTTGTTATTATCGCTACTTTTCTGCATCTGTTGCAGATAATAATCGGATGATGCGTCGGCTTTGCCCTGAACCTCGGGTGATGGGCTCTGCGGTGCGTGACTTGGACAGCCTGCGAGAAACAGTGCTGCTAACAAAACTGGGATAACACGCCCTGCCTGGGTACGGACGAAATGAAAGGGAAGCATACTGTATCCAGTGATTTTTTTTAAAGATGCTCAATATTAAATCGGCAACCCGGATGAAACAATGAATCAAGACCAACAAGCAGATATTTCTGCATCTACCCTCTACATTGTCCCCACGCCAATCGGAAATCTGGGCGACATCACGCAGCGTGCGCTGGCGGTATTAGCGAGCGTTGATCTGATCGCCGCAGAGGATACCCGCCATACCGGTCTGCTGTTACAACATTTTGCGATTAATGCGCGACTGTTCGCATTACACGACCATAACGAACAACAAAAAGCGGATGTGCTGCTGGCTAAATTGCAGTCAGGGCAAAGTATCGCGCTGGTTTCGGATGCAGGCACGCCGCTGATTAACGACCCTGGTTACCACTTGGTTCGGCGCTGCCGCGAAGCGGGTGTTCGTGTTGTTCCGCTACCGGGTGCTTGTGCGGCTATAACGGCGCTCTCTGCGTCCGGTCTGGCGTCTGACCGTTTTTGCTATGAAGGTTTTCTTCCAGCCAAAACCAAAGGGCGTAAAGATAAGCTGCGTGAGCTAGAGGAAGAACCCCGCACGCTGATTTTCTACGAATCGACTCATCGCCTTTTGGATAGCTTGCAGGATATTTGTGAGGTGCTGGGGGCTGAACGCTATGTGGTGTTAGCACGCGAAATTACCAAAACCTGGGAGTCGATTCATGGCGCACCTGTGGGCGAATTGCTTGCCTGGGTGAAAGAAGATGAGAATCGCCGCAAAGGGGAAATGGTGCTGATTGTCGAGGGGCATCAGGTGGATGAGAGCGCCTTGTCCTCCGAAGCGCTGCGCACGCTAATGCTATTACGCGGCGAGCTGCCGTTGAAGAAAGCGGCGGCGCTGGCGGCAGAGATTCACGGCGTGAAGAAAAACGCGCTTTATCGCTATGGGCTGGAACAGGAAGGTGGCGGCGAATCGGAAGATGACAAGTAGGACAATTTGTCCTATTATCCGCGCCGGAGTTGACCAGACAGTCGCCGCTTCACTGCCGTCCCTTTCGGGGGAGACAGGTGGAGGGGAGGAAAGTCCGGGCTCCACAGGGCAGGGTGCCAGGTAACGCCTGGGAGGCGCAAGCCTACGACAAGTGCAACAGAGAGCAAACCGCCGATGGCCCACGCAAGTGGGATCAGGTAAGGGTGAAAGGGTGCGGTAAGAGCGCACCGCGCGACTGGCAACAGTTCGTGGCACGGTAAACTCCACCCGGAGCAAGGCCAAATAGGGGTTCACATGGTACGGCCCGTACTGAACCCGGGTAGGCTGCTTGAGCCAGTGAGTGATTGCTGGCCTAGATGAATGACTGTCCACGACAGAACCCGGCTTAACGGTCAACTCCCTTCATCATAAAACCCCGCTTCGGCGGGGTTTTGCTTTATGGGGCAGGCAAGATGAATGACTGTCCACGACGCTTTTTATGAAAGAACGCGGCTTAACGGTCAACGCCCTTCATCATGAAACCTCGCTTCGGCGGGGTTTTGCTTTATGGGGCAGGCAAGATGAATGACTGTCCACGACGCTTTTTATGAAAGAACGCGGCTTAACGGTCAGTGTGAAGCGATGCTTAGGAAATACTATAAAAGGTCGCTCTGCTTAATCTGGTCTTTTGCGAGTCTTATCCCTTGTCGGTAGTTTTTCTTGCCGTGCCACACCTGTCAAATTAATTGATGTTCTCCATCACATAACTCTGACTTTTTCTCTGTCATAAAGCGCGTAAAGTAAGGCCATCGCGTGCGGCTGCACGCTCGCTGACATCTTTCAGAGGATATGATTATGAACAACACTTCCCGGATGCCTGCACTGTTCCTCGGCCACGGTAGCCCGATGAACGTGTTGGAAAGTAATACTTATACTCAGGCATGGCAAACGCTAGGTGAGACGTTGCCGCATCCGAAGGCAATTATTGCTGTTTCCGCCCATTGGTATACCCGTGGCACGGCTGTGACGGCGATGGAGAAACCACGCACAATTCATGATTTCGGCGGTTTCCCACAGGCGCTGTTTGATACCCAGTATCCAGCACCCGGTTCACCTGAGTTAGCGGCGAGAATCCAACAGGTGCTGGCACCGTATCCGGTTACTGCCGATCAAAGCCAATGGGGTTTGGATCATGGTTCCTGGGGCGTGCTGATAAAGATGTATCCGAACGCGGATATTCCCGTTGTGCAACTGAGCGTGGACGGTACGCAGCCTGCTGCGTATCACTACGAATTAGGGCGCAAGCTGGCAGCTCTGCGTGATGAAGGCTTTATGATTGTGGCCAGTGGCAACGTCGTGCATAACCTGCGGATGGTGAAATGGGACAGTGACGCAGAGCCGTATCCTTGGGCTGTTTCATTCAATCAATTTGTGCGTGATAACCTGACGTATCAGGGAGACGATCATCCGCTGGTTAATTTTATGCAGCATGATGGTGCGGCCTTGTCTAACCCGACGCCCGATCACTACTTCCCGCTGCTTTATGTGCTGGGAAGTTGGGACGGCAAAGAAGCGATAAGTATTCCAGTCGATGGGCTTGAAATGGGATCGCTGAGTATGCTGTCGGTACAGGTGGGCTAATCTGCTCTTTGCTTTAGAAATGAGAAGGCACGGTGAAAATCGTGCCTTCTTACTTTCAATTTTTCTGCTTAATCCAGAATGGTATGCGGGTAGAAACGCGAGAGATCCTGCGTGATCAGGGCGCGATCTTCACGTACGCCGATACCACAAGGTTGATCGTTCACCAGCCAGCTACCAATCAGCGTGTAGCTGTCGCCGAACTTCGGTAATTGATGGTATTGCTGGACGATCATCCCTTCTTCGCCGTAAGGGCCGTCGGCTGATGCAATCTCTTTTCCGTTTTCAACGATCTGGATGTTTGCCCCTTCGCGTGAAAACAGCGGCTTGATGACGTAGCTGTCCAGTTTGGGGTGTTCATCTTCCGCAAAGTAGGCAGGAAGCAGATTGGGGTGATTCGGGAACATTTCCCACAGCATCGGCAGCAGCGCTTTATTGGAAATGATACTTTTCCAGGCTGGCTCCAGCCAGCGCACGCCTGCATCTTCCAGCTTGGTGGAAAACACCTCACGCAGCATGAATTCCCACGGATACAGCTTGAACAGGTTACTAATTACCTGATTTTCAGGATCGGTAAACTGCCCTTTCTCTCCGAGGCCGATTTCCTCGATGTACAGAAATTCGCTCGGCAGACCTGCTTCCAGCGCACAATCCTGAAGATATTGCACCGTACCGCGATCTTCTTCCGTATCCTGACAGCAGGCGAAATGCAGCAAGCCAAAGCCATGATTCAGCTTCAGATCTTCAAAGCGTTCGATCAGCTTTTCCTGGATGCTGTTGTACTGGTCAGAATTCTGCGGCAAATTTCCGGCGTTGATTTGATCTTCCAGCCACAGCCATTGGAAAAAGGCGGCTTCATATAGCGATGTTGGTGTATCCGCATTGTTTTCCAGCAGCTTGGCTGGAGACTTGCCGTCATACGCCAGATCGAGACGCGAATACAGTGAGGGCTGATTGGTGCGCCATGAATGTCTAACGAATTCCCAGGTGTGTTTGGGAATTCGGAATTTGGCGAGCAGCGCGTCGCTGTTAATGACTTTTTCCACCACTTGCAGGCACATCTGATGCAGTTCTGCCGTGGTTTCCTCCAGCTCTTCGATCTGAGCGAGCGTGAACTGGTAGTAAGCCTCTTCACTCCAGTAAGGCTCGCCGTACATGGTGTGGAAACGAAAACCAAATTCGGTGGCTTTTTCCTGCCAGTCAGGACGCGCTGTAATATCTATCCGCTTCATTCGATACGTCCTCAGCCGCCCATGCTACGGGAAGAGCTGGAACTTGAACTGGCGCTGCTGCGCTGCATGCTGTTTTGCTTCGCGACGGTTTCACCAAAGCCACCACGCGTGATGGTCGAGGTGGTTGCAGGCTTTGGTGCCAGTGCGGTTTTAGGCACGGTCATCGTGCGGCCTGTTGTCGCGTTGCCGTAGTTTTTACCTGCTGCATCAACGAATTGCCCATTGGCTGGGCTGGCTGGCGTTTTTGGACTGAACAGCGGCTGCTGTGCGAAACCGGCACCACCCCCCATCATCCTGCCCATCATGTAACCGGCCATCAACGGCATCCAGGACATACCGCCGCCTTGCTGCGATTCTGCTGCCATACCGGCCTGTGCAGGCGCAGGTGTTTGGGTACATTGTGCTTCGCCGAATTCCGCTACGCAGTCTTCTTTTGTTGCGTATTTCGGTGCCGTTTTTTCCGCTTCTTTTAACGCATTATTGTACGCGGTAGTGCATTGGGCTGCCATTGACGGGTTTGCTGACGAACAGTCATCCGCATTCTGGTAGAGGGAAACGGTTTCATCCGTTTGTTCGCAGCCCGCGAGGAAAAATACAGCGCTGACGGCCAAAGCAACAGGTGCCAGACGGTGCGTTCGCCATTCCTTGCGGAACGTTTCCTGATTAATATTTTTTGTGCGTTTCATCGTGTTTATCCCAGAGCAAAGCATCACGGCCAATAGCAAATAAGTATGCCTAAGAATAGGGGAACGTTGCTTGAATTTAAAGCAGCAATAGGTGTAACGGAGGGGGTCTTTACGTTGCTATACATTAAGTCGTGCAGCGTTTCTCTTTATGAAGAAGGAAGACGGCCCCAGCGTTCTGATGGCATTACGTTATTTTGTGGAAAAGATACCGGTATAAAAAAGGGGAACCGTGGTTCCCCTGTATCGGATACTTGTCACGCGGCTACAGATTAACGCAGCATTGAGGCGGTCGTTGCCTGCGGAGCGTTATTATCCGTTACGGCCGGCGTCGTTGATACTGGTTGACCTAATGACGCATTCAGTACTTGCAGATCGGCTTCGCTCAACGTGCCCTGCGCGGACTTGATGTTTAACTGATTGATCAGGTAATCATAACGTGCGCTGGAGAGCTGCTGTTTGGCGTTATAAAGCGTGGTGGTCGCGTCCAGTACGTCAACGATGGTGCGCGTTCCTACCTGATAGCCGGCTTCCATGGCATCCAGAGAGCTTTGTGCAGACACTTCAGCCTGTTTGTATGCATTAATGCTGCTGATGGAGGTTGAAATGTTGTTAAACGATGAACGTACCGTCTGGATAACAGAACGGTGTGCGCTTTCCAGCAGTTCACTAGAGCTAACGTAGCTGTGCTGCGCCTGTTTCACCTGAGAATTGGTCGCGCCACCGCTATAAAGCGGCAGAGTGAAGTTAATCCCCACTTGGTGCTGCCCAGCGTCGGTGTCGTTGAAGTTGCCACTATTCGTCCGTGAACCGGAATAGCGGGTATCGCTCACGCCCGTCGATGCCGTGAGATCCAGCGTTGGCATATAGCCTGTTTCGGCGGAACGAATCTGCTCACGTGCTAAATCCTGGCTCAAACGTGCGGATAACAAATTCAGGTTGCGGTTTTCGGCTTCTTTCAGCAGGTTGTTAACGGCTTCAGGTTTCTGGGTAGAGAAACGTTCGATATTCAGGCCGGCCAGTTGCGGGTAGAAATTGCCAGTAATCTGGCGCAGTGATTCGAGCGCATTATCCAACGTGTTACGCGTCAACACTTCATTGGCCAGCACGCTGTCATATTGGGCACGGGCGTTCTGTACGTCGGTAATAGCCACCAGGCCAACGTTGAAACGCTGTGTCGTCTGATCCAACTGGCGATAAATCGCCTGCTTCTGCGCATTGATGTAGGACAGCGAGTCAATAGCGCGCAGCACGTTGAAATAAGCGGTCGCCGTGTTCAGCATCAGATTCTGTTGAGCGGTCTGGTAGGTTACGTCTTCAATACCGGCCTGTTTTTCCTGCAACGTCAGCGCACGCCATTTGGACATGTCGAACAGCGTCTGGGTCAATTGCAGTGAAGCACCCTTGACGTTGCTATTGACGTCTTTGCTGTCACGGTAGCCTTTGTTATAGGTATAGTCAGCGCCTAAACCCAACTGCGGCAGTAAGGGGCTGCGTGATTCGTTGATTTTTTCAAACGCGGCATCGCGGGTTGCCGCAGAACTGCGTAAATCAGGGTTGGTGCTTTTTGCCTGTTGGTAGACCTGTAACAGGTTTTCCGCCTGACTCATGGCACTAAAGCCACCCAGGCTAAGACCAATAAGAAGAGGGAGCAATTTCTTCATTTGCATTCCTTGTTGTGCAGCAATCTCGCGATGGTAGCGCTGTCTGTAGACGAATAATTGTCGATTCTATCAGAATCTGCCAATAGGATAAGGTAGCTGAACGTGCCATCTTTCAGCGGAATATATCCAAATGGTCAGGTAAATTGACCCGTTGGATGATTCAGTGTGACGTTTTGCTATTCAGTAAGGCACCGAAAACTGATGCGACGAGCGGGGATAGCCCTACCTCGCGGACGTCATGCCTAATAAACGTTCAAAAACAATGACGAGTATAATGACAGCGGATTCCGCCATACAATACCGGATTCCATTAATACTTGTTACAGGAGTGCAGCCATGGCGTCTTTCGTATCCGGCCCCGTTACTTTTACCAAAGATGATGTAGAAATTATTGCACGCGAAACGCTGTACGACGGTTTTTTTTCGCTGGAGCGTTACCGTTTCCGTCATCGCCTGTTTAATGGCGGTATGAGCGGTGAAGTCAGTCGTGAGATTTTAGAGCGTGGTCATGCCGCTGTGTTGCTACCTTACGATCCGGTACGTGATGAAGTGGTATTAATAGAACAGATTCGTATCGCTGCCTATGACACCAGCGCGTCTCCCTGGCTGTTTGAGCTGGTGGCTGGCATGATTGAGCCAGGAGAAAGCCACGAAGAGGTGGCGCGGCGTGAAGCAGAAGAAGAAGCTGGATTAAGGGTTGGCCGTTGCCGACCGATAATCAACTACCTTGCCAGCCCCGGTGGCACGAGCGAACGTTTGGCGGTGATGGTGGGTGAAGTGGATACTCGTATGGCAAAAGGAATTCACGGTCTGGCGGAGGAAAATGAAGATATCCGCGTCCATGTGGTGAGCCGCGAGCAGAGCTATCAATGGGTTGAAGCGGGGATTGTTGATAACGCGGCATCTGTCATTGCCTTGCAATGGTTGGCGTTGCACCATGAAGAACTCAAACGCGCGTGGGTGGGTTGAATTGATGAAACGTTATACACCGGATTTCCCTGCCATGATGAGGTTATGTGAAACCAATTTCATGCAATTACGGCGTTTGCTGCCAAAAGTTGATGAGGTCGGTGAAATCGCGGTTTATCACGTCGATAATGCGGTCTACCAGTTGACGATTCTTGAATCTACTCGCTATACCTCATTGGTAGAAATTAAGCAGACGGCACCTGCTGTCAGCTATTGGAGCCTGCCAATGATGAGTGTTAGGTTGTATCATGATGCGTTGGTTGCGGAAGTGTGTGCCAGCCAGCAGATCTTTCGTTTCAAAGCACGTTATGATTATCCTAATAAGAAGTTACATCAACGTGACGAGAAGCATCAAATTAATCAGTTTCTTGCTGATTGGCTAAAATATTGTTTGGCGTATGGTTCGATGTCGATACCGGTTTTTGATACCCAATAGATTTCAACGTGCAGGAAAGTGACCGTTGAGCCATAAGGGAAACCAACGTATACCCTAAATAATTCGAGTTGCAGGATGGCGGCGACACAGTGACAAATTCGTCAAAGGCGAATTTGAGCAGCCAAAGGCTGACCTCTGGTGAGAGACAATATGTCTCTCATTCATCCCTGGGAGCTTACATCAGTAAGTGACTGGGGTGAGCGAGGAAAGCCAACGCACATGCAGCTTGAAGTATGATGGATATATTCTGCAATTTGAAAGATGACGGGTAGAGACAGATTTACGTAACCAAGGACACCATTTGGAAAGCCTGTTAACACTGCCTGTGGCGAGTGGCGCCAGAGTCAGGATTTTACAAATAACAGATACCCATCTTTTTGCGGGCGAGCATGAAACCTTGCTGGGTATCAATACCTATCGTAGCTATCACGCTGTGCTGAATGCCATCAAGGCTCGGCAGGATGTGTTTGATTTGATCGTGGCGACGGGCGATTTGGCGCAGGATCATACGCTGCAAGCCTATCACCATTTCTCACGCGGGATTGCGCAGATCCCTGCACCTTGCGTATGGCTTCCGGGTAACCACGATTTCCAACCCGCGATGGTCGATGCGCTGGCTGACGCCGGTATTGCGCCGTCCAAGCATGTGCTGCTGGGTGACAAGTGGCAAATCATCCTGTTGGACAGTCAGGTATTTGGCGTCCCACACGGCGAGCTGAGCGAATACCAGCTTGAATGGCTGGAGCGCAGTCTGAAAAGTCAGCCCGATCGCTTTACGCTGCTGCTGCTGCATCATCACCCGCATCCTTCCGGCTGTACCTGGCTCGATCAGCACAGTCTGCGTAACGCGCATAATCTCTCTGCGGTACTGGATCGCTATCCACAGGTGAACACCGTGCTGTGTGGGCATATTCATCAGGAGATGGATTTTGACTGGCATGGCCGCCGCCTGCTGGCAACGCCGTCGACCTGCGTGCAGTTCAAACCTCACTGTACTAATTTCACTATTGATAACGTGTCACCGGGATGGCGCTATTTGGACCTGCTACCGGATGGTCGTTTGGAAACTGAGGTCTACCGTCTGTCGGGCAGTGAATTCCTGCCTGACATGGATTCGGACGGTTACTAATGCCAACGCTTCTTTATTTGCACGGTTTCAACAGTACACCTCAGTCGGCGAAAGCGACGGCGCTGAAAACGTGGCTGGCAGAACAGCATCCTGAAATTGACATGGTGATTCCACAGCTTCCGCCTTATCCGGCAGAGGCCGCCGAGATGATGGAATCGTTGATTATTGAACGGGCTGGTCGTCCCGTGGGCATTGTTGGTTCTTCCCTCGGTGGTTATTATGCCACCTGGCTATCTCAGTGTTTTATGCTGCCTGCCGTGGTTGTGAATCCTGCTGTGAAGCCGTTTGAGCTATTGCTGGACCATCTGGGGGAATATCAGAACCCCTACACTGGCGAACAATATGTGCTAGAGTCTCGGCACGTGTACGATCTGAAAGTCATGCAGGTTGACCGACTGGAATCGCCGGATTTGCTCTGGCTGCTGTTGCAGACTGGAGATGAGGTTCTGGACTATCGTCAGGCAGTCGCGTATTACACGGCCTGCCGTCAAACTGTGGAGTCAGGGGGCAATCATGCCTTTGTTGGATTTGAGCACTTTTTCACACCCATTGTGAATTTTCTAGGGCTCGCGACAGACTGAATCGCCACCTATGCATTGAAAAACGAATCGCCGAAGCGGTTCGTTAAACACCATTCACTGAACTCAAAGAATTAACGCAAACTATGGCTCAATCAAGTTATAACGCTGATGCGATTGAAGTACTCAGCGGACTGGAACCGGTGCGCCGTCGTCCGGGAATGTACACCGATACCACGCGCCCTAACCATCTGGGACAAGAGGTCATAGATAACAGCGTTGATGAAGCGCTGGCGGGTCATGCACGCCGTATTGATGTGATTTTGCACGCCGATCAGTCACTTGAAGTGATTGATGATGGCCGTGGGATGCCGGTAGATATTCACCCGGAAGAGGGGGTTCCCGCCGTTGAGCTGATCCTCTGTCGTCTACATGCGGGCGGCAAATTTTCCGGTAAAAACTATCAGTTTTCCGGCGGCTTGCACGGCGTAGGGATTTCCGTAGTGAACGCCCTGTCTACCCGTGTTGAAGTCACCGTCAAGCGTGACGGCCAGGTCTATGACATCGCTTTTGAAAACGGCGATAAAGTGCAGGAACTAACGGTAACAGGCACCTGCGGGCGTCGCAACACCGGTACGCGCGTGCATTTCTGGCCAGATGAGAAGTTCTTCGACAGCGCACGCTTTTCGGTATCTCGTTTGACGCACCTGCTGAAGGCCAAAGCGGTCTTGTGCCCCGGTGTGGAAATCATCTTCAAAGATAAAGTGAATAACACCGAGCAGCGCTGGTGTTATCAGGATGGCCTGAACGACTACCTGTGTGAGGCAATAAATGGCCTGATCACGCTGCCGGAAAAACCGTTTCTGGGCTCGATTACCGGCGATACGGAAGCCGTAGACTGGGCGCTGCTCTGGCTGCCGGAAGGCGGTGAGCTGCTGACGGAAAGCTACGTTAACCTTATTCCCACGCCAATGGGCGGGACGCACGTTAACGGTCTGCGTCAAGGGCTGCTGGATGCGATGCGAGAATTCTGCGAATTCCGCAATATTCTGCCACGCGGCGTGAAGCTGAGCGCAGATGATATCTGGGAACGCTGTGCTTACGTGCTGTCGGTAAAAATGCAAGAACCACAGTTTGCTGGTCAAACGAAAGAGCGTCTGTCTTCTCGTCAATGTGCTGCGTTCGTGTCCGGCGTTGTGAAAGATGCTTTCAGCCTGTGGCTGAACCAGAACGTACAGGCCGCGGAGCAGTTGGCTGAACTGGCCATCTCCAGCGCTCAACGCCGTATGCGTGCCGCCAAAAAAGTGGTGCGTAAAAAGCTGACCAGCGGGCCGGCGTTGCCTGGCAAGCTGGCGGATTGCACCTCGCAGGATCTCAACCGGACGGAACTGTTTCTGGTGGAAGGGGATTCGGCGGGTGGATCGGCTAAACAGGCGCGCGAACGTGAATTCCAGGCGATCATGCCGTTGAAAGGTAAGATCCTGAATACCTGGGAAGTCTCCTCCGATGAAGTTTTGGCTTCGCAGGAAGTGCACGACATTTCGGTGGCGATCGGTATCGATCCCGACAGCACCGATCTTAGCCAACTACGTTACGGCAAGATCTGTATCCTGGCGGATGCGGACTCCGATGGCCTGCACATCGCAACGCTGTTATGTGCGCTGTTTGTTCGTCATTTCCGGGCGCTGGTTCAGGGTGGGCATGTCTATGTCGCGATGCCGCCGTTGTACCGCATCGATCTGGGCAAAGAGGTTTACTACGCGCTGGACGAAGAGGAAAAAGCGGGCGTGTTGGAACAGCTTAAGCGTAAGAGAGGCAAGCCAAACGTACAGCGCTTTAAAGGTCTGGGCGAAATGAACCCGCTACAACTGCGCGAAACGACGTTGGATCCAAATACTCGTCGTCTGGTGCAGTTGACCATCAACGAAGAAGATATGGATCAGACAATGGCGATGATGGATATGCTGCTGGCGAAGAAACGCTCGGAAGACCGTCGCAACTGGCTGCAAGAGAAAGGCGATAAGGCAGAGATCGAAGTATAACGTCAGGTTGTGTTTATCTGATAAAAGCGGCCACGAGGTTATCTTCGTGGCCGTTTTTTTACTGTCTTGTGACGAACAATATCACGCGGCGTTCATCCCTACGCCTGTGCAGTGTGGCGATAGCGTGCGCTGGTTTTAACCCCCCATAGACCAGAGAACAGGCTGACGATGGCACCAATTAACAGCGCAAAGAAGGACCACAGCGCGGCTTTCGCACCTGCGGCGGCGGCTTCTGCGGCTTGTTCACGTGCTTTTTGTTTCAGCGCCTCATACTGCTGTTTTGCCTGCTCAATGCTGGCTTCGACATCCTGCAAACGGGTATTCACTAACTCAGCGGTTTTGTTTTTCGCGGCAATCAGATTATCGACGGTTTTATTCACTTCGTCCTGTGACAGGCTGGTGTTATCCGCTAGCGTTTTGGTCAGGCTGTCACGATCGACATCCTGAGTTAATGCTTCGCCACGTTTTTTGAGTTTAGCCAGAAGCTCCTGAATCACTTTTTCACTGTCTTCGCCGTTTACCGCGATGGCTTTAACCGCTGTGCTAATGTCTTTTTTCGCGGCCTCCAACTGTTGTTTCATATAGTCTGGATGGAGGGAATCGATATCACTTTTACGCAGTGCATCGGCGACGTCCTGAGTGATTTCTTCCGGCTGTAATGAAGAATCCAGTTCGATGTTACCAAATGCCTGAGAACCGAGATTCGCCAGCCCTTGAAGGCCTCCCCCCACCACCGAGCCTGCACCGGACAGCGCGTTGCCTGTCGCAGAAGCGACAGAGCCTAGCGCACTACCCGTTGCTTTCAGTGTACCGCCAATCAACATTCCACCCAGAACGGCGGCAACGAGCAGCGTTGTTGCCCACACCAAAAAACCGTGAATAACGCCATCAATCGCGGCCAGTCTCCCCGCAATAAATCCGCCCACAGCCAAACTGATGATGATGGATAAAGACGACCACACCAGAACGGTAGTGCCAACGCCGCTGGCCGGTTCATCCGATAATGGATCGACAATGGCGAGGCCAAGACTTGTGCCTAATGTGGAAAGCAGTAGAGAAACGGCTAACACGGTGACAACACCAGCGATGATACTGCCCCATGAAATTTTCTTTGACTTATACAGTTCAGCTGTCGCGTTCATAGTACATCCCCTTTTTTTGTCTACTATTTCATGTCGTTGATAACTGACACAGGAAACTTTTAAATTAGAAAAATTAAAGTATAGACGGGGTTAAAAAAGAAGGGAGGCTTGATTTACAGACTGGGTTAATAAAATTAATTAGCACTATTAATATGTTGTTTTGATATTAAAGCGTCAGGCAGGTTTCGGGAACATACCAACCTGACGCATTAGATATCAATATAAAGCCGCTTTTCCAGTTGAGCCGAAGAGCGCCATTTTATAGCGAATCACCTCTTTCGCCGCGTTGATGGGTTCCGGGTAGATGGCATTAGGGTCCCACCAGGTTTCACGGCTGAGGATTTCCCGCGCTTTCTGGAAATAGGCGAATTTCATGTCGCTGGAGATATTGATTTTGCCCACGCCAAGCGTCACCGCTTCGGCAATTTCGGCGTCCGGGTTTGCTGAACCTCCATGCAGGACGAGCGGGATAGAAACCCGCTGCGAGATATCCCGCAGGATATGCATTTGCAGCTCTGGCTTCAGGTCTTTGGGGTAGATGCCGTGTGCGGTGCCGATAGCGACGGCTAATGTATCAACGCCCGTCCGGTTGACGAAATCTTCCGCCTGCTCGGGGTCGGTATAGATCACTTTGCTGACGCCGCCTTCTATCGTGGTGCCGGTATCGCCAATCGTGCCTAATTCCCCCTCGACGGAAACACCAACGGCATGCGCCAGTTTCACCACTTCGGTGGTGAGTGCGACGTTCTCCTCGTAAGGCAGGAGCGAGCCGTCGATCATCACGGAGGTGAATCCGCACTGAATGGCGCGCAAAACGTGTGCGATCGATGCACCATGATCGAGATGGATGACAAACGGCACCGGGCTGCGCAGCGTTCTTTCTCGCACATAAGCGAAGAACTCATCGGTAACGAATTCCAATTCGCTCGGGTGGATAGAGATGATGGCGGGGGTATTCGTTGCTTCGGCTTCTTCTACCACGGCGCGGATAAAGCAGCTGTCGGCCACGTTAAAGGCGCCGATAGCGAAGCGGTGTTCACGCGTGGGCTTAAGCATATCGGTCATTGAAATCAACATATTATTTCTCTCCTGTGTCGGATAAAGGGCAAAGCGTTCCTGTACCAGTGGATAACCACTGATGGCGAAAGTCGGTAAAGCGCGAACGGTCAGGCTTTGTTAGTTGAACCAGACCAACTGAGATAATCGGCGACCACATCGCGGCAGGCGGTTTCCATCCTCGCCAGCAGGTCGGATAGCTCCATTGTTGGGTGTTGATGCAGCGACTGCTGTAACGCCGTTTTTCCTGCCTCAAAAACGGCCGCACCGACGTTGATTTTGGCGACGCCGTGACGGCTGACGCGACGAATGTCGTCGGCTTTGGTGCCGCTACCGCCGTGTAGCGCCAGTGGCACCGTGGATTCCCGGTGCAGGGCTTCAAGTCGCTCAAAATCAATCTGTGGCGTCACTCCAGCAGGATAAATACCGTGGGCGGTGCCGACCGATACGGCAAGCAGGTCGATACCGGTTTGGTGGATAAAGGGAGTGACATCTTCCACCTGCGTCATTTTCACCGTGGCATCCTCAAGGTCGTAGACGGGAGCATCGGCGATGTGCCCAAGCTCGCCTTCCACACAGACGCCAGCGGTTGTGGCGATGGCAACTACCTGCTGTGTACGCTGGATGTTTTCCGCGAGCGGATGACTGGAGGCATCGATCATCAGTCCGGTAAACCCCGCACGGAACGCCTGTCCGATCAGGTTGAATGCCGTGCCGTGATCCAGGCTGAGCGCCACAGGGACGGTTGCCCGTTCGGCCAGCGCCTTGACCAGCGGCACCGCGAGATGCGGCGGAAAGTGTACGCTGTGTCCTTGATAAACATTCAGGATCAGCGGCGCACGCTGTTGCTCGGCGGCGGCAATGGCCGCACGAGCGGTCTCCAGGTTGAAACAGTTGATGGCGAGCACGGCATACTGCCGTTGATACGCGTCATCAATGAGGGCTTTCATTGCGGCATACATGGCGGCTCCTGTTATTCGAGAGTGAATTTAATGTCTTCGTCACGCACGCTGCTGTCGTCAACGTCGTCGAACTCTTCATCTGCCTGCGTCACGCGTTTCTTAATCAGCGACAGCATCACGCCGCAGATTACGGTGCCGATACCGAGCGCCAGACAGAACATCAGCGGCTTGGTAAACAGCGGGACTACAAACATGCCGCCGTGCGGCACGGGCGCCTCCACACCCCAGACCATGATCAGTCCGCCCGCAATGGCGGAGGCAACGACGCAACTGGCAACGACCCTAAACAAATCGCGTGCGGCAATCGGGATGACCCCCTCCGTAATCATGCAGATCCCCATCGGGAAGGCGGCTTTCAGCGCCTCTTTTTCTGCGCGGGTGTATTTGTAGCGGGTCAACAGGAAGGACAGTGTGATGCCGAAGGGCGGGATCATTGAGCCGACAAATTTGACGGCTTCCGGCCCGTAGATGCCATCGACCAACATGCCGTCTGCGAAGAGCGACATCGTTTTGTTTACCGGTCCGCCGAAATCGAAGGTGGCCATTGCCCCCAAAATCGCACCCATCAGGAATTTCGATCCGCCCTGCATGGATTCCAGCAGGTGAATCAGCGATTTTTGCAGCCAGATGATGGGTTGACCGATAAACGTCATCATCAGTAATCCCGCGATAATGGTGCTGAGCAGCGGCAGGATCATGACGGGCATCAGCCCCTGCATCGACGTGGGGAGTTTGATGTAGCGGCGCAGCAGCAACACGGTGTAGCCAACTAAAAATCCGCCGAGAATACCGCCGATAAACCCGGTTTGAATCTGGCCGCAGATAAAGCCCACAATCAGGCCGGGTGCGAAGCCGGGGCGGTCGGCAATCGAGTAAGCGATCGCGGCGCTGATCAGCGGCACTATCAGTCCCATTCCCCAGCCGCCGATCTGATTGAGCATCCATGCGATGCTGCCGGTTTGTTTACCCACATCCGGTCCGCCGATAACCTGACCGAGTGCAATGCAGATCCCGGCGGCAACAATCAGCGGGATCATCCAGGAAATACCGGTAAGCAGATGCCGTTTTATTTCCTGTCCAATGGTTATTTTTCTGGTGTTCATCATGATTACCCCGAAATGGATATATTCAGGCACCCGCTAAAGAGCTAGCGACTTTTTCCAGAAACTTGATTGGAGATTTAATAACGACCTCCGTTTTTACCCGAACGATAGGTTTACCTTTAAATCGTTCTTCTCCTGTTATTTTGATATCGATAGCTAGAATAACGACATCGGCTGCGGCTATCTCATCGGGTGTTAATTCATTCTCGGTGCCAATCGTGCCTTGGGTTTCCACTTTGATCGCGTAATTTAACGCGTTGGCACCTTTAATCAGTTTCTCGCGGGCGATATAGGTATGCGCGATACCTGCCGTGCAGGCGGCAACACAAACAATATTCATTTTGAGCCTCGTCTTATGTCGGAGTGACAGGCGCTGTTTCTGCATACTGACTAAACAGCTGAATAATTTTATGGGGATCGGATTCGTCTAACAGTTGAGTAATCACCTCATCATCGGCCAGTGCACTGGCAACCTGAGACAGCAGGCGAATGTGTGTCGTGTTCTGATCTTCCAGACGCACGGCAAAGAGAATAATGCAGCGAACCTGGCTGCCGTCGAGCGTTTCCCAGGGAATATCCTGACGGGTTCGGCCAATCGCGAGCGTGGTTTGTTTTACGGCGGATGATTTCCCGTGGGGGATCGCAATATGGTTTTCAAAACCGGTGGAACCTTCGGCTTCGCGTAACCAGACATCGTGAATAAAATCCTGTTTATTGGTAATAGCACCATCGGCATATAACAGATCGGTTAATTCATTAATGACTTCATCTTTATTGGTCGCGGACATGTCTAACTTCACGCGGTTGGCATTCAGTATTTTATTGATATCCATTTATCACACCTCATCTATAAATTTAAAAAATTAACGTTCGGCCAATAATCAGTGAGGAACGGCCTGATGCAGTTGATTCGCGATAACTTTTTCGGTAACACGTTTAATGTCATCGTCATTAAAAAAGGCGGATACATAAACTACTGGAATCAGTTTCTCTTCCAGGTGAATCGTAGAAATAATTAGCTCAATATCTTCCTGCTGACAGAATATCTGCATATTACTAGCCGAAATAACGCCAACAATAACCCAGTCAGGAAACGCGCGCAGAATTCGGTTTTTTAGCAGATGCGATGTTCCTACACCGCTGGAGCACACCACCAAAATTCGTTTGTGAGCAATTTGACGTTCCAGCGCGGCTTGAAAATGAATGGTCAGATAGCCGACTTCATCCTCAGCGACCGGTTTTAATTGGAACCGCAGACAGACTTCATTCATGGCTTGCTGAGTCATCTCATAAATATCGATAAACTCGCTTTTGATATCGTCTAATAATGGATTGCGAATATGTATTTGATATTTTAATCGGTTAAGCAATGGCTTGATATGAATAAGCAATCCTTCATGTAATAACTTATCCGTACGCAAGTCGATATTGATTAAATCAGAAAATACCTGCGTTAATGCACGTGTAATTCTGCGTGACTCACCATTAGAGAATTGATAGTGGAGTAACTGATTATCCGCACGCTCTTCCATCACAATGCCTGAAGAAATAATATATTGGTAAATAAACCAGACTTCATCAGAAGGTAGCGTACTCTCGACGCATTGCTCTATTTGGGTCACCATATTTTTAGCGATGGAGAATATGCGATTATCAACCTGCTGATGAACAGAGTCTTCCGCGATGATGAGCGCTTTTCCCTGCGCAATGCGGTGCATCATAATTAAGGTATGGGTGAAAATATTAATGTAATAAGGCTCGCCTAGCGGATAAGAAAGCGCTTTCTCCATGTCCTGTAACAGCGCTTCGACGAAGGAAACGTCTTTTTCACCGAAATAGTTAATCAGCGCCCTATAGCTGCCGGGGTCGAGGCGGGAGTGGCTAAGCGAACCGGGTTCTTTATGATGCATAACGTCATTAATCAGTGACGCCATCGCCTGACGCACCTGATTTTCACTGCCTTCAATGTGCGTGCCGCTCTGGCTGCGCACCAGTGATAATCCCAGTGGATGTAGCCAGCTTTCGATGATTTTCAGATCGTTAACGATAGAGGCACTGCTGATAAAGTAGCGTTCTGACAGTTTGCTGATGGAGGTTTCGTGAGGCGTATCGCTTAATAGCTGCGAGGCGATTTTGACGCGGCGAGCATTGTTGATCAGCGCATCGGTCTCCCCATCATCCACAACAAGCTGCTGTTCCAGCAACGTGAGGTGTCGGTCGTCATCCGTTGTTAACATAATTCCCGCACCGACCTTTTTGTCTGGATAAATATTCCAGACAGAAAGGAAGGCTTCAACAAATTGCATATCACGATAGACGGTTTTTTCCGACACATCCAGGTAATGTGCAATATCTTTAACTGTTACATATCCCTGGTGTTGTAACAGATATTTCAATAAACGGTTCTGGCGAGAGGTGAGTGGCTGCATCATATTACCCTCTGTGATTCGTTAGATTTTCTGATGCTTATCGGATTGATGATTTTTTCTAAATGATTTCCTGTTTTATTTTCACTTTCATTTTATTTGAATAGGGTGCTGTAATGATTAATCTAGTCGTGATAGTCGATAGGGACAATACTAAATGCTGTCCGCTGAATAGGACAAAAATAAAACAGGGTGTTGAGTGAATATTAATTGGGATCGCGATCACGCTATTATGGGTAATAATTGTGATCTCATCTGCATATTAATTGTTTCGTTAAACGATGCAGTAAAAATAAGAATGTGAGCAAGTTAGGGCAGGGGGAAATAAAAAGGCAAGAAAGCCGTACTGCGCGTTCTTGCCTGATGACGGAGGCGATGTCTGAACTGAGCATCGCCTCACTTTCAGTGAGCCAATGTGTTATGCCGATTAGAAATCGATATTCACGCCGAGCTGGAAGGAACGGCCGGGAGCAGTAGACAGGGCGCGATCGTATTGTCCCTGTCGGTCATTGGTTTCAATCTGACGGCTGCTCAGGTAGTCCCAATATTTACGGTCAGTCAGGTTATACACGCCACCGCTGATTTTCACGTCCTTGGTGACGCGATAGTAGGCGGTCAGGTCCACCATGCCATAACCGGGAATCCGCATATATTCGGCAGTCGAGCCGGCAATCGCAGTGCCAGCATTGGTGTAGTTTTGACGATTCGTATCCTGCGCCTGTTTCCCTTTCTGGAAGGTCGACGTCAGCGCGGCACCGTAGCGCTGCGAAGGATCGTCATAGGCGATGCCAACAATCGCTTTCATTGGTGCAACGCTGTCGAGATCGACATAGCGGTCGCCAAGGTAGCGGGATTGCGATTGGCCTTTGGTGTAACCAAACGCTAGCGTGGTGCTCAGGCCATCAACCGCTGGGAACCAGGTGCCTAGCTGTATTTTACTGCTGACTTCACCGCCGTAGATGTAGGCTTTATCACGGTTTTCCGCCTGATATATCGTACTGATATTGCTTGGAACATTGGTAAATCTGTCTGGGTTTGCGCTACGACGGTAGCGGGTATTGGCGATAAAATTCTTATACGTGTTGTAGAACAGCGCCGTCCGGAATGTGATCCCCTCCGTTGCTTCTCCTTTTAATCCCCATTCTACGTTGTTGCTGGTTTCCGTTTTGAGGTCGCTATTGCCGATAAAAGCATACTGGAACGGCCCGGCATAGTTGGCGTCAAGGTTGGTGCTGCCATAAAGTTGGCTGGCATCGGGGAACTGTGCGCCGCGACGGTACTGCAAATAGGTGGTTAGCGTGGGGGTGATGTCGTAGAGGAAGCTCAGTGAAGGCAGGATTTGCGTATCGCTGTTGGTTTTACCGTACAGTCTGTTGACATCTGATCCACTGATGACGCTGCCATCACCGCTCAGGCGAGCCACGTTGGTCGCTTTGGTACGTTGATGAACGGCACGTACGGCAGGGATGACCGAGAAAGCATGCCCGGCCAGATCCCAGGAGACAGTATCCTGCACGAAGCCGCCGACGGTGTAGCTGTCACTATCGGCTTCTGGCTGCATGATGTTATTCGCACCCGTTTGATTCGGTGATTGCCTGAACGGACGCTCGGTTTTGGTTTGGCTGGCATTGAGGCCCCAGCTAAATTCGTGACGATCCCAGCTTTTCACCAGATGGGTATCGAAGCCGTACGTTTTTACATTGTAATCAGAATAGACGCGGTGGCTATCGGCTGCTGCCGTTCCTGTTGTTGCAGGCAACCAGGTGTTGTCGTGAGACTCACTGTTTTGGAAGTAAATGCGGCTGTCGATCATATCGACTAAGGTATTGTTGATTGGTGTCCAGCGATCTTTCAGGCTGGCGCTCCAGCGGCGAGTCTCGCTGCTTTGTTGTGCGGTGCCATAAATCGTATTATTGCCGCTCGGCAAGTTACCCCAGTAATCGTAGTGGGTATGGTTGGTTTTATGATAATAATCCAGCGTACCGGTGAGCTGATGTTCATCATTTGGCTGCCAGATAGCCGATGCCAGAATGGCGTTAGAGTGCCAGTTTGCAGGGTAAGCAGCGATCTCGTCGCTGTTATTACGTGTTTGCTGGCCGTCGCGGCGGCTGAGCACGACAATGCCGCGCAGTTCGGCATCCCCGCCTGCGGCGGTAATGCCGTTATGCCAACCATGGTTGGCAGAGTCGAAATCACTCTGGAAGCCGACATATTCCTGCTTATTCGCGTTTAAATAGTCGTCTGCTGATTTGGGACGGAATGAGACGCTCCCACCTAATGCATTAATCGTATTTTCCGCCGAGGTCACGCCAGATTCTATATTGACCCGTCCATAGAGATAAGGGTCGACATAGTCGCGCCCCATGCCAAACGTATTAAATCCAGCCCTGCTGGCATAACTGCGCCCCGTTGCATTGGGCAACGCGATGCCATCGGTATCAATGGCGACGCGGTTGCTTTCTATCCCGCGAATGTTGTAGCCCGTGTAGCCGCCACGATCAAAGCCACTTTTTCCCGTATTGCTACCGCCGCTGGAGCCTGTAGCGCTGATTAACGGCTGGTAACGCATGATAGTGCCAAAGTCATTACCACCAGACTTCTGCATATCATTGGCTGTGATTGAAACGGACGAACCCGCTTTTTTCTCAATCTCAGGCGCGTGCACGGTCATGACGTCACCCGTCGGTTCCGTTTTCGCTGCCGGATTGTCTTGATTCTTCACGTTGAGTGCGTTGTTGCCTGTGGTGCTATCCGCTGCCATGCTGTTTAGCGCGACACCAGTCAAGATGCCGGTGAGAAGAATTTTATTTAAATTCTTGTTAATTAACATAATGATACTCTGCTATAAGGTTGTTCTGACCAGCGGCGTGAGGAAACATGGCGTGCTGGTAACTAACGTCTGCAAGGGAAATGCAAAACGGCGAATAACATTAATTATCATGTGGTAATGATAATTATTATCAATATGTTAATCATTATCGTTTGAAGCGGCAATGATGATGAATAATTCTTAATGAAACGGTATGTTTGCTATCAAAGTCTAAAGCAGACTGCGTTTGCGCTTTAACCGATGAAACGCTGCTTGAATGGCAAGATATTCTAAATCGCCTAAAGGCGTCGCGACGTTGTTCCCTGTGACATCACCTCATCAGATAAGGTACTATTCCCGCCAAACATACCGCCGCTATGGCGTGTCGGAAAGCGTAACAATCGCGCCGCGATGTGAGGAAAGTGAGATAAATGAGTGAGATGACTCATGACGGCGCAGAAAGCCTTGCGCTGCGCACGTTTACCGAAAATGCATACCTGAATTATTCCATGTACGTCATCATGGACAGGGCATTGCCGTTCATTGGCGATGGCCTGAAACCTGTGCAGCGTCGCATTGTGTATGCGATGTCCGAGCTGGGACTGAATGCCAGCGCCAAATTTAAAAAATCCGCCCGTACCGTGGGTGACGTATTGGGTAAATACCATCCGCACGGTGACAGCGCCTGCTATGAAGCGATGGTGTTGATGGCGCAGCCGTTCTCTTACCGCTACCCGCTGGTGGATGGTCAGGGGAACTGGGGGGCACCGGACGACCCGAAATCGTTCGCCGCCATGCGTTATACCGAATCGCGGTTGTCCAAATACGCGGAAGTGCTGCTCTCAGAGTTAGGGCAGGGCACGGTCGATTACACCCCGAATTTTGACGGCACGATGCAAGAGCCGAAGATGCTGCCCGCGCGTCTGCCGAATATTCTGTTGAACGGCACCACCGGGATCGCCGTCGGGATGGCAACGGATATTCCACCGCATAACGTGCGTGAAGTCGCTGCTGCCGCCGTCATGCTGCTGGAAAACCCGAAAGCCTCGCTGGAAGATTTGCTCCAACATGTGCAGGGGCCGGATTTTCCTACGGAAGCTGAAATCATCACGCCGCGTGATGAAGTGCGCAAACTTTACCAGAACGGTCGTGGTTCGGTGCGGATGCGCGCGGTCTGGAAGAAAGAAGACGGCGATGTCGTGATTACCGCGCTACCGCATCAGGTTTCTGGTGCCAAAGTGCTGGAACAGATTGCCAGCCAGATGCGTGCGAAGAAGCTGCCGATGGTGGAAGACCTGCGTGATGAATCCGATCACGAGAATCCAACCCGCCTGGTGCTGGTGCCGCGCTCAAACCGTATCGATATGGATCAGGTGATGAATCATCTGTTCGCGACTACCGATCTGGAAAAGAGCTATCGCGTTAACATGAACATGATCGGTCTGGATGGTCGCCCCAGCGTGAAAGGGCTGGTCGAAATCCTGAGCGAGTGGCTGGTATTCCGTCGCGACACCGTGTGCCGCCGGCTAAACTACCGTCTGGAAAAAGTGCTCAAGCGCCTGCATATCCTTGAAGGCTTGCTGATTGCGTTCCTGAATATTGACGAGGTGATTCATATCATCCGTACGGAAGATGAGCCGAAGCCCGTTTTGATGCGCCAGTTCAGCCTGAGTGAAACACAGGCTGAAGCGATTCTGGAGCTGAAATTACGGCACTTGGCCAAGCTGGAAGAGATGAAAATCCGCGGCGAGCAGGACGATCTGGCCAAAGAGCGCGATCAACTGCAAGCGCTGTTGGCGTCAGAGCGTAAGCTTAGCAATCTGATTAAGAAAGAAATTCAGGCGGATGCGCAAGCCTATGGTGACGATCGTCGTTCGCCGCTACATGAACGTGGCGAAGCGAAAGCGATGAGTGAACACGACTTTGTACCGTCTGAACCGGTGACTATCGTGCTATCGGAAATGGGCTGGGTACGTAGCGCGAAAGGGCATGACATCGATCCTGCCGGACTAAGCTATAAAGCGGGCGATAGCTTCCGCGCCGCTGCTAAAGGCAAGAGCAATCAGCCCGTGGTGTTTATTGACTCCACGGGTCGTAGCTATGCGCTGGATCCGATCAGCCTGCCTTCTGCGCGTGGTCAAGGTGAGCCACTGACGGGCAAACTCACACCGCCGCCGGGTGCGACGATTGAACAGGTGCTGATGGCCGCAGACGATCAGCCGTTGCTGATGGCATCGGATGCGGGTTATGGCTTCGTCTGTACCTTCAACGATCTGGTGGCGCGTAACCGCGCAGGTAAAGCGATTATTACGCTGCCGGATAACGCGAAGGCGCTGGCACCGATCGAGATCAAGGGCGAGGATAACCTGCTGATGGCGATCACCGCCGCGGGCAGAATGCTGCTGTTCCCTGTCTCCGATCTGCCTCAACTGTCGAAAGGCAAGGGCAACAAGATTGTGTCCATCTCCTCGGCTGATTTTGCGGAAGGTAAAGACCGTCTGACCTGGCTGTATCTGCTGCCACCACAGGCTTCCGTCACGCTGTACTTCGGCAAGCGTAAGCTGGTGCTGCGTCCGAACGAGCTTCAGAAGTATCAAGGGGAGCGCGGACGGAAAGGCACATTGCTGCGTGGGCTACAGCGCATCGACCGAATTGAGGTGGATGCACCACAGCAGATTAGCACCGGCAGCAGCGAAGAATAATTCCTCCATATTGTCATGTGCATGTTGAGAAAGGCGGTGTTTACCGCCTTTCTTTGATTTCCGGTTGCCATCTTGCAGCAAATTGAATCACCGTGTGTTTTAGCGCGAAATCGCTATACTAGCGGCGGCTGTCGGCTAATGAGGTTGCTATGTTATCCATTTTGCGTTTTTTTGTTGTCGTTATTTTTTCGATTTTGATCTGTATTTTTGGCTTGTTTTACTGCCTGTTCAGCCCTCGAAATCCCCGCCACGTAGCGACTTTTGGCCATCTTTTTGGTCGCTTGTCCGTGGTGTTTGGCCTGAAAGTAGAAATGCGGATACCGGAAGAAGCGGCGCATTACGGCAACTGCATCTATATCGCCAATCATCAGAATAACTACGATATGGTCACGGTATCCAGCGCGGTTCAGCCCCGTACTGTTACCGTGGGTAAGAAAAGCCTGCTGTGGATTCCGTTCTTTGGGCCACTCTACTGGCTGACGGGCAATCTGCTGATTGATCGCGAAAACCGAGCCAAAGCGCATGGCACCATCGCTCAGGTGGTAAAGCATATTAAAGAGCGCAATACGTCTATCTGGATGTTCCCAGAAGGTACACGTAGCCGTGGACGTGGCCTGCTGCCATTTAAAACCGGCGCTTTTCATGCCGCGATTAGCGCAGACGTGCCGATTGTGCCGATTTGTGTTTCTACTACCAGCAATAAGGTGAAATTGAATCGCTGGAATAACGGCCTGGTGATCGTCGAAATGTTGCCACCCATTGATACCCGTGCGTATACCAAAGAGCAGGTTCGCGAACTGGCTACGCATTGCCATGATGTGATGGCCGCCAAGATTGCGGAGTTGGATGCGGAAGTCGCGGCACGCGAAGCGACGGGCAAAAAATAAGTTTACCCATCGGTTATTGGATTATTTCTTCCGATTATTTATTTCGAATACATAGTCGAAATAAATAATCGGAAGTTAAACTTTGCTTACGGTTAATGAATTCACGGAGTCATTATGTCACTCAGCCGACGTCAGTTTATTCAGGCATCGGGTCTTGCGTTATGTGCAGGTATGACGCCACTGGCTGCGAAGGCCAGTGGGAGTCCCGACGCATTGCCGATACCGCCATTACTGGAATCGCGCCGAGGCCAGCCTCTTTTTCTGACCATGCAACGTGCCCATTGGGCGTTTTCCAGTGACCGTAAAACATCCATTTGGGGAATCAATGGCCGTTATTTAGGGCCGACGGTTCGGGTATATGACGGCGATGACGTTAAGCTAATTTACAGCAATCGCCTGAACGAGCCTGTTGCGATGACAATTGGCGGATTGCAGGTGCCAGGGCCGCTGATGGGGGGTGCTGCTCGTATTATTTCTCCAGGCGGTGATTGGTCACCCGTGTTGCCGATTCGTCAGCCGTCGGCGACCTGCTGGTATCATGCGAATACGCCTAACCGCATGGCACCTCATATTTACAACGGGTTGGCTGGGCTATGGCTGGTGGAAGACAGCATCAGTAAATCCCTACCGCTTCCCAATCACTACGGTGTTGATGATTTCCCATTGATTATTCAGGATAAAAGACTGGATAACTTTGGTGTGCCTCTCTATAACCCGCCTTCTAGCGGTGGATTCGTGGGGGACTCTCTGCTAGTTAACGGCGTCCAAAGCCCCTTTGTTGAGGTTTCCCGTGGCTGGGTTCGACTGAGATTGCTGAATGCATCTAACTCTCGTCGTTACCTCATGCGATTAAGCGATGGTCGAGCGATGCACGTGATCGCCAGCGATCAAGGGCTGCTACCTGCACCGATGGCCGTGAGCCAGCTTTCTCTCGCGCCCGGTGAACGACGTGAAATTCTGATCGACATGTCGCAAGGCGAAGAAGTCACGCTGGCGGCCGGTGAGTCTGCCGGGATTATGGATCGCCTACGTGGGCTGTTTGAGCCTTCCAGCATACTGATTTCTACCCAAATACTGACGCTTAAGCCGACGGGGTTGTTGCCATTGGTAACGGACAACCTTCCGATGCGTTTGCTGGCGGATAACATTATTGAAGGCAGCATCAGCCGCACGCGAGAATTCCGTCTGGGCGATAGCTTACCCGGCATCAATGGCGCGATGTGGGACACGACACGTGCCGATGTGCAGACCCAGCTTGGCCGCTGTGAACGCTGGATTATTCACGCCGACACGCCGCAGGCTTTCCACATTCAGGGCGTAAAATTCCTGGTGCGCAGCGCGAATGGTCGTCCACCGGCAGTGGAAGACAGCGGCTGGAAAGATACAGTCTGGGTGGATAATGATGTCGAGCTGCTGGTTTATTTCATGCAACCTTCCTCAATGGTATTCCCCTTCCTGTATTACAGCCAGACGCTGGAACTGGCCGATCGCGGCTCGACAGGGCAGCTCATCGTACAGTCAGCGATGTAAATCTATAGCCCGTCAGTCATCTTCTGCCGTTATCCCTCAGCCGTGACCAATGTTACGGCAACCTCGTTGACCGAGATGTTTCCGATGCCCAGTTGTTTTTTAGTGTGATCCACCTCTATTCAGGCAAACCAAAATTAAAGATGCTGAGCCGTGCGGACGATACCTTATATATTGATGTTGCTCTGAATTAAGGTAAGTTGCCATTCGGGCGTGTGCTATTCCGTGTCTGATGAGTGCTAAAAAACATTTCTTATTACAACAATTTCAGAGTCAGAACGTTTCGTTTCGCCATGAAATCAGGTTCACTTCTGTTTTAACCTGTACGTAGCCAGACGCTGCGTCACTAAAAAAGGCTGCACTATGCGGGAATTACTGCTTTGGGTCAGGGAGCAGCTGGCTGGAGCGCCGTCGGCGCCTCGCTACATGCAGCTCGCGTCGTTGCTTGAATCAGAAATCGGTCGTCGTAAGGTGTTGTCAGGCCAGTTTTTACCTGCTGAACGATTGATTGCGCAACAACTGGGGTTATCGCGCGTGACGGTTTCCCGCTCCCTGTCGCTGTTGGAAGAAAAAGGGCTGGTTGTTCGCCAGCAGGGAGTGGGAACCCGCGTTACCCAGCGGCTTAACTATGCCTTGAGTGCTGAGGATGAAGGGTTCACCGCGCTTGTGCTGAAACAAGGCGGTATCGCTGGCAGCCTCTGGTTAGAGAGAGCAATACAGATTCCGCCTGCTAGCATCTCGGAAAAAATGTCTCTGCCAGAAGGCGAAGCTGTTACCTATCTGCGGCGTGTCCGGCTTAGTAATGACGAACCGGTTTCGCTGGAAACAACCTGGATTCCGCAACAATTCTTACCCGACCCAGAAGCTCTCGAACAGTCGCTCTATCAATACTGGATGACGCATGGGATTACACCGGACAAAAAACGCTATCGTTTCAAAGCAATTGCCTGCTCAGCAGAAATCGCGGCGCTTCTTGGTATCGCGGCGGAGACTCCTGTGCTGTATTGCCAACTGCATGTTTATAACGAACAGGGCGAACTATTGGAGTACAGCGAAGCGCACTGCCGTAGCGATGTGTATGAAATTCAATTTGCCGATTAGAGGAAAAATGCCAGCATTATGAATGCTGGCATCAACGGTGGATCAGTCGTTTCTTGGTTCGTCAGGATCCGATCCCAGGCGTTTTCCGCTGTCCAGCTTGGCAATTTCACCCAGCTCGTCTTTATCCAGACGGAAATCAAACACCTCGAAGTTTTCCTTGATACGTGTAGGCGTCACCGATTTAGGTATCACCACGAGTCCACTGTCCAGATGCCAGCGGATGACAATCTGTGCCGGTGTTTTCCCGTATTTCATCGCCAGTTTACGGATAATGGGATGATCAAAGACCCCTTCGCCACCTTGCGCCAGCGGGCTCCAGGATTCAGTCTGGATATGGTGTGTAGCATTCCAGGCATGAAGCTGTTTTTGCTGGAGAAGCGGGTGCAGTTCAACCTGATCGATGACCGGCAATACGCCCGTTTCTTCTTTTAGCCGCTGTAAGTGGTGAATATGGAAGTTACTGACGCCGATACTTTTAGCCAGACCTTGCTCCTGAAGTTTGATGAGTCCACGCCAGGCATCTACGAAGGTATTCTGCTGTGGGAGCGGCCAATGAATCAGGTAGAGATCGATATAATCTAACCGCAGTTTTCGCAGGCTCTCTTCCAGTGCCTTTTGCGGATCGGTGTGATCGCCATTCCAGAGCTTGGTGGTGATGAATACTTCTTCACGCGGTAGATTTGCGGAACTTAGCGCCTGACCGACCGCTTCTTCATTCTTATAAATCGCGGCGGTATCGATCGCCCGATAACCGATGGACAATGCTTCAGTTACGGCGATCGCCGTGTCTTCACTGCTTGCCCGCCAGACCCCAAGGCCTAGCTGGGGCATGATATTACCGTCCGCCAGCTTCACTTTCGGTTGCGTCATCTCATTCTCCTTCTATATCCGTTAACCCATAAACGTATTATAGGCTTAACTGGATGGGCGACCTGTTCATATCATGGACAGAGAGGAACGCGATCCCTCTCAGGAACAGGCATATGATTTCAGTCTAGTAGAAAAATTCGTCGGCTATATGTTGTCTGATGAAATCAAGCTAATGCATTATGCATAATGCATGTAAGTGATTGCTCACTTACGCCTGTCGCAAAGATGAGTAAATTATCGCCTTATTTAATATATAACTATCAAAACAACACTTCTAAATCGGTCATTCCTTTGGTCAATTCATCAATAACTCAAATTTTCAGAATAAGTGCGCATTCTGCGCAATTTATTGCTCACTTTTTGGTGAAAATCACTTTTTGCGCAATGGATGCCGTTTTTTCGCGAGGTCTGCGCAACTTCTTGCTCAAATTTTACTTAATGAAAATTTGAGTTAAGTTATTTTTCATTTAAAACAATGAAATAAATTTTGGCGTGAGTATTGCTATACAGAACAGGACGTTCACACACTTATTCAACAACGTTGTGGTGTGAGCAGACTCAGATTACAACGCAGGTTTTCATTTTCATCAGGGTAGCGACGTGCCGCTTCGGGGGAATCCGAGGTGTGCGGTAGCTATGGCAACGGCCAGTAAGGAGAGGGCAGGTGGCAAACAGTACAGGATTACAGTTCACCGTAAAGGTTGGCGCGCTGGAGGCAGGCACCTTTGCGGTGGTGGATTTCAGGCTGGATGAGGGGTTGAACCGGCCTTTCAGCCTGTCACTGAGTCTGGC
>NZ_JQHM01000007.1 GCF_000749845.1 Pectobacterium betavasculorum | reverse complement strand
GCTTTATTGTAGGTCTTCCAGTTGGTGATTTTGTACTTCTGCTTTGCCACGGCACTGCCTGTATTATCAGGATGATGCGTGATCTGATCCTGCCGTTTGGCAAAAGTTCGATTTATTCAACAAAGCCCCTAATAAGGACAATTTTCTTATAAACTGTCCTTATTAGCTTGAATTCTGTCCTTATCTCTACTACGTTTAGAGACACCTACTGCCATTCTGTCCTAATAAAAATGAGCCAAGACAACCGTATACAGCAAGAGAAAACATCAATTTTGACAGTCATGCTTCAGCTTGGTGAAGCAAAAAGCCTTGGTGAAATCGAAAAATCATTAAGTTTTTCAATAAATAAGAAAACACTACAGCGCCGTCTTAAAGAGCTCTACGACGACGGGCAGATCGTGACGGTAGGGGAAAAACGTAATACTAAATATTATGTGGATAAGGACAATCCCTATCCATTGCATGTCCTTAAGCCATTCGATAAGGACAAAATCGATGAGAATATAGGGACAGTGCCTACAGATGAGGACAATCACCCCATCTTTTCCAAAGAGACCCTCTCGCTGCTCGCCTATTTAAACACACCTTCATACGCGCGTAAAAAATCCAGCTATCGATTTGATCTAGTGGATAATTATTTACCCAACGTAACACAGTACCTACCCAAAGAGATGCTAACAACGCTAGCAAAAATGGGGAAACGGTTTGATGACACTCTTGCAGCAGGTACTTACGCAAAGAATATTAGTCAACGTCTGCTCATTGATTTGTCTTATAACTCTAGTCGACTGGAAGGGAATACCTACTCCAAACTGGATACACAAAGACTCATAGAGCAAGGGCTGACAGCCGACGGTAAAGTTCATGAAGAAACTATCATGATCATAAACCACAAAGAAGCAATTGAATTTTTGATTGAAAATGCCGAAGAGATAACAATTAATGCCTTTACGATCAGAAATATTCACGCACTACTTTCCCAAGATTTACTCGCCAATCCCAACGCATGCGGTAACATTCGGCAGGTAGAAGTATCAATAGGAAAATCAGCCTATTTACCACTCAACAATCCCCACCAGCTCGAAGAATACTTTTCTCTATTGCTACGCAAAGCAGAACAAATCCACGATCCGTTTGAACAAAGCTTTTTCTTGTTTATTCATTTATCGTATCTACAAGCCTTTGAAGACGTAAACAAGCGAACCGCTCGATTATCCTGCAACATTCCTTTTATTAAGCACAATTTTTGTCCGTTAAGTTTTATTGACGTACCACAAGAGGATTACTTTAAGTCATTGCTGTATTTCTATGAAACCAATGAGCTCCTACCTGCTTTGGAACTGTTTAAATGGGCCTATACGAGATCTTGCGAACAATATGATGTAGTAAAAGAGTCGATTGGCGAAATTGATGTTTATCGTATACAACATCGTGCGGCACGAAAAGTGGCGATGGGGAACATTATCCGGCAAAACCTTAATGAATCGCTAACAAACCAATATCTTGAGAAATATTGCGCAGAAAATGACATTCCCTCTGCCGATAAATTTATTGCCATGACACTCAGCGATTTGGCGCAACTTCATGTCGGCTCGATCATTGGACTTGGCATTACCGAAAACATGTTTATTAAGTGGAAAAATAGTCGAATGAACTAAAAGAGCGTAGTGAATCAATAAACCGACCCGCGCTACACATTAAACGCCTCTTGTTTGGCAAGTTGCTCGTTGCGGCTGATGCCCAATCGGTTTGCGACGGCTTGCCAGCCTTTCACTGCGCCAAGTACTTCATCATAGATACGGGTGGCGTCCACGCGGCTTAAGCGGAAGAAAGCGATCACCTCGAAGGCCAGTGATAACTTCCAGCCTCTATCGATGAGCAAAAAATAATCAAATCGGACTATATTCCCACAATAGCGCCAAAAATGAGAATACAGTCCTATTTTCTCGGTCGATGAAAGCGACACAAAATATCTACCCACACCTTAATCGGTCATAGATTGACCAATTCTTAAATGACCAGTAGACTAGGTTTATGTAGACCAATTTTTTTGAAGATTCTGACCAACTCTTCGGAGGACATGTGCAAAAAGTCAATCTCTACGAGGCAAAGACAAATTTCTCTAAAATTATCAAGCATGTATCTGAAACAGGAGAATCCTATGTTATCGCCCGCAACGGTAAACCCGTCGCTAAGATCGTCCCTCTTACCGTGACCGAGAAAACGCCACGCATTGGTTTCATGAAGGGGCAAGTTTCAGCCCCAGATAATTTTAATGACTTGAATAAAGAAGAAATTATCGACATCTTTAATGGGAAATAACGATGACAATCAACAAGGACGATGTCCCAAAGCGGCGCTCTACTAGCTACCTGTTAGATACGCACGCGTTGATTTGGTTAGCAGGAGAGCCGGAAAAACTTAGCAGCGAAGCAATCGCCATTCTTTCTGATGACAATAACCGTTTTTACTTCTCTTCCGTCAGCATACAAGAGATAGCAATCAAAACTGCTCTCAACAAATCCAGTTTTAGTATTGATGCAGAGGCTATAACAAAAGGTTTATTATCAGCGGATTATCTTGAACTTCCGATGCATGCCACTCACGCCTATAACCTCGCTGACTTACCCGAAATGCACCAAGACCCATTTGACAGAATGTTAGTCTCTCAGGCGAAAATAGAAGGTCTGGCATTGATAACGAACGATGGCAATATCATTAAGTATTGCTCAGGTTATATCAGCGTGATCGAATGTTGTTAGCACACCAAGGAAAACAGGGAAACAACCGCCATGCGTTATCTCGTCCTCCCCTTCATCCTTCTTGCGTTAACCGGCTGCAAAGCGTTAACCACCTTCGATAAATACGCCACGATGCGTCTTTACGAAGTGTATGAAGCCGACAACCTTTCCGCCTGCGATTACAAACCTAAATTCCGCGACTGTACTGTGGATAAGCGATCGTTTAACGTCAGAATTACTGACGATAAAAGCAAAATTGCGTTAGTGGTAGGAAAGCGCTATGCCTATTTCGGCTTTACGCGTGATGATTTTTCACGCCAGACGCAGCCGCTGCGTGATTTCCTGATTTGGGCAGAAGAACCAAACGCGCAAGATAAACAGATCAAGCAATTACGTAAGGCCGGAAACGTAGGCGGAACCCTCTTTTACAACAGCGAAGTGGAGTACCAGTTCGATTATCTACACACGCGTGCCGATGTTCCGCTGCTCGTCGTTAAACCTCACCAAACGGCTGAGTCTTATGGCTTGACCGTCGAAGAAGCAAAAAACCTGCTGTCAGTGATGGATGCCTGGTATGCCGGTACGTTCTCAGGTAAACAGCTGACGTAAACGCGGTAATGGCGACCAGATAAGTTTACGTCTGGCCAAATATTTCATTAAAACTTCTGCATTCTGGAAGAGTATTGGCCGCAGTTTTTCAGCATCAAATCTTTGACAGGTCGGCGGTCGTAATAGCCTTTTTCAGTCTTGAATACTTCGTAGACTTCAATGCGGCGTGGCGAATAAGCATCAACAAATTTACCAGTAACATAATAGTAATTCCCCACCACGGGCTTAAACGTCACGGTACTAAATCCGCCATTGCCTGCAATCATTCTGACCGCAATATTATGCTGCGCGTTAACCCAAAACTCACGGATCATCGTTGGCGTTTCTGGAATAGCCGGGAAGCCGAGTTCTTTATTATTGAGTTTAGTTTGGAACCCAAAGGCATTATTGGTGTAGCCATTTTCTGGTGCATCAATATTAATACATCGGTCGGTCGTCGGATAAACGCGAATATAGTCAAGGTTACGGTTATCAAATGTCATACCAACACGATCCGTTCCCTGATAGTCCTGAAGCTTATTGCTGTACGTTGCGACCGAGCACCCACTGAGTAATGCCGCCCCCATCCCGATCAGAAGAATTTTCCCCAACATAACCATCCCTTACCTTTATAAAATCAGAACTTCCTGATTATTTTACGCTGTTTTTTATTCGAGAATTCAAGCCGTATTTTCCTCACCTTAAACACTATTGACGAACGAGGCAACGTGGCAATTTCTCTCTATTACACTGCTCGACGCAAAAAATCCCTGAGCCAGAAAGAGATATCTGCCGTGAAGGAGATCGTCCAACGCCATTCCGTTAATGACCAAATTGAAAAATGTCTGACGACCGGAGAAGGCCTGAACTGGGAATCCTTTGATTTCGCCCTCAATGTGAAAATCGGTAACGTGTTCCGGAAGGGGATCGTGCTCTCCGGTTCAACCAAACTTCCCGACAACGAGGAAGAAGCAATCTGGATTGGCGTACAGCACTGGTGCCAGTGTTTATCCGAGATTCGCGGCACCCTTACGCACTGTGAATGGCACGTCGCGGTTGACGATCGCACGATTCCGTGGAGCCATGAGGTCAATGCCTATGACCCTACACGGTAGAAACGTGGGCTTCTGAAGAACAGAGGGAAGATGAACGACAACGACATTTTTGATGCAGTCACGACCAGCGCATACGGGCTGTCGATGGGCGCAATATGGCAACATATTGCAGTGGAGTGTCGGGAAAATCCCAGAACGTACGCACAGCGTCAAACACTGTTTTTCGATCTAGTAGAGCAGCTTATCGCCACAGGAAAAATCAGGCTCGCCAACAAGCGAGGCTATCTGCCGGGCGGCCCGAAGCATCAGGTTGATCAACTCCGCAACACCTTTCCACCTGACGACTCCGATGATGAATTTGACGACGTAGACGAATTTGGCCTGTGGTTCTTCGCCAAAGCCCCCGCTGGCGTCGTGTGGATCACGCCCGAGGGGCAAGAGATTTGGACGTAAGAGGGATCAGCCCAAGCCAATCCCTCTTAGTCACAGCCAGACAGCAAATTTACTCCGAGGTCTTACGTTCACCTTCCGCTGCCTGACCTTCCACTACCTGACCCTCTAGCACCTCACTCTCATACGGCTTTACCACATTCGGATGCTGTCGCCCTTCTTCGATAAAATCCTCGTCGATGCCTTCAATATTTTCCTGATTATCACGCCCAGACAGGATGTTCCAGCAGGCGATGAATAGCGCAGCAATCAGCGGACCAATCACAAAACCGTTAATACCGTAGATTTCCATACCGCCCAGCGTAGCGATCAGAATCAGGTAATCCGGCATTTTGGTGTCTTTCCCCACCAGCAGCGGGCGCAAAATGTTGTCCACCAGCCCAATCACCAGCACAAAGAACGCGACAATGAAGATGGCCTGCCACAGCATATCCGTCGCGAACAGGAAGATGGCAGCAGGTACCCAGATAATCGCCGAACCCACGGCAGGAATCAGCGACAGGAACGCCATCAGTGAGCCCCACAGCAGGCTACCTTCTATCCCTGCGATGGAGAAGGCAATGCCGCCCAGTGTACCCTGCACAATCGCCACGACGACGGTGCCTTTCACCGTTGCTCGCGATACGGCGGCAAATTTCACCAGCAGGTGATGTTTAACATGGGTGGAAAGCGGCAGCGATTCCAGAATCAGGTTCACCAGATAGGCTCCGTCCTTCAGAAGGAAAAAGAGCAGGTAGAGCATTACCCCGAAACCAATGAAGAAGGTGAATGTTCCTTTGCCTATGAGCAGCACGCTTCCCGCCAGATATTGCCCACCTTTCAACACCACTTGAGACAACTCTTGCTGTATTTTAGCGGCGTTATCCAGATTGTGTTCCGCCAGGAAATGCCGCGCCCACTTCGGCAGATGCTGAATCAGCTCCGCCAATACCACCGGGAATTGCGTATTGCTGTCCTGCAAACGGATATAAACCCCATTAATTTCAACCACTAGAGAGGAAACAATAATCCCCAATGGAATGAAAACAATCAGGAAGATGATCAGGACCGTCAGCAACGAGGCCACACCGTTACGATCGTTTAATTTTTGCCGAATCTTGCTTTTCAGCGGATGAAAAATGATAGCCAATACTGCCGCCCATAAAATGGCGGAATAATATGGCGCCAATATGTCAAAAAACGCCAGCGTGACGACAAACAAGATAAGGATGAAGAATCCCTTCGTAAGCCCTTTAATATTCACAACGATTTCCCCTTCGTTCAATCTGCTCTCGAAATATAGAACGAAGTGGGGCATTTGCAATACAGGAAAAAGCGCATAGTGCTGAGGAAGTGACTATGCGTTCACGTCATGTGTGCCGATAAAGTCATTTTTTAGCTGACTATACACAGCAGAATCGTTATCACATACCAGTGCGGCGGCGCGCTTTATTGCCGCGTATTCCGCACACACGGAAGGATTAGCCCGCAGATAATCACGAAAAGCCAGATGCCGCTGAATGTGCGCGTCACCCACCACGAAGGCATGTAGGTGATGAGTTCGATCGTCGTCTCCCTTAGTGTAGTAACGACGTCCCGTCATCCCATTTTCGCCACGCGGACGATAGCCCAAATCGACCATGACCTGATCCAGCCTGTCCAAACCGGACAGCGAAACCACTTCCAGCAGCATATCAATCACCGGTTTAGCGGGTAGCCCTGGTACGGCCGTACTGCCGATGTGATGCACTCTCACCGCAACCTCGCCGAGCGCCTGCGCTAGCACCCTCGCTGCCGTTGCATAATTCGTTGCCCAATGGGGATCGTAATCCACCACGGTTATGGTTCGTCCAGTCATTCACTGATCCCCAATGCGGTCTTATCCCGTGCAGGTTATCAACGTTCGGGGGAAGGTTCAAAGGCCATTAGGAAACGCGGCGAGAGGATCACTCCCGCCGTCTAATTCGCACTTACAGGCCATCCAATCGCCGCTGGGTAGCCTGCACCAGCGAATCAGCGGTAATGTCAGTAATGGATTTGGCACCGGTAAGCGTCATTGCCACACGCATCTCTTTTTCGATCAGGTTCAGCAGGTTAACCACGCCTGCCTCTCCCGCCGCCGCGAGCGCGTAGACAAACGCGCGTCCGAGCATTACGCCATCCGCGCCCAGCGCAATCATACGCACCACATCCAGCCCGGTACGAATACCAGAATCCGCCAGAATGGTGATATCACCTTTCACCGCATCGGCGATGGCAGGTAGAGCATGTGCCGTCGATAGCACACCATCCAACTGGCGACCGCCGTGATTGGAGACGACGATGCCGTCTGCGCCGAACCTGACCGCTTCTTTGGCATCTTCCGGGTCGAGGATACCTTTGATGATCATCGGTCCTTTCCAGAATTCGCGGATCCACGCCAAATCCTGCCAGGAAATGGAGGGATCGAAATTCGCCGCCAGCCAGCCGATGTAGTCTTCCAGCGTCGTGGGTTTGCCACGATAGGCGGAGACGTTCCCCAAATCGTGCGGTTTACCGTTTAGGCCGACATCCCACGCCCATTGTGGATGAGTCACGGCCTGTAACATACGGCGCGCCGCCGCATTCGGCCCGCTCATGCCAGAATGCGCATCGCGATAACGCGCACCCGGCGTCGGCATATCCACGGTAAACACCAGCGTTTTCACCCCCGCAGCCTGCGCACGCTCCAACGCACTACGCATAAAGCCGCGATCTTTTAACACATAGAGCTGGAACCACATCGGGCGATCGATGGCGGGTGCGACTTCCTCAATCGGGCAGACTGAAACCGTAGATAAGGTAAACGGAATCCCTTTCTGTGCCGCCGCACGAGCCGCCTGTACCTCGCCGCGTCTGGCGTACATACCGGTCAGGCCAACGGGAGCCAGCACCACCGGCATCGCCAGTTTTTCACCGAACAACTGCGTTTCCAGACTCAGGTCGGACATATTTTTCAGGATACGCTGACGCAGTGCGATATCCGCCAGATCGGCGGTATTACGCCTGAGCGTGTGCTCACCATACGCACCGCCGTCAATATAGTGAAAAAGAAACGGCGGCAGCCTACGCTGCGCCGCTGCCCGGTAGTCCGTTGAAGCAGAGATGATCATCGTCCTTTCCCATCCTTCTTCTGGTTTGTGCCGCTGTTACGATAAGTGGAATAACCGTCACTGGAGCTAATGCTGATCGTTTAAAGAGCGAGATACCGGGGGCTACCACGGTGCGAGGTATCCCTGCGGGAACCTCATCACCGTGTTTCCCCCTAAATCCATGCTTAGGCAAGCATCATTACCTTTAGTGAAACTGCTTTTAGTGAAATTGCAGGTACGCGACATGCGTTTGCAGGTATTCCTGCAAGCCGTGCTTGCCATCCGCGCCACCCACACCGGATTTACGCCAGCCCGCATGGAAGCCCTGCATCGCCTCGAAGTTTTCACGGTTGATGTAGGTTTCGCCGAATTTCAGCCCTTTTAGCGCTTTCATCGCGGTGTTGATGTTTTGAGTATAGATCGAAGATGTCAGGCCATATTCGCTATCGTTCGCCATCGTGATTGCCTCTTCCAACGTGTCGAAGGTCGCCACTGGCAGCACCGGACCAAACACCTCTTCGTGCATGATTGGCATCTCTTGCGTCACGTTCACCAGCAGCGTCGGCGGATAGAAATACCCCGTACCGCTTTCAGACTTGCCGCCAAGCAACACCTTCGCGCCCTGCGATACCGCTTTAGCGACTTTGTCTTCCACACGCTGTAGCGCTGCGGCACTGATTAACGGCCCCATATCCAGCGTTTTTTTCTCCGCCGTATTGCCGAAGGTCACCTGCTCCATCGCGGCTTTAATACGTGTGATAAAGTCGTTGTAAATGCCTTTCTGCACGTAAACACGCTCGGCGCAGTTACACACCTGCCCGCTGTTGATGACGCGGGAGCTAACAATCGCTTTAACTGCCAGATCGAGATCGGCATCATCCATCACGATGGCAGGCGCTTTGCCGCCCAGTTCCAGCGACACTTTGGTCACGTTCTGCGCCGCAGCCGTCATGGTGGCAATCCCCGCCGCCACGCTGCCAGTGAGGCTGACCATGCCTACTTTCGGGTTACCGGCCAGCTCTTGCCCTACCGTCGGGCCGTAACCAGTAACAAAATTGATGACGCCTTTCGGCAGGCCAATTTTGTGAATGATTTCGGCGAAAATCACCGCATTATTAGGCGTGATTTCACTCGGTTTGATGACGATGGTATTACCAGTGATCAGCGCGGGAGCGGCTTTACGTGCAATCAGGAAGAAGGGGAAGTTCCACGGCAGAATACCGGTCGTGACGCCAATCGCTTTGCGGAAGACGAAGATATTCTCATTCGGTCGGTCGCTCTGAATGATTTCGCCTTCGTAACGACGCGCCCACTCCGCCATGTAGTCCAGATAGTCGGCGGTGAACAGCACCTCAGTCTGCGCCAGGCCGTGGGTTTTACCGCCTTCAGCAATGATGGTGTCGGTCAGTTCGGCTTCGCGCTCACGAATACCGGCGGCTATCTTGTGTAGCCAAACGCCACGTTCAACCGCAGGTAACGCTTCCCAGCTCGGCTGTGCGGCTTCTGCTGCATCAATCGCTCTTTTTGCATCGTCAGCGGAGCCTTCCGGGATCTGTGAAATGACCTGCTCGGTAGCCGGGTTCACCACATCAATCCACCTCCCGCTTCTGTTTTCAACAAACTCACCGTTAATGTACATACGTTTCTGGGTGATGCTCATGTCAGGCGTCTCCAAAGTAGGGTAAGGGAATACAACTCATAAACGAGTTGTTAAAAAAACACGTTTTTTTTGTGAAGTTTTGCCATGCTGCGCGTTCTGCACTGCATTTACCTTTTCATGGCTGCCATCTCAGTCTAGCAAGTGGCAAAAAAGTCATGATGAGAACGCCTGACGTAGCAGTTTTGCAAAGTATTAGGGATTTGGATGGCGAGTTTGCCGACTGATACGTGGAAATACATAGAGACTGTAATTTAAACGGTGAAATTGCCTGTTTTTGATAGGTACATCCTGATAATAGGGTGTAGTTCAAACTGACACCACCTTGATTGATTTAATGCAAATCACTATGATTAATTTTGAATCAAATTAAATAATTTGGAGTCGGTAAATGAAGATCAACATGACACAAGCAACCACCAAAGTACTGACCGCACACGTGCCACTACCGATGGCTGACAAAATTGACCAGATGGCAGCTCGACTTGAACGCTCACGCGGCTGGATCATGAAACAGGCGCTTTCTGCTTGGATCGCCCAAGAGGAGGAACGAGACCGACTGACCCAAGAGGCATTAGCAGACGTGGATGCGGGGCAAGTTATCGATCACCAAGCGGTACAGGCTTGGGCTGACAGTCTTGGCACCGACCAGCAACTACCGGTGCCGCGTTGATGGAAATTAAGTGGACCAGCAAGACACTATCAGATTTAGCACGCTTGTATGAGTTTCTCGCTCTGGCTAATCAACCTGCTGCGAAACGAGTGATACAGGCGTTAACCCAGTCCCCGACTACTCTGATCACCAATCCACGTATTGGAGAGCAGTTGTTCCAGTTCGATCCACGCGAGGTTAGGCGGATTTTAGTTGGAGAATACGAGGTTCGTTATGAAATCCTTAATGCGACCATCTACGTACTGCGGCTATGGCATACCAGAGAAAATCGTTGAGATGGCAACGCCCCGCCCATGACCAATCTCAGGCATTGATAAAAATGGATAACAGGCTATTTTTAGCGTCCTGTTCCCATTTTTTTAAGAAAGCGCTGTTGCTCAACCAAAATCGCTTTTAGCGTAATGCATTGATAATCAATGCCATGACGCGGGGCAACATCCGCAATAATTTTGGATAGCGCAGGATAGTGCCGGTGATTCCAGTTGGGGAAAAGATGGTGGGTCAGGTGCATATTAAGCTGCCCCAGCCAGTAACCCAGCCATGCAGGTCGGGTATGCCAGTCTACCGTGGTGGAAAAGACGTGCTGATAGCGCCCATGCCTGAATAGGCCGTCTTCCGGTGCCTGATAGAACGTCCCTTTTGCCCAATGTGACCCCAGAATCAGGACGACAAAAATCAACGATGACAGCATCTGGCTTAGCAGATAAACCAGCAACAGCGAACCGAAGCTGATGGGGGACGGAGACAAAAGCCAGTAGGGGATCGCCAGCGCCAACAGGGCATGCAGCGCTTTGGATAACAGAAAAACACCCCAGCCCTTCACGCCCTGAAACGTCATATTGCGCGTTACCTGCGTTTTCCCCGCACGATCGAGCCAGTCAAAAAACCAGATGATGCAGGGAAATGTCAGCGACGCTACCATTGGCCAATAGTAGCGCTGAGCGCGCATAAAAAAGCGAAATCGATGGTAGGGTGACTGCCGCAAGACGCCGTTTTCTTCGATATCCAGATCGTAGTGCTGCACATTCACGTGCGCATGATGAAAAATTACATGCCGCACTCGCCAACAGTCAGAATCCATACCAAGCGGAATACTCACTACAATATTGAGCAAGCGATTCGCCCAGGGCCGCCGGAAAAAGACGTTATGGGAGGCATCATGCACCACGTTCACCGCCAGAAACATGGCGGTAAAAATAAAGGCAAAGTAGCAGCCAGCAAAACCCAACAGCGTCGTTTGCTGGAGGCTGAAACCATAAAACGTCAGACACAGCACCACCAGAAACAACATCTTGCCGATAAACCCCGCATTGGCAAAACGGTGATCGCCCGTCTCTGCCAGATACGCATTCGCCGCCTTCATCAACGCCCGATGTAATGCCAGATCGCGGCCTTGTTCATAACGTAGAGGTTTCAACGGTGCGAGCATCATTCTTCCTCTGAGCGGGATGGCTCGGTACGTTGCACAGTACGCCGATCGTAACCTGCACCCATCGATTTTAGAAACCGACGCTGGCTATCCAGCAGTTCACGATAGGTAATGCAGCGGTAATTCATACCATGTTCGGCGGCAACGCGCCGTAAGATAGCGGCGAGCGCAGGATAATGTCGATGATGCCATCCTGGGAAAAGATGATGCGTCAGATGTAAATTCAGTCCTCCCGTCCAGTGCTCAAGCCAGCGCGGCGTCGGCAGCCAGTCACAGGCGGTCGCAAAGTTATGCTGATACCAGCCTTGAGGCATGTTCTCTGCATCGGCAACGGCATAAAATTCAGCCTCAGCCCAGTGCGTACCCAGCAGTAAAAACACCACCAATAGCGATGCCAACATTTGCCCGAACACGTAGCTTAACAACACGATACCAGGGCTAATGCCGTGCGCGCCTCCCACCATGATGGGAATAACCAGCACCAGCAAAATATGGCCGATTTTACTGGCGATAAAAATCAACCACCCGCTATAACCTGACTGTACTGAACGAGCATTAACGGGCGTTTTACCCAAGCGATCGGCCCAGTCAAAGATCCAGGCGATATAGGGGAGCGAGAACGCGGCCACCAGCGGCCAGTAAAGATGCTGATAACGCATATAGGAACGGTGGCGCTGAAAAGGCGTTTGGCGGAAAACCCCATTCTCTTCCGTATCCAGATCGTAATGTTCCACATTCGGATAGATGTGGTGAAAGTCCACATGACGCAAGCGCCAGTAGTCAGGATCGATGCCTAACGGCAACGTGACGATGCGCCCGACTATGCGGTTGAGCGTTCTATTACGGAAAAACGTATTATGGGAAGCATCATGATTCACGATGATATTCAATACCATCGACAGCATGATGAAAGAAAAATAGCTCAGGAAGAATGCCCATGCTGCCTGCTGCACTAAGCAAAGGGCATAACAGACGATGCCGCATAAAAAGAGTGATCCGGCCTTCACAAACTGACCGCGATCGGCAAAGCGATGATCGTGGTTAGCACGAAGATAGGCCGACGTTTCTCGCTGTAATGTCCGATGAAAAGCCTGTTCACCCTTCGCGGGATACCGCTTGGTGGGAAGCGCACCATTCATTTTTATTCCCTCACGGCAATAGGGCGCTGACCCCAGCCGACCGCCATCGCCAGCCCGTGCAGCGCCAACATCAGCATAGCTATTTTCCAGTAGAGCGCTTCCCAGCCCAGATAGACAAGAAATACAGCAGGAAACAACAGTACCACCAACAGCCAGACATAAATGCCCCACCGTCGCCCTTCAGAAATACCACCCAACGCGACCGCCCCCGCCACCAGCAGCAGGAACAGCGCAGCCTGCGACAGATCGGCGGAGTCATAGCCGTAGCCATACAGGTAGACGTAGCCCACCACCAGCGCAAATAGCAGCATCGCCCCAGCGATTAACGCCATTGGCGTACAGTGAAACGTCGCCTGACGCGTACGCCGTACCGACAGTTTCAGATACGACATAAAAGGTAGGTTACTGGCCAAGAACGGGTTTTTCGATGGTGTTTCTTTGCCTGCGCCGTAACGGAAAGGCGTGTCAGGTAACTGCGGGCAAAAGCTGCCAAACAGCTTGTCCCAAAAAATGAAGGTGCCACCGAAGTTCTTATCGGCGTACGCGCGGTCGTTCACATGATGTACGCGATGGTGTGCTGGCGTCACCAACACCTTTTCCAGCCAGCCCAGTTTGGGCGTCATCGCATTATGGTTAAAGAGTTGGACGCTGTAATGCAGAATGGAAACGGTGACGAACACGTACAGCGGAACACCGAGCAACGCCAGAATCAGGAAAAACGGAATCGAGGTCAGCGAGGAATACCAGGAGTTACGCACGCCCAGCGACAGATTGAAATGCTCGCCCTGATGATGCACCACATGCACCGCCCACAGCACGCCAAAGGTATGGTGCAGGCGGTGTAGCCAATAAAAACCGAAATCCCAGGCGAGTATCGCGAACAGCCACATCAGCACCGGCGGCCAGGTTTCCACCCAGCCAAAACTGAAATGCGCCGCGATATAGCCATAGCAAAAAATTTCCACGCTGCGAAAGAGCCACAGCATGATATGCCCTGAATTCAGGTTGAACACCACGTCATGCCAGTTCACCTTCTCGCGCTGCATCCACTGTAAAACCAACGCTTCGCCAATCACCACAACCAGCATGAAGACTATCGGTAATGCTAAATCAATCATGAATTCATTCCTGATGGCGCTTATCGTTGGACAGCGTCGATGGGGAAATAGCCTTCGCCGTCTCACGGCTACGCAGAAAGATCCATCCGACGATTCCCGCCAGCATCGCCCCGGTCACCAAATCGATGAACAGGTGTCGGCGCAGTTGCAGGATGGAAAAGGCAATCGCGGCTCCCCACAGAAAATACAGACCCGTTTTCACCTTTTGCTGACTATCGCTCATCGCCCACACCGCCAGAACCGTTAGCGCAATGTGCAGCGACGGCAGGCAGTTTTGCGGCGAATCGATACGCTGCAAAAGCTGTAGTAGACGGGCAGAGAGATCGTCCCCAACGACCTGCGGATACACCATCGTCGTGGGAAAAATCAGGTACACCGCGCCCGCAATCAACGCGGTAAGCTGCGTTGCCCGACGTAACCCAGCCAAACGCGTAATCGGGCAGGACAAATAAGACAGCGGAATGATGATAAAAAAGGAGAGATACAGCCAGATAGCTGAGGCGCTAAAGGGAATCCATTCGTCAACCATCGAGGGTGGCAACACCGTTCCCTGCCCCTGAAACTGCGCGCTCAGTTGATACACGACCCCGACCGATCCCCAGCCGAAGAGCAGCGCTTTCAGCCGTAATAGCACCGTTGTTTGAGGAAATCGCATCATGATCCCTCCTTTAGGCGGGTAATGCGTCTGCGCTTTTGTGTGAATTCTGGTGCGATCTCACCGGCGGTTAACTGCCACCGTAGCTGCGGCGTATCAACCCCTTGCAACGCAAACTGCTGCGCCAGACTATCCCGGCAGGCTTCCAGCTCCGGCAGGCTACACGCGGCGGATAAATGCAGCATCGTTTCTCCCTGCTGTACCAGCCGATAGTCAGCATGCAGCGGCAGCGCATTGGCAATAACTCTGCTACAGAGATCCGCAAACACGGTCTGGGGTTCACCGCTGTTATTCGGCAGTCGCAAGCTGTCATCTCTGCGCCCTTCGATACGGGCTATCGCCATCGTCACTCGGCCACACGCGCAGGGCGCTTTTTGCTTCACCAACACATCGTCCAGCCGATAGCGCACAATCGGCTGCGTACTGCGGGTAAAATCGGTAATGACGGGCGTAAAGCGTTCGTCATCCAACCACTGCGGCTCGATGTGAATAAATTCTTCGTTGAGGTGTAGCGTGCCATGCTCGCAGGTCGATGCCAGAAAACCTTCCGTCGCCTGATACACTTCACCAACCTGCCCGAACACCTGCTGCAACAGTTGTTTATCCTGCGGTTCCAACACCTCGGCCACGGAAATCACCTTTTTGACCGACAGACGCAGCTCACCACGCTGTACCGCCAACGCCAGCTCGCGCAGCACCTGCGCGGGTGCGACGATAATCGACGGTGACCATGCTTCCAGACGCGAAAAATGTTCGGCAAACGGCGCGAAGAGATCGTAAAACGACAGACTCAACCAGCGGTTATCGACGCTGTGATAGAGGTTGTTATCCGCCCGCAGAAACAGCGCCACGCGTTCACCGGCGCATAAACCATCCGGCAGCATTTTCGCCAGCATGCCTCCGGCCCAAATCTGCTGTTCGCGTGGGCTGACGACAAACAACCCGCGCTGCCCGGAGGTGCCGGACGACAGCCCGACGCTGAACCCGTTTACATTCGGCGTAAAGTCACGATCGTCCTCACTGCGGCGTGCGCAGGCAAGAAGCTCATCCCGCTTCAGCCCGGCGGTATTCATCCGATCGAATTCGGCCATCATCACGGCTTTATCCATCATCGGCCAGGATGTCATGGGTAGCTGGCAGTAAGGCCGAAAGTAGGGGCTGCGTGCCAGCACCCGCCGAGCAAAACGAGAAAGCTGGCGCTGTTGATAGTGTTCAAGCGCCTGACGAGTGCTAAAACTCAGGCGGCTGGCACGAAAATAGTGCCAGATCGTCATCAGCGGAATCATAGGTCTCCCTCGTGGCACAGCCGAATCTCAACCCGCCCGTTCAGGTGCAACTGGTGCAGTTGATCTAACGTTTGGTAATAGGCTTTTGGATCGTCCATCACCAGATTCGCCAACCGCGACGGCCCGCGACCTTCTCGATAACTGTGCGGCGACCAGGCCGCATCGCTTGCCAACAGCACCCAGCCGTTTTCAGTCAGTACAAACGCGCCGAGGTGCCCTGCTGCATGACCGGGCAACGGCACCAGCACGATCTCTTTGTCGCTCCCCGGCAGCGCATAACCTTGCGTAAACGGCGCAAGCTCAGCAGGCAAGTCGGTAAGCGGGAAATTTTCGACAAACTGGAGTGACTGCTCAAAATGTTCAGGAATCAGCGCAGGCACAAACGCCCGCTTCAGGGCCGCGAAACCACGCAAATTCCGCGTCTGCTGCCAGCCCAGCGCCGAACAGATAAACGGCACGGCGGGGAAATCCCTCAGCCCCGCGATATGGTCGCCGTGGAAATGGGAAATAATCAGGCCGTCGATGTCGGCAGGTTGAATACCCTGAGCATGTAGCTGATGAATCAGCGCATCTTTGGTCTCGAAATGCACTGGCGTCATTCTGCGGTACAGTTGAAACAGGCCGGAACGCGTGGCATCGGTAAAATGCTGGGCATAACCGGTGTCCCACAGCCAGCGCTTGCCGTGACTCTCCAGCATCCAGACACGAGCCGGAAAACGGCACACCTTCCACCCCGCACCACGCAGCGCCATGCAGCCCGGATGCAGACAGTACCCTACTTCAAACGTCGAAATATTAGCCATGTCCGTCAGTACTCCGCTGCGCAAGATGGGTATTGAACCAGCTACCGGTTAATTCAATGCCCTGCTGGAGGGAGAAACGCGGCTGATATCCCAGCTCTTGCTGCGCTTTTTCCGCGCTGAGCGTCATATCAAAATTCACCGCGCCCGCACTGTAGCGCGTCAGCAGCGGCTCTTTCCGGCTAAAGCACGAGAACAGTTCCATTCCACTGGCTACCGTGTGCAGCAGCGGATACGGCACCGCTTTGACGCGATAATGCATCCCCAGTTGCCCGACCAACAGTTGCGCAAGCATATCTGCAAGGCGTGCGGGTTCGTGATTGGTGATGTTGTACGCCGAGCCAGAAACTAACCCCGTTCGCTGGCTGGCAAGCGCCATCGCTTCCACCACGTTGCCGACAAATGTCAGATCCAGCAGCGCCTCGCCGCCGCGTGGAAGGCGCAGCACACCGCCGCCCACCGCGATTTGTTCCAGAATACGCGGCAGGATCACGCGGTCATGCGGGCCAAACAGGCCACGTGGACGCAGAATCACGTAGGTCGTTTGCGGATAGCGCAGCGTCAGAACCTGAAGGCGTTCTTCCGCCAGAAATTTGGTCTGCGCGTAGTGATTGGCAAAGCGCGCTGCGCGGTAGCTTTCATCAATATTCAGGTGGTGCTGATAATCAAAGTAAATCGCAGGCGTGGAGATATGGACAAAACGTGGGATGCCCAACTGTCCGGCAGCCTCAGCCAGCCGCGCCGTCACCTCGGTATTATTCTGATAGAAGTCATCATATTGACCCCACGGCGATGATTTCGCCGCACAGTGCCAGACAACATCGCAGCCCGCCATCAGCGATCGATACTGCTCTACCGACGTTTCGACCAAATCAATGCAGATAAACTGCGCACCCAGCATGTCAAGCTGCTGCCCCACCGTGCGATCGCGCCCGCAGGCCAGCACCTGATGCCCGGCCTGAAGCAGCCATTCCACTGCATTACGCCCCAACCCACTGGTTGCGCCCGTGACGAAGACCTTCATGGAATCAGTACCATTCCGCCCAACGTCAACCCTGCGGCCGTACCGACTAGCATCGCGGGTTCGCCTTCAGGCAGGCGTTGCGTCACGATGGCATGGTGCAGCGCCGTCGGAATCGAAGCAGCGACCTGATTACCGTGATAGCGGTAAATATCAATCAATCTTTCTGTCGGGATCGCCAGCCGCTTACGCATATGCTCCAGCGACAGGTGGCTGGCCTGATGCGGAACCACCGCCGCCATCTGCTCAAGGGTGAAACCACTCGCATCCAGCAGCCGTTGCAGATAGCCCTCAATCAAGGCAGACGCCTGCCTGAATAGCCGTTTCCCCTGCATATGGAACAGAAAATCATGCAGTTCCATCCCCGCTCGCGGGTTGCGCAACGTACCGCCTGCACGGATCTGACACAGCTCATTGCCCTTCGGATAGGTTTCCAGCAGACATGCAGCAATCCCGCTGCGACCATCACCGCGTTCGACAATCGCACAAGCGGCCCCGTCGCCAAAAATCAGCGACGATTCTTCGTCATCCCAGTCAATACCGCGTGAAGCCAGTTCGGTAGAGACAATAGCAATGCGACGATAGGCTCCGGTATTTAGCAAGCCAGCGGCCACCTGAAGGGCAGAAATAAAACTGACGCAGCTGCTGTTAATATCAAAACAGGCCGTCCCTTTTGGCAGAGACGATGCCTTTAATAAATGACTGGCGCTATAAGGCAGCGCCTGAATCGGGATAGCGGAAGCAAACAGCAGCAGATCGATTGATGCTGGCGGAATAACGCCTCGCGTCAGCGCATCATTTAACGCCGCCACACCAAGCTCGGCCTGGCTGGCATGATTATCAGCATGATGGCGATAGATAATTCCTGAACGACTTTCGACATAACCAGCGGGCTTATTTAATCGCACATCTAATTCAGCCGACGTCACCCGCTGCGCAGGAAGCGCACTACCGGTAGAAATAATTTTGAGTGGCACCAACCCCTGAGTAAATGCATGACTTTGCGTCTTCAACTTCAATCCTTTCCAGATTCATTATCGTTTTAGCTGCACCTACAGTGCCATATACCCTAAATAATTCGAGTTGCGTGAAGGCGGCAACCGCGTGAATCCCCAGGAGCTTACACAAGTAAGTGACTGGGGTGAGCAAGGGCGGCCAACGCACAAGCAGCTCGAAGTATGACGGGTATCACGTACGGTATTTATTCATTCTGACGCTAAGAATAACGAAATCACCACGAATTGAAATCTTAAGCTGTGCGATCGCACTATTCCATCCCGACACTTTTTCGCTATTCTCTGTGCATTCGCGATGCTTAATTAAGCCAGAAGTTATACTTATGTCATTGTTTATCAAATCGGTTATTGGCGCGCTGATCGTATTGCTCATCAGCGTACTGGCGAAAAGCCGAAACTATTATATTGCCGGGCTAGTGCCGCTATTCCCCACGTTCGCCCTGATCGCGCATTACATCGTTGGCACTGAACGTGGACTGGACGCGCTACGCGCCACCATCCTGTTTGGCATCTGGTCTGTTATTCCTTATCTGGTTTATCTCATCTCACTTTATTACTTTACCGGGTGGATGAAATTGCCACAGGCGCTGCTCGCGGCAGTCGTGTGTTGGAGTGTATCAGCGGCACTGCTGATCAAAATCTGGACGTGGTATCAGGGGAATTAGCGTCTGACTTCTTATCTTAGGATTGTGCAATGACAAAAACGACATATCCAGGCACGGTTTCTCGCCCCATTCTCTCCGCGCAGGAAGCAGAACGCTTCACGCTCCCGCACTATTTTACGCGGTGTGGACACGTTGACCATCCTGATGCTGATGTCTGGCAGCCCGTACCGATTGAGGTCGATCCGGCGACGCCTTGGGTTGTCGGGCCAAAAGTCGGGGTCGATGGCGCAACGCACACTCATATCCAGCAGGCGGTGAACGCCGCGCTGCGGGCTCAGCGGGATCGGACGCGCATTGATATTAAAGTGCTGCCGGGCACCTATACCGGCACGGTCTACCTCCCCGCCGATGCCCCACCGCTCACGCTATTTGGAGCGGGAGAACAACCGGATGACGTAGTGATTCAACTCACGCTGGATTCGATGTTCTCACCAGCAACCTACCGAGAAACAGTGAACCCGCACGGTGAATATCAGCCCGGTGACCCAGCCTGGTACATGTACGATCTCTGTGCGTCAAAGCAGAACGCGACGATTGATACTCTCTGTGCAGCCGTAGTCTGGTCGCAGAGCGACAGTTTCCAGATGAAGAACCTGACAGTGGTAAATTCATTGCTGGATTCAGTAGATAGCCGTGCACATCAGGCCGTCGCGCTGCGCACCGACGGCGATAAGGTGCAGCTTGAAAGAGTTCGCCTGATCGGGCGTCAGGATACGTTTTTTGTCAATACCAGCAACCTCCAGAATGAGTACGTCACAGACCGCTACAGCCGCGCCTACATTAAAGACAGCTATATTGAGGGCGATGTCGATTATGTTTTTGGCCGAGCGACTGCGGTATTCGATTGCGTCCACTTTCATACCGTTTCTAGCCGTGGAGCAAAAGATATACATGTCTTCGCACCTGACAGCATGCCATGGGCGCCGTATGGTTTCTTGGCAGTAAAGTGCCGCTTTACGGGTGACGAAGGCTTCAGCGGGGAAAGAAAGGCCAAACTGGGACGCGCCTGGGATCAAGGGGCAAGGCAAACGGGATATCAGCCGGGTCAGACGGCAAACGGCCAGTTAGTGATCCGCGATAGCACAATTGACGCCAGCTACGATAGAGAACAACCGTGGGGAGCCGCCGCGACTACCGCACGACCCTTTACGGGTAACGCGGATTCGGCCCGCAATCTGGACGATATGCATTTCAATCGGCTGTGGGAATATAACAATATCGACAAGGAATAGCGTGCGATGGGAAACAGGCACAGCATGCATCAAAGACGACTGTTGCAAGCACAAGAATCAGATTGATGCAGCAAATGTTGGTGCATCTTAATAGGCCTGCAAAATGGTACCAGTGTAGAGAAGAAAAGCGCTGTTTTTTTATGACGTTATTGATGAAGCCAGTTAAATGAACATTCCCTGATGTTAGCCAATAATCAACAAAATTTAAATGCATATGAATTATATCAATTACGTCTTTTTACTTATCTTATAATTGTACGTTTTTTCACTTCGGCATAACAATTAGACTTAGGTACAGGTATAGGTATATACTTTTCCATTACAGGGATGTTGATTCTTCAGACTGAGGTCATGAGATGTCGCCATTATTCACTGATAGCGAAATAATAAGCAAGGTAATCAAAAAACACTTCACTAAAAATTTGGATCATTACGATGGCGTAAAATTCTCATTTATGGTTCTCAATAAGAAGAACCCTTCTCAAATGATCATCATTTCCAGCTATCCCGATGAATGGGTTGACCTGTATAAAGAAAATAAGTATCAACACATTGATCCTGTTGTTCTTGCTTCATTTAATAAGATATCGCCTTTCTCTTGGGAGAAAAGCCTGGTTATTAATACTCGACTACAACTTGCCAAAATATTTGACCTCTCTAAAAAATATAACATCATCAACGGATATACCTTTGTACTTCACGATCATGGCGACAATCTGGCCATGCTATCGATTATCGTGGACAGTTCATATCCAGATGATGTTGAAAAATTTATTGAAGAAAAGAAAGACACTTTCCAGATGCTGTTAATTGAAGCATATGAAGAAATCATCTCTCTTTGCAGAGAGATGATTGAAAGTAAAAAACAATTACATAATAAAGACATATTTTCTCAACGAGAAAATGAAATTCTTTACTGGGCCAGCATGGGTAAAACCTATCTGGAGGTGGCTATTATTCTCGGTATTAAAACCAGCACGGTAAAATTTCATATCGGCAACGTTGTGAAAAAACTAGGTGTCCTTAATGCCAAGCATGCGATAAGGCTCGGCGTTGAGTTGCAGCTCATTAAGCCTGTACAATAGCGGCAGGTAACCGTAGCGGCCACTGTTTCAAATCATTGCTCATAAATGTCCCGCTGCGGTTAATACGACGAACCAAAGCGTCCTGATTCTGATCATCAACAGGAAGAAAAACTAAATAGACCCTTTCTTTCTTCTCTGACAAGCCTTGCTCAACCACACTAATACCCCAACCAGAACGCTTTAATATCGTCAGCATAGGGTGGCTAACTATCGTATATATTCCATCATAACCTTTATCCCTTGAATAGTTAATCATCGAAAGAAATAGCATCGAACTAATAGGATATTCGTTGCCGAGAATTTCTTTCGCACGTGATTTATCTACAAAAAAACGGCTAGATTCCAGATAATTCCCTTCTGGAATATTGATCTCTTTGAAATAGGAGAAAAATGTTCCAGTAATCATGTTAGGATATTTTGTTTCGATAAATCTCAGACTACAAATGACAGTGTTATCTTTTATACCAAAAAGATAAGTCGTATTATTATTATCATACTGATCAAACTCCATTCCATCAGTACATTGTACGGCCCAATTCAGTCGATCTTTAAACGTCTCTTTTCTGAGGGTAAATAGCTCTTCTGATTTCGTTTCCGACAACAAGGTGTGATTTACATCAAATATCTCTAACATTTTTCCTCCATTGAAAAGTTAATACATAACCTCAAAAAACAATACACCATCCTACAGATCCTTCGCCTTCAGATTATTTTCCCACCTGATTATTTATAGGTATTCTGTCGCTTTCCTCGGTGGTTGTACAGATGCAACCCGCATTGTCAGCAAGAGTTCACACACGAAAAAATTTCATGGGAAAAACGAATGTAATCATATGATAAATAGATAAAAAAAACCCGGAAGCGCAAGACGATTCCGGATTTTTATATCACTCAACCTGTGAGTTATTTCTCTTCTTTATGCTGCACTTGCCCTACCTGCGGCAGACCCGTGCTAGCAGAAGAGGAGAGCAAGCCTGTTTCAACATAACTAAACAGTTTTTCACGCGTATCAGTGATGTCCAGATTGCGCATGGTCAACTGGCCAATACGGTCATCAGGTGAAAATACCGAGTCGCCTTTCTCCATGGTCAAACGTTCTGGTTTATAGGTCAGATTGTCAGACACGGTATTCATGATGGAGTAATCATTGCCACGACGCAGCTCCAGCGTCACTTCGCCGGTGATAGCACTGGCGATCCAACGCTGAGAAGAATCACGCAACATCAGCGCCTGGGAATCAAACCAGCGTCCCTGATACAGGAAACGCCCCAGTTGACGACCATTAGCGTGGTATTGTTCGATGGTGTCTTCGTTGTGGATACCAGTAACCAGACGCTCATAGGCAATGTGCAACAATGCCATTCCCGGTGCTTCATAGATGCCGCGGCTTTTCGCTTCAATGATACGGTTTTCGATCTGATCGCTCATACCCAGACCGTGGCGACCGCCGATGCGGTTCGCTTCCAGCATCAGTTCGACATCATCGGTAAAAGTCTTGCCGTTCAGCGCAATCGGGTAACCACGTTCAAAACGAATGGTCACTTCTTCTGCCGGAACCTTGACGTTCTCGTCCCAGAATTTCACGCCCATAATCGGGTTAACGATTTTGACGCTGGAGTTCAGGAATTCCAGATCCTTCGCTTCGTGCGTCGCACCCAGAATATTGGAATCGGTGGAATAGGCTTTCTCGGCCGACATTTTATAGCCGAACCCTGCCTGCGACATAAACTCTGACATCTCCTGACGACCACCCAGCTCATCAATGAAGTCGGTGTCCAGCCACGGCTTGTAAATCTTCAGTTCAGCATTGGTCAGCAGGCCGTAGCGATAGAAACGCTCAATATCGTTGCCTTTATAGGTGCTGCCGTCACCCCAGATGTTCACGCCGTCTTCTTTCATCGCCGCAACCAGCATCGTACCGGTAACCGCACGGCCTAGCGGTGTGGTGTTGAAATAGGTCACGCCCGCTGTCGTATTGTGGAATGCGCCACACTGAATCGCAGCGATACCTTCAGCGACTAATTGCTTACGGCAATCGATAAGGCGAGCATTTTCTGCACCGTATTCCATAGCACGACGTGGAATTTCATCGTAGTCATCCTCGTCTGGTTGCCCCAGATTTGCGGTATACGCATAAGGAACCGCGCCCTTTTGACGCATCCAAAGCAGCGCAGCGCTGGTATCCAGACCACCCGAGAACGCAATACCAATACGCTGACCAACCGGAAGATGCTTGAGAATCGTTGTCATATATGTAATCCCTGCTCGAAAGATCTATGGTGATATACCCGTTATACTTCAAACTGCATGTGCGTTGGCTTCTCTTACTCACCCCAGTCACTTACCGATTTAAGCTCCTGGGGACTCGGGCGATTGCCGCCTGCCTGCAACTCGAATTATTTAAGGTATCAGCTTAGCCGCCACACCATTATGTTACGCCATACATTAATGAGCGTTCGAGCCCTGTGCACATCCCACATCAAACGGGCCGGTCGATGACCAATAATCGATACGCTCACAAATGCATATTTATGCAAAATAAGTGAGTGATAATTTAAACATCTTTTTGGCGGGACAGGAAGAGAAGAGTCATACTTTCATGCAAAAAAATTCGTGGCTAATTCACGACCAGTTAGCAAGTATAACGCCATCTTCTCTTCAAGATAAGCAGCAAAAATCGTTTACGCGACTCACCCGACATTAATAAAACATCGTTTCATTTTTACGATATTTCTTTGCTATCCTCTTGCCGTTAACACTTTCCCTTGCATATTGCTGGAGATGCTATGTCTATGAACGTCGCCGTTCTGCTGGCTCCTGGGTTTGAAGAAGCAGAAGCGATTATGGTGATTGATGTACTGCACCGTATGAAGATAGAAGTCACCATGCTGTCATGCTATGACAGACTGGAGCTGCGCAGTTATCACAATATCCGACTGTTTGCCGATGCACTGCTGGAAAGAAACCAGGACACGCTGTTTGATGCGGTGGTCATTCCCGGCGGCCCACAAGGAACGGTAAATCTTGCCGCAAACCCGATGGTTGTCGAGTTTATCCGCCGCCATGACGACGCGGGAAAACTGATCTGCCCACTGTGCTCCGCGGCCGCACGCGTGCTGGGTGGTAACAAGCTGCTGAAAGGCCGCCGCTACGTCTGTTCTGGAGATTTATGGCAGGACGTGACCGATGGCGTTTATGTTAACGAGAAAGTCGTAGAAGACGGCAATCTGATCAGCGGCAAGGGGCTAGGCGTGTCATTCGATTTTGCCTTTACCATCGCCACCCGCCTGACCGGTGATAAAGAAGATGCCAACTTCCAGGTTGAGCACATCGATTATGATTACTGGCGTGTGCCAGCGTAACCGTTCACCAGCCTAATGATAAGGCGCGCACCATCGCGCCTTCCTGCATGATTTTCCTATGTGAATACCTTAATAACCTTCCCCATAGCGCTCGCGGTACTCTTTCGGCGTGATGTCATAGCCTTTTTTAAAGACGGCATAAAAATAGGGTAGCGAAGGGTAGCCACACATCAGCGAGATCTCGCCAATCGGGAGCGAAGTCGAAATCAGCAAGTTACGCGCCCGATCTAATTTCTCCGCGTGAATCACACCGTGGATCGTCTGACCTACCTCATCTTTGAAGCGTTTTTCCAGATTAGAGCGGGAAATCCCCACTGCATCCAGCACCTGCTCGACCTTAATCCCTTTACAGGCGTGATAACGAATAAAGTGCATCGCCTGAATAACAGCAGGATCGTGCACGGAGCGATAATCCGTTGAGCGGCGTTCAACCACCCGAACCGGTGGCACCAGAATACGTTGCAGCGGCAACTCGGCCTGATTCAGCAACAGTTGGTGCAGCAGTTTAGCTGCACGGTATCCCATTTGCCGCGTGCCTTGCGCCACCGACGATAGCGCGACGCGTGACAGGTAGCGAATCAGATCTTCGTTGTCGATCCCAATCACGCACAGCTTTTCCGGTACGGCAATATTCAGATGTTCGCAGACCTGCAACAGATGACGCGCACGGGAATCCGTTACCGCAATAATTCCGGTCTGCGGCGGCAGTCCCTGTACCCAATCGGCCAATCGATTTTGCGCGTATTGCCAGTTATTCGGCGACGTTTCCATTCCCTGATATACCACGCCCTGGTACTTTTCTGCCGCAACCAACTGCCGGAAAGCGTGCTCCCGCTCCTGTGCCCAGCCTTTACCACCCGATGCAGGCAGGCCATAAAAAGCAAAGCGGTTCAGACCTTTCTCTTTAAGGTGCATAAACGCGCTTTCCACCAGTGCATAATTATCTGTCGCGATATAATGCACAGGCGGGTAATCCTCGGGCTGATGATAGGAACCGCCAACCCCCACTAGCGGAACGTTCACATCCTGTAGTAGCCGTTTGATCTCGCCATCGTCAAAATCGGCAATCACGCCATCACCCAGCCACTCTTTGATGTTATCAATCCGGCAACGGAAATCCTCTTCAATGAAGATGTCCCAGTCACACTGAGAAGCCTGTAAATATTCGCCAACCCCTTCAACCACCTGACGGTCATACACTTTGTTGGCGTTGAACAGCAGCGTGATGCGATAGCGTTTTTCAAACATGGTAGTCGGCGCTCATTAATCGCAAGTTCCTTGAATAAAACTCTCTTTCTTGAATAGCACAGCGCCCTCAGAGGCCAAAATAATTTGCTGATTATTGCGAGCCGTCACGTATTTCCTCCACAGGCCCAACCACGTCATACGCGCCGCTTTGTGGCGGTGTCCATCCACACAGCTAGGAGCAGGATTCCTCCTTTCACAACGTATTGCCAGAACGTCGGCACATCCAGCATGCTCATCCCGTTATCCAGCGACGCCATGATAAATGCCCCCATCACCGCACCCGCCACGCTACCAATCCCCCCCGCCAGACTGGTTCCACCAATCACGCAGGCCGCAATCGCATCCAGCTCGGCAATATTCCCGGCAGATGGCGACCCCGCCCCCAATCGCGAACTGAGAATCAGCCCGGCAACCGCGACCATCAGGCCGTTAATTGCGAACACCGCCATTTTGGTGCGTTCGACATTCACTCCCGATAAACGAGCCGCGTCGATATTCCCGCCCACGGCATAGATACGGCGGCCAAACGCGGTTCGCGTCGCCAGAAAAATACCGCCTAGCATCAACAGCGTCAGCACCAGAACCGGCGTTGGCACACCGCGATAGTCATTCAGCAGATAGATCGCACCCAGTACGACGAGTGCCGTCACTGTCTGCCGGCCGACATCACCTGCGGGTGGATTTATCGGTAATCCTAACCGGGCACGGCTGCTGCGCCGACGCCACTGCCAGCCAATAAACACCATCAGCCCGATCGCACCGAACATAAAACCGATGCCAGAAGGCAGATAGCTTTGCCCAATCTGCGACATCGCCTCGCTGGTCGGGGATACCGTTGTCCCATTGGTAATGCCGATCAAAATGCCGCGAAAAGCCAGCATCCCCGCCAGTGTTACGATAAAAGAAGGGACTTTCCGGTAGGCAACCCACCAGCCGTTCCACGCACCGAGCAATAATCCCAGCGCGAGCGTCACAACAATGGTTAGTGGCAAAGGCCAGCCAAGCCAGACATCAAAAATAGCCGCCGCACCACCCAATAACCCCATCATCGATCCGACCGACAGATCGATTTCGGCAGAGATAATGACAAACACCATACCGACCGCCAGAATGCCAGTAATTGCCGTTTGCCTCAGCAGGTTGGAAAGATTACGCGCACTGAGGTACGCCCCATCGGTCATGTAGGTGAAAAAGAGCATGATCGCGATGATGGCGGCAATCATCACGTAGACCTGAAGATTGATGCTTTTCAGCCGTTGCAGCATCGAGACAGATCCGGCGACATGTTGTTGTTCAGACTGCGATGTTTTCAGCACGATGTTCACTCCTCAATGCAGCTTCCATAACCTGTTCCTGGGTTAAATCGCGATTGATCAAATCCGCTTTGATACGCCCCTGATGCATCACCAACACCCGATCGCTCAATCCCAATACTTCAGGCAATTCTGAAGAAATAACGATGACGGCAATATGCTGTTTTACCAGTGCATTGATGAGCTTATAGATTTCATATTTGGCACCGATATCGATGCCGCGCGTAGGTTCATCGAGGATGAGAATGCGAGGATTCAGCAGCAGACATTTTGCCAGCACCGCTTTTTGCTGGTTGCCGCCGCTTAATCGGGCGATCGCCAGTTCCGGGCTGGAGGTTTTCACTTTCAGGTTCGCTAGCGACTGCCGGACGATGTCCTGCTCACGAGCATCATCCAGCATGGAAAGCGCCCCTGTGAATTGCTCAAGCGCCGCCAGCGTCATATTCTGCGCCACGCTCATCACTGGGACGATACCGTCCTTCTTACGATCCTCTGGCACCATTGCAATTCCCTGCGCCATAGCCTGCTGACAGTTGTTGATGGTCACCCGCTTACCGTCAATAACGATGTCGCCCTGCCAGCGGCCATGATAGGCACCAAACAAACACTGCACCATCTCCGTGCGCCCTGACCCAACCAATCCGGCAATACCGAGAATCTCGCCTCGATGCAGAGCAAATGAAACATCGTCAACCCGACGAATGTGACGATTGACGGGGTGCCAGGCGGTAAGGTGTTCTACGCGCAATACTTCTTCACCAATGACATGCGGTTCATTGGGATAAAGCTCCGTCAGTTCCCGCCCTACCATCATCGCAATGATCTGATCCTCGCTCAGCTCAGCCGCCGGACGTGTACCGATATGTTTCCCGTCGCGAATCACGCAAATCACATCGGAAATCGCTTTAACTTCATTGAGCTTATGAGAAATATAGATACAGGCGATGCCGTGATCGCGCAGATCCTGAATGATCTCCAGCAGAATACCCGTTTCTCGTTCGGTCAATGAGGCCGTTGGTTCATCCAACACCAACAGGCGCACCTGCTTGTTCAGCGCCTTGGCGATTTCCACCAGTTGCTGCTGACCTAACCCTAGCTCGCCCACTTTAGTATTTGGGTCGACGGCCAGCTTGACCTGTTCCAACATACGCTGGCAGCGTAAATACATATTGTCGTAATCCATCACACCAAAACGCGTCCACTCATTACCCAGAAACATGTTCTCCAGCACCGTCATCTCTTTCACCAGCGCCAGTTCCTGATGAATAATCGCGATACCTTTCTGCTCCGTATCACGGATATGGTTGGCACGTAGTTCATCACCCGAAAAGATAATCTTCCCGTCATAACTGCCATCTGGGTAGATAGCACACAACACCTTCATCAAGGTGGATTTCCCTGAGCCATTCTCGCCGCACAGCGACAAGACCTGACCAGCCTCCAGCACCAGGCTGACGTTATCGACGGCTTTCACCGCGCCAAACGCCTTGGTGATGTTTTTCATTTCCAACAGGTGTGGCATCACGGCCTCCGTGATTCAGGTATCTCAGACCTCGTCTGCGACAGTGGCGAGCCACAACGTCATGTCATGGCTCAGTAACCTCTTTCCTACATCCTGAAATCAATTGGTTGTGAAGATCGTTAATACACATCCGCTTTTTTGTGGAAACCATCAGCAATGACGGTGGAGTCAATATTGGATTTATCGACGGAAATCGGGGTCAGTAAGAAGGAGGATATGTCTTTCAACCCATTGTTTAATTTAGCGTTAGACTCCGGCGCTTTACCTGATCCAAGCGCCACGGCAATATCTGCGGCATCTTTCGCCAGCTTGCTAATCGGTTTATAGACCGTCATGGTTTGCGTCCCAGCCACAATGCGTTTAATTGCCGCCAGATCGGCATCCTGACCGGAAATAGCGACTTTCCCTGCCAAGCCTTGTGCAGCCAGCGCCTGAATCGCCCCGCCCGCCGTCGCATCGTTCGACGCAACGACGGCATCAATCTTATTGCTGTTCGCCGTTAGCGCATTTTCCATAATTTTTAGCGCGTTCTCTGGTAGCCAGGCATCAACCCACTGATCGCCAACGACCTTGATCTTCCCGCTCTCGATCAACGGCGTGAGCACTTTCATTTGCCCCTGACGAAACAGCTTCGCATTATTATCGACGGGTGAGCCGCCCATTAAGAAATAGTTACCGCCGGGCACCTTATCGACGAGATATTTCGCCTGTAGCTCCCCAACCTTTTCATTATCAAATGAGATATAAAAATCCACATCTGCATTATTAATCATGCGATCGTATGCAAGAACTTTTATTCCCTCACGTTTTGCTTCCGCAATAACATTACCAAGTACCTGACCGTTATAAGGAATAATAACCAATACATCGACACCGCGATTGATCATGTTTTCTATTTGAGAAATTTGCGTAGCTTCATTGCCGTTTGCTGATTGAACAAAAACATCAGCGCCCTGCTTTTTGGCTTGCTCAACAAAAAGATCGCGATCTTTCTGCCAGCGTTCAAGACGCAAATCATCAATCGCCATACCTATTTTCACGTCTTTCGCGAATCCGGGCTGACAAACTAAAGTGAATACGGCACAAGCTGAGAGTAAAAAATGTTTAACTTTCATCATAGCGTACCTTTTTTATTTAAAATGCAGGGCCTAAGACTCCACTCGCAATTGCCAGATGAGTATTATCGCTAAGCATCCCCCCATCAATTACAGATTTTTATCCTCCAATTATGTTTTTTGGTTTAATTTCCGTTTTTTGATACGGGTCATATTTTATTGTCGAGTCACCTCTTCACGTTGTTACATATTGCGAAGCGCATTCAGGTTAAAACACCGTTATTTTTGCGACACAGCGCACATTTAATAATTCTCTGAATTTCAGTGTGAAATAACGTAATTGAGGAAACGTTCATCCACTCCGAAAATTAATCACATTACCGTCTCTTCCGTCTGGATGGTTTCTAAGGAGTTAACAATGCAAGCTTATTTTGAACAGATCGAAAAAGTCCGTTATGAAGGTAGCCAAAGCAATAATCCCTTCGCCTTTCGCCACTACAACCCCGATCAGGAAATTCTCGGTAAACGTATGGCGGACCATTTGCGTTTTGCCGTTGCGTATTGGCACACGTTCTGCTGGAACGGCGCGGATATGTTTGGCGTCGGCTCCTTTGCCCGACCGTGGCAACAGTCCGGCGACGCGTTGGAGCTGGCGAAGCGCAAAGCGGACATCGCATTCGAATTTTTTCAAAAGCTAAGCGTGCCTTACTACTGCTTTCATGATGTTGATGTCGCGCCGGAAGGGAACTCGCTGAAAGAGTATCTGCATAACTTTGCCGTGATCACCGATGTGTTAGCGGAAAAGCAGCAAGATAGCGGCGTGAAGCTGCTGTGGGGCACCGCCAACTGTTTCACCAATCCACGCTATGGCGCAGGTGCGGCCACCAGCCCTGACCCAGAGGTGTTTGCCTGGGCGGCCACGCAGGTGTTCACGGCAATGAACGCGACGAAAAAGCTAGGCGGTGAAAACTATGTACTATGGGGCGGACGCGAAGGGTATGAAACCCTGCTCAATACCGACCTGCGTCAGGAACGCAAACAGATTGGCCGTTTCATGCAAATGGTCGTCGAGCATAAACACAAAACCGGTTTTCAGGGCACACTGCTTATTGAACCGAAGCCGCAGGAGCCGACCAAACATCAGTACGATTACGATGTCGCCACCGTTTATGGCTTCCTGAAACAGTTTGGGCTGGAGAAAGAGATTAAAGTCAACGTGGAAGCCAACCACGCTACGCTCGCTGGGCATTCATTCCATCATGAAATCGCCACCGCTGTCGCGCTGGGCGTTTTCGGATCGGTCGATGCCAATCGCGGCGACCCTCAGCTTGGCTGGGACACCGATCAGTTCCCTAACAGCGTGGAAGAGAACGCGCTGATCATGTATGAAATTCTTAAGGCGGGCGGCTTCACGACGGGCGGTCTAAACTTTGATGCCAAAGTCCGTCGCCAGAGCACCGATCGCTATGACCTTTTCCATGCCCATATCGGCGCGATGGATACGATGGCACTGGCGCTCAAGGCTGCTGCCAGAATGATTGAGGATGATAAGCTCAATCAGCTTGTTGCTAAGCGCTATGCGGGCTGGAACGGAGAACTGGGCCAGCAAATTCTGCAAGGCAACGCGTCTCTGGAATCACTTGCCCAGTATGCGGAAAGCCACCAGCTTGCTCCACAGCACCAGAGTGGCCAGCAGGAATTGCTGGAAAATATGGTTAACCGCCACCTATTTGGCTAAAACGGTACTCATACCTGCTACGGCAGGTTAAAAAACTGCCGTAGCACGAGGTTATCAGGAGCGACTATGTATATCGGTATTGATCTGGGCACTTCCGGTGTTAAAGCCATCCTGCTGGATGAAGCAGGCGAGGTGATTGCCAGCCATAGCGCCGCGCTGAGCATTTCTCGTCCACATCCACTTTGGTCGGAGCAAGCACCTGAAGACTGGTGGCAGGCAACCGATCAAGCGTTACAAGCATTGGCAGCAACACACAACCTTCGCGGCGTGAAAGCGCTGGGGTTAACCGGGCAAATGCACGGGGCGACCTTGCTGGACGCCCACCAGAACGTGCTACGACCTGCGATCCTCTGGAATGACGGGCGCAGCGCAGCACAATGCCGGTCGCTGGAACAGTTGGTGCCGACATCGCGCCAGATTACCGGCAACCTGATGATGCCGGGCTTTACTGCCCCCAAACTAAAATGGGTACAGGAAAACGAAAACGCTATCTTTCGCCAAATCGACAAGGTCCTGCTGCCAAAAGACTATCTGCGCTGGCGTCTGACAGGGGAATTCGCCAGCGATATGTCCGATGCGGCAGGAACCCTTTGGCTGGACGTTGCCAAACGAGATTGGAGCGACGCTCTACTGGAAGCTTGCTCGCTGAGCCGCGAGCATATGCCCACGCTGTATGAAGGCAGCCAAATTACCGGCTATCTGCGACCTGACATCGCCAGTCGTTGGGGTATGGAACCCATCCCCGTTATTGCTGGCGGTGGAGATAACGCAGCAGGCGCGATTGGCGTCGGGCTGTATAAAACCGGTCAGGCGATGCTGTCTCTCGGTACATCCGGCGTTTACTTCGCCGTCAGCGACGGCTTTCTCAGCAATCCTCAGCATGCCGTCCATAGCTTCTGTCACGCACTGCCGAATACCTGGCACCTGATGTCCGTAATGTTAAGCGCAGCATCTTGCCTCGACTGGGTCGCCCACCTGACACAGGCCGAGAGCGTGTCCACGCTGTTGCAGGAAATCGCCTCGACGCCAGTTGATGACTCAATAACACCAGTGTGGTTCTTACCCTATCTTTCCGGCGAGCGTACGCCACACAATAATCCCGATGCCAAAGGCGCATTCTGGGGGCTGACCCACCAACATGGCCGCGTAGAGCTGGCAAAAGCGGTACTGGAAGGTGTGGGATTTGCACTGGCTGACGGGATGGACGCGCTGCACATGACTGGGCTGAAGCCCGATAGCATCACGCTAATTGGTGGTGGTACACGTAGCGCCTATTGGCGGCAAATATTGGCAGATATCAGTGGTCAAACGCTGGAATACCGCACGGGGGGGGATGTCGGCCCTGCGCTTGGTGCTGCCCGTCTGGCGCAAATTGCTATGCATCCCCATACGCCACTAGCAGAACTCTTGCCACCGCTACCGCTGGAGCAGGTTCATCAGCCGAACAGCCAGCACCACGCCGACTATGCCGAGCGGAGGCGTATATTTAAAACGCTCTATCAACAGCTTAGTCCGCTGATGTAGCACCGTTAGTCCGATAAGCTGGGCGAACCGTCAACTCACCCAGCGCCGCACATCAATCTTCTGTAGCGCCATCGAAAGCAGCAAGCTGCCAGCCAGCGCGATGGCGAAGACAGAGAAAATATCGAGAACAGGGGGGGACGGCAACGCGACATCATGTGTACGCAGATAGTGAATGATCAACGCGTGAAAACCGTAAATCGCCAGCGAATGACGCGAAATGGTGGCAAACCCCGGTAAAACCCGCTGGCTAAAGTAATTCTTAAACACCACCAGCAGGCTGACCGCGGCCAGAAACACCAATGGGCCACAGTAGATATAAAACGTCTGGGTAAACGTATCGTTCAACAATGTGTGGTGCTTCGTCCCCATTGCAATCAGCGCGACACACGCGATAAAGAAGGGGATAGCGGCCAGCACGACTTTCTTTGGCACGTCCAACATGCCCAACGCGCGCCCCAGCGCGGCATACAGCACGTAGTAAAACGTATCGCCGTAAATATAGAGATTAACAGGCAGTAATTTAAAGCCTTCAAACCCCACACGCCCCGTATTAGGATTGGCGACAACAGCTAATAAGATAATCAAGACCGCTAAATATTTACCCGATACTGGCTTGATTGTAATAAGTGGGGAGAGCAGGTAAATCACGATAATGGCGTAGAAAAACCATAAGTGATAAAAGATCGGTTTTTGCAGCGCATGGTGTAATGAATTCAAGCCATTAATCGGCGTGAGCGTCGCAATATAGATCAACGCGACCGTACTATAAAAAAGCAGACATAAGCCGATACGCAGGAAATGTTTTTTCCCCGCACTGCGTTCACCAAAGAATAAATAGCCCGAGATCATAAAAAACAACGGGACGCAGACGCGCGAAGCAGAGTTCAGGACATTCGCCACATCCCAATGCCCGTCGCCCGGTGTGCCACCCGCAGTAATAGAGTAAGTTGTGCTATGAATCAGAACGACCATCATGCAGGCCAGCGCCCGCAGGTTATCAATCCAGCCGATCTTATCCTTCATGCACAACCTCTTGAAAGCAAAGCGCTATTCAAAATATCGTAGCCGTTGTTAAGCGCCGGCACAATCAACTATCAAGAATCAGCGACTAACAATCGGGCAAATCTGAGTGCTCAGGACGCATTAACACGGAAAGCTCGCATCGATTTACGCTATGCCTGCGCACCCACCCGCATTGGCAGGCGCGCAGGGTTTTAAGGAAGTGTGCTGTTAGAACAGCCCCATTGGCTTATCAGAGTAACTCACCAACAGGCACTTGGTTTGCTGATAATGATCCAGCATCATTTTATGATTCTCGCGCCCGATACCGGACTGCTTATAGCCCCCAAACGCGGCATGTGCGGGATAGGCGTGATAACAGTTGGTCCAAACCCGACCCGCCTGAATACCGCGCCCCATTCGGTAAGCGATGTTACCGTTACGGCTCCATACACCTGCGCCCAAGCCGTATTCCGTATCGTTGGCTATCTCCAGCGCGTCATCCATGGTTTTGAACGTTGTTACCGCCAGCACCGGACCGAAAATCTCCTCTTGGAAGACGCGCATACTGTTTTTACCGAACAATATCGTCGGCTCCAGGTAGTAGCCTTCCGACAGCCCGCCCGGCATCGCCTTACGCTGGCCGCCCGTGAGCACACGTGCGCCCTCTTTCTTACCGATATCAATATAGTTAAGGATGGTGTCAAGCTGGCCTGCTGACACCTGTGCGCCCATCATGGTTTTGCTGTCCAGCGGGTTACCGATACGGATAGCCTCAACGCGCTTGATTGCACGTTCCATAAAGCGCTCATAGATAGATTCCTGCACCAGCGCGCGGCTCGGACAGGTGCAAACCTCTCCCTGATTGAAGGCAAACAGCGTGAAACCTTCGAGCGCTTTATCAAAGAAGCTATCTTCCTTATCCATCACGTCGGCAAAGAAAATGTTCGGCGATTTACCGCCCAGCTCCAGCGTTACTGGCGTCACGTTCTGCGCCGCATAGCTCATGATCTGCTGGCCCACCTCGGTCGACCCGGTGAATGCGACTTTCGCGACGCGTTTTGACGTAGCCAGATATTCACCAATTTCGCTTCCCGACCCATTAACGACATTAATGACGCCCGGCGGCAGCAGATCCTGAATCAGCTCCATCAAAATCAGCACCGACATCGGCGTCAGTTTGGCGGGTTTCAGCACAATACAGTTACCGGCGGCCAGTGCAGGCGCCATCTTCCAACAGGCCATCAACAGCGGGAAATTCCAGGGAATGATTTGCCCGACAACGCCGAGAGGTTCATGAAAATGATAGGCCACGGTATCGCCATCAATTTCGCTAATTGCCCCCTCTTGCGCTCGGATACAGGCTGCAAAATAGCGAAAATGGTCAATCGCCAGCGGCACATCCGCCCCGCTGGTTTCACGTATCGGCTTACCGTTATCCCAGGTTTCTATCTGCGCCAACAGTTCAAGATTTTGCTCCATCCGATCAGCGATTCGGTTAAGTACCAATGCGCGTTCCTGCACCGACAGCCCTCCCCATTCCGCTTTTACCTTATGGGCAGCATCCAGCGCGTAATCAATATCTCGCGTTGACGAACTGGCTACTTCACACATAGGTTGGCCAGTTACGGGGGTTAAATTGACAAAATACTGACCAGCATCAGGTGGAACCCACGCTCCGCCGATAAAATTGTCATAGCGTTTTTTCAGATTGAGAGAACCGACTTCGCCAAACTCGGATCGACCTTCGAGATTATCGTGTGCCATTTCAGTCTCCTTTTCATTTCCGAATGAGCGGCCATGCCGCAGTGAAGAAAAGAGGCAAGCAGTAAGCAGCTACATTAAGCCTATACGGGGTATGGGGTTAGCGATAGGGTTCAGGCAGAGAAGAAGACAACTCTTCGAGTTAACGCACAGTTTCTTTCCTGTTACAGGAAAAATACATATTGCTATGCGAGCACGCTCGCTGTTCCTGGAGAAAAATTCGCATCCCTTCTGGCGCAGCGAGATATACCCTAAATAATTCGAGTTTCAGGACAAAACGTTATCGTTTTGAACAACGCAAAGCGTTGGCCCGCTAGGGCGAGGTTCATTTATGAGCCTCGTAACGCGGCAAGGGAAGGAGCCCCGATGAGCTTACTCAAGTAAGTGATTCGGGCGAGTGACAAATCTGCCAAAGGCAGGTTTGAACGCTGCTTGCAGCGGCCCCTGTAGGGCGAGGCACACGCTAGTGTGTCGAGTAGCGCAGCCAACGCACATGCAACTTGAAGTATGACGGGTATAATACTTTTAATTTCTATGGTTACTAACATGCAGGTATTTCAGGTGAAAGGGGTTCATTCACAAGCGGATGCCGTCCTCGAAGGCGCAACGCAACATCCGGTCTATCATCCCGACTCGCTGCATCAGCCACAGTCTGACTGGCTAGCGGAAGAGGTGCCCGTGGCGCTGGTTTATAACGGTATCTCGCATGTCGTCATGATGGCATCACCGAAGGAGTTGCAACAATTCGCCCTCGGGTTTTCCTTATCCGAAGGCATTATTCAATCACCGGCAGATATTTACGGCATTGATGTGCAGCCCGCCTGTAACGGCATTGAAGTTCACATTGAGCTTTCCAGCCGACGCTTTGCTGGGCTAAAAGAGCGGCGTCGGGCGATGGATGGCCGCACAGGATGCGGTGTATGTGGTGTAGAGCAGCTTGCAGAAATCGGCAAACCAGTCACTCCTTTGCCCTTCACACAGGCATTTTCTCTCAGCAAACTTGAAAATGCGCTAGTACGTCTGCGTGATGTGCAGAAGATCGGTCAAATGACTGGCTGCACTCACGCCGCAAGCTGGATAGCACCAGATGGCACACTATCAGGGGGAAGCGAAGATGTCGGCCGCCATGTCGCACTGGATAAATTGCTTGGTGCCCGGGCAAAACAAGGGTGGCAACAGGGTGCCGCACTGGTTTCCAGCCGGGCCAGCTATGAAATGGTGCAAAAATCCGCTATGTGTGGCGTAGAAATCTTGTTTGCCGTCTCGGCGGCAACCTCGCTGGCTGTAGAAGTTGCACAGCGCTGCAATCTGACGCTGGTCGGTTTTTGTCGACCGGGACAGGCGACTATCTACACACATCCGCAGCGCCTAAGCGAGTAAACCACTGCCGTCAGGATCGCGATGGCACGCAGCCAACGCACAGGCAGCTTGAAGTATCACGAGTATAGATTAATTTGTTTTTACATAGTGCAATAACGACATAAGCGTTTGTTATCATGAAGTAAAGCAATCTGAATCACGACATCAGCTCGAGAATAATCATTTTCAATATCATTTAATTAACTATAATGAACGTATTGCTTACGCGGCACTCATAGAACAGTACCGTAACATTTTTTTTACCAAGGAGATGCTAAACATGAGTTATTCACTGCCATCGCTGCCTTATGCTTATGACGCACTGGAACCGCATTTCGACAAAGAAACGATGGAAATTCACCATTCCAAACACCATCAGGCTTACGTCAATAATGCTAATGCCGCGCTGGAATCTCTGCCTGAGCTGGCTAAATTGTCTGTTGAAGAGCTGATCGCTCAACTGGATAAAGTCCCTGCTGAGAAAAAAACAGCACTGCGTAACAACGCTGGCGGGCACGCTAACCACAGCCTGTTCTGGAAAGGCCTGAAATTAGGGACTACGCTGACTGGCGATCTGAAAGCGGCAATCGAACGTGATTTCGGTAGCGTCGATGCGTTTAAAGAAAAATTTGAGCAAGCAGCAGCAACTCGCTTCGGTTCTGGCTGGGCTTGGCTGGTACTGAAAGACGACGGCAAACTGGCTGTCGTTTCTACGGCAAACCAAGACAGCCCGCTGATGGGTGAAGCAATTTCTGGTGCCTCTGGCTACCCAATCGTCGGTCTGGACGTATGGGAACACGCTTACTACCTGAAATTCCAAAACCGCCGCCCAGATTACGCTAAAGCCTTCTGGAACGTGCTGAACTGGGACGAAGCCGCAGCTCGCTTCGCTAGCGCGAAAAAATAAAACCGTTGGATGCCTGATACCATCAGGCTCCTTCTGCGTTTGAATAGAGACTGGAATAACACGTTGTTATTCCAGTTTTTTATTATATTTCACCTTGTATTGTCCGCTCCTCTTCTCGCTCTTCCCCATCACCCCGCACGCTCGAATAGCGGTGCGCTCACACGGTTTATTCATTTCTGGTCGCATGCAGACTTCAGACCCGAAAAACAGGCGATGCGTAAAGTTTCAGAGTAAAGTGCCGATATCTACTGCGGGTTTTTATCATGTTTTTTTGCAGTGACAGGCCTGGCAAGCGGTAATCCGGGATGCTAACAGCGCTCATCAAGTGTGCATCAGGATAGTGAATTTGACTCAATAGGATAGAGTGGTGGGATTTGATGGCTATGAATTTTGACAATCTAAAAGTCGGTAAAAAATTAGGATTAGGCTTTTTCCTGATTCTGTTGATGACCATGGTGATTGCCGGTGCGGGTATTATGCATATAGGCGAGCTGAAAGGCAGTATTGATAAAGTTAATTTAAGCAACAATATTAATGATGAAATTAACCAGGCTAAATATTACCGTGCATTATACGGTACCACTTATAATCCTGATGATATAAAAAAGAACATTGAGCACATTGCCAATATCAGTAAACTCGCTGAAAAAGCAAAAGAATTTAACTGGCCAGAAAGCGACGCCAAGAAGATAGCCGATATCCCTACATTAATTACCAGCTACCAGGAAAAACAAAAAGGTTATATTAATGCAGTGAATGCTAAAGACGCCGTCAGAAAAAGCTGGAATATATCAACGACGGAAAAGCCCCTGCTACAGCTTAATGATCAGTTAAAGGCAGACAATAACAGCACTGCGCTTCAATTATTACTTTCGGACCTGAACCAAAAACTGATTGCCGTTCGCTATCATGTTCGCGGTTTATTACTTTCTACCAACAAAGAATCCGAAGAAAAACTGACAGACTCCATCAACGCGGCGCAAACGTCATTGACCTTTCTATATCAGAGCCTGTCTGCTGAACAGCGTGAAACGCTGGCGCCGGTTCTGACGATCATGAACAATTATGAAGAACAAGTGTTGGCATATATGCCGGCCTATCATGAGGAAATGGCACAGGCGGGGCAAATGCATGCTGTTGCCGAACAGCTGAATATTGTTGTTGAATCTCTGCTTAGCGATCAGTTGGCCGCCTCACAGGCAGACATTCGCAGTGCCATACTGCAAATGAGCATCGCGACGCTGATTACGTTACTGCTTGGCCTGATGATTTCCTGGTTCATTTCACGTCAGATCACCACACCACTTGGCAATACATTGAGCATGGCTGAAAAAATCGCGACAGGCGATCTCACCATGTCTATCAATACGACCCGTAAAGATGAGCTGGGTCAGTTGATGAGCGCAATGTCGAAGATGAACGACAACCTGCACAATATGATCGACGACATTCGCGTTGGTGTCAGCCAGATTTCTAACGCATCCAGCGAGATCGTTGCGGGCAATACAGATTTGTCGTCACGTACCGAACAACAGGCTGCTGCCGTTGAACAAACCGCCGCCAGCATGGAACAGCTCACCGCGACGGTTAAGCAAAACGCCGATAACGCACACCAGGCCAACAAGCTGGCAATCAGCGCTTCCCAAACCGCCAGACAAGGTGGCGAGCAGGTGAATAACGTGGTGCAAACCATGACCGCGATTGAGAGCAGTTCTAAGCGTATTGCAGAAATCACGTCTGTCATCAACAGCATCGCCTTCCAGACTAACATTCTGGCATTAAACGCCGCGGTAGAAGCCGCCCGCGCTGGTGAACAAGGCCGTGGCTTTGCCGTTGTCGCTAGCGAAGTGCGCAATCTTGCCCAGCGCAGTTCACAGGCGGCGAAGGAAATTGAAGGCCTGATCTCTGAATCTGTTAATCAGGTGTCACGCGGTGCAACACTGGTCGGTAACGCGGGTAAAACGATGAATGACATCGTCACCTCTATCACACAGGTGCATGACATCATGGGTGAAATTGCCACCGCATCGGATGAGCAAAGCAGGGGAATTAGCCAGGTTAGCCAGGCAATTGTTGAAATGGATAGCACCACGCAGCAGAACGCCGCGCTGGTTGAACAATCTTCTGCTGCCGCCGACTCGCTGGAAGAGCAGGCAAGACTGCTGAAGCAGGCCGTTTCCGTCTTCCGTCTGGCTAATGCACAGCATGATGACACCCCCGCTGGCATCGCGTTTAATAACCAAACGCAACGCCTGCACGCACCGAACTAATATCGAAAGCGGCACAAAACAAAGCCCCTGTTTAACAGGGGCTTCATCAATGAATCAATCGCGATAACTCGTCCATCACTATCCTCCCCCTGCGCAGAGAAAAGGCCTCAGAACGGTTTCGGCGCGTAGCCTGTCATCTCTTTTAAACCCATCTCACGACCGAGTGCCGTCATCGGATGCACAATCACCAAACCGCGAACGTTTTTCTTCAACGTTCCCATATCAGCCTGCTCTTTTTTAGTAATCGCACGGTTGAAAGGTAGATTTGCCAATTTCTGTGCTTCTTTGCTGAGTTTCTGTTCTCTCACGTTACGCAGGCGCTCAATTTCAGCCACTAGCTTCTCGCAGGCCTCCAGATTGAGGGCAATGGCTTCGGCGTCACCTTGTGCCAGCAGCGTGGTCTGCTTATGCGTCAGCTTATCCAATTGGTCGCTAAGACGTTTGATCTCTGCTTTTTCCTGCTCTTTCATAAAAGATAACCTATATAACGGGAGAATAATGCGGGGCACAGCATACACTATACGCTAAATAATTCGAGTGGTTGTAAGACCCGCCCACACACATGCAGCTTGATGTAGGACGAAGATAAAGTCTGGTAGGCGTAGTGATGTCGTGCAGCAGAATGGCGTTAAAACGCTTTTTTCAGGCTAATTTGCGCAATCAATGTGGTCAAGGATAAAACCAGCGTGGAACGCACCATCTGCTGATAACGCTGCTGCTGCATATTCACCAGAAGTGGATCGGCATCCGCCCCTAGCGGTAACGCGGGCTTTGCGGGCAACGCCGCAACGCAGTGCAGCTCTCCGATGGGCCCCAGAATTTCATCATCGGTAAAACGATAATCACGATCGTCATGTGCTAGCTCTTCGCCCAGCGCCATTAACAGTTCGGCATCTTCATACTCTTTACGGCTGATCATCCCCAGCCCATAAATCAGTTTCAGGCGCACGGAAAGATCGCCCAGCGGACCCGTTCCCGTCATCAGAGGCTCTACGGCATACTTCACCGCATAGTCGTCTTTACGGAATACCTGCAACATCAGGATACTAGCCGCTTCAGCCAGCAGCTCAACAGCGCAGAGCATAAAGTCGCGCACAGTCTTCCCTGAGTTCAGCGCTTCCAGAACCCGGTTTTCAAACGCCTGTGTTTCTTCCATCGTCACTTCTTGACCCTTTAAACCCGCACAGCATACCCACCTCGGTAGTATGCTTACCGGCAGGTGTGGCGACATCCGATCCCCGACGTCGCCCGTATACATTACACCGTGTCGAAAAGACCACACCTGCCTTGTGACGAGACGCGCCGATTACTGCATGGCGTTATACACATTCACTGCTTGCGCGACAACCTTGCTGTTCGCATCCAGACCAGAAATCTGCACCAGCGCCGCCTGCGGCCCTTGTGTACGGATTAACTCAGCCAGTTCCTGCGCCTGCGGATCCTGTTCGCTACGATAATGCATCGCGGCGGCAACACCAGTAATCAAGTTGTCATGCGGCAAATGGTATTCCAGCGTTCCGAGCAGCGGCTTGATCAGACGGTCACCGGCGCTCAGTTTGCGCAGCGGCTGGCGGCCAACGCGATCCACATCATCATGCAGGTGAGGGTTTTCAAAGCGGCCAAGAATTTTATTGATATAGGCGGCGTGTTTATCCGCATCAAAACCATAACGTTTGATGAGTACCGCACCGCTCTCTTCCATTGCGCCTTTGACCACGGCTCTGACTTTCGGGTCAAGAATCGCATCACGGATCGTTTGATGACGCGCCTGCTGGCCGAGATAGGCCGTAATCGCATGGCCGGTATTGAGCGTGAACAGCTTACGCTCGACAAACGCCATCAGATTGTCGGTCAGTTCCATACCGGGAATCGCTGGCGGCTCACCGCAGAACTGGGTTTTATCGACAATCCATTCGCTGAAGGTTTCTACCGTCACCGCTAACACATCATCGCTGCCCGCCTCGGAAGGAGGAACGATGCGATCCACCGCGGAATCCACGAATCCTACATGCTCGACAACCCATTCCTGATGGGCTTCCGGCAGCAGTTTTAGCACATGCTGTTTTAACTGGCTGGTGCCACGCACCATATTTTCACAGGCAATAATGTTCAACGGCCGGATGTTGCCGTCATCATGACGTTTCACCAGCCCCTGAGCGATAGTTCCAGCGATTTTTTCCAGAATCTGCGGTCCCACAGCAGTGGTCACCAGATCGGCCACGGAAATTAATGCGACAGCATCCTGACTGCCGCTGTGAACAGCGCTAACGTTGCTGACGGTATCAACCTGCGTGTTATCACCGACAATCCGCACTGTGTAGCTTTTACGACTGTTCAGGGCATCCAGCAGAGGCTGATTGACGTCAGCGAATGTCAGTTCGACGTTGGCATCCGCCAACAATTTACCAATAAATCCACGGCCGATATTACCTGCGCCAAAATGTAATGCTTTCATGAGAGATAACCTTAAAAAAACATAAAAAGAGGCCGCCTGAAGGCGGCGCTAGCCACATCAATTAGGCACTCTTTTTACCGGAGAGTAAGTCGAGTACTTCCTGAACATCCTGGGTATGTGCCAGACGTTCAATGACGGCATCATCGTCCAGCGCGTTGGTCAGACTGGTGATGACCTGAATATGTTCGTTATTACGGGCAGCAATACCGATAACCAAACACGCGACCTCATCGTCTTCATCGCCAAAGCGAACGCCTTCAGGATATTGGCAGAAGACAACGCCCGTTTTCAGCACGCGATCTTTCGCTTCAATGGTGCCGTGAGGCACAGCAATCGATTCGCCCAGATAAGTGGAGGTCAGCTTTTCGCGCTCCAGCATCGCTTCAACATACTCAGGCTCGACGTAACCGCCTTTTACCAGTTGTTCACCGGCAAAACGGATGGCCTGCTCTTTGTGTGTCGCATGCTGATTCAGGAACACATTGCCCGCACCCAGTTGGAACAGATTCGTCTGCGCATCAGCAACAACTGGTGCAGGCGTCGCCACGGTTTCTGGCTGCACGGCACCCTGCGCTGCCACAAGTCGAGCCACCAGGTCGCTATACAGACCGCTATCAAGGAAGTTGGTCAGCGAAATATGCTGTGCCTGCGGTGCATGACGCATCGCACGCTCAGTCAGATCGCGGTGCGTAATGACCAGATCGACGTCGTCCGGCAGGCTATTGATCGCGCTGTTAGTCACCGAAACGTTGGTCAGCCCAGCATCCTGAACTTTCTTACGCAGCACACCAGCCCCCATCGCGCTGGAACCCATACCGGCATCACAGGCTACGATGATTTTACGCACGGTACTCATATCGCCGCTAACACCAGCGCCCGTTGCTGTACCTTTGGAAGAGGCTTTCATTTCCTGCACGCGGCGTGTTGCGTCGCCCAGATCTTCTTCTTTTTGCTTGGTACTTTTCAACAGAATCGCCGACACGATGAAGGACACCGCAAAAGCCGCTGCAATGGCTGCGAGGTTAGCAAAGTAAGCGCCTTTTGGTGTCATCGCCAATACTGCCAGAATGGAGCCAGGGGACGCAGGTGAAACCAAACCGCCACCCAACACGCTCAGTGTAAACACGCCAGTCATCCCGCCCAGAATCACTGCGATAATCAGGCGCGGATTCATCAGCACGTAAGGGAAGTAAATTTCGTGAATACCGCCCAGGAAGTGGATAATCGCCGCACCCGGTGCTGATTCTTTCGCGTTACCGCGACCGAAGAACATATAAGCCATCAGCACGCCCATACCTGGGCCTGGGTTTGCTTCGATCAGGAAGAAAATAGATTTGCCGGTTTCCGTCGCCTGCTGAATGCCCAGCGGTGAGAAGATACCGTGGTTGATGGCGTTGTTCAGGAACAGAATTTTTGCGGGTTCAACGAAGATAGATGTGAACGGCAACAGGTTGTTCTGCACCATCAGGTTAACGCCGGAAGCCAGCACCTGAGAGAAAACTTCAACGAGCGGACCAATTGCCAAAAACGACAAAATGGCCAACAACATACCGATGATACCGGCAGAGAAGTTGTTGACCAGCATTTCAAAGCCGCTCTTGATTTTACCGTCGACCATGCGGTCAAAACGTTTGATCGTCCAGCCACCCAGCGGCCCTACAATCATGGCACCGAGGAACATTGGGATATCAGTCCCGACGATCACACCCATCGTCGTAATTGCACCAACGACACCACCACGCTCACCAAATACCAGGCGTCCGCCGGTATAACCAATCAGCAATGGCAGTAAATATGTGATCATTGGACCGACAAGCTTCGCCAACGTTTCATTGGGGATCCAGCCAGTTGGGATAAACAGCGCGGTAATAATACCCCAGGCGATAAATGCGCCAATATTGGGCATCACCATATTGCTGAGGAAGCGGCCAAAGTTTTGAACTTTGATCTTAATGTCTGGTGAAAGCATAAAAACACACCCCTATTGAAACGCGCTGACAATAAGAGCGCGTGGTAATTATCGTGAGACGGCGTGGCTATAAAGACACCGACTGCCACAAGAATATTTCCGTCATTATTACTGTATGCAGCGCGGACTCTAACACGCTGTTTTCATACCGCAACCTCATGGCAGAAACGTGACAAAAATCACACAACCACCCTACATCAACGATACAAATAGGTGATTTACTTCACAAAAAACCATTAAAAATGAAAAACTAAACAGATTTGTAGACAATTACAGAACCCTATATGTGATTTTCATCACAATTTTAATCGCCTTGTTTGTTTTATTTATGTGATATTAATCACAATTTATTTTTCCCTCATGCCAGCCAAACTCATCTTATCCAGAATATCTATCGGCTAAGATCGGTTAGCAAAAAGAGGCTATTAGGGATAATTCACGCCATTTATCCCTCTGAGTGCATTCATTAAATTTTGCTGCTGAACAGGTAATGCGGCCATCATACCGTTATATTGCGCCACCAGCTGTGGCGTACGGAATTGCACAGATGCCCCATTAAATACGGCCTGATCGCCCTGAGCCTGAAGGAAATCCCCAACCTGAATCAGGCTTTGTACAAACGATGTGGCATTCGGAATAGCCGGTAACAAGGCATTCGTCGGCTGTATTACCGTGCGCGCATACAGGCGCTCATAAGGAATTTGTACCTCTTCAGGCTGCTTTAACGCGCGGTGTGCATTGTCAGCCTGTGCCTTTGCTGTCTGAACATGCTGCGCCAATAGGCTCATGGTTCCAACAGATTGCCTTAGCACATCACTCTGCGTCAGATAGTCTTTAGGGACGCGAATACGGGAAATTTGCCCCAGCATCGGCGTCAAGCTACCGGACACGGCTTGATTAAACTGCTGAGAAAAGGTGGTTAAAATTGCGTAATCGTTGGTAAAATTGCCAAAATTCTTCTTTTGCTCTTCCGTCAATGCAGGCAGCCTGCCATCCTGTTGCGACTGCACGCTTTGCAGGAACGCAACGAATGCCTTGCGCTGCTCGGCTTCGCTGTCACCGCAGGCAGCAAGCTGCAATGCCGCCAGAATAACCAGAACTGGCAGCAGCCAGCGTGAACGGTACGTCATCAGCCTTCTCATTCCCTACTCCTGTTATGCTCGCTGCCCCGCCAGTCGTGCTTTATACGGACAAAAACATGCCAGCGACGGATTTTCCATGACAAGATTTTCTACGACATAAGCATAGTCGAATCAGGCTGGCTGTGCAGAAAAAGACCAGGTTTGACAACAGGTTTTGATGATGTTCCAGAAACCTTCTGATAGTGCATGCACAAATACATACCGACTTTTGCCTATGCCAGGCGTTGTAGCCGTGCTAACAGGATTTGAAAAAGAGTAACGTAAAAGGCGGGTGTTTAGCGCATAAACACAGGATGATTAACGCATTGATATTGATGCTGAAAGGTTATTAGCCTTTCAGCATTTAAACGAACATACCCTTAAGACGGGCAGCGGGCTGCGTCGCCTTAGGTGAATATCAGCACTACCTCTTCAGCGTTAAAAGTAAAAATGTGATGGCCAATAGGCAGGAGGCGATTAATGTAATGAATCCACCAGTCCAGCCGGCAATATCAACAACGAACCCCATCAGTACACCGGCGCTAGCGGAGCCAAGGAGATAACCAAGCAGTCCCGTCAACCCCGTTGCGCTTCCCGTCGCTTCTCTGGGCACCAGATCTGCCGCCTGTAAACCAATCATCATTACTGGGCCGTAAATCAGAAAGCCAATCGCTATCAGACTAATATTGTCCACGAGCGGATTTCCTGGCGGATTAAACCAGTACACTAAAATAGCCGCTAATACACCGCACATGAACAGAATTGTTGCCGGTGCTCTTTTACCCTTAAATGCTAAGTCACTTAAATAACCGCTGACTAACATTCCCGGTATGCCAGCCCATTCATATAAAAAATATGCCCACCGTGAGTTCTCTTTACTAAATCCTTTTACCTCAGATAAATAGGTTGGAGCCCAGTCTACTACGCCATATCGAATGAAATAGACAAAAATATTTGCAACCGCGATATACCAAAGAAATTTATTTCTCAATACATACTTAACAAATATCTCTTTATGGGAAAGCCCTGATGAATCCTGTTTTAATTCTTCCCCATTGCCTTCTTTCTTATAGACTTCTATTGGTGGTAGTCCGCATGACTGAGGTGTATCCCTCATTAAAAAGAAAGTAATAATCGCAATGACTATCGCAATCAATGCGGGAAAGAAAAATATGCTATGCCATGTTCCAAATAAAAATATCCCCAGCGTTGCCAGCGGCGCAATTAATCCGCCACCCAGATTATGGGACACATTCCACCACGACCACCACTTCCCGCGCTCTTTTTGTGAAAACCACGTTACCATGGTTTTTGCATAAGGAGGATAGCCCATCCCTTGTGCCCAACCATTCATAAAACTCAATACGCACATGACCGGAATGCTCGACATCACACCGGGAACAAGCCCGAAGACAATGCAGATAAATGCACTGATCATTAATCCCGTCACCGCAAAATATTTGGGATTCGATCTGTCGGAAACACTTCCCATCACAAATTTACTAATCCCATAGGCAATGGAAAGCAGTGTCAGCGATGTGCCTAACGATGCCTTTGTATAGCCATAATCCTCTATCATATAGGGTATGGCAAGACTGTAATTTTTTCTTAAAAGATAGAAAGCGGCATATCCAAGAAAAGTTCCTAAAAAAACCTGCCACCTTATTTTTTGATACTCTTTATCTATCTCTGCTTTGGGTAATAAATTTTTATGCTTTGCCGGTGTAAAAATAGACACGTCACTCTCCTTAGCAAAAAATTTGAATAAATTAATTCATGAAATCTTATACAGAGCTTTACGGCTTCCTCGTTATAAAAAATAAAACCATTTCTCTCAAATAATGAGAGAATCTACTAGCCGGGATGCATAGTATTTATTGATATTTAACGATACCTGTCATATTTAAATTTGCATGTGCGTTATTTTACTCACTCCATTCATGTACCGATATAAATTCCTAAGGATGAATGAGAGACATCCTGCCTCTCATTGGAAGCCAGCGTTATCTCGTCAATTTCGTTTCTGACGAGATTGTCCTTCTCTAGCCGCGTTACGATGCTCATCACTGAGCATCGTCCTAAAGGGCTGCTCAACACATTAATGTGTTGCCCTGAAACTCGAATTATTTAAGGTATATAAGGAATAGCCCCCTATCAATTACGCCGACGATATTCACCCTTTCACGTCAGACCAATATGTATTCCCTGATGTTATCATGCTAAACAAAGGCCATAGTGGAACCAACCAGCCATTGTGAAATGGACAGTATTGTGTGATCCTCTAACGTTTACATGATTCATTTTTCAGGTTGCAGACGTATTAGCTTTCTGCTTCCCAGAATCAATCGGGCACCTTTGATGCATTGCCATTGCCCGACTAACATTTCAGTACAAAGAAACATTAACCGAACAAAAAGCCTATATCAAGCCCGAAAATCGAATTTTTGTGACGAGACATGTGCTTTTAATTCGATAAGGAATGTCCTGCATGGCAGAAGACCGACAAAACGATGGATATGACGTAAAATCCGGCCGGGAACACATCATCGAAAAACAGTCAATTCACCGATTTGGAGAGCGGCTGAAACTTGCTATGAATGGTTTGAGCAACATGGAGTTATCCCGCCGCAGCGGCCTGTCTGAAACGACAATCCGTAAATATATTCAGGGGAAAATTTATCCAGGTCTCGATAGTCTGGCTTTGGTTGCGGAAGCTTGTGGCGTCTCCCTTTCCTGGTTAGCGACCGGGGAAGGCGATCCGAACAAAAAATCGAACCAACCTCTATCAGATCGCGCTACTGCCTGCGAGTCTCCTCAGGTTCGTTATAACGACACAACGACTAGGGAGCTGGAAGCGATTTTTCGCCGCCTGAGCGAACAAGAGAAAAATGCGCTAATCAATACAATATATCGTATCGGTATCGAAGGATTGCTACGGCAGTTGAAAGGAACGCCGGATAACATCGATACGACAGCGCAAGACTGATGACCACCGGGTCATCGCAACCGGGGTCATCAGCATCACACCTGAAGGCAGAGGCGATTACTGCAGCACAGAAATATCCGCAACCTGCAAGAACAGCTCACGCAGTTGGCTCAGCAGCGTCAGACGGTTCACTCGAACCTGCTCATCTTCCGCCATGACCATCACCTGATCGAAGAATGCATCGACAGGTTCACGCAGTGAGGCCAGCTCAACCAGTGCTTCCTGATAGCGACCTTCAGCAAACAGCGGTGTCAGTTTGTCACGCAGCACGACAAGATGCGTTGCCAGCGTAATTTCCGCCGCGTCTTTCAATACGGCCGCATTGACGCTCTCATTCAGCGTATCGGTAGACTTCGCCAGAATGTTGGAAACGCGTTTGTTAGCTGCTGCCAGCGCCGAAGCTGCATCCAGCGTACGGAAGTGACTGACCGCTTTCACACGGGCATCGAAATCAGCCGGACGAGTTGGACGACGCGCCAATACCGCTTGAATGGTATCTACGCTGTGACCCTCTTCCTGATACCAGGCGCGGAAACGACCGAGCATAAACTCAATCACCTCATCCACAGCCTTGGTATTAGTCAGCTTGGTGCCATACAGACGCACCGCTTCTTCGGTCAGCGTCTGCAAATCGAGCGGCAGACGTTTCTCGACGATGATGCGCAGCACACCGAGAGCAGCACGACGCAGTGCAAACGGGTCTTTGTCGCCTTTTGGATGTTGACCGATACCAAAAATCCCGGCCAGCGAATCCATTTTGTCAGCAATCGCCAATGCACAAGCCACAGCAGAAGACGGCAGTTCATCACCCGCAAAGCGCGGCTGATACTGCTCATTCAATGCAACAGCAACATCTTCCGCTTCGCCATCGTGACGCGCATAGTGCATCCCCATCACGCCCTGCGTGTCAGTGAATTCGAACACCATGTTGGTCATCAGGTCGCACTTGGACAGCAGGCCCGCGCGCGTCGCGTGATTCACATCGGCACCAATCTGGCCAGCAACCCAGCCTGCCAGTGCCTGAATACGGTCGGTTTTATCACGCAATGAACCCAGCTGCTGCTGGAACAAAACGGTTTCCAGACGCGGCAGGTGATCTTCCAGACGCTTCTTGCGGTCGGTATTGAAGAAGAACTCGGCGTCAGCTAAGCGTGGGCGCACCACTTTTTCGTTACCGGAGATAATCTGCTGTGGATCTTTGGATTCGATATTGGCAACAAAGATGAAGTGAGGCAGCAGATTGCCGCTGTTGTCGTAAACCGGGAAATACTTCTGGTCACCTTTCATGGTGTAAACCAGCGCTTCGGACGGCACAGCGAGGAATTTTTCTTCAAATTTCGCGGTCAGCACCACCGGCCATTCCACCAGCGAGGTGACTTCTTCCAGCAGGCTGTCGCTCAGATCGGCATTGCCGCCAATCTTGCGTGCGGCTTCTTCCGCATCGGCTTTGATTTTGGCTTTACGCGCATCATAGTCGGCGACAACTTTACCGCGTTCCAGCAGAATCTGCGGGTACTGTTCGGCGTTGTCGATCGTGAATTCAGCTTCACCCATAAAACGGTGACCGCGGATGGTACGAGCAGAATGGATACCCAATACCTGACCGGAGATCAGCTCCTCACCCAGCAGCAGAGTTACGGTGTGTACCGGACGCACAAACTGGGTTTCTTTATCGCTCCAGCGCATCAGTTTTGGGATCGGCAGCTTTGATAAAGCGGTGCTTACCATACCCGTCAGCAGCGCCTGTGTCTGCTCACCTTTAGCGTGGGCGCGATACAACAGCCACTCGCCTTTGTCGGTCGTCAAACGTTCAGCCTGCTCAACGGTTATACCACAGCCACGCGCCCAGCCTTCTGCTGCTTTGGTTGGTTTCCCTTCAGCATCAAACGCTTGAGAAATCGCCGGCCCCCGTTTTTCTACTTCACGATCGGGCTGAGAAGCGCTTAAACGCGCCACTTTCAGCGCCAGACGGCGCGGTGCGGCAAACCAGCTTACGTCCCCGTGCGCCAGATTGGCGGCATCCAGCTCCGCCGTGAAATTAGCGGCAAAGGATTCTGCCAGATTACGGAGAGCCTTCGGCGGCAGCTCTTCCGTGCCAATTTCCACCAGAAAAGTCTTGTCAGTCATGGCTGCCTCTTAGCTCTCTTTCTTATTACACATCGGGAAACCCAGAGCCTCACGAGAGGCATAATAGGCTTCCGCAACCGCTTTGGTCAGGGTACGAATACGCAGAATGTAACGCTGACGTTCGGTAACCGAGATCGCTTTACGCGCATCCAGCAGGTTAAAGCTGTGCGCCGCTTTCAAAATGCGTTCGTAAGCTGGTAAAGGCAGCGGTTTTTCCAGCGCCAGCAGGTGCTGCGCTTCTTTCTCATATTGCTCGAAACAGCTGAACAGGAAGTCGACATCAGCGTGTTCAAAGTTGTAGGTCGATTGCTCGACTTCGTTTTGGTGGAACACGTCGCCGTAGGTGGTTTTACCTAAAGGACCATCGCTCCAGACCAAATCGTAAACGCTGTCAACGCCCTGAATGTACATTGCCAGACGTTCCAAACCGTAGGTGATCTCACCGGTCACTGGTTTACATTCCAAACCGCCAACCTGCTGGAAGTAGGTGAACTGAGTGACTTCCATACCGTTCAACCAGACTTCCCAGCCCAAACCCCACGCACCCAGCGTCGGGTTTTCCCAGTTGTCTTCCACGAAGCGGATATCGTGAATGGCCGGATCCAAACCCAGCTCTTTCAGAGAGCCGAGATACAGCTCCTGAATATTATCCGGTGATGGCTTAATGACGACCTGAAACTGGTAATAGTGCTGTAGGCGGTTCGGATTTTCGCCGTAGCGCCCATCGGTCGGACGACGAGAAGGCTGCACATAGGCGGCGGCCATTGGCTCCGGCCCCAGTGCCCGCAGGCAGGTCATAGGATGTGAAGTGCCTGCGCCGACTTCCATGTCCAATGGTTGAACAATGGTGCAGCCCTGGCGAGCCCAGTAATCCTGTAACGTCAGGATCAGGCCCTGGAAGGTCTTGGTATCAAACTTTTGCATGTTGGATTCGCGCACGATACAAGTGGATTTATAAGGAATGCGCCAGTATACCCTCTGACCGCAAGATATACAGCCAGAATGCGGTAACAAGTGCAAATCCCCGTCATCATCGTTCAAGTTCCGGGATCAGCCGGAAAAAACGGTCTGCAACATCTTTAAGCTCAGCAACAATAACAGTGCCGCAAAGGCTTTTTTCAGCGTCGCAACAGGCAAACGATGCGCCAGACGAGCGCCGACAGGTGCAGTGAAGAAGCTGACGACGGAAATCAAGAGAACCGCGGGCAGAGAAACATAGCCGACGCTATAATCAGGTAGCCCGTTCGCTGACCAACCGTTGATCATGTAGCCCAGCGCACCAGAAAGAGCAATCGGCAACCCGACCGCTGCTGACGTACCAATCGCCTGCTGGATACGCACGTTACACCACGTCAGAAACGGCACTGTGAGCGATCCACCGCCGATAGCCACCAGCGCCGAAATACTGCCAATCACCAACCCTGCGAACGAAATGCCTGCCGTATCGGGCAACTGGCGCTGCGGTTTTGGTTTGATATTCAACACCATTTGCAGTGAAACATAGGCCATAAAACAGGAAAAAAAGATTGCCAGCATCCGCGTCGGCAACAGCGTCGCCAGCCAGGTAGCAGCGAATGTCCCGATCAGTATCGCAGGTGTAATCCGCACCACCACAGGCCACAGCACCGCCTGATGCTGATGGTGGGTGCGCAGGCTGGAAATTGCCGTAACAACAATCGCCGCCATTGACGTTCCCAACGCCAGATGCACCAGATGCGTATTATCTACACCCTGTGCAGCAAACAGCGCCGTCAGCACTGGCACCATAATGCCACCGCCACCGATGCCCAATAATCCCGCCATAAAACCCACTACTGCACCTAATGCCAGATAGGCTACTACCCACTCCACTGCCATTCCCTCTTCCCCTGTTTATGCTTTTCTTATGATCAATGAACAGCCCTGAGCTAATGAACAGCCTTGAACGAATGAACAGCCCTAAGCTGTCGGCAATGCATTATTCACGATTCCACGACGACTTTCCGCTCCATCCGCACGCAACCTTTCATATCTGCGAGTACGCCCGCAAAATGCTGGTTGCATATACAGCACCATGAATGCCATGATCTCCCCCACATTGCGGCAGACCGCATTACAATGAACGGTGCGTCCAAACACCAACGGCACAACCGAATCAGGAGAAAGGAATGCAACGCTGCGGCTGGGTTACACAAGACACCTTATATCAGGATTATCACGATAACGAGTGGGGTAAACCCTGCACCGACAGCCAGAAGCTCTTTGAGCTATTGTGTCTGGAGGGCCAGCAGGCGGGTCTTTCCTGGATCACCGTCCTGAAAAAACGCGAAAACTATCGCCGTTGCTTTCACCAGTTTAATCCAGAACAAGTAGCGAAAATGACGCAGGATGACGTAGATCGGTTAGTGCAGGACAGCGGTATTATCCGACACCGTGGGAAAATCGAGGCAATCATCACCAATGCAAAAGTGTGGGTGGAGATGGAAAGTCAGGGAGAGCGTTTTTCGCACTTCATTTGGTCTTTTGTCGAACACCAGCCGCGTCTCAATCACCCAGCTTCACTTGCAGAGGTTCCTGCCAAAACGAACGTTTCAGATGCCATGTCCAAAGCCCTGAAGAAACGCGGCTTCAAATTTATTGGTTCAACTATCTGTTATGCCTTCATGCAGGCGGGCGGATTGGTCAACGACCATGTCACCGACTGTTTTTGTCATCAGGAAAGCACCTCGTGATCCGCCCTTACCGTGGCTCCGATATCGAACCACTGATGCAACTCTGGTTGAAGAGCACCATTCTGGCGCATCCCTTCATTCGTGAAGATTACTGGCGAGAAAGTGCCTCCGCAGTACGTGAAATCTATATCCCTCAGTCTCAAACCTGGGTTTATGAAGAGCAAGAAAGCCTTATCGGCTTTATCAGCGTGCTGGAAGCACGATTTATCGGCGCGCTATTTGTGGAAAAGAACTATTACGGCAAACAGATTGGCGCAGCGCTAATCCAGCATGTTCAGGCGCTGTTCCCCTTACTCAGTCTGGAAGTATATCAGCAGAATACGCGTGCCTGCCGGTTCTACCATAAACAGGGTTTCGCCATTGTTGACGAAAACGTCAATCGGGATACGCAAGCTACTGCGCTGATCATGCAGTGGGCAAAACAAGTGAAGGAGCAGTAAATACCGCGCCCTCTGATTCAATAGGTCATCTCTGAGCTATCGGTTCAATGGAATAGCAGAATATCGTGCAAATCCCCCATTAATCATGGCTAACCTTGGGCAGATGCGAGGGCAGTATCGCTTGCAGTCTCTCGCCAGCTACGCGATTATTTGATGAGCGATTTCTACCCCAACGTCCTTAATCTGCTGGAGTTTGTGATGAAACCTAGCGTTATCCTGTATAAAAAAGTGGCTGACGACCTACGTGCTCGTTTGGACCAACACTTCACCGTCACTGAACTTGACGCCTTTCCCGCCCTCGACCACCCCGCTCTGGCAACGGCCGTAGGCATCATCGGTTCCGGCGGCAAAGTCGATAAAGACTTCCTGCAACACGCACCGCGTTTACGCGCGGCTTCTACCATTTCTGTCGGTTACGACACCTTTAACGTTGATGCGCTGAATGAAAAAGGGGTGATTCTCATGCATACCCCAACCGTGCTAACGGAAACGGTGGCGGATACGGTTCTGGCACTGATGCTTGCCAGCGCGCGCCGAGTCGTGGAAGTGGCTGAGCGGGTCAAAGCGGGCGAATGGAAAGGCGGTGTCGGCAGCGACTGGTTTGGCACCGACGTTCACCATAAAACCATCGGTATTCTGGGAATGGGACGCATCGGCCTGGCTGTCGCACAGCGCGCTCACTTTGGTTTCAGCATGCCGGTACTGTACAACGCACGCCGCCATCACGCCGAAGCGGAAGAACGCTTTAATGCTCGCCACTGCGATCTCGATACGCTATTGGCCGAATCTGATTTCCTCTGTATCACACTGCCGCTGACGGCGGAAACTCACCATCTCATTGGCCGCAAACAACTAGCAAAAATGAAGCCCAGCGCTATTTTGATCAATATCGGTCGTGGTGCCGTTGTGGATGAAGACGCGTTAACGGAAGCCTTGGTGAAAGGGACAATTCAGGGCGCAGGGCTGGATGTTTTTGTCCAAGAACCGTTACCCGTCGATTCTCCACTGCTGGATTTACCCAACGTCGTGGCGTTGCCGCATATCGGTTCTGCGACGCACGAAACACGCTACGATATGGCCGCCTGTGCCGTCGATAATCTGATTGCCGCCCTGAGCGGTCAGGTAAAAGAAAACTGCGTGAACCCGCAGGTTTTGAAATAACTCTCAGTCGACCTTAGCGCTGCGACGACGATTCGCAGCGTTGCTATCTCCCAATTAATAACCCCATCATCACACGCGAAATGCGGTTATTTTCCGCTAAAAATCACTCTTTTCCCTACCTAAAAACTGGATAACCAATGCCAGTATTGTTCTTTGCTGTTTCCTGCCACCTATGGAAATATCGGCCTTAACGTGCGGTTAACATTTCCTGCTTTATCCCGTTTCAGGACGTAGTCGATCCGCATATTCACCTGATAAACCAATAAGTTTAATAAAAATAATCACATGTAGGGACAATCATCGTGGCGACTTTTTTGCATCCTCATCAGACACTCACTCTTTTTGCCTCGCTGCTTCTTCTGAGCGGTGCGGTGAACGTACAAGCTGCGAACGACGCACCGAAAATCGGCGGTACGCTGGTTTATCTGGAACAACAGGCGCACACCAACCTCTATACGCCAGCGGGTGGTTTTTATCCGAACGGCGGCATTCTTAACCAAATTACCGATAAATTGACGTACCAGAACCCAGAAACACTGGAGATCGAACCGTGGGTTGCAGAATCCTGGAGCATCAACGCGGATAACACCGAATACACGTTCAAGATCCGCCCCGGTGTTAGCTTCTCTGATGGCACACCGCTGGATGCCAACGCGGTAGCGAAAAACTTCGATACTTATGGTCTAGGGAACACGGCGCTCAACCAGCCAGTTTCCGAAGTCATCAACAATTACCTGCGCAGTGAAGTTATCGATCCGCTCACGGTGAAGTTTTACTTTAAGAAGCCGTCTCCGGGCTTTCTGCAAGGGACTGCAACCATCGGTTCCGGTCTGGTTTCTCTCAGTACGCTGGAGCGCAATTTCAATCAGTTAGGCAATGCTAAAAACATTATTGGCTCCGGCCCATTCGTGGTGAACAGCGAGAAACTGGGACGCGAACTGAAGCTGACTGCCCGTAAGGATTACGACTGGGCACCGGTTAAATCAAAGCACCAAGGGCGTGCCTATCTGGACGGCATTACCTATCTGGTCACCCCGGAAGACAGCGTGCGTATCGGCGCATTGGTTTCCGGTCAGGCGGACTTCATTCGTCAGATTCAAGCCTATGATGAAAAACGGGTACAAAGTCAGGGCTTCAATCTTTATGCCCCACCTACGCGCGGCGTCAATAACAGCGTGGTTTTCCGCCCGGATAACCCGCTGGTAGCCGATATCCGCGTGCGTAAAGCACTGCTGCACGCCACCAACACCAAAGAGATCATTGATACGCTGTTCTCTGACAACTATCCACAGGCCACGTCACCGCTGGCCAAAACCGCCGCTGGCTATGTCGATCTCTCCAGCAAGCTAACGTTCGATCCCGCTCAGGCCAACACGCTGTTAGATGAAGCAGGTTGGAAAACCGGTCCCCAAGGATTACGTCAGAAAGACGGCAAAACGCTGGAACTGACCGCCTATGAATCACTGCCGCAACCGCAAAACAAAGAAACCCTGCAACTGGTTTCTCAACAGTGGGCAAAAGTCGGCGTGAAGCTGAATGTGTTAGCGGGCGATGCAGGCAGCAAAACCGTGGATAGCCTCGACCCGCTGAAAACCGGCGTGGCACCCGCGATGGTCGGACGCGCCGACCCGGATGTGCTGAAAAGCCAGTATTACCCGACGGTACGCAACGTTCTGCTGCAAAAAGGTGGATCCAGCGACAAGGTGAAAGACTTTGTTGACCCGCATCTGAATACGCTGCTGGATGGCATCGCCGCAGAAACCGACCGCAGCAAGCGGTTAGCGCTGGTGGGAGAAGTACAGGGCTACCTGATCGATCAGGCCTACGTCATTCCCATTTTTGAAGAACCGCAGGTGTTTGCAGGCACACCCACTACAAAAGGCATCGCGTTTGAAGCCGTTGGTCGCCCCAGCTTCTACAACACCTGGCTGGATAAGTAACACAGAAGAGAGAGGCATCATCATGAACCGATATCTGGCACTGCGCATCGGTCAGGCACTGCTTGTGCTGTGGGCGGCATTCACTCTGTCTTTTATCTTGCTTCAGGCGATGCCGGGTGATGCCGTACTGATCAAGTTTCAAAACCCAGAGCTTGGCCTAAGCGCCGAGCAAATCGCGCAACTACGTTTGTCTTACGGTGCCGATACTCCGGTACTCACGCAGTATTTTCATGCGATAGCGCAGATACTGCGTGGCGATCTTGGCCTGTCTATTCAGGCTGGCGTGCCAGTCACTGAGCTTATCGCCGCGAATCTGCCATCCACACTGCTGCTCGCGGTTCTGGGCTTCATTGCAGCAGGTCTATTAGCGTTTTCCCTCGCGTTCTTATCAACGCTGACGCCGTTTCAGTGGCTGCGAACCACACTACAATCGCTGCCGTCGCTGTTTATTTCCGTACCAACGTTCTGGCTCGGCATCGTGCTGATTCAGATCTTCTCTTTCCGTTTAGGATTGATTCCCGTGATTAATCCCGGCGAATGGGAAGGACTGATTTTGCCGGTTCTCACACTGGCGCTACCGATTTCTGCCCCACTGGCTCAGGTGCTGATGCGCAGCATCGATCAGGTGCAAACGCAGCCGTTTGTTGCCGTTGCCCGCGCGAAAGGGGCTAGCCGCAGCGGCGTGCTCTGGCGGCATATCGCCCGTAACGCGATGCTGCCCACGCTGACCATTGCCGGTTTACTGTTGGGCGAACTGATTGCGGGCGCGCTGATTACTGAAACCGTGTTTGGCCGTAACGGACTCGGACAGTTAACGCAGGAAGCCGTGAACTATCAGGACAGCAGCGTGTTACAGGCCATCGTACTAATTTCCGCCGCCGCCTTTGTTGTCGTCAATCTGGCCGTCGATCTGCTTTATCCCCTTCTCGATCCGCGCCTGAAAAGAACGCCAGGAGCCACGCTATGACTACCGTACCGCTGGAAAAAATCACCTTTCCTCTTCTGCGCAAGCGACCGCTTCTGCGTCGCTATGCCTTTCAGCCGGGGCTGCTGCTAGCCTGGCTGGTGATACTGACTGTTGCGCTTTGGGCTCTGTTTCCCGGCTGGTTTACCGGTTATAGCCCGACGGAAGGCATCGCGGGCGCACAGCGGCTAACACCTGACGCCGACTATTGGCTCGGTACCGATCAGTTAGGACGCGATCTCTATGCGCGCATCGTTTACGGCGCAGTGCACTCGCTGTCTGGTGCGGTCATCGCCGTTGGGCTGGGTTTGGTGCTCGGCAGCCTGTTCGGCCTCTTGGCTGGTGCCGTTGGTGGCTGGCTGGATAGCGCCGTCATGCGCAGCATCGATGTATTGCTGGCAATCCCCGGCCTGCTGCTGGCGCTGAGCGTCATCATTCTGCTGGGTTTCGGCACGGTCAACGCCGCGATTGCCGTGGGCGTCACCTCCGTCGCCAGCTTTACCCGACTGGTGCGTTCAGAGGTATTGCGCGTGCGCCACAGCGACTATGTCGAAGCCGCCTATGGCAGCGGCGGCACCTTTTTCAGCGTGCTATGGCGACACATTTTGCCGAATTCACTGACCACCGTTTTCGCCTTCGCTGCTCTGCAATTCGGCAGCGCGATTCTGGCTATCTCTACGCTCAGCTTTCTCGGCTACGGCGCACCGCCGCCCACGCCAGAATGGGGGCTGCTCATCGCCGAAGGCCGCAACTACATCGCAACCGCATGGTGGTTAACCACCTTCCCCGGCCTGATTGTCGTACTCGTTGTGCTGTCCGCTAACCGCATCAGCCAGTCGATCAGGAGGACAGAACGATGAGCCTGTCAGTCAGCTTACAAACCAGCGCGGCGGTGCCCGTACTGGCTCTGGAGAATGTCACGATTGCCTACCGTAGCGACGATCGCGAACAGACCGTCGTGGAAGGTGTCTCTTTTCATATTCAGCCCGGCGAAGTCGTGGCGCTGGTAGGGGAATCCGGTTCAGGCAAGACCACCACCGCGCAGGCCGTCATCGGCTTACTGGCCGAGAATGGTAGGCTCACACGCGGCGCTATTCGGCTAAACGGCGTAGATATCAGCGGCTGGTCGCAAAAGCGGCTGGACAGCGTGCGCGGCGCACAGATCAGCCTGATCCCTCAGGATCCCACCAGTTCCCTGAATCCGGTGCAGACCATTGGCGAACAGGTGGACGAGATTCTGCGTATTCATCAGCGGGAAAATCGCCAGACTACCCGCCAGAAAACGCTGATGCTCCTGGAGCGTGTTGGCCTAAACCAGCCCGAATTACGGGCGAAGCAGTATCCACACGAACTCTCCGGCGGCATGAAACAGCGCGTCCTGATTGCCATTGCCATTGCGCTGAAACCCGCACTGATTATTGCCGACGAGCCCACCAGCGCACTGGATGTCACGGTGCAGAAACGTATTCTCGATCTGCTTGATGAGTTACGGCGCGAGAATGGTACCGCAGTGCTGTTCGTCACCCACGATCTGGGCGTGGCGGCCGAGCGTGCCGATCGTTTGCTGGTCTTTCAGAACGGCTACATTCAGGAACAAGGCCCAACGCTTGACGTGCTCAGCACGCCCGCAAGCCACTATGCTCGTACGCTACTGGCGAACGTTCCGTCGCTCAGCCCGAAACCGCGTCCACCACGCAGCCGCAGCCATACATCCGATATTATTGTCTCGGTCGAAAATCTGGTGCAGACCTTTCCTCTGTCTGGCCGTAAAGGCGAGCATTTTCGCGCGGTGGATGACGTCTCTTTCAGCGTGGCACGCGGCACAACGCACGCGATTGTTGGCGAGTCTGGCTCCGGTAAAACCACTACAGCACGCAGCTTGCTCGGGTTTCATCATCCCAGCGCCGGACGCATTCTGATCGACGGCACGGACATCACTCATCTAAAAGGTGAAGCGCTGCGCCAGTTCCGGCAGAAAATTCAGCTGGTGTATCAAAACCCGTTTGGCTCGCTCGATCCCTCGCAGCGGTTGTACGACATCGTCGAGGAGCCGCTGCGCAATTTTAATCGCCATTCCTCCGGGCAGTGGGAGCGAAAAATTCATGAGATGTTCGAACGCGTCGCTCTGCCCGTAGCGTTGCTATCACGCAAGCCGCGTGAGTTATCCGGCGGCCAGCGCCAACGCGTCGCCATCGCCCGAGCACTGGTGCTGGAGCCGCAGGTGTTGGTATTGGACGAAGCCGTTTCCGCACTGGATGTCACCGTGCAGGCACAGATTCTGCGTTTGCTGACTGAGCTACAGGAATCACTGGGGCTGACGTACGTGTTCATCTCGCACGATTTAGCGGTAGTTCGCCAGATCGCCGATACCGTTTCCGTGCTGTACCACGGTAAGCAGCTTGAATCCGGCCCAGTGGAACACATCTTCGCTCAGCCTGGGCATCGCTATACCCGTGAACTCATCGAGGCTATCCCCGGGCAGCAACACCCGGCGTTTGCCCGTTCACACCAACCCCCAATTCATACTGAACCCACATTCGCACTAAACCAAGGACTGTAAAATGGCAACGAAACGTCTGGGATTTTTCACACGGTTGCTGGATGACGTTTCCGCCCAGCAGCGCTATCGGCTGGCAACGGAACAGATCGTCAAAGCAGAACAGTTAGGATTCGACAGCGCCTGGGTCGCACAGCACCACTTCCACGCTGATGAAGGCGGGCTGCCGTCACCGCTGGTGTTTCTGGCGCTGGTCGCCGCCCGCACCCAACGCATTCAGCTCGGCACCGGCGTGATTACACTGCCAATGGAGGAGCCTCTACGCGTGGCGGAAGACACCGCCGTGCTCGATTTACTCAGCAATGGCAGGCTGGAAGTCGGCGTGGGTTCAGGCGGCACGCCGTCCTCATTCGCCGCATTCGGCCACGACAGCGCGCAGCGCGGGCAGATACTCGGGCGCTATCTGGAGAAACTGCGTGCGGCGTGGCGGGGAGAGGCACTGAGCGAAGACGGCAATCAGCTCTATCCTGCCGCCCCGCATTTAGATAAGCGCGTCTGGCAGGCCACATTTTCTATCGAGGGTGCAGAACGGGCGGGCAAAGCGGGCGATGGCCTGATGCTCTCTCGTACCCAACCACGCCCGGAACATTTCCCAGACGCCACGCTCGCTGATCTGCAAAACCCGATGATCGACGCCTATCTGGCTGCGCTACCTGCTGGCGTCGCACCGCGTATCCTCAGCTCACGTAGCGTCTTCGTGGCTGACGATCGTCAACTAGCACTGAGCCTGGCAGAGAAAGGGCTTACTCGTTCTGCCGCCCGTTCCGGTACGTTCCGCGCGATCCCTCACGACTCGATTGAAGCCCTGATCGCCTCCTTCGACAGCCATGTCGGCACCGCACAGGACGTCACGGCGTCGCTTCGCGCAGACAGCTCGCTAGAGCGGGCAACCGATGTGACATTCCAGGTACATTCTATCGATCCACCACATGCGCTGATCCTCCGTTCACTTGAGCTGATTGCCACTCAGGTTGCACCCGCTTTGGGCTGGAAGCCCGCCGTCAAACAGAAAAGCCCGATCGGGCAGGAGATTGCATGACGCACGCTAACACTTTACACACCCATGACGTATTGGATGCGCTGGCCGACATCGGCCCGGATTCCGCCCTCGCCGCAGCCAGAAAAACCCGTGAGGCGGCAACTCGCCACACCCAGGGCAGCTACGATGCGCTGTTTAACGCCACAGTACATGACAACGCGACACTACCGTTATCGCTGCGCTTCTGGTTTGCGACAAAAATCAGTGGCTGGCAGCAGGATGAACAGCTACAGCATTTTTATACTGACCGACTGGCGGATTTTTCAGAACCCGAGCTGACACCCGCGCTACAGTTGGCGCTAGATCACGCTGAACGCCTGACGAAAACGCCCGTGCAAGCCGCACCATCACACGTCAACGCGCTGGAGCAGGCGGGCTGGTCAGTAGATGATATCGTGACGCTTTCACAGCTCATCGCATTTGTGAATTTTCAAAGCCGTTTGCTACGCGGCTATCGCCTGATTGCGGGTCATCGCGTTAGCCAGCCTCATTCTCAGGCAGCTGTCGCCGGTCAGTGGCATACCCAACCGCAGGCGCACAGCGGCAAATCCGCACCGCAGGCGTTCACTCAGGCAGAGCTAGGCTGGGAACCGTGGATTTCCCCCAAACCACTGGCAGCATTCAATACTGACGAGCAGGCGATTCTGGCGCGTTTCGGTCATACTGATTCCGACTATTTCCGTCTCTTAGGACGTAACTTGCCGGTACTGGAACAGCGCACGCTGACGGATAAAGGGATTTTTTATACTTCTGGCGGCCTGCCGCGCAAAGAACGCGAACTCATCGCCGCCGTCACCAGCAAGGTCAACGGCTGCATCTATTGCGCCTCAGTGCATGCGCGTAAAGCCAGCCAACTCTCCAAGCAGGACAGCGACGTGCAACGGCTACTGGATGTCGTTCCCGGTGGCGATTTAAGTATTGGTCAAAGCCCACGCTGGCAAGCGATTATCGATTTTTCGGCACGCCTTTCCGCCACGCCCGCGCAGGTCAACGCAAACGACGTGAAACAACTGCAAGAACAGGGGTTGGATACGCTGGAAATTGTCGATGTGGTGCAGTCAGCCGCCTTCTTCTCATGGGCCAATCGGCTGATGCTCACGCTGGGCGAACCGTTCTGGCCGGAGAGTTAATCAGCCTTACGCGATAGCGAATCAGGCGGCGCAATATCTGTGACGCCTGTTGCTGCTTATTTTTTCAGACAAGCAGGCAATTCGCTGGCAGGGCAATTGATGACGTCGTTATTGTTTTCCCCACAGTCGCGGATGAACGTAATGGTGGCGAACTCATCGATCACTTCAGTAGGGTACGCAGGACCCGCGTCGCGATACACCTCCATTTTAACAATGTGTTCATTCTGGAAACACACCGTTTTCTCCGGGTTGTTGATAATCCAACGCGGGAAGAAGATGGTGCCGTGGAAGACCTTATCGGCAATATTCACAATCAGGCTGACATCCGTTCCTGTTGGTTCTGTCCATGAAATTTTATACACCTCGCGAGCGACTTGCACGATACACACCTGCTGATCCCTCACCCAACGATTACCCACAATACCGCTCAGCAAAGAAATCATGACGCTCATCGCGCTACTGTTCGGCAGATTATGATAGATGGAGCTATTGGCTGCCTAAGCGATCAAAACCGCTCAATCCATAAATGAGCCAAATGTTAATAATTAATATAAATAAGTGTTAAATATGGACACCAAGAAAATTTACAGGCTATATTTAAACCATAAATGAGGTAAATTCAAAAAAGAGTCCATTTATGAACACTCCTGCCACTGCGCCAACATTACTAAAGCTCGACGCCATTAGCGAAGCTATCGACGAACTAAGACACGAACTCGCACATAACGAAACCGCCAATAAAGGTACCGTGCTGGGGGATCACATTCATTCTTTGGATGCGTTCGGTTCTCAGCTAAATACACGACGTAAAGCGCTGGGCATCGAACTTTCTACACTTGAGTTACAGACTGGCGTATCCATATCCACCTTAAAACGCCTATTCAACGATCCCGCTCAGGTGAAATTTGCCACGGTTTATAACGTCTGCTCTGCGTTAGGGATAAAACTGTGCGCCGTCAGGTAAAGGTCTATCTTTATGGTGTCCATATCGGCCAGTTAAGTCAGGATGATGAAGGCTATCTGTTTGAATACAAAAAATCCTATCTCGGCCCACCGCTATCATTGAGTTTACCGCTACAGACCGGAATATTTCGCAGCAAGTCATTACTACCCTATTTCGCCTCGTTAGCCCCCGAAGGCTGGCTCCGGCGGCAATACAGCCAGCTTCAGCATCTGGATGAGAAGGATTTATTTGGCATCCTTATTCAAAACGGTAAGAACTTGATCGGCGCAGTACAACTGATCGCGGAGGATAACGCATGACAAGATGTCGAATCTTGCTGACACCGCTGGCACATGAAGAAGAAATTGCCACAGGCTATAGCCGTAAAGGGTTGAAGCATCTCGCGGGGTCAATACATGCTTCCCCGACTTTACGTTTCACTCGCCAGCAATTCATGCACGACCTGCCACAAACGCAGAAAGGCATGAGTATTTCTGGTTATCAGCCCAAAATTCAGATGGTATTAGAAGACCGAACGTTTACCGTCGTGGATCATCAAGGACTGTACATTCTCAAACCCTCCCCGATCGAATTTCCCCATTTGGCAGAAAACGAACATGCCACAATGACGCTAATGGCGCGTCTGGGATTTACCGTCCCACCACACGGATTACTTCGCTTTAAACCGGAACAGGCTGATGACGAGCCTGAGTTTGCTTCCGTTATTCAGCGTTTCGACCGCGATGAAAAAACAGGTCATCCTATCCATCAGGAACAGTTGGACGGTGCGATGGGGATCGGTGAAAAATTCGGTAAAATACGTGCAGATGGCAGACAATACGTCAGCTACGAGAGGTTAGCGTTATTCCTTAGCGAACACGTTAATGACAATATTGTCTTCAAAATAGATCTGTTCCGCCGCATCGCTTACGCCTACATGCTGGGTAACAACGACATGCACCTGCGTAATTTTGGCCTGATACATTCGCGTTCAGGCCAGTTAATGCTGGCCCCCATTTATGATTTTGTTTCCGTCGCTCCTTATCCCGCCTATTTTTCTTCCTGCTTCATGGCATTACCGCTGTTGATGCAAGAAGAAGGTGACGAGGCACGCGCACCAGGGTTTGAAACCGCCTATGGCGAATACCTTGGTATGGATTTCATGCTGTTCGGTCAGCATATTGGGCTGAGTGAAAACCTTAGCAAGAAGTTGCTAGCAGACCTCATCAAAGAAGCTGAATACGTTGAATCAACCTATCGAGATTCCTTTATGCCTGCGAACGCGATTGATGCAACGCTGCGGTGTTATCGACACCGCCTGAATCTTATGAGCATTCTCGATGCAAAGCAGATTTAGTGATTCTTAATCAAACATTTTAATCACATCACTGCTGACATCAGCGCAATGGCACGATGCTTACCGCCGGGAGAACGCCAGACGTGCGGCGAACGCTAAAAAGACCACGCCCGTTGTTCGATCCATCCATTTAACCACCAAGCCGCGACGCAGGAAGCGAGCCAGTGGGCGTGTAGCAGCAATCAGCGTTCCCAGACCAAACGCGACCATCGCGCCCCAAATCAGGCAGCCAACGTTAATCCCAAACGCGGCATGGAAGGCTTTCTTGCTGCCTTCAACGGTAGCGGTACGTAAAATCAGCGCGGTATCCAAACCCGGCGTCAGGGTCAGTAGCGTCGCGGCAAACGTAAAAGCAATCAGCGATTCGGTCAAGGTCACGGTAATTCATCACTCCAGCAGGGAAAAACCACAAAACACACCATTCTCTACGTAATATACGGCAGAGCCTGAGCCTCCCCAACCACTCTCTTCGGACAGACGTATAACGACAGATCACCGTCTGGCCTTGATTCAGAAAGTGTAAATAAGCTCCCCCGATCGGTTACCGTCCGCTACGCTATCCGGCAGACAATGATTCACGATACAGGCTCAAACACCATGATAAAACGCGTCTTCCTCACACTCACCTTATTGACGCTTTCCGCATCATCACTAGCGCAAGACGCCCTGCCAGACGCGGTGAAGAGCATCGAAAAACAGGGTATTACGATCATTAAGCCGTTCACTGCGCCCGGCGGCATGCAAGGCTGGCTGGGCAGTTATCAGGGCATGGGAGTGACCATCTACTTAACCCCTGACGGTAAGCATGCCATTTCGGGCTATATGTATGATGAACACGGTAACAACCTCAGCGAAGCGCTGATTCAGCAGGAAGTCTATGTTCCTGCCGGCCGGGAGATGTGGCAGAAATTACAGCAAGCGCCATTTATCACCGAAGGGTCGAAAGATGCGCCGCGTAAAATCATCGTCTTTGCCGACCCATTCTGCCCATACTGCAAGCAGTTCTGGCAGCAGGCACAACCGTGGGTGAAAGCAGGAAAAGTGCAACTGCAAACGTTGCTGGTCGGCGTCATCAAACCGGAAAGCGGGCGTTATGCCGCGGCGATTCTTGCCGCCAGCGATCCGGCTAAAGCCTGGCATGAATATGAGATATCAAACGGCAAAACGGTGCCTCCGTTCCCCGAAACCTCATCGCGCGATATCTGGAATAACATTCAGCTTAATCAGCGGCTGATGGATGAACTGGGTGCAAACGTCACGCCAGCCATCTATTACCTGAACGATAAAGATGAGCTACAGCAGGTCGTCGGGCTACCGGATGAACAGCAGTTAGCGGAGATGATGGGGAAATAGACGCAGGAGGGAATATCCCTCCTGAGGTTGCTGACAAAGTCCGTAGAGCGAGAGTAACGGATAGATCGTAAAGACGCTGTGAATACATCCTTGTACGCTCGGCTTGCGCCATCCCTGGCGCAAACGCTTTACTCTTCTATTCCGTCACTCTCGTTTTTCATTCAATAAATAGCTTTGTCAATGCTCTGAGGAGGGAATATCCCTCCTGACGTTTTCTCTTAGCGATGCGACCAGTAAGCCATAAAGTTGATCGTCTCTTTATCGAGGTGACGCTCGTCTAGCAGATAGCGGCGTAGTCGTTTAATGGCAGAGGATTCTCCCGCGACCCAGGCATAGAACGGACGGTGCGCCGTTGCACGCTCCCAGAGTAGCTCGTCTTCCGGCGTCTCCTGTGCAATTTCATCACGGTTGGTACAGGCGCTGGCGGGGATTTTCACGTCTTGTTGCACCGCAGCCAACAGGCGTTCGCCCCATACTGTGCTGCTGGTTTCCTCACGCGGCAGCCAGTGAATTTGCGCAAAAGGGAAATCGCCCGGCGTCACGCAGTCCGCGGCTTTTGGCACTTCAAAAAAGGCCTGCACCGACGGCGGAGAAGGCTGATTCGTTAGCTGTTCAAGAATGCCCATAGCTGCTGGCAGCGCCGTTTCATCCGCAATCAACAACACCTGCTCAACGCCAGCGTGCGGAGCCCATTCATAACCGCCGCTGTCGCCATCGGCTTCCGCGTTGGGTGCGACGATCTGTAGGGCATCGCCCGGTTTGGCATGACTCGCCCAGCTTGAGGCAGGCCCAGTATCACCGTGCAGCACAAAATCGATCGTTGCCTGCTGTAACTCACGAGAAACAGAGCGCAGCGTATAGGTACGCAGAATCGGACGACGCTCACGCGGCAGCGCCAAATAGTCCTGGTACCAGGTGTCGCTCACGGCCATCGGCGTCAATTCGCCGCTTTCACTGGCGAACAGCAGTTTGATGCGCTGATCCGGTGCATCCAGTTTCATCTGGCGCACTTCCGGGCCAGTAAATACACAGCGCGCTAATGAAGGCGAGAGCAGCGTCTTACTCTCTAAACGTAAATTGAACAACCGATAAGCTGAAGACGTTGTGCGGTTAGCTAAAGACATAGTGATAAAGCCGTATGTTTTGTAAGGAAAAATCAGTCAGCGGGATCAAACCCATTTACCGCAACTTATCATAAACAAAACACTAACGATAATCATTATCACCATTAAGGTGAATGCCGTGATAAAAGCGACATTTTATTTATCGCGCAGGCCAGAGGCCATGCTGAGCGAGCATAAAAAATTTTCAAAAGACTTGTTAACAGGTCTTTAATTGATTAATTTAAAGACCTGTTAATCGGTCATAAAGGGTCTACCATGCCGAATATTATATTGAGTGATACCAGTGCCAGCGTCAGTGAATTGAAAAAGAACCCGATGGCGACGGTCAATGCTGGCGACGGTCTGCCTGTCGCTATTTTGAACCGCAACCAGCCTGCGTTTTATTGCATTCCTGCGGATCTTTACGAAAAAATGCTGGATGCGCTGGACGACCAGGAACTGGTTAAGCTAATCGGTGAACGCAAAAACCAGCCGCTGGTTGACGTGGATTTGGATAGTTTCCTATGAGCTATAGCGTCAAATTCAGGGAAGATGCGCTGAAAGAATGGCTCAAACTCGATAAAACCATCCAGCAGCAATTTGCCAAAAAACTAAAAAAATGCTGCGAAAATCCCCATATTCCTTCGGCAAAGTTACGGGGGATGAAGGACTGCTACAAAATAAAGCTCCGAGCATCAGGCTTTCGTTTGGTTTATGAAGTCATTGACGACGTATTGATTATCGCCGTAGTAGCGGTAGGTAAACGTGAGCGCAGCGGTGTTTATCATCTGGCTAGTGAGCGAATGAGATAACCGCATTAACCTGAGAATAAAAAAATGCCGGCAAAATAGTTCACTATTCAGCCAGCATGTTTGCATTTTCCAGAAAAGCGATTAGAGCCGCTTCCCTACACAATCAACGCATCGTCACAAACTCTTCAGAGGCTGTTGGGTGGATGGCGATGGTGTTGTCGAAGTCTTTCTTAGTAGCGCCCATTTTGACGGCAACCGCGAAGCCTTGCAGCATTTCATCCATACCAAAGCCGATGCCGTGGATACCGACGATTTTTTCCTCTTTGCCCACGCAGACCAGCTTCATACGACATGGCTGACGGTGCTGCGTCACAGCGGTGTACATCGCGGTGAAGGCGGATTTATACACTTTCACCTGATCGTCACCGTACTGCTCACGCGCCTGCGGTTCGGTCAGCCCGACCGTGCCAATCGGCGGGTGGCTGAAGACAACGGTCGGGATGTTGCTGTAGTCCAGATGTTCATCCGGCTTGTTGTTAAACAAACGCTCGGATAAACGACGCCCCGCCGCGACGGCAACCGGCGTTAGCTCGACGGCTCCCGTGTTATCGCCCACGGCGTAAATGCCAGGAACGTTGGTGTTCTGGAATTTATCGACGTTGATGTAGCCTTTGTCGTTCAGCTCTACACCGGTGACGCTCAGGTTCAGGTTATCCGTCGCGGGTTCACGACCAATCGCCCAAATCAGGCAATCGACGGTTTGTGACTGGCCGTTTTCCAGCTCCAGCGTCAGGCTGCCATCGGCATTCTTCACAATCGCTTTCGAGATCGACTCGGTATGCAGCGTCGGCCCTTCGGTGTTCATCACTTCCACCAGCGTGTCGACAATCAGCGGATCAAAGCTACGCAGCGGTGCATGTTTACGCACGAACAGATGGGTTTCAGAGCCCAGCCCGTTCAGCACGCCAGCAATCTCCACGGCGATATAGCCTGCACCGACGATAGCGGTACGCTTTGGCAGCGCATCCAGCTCAAAGAAGCCGTCGGAATCAATGCCGTATTCCGCACCGGGAATATTCGGGTGAACCGGACGACCGCCCGTTGCAATCAGGATATGGTCAGCCGTAATTTTCTCGCCGTTCACTTCCACCGTATGCGCATCGACAAAACGAGCAAAACCGTGGATGACATCGACCTTATTCTTACCCAGCACGTTATCGTAGGACTGGTGGATGCGATCGATGTAGGCGCTACGATTCTTGACCAGCGTGCCCCAGTTAAACTGGTTCACCGTGGTATCGAACCCGTAGTCTGGGCCGTACTGATGGATCGCTTCGGCAATCTGCGCCGCATGCCACATCACTTTCTTCGGCACACAGCCGACGTTGACGCAGGTGCCGCCCAGATATTTCGCTTCGATCAACGCACATTTTTGTCCATACATCGCCGCGCGGTTAATAGACGCGATACCACCGCTGCCGCCGCCAATAGCAAGATAGTCATAGTGTTTGGTCATCAGTGTATCCATGCTTAAGTGAATAAAATTTGCCTAGAGTGTAACGCCAGAGCCATACGCCCAATAAAGGTTATGCCTATGGTTGCAATAGGAAAAAACGACCGCCATCGCCACGAATTACTCCGGTACGATTTGCTCTACCAGAGTATGCCCGGTGCCTTCCGGTACCAGTACGCTATGCAGCCACGGCAGCACGTTTTTCATCTGCGCCGCCAGCTTCCACGGCGGATTAATCACAATCATGCCGGACGCCGTCATGCCATAGCGGTCGCTGTCGGGCAGCACGGCCAACTCAATTTGCAGAATGTTGCGAATGCCCGAGGCTTGCAACTCTTTCAGCAGGCGTTTGATATGCTGACGCAGCACAACCGGATACCACAACGCAAATACGCCAGTGCCAAAGCGCTTATGCCCTTCCTTAATGCCTTTGACTACGTCCTGATAGTCCGTCTTCAGCTCATAAGGCGGGTCAATCAGCACAAATCCACGACGAGAAAGCGGGGGCAACTGTGATTTCAGTTGCTGATAGCCATCGTCACGCAACACTTTAGTACGCGCATCTTTCTGAAATTCATTGCGCAGCAGTGGGAAATCGCTGGGATGCAGCTCGGTCAGGTGGAGTTTGTCGTACTCGCGCAGTAGCTGGCGTGCAATCAGCGGAGAACCAGGGTAATAGCGCAGTTGTCCACTGTGGTTATAGGTATGCACCGCCTGCATGTAAGGTTCGAGTTCAGCCGGAATGTCGTCACGCTGCCAGATTTTTGCGATGCCATCCAGATACTCCCCTGTGCGCTCGGCGTGCGGGCCGCTAAGCTGATAGCGACCGGCACCCGCGTGGGTATCCAGATACAGGAAAGGTTTTTCTTTCTCTTTCAGGGCAGTGATGATCAGGCTCTGAACGGTGTGTTTCAGCACGTCGGCGTGATTGCCGGCATGGAAACTGTGGCGGTAACTTAACATGCTTGCTTTCCGGTGAAGTTTTATAAATAACGTCGATTAACCGACAGTATAACCGTCTGCGGCGGAAAATATCCCGTCAAACGCTCCCCCTCTGCGAGCCGCCCCGCAAACCAACCATTTTTATCGTCTTAAATCAGTAAATTGTGAAACATGGTCGTTTTCATTCGATTGAAGGCTACCGATATTCAGGCAGAGGAAGTACGTGCATGCACGACGGATTCAGGAATATTTTCCAACAGGTCTGGTGAGTGATAAACAAGCGTTATATTATTTTATATATAACGATCATTCACGGAGCATTATCATGGGAAACCATTTTGAGCGAGGTGTCCTCGCGGGGCTGAGATCTGCCAACCCAAAATCCACCAACGACATTAATCCTTACTGCTACGATTATCGGCGCGGCTATATTTGTGGCTATGCCCACAATCTGGCGGAAACCAAAGGCGACCGTCAGCAGGCCGCCTTCGAGGCCGGGCTGTTATCCCGTCGCTACGGGCTGGAACGGGAGAGAGTCGCAGAGTTCTTTACCGAACAGGGCAACCCTTACGCGATTCGGTTTTTTTATGCGGGCTATGATGCGCACACGCCGCGCTAGTTGATATCAGCTAGCGGCGTGCTTCGCGTAAATCAAAGCTAATGGGGATTGTGATGGTGAGCTGCGCGTTATCGCCAATCACTTCTGCTGGCGGAGCCGGAAGCAGTGCGCGGGTAACGGGGGCGAGCGGCTTTTGCGACGGCGCCGTCGCAAAGACAGAGCCGGCATTCTCAATAAATAAATGAGGTTCCAAGGAAGCCATCGTGCGTTCTTCATCACATCGTTAGACATAAAAAAATTGATAATGGTAGGTCGTTTAGCCATGGGAATCGGGCAGAAAAATAGCAGAAATTTTCAGAGAAATGCCTTTAGCACGGAGTTAGTGACCGCATTCAGGTAACCCACGGGAATGCTTTATGACGGAAAAACGCACCGTTGGTCACGAGGAGCACCGCCTCTACCATTGATTTTCACGGCACTTGACCTCATCTTAGTAACTAATCCGCAATAGATATCCGCCTTGCTGGTTTCTCATCAATAGATTCCACTTACCGGCAACGAGATCACCCACAATTATCAGGACGGCACCATGACGAATCCATTACTGACCTCATTTACCCTGCCCCCGTTCTCCAGCATTAAAACGGAAGATATTGTCCCAGCCGTTAAATCTGCGCTGGATGAATGCCGCGAGACGGTAGAGCGTGTGGTGGCGCAAGCGGGGCCGTTCACATGGGATAATCTGTGTCAGACGCTGGCGGACAGCGACGATCGTCTTGGCCGTATTTTTTCCCCTATTAGCCATCTGAACGCCGTGAAGAACAGCCCAGAGCTGCGCGGTGCTTATGAACAATGTCTGCCGCTGCTGTCCGAGCACAGCACCTGGGTTGGTCAACATGCCGGACTGTATCAGGCCTATCGCAGCCTGCGTGACGGCGAGCACTACACCACGCTGAGTCTGGCGCAGAAGAAATCCGTTGATAACGCGCTGCGCGATTTTGAACTGTCTGGCATCGGCCTGTCGCCGGAAAAACAGAAACGCTACGGCGAAATTTCCGCTCGTCTGTCTGAACTCGGTTCGCAGTACAGCAACAACGTGCTGGATGCCACGATGGGCTGGAGCAAACTGATTACCGACGTCGCCGAGCTGGATGGCATGCCGGAAAGCGCGCTGGCCGCCGCCAAAGCGCAGGCGGAATCCAAGGAGCAAGAAGGCTGGCTGCTGACGCTGGATATCCCGAGCTATCTGCCAGTGATGACCTACTGCACCAATCAGGCACTCCGTGAAGAGATGTACCGCGCCTACGGTACCCGCGCGTCCGATCAGGGGCCGAACGCGGGCAAGTGGGACAACAGCGAAATTATGGCGGAAGAGTTGGCGCTGCGTCACGAACTGGCACAGCTGCTGGGCTTCGACAGCTACGCGCACAAGTCGCTGGCGACCAAAATGGCGGAAAACCCACAGCAGGTACTCGATTTCCTGACCGATCTGACGAAACGCGCCCGTCCGCAGGCGGAAGAAGAGCTCGCCCAACTGCGCGCCTTCGCTAAAGAACACTTCGGCGTAGATGAATTACAGCCTTGGGATATCACCTACTACAGCGAGCAGCAGAAGCAGCATCGGTATTCCATCAGCGACGAGCAGCTTCGCCCGTACTTCCCGGAAGACCGCGCGGTGAATGGCTTGTTTGAAGTGGTTAAACGCATTTACGGCATCACAGCGAAAGAGCGTAAAGACGTCGATGTGTGGCACCCGGATGTTCGCTTCTTCGATCTGTTCGATGAAAGCGGTGAACTGCGCGGCAGCTTCTACCTCGATTTGTACGCTCGTGAACACAAACGTGGCGGCGCCTGGATGGACGACTGCGCGGGTAAACTGCGCAAAGGTAACGGCGAACTGCAAAAACCAGTCGCCTATCTGGTCTGTAACTTCAACCGTCCGGTCAACGGTAAACCGGCTCTGTTCACGCACGATGAAGTCACCACCCTGTTCCACGAATTCGGCCACGGCTTACACCACATGCTGACCCAGATCGATACCGCCGGTGTCGCTGGCATCAACGGCGTACCGTGGGATGCGGTCGAACTACCGAGTCAGTTCATGGAAAACTGGTGCTGGGAACCGGAGGCGCTGGCCTTTATCTCTGGCCACCACGAAACCGGTGAACCACTGCCACAGGAGTTGCTGGATAAAATGCTGGCAGCAAAGAACTATCAGGCCGCATTGTTCATTCTGCGTCAGTTGGAATTCGGCCTGTTCGATTTCCGTCTGCATGCCGAGTTTGACCCTGCGATAGGTGCCCAGATTCTGCCAACGCTGGCGGAAATCAAAGCGCAGGTGGCCGTGGTGCCAAGCCCAAGTTGGGGTCGTTTCCCACACGCATTCAGCCACATTTTCGCGGGCGGTTATGCCGCAGGCTACTACAGCTATCTGTGGGCCGACGTGCTAGCGGCCGATGCTTATTCCCGATTTGAGGAAGAAGGTATCTTCAACCGCGAAACCGGTCAGTCATTCCTGGATAACATCCTGACCCGCGGCGGTTCCGAAGAACCCATGGAGCTGTTCAAACGCTTCCGTGGCCGTGAACCTCAGTTGGATGCCATGCTTGCGCATTACGGCATCAAAGGATGAGTATCTGCTTAATCGCAGAAGAAGGCGCCGATAGTGGCGCCTTATCTTCTTTGGCTGAGCGCTGGGGGCTGGTGTCCGATCCCACGGCGGTGATGGCGCTGGTGCTAACAACGGAACGTCTGGAGTTGCGTAAGCAGGATGAGCCGAAGCTCGGCGCTATCTTCGTAGATTTCGTGGCCGGGCCGATGGCACACCGCCGTCGCTTTGGCGGCGGACGCGGTGAAGCCGTTGCTAAAGCTGTTGGTATCAAAAAAGATTACCTGCCGGACGTCGTGGATGCGACAGCCGGGCTGGGGCGTGATGCCTTTGTACTGGCGGCATTGGGTTGCCATGTACGCATGGTGGAGCGCAATCCGGTGGTTGCGGCGCTGCTGGACGACGGGTTGCAGCGTGGCTATCAGGATGCAGAAATCGGCCCGTGGCTACGGGAACGGCTTACACTCTTGCATGCGTCGAGTATGACCGCGCTGCGTGACATCACACCGCCGCCGGATGTGGTTTATCTCGATCCGATGTTTCCACACAAACAAAAGAGCGCGCTGGTGAAGAAGGAGATGCGGGTGTTTCAGTCGCTGGTGGGTGCGGATGACGATGCCGATGCGCTGCTGGAGCCCGCCCGCGCGCTGGCGAAAAAACGCGTCGTGGTGAAGCGGCCAGACTATGCACCGCCGCTGGCTGGCGTACCGGCACAGTCTATGCTGGAAACCAAAAGCCACCGTTTTGATTTCTATCTTCCCGCCTGAACAATCTCATCGCCGCGACGCTAAGCGTATCGGCGACTAAAAACTTAGCCTGCTTCGCATTTCCTACGCTGCTTTTGCAAAGTCTGTGGCACTAATGAGAAGCAAATCGCATAATTCCACGCTATCAGTTCTTATTACACTAAGATGACATAATGAAAAAAACGCTTCTGTCACTTCTGCTTTGTTTGAGTACCTCTGCTATGGCCATTCAAGAACCGGTAAATATCACGATTCTGGGTACATCCGACCTGCATGGCACCTTTGTTCCCTGGGATTACGCTACCGATACCGCCAATATGGCCGGCAGCCTGAGCCAAATTGCGACGCAGGTGCATAAAGTTCGTGCGCAGCAGCCAAATGTGATTCTGGTTGATGCGGGCGATACCATTCAGGGCAACTTTGTCGAAACCTTCAAAAATGACAAAACCAGCCCGATGATTCTCGGTTTTAACGCCATGAATTATGATGTCTGGGTGATGGGCAACCACGAGTTCGATTTCGGACTGAACGTGCTTTCTACCTCGCTTGAGCAGTTCAATGGCACCGCGCTGGCGGGCAACATTTTTTGGGAGAGCGGTAAACCTTACTTACCCGCCTATAAAATAGTCGAACGACAGGGTGTGAAGATTGGCATCATCGGCATGGATACGCCGATGACCGCTGAATTCGCCAAGGGCACCGACCGTGTGAAAGGGCTGAACTTTACCGATCCCGTCGGAGCGGTAAAAACCGTTATCCAGCAAATCCACGGCAACGTGGATGCCATCGTGCTGGTCGCGCATATGGGGATCGATAACGAGAACCAACGGCCGGGCACTGGCGTGGGTGATATTGCTCGCGCTAATCCTGAATTAGCCGCCATCGTCGCCGGCCATATGCACGTAAAAGTGGATAAAGAGGTGATTAATGGCGTGATCGTCACCGAACCGGACAGATATGGCCGCGCGTTATCGCGTATCGATTTGCAGTTTGAGCAACAGAACGGCAAATACGTGCTGATCAATAAAGACAGCTATACCTATTCGATTAAAGACGTAGATTCTGATCGTAAGATGGAAGACATCTACGAGCCTTACCACAACACCCTGCGCGCCAATGCCAACCGTCCTATTGCCCAACTTCTCGGACACGATCTGGTGCCGCAAGATGCCGTGAAAGGCATTCCTCAGGTACACGTACAGGACACCGGCATTAGCGCCCTGTTTCAGGAAGCCAGTCGTCATTACGCCCCCAAAGCACAGGTTATCGCGCTGCAAATTGATAACGATAGGCCCAAGCTGAACGTCGGCACTATTGCCGCAAAAGACATCGCCTTTAACTATCAATACGCTGGCGGTGAAATCACGGTTTATCAGCTAACCGGAAAAGAACTGAAGAAATACATGGAATGGTCAGCAGGTTACTTCAACCAGCTGCAAGACGGGGATGTGACTTACAGTTTCAATCCGCAGCGTCGTGCTTCCAAGTATTCCACCAATGATTTCTTCGACGGCGTGACGTACACCATCGATCTGACGAAACCCGCTGGGCAGCGCATTACCGATCTGAAAATGAACAACGGTACGTCAGTTACCGACGCCATGCCGATCCGTCTGGGCATGAACAGCTACCGTATGGGCCACCTGACGCAGAAAGGCGGCGTGCTGGAGGGTATGCAGTTCCCAGTGCTGTCGGATACCAAAGTGGAATATGGCGAAGAGGCAGGCACGATTCGTAACCTGACCACCCGTTATTTGACTGAGGTGAAGAAAGGACAATACGAGGGCACGGTGCCGCAGCGCTGGAAGCTGGCGGGGTTGCAGGGCTATGAGCGTGAACGCAAAATTGTCGAATCACTGCTCAACAGTGGAAAAATCGGCGTACCGACCTCAGACGATGGCCGCTACAGCAACGTGCAATCCATCAACGTGAAGTCGTTACTGCTGCCGGATGCTACGCAGAGGGCAAAACGCGTGGCGGAACTGACGCAACAGCGCGACAGCGCCCCCAACGCGTTGGCCAAACAGCGGCTGAACGATCGGCTAGCGATTATCGCGGCGATTAACTGACAGGCCATTATCTCTCGCTACGGGCTTTCCAGCGTTCGCTCGTCAGGTAGCCGTTCACGCCCACATCCAGGAAAGGGCGTGGCGGCAGGTAGTTTGCCTGTCCGAGCGATTGCATATCGCTAATCAAGGTTTTTGACTATCCAGACGGCACACTTGCGTTCAAATATGCCCACAGGATGCTGTCGTATCGGTCGTTCGACAAACTGGCCTGGGTTGACCAGAGGTCCATCGTAGATAATAAGCGGATAGACAAATTTTGGGGCTGCCCGAAACAAAAATGGCAGCCTCGGAGAAGGATTAAATACCGTCGAGAAGAAAATCAATCGCGGCTTTGATCTGAGTACGATAAAGGGACGCATCGCAGAACACCGCCCCCAGAGAACGAACGGGAATGCTCGCCATCTCATGCGTCATAGCTGCATATTCTTTATCGTCGGTCAGTCTGACAAGCGGAACCAGCCGTTCGGGACGAGTGCTGCCAGGGTACTTTTCAACAGGTAGCAGGGGGATCACAATCCTGCGGTTCAACTGGCCGATAATATCGCTGGTTACATCAAGCAGCAAGGGATAGACGGCGCTCTTTCCGGTGTTGCTATATACAGTGAACTGCATTCTTAAAATGTCCTGTACTCATCACTGAAACAACCGTGTTCATCGTGAAATCGGTTAAGAGCTTCCAGCGCTTCGCTATTTTCCTCCTGCCACTTTTTCGCTTCGTACTGACGTAGTTCAGCATCAAGGGCTGCGGTCAGGGTGGCACTGAGATTAATTCCAGCCTCACGCGCACGGCTGAGTAAGGATCGTTCTACGGTCATGGTAACGCTTTGCGTTGCTCGTTGTGTTGTAGCCATAAATACCCCGCGTCAAGTGTCGTGTAATAAACACGGCCCATTAGACGTAGCATAACACCAAAAAGACAATGTAGCGGAAAAATCCGAGTTTCCGGCGTAAAAGGCCACAATGGTGTAAGCCTTGAAGAAAATGGAGTGGCTAGTGTGTCGAGTTGCGCAGCCAACACACCTGTAACTTGAAGTATGGCGGGTAAGAGCGCCTGCGAACACAGGCGCTCAGGGGGAATTATCCGTTACACCACGCCCTGCGCCAGCATCGCGTCGGCCACTTTTACAAAGCCCGCCACGTTAGCACCGCGCACATAGTTCGTCTGGCTATCTTCACCACCGTACTGCACACACGCAGTGTGAATATCCAACATGATGTGATGCAGACGCGCATCCACCTTCTCTGCTTTCCAACCCAGGCGTGCCGCATTTTGCGCCATTTCCAGCCCAGATGTCGCTACGCCGCCTGCGTTAGCCGCTTTGCCGGGCGCAAACAGCACGCCCGCATCCAGGAACGCATCGGTCGCTGGAATCGTGGTCGGCATATTGGCACCTTCCGCCACGGCTTTCACGCCGTTAGCAATCAACGTCTGCGCCGCGGGGAGATCCAGTTCATTCTGCGTCGCACAAGGCAGCGCGATATCTACTGGCACTTCCCACGGCGTTTTGCCTGCGAGGTAGGTCAGTTTCGCTTCACGCGCGTAATCTTCCACGCGGCCATAGCGTTTGTTTTTAATCTCTTCCAACAGCGCCAGTTTCTCTGGGGTAAAGCCGTTTTCATCCACCACCGTGCCGTTAGAATCCGATACCGTGACCACACGAGCACCCAGCTCCATCGCTTTTTCAATCGCGTACTGCGCCACATTACCGGAGCCGGAGACCGCAACCCGCATGCCTTCGAAGCCCAGACCGTGGCGTTTCAGCATCGCTTCCGTGAAGTAAATCAGGCCATAGCCCGTCGCTTCAGGACGAATCAGACTGCCGCCAAACGACAGCCCTTTGCCGGTAAAGACGCATGCAGTGTTGTTGGTCAGCTTCTTCATCATGCCGGTCATGAAGCCGACTTCACGACCACCTACACCGATATCACCCGCCGGAACGTCCGTATCCGCCCCCAGATGACGATACAACTCCGTCATCAGCGCCTGACAGAAACGCATGACTTCGCCCTGACTTTTTCCTTTCGGATTAAAGTCCGAGCCACCTTTGCCGCCGCCCATTGGCAACGTCGTCAGCGCATTCTTGAACGTCTGCTCGAATCCAAGGAATTTCAGAATTGACAGGTTAACGGACGGATGGAAACGCATGCCGCCTTTGTACGGGCCGATCGCGGAGCTGAACTGGACACGCCAGGCGCGGTTCACCTGTACCTGACCTTTGTCATCCGTCCACGCCACGCGAAACTGAATCACACGTTCCGGTTCTACCAATCGTTCCAGCAGGCTGTAATCCGCATAGTGAGGGTTCTGCTCCAGAAAAGGCCACAGCGTGGAAAGCACTTCATTAACGGCCTGTAGAAACTCAGGCTGATGCGGATCGCGTTGTTGAACAGAATCAAGAAAACTTGCCAGAGATACGATTTGTGCCATGAACAGCTCCTGATTGAACGAATAAGCTCCCTTCTGCTTCTTTAATTTTTAGACACGTAGAAGCTTGCGGGATCGGTGAAAATGATGTTGTGTCCTCTGGACTATAACACTGGCGATGGATATTTAAGCAAGCGTTTTCTTTTCAGATAAACGTTATAATCCAATGAGATAGGAAGGGTTTTTTGGATGTTTTGAGAGGAAAGTATGAGATAAGTTTTTGTTATATAACAAAAGGCACAGCCAGGAAGCCATGCCTTTCGTCACTGAAAAAAAATGCAAAAAAAGCTAATTTTTATTCGTCTTCCTCATCACGCAACGGCACGATGAGCATGTCCACATGTACGGTATTAATCAACTGACGTGCAGAAGACATCAGTTTGCTCCAGAAGTCCTGATGGTGCCCACACAGCACGAGGTCAGCATCGTATTTCCTAATCGCATCAACCAGCACTTGCCCTAAATCGCCGCTGCCACTCAGCGTTTCGCTGATGGGATAGCCCGCATTCTGGGACAGCTCGGTTAACGCATTTTGGGTTTCTTCAGAGATACGCTGTTGCATATCTCCCAGATTGACGTCGATAAGCCCCGTGTAGAGATCGGAGTAATTCACATCGACGTGGATTAACGAGACTTTCGCATTGTATGGTCTTGCCATTGAAACGGCTTTTTCCACTAACACTTTGCTTTCTGGAGAAAGGTCAACAGCAATAAGGATGTGTTTGTAAGCCATAATAAGACTCCTTCCGTAAAGACTAATTAAGGGTTAGCAGATATTTCTCCTGCCAATCTGATACTTAACGGCGGATTATAGAATAACACTTATCCGTGCTATCGGACTGTTCAGTCGATCACAACCCGTTTTCAAACCTGTTAATTCTATTAATAAGTGTAGTAGAAACCGCTCCTTTTCACAGTTAAATCGCGCAGCTTCTCCTTTCGGAAAGGGCATTACCTCGTCGAAAATCGTCCTTCATCCTGATTGCATCTGCCTCTCTGGCACAAACGAACATTCTTCTTCTACACTACAAGTAGGGGGTGGTGAGCCTGTCCACTGCGCTCTGGGATAGAACACGAGAATGGGGCTAGCCGTGATGCTGTTGGCTATCCAAAATGGCAATAAAATCGTGCGCAAGCGCATGGCATAACTATTCGTGGTTGAAAAACTCGTCGCAGAGAAACATCGTAGATAAGCGTTGCGGATAATAGCGCTTGTCATCAGGCACAGGTGGACAACGGGAAGATAGGGTCACCGCCTCTGACGAATAGAACGACCGGGAGGGAAGCATGATTAGTACATTTGCGCTTTTCTGGGCTTTATGTATCGTCTGCATCATCAATATGGCGAGGTATTACTCTTCATTACGCGTGTTACTGTTGATTTTGCGTGACTGTGACCCGCTGCTTTACCAATACGTTGATGGAGGAGGTTTTTTTACATCGCACGGTCAGCCAAGCAAGCAAATCAGGCTGGTAGGCTATATCTACGCGCAACGCTATCTTGACCATCACGACCCTGAGTTTATTCGCCGCTGTGAGCGGGTGCGGGGACAATTTCTGCTCACGACCGCCCTGTGTGGCCTCATTGTCATCAGCCTGATTGCCATGATGATATGGTATTAACGCATTGTATTTATATAATTATTGGGACTTACACACTCTCTGGTATTCACACCATCGTTGGTATTAACAATATGAACGTCGATAAAAAGTAAAAAGGCGATTCCCCACAGAATCGCCTTTTTTTATGCCGGACATCCTTGTCCGCCTCCCCTTCGGGCCGCCGCAAGCGACGTTGAAAACGTTCCCTACGTTTTTTATGCTTTATGAATATACCGCGCTTAGATCAGCTTCAACGCCAGCCAGTACAGCGTACCGGACATCAACATTGAGACAGGCAGCGTCAATACCCAAGCCAGCAGAATGCTTTTTATCGTTTTGCCCTGTACGCCTCCGCCGTCCGCAATCATCGTCCCGGCAACCGCCGAAGATAATACGTGCGTGGTGGAAACCGGCATACCGGTGTAGCTGGCAACGCCAATCGATAGAGCCGCTGTCACCTGCGCTGAAACGCCCTGTGCGTAGGTCATACCTTTCTTACCAATCTTCTCACCGATAGTTACAGCAACACGTTTCCAGCCCACCATCGTGCCCAAAGACAGCGCCAATGCAACCGCGATGATGATCCAGAGAGGCGCGTATTCAACCGTCTGTAACATGTCTTTACGCAGATTGCTTAGGTAGCGTTTATCTTCGCCCGATGTTTCTGGCAGCTTAACCACCCGATCCATCGTATCCGCGATGCACATCAACAGGCGACGCACTCTGCTACGATCGTCAGGGTTCAACTGGTCGTAACTTTTCAGGTTATTCAGCAGGCCCTGTGTACGTTCAATCGCGATCATCACGCGTGAACTGTCACAGTGAAACTCTTTCTGACCATTGCCGGGAATCGTGCTTTCTGGCGCAGGAATGACTGGCGGAGACAGATCGATAACGTGCGCCAGCGCGTCGCCATGCTGCTTGTAGTATTCCTGTAAATTGACAACGGCATCGCGGGTACGGCTGATGTCATAGCCAGATGCGTTCATATTGACGATAAACCCAGCGGGCGCGACGCCAATCAGCACCAGCATAATCAAGCCGATACCTTTCTGACCGTCGTTTGCACCGTGAGAGAAGCTTACGCCAATCGCCGATAAAATCAGCGCAGTACGCGTCCAGAATGGCGGCTTACGTTTGCCGTCCTGCTTTTCGCGATCGACAGGCGTCAGGTGCACACGCTTACGCTTTTTACTGTTGTTCCAGAACCGACGCAGCAGCAACAGCAGCAGACCTGCGACCACCATCCCCACAATCGGTGATAGCAGCAGCGATAGGAAAATGCTGATCATTTTTGGCACGTTCAACGCATCAACAACGGAAGTATCCGTCAACAGCGCATTGGTCAAACCAATACCGATAATGGCGCCAATCAATGTGTGAGAACTGGAGGCAGGAATACCAAAATACCAGGTACCCAGATTCCAGATAATGGCAGCCAGCAGCATGGAAAAGACCATCGCCAGACCGTGCGCCGAGCTCACGTTCAGCAATAAATCCGTGGGAAGAAGGTGGACAATCGCATAGGCAACGCTCAGGCCGCCCAGCAGTACACCGAAGAAATTAAAGATACCCGCCATAACAACGGCAAACTCGGCGCGCATGGCTCGGGTATAAATAACAGTGGCAACGGCATTCGCAGTATCGTGAAAACCGTTAATGGCTTCGTACATCAATACAAACAACAAAGCCAATATCAACATCAGGCCGGTGTAGTAATCCAGTCCGGCAAATAAATGTAGCATAAACGTTAGGCCATTTAGTGGTCATGAACGCGGCGCATTATCGGCGACAAGCAGGGGTCGGGAAAAGCAAAATATGACATTTTTTTGACTTAAAATGTGACAATGACCGGTTGAGAAAGAACTTAATCAATAAAAATCAAATAATTATATATTTTTACTAAATTATGCAAATTGTTACGCTGGTATCGAACAGAAACCAACACTACAATTTGCCGCCCCATGGCTTATCAGCCTGCGGCAATCCAAGAAGATAAAATCACTCATCGGAGAAATGCATTGTGGAACAGTTTGATGCTGTCATCATCGGTGCCGGTGCAGCAGGCATGTTTTGCGCAGCACAGGCAGGACAACGCGGGCTGCGTGTTCTACTGCTCGATAACGGCAAGAAGGCTGGCCGGAAAATATTGATGTCCGGCGGTGGTCGCTGCAATTTTACCAATATGTATGCAGAGCCAGCAGCGTATCTGTCCCACAACCCTCACTTTTGTAAGTCAGCACTGGCACGTTATACCCAATGGGATTTTATTAGTCTGGTCAACAGCCACCGCATCGCTTACCACGAGAAAACGCTCGGCCAGCTGTTCTGCGATGATTCCGCACAACAAATCGTGGACATGTTGGTAACAGAGTGCGAGCGGGCTAACGTTACTCTCCGTCTGCGCAGCGAAGTTGCCTCGGTGGAGAAATCAGACAATCTGTTCACCATCCACCTGAGCAACGGGACATCATTCCAAAGTACATCGCTGGTTGTTGCCTGCGGTGGACTGTCGATGCCCGGCCTTGGCGCGACGCCGTTCGGTTATCAGCTCGCCGCACAATTTGGTATCAACGTGCTCCCAACCCGCGCCGCGCTGGTGCCCTTTACGCTGCACAAGCCGCTGCTTGAACAGGTGCAAACGCTCTCCGGCGTTTCGGTGCCAACCATCGTCACCGCCGAAAACGGCGTAACGTTCCGTGAAAACATTCTATTCACGCACCGTGGGCTCTCTGGCCCCGCGATGTTGCAAATTTCCAGCTACTGGCAGGCCGGTGAATTCGTTACCATCAACTTGCTGCCCGACCGCGATCTTACGCAGCTTATTAATGACGAACGTACTGCCCATCCGAACCAAAGCCTGAAAAACACGCTGGCGCAGTGGCTACCTAAACGATTGGTCGAATGCCTGCAAGCGTTAGGACAATTACCTGACGTCACATTGAAGCAGCTTAACAGCACACAGCAGACGCACGTTGAACAGAGCCTGCAACAGTGGCGCGTACAGCCAAACGGCACGGAAGGCTACCGCACGGCTGAAGTGACCATCGGTGGCGTTGATACCAGGATGCTCTCCTCTAAAACCATGGAAGCTAATGCAGTACCAGATCTGTATTTCATTGGTGAAGTTGTCGATGTCACTGGCTGGCTCGGAGGCTATAACTTTCAGTGGGCGTGGAGTTCTGCATGGGCGTGTGCACAGGCGCTGCCTTTTAGCAAATAGGCACTATAATAACCTCTATTCAGCGCTCTCCTTGAATTCATGGAGAAAAGGACGTCTCTACATAAGCCTCTGCTGCCGGACAGGAGATATGGATGAATCTCAGACGTAGTGAACATAAAATCAATATGTTGCAGCTACTGGTTGCAGGAATGCTGCCACTGCTACTCGGATTGCTGTTCACTTTTGTAGAGTCCAGGTTAATGGTAAAGCGTGATTTGGAATCTACTGCGCGAATCGCCATGAATCATGCTGAGAATATTTCGACACAGGCATGGACAATGGTGGATCGTCTCCAACGTTTTCGTGGTCAATCCTGCAACGCTATCGGTGATGAACTACAGCGTCTCGGCTCAGTGTTTTCTTACTTCCGCGCGATTGGGGTTACCCATAATACCAACGTCTATTGCTCTTCAACCTTTGGCAGCACGCTGACGCCACTCAGTCGCGTCATTCAACAGCCGTTACCGGAAACTTACTCTGAACGTTGGAGTCTGTCGATTGCTGGCTCAGATAACGTGAAAGAACGCCCGGCGCTAATCTTCGTCCAGATGCCTCTCACGGGTTACGGCGCTTACGCTATGGTCGATGCGCAATACCTTATTGATCTTATGATTGCGATTAGCCAGATTCGTGGCTACGAACTCATTCTGCAAATGGACAACGGTCACCCCATTCAAACTGGCCCGACGATTACACCCCGTACAGGTTTATTTTCTACCTCTGCGCTTCAAATCAAGTCGAGCCGTTTCCCGATTACCCTCTATATTACTGCCCCTGCTTCTCAGGAAATAACGAACTGGAAACAGGCATTTTTCACGTTCCTGCCGCTAGCAATTATTCTCTCTCTGCTTTTCACAACGGCGATGTGGTATTGGCAAAAACGTAAATTATTATTCCGCGATGAAATTCGTAAAGGCATCGCTAACGGCGAATTTTCCGTATATTACCAGCCAATTTACGATGCGGAGTCGCGCTCCTGTACCGGAGTCGAAACATTACTACGCTGGCGGCGCAGTAATGGCCAGTGGATTAGACCGGATATTTTCATCTCTGCCGCCGAAGCAGAAAGTATGATTATTCCCATCACCCGGCATTTATTTGATCTGGTCGCATCTGATATCGCCAGTTGGCAGGTAAAGCCAGGATTTCATCTGGGGCTCAATGTTGCAGCCGAGCATTTGCATCACCCAAGTTTCGTGCCAGACGTACACCGCTTCGCAGAGAGAGTCGCCTCCCATTCATTAGGCATTACGCTGGAACTGACAGAACGTAACCTCATCAGCAACGGCCCTGAAATCATACAGCGTCTGCATCAGTTGCGTGAGGATGGCTTTATGATAGCCATCGATGACTTTGGTACCGGCCACTGTTCACTCTCTTACCTGCAAAATTTCCCTCTGGATTGCCTGAAAATAGATCAGGGATTCGTGAGTGCGATTTCATCACCGGACGAAGAAGCCCCTATTCTTGATGCCATCATTAATTTAAGCCATCGCATCAAGCTTCAATCCATAGCGGAAGGCGTGGAAACCGAGCAGCAACTCATGTATTTACAACGGCGCGGCGTCAAATACATACAGGGATTCCTTTATGCTAAGCCGATGAACAATGAGTCGTTGCTGGTCTGGCTTCACTATAATGGCAATAAATCGATTGAGAGCTTTATGAATAAAAATGAAGAAGGGGAAAAGAAGTAACAACCGGCAGAAACTGGTCCACCGGTTTTCTATGTCAGAATTCTATATCAGATAAATCAGAAACGATAACCAACACCAATATTAAAGCTGTCTACACGCGTTTCATAAATTTTCGTGCCTTCGTAGCCAATATCAATCGCCCAATTTGCTACTGGCGTAATTTGGATACCAGCGCCGTAAGCAAAGCGGGTTTCTTTCTCACTACCTGAATCGACAAAATTGCCGTAATCGTATTTCCAATCTACTTTTCCATGGCCAACACCCGCTAGACCATAAATACTAACGACGTCGTTAAAACGGTAGGATGGCCCAGCCATCAAGGAATAGTATTTAAGTTTAGTCGTATCATTGGAGTTGAAGTCACGATCATAATAATCTTCTTTTGCCCCCAGATAAGTGAAAGAGCCAATAATGCCAAGAGCGGAATCGCCCTGATAATGGTATTTGGCCGTAATCCCTTTTGGATCTTTAAAATCATCGACTTTCGCCTGGGCATAACCCAAAGATACCGTTTGTGTCGCCTGAGCAACAGACATTCCCATGGCACAAGCAATCAGAGTAGAAAGCAGCAGTGTTGTTTTTTTCATGATCGAAACATCTTCCATGTTTGAATAAAAAGACGGTTTCAACAAAGCGAATATACAACTATCGCGAATGTTGGCCGCACACAAACTTACATTTAAATACGGCGAGGTAAAGTCAGTATTATTTTTAAACAACTGGAAAGATTATTATTTTAATCATTAAAAAACAAAAAGATAACGGCTATCCAGAGTAATTAATACGCACTTTTTCACTCTATTTTTGGGAGCATTCCGAACTAACCGCGGGGAAATATGGCAACGTTTGACATCAAAAAATACGAAGAGAAACCCTAGACTTATAAAGGACTACCATTTTTTTAAATGACTAGTTTCATAAATGAGTTGTATGAACGGACAATGTTGAAACAGGAGGCAAGGTGAAAATGATTTACTGAGGAAGAAAATTGGTCGGCGAGAGAGGATTCGAACCTCCGACCCACTGGTCCCAAACCAGTTGCGCTACCAAGCTGCGCTACTCGCCGAATGCGGGCGCATATTACTGCTACCTTATTAGAGCGTCAATACCTTTTTAGCAAAAGGATTTCGGCTGCTGTTAAAGTATCCACTCCTTGTAGTTACAGCCTGCAACAGACGTCCTTGTCCGTGATTCATATCAATTATACCCGTCATACTTCAAGTTGCATGTGCGTTGGCTACGTTCAGTCACCCGAATCACTTACCTGAGTAAGCTCATCGGGACTCCTTCGCTTGCCGCCTTCCTGAAACTCGAATTATTTAGGGTATAGCGGGTTTCTGACACCAGTTATTTTTAGGGTTAATACCGCCGTCAGGCGATGTGTATCCCACACATCCAAGAATCGTGTCAAACAGCTCTTCATGGCGGTGTGTTTTGCCAATGCGCTGTTGCGCCTTCAACTGCTCAAACGCATGCAGATTATCGGTGTCAGCCAGAAACTTATCCGAGGTCCATACCATCATCGGTGAACGGAACTGCTCAGGTGGTGCCATCTGACGCGGAGTGCCGTGCAAGTGGTAGTTATCATCGATAGATTCACCATGATCGGAGGCATAAAACACAATCGCTTTCTTATCCCGCACCTGATCGATCACGCTATCAATAAAGCTATCGGTATAGAGCACGCTGTTATCAAAAGCGTTGATTAACTGTTCACGCGTACAGGATGCATCAACGCCCATACACTCCGGCTGATAACGCGCATAGCTGCGAGGATATCGCATGGAATACAGGTAGTGAGAGCCTTTGGTATGCAGCACAATCAGGTGCTTACCTTTAGGGTAACGTGCCAGCGATTCTTTGACCTCATCAACCAGCAACATGTCCTGCACTGATTTGCCATCATTGTGCTTCTCTGACGCAATCATTTCGCGGAAGGAGTAGTTGTTCGCTTCAATGCTATTGTAAAACCACACCTCACTTTGCATAGCAAAGAGCTCGGAGGTGAAGCCCAACTCTTTCATTACGGCAAAGACATTCTGTTCTTTCAGCGTGCGTTGCGGGTTGTCTTCCGTACCGCCTTCTCGCACAAACATACAGCGCATGGAAAGCTTGGTTGAGGTATCACACGATTGGCCACGGAATGCGACCAGATTTTTTTCTTTTGATAGCTTCGGCGTAGTATCTCGCTCGTAACCGAGCAGCCCCATATGATCCCAGCGGGTCGTTTCACCGATAATGAAAACCACGTAGGTATCATCAATTCCTTTCGGCGGTACATAGGTAAAATGCTGAGCTGGATCGAAAAGATTAGAAGAATCCTGACTCTCGTCATACTTGGTATACGCAAATAACCCTAACGCAGATAGCCAGTTAGAGGGTAGATAGGAGTGAGCCACCACGCCGCCATAGCTGGGCAAATCCACATTGGATTCTCGCTCGGACACTGACTGAATGTTGTCCATATAGCGAAGCGGCATCCAAACCAATGCAACGACAACGGCAAGAACCAGAAGAGGAATCAAACGCTTTCCCGGTGATTTAAGCTGTTCGATCAACGTATGACGCAGCGAGTTTTTCCAGATCAAAAACAGCGGTAGCGCACTCACTACCAACATCCACAGGAAAAAACGGAAACCAATAACTTCTTTAGACAGATCAATATCCGTAGTCATGACCGCTGCAATAATGCCATAGCCAATCACGACATTAAAAAATGTCATGTAATAGCTTGCCGCAACGGAAATTAGCACTAAGAAAGAAGCAATAACTCGATAAAAGCGGCGTCCCCCGAGTGATATAATTCTCATCAGGAAAAAGGTGAATAAGATACTCGCGGTCAATTCGACCAGAGCGGGAATAAATGTTGGAACCTGGCCACCGGCAGAGAGTGAAAAATAATCAAAACGCCGATAATATACTGAGATATTAAGAAAAAGGCCAATATAGATTGCCAGGAAAAACGATAACTTGGGTTGCGAAAAAGATGCTACAAACTTCATTATGACAAGTGCTCCAACAAAACCTTTCTTATTATCTGAAGCTATACGACAACATCCTTATGCCTGAGTTCAACGGAAATAATTAGCGTCTCAGGCATTTTTGTATCGCAAAACAGCAAATAGGTTTACACCATTTAATTCGTAAATTTTACTTATGATTAAGTAAGGGAAACAGAAAAAAATGGCCCTTTTTTGTGAATAAATGCACGAAAAATAAAAAGTGCGATTCAAAAATGTCCTGAAAAATCACCACCGCTTACCGATGTATTCCTTCACGATCTAATCGAGCAATTAATTCCATAACGATTGGGCGATTCAGGAACGCCATAATCTCTTCTGCACGCCGTTCTCCAATACCTGAGAACTGTCGCCATTGTTGCGCCGTCCGTTGCTGTAACGCTAACCAATCTACATTATCCAATGCGCTAGTTGCGGAACGTGGGACGGGGATACCCAACGCAAGTAACCAGCGAGATAACGGCAACTGCCGTGCCGACTGCAAGCTCTTATAGATATCTCGCGCCCGCCTATCACCCATGCCATTGACCGCATTAAGCTGTGCCTCCGTCAGAAATAACCATGACAGCACATCTTCCAGTAAATCATGTTGTATCAAGCGCAGCCAGATTCCCTCACGCACTCCCGCCAGATTTAAACCATACTCCCCACTCAGCCAAACTAAGCGCGCCAGAAATTGCTGCTGGCAAACTGTACTATACCGAAAACAGCTAAAAACATGGAAATCATGTTCACTGGGGGAAACGATGGCAGGCCGTTCAGTCCCCCGCCATACCACATCATCCAAACGTGGAATCCCCTGCCCAGCCAGGCTGACGCTCACCCGATCGCCTGGCACCACATCCCATTGCTTCCAACGAGACAGCGAGCCTACATTCACCCGACTGACCGATTTATCATCCAATTTCAAAGGACTAAGCTTCAACACCACGGCAATCTTACCCGTACGTCCGACAGAAAATGCAACATCGGTGACTTCCGCAACCCGATGAACAGGTGGATATTTCCATGCGATCGCCCAGTCGGCCGATGTGTTACGCCAATAGCGCCCCTGCGGTTCTTTAGTCTGGCGGATAACCACGCCATCCGTCACGAAGGGTAACGGGCTATGATACCAGTGATAGCGCCATTTCTCCGCATCGGCGAATGACCCAATAGCATGAGTATAATTCGCCGTCATGGCAAACCCCATATCCTTCAATTTCTCCAGACGTTCAGCCATCGCTTTTGGGCCATCCGGCCATTCCCAGACAAACAGGCCAATCTGCGACAATACGGAAGATGGGTGACGACGACGCATCTCACCAGCCACTATTGAGCGGGCATTAACACCGCCCTGAGCCTGCTGTCGATGATCGGTCACCTTTAGGAAAAGCTCCCCTTGTAATACCAATGAGGAAGGCGCGTCGGTTAATAAATGAGGAATTCCCGGAATCAAGCGAACTTTCTCCATCCAGTCTTCACCTTGCAGACCGTTACCTCGGCTGACCGCAGACGTGAGTTTGCCGTGCTGATAAACCAGCGTGACGGCAACACCATCAACTTTTGGCTGAATCCATAAATCCTCACGCTGTGCGATCCATTGCACAAGCTGTACGCGATCGGACAATTTTTTCAATCCCGTATGGGCAACAGGATGAGGTTGTTTACCATTAGCGGGTAGCCGGGCAGGAATCGCATTTTGGGACGGGAAACAGACCTGCCACTGGTTCAGTTGTTCACGCAGTTGATCATAAACGTCATCTTCTATCGGGCTTTTCCCTTCGGTGTAATACACATCATCCCACTGCGCTAACTGCTGGCGTAATGCATCAATTTCTTTGCTTGAACGCGTGTTATCCCAATCAGGGCAAACGTCAGCCGCAACAGCAAAACCGCTGATGCCCCCGACAACGATGACGATCAAAAATGCGCTGTTCCTGAGCCACATAGAGCCTCCAACTATCCATAGCGAATAGCAGCAGTACATAGCAACAGTGGAAAAAATACGAGGCGAAAAAATAAGGAATGCCAAACGCGCCGCAAGATGATTTATCGTTTGCAGCCTCTGTAAAAAAGACGGGAACGCGCTTCGCAGTCTAAAAAAGAAACGTTGGAAAAAAGTTTTCCCGATGGCATAACGAAAAAACAGTTAACGGAGAATTTATCGCAGCGCGACTGATGACATATTGGCGTGTATAATGCGGGGATATGAGCATTTTCGTGCTGCATATCTACATTCATCACCGTAACCGTTAATAAAACTTCATTATGGCTCAAGGCACGTTATATATCGTTTCTGCTCCCAGTGGAGCTGGGAAATCCAGCCTGATTCAGGCGTTATTAAAAACTCAGCCGCTTTACGACACTCAGGTATCAATTTCGCATACCACACGAGCGAAACGACTGGGAGAAAACCACGGCGAACACTATTTCTTCGTCGACGTCGATGAATTCAAGCGTATGATTCAGGATCGTGAGTTTCTGGAGCACGCCGAAGTCTTCGGTAATTACTACGGTACATCCCGCCCTGCAATTGAGCAGGTGTTAGCGACAGGCGTTGATGTTTTTCTGGATATCGACTGGCAGGGTGCTCAGCAAATTCGAGCGCAGATGCCGCTCGCACGCAGTATTTTCATTCTGCCGCCGTCAAAAGAAGAACTGGTTCGCCGTCTGCGTGGGCGCGGACAAGACAGCGATGACGTCATTGCGCGTCGTATGTCGCAGGCCGTGGCTGAAATGACGCATTACGGCGAGTATGATTACCTGATTGTGAATGATGATTTCGATCTGGCGCTGCTCGATCTGAAAACCATTATTCGCGCCGAACGTCTGCGTTTGAGCAGACAAAAAGTTCGGCATGATGCATTAATCACCAAACTATTGGCAGACTGACGCCTCTTTCAGTATGATGCCCAGTCATTTTATTTCCTGTGGAGTAGCACATTATGGCACGCGTAACTGTTCAAGACGCTGTAGAGAAAATTGGTAACCGTTTTGACCTGGTGTTGGTCGCTGCTCGCCGCGCCCGTCAAATCCAGACTGGCGGTAAAGATCCGCTGGTTGCTGAAGAAAACGATAAGTACACCGTGATTGCACTGCGTGAAATCGAAGAAGGTCTGATCAACAACCAGATTCTGGATGTTCGTGACCGTCAGGAACAGCAAGAGCAGGAAGCCGCAGAGATTCAGGCGGTAACCGCGATTGCTGAAGGCCGCCGTTAATCACACCACGAGTCGCCCTTGTACATTTTTGAAAGCCTTAATCTGCTGATTCAACGTTATCTGCCAGAAGACCAGATCAAGCGTTTACAGCAGGCTTATCTGGTTGCACGTGATGCTCACGAGGGGCAGACTCGCTCCAGCGGTGAACCCTATATCACACACCCTGTTGCCGTCGCCTGTATTCTGGCGGAAATGCGTCTAGATTACGAAACGCTGATGGCAGCACTGTTGCATGATGTCATAGAGGACACCCCCGCCACCTATCAGGACATGGAACAGCTTTTTGGTAAAAGCGTTGCTGAACTGGTAGAAGGCGTTTCCAAGCTGGACAAACTGAAGTTCCGCGACAAGAAAGAAGCGCAGGCTGAAAACTTTCGCAAAATGATCATGGCAATGGTGCAGGACATTCGCGTCATCCTGATCAAGCTCGCAGACCGTACCCATAACATGCGCACGCTGGGTTCATTACGCCCGGATAAGCGTCGCCGCATTGCCCGTGAAACGCTGGAAATATACAGCCCACTGGCACACCGACTGGGTATCCATCACCTCAAAACCGAGTTGGAAGAACTGGGTTTTGAGGCGCTGTATCCGAATCGTTATCGCGTCATTAAAGAAGTCGTTAAGGCCGCTCGCGGTAACCGCAAAGAAATGATTCAGAAAATCCTGTCGGAAATCGAAGGGCGTTTGACGGAAGCCGGGATTGCCTGCCGCGTAAGCGGTCGCGAAAAACACCTGTACTCCATCTATTGCAAAATGCACCTGAAAGAGCAGCGTTTTCACTCCATCATGGATATTTACGCGTTTCGGGTCATCGTGAAAGAGTTGGATACCTGTTATCGCGTGCTCGGCCAGGTTCACAGCCTGTATAAACCGCGCCCGGGTCGGGTGAAAGATTATATCGCCATTCCCAAAGCCAACGGCTATCAGTCGCTGCACACCTCTCTGATTGGCCCGCACGGCGTGCCGGTCGAAGTGCAAATTCGCACCGACGACATGGATCAAATGGCAGAAATGGGTGTTGCTGCGCACTGGGCTTATAAAGAGGGCGAGAGCAGCACCACTGCGCAGGTACGCGCGCAGCGCTGGATGCAAAGTCTGCTGGAACTTCAGCAAAGCGCCGGTAGCTCGTTTGAATTTATCGAAAGCGTTAAGTCCGATCTCTTCCCTGACGAGATGTACGTCTTTACGCCGGAAGGCAGGATTGTTGAACTCCCCGCTGGCGCGACGCCCGTCGATTTCGCCTACGCGGTACACACCGATATCGGCCACGCCTGCGTCGGCGCACGCGTTGACCGTCAGCCTTACCCGCTGTCACAGTCGCTCACCAGCGGTCAAACCGTTGAAATCATTACCGCACCGGGTGCCAGACCGAATGCCGCCTGGCTTAACTTCGTGGTTAGCTCCAGAGCGCGCTCCAAAATTCGCCAGATGCTGAAAAACCTCAAGCGTGATGATTCCGTGAGTCTCGGACGCCGTTTGCTGAATCACGCATTAGGCAACGGCCGCAAACTCTCCGATATCCCAGAAAAGTCGATTCAACTTGAGCTCGATCGCATGAAGCTCGCAACGCTGGACGATTTGATGGCGGAAATTGGTATGGGTAATGCCATGAGCGTCGTTGTGGCGAAAAATCTGCTGAATGAGCAATCCGAACTGGGAACCACCGGGTTACGCAAGCTGCCGATCAAAGGCGCCGATGGTGTGATGCTCTCCTTTGCCAAATGCTGTCGCCCCATCCCAGGCGATCCGATCATTGCCCACGTAAGCCCCGGTAAAGGGTTGGTTATTCACCATGAATCCTGTCGCAACATCCGCGGCTATCAGAAAGAACCTGAAAAATTCATGGCAGTAGAGTGGGATAAAGTGACGGAACAAGAGTTCATCGCCGAAATCAAAGTGGATATGTTTAACCATCAGGGTGCACTGGCGAATCTGACGGCTGCGATCAACGCCGCGAACTCCAATATTCAGAGTATCAATACGGAAGAGAGGGATGGTCGCGTGTACAGCGCCTTTATTCGCCTCACCACCCTCGACCGCGTTCATCTGGCCAACATTATGCGTAAAATTCGCGTGATGCCGGATGTGATCAAAGTTAACCGTAACCGAAATTAATCGTCATGACCCCTCAACGTTATGCACGCATAAAAGAAATGCTGAACTGCCGTCAGCCCGATCTGACGATTTGCATGGAGCAAGTGCATAAACCTCATAACATTTCTGCCGTTATCCGTACCGCAGATGCCGTCGGCGTACATCAGGTCCATGCAATTTGGCCTACCAGCCGAATGAAAACGCTGGTTTCCTCTGCCGCTGGCAGTAATAGCTGGGTGCAGGTCAAAACCCATCGCACCATACATGATGCGGTCGGTCACCTGAAGAATGAAGGGATGCAGGTTCTGGCGACCAATTTGTCTGAACACGCGGTCGATTTTCGGGAAATTGATTACACCCGCCCGACCTGTATTTTGCTCGGACAAGAAAAAACCGGCATCACTGCGGAAGCGCTCAAATTGGCCGATCGGGATATCATCATTCCGATGACCGGCATGGTGCAATCGCTGAATGTCTCGGTGGCCTCGGCGTTGATTCTGTATGAAGCACAGCGCCAGCGCCAGATCGCAGGCATGTATCGGCGTGAAAACAGCCCACTGGATGATGAAGAGCAACAGCGCCTGCTGTTTGAAGGGGGCTATCCGGTACTGGCACGCGTAGCAAAACGTAAAGGGCTGCCTCGCCCTTATATTGACCACCAGGGTCAGATTGTAGCGGATACCCCGTGGTGGGCCGCGATGCAATCGTCGGAGTGCTGATGAAAGGCCGCCTGCTGAATACCCAACCGCTGAGCACCCTTGCTGGCGTGGGTGCCAGTCAGGCCGCAAAACTCGCCCGACTCGGTCTGGAAACCGTGCAGGATCTCCTGCTGCACTTGCCTTTACGCTACGAAGACCGTACGCACCTTTACCCGATTGGTGATCTCCTTCCCGGTATGTATGCCACCGTGGAAGGTGAAATCCTACGCAACGATATCACCTTTGGCAGCCGTCGCATGTTGACCTGCCAAATCAGCGACGGCAGCGGTCTGCTGACCATGCGTTTCTTCAATTTCAGCGCAGCGATGAAAAACAGTCTCGCACCGGGACAACGTGTTACCGCTTATGGCGAAATCAAGCGCGGCAAAATCGGCGCGGAAATCATCCATCCGGAATACCGTGTTCAGGGAGATAGCACGCAGGTTGAGCTACAGGAATCGCTCACACCGGTCTACCCCTCCACTGAGGGCATTCGCCAAGCGACGCTGCGCAAACTCACCGATCAAGCACTGGAGCTGCTCGCCGCAAACCACATCGATGAGTTACTGCCTGAATCTCTGAGCCGATCGCTCATTAGTCTGCCGGATGCGCTGCGCACGTTACATCGTCCCCCACCGGATGTGCAGCTCAGCGAGCTTGAGCATGGGAAACACCCGGCGCAGCAGCGGTTGATTATGGAAGAACTGCTGGCGCATAACCTAAGTATGCTCGCCGTGCGGGCAGGGGAACAACGGCATAAAGCCTCGCCGCTACAGGCGCAAGACGGTTTGAAGCAACAGTTGCTCGCTGCGCTGCCGTTCAAACCCACGCAGGCGCAAGAACGTGTCGTAGCCGAAATTGAAACGGATATGGCGAAAGACTTCCCGATGATGCGTCTGGTGCAGGGCGATGTCGGTTCTGGAAAAACGCTAGTCGCCGCACTGGCCGCATTACGTGCTATTGCCAACGGTAAACAGGTCGCGCTGATGGCACCCACAGAGCTACTGGCCGAACAGCACGCCCATAATTTCCGTCAGTGGTTTGAACCATTAGGGCTTGAAGTCGGCTGGCTGGCTGGCAAACAAAAAGGAAAAGCGCGTCAGGCGCAGCAGGACGCTATCGCTAATGGCCACGTTTCCATGGTTGTCGGGACGCACGCCATTTTCCAGCAGCAGGTGAAATTTAACGGGCTGGCACTGGTTATCATTGACGAACAGCATCGCTTTGGCGTTCATCAACGCCTTGCGCTGTGGGAAAAAGGCGAAGAACAGGGTTTTCATCCCCATCAATTGATCATGACCGCCACCCCTATTCCCCGTACGTTGGCGATGACGGCCTATGCCGATCTGGATACGTCCGTCATTGATGAACTGCCGCCGGGCAGAACCCCTGTCACCACCGTCGCCATACCGGATTCACGCCGTAGCGACATCATCGAACGGGTGAATAGCGCCTGTCAGCAGGAGGGTCGGCAGGCCTATTGGGTGTGTACGCTGATTGAGGAATCCGATCTTCTGGAAGCACAAGCGGCAGAAGCCACCAGCGAAGAGCTAAAGGCAGCGCTTCCGAATCTCAACGTTGGATTGGTTCACGGCCGCATGAAAGCACAGGAAAAACAGGCGGTGATGCAGGCTTTCAAACAGGGTGAGCTACAACTGCTGGTGGCAACAACGGTCATCGAGGTCGGTGTCGATGTACCGAATGCCAGCCTGATGATTATTGAGAACCCGGAGCGTCTGGGTCTGGCACAGTTGCACCAATTGCGCGGGCGCGTCGGGCGTGGTGCGGTGGCCTCTCACTGTGTGCTGCTCTACAAAACACCAATGAGCAAGACCGCACAAAAACGTCTACAGGTTCTACGCGATAGCAACGATGGCTTTGTTATCGCTCAACGCGATCTGGAAATTCGTGGTCCGGGTGAATTATTAGGTACGAGGCAGACAGGCAATGCCGAGTTCAAAGTGGCCGATCTCCTGCGCGATCAGGACCTGATTCCACAGGTGCAGCGCGTTGCCCGTCATCTGCATGAGCACTATCCCGAGCATGCTATTGCGCTAATTGAACGCTGGCTACCCGAGCGCGCCCGTTACACCAACGCCTAATCGCAGCAAAGCATTCTTCATTTCTCTTAAAATCTCGCCGCCAACGCACATGTAGCTTGAAGTATGACGGGCATACTCCCTTAAATAATAAGGTCTTGCTCACCAGACAAAATTCATATCGCAAAGATGCGTTGGCAAACGTTTGCTTTCAACAAAGAGATCATTAAAATGCGCTCTTTGTCGTTTCAGGAACGCCAACTTACATCATGACTACCACCACGGAAACGTCCCAAACAGAAGCCGCTGCCACTCCTCAGCGCAGTGAACTCATCTATCGTCTTGAAGACAGACCACCGCTGCCGCAAACGCTGTTTGCCGCCAGCCAGCATCTGCTTGCTATGTTTGTTGCGGTGATTACTCCCGCGCTACTGATCTGTCAGGCATTAGGTTTACCCGCTCAGGATACGCAGCACATCATCAGCATGTCGCTTTTCGCTTCCGGTCTGGCCTCTATTCTGCAAATTAAAACCTGGGGACCCGTCGGTTCTGGTCTGCTGTCTATTCAGGGTACTAGCTTTAACTTCGTGACGCCGCTGATTATGGGTGGACTAGCGCTGAAAAACGGGGGGGCAGACGTTCCGACAATGATGGCAGCACTGTTCGGTACGCTGATGGTTGCTTCCTTCACCGAAATCATTCTTTCACGCTTTCTGCATTTAACCCGCCGCATCATTACCCCGCTGGTTTCCGGTATTGTGGTGATGATCATTGGGCTGTCGCTGATTCAAGTCGGCCTGACCTCCATCGGCGGCGGCTATGCCGCAATGGGTAATAACACCTTCGGCGCACCCAAGAACTTACTCTTAGCGGGAGTGGTGTTGCTGGTTATTATTCTGCTTAACCGCCAGCGTAACCCTTACCTGCGCGTCGCGTCGCTGGTGATTGCCATGGCGGTGGGTTATTTGGGTGCCTGGGTGATGGGAATGCTGCCAGAAAACGCGCCTGCATCACACGATACGGTCATCATGGTGCCCACACCGCTGCATTACGGTTTAGGCTTTGATTGGAACCTGCTCATCCCGCTGATGCTGGTCTTCATGGTGACATCGTTAGAAACCATCGGCGACATCACCGCAACCTCCGACGTTTCAGAGCAGCCGGTAAGAGGCCCGCTGTACATGAAACGCTTAAAAGGCGGCGTACTGGCAAACGGCCTGAATTCATGCCTTTCTGCCGTGTTCAATACCTTCCCCAACTCGTGCTTCGGCCAGAATAATGGCGTCATCCAGCTTACCGGTGTTGCCAGCCGCTATGTCGGTTTCGTGGTTTCGCTGATGCTGATCGCACTGGGACTATTCCCTGCCGTCAGTGGATTTGTGCAGCATATTCCAGAGCCGGTTCTCGGCGGTGCCACTATCGTGATGTTTGGTACGATCGCCGCCTCTGGTGTGCGCATTGTATCCCGTGAACCGCTGAACCGTCGTGCGATCATGATCATTGCGCTGTCACTGGCTGTCGGTCTTGGTGTATCACAGCAGCCGTTGATTCTGCAATTCGCACCGGATTGGATTAAAACATTACTGTCCTCTGGTATTGCCGCTGGCGGGATTACGGCAATCGTGCTGAATATGGTCTTCCCACATGAAGAAAAATAGCGCCAGCACGCAATAATTTCTGTTCAGTTCATGTAAAAGCGAGCGGTGATGCAACACCGCTCGCTTTTTACTGTCTGTAACAGCATTACCTATTGAGCCTTCAGGGAAATTGCGGCATAAGAACAGTTCTCCCTGACGATTGGCATGGACTGACACGATGAAATTTATCGGGAAATTATTGCTGACCCTACTACTGCTAGCCTTTTTAGCGCTGGTGGTCGTATATGTATTACTGCAAACCAGTTGGGCAGCAGGCTGGGTGAGTAATTGGGTAAACCAGAATACTGACTACCAGTTGTCACTGGGCAAAATTAATCATGATTGGTCAACTGTCGATCATATCCAGCTCACCGATGTCAGTTTTGGCCAGAAAAACCAGCCACCGACGCTCACTGCAAAGCAGGTCTCAGTTGGCTTTAGCGTGCGCCAGATTACCGAACCGCGCCATTTCGCTAGTCTGGAACTGGAAGGCGGTACGCTAAACCTGTCCTCACAGGCCGCCACGCTCCCTATCGAAGCCGATGTGCTACAGCTGCGTACAATGGCACTACAGGCAAAGGACGGCGATTGGCGTCTGAATGGTCAACAGATTAACGGCGGTATTATGCCGTGGCAGCCTGAAGTAGGTTATCTACTGGGCAAACAAGGGCAGTTCCAACTCAGCGCCCGTTCACTCGAGCTCAACGATATTCCCGCCAGTCAGGTATTGGTGCAGGGTGAAATCAACCACAACCAGCTGACTCTAAGCAATTTCGGCGCTGATGTCGCTCAGGGACAGTTAACGGGCAACGCCAGCCGTGCAGAAGATGGCAGTTGGCAGATTGGTAGCCTACGGCTCAGTAATGTTCGTTTGCAAACGCAGAGAACGCCGGAAGCCTTCTGGCAGCCCGTCACCGAACTGCCTTCCGTTACGGTTGATCGCTTTGACCTGATTGATGCCCGTATTGAAGGGCCGGGATGGGCGTTTATCGACCTGGATGTTGCCCTGCAAAATGTCACGTTTAAGCAGAATGACTGGCAGAGCGAAGGCGGAACGCTGTCGTTCAATGCGACCGATATTGTAAACGGCAACATGCACCTTATCGATCCTATCGTGAATCTGGATTTGTCACCGGCGGGCGTTAACATCAAGCAATTCTCTACCCGTTGGGAAGGCGGCCTGCTGCGAACCAATGGCAATTGGCAGCGTAATAATCGCCGTCTACAACTAAATGAATTTGTTGTCGCAGGGATGGAATACACGCTCCCCGGCGACTGGCGTCAACGGTGGCAAGCGCCCCTGCCATCGTGGCTGGCAGAAGTGAATGTGCGAAAGTTCACGGCAAATCGCAACCTGCTGATCGATATCAATCCAGATTTTCCTTTCCAGCTAACCGCATTGGATGGCTACGGCAGTGATTTACTGCTGGCTAGCAATCACCAATGGGGCATGTGGACAGGATCGTTGAATCTTAATGCCAGCGACGCGACATTCAATAAAGTCGACGTCCGCCGTCCGTCGATGGCACTAGTGGCCAACGATAATCAGATCGCCATTAACGAACTTAGCGCATTTACGCAAAATGGCATGTTGGATGCCAAGGCAACCATCAATCAGCAACCAGCACGTAATTTCTCCCTGTCGCTGACAGGACGCGCCGTACCGCTGGAGGTTCTGACGCGTTGGGGATGGCCAGAACCCAAAACTGCACCGACAGGCAACACGAATTTGCAATTGCAGTTGAATGGTCGGCTTGCCGCCGATACGCCGCTGAAGCCGACGTTAAACGGTACGCTGCAAGGCGTGGATAGCAACGCCCACCCTATCAGGCAGCAAATGCATCAGGGAACAGTGACAGAAACGCCATAAATATTACATTTTCAAAATACGGACGAACAAAACATCCACAGTGTCATAGCGTGCTGAAACAACAGGGTAAACACTCATATTGGCTACTTAAGCATAGTTTTAGGGGGAAACACGGTGATGAGGCTCCCGCAGGGATGCCTCGCACCGTGGTAGCACCCGGTATCTCGATCCTTAAACCATCGACATTAGGATAAACCCCGTGAAAATCACGGGATTTACTAAAACGAGATGGATATCACGAAGTACTACTGGTTAGCGCGAAGCGTGATGTACGGATGAGAAGAACGTCATAAGACGCCGCAGCGTCTTAATCCGCTTCGGACCCGCCCTCTTCCAATGGTGCATCCGGCTGAGCAGGCAGCACGATATAAACACCTTCAAATAACGCCCCTTTATTGTCATCACCGAACAGCTCGACGTTTAACTGCACACGCGCCTTACGACCACGCGCAAGACGATCCAGATCGCCACTCAGCGACCCTAAATCAGCAATAGCACTCGGTCGGCCACTGACTGGCGAACTGTAACGAATGTGCGCATCCGCCAGAATGATCGTTCCACCAAGGTGCCGCTCGCGCAGCAATAGCCAGATCAATCCCCACCCAGTGAGCGTAGCAAGAGAAAACATGCTGCCAGCAAAAAGCGTGTGGTGCGGGTTTTGATTGCCCGTTTCAGGCATAGTGGTGATAAATTTTTTCCCGGTGTACTGGCTTATCCGCACGCCCATTTTTTCACTCAGGGGAATGTGCTCATACCAAGCCTGTTGCAACTGCCCGCACCAGTCAGGGCGGTGCAGAATATCATCCAGCGTTGCCACGGGTTTGATCATCAGGAAATGCCGTACAGGTGTGGTTTGCGGGGCGGTAATTTCCCCCTGATTAACAAAGCCCAGCTTGGAGAAGAAATCCATTGCGTCTTCACGGGCGCTACAGACCACGCGCTTGACGCCTTCCTGACGCGCGACAGACTCCAGGGTAATCGCAAGCAGCGTTCCTAACCCTTTCCCCCGCACGTCGGGGTGAACAGCTAAAAAGCGGATTGCCGCTTCATTATCCGCATTGATAGAAAGACGCCCAATCGCAACCAGCCTTCCCTGTTCATCCACCACGGTTTGGTGATGCGCCAGAGCATCATAGGCATCACGCTCAGAGCCTAACGGCTGGTGTAGAGGTTTACGCAACATTTCCCAGCGGAATTGATAGTACGCATCCAGTTCTTCTGCGCTTTCAGGTACTCTCAGATGATACATAACCCTTCCTCTGTGCCGATGATGCTTTATTGCACCATGCTTCATAAGATCTCAAACTGCTGACAAACTGATACACGGAACGACAGCGGTGATACCACTTTTATAACGGATGTCTGTAGCCAATTATGTCTGTAGCCAGAACGTCACCGGGCCATCATTCACTAATGTCACTTTCATATCCGCCGCAAACTGCCCTGTTTCCGTGTGAACGCCTTGCTCACGACACTGTCCGACAAAATATTGATAGAGGCGATCGGCCTCTGAGGGATGTGCGCCGCGAGAAAACCCAGGTCGCATGCCACGCTGCGTATCAGCTACCAGAGTAAACTGGGAAACCACCAGCACCTTACCGCCAGCCTGACGCACATTGAGGTTCATTTTTCCGTCATCGTCGCCGAATATCCGGTAGCCCAATACACGTTCGCAAAGTCGTGTGGCTTTTTGTTCGTCATCATCCCGCTCAACCCCCAGCAATATCAGCAAACCGTTATCAATTTTCCCAATGATATTGCCTTCTACCGTAACGCTGGCGCTGGATACTCGCTGAATTAGCGCAATCATAAAACCCGACTACTCCTGATGTCATCATTCCCAATAGGGGCGATGTCCGCCCTTGCGATATAAATCATGCTTTGGCCGTCGTCGCCTGCATAGCGAAAAAGTCTGGAACCACGTGACGATCGGTCACCAGAATACTGTGAATGCCCAGACTCTGCGCAGCATCAACATTTGCAGAATTATCGTCAAAAAACACGGCTTGCGCTGGCGTAAAGTCTTCCTGAGTCAGGACATATTGATAGATAGCCAATTCTGGCTTGCGTAATCCAATGTCTTGAGACAGATAGAGCCTGTCAGCCGCAGCCCCCACTTCTGGGTATAGCACCGGCCAGTGTGAACAATGGAGACGGTTGGTATTCGACAGAATCACCACGCGGTGCCCTTCCTGACGCAGGCGCTGCATGATGTCGATAACCTCAGGGCGCAGGGCGACAAAAATAGCCTGCCAGCCAGCGGTGAATTGCTCGAAGCTCAGGGCGATACCCATTTCCTGACACAGTCTGGTGGCAAACTCTTCATCGCTGATTTCGCCCCGCTCATGCTGTTCAAACGCCTCTCCCATGACAAAACGCTCTTGCAACGTCGCGAGCGGCGCGCTGCTCAGATTACTCCAGACGCCCAATACCCTTTTGAAATCAATATCAATGACGACATTACCCAAATCAAAGATATACAGCATGGCAGCCACCTCCTGACGCAATCGTAGGATTTTCACTCACTCATGACATAACGACTAACTGAGCGGAATCAATTCATTTTCAGCATCTTTAAGATAATCAGTCAAACACGTTATGACCTCAAGCGCTGATTAGTTACACACTATGCCTGAAAGGATGGAGCTTATGGCGCAGGGAATTGAACCGCCCGGATAGGCGGTTATCTCTTTATGCAGACGCCACATCATCCTGAGAAGGGCTAGCCAGGACAATTTCGACCTGTTGGGATTGGAGAAAGTTTTGCAGTGCGGGGCCGGGATACTCATCCGTGAACAGCGCTGTCACCGAAGAAGCATTGCCAATATCCACGGCAGCAGAAGCGTAATATTTCGTATGATCGGCGACGAGGAGAATGTGTCTGGAGTGAGCCATCATGGTCTTCGCGACGCTAGCTTCATTAACATCAAACTCCAGTAGCGCACCATCGCTTTCGATGGCTCCCACGCTGGTGACGAGATAGTCCGCACGAAAATCAGCAACAAATGCCGTTGCCGAAGGGCCGATGATCCCACTGTTATGTGGCCGCAATGTTCCACCGGGAACCATCACTTCAAAGCGTGGGTTGTTATACAGAATATGCGCCACACGTAGGCTATTGGTGATAACCCGTAAATGGTTATGGTTTAGCAACGCACGCGCAACGTGTTCAACGGTCGTGCCAATGGTAATAAACACGGTTGATCCATCGGGAATATAATCGGCCACCGCTTCCGCGATGGCCTTTTTCTCTTCAGTCCAGGAGACTTCACGCTGCTCAAACGCCGTATTCACCACGCTGGATGCCCTGCCCGCACCGCCGTGATGACGCGTAATCAATCCCTGCTCGCTCAATTTACGGATGTCACGACGTACGGTCTGCGTGGATACCTCCAGCAGACCCGCCAGCTCGTCGATATTCATATAACCGCGCTCGCTAATCAGCGTAATCAGCTGATCGTGCCGCGGGTTACCGGTCAGTTCGGTAAGACTCATGAAATTTCCTCGAAAAACCATTGCTCTGGCATTTTATACAAAAAGTGACAAAAAGGATCGGGTTTGATCACAGTCAGGAATCCCCGCGCGTCCACCTGGACGCGTACATTTCAGTGCAGCAACACCACTGGCAAATCTAACGGCCTCGTCCTGTGAAGCCCCAGAAGCCAAGCTGAATGCCAACGCTCCGTGAAAAACATCGCCAGCGCCGGTAGTATCGACCACATCAACGGAAAATCCAGGTTGATGCTGTAACACATTATTTTTTATCCAGTCACAACCTTCACGACCACGCGTCACATAGACATGACCATTTGTGAGCGTTTTTGCGTGTTCTAATGCCGTACTGATCTCTTTCCCCCCTGCCAGGCGTGCCAGACCGGGCTCAGAGAAGACGGCATGATCGCTTAATACCACCAACTCGCTGATATCCTGCGGCGTAACATCACCATCCAGCACTGTCATAACACCCGCGCGACGTGCCAGCGTGAATGCCTGTTTCGCCCCCTCGTGCCAACGAACATCTGCCAGCACCACATCCCACTGGGAAAAATCGATTTCATCAAGCCAGTCAGCATCATGCAGTAAATCCGGGCTGGGATAATTGACGATTATCCGTTCCCCGCGCGCATCAACCATAATTGCCGACTGTGAAGACATCGATTTCAGGTAACGCCGAGTATAGCGGGTATTCACCCCCAGCGATTCCAGCTCCGCCAGCAGACTATTTCCCGTATCGTCATCGCCCACTCGACCAATAAAGTCCACCTGAGCCCCCAGCTTCGCCGCAGCTACCGCGGCCGTCGCGGCTGGACCTCCGCCCACTTCGGTATAGCGTTGCGCGACATATTTCCCCCCCTCTGTTGGTAATCCTTCGACGTAGTAGATGCGATCCATCACGGTAATACCTACACAAGCAATACGAATCATGGTCATTCCTCAAGTGTTTTGGGATAGGAGCATTTTAATTTTATGAAATGTTTAAAAAGTGACGCCTGTCAATTTATTGACCATAAATTACAAATACGATCAAAAACAGACAAAATAAGTCGATTTTAAATGACATAAAATGACACCAATGAATCAGGAGAACGTTATGGCAGTGATAGCATTTATCGGATTAGGCCAGATGGGTTCACCCATGGCGAGCAACTTGCTCAAGCAGGGGCACCAGCTCAGCGTCTTTGACGTTAACCCAGATGCCGTTCAACGCCTGGTGGAGAAAGGCGCACAGCGCGCGGGTAGCCCAGCACAGGCAGCGAAAGCTGCTGAGTTTGTGATCACGATGCTGCCTAACGGCGATCTGGTTCGCACCGTGTTATTCGGTGAACAGGGCATCTGCGAGAGCCTGTCGGCGCAAGCGTTGGTCATCGATATGTCCACCATCCATCCATTACAGACCGACAAACTGATTGCTGACATGCACACAAAAGGCTTCAGCATGATGGATGTCCCGGTTGGTCGCACATCCGATCACGCGGTTGCAGGAACATTGCTGCTGCTAGCGGGCGGGTCGCCAGAACAGGTGGAGCGCGCTACGCCAATACTCATGGCGATGGGTAACGAGCTGATTAATGCAGGCGGCCCAGGCATGGGGATTCGCGTCAAACTTATCAACAATTACATGAGTATCGCTCTGAATGCCCTCTCCGCTGAAGCCGCTGTGCTGTGTGAAGCACTCGGTCTCTCCTTTGATGTGGCCTTAAAAGTGATGAGCGGTACGCCTGCCGGAAAAGGCCACTTCACGACGTCCTGGCCGAACAAAGTGCTGAAAGGCGATCTTTCTCCCGCCTTTATGATCGATTTAGCTCACAAAGATCTTGGTATCGCACTGGATGTCGCCAACCAACTGCACGTTCCGCTGCCACTCGGTGCGGCCTCCCGCGAAGTTTACAACCAGGCACGCGCCGCAGGCCGTGGTCGGGAAGACTGGACCGCCATTCTGGAACAGGTGCGTAACAGCGCCGGTCTGGTTGCCAAAGTAAATCTGTAACGACTGTATAAAGGAAAATTGAATGAGTAATTACACCATCAAAGACATTACGCGCGCCTCCGGTGGTTTTGCCATGCTGGCTGTCGATCAGCGTGAAGCGATGCGCTTAATGTTTGCCGCTGCGGGTGCAGCATTACCAGTTAACGACAGCGTTCTGACTGATTTCAAAGTGAATGCAGCGAAAATCCTTTCTCCTTACGCGTCAGCCATTCTGGTGGATCAGCAGTTCTGCTACCGCCAAGTGGTAGAACAACATGCAGTGGCCAAAAGTTGCGCCATGATTGTTGCCGCCGATGAGTTCATTCCGGGCAACGGTATTCCTGTCGATAGCGTCGTTATTGATAAAAAAATCAATCCGCAGGCGGTGAAACAGGACGGGGCTAAAGCCTTAAAACTGCTGGTGCTCTGGCGCAATGATGAAGATGCTCAACAACGTCTGGATATGGTGAAAGAATTCAATGAAATGTGCCATAGCAATGGCCTGGTCAGCATTATCGAGCCGGTTGTACGCCCACCGCGTCGCGGCGATAAATTTGATCGTGAACAGGCCATCATCGACGCAGCGAAAGAGCTGGGTGATAGCGGTGCCGATCTCTACAAAGTCGAAATGCCACTCTACGGTAAAGGCACGCAGCAGACGCTGCTCACCGCCTCACAACACCTGAACGAACACATCAATATGCCGTGGGTCATTCTCTCTTCCGGCGTTGATGAAAAACTCTTCCCCCGCGCAGTCAGCGTAGCCATGGCCGCAGGTGCATCCGGCTTCCTGGCTGGCCGTGCCGTCTGGTCATCAGTCGTCGGCCTGCCAGATACCGAACTGATGCTGCGTGATGTTTCGGCGCCGAAGTTACAGCGTTTGGGCGAAATCGTCGATGAAATGATGGCCCGCCGCTGCTAATACGAGGATGACAGAATGAAATGGTTTAACACATTGAGCCACAACCACTGGCTGGAGCAAGAAACCGACCGCATCTTTAATTTTGGTAAAAATGCGGCTGTTCCTACCGGATTTGGCTGGCTGGGTAACAAAGGACAGATAAAAGAAGAGATGGGCACACATCTCTGGATCACTGCACGCATGTTGCACGTTTACTCCGTCGCGGCGGCGATGGGCAGACCGGGAGCTTATGCTCTGGTTGATCACGGCATCAACGCCATGAATGGCGCACTGCGAGATAAGAAGTACGGCGGCTGGTACGCCTGTGTGAATGACGAGGGCGTAGTGGATGCGTCTAAGCAGGGGTATCAGCACTTTTTTGTTCTGCTGGGCGCGGCCAGTGCGGTCACCACGGGACATCCTGAAGCCCGGAAACTGCTGGATTACGCCATTGAGGTTATTGAGAAATACTTCTGGAGTGAAGAAGAGCAGATGTGCCTGGAGTCCTGGGATGAGGCGTTCAGCAAAACCGAAGACTACCGTGGCGGCAATGCCAATATGCACGCGGTGGAAGCCTTCCTGATTGTTTATGACGTTACCCATGACAAAAAATGGCTGGATCGTGCTATCAGAATCGCCTCGGTGATCATTCACGATGTTGCCCGCAGTGGCGAGTATCGTGTCAACGAACACTTCGACGTTAACTGGAACCCTATCCGCGATTACAACAAAGATAATCCCGCTCACCGTTTCCGCGCCTATGGCGGTACGCCAGGCCATTGGATCGAGTGGGGCCGCCTGATGCTGCATCTTCATGCGGCGTTAGAAGCAAGATGTGAACAGCCACCAGCCTGGTTACTGGAAGACGCCAAAGGCCTTTTCCATGCCACCATCCGCGATGCCTGGGCTCCCGATGGCGCAGACGGTTTTGTCTACTCCGTGGATTGGGATGGCAAACCTATCGTCCGCGAAAGAGTGCGCTGGCCCATTGTGGAAGCAATGGGGACAGCCTATGCCCTGTATACCCTCACCGGTGATAGCCAGTACGAAGCCTGGTATCAGAAATGGTGGGACTACTGCATCACTTACCTGATGGATTACGAGACGGGTTCATGGTGGCAGGAGTTGGACACGGATAACAAAGTGACCACCAAAGTCTGGGACGGAAAACAGGATATTTATCACCTGTTGCATTGCCTGGTGATCCCACGTCTGCCGCTGGCTCCAGGGCTGGCTCCGGCGGTTGCAGCTGGTCTGCTGGACGTTAACGCGAAATAGGCCATGCGAATAACCTAATTTCCGACAGATTACCGAATTACCCTACATTTACGGAGACTATAATGCGTTCACAACAACAACAGTCAACCGCTATAGAATTTACGACATCAGAGAATGCATTCACACTAACGTACCAACAGCGTCTGATATTACGTCATACCGCAGACAACCCTTGTCTGTGGATTGGCGCAGGCGTAGCCGACATTGAGATGTTCCGTGGCAATTTCAGTATTAAAGATAAGCTCGATGAGAAGGTGGCGCTGACCAATGCCACATTCAGTGAATCGCCTAATGGCTGGCAAATCGATTTCAGCCGTGGCGCAACCATCAGCGCGACGTTGCACATCTCTACCGATGAAATGGGGCGTCTGACGCTCAGCCTGCAAAACGGTACTCCTACCCATAACCGCATCTGGTTACGTCTGGCCGCTCACCCGGACGATCATATTTACGGCTGTGGCGAACAGTTCTCTTATTTCGATTTACGTGGCAAACCCTTCCCGCTGTGGACCAGCGAACAGGGTGTAGGCCGCAACAAAAATACCTATGTCACCTGGCAGGCGGACTGCAAAGAGAACGCAGGCGGCGACTATTACTGGACCTTCTTCCCACAGCCAACCTTTGTCAGTACGCAAAAATACTACTGCCATGTCGACAACAGTTGCTATATGAATTTCGACTTCAGCTCACCGGACTATCACGAGGTGGCACTGTGGGAAGACAAAACGACGCTGCGCTTCGAATGTGCCAACACCTATATTTCTCTGCTGGAAAAACTGACCGCACTATTAGGTCGTCAGCAGGAACTACCGGACTGGATTTACGATGGGGTGACGCTTGGCATTCAAGGCGGAACAGACGTTTGCCAGAAGAAGTTGGATACCATGCGTAACTCAGGTGTGAAGGTAAATGGCATCTGGGCGCAAGACTGGTCTGGGATCCGTATGACCTCTTTCGGCAAGCGCGTCATGTGGAACTGGAAGTGGAATAGTGAAAACTATCCGCAGTTGGATAGCCGCATCAAGCAGTGGAACGCCGAAGGCGTACAGTTCCTCTCTTACATCAATCCCTATGTCGCCAGCGATAAAGATCTCTGCGCTGAAGCCGCAGAGCACGGCTACCTGGCAAAAAATGCCTCTGGCGATGATTATCTCGTTGAGTTTGGCGAATTTTACGGCGGCGTAGTTGACCTGACCAACCCAGCAGCTTACGACTGGTTCAAGGAAATCATCAAAAAGAACATGATTGAACTGGGCTGTGGCGGCTGGATGGCGGACTTTGGCGAGTACCTCCCAACCGATACCTACCTACACAACGGTGTCAGCGCCGAAATCATGCACAACGCCTGGCCTGCGCTTTGGGCAAAGTGCAATTACGACGCATTGCAGGAAACCGGCAAGCTCGGTGAGATCCTGTTCTTCATGCGCGCGGGTTACACCGGTAGCCAAAAATACTCCACGATGATGTGGGCAGGCGATCAAAACGTTGACTGGAGCCTGGACGATGGTCTGGCATCTGTGGTTCCTGCTGCATTGTCGTTGGCGATGAGCGGCCACGGCCTGCACCACAGCGATATCGGCGGTTATACCACTCTGTTTGAGATGCGACGCAGCAAAGAACTGCTGCTGCGCTGGTGTGACTTTAGCGCCTTCACCTCCATGATGCGAACCCATGAAGGCAACCGCCCTGGCGATAACTGGCAGTTTGATGGGGATACAGAAACTATCGCCCATTTTGCTCGCATGACGACCGTCTTCACCACCCTAAAACCGTACCTCAAGCAGGCCGTCGCACAAAATGCGGCTACCGGACTACCCGTCATGCGCCCGCTATTCTTGCACTACGAAGACGATGCACAAACCTACTCTCTGAAATATCAGTACCTGTTGGGACGAGATCTACTGGTTGCACCGGTTCACGAACAGGGTCGTCACGACTGGACACTGTATCTGCCAGAAGATCGCTGGGTCAACGTTTGGACAGGGGAAACGCATCAGGGCGGTAATACGACCGTAGACGCCCCTATCGGTAGGCCTCCGGTCTTTTATCGCGAGAAGAGTGAGTGGGCAGCGCTGTTTTCAACGTTGCGCAGCATCTAATAAGGCTCGCCCGCGAAAACTCTCGCGGGCAAATGAGGGATAATCATGAGTCAAAATACCGTCAATCCGGCAACCCTACGCTTGCCGTTTAAAGAAAAATTGGCCTATGGGATGGGGGATTTGGGTTCCAATATCCTGCTGGACATTGGCACGCTCTATTTACTCAAATTTTATACCGATGTGCTTGGTTTGCCCGGTACTTACGGTGGCATTATTTTCCTTATTGCAAAATTCTTTACCGCATTTACCGATATGGGTACGGGAATTATGCTCGATTCACGACGCAAAATCGGGCCAAAAGGGAAATTCCGCCCGTTCGTGCTCTACGCAGCCTTTCCTGTCACCCTACTGGCGGTTGCTAACTTTGTCGGCACTCCGTTTGAAATCACCGGGAAAACGGTGATGGCGACGGTACTATTTATGCTCTATGGCTTGTTCTTCAGCATGATGAACTGCTCTTATGGCGCAATGGTTCCCGCAATTACCAAAAATCCGGACGAACGCGCGTCGCTTGCTGCCTGGCGACAAGGTGGTGCAACCCTCGGCCTACTGCTGTGTACCGTTGGCTTTTTACCCGTAATGAATCTGATTGAAGGCAATTCACAGCTGGGCTACATCTTCGCCGCCACGTTGTTTTCGCTGTTCGGCTTATTCTTTATGTGGTGGTGCTACGCTGGGGTGAAAGAGCGCTATGTAGAAGTGAAACCCGCCAATAACGCGCAGAAACCGGGATTATTGCAATCCTTCCGCGCCATCGCTGGCAACCGTCCTCTGTTTATTCTGTGTATCGCCAACCTCTGCACGCTTGGTGCCTTTAACGTCAAACTGGCAATTCAGGTCTATTACACCCAGTACGTCCTGAACGATCCTATCCTCCTCTCCTGGATGGGTTTCTTCAGCATGGGCTGTATCTTTATCGGCGTCTTCTTAATGCCAGGCATGGTCAGACGCTTTGGTAAGAAGAAGGTCTATATCGGCGGCCTGATGATTTGGGTTACAGGCGATCTTCTCAACTACTTCTTTGGCGGCGGCTCGGTCAGTTTCGTGGCTTTCTCTTGTCTGGCTTTCTTTGGTTCGGCGTTTGTCAACAGCCTGAACTGGGCGTTGGTCTCAGACACGGTGGAGTACGGCGAATGGCGTACGGGTGTGCGTTCCGAAGGCACGGTTTACACCGGTTTTACCTTCTTCCGCAAAGTATCTCAGGCGCTGGCTGGTTTTTTCCCAGGCTGGATGCTGACCCAGATTGGCTATATCCCAAATGTGGTGCAATCCGCGGGAACCGTCGAAGGGTTACGTCAGTTGATCTTTATTTACCCCTGCGCTCTGGCTGTCGCCACCATTATCGCGATGGGCTGTTTCTACAATCTCAATGAGAAAATGTACATGCAGATTGTAGAAGAAATAGATGCCAGAAAAAAAACCGCTTAATAACAATACAACGCCCTACGGGGCGTTATTGAGAGGCGATTATGTCTGACCATGATCCGCTAACGCTAAAACTGAGCCTACGGGAAAAATTAGCCTATGGAGTGGGTGACTTTGGCTCAAATTTGATGCTCTGTACCGGCACACTGTATCTGCTTAAATTTTATACCGATGAACTAGGGATGCCTGCGTATTACGGTGGAATTATCTTTCTGGTGGCGAAATTCTTCACAGCCTTCACCGACATGCTAACCGGCGTATTGCTAGACTCACGACGTCACATCGGCGCAAAAGGGAAATTCAGACCCTTTATTTTGTATGCGTCGTTTCCTGTCGCGCTGGTTGCAACCGCACAATTCTTAGCCACCGATTTTACGCTGACGGTTAAAACGGCACTGGCAACAGCACTGTTTATGTTGTTCGGCCTGTTTTACAGCCTGATGAATTGCTCATACGGAGCGATGGTTCCCGCCATTACCAAAAACCCACATGAGCGCGCTCAACTCGCCGCCTGGCGTCAAGGAGGGGCGACGATTGGCCTGCTGTTATGTACCGTAGGCTTTATGCCAATCCAGGCTCTTTTTGTTAGTTCGCCTTCACTGGGTTACCTCGTTACCGCCATGATCTTCTCGGTCTGTGGATTAGTCAGTATGTGGTGGTGCTTTAGCGGGGTGAAAGAACGTTATATCGAAATCGTGCCAGATCATCACAAGCCCAGCATTCTCAAATCGTTCTGTGCAATTTTCCATAATCCTCCCCTTCTGGTGTTGTGTATTGCTAACCTGTGTACGCTGGCGGCGTTTAATATCAAACTGGCAATCCAGGTCTATTACACCCAATACGTGCTCAACGATATTCATCTGCTGTCATGGATGGGTTTCTTTAGCATGGGGTGCATTCTGGTCGGCGTGCTGCTGGTTCCTATGACCGTAAAGCGCTTTGGTAAAAAACAGGTTTACCTCGGCGGTCTGGTATTATGGGCAATGGGCGACGTACTAAACTTTTTCTGGGGCGAAACCTCGCTCTTATTCGTCACCTTCTCTTGCATGGCATTCTTCGGGACGGCCTTCGTTAACAGCCTCAACTGGGCGCTAGTCCCGGATACGGTTGATTACGGCGAATGGAAAACCGGTATTCGCGCAGAAGGATCGGTTTATACGGGCTACACCTTTTCACGGAAAATTTCTGCGGCGCTGGCGGGTTTCTTACCCGGCATTATGTTGACGCAAATCGGCTATGTTCCGAATATCGCCCAAAGTGATGTGACGCTACTCGGCTTGCGTCAGCTCATTTTTCTCTGGCCCTGCGGACTGGCGATTGTCGCGGCACTCACTATGGGTCTATTTTATAATCTGAATGAAACACGCTTCGCTTTTATTATTGAAGAAATTAGCCAAAGAAAGAAAAAATTGACGTAACCGGATACGGTAAATAACTAAAATCTTACCTCTTTTCTGGAAATGATGTAGAAAACCAAGAAACTGAACAGAGAAGGAATATCAGGAAAAGTGGAAGAAAGCACATAAAACTCAGGGCACCCGAAGGTGCCCTGTTACGTGACAATACAAATCGGTCTGAAATTAGACGTCTTTGCTGCCGCGGCTCGCGCGCTTACGATCGTTTTCGGTCAGGTGACGCTTACGAATACGAACAGACTGCGGCGTAACTTCAACCAGTTCGTCATCATCAATGAACTCTAGCGCTTGTTCCAGAGACATTTTGATAGCCGGAACCAGCGTGGTTGCTTCATCAGTACCTGATGCACGCATGTTGGTCAGTTTCTTACCGGTCAGACAGTTTACAGTCAGATCGTTAGAACGTGAGTGAATACCGATGATCTGGCCTTCATACACTTCTGCACCGTGTCCGAGGAACAGCTTACCGCGATCTTGCAGGCTGAAGAGCGCAAACGCGACAGCTTTACCCTGACCGTTAGAGATCAGTACGCCGTTCTGACGCTGGCCGATTTCACCCGGACGCACGTCATCGTAGTGGCTGAACGTAGAGTACAGCAGACCTGTACCAGACGTCATCGTCATGAATTCAGTACGGAAACCGATCAGACCGCGAGCTGGGATCAGGTAATCCAGACGGATACGACCCTTGCCATCTGGGATCATGTCTTTCACATCACCTTTACGCTCACCCATGGCTTGCATGACTGAACCTTGGTGCTGTTCTTCGATGTCCAGCGTCACGTTTTCAAACGGCTCTTGGTTACGACCGTCGATAACACGGTTAATAACCTTCGGACGTGATACGGCCAGTTCAAAGCCTTCGCGGCGCATGTTTTCGATCAGAACCGACAGGTGCAATTCACCACGGCCAGAAACGCGGAACGCATCAGCATCTTCGGTTTCGTCAACGCGCAGGGCAACGTTGTGCACCAGCTCTTTGTTCAGGCGCTCCAGAATCTGGCGCGACGTAACATACTTACCTTCTTTACCACAGAACGGTGAGGTGTTGACGTTGAAGAACATGGTAACGGTAGGTTCATCCACGCTCAGTGCTGGCAGCGCTTCGACATTCTGCGGATCGCAGATGGTGTCGGAAATGTTCAGCTCGCCCAAACCGGTAATCGCGATGATATCGCCCGCTTCCGCTTCAGTGGCGTCGATACGTTCCAGACCCAGGTGAGTCAGAACCTTACCGACTTTAGCGTTACGGGTTTTGCCTTCACTATCAACAATAGTGACTTGTTGGTTAGGCTTAACTTTACCACGCTTAATACGGCCGATACCGATAACGCCAACATAGTTGTTGTAGTCCAGCTGAGAGATCTGCATCTGGAACGGCGCATCCATCTCAACCTGAGGCGGAGAAACGTGATCGACAATCGCCTGATACAGCGGAGTCATATCTTCCGCCATGTCGGTATGGTCGAGACCCGCGATACCATTCAGCGCAGAAGCATAAATGATCGGGAAATCCAGTTGCTCGTCAGTCGCATCCAGGTTCACGAACAGGTCAAATACCTGATCGACAACCCAGTCAGGACGCGCACCAGGACGGTCAACTTTGTTGATAACCACAATAGGTTTCAGACCGTTGGCAAACGCTTTTTTGGTCACGAAACGCGTTTGAGGCATCGGGCCATCCATCGCATCAACAACCAGCAGTACCGAGTCAACCATCGACATAACACGCTCAACCTCGCCGCCGAAGTCGGCGTGTCCCGGGGTATCTACGATGTTAATACGGTAGTCTTTCCAATTAATGGCGGTATTTTTTGCGAGGATGGTAATTCCACGCTCTTTCTCCAAATCGTTGGAGTCCATTACACGCTCAGTTGCTTCGACACGTTCACCGAACGTTCCGGATTGTTGCAACAGCTTGTCAACCAGGGTGGTTTTCCCATGGTCAACGTGCGCAATAATGGCGATGTTACGCAAATTTTCGATCACAGCTTTGCCTCAGGCATTTAGAAATAGCGCGCTATTGTACACGTATTAATCGAGGGACTAAACAAGATCACAAGCATCTATGATAAACAACCTAGAACTGCCTGCTTTGTGATCCCTTTCACGGTGCAAAAGCGCTACAAGCGAACATGAACGCACCAAACAAGTGCAATAATTCACATAATAAGCACCATTTTGGTGCTTTAGACTATAATGGTGCAGTGGGTTTACGTGAGAAAGCCCCAAAGGGCAACACATTGCACGCATTTAAAAAGTTGGCACACTTTTAGCTTTAGTCTACTCACGGCAACAACATCAATCCACAACGATATTCGTTCCACGACGATAAATGACCAATCGGGAGAACCAAGTATGTCCGCAGAACATGTTTTGACGATGCTGAATGAGCACGAAGTGAAGTTTGTTGATTTACGCTTCACTGATACTAAAGGTAAAGAACAGCACGTCACCATTCCGGCTCATCAAGTCAATGCCGACTTCTTCGAAGAAGGTAAAATGTTTGATGGTTCCTCGATTGGCGGCTGGAAAGGTATTAACGAGTCAGACATGGTTCTGATGCCAGATGCCAGCACCGCGATGATTGATCCGTTCTTCGAAGATTCCACGCTGATCATTCGTTGTGACATCCTTGAGCCTGGCACCATGCAGGGCTACGACCGTGACCCGCGCTCTATCGCGAAACGTGCGGAAGATTTCCTGCGTTCTTCTGGCATCGCCGATACCGTACTGTTCGGGCCTGAGCCAGAGTTCTTCCTGTTTGATGACATTCGTTTCGGCAGCAGCACTTCCGGTTCTCACGTTGCTATCGACGATGTCGAAGCCTACTGGAACTCCGGTAAAGCCTACGAAGGCGGTAACAAAGGTCACCGTCCAGGTCTGAAAGGCGGCTACTTCCCAGTTCCACCAGTCGATTCATCACAGGACATCCGTTCTGCTATGTGTCTGACCATGGAGCAAATGGGTCTGGTTGTTGAAGCTCACCACCACGAAGTGGCTACTGCTGGTCAGAACGAAGTAGCTACCCGCTTCAACACCATGACCAAAAAAGCTGACGAAATTCAGATCTACAAATATGTCGTGCACAACGTGGCTCACGCCTACGGTAAAACCGCGACCTTCATGCCAAAACCCATGTTCGGTGATAACGGTTCTGGTATGCACTGCCACATGTCTCTGTCTAAAGACGGCACTAACCTGTTCGCTGGCGACAAATACGGCGGCCTGTCTGAAATGGCGCTGTTCTACATCGGCGGTGTTATCAAGCACGCTAAAGCCATTAACGCCCTGGCGAACCCAACCACCAACTCATACAAGCGCCTGGTCCCAGGTTACGAAGCCCCTGTTATGCTGGCTTACTCTGCCCGTAACCGTTCTGCTTCAATCCGTATCCCGGTTGTCGCTAGCCCGAAAGCACGCCGTATTGAAGCACGCTTCCCGGATCCAGCCGCTAACCCGTACTTGTGTTTCGCTGCACTGCTGATGGCTGGCCTCGACGGCATCATCAACAAAATCCACCCTGGCGATGCGATGGATAAAAACCTGTACGACCTGCCGCCAGAAGAAGAAGCAGAGATTCCAAAAGTTGCAGGTTCTCTGGACGAGGCCTTGGCTGCACTGAACGAAGACCGCGAGTTCCTGACCCGTGGTGGCGTGTTCACTGACGACGCTATCGAAGCGTATATCGAACTGCGTAAATCGGAGATTGACCGCGTTCGTATGACGCCGCACCCAGTTGAGTTTGAACTGTACTACAGCGTTTAATAACGAAAGCATCTAATATTTATACCCTAAATAATTCGAGTTGCGTGACAAAACGCTAGCGTTTTGAACAACGCCAAAGCGTTGGCCCTTTAGGGCAAGACTCATTTATGGGTCTTGTAACGCGGCAACCGCACGACAAATCGGTCTTATAACGATTTGAACAGCGCTTGCGGCGACCCTTCAGGGCGAGGCGCAGAATGTGCCGAGTATTGCCAACGCACAAGCAGCTTGAAGTATGACGGGTATATCTCGGCGTGGTTGGGTGTGCTGATACCCGACCATCACCGATAAACAACAGAATACCAAGAAGTTTGTTTTTGTTGCCGTGGAAACGCTTCAGCCCATCTTCGGATGGGCTTTTTTCACCATCGGCATTGGCCGTTGCGACGTAACATCCATCATCCACACTACAATGCACCATGCTGGTGCGGGAGTCTGCATTATGGCAACAGGCACGCTGCCCGATGCTGGGCAGATCCTAAATTCCCTGATAAACAGCATCTTATTGCTGGATAACGATCTGGCAATTCACTATTCCAACCCGGCAGCACAGCAATTACTGGCACAAAGTTCGCGTAAATTATCCGGCACACCGCTGCCAGATTTACTGGGATATTTTTCTCTGAATATCGATTTGCTGCGTGAAAGCCTGGATTCAGGGCAAGGTTTTACCGATAACGAAGTCACTCTCGTCGTGGATGGCAAAGCGCACATCATGTCGCTCACCGCTCAGCGGGTACAAAACGATTTTATTTTACTGGAAATGGCGCCGATGGATAATCAGCGCCGTCTCAGTCAAGAACAGCTTCAACATGCACAACAGCAGGCCGCACGTGATTTGGTCCGAGGTCTGGCACATGAGATAAAGAATCCGCTTGGCGGACTGCGCGGTGCTGCACAACTGCTCGCCAAAGCCTTGCCCGATCCAGCATTGACGGAATATACCAAGGTCATCATCGAACAGGCAGATCGCCTGCGTAATCTGGTTGATCGTCTGCTCGGGCCACAGCAGCCCGGCCTGCACGTCACCCAGAGCATCCATCAGGTCGCTGAACGCGTTTGCCAACTCGTCTCGCTGGAAAAACCAGATAATGTGACGCTGGTGAAAGACTATGACCCCAGCCTGCCAGAGCTGACGCACGACCCCGACCAGATTGAACAGGTACTGCTAAATATTACCCGCAATGCACTACAGGCGTTGGGTGAGGAAGGCGGGACGATTACAATACGTACCCGAACGGCTTTTCAGTTTACTTTACACGGTGTGCGCTATCGTCTTGCTGCACGTATTGACGTGGAAGATGATGGCCCCGGCGTACCTGCTCAACTTCAGGACACACTATTTTACCCGATGGTGAGCGGACGCGAAGGGGGAACCGGTTTAGGGCTTTCCATCGCCCGCAGTCTTATTGATCAGCACTCCGGTAAAATTGAATTTAACAGTTGGCCAGGACACACCGAATTCTCGGTTTACCTGCCCATTCGCCAGTGAGGTTCACAATGCAACGAGGGATAGTCTGGATTGTCGATGACGATAGCTCCATCCGTTGGGTGCTTGAGCGCGCGCTTGCTGGTGCGGGTTTAACCTGCGCAACGTTTGAGAACGGAAATCAGGTGCTGCATGCGCTAACGACACAAACGCCTGATGTTTTGCTGTCCGACATCCGCATGCCTGGGATGGATGGGTTAGCGCTCTTACAGCAAATCAAACAGCGCCACCCAATGCTCCCGGTCATCATTATGACGGCGCATTCCGATCTGGATGCTGCGGTCAGTGCTTATCAACAGGGCGCGTTCGACTATTTGCCGAAACCGTTTGATATTGATGAAGCCGTCGCGCTGGTTGAGCGTGCAATCAGCCATTATCTGGAGCAGCAGCAGCCAGTACGCAACCAGCCGCTCAACGGTCCGACAACGGACATTATCGGCGAAGCACCTGCCATGCAGGATGTCTTTCGCATCATTGGTCGTCTGTCTCGCTCATCGATCAGTGTGCTGATTAACGGCGAATCGGGGACGGGTAAAGAACTGGTGGCACATGCCCTACATCGCCACAGCCCGCGTACCAAAGCCCCTTTTATCGCCCTGAATATGGCGGCCATTCCCAAGGATCTGATCGAATCGGAATTGTTTGGTCATGAGAAAGGCGCATTTACGGGCGCGAACCAAATTCGTCAGGGCCGCTTTGAACAGGCCGATGGCGGTACACTGTTTCTGGATGAAATCGGCGATATGCCGCTCGACGTGCAAACACGCCTGTTGCGTGTATTGGCAGACGGGCAATTTTATCGCGTTGGTGGCTATGCGGCGGTGAAGGTGGATGTTCGCATCATCGCGGCAACACACCAAAACCTTGAGCAGCGCGTGCAGGAAGGAAAATTCCGTGATGACCTGTTTCACCGACTGAACGTCATTCGTGTTCACCTGCCGCCGCTGCGTGAACGTAGGGAAGATATTCCTCGCCTGGCGCGTTATTTCTTGCAGGCCACGGCCAAAGAGCTGGGCGTCGAGCCGAAGAATTTGCACCCGGAAGCGGAAACAGCGCTAACCCGTTTACCGTGGCCTGGCAACGTTCGTCAATTGGAGAACACCTGCCGCTGGTTGACGGTCATGGCTGCCGGTCAGGAAGTGCTGATTCAGGATCTGCCGCCTGAGCTGTTCGAGACCACTGCGCCCGATTCTACCGTGCATATTTTGCCAGACAGTTGGGCCACGCTATTGGCACAATGGGCCGATCGCGCGCTGCGTTCCGGTCATCAAAACCTGTTGGCAGAGGCACAGCCGGAAATGGAAAGGACGTTGCTGACGACGGCACTTCGGCACACGCAGGGACATAAACAGGAAGCCGCAAGACTACTAGGATGGGGTAGAAATACTCTGACGCGTAAACTAAAAGAGCTGGGAATGGAGTAGCGAGATTGCTTTTTTATTGCTCAATTGTGAATAAATAAATTGATGATAAAAAATACAATCTGGCGCACGAAATTGTCATTAATTTGTCCTTTACTTGCCTCGAGTCAGCAGTATGATCGTGTCGCTGATTCGGGAGGAACACCATGCTGGACTCATTAATTTCCGTTGCAACACATGGCGCTGAAATTGGCTCTGCGGCAAGCCATTCGCCGCAGGCTGCTATTGCCGCCGTTTTGTGTGCTGCAATGATTAACTTCTTTAGTTGATCATCGAAAAATTAGAGAACAGCCAGTCGGTACTAACATCGACTGGCTGTTTTTTTGGTTAAATCACGCGGGAAAATTGCTGCGTTCTGAGCTTGCTACGTAAATAAACATCAAAACACATACAGATATTGCGGATCAGCAAACGTCCTTTCGGCGTTACCACCAGCGCGTCTTCCTGACTATCGACTAGCCCATCAGCCACCAGCGGTGCCAATAACGCTAAATCCTGCTCAAAGTAGGTTTTAAAATCGATAGCATATTCCGCTTCAATGGGCGCATAGCTGAGTTGGAAATTACAAATCAGCGTCTTAATCACATCGCGACGGAGACAATCATCACGCGTCAGCTGTAACCCACGCCACAAGCCATTTCCTTTGTCTTTGACCTGCGCATAATACTGTTTCAGCTCTTTCTGGTTCTGGGCATAGCTATCACCGATCATACTAATCGCCGAAACGCCCATACCGAGAAGATCGCTATCGCCCTGCGTCGTATAACCCTGAAAATTGCGATGCAGCTTCCCTTCCCGCTGCGCTACCGCAAGCTCATCATCCGGGCGGGCAAAGTGATCCATACCAATAAACTGGTAGCCCGATTGCGTCAGCGACCCGATCGTCTGTTGCAGAATATCCAGCTTTTGCTCCGCGCTCGGTAAATCCGCTTCTTTAATCTTGCGCTGCGCGGCGAACAGGCTGGGCAAATGCGCATAGTTAAAGACGCTAAGCCGATGCGGATTTAATTCAGCAACGCGCTGTAGCGTAAAAGCGAAGCTTTCTGGCGTTTGTTTCGGCAGGCCGTAAATCAAATCAATATTGGTTGAGGTGAAACCAAGTGCCTTCGCCCGCTCAATGAGGGCAAAAATAAAGTCTTCATCCTGCTCACGATTGACCAGCTTCTGAACGTCTTTATTAAAATCCTGCACCCCCATGCTCAGGCGGTTAAACCCTTCAACACGCAGATGATCGAGGACATCCAGTTCAATTTCCCGCGGATCGACTTCAAGCGACAGCTCAGCCTGCTCGGAAAAAGAGAACAGCTCGCGCAACAGAGACATTAGCCGGCTAATTTGTACTTTATTCAGGTAGGTTGGCGTACCGCCGCCCCAATGTAATTGCGTCACCGTTCGCCCAGCGAATAGCGGCGCACGCTGGCGAATTTCCTGCTCTAGCACGTCAAGGTATTCATCAGCTTTATGCTGCTGGCGCGTAACCAGCTTATTACAGCCGCAGAAATAGCACAGCCGATGGCAAAAAGGGATATGGATATACAGCGACAGCGGTCGCTGCGGATAACGGGCGATGGCATGCTGAAATGCAGGCTCATCGTAAGCTTCACTGAACTCTAACGCTGTGGGATATGATGTATAACGTGGCCCAGAATAGTTATATTTTTGAATCAGGGCCAGATCCCAGTCAACGGACGGTATCGACATATTCGCTCACTCCTTCCAGTTTTTACTCGGTGGGTTATCCTTCCCCTCCTTCAGATCACCAAAAATGGCATTCAAAAACGCTCCCGGCGTTTTGTTACTCGTCTCATCCATGAGACTCGCCCTAAGGGCCGTCACGTTGTGACGTTCAAAAACGCTCCCGGCGTTTTGTTACTCGTCTCATCCTTGAGACTCGCCCTAAAGGGCCGTCACGTTGTGACGTTCAAAAACGCTCCCGGCGTTTTTGTCTGGGGCGTTGGCGTCGAACTTGATTCACGCGCCCGTTAAACAGGGCGCGATGCAATCGGTGCTTACGCTTCGACAATAGCCATAGTTTACTGAACAGACAGAGCAGATAAAACGCAACCAGCAATATCAGAAACAGAAACAGCCATTTCATTGATTAGAACGTGTCTTTCGGGCTATTACGTTTCAAAAGCTGCAACATATCTTCCTGCTGCTCTTCTTCGTCATCATCACCCAGCTCGATTCCAAGCTCTTCCATCAGGATGTCGATACGATCCAGCGTTTCATCAACCCATGACTGATCTTTGGCGCTTAGCGTTTCACCGCTATCCAGACGATCCAACAATGCATCCAGACGCGTATCGTTTTCTAACATTTCCAGCTCGTCTTCCGGTGACATCGTCGGCTTGGCAGCAACAACGTTCTCCACAGGCTCAGAAGGCTTCGACTTAGGTTTTGGTTTAACGATAGCGCTATCCAACACGCCAAGCTGTACAGGCTTTTTACTGCCGATACGTGGATCGGCGACTTTACGTTGGCCAGCATTCTGATCGGTAGACGCTTTTTCCTGAGCTCGGCTACCCGCTGCATGGCCACGATGTTTTTTATCTCTTTTCCGCTCTCGCGCTTCACGCTCTAGCTCTTCGCGGGTTTTTCTTTTTACTTTGGGCTTTCCTGCCTTATCGGCAGCCCCTTTGACAGGTCGGTTCATAATGTTGTTCTCAGGTACACAGATATAAGGGAAGTGCGGCGGAATCTAGCAGAAAGCAGGGTAATAAAAAAGCGCCCACATCAGACAGGTGAGCTTTTCTTTTCACACTCACCCGTCGCATTTCGAGGCAGATAAAGCCGCCTTTATTGTCAGTTACAGGTATAATCCCCAACCAGACAGAGATCCAGATAGAGATAACCATCGTGACCCAGCAATATAACTACCACATGACGCGTTTTATCATCAGCGCCCCGGATATTCGCCATCTGGCAACAGATAGCGGAATTGAAGTGGCCTTTGCTGGGCGCTCTAACGCCGGTAAATCCAGCGCGCTGAACACGCTCACTAACCAGAAGAACCTGGCACGAACCAGTAAAACGCCGGGCCGTACCCAGCTGATCAACCTGTTCCAGGTGGCAGACGGCGTGCGTTTAGTCGACCTTCCCGGCTATGGCTATGCCGAAGTACCGGAGCAAATGAAGATCAAATGGCAACGTGCGCTCGGTGAGTACCTGCAAAAGCGTAACAGCCTGAAGGGTCTGGTTGTGCTGATGGATATTCGTCATCCGCTGAAAGATCTCGATCAGCAAATGATTCAGTGGGCAGTCGATGTCGAACTTCCGGTCTTGGTACTGCTGACCAAAGCCGATAAGCTGGCTTCAGGCGCACGTAAAACACAGTTGAATTTAGTTCGCGAAGCTGTCGTCCCATTTATGGGTGATATTCAGGTCGAGGCATTTTCGTCGCTGAAAAAAATCGGCGTCGATAAACTACAGCAAAAATTGGATAACTGGTTCAGCACATTGCAACACGTAGAAGAAGAACAAGACGCTGAATAATCCTTTCGCGTGGTGCAGAGAGTCATAACTCGCATCACGCCCCACTTTCCCGCGATGATCACCCACCAGATACGCCCTTTTCACAGCCGAAATCGCGCTAACACGTTACTGTCTGCCACGCCGTTGCCGACATTTTGCGGGTAAAAAAACCAGGATAAAGCCCATAAAAAACGCCCCGCTCAAAACTGAGCGGGGCGGCTAATATTCAGCCAAATCCGATTACGTGAAGTAAAAGGTCTGAAAGATAGAACATCTTACCTCTGTACCCTACGTCTTTAACTCTACCCTATTTTTTCGCGGGAACAAAGGCTTTTTTGTTGTTTACTTTCATAGAAAATGGTTATCGATTACACAAAGTTAAACCAGGTCACACAATACTGTTATTTAATTACAGAAATAGCACAGAAATCGGCCATTAATGCGCTTGATCCCAGTTCATGCCCGTACCGATGTCTACCTGTAACGGAACATTCAATTGCATACAACCTTCCATTAATGCTTTGATTTTACTAATAGATTCTTCAATAACCGAATCATGAATCTCGAAAACCAATTCATCGTGAACCTGCATGATCATCTTCACCTTCGGCGTATCTTTCTGTAGCCAATCGTCAATCGCGATCATCGCTTTCTTAATAATATCAGCAGCGGTGCCCTGCATTGGGGCGTTAATCGCCGCACGTTCTGCGCCTTTACGCGCCATCGCATTACGAGAGTGGATATCAGGCAGATAGAGACGGCGACCGTCAAGCGTGGACACATAGCCATGCTCTGCGGCCTGTTGGCGCGTCCGCTCCATGTAATCCTGCACACCGGGATAACGCTCAAAATACAGGTTCATGTATTTCTGCGACTCGCTACGAGGAATATTCAACTGGCGTGACAAGCCAAACGCGCTCATGCCGTAGATCAGACCGAAGTTGATCGCTTTCGCACTACGACGCTGTTCTGATGTCACCTTATCCAACTCAATACCAAACACCTCTGACGCCGTTGCCCGGTGGATATCCAACCCGTTCGCGAACGCATTCAACAACCCTTTATCACCCGATAAGTGCGCCATGATACGCAGTTCAATTTGCGAGTAGTCAGCTGCAACAATGCTGTATCCCTTAGACGCAATGAATGCCTGACGAATACGACGTCCTTCATCGTTACGCACCGGGATATTTTGCAGGTTAGGATCGCTGGAAGACAAACGACCAGTCGCAGTAACAGCCTGATGATAAGACGTATGCACGCGCTTCGTCGCCGGATTGATCATCAGCGGTAGCTTATCGGTGTAAGTAGATTTCAGCTTGGCCAACCCACGATATTCCAGGATTAGCTTCGGCAGAGGATAATCCAGTGCCAGTTCAGCCAGCACTTCCTCATTCGTTGACGGCGCACCCTTTGGCGTTTTCTTCAGAATCGGCAGCTTTTGCTTTTCATATAGGATGCCCTGTAGCTGCTTGGTCGATGAGAGGTTGAATTCTTCGCCAGCCAACTCATGCGCTTGTGTTTCCAACTCAGCCAGACGCGTCGTTAGCTCTTTTGAGTGTTCTGCCAGAATTGCAGGATCGATCAGCACACCTGTACGCTCGATGCGGGATAAAACCGGAACCAGCGGCATATCGATGGTCTGGAAGACCTGACACAAATCGGCATGTGGCTGGAGTTTCCCCCACAGCGTCTGGTGCAGGTGCAGCGTAACGTCCGCATCCTCGGCCGCATAAGGGCCAGCCTGTTCCAGTGCGATCTGATTAAACGTCAGCTGATTTTTTCCCTTACCTGCGATCTCTTCAAAGGTAATGGTTTTGTGTTTCAGATAGCGCTCGGCCAGGCTGTCCATATCGTGACGACCCGCCACACTGTCAAGCACGTAAGATTCCAGCATGGTATCAAACGCAATGCCGCGTAAATCGATGTCATACCGCTGCATCACGCCTTTATCAAATTTGAGATTCTGACCAATCTTAAGCAGCTTCTCATCTTCCAGCAGCGGTTTGAACAATGCCAATACTTGGGCACGATCCAACTGCTCAGGCGCATCCAGATAGTCATGTGCCAATGGCAGATAGGCCGCCTCACCAGGCTTAATCGCGAATGACAGACCAATCAGATTGGCGGTAAGCGTATCCAGCCCGTCAGTTTCCGTATCGAAAGCGAAAATCTCAGCCTTTTTTATACGCTCAATCCAATCCAGAAGCGTTTTTTCATCAAGAATCGTGACATAACCGTCGGCAGAAAGCGTAGGCGCGTTATTTTCTTCAACGGCCTGCTCAATCACCGCATTATTCACAGCCTGAACAGGCTGGCTGCTCTTTTTACCCTGCATCCAAGTGCCTGATTCAATATCAGATAACCAGCGTTTAAATTCATAACGGGAAAAGAGACGATGCAGTTCATCCACATCCAGCTCGTTGACGGTAAGCTGATCGCAGCTGAGCTCCAGCTCAACATCCGTTTTAATGGTGGCAAGCTGATAAGAGAGGTAAGCCACTTCTTTATGCTGTTCCAGCTTCGGTGCCATGGTTTTAGCGCCACGGAAGGAAAGCTCAGCAATTTTATCAAGGTTGGCATAGAGCAAATCCAGCCCACCAAGCCCTTGCAATAGTGCCTGCGCGGTTTTCTCCCCAACGCCAGGTACACCGGGAATGTTATCCGATGCATCCCCCATCAACGCGAGGAAATCGATAATCAGCTCAGGTGGAATACCATACTTATCACACACTTCCTGTGGGCCAAGAATCGTGTTGTTCATGGTATTAATGAGCGTCACGCTCGGTGTCACCAACTGCGCCATATCTTTATCGCCAGTACTAATCAGCACCGACTTGCCCGCTTTTTCCGCCTGCACTGCGAGCGTGCCAATCACATCGTCGGCTTCTACACCGGAAACCGCCAGAAGAGGTAGCCCCATCGCTTTCACCATACTATGCAGAGGCTCTATCTGCTCACGTAGATCCTCCGGCATCGGTGGGCGGTGAGCCTTATAGTTTTCGAACAACTCGTCGCGAAACGTTTTCCCTTTCGCATCAAAAACGACGGCAACGTGGCTGGGCTGATATTGCAGCAACAAACTGCGTAGCATATTCAGTACGCCATACATTGCACCGGTTGCTTCTCCCGCGCTGTTTGTTAACGGTGGGAAAGCGTGATAAGCACGATACAAATAGGATGAACCGTCTACCAGTATTAAAGGGTTTTCTGCAATCTGAGCCATAGCCTGCCGTGATCGTTGTGGTCTGTCATAGCGCTAAGCATGCCATAGGTCAGGGAAAGAGACGATCCTTAACGTAAGATATTGGCTAATTTTGCATGGATCCTCGCAAGATCTTCCTGTGGATAACTTTGTGAATAGTTTTTCCAGTTTAATTACCAATTCTTATTAATCTCTTACTGTGTGTTTTTATATTCATATATTTCATTAAGTTATAATATAAATTATTTATTTTAGAAACACAGTAAACCGTCATCCCTTTTGTGGATATAAACAAAAAGATAAATAGATATTGTAATATGGTGAGATATAAAAAATAAGAAGTTGAGCAGCGAGGAGCTATAAAACCATGCGGTTTTACCCGCATGGCTTATTAAGTGATTACTTTTTGGTAATGAGGAATTTCACCACGTCAGCGTACTGTTTTACATATCCATCCATTGAACTGGTATCAAGACCATCATTCTTGATCATATATTTACCGTTAACGAACATGGCTGGAACGCCGCGTAATTGTAAATCTGCAGCCGCTTTTTCCTGCTGAGCAACCAGAGATTTCACAACAAAACTATTCAGAGCATTATCAAATTCTTCCGCAGTCACGCCTGCTTTAACAAAGACCTCACGAATATCTTCTGGCTTTTGTACAGTCTGTGTTTTCTGAACAGCATCAAACATCAGCGGGGTAATTTTATCTTCTACGCCCAGCGCCATGGCGACAGCCCAAGCTTGTGTCAGGTTTTTACCCAATGGGCCCAAGAAGTCCACGTGATAACGTGTCATCTTCGTTCCTTCTGGCAGCGCTTTTTTTACTGCATCTGGAACGTGATAAACCTGTTCAAACTGATAACAGTGCGGGCAATAGAATGAGAAAAACTCGAGAACCTGGGGCTCTTGAGTTGCAGGTTTATCTAATTCTACATATTGCTTGCCGTCAGAAAATTCTGCGGCAGAAGCACTAAATGCCAGAACAACGCCAATCAGCGCAAGCCATAATTTTTTCATAAAGTTAACTCTCTCCATTTAATTTCAGTACATTGGCATTAGCTGTAGAGGGGGTTCCTGCAACAGCTGAGTTTGCCCAATAAATATTGCCGTTTGCTTCAACCAGAAATCAGCATCCGTCATCCAGGGGAAATTTTTCGGAAAAGCAGGGTCTTCCCAACGACGCGCAACCCAAGCCAGATAATAAACCTGTCGCATCGCACGAAGAGGCTCAATCAGCGCGAGTTCTTTCTCCTGAAAATCCGCAAATTCGCTATAGGCTTCTAATAAAATATCCAATTGAATACGCTGTTCACGACGATCGCCATGCAACAGCATCCATAAATCCTGTATTGCCGGGCCATTGCGAGCATCATCCAAATCAACAAATAATGGGCCATCACGCCACAAAATATTGCCTGGGTGGCAATCCCCATGTAGACGCAGTGGGTTCCAGTCGTTATTCCAATAAGTTTCAACTTTATCAATCAGTTGACGGGTTGCCTGTAAAAAATCATGTCGATGTATTTTCGGTATTAGCGGACACGTCTCCAGCAACCGATAAGGTTCATGCAGATATTCATTTACCCCAATCGTCGGGCGCTCGGTGAATAACGATTTTTGACCCGTCTGGTGAATCCGACCGAGAAAACGACCGACCCACTCTAACTGATCTTCATTATCCATTTCATACTGCCGGCCGCCCACACTGGGGAATACGGCAAAATGAAACCCTTCATAGACATTCAACGTCTGTCCATTAAGCGACACGGGGGCGACGATAGGAACTTCATCTTCTACCAATTGCTGGGCAAAAAAGTGCTCTTCCTGAATCTGCGCCGTACTCCATCGTTCCGGGCGATAAAATTTCACCACAAATCGTTTACGATCTTCATCCGCAAACTGATATACCCGATTTTCATAGCTGTTCAATGCCGTCAGACCGGAATCAACGCGCAGCCCGACATCCAGCAAGGCATCCACGATCAGATCTGGGAATAGCGTCTGGAAATTAAATACCGAACTACTCATCGCGGCCACAGATGGTCAGAGATGGAATAAGATAAATACGCGCGATAGCTGACATAATGAACGTGTTATTCCTTTGCACTAGTCTTTAATAACCCCACGGGCACGAAGCAAAGCTGTTTTGAAATCTTCCTCGTAGTCTTTCTTCAGACCGGGAATGACTTGCTCTTTATCGGCATCACGCATTTTTAGATGGTAAATAAGGATATCATCTGTCAGTTCATTTAACTGCCCCTCGAACCCCGCCTCCTGTGCAAGGTTTTGTAAAAATTGCACTAGGTTTAAATCGGGCTCTTTTTGCCAGGCTGGATGCAAGAGTTCAATCAGTTCATTAACGCGATGACATTTCATTTTTTTCTCCTTAAAAACGATTTGTACTCAATAAATTTCAAGAAGTAGAAAACAGCTTGAGCAATGTTGAGCATATAGCGATAAAAATAACAGCCTTACGCACATGAGGAAAGAACTTGGTCTTCTATGAAAGTTTCTAGAGAATAACGTATGGTTTCTCCCTCACAAGCTTTCGGTACAGAGAAAAGTGGGAATAGATAATTGGGAAGTGAAATGATTACAGGCGTTATTCTTGCGGGCGGACGTGCAACACGCATGGGCGGACATGATAAAGGTCTGATAGCACTGAACGGGGTATCGCTATATCTGCATGTGTTATCTCGGCTTAAAACACAGGTCGACGAAGTCATCATCAGTGCTAACCGCAATCAGGATGTATATGAGCAAAGCGGATACCGAATTATCAGTGACTCTGATGCAAACTTTCTAGGCCCGCTGGCAGGTATTCTGAGTGGATTACATGCATCCACATCCGAGTGGGTCGTATTCGTACCTTGCGATGTCCCAGCACTCCCCCTCGACCTGGTACACCGTTTGTGGCAAGCACGGGGGGAAGCAAATGCTGCTTATGCCACAGACGGAGAACGTCCACATCCTACATTACTCTTAATCAATAAAAACCTTATTGAACGGCTGGAAGCTTACTTGCATCTCGGAAACCGTAAGGTAATGCTATTTATGGAACAGGTCGGAGCAAAACCCGTTTCATTCAATGATCAGCCTGAAGCCTTTCACAATTTGAATTCGCCTGAGGATCTATCAAACTGGGAGGATAATCACCGTGAATTCTAATCATTTACCTTTGCTCGCTATTGCTGCCTACAGCGGTACAGGTAAAACAACATTACTTAAGCACATCATCCCTCTGCTGGCTAATCAGGGTATCCGAATCGGATTAATTAAACATACGCATCATCAGATGGATATTGATACACCAGGTAAAGATAGCTACGAGTTGCGTAAAGCAGGAGCTGCGCAAACTATTGTTGCTAGTAGCCAAAGGTGGGCGTTGATGACAGAAACATCTGAACAGGAAGAACCTAGCCTTTACGATCTGGCAGGGAAAATGGATACATCAGCTCTCGATCTTGTGCTGGTTGAGGGCTTTAAACACGAAAAAATCGCTAAAATAGCCTTATTTCGTCAATCTTTGGGCAGAGAATTAAGTGATTTGATCGATGAATATGTCATCGCAATTGCAACAGACTCGGAGATAGACACCATATTTCCACTGCTTGATATCAATCAACCAGTGCAGGTGGCTAACTTTATTCACCGATGGATTCAAAATGGCCGTTTATAGTACGCGTTTGGTTACAGTTCATATCAACTCATTGGAGTAATGTCGGGTAGAAAACAACTTCCGCCCCCAGGGACCGTCCTTGCATCACGTCACATCATACTATTAACAAACCGCGACAGAGATACGTGGATACGCTCTCCCAGTCCTCCCTCCAAAATGTCACATAGCAAAAAGCCCCGGTCTTCGACAGGGGCTTTCCACTCGTTTGATATCTGGCTGTTTATCGCAGGCGTCCTGTC
>NZ_JQHM01000006.1 GCF_000749845.1 Pectobacterium betavasculorum | reverse complement strand
CTTTATTGTAGGTCTTCCAGTTGGTGATTTTGTACTTCTGCTTTGCCACGGCACTGCCTGTATTATCAGGATGATGCGTGATCTGATCCTGCCGTTTGGCAAAAGTTCGATTTATTCAACAAAGCCTGTTGAAATTTAAATACAGTGACTTCATAAAAGCAATATTTTTACTATTTATCTCAATTGGCATATTTGTTATTTTCGCAGGATTCTTCTACGAAGAAAGTTACCACTACAAAAAAGATGATCATTTTACACATTATACTTTACCCCTAGATGAAGTAAAAAACACACCTGTTATTTCTGACAACTACGAATTTTACTATTACTCACCAGATGGCACGTGGCGATTAACCAATGGCGTAGTTTTTTATAACCCAATGCCTGGGCGTAAAACTGAATTGGTAAAATATATAGAGACGCTTGGATTTAAAAAATCCAAAAGCATCCCATGGAGTTACGGAAATATAAGTGAAGTATGGATAAAAGGACATGATGAGGTTAATTTAATACAAGATGATAAAAATAGAACGATTGATATCTCGTTTATTAAATAGTAAGATTAATTTTTCATCAGGATTCAAAAAGGAATTTGAAAGTATGTTAAAAAAAAATCACATCGATAACATCTATTTTTATTCTTATTCTGCCTTGTGTCTTTTTTTAATCCATGCTTTTTCTACAATCGAATATGAATGGCTATTTGGTGACAACTCACTTAAAAATTTCTGTGAAAACCCGAGAAGTTATGCTGATAGTTTTTCAAATTTCATTATCATCCCTTTGTCTATCCCTTTTCTTTTGGTTAAAAGAACACCACCAAGAATAATTACTTACCTTGTTATTCTCATGTATTACTCAGGCAGTTTCTATACACGTGTGACTATCTGCCCGTACTGGTAACACACTCTGTCTGCCGAGTGCAAAACTCGCCGCCGCAGCGGCGAGTCTGGTGTATCAGGCATCGGGTCCGACTCTGACCACTAACTTGCCGAAGTTGCGGCCATGCAGCAGGCCGATAAAGGCTTCGGGGGCGTTTTCCAATCCGTCGACGATCTCTTCGCGGTATTTGATCTTACCTTCTTCCACCCACGGCGACACATCCTTCCAGAACTCACCAAAACGATGACCATAATCATCAAAGATAATGAATCCCTGCATCCGAATACGTTTCTTCAGGATCGTCCCCATCAGCAGCGGTAAACGATCCGGTCCATCCGGCAGCCCTGTGGCATTGTAGCCAGAGACTAATCCGCACACCGGAATACGCGCCGAGGTATTCAGCAGCGGCAGCACGGCGTCAAAGACTTTCCCGCCGACGTTTTCAAAGTAGATATCGATTCCCTTCGGGCAGGCTTGTTTCAGCTGTTCGGCAAAATCATCCGCCCGGTGGTCGAGGCAAGCATCAAATCCCAGTACTTCAACCGCATAGCGACATTTTTCCGCGCCCCCCGCCACACCAACAACCCGACAGCCTTTCAATTTCCCGAGCTGCCCAACCGTCGCGCCGACCGGGCCGGTCGCGGCGGCCACCACCAGCGTTTCACCTGCTTTAGGCTGGCCGATATCCGTTAGCCCCATATACGCAGTGAAGCCCGGCATACCCAGCACGCCCAACGCATAAGAAGGATTTGTCGGCGACTGGCCCAGATTGGTTAACCCTTTGCCGTCGGAAATTGCATAATCCTGCCAGCCACTGAAGGACAGCACCCAATCACCGATCTGATAATCCGGGTGTTTTGACGCCACCACGCGGCTGATTGCCCCGCCTACCATCACGTCATTCAGTTCGACAGGTTTAGCATAAGAAGGGGCGTCGCTCATGCGGCCACGCATATAAGGGTCAAGGGAGAGAAACACCGTACGCAGCAGGATATGTCCTGAATCGATCTGTGGGACAGGCTGCTGTTCCAGACGGAAAGTCTCTGGTGTTGGCGCGCCGTGCGGGCGCTGAGCCAGAACCACACGGCGGTTAATGCGATCGGTTTGCGGCATAATATCCTCCGTTAAACAAAGCATATTGATAAAATCACTTCGTTAACAATAGGATCTGTTCTTTCATCTGGCTACGCAAACCGTGCGGCGTTCGTTATGCCGTTTTGCTTTTTTCGTAACGCGACATGCGATCCAGATACCCCATGACCAGTGCAGACAGCACAAACGTCAAATGGATAATCACGTACCACATCAGCTTGTTATCTGGGATATTACGGGCGTCCATGAACACGCGCAGCAGGTGGATCGACGAGATAGCGACAATCGAGGCAGCCACTTTATTTTTTAGCGAGCCGGAGTCCATCTTACCGAGCCAGTTCAACTTTTCTCTGCCATCGGTGATGTCTAATGCCGACACAAAGTTCTCGTACCCGGACAGCATTACCATCACCAGCAATCCGCCGACCAGCGTCATGTCGATCAGTGACAGCAGCACCAGCACCAAATCTGCTTCAGCAATATCCAGGATATTAGGCAGGACGTGGAACACCTCCTGGAAAAACTTGATCGCCAGCGCCAGCAATCCCAGCGATAGCCCAAGATAAACGGGGGCAAGCAGCCAGCGCGATGAGTACATCAGATTCTCAATAAAACGTTCCATAACTCACTATATGCAGGAGGAAAAGAGGGAAATAATAGCGAAAAGTCCTGCTGTGGTGTTAATCAATTCTTGAGCAGAATGCACCATTTACAGAATGCTCTGCCTTATCGCGCGTTCAGGGATAAACTCCGCGTTTTGTGATCCTGCCTGTATCAACCTTCAAACCGATGCCGCCCCTCTCCGCCTCGTGGCACGCATCTGAAGGTGCACATTTTTTCACCTTTCTACACTGTTTAGCGCCAGCAGGTCTGGCAACACGCATACACCGCACTCTACATTCAGAGCCGGAAACAGGCTTACTACAAAGTAAAAACAAGGGGTTACGCATGAGCAATCCTATTCTTCTTGGTATTTTCTGGCACTTCATCGGCGCGGCTAGTGCAGCCTGCTTCTATGCACCATTTAAGCAGGTCAAGAACTGGTCGTGGGAAACCATGTGGTCACTGGGCGGATTTTTCTCGTGGATTATCCTGCCCTGGAGCATCAGTTGGTGGCTACTACCTGATTTTTGGCGTTATTACGGTTCATTCGATATGGCGACCCTACTCCCCGTCTTTCTCTTCGGCGCGATGTGGGGGATCGGCAATATCAACTACGGCCTGACGATGCGCTACCTTGGCATGTCGATGGGCATCGGTATCGCCATCGGCGTGACGCTGATTATCGGTACGCTGATGACGCCCGTCCTGCAAGGCAAGTTCTCCATTCTGTTTGGCTCGGCAGGCGGACGCATGACGTTACTGGGCGTGCTGGTCGCAGTCATTGGCGTCGCGATTGTCAGCTATGCCGGTTTACTGAAAGAGCGTGCGCTCGGTATTCGCGCCGAGGAATTCAACCTGAAAAAAGGGCTGATTCTGGCCGTGATGTGCGGCATCTTCTCCGCAGGTATGTCTTTTGCGATGGATGCAGCTAAACCCATGCACTCCGCAGCACAAGAGCTGGGGCTCAATGCACTGTATGTCGCACTTCCCAGCTACGTGGTGATTATGGGCGGCGGTGTCATTGTCAATCTGGGTTTCTGCTTCATCCGTCTGGCGACCTGCAAGGGAATTTCATTAAAAGCCGATCTGGCACAGGCCAAACCGTTGCTGATTGCCAACGCGCTCTTCGCCATTCTGGGCGGCGTCATGTGGTATTTGCAGTTCTTCTTTTATGCATGGGGACATGCCAATATTCCGGCCGATTACACCTACATCAGTTGGATGCTGCACATGAGCTTCTACGTCCTGTGCGGCGGCATCGTCGGGTTACTATTTAAAGAGTGGAAAGCCGTGGGTCAAAAACCGGTACGTATGCTAGTTCTCGGCTGCGTGGTCATTATTCTGGCGGCAAATATTGTCGGTCTGGGCATGGCCACATAAGCGTTTCATCAGATTCGCCAGGAAAACCGAGCGGTTAGATGTGTTGTAACCAGAAAGTCAAAACGCCCTGAGAGAGTCTCAGGGCGTTTTGGAATAAACTTAAATTTTTACTGCGAACTTATTTTTAGAAAATAATAAGCATCGCAATAGGTTATATCTCTAAAATAAAATCACGATTTATCGTGAAGCATTCAAAGGAATCTCTGGATCGGGCTCGTGAGTCATACGGTTACGTAAATCACGACGAATAATCTCAATAGACCAGAACCAAATCAGGTGACCCACAATTTCTGATACATGTTCATACATCGGGAGAACAAACAGAGAAGGAGTCAAACCCATCAATGGGAATGAAATCATATGGACAAACAGTTGAGCCAGCGCACCAGCCAACAGCCCTTGCCATAATTTTATTTTAGGAAATACTTCTGCAACGACACAATAACCTAAAGCAAAAATAATAGAGAAAATAATATGAGTCACACCAACCCAATTGAACACGTGGCCGGCAAAAGTATAAACAGCCGCATTAGGATCAACGACCCCAAGCCAATCGCGTAAGAATATGTAGGGAGGGTTAAGAAAATTACGGGAGCAATCAATTTGCTCGGCAGCTCTAATCAATGATTCAGGTGCACAAGCACTAGTAAACATATCGGTAGGGCTACGTGGAGGAAGCGGATTTTCTGCGCCCCACTTTACAAAGGATGAAACAATACCTGCAATCAAACCAATAAAAGCAGCTAATCCATAGCGTCTCCGGGATGGAGGAGTTTGTTCAAAAAAGTTCATTTTTTTACCAATCTAACTATTAAAGGTTATAGTCTTACATAGGTATCATGTACTTATAAAGAGGTTAATTGATATATAGAACAATCTCTCTAGTACATTTTGTTATTAGGAATGCCGTTTTTTAATTTTATAAAATGATGAGAGTCAATCATGAGTTGCTTTTTTGTGAAATTTTTATTCAAAAATTGAAAAACCAAATTCGATAAAGTATACAAAATGTATATTTACTCCGAGAGAACTGAATGATAATTCGCCAACAAATAGTTAATATAAAATAGTTAGGTTATTTTTTTGTGAAACAATTACATTTTAGTAACTCATGCTCCTCGCGCCTGAATACTGCAACTATTCCCCATGACGTCCCATCCTGATGACATAACTGCCATACTACACCTACATAATCAGAAATGTTTGGTCACGCTTACTGACTCGGATTCCGCTGTAGTCATCGGCAATCCCTTGCTGGGACACGTTTTCCAGAAACGACTTACCACCTTTCGCATATATATTTTTATGGAATTGAAAATCCATTTTTATTCTTTTACATGCATAAGGCCGCCCCCTAGAGTAGCGAACAGACCGCCGTGTATGGCCTCATGTCATCGTAAAGGACACAGGGAATGGAAAAAAATCACCAGCAAGTTACGACCCTCGCAGCAGGATTACTCTCGCTGCTTTTCGCACTCAATCCCGGTGCTTACGCCGCACAAAGCGGTGAAAAACCAGTGTCTGGCGGTATTCTGAATGTAGGGCTGGGTAGCGATACGCCGATTATTGACCCGCACATTACAGCCTATGGCGTAACAGCGCTGATTTCCCGTAACGTGGTCGATTCACTGGTAGGACAGGCAGAAGATAACCGCTTTACGCCCTGGCTGGCGGAAAGCTGGAAAATTAACGATGACAACACCGAATACACCTTCCATCTGCGTAAAGATGTCACGTTTAGCGACGGCACCAAGCTAGATGCGGAAGCGGTGAAATACAACATTGAGCGTATTCTCGATCCGAAAACCACCTCAAGCTATGCCAAATCACTGCTAGGTCCTATCGACAAGATCTCAACGCCGGATGCCTACACGGTGGTTATCCACTACAGCTCGGCGTTTGCGCCACTGTTACAGGGGCTGAGCCTGCCATATCTGGGCATTCAGTCGCCGACTTACCTGAAGAACACGCCAAACACCAGCAATACTGTGGTAGGTTCCGGGCCATTTATTCTTGATTCCTTTGTCAAAGGCAGCGGCAGCAAGTTGACAAAACGCCCTGATTACAACTGGGGTCCGGGTTATGCCAAACATACTGGCCCAGCCTATCTGGATGGTCTGGTGTTCAAATATCTGCCGGAAGCCTCTGTCCGTCTTGGCGCGCTGAGCAGCGGTCAGATTCAGGCGATTGACGCCGTACCACCGGCCAATTTCCCCACAGTGAAGCGCAATCCGAAACTGGAAGTCATTACCTATGAAAACCCAGGCGTTAACCGCGTACTCTATCTCAACACCACCAAAGGCCCCTTCCAGGATGTCGCGGTGCGTAAGGCATTCCAGAGCGCCGTGGATACCAACGCAGCGGTGAAAGTCGCCTTCTTCGGTACGCTGAAAGCCGCCAATAACGTCCTCGGCCCGGCCACGCTGTACTACGATCCGAGCGTCGCATCCCGCTGGGGCTTTGATGTGAAAAAGGCCAACGAACTGCTGGATAACGCCGGCTGGAAACAGAAAGACAGCGCAGGCTATCGCACCAAAGATGGCAAACGCCTGAGCGTTAGCTTCGTCTATGCCACCACCAATGTGGAAGCAGCCGACGTCGCATTGTTCCAGGCCGTGCAATTCCAGGTGAAACAAGCAGGCTTTGACGTCCAGTTAACGCCGGTCGATGCGGGTGAATTCACTACGCGCACCAACGCTAACGAATACGACATCGCGTCCAACTTCTTCGTGCGTGCAGAGCCGGATATTCTGCGTACCGTCTTCGATTCGGCCTATGCGCCACCGAACGGCAACAACTTTACCCGCATCAGCGTGTTGAATGACAAACTGAGAAAAGCTATCGGCGCGGGCGAAACAGAGCGTAAACAGCTCTATACCGAGATACAAAACGAAGTTATCGATCAGGCATATGTAGTTCCTCTGTATGTTCCAGCCTATCAACTCGGCCTGTCCAAACAGGTACAGGGCATAAGCTGGGCGACCAACGCAAAACCGAACTTCTATGATGTCTGGATTAAACGTTAACCTGTACGCGCTAGGCAAACGTCTACTCACCATTTTGGCTGTGCTCTGGGGCGCAGCCACATTGACGTTTATTGCCGTCAAACTTATCCCCGGTGATCCGGTCGCTATTCTCAGCGGCGGCGATAACGTGGTGGATGAAGCCTATCGTGCCGTACTCATCAAACAATTTGGGCTCGATCAGCCGCTGTGGGTGCAATATTTGCGCTACTGCGGGCAGGCGCTACAGGGCGATTTTGGCGTCAGTTATCTCTACCGTCTGCCTGTCGGCAACGTCATTAGCGACGCGATGCATGAGACCCTACCGCTGGCGATCGGTGGTCTGATACTGGCTTTGTTCCTCGCCATCACCAGCGCGCTGCTCACCGCAGGCCGCTATGGGCCGCTGCGTACCGCCGTATCGTGGCTGGAACTGACACTGCTTAGCACGCCGGTCTACTGGATTGGTATCGTGCTGTTGAGCCTGTTCAGTTTTCGCCTGCAATGGTTCCCTGTCACCGGCAACGATGGTTTTATGTCGCTGGTGTTGCCCGTTATCACCCTCGGCTTGCCGATTGCCGCCATTCTTAGCCAGGTACTGCGCGACGGTCTTGAAGATGCGCTCTCCCAGCCATTCTCGTTAACCGTGCGCACACGCGGCGTCAGCGAAATCCGATTACGCTTCCGTCACGGTTTGCGTCACGCGGCGCTGGCAGCGTCAACGCTAACTGGCACGTTGCTGGCAAGTGTACTCGGTGGCTCCGTACTCACTGAAACCGTGTTTGGCCGCGCCGGTATCGGGCAGGTCACGCTGAGCGCGATTGAAAACCGCGACATGCCGCTGGTGCTGGGCGTCGTGATGCTGTCCGCCTTCCTATTCGTCGTCATCAATCTGCTGGTGGATGCGCTGTACCTTCTCATCGATCCCCGCTTACGCAAGAAGGCGAGTGCCCATGAGTAGTGAACCGATGCCCTTCACACAGACGCCATCAAGAAAAACCTATCGTAGCCCGTGGCTGAGCACGGCGACGCTGCTGCCTGCCGCTATTGTTTTCCTGCTGGCGCTGGCAGTCTTTTTTCCGTCGCTGTTTACCAGCCGCACCGCAGATGAAATGGATATGGGCGCGGTATTTCAGTCGCCAAATGCCACTTATTGGTTCGGCACGGATCAACTCGGACGCGACATTTTTTCCCGCATCGTTCACGGCACGTCGCTGTCGCTGGGTATTGGGGTCGGCGCGATGCTGATCGCCTGCTTCGGCGGTGTGCTGTTTGGTACGCTGTCGGTGCTCGCACCGCTGCGCATTCGTCAGCTTCTGGTACGCCTGTTGGACATCATGCTGGCGTTTCCCGATCTGCTGTTGGCGTTGCTGGTGATCGCCGTGTTAGGACGCGGTCCGGAAAACACCATGCTGGCCGTCGGTCTGGCGGGGATTGCTGGCTATGCGCGTTTGATCCGCTCTCAGGTGCTGCAAGTCAGGCTTTCCGGCTATGTTGAACATGCGATTGCGCTGGGCGAGCACCCGCTGTACATCGTCTTCCGCCATATCATCCCCAATACGCTGCGCCCACTGCTGATTGTCGCCACCATTGGCGTCGGCCACGCGGTGCTATCCGCCTCAGCGCTGAGCTTTCTGGGGTTAGGCGTCGTTCCACCGACCGCCGAATGGGGCGCGCTACTCGCCGACGGGCGTAACTTCCTTGATATCGCACCGTGGGTCAGCCTGCTGCCTGCCAGCGTTGTGGCACTGTCGGTGATATCCATTACGCTGCTGGGGCGTCGTTTACAGGCTATTTTGGCCAAAGGAGATGCACGATGAGCCTGAACCCACGTCCTCACCCCTCTCATTCTTCTTCAGAGGCACCGGCGAAAACGCCACTGCTGCGCGTAGATGGCCTGAGCGTCACCTTTCCTAGTCCTTTCGGTCCCATTCGTTCGGTTAAAAACCTCTCTTTTCAGGTGAATGCTGGTGAAATTCTGGCGCTGGTCGGCGAGTCAGGTTCAGGGAAATCCGTCACCGCACGCACGCTGGTGGGGTTATCCGGCGAAGGCGTCGATGTTCAAGCAAACGCGATTGAGCTCACACGCCATGACGGCAGCCTGTGTGATTTACGCTACCTGACCGATCGCGACTGGCGAGCAATTCGCGGCCGTGAAATCGGTTTTGTTTTGCAGGATGCGCTGGTCTCTCTCGATCCGCTGCGCAAGATCGGGCAGGAAGTCGCCGAACCGATTTTGACTCACCGCCTGTTACCCCGCGAGCAGATTCCCGCCCGCGTCGCCGAACTCCTGACAAAAGCAGGCATTCCCGATCCTGAAAACCGGGCAGCCCAGTATCCGCACGAGCTGTCTGGCGGCCTGCGCCAACGTGCGCTTATTGCTTCCGCGTTGGCAGCCGGTCCACAGTTGCTGATTGCCGATGAACCGACCACCGCGCTGGATGCCACAGTGCAGAAACAAGTGCTAAAAGTCTTCACCGCATTGGCACAGGCTGGGCATGGCGTTCTGCTGATCACTCACGATCTTGCGGTTGTCGCAGACGTCGCGGATCGCGTTATCGTGATGCAACAAGGTTCATTGGTAGAAGGCGGCGAGGCACGACAACTCCTGTCAGCGCCGACACATCCCTACACCCGCAAGCTGCTGGCAGCGATCCCAACGGCTTCTACGCGTGGAAAATGGCTGGCCGGTGTCGATCCATTACAGAACGGCATTGCGCCCTCAGCCGCGTCTCTGCCAGCAAATCATGCCCGCACAGACGACACTATTGCACTCACGGCAGATCAAATTTCGGTGTCGTTCAAGCGACCAGACGGTAGCCGGATGCAGGCGGTCAATCAGGTTTCTCTCCAGATCAAACGGGGCGAAACGCTCGGTATCGTCGGGGAATCAGGTTCGGGCAAAACCACGCTGGGGAAAGTCATTCTCGCACTACAAAAACCGGACAGCGGCGAAGTCCGACTATCGGGTAACGCCTGGAGTGTGCTGACGGAGCGCGAACGCCGACCGCTACGAGCCCGCATTCAGACGATCACGCAGGATCCGCTTAGTTCGTTCGATCCGCAATTTACCGTCGCCCAGATTCTGCGCCAGCCGCTACGCTTGCGTCGCGATCTTAGCGACGATGAAAAACAGCGACGTATTCTGACGCTGCTGGAATATGTCGGGCTGACACCGGATCTGCTAACCCGACGTCCAACCGCGTTATCTGGTGGGCAACGTCAGCGCGTTTCTATCGCACAGGCACTGGCTTCAGATCCTGACATTCTGATCTGCGACGAGCCAGTATCGGCACTGGATGTCACCACACAGGCGCAGGTATTGGATTTACTGGTCGCGTTGCAGCGTCAACTGGGGCTGACGATGCTGTTCATTTCGCACGATTTGGGTGTCGTGCAGCATATGAGCCACCGTATCGCGGTGATGAAAGATGGGGATATCGTAGAAACCGGGCCAGTCGAACAGATCTTCAACCAGCCGCAGCACCCTTACACGCGGCTGCTGCTCTCGACGGTGGCGGAATAGTTTTGTCGAAGAAGGATTGAGTGGTTAAAAACGCAACACCATTGTACAATGACAAGTACAAACAGGAGGTACAGATGCGTACAATTAGCTACAGCGAAGCCCGTCAAAATCTATCAGCGACAATGATGAAAACCGTCGAAGATCGTGCTCCCATTCTGATCACTCGACAGAATGGTGAGGCCTGCGTGCTTATGTCTCTGGAAGAGTATAATTCTCTAGAGGAAACCGCGTATTTACTGCGTTCACCAGCAAATGCAAAAAGGCTGATGAATTCAATTGAGAGCCTTAAGGCTGGCAATGGCGAAGAAAGAGATATCATTGAGTGAAGCTAATCTGGTCAGAAGAAGCATGGGAAGACTACCTGTACTGGCAGGACATCGATAAGCGAATGGTCAAAAAGATCAATGAATTAATAAAAGAGACGCGCAGAACACCTTTTGAAGGAAAAGGAAAACCAGAGCCACTTAAACATAATCTTGCTGGTTTCTGGTCGCGCCGTATCACCGAAGAACATCGTCTGGTGTATGCCATCACAGATGATGCCATGATGATCGCCGCATGCCGCTACCACTATTAACTATCCATTGATTCATCACTATCGATACTTAAAAATCGCAGTCACTCCGTATTCAGGAAGCGCTGGCGGTAGGCGCTGGGCGAGACGCCGAACGCCTGATGGAATACGACAGAAAAGTAATTACTGTCTTCAAAGCCGCACAAAGCAGCAACGTCGCCGATGGTTTGCAGATCGTAGCGCAACAGCTCCATCGCTTTGCACAGCCGCAATTGGCGCAGGTAATGCGGCACGCTCATTCCGGTTTGTTCTTTAAAGCGCGAGCGTAAACTGCGGGCGCTGAAGTGGTGCTGTTCGCAAAAGGCTTCAAAGCGAAACGGCGCAGCAATGCTGGCACGTAGCGCATTCATCAACATATCCAACTGGTGGGCGTCCGCCAACTGTGGGCTATCCGGCGAATGGCGATAACGCGCTGCCAGCAGCGCAATCTGCAACAGCAGCGCCTCACTCAGTTGCAGCGACAGTGCATCCGATTTCATACACTCCTGCGTCAACGCGTCTACCTTCTCGCGGATGGTATCCATGCCTTCCGAGCCTAAACACCAGTGGCGCTGGCTTTGTGGAAGTTCTCCACCCGGCAGTAACGTTTGCCAGTCGGCGGATAACGTCAGGCGGTTGCGAATATAGAGAATGTTGTCCAGCTCAAGCTCATGGACGGATTCATAGCTGTGACGATCGTGTGCGGAGACATAAAACATATCGCCGCGAGTGATGCGGTAAGGCACATCATTCCAGAGGTGCAGGCCATTGCCACGCCAGACAATCACCAGTTCGTCGAAATCATGATGATGTAGCGGAAACACAGGCTGCGGATGGCGTTCGGCGACCATCACAGCATTCTTGTCAGTCAGGAAATAGTCTTCAGTCTGTAATTTCAAACCCCGAATTGCTGTTGCCATTCCCTCACCCGCAGTTGCTGTTACCTACCCTTCACGAGAAAACGCCTGATGTCGTAGTGACTTAGGTGCCTGCGAGAATGCCTTGCGGAATTGCGTCGAGAAATGATTGCTATCGCTAAATCCACAGGCGTGCGCAATAGTGGTGATGGAGTCATCACTTTGCTGCAACCGCCGACGAGCCTCCAGTAATCTTAACCGATTCAGATACCGTTGTGGTGTCATACCCGTATGTTGTTTTAGCTGGCGGTGCAGCGTACGCAGTGGCAGCGAGAACTGGTCAGCCAAACCGCCCCAGTTAACCTCTTCGCTGTAGTTGTTTTGCAGCCACCCCAGTAATGCCTGTACTCCCTGATGTTCAGAGCCGTTGCCCTGCGTCTGGAAGCAGTGTTGACGCAGTTGCACCAGAATGTGCAAAAACAGGCTCTCGCTGGCGGCAATCGCTTCCGGTGCATCGCTCTGTGCCAGCTCCGCCAGACTGTTCATCGACTGTTTCAGTTGTTGCATTCCCGCGGCGTTCACCTGCCACTGCCCTTGCCACTCGCCGTTCGCGCCATACGGTAAAAACGCGGCAATATCGGAAAGAAAGCGGAAGCCACGCGGCGAGCGGTACAGCATATTGGTCAGACACAGCCCTTCTACGTCTTCAAACAGATGCCGATCGTTATCGCGAACAAAGAACACCGACCCAGTGCACAGCGCATAGGGTTGATCGTTAAACACATGGACGCCTGCGCCCTGCTCCACCAGCACGATTTCCCAGAAATCATGATAGTGCTCAGGAAAGGCCGTCTGTGGGGTACGCGGTTCTACCGCGACCGTCACGGCACGCGAAGTAAAAAAATCATCACCACGAAGTAACGTCATTTCAGTTCTCCATTCAGCCTTTGGAAAAGAGTAGTCAGAAGCAACAAAACTGACCTTAAAATACCGTCACGCCCTCGCCGTATGACTGCTCTTTTTTTAAGATCGCACCGCCCAATTGATTGAAGTGTGGCAAGGATCACACCGCCTTTTCCCTGTTTTTCACGTGGTTATTTTCTGAATAATTTTCCAGATTGTGAGCCCTTTCACGGTCAGCTTTGTCATTTTGCCAACCACCTGTTTTAGGTGGCACTCATCGGAAGGTGGCTTCTGTTAACGCTCTTTACACTGCAACACATCCAACAAAAGGAGTGCGGCTATGGCGGTGAAGAATATCGTGGCGGTGGATTTAGGGGCATCCAGTGGTCGGGTCATGCTCGCAACCTTGCACACCGCAACGCAGCATCTGACGCTGAAAGAAATTCACCGTTTCAGCAATACACTGGTTTTTCAGGACAACCATCACCAGTGGGATCTCGTCGCGCTGGAACGCGACATCCTCACCGGATTGCAGCAAATTGATGCCATGGGTATCGCTCCCGATAGCATTGGGGTTGACAGCTGGGGCGTGGACTATGTGTTACTCGATAAACGCGGGCAATGCGTCGGCCTGCCGTATTCCTATCGCGATCACCGTACAGACGGCGTAATGGCCGCCGTTACCGCCGAACTGGGTCGTGAGGCTATCTATCAGCGTACTGGAATCCAGTTCCTGCCGTTTAATACACTGTATCAGCTCAAAGCGCTGTGCGACGCCCCTCCTGACGATCTGGATCAGGTGGAACATCTGCTGATGATCCCCGACTATTTTCACTATCGCCTTACGGGGAGTCTGGTCTGTGAATATACCAACGCCAGCACGACCCAACTGCTTAATCTGGAACAGCAAACCTGGGATGGCGAACTGCTGGACTATCTGGGCGTACCGCGCCGCTGGTTGAGCGATCCGGTGCAGCCGGGGCACGCCGTCGGAAACTGGACAGCACCGAGTGGACGCCAAATTCCCGTCACCGCCGTCGCGACGCACGATACCGCCAGCGCGATAGTCGGTACACCGTTGCAGAGCCGCGACAGCGCCTACCTCAGCTCCGGCACCTGGTCTCTAATGGGCATCGAGAGCGACACGCCGTTTAATAGCCCGCAGGCGCTGGCCGCCAATATCACCAACGAAGGCGGCGTGGATGGCACCTACCGAGTGCTGAAAAACATCATGGGGCTATGGCTGCTACAGCGGGTTTGTCAGGAGCGTGACATCAAAGATTTAAGCGCGCTGATTCAGTCCACTACCGCGCTGCCCGCCTTTGTCAGCCTGATTAACCCTAACGACGATCGTTTTATCAATCCGCCGTCCATGCATCAGGCAATCCGCGACTATTGTCGTGAACACGGCCAGCCGGTCCCCCAAAGTGATGCCGAGCTGGCACGCTGCATTTTCGACAGCCTCGCACTGCTCTACCGCCAGGTGGTGTTGGAATTGGGTGAACTGCGCCAAGCACCGATCCGCCAATTACATATTGTGGGCGGCGGCAGTCAGAACGCGTTTCTCAACCAGCTGTGTGCCGACGTGTGCCAGATTCCGGTTCTCGCCGGGCCAGTCGAAGCCTCGACGCTTGGCAATATCGGTTGCCAACTGATGGCGCTAGGCGCCATCACCGACCTTGCCGCATTCCGGCACATGCTGACTCATAACTTCCCTCTGCATCGCTATACCCCGCGTGCGGAGAGTGATTTTGCCGGGCACTGGCGTCGTTTTCAGGCGCTCAGCCAGCCAGAAACCGCCCCACAGGGCAAAAAGGAGACAACACAATGAGCACACCGATTGAAGCTGCCTGGCAGTTGGCAAAAACGCGTTATGCCAGCCTGAATGTTGATGTAGAGGCGGCGCTGGAACAGCTCGATCAGATTCCGGTGTCAATGCACTGCTGGCAGGGTGACGATGTGGCCGGATTCGAGAATACCGGCGGGCCACTGACCGGCGGTATTCAGGCCACGGGCAACTACCCTGGCAAAGCGAGTACGCCAGATGAACTGCGTGCCGATCTGGAACAAGCATTCGCGCTGATCCCCGGCCCCAAACGGCTGAACCTGCACGCCATCTATCTGGAATCCGCACAGCCCGTCGCCCGCAACGAGATTGCTCCTGAGCATTTCAGCAACTGGGTTGCCTGGGCCAAGCGCCACCAGCTCGGGCTGGATTTTAACCCGACCTGCTTTTCTCATCCGCTGAGCGAGGACGGTTTTACCCTGTCGCACCCGGACGAAAAAGTACGCCGTTTCTGGATTGAACACTGTCAGGCCAGCCGCCGGATTTCGGCCTACTTCGGTCGTGAACTCGGCACGCCATCGGTAATGAACATCTGGGTACCAGACGGCATGAAAGATTTGACCATCGATCGCCTGGCGTTCCGCCAGCGGCTGCTCAGCGCGCTGGATGAGGTCATCGCCGAACCGCTCGATCAGGCACACCATATCGACGCCGTGGAAAGCAAGCTGTTCGGGATAGGCGCGGAAAGTTTTACCGTCGGCTCCGGTGAATTTTGTCTCGGCTACGCCGCCAGCCGCGGCACCGCGCTCTGTCTGGATGCTGGACACTTCCACCCGACCGAAGTCATTTCCGACAAAATCTCCAGCGCGATTCTGTACGTCCCACGCCTGCTACTGCACGTCAGCCGCCCAGTACGCTGGGACAGCGACCATGTCGTACTGCTGGATGACGAAACGCAGGCTATCGCCCACGAAATCATCCGTCATCAGTTACTGAATCGCGTGCACATCGGGCTGGATTTCTTCGATGCCTCGATCAACCGAATTGCTGCCTGGGTCATCGGCACCCGTAATATGAAGAAAGCCCTGCTGCGCGCGCTGTTGGAACCCACAGAAACACTGCGCAAGCTGGAACAAAACGGCGATTACACCGCGCGTCTGGCCTTGCTGGAAGAGCAAAAATCGCTGCCGTGGCAGGCAGTGTGGGAACACTACTGCCAGCGTCATGACGTGCTCCCAGGCAGCGAATGGCTGCAACAGGTGCGTCAGTATGAAGAAACCATCCTCACTCAACGTCAAGGGTAAGACTATGCAAGCAATTCTCTCTTCCTGGTTTGTACAGGGAATGATTAAAGCCACCAGCGACATGTGGCTCAAAGGCTGGGACGAACGTAACGGCGGCAACGTCAGCCTGCGCTTGACGGCTGAGGATGTGACGCCTTATGAAAGCGATTTCTCTCCTCAGCCGCGTCATGAGGCACTATCACAGCCGATGCCGGAACTGGCAGATTGCTGGTTTATCGTCACCGGCTCCGGCAAATTCTTCCGCAATGTTCAACTGGATCCGGCTGATTCACTGGTGGTGTTACAGGTCGATAGTGATGGTAAAGGCTATCGTATTTTCTGGGGGCTCACCAACGGTGGTCTGCCAACGTCTGAACTGGCCTCGCATTTCCAGTCGCACATTGTGCGTATGGGCGTAACCCACGGGCACGACCGCGTCATCATGCACTGCCACGCAACCAATCTGATTGCCCTGAGCTACGTGCTGGAGCTGAATACCGCTACGTTCACCCGTGAACTGTGGGAAGGCAGCACGGAGTGTCTGGTCGTCTTCCCAGACGGTGTGGGGATTGTGCCGTGGATGGTGCCGGGCACCGATTCGATTGGCGATGCCACCTCCGAACAAATGAAGCGTCATTCGCTGGTATTGTGGCCCTTCCACGGCATCTTCGGCACCGGTCCGACGCTGGATGACGCCTTTGGCCTGATCGATACCGCGGAAAAATCCGCCGAAGTCATGGTGAAAGTCAGATCGATGGGGGGTAAAAAGCAGACGATCTCGACCGAAGAACTGATCGCTCTGGGTAAACGTTTCGGCGTCACGCCACTGGAAGCCGCGCTGCGCGTGTAGCACGGGTCTTTATACGTAGAATGGTTTTTTAGCATAGAACGTATTTCGGCCTAAAATTGCTTTCAGTCTCACACCGTCACGGCATCACCGCCGTGGCGTTCTTGCCAACGACTACGGGGACTCATCCATGTTGCGTAAGGCCTTTGTGATGTCAGTTTTTCCTGACTGCCACGACGAATATCAGCGCCGCCATAACCCTATCTGGCCAGAACTGGCTGAGGTGCTGAAAAACCACGGCGCGCACCACTACAGTATTTTTCTGGATAAACAGCGCAATCTGCTGTTCGGCTATGTCGAGGTCGAATCAGAAGCACGCTGGGAAGCGATTGCGCAAACGGATGTCTGCCAACGCTGGTGGAAACACATGAGCGACGTCATGCCCTCTCATCCCGATAACAGCCCGATCGGTGATGCACTCGACCCTGTGTTCTATCTGGACTGAGGAAGGCGTTGCACGACGAATAAACGTGCAGCGGTAATGACATTATCGCTGCCTTATGACAGCACGAGTCTTCTCGCCTCAAGCAACGATATGAACCACCTATTGATGAGTATCGTGCATACCATCGTGAGCGGCAGCGAATCCATCACGCTGGCGTCCTGTGAGATCGCTCAGGGCAACGGCAACCTGTCGCAGCGTACCACAGAGCGAGGCGGTTGCAGTCTCAGAACGTCATCACTGATTGCAATAACTTCTGGGCATAGGGATGTTGTACCTGTCCCAACAACTTCATGTCATCAACACGTTCAATGATGCGTCCAGACTGTAGGAATATCACCCTCTGGCACAAATACGCGATGGCGGCCAAATCATGACTAATGAACAAATAGGTTAATCCTAGCCGTTCACGCAATTCAACCAACAGATCCAGCACCTGCAACTGCACAGAAACATCCAGCGCGCTAACGGCTTCATCCAACACAATAAACGCTGGCTGACAAGCAATGGCACGAGCGATACAGACGCGCTGCATCTGCCCACCACTCAACTGGTGAGGGAAGCGCTCACTCAGATCGCTCGCCAGGCCGACCTGTTCCAGCAATGCCGCAACCTGTAGCCTAATGTCTTCACGACGCGTCACGCCGCGCACTCGCAGCGGTTCCGCGACAATCTCCCGTATCGTCATGGCGGGATTGGCAGACGAGGTATAGTCCTGAAACACCGCACTGACGCGGGGTTGCGCATGACGTCGACACGACCAGAAACGGCGTGGAGTGCCAATCGGCAGGCCCGCCAACGTCACACATCCGCTGTTCGGCGTTTCCAATCCCAGCAGTAGGCGACCAAGCGTACTTTTTCCGCTGCCGCTTTCACCAATAATGCCCAGACACTCCCCCAGCCGCACATGGAAAGAGATATCATGCAGCACGGGACGCCACTTACCGTCGTTTTCCGCAAGGTAACCGTGGCTAAGCTGCGCTACATCAACCAACACGGCCATACGTCACCTCCTGCGTCGCTTTTCCCTCTTCGTTTGCGGACGGCAGCACCAGCGCCTGATAGCGTCGCTGCAACGCCTGACGAGAGGCGACCAGATAGCGCGTATGTTCGTGCTGCGGACGGTGCAACACCTGACGCAACTCGCCCTGTTCCACCACCCTACCCTGATACATCACCAGCACCTGGTCGGCGATGTGGTTGATCACGCCAAAATCATGCGAAATAAAAATCATGGTGGTGCCCAGGCGCTCCCGAATGGCGCTGAACGACTCCATGATGTCGTGCTGCGTTACCGAATCCAGCGCGGTGGTCGGCTCATCAGCAATCAGCAACTGCGGTTCCAGCGCCAGCGCAATCGCAATCATGATACGCTGTAACATACCGCCGCTAATCTGGCTGGGATAGCGGTCAAACAGCGATGTCACATCCCGCAGGCGAACGTATTGCATCATTTCCAGCGCCCGTTCACGTGCCTCACGCGGGGATAACGCCAAATGGACGCCAAAGGTTTCCACCATCTGTTTTCCAACCGATTGCAGGGGATCAAACGCATTCATCGGGTGTTGCAGGATCATGCCAATCGTTTTACCACGGAGTGGCCGCATGGCCTCTTGTGGCAGTGCCAGCAAATCCGTACCATTCAGCCACGCCTGCCCCGAACAGGTAAACTGTTTATCCAGCAGACCCATCAGCATGCGGCAGGTCAGGCTCTTCCCGCTACCGCTTTCTCCCACCACACCGAGACAGGCATGGCGCGGCAGTGAAAAATTAATATCCGTCAGCAGCGCTTTTCCGCTCAGGTTCAACTCAACCCGCGCATTTTCGACACGTAATAATTCCGTCATTGCTGAGACTCCCGTGGGTCAATCGCATCACGCAGACAATCACCCAGCAAATTAAATGCGGCCACCACCACTAAAATTGCCAATCCTGGGGCTAACATTTGCTCTGGATGACTCATCATCACTTTCTTCGCCTCGCTGAGCATCGTCCCCCACTCTGCCGTTGGTGCCTGCACACCTAAGCCGAGAAAGGATAAAGCGGAAATATTCAAAATGACCCAACCGGTATCCAGCGTGGCCAATACCACAATTTCGGATAGCGTATTGGGCAGCAAATGACGGCGAAGAATAAACCACAGAGGCGTACCGCTGGCGCGCGAAAACAGGATGTAATTTTTCTGACTATGTTTAATCACAATGCCCCGAATCATGCGGGTATACCACGCCCACTTCACCAGAATATTGGCAAGAATGACGTTCATGATGCCAACCCCCAGAATCCCGACAATCGCCAGGATCATTATTTGGCTGGGAAAAGACAGCATGATATCGCAGGCGCGCATCATGATTTCATCAAAGCGCCCGCGAAAATAACCGGACAGAAAGCCAAACAGACACCCCACGACAATGGTGATGCTCATGGTGAGCAGCGCCAAAAACAGCGTGGTTCGCACGCCGAACATCAGCCGCGACAGCACGCAGCGCCCAAGGTGATCGGCACCAAGCGGAAAGCGTGCGCCGAAATCCGCATATTTACGGACGATATTGATCTTGTTCGGATCGTTGGGCGCCAGCCACGGCGCGAAAATCCCGATCGCGACCACCACAAGGATAATCAGCAAGCAAAGTAATGCGACTTTATCGTGCAGCAATTTTTGCGAAAACGTCATCCTATTCTCCTTGTCGCAAATCCGGATCCATCCAACGCTGAATAATGTCCACCAGCAAATTACAGAACACAAACAGCACCGCCATCATCAGGATATAAGCCTGAATCACCGGATAGTCGCGGCTGAAAATGGCGGAAATGCACAGCCGACCCACGCCGGGCCAGGCAAAAATATTTTCGATAATGACGGTGCCAGCAAGTAACTGTGGAATACTCATGCCCAGCGCAGTGATACTGCTATGCAGCGAATTTTTTAGTACATGACGTAAAATAATTCGCCTCTCCGTCAGCCCTCTGGCACGCGCATAATAGACATAATACTGCTGCATGTTTTCCAACATGTTATTACGAATCAATCGGATATAGATGGCAATATACACCATCGACAGCGTTACCGCTGGCAGGATAATGTGCGCGAATGTCCCGCTGCCGCTGGTCGGTAGCCAGTCCCAGGCCAGCGCAAACCACCAGATTAGCAGCAGGCCGAGCCAATAGCTGGGCATGGCGGTGCCGAGAAAGATCAGCGTGCGCACCACACGATCGAACAGGCTGTCTTTATACACCGCACTCAATACGCCCAGTGGAATGCTGACGCACACAATGATGACCAAAGCCACTACGGCTAACGCCAATGTCGCGGGCAAGCATCGCGCGATTTCATCCCGCACCAGACGGTTATTGACATAGGAGTAACCAAAATCCAGCCGCACCGCATCGGCCAGCCAGTAGAGGTAACGTAGCAGAAATGGTCGATCCAGCCCCAGTTGTTGGCGCATCGCCGAGATTGATTCCGGCGTAGGGATCATCTCGTTCACCCGCAGCGCCACTTCTGCCGGATCCGCAGGCACCAAATTCAGTAATAGAAAAGAGAGAAATGAGATACCAAATAAGATCGGTACAGTCAGTAGCAGACGTCGGCAGAGATATTTTTTCACATCAACCCTGTTATTTTACTCATGCATCCACAGTGCAGAAAACGTAAAACCCCCACTTTCCCTGATGGCAAAGTGGGGAGACAGCAGCCCGCTATTCGCGAGACATACGATCAAATGGGATCTCAAACTGTGAAGGATTGAAGCCCACATTTTTCAGGCTCTTCACATACACCGCGCGGTTACGCTCGTAGGTCAATGGAATATAGACCGCCTCATTATGCAGCGTTGTCAGTACATAGCGATAATATTCCTGCCGCGCTTTTTCATCGGTAGTCACCAGCGCGTGAGCGATGCTATCGTCGATCTGCTTTTTCTCCGCCAGCCCTTGCTGAGCGGCATAGTCACCATAGACCGGCAATTTCATGCCCGACAGGAAGGATTGCGGATCGTAAGGCGTTCCCCAGGAGATATTAAATACAATGTCGAATTTACCGGCTTTCTGCCGATCGCGATACGCCTGCTCCTCTTCGCCATGCAGCTTGAGATCAATGCCCAACGTAGCAAATTCACCTTGCAAATACTCGGCAATCACTTTCTGCGAGGCGGTATTGCTGTCGTAATAAATACCGATGGAGAGCGGTTTGCCGTCTTTCTGACGCCATTCCTGACCGGCTTTTTTCACCCAACCTGCGGCGTCCAGCAGCGCCGCCGTCTTATCCAGATCATAGGTATAAGGCTTCAGGTCAATATTGCTGTAAGGAACGTTTTTCGCCAGCAGCGTATCCGCCGGCACTTCGCTGCCGTTGAAAATGCCCTCAGCGATATCAACTTTATTGACCGCATGCTGCAACGCCTGCCGCACGCGCACATCCTTCAGATTTTCCGATGTGGTGTTAACCAGCAGCATACGGGTTGAAACCGGCTCAGAGAGCTGCGTTGCGAATGTCTTATTCTTATTCAATTGCGCAAACGAATCAGCGTCGATCATATTTTTACCGTAAATCAGTTCGATCTCGCCTTTTTGTAATGCCAGCAGACGCGTCTGATTATCCGGGATGACTTTCATCACCACGCGTTCCAACTGAGGTTTTTCGCCCCAGTAATACGGGTTTAGCGTAAAGACCGCATATTCGTCGGTTTTGTGTTCGCTCATCACATACGGTCCGGTGCCGATGTAGGCTTTCACGCCGGTTTTGGTGCCCCCATCCTTCATCGCCGCCGGGGAGATAAAGCGCATCGGACGCGTGACCGCCAGTTCGATCAGGAACGGGTAGTAGGGTTCTTTGAGGGTAAAGCGCAATTGATACTCACTCAGCACCTCTACTTTATCAATAATGCGCACCATCTCCAGCCAGCCATGACGCTCCCGGTTTGCCAGTACGGCATCAATATTCTGTTTCGCGGCCTGCGCGTTAAATGCCCCCCCATCGCTGAACATCACCCCCTGGCGCAGCGTAAAGGTATATACCTTGCCGTCAGCCGACGTGTCCCATTTTTCCGCCAGCCAGGGCTGGATGCCATCTGGCGTCACCTTCACCAGCGACTCATACAGCATGTTCTGCGCCCAGATCTCGCCCGAATAGATATGCGGGTTCAGATCGCGCGTATCACGGAAGTTGGCGAAAGTGAGGGAGGCTGGTGCTTGCGCCGCCGCCGGATGGATAAAGAAAGGGGAAAGACAAAGCAAAAATGTCGCGGCAAGACGTCTGCCAACCCGCGTTCCATGCTGTGTATGTACCTTATTAATCAGGTTTTTTAATTCATACATCGTCATATTCCATTTATCTAATATATTGTCATACTGCAAGTTGTCTGGGCGTTGGCAGCGCGACTCGGCACCGTTACGCGAACCTTGCCCACCGGGAGCGCAGCAAGCGACGTCCAAAGCTACCTCTGGCTGATTTGTCATCCCAGCCACGTCCTTGAGTAAGCGTCAGAGGATTAATGCGCGCCATAAATGAGATCGCGCTGAAAAATAATACTCATTATCATTAAACAAACCATGACGTAGCTCAGGACGACGGCATTCTTCTCATATCTGACACGAATTTTTGATATAGCAAACGTTGACGTCCGGTTTAGGCAAGCAGGGTTATGGTTGCATCACGAAACTATGTACTCTGTTTCTCCCCACCCGGTTTCGTCAGTTGACGACGCTTTTTATTTTACATCTCGCCACTCGGCGATAAGGAGACCACATGGACGAACACCCTCGATGGCCCGGTAAACCGCATCCGTTAGAATAAGGACCGTCTTCTTCCTCGACTTCTCTGTTCTCTCCGCCTGCGTCGTTTACCTCCCTTAATACCTTTATTTTTTCCGCTTTACGTCCCTTTATCTGGGATGTGCGCCCGTGCGCGGCGGACAGGCAACATTAAGAGAGCAGCACCATGACCGATATGATCACGCAAACGGGGCATCGCCGCGCCCGCAAGACACCCACGGCCACCTTTGCAATTGCCCGTGAGGCACAAAACAGCCTCGATCAAACACTGGCTAACCTGAATACGCATCTGCACGGCCTAAGCCATGATGACGTCATTGAGCGTCAGCAAACCTATGGCGAAAACCGCGTCGCCCATGAAAAAGCGCCGCACGCGCTGGTGCAGTTGGCCGCCGCGTTTAATAACCCGTTTATTTACGTACTGGTGGCGCTGGCCGCGATCAGCTTTTTCACCGATTACTGGCTGCCGCAGCGCAATAACGAAGAGACCTCGCTCACCGGCGTGATCATTATTCTGGTGATGGTTAGCCTGAGCGGCCTGCTGCGCTTCTGGCAGGAATTTCGCACCAATAAAGCCGCAGAAGCACTGAAATCCATGGTGCGAACAACGGCTACTGTATTGCGCCGCCCTCATGCCACCGCCACCACCGTCATGCAGGAAATTCCGCTTCAGCAACTGGTGCCCGGCGATATCCTGATCCTCTCCGCGGGCGACATGGTGCCTGCGGATGTTCGGCTGGTGGAATCCCGCGACCTGTTCGTCAGTCAAGCGGTACTGACCGGTGAATCGCTACCAATCGAAAAATACGATGTATTCAGCGATATTAGCGCCAAAGGTTGCCAGTCATCTGACTGCGGCAGCGAGAGCGATCTGCTGACGCTATCCAACATCTGCCTGATGGGCACCAGCATTTCCAGCGGTACGGCAACGGCAATCGTCGTGGCAACCGGTAGCTACACCTACTTTGGTTCACTGGCGAAATCCATCGTCGGCACGCGTTCCCAGACCGCCTTCGATCGCGGTGTTAACAGCGTAAGCTGGTTATTGATCCGCTTTATGATCGTGATGGTGCCTGTCGTGCTGCTGATTAACGGCTTCACCAAAGGTGACTGGATGGAGGCCAGCCTGTTCGCACTGGCGGTCGCAGTCGGCCTGACGCCGGAAATGCTGCCGATGATTGTCTCCTCCAATCTGGCGAAGGGCGCGATTGCTATGGCACGGCGTAAAGTGGTGGTCAAACGGCTGAACGCGATTCAGAACTTTGGTGCGATGGACGTACTGTGCACCGACAAAACCGGCACGCTAACGCAGGATCGCATCATCCTTGAGCATCACCTGAATACGCAAGGTCAGGTTGATGAGAGTGTGCTGCAACTCGCCTGGCTCAACAGCGCGCACCAGAGCGGCATGAAAAACCTGATGGATCAGGCCATCATGCAGTTTGGTCGCCATAATCCTGCCATCGCCGCGCTGGGTCGCTATCGCAAAATCGATGAGTTGCCGTTTGATTTTATTCGCCGTCGTCTCTCCATCATCGTTGCCGACGAGCACAACCAACAGCGTCTGATTTGCAAAGGTGCGGTAGAAGAGATGCTGGCCGTCGCCACACATGTCAGTGAGAACGGACAGCGGCATGAACTGGACGACGAACGTCGCGACGCACTGAAAAAACTGGCAGAAAGCTACAACCAGCAAGGATTTCGCGTGCTGATGATTGGCACCCGTGAACTGAGTCCGGTGGGCAGCACGCTGCCGCTCAGCGCCGAGGATGAATGCGATCTGACCCTCTGCGGTCTGCTAACGTTCCTCGATCCACCAAAAGAGAGTGCCTCTGCTGCCATTTGCGCACTGCATGAAAACGGTGTGACGGTAAAAGTCCTGACTGGCGACAACGCGATTATTACCAGCAAGATCTGTCGCGATGTCGGATTGGAGCCGGGTGTGGTGCTGGAGGGGAACGAGATCGACGCACTCAGCGATGAACAGCTCGGCGTAATGGTAGAAAAGCGCACCATTTTTGCCCGACTGACGCCGCTACAAAAATCCCGCGTCCTGAAAGCACTGCAAGGCAATGATCATACAGTCGGCTTTCTGGGCGACGGCATCAACGATGCCCCTGCCCTGCGTGATGCTGATATCGGGATTTCTGTCGATACTGGAACGGATATCGCCAAAGAGTCAGCCGATATCATTCTGCTGGAAAAGAACCTGATGGTGCTGGAAGAAGGCGTCATCAAAGGCCGCGAGACGTTCGGTAATATCATCAAATACCTGAACATGACCGCCAGTTCCAACTTCGGTAACGTGTTTTCAGTGCTGGTCGCCAGCGCCTTTATTCCGTTCCTGCCGATGCTGGCGATCCATTTGCTGATTCAGAACCTGATGTACGACATCTCTCAGTTGTCGCTGCCGTGGGACAAAATGGATAAGGCGTTCCTACGCAAGCCGCGCAAATGGGATGCTAAAAATATTGGCCGCTTCATGCTGTGTATCGGGCCGACGTCATCGATTTTTGACATCACCACCTACGCGCTGATGTGGTTCGTGTTTGCCGCCAACAGCGTGGAGCATCAGGCGCTGTTCCAGTCAGGTTGGTTCGTTGAAGGGTTGCTGTCCCAAACGCTGGTCGTGCACATGCTGCGTACCCAGAAGATTCCGTTTATTCAGAGTACGGCGGCACTGCCGGTGATGCTGATGACCGGACTGGTGATGGCGCTGGGCATCTACCTGCCGTTCTCTCCACTGGGGCCACTGGTCGGCTTGCAACCGCTGCCGTGGGAATATTTCCCTTGGCTGGCCGCCACGCTAATTGGCTACTGCACCGTCGCACAGTTGGTTAAGCGCGCCTACATCCGCCGCTTCGGCCAATGGTTCTAATCCCTTCAACAAGGCGGGTGTTTTTCACTCGCCAAATCAGGAGCACATATGAAACCTTCTCGCCACGCATTCCAGGTCGTTATCTTTTTTCTTACCCTGATTTCACTGATTAACGCCACGATGCTGCTCACCATTATCTAGACAGTAGAAACACCGATACCGTGGCAAAAAATCCCCCTCGCGGCAACATAAGTTAACGATCTTATTTAGGGCATAAATCCTTCATTAAAATACCTACATTGAGTTATTAAAAAGAAAGATAACGGGGTAGTACCATACCGCAATAGTGAAATCTTCTTATGAAAGAAGCCCAACCAGAGTAGACGCACTGTTTTTATGGATGTTGCATCATCAATGCTAAATCATTGCTTCCCTGTGCCGAAACTACAATAAACCCTGTCTACTTTTGCAAACTGCACATGTCAGAAAAGGACGGATTGCAGGCTATGGAGCACATCAATGAAATCCCTTCATCACATCTCGATCCGCAGTAAGTTCATTCTGGCCCTCCTCCCACCCATCCTTGCCCTGCTGTGGTTCAGTTTTTCCGGCGTGATGGAGCGACGTAACACAGAGCATGAGATGATCCGCATGGAGAAACTGATTACGCTAGCACGTGACGCGGGCGAGTTAGCCCACCAGCTCCAGCGTGAACGCGGAATGAGCGCCGGTTATTTTGGCAGTCAGGGGAAAAAGTTTGGTGCCGAACTCACTACGCAGCGGCAAGCCAGCGATCGGGCACAGCAACAGTTTCAACAAACGGCTGCGAATCTCAGTGACAGTGAACTCGGTAACGATGTGAGTGGAGAGATCGGTAAAATTGCGCAGAAAATGCAACAGCTTGGCGAGTATCGTCGCAATATCGATAGCATGTCGATCTCTGTCACGCAGGCACTCGGCTACTATTCCGATTCCGTCAGCTATCTGCTGAATATTGTCGGAGATATGACCCACTTGGTTAGCGACGGCGGTATTGCCCAGCGTCTGGCTGCCTATTACAACCTGCTGAACGTCAAAGAACAGGCAGGGCTTGAACGCGCCGTGCTTTCTAATACCTTCTCTGCCAATAGCTTTGCTACCGGGATGTTCGAGCGTCTGAACCAGATGGTGGGTAAGGGTGAGGCGTATATCACCGCCTATAACATGTTCTCCAATGCCGAGCTGCGTAACGCTTTTGAACAGGCTCTTAACAACCCTGCTGCCCAGAGTGCGCTCCAGATGCGTAATAAGGCAATCACTTCTCCCGGCGGCAATTTTGATATCGATGCCAGCCAGTGGTTTAACCAGCAAACGGTAAAAATTGATGAACTGAAGAACGTTGAACAGCTCGCCACCAACGATCTGACGACACAGGTTAACGCCTTAGCCGCCGATGCCCGTCAATCCTGGATTAGCTATTTAGCTGGTGCATTGATTTCTCTCCTGATGGCACTTGGTTTGGCTTCGATGATTATGCGCAGTATCAACGAACAGCTTCAGCAAACCCTGACGACCATTCGCGAGATGGGCGGCGATCTTACCCGTCGCCTGCGCGTACCGGGAACTGACGAGCTTTCACAGTTGAATCAGGCCTATAACGCCTCACTGGAAAACATCGCCGACATGGTGGTAAATATTAAGCGCAGTTCACAGACCATCGGGCGTGCCAGCAGCGAGATCGCCAACGGCAATCAGGATCTGGCGCAGCGTACCGAAGAGCAATCCGCTTCACTGGTGCAAACCGCCAGCAGCATGGAAGAGATTACCGTCACGGTAAAACAAACCGCGGACTTTGCCGGACAGGCACGCCAGTTAACGACAGAGGTAGACGATCAGGCTCACCGCGTCGGCACCATTACCGAATCAGCCAGCGGTGCGATGGAAAAAATTCAGGATACCAGCCGGCGAGTGAATGCCGTGGTTGCCGCCATTGACGCCATTGCCTTTCAGACCAACCTACTGGCGCTGAACGCCGCAGTTGAAGCTGCACGAGCCGGGCAGCATGGTCGCGGGTTCTCTGTTGTCGCGGCGGAAGTTCGTCAGCTGTCACAGCGTAGTGCAGATGAAGCAGGCAAAATCCGTGCGCTTATCGCAGACAGCATTGCCAGCGTCAGTGAAGGTACGAAGCTGGTGAACCAATCGAACCAGGGGATTAACGACATCGTCACCGGCACGCGCAAAGTGCGCGATCTGGTGAATGAGATTGCGATCGCCGCCGATGAACAGTCGCTGGGCATCGCACAAATCAACGAAGCGCTCAGCCAGTTAGAGATGGTCACCCAGCAGAATGCGACACTGGTTTCACAGGCATCCGTCGCCAGCCAATTACTGGATGAACAGGCGATTGAAATGGAATCGTTGGTCAGCCGCTTCAAGGTTGACGACAGCGCACCACAGCAGCCTTTACTGCAAGCGTTGCAATCTAAATAAGGCATCTCTTCTCTTTCAACCGGGTGTAAAACCACCCGGTTCTCTACTCACTATTCAAGTCTGCTTTTGATACCTCTTTTCTCTTATTTATTTCCATGCTTTATATGTGGCTATTGACAAGAAAATATATTTTACATTTCCAAAAATAATTACAATTGGTACTCCAGTCACTTTAATTAACTAATTAAATCGAATACTGGAAATGTATTACTTTATATAAAAAATGCATCAAATAAAGAATATAAATTGCAATATCCATGCAACATTAAATACATAATCACAATAGACTCTAAGTAAAATAACTTTTTCTTATCGCAAGGGGATTATAAAAATAACTCATTGTTTTAAATGGTATTTAAATCAATTAACCTTATATAGCTCACAAATAAAAACATAAGAATATTCTCAATAATCGTCATGATTTAGAAAACACCAGAACTAAATTCAATTATGCCTAACTTAATTAAGTGAAGGCTACGAATTAATGGTTCCCTCTTCGTTCTCAATTGAGTGGGAAATATCCCTGTGTTCTCTAAAGAGAGAGTTTACTTTGACGACATTAAAACCCCTATTAGCCAAAAATCGTAGTTGGGCCACGCTGCGTCGCCAGCGCCATCCCCACTATTTCAGAAAACACACGCAGGGCCAGACACCCCATTCACTTTGGATCGGCTGTTCAGACAGTCGGGTTCCTGCCGAAGTGCTGACTGGCTCTGCTCCCGGCGAGCTTTTTGTTCACCGTAACATCGCGAACATGGTGGTCACTGACGACGATAACTTTATGAGTGTGCTGCAATATGCCCTTGAATATCTGCATGTTTCCCGCATCGTGCTCTGCGGACACTACGGTTGTGGTGGCGTTCAGGCTGCGGTGAATCTGCCCGAGATGGGGCTCGCCCATGAAGACTCTGCGCTATCCCGCCGTATCACGGCACTGCGTCAGGCGCTTTCGCCGCACATTGCGGCTTCACAAAATAGTGATGCTGATGAAAGCACACGCCAGAACCAACTGGTTGAGGCCAACGTGCTGGCGCAGTTCGCCCACCTAATCGCCTGTGAACCGGTGCAAAAAGCCTGGTGCGATGGCGTCGAGTTGGATGTTTTCGGCTGTGTCTACGACCTGCATAGCGGTCATCTGAAAGAACTTATCCACCGTCACGCACAGGAACAGGAGGCATCACCATGAACCTGAGCACACTCAGACATGATATCCCAGCGGGGCTCGTCGTCTTCCTTGTTGCCCTACCGCTGAGCCTCGGCATCGCGCAGGCCAGCGGTCTTCCCCCTTTTGTCGGTCTGTTGACCGGCGTCGTCGGCGGACTCGTCGTCACCCTATTCAGCCCGTCTCGCTATGCCGTCAGCGGCCCCGCCGCCGGTCTGGTCACTATCGTCTCCGGCTCTATCGCCAGCCTGGGATCGTTTTCAGCATTGCTATTGGCGATCATGCTCGCCGGGGTGCTGCAATGTATTCTCGGCCTACTGCGCGCCGGGCGCTTTATTACGCTCATTCCCGGTACCGTGATTAAAGGCATGCTGTCCGCTATCGGCATTCTGCTGATTATTCAGCAAATCCCGCTCGCTTTCGGGTCAGACGGTGAAGACAGCCTGAAATCACTCTTCGGTGCATCCGAACCCGGATTCTCTGCCAGCGCGCTGACCGTCTGTCTGGTCGGGCTAGCGATTCTCTGGCTCTGGACCACCAAACCCGTGCAAAAAATCAGTGCCCTTAGCTGGCTCCCCGGCCCGCTGGTCGCCGTGCTATTTGGCGGATTATTTACCGTCTACGGCGAGCGCCTATCCTCCGAGATGGTTGATAATCTGCCGCGCATTGTCCTGCCTGAATTTGGCAGTCTGGAACAGCTCATGGGGGAGATGACCCGCCCTGACTGGCAGGCGTGGAAGAACCCAGCGGTTTATGTAGTTGCGGTAACGCTGGCATTGGTGGCCAGTCTGGAAACGTTGCTGAGTCAGGAAGCGCTAAAGAAAATTCGCCCGCAGCACCCTGCACCTTCGCCGGATAAAGAGATGCGTGCACAGGGGATTGGGAACATGATCAGCGGTTTTCTGGGCGGCTTGCCGATTACTGCCGTGATTGTGCGCAGTTCCGTCAACGTCAATGCAGGTGCGCGTACCAAATTTTCCATCCTGCTACACGGCGTGTTGCTGCTCCTGTGCGGCCTGTTCATGACTGACTTACTTAACGTCATTCCGCTTGCCAGTCTGGCCGCGGTTTTGCTGTATACCGGCTATAAACTGGCGTCTCCGCAACAGTTCCTACTGCTGTGGCGTCAGGGTTTACAACAGTTCGTCCCTTTCGCCGCGACCGTTATCGGGATCATCGTGTTTGGGATGCTGGCAGGCATCGGGATTGGCATCATAACCCAGTTAGCTTTCAGCATTTATAAAAGCCACCGCAACGCGATGCAGCTCACACGCTACGGCGATCACTTTGTGCTCAGCTTTCAGCAAAACCTGACGTTTGTGCACAACCCGCGTCTGCAAGGCTTGCTCAACAAGATCCCCGCCAACAGCGTCGTGATTGTAGAACACGACAACGCAGACTACATCGACCCCGATGTCCGCACGATGCTGGAAGATTTCCGCGAAAATGCACAAGAACGCGGCATCAAACTCAGCCAGTGGCCAGTTTGATGCACTCACCGCAGTGAATGACGGCAACGCCCTCGGTGGAGGGCGCTGCCTATTTAGCTCTGACTAAACACCGCTGCCGGCGTTCATCGACCCGTTGGGCAAACCATGCGGTAGTGAGCTTACGGGTAATTTTCGGACTTTCCAGCGCGATCCCCGGCAGGATAGTGCGCGGCGCTTTCGTGCCCGACTTATCCGCCAGCGCAAAGACACGTTCATACAGGTTGGTGTCTTCAAAATCGAGGCTATCGCCCTTCTCCAGCGCACGACGAATGGCGCTGTCGCTCATGTCCAACCGTTTCCCTAATGCACGCACCGCTAACTCTGTGGCGCTGGCTTTATCCGAACTGTAGTTGATTAAATCACCGTCCAGCGCCAGCTTAACCCCCGTCAGACGACTGACGGCACGCTGGAACGCCGCATTTCGGCTGGCATATCGTCCTGCGTTGAAATCGGCGAACCGATAAATAGACTGCGGGTAATTCGCCGGATAACCCAGCAGATGCTTGATGCCAAAATACATCCCACCGCGACGGCTGAAAACTTCGCGGCGAAGGGAGCCGTCCACGCTATACGGATAGCCCTTTGCGTTAGCTTCGGCGAAAGCAATGCTCACCTGCATTGGCCCGCCAGTATGTACCGGGTTTAACCGCCCAAATAGTCGCTGGCCCATCGGCACCATGTCGATGAAATCATCAAAGATCGCGCTGAGTTCTTTTTCCGTGCGTACCTTATCAAGCCGCTCGCTGTAGCTTTTGCCGTTAGGAGATTTGATGAGTAGCGCGGTACGCACCAGAAAGGCTGGGACATGAACCTTCTCCGCGCGGTGGTCAATCTCCTGCCAGGCAATTTTCGACAAATTCGGCACCTGTGGATCGGCGTTAAACGTCGATTCCTGCTCGGTCACCGCGAGTACCGAACATAAATTTTCATTGCTGGGATCGAGTCCCTGCGTAGTAAATGCCGTGGCAATATCGGTTGCCCACCCCTGACGATCTTTCACGTTATCAGGCAACAGTTTGAGCAACTGCGCGCGAACATCCGCAGGCCGTGATTCCGGCGTCGTCGCCGTTTTGCTGGCACACCCCGCCAGTACCAGCAGAGCCAGCGCACATAAGGGACGGAACAAGGGAGTATAAGAATGAGGCATAGTCTCTCGGCATCATGATTGAAAAGCTGTCAGAACGTTAACGCAGCCTGCACCAATTATCCAGACGGGGCAAACACATGCATTTTACGAAATGACCTGGCATAGTTAGCGATATCACTAATCGAATGCGCTAACGAACGGACGAAACACGTATGGCGGCTACCAACCATTGGACGCGAGATCAATTACTGATCGCCTTCACTTTATACAGTCAATTGCCGTTTGGCAGGCTGCATTCGCGTAACCCCGATATCATTCGCTACGCCAAGTTGATTAACCGCACGCCTTCTGCATTGGCAATGAAGCTGGTTAATCTCGCCAGCCTCGATCCGTTTATTATCGACTCCGGCCGCACCGGTTTGCGCGGCGCGTCCAATGCCGATCTGTCACAGATGGCATACCATCGTGAGCATATTTTTTTGGGACAGGGATAAAGGCAACGAATCAGCCACCAAACAAAAACAGAGCGATGTACGGGCTTTTACGCGAGATAACGTGCGGATTTTTATCTAATAACGCCCGCAAACGCGCCTGCTGCCGGGTATTCGGCAGGATGCCCGAACGGTTGAACCGCTGCGTCCAATACTTCACGCCAGCCTGCGTTAGTGCAGCATTTTCTGCTTGCACGTTATCCAACAGGAAAATCAGCCAGTCCCATTTATTCAACTTTTGGGCTAAAAAGTAGTACACCTCAATGTGTTCTCTGGAAGACGCCTCTTCCAGACAGCGCTGAAGTTCAGGCAGCGACAAATAGATTTCCTGCTGATAAAACAGCTTCCGCGCAACTTTCGCAATAGCAATCGAGGGGTGGCGTAAGGCAGCCAACAGTCGTTCGTGAGCATCGTCACCAGTACGTTGAATAAGAATACGCAAGGCGCTGTGATAAAGGCTGGGATAGCGTTCATCCAGATTGCGTTCCGCCAGCACCACAATGCCGTCGTAACGATGTTCATCCAGCCCCCACAGCGTGATTTTACGCTCTGTCACGGTTGCCGCCCGATCCAATGCCGTAAGATAATGAGCAACCGGATCGTTGTTTGTCTCACGCAACAGCGCTGAGGCTCGTTGGCGCACCAGCGCATTTTTATCAAACAGTAGCGCGATCAACAGGGACTCAGGAACAGGGAACGCGTTGTGGATAACATACTGCAACACCACCTGCTTGATGGGTGCGAAAGTATCTTTCAACAGAATCGCCATCACCTCATGATCGACATCCCGATCTGCGCTTAGTAGATACCGCACCGCGTGCGCTCTGACTAACGGATCGCGGTGCAGCATCGCCTGCTCAAAAATCTGCTTCAGCGGAAACAGGTTACGCTCAGCCAGAATATCCAGTGACAGTCTGGCGACGGTTTTGTCTTCCGAGGACAGCCCAGCGAGTAGCAAGGGCGCATGTGGCTCCTCGGCCAGAAAGCTGACGATCTCATCCACCAGCGGCTGATGATTTTCCCTCTGGCATTGCAGCAGCCAGAAAATCTCAGGCAAATTGGCGACAAAATGCGCGGCATTATCCGGCGTTAACAGCAGCCGCACGCTCTGTTTGGCCGCACGGCGTACTGGTTCAGCCCAATCGTTCACCCGTTCAATCAGTGCTGGTAATGCTGAGACCTCATCCATGAAACCCAGACACAGCACCGCACGCTGCCGAATATGCCCGTTATAATGGCGCGTAAGCGTTATCAAGCGTGACGCCGAACCCAGTGGCTCGGCCTGTGCGGGCTGATCATCGGTGTCTGATGAAGCGACGAGTTTTTCCAACTGTTGCAGTAGTAAATCATACGATGCCATATTCCCTGCCCTCTTCTATCCTTTTGTACACACCACCTGACGCAACGTATGCACGATTTCCACCAGCGATGACTGTGCCGCCATTACCCTATCGATATCTTTGTACGCTAGCGGAATTTCAGAGCTGGGGTCTATCGCTTACAGCGCCATTATCTGTAAATGATTGTTTTAGCTAAAGGCAGAGATGTCTAAGAAAATACAGAACGGTTCCAGAGCGGTACTTATGTAACGAAGGAAGTGGTGGACATTACGACAATGAGTGGTGCATATCAACGAAAAAATATACCGCTCATGCCAAAAGTCAGAGCGGTACCGGAAAGTGTCAGCGTACGACCAACTGTGCAATTTTTTCTGCCAGAAAATCAATTTCTTGTGGGGTGTTATAGAAGGCAAGAGAAGGCCTGACCGTACTTTCGTAACCAAAGTGGCGCAGGATAGGCTGAGCACAATGGTGCCCAGAGCGTACTGCAATCCCCGCCTGACTGAGGTGACGCCCTATCGCTTCGTTTTCATGACCTTGCAGCACAAAAGACAACACGCTCGTCTTTTTTGCTGCGGTGCCGATCAGCTTCAGCCCTGGAATCCGCGATAACTTTTCAATCCCGTACTCCAATAGCGCATGCTCATATTGGGCGATATTTTCGATCCCCAATGCGGTGACATAATCGATGGCGGCACCAAGCCCGACGGCATCGGCAATATTCCCCGTTCCCGCCTCAAACTTATTCGGCGCAGGCTGATAACGCGTCACTTCAAAGGTCACATCGGCGATCATATTGCCGCCGCCCTGATACGGGCGCGCTTCTTCAAGTACGTCCTTTTTGCCGTACACCACGCCGATGCCAGTAGGCCCGAAGATTTTGTGACCGGAAAAGACAAAGAAATCAGCATCCAACGTCGTCACATTTACAGGGATATGCGAAATTGACTGGGCACCATCAATGGCAATACGCACGCCAAAGCGGTGGGCGATCGCCACCAACTCCTGTATTGGTGTAACGGTTCCCAACGCATTGGAAACGTGAGTGGCTGAGACAAAACGTGTTTTGTCATTGAACAGACGAACATACTCTTCAATGATCAATTGCCCGTCTTCATCCACCGGTGCCACACGGATCACCGCACCGGTCTCCTGAGCGACTAGCTGCCACGGCACAATGTTTGCGTGGTGCTCCAGCAACGTCAGGATAATCTCATCCCCTGGGCGCAACAGCGGTTTGACATAGCTTTGGGCAATCAGGTTTAGCCCTTCTGTCGTCCCGCGTACGAACACAATATTGTCCGAACTGCCCGCCCCGATAAAACGTGCGACCTTATCCCTTGCAGCCTCGTAAGCATCAGTTGAACGCGCAGCCAGCGCGTGTGCCGCACGATGAATATTTGAGTTTTCATGCAGGTAAAAATGGCTGATGCGCTCAATAACCTGTCTGGGTCGTTGGGTCGTCGCCGCATTGTCCAGCCAAACGAGCGGCTTACCGTCAACCTGTTCAGACAGGATCGGGAAATCGGCGCGGATCTGTTCCACTGGAACATGGCCTACACGCGCCAGCGGCGCAGGCACAGATGCAGAAGACGTACCCAGCCGTTGTGCCGTTGTATTTGGCAGCACGGCGATATCTTGACCGTAGGGGATCACTTTCGGCGCATAGGTTGGATCCGGCGTGCCCTGTGGATGACTTCTGCTCCCCAGTAACGCAAGCAAATCGCGTTCATCCGGCAAACCATAATCTCGAGCCGACAGCGGACGCTCACCACTACCTGGCCACGGGCCGGGAATCCCCAACAGTGAAAGATTATTCGTAGTCATAATATTCACCTACTTCAACATCTTCCAATACGGCGATAGCATCATCGGCCAGAATGGCAGCGGAGCAATAGAGTGAAAGCAGGTAAGAAGCAACGCCATTGTCATCAATGCCGCGAAAACGTACGGATAGACCGCGAGATTGTTCATTTGGCAACCCTGACTGATACAAGCCGAGCACACCGCGCTTAGCTTCACCAGAACGAATCAGCAGAATGTTGGTTTTACCGCCCTTGCCTTTTGGAGTCTTCAAACCGTCAACAAACAGTTTGTCCGAGGGGATCACAGGGATGCCGCGCCACAGAATAAACGTCCCGCCGTGTAAGTTAGCCGTAACCGGCGGCACACCGCGACGCGTGGCTTCACGGGTAAACGCAGCAATAGCGCGAGGGTGGGCCAGGAAAAACGACGGTTCTTTCCATACCTTAGAAATCAGTTCATCCAGATCGTCCGGCGTTGGTCGCCCGTTACGTGTTTGGATCCGCTGAGAATCAGCGATGTTCTTGAGCAGGCCGTAATCGTCGTTATTAATGAGTTGGCTTTCCTGACGCTCACGCAGGCTTTCAATCGCTAGCGCGATTTGCTCAGAAGCCTGATCGAACGGTGAGCTATAGATATCCGCGATTTTGGTATCGACATTAATAATCGTCGCAAGAGAATCCAACTGATATTCACGCGGCTGCGTTTGGTATTCGATATACCCTTTAGGGATTTCGACCTGGGTCGGATCCTGGCTGCACAGCGCATCCAGCGGCGTATCACCCTCCACGACTTTGTTAACTCGATAGATCCCAGCTTCTAGTCCTTTGTAATCCAGAAAATAGCTAACCCAGCGCGGCGTAATCGCACCAAACTGCGGCGCTGTTTTGGTCACGTTAGCGAGTTGATACGCGGCGTCGCGTCCCAGAGCGTTCAGAACGTTTTTATCTGTCATGGTGTTTTCCCTTAAGTTTTACTTTCAATAAACGACTTTTACATGGTTCGAGGTTCAATACTGTGGCAGGCGGGTATCCACATCCTGCGCCCACGCATTAATGCCATCTTTTAGATTCAAGACTCGCCCGGTATAGCCCGCCCGCTGCAAGGCACGCATGGCAAACTGGCTGCGCTGCCCGATCTTGCAGAGGAACACGGCATCCACCGCAGGATCAAATTCATCAATACGACGCACGATCTGCCCGAGCGGGATCACCTTGGCGTCAGGGAACTTCACGATCGCCCGCTCGTGTGGTTCACGAATATCGATCAGCTGTAACGGTTTTTTCGCATCCAGCCACGCTTTCAACTCGTGAGCCGTGACGCTCTCGATAGGCACCTCTTCTTCGTTCGGTTTTAAGCCGCAGAACTCCTCATAGTCGATCAGCGCATGAATCGTCGGATGCTCACCGCAGACCGGACAATGGGCATCTTTTTCCAGCTTCAGCTCGCGTTGTTTCATCTCCCAGACGTCGAATAGCAGCAGACGCCCGACGAGACTCTCACTGCCACCGACGATCAATTTAATGGCCTCTGCTGCCTGAATGGTGCCAATAATCCCCGGCAGCACGCCCACTACACCGCCCTCGGCACAGGACGGCACCAGCCCTGGCGGCGGCGGTGTCGGATAGAGGCAGCGGTAGCACGGGCCAGCCTTGGCATAGAACACGCTCGCCTGACCTTCAAACTGAAAAATAGAGCCGTACACATTTGGCTTGCCGAGCAGTACGCAAGCATCGTTGATGAGATAACGGGTCGGGTAGTTATCGGTACCATCAACGACGATGTCGTAATCGCGGATGATATCCAGCGCATTTTTACTGTTGAGCTGGGTGTTGTAGGTCACGACCTCAATATCCGGATTAATGGCCCGAATTTTATCTTTGGCGGAGGCGACCTTGGGGCGGTCGATATCCTTGGTACTGTGGATGATCTGCCGTTGCAGGTTGGAGACTTCGACAAAATCGAAATCTACGATGCCAATCGTCCCTACACCTGCCGCCGCTAAGTACAGGGCAACTGGCGCACCCAATCCCCCCGTGCCAATCAGCAATACGCGCGCACTTTTCAGGCGTTGTTGCCCTTCCAGCCCGACTTCCGCCAGCAGCAGATGGCGGCTGTACCGCGCGATCTCCGCGTGTGACAGCGCCGTTAGCCGGTCGTCGGGAATAATGCTTGGAATACTCATGCCAGTTCTCCGGCACCACCCGCAATAGCAGGCACCAGAAGCACCTCGTCGCCACTTTTAACTGGCGTATCTAAACCGCCGGTGGTTTTTATATTGGTTTCACCTACGTATAAATTGATAAAAGCGCGCAGCGAGCCGTTCTCTTCATAGAGATGCTGATGAATATCGGGATAGCTCGCCGCTAATGCCGCCACCAGTTGCCCAACCGTTTCCCCTTCCAGGCTCACTTTCCCCTGACCGTCGGTAAAAGCACGTAATGCGGTCGGAATCAATAATGTCACTGCCATCGTTATGCTCTCTCTGCCATGTTCAACATCAGGGCACATCGTCCCCATCGCTTTGTTACTGCTGGTCACTGCTCGATATTGATCGCTTCCTGTTCAAAACGCTGCCGATCCTGTGTCAGCCGCCAACTGGTGAAATCGGTCGATTGCCCTTTGGCAACCGCAACAATGATGTAGGCATAAAACGGCAGGGCATGCTCTCGGTCATACTCGGACGGGATGGCAGGATGATCCGGGTGTGAATGGTAGAAACCCACCACGTCAATGTCCTGCGCTCGCGCCGTACGTTCTGCCAATAGGTAGTCATCTGCCGTGATGACAAAGCGGTGATATTGCTCCTGCGCCTCGCGCGCGTTGATGATGGGCAACAGCGCCGTCACCTGTGCATCACCGTTTTTATCGAAACGCCCCAGCAATGCACCGCAGCACTCATTGGGGTACGTTTTTTCGCCTTCTGCCCGGATCAGGCGCTCCGTTTCCGTTGTTAATCGAATCATCAGTTTTCATTCCAAAAAGGATCGGCCAGATAGCGCGAACCGGTATCACAAAGTAGCGTCACCACCACTGAACCGCTCGGCAGCGTCTGCGCCAGCTTCAAGGCCGCTGCCACATTGGCACCCGAAGAGATGCCGGCAAAAATACCTTCGCAATTCGCCAGATGACGAGTTGCGGCGTAGGCTTCCTCCGTCGTTACCGTCACCACGCCGTCCTGCAAGGTTTCATCCAAAATGCCGGGCTTGATGCTACTGGCCATATGCTTGGTGCCCTCGATACCGTGCAGCGGAGACGCCGGCTGCACCGCCAGCGTTTGAATATGCGGATTTTCCTGCTTTAACCGCCGCGCACTCCCGACAAAGCTACCGGAGGTGCCCATGCTGGTAATGAAATGCGTGATACGCTTTTGCGTTTGCTGCCAAATTTCCCAACCGGTCGTGGCAAAATGCATATGGGGGTTAACAGGGTTGTTGTACTGATCGGGATAAAAATAGCGCTCGGGGTCTTGCTCCACCTGCCTTCTTACCGCCAGATAGGCACCATCAGAACCTTCTAACGGATCGGTTTCTACAATCGTCGCACCGTAATGACGGATGATCTGTTTACGCTCATTGCTGGTGTTCTGCGGCATATAGAGCACCACGTCATACCCAAGCGCAGCGCCGATCATCGCGTAGGCAATGCCCGTATTGCCGCTGGTAGCATCAATGATCGTCTTTCCACGCACCAACGCCCTCTGAGCAATACCATCAAGCACCATTGCCTTTGCCGCCCGATCTTTTACCGAACCGCTAGGATTCATAAATTCAGCTTTTGCCAGTAAAGAAACACCCGGCGTTTTTTCAGAAAAATGCGGCAATGCTAATAATGGCGTATTTCCGACAAGATCAAGAATACTCATACTTATTTCCGTAAGCAGGGCGTTTTATTCTTTATTTCAATTAAAGAAAACATCATGACGCTTATATTTAAAAAACAGAAATGACCATAATAAAAAAACAGCATTAACTTTTATTTATCAAAAAAACATCGATAGTTTTCACTAAGAAAAAAAATTAGAAAGTAAATTATAAAAATTAAATTCCATCACCATCTTTATATTGATTTTGCAATAAATTGGCTTGTCGCACATTACTGTCTGGCGGCGTGTCGCGGGTTAACCACACATTACCACCAATACTCGATCGCGCACCGATAGTAATACGCCCCAACAAGGTTGCACCCGCATAGATCACTACGTCATTTTCGATAATCGGATGGCGGGGATAACGTTTTTTCAAATTACCATTGGTATCGGTAATAAAGTTCTTCGCACCAAGCGTGACAGCCTGGTAAATACGCACTCGCTTGCCAATAATCGCCGTTTCTCCAATGACCACACCCGTTCCGTGATCGATGAAAAATCCTTCGTCAATCTGCGCACCAGGGTGAATATCGATACCAGTCTGGCTATGTGCTTTTTCTGTGATTATCCGCGCCAGCAGCGGAAAATCGAGTTGATAAAGCACATGGGCTAAACGGTAATGGATGACGGCGTGAATGCCTGGGTAGCACAGCAGCACTTCATCAATGCTTCGCGCAGAAGGATCACCCTGATAGGCAGCCAGAATATCACTGTCGAGTAATTTGCGTATTTCAGGCAACTGCGCAGCGAACTGTTTGATTCGCTTGATGACACCTTGAGCGCCATCTGCCGTATTATCTGAATGGGATAACTCACCTGTGTTATAACGCTGCTCCAGTAACGCCTCTTCAGCGAGACGATCCAGCACGTTACCCAGTAGATACCCGACATAATAGTCTTCACTCTCTTTTTTGAGATCGGTGGCACCTAAACGCATGGGGTACAAAATTTTTGATAACGTATCGACAATGCTACTGACATTCTCTTTCGAGGGGAAAAGGCGTTTATGACGATAATCACCCTGTAGGTATTTATCACGCCATTGCTGACGAACGTCTTTTAATCCATCAACAATGCTGTCTAAATGCCAGTTGATATCTTCCTGTGAAGTGTAAAAAATTTCACTCAATTGCGGCATAGTGCTCCACCTCTTAAAAACAGCATTACTATAGATATAACTAAAAGTCAGAAAATTATGGGTTAACCTCATTAATTAGAATATGATAGTGTGCTTTGCCGATCGGCAAGGCAAGCGACTTAATGATCTATAAATAGTCAACTTTTGGATAAATGAAGCCACACGGAACAATGCCGCTAAGCAGTTCATTATGGTGGATAGGTTTTTTTGCCACAGGGCAAACTGGTGTTTCCCACAAACACGATATAAATACCGTGCGTAAAGTGCGTCAGCCTTATCGGTTGTTCAAGAACACTTGTCATCTCATCAACAACGTCTTTCACAGGGCCAATCAAATTTCTGCGAGCTTCATTCCAAAATCCGCTGTAATTCCACTGTAAATCCATCCACCATCTTTCACGTTTTTCATCGTTGGAATAGAGTCTCTGTGCTGCGGCAACATCCGCAGCCGGGCTTGGAACCCCGAGCATCTCAGGACTGAAAAACGCTTTGTTTTTTCAGGGGCTGCGTGCACACTCTTTACGGTGACGCAGGCAGGGCAACCGCAAGGTTGACCGGTCTTCTTGAGAGCCGGGGTTCCAATCCTGTCTGTGTCACCCCCCAAGTTTGGAACCTTGTGTGGTGGCGGACTTAATTATCTCAAGGAAAAAATGACCATGACGGACACTCACGCCACACCCGCTGACAGCACCATTACTATTTTCCGCGACCTAATCGCCAGCCTGCCTTTCGCACAGTTAGATGACGTTCAGCTCTGCGACCTCGGCGCGATTGCCGCCGAATCGGTTGAAGGCCTGTGCCACGGCCTGCATTACCTCGGTGACACGCTGCAAAACGACGTGGAACTGCCACAGGAAAGCCTCAGCCAGCTCGGCGCGTGCCTCAACGCTACCGCGCACCTGATTCCGGCACTGCTGGAAATGTGTGAACAGGCGGAACGCCACGTGCGCGCAGTAACGACAGTGAGTGATGCACCTCTTACCACACAGTAAAGACACGCTGTTAGGTTACATAGGGCGATAGCATTTTCCCTCTAACTTCCTCTCAATAAGGAAAGGGAGCAAACTCGGCATTTTTCATCAACTGAATGAAAAAAGAGCCAAATAGGTGATGCAGACCCGCTGAAAACAAAAAAGGCGCTAATGTCATTCATACATCAGCGCCTTTCAGTAGGACAAAAATTACTTCAGATCGACCGTCAATTCTGGGGCACCGAAACTCACCACGGTAGCTTTAGACGCTGCGAAATATTGTCGCCAGAAGACTTCAAGCTGCTGCATGACCTTGCCGGATCGATAGTTGTTTTTCGAATCCGTATCGATAAGTCCCGCTCCTGCGATATACACATTCGCACCGGCGAAATTCGCCACCAGATCTTGCTTCCCAGCACGAGCCATCTCTTTTTCCGGCTCTAACAAACGAATACTGTTGTTGCTGTAAAAGCTGCCAAATTCGCTATTTTCAAGCATATCGGACACCAACAGAATCGTTTTACTGGCAGCAGAGGTCTCTTTCAGATCGTCACCAATGCGCTTGAGGCTATCCATGATCTCGCTTTTGGCGATGTTATCCCCACGCTCGGCGAAACTTTCTGCCATTTTCTTCCCGATGTTTTGCGCAAAAAACTGCCTTTGCTGCACAAGACACCCATCCAATGATTTCAGGCTGTCCATCCCTAAGCTGTTGCGTACCTTCTGATCGGTAAACGGCATTTCCAGCTTGCCGTCAAACACGCGCTTCATGTAGTTATCCTGCAACAGCGCCGAGAACTGATACATAACAACATGATCGCCAGGCTGCACGTAACGTACTACCTGATTCCAGACCGATTTTTTCAGGTCAACAGGCACCTTGACCGTCTGGTCGACAATCACCACCAGTTCCCGACCGCTGTCAGCCGGGCGATGTTGGTCTAGCTTGGCAAAACTATAGCAACTAGGGATATCGTTACGTTCTGCGGCCTGCGACACACAGGTCACCCCCAGTAGCAGCAGCGAGAGTAGCGTCCTCATACGTTCTCCTTCGGACGCGCCTTATTCAGCAACGCCTGCACGCGCTGACGTTTCTTCAAGGACTCCAACGACAGTCCTTGATCCTCAGCAATCAGCTGTAGTTCTTCCTCGCTGAACAACGTCAAATCACCCAGTTCATGGATACGTTGTTTCTCGTCATCACTCTCCGGCGTATTTACTGCCGTAGTGACTGGCTGAGCAGCCTGAACAGGTTCAACGACCGTTGATGTCGATGCGAGTGCCGCAGGCTGGCTAGCCACCTCAACAGGCGCAGACTCAGCCTGCTGAACCGCAACAGGTTGAGCAACAGGCGCTGGCTGTGCCGGTTCGCTTTTCGCTTGTAAATGCGCAGTCAGCTCTGCGTTTGAGCGCGCTTTATCACGCAGCTTGCCACTAATGTAATCATCAAACGTCGGTAGCGTGGTAAGCGGTTCACTCTGGCTATTGGTGCGCTTCATCATCAAACGATTTTGCAACGCGGTTAGCTTTTCTTGCCCATCGCGCTCCACACGTTCACGCCGCATTGCATGCCACGATGCAAACTCCTCAGAACCACTGAAATTACCAATGTATTTGGCCGCAGCTTTGGATTCAATCCCGGCAAATGAACGATAAATACCGATCAAAATACCAATCAGCTGTACGCCAACAAAAATGACGGACAGGATGATGAACGTCAGTTTTGAAGCAAATACACGGTTATCTGTGATTTCTTGTGACGCCTGCGTATCCGCTTTGGCATTGTCCGCTACCGCACCCGATGGCAGGTCAAATGGAGAAGCATCACTCGTTTGAACGACCTGTGAGAATGGCGAACCGTTCACGGCCTGCGTATCCATCGCATTGATGGTCGCCGCACGTACCAGATAGGCACCAACAGAGAAGAAGATAATCAGAGACAGGGCAACCGCCGTTGCCCAATACTGCGGCTTAACGTGAACATTGTGCGTTACGCGGTTCAACATCTGGATATAGTTTGGATCGTTGTCATCCAAACGGGTATTTTCCAGCGAGATTTCGTGATTCTTGCTCAATCCTTTCGCAGATCCGCTATGGCGCGCCTCTGAATACCAGTAACGGATCTTTTTCAGCAGCGTGTTTTTATGCAGTTCAGCCCCCATCAGGTGGGTGGCAGGCACCAGTACCACACCGATCAGAACGGAGATGACAATCGCCGAGAATTCGGCCTGATTGGCAGAAATGTTACTTGCGATAAACGGCGAGAGCACCAAGGCAAAAATAAAGGCCTCAAGCAGGACTAACACCACACTGCAACCCCACAGGATGACGCCCGTCGGCTTACGCCCGCGCTCATCTACCTTATTAAGGTAGTTAACACAGCGCAGGTAGAAATCGGCATCCAGATTTGAGGTTTTATAATACTGCCAGTATTTGGCGCAAATCGCCTCTTCTGCCGGATACCAGGCCAGTTTCCCCGTGCCCTGGCGACGCGGTTCATTCGCACGGGACAAACGGGATACATGACCGATAAGTGGCATACTGCTCATCAGGTTGAGGAAAAAGTAGCTGACCTGATCCCACCAGCGGATAAAAACCAGTACCAGCGTCATCAGCACCAATAACGGCCAGAAAATGTAACGATAAAGCGAAATCGCCTCAGCGATGCTTTGAAATAATTCCATGAATCAATACCTTTTAATTAACTACGCGTCGGGGTGTAGCTCGCGATGTATTCTTTGCTGTGATTGCTGTAGAACAGCTGCCCTTGCTGTGCCTTACTGGCCTTTTTCGGCACCAGTAAATCTACGCAGGAAAGTGCCTGTTGTGTTTCATCTTGTAGATAAACCCGATACAGAATGCTTTCCTCGCCTTCCCACGCATTCGCCACCGCATTTAATGGCGCGTCAGCTTTGCGGTTGCCTTTGGACTGGTAATCACGCGTAACATATACCTTCGGATTTTCCACCACCGCGGCGTTATCACTCAGCACCTTAACGGGTGAAAGTGTGACCAGATGATTATTCACCAGCCCAGCCCAAGCCCGACCGTTCATACCCGGCAGATATTCTCGGGTTTCATGGGTTTCAACCGCTTTCCCGCTAGCCAGATTTTTGGCTTGTCCACTAACGCGCACATTATCTGCTACACAGCTTTTGAGCATGCTGCTGGCATTCGCTTCTGGAATCAGGCTAAACCCGCTGCTGCGCGGTTTGAGGCTCGCCGCCAAAACCGGTATGGAGGAATTGACTGGCTGCCCGCCAAAATCCACAAAATTCTGACTATTGGCTGGCTCGGCGGATTTTTTCGTCGTTGGCGCGGCTGACGGCTTCGCTTCTGTTGTTGGCGTTGCCGCCGCAGTCTGCGTTTCTGCTTTACGAGCGGGATCGGCTTTACGATTTGAAGATGATGTAGAAGGTTTCGCCTTGCGGCTTGATGCAGAGGGAGAACGCACTGTCGACGTAGCCTGCTCAGCCGTGCCATAACGCAGATAAGCAAGGTTACTGCCTTCCTGTTCAAGCCGCTGTTTTAACAGGGCTTCGTTTGCCAGCCCTACAATTTCGACCCGACGGTTGGCAGTCCGACCCGTTACCGTGGCGTTATCGGCCACCGGACGAGCGGAGCCCGCACCCTGGAAGTAAAGTTTCTGTGCACTCAGTCCAGCCTGTTCAAGCACCCGACCAACATTCTGCGCACGTTGTTCTGAAAGACGCTGATTCCAATCTGCACTCCCCGTAGCATCAGTATGTCCTACAATCAGAATGACGCCGCTTTGATCACCCTCTTTCATCGCTATAGCAATCTTTTTGACCTGCCGTAAACCATCCGCAGAAAGGTGCGCACTATTGGTATCGAACATGCCGCTGTCTTGAACCTGAGCCACCAGCCCTACGGTTTCAGTACCGCTTTTTTCCTGAGATTGCAGGGCGCGGGTTGTAATTGCGATATTTTCTTCCTGGGCAATTTTTGCCAGCGCCTCTTCACGATTCTGCCAAACGTTGCCCAATGCACAGCCTGCGGCACCGCCTAACAGCCCTCCCGCCACGGCTTTCTTGGCATCACCCGTCACCAGATAGGTAAGTCCACCGCCCAATGCCGCCCCGCCAATACAGCCAATCGCCGTGCCATAGCTGCGGCCCGCATCATGCAAGGACGCACAGCTTGTTGTCAGTGTCACAATAGCAGCAAGCAGGCTAATTCTTCTGACTTGATAATGCTTCACTCCATATCCCTCATCCTTAACCACCCCAAACGCGAAGAACGCCGACAAGCAGAGTTCTTTTATCCCTTAATTAACACATTCTTATGTCATTTTTTTTGAAAACATCCGCCAACCGCAGTAACCCCCCCCACGGCGTGGTTTTCTCAATAATCAGAATGGTTAATTAATTCGGCATAGTTTTTTCCGCACTAAACTACCACTCAATGTGAATAAAGTGGGAGCAGCACGAAATCAGTTTTTATATTTATCTCTTTGAATTAACGTGAGAATTAAGAAATTACACGTCAGTGGATATCAATCCGTAAGAGAGTATTTCGTATCGTAACAAAGGTGTCAACAAGCTGTTAAAGGGAAACTTTCTAACTTAGTCCTTTGAAATACAGGCGCATTTTCCACCCTATTGTGCAAAACACCCTTCATTCCTCTCATCACATTTCATAGATTCACCGTTTCTCAATAATGACTGTCCATCCGCCGAAAAATATAACCCAACGTCTGTTGTGATCCTTCGCCCTTCTCTACGCTATTCCACGCGTTACAACCTATGAATGGCATATCTTCAGATCCGCTAAAGCTAGAAATAAGAAAAAATTAATCAGTGACGCGACCTGTATTTTTTCTGAAGTTAGCCGACTATTCTGACATCAGTTAGCGAGGTCGTAGTCGGCGAGATGAGATAGACTAACGCTTCATATTTCGACGACATTCACCTTGCAGTGTAGGCAAACTCACATGGTTAAACGCACAGTGTCCGCCAATAAATCGATCGATATGTACGCCGTCTATGTTTTTGTGACGATGGCGGAAGCAGGGAGCATGACGGCAGCCGCCGCGCGGTTAGGCCTGACGCCTTCTGCCATTTCGCAGACGATCCGGTTATTGGAAGAGGATTTCGGTGTCAAATTGGTTAACCGGGCTCGTCGCCCCTTTGTCCTGACGCCCTACGGCATTGCACTGAAAAACCGAGGAGAAATCCTGACGGAGGAGATTGCGAACCTCAAGGCACAGGTGCTGGAGGCGGGAAAAGGCATCAAACCCGACTTACGTATCGGCCTGGTGGATTCGTTTGCTATCACCTGCGGTTCGGTGTTTACCAAGAGTTTGATGAAAAGTTCGTCGCAGTTGCTGATTCGTACCGGGCTCAGCCCACAGCAGGGTGAAGCGCTAATGCGCCGCGAGCTGGATATGATCGTCACCAGCGACCCGTTGATCGACAGCGATAGCGTGGTGCGTCATCAGCTGTTTTCCGAAGGCTATTTCATTATCACGCCGCCGGATTACCGTAAACGCATCAAAACGGTCGAGGACATCCGTGAGCTTTCAGCCGCACTGCCGCTGGTGCGTTTTAACCGGAACTCGCAGATTGGAATGCAGATTGAGCGCTACCTGCGCCGCATCGATATCCGCGTGCCGAACATGCTCGAATTTGATAATGCGGATACCTTAACGTCGATGGTGGCAGCAGGCATCGGTTGGGCAGTGACCACCCCGCTCAGTTTCCTGCAATCCGTTGCCCACTCCCGCGAGGTGCTGACGCATATGCCGGAACAGCTAAATATCAAGCGTTCGCTTTATATTGTCGGGCACCGAGATGAATACAGTGCGTTCTTTGAAGAAGCGTGCGATGTCACGCATGACATTATTAAAACCGTATTTGTGCCGAAATTAAAAACGCTAAACCGCGGAATAGAAAAGCTGGTTGAGATTAGCCCAGATAATTCGGAATAACAGTTAGGTATAACTATTCACGATTGGGAGACAAAACCAAAATGGAGGAATATATCCGCCAATAGTCATTTAACGATGCTTATTCAACGTTCGTCTCCCCGAGAACTTTTTTTAGTCATGATTTTATCAAAATCGTGGTGGGTTCGTGCTACCTGAAAACACCGAAACAGCATAGCAAAACCCTAAAAAATCATAGTCTTAATATTTAAAACGATGCTGCGTACGATGCTGCGTACATCGAACAAGAAAAAGGAAGAAGATCCATGTCAACGAATATCCGCATTGAAGAAGACCTGTTAGGGACCCGCGAAGTCCCTGCTGACGCGTATTATGGTATCCATACGCTGCGTGCGATTGAGAATTTTTATATTAGCAATAGTACTATCAGCGATATCCCAGAATTTGTCCGCGCCATGGTGATGGTAAAAAAAGCCGCCGCGCTGGCGAATAAAGAGCTGCAAACTATCCCGCGTAAAATTGCCGATACTATCCTGCAAGCCTGTGATGAAGTGCTGAACAACGGTAAATGTCTGGATCAGTTCCCTATCGATGTCTATCAGGGCGGCGCGGGTACGTCAGTCAACATGAACACCAACGAAGTGTTGGCGAATATCGGTCTGGAGCTGATGGGTCACCAGAAAGGTGAATACCAATACCTGAACCCGAACGACCACCTGAACAAATGCCAGTCCACTAACGATGCTTACCCGACTGGCTTCCGTATCGCGGTGTATACCTCCATCCTGAAACTGGTCGAAGCGATTACGCAGTTGAGCGATGGCTTTGAGCGCAAAGCAAAAGAGTTCGAAAACATCCTGAAAATGGGCCGTACCCAGTTGCAGGACGCCGTTCCGATGACCCTCGGTCAGGAATTCCACGCATTCAACGTGCTGCTGAAAGAAGAAAATCGCAACCTGCTACGCACCGCCGAGCTGTTACTGGAAGTGAATCTGGGCGCAACGGCCATCGGTACACGTCTGAACACGCCGGATGAGTATCAGAAACTGGCCGTTCAACATCTGGCGAAAGTCAGTGGCCTGCCGTGCGTACCGGCTGAAGACCTGATCGAAGCGACTTCCGACTGTGGTGCTTACGTGATGATGCACAGCGCTCTGAAACGCGTTGCGGTTAAGCTGTCGAAGATCTGTAACGACCTGCGCCTTCTGTCGTCAGGCCCGCGTACTGGCCTGAACGAAATCAACCTGCCAGAATTGCAGGCCGGCTCGTCCATCATGCCAGCCAAAGTTAACCCAGTCGTACCAGAAGTAGTGAATCAGGTGTGCTTCAAGGTCATCGGCAACGATACCTGCGTCACCATGGCGGCAGAAGCGGGTCAATTGCAGTTGAACGTGATGGAGCCGGTTATCGGACAGGCGATGTTCGAGTCCATCCAGATTCTGTCCAGCGCTTGCTATAACCTGCTGGAAAAATGCGTCGACGGCATCACTGCTAATAAAGACGTGTGTGAAGCTTACGTCTTCAACTCTATCGGTATCGTAACCTACCTGAACCCGTTCATCGGCCATCACAACGGCGATATCGTTGGGAAAATCTGTGCCGAAACCGGCAAGAGCGTACGTGAAGTGGTGCTGGAGCGCGGTCTGCTGACCGAAGAACAACTGGACGACATTTTCTCCATTCAGAACCTGATGCATCCCGCTTACAAAGCTAAACGCTACACCGACGAAAACGAAGCCGTTTAATTTTCGTTTTCTAGCACTGGTTTGATGATGCTCACACTGACTCGGAGGAAACTCCGAGTCTTTTTTGGCTAATTATATACACCCTAAATAATTCGAGTTTCAGGCAGGCGGTAAGAGAAGGACTCCCGATGAGCTTACTCAGATAAGTGATTCGGGTGATGCTCTCGAAGGCCGCAACTGAGAAAAGTGTTATTCGTCGAAAAACCAGTAACCCTGATTAACCAGCCCGGTTAACTCAGCCACGAATGCTGGACTCTTCAGCGCCTCGCCCAGCTCTTGTTTACCAAGCACGGTGTAACGACATAACGCATCAGCCGCTTTCGGATCGACCATATCCAGTCGTTCGCTGTTGATGAAGTAGCTACCGCCTACTTCCAGAACACGCAGCCCGCTCAGGCGTGTCAACACACCACCGTCCATCAACGCACCGACAATCTCGTCCTGCTCATAAGGCGGCTCTGCCGGAGCGATATCCAACTCGTGGCGCGGCGTCGTCACAAAGCGACCGAACCACTGTTTCAGCGCTTCCGGCTGATTAATCACGTCAATCATCATCTCGCGCAGACGGTCAAACTCATAGTCTTCAACTCGTCCCGGATGCTCCCGACAGGCCAAATCAGGATCGCTATAATGCTCACCACCGAGATCGTTCTCCAGCACGTAGTCAGCAAAGCTGCTGATTAAGTCTCTACCGTTCGGGCCACGGAACCCCACGGAATAGTTGAGCGCAGTCTCGTGAGTAAAACCATCGTGTGGGAAACCGGGCGGAATATAAAGAATGTCGCCCGATTCAAGATCTTCATCAATGATCGGCGGGAAGGGATCGACATGCAGCAGCGCAGGATGCGGGCAGAACTGACGCATCGGCAATTTATCACCCACCCGCCAACGGCGGCTGCCCATCCCCTGAATGATAAAGACATCGTACTGATCGATATGCGGACCAACGCCACCGCCCGGTACGGAAAAGGAGATCATCAGGTCATCTAAACGCCAGTCCGGTAACGCGCGGAACGGACGCACGAGTTCAGCAGACGGCGCATGCCAGTGGTTCACCGCCTGAGCCAGCAGCGACCAGCCAGTTTCACCCAGGTTATCAAAATGCTCAAACGGCCCGTTGCTGGCCTGCCACTGACCATTTTTATGGCTGACCAGACGGCTATCTACCTCCGCCTCCATCGCCAAACCAGCCAGCTCATCTGGCGTAATCGGATCGACAAAATGAGGGAAAGCGTTCTTCAATACAACAGGTTGTTTTTGCCAGTATTTTTCTAAGAATTCAGGCCAATTAAGATTAAGTTGATAAGCCATACGTTCACACCAGTGAGAAGAGAAACGGGCATGATTATAAAGAGGGTAACGCCTGGTCTACCTTGTCATTGGTCAATAGGCAGATAACTATCATGCAGTCTGTATATTTTTCTTTATTAGATAATGTCTTAACATGCCTTCCTCAGGAAAATCAGGTAAGGACATTTGCAACTGATAACCTTGCTTTTCATAGAAGGGAAGCGCCTGAAAACTAAACGTATCCACAAGCACATGGCTGCACCCAAGGCGCATAGCCTCCTGTTCTGCTTCTCTCACCAAGGCGCTGCCGAGCTTTAGGCCTCTGGATTCTTCACCCACCCACAAATAATCAATACACAGCCACAATCCTTTACGCATTGCAATCAGCCCGCCAGTCATGACTCCGGCGCTATTTCGATGAAAAATACCCAATTGCCCAAAAGAAGCAGGACTAATAAATTGACGATTGTAGCTTCTCAGGCCAGCAAAAAGTTCTTCCCGATCGCCATTCGTAATATCGTGCGCCACGATTAATTCCATTAGTCCCCCTCTGCTCCCGTTTATTAAAAATGCATAGTCTGTATGAATAACGCGTAGCTGAAATATGGTTTCAGGGATTCCCGAACTTCTGCGCACCCCATACAAGTCGCTGTGTCAGCATAAGCACAATACACCTTGCGGTATATGACTCTTTTTCATGACGATTTTTACTATCTGTGTGTGGTTAAAGGAAGGTGAGAGTTTAGAGCTCATTTGGGAGTGTTTCCAGGAGAGGGGATTGGGGAACTAAAACGGGTGTACTTACACGTACAGCAGGTGATACGTGCCGCACTTTACGTGGACGATGATGGCGACCCGATCACCTCACTGGTGCTGAATGATGAAGGCCGTGAAGTCAGGGAAGATGAGGCTGCCAGCGATCCCGATTTAGCCGGTATCCCACGGCTGACGGAAAACCATTTTGCCCTATGGCAGGCCATTCGCTCACGCACGGCCAACGGTGAAGGCTGCACCCGTTCATTGGTGCGGGATGATATGTGGGCAATGGGATTTGATGTGAATAAGAAATTCACCCGCTGGTTGGACAAGCTGGAAAAGGATGGCCTGATCGCCTTTGAGGGGGAACGGATTACACCGCTATCGCAACGGAATAAGGTGGGGATAGTTTGATACGCTATGAAGGCAGCAAAGACATAAGCAGAACGTTTTTTGCTTACGCAAAAGGACGTAAGATCTATATTTTAAGGACATTCGTAAAGAAAACCCCTAAGACCCCGAAAGCTGAAATAGCGCTGGCAAAGTCAAGATGGGAGGAATTGAAAGATGGCAGTTAAAGGTATCAACTTCTCTGAAGTTAAAGAGAAAGCACTTTCTAATCATGAAGTTAAAAAAGCGTATGAGGACGAAACTCAAGAAGAAACGCTTCGAGCTGTTCTGATCGAAATGAAGTCCAAGTCAGGTCTGACAAGTACAGAGATCGCCGCTCGCATGGGTGTAAGCCAACCTGCGGTGAGCCGCCTTGAGAGAAATGTTTCCAGTGCGAGTATCTCAACCTTACAACGGTATGCCGCTGCTTGCGGTATGCAGCTTAAGCTGTCACTGGGTTAAGATTCGCGCGGTATTTATAAGCCGGATTTTGCACTGGCTTGTCGGCTAGTGTCGGTGCTACAGGTTCCGGCTTGCTACTTCTATACGGTGGAAGACGATCTGGCAGAAATGATACGTGAGTATTATGAGCAGCAGGAAAAATCATCCACATAAGACAAATGAGCGCCAGCCCCTCCCAAAAAAGGGGCGGGAGCGGAGCTTAATGCATAGGCTTTCGATACAGGACACGCCCCGTATCTCTATCGATTATGCTTTTTTCAGTCTGGCGATAAACATCTGCATATCAAAGTGATTAACAACATGCCCTGTATCAACATCGGCAAGTCCTTGTAAGACCCTCTGATGACGCTGTTCTGCCTCTTCAATCAGAGACGTAAGCGCTTCCGCTGATTTTTTCGTTTTTTTCATCGCTAAGACCCTAATGAATCAAACATTTTTAAACTCATACGGCACCACATACTCATCCCGATTGGCATCCAGATAATCCGCCCACCATTGCAACATTAGTCTGCGCTCATCCAGATGCTCCGCTTTGTGGATGTAGGCAGCACGAACGCCATTGCGTCCCTGATGACTCATTTGCCGTTCTACCGCATCCCGTGACCACTGGCCGGATTCCACCAGTGCGCTACAGGCCATGGTGCGGAAGCCGTGTCCGCACACTTCGGTAGTGGTGTCATAGCCCATGGTTCGTAATGCGTTGTTGACGGTGTTTTCACTCATCGGTTTAGTTGGCCGACGATCGCCGGGGAAAATCAGTTCATGAGCACCGCTGATGGCCTTAATCTCTTCCAGCAGCGCTAAAGCCTGTCGGGATAACGGCACCAGATGCTCAGAGCGCATCTTTGCGCCGCGCTGCGAATGCTTCACACCGGGAATGGCTTCACGTTCAGCCGGTATCGTCCACATGGCGCGTTTAAAATCGATTTCCGGCCAGCGGGCAAAACGTAGTTCGCTAGAACGGATAAAAACGCACAGCGTGAGTTTTAAGGCCAGTCTGGTTAACGCCCGCCCTTTGTGGCGCTCCATCATTGCCAGAAAATCCGGCAGTTTATTCAGTTTCAGGGCTGGCCGATGGGTGGATGCCCTCCGACAGCAGCAATCGCACCTCATCACTTTTCTCTCTGGCTTTTGCCAGCGAGACTAGCGGATAGGCACCGAACGCAATCCGGCTTTCCTTACCTTCAAAGCGATATTTGGGATACCAGCGCTTAGGGCCGTTAGGACTCACCAAAAGATACAGGCCGTGCGCGTCCGCGAGTTTATAGGCTTTCTCGTGGGGCTTGGCGGTACGGGCAACAACGTCGGCCAGCGCCATAATTTGGGGGTCAACTCATAATCGAAGTGAATTGACCCTTATCTTGACCCCCAAATCATCTGGATGTCAATGGACGAGGAAAGACCGCTGTGGATAAAATAGACAAAAAATCATAGAGGAGAGTGAAATTAAAATCGTTATTTTACAGATAGATATGGACGTTACTGGACGATTATGGACATAAAAAAAGCCACCCAAAGGTGACTTGATTTTCATACTATGGTGCGAAGGCCGCACCGTGATTCATGACATAACCAATTGAAATAAATGTATTTATAAAAACAAGATACCACGATATATACTCACATGTATACTCAACGCGATTCCCTGTGAATACAGCTAGCTAAAAACTATTCTTCATCTTCTTCCACAGGCTCCAGCGCGTCAAGTACGACTCGCACCATGGCAATAGAACCAATGCGGATAAAAGCATCTTCCCCATCTTCGTCGGTTAGCATATAACGATCTGTCGTTTCAGGCTCGCAGTCCAGTTTTTCAAAGAACGCATTCAACTGACCGATATCATCCGCCTCTTCGTTTTGCGGCGCATCAGGCTCAACGCTCAGCGGAATCACAGGGCCACCGTTCACCAAGGTGATATGGACATTAAAATAATCGTCTTCATAGTCGTCTTCTTCTTCGCTCATGATGGGAGCAAAGCCATCAGACAGGAACTGATGAAATACCACTTCGCGCATATTTAACGCATAACGATACTCGGAAGAATCAAGAACGAAGAAGCGCTCTGTGTTTGGAGAGTTTTTTTCCTGAAAATAATAATAAAACCTCCGCTTATCCGCAGCTGAAATGGGCAACAACAAATAGTCCTGCTGTCCCTGAAGCCAAAGCTTTACGGTCCAGAGACCGCTATCCATTTCAATACCGCCTGTGGCTATCGTCTCAAGATCTTCATCAGTTTTACGGCGCTTCTTGTGAAAGTCGTTAATCAACTGATCACTTTCCGGGAATACGATATTTAAAGGCTTATCCAGGGCATTGCATATTGCCTGTGCAAAGCCTAGCTTTGCTGCGACCTTTCCGGTTTCGATACGCTGGATTTGCTGTTGGCTGGTGCCGACCATATACGCCAGCTCGCGCTGAGTGATCGACAGTTGGGTACGAAGCTGTTTGATATTGTTCTGTATCATGGTATCGCTCTTCTGATGAGATTGATGACAAGCATTAACACACAAAAAAGAGTAAAAACACATTTATGTGTTTTCAGATGAATGTTCGGTATAAGTGTGGAAGATTTGAAAGACCATTACCCAAAAGCGAAGATCTTTTACACTCACTTAGCAGCCAGCATTCCCGGATAGTGCTTCGCGATGATATCGTTCATCTTCTCTACCAAATCCATACGCTTAAACGTGATATGACCACTGCCCTTTTGGAAAAGGCGTATAGTGAAGAGATGATCTCCGAATACCTGCTGTCGTGGATTATCGCGAATGAAGTTCATCAGTCGAATAGTTACATCGTGCCGGTTATCAGGAATGGTTTTGCCATCTAGCAGAAACAACATGCGCTCCAGGTCGGCTAACTGGTCACGCCGCCAGCCCCAACTCAGGCTATAACCCCATTTGTCGTACTTCACCAGATTGTTGACGATTATCTTCTTACCGAAATAACAGGGATTATTGGTTTTGTAGTCCCAGCTTAACCCTTTAAATACATTGATGATGCCACGCTCAAAGACCTCTTGCTTGTTGTGGTGGAGTTGTTCAAAGGTACTCAGAATGTTGGCTTCGCTAATAGCCGGGAGATCGCCCTCCTCCAGGTTCTTCGCCCACTGACTGCGGGCTTCGGCATCCATCAGGGTCAACATCCCGGACTTCAGCATGAGATCGCGCCAGATACTACGGTCGATATTGCGGGTAATCACCGGCATCGCTTTATCTACTGATTGCATCAGCCAGCAGTCGAAAGAATGACCCTGCCGCATCGCCCAATGATTAGCGACGTCGCCACCAATCCCGGAAGTGAGTCGGGAAATGTCATCAAGCTGACGAATCAGCGCCTCAATCTGTTTCAACGCAGCATCACGACCGGTGACGATACATTCAATGCTGGTCGAGCAAATTAGCTCATTATGATCGGTTAAAACCTCAGCTTCTGTTGGCATGATATTTTGTCCGTAAAAGCAAACGCGCTTACCGAGAGTGGCAGGCGCATTACGCAGTGAAATAAAGTTGAATAAATCTTGAGGGTGTAAATCAGGAAGGCGACTCGCAATAAATCATGCTGTCGCCCTGAATCTGGAATGGTGGTGCTAAATTAAGGCAGGGGCGTGGCTCTGTAATACTTGTTCAGCTTCTTGCTGGAAAAACTGGCGTGTAATACTGAAGAATTCATGCAGTTTATGATCTGCTGAGGGAACCAGATCAAGCTGAAGTAATTGGTGCAGATCCCAGTCTTTTTCAATGTGTTCATCAAAAAGCTGTTCCAGCTCTTCCCAATGATTACGACGTTCCGTTTGAAGGAATCCGCTGTTCAGGTTTAGTAGATCAATGGTGTATTGCGCGTTCTCCATTTCTTGTGCATTTAGCCCATCAGCAGGAACTATCCGACCATCAGAAAGGTAAGCAAAATAACGGTAACAATCGTGAATATGGCAATGGATAAATTTTGCCGTATCTACAGCATCTTGTTTCCCCATAGCGTGACCGCCAAAGGCATTTTTACTTTTCAGTTGAAATAAACCACCATTTGGCCCTGAATTTAATGCACTTGCAGCCAGATTTAGATAATCAAAAGTTCGTTCTGGTCGTTGGCTTTTATTCTCAACATGCTCAATGTGATAGCCTAACCTACGCTCGTCAGCACGTATTTCAGTGTAGCAGCAAAGATGATACTGCTCATCGAGAAGACGGGCCATTAAGTCCGCTTTATTATCCCGGCCAAAACGCCGCCAGCGACTGGTTGATTGATCAGAATTATGTGGCGGATTTTCATTTGCAGTAAGTAAGGCATCTGTTCCCCGTCGGTTTTTGGTCACATGCCTCATTGTGCTTTTCCTTTCAGCAGTTTTTGCCGAGCAATACTGCGCTGTAAACGCTGGAGCTGTGGGTGATGTTCACCCAAAGCGGCTTGCAAGGTAGCCATGAGTTGCTGTGTTTCCAGATCATCGTATTTCCCCTGATCGATCAACACCGTCAGTTTTTGTAGATCAGCCTTTTCCTTAACAGGAGGTTGTGGATCGACACCCATAACGCTGTGCAGAACGTCATTACTCGGTTCGCCGTAAGTTGATCCCTGTGGTATTGATGCCAGTCCGTTACCTTTATCATCCTGTTCAAGCAGGCGAACAGACTCCCGTTTGACCGTGCTGATAACCTGTGGGCTATGGGTAGTGACAATAAACTGGATCTTCGGAAATGCGCTGCGTAAAGACTGGATAATTTGCTGCTGCCAGGCTGGGTGCAGGAACATATCGACTTCATCGATCAGGACAATTCCCTGCGTCTGTAGGGCGGCTTTATCGCGTAAGTGTGGGTTGAGTTTGACACAACGAAACGCTATATCTGCCACCATTGCCACAGCATTACGTAGCCCGTCGCTGAGTTGGTTAAGTGGGAGAATGCCATGTTGCGGATGGCGCATTATCAATTGCTGGTTATAAGTAGAGCTATATTCCAGATCGTACCAGCCAGTTGCGCTCTGCGTCAGGCAATTAATAGCTTGCTTAATTGTCTGTACAGCATCGAGTATTATGTCACCACGAAAAGCTTCCACTATATTTGTTACAGGGGTTTCCAGTGATTTAATCTGGAATTCCCGCAGGCTGCGCCACAGCCAGCTATACCACTGCTCAAATTGTTTATAATTTGAGGTAGCAGAAAGACAGTCGTCGTATCCCGACAAACGTGAAAATGCACTGTTATCCAGACGCTGCTCATCAGATTGCGGTTTGTAGCGATCCTGATACCACAAACGCGCCGTTCCCAGATAAAGCGCCAGTGGAAGAACGATGGGTCGTGCATTATTTTCATCCCGTACCTGTGCCTTGAGTTGTTCCCCCCATTGGGTGAGATCCGCAGCCCCCCGGTCCTCACTTGATGCTCGTTCTCCCTGGAGACCGCTCATCCATTTTGCCTTCTTTCCACTTTCCCATTCGCCTTCAGCGGTAATAGTTGTTAATGGCGACCTCTCCATATTCAGCGCTTCCTGGCGAAAAACCAGACGCAAATCCTCTGTGCGTATACCAAGCGATCGGCTGTTATACAGACTGGTGTCAAAACTGCGAATAAAAGGGATCAACGACAGTCGTACCGCATCCAGCACTGTCGTCTTGCCCGCACCGTTCGGTGCAACTAGAATCGTAATGTGTTCATCAAAGGTAATATCGAGCTGTCTGAAGCAACGAAAGTTAAGCAGTGAAAGTTTGTCGATTCTCATTACACCAGCCTCGCCTGTTTTTATGTTTTAGTATAATAACATTTATAGCCCGCTTTAAACGGGCACTGGTTACATCTTTTATCATGTTTTGAATCAACCATCTGGCTGATTACATTTGCGTTTTTTGCACTGAGTTAGCAAACCGGTTGCCTGCCTTGCCCGTAAAATATCTACAGCCCGAAGACAAGGTGACTGCTCCTGACAGTTAAACCCTCTGCGATCGATACGAACCAGTTCGTACTTTTCCACCAGAAAGTTAACGGCATCAGCCAGCGTGGTACCGGCGTTGATATGCTCCTGAATAACGGTTTCATCACTGAACGGCGTGTCGTTCAGCGTCAGGCCATAGTGTTGCTTAAGCAGACGCGTAAGTAGCGTTTGCCAGACAAGCACAGGCGGCGGGCATGGCTTCGCCACCCACTGATTTGCAGGAAGAGTTTTCATAAGGTTTCTCGTTAGGAAATTGAGTTAACGTTGAGTGGGATAGATAGCGATGTAAACGTAGCCGTGCGAACCGAGCGTATCGGCCTCGCAGGTCAGCCCTCTGGCATACAACGTGACACAATGCAGGTGCCGTGGATTCAGTTCACCGCTGGTGAGCATTAACTCCAGCTGTTTCATCAATACCGGGAAAGCCTGGTCAAGATGGCGCAAATCCGCATCGCAGAACTGACCTTCAAAATTCGCACGGTCAGCCAGATAATGCAGGCGATTCCCCTCCTGGACCAGACGGGCCCCAAAACACGGAGAGACACTGCGCCTGAGCCCCCACCAGGGTTCGCTGATATCATGCGTTGTTATCGTGGTTTTCTTCGACAAAATGTAGTCCTCCTTAATCGTGAATTAATTCAGGCTTACGCTGCGTAATACGACATACGGGCCATTGCGGTCCTGACGGCGCTCAGCGAATACGGCCAGTACACCGCTGATATCTTCCACCTCGCGACCGGCATAGTGGCAGATGCTGCCGGACCATTTATATTTGCCGGTAAAGAAGCGAAACAACCGGGACTGTGGATGCTGGCGGTATATCGCCATTGCCTGACGTTTACTGATAATTTTCATTAATACTCCTCCCTTACAACCAGCCCCGTTCGGCAAACGAGACGATATCCATTCCGCCGATGACGAGGTGGTCCAGGAGACGGATATCCACCATGTCCAGTGCATGCTTTAGCTGCTCAGTCATCTTCCGGTCAGCATGACTGGGTTCGGCAAGCCCTGACGGGTGATTATGCGCAAGTACGGCAGCCGCAGCATTGTGTTTCAGGCCTGCCTTAACGATTTCACGCGGATGCACGGTGACAGTGCTGATGGTGCCCAGAAACAGCGTGTCGTAAGCAATAAGCCGGTGCTGGTTGTCGAGCCACAGTACGGCGAATTCCTCACGTTGCTCCTGCGTCAGTTGCAGACGAAGCCAGTCGCGTACCGAACTGCTGGTGGTGAAGGCCGCACCGGGTTCACGTAGCTGGCGTTCCAGAATGTTCAGTGCCCGCCGGATGGTACGCTGCGCATACGGCGTCATGGCGGGGCGCGGGTGAGGATGTACTGAGGCGGGGAACATATCGGGTTGTAATGGTGCGGGTAATGTTGTCGTGTCCTGCATAGCCTGAAAGCTCCTAATCAATGAGACGCATAATGGCCTGGCATTCCGGGTGATTCAGCGCATAGTCCCTCAGACGGTAATAGTGTTCCGTTATGGCATCGCACTCCGTACGGCAGGCGTGATGGTTGTAAGCCATCAGACAGGCTGCAATCCCGGCAGCTTCAGCACTCAATTCAGCCCCGTTACCATTCAGAATATTGAACAGCGACCAGGGACCCTCACTCTCTTCCGGAGCCATGAAAGCACCTCCGTTGCTGAGAGTGTAAAAAGCCCAGACGCCACCGCAGTAATCCGCACACAGCCGGTCCATACACGCAAAGATGCAGGGCTCAAGGGTTATCCATTGCGGGATGGAGCCAAAGTGCTGAGGCCAGAAACGAAGGCGTTCTTCATCCGGTACAACCGTGGTCGTGAGGATGAAAGGCTCTGTCACCTCAGGGGTCAGTGAAATGTGTTTATCCATTGATATATCTCCTGTAATCAAAATTACTGGCATCAGCGCTCAGACAGGGCCAGCATGTTTTCGGTCATCACCCACAGGGCCCGGTTGAGCTTTACGTCCCCGTCAATGCCGTTCACGGCACGGGTCCGGCTGCGTTTACCCTGTGCGGTTCGTCCTGACAGCCCTCCCTTCATCAGGTTCTCCTGCACACGCTGGTAGACGGTCCAGAGGTCATCATTGCGGTCTTCATAGCGGCGGGGGGTGAGCACCTGGGCGGGAGTCACTGGCTGGTAATCTTCACCAAAGCGATACGCCAGCGCGGCCTGCGCCAGTGCCTGCTGTGCGGGTGGCGGTAATATCAGGGACTGCATCGCATCGCGCTTCTCCTCCACCCGGTCAAAAATCCCCAGCACCTCGTAAGCCCCTTCAATGACTTTTTCCACCACATCCCCTTTATGCGGAACTCTCACCTCCCCGAACGACTGCCCACAGACGAGCCCGTTGGTACAGACACCACGAAACAGGCCCGGCAGCATCTGATAGCTGGATGAGCCGTCATGGCTGTTGAGGAGGATAATTTCGGGGACCTGGTGGCCGGTTAACTGTCCGGCACGGCGCAGACGCAGCATGTGCTTTGTGTGCTCCCGTCGGCTCTGGTCCCGAACGCGTGTCTGGCAGGCAAAGAAAGGCTCAAAACCTTCACGCTGTAAACTGTCGAGCAGAGTAATGGTAGGGATGTATGTGTAACGCTCACTGCGGGATTCATGCTTTTCTGCGCTGAACACACTGGGAACATGGCTCATCAGCTCTTCACGTGTTAAAGGACGGTCGCGGCGTATCTGGTTCACCCGACCAAAACGACTGGCTAATTTCATGGTCAATTCCCTTTCTCAAAGATACAAAAGAAAAAGCCATGCCCCTTACGGAACATGGCCTTTATTTCTGATTGATATAAAAAACAGGTATTGCTCTCAGAGACTGCGAAACCGATGTCGCAGCGAGTTAATTCGTGGGAACCCGCTTTTCTCAGTCAAACAAGATGCAATGAGAGATAATATTACCACTCACCTGCTCATCGTCATCCTGCCCGAAGATAAGCTTGCACCAGCCGGTCTCTGTTATACATACAGATTATGTATTCCTGAATTTTTATGCATGTTGCCTGCACCCCCTTATTTGATTTTACTTTTTAACTCAGGATTGAGATTCTGGATTTTAATATTTGCGGGCTCATGATAAATGCTGATTTTCAGTTCAGAATTAACATCGCTGTATGGCGCATAGCGGTGTAGAGAATATAATTCCTCAGCGCTGTCCTTCTCAGTATACATATGTGTCCCCTCAGGGTGTACAAAAGGAGAACGTGGCGATTCATCAGAGAAAGTCACATCATTCTTTTCATACTGCACACCAATAAAAAAACCGCCTTTATCAGATGACGAAGACTGATGAATAAAAAGAAGATGTGAATATTTATTCCTACACCACCCTTTTGTCGCTACACTTTTGAAAGTGTGGTATCTGACAGAACTAAAATCAAGATGGTTCATTGCATTACAATATTTTTCTTTCAGAGAAGCATGTTTATTAAAACTAAAAGGAATGCAACATATATCACTGGCTTTGTATTTAACACTGACCTCACTGGAATTGCTCTCCCGCCTTTCAACTTTATACTCAACATTTATTTTGTTAAAAAAGATCAACCACAAATCGGCAAATGTAATCCTTGCGCTGTCGAACACCCCCTCCCATTCATGGGGCTTCATTCCGTTTATTTTATCTTCTATTAATTTTCTTAGTTCTTTTTCAAAATTCAGGACATTCAACTTTTCATTATTTATATGATTAACAGTAATAGAGCACTTACCGGATAAATCCCCAAAGACTTTATAAAGACGTACGTTATGTTTTATATAAGGAGTACGCAAAGCAACACTGAACTCACCATCGTCTTTCTGCTGCTGTTCCATGACAGTCTTACTGGCATCACAGAAAGCACCAATCACCGGATCACCGTTGCTCTCGAAAAGCCTGAATGAAACCAGTTTCTCGATGACTTTCGAGTGACTCATATGGTTTTTTTCCGCGATTTCAACAATCAAATCCCTCAGTTTTTTCGATGAGAAATTGACGATCATTCGGTTTTTACCGGCCATTAGTACCCTCCAGATTTTCTGTGCCGCCCTAACAAAGTGACGCACTTTTTACATTTCTATAATTATATATTTTAGTTAAAAAGTGAATCCCCACAAAGTGAATCACCTTCTTTAAAAACAAACAGTTAATAAAATAACGCAAAAAAACAGTTTCTCCAGCATTCGTTGATGGGAGGGGTTCTATCGGTGATGGCTCACAGGTTATCGTAAAAAAATACTGGATTACTCCATGGTGTTTCTTCCCACCAGTCCAGGTCTTCTTCATTAATCGACGGTTTGAGCGGCAGGTCTTAAGCCCAGAGATTTCCTGCTGCTAACTCCGGAGTGATTTTCAGGTGTTTGTATGCTCTTTCTGATGGTTTTCTTCTTCTATTGCAAATCCCCTGCTCCAGCCCTTCCAGGCTCCGTATTGTTAATAATGACCATACAGTAGTAATAACCTGACAATAGTAATGACCAGACAGTATTCACAGACAAACAGTAGTAATGCACCAGTAGTCACCTCCAGGGGGAGAGCAGACATACAACGGTGAGCAGAAGCACTTGAGCTATGACCCTGAGCAGGAGGGATAAGCATCATTCCGTAAATCAATACCAGAGATCCGATGAACTGAATTCAATCAGCTAAGGACTCAACGCAATGAGCAAGAAGACATCAGGTAAAAATGTCTCTAATCAGTACTACGCCCGGCGTATAACAGAAACCATTGATAAAGCCCTGGAATACTATCCCCGGTTGTTGGCGGTCAGGTTTGACCTTCGCTTTCCTGACGAAGAAGAACGTCTGGACTGCCCTACACGCTACTACGACTATCCTGACGTTATATCCCGCTTCATTGACTCAGTGAAATCCCAGATAGCCGAAGACATTAAGCGCAAGAGAAAAGCCGGTAAAAGATCGTTAACCTGCAAGATGAGATATTTCTGGGTAAGGGAGATTAATCAGGAGGAGACAAAGCACCACTATCACGTGGTTCTGTTGCTTAATAAAGACGCTTATCCGTGGCCGGGTAAAAGACATACCGAAACGTCATTCGACCGCTACAGTGTGTTTCAGAAGGTCATTAATGCCTGGATACGAGCTATTAAACGTACAGACTCTGATAAAGACTTTCATGGACTGATTCACCTTCCTGTTTCTGGTTTTTATCAGTTAAACCGCAATAACCCTGACTTCAAAGCCGATTATGAAGAACTAACCGAAAGAGCCATGTATCTGGCAAAAGAACGTAGCAAAGATAAATCAGACGGTTATCGTAACTTTGGTTGCTCTCAGAACTAATCCGTAAATCATTACTGGCAGGTGGATGTTGAGAAGGAGAATGCGTCAAAAGCTAAATATCATCAGCGCTTCTCCATATCTCATTATCTCTATGGAGACAGCCATCATGACCACTCAAAATAACAACACCAGCCTGCTCAACGACAAAATGGTCGATATGGCATTCATCACCCGCTTTACGGGTTTAACCGACAAATGGTTCTACAAGCTGATTAAAGATGGTGAATTTCCGAAGCCTATCAAACTGGGCCGCAGTTCCCGCTGGATGCAAAGCGAAGTCGAAGCCTGGGTTCAGCAGCGTATCAGTCAGTCACGGAAGTGATTAAATCCCAGTAATAACAATCCATTAATCTTATCGCACCAATTGGGCAGTCTGTAAAGCCCTGTAAGACCCTCACACCATAAACCCAGTAAATTCATCGTGTTAACCATAATCCCTTCTCAAAACGCCTTACAGTGCGTTTAAACAACATCGACGGGAAAGATGGCATATCGAATAACACGAATAGCTATTTCAAATACCTCATAAAACACAATCATCCAGCATCTGAGAGTGAATAATTATGCATAAGTCCACGTTACAGAATCTGAAGTTATACCTGGCTCTCGACAGTGACGGTCATTACGTGATTTCGAAAGAGATGAAAAACGCTTCCGATGCTCAGTGGTTCTGTCCCTCCTGCTCTTGCCCTGTGAAACTCCACAACGATACCTCGGGAGATGATGCCTGGTTTGTACACAACCCCGACGAGGCAACTAAACCGCTATTGGCGAATTGTGGTTATCTCAACACTGAAATCAAAAGGCGTGTCTTCATCATGCGGTTACGCACGATGATTGACGAACTGGAGACGTTGACAGCAACGCGGTGCTGGTTCTGCGTATGGTGCAAGGCGCATTATGAAGGGGAGAAACACTGTAAAGCCTGCAACACGGGGATATACAGCATCAGCCATGGCGACTGGTGCTGGAATTATAACCAGAAGGAAAATACGTCAGAAATCAGCGACCATACAGTCACCAACATAAGTCATCATCACCAGACAGCCTGTATCCCATTCTGACAGCGTAACCGTATCCCCCCTTACGTTTGCCTGCCCTGAGCGTAAAAATCGCTGACAGCGTATTTCACTGACGACAGGAATTAACTTACTTCATTGTTTTAATTGATTATCTATCAAAAAAGAGGGGAAGGAGTATCCGTTATCAAAACTGTGTGGAACTGAATGTCCAGCAAGCTTCATCCTGTACCATTGGGTCGAAGCGCTGCATAAGGTCGAAACACTGGCAAAAAGGGCACCAGGTAACGTGGTTGAATGGCTCGCCGGGATAATGCTGCCGAAAGGCTTCACGAAAAGACTCATTCAGCAGCCCCGTATTGACGATGCTGGCCCGGCAGAATAATTGTTCCAGAACAGCCTCGGCAGTCTGGCCCTGCTGCCTGGCAAGCTCCCGGAGCACATTGTTGACCATGACGGTGTGTTCTTTCTTGTGGCTCATACCGTTATCCCTTCCTTTTGCCAGTCATAACCTCAGAGTTGAACACAGCGTTCAGGCCGCCTTGCTGAAAAGCCTTAATAACACTGTATTTATCGTCCGTATCCAGAGCGTCAAAAATCAGGGTCCACCACTTTTTGATTTCTTCTTCTGAAAAGCGTTTCTGCTTAGCGTTGTCAGTAAAGGGGTCTCCCTCACCGGTAATGAGCCAGGTCAGAGAACGCCCCGTGCAGGCAGCAATCATAGCCACACTGTCGATACCCGGCACGGTATCGGTTTTAAGGTATTTCCTCATGGAGGCTTCGGAAACCCCACAATCCCTGGCAAACGAGGCGACAGACTGTTTCCCGATAACAGTTTTGAGGCGCTCACCAAAGTGCTCAGGTCCTTTTGGCAGAGGAGGTTCTCCCCAGGTCATCTTATTCTGATAGCTCTCCATACGAATTTACAACCTCATTGCATTCTAACCATTTCAGATGGATTATTATCATTAAAGCGTAATAAAGTAATCAAAAACCGCATTAATCAATCGAAACTAGCAAATATCCTGAATTTAGTACGTGAAATTTTCAATAAACTCACTCAATAAGTAACATGCAACTCTCCAGCATGACTCCTCCGACCTGGCCTGAAAACAAGATTAATACGTAATAAATTTAAATTCAGTTGACTTTACCGTGTGCTTCGATAAACTCATCATACGCATTGTAATTTAAGTTTATTCAATGAAAAATGAGCCAGTACCCTATTCCACCGTTGCTTCATTTACGCCCGGTGCCCATGTCAGTCGCATCAGACAGAATGATGAGGCTAAAGCATGTCGTTTTTACGCGACCGAGCAGTTTATGAGTGACTGCTGGCAACCGGGTAATACCATGAGCGGTGATAAAGAACAGGTTGTACGCCCCACTCAGGCTGTTCTGTCAGTCCGGACGGGAGATGTGGTCATTAGCCTGATCCATGGTAAGGCCGCTATCGTCAGCCCTGAGCATGCCGGGCGTCTGCTCAGTAATAACTATGTCAGGGTCGAAGTTGACAGCCGGAAGGTTGTTCCCGCGTGGTTTGTCTGGCACTTCAATGAAAGCAGGGAAAGCCGCCGCCAGCAGGCACTGGCAACGCAGGGGTCAACGTTTGTATTGCGTTTGTCTCTTACTGAAGTACGTCAGTTTACTGCAACGCTGCCTCCTCTTAATAAGCAGAAGGCAATCGGTGGGCTCTATCTGGCAACCATTGAAAAACGCCATTACCAGGAGCGCCTGGCCGCTCTTAACGAACAACAGATCCTGAGCCAGCTCAGTGATATGATTCAGTAATTATCCCTTAACCGGGACTTACAAGAACAACAGGAAGAAGTATGTCGCCCCAGATTGAAGCCCAGAATTTAAGTGAACTGCAAAGCCGCCTTTGGAATATTGCAGATACGCTACGTGGCAAGATGAATGCCGATGAATTTCGTGACTATTGCCTTGGTTTCATCTTTTACAAGTATCTTTCCGAGAAGTTTGTCACCTATGCCAACAAAATCCTGAAGGAAGACGGGATTAAGTATAACGAACTGACCGCTGAACACCCCGCTTATCAGGATATCATTGATGCGGTAAAAGACGACAGCATTCAGACGCTGGGTTACTTTCTGCCCCCAACTGACCTGTTTCACACCATGGCTCAGCGCGTAGCGAAGGATCAGAAAGGTGCCGGAGAAGGTTTTATCCTCGAAGACCTGGCTACCACTCTGCGCAATATTGAGCAGAGCACCCTGGGCACTGACTCCGCTGATGACTTTAGCAACCTGTTTGAAGACCTGGATTTAGGCTCCAGCAAACTGGGTAATACTGCCAAAGCTAAAAATGAGTTGATTGGGAAGGTTATCACCGAACTCGACAAACTGAGTTTTAACCTCAGTGAAGCCAGTTCTGACATTTTAGGCGATGCCTACGAGTATCTGATTGGTCAGTTCGCATCCGGTGCAGGCAAGAAAGCGGGTGAGTTCTATACACCGCAGCCGGTTTCTACGTTGCTGGCAAAAATTGTTACCACACATAAGCTCAAACTTAAAAACGTCTATGACCCGACCTGTGGCTCTGGCTCTCTGTTGCTGCGTGTAAAACGTGAAGCCTCTTCCGTAGGTAAAATCTACGGTCAGGAAATGAACCGAACCACCTACAACCTTGCACGTATGAACATGATTCTGCATGGCGTTCACTATGCTGACTTTGAAATCATGCAGGAAGATACGCTTGAACATCCGCAGCATACGCATCTGAAATTTGATGCGATTGTCGCAAACCCACCGTTCTCGGCCAAATGGAGCGCCAGCCCGCTGTTTATGAACGATGACCGTTTTGCGCAATACGGTAAGCTCGCGCCGTCCAGTAAAGCGGATATGGCGTTTGTGCAGCATATGTTCTATCACCTTGAAGATGACGGTACTATGGCGGTGGTTTTGCCTCATGGGGTCTTATTCCGTGGTGCGGCAGAAGGACACATTCGCAAGTTCATGATTGAACAGTTAAACTGTATTGACGCCGTTATCGGGCTACCCGCGAATATCTTCTATGGCACCAGTATCCCAACCTGTGTGCTGGTGCTGCGTAAGTGCCGTAAACACAACGACGGTATTTTGTTTATTGACGCAAGCAACGACTTTGAGAAGGTGAAAACTCAGAATCGCCTGCTGCCGGAACATATCGACAAGATTGCAGATACTTACAACGACTGGAAAGCTCAAGAGAAATATAGCCATATTGCTACTCTTGAAGAAATCCGGGATAACGATTACAACCTTAATATCCCTCGCTATGTTGATACCTTCGAAGCGGAAGAAGAAATTGATCTCAACGCCGTGGCGCTAGAAATTCGGGAGCTTGAAGTAAAGGTCGAAGAGATAGATAAAGCCATTGCTGGATTCTGTAAAGAATTGGGGATTGATGTACCGTTTAGGTCAGTGGAGGGGAATAATTTATGAATATGCCTACACTAAGGTTTCCCCTGCAAGATAATAAATGGCGTGAGGAGCCAGTTATATCTTTAGCTGATTATGTTGACTATAGGGGAAAAACGCCAAAAAAAACCGAAAGTGGGGTATTTCTTGTTACAGCAAAAAACATTAAGCAGGGATACATTGATTACGAGAGCTCCCAAGAGTTTATTGATCCTGGCGAATATGATGAAGTAATGAGAAGAGGTAAGCCCAAAATTGATGATGTTTTAATCACAACTGAGGCTCCTTTGGGCAACATTGCCTCTGTCGATCGTGAAGATATTGCTCTTGCTCAGCGAGTAATAAAATATCGGGGAAAAGATAAAATATTGAATAGCTGTTTCCTGAAACAGCTCTTTTTAGCGCCTAGGTTTCAGGATGAAATTGCCAGTAAAGCTACCGGTGGAACTGTCCAAGGAATAAAAGGAAGTGTACTACATCAGATAAAGATATATATTCCTGATTTAGATGAACAAACCATGATCGCCGATTTTCTGTCCTCTGTTGACGAAAAAATCACGCTACTGAACAAACAGTACGACCTGCTGTGCCAGTACAAAAAAGGTATGATGCAGAAAGTTTTTAGTCAGGAACTGCGGTTTAAGGATGATAATGGTGGGAATTTTCCTGAGTGGGAAACGTGCAAACTTAAAAAATTTCTGATCCCTACACTTCGTGAAGTCAAAAAACCGATCGAGAACTTTTTATCTATTGGTATACGTAGTCATTTCAAAGGTACTTTTCATAAAGACAATCAAGACCCAAATAAAGTATCTGTAGACAAGTTATTTTTAGTACATGAAGGTGACTTCATTCTCAATATCACATTTGCGTGGGAGGGTGCTCTTGCAATTGCAAAAAAAGAAGATGATTTAGGTTATGTATCTCATAGATTCCCTACATATACATTTAATAAAGAATTTATTATCTCTGAATTTTTCAGGTATATATATACATTACCAAAATTTCTCACTTATTTAGATCTTTGCTCACCTGGAGGTGCAGGGAGAAACCGAGTTTTGAAAAAAAGTGAGTTTCTTGAAATTGAAATAGATAGACCTTGTTTGGCGGAACAAACCAAAATCGCCAACCTCCTCTCTGCCCTTGACGATAAAATCGCCATAAAAAAAGCAGAACTGGACCGGTTAAAAACCTGGAAGCAGGGCCTGCTCCAGCAGATGTTCGTATAGAAATTATCCGGCCCGGCCTAACTCCGGGTCAGCACAATAACTAAAGGCACAACATACCGATGGCAACGCAAAGCGAATACGAGTTAGAAACGCAGCTGGTTAACCAACTGGTGGGGATGCACTACGAACTGGTGAATGTTACCGACGAAGCCAGTATGAAAGCCAACCTGCGCAAGCAGATTGAAATTCATAATCGGCTGGAGGCCGCCCCACTTACCAACAGCGAATTTAATCGTGTTTTTCTGCATCTGACCAAAGGTAATGAAGTGTTCGATCGCGCCAGAACTCTGCGCGATCGCTACCAGTTGCTGCGTGATGATGGTACTGAGAAATGGCTCAGCTTTATCAACAAAGATGAGTGGTGCCAGAATGAGTTTCAGGTCACTCGTCAGGTTAAGCAGTTTAATGCCGAGCAAAACACTCGAAAAACGCGCTTTGACGTTACGCTGTTGATTAATGGCCTGCCGCTGGTACAGATTGAGCTTAAGCGACGTGGGCTGGGCCTGAAAGAAGCCTTTAACCAGATTGATCGTTACCATCGGGATGCATTCTGGGTAGGCAGTGGCCTGTTCCAGTATGTTCAGTTATTTATCATCAGTAACGGCGTTGATACCAAATATTACGCCAATAATCGCGCGAACCATTTCGAGCAGACCTTCTTCTGGACAGACGAGAAAAATGAACCCATTAAGTCGCTGGAGAAGTTTACCGAAGCCTTCCTGAAAGTTTGTCACATTGCAAAAATGATCACTCACTACACGGTGCTGAACGAAACCCGTAAGTGCCTGATGGTCATGCGACCCTATCAGTACTATGCCTGTGAGGCGATGATCCGCCATGTTAAGGATAGCCTTCATCTACAGGGCAGGCCCCGCAATGGCTATATCTGGCATACTACAGGTAGTGGGAAAACGTTGACCAGCTTTAAAGCCAGTCAGGTGATCATGTCCATGCCTGAAGTTGATCGGGTTATTTTCGTGGTCGATCGTCGCGATCTGGATTATCAGACAGCTAAAGAGTTTAACAGTTTCGCTAAAGACAGCGTAGATACGACTAACAATACCAGTACACTAATTAAGCAGCTAAAGGCTAACAACAGTAAACTGATACTGACCACCATTCAGAAACTGAACAATGCCATTACCTATGAAGGATATAAGGCACAGCTGGAACACCTGCGAAAAGAGCGGATTGTCTTTATCTTCGACGAATGCCACCGCAGCCAGTTCGGTGACACTCACAAGGCTATCGTAAGTTTCTTTGAAAATGCGCAACTGTTTGGTTTCACCGGTACACCTATCTTTGCCGACAACGTCAACATCACCAACGGCGTCAAACAGACCACTGAAATGCTGTTTGATAAATGCCTCCACAAGTATGTCATTGTCGATGCCATCCGTGATGAGAACGTATTGCGATTTGCCGTGGAGTATGTTGGAACCTATCGCCGTAAGGAAACCAGCAATGAGATCGATATCGATGTGGAAGATATCGACACCAAAGAGGTCATGGAAAGCGATATCCGGCTGGGCAAGATAACCGACTACATCCTGGCTCACCACAATGCAAAAACCCGAAGCCGAGAGTTTACTGCAATGTTCTGCGTGGGCTCGGTGGATATGCTGATTAAGTACTACAAACTCTTTAAAGATAAACAATCAGAGCTTCAGCAGGCCGATCCGGGTTACAAACCGTTGCGTATCGCAACAATCTTTACTTATGCAGCAAACGAAGCAGACAAAAGCGATAAGGAAGCGGTTAACGGCTTACTGGATGAAGAAGACATCAGCCTGCCTCAGGGCGGGAAAATCGATATCTCCAGTCGGGATCATCTGGACAGTTTCATCAAGGATTACAATACGCTGTATGGCACCAGCTATTCAGCTAATGATTCGCAAAGCTTTTACAATTATTACAAGAACATTGCACAGCGAACTAAAGAAAAAGGGGTTGATATCCTGCTGGTGGTCAATATGTTCCTGACGGGATTTGACAGCCCGGCCCTCAATACGCTTTATGTGGATAAAAACCTGCGTTACCACGGGCTGATACAGGCATTCTCCCGAACCAACCGTATTCTTAATGAGAAGAAAAGCCACGGTAACATCGTCTGCTTCCGCAACCTCAAGAAAGCCACTGATGATGCCATAGCGTTATTCTCGAACAAAGACGCATCATCAGTCGTGCTGGTTAAACCTTTTGAGGAGTACCTGAGCGACTATCAGGCTGCTGTAGATACCCTGTTGACCCTGACACCTACAGTGGAAAGCGTGGACAGCCTCCCGGATGAAAAAGCTCAGCTTGCTTTTGTGACGGCTTTCCGCGACATGATGCGACTGAAGAATATCCTGGAGAGCTTTGCTGATTTTGATGAAGTGAGTAAGCCGTTATCGGATCAGACCCTTGCCGATTACACCAGTAAATATCTCGATATTTACGACAAGGTGAAAAAACGCACTGGCAAAGATAAAGTCTCGATTCTGGATGAGGTCGATTTTGAAGTGTCATTGATTCATCGGGATGAAATTAATGTCGGCTATATCCTGAGGCTACTGGCTGGCATCCAGGCGATGCCACCTGAAGCGCAGCAGGAGCAGAAAAAGAAGGTCATGGATATTGTTGACAGTGACGTCACGCTGCGCAGCAAACGCGAACTGATCGATAACTTCATCGAAGAAAACCTGCTGCATGTTTCACATGATGAAGATATCACCCAGGCCTTTGAAACCTACGTTGAACGTGAAAAACGTAAAGCGGTTGCAACGCTATGTGCTGAAGAAAATCTTGATGAAAGCAAAGTTGCCGCATTGCTGGATAACTACCTGTTTACAGATGTGACCCCACGCGAGGACGAGGTAGCCAGGGCTCTAACGTGGACACCAAGGATCCTTGAAAGGAAGACGGTACTTAAACGTGTCTATGATAAGGTTTGTGGTGTGATTGATACTTTTATCAACGGAATGCGTGGGTTCTGAGGGTAGCGAAGCCCCAATTGGGGCTTCGCTATTGATATATTTACCCGGTTGAGCGAAATATTGTAGGTGGAAAGTAAATTATTAATTGATATACTATAAAATAATTGCAAGCAGTATTTGATACAGGAAAACATTATGATAATAAATTTCCTTTTTAGAGTTCTTTTAACATTTAACGCAACATCGTTGTTGGCTATAATTTTCTTTGTACAAAAGAAGTACACCCTTTATTACTTTTTCCAAAGGTTTGAACACAGTCATTGGTTGAGTTTATTACCACAAATGACATCATACGTATTTTACATGCTAATCCCCATATTACTAACTTGGATTAGTTTGCTTTTAAGCTCCAGACTGGGCAAGGATGAGTTTAAAGAAGGTGAAGTAGTTTCTGTGGAGCATGCGAACAACTCATTTCTTCCAAGCTATCTTGGTTATTTCTTTGTGGCTTTAAGTATAACTAGTTGGTCTGCCTTATTTTTTGTTTATGCCGTTTTATTTATTTTTACCTTTATGTCTCAAGCATTATACTTTAACCCTTTATTTCTACTGTTTAGATATGAGTTTTATAACATTAAAAACAAGAGCGGCGCATCCATTTTTTTAATTAGTCGTCATAAATACAAAACCCCCAAAGAAATCAAGATCCCCGTTGCATTTAGAATAAACAACTATACCTTTATCGAAAGGAAAAAATGATGAATAACATTTTTGCGAAAGTAAAAGGACCTCGTAAGAAACCTTTTTTTAAATTGGTATCAGACTACACTTTGTTTGACGCTTTAGACTTATCTACTCTTAGCCTCATTCCATATAACCCTGACCATAATCTTGATGAAGATTCATGGTTTAAAATTGAAAATTTTAGTCAGCAATCATTCTGCTTATCATGCATTAAGGATGAATTTGATTCTAAGGACTTCGACGATCTAACAAAACAATACTTCACGAAGATTTCATATATATTCTCTCATCAGAATGAAGACTTTTATTTTCAGAAAATAACCCCATCCCTGTTTATCAAGAGAAAAACAATTGCTTTTGGTGAATCAGCAGAAATAGAAGAAAATGAAGGACGATTGATTGTTAACCATATACCTGATGCAGTATACTTAAAGGAAAGAAATATATTGTTATTCAGAAATCTCGCCACAATTTCAAGTATTTTTAAAGGTATCGACATTCTGTACAAAGAAGCCACGGAAGAAGAAGTTAAGTCGTTTTTAAGTGAATCCTTCATTGTACTTTCAACTGACTATGATGTAGAAAAGGTATCAAAGCCAAACCGAAAGAGAATTGCATTAGCTATGGATACTCTTGCAGCGATGCCAGTGGAAGACAGAGGTGAGATGCTGAATTACATTAATGATTATTGTGCTGAAAAACTTAAATATGACACCACTGAGAGTAAATTCGAAGTATCATCAGAAGAAGAGTTGAAATATTTGCTGTACGGTATCGAACAAAGATTTTACACTACTAAATTTGGTAATGAAAAGAGATTAGCAAACTCAATACAAAGATTATAAAAGTGGTGTAATGGATACCATAATCAACAGAATCCGTGGATTCTGAAGCTGAAGAAAATCTGTATAATCTTCGCTGTTATCATTACATCTTAGGTTCTGGCGATCCAGGGAAATAGGTAACAGGGCCCAGTTGTCACTAAAACAAACTAGTAAATGCAAGTGATACAATGAAAAGCAGACTAAAAATTTTATACAAGCACTTGATTGAAAACCATAAGCATGAACTTAAAGGCTGGCATGATGCTTATCGTGAGTTTTATGAGCAGGTCGGACAAATTCGCGAACGCATAAAATCAGGAAAGGAATTATCTTCGAGTGATGAGATTTTCCTGAAGCAACTCCTTTTCGAAAGAAGTAATGGAATTGCTTCTCGTGGTCAGTCGGTTCTAAGCAACGAAAATTTTGACGGTTTTATTAAAAACAAGGACTTCATTGCTATATTACAACAATTCATCTTGAATCCCAACAGAGAGGAGCTGAAAAAGTTTGAATGCACATGGTCAGAACATGGGAAGTCTAATAATCCTGTTCTTATCAATCGCGTAGCGGCAGCCTGCACGCTTGAAGTTTCCACAACTGTTGATTCCGCTAAGTTCAATCAGGTATTTAGCTGGCTTACACACGAAGGGATAATTCCTGCATACCCAGCAGAAAATAATCAGGACTGGTTTTCAAAAAATGTATTCCTGATGAAAATTATAAAAAATGAGTTCAACGATGAACTTCGCAATAATGAAACTGATGAGTTTTATCTCAGCCAATTTGTCTGGGTTCTGTACGAGAATCTCTCTAATCCATTCAGTCTGAAAAAGCAGATCGTTAAGTACGGGCCTCCTGGAACGGGAAAGACATACCAGGCTCGTCAACAAACATCGCTTCTTTTTGATATCTGGAAAGAAGAGTTTGCGCCAAATAGCAGCCTCACACATTCAAGTCAGATTGAGTTGATTCAATTTCACCCTTCTTTTAGTTATGAAGACTTCATGGAAGGTTTGCGCCCAGTTCTGGATAACAATGGTAAAGCACAGCTGACGTTGATTAATGGTGTTTTTAAGGAATTTTGCCGGAATGCAGGAAAGTGGGAAATAGATATTGAACGCCTCGACCTTAACAGAGATTGGGAATCAATCACGATCGGTGAACTCCGTCCATATCAAAATAAATTATCAGGTGATCATTGGGAATACATCTTCGAAATATCTGACTTTTCGAAGCTGATAGCAGATGCAGTGCCTCCGTTCTTTTTTATAATAGATGAAGTTAACCGAGCCGAGTTATCACGTGTTTTTGGTGAGCTTATGTATTGCCTGGAGTATCGAGGAATTAAAGGAAGCGTCAAAACCCAATATGCTAATCTAAATAACCAACAAACAGGCATGCTTCATACCGCACAAGGTTACCAATTTTTTATTCCAACAAATATCTACCTGATAGGTACGATGAATACGATTGATCGTAGTATTGAGAGTTTTGACTTTGCACTCAGACGTAGATTTCGTTGGGAAGAAGTTACGCCAGATACGAGACTTTTAAGATACCATCTTAGCCAGTTCTGTAAAGCTTGGACTCCTCTGGCAGATAACCTCGAACGACTGAATACCCAGATTACGAAGGAGCCTTTACTGGGGGCTGATTACCAAATTGGACATGCCTATTTAATGAATCTGAAGTATGCCAGGAGCCTTACAGTTACAGAAGTGAGATCTCGTATCTGGGATGACTGTATCCGACCTTTACTTCAAGAATACCTTCGTGGCAGCAACGAATCAGAACTCATCGATTCTTTTGCAAAAGCATTTGGAATTTAAACCATGTGGCTATTCGATATTATAAAGGATGGTACACTGGTCGATAACAGGTCTTATTTTGTAAATAACGGAATATTTACTAATAAATCTCTGGGGGAATCAATTAGTCTTAAAACTAAAACAAAAGGCCAGTGGACTAACACTAAAAATGATGAGTCTACCATTTGGCATTTTTTAAATTCAGTTTCGCGTGATGTAGAAAATGAACTTAGTAACAATCTTGCAAATGCACTCATCCTCTTCAACGATCGAGAGTATGAACATAATACCGATGATGGTTTTATTACTATAAATGGTACTGATTCTAGAAACTTTACGTTAAACACAGGTAATCTTATTGGATTTGTAAAACGTGGCGAATATTCCCTGAAAGTTGGTTCTCGTTTTGGCGATGCCTTCCTTCGGTACATCATAGCCGATGCTGACGGTTTTCTGGAGATGGAAAATATTGGTGGCGAAAATAACACTGAAGGATATGAGTGGCTCCTGGCATATCTTTGGAACATCAAGTTGAAGAAGGCTTACCGACTGGGTATCCCTAAAACCTACATTACGAAAAAAGAACGAAATTCACGGATACGTGGGACAATCGATACAATTGACTACTTCAGAAATAATACCTCAGGAAAATATTTATGTACCTACCGCGAACACAGTTACGACAGTCCTGCAACTTCATTGTTCATCAAAGCCTATGAGACGATTGAACATCAATCATTCTGTAAGCATACGAGGAATATCTATAATGCTTTCATCACTGCTAATCAGGGGGTGAGAAGGTCTCGTCAGGAGATCTTGAGAACTCCATATTTTACTAGCCCATTTTATAACGACTATAACACACTGATAGATTTATCTAAGAAAATCATCAATCAGGAAGGTTCTGATTTTGGACACCAACAAGAATCAAGTGTTTTCTTTTTTGATATATCGATGCTTTTCGAATATTTCATCCGGAAACTCCTAAAACGAAGTGGGATAAGGATGCTAAGTAAATTCGAGCTAAATTATAAAATTCCGACCGGAGCTTTCGGAAGCTATGTGCGCAAAATTGAACCCGACCTAGTTTTTGAGAACGATGGTGGCATATACGTTTTTGATGTGAAGTATAAAACCTTTGATCCGCAGTTTGGGGCTAAACGTGAAGATATTTTTCAACTACATACTTACATAGGGCAGTATGGGAATGGAGGCCTTATAAAAGGATGCGGCTTTATTTATCCAATATCTGAAAACAGGTGGAATGCACTTAATATTGATAAAAAGCATGGGATGATTTCTGATGAGATTCATCAGCAGGGAAAAGATATTCCTTTTTATTTGATTTTCTTGAAAATCCCTAATAACTCTGACCCTGAATTTAACAAGAGAATGAGCGAAGAATGTCATATGTTCATTGAGAACATAAACACGAAGGTACTAAAAAATGAGAATAGATAAAAATTCAGAATTAGCTGTAAACAAAACTAAAGGAAAAGCTATAGTCCTTAGAGTAAGTAATTACTTGTAATTACCTAAGATAATATTATTTTTTTAGCTACGCTTGAGAATATTCCTAATCAATTCAAAAAAATAACTAGAGATTGGATACTCGCCATTACTGGCGAGTACTTTTATTTACAATCATTCAATCAGGAAATTTGTTTACTATAAATAATGTTGTGTTTCTGCAACTCTGATTCCATATCGTTGATGCAATAAACAATATAGTATATGCTAAAAATAAATGTATAGAACGGATTCATCTTTAATTCGAATTTAAATTCATTTAAAGCATATGCCTGTAGAGCTGTTTTAGCTTTAAAAGCCCAGACAATAACCATCACAGTTGAAGCAACAGAAAGCAGTGTGGCAATATGATCCAACACCGTTTCACTTTCACTTACAGAATAACTTATATCAGTCAATAGCCATCCAAATCCAGTAACAATGGCCAGCCAAAGGGGATAATCCCTGGCAACAAACTCATTCTTCATGTGCTCTGTTAACTTTGGCTGGTTCAGATATAACCACATCATGGGGTAAATGCCACCAGTTACAACAGACAGCAATATAAACTTCGTTACCTTTGTATCGATTTTAGCTTTTAACGTATTAATGTTTTCCATATGTCCATCTCCATATTTAGTAAGTTATCACCAGGAAAAGGTGAATGAGCCTTTATTTGTAATGACGACTAATTCAAGTGGTCTGCACTGAGAAAATGATTTATTAGTCGGACTGGTAAATGTATAAGACTGACCGAATCCAAGTCTTTTATTTACGTTTTCGCCTCTGTCCGCTGTAGAGATAACGCAGTTGCCACGGTTAAGCACGAGAGACTTTATTGTGACTTCATTATCAACACTGGTAATGGTATAGCGCCATACAGGAAAAGAGACCGTGCCCGCTCTGAGTTGTTCTCCATTTGCATCAACTTTTATAGGGGAATCTGATGCAACCACCTGAAAACTTGAGAATAAAAGACCTGAAATTAAAAAAAAGTTACGAATTGAAAATAGTCCTTTCACGATAATACCCCTTACCTTTAACGGTATTAATTATTAATATATTGCTCGATATTATTTTCAAAGTTAGCGCCATTTAACTTGATCTCGGTAATAAACTTACTCCCTTTCCATACCTGTATAAATGGACCACCACGTAAATATTCACCTATCTCATATCGATACTCACCATTGGGAATAGTGACACTTTGATCACCATTTCCAGACATACTGAACTCAACCTTTTCACGTGGAACATTAATTAAAATTTCAGGATTATCATCCTTCCCATACACATAACGAATATTACCGTACACGTAACACACACCCAAGTGCTTGCCACCCTTGGCGGTATAAGCATCAAAGATGGTTTGTTCACCGTCGCAGGAATTATCAGGATTGGCATAAACAGATATTGAGAACATACCTGCGGCTAACAGCATGGCACCGCCGAGTAATTTTTTCATATAACTCCTTTAATGATAAAAACGCCTGATATTCAAAAATATGAACAGGAGTCTTTGACTCCTAATTTTATTAATCTGCTGATAACAGTTGTTTTGGTGGTTTTCACCACAACTGAAAACAACTCTTGATCTATATCCCATCGGCTTCCTCTCCTTGCCAGCTACCAGCGACTAATCACTGAATAGCTTTTCCTGACCCACCACCGGTAATAACCTGATTAAAGGTAGGTTGATGTGATCTTTTCAGGAAGGTAATGAGGTGTAAAATTGTTAATACCGATCGAAATAGATAAACTGATCTGCTTTACCTATCGATAAAAACGATCAATAATAAAAAAATGATAGCTTATAACTATTAAAATACTCAATACCGATCGGTCGCGCAGATCAATAAGAAAAAGTAATTGAGAAAATTAATGGGGATTTACTGAGTTGTTGGGTGAATAGATAGAAGGAAAACCAAACCTAATTAGTCAAAAGTGTGTTCACAGTCACGACATTCATACTGATCGAACAGGACGCCATCAAGCGATGCTCCTGTTACCGCTCCAGCCGTCGCACCGGCGACAAATCTTCCCAGTATTGCACCAATGACAGCCCCTGTAGCTGTTCCCACCACCGGAACAACAGAACCTATTGCCGCCCCCGTACCTGCACCACTAAGTGCTCCTGCCACGCCTCCAGCGATACCTCCTGCCTTCCTACCAATATTTCGCTCACTTACACGGTCAGAACCACATTGCGGACATATCGTAGTCATTTGTTATTCTCCTAATTTACGGTTGTTAAAAGCAAAAAGGCACCCGAACGTTAATGAACGGATGCCTTTTTATGAAATAACTCATGTTCAATCTAAGGGGTAATAGAGCCAACAGTAGCACGTGTCATCTTGTCAGCATGGGGTTATTAATTTTAGCAAAATCAAACGGGCTGATACTTTTCTCCCGATTCGAATCCAGAAAGTCCGCCCACCATTGCAGCATCAACTTGCGTTCATCCAGATGTTCCGCTTTATGGATATATGCTGCGCGTACCGAGTTACGTTCCATATGGCTCATCTGGCGCTCCACCGCATCCTTCGACCATAGCCCTGACTCAATTAACGAACTACAGGCCATTGTGCGGAAGCCGTGGCCGCAAACCTCAACTTTAGTGTCATAGCCCATCACCCGTAGCGCACTGTTTACCGTGTTCTCACTCATGGGCTTACGAGGATCGTGGTCTCCAATAAAAATGAGTTCATGTTCACCGCAGAACTGTTTTATCTGCTTCAGAATCGCCAGCGCCTGCTTTGAAAGCGGCACCAGATGAGGTGTACGCATCTTTGATCCTCGCTGGGAATGTTTCACGCCGGGAATAGGCTCTCGCTCAGGCGGGATAGTCCACATTGACGTTTCAAAATCGATCTCTGACCAGCGAGCAAAACGCAGCTCACTGGAGCGAATAAAGATAAGCAGAGTGAGCTCAGTTGCCCAGCGGGTTAGCGGCCTGCCGGTATAGCCGTCTATTTTCTCAAGTAACTCAGGGATACGCTTTAATTCCAGCGCCGGGCGATGTTGTCGATTGCCAGAGGCGACGGCTCCAGCCATCTCCTGCGCTGGGTTGTAATCAATCAGCCCGCTTTGCACTGCATAACGCATGATGGCCGTGGTACGCTGCTGGAGACGAGAAGCCACCTCAAGACGTCCAGACAGTTCCACCGCTTTAATGGGTGCCAGTAAGTCACGAGTGCCCAATTCAGCAATACTGCGAGTACCAATTGCCGGGAAGATATTGTCCTCCAGGCTCTTTTTTACGCGGTTAGCGTGATCTTCCGACCATTTTTGGTTAGTCGCAAGCCACTCTCTGGCAACCTTCTCGAAAGTAATAATCTCTTTCGCCTGCTCTTCTTTCACAGCACGTTTATGCTCACGAGGATCGATACCAGCAGCTACCAACCTTCTGGCCTCTTCCCTTTTCTTCCTGGCATCCGCCAGTGAAATTTCAGGATAGACACCGAATGCCATCAAATGCTGTTTACCGCCAAAACGGAAACGAAATCGCCAATACTTTGAGCCGTTAGGTTTTACAAGTAAGGACATGCCGTCGCCGTCAACAAGTGAATACTCTTTCTCCTCAGGTTTCGCAGAACGAACTTTAGTATCCGTTAGGGCCATAATGGTCCTCCTTCCATTGGTATAGCGTGAGTATACAAGCAATATCGAATCGACAAATATACTCATTAGTATACTCACAAGCTTGTTGATGTGGGTTGAGTTAGGTTGACTTCAGTTGAGGGAAAAAGCGGGTAAAGCCTTGTGTGGCGCGGATTTCGGACATAAAAAAAGACGTCGATTGACGTCTATTTATGTAATTTTGGTGCCGAAGGCCGGACTCGAACCGGCACGTATTTCTACGGTTGATTTTGAATCAACTGCGTCTACCGATTTCGCCACTTCGGCACAGAAGTAGTATGCGGAAAACGGGTGCATTATACCGTTTGATGGCCCATGCGCAACGTTAATCCACTCAGTGCTCGGTTAAGTGCTGAAAAAATCATCTTTAGCAACGCGTTATGGTCACTTTGCCTTCAATACTGTGCAGTGTGAACGTTGTCGCGAGCAATAAAAAAGCGCCGAGGATTAATCCATCCGGCGCTTTTTCAGACTTGTTGGGTTCTATCGGCGTTTCAGCAGCAGCGCTACGCTGATGAATAAAAACACCGAGCTAGGCAAGATAGCGCCCAGGATAGGTGGAATGCCGTAGACCAGGCTGAGCGGGCGGAAAATCTCATTCAGCAGATAGAAGAGGAAGCCGAAGCTGATACCTATCACGATACGCGAACCCGCCGACACGCTGCGCAGTGGGCCGAAGATGAAGGAGACCGCCATGAGCATCATTACCGCCACCGAGACCGGCGCAAAGATTTTGCTCCACATGTTCAACTGGTAGCGGTTCGATTCCTGTCCGCTCTGTTTCAGGTACTTAGAGTAATTATGTAGCCCACGGATTGACAGTGCATCAGGTTCCAATGCCACGACGCCTAGCTTATCCGGCGTCAGATTGGTTTTCCATTCGCCGCTGAGCGTCTGGCTACCGCCAATCTGTTTGCCGTCGCTCAAATCGGATTCATCAACCTGCGAGAGTCTCCAGACATTCCGGTCCTCCTCAAACTCGGCGGAGGCCGCATAGCGCACGGATAACAGCTTGTTCTGACCGTCGAAGTGGTAGATGTTTACGCCAGACAGCTCTTTATCGCCAGACACTCGTTCGATATAGATGAAGTCATTGCCATCTTTTGCCCACAGCCCGCCCTGCGTAGAGATCATCGACCCACCGGAAATCATCTGAGAACGATAGTTACGCGCCATCTGTTCCCCTTGCGGTGAGACCCATTCGCCAATCGCCATCGTTAGCAACACCAGCGGGATCGCAGTTTTCATCACGGCAGTCGCAATCTGTAAGCGAGTAAAGCCAGAAGCTTGCATCACTACCAGTTCACTGCGGGTCGCAAGCTGGCCCAGCCCAAGCAACGCACCGAGCAACGCCGCCATCGGAAAGAAAATCTCAATATCTTTGGGTACGCTGAGCAGCGTGTAAATTCCTGCGCCCAACGCAGAATACTCACCCTGTCCGACTTTACGCAGTTGGTCGACGAACTTGATGATGCCAGAGAGCGACACCAGCATGAACAACGTCGTCATGATGGTGGTAAAAATCGTTTTGCCGATATAGCGGTCTAATACACCAAACATCAGGCCGCTCCTTGTGTTTTAAGAGTACGAGGCTTGAAGCGGGCGCGCATTTTGCGCATCGGCACGGTATCCCATAGGTTAAGCATGACAGCGATACCGAAATACATCAGGTTAGTCAGCCAGATCCACACCATCGGATCAATTTTGCCTTTACTGGCGTTAGAACGCAGCGAGCTTTGCAACAGGAAGAAAATCAGGTACAGCAGCATGGCAGGCAGCATACTCAGCACCCTTCCCTGACGTGGGTTAACCACACTCAGCGGCACCACCATCAGCGCCATGATGAGCACCGAAACAATCAACGTTAGCCGCCAGTGGAACTCCGCTCGTGCATCGTGCGCATCCGAATGCCAAAGGGTCCCCATATCCATTTGCTGCACATCGCTATTATTTAGCGTTACAGTCTGGTGACCAATCACGGCCTGATAGTTGGTGAAATCCGTAATACGGAAGTCTCGCAGCAATGCTGTGCCTTCGTAACGGGAGCCATTGTCCAAGGTCACGACCTGCGCACCGTCTTCGTTTTGCGTGATATGGCCACGATCGGCTACAACGACGGAAGGCCGTGCGTTACCGCTGGGGCGCAGCTGTGCCAGAAAGACGTGTTGAAACTCCGCCCCTTTGACATTGCCGACAAACAGTACCGCGTTGCCGCCCTGTGCTGACTGGAACTGCCCCTCTACCAGGGCCGCCATACTGGGGTTCGCCTTCGCTTCCGCCAGCACTTCCTCCTGATGCCGCGACGACCACGGGCTAAGCCACATGACGTTAATGGTAGCGACGATGGCAGTGAACACAGCCAGGACCAGCGCGGCTTTCAGCAACACACGCTTGCCCAGCCCGCAAGCATGCATGACGGTGATCTCGCTTTCCGCATAGAGGCGACCAAACGTCATCAATACGCCAAGAAACAGACTTAATGGCAGGATGAGCTGCACCATCTCTGGTACACCCAATCCCAACAGGGAGATAACCAAATTTGTCGGGATTTCACCATCAACAGCGGCACCCAGTATCCGTACTAATTTCTGGCAAAAGAAAATCAGTAGCAGAATGAAAAGGATCGCCAGTTGGCTTTTAAAGGTTTCCCGTACCAGATATCGAATGATGATCACGCTTAATTACGCCTGTGAAAACTTGTCTTTTTGCAGGAAAATCGATAGTTTCTTCGCTAACGCGCCATTTATACTCATTTTTGGCAGCCCCCATAGCTAAAACGGTATTACAACACACTGCGTTTGAACTGTTGTATCAGAACCTGCTTATAGTCACCAAAACAGGTTCGTTACGTCGTTAAGATTAACACAGGTTATGTTAACGCCGCGGCGGGAAAGTATTACGGAGTGTCACATTCTATCCGTTGCCCCCGCCTTTGTCTTTAAGATTCAGGAGAGTACATGGAGTTCAGCGTAAAAAGCGGTAGTCCGGAAAAACAACGCAGTGCCTGCATTGTCGTCGGCGTGTTTGAACCGCGTCGTCTGTCCCCTATTGCCGAACAACTCGATAAAATCAGCGACGGCTACATCAGCGCGTTGCTCCGCCGTGGTGAATTAGAAGGCAAGGTGGGGCAATCACTGCTTTTGCACCATGTACCTAATATTCTTTCCGAACGCATCCTTCTGATTGGTTGCGGCAAAGAGCGCGAACTTGATGAACGCCAGTACAAACAGGTGATTCAGAAGACGATCAACGCTCTGAACGAAACGGGTTCGATGGAAGCAGTATGCTTCCTGACTGAACTCCACGTAAAAGGTCGTAACACGTACTGGAAAGTGCGTCAGGCTGTCGAAACAGCAAAAGAGACGTTGTATACCTTCGATCAGTTGAAGAGCAACAAGGTCGAGCTGCGCCGTCCACTGCGCAAAATGGTCTTCAACGTGCCGACGCGCCGTGAGCTGACCAGCGGCGAACGTGCCATTCAGCACGGTCTGGCGATTGCTGCGGGTATCAAAGCCGCGAAAGATCTCGGCAACATGCCGCCGAATATCTGTAATGCCGCCTATCTGGCGTCACAAGCACGTCAACTGGCAGACACCTACAGCCAGAACATTATCACGCGAGTGATTGGCGAACAGCAGATGAAAGAGCTGGGCATGAATGCCTATCTGGCAGTGGGTCAGGGCTCGCAGAATGAATCGCTGATGTCCGTGATCGAATATAAAGGCGATCCGAACCCGGAAACTCGCCCAATCGTGCTGGTGGGTAAAGGTCTGACGTTCGATTCCGGTGGCATATCCATCAAGCCTGCCGACAGCATGGACGAAATGAAATACGACATGTGCGGCGCAGCTACAGTCTACGGTGTGATGCGTATGGCGGCCGAACTGGCGCTGCCGTTGAATATCGTCGGCGTGCTGGCAGGCTGTGAAAACATGGTCGACGGACGCGCATACCGTCCGGGCGATGTGCTGACCACGATGTCCGGCCAAACGGTAGAAGTGCTGAACACCGATGCGGAAGGCCGTTTGGTCTTGTGTGATACGCTGACCTACGTTGAGCGCTATGAACCGGATGTGGTGATTGATGTCGCGACGCTGACCGGTGCGTGCGTAATTGCGCTGGGGCACCACATCACTGGGCTGATGGCGAACCACAATCCACTGGCACATGAGCTGTTGAGCGCGTCCGAGCAGTCTGGCGACCGTGCATGGCGTCTGCCGCTGACCGACGAATTCCAGGAACAGTTGGAGTCCAATTTTGCCGATATGGCAAATATTGGTGGTCGTCCTGGCGGAGCAATTACCGCAGGCTGCTTCCTGTCGCGCTTTACACGCAAGTACAGTTGGGCACATCTGGATATTGCAGGCACCGCCTGGCGTTCCGGCAAAGCCAAAGGCGCTACGGGCCGGCCAGTCGCACTGTTATCACAGTTCCTGCTTAACCGCGCCGGACAGAACGACGTAGAATAAGGCTTTCGCGTTAACAGCGATGAGCGCGTCGGCGATGCCTTATCACGTCATTGTCTTATGGGCCGGACCTTCCGGCCCTTATCACTTTCCGGCCGTTATCAATCAATAGTGTAAACAATGAAAAACGCAACGTTCTATCTTCTCGAACACGACAGCAAAAGCGGTGAGCTCAGTGCCCACGAGGCACTGGCATGCGATCTGGCGGCAGAACGTTGGCGAGCAGGAAAGCGCGTACTCATTGCCTGTGAAGACGAGCAGCAGGCCATCAGGCTTGACGAGGCGCTGTGGCAGCGCGATCCCAACGCATTCGTGCCGCATAATCTGGCAGGCGAAGGGCCGCGTCACGGCGCACCAGTCGAGCTGGCATGGCCACAGCGGCGTGGTAATGCGCCACGGGACCTGCTGATCAGCTTATTGCCGCAGTTCGCAGATTTTGCCACCGCTTTCCATGAAGTGATAGACTTTGTCCCTTACGAAGAATCCTTGAAACAGTTGGCGCGCGACCGCTATAAAACCTATCGCAGCGTCGGCTTCCGATTGACCACGGCTACGCCGCCAACTCACTGAATTTTGAGCATAATGGAAACGAAATATAACCCGCAAGATATCGAGCAGCCGCTCTACGAACACTGGGAAAAGCAAGGCTACTTCAAGCCGCACGGCGACACGAGTAAAGAAAGCTTCAGTATTATGATCCCGCCGCCCAACGTCACTGGCAGCTTGCATATGGGTCATGCTTTCCAGCAAACCATTATGGATACGTTGATCCGCTATCAGCGCATGCAGGGCAAAAACACCCTGTGGCAGGCAGGTACTGACCACGCCGGTATCGCCACACAAATGGTTGTTGAGCGCAAGATCGCCGCAGAAGAAGGCAAAACTCGCCATGATTATGGCCGCGATGCGTTCATCGACAAAATCTGGCAGTGGAAAGGCGAATCCGGCGGCAACATTACCAATCAGATGCGCCGTCTGGGCAACTCCGTTGACTGGGAACGCGAGCGCTTCACCATGGATGAAGGCCTGTCCAACGCGGTGAAAGAAGTTTTCGTCCGTCTATATAAAGAAGACCTGATTTACCGCGGCAAGCGTCTGGTGAACTGGGATCCGAAGCTGCGCACCGCGATTTCCGATCTGGAAGTAGAAAACCGCGACGTGAAAGGATCGATGTGGCACCTGCGTTATCCGCTGGCCGATGGCGTGAAAACCGCCGAAGGGAAAGACTATCTGGTCGTTGCCACGACCCGACCGGAAACTATGCTGGGTGACACCGGTATCGCCGTTAACCCGGAGGATCCGCGTTATAAAGATCTGATCGGCAAAGATGTCGTCCTGCCGCTGATTGGCCGCCGTATCCCGATCGTTGGCGACGAACATGCCGACATGGAAAAAGGCACCGGCTGCGTGAAAATCACTCCAGCGCACGACTTCAACGACTACGAAGTCGGTAAACGCCACCAGTTACCGATGGTGAACATCCTGACGTTCGACGGTGATATTCGCCAGAGTGCTGAAATTTTTGATACCAATGGCGAAGCCAGCACCGCTTACAGCAGCGACATTCCAGAAGCCTTCCAGGGTCTGGAACGTTTTGCCGCGCGTAAAGCGCTGGTAGCCGCATTCGATGAGCTCGGCCTGCTGGAAGAGATCAAAGCGCACGACTTGACCGTTCCTTACGGCGACCGTGGCGGCGTTGTCATTGAACCGATGCTGACCGACCAGTGGTACGTGCGTGCGGCCGTGCTGGCTAAACCCGCGGTGGAAGCTGTGGAAGATGGCCGCATTCAATTCGTACCAAAACAGTACGAAAACATGTACTTCAGTTGGATGCGTGACATTCAGGACTGGTGTATTTCCCGTCAGCTGTGGTGGGGTCACCGCATTCCAGCCTGGTACGATGCCGACGGCAACGTGTATGTTGGTCGTACCGAAGCGGAAGTACGCAGTGAAAACAGCCTCGCTGACGATGTCGTTCTGAACCAGGATGAAGACGTGCTGGACACCTGGTTCTCATCCGGACTGTGGACATTCTCTACGCTGGGCTGGCCGGAGCAAACGCCAGACCTGAAAGCCTTCCATCCAAGCAGCGTGATGGTCAGCGGCTTCGACATCATCTTCTTCTGGATTGCACGCATGATCATGTTGACCATGCATTTCATCAAAGATGAAGACGGCAAATCGCAGGTGCCATTCCACACCGTCTACATGACCGGCCTGATCCGTGATGAAGAAGGCCAGAAGATGTCCAAGTCCAAAGGGAACGTAATCGACCCGCTGGATATGGTAGACGGCATTTCGTTGGAAGCATTGCTGGAGAAACGTACCGGCAACATGATGCAGCCGCAGTTGGCGGAAAAAATTCGCAAGCGCACCGAGAAGCAATTCCCGAACGGCATCGAGCCTCACGGTACAGACGCCCTGCGCTTCACGCTGGCGGCGCTGGCCTCCACTGGCCGCGACATCAACTGGGACATGAAGCGTCTGGAAGGTTACCGCAACTTCTGTAACAAACTGTGGAACGCCAGCCGTTTTGTGCTGATGAACACCGAAGAGCAGGATTGCGGCTTTGGCGAAGGTGAGAAAGTGCTGTCGCTGGCTGACCGTTGGATTCTGGCGGAATTCAACCGTACGGTGAAAGCCTACCGCGATGCGCTGGACGGCAATCGCTTTGATATTGCTGCCAACATTTTGTACGAATTCACCTGGAACCAATTCTGCGACTGGTATCTGGAGCTGACGAAGCCAGTAATGAACGGTGGTTCGGAAGCGGAGCTGCGCGGTACACGCCACACGCTGGTTACTGTACTGGAAGCGTTGCTGCGTCTGGCGCACCCGATTATTCCGTTCATTACCGAAACCATCTGGCTACGCGTTAAAGCGCTGAAAGGCATTAACGATGACACGATCATGTTGCAGCCATTCCCTGAGTTCGACGCCGCGCAGGAAGATACGCTGGCACTGAACGATCTGGAGTGGATCAAACAGGCTATCATCGCCGTACGTAACATTCGTGCGGAAATGAACATCACTCCGGGTAAACCGCTGGAAGTCTTACTGCGCGATACTACAGTTGAAGCACAGCGTCGCGTGGAAGAGAACCGCAGCTTTATCCAAACGCTAGCGCGTCTGGAAAGTATTACGCTGCTGCCTGCGGGCGATAAAGGCCCGGTTTCTGTCACTAAGCTCATCGATGGCGCCGAGCTGTTGATCCCAATGGCTGGCCTGATCGACAAAGCGGCCGAGCTGGACCGTCTGGCGAAAGAAGTGGCGAAAATCGAAGCCGAAATTGGCCGTATAGAAAGCAAGCTGTCTAACGAAGGCTTTGTGGCACGAGCACCGGAAGCGGTCGTCGCCAAAGAGCGTGAGAAGATGGACGGCTACGCCGTAGCGAAAACCAAACTGCTGGAGCAGCAAGCGGTGATCGCCGCGCTGTAGTTTTTATTTTTGCTTATTCCTTATCTCAGCCCCGGCACTTTGCTGGGGCTTTTCCCCCGCAATATCTGACAAACAAGTGAATTGTGCTCACCAATCCGCGCAGTGTTGCTATAGTCAATAGACGGTTGCCTATCACACCGCCTGTGTTACACCATAATAAGATGAAAAATAGTTAGGGCAGCAACGGAGAAGAAAATGGAATATTACGGATATGTGTTATTAAAATTCATCATTGGTTTTTCCATTGTGATTATCCATCTAAATTTCTCGGGTAAAACACAGCTCTCGCAAATGACCCCCGTCGATTTTATTGGTAATTTCATATTGGGTGGCATTATTGGCGGTGTTATTTATAGCGACAGCATCCCACTTTATCAATATATAATTGTGCTACTTATTGGTGTCAGCCTGATTTCTATTCTTAACTCTATCAGCAAAAATATTTATTTTTTTCGCTCTGTCAGTATTGGCGACCCGATCCCTATCATTAAGAAAGGCCAATTCCTGATGGAAAACATTCTGCAAAAGAAGAATAAAATAGATATTATCAACGTTGCTTCACAGCTCCATGCTCAGGGGATCAACTCCTTCCAAAAGATAAACTATGCACAAATTGAACCCAACGGACAACTAAGCGTCATTTGTGAAGGTATGGAAATGCCGTCAGTGATCGTGATTAAAGATGGAAAACCTAGGAAAAATGATTTGTGTGAAATAGAAAAAGATGAAGAATGGCTCTCTGCCGAAATCGCACGACACGGTATTGAATTAGAAAATATTTACCTGGCTGAATTCTGGAAAGGGAATCTTATGTTTATATTAAACGATGGTACTGTCGTCAAATAGACGCGTTCATCGCCAATTAACCAGAATATCCTCATTGTACATATACACTTTGCGAGGATAAGCAGCAGAGAGACCCGCGGCCTTCGCGTCTGCCTCCGCTTTCGCGGCTTTGGTCGCAATGATCGCCCCTGCGTACCGGCAATATCTATCACCTGACTGCTGATTTCTGCAATCACCTGCATTTGTTGCAGGCGCTTCTGCTCTTTCTCTTTGTCAAAAATCGGGCTGAGCGTCTGGTTTGCATGTTCAACATCGTTACTCAGCTGCGCGACGTCTTGACGCTGGTTGGCTTCATCACGAATGACCAATTGCCCCACCAATTTCACTGTGAATCGGATTTGTTATTACGGGTGTAAGTGTATTAGTTATAACTTTACCACCTCCAGCACCAACCGCCCTACCCACCCCAGCAGCGATAGAAGCCGTCAACGGGCCTTTGTTCTGCAACTTCGCGCCCGCATAAGGGTAATCCCCCCGACACGCTACCGCCCCGCCGTGACTTTGCCGCCTACAACCGCCACATCATAGCAGCGGCGTCAGGGACGGCGGCCACTCCATTGGAGCCAGGGAAGCACGCTTAGGCTGACAGCAGAGGTGAGCGCAGCGAACCTCTGCGCCACACAGCACCAAGAGCCCAACCCCAGCAGCCAGCCGCACGCTGATGTGGAAGAAGACCGCAGCGAGCCCTTAACCTGCCCGGCGCCGATATAATGTGTGTTACGCGTGGGCCGCGTTCAGCGGCTTTCGCGTAATGCCACATTATGTTGAATGACGAACGGCCAGCAACGTTAATGACAGAGAGTGACTACGGTGAGTGCTGGCCGGGCGACATTTACCGCCGGAGCGCCTGACCCGAACAAGGCAAGAGGGGCGCCACGGATGGCACGCCTCTTGCCCTGCGCCGTCCTGAGGCCTCACAGACAACCGGCTAACGTTTGGTGTCGTTCAGCGAACCTGAGAACAGGCTGTCTATATCACGCGCACCGTGCAGGACACGCTCGATCCTCACTTCCACATCCGTCGTGCCGTACAGGATAAGATAACGACCATAGGTACAACTTCTGATGGAGTGCCCCAACTCCGGGCGCTCACGATACAGCCAGGGATCCTCGCCTATTACACAACATTGCCGGTACAGATCTTCGGTAAAGTTCAGTGCGCGTACCGGGTTATCTTACGCGATATAGTCGCCTATCGCTTCGATATCCTGCTCTGCCAGCGGCGATATGGTCAGTTTCATTCCGCGTTATCACCTTCAGCCATGCGCCGGTATTTCTGCGACAGACGCCCGAACACCACTTCGGCATCCTTGCCTTTTCCACTGTTCACGCCCAACTCGACCGCCGTGCGTAACGCATCCAGTTTGACCTGCCGCTCTCGCTCCTCCAGTGCCCGTAGCCCTGCACGGATGACCTCGCTGACATTGTTGTAACGGCCACTTTCGATTTGTTCACGGATAAATTGCTCGAAGTAAGGACTTAACGCGATACTGGTTGCCATCATTGCCTCCAACCACTCAGGATAGTATCTATTATTATCTATTAGTATTTTTTTCCTTTCCCGTTCCGTCAACTCCTTCTTCCCGCTGACCCTCATCCACCGTCAGGTCAGCCAGCAGCTCGGTCTCGTCACTGTCCTGTTGTTCTGCCGGATGCGTGCTTGCATGGACTGCGGATAACGCTTTGATGGAGACCTGCGTGTAGATTTGCGTGCTCTCCACGCTCGCATGGCCCAGCATCGCCTATATCCACCGCAGGTCCGCGCCGTTCTCCAGCATTTGCGTTGCCATCGCGTGCCGGAACAGGTGGCAGCTTCCCCATTGCGCTATACCCGATGCCTTGCAGGGTAGTGAGGTCGGGCAACGCCAGTACCTGCTCCACGTCCTCCACGCTCAGTATCGTGCGCGGCAACCGCTTTTCCAGCTTCGGTAACTCAAGGTCTGCCGCCCACAGGATAAAGCGGTACTGGTGATGCGTCTGCACCTTCAGTGTCGCCTCCGACCCGTTCCGCTCCCACCGCCACACCACGAACCGCAGCAGCAGCGCGTAACTTGCTAACGCTGTTTGTATCTGACGCTGATCGAGCTGTTGCAGCTCAGCTGAAGTAGCGGCATTCGCTATGACTGCAAAGAAAGGTAAAGATAGCGTGAAGAGTATCGAACGAATTAATAGGGTGCTTCTTAATGTGATATATTTTATATAATTGATTTTTAATGATAAAAAATAGAATAGAACAATCCTTGTCATAACAAATAAACCTAAACATGCAAATAATTAGTTACATTTTCATATCAGATAAAAATATTAGGAATGAGGACTGTCTTATTCGTTCTTATCTCAAATTGACAAGGCAGAGGAGAAAACTAACGGGAGAGTGTGGCGTTCAGATAGGATCTCGCGTTGGAATATCTATACCCTAAATAATTCGAGTTTCAGGCAGGCGGCAAGCGGGGGACAAATTCGTCGGGAACGAATTTGACCAGCCAACGGCTGGCCTTCGGTGAGAGACAGGATGTCTCTCATTTCATCCCGATGAGCTTACTCAGGTAAGTGATTCGGGTGAGTGACAAGTCTGCCAGAGGCAGATTTGAACGCTGCTTGCAGCGGCCCCAACGGGGCGAGGCCCACATAAGTGGGCCGAGTAACGCAGCCAACACACATGTAACTTGAAGTATGGCGGGTATATCGCATCATGTTGTGGTTTTGAGGATTAACCGTCTGTTTTCTTTCCTGATACAGGCAAACAAAAACAGACGGTGGTCATTTAACGATTAGCGGGCATCGGCCAGCGCAATATTCTGACGCAAACCGGGCAACACGTTGCCCATTTCCATGTTTTCTCTTGCGATCTGGAAACGGGAAACAGACTGTTGCAGGTTAATAACCTGTTCCTGAAGCGCATTCGCTGAGGTCGCCACTTCTGCTACCAATGACGCATTCTGCTGAGTCACGCCATCCATCTGATTAATCGCGATGTTAATCTGCGAAATACCTCGGCTCTGCTCGCTGGAAGCCAGAGTGATTTCATCCATGATATCGACGACTTTCTTCACATCCATCAATACTTCGTCCATGGTGTTACCGGCCACTTCAACCAGACCCGCTCCCTTTTCAATACGGCTGAGAGAAGCATCAATCATCGTGCCGATCTCTTTCGCTGCGGTCGCACTGCGCGCAGCCAGCATCCGTACTTCAGAGGCAACCACCGCAAAACCTTTACCGTATTGACCCGCGCGCGCAGATTCCACCGCAGCGTTCAGCGCCAGCAGGTTGGTCTGGAAAGCAATACCGTCGATCACACCAACAATGTCGGAGATCTTGGCAGAACTCATCTTAATAGAACGCATGGTATCAACCACTTCGGAGACAACATTCCCGCCGCGAGACGCGGAGTCAGAGGCCTTCTGCGCCAGTTGATTCGCCTTGCGTGTGTTGTCTTCGTTATTTTTCACCGTCGACATGATCTGTTCCATGCTTGAAGCGGTTTCATCCAACGAGGCTGCCTGCTGCTCGGTACGGCTGGAAAGATCGATGTTGCCGGATGCAATTTCTTCTACCCCAACGCTGATTGCATCGGTTCCGTTACGCACCACACGCACCATGTTTTCCAGCCCGTCGCGCATACGTTGAACCGCGGCAAACAGATGGGCGATTTCATTTTTCCCGCTGCTATCAATCTGCGCCCGCAGATCACCTTCAGCAATGCGGTCAAAGACAGAAATGGCCTGATTCAATGGTTTCACGATCATGTTGGTCATCGCAGACCAGGCCAGCGCCGCCAACAGCAACGCGAAGGCGATCGCAACGTACAGAATGGTTTCCATCAGTTCCACACGCCCATTTGAATCCGCGTAGGCTTCATCAATACTCTTCAGCTTGAAGGCCACCAACGCTTTAGAGGATTTATCAAACGCGGCGTACAGTACCGTCGATTTTCCGGCACGCTGGCGATATTCATCCAGGTTCCCTGCGTTAAGCGCTGCAAATGCCGGATCGATAAAGTCCTGCATTAGCGTGTTGCGCTTTTCGGCCATGTCCGAAGAAATCACTTTTTCCTGTTCCGACTGCGGATATTTCAGGTACTCCTGCCATTTTTCGCTAGCACCGTCGACCTTGCCTCTGGCACGTCCCAGAGCGACTTTAGCCGCCTCGATATCGCCTTTCCCCATTAATGATTCGTACAGGCGTAAATCCAACCGACCACGCAACAGCAGTTCGGAGCTGTCATTCAGCGCAACCAACCCCGGTAGTACTTCCATATCGACGCGAGCAAATGATTTATTCCCTGATTGAACCGCAATCAGCCCTAAAACGCCGACAAAAAGCAGTAACGCCGCTAACGAGAACACCATCATGCTGAGTGCAGTACGGATCTTTATCTTACGAAACATAAATTATCCCTGTGGTCTGAAAATAAGAAAGGATGAGCGCCAGTTTTACAGCGTAGCCGTTCAGTTATTTACGTAATAGTCGTTATATTTCAATTTTCAGACGTGTTAATCCCCACGACCTGAAATAAATCCGTTATAAAATCGTAATAAAATAAAGAAACGTATAAAGAAAATAATAACCGCCAGAAAATTGGCTTTCTGGCGGTCATTAGAATTTATTTTTTATTCTTCTTCTGAGACTGATTTTTGTCTAAGAAACGTTGCAGCTCATCTTTATAAAACTTCGCCGACATCATCGTGCCATGCCCGCTGGTATCTTTACTGGCGGGAATAAGGAACAATGTCGCCTGTTTAATTTTCTTAAGCTCAGCATCCAGAATGCCAGTTTCAACAGGATTTCGCTCATCATCCGCGGAGTTAATCACCAGAATGGGAGCCTTAATTTTATTCAGATCCGGTGCCGCGTTATAATTTGCAGACGAGCCCCAGAGATAAATAAAGTCATTGGCATCGCTGGTTGAAGGCGCAGCGAGGCGATCTTCTACCAACTTGTCCGCCTGAGCACGCGTCGGCGCTTTGCTCTGATACGCCAGCGTGCCGCCCGTGGTGGCAATGCTAAACATAATGTTGGCTGTTTTTAGCGTTGGCGGCTGCTGAGTGTAATCACCGTTATTCCACATAGGATCGTTCTTGATGGATTCGATCAAGATGCGGCGCATCATCCAGTTACGACCAGACAGCTCATTTGGCAGCGATGCCATTGGCACCAGCGCATCCATCATATCTGGGTATTTTTCACCCCAAAGCCAGGTTTGCATGCCACCCATGGAATATCCCATCACCAGGCTCAGGTGATTAATGCCCAGCCCTTCTTTGATTAAGCGATATTGTGCCTGAACCATATCGTTATAATCGTACTGTGGGAATTTCATGCGTAAGCCGTCTGACGGTTTGGAAGATTTTCCAGAACCAATGCTCTCTGGCATGATAATAAAATATTTACTGCTATCCAGCGCCTGCCCCGGCCCGAAAAGCTCTCCGCCAAAGCCATTTGCTAACAGTGCTTTAATCGGTTGGTTCGTTCCATGTAGCAATAACACAGCGGGCCTGGTTTTATCACCGATGGTGTAATAGTGAATTCGCAGATCTTTTAATTTTTCGCCGCTGTTGAAGGTAAATTCTGGCGCAATCCAGTCGCCTTCTTTGGGCACCGGGAAATTGACCTGCGCATGCGTCAAGGGTGACATCATTAACAGAAATGCGCCCACCACCCCTGATAGAATTCGATTAATCATAAATAACTCTTCGGTAATCATGAAGTCGTGAAGCCGCGAGTTTAATGTCTATTAGGAAAAATCCCAATAAACATAAGCGGACTAACAATAAAAAGGGATTATTCTCTGCTTTTTTTATTTATGGCGAAATATTCTACAAGAAGTTTTTAATAGAATGATATTTAACTCATTCCTGTTAATCGACTGGCTACGCGGTGAGTGCTTTACTCTCGACGTTAGCGTTTATAAAAACAGCAAAACGGGATCGTGCGCGGTGATACCGCACACGATCAACACAAGCAGGGGTAGCTCGGGGTTGAGAATCAAGAACGAGGGATTAGTGCTTATTCATCTCTCTTTCAATCGTTTTGAGACGCTCATCCATATCCGGGTGCGTACTCAACCAGTCAGGTAAATCCAGCGAATCAATTTCATCCTGGCTGTGGTCCTTAGCGATCAAAGCCTGATACATTGCCTGCATTGACTGAAGTGAACGTCCCTGCTGCTGCATTTCTGCTATCGCCCACGCGTCGGCTTCCCTCTCCATATCACGGGAAAACTGCATCTCGTTGATAAAGGCGGCAGACTGCAACACGGTATCTCCGATTCCACTAACATCTCCTGTCATCCACATGAACGTCAGCGATACCAGTGATGAACGCACCACCATGCGCATTGGGTGGCGATAGGCATGATGCCCCATTTCATGCAGCATCACCGCCGCCAGCTCGTTGTCATTTTTCGCCAGCGTCACCAGATCGTCGCTAATAATCAAAGTGCCATCTGCCAGCATAAAGGCATTCGGCCCGATAGGCGCAGACATGATCTCAAGACGCAGCGGCGTTTTATCTTCCCGCATGTCAGCGGGCATAACCTGTTGAAACAACGTTTGCATCGCCTGTTGGCGTTCAATCGGCAATTTGGAGGGCTTAAAATCACTGTGTCGTAACAGCTTCAGCGTATGTTGTCCCAACTGCTGTTCGATAGCAGTAGGAATGCGTAGCGCCAACGCGGAACTCGCCCAAGGCAGCACGACGTAAACGTAGTTTATGACTAGCAAGATTGTGGCGAATAGCGTGAGAATGACGCCACGCTTATGGCGTTCCAGGCGATGGACAAGCCCCGGTCGACGCCGTGCGGAATACCACGCGCGAAAAGTGGGATCGTCGGCAGGCACAAAGCGGCCGCCGTCAGGAAACGTTAATGTCAGAGGAATAGAACCCAGCGCATCGGAAACCGTGACCTGCTCTAACGTAAACGTCATATTCGATGACCCGGTGTTCAGCACCATCGTCGAACCGTTATCCGTTAATTGAAGAGAAGCGGCCACGCGGGCCGCCAATCCGGGGTATTGATAATGCCCCTCAATATTCATATTCCTGCCTTATAACTTACAGGCCGACACCCAAATCGAGAGCTTGTACCGCTTCTTCGGCCAGTGCGCTGTTTGCAGTATCTTGGTGTGCCTGAACGTGAAGCAGTGCCAGATCGCCTTCAACCGCTGTTGCATTCGCGAGATAGCGTGCATGACGAATCTCTGCCACCGGTGCTGCCCAACCCAAAGAGAAAATGATGATCAGGCTATTGGTTATCAGCAGCCCCATGTAAGACATCGTTTGCATGGAAGAGTGCAATTTCACCCCACCGTTCAGCGACATTTGGCTAAACAGATAATTACGCTGTGCGACCACCAGGTAGCTGCTGGAAACCAGCACGCCCAATAGCATGATGACGACCATCATGACGATGTTAAAAAAGTAGCTCAGCAGCATCATCAGTACGAGTTCTTCACTTTCTTCTATCGCCACTGTTTGGAACAGCGAGAAGAAGAACGAACTCATAAATGACAGCGCCGCGATCAAGAAAGGAACAAAAATCAGCAGGCTAATGAGGGCGAATTTTATAAATGCCGCTTTCGTCAATTCCGCTTTAAACGCCGTTTTGCCGAAGAACAGGTTATTTACATAAAGATCAAGCTGCATCATTTTCATGATGCCATTTACCGCTGCAAACCCTGGAATAGCAATCGCCAGCGCAACGAACCCCATCAGAATAGGACTATTGCTCTGCATACCGATCATGATGACAACAACCAGAGCGATATAAAAAGCCAGCAACAACAGGATAGGGCAAAGCAGTAATACCCAATATGCGCGCCCCGTCTGGCAATGATAATTAAAACGGATACCGCAGTAGCTAGACATAATGGCGTTATAACGCCAATTGCGGATCACAATAACCGGAATAAGTGCCGCAAATGCCAGCGCGAGGATCGTCCCCAGCGTTTGCGACATCATCATTACGATATAAAAAAGAATAATACCGCCGATCACCAGCAAACGTCCTTTAAGGATCTGAATGGGCTGTGCGTGGTAATCAAAACGGTCACCATTAATTTCCGTGTTACCGTAGAAATAACGGCGACGGCGCACTGTAGCCCAGGCAGAATAAATACCCAAAGTGATGATCGTTAATAAGGCATTCACCAACCAAATTGCAAAATATTCCCCAGCCTTACCATGAAACTGCACGCGATGCTGCGCGCTATTTTCTGAAGTATTGATTGTCATAACCCTTTCATCCTAAAAGAAATAAGCCTTATAAAATGCATTATCTAACACGTTATTGGTATACAAAAAGCGGCTCATTTAAGCATGTCCTGTTAATGACAACAATAAAAGTTAACAGAAATCAAACAAGTTTATATACCTATTAATTACAGGGAATAGGAAATCAGCGGAGTACCCAACACATGGGTAACGTAAAGTATGGCGGGTATAGACGTTGCATGAATGTGGTCTGAAATGGTATTACAATCGGCCAAGATTATTCCCCTCGTAAACCGTAAGAACAAGAGTACGTATTATGACAACCGCGACCTCCGCCAATCTTCAGGTACGCCCAATCACCGCGCAGGACGATGCCGCTATCGCTCAGGTCATCCGTCAAGTTTCTGCCGAATTTGGTTTGACGGCCGACAAAGGCTACACCGTTTCCGATCCTAATCTGGATACGCTGTTTGCGCTGTATAACCAGCCGAAAAGCGCCTATTGGGTGGTTGAATATGAAGGCCGCGTGGTTGGCGGTGGCGGCATTGCGCCACTGGTCGCGGGAGAAGACGATGTGTGTGAATTACAGAAAATGTATTTCTTACCCATAGTGCGAGGCAAAGGGCTGGCACGTCAGTTAGCGATACAGGCGCTTGATTTTGCACGCGAACGTGGCTTTCGCCGCTGCTATCTGGAAACAACCGGTCACCTGACCAGTGCAATTCGGCTGTATGAGTCTCTGGGCTTCGACCCTATTCCCCATTCAATGGGCAACACGGGTCATACCGATTGTGAAGTAACGATGCTGAAGACGCTGTAAAAGTAGTATCGATTGTTTCAGGCTCGAGATACCGGGGCGACCACGGTGCGAGGTGTCCCAGCGGGAACCTCATCACCGTGTTTCCCCTAAACCCACGCTTAAGCTATCGGCATGACAATCAAGTAAAAAAACCAAAAAAACGCCGCAGGATGTTTCTGCGACATTCAGTGAGGCTGGGTTCAAGCTCAATGATTAATGGCGTTTTCCGTCATCATCTTCATCATAAAAATCTTCATCATCGCCTTCTTCTTCGCCTTCACCATCTGGGTCTTCGAAGTAGGTGCCCCAACCGTCATAATTCACACCGTGGCGTTCTGCCAGCGCCAGCAACTGTTCTACCTGTGTGTCGATCAGTTCCGCCTTCAGCGCAACTTCACTGATAGCATCGCAGCACATCAGCAACACACCATCTTCCACTTCCAGCTCTTCTGCATCCGTCACTTCATAGCCCAGCTTGAAGGCTTCTACTGCGACTTTTTCCAACACTTCAAACTTCTCAGCAGAGAAATGGTGTTCAATGGTATAGAGCGCGTCAGGATCGCTGCCATCATCCAGCAGTTCTTCAATGATCAGGCGTGTCTCTTCCCGTTGCTCTTCCAGTAATTCGCGATTTGCCATGCCTCAGTCCTCATTAATCGACGTAATATTGCTTATTGTCCCACAGCCCTGCGGCTTGCTCCACCACAAAGTTTGATATCACCACTTGAATTTGAATAATTACACATATAAAGTGAATTTTAATTCAATCAATGATATCGGATCACATGGAGAAGTACATCATGCAACCGTTCTATAAGCGTCACTTTTTAAGGCTAATGAATTTTACACCCGCAGAAATTGCCAATCTTTTAGCCCTATCAACGAAACTGAAAGCCGATAAAAAAAATGGGACCGAAACCCGCCGCCTGCAAGGGAAAAACATCGCACTCATCTTCGAAAAAGATTCGACTCGAACTCGCTGCTCTTTCGAAGTTGCTGCATACGATCAGGGCGCGCAAGTGACCTATCTCGGCCCAAGCGGTAGCCAAATCGGACATAAAGAATCCATCAAGGATACCGCGCGCGTACTGGGAAGAATGTACGACGGCATCCAATATCGCGGCTACGGCCAGCAAATTGTTGAGACGCTGGCGCAATATGCGGGCGTTCCGGTCTGGAACGGCCTGACAAACGAATTCCATCCCACGCAGTTGCTGGCAGATTTGCTGACGATGCAGGAACATTTACCGGGTAAAACGCTGTCAGAGATGACGCTCGTCTACGTCGGCGATGCGCGCAACAACATGGGTAACACCATGCTGGAAGCAGCGGCGCTGACCGGGCTGGATTTACGTCTTGTTGCGCCAAAAGCCTGCTGGCCGGATGCTGGTCTGGTGGCGGAGTGTCAGGCAGCGGCAGAGCAAACGAGTGGCAGCATCACGCTGACGGAAGATATCGCCGCAGGCGTTGCGGGTGCAGATTTCATTTATACCGACGTCTGGGTTTCCATGGGAGAACCAAAAGAAACCTGGAAGGAGCGCATCGCACTGCTGAAACCGTATCAGGTGAACACAGCGATGATCGCAGCAACGGGCAATCCACAGGTGAAGTTTCTGCACTGCCTGCCTGCGTTCCATGATGACCAGACAACGATGGGTCAACAAATGGCGGAACAGTATGGCCTACACGGCGGAATGGAAGTCACGGACGAGGTCTTTGAATCCGCACACAGCATCGTGTTCGAACAGGCGGAAAACCGCATGCACACCATCAAAGCGGTGATGGTTGCCACGCTGGTACAGGATTAAGGTTTAGCCTGCCTTTGATGTGTTTTAAAAACAGATCAGAGGTGGGCAGTCCCTCAGGTAATCGACACATGCCCTTTTATCAGAAAAAAAGGGGGAATGTAGTTATCCCATCCTTTTTGGTTGCAGTGTTGGATCAGGGTGGCACTGTTTGCCATGCCTGTTTTATCACAGCAACGCGTTATCCTGTTACGAAGCGTTGAAGAACTTATACCGAGTATGTCGGGAATACTGTTCTGCTTCACCCCGCACTGTAGCAAAAGAACGACTTCCCACTCTTTGTCTGTAAAAATATTTGCCGGTCGGGTGAACACAAACGGCTTCCTTTCGCATGGCACAAGAAAGGTTGAAAAGTAAACATTGGTGATTTCTATGTAAGTGCAAACAATGCCGTCATTGCCATCATTGAGCCGCCAGGGACGCTTCTCCACCAGAAAAGACCTGAGTCTATTTCGTCTTCCGTAATCAAATGTTTTGAGGACGATACTCATTTCATTTGTGGTCAATATTTTTTGGTCGTCATACAGTATATGGTTGTAGTGCTCGCTGACATCAGGCGTTAAGTCAGTGTCGAGACAACCTAAAAGTTTATTTTCTGTTACGTCGAAATACTGACATACCATCTTATTGCCATAAACATACTGGGAGTTGCAGTCCTTTATTGCCCAGCCAAACAAAGAGTTATCAAAGTAATACTCAACAGGAGTCAAGTCTGGATCCATCAGGTTAGCCTCTGATAATGAGATGTCCTTTTTTCAGAAAGAACAGCGGTATGTAGTTATCAAATCTGTTATCTCTACAGTATTCCTTTAGGCCTGATAGTGAATTCAAGCCTGTTTTTCTGTAGCAGCTTCGGAGTCTGCCGTTAACGGCATCGACGGTGATTGAGAGGATGCTGCTTATATCTTTAAGCATCATCCCACAGACCAGCAGGTAAATAACCTCCCATTCCTTCTCGGTAAATATTTTAGAAGGAGGCTCGAAGGTGGAGTGTTGCATTATTGTTCCATTTAGCAACGAGGTCGGTGTGATGATCCTAACATGTCTGACGCTGATAACTGTGCCCACACAGTTGCGATGTTCATCATAGATTGGCTCCTGAATATTGTAGGCGGGCTGCATTATTTTTTCCGCGCCTTGAATATGCGTTGTAATGGCTCTCACCGCCTTACCTGTACGCTCTATCTCTCGTTCCTGCTGGTTAAAAATGTCTGAAAATTCGGCTACAGGAACAGGGATATCCCTAATGTTCAAGCCTTCATAATCATAACGAGTTGATATGGTTTGCCAGGTTTTAAAGGTGTTATTGACATAAATAAAACGGGAGTTTGTGTCTTTTACTGCCCAGCCGACGAGAGGATCGCTTTCAAACATTGCGATTAATCTGTCAGGTAATGTAATTTGTTTCATCAGTGTATCCCTACATTAAAATTACCCTACATAAAATATGCCGTACCTGATATGCACCTGTTTATAAAAACTAATATAGAATAAAAAGTCAGTGACAGGCCAATACCAAGGAAAATATCCTACATAATTTAAAGTAATAATATACCTATAATCTAAATAATTCGAGTTTCAGGCAGGCGGCAAGAGAAGGAGTCCCGATGAGCTTACTCAAGTAAGTGATTCGGGTGAGTGAACGTAGCCAACGCACATGCAACTTGAAGTATGACGAGTATATAATCGAAAGGTCATGAAGTTTTTTAGCAAGAAAATCATTTTCTGAATAATGCCAGTCAGTTAAGTAACTGATTGGCTGTTTTTTTCCAGGCCTTGCGGTTTTTACGTGGTTTTTCCTTTACTACTCGGCAGAAGGGGAAAACCACCGGGAGGCATCTGAGGAATTATTGCCATTATTTTCTTCCATTTTATGGTGAACGTTCCTTGTTCACAGAAATCCTACACCAGCGATGCGTCGATTTTCACCACGGCTTTGCGCACGGGCGCGGGTTCACCCACGGCACACAGCGGTTTGTGCACTTCTCCTGGGAAGAAGACGACAAAATCCCCTTCCTGCATCACAAACTGTTTTTCCTGTTCGCCCGCAGGCAGAAAGGCAATATCTTTATCCGCCAGCCAGTCGGTATCCGGCTTGCCCGCTGGCAGGTTGCTGAATGTCATCCCTTCCACACCGGACAACACAATCTGAATGTCCAGATATTTAGCGTGATATTCGGCGCGACGCTTTTCCAGCAGGTCCGTGCTGTCGTTGGAGATCAGCACAAATACGCTGTTGCCATCGATATCATGCTTGCCCAACGGCGTGTCTGCCGTGATGTTTTGCTTTACGTATTCAATCGCTTCACGCAGTTTGGCAGGCAGATAAGGAACCAGTTCAAGGTGGTAGACATTGCCAGTAATCATAAAAACCTCGTTGATATAAAAAATGAAACCCTGTTTTACAATCCTTATACTCTGCAAATGTGACACCCGCCAGCGTGTTAATCCGAAACAGTGAACCACTCATCACTCTTATCAGTTGTCCTCCTTCCGTCTACGGCCGTCATGCATATCGCACTCGCTAAGCAACCGATTGCGATGCGTAAAAAACCACGTTTTCTGCTTGAAATAGCCTAATCGGCGCGTATAATTCCCGACAGTTTGCTGGGAGGGGTCATGCACCGTTACACCAAAAAATCCGCTGCTTATGTTGGTTCTCAACCACAACTGCCATCCGGCAGCCAGCCAGCGTTTTCCTTTCCGTCGCTCAATCGATCAATTAAGAAAGCCCCTCAATGAGGGGCTTTTTTTTGCCCACCGTTCGGGCAGCCAGATACGACATTTCCTGTTTACTCGTTAGGAGAAAGACAACATGGTCAATCCGCTCTATCAAAAACATATTATTTCGATTAACGACCTCAGCCGGGAAGATTTGGAACTGGCGCTGAATGTCGCCGCCAGCCTGAAAGCCAAGCCCCAGCCTGAATTGTTAAAACACAAAGTGATTGCCAGCTGCTTCTTTGAGGCCTCTACCCGGACGCGTTTATCCTTTGAAACCGCGATGCACCGCCTGGGCGCATCCGTCGTCGGTTTCGCCGATAGCAACAACACCTCACTGGGGAAAAAGGGTGAAACGCTGGCCGACACCATCTCCGTTATCAGCCAATATGTTGATGCCATCGTGATGCGTCATCCGCAGGAAGGTGCATCACGCCTTGCTACTGAGTTTTCCGGCGGCATTCCAATACTGAACGCCGGTGACGGTGCGAACCAGCACCCGACGCAAACGCTGCTCGATCTATTCACCATTAAGGAAACGCAAGGCCGACTGAACAACATCAACATCGCGATGGTCGGTGATTTGAAATATGGCCGTACCGTGCATTCACTTACGCAAGCGTTGGCGAAGTTCGAAGGGAACCGCTTCTACTTCATCGCCCCTGACGCGCTGGCGATGCCGGACTACATTCTGAGTATGCTGAAAGAGAAGAAAATTGCTTACAGTCTGCACAACAGCATCGACGAAGTCGTCAGCGAGTTGGATATTCTGTATATGACGCGCGTTCAGAAAGAGCGTCTGGATCCGTCCGAATACATCAACATCAAATCCCAGTTTGTCCTGCGTGCTGCCGATCTGGACAGCGCCCGCCCGAATTTGAAAGTGCTGCATCCGCTGCCGCGCGTCGATGAGATCACTATTGATGTGGATGCCACGCCCTACGCCTATTATTTCCAGCAGGCGGGCAACGGTATTTACGCCCGTCAGGCACTGCTGGCGCTGGTCCTGAATCGCGAACTGGTTCTGTAAGAGGAAGAAACCATCATGACACAAGATAATAAATTACAGGTTGAAGCGATCAAACGTGGCACGGTGATCGACCACATTCCCGCACAGGTGGGTTTTAAGCTGCTGACGCTGTTTAAACTGACTGCAACAGACCAGCGCATCACCATCGGCCTGAATTTGCCGTCCAACCACCTTGGGCGCAAAGATCTGATCAAGATCGAAAACGTGTTTCTCACTGAACAGCAGGCGAATCAGCTGGCAATTTACGCGCCGCAGGCTACCGTCAATCAGATTGATGAGTATGACGTGGTGCGCAAGCTGGTACCAACGCTACCTGACCATATTACCGGCGTGCTCACCTGCCCGAATAGCAACTGCATCAGCCGCAGCGAGCCGGTTTCATCGTCATTCAGCGTTAAGCAGCGTGACGGTGACGTTCACCTGAAATGTAAGTACTGTGAAAAAGAGTTTGAGCGTCAGGCTGTGCTGCAAGATCGCTAATCGGCGCACTACAAACCAATCACAGCAATAACTGGAATCCGCGCATCCATTCCCATTAGGGGACTGGATGCCAGCAAAATAGGTGAATCGCAGTCTTGCACCTGAACGTTAGCCTCCTTCACGCAGCTCGAATTATTAAGGTATATGGTATTAAGACCATGTTATTTATTCGATAAAAAAGAGCGGAATATCGTCTGGGTTTCTCTGACCATTAAAGCATCAATCGATGTTAACGTTCTGCTTGAGTGAGTCCACCATTCTAAAGTTAGATGATCCCACTCACAAATAATCTTAGGGTGATGTTGCATGGAATCTATTTTATTTCCAATTAACAACAAAAACTTAAGGCTATCAAGATAGTTAGAAAATTTGAATTTCTGAATAACTTTACTTACACCATTAGAGTAATCCATTTTACAATTAGAAAATTCATTGAGTAAATCCTGAATATCATTATCAGTAAGCGGGGATGGGTTTTTACTATCTGACATTATAGATCTCCATCAATACAATCGCATGCTTTAACTACATATCCCTTTAACTTTTCCCTACCATTCAATGCGGTAAGCTCTAATAGAAAACCAACCCCCACAACGGTAGCACCTAACTTCTCACATAGCTTTATTGCACCTAAGCATGTACCACCTGTACCTAATACATCATCGATTAAAAGAACTTTATTGTCCTTTGACAAATCATCGGAGTGAACATGTAGTTCATTAGTTGCATACTCGCTATTATATGATGTTGATATAGTCTTTCTAGGAAGCTTATTTGGTTTACGTATTGGAATAAAAGACAATCCAAGTCTATCTGCGATCATCGCTCCTATAATGAATCCTAAAGCATCAATTGCCGCAACAGTATTTACACGGCCTCTAAATTCCTCAGTTAAAAATGAAATAGCCTCATTCCGCAACGTACTGTTAGATAATATAGGTGTTATATCGTGAAACTTCACCCCTTTCTTTGGGTGATCAAAAATTATCTTTATTTCATGATAAAGCATGACAATATCCTTTCAATTGGCTCGTGTTTTTTAGAATTGCAATACCTAACCGTAAATCATTAATATTAAAGTCCAATATTCCGCATACAGTATCATATAACGCTGAATTAACTCTGTGCGAAACGGAAAGCATTGACAAGGTTTTCCGATAGGCTTCACAATGTCCTCTATGCCTAAGCGTGTTACGAGCCTCCGCATAGAGCCATTGTGAATTAGCCTCCAAATCAATTAGTCTTTCCGCTGGAGTAAACAATGATAAATCGATAGAACCATCATTCCTAATTAACACAAATCGTTCAACTTCAGAAGCGGATGACTCATATAATTTATTAATCACTAATATGATTAGTTCCTCAAAACTTATCTCGGTGTTTCTTTTATATTTTTTATCATCAATAACAATGGCAGACTTCCCCATCAAATAATTGGCTATCCTTTCACCAATTACATCAACAATTCTGTTATAGTCATTAGTTTTTTCAAGGTCATCATATATTTTCCTGGTTACTTTTGAATACAAAAAACCATCCGATATTGAATCGCAACCAGAACTCTCATACATTGATATTAATTTTCTAAAATTATTATTAGTAACATTTTCTGGAAGATCATGATAATAACATCCATAGAGTGATGGTTTACATAATGTACTAACAACATGAGCAAAGTCATGAAGATCATAAATAGGGGTATTCCCCATTGACATTATTATATTATGGTTCACATAAAAACAATCATCACGATAGTAAAGTTTTTGATTCTTACCCATTTGAAATTGATATGGTGCGATCATTTGTCCTTTTGATTCACAGTCTCCCCAATTAAAAACAAAGTGATTTATGCATAAATTAAAAATCATGTTTAGCATGTTTTTTTCAGAAAGCCAGGAATATACTTCGTTAATTTCTTTTCTATATTTAATAACGTCTGGCAAATAGTAACTAGCTTCATCTCTTGAAAAAAAATAAACTCCTTTATATTCATGTGCAGAGATAGCCAATTTAAAAATAATTTTATCTCGGCACCAATATCCTTTAATAACATCATCAAAAAAACATGATATATATTTACCTATAATATAAATTGCACCATCCCAGAATAAATCTTTCACTAATTTATTCTTACACTTCACTAAATTCACATTAGATATATATGGGTAATCACAAATACTCTCATAGATAGAGCCATCTTCAAAGTCATATGATTTTAAGTATGTCATTGAATTCCTCGAATATAAAATCAGGTTTTAATATCAAATCTGATACAGGGCGACCAAACCCGTAAGTTACATATCCACATCGAATGTTTAAATTTTTAGCATACTCAATATCCAATTCAGTATCTCCTACATGAAGTACGTTGGATAATGACAAAGAGGTAAATTGTTTTTTTATAACCTTATCCCAAGAATCTGTATTCGGCTTACTTTTGACATCGCTTCTTGATCCAACGACTAACGATATAGCGTGGGTTAATTTATTTTTATCCAGAAAATCATGTATCGATTTCTCTCCCTTGTTACTCACAATAACAGTCAGGATTCCTTTATGATGTAGATCTTCAATCACTTCTTTTACATAAGGGTACAATTTCTGATGAACAAAATACTCTTTATTATACTTTTCTCGATAAGCCAAAACCAATGCTGAAATATCATCATCATTTATATTACTATCAGAAAGATAAGCAAGCGTATCTTTTAAGGACAGTCCTTTAGAGATAATATTATTTATTTCTTCATCTTTTTTTAGCGGAAATAAATCATTTAGTGTGCACTTGATTGAATTTTTCGTATCACATATAGTGCCATCAAAATCAAGTGATATACAATTAAACATTACCTATCCTCTGAATAAAACTCAGAACTTCGCATTCCAAATCACCAGATAAACCTGGCTTTATGGCGTAATTGCAAAACTCAGTTAATGTAGCATTATTTCCAACGCATATACTTAAATCGGAATTTTTTAAAATTTCAACATCATTAACATCATTACCAAATGCAGTAACATAATAATGTTTTAGATTGAATTCAAAAATTAAATCTGATTTATCTACTAAAGTTGATGAAATATCAAAAAAACCCACATTACTGTAATCATGAACTACCACATCATCAATATCAGAAAAGTAGCCGATATGATTTTTATCAAAAACCTGTATTTTGCACACGCCTCTTTCTTTCATATACTCAATATTTGAAATTGGCTCTATACCACATCTTTTTGTATATTGGAAAAAATCAATATCATGATTAGTAAGGTAAAACCCTTCATCATTATCTGCTACAAAAGGAACATTCGATGACAATAAATAATCGATCACGTCTCCCGCTACATTTTCTTTTATATATTTTACCTTTTGTGGAACCTGATTTTTATAATATGCTGATCCATTCATGCAAACAATATCTGATGACCACAGCGTGTTCGGCAGTACTTGCTTTACATCACGAAAAGGTCTCGCTGTTGCAAATATAACCATTCCAATAGCTGATAATTTTAATATCTCAGATTCTAATGATTTAGATAAATGTACATTGTTAAATACAATAGTCCCATCAATATCAAAAACGAAACATTTCAGGTTCCTCATAATAATTATCATCAAGTCCGGTTGAAAAGGTAAAAAATGTTTTCATGCTGGTATTTTTTAGCTAAATCAGCAGGCGTTTCATTTTCACCCGTTAGCGCGCAATCGTTTGCTCCTATAGACAAAAGATATTTAACACAATCATGTTTACCTTCCACGGCGGCTTCATGCAATGGTGTTCTATTACTGAATGATGCCACTTTACTATTTGACGTAACGGCTTCCAAGTTAGCGCCTTGTTTAATTAATATTTTAACTATTGATACATTTCCATACGTGCAGGCTTTATGAAGAGGAGTGCTTCCATTTGCTGTCATAGCATTGATATCAGCACCTGAATCTATCAATAATTTAACCATATCTTCATTCGATTCTATAGCGGCTAAATGTAATGCTGTATACCCTTTTTTATCGGCATTATTTATGCCATACATTGCATAATACTCAGATGATTTATTATCCATTAACATCCCCTCCCACAATTAATCAACATTCACTTAATAAGGGTAGCGTTAGAAAACATCACAATCAAGAAATTATTAATAAATATCGATAGGTACAAAACCAATAATTAAAATATAAAATAATTATCATTAATTAAATAACGTTATGTTATTAATAAAAACAGTTCTTCCCAACAGGGGGGAGTTACATACTGCTCATAACAGACTAATAGATAAAACGTGGAAAAACAGAGTAAATAATACATACACGTGCTATTGAAATAACATTTCCCATTTCAGTCCCTCTCTAAATATCTGCGCGGTATAATAGAAAAACAGCTATTTTAAGGTCAACAAAACCTAACATCCAGGGACAGGAGGTAGAGCGATATTATGCAGGGGTCTTTAGAAAAGTGTTTGAGGTTTATAGTCAGCTCTCATTCCAATAAACCATCAAGAATTGCTCTAATGGCGTTTCTCCATATAGTATTTTAGCTTGCGTGTGCGATGGACATTGCCTGTCACGGGGCTTTTTTGAATAATGCAGTGTCCGCGTAATACCGATCGTTTAAGGATCGAGATAGCGGGGCTACCAGGGAGTGAGGCATCCCTACAGGAACCTCATCACCGTGTTTCCCCTAAATCCATGCTTAAGTGACTGGCATTCTGCGTCCGCGTTTCTTTTACGCCCTCATCAAGGAGATACCATGTCACGCACTATCAGCACCGAGCACGCCCCTGCCGCTATCGGCCCTTATGTTCAGGGCGTCGACCTTGGCAGCATGATCATCACATCCGGCCAGATTCCGGTGAACCCGAAAAGCGGTCTGGTGGCAGATAACATTACTGCTCAAACGCGCCAGTCACTGGAAAATGTTCAGGCTATTGTCGAAGCCGCTGGCCTGAAAGTTTCCGATATCGTGAAAATGACCGTGTTTGTGAAAGACCTGCACGATTTCACCCTCGTGAATACCGCGTATGAAGCGTTCTTCAACGAACACGACGCACCGTTCCCGGCTCGCTCTTGCGTTGAAGTCGCACGCCTGCCAAAAGATGTGAAGATTGAAATCGAAGCGATCGCCGTTCGTCGCTAAGCACCATCATTGATCGTTCCCTTCTCAAGACGCACCATTACGGTTGCGTCTTGCTGATTTCTAGTGCCTTTATTCTCTCGCCTCAGTGCAAACTCGCCTCGCTACGCACCAATTAGAGGAAAAAACCGAGCACCATCCTCACTGCATCACGCTTTTTCCAAAATGGCGCATTTTATGCATTGTCCTATTATCGCTATTAAGCGTAACGCCTGGGGATGACAATGATAAAAATGAAACTTCCATCTGCGCCTTATTACGACGAGATGCTCTCGTCGCAAGGCCAACAACGTCAACACTACAATTCCTATTGGCAATGGCTCCAACAAACCGACCAGCAGGCCATTAAACAGAAGAAGGAGCAGGCAGAACTGCTGTTTCACCGCGTGGGTATTACGTTTAACGTTTATGGTGAGGAAGGAGGCACCGAACGCCTAATTCCCTTCGATAGCGTACCGCGTATTATTCCTGCCCACGAATGGCAGTTGCTCGATCGCGGCATCCGCCAGCGGGTACAGGCACTGAACGCCTTTCTCTACGATATTTACCATCAGCAGCACATACTCAAGGCCGGTATTATACCCAGTGAGCAGGTACTGGCGAATGAGCAGTATCAACCCTGTATGCAGGGTGTGAACCTGCATAACAATATTTACGCCCACATCACCGGAATCGATATGGTGCGCAACAGCGACGGTCATTATTACGTGCTGGAAGACAACCTGCGTACCCCATCCGGCGTCTCCTACATGCTGGAAAACCGCAAAATGATGATGCGGCTTTACCCGGATCTCTTTGCCAGCCAGCATATCGCCCCTGTTGAACGCTATCCCAGCTATCTGCTACAGACCCTGCGTGAAAGCACGCAGGTTGACGATCCTACCGTGGTCGTGATGACGCCGGGCCGTTTCAACAGCGCCTACTTTGAACACAGCTTTCTGGCGCAGCAAATGGGCGTCGAACTGGTAGAAAGCGCGGACTTGTTCGTGAAAGCAGGGGCGGTCTATATGCGTACGACTGAAGGCCCGTGTCAGGTGGATGTGATCTATCGTCGCGTAGACGATGCCTTCCTCGATCCGCTGGCATTTCGCGCGGATTCGATGCTCGGCGTGCCCGGCCTGTTGTCCGTGTATCGTGCAGGCGGTGTTGTACTGGCGAATGCTGTCGGCACCGGTGTCGCCGACGATAAATCCATCTATCCCTATGTTCCGGAGATGATCCGTTTCTATCTGTCTGAAGAACCGATCCTTCACAACATTCCTACCTGGCAATGTCGCAACCCCAAGGATCTGCGCTATGTGCTCGATCATCTGGATAGCATGGTGGTGAAGGAAGTTCACGGTGCAGGCGGTTACGGAATGCTGGTCGGCCCACGGGCGACACGTCAGGAGATCGAGATGTTTCGCCAGCGTTTGATCGCGCACCCGCACAACTATATCGGTCAGGAAACCTTAGCGCTCTCCACCTGCCCAACGTTTATCGACGATGGCCTGGCTCCCCGACATATCGATCTGCGCCCTTTCGCCCTGTCCGGTGAGGAAATCCGACTGGTTCCCGGTGGCCTGACGCGTGTCGCACTCACGGAAGGTTCTCTGGTCGTCAACTCCTCACAGGGCGGCGGCACCAAAGACACCTGGGTTATGGAGGAGGACGAATCATGCTAAGCCGCACTGCCAGTGAACTGTATTGGATGGCTCGCTATCTGGAGCGGGCAGAAAGCCTTGCCCGCGTGCTGGATGTCACCTACAAACTCTCAATGATGCCGCGTCACAGCCAGCAGCAGCGCGATCTGGCTCTGCCCCTTAACCTGACCGCCACTCACGAGCTATTTCAACAGCGCTACACCCACTTTTCCATGAACAACCTATTGAATTTCTTCGCGCTGGACAGCCAGAACCCAAGCAGCATCTACAATTGTATTGAAATGGCATGGAACAATGCACACGCCGTGCGTGGCAGCCTTTCCTCCGAGGTCTGGGAGTGTATTAACACCACACGCATCGACATTCGTAATCTGCGACATCAGGGTGTAGATAACATCGGTATTAATGAGTTTTTTGACTGGGTAAAAGAGCGCTCTCATCTGTTTCGTGGCGCGATGTTCGGAACACTGCTGCGCAATGACGCCCAGTGCTTCATTCGTGTTGGCACGCTGATTGAACGCGCCTATGCGACCGCACAGTTACTGAATGTTAAACACCAACAGCTCAATAGTGACCCCGACCCGGTACGCGAATACTATCGTCTGGATACCCTGCTGCGTGCCGTAAGCGCGCGCGAGGCCTACCACAGCATCTATCGCCAGCCAATCAGCCCGGAAACCGTCACTGAGCTGCTGGTCTTACGCGAGGACGTACCGCGTTCGCTGCACGCTTGCGTTGGCGATCTGGTACTTCTGTTGGAAGCCATCGGTAGCCAACGTGCCAAAGTCCCGCATCGGCTCGCCCACCTGCTACACGTCGAGCTACGCTTCAGCACGCTGGACGATATTCTGGCGCAGGATTTACCCACCTATCTCAATAATTTCATAATTAAAATCAACGAACTGGCAGACAGTATTCGTCATACCTATCTGGAGGCGCTATGAAACTCACCATCAACCACCTCACCCACTACCGCTATGATGAGGAAGTGAAGTTCAGCACCCAGTACCTGCGTCTGACGCCGCAAAACTCCGCGCATCAGAGAATACATGAATGGAGACTGACGCTGCCCGCCTCAGCGGTTCAAACCACCGATGCGTATGGTAATGTGTTGCATGTGCTAACACTCGACCACCCACATCACGACATCACGATTCATGCGCAAGGCGTGGTTGATATCGGCGACGACGATGACGATGGCAAAAGAGAAAAGCCCGAAACGCAGAATGGCCTGTCGCCGCTGGTTTTTTTACGCGCGACGCCTCTGACCGAAGCCGATGCCAATATTCGAGCGTTTGCACAACGCTATTATCGACCGGATGCAGCGGAAGAGAGCCTGAATATGCTGATGGCGGAGTTACAGCTGAAAATGCCGTATACTCCTGGAGCAACGCAGGTGCAGGATACCGCAGCGGCAGCGTTTGCCATGCAGAAAGGCGTTTGTCAGGATCACACGCATGTGTTTCTAGCCTGCTGCCGTAGCCTGAATATTCCAGCACGCTATGTCAGCGGTTACGTGTACAGCCAAGACACTCAGCATGTCGCCATGCACGCCTGGGCAGAGGTGTGGCTAAACGGATACTGGCAGGGGTTCGATATTACCAACAATACACGACAACTCCATCAGCATCTGTGGCTGGCCGTGGGAATGGATTATATGGATGCCTGCCCGGTACGCGGTACGCGGCTGGGAGGCGGGTGTGAAGAGATGTTTTCAGAAGCTGAAGTCCGCTTGTTTGAACGGCAGCAGCAGGTACAACAGCAACAGTAAAATTTTTAACGAAAAGGTACTTTATGACGTACTGTGTCGCCATGTGTCTGTCTGACGGCCTGGTTTTTGCTTCCGACTCCCGTACTAATGCGGGCGTCGATCACATTGCCACGTTCAAAAAACTCTATGTTTTTCAGCATGATGATGAGCGTGTATTAGTGATCCAATGCGCGGGAAATCTGGCGACAACGCAAAGCATCATCAGCCTGCTCAACGCCCGCATTGATGCGCAGCATACGCCAAATCTCATGCAGGTTAACTCCATGTATGACGCCGCAATGTTGCTTGGAGAAACCGTGCGTGAAGTGATTCACCGCGATAGCAGCGCGCAGCAGAGCGGGAGTAATACCAATTTTGGCTGCAACCTACTGCTAGGCGGACAGATTAGCAGTGAAACACATCGGCTGTTTCATATTTACCCTGAGGGCAACTTCATTGAGGCTACGCCGGACACCCCCTATTTCCAGATCGGCGAGAGCAAGTACGGCAAGCCGATTATCGATCGCGTGCTGACGATAGATACGCCGCTGGAGCAAGCCATGTGCTGTGCGCTGATTTCTATCGACTCCACTCTGCGCAGCAACCTGTCGGTTGGCCTACCGCTGGATGTGATGATTTACCGTACCGGCAGTTTTGACAGCGGTGAGCAGCAACGCGTTACCGAAAACAACGCCTATTTCACCACGATCCGTAAAGCCTGGTCAGAGGGGCTAGTGAATATCTTCCACCAGCTTCCCCCCTTCCCTGATAATCAACAGTAACTCGCCCCTTCATAGGCCATCGGTCATCGGCATTCAGTAGTCACCGCCACGCGTTACTACGAATGCCGAAAGACACCATCTGGCATTTCAGATATTTCTGTACTGTTACTCTCGCTACCCATAAAAAGCACCCAATAAGCCGCCAGACCAGGCACCGCAAGCCTTCACGAACCTCTCACCCAGGATGATTAAATTTTGTTCAAGTTCGATTTATCTACTAGGGAGGGATTTCTTTGCTCTACATCAATTTTGCAGCGATAAAATTGCAAACACTCCTATGCAATTTCAATATATAGTGCCTATCCTGTAAACACCGCCTACATATAGTGCTTATCCACAGTATCATCCACAGCATCTGTAACCCTTGCCAGTTACGGTTTTTGCCTGTGGATAACCTTTCCAGAGGAAGAAAACGTGAAACCAGTAGTGATTAAACGGGACGGTTGCCAGGTGCCTTTTGATGAAGTTCGTATCAAAGAGGCGGTCGAACGCGCGGCACATGCAGCCGGTGTCAATGATGCAGACTACTGCGCAACTGTGGCCTGTGCGGTCGCTCAACAAATGCAGGATAAATCGCGCGTAGATATCCGCGATATTCAGGACGCGGTCGAAAATCTGCTGATGTCCGGCAATTATAAGCAACTGGCGCGTACCTACATCGAATACCGCCATGACAGAGACATCGCGCGTGAGCGCCACGGTCGCCTGAATCAGGAAATTCGCGGTCTGGTCGAGCAAAGCAACATGGCACTGCTGAACGAGAACGCCAACAAAGACAGTAAAGTGATTCCCACCCAGCGCGATCTGCTGGCTGGCATTGTCGCCAAGCATTACGCCAAACAGTACATCCTGCCCCGTGATGTGGTGCTGGCGCACGAGCGCGGTGAGATTCACTATCACGACCTCGATTATTCGCCGTTTTTCCCGATGTTCAACTGCATGCTCATCGACCTGAACGGCATGCTGACCAACGGCTTCAAAATGGGCAATGCAGAAATTGAGCCGCCAAAGTCAATTTCAACCGCGACTGCCGTCACCGCGCAAATTATCGCACAGGTCGCCAGCCATATTTATGGCGGCACCACGATTAACCGCATTGATGAAATTCTGGCCCCGTTTGTCACCGCCAGCCACGCGAAACATAAAACCGTAGCGGAAGAGTGGCAGATTCCAGATGCAGAAAACTATGCCCTGACTCGCACCGAAAAAGAGTGCTACGACGCCTTTCAGTCACTGGAATATGAAGTCAATACGCTGCACACCGCCAACGGCCAAACGCCGTTCGTCACCTTTGGCTTCGGGCTTGGCACCTGCTGGGAATCGCGTCTGATTCAGGAGTCTATCCTGCGCAACCGCATTGCCGGGCTGGGTAAAAACCATAAAACGGCGGTATTCCCTAAACTGGTCTTCGCCATCCGCGACGGTCTGAACCATAAAGTCGGCGATGCGAATTATGATATCAAGCAGCTCGCGCTGGAGTGCGCCAGCAAGCGTATGTACCCCGATATCCTGAACTACGATCAGGTCGTCAAGGTCACCGGTTCGTTCAAAACCCCCATGGGCTGCCGCAGCTTCCTCGGCGTTTATGAAGAAGACGGCCAGCAGATTCACGATGGTCGCAATAATTTGGGTGTCATCAGCCTGAACCTACCGCGTATCGCGCTGGAAGCCGAGGGCAATGAAGAGCGCTTCTGGACGCTGCTCGATCAACGCCTGACGTTGGCGAAGAAAGCGCTGATGACGCGTATTGCGCGGCTGGAGAACGTGAAAGCCCGCGTCGCGCCGATCCTGTATATGGAAGGTGCCTGTGGCGTGCGCTTAAATGCGAACGACAGCATCGCTGACATCTTCAAGAACGGACGCGCGTCAATTTCACTGGGTTATATCGGCCTGCATGAAACCATCAATGCTCTCTTCGGTAACCAAACACACGTATTTGACGACGTGACGCTACGTGCCAAAGCTGTGGCTGTCATCGCCCGTCTGAAAGCCGCTACCGAACAGTGGAAAGACGAGACGGGTTACGGATTTAGCCTTTACAGCACGCCAAGCGAAAACCTGTGTGACCGCTTCTGCCGTCTGGATACTGCCGAGTTTGGCGTCGTACAGGGCGTGACGGACAAGGGTTACTACACCAACAGCTTCCATCTTGATGTAGAGAAGAAGGTAAATCCTTACCAGAAAATCGACTTCGAACTGCCCTATCCGCCGCTAGCTAACGGTGGGTTCATTTGTTACGGCGAATACCCGAACCTGCAACACAACCTCAAAGCGCTGGAAGACGTGTGGGATTATAGCTATAGCCGCGTGCCTTACTACGGCACCAACACGCCGATCGACGAATGCTATGAGTGTGGTTTCACGGGGGAATTTGAGTGCGCCAGCAAAGGTTTCACCTGCCCGAAATGTGGTAATCATGATTCAGCACGCGTTTCCGTGACCCGCCGCGTATGCGGCTACCTCGGCAGCCCGGATGCACGTCCGTTCAATGCCGGTAAGCAGGAAGAGGTTAAACGCCGGATTAAACACTTGGGCAACGGTCAACTGGGCTGATCCCTTCTGGGCCGCAGCAATGCGGCCCGCCTTTTGCGGCACCGTTGACATACGCCCGCCTCATAACATGGGCTCTACCGTATGAATTACCACCAATATTATCCCGTCGATGTGGTCAACGGCCCCGGCACTCGCTGCACGCTGTTTGTCGCTGGCTGCGTGCATGAGTGCGTTGGGTGCTACAACAAAAGTACCTGGAGACTGAACTCCGGTCAGCCGTTTACACAGGAACAGGAAGATCGGATCATCGCCGATCTTCAGGATACGCTCATCCCACGACAGGGAATTTCTCTGTCTGGAGGCGATCCGCTTCACCCACAGAATGTGCCTGACATCCTGCGGCTAGTACAACGTATACGTGCGGAATGCCCCGGCAAAGATATCTGGGTCTGGACAGGCTACGTGCTGGCGGAAATTACGCCGGAACAACAGCGGGTGGTCGATCTCATCAACGTGTTAGTCGATGGAAAATTTGTGCAAGATCTGAAAGATCCCGCACTGATTTGGCGTGGCAGCAGCAATCAGGTTGTCCACCGCCTGCGCTAATCGATAAGCGGCTACTGAAGCGGCTGCCACTTCCCCAGCGAACGCAATTGATCGGATTCCAGTACCGTAACCCGCGCTTTTGGCTCCGGCGAGAACGCCTGATTCAACAACGCCTGCGCTACGGTTTTTCCCTCAATCGCCCGCCACTTTGCCGGGAACAGGCGGAACAACGGCGCGGCAAGGCTCTCCAGTGTTCGACTGTCTTCTCTTTCCCCCAGCAGCATCGACGGCTGTGCCAGTGTCAGGTGCTGCCAGCCTTGCTGACGCAGCGATTTTTCCGTTTCTCCTTTCACACGCGAGTAGAAGAAAGGCGACGTTGCACTCGCACTCAGTGAACTGACCGCCAAAAGGTGCGTCGCCCCCAGCGCTAGCGCCACTTTTGATCCTTCCACGACCAGCGTGTAATCCACATAGCGGAAAGCCTGCTTACTGCCTGCCGTCTTGAGCGTAGAACCCAGGCAACAAAATGCAATATCAACAGGATCGCTCAATTGCGCGAGCGCAGCAGACAGATCGGGATCGTGCGGATTGACCACTTTCTCCGAATGCGCCAACGGCTTACGGGTCGGCGCATAGATCGTCTCTACCCGATTATTGACTTTCAGCAGTTCTAACAATTCGTGCCCCACTAACCCTGTTGCACCTAATAACAGTACCCGGCTCATCGGCTTTCCCCCTTGATCTACGCCTTTTACTATCCCATCTTTTCATGCTTATGTTGTTCTTTCTGGCACGTCCGTTCTTCGCGCTGCCAGTAGCGTTTCTTACCAAAGCCCAGCGCATTGTCCGTCATTTTGATTTCTGTCAGATCGAGCCGCCAGATCGGTGCTTGCGATGCACGAGCAATAGGAAAACGCGTGTTGTACCGCGTTCTGGCCTCTTGCGCCGCATCACCGTCTAACTGCACCGCCTGCGCCCGAAACTGCACGCCTTTAATCAATATCACGTTCTTCGGCTGTCCGCTGACCGTACCGGCCACCTGCGGCAGCCTTGCCATAATTTCACCGTGGCGCGTCTGCAACTCCGTCATTAGATAGAACGCTATCTGTTGATCGTCATAAGTATAGAAGCAACTCGCACACCATAATTCCGAATTTTCACCTACGCATAATGTCAGTACGTGCAACTTCTTCAGATAGCGGGAGATTGCCTCAAGATCGCTGCCTGTTTCTTTCGATCCTTTCTGCATCACGACTCCTCAATCTATTTTCTGAACGAACGTATCCTGCCCGACCAACCGTTGCCCTTGCGCAGAATGCGGCACCATGGCTCGCAGAGGCTGACTGGTGTGCTTATCCAATAGCAGGGAGTGAGCTTCCCCTTCAGCGAACAGCTGCTGCTCTCCCCACTGGTGTAACGCCACGACGAGCGGGAATAACTGCTCACCTTTTGGTGTCAGAACATATTCCTGATAGGCCGAACTTTCAGAAACGGGCTGAACGGAAAAAACCCCTTCGTCAACCAAGGTGCGCAGACGGTCGGTAAGAATATTTTTGGCAACGCCTAAACTGCGCTGAAAATCGCTGAAACGGCGGCGATTGTCGAACGCATCGCGGATAATCATTAATGTCCAGCGATCGCCAACCACCTCCAATGCACGAGCGACGGGACACACATCCTCTTTCAGACTTTTGCGTTTCACCATGACGATTTCCTCCCCCTTTTTCCTGTTCATCCTACTTACCTTACCCACAAGCTGAAAAACTGACCGCGCACTTTTTGGTTGCATAGTAAAACCAGATCATTCATGCTTCAAATGGTTTTATTTTGAAACCAAAGTGAGTAATGAAAGCCAATATTATGAAAAATAGTCCTATTCATACCACGTCATCCGTCACTGAATATGATCTTTCCAGCGCTACACCACCAGCACAAACGGTATTACCACGCACGTTAGTGCTGCTGTTTGCCTGTGCCAGCGCCCTCAGCGTAGCCAATGTGTATTACGCACAGCCGCTGCTTTCTATGCTGAGCCTGCTGCGTAAAGAACGCGTGTTGCAAATACGCGGCGTCATCGCTTTACTGATGTTTGCTGCTCTGAGCATTTTTTGGAGCGCGCTCGTTCTGCCACTGAGTCGCGAACCTTATTTCTTTTCTCATACGGTTATCGGTGCGTTTGGTCTGGTGGGTATTCTCGGCGCACTGGCGGCAGTGAAAGCAGGCTCGCTGGCCGATAAAGGCCGCGAACAGTGGGTCAGCGGCATCGCCCTATTATTGCTGCTGGCATCGTGGCTGCCGCTGTGGCTAGCACCCTATTCTCTTTTCGCCTTGGTGGTCGGCATCATCGTTCTCGATCTGGGCGGACAGGCCATTCACGTTACCAATCAAAGCATGATTTTCAAGACACATCCTGATGCACACAGCCGTTTAGTCGGCTGTTATATGTTGTTTTATAGCATCGGCAGCGGGCTTGGCGCGATGGCAACGACAGTGGCTTATGACGCTGCTGGCTGGTCAGGCGTGTGCCTTCTTGGCGCAGTCGTCAGCCTGCTGGCGTTATTATTCTGGAAAATGACGTTGAGCACGGCCTAAAGCGATGAACGAGCTATAAAACGATTATCCCCGCAAATGCGGGGACAGAGGAAAGGATGACGTCATCAGACAATGGCGTACCGAAATGCGCTAGACGTAAACGCTAATACTAGATACCTGCCCCTGAAAGCGGTTCAGCGCTTCTGCTGCACGTTGCAGGCTTTCGGTATTTTGCACTTCGCTACGGGATGATGCACCCGCAACACCTTGCTGAATAGTGTCGAAAACATTAATCGGCTGGAACACATTGGAAGGCGGCACGCTACCACTTTCAGTTCTCGGCGACGAGATAAAACTCAGCAACGCGGAACCTTCTTCCCTCCCCAGTTGCCCGCTGCTAACCAGGCTATCAACCGTTTCGTACAGTTCGGCAGGGCTAATACGGGTGAAATCATACCGCGTCGTCTGACCAGCAGGAACGACACCGCTGCCTGCCTGATAAGACTGAAGCTGTTCGGACAGCTCCGCTTTCTCAGCATGGTCTGTAGAACGCTTTGCCATCACCTGCTGGCTGGCAAAGACGGACGACTCTGCGGCTTCAACTTTCATGTCACCTCCTTACGGTAACGTATGGGAGACAAAAATTATTGGCATAACACGACACCATTAGGATGAGTGCAAACATGGCGTGCTTTAATACTGACACGCAATCCCCCATCGCGCCAGCCAGAAGCGGGATTTGGTTCCACTGGCGCGGGGAACACGGAGGTCTCATTCAGATGGTAAGAACGAGCCTCACACCGTCGTCGCATTACTCGCTAGTGCCACGACATTCTCTTGTTCCGCAGTGGCTTTACTGGTTTTCTCTTTTTTCTTTTCCACGTAGGTCAGTTTTTCCTGACTCTGCGTTGGTGGAGTCAACGGGTGGGATTGTCCGGTGAAGATGCCGCCTTTTTCTATCGAGAGTTCATCGGTGAAGATATCGCCGAACACTTTTCCTTGCGCCAGGATCGCTACAACGCTGGCAACTATGCGTCCTTCAACACGGCCATTGATGACGATCTGCTGCGATTTCATTTCGCCGTTTACCTGGCCGGTGTGTTCCACTTTTATCGTGTTATCACACTGCACATCACCTTCTACCTGACCTTCTACCGTGATATTTCCATCAACAGATAGGGAGCCCGTCATACGCGCCCCCTGAGAAATGAAAGTGTCTTTTTTCACACGCACAGGGTTCACTGAATTAATCAACTCGTTCGAGGGGGTGATAGCGGGAGAACTGTTTATTTCACTGCGCCCTTGCGACTCCTTTACGTCTTTTTTATTTTTACCGAATGGAAACATCGTGTTATTCCTTGTAACAGTATAGAAAAATGCAATCACAGCGCTTGCGGCCAGTATGGCAGCGGCTCCTTGACCGTAATATCGAAGGGGGAATCCGCTATAAATATCAACAAGCCAGACGACAACCAACAAAGCCCATATCGCCCATATTCCCCAAAGCAGGTTGTAATTACGCACCGGGATAAACCAAAGAGGTGGGGTAATGCATATCCTTCTCCATTCGTCCTTTTTTGCGGCCTCATTTCCACATTAATTGTGGCCATACCTCATAGATATCGGATGGTAAGTCCTTTTATTTAGTCCGATGGTCATGGCACGTGATGAAAATCGCATAAATTTTCGCCAACTTTGTGTGGAAAAGTGCGTTTTATTGATGTAGGTGCATCTCTGCGGTGAAGAGTATTGCTTAGCTAAACCGATTCTTCTATTTTAGCAAACAGTCTAACTATCGTTGATAAGAGTAACGTTATGGCAAACAGAGTTTGGGTCATGGGCGACGCGGTTGTCGATCTCATACCGGAAGATACAGAACGCTATCTGAAATGCCCCGGCGGTGCACCGGCCAATGTCGCCGTTGGCGTTGCCAGACTGGGGGGCAACAGCGCCTTTGTCGGTCGCGTCGGCGACGATGTTTTTGGCCATTTTCTAAAAACGGTGCTGGAACAGGAAAACGTCGATACCCGCTATATGGCACACGACAGGTTCTACCGCACTTCAACCGTCGTTGTGAGCCTCGATGAAACAGGAGAGCGCACCTTCACGTTTATGGTGCGTCCAAGCGCTGACCTGTTTTTACAGCCGGAAGACCTGCCGGCGTTCAATCAGGGAGAATGGCTGCACCTGTGCTCCATCGCACTTTCGCAGGAGCCCTCGCGTAGCACCGCCTTTGAGGCGATGCGGCAGGTGAAAGCCGCACAGGGGCGAGTTTGCTTCGACCCTAATATTCGTGACGACCTCTGGCAAAGCGAGCAGGAACTGCGCGACTGCCTGACACAGGCGCTGATGCTGGCCGATGTGGTCAAACTGTCGCGCGAAGAGCTGGCCTTTCTCTGTCCAACGCCGGATGTTGAAGAAGGGATCCAACAGTTCATGCAGCGCTATCCCACCCGGCTATTGCTGGTGACGCTGGGCAGCGAAGGCGTCTGGCTGCACGATCGCCACCAGTTACGACACTTTGCTGCGCCGTCGGTGATACCTGTCGATACCACCGGCGCAGGGGATGCCTTCGTTGCTGGTTTGCTGCACGGCCTGGCGGAATATGACGATCTGTCACAGCCGTTGAGTTGGGATCCGATTATCGAGCAGGCGCAACGGTGCGGCGCGCTAGCCACGACGGCAAAGGGTGCGATGACAGCGTTACCCTATGCCCAGCAGTTGCACACACTCCCGTAGCCAAGCTCTAACGGCCTTCGTTTAATACGGCTACCGCCCGGTTTTGTAGTCAGGATCACAGTTACAGAATCGGGCGAATGAAATTTCTTGCTAACCCTCCTGCTGGCTTTTATTTTTCCCATGGAAAATCGGTTTAGCAATTTAGCTAAACATGAGAATTCCAAAAAATAATAAATATCCTTCACGACGAGAACGAAAAAATGAAGCCAAGCCACCTTGCAGTGACGATAGGATTGTTACTCACCTCCCCATTTTATGTGTACGCTGCCAGTACTGACAGTATTGAAGACCGCCTGAACGCAATGGAACAGCGTTTGCAACAGGCTGAAGCTCGTGCTCAGGCCGCCGAGGCCAGAGCCAATGCCGCTGAAAAGCAAACCCAGCAGCTCGCAACCCGTACCACCCAAACCGAACAAAAAACCCAACAGGTGGAACAGCGCACGACGGCGCTAGCGAAGCAGAAATCGTTCGCCGATGGGTTCGAATTCCACGGCTATGCGCGTTCGGGTCTGTCAATCAACGACTCGTCTACCAGTACGAGAACCGATGTCGGGCCGGGCATGTCCCCTGCTGGTCAGACCGGCGGGCACATCGGCCGTCTGGGCAATGAAGAAGATACATACATCGAGCTCAAGCTGGAGCACAAACAGAAACTGGATAACGGCGCTACCACCCGCTTCAAGGTGATGATGGCCGACGGCCAGCGCAGCTATAACGACGATACGGCGGCCACCAGCACTCTGAATGTTCGCGAAGCCTTTGTCGAACTAGGATCGCTGCCCAGCTTCAGCGGCGCTTTTAAGGACAGCACCCTGTGGGCGGGTAAACGTTTCGACCGCGATAACTTCGACATCCACTGGATAGATAGCGACGTGATCTTCCTTGCCGGTACCGGCGGCGGGATCTATGACGTGAAATGGACGGATAGCGCCAAGAGCAACTTCTCGCTGTATGGCCGTAGTTTTGGTTCACCGGATGGCTCGAACGACACACGCAATGAAGATATTAAAAACTATATCCTAACAGCCAACAACTACGTCGGACCATTCCAGTTTATGCTGAACGGCATGAAAGCGAAGGATAATGAAGCTCGTCCTAATACCAGTAGCGAAGTCACTAATATCAACGCGGGCGACAAAGGCTACCACGCGATGGTCGCTTATCACGGCGACAGCTTCTACGGCCTGCGTGACGGGACGTCGAAAACCGCGATCCTCTACGGCCACGGGCTAGGCGGCGAGGTGAAGAGTATCGGTTCCGACGGTAACCTCACCAACGACGCCAACACATGGCGCTTTGCGACCTACGGCACCACAGCGCTGAACAAGAACTGGATCTTCGCGCCGTCCATTCTGGCGCAAACCAGTAAAGACCGTTATATCAATGGCGATAGCTACGACTGGGTGACTTTTAACGCGCGTCTGGTTCAGGAAATCACCGAAAATTTTGCGTTGGCCTATGAAGGCAGCTACCAATATATGGATCTCGATCCGCGCGGATATCGTAACCTGAATCAGGTAAGCGGCGGCTTCTACAAGCTGACCTTCGCGCCGACGTTCAAGGTCGGCGATATCGGCAACTTCTTTAGCCGCCCAGAGCTGCGCGTGTTCGCCACCTATATGGACTGGGATAAACGACTGGACAGCTACTCCAGTGAAGATACGTTTGGCTCCACCGGCTTTAAAGCAGGCGGCGAATGGAACTTCGGTATCCAGATGGAAACCTGGTTCTAATCATTGGCTAGCCTTGGCGTCGATTACGCGTTAATCGACGCTGAAGAAACAGCATATATAGAGGAATAATATGGATATCAACGCTACTGCCGCCGCGCTACTCCCCCTTCTCGGCGGGAAAGAAAACATTGCCAGCGCTGCCCACTGTGCGACTCGCCTGCGTCTGGTGCTGAATGACGACAATTTGGCAGACAAGAAAGCCATTGAGAACGTTGACGGCGTTAAAGGGTGCTTCCAGAACGCCGGACAAATGCAGATTATTTTCGGCACCGGATTGGTGAACAAAGTGTATGCCGAGTTCATCAAAGCAGCAGGCATCAGCGAATCAAGCAAATCCGAAGCCGCCTCTATCGCAGCGAAAAAGCTGAACCCGCTGCAACGTCTGGCGCGTCTGCTATCGAACATCTTCGTCCCTATCATGCCAGCGATTATCGCTTCCGGCCTGCTGATGGGGCTGCTCGGCATGATCAAGACCTACGGCTGGGTCGACTCCAGCAGTGCAATCTTCGTGATGCTGGATATGTTCAGCTCCGCTGCCTTTATTATCCTGCCTGTGCTGATCGGTTTCACTGCCGCGCGGGAATTCGGCGGTAACCCCTATTTGGGTGCAACGCTGGGTGGCATTCTGACCCACCCGGCGCTGACTAACGCCTGGGGCGTCGCGGGTGGCTTCCAAACCATGCATTTCTTCGGCATGGACATTGCTATGATCGGCTATCAGGGCACCGTATTCCCGGTATTGCTGGCTGTCTGGTTCATGAGTATCGTGGAAAAGCGCCTGCGCAAAGTTGTACCGGATTCACTCGACATCATCGTCACGCCTTTCCTAACGGTCATCATCTCCGGCTTCGTCGCGATGCTGCTCATCGGCCCAGCTGGGCGCGCATTGGGCGATGGCATTTCTCTCGTCCTCAGTACCTTGATTACCCATGCGGGTTGGCTAGCCGGTTTACTGTTCGGCGGCCTCTACTCCGCCATCGTGATCACCGGCGTTCACCACAGCTTCCATGCCATTGAAGCCGGACTGCTTGGCAACCCGAATATCGGCGTCAACTTCCTGCTGCCGATTTGGGCGATGGCGAATGTGGCGCAGGGTGGCGCGTGTCTGGCGGTCTACTTCAAAACGCGTGATGCCAAAACCAGAGCGATTGCCGTTCCAGCCGGGCTGTCTTGTCTGCTGGGTATCACTGAAGCGGCGATCTTTGGTATCAACCTGCGCTTCATTAAGCCGTTTCTGGCGGCGCTGGCAGGCGGTGCGCTCGGTGGCGCATGGGTCGTTTTCAATCACGTCAATATGACGGCCGTTGGGCTGACTGGTTTTCCGGGGCTGGCCATTGTGCAAGGAGGGTCAATGCTTAACTACCTGATTGGGATGTTGATTGCATTCGGTGCCGCCTTTGTCATTTCCTTACTGCTGAAATACAAAACGGATAGCGAATAATGAAGGAAGTCCACTTAGTAAAACGCATGGCGCACGCCTTGATGTCAGGTCACTCACGGAAACAGGAAGACCCGTATCGCCCGGAATGGCATCTGTCCCCGTGCGTAGGTCTGCTTAACGATCCGAACGGATTCATTCATCACAACGGGCGTTACCATCTGTTTTATCAGTGGAATCCTTTGGCCTGTGCCCACGGAGCGAAATTCTGGGGGCACTGGAGTTCCGTCGATCTGGTGAATTGGAAGCATGAACCCGTCGCGCTGGTGCCAAGCGAAAGTTATGAAAGCCACGGCTGCTACTCTGGTTCTGCCGTCGTAGATCACGGGGCAATCACGCTGATTTACACTGGCAACGTCAAATACGATGACGGTTCACGCACCGCGTTTCAGTGCCTCGCCCGTGAGAACCCTAACGGTGAATATGACAAGAAGGGAGCGGTTCTGACGCTCCCCGATGGCTACACCGGGCATGTTCGCGATCCGAAAGTATGGCATCATGACGACCACTGGTACATGGTGCTCGGCGCACAGGATCTCGATCTTCAAGGGAAGGTACTGCTCTATCGTTCTGCCGATCTGCTGGCATGGGAAAAGATGGCTGAGATCGCCGGTTCTCGTTTGGGTGGACTCGGTGATTTTGGCTACATGTGGGAATGCCCAGACCTGTTCCCGCTGGATAGCAAAGACGTACTGATTTGCTGCCCACAGGGCGTTCCCGCCGAAGACGAGCGCTACCTGAATACTTTTCAAGCGGGCTATTTCATTGGCTCACTCGACTACCAAAGCGGCGCTTACCCGCATCAGGATTTCCACGAGCTGGATCTCGGTTTCGAGTTTTACGCCCCACAAACCACGCTGAGTGAAGACGGGAGACGCCTGTTGTTTGGCTGGATGTCGATTCCCGACGACAATGAGTTTTTTGAACCGACGATAGAGCACGGCTGGATCCATATCATGACCTGTCCGCGTGAACTCACGCGGCATGGCGATCGTGTTTATCAACGTCCCGCGCGCGAATTGCAACAGCTGCGTAGACAGCATTACACCTGGCAGGGTGCCGCAGACTACGCATCGCCGCTACCCATTAGCAGCGCAGAAGTGCTCATCACCGTTCAGGGGGAATTCCAGCTCAACCTTGCCTCCCAGCTTGTTCTCTGTTGGGACGGTGAACGCGTCACGATGAGCCGACGCAACCGTCGCACTGGCGAGCCAGAACATCGCTACTGGCGCGGTGGCCTGAGTCAATTACAGATATTGTGCGATCGCTCCAGCGTTGAAATTTTTATCAACGATGGCGAGGCTGTGATGTCTGCACGCACTTTCCCGGTAGGCGAAGCGACCATGACGTTCAGTGGCTCTGGGCAATTAACGCTACAACACTGGCTGTTAGCGCCGTGCATGATAGAATAACTTTCCTTTTTTCTGATAGCAGACCACGTGGTGAAACCGACTAAACGCATCACAATCAGTGACATCGCCGCACTAGCGGGTGTATCAAAATCCACTGCCAGTCTGGTGCTTAACGGCCGTAGCAAAGAGTTCCGCGTTTCTGATGAAACGCGCGATCGCATTTTAGCCGTCGCACACGAGCAGCGTTATCAGCCCAGCATTCACGCACGTTCACTGCGTTCCTCACGCAGCAACACGTTAGGGCTGGTGGTGCCGGAAATGACCAACTACGGTTTTGCCGTGATTTCCCGCGAGCTGGAGATGCTGTGCCGTGAAGCTGGGCTACAGTTGCTGATTGCCTGTACCGACGAAAATGCCAGTCAGGAGATGATGGCGGTTAACAGTCTGGTGCAGCGCCAGGTCGATGGACTGATTGTCGCCTCCAGCCTGCTGAGCGATACCGAGTATCAGAAAATTAATCAGCAACTGCCCGTCGTACAATTTGACCGGGTGATTGGTGATTCCACACTACCGATGGTCATTTCCGAAGCGGTAGAATCCACAGCAGAAATGGTCGAACGTATTGCCCGCCAGCATCGTGATGAATTCTATTTCCTTGGCGGCCAGCCGCGAATTTCTCCGACTCGCCACCGTCTGGAAGGCTTCCAGCTTGGACTGACCCGCGCTGGCATCGACTGCCGACCTGAGTGGATTGTTCACGGTAGCTATCATCCCAGCGCGGGTTATGAAATGTTTGCTCAACTGTGTGCAACGCTAGGCCGTCCGCCAAAAGCGCTGTTTGTGGCCGCATGTGGCCTGATGGAAGGCGTGCTGCGTTATATGAACCAGCATAACCTGATGGAAAGCGGCATCCGTCTGTGCTGCTTTGACGATCACTACCTGTTTGATTGCTTACCGCTGAAGATCGATACCGTGGCGCAGGATTGTGAAAATCTGGCGCGCAACAGCTTTGAAATGATTACGAGTCTGATTGCACAACAGCCACTTGAAAACGATAGACGCTATATCCCGACGCGTATTCACTGGCGTCATCCTGACTCGCGGGCATAACTCGCGACATAGCTCAACACACTTCACCAACCGATAGAACGTAAAAAGGGAACGTGGTTAGCGTCGCTTCTGAGAGCCTCACACCACATTCCCTTTACATCGATAAGTCGTTATTTAGCGGCAGCGGTTTCCGCACCAACCAGACCGACCTTGAGGTAGCCTGCTTTACGCAGCGAATCCATTACGCTCATGATGGTTTCATAATCGACGCTTTTATCTGCCTGAAAGAAAATGGTCGTTTCTTTGTTGGCGCTGGTTTTCGCATCCAGCACCTGAGCCAGAGACTGCTCGTTAACTACCTCTTCTCCCAGGAACATTTGCTTATCCGCTTTTACCGTAAGGTAGAGCGGTTTTTCCGGCCGCGGCTGCGGTACTGCCGATGAAGCAGGCAGATCGACACGAATGTCTACCGTCGCCAACGGTGCCGCTACCATGAAGATAATCAGCAGAACCAGCATGACGTCAATGAACGGCGTGACGTTAATATCATGCATTTCACCGTCATCACTCACGTCCTCCTTCAAATGCATCGCCATGACTTAACCCACCCGCAGTTTATGCGCTGCTGAAGACGTCCGGTTATCATTGCTGGCCGCTACGTCGAGATCGCGACTTTGCAGCAGCAGCACTTGTGCAGCCACATCACCGACCATCGCTTTGTAGCCAGCAATCGAACGTGCGAAGACGTTATAGATAACAACCGCAGGAATTGCGGCAACCAGACCAATCGCCGTCGCCAGCAGAGCTTCCGCGATACCTGGAGCAACCACCGCCAGGTTAGTCGTTTGCGTCTGTGCGATACCGATGAAGCTGTTCATGATGCCCCATACCGTACCGAACAGCCCGACGAACGGTGCAACTGCGCCGACCGTTGCCAGATAGCCGTTACCTCGTCCCATGTGACGCCCGGTAGCCGCCACACGACGTTCCAGACGAAACGCGGTGCGCTCTTTAATCCCATTGTTGTCATCAGAACGGGCAGAAAGTTCCAGCTCGTTCTGCGCATCTACCAGCAATTGCTGCGCGACGCTGCCTGCTTTGAACGCGTCCGCCGTTTCCAGTGCATCGTCGAGCGTTTTCGCTTTTTCCAGCGCCAGATACTCGCGACGCAGGCGACGTTTCGCGCCAGACATTTCAACACTTTTACTAAAGAAGATCGCCCAGGTAATCACCGAAGCCAGCAGCAAACCGATCATCACCGTTTTCACTACAACATCAGCGTGCTGGTACATGCCCCAGACGGACAGGTCGGTTTTCATGAGGTTATTGGTGCCCGGAGCCGCGCTGGCTGGAAGCGCGAGCGCTGACGCAGGTGCTTGTGCATTGGTCGTCACGGGAGCAGAAGGAGACGCGGCGGCAGGCGCTGTATTCTCAGTCGATAACGGCGTGGTTGCCGGAGCCGCAAACGCATTTCCACTTAGTCCCGCCGTACACAACAGGATAACCAGCACGCTACGGGAAAATGCGCTGAACGCGCCACGTTTTTTTTGCCAGGTTGATAACACCTGTTGAGTTGTATTACTGACAGCCGTCTTCACGCTGTGCCTCCACCATTCGTTCTGTACAATACCCGCACATACCCGCAGGTATAATGCAGCAATAACGCAGCCTGAAATGATACCAAACCCTGAACGAATTGATAGTCGTTCTCATTATTATTTACATCAGATAACGCACTTTTTCTTGCGTTCTGACAGGGTTTTTGGGGGATTGTCAGCATATTGGTAGCAAAAGCATAAAAATATGCAGAAGAAGAGCATTCAGGAATATATCGGGAAAGAGACAGCCCTAAAAGCAGCACAACGACCAAGGTTTTTCTGATCGATTTTTTGTGATCAACATTAAGTTATCACACCATTTCATGATGGCTGGCGATAATCTCACTGAAATAAATAGATACAAAATGACACAATAAGATAAATGAAAACACCATGTTACGCGTATATTCGTGAAGCAGACAGGAATAAAGTCCATATAAAACAGCATTTCATATTAGCTTTTTCTTTTGTGACATGAGTCATTCTACGAAGTTGTATAATAGGTTAGCTTAACTCGAAGAGAATACTGACGCACGCCACAATAATACTTAACAGGCGGCCGCCTTCTCGTTATTAAACCCACCCTTCATTATTCTATTTTTCATGGGTTTATATTTTTAAATCACCATTTGATTATCAATAATGTCACCTTACCTCTGGAGATAATTCAATGAAGCTGTCGAAAACATTGATCGGCGTTTGTCTGGGATCTACCGTACTCCTAATGAGCCAAGCGATTCAGGCTCAACAAATTAAAGCCTCTGATGTTCACCCTGAAGGTTATCCTAATGTCGTCGCAGTTCAGAAAATGGGGGAAAAATTAAAAGCAGCCACAAATGGCAGGCTGGAAATTAAAACCTTCCCCGGCGGTGTATTAGGTGATGAGAAACAAATGATTGAGCAGGCACAGCTCGGTGCGATTGATATTATTCGTGTATCCATGACGCCCGTTGCTGCTATTTTACCGGAAATAGAAGTTTTCACCCTTCCCTATATTTTCCGTGATGAAGATCATCTGCATAAAGTACTGGATGGAAAAATCGGTCAGGAAATTGGTGACAAGATTACCCAGAGCAGCAAATCAAAATTGGTTTTCCTGGGCTGGATGGACGCAGGAACGCGTAATTTAATCACCAAGCAGCCAGTCGCAAAACCTGAAGACCTCAAAGGCATGAAAATTCGTGTTCAAACCAGCCAGGTTGCGCTCGCAACGTTAAAAGCCATGGGGGCTAACGCCATCGCCATGGGCACCAGTGAAGTCTTCAGCGGTATGCAAACTGGCGTGATTGACGGCACCGAAAACAATCCCCCGACCTATGTTGCACATAACTATATGCCTGTAGCCAAAAATTTTACCTGGAGCCGCCACTTCATTATTCCTGAGCTGTTCCTGTACTCCAAAACCAAGTGGGATAAGCTTTCCAAAGAAGATCAGGATCTTATCCTGAAACTGGCGAAAGAAGCGCAGCAAGAACAGCGCGTACTGTGGAATGAATATAATCAGCAATCACTGGATAAAATGAAAGCCGGTAGCGTTCAGTTCCATGAAATCGATACCGAGTACTATTTCAAAGCCACGCAGCCCGTACGCGACCAATTCGGTGCCAAATATCAGGAGCTGATTAAAGCCGTCGCCGACGTCCAATAAGCCAAAATTCATTTTAGCGGATAAATAGCAAAACGTTGACGAACCTATTTACGTAATGAACACGGTGATAATGGAAACTAATCCATTATCACCGTGCTAAGGCTTTGTCACGATCTCAAAAGTCGTTATCTATTATCCGCCACCCTGATGGCCCGATATTAACAATTATCCTTCGCTTATCACTCAATTGAGTGAATATAGGTGGCACAATGGCACAGTCTTATCTCTCAAGTATGGATGTACTCTATCGTATTGCCATGTGGGTTTCTGGTCTGGCGTTATTAATTATGACGCTAATAATTCCTGTCGGCATATTTGCGCGCTATGTTTTAAATGCCGCATTATCCTGGCCAGAACCCATTTCGATTATTTGTATGGTGACGTTTACCTTTGTCGGCGCAGCGGTCAGTTACCGTTCCAATTCACATATTGCCGTCAGCATGTTGACCGACAGATTGCCAGAATCCGGTAAGAAAATTTGCATTCACCTGTCGAATCTCCTGATGCTCTTAATCAGCCTGTTTATTTTCTATTACAGCTCCGTGCTCTGCATAGAATTATGGGAACAGCCCGTTGCGGAATTCCCATTATTAACCGCAGGTGAAAGTTATTTACCGTTGCCTATCGGCTCGTTAATTACCCTGCTCTTCATCATCGAAAAAATGTTTTTCGGCCCTCAGGATAAACGCCCTGTGGTCATGCCTGGCAATGCTTAATTCGGAGCCAATATCATGGATGCATTTATTCTTGTTGCCACACTGGCCGTGCTGTTGGCGGTCGGCGTTCCCGTCGCCTATGCGGTAGGGTTGAGCGCGATTGTTGGCGCTTTCTGGATCGATTTGCCGCTTGAGGCGGTCATGATCCAAATTACCAACGGCGTGAACAAATTTTCGCTGCTGGCAATCCCCTTCTTTATTCTCGCTGGAGCCATTATGGCCGAAGGCGGCATTGCCCGTCGGTTGGTCAGTTTCGCGTATATCTTTGTCGGTTTTATTCGCGGTGGCTTATCACTGGTTAACATCGTCGCATCAACGTTTTTCGGTGCGATATCTGGCTCTTCTGTGGCAGATACGGCCTCAATCGGCTCGGTGATGATCCCGGAAATGGAGAAGAAGGGCTACCCGCGTGATTTCTCTGCTGCCGTCACCGCCAGCGGCTCCGTGCAGGCCATTCTGACTCCACCGAGCCACAACTCTGTGATCTACTCGCTGGCAACAGGCGGCACAGTTTCGATTGCTTCGCTGTTTATCGCAGGGATCCTGCCTGGCCTGCTGCTCAGCCTGACCCTGATGGTAATGTGTGTCGGTTTTGCACATCGGCGCGGTTACCCGAAAGGCGAACGTATACCGTTCCGTCAGGCGCTAAAAATCTTTGTCGATACGCTATGGGGGCTGATGACGGTCGTCATCATCATGGGTGGGATTCTGTCTGGTATTTTTACTGCCACCGAGTCTGCGGCCATCGCCTGTCTGTGGTCCTTCTTCGTGACCATGTTTATCTATAAAGATTATAAGTGGTCGGAACTGCCCAAGCTGATGTACCGCACGGTAAAAACTGTCACGATCGTGATGATCCTGATCGGTTTCGCCGCCGCGTTCGGTGCCATCATGACCTACATGCAGTTGCCGAGCCGCATTACCGAGTTCTTCACCTCCATTTCGGATAACAAGTACGTCATCCTGATGTGGATTAACATCATGCTCCTGCTGATCGGTACGCTGATGGACATGGCCCCGCTGATCCTGATCCTGACACCCGTGCTGCTGCCCGTCGCCCTCTCGCTCGGTATCGATCCGGTGCATTTCGGCATGATCATGCTGGTAAACCTGGGGATCGGTTTGATTACACCGCCAGTGGGGTCGGTGCTTTTCGTCGCCAGTGCGGTGAGTAAACAGAAGATAGAACAGGTCGTTAAAGCGATGCTGCCCTTCTACTGCGGGCTGTTCTTTGTGCTAATGCTGGTCACCTACATTCCGGCCATTTCACTCTGGCTGCCTAAATTCTTTGGCGTCCATACGGGTTAACAGATCCCAATTGCGCCATGTCATTCGCAGCAATGCAGAAGAACATGGCGCTTTCCTGATGTTTTTTACCTGAAATATTTTCACCTACCTTCGACATTATCCCACCGAAATCGGCGAAAAGCCCCTTTCGCTGCGGTAATGCCAGCGATACCGAGCAATTTTTCCGTCATGACAAAACACGCCCACATGCCGTTCCAGCCGTGATAACGTAGACCTTATAAATCGAATCCTAATAAATCCAATTATGCCCGCGACTCCTCTCCGTTCACTGTCGGGAATAGTCGGCGTATTGAGTCATTCGGCAGGACTGAACAGAAAAGGTGATAGTGGTTATGACAAGCAAAAAAACGGCAACAGCGTTAGTCGCCGCAGGACGCAGCAAGAAATTCACCCACGGCTCCGTCAACCCCGTTATTCAGCGCGCGTCCTCTCTGGTATTTGATACCGTGCAAGACAAGAAACACGCTACTATTAACCGCGCCAAAGGTGCGCTGTTCTACGGTCGCCGCGGCACGTTGACCCATTTCTCGTTTCAGGAAGCGATGGTAGAGCTGGAAGGCGGCGCAGGTTGTGCGCTGTATCCTTGTGGTGCGGCTGCCATTTCTAACGCGATCCTCTCTTTCGTCGCGGCTGGCGATCATATTCTGGTAACGGAATCAGCCTATGAGCCTACGCAGGATTTCTGCACAAAAGTGCTCAACAAACTGAACGTCAGCACCACCTATTTCAATCCGCTCATCGGTGCCGATATTGCCGAACTGATCCAGCCCAATACCAAAGTCGTCTTTCTTGAATCGCCGGGCTCTATCACCATGGAAGTACACGATGTGCCCGCTATCGTCCAAGCCGTGCGCCGTATCAATCCCGAGATCGTTATCATGATTGATAATACCTGGGCGGCGGGCATTTTATTCAAGGCGTTCGACTTCGATATTGATATCTCGATTCAGGCAGGTACGAAGTATATCGTCGGCCATTCCGATGCCATGATCGGCACGGCGGTCGCTAACGAACGCTGCTGGGTGCAGTTACGTGAGCACTCTTATCTGATGGGGCAAATGGTGGATGCCGATACCGCCTACGTCGCCAGTCGCGGCCTGCGCACACTGGGCGTCAGACTCAAACAGCATCAGGAAAGCAGCATCCGTATTGCGAAGTGGCTGGCAGAGCGGCCAGAAGTTGCGGTCGTTAATCACCCCGCATTGCCGGGGTGCAAAGGGCATGAATTCTACCAGCGCGATTTTAACGGCTGCAACGGCTTGTTCTCATTCGTCCTGAAAAAGAAATTAAGCAAAGAAACGTTGGCGCACTATCTGGACCATTTTGAGCATTTCAGTATGGCGTATTCCTGGGGGGGATTTGAGTCCCTGATTTTGGCAAATCAACCAGAAGAACTGGCAGCGATTCGTCCTGTGAGCGGCGTGGATTTTACCGGCACACTTATTCGGTTACATATTGGACTTGAAGACAGCGACGATCTGATCGACGATCTGGCCGCCGGTTTTGGCAGACTCGGCGCTTAATCAGCCACGTGCGGCCAAAAAACAGGCAAAAAATACCGTCAGGAAACAAAATACAGGAAGTGTGACGGCCATAAAACCGCTGCGTCTTGATTTCCCCTGCGACGCGGTGGGTAATGCGTTATGATAATAAAGAGTCAACGCTTACTAAAAAAACCGCGTTACCTTAACCAAAAATTAAGCCCTGGCGTATTCTCACAATGCGGCAAGGCGTTTTGCCCCATATACCCTAAATAATTCGAGTTGCAGGAAGGCGGCGACGTAGTGAATTCCCAGGAGCTTACTCAAGTAAGTGACTGGGATGAACAAAGGAAGCCAACGCACATGCAGCTTGAAGTATGACGGGTAGACTGATTTTAGGGCTTGATAGACAGGAAATTTCAGGTAACCCAGCGTTCTACCGCCGCTGCCTGAGAGATAATGAATATCGTCACTGGCAGGAAGTAATATGAGTATGGTTCACGACATTATTCAGGCGCTCTGGCAGCAGGATTTTAGTGCATTAGCCGATCCCCACGTCATTTGGGTTATTTACGGCATTCTGTTCACCACGCTGTTTCTGGAAAACGGCCTGCTACCTGCCTCGTTTCTGCCCGGCGATAGCCTGTTGCTGCTCACCGGTGCCATGATTGCCAAAGGCGTGATGAGCTTTTTCCCCACGATGATTCTGCTTACCATCGCCGCCAGCCTCGGCTGCTGGCTCAGCTACCTTCAAGGACGCTGGCTGAGTGATACCCGTCTGGTAAAAGGCTGGCTGTTGCAGCTTCCTGCCCATTACCACCAGCGCGCCTATCACCTGTTCCACCGACATGGCCTTACCGCGCTGCTGGTTGGCCGCTTTTTAGCCTTTATCCGCACGTTGCTGCCAACCATGGCGGGGATTTCCGGGCTAAACAATACCCGCTTCCAGATTTTCAACTGGCTCAGCGGGCTGCTGTGGGTCGGGGGGATTGTCACGCTCGGCTATGCGCTCAGCCACATTCCGCTGGTCAAACGCTATGAAGATCAGGTGATGACTGCGCTGATTCTGCTACCGATAATTTTACTGGTCAGCGGTCTTATCGGTATGGCCGTCGTCGTATGGCGTAAAAAACGTACGGTCGCCTAATCCGGCAACCGTGAGATTTATTGCCGCACTCAGCCTTCTTCAACCGCCATATTAGTGGCCTTTAATCTTGTCACTTCGTCACCCGGCGTCGCACCGAAATAACGTTTAAATTCCCGGCTAAACTGCGACGCACTCTCATATCCGACGCGAGCTGCCGCAACACCGGCTCTCAGGCCATCGTTGATCATCATCACACGCGCTTTATGCAGCCGGTAGGATTTCAGATACTGCAACGGTGAAGTGTTGGTGACCGCCTTGAAGTTATGATGAAACGCCGAGACGCTCATGTTCACCTCGGCAGCCAACTGCTCCACATTCAGGCTATCGGCGTAGTGGTTCTCGATGCGTCGCAGCGCTTTGGCGATTTGACTGAAGTGCGTGTGCCGATTCACCAGCGCTTGTAATGCCGCACCGCGTTCGCCACAGAGCATATGATAGATAATCTCGCGCACAATCGTCGGGCCTAATACGCGGGCATCGCGCGAGTTATTCATCGCATCGAGCAGTCGTTCAACGGCACACAGGATCTCATCGGTCAACGGCGCACTGTTCACCCCGCACGTACAAGAACAGGGACGAATCGCGCTGTCATCATCACCGATGTCGATCAACAAATCCTGAAGCATTTGGATGTCGATGCTGATCGACATCCCTACCAGCGGGTTCTCAGCGCTGGCTATCGTTTCACATTCGAACGGCAGTGGAACGGTCATTAGCAGATAATTTTCCGGGTCGTACTGAAACGTTTTTCCGCCCAGATAGCCAATCTTTTGGCCCTGAAAAATGATGACGATCGTCGGCTCATACATCACCGGCACACGCGGATGATGCTGTTCCGTATATAGAATTTTGACCTGAGGCACGAGCGAAGGCGTAACCCAGCTTTTGGTGGAACAGCGTATCGCCTGCTGCACAATGCGATGCCGCACGGTCTGTTGCTGAACAAACCGCTCGCACTGGCTCTCCGTCAACATGCTTTGATCTTCCATCAACATGCCTTGGTCTCCATAAACATAGTGTTATCTCGCTACGGGTTCTCTTTTGCTGCCTGAAGCCTCTCTCCTGACAGGAGAAACAAAATGACATACCCATGAATTTTTATCACCCTTTCCTCCTGTATTTTGTAGAAATAGGCAATAACCAAACAGAAATGTGCATTGAACGTATTCCGTTGGTTGATAACAATACTGAGCATCCCCTCATCACCTGGGAAAAGACATGAATAAAACGATTGAACTGTTTACGTCACACCGCAGCGAACGTAGCTACCTTGATAAAGCGATTCCCGATGACGTGCTGGATGCCATTATCCAATCCGCACATTTGGCACCGACGTCCGTGAACTCTCAGCAAGTATCACTCATCGTCACCCGCGACCCGGAACGCAAAGCACGCATTGCCGAACTGGCTGGTGGACAACCGTGGATTGCCAAAGCGCCAGTGTTTATCACCGTAGTGCTAGATATGCACAAAACACAGGTAGGGATTGCCATGAGCGGCAAACAACAGCAAGCCCATGAAAGCCTCGAAAGCCTGATTTCCGGCACAACGGATGTCGGTATCGCACTCGGCACGCTAATGGCCGCCGCACGCTCATTCGGATTGGGCATCGTCCCGATTGGCGGCATTCGTCGCGAACCGCAGGCGATGATCGACTTTCTGCAACTCCCTGAACTAACGTTCCCCGTCGCGGGCGTTGCTATCGGCTACATCGATACCCCAGCGCACCAGAAACCGCGCCTGCCACTGAATTCATTCCGTCATGATGAAACCTATCATCAGGACACTCTGCCTGCGGCGATTGAGCAATACAACCACACGCTGGTGACGCACTGGCAGCAAACTGGCCGCGCAGACGGCGACAACTGGAGTGATAACACCGCCGGCTACTATCAACACATCTACTTCCCGAAAGTCTTGCCCGCGATCCTTCAACAGGGCTTTAAACTGGACAAATAACCTATGCTAAATTTCACACTTCATACCCCGACCAAGATTCTGTTTGGCGAAGGCCAGATTGCTGAATTAGGCAAAGAAATTCCTGCCGATGCCCGCATCCTCATCACCTACGGCGGCGGCAGCGTGAAGCTCAATGGCGTGCTGGATCAGGTCTATCGCGCACTGGAAGGCCGCAACGTACGCGAGTTTTCCGGCATTGAGCCGAACCCGACGTATGAAACACTGATGAAAGCCGTTGAAGTCGTCCGTGCAGAGAAGATTGATTTCCTGCTAGCGGTTGGTGGTGGATCTGTCGTCGATGGCACGAAATTTATCGCCGCCGCGGCGGATTATCAGGCCGCACAGGACCCGTGGCATATTCTGCAAACGGGTGGCGCGGAAATCGATCGCGGCGTCGCCATGGCAGCGGTACTCACCCTGCCAGCAACGGGTTCAGAATCCAACAATGGCGCGGTGATCACCCGTAAATCAACCAACGATAAGCTTGCTTTCCGTTCGCGATACACACAGCCGCTTTTCGCCGTGCTCGACCCGGTAGTGACTTACACCCTGCCTGCTCGCCAGATCGCGAACGGCGTGGTCGATGCCTTCGTTCACACGGTTGAGCAGTACCTAACGTATTCCGTCGATGCCAAAGTACAGGATCGTTTTGCGGAAGGTTTGCTGCTAACGCTGGTTGAAGAAGGCCCGCGCGCGCTGGCTGAACCGGAAAACTACAAGGTCAGAGCCAATGTGATGTGGAGCGCTACCCTGGCGTTGAATGGCCTGATTGGTGCCGGTGTGCCGCAGGATTGGTCAACCCACATGCTGGGGCATGAATTAACGGCGCTGCACGGCCTCGATCATGCGCAAACGCTGGCAATCGTTCTGCCCGCCATGCTGACAGCCAGAAAAACCCAGAAGCGTGACAAGCTGCTCCAATACGCGGAGCGGGTCTGGAACCTGCGCGACGGTAGCGAAGATCTGCGTATCGACGGCGCGATCGCCGCCACACGTGACTTCTTCGAAAAAATGGGCGTGCCGACCCGCCTGTCTGACTATCAGTTGGATGGCAGTTCCATTCCGACGCTGGTCGCCAAGCTTAGCGAGCATGGCCTGACTGCACTGGGCGAGCACCGCGACATTACGCTGGAAGAAAGCCAGAAGATTTACGAAGCGGCACGTTAAGGTACCCCGTATTTAGCGACTCCACTGCCTATCTCGAAAATAACAGATAGGCAGAACCACCGCGGAATCAAATACTCACCACATCGGTTCGGCCACGTATCGATAAAATATCATCCAATATTTACCGTTCCCCCAGCAACCAACACACCACCGCAACTCACCCCATCGCCAGCACACCGTTGGTCTTGATAGCGCAAAACACCGAGTTAATATCAAATACGCTGCGAATTCGTAATGGTTCAGTAGCGGCATTGGCGGTAGACATCATTATTAGCCCCAGCAACGCAGCTTGCTTCCACCGAGTCCCTATTTTTCTCATACGTTCTCCCTGATTTTGTTGATAACGAAAATAATAGCAGCAGCCTGACACGATACATTGTGAACGGTATATTACACACGATGGTGAATATAGAATACAAGAGATAACTAAGCTGGTAGCTAAACAGCTAAAGACTTTCGGTTAATGATATCAGTATTTATTTAAAAAAATAAAACATCGAAATAATAATTTAACTTACTCCGGTGTATTTTCGCGTTATTCAATATTAGATAACAGGAACAAACCTCCCATTTATAAATGAAAATATGGGAACGTAATATCCTAAACTGTCATCTCCACCCTCATCTTTAACTGAATAAGAAAGAGGAGATATAGTAGGATCTGATTTATTAATAAAACGCACCATCCTATTTTTATTCATCACTTCAATTTGATAGTTTTCCCAATTTATGGAGCGCATTTTAAATGACTCACTTTTAAAATCATTCCTGAAGCTAAAATCGTTATATATTTCATCAGTAGAGTTTCCGGTTGTGACTGCCCATGTTTGTAAAGACTCATTAAGGTATTTTTTTATTTCCACATCATTTTTTTCAGCCAACAGATGCCAGAGATCGAGATAGGCAATTTTTAATGCCCGAATCTGCTCGGTTTTGCCGGTAAAAGGCGTGGCTTTTGTCCATTTCCATTCTGGAATATTCTTAAGATGGACTTTTTTAGTAAACTGATAGAGCTCCATCCCAGCAAGGAAATAGTTATCAATCAGATAATCCGAAGGAAAATTTCCCATTTCAACCTGCTGTGCAAGAATTTTCTTTGCTGTTACCTTTTCAGTTTTAGCACTGTCCGTTTTTCCGCCAGAGGGTACATAAGGAATGCCGTCTTGACCGATAGCGATAGTAAGCTGGCTTAATACCTTCGACTGCTCGCCTTTAAACGCGGTCAGAGCCACTTTACAGCCTGCATCCGGCTTAAACGCTTTGCGAGATTCATCACTGATATTCTCTTTTGAGAACCAACCTAGTGCCCCGATCTCAACGGTAATCTCATTTTCGCCATTTTCCAGCACCATTAATGCGTTGGTGCTGGAGGTGCCAAACCCTCTACCAGTGACTGCCGAATGACGGTTATCCATCCCCAGCACGCCGTTGGTTTTGATAGCGCAAAACGCCGAATTAATATCGAATACGCTGCGAATTCGTAATGGCTCAGTAGTGGCATTGGCGGTAGACATCATTATTAGCCCCAGCAAAGCGGCTTGCTTCCACCGAGTCCCTATTTTTCTCATGCGTTCTCCCTGATTTTGTCGATAACTAAATAGCAGCAGCCTGACACGATACATTGTGAACGGTATATTACACACGATGATGAATATAGAATACAAGAGATAACTAAGCTGGTAGCTAAACAGCTAAAGACTTTCGGTTAATGATATCAGTATTTATTTTAAAATAGAATGATAAAACACCGAAGTAAGCATTTCCCTTGCTTCGGTATATTTATTCATCATTCAATTTTAGATAACAGGGATAAACCTTCCATCAATAAAGGAAAATATGGGGGAGAAGGATCCAATAAACCTCTCCCCCCCCTCATCAGTGAAATAAGAAATGGGAGAAAATGTAGGATCGGACTTATTGATAAAACGAAGCATCCGCTGGTCATTCATTACTTCAACTTCATAATCACTCCAATTGATAGGGATCATTTTGAATGAAGGATCTTTAAGATCAAAGAAAAGATCAGAATATATATCATCGACACTCTCCCCTGTAGTTATTGCCCATGCTTGCAACGATTCATTAAAAAATTTTTTAATCACTACATTATCTTTTTCAGCTAAAATATACCAGAGGTCAAGGTATGCACGTTTAAGTGCCAAAACTTGTTCTGATTTGTTAGTAAATGGAGTCGCTTTCGTCCATTTCCATTCGGGGAGATTCTTAAGATGGACTTTCTGCGTAAACTGATAGAGCTCCATCCCAGCAGGGAAATCATTATCAGAGAAATATTTATCAGGAATATGTCCCTTTTCTACCTGCTGCGCGAAAATTTTCTTTACCATCACCTTTTCGGTTTTATCTCTGTTTGCTCCGCCTGATTGCATATAAGGAATACCGTCTTGACCAATAGCGATAGTAAGCTGGCTCAATACCCTGGACTGCTCGCCTTTAAACGCGGTTAAAGCGACTTTACATTTTGCATCCGGCTTAAATGCCCTGCGGGATTCATCACCGATGGTTTCTGGTGAGAACCAACCCAGTGCGCCGATCTCCACCGTAATCTCATTTTCGCCATTCTCCAAAAATAACAATGAATTAGTACTGGAGGTGCCGAATCCTCTTCCAGCGACCGCCGAATGACGGTTATCCATCCCAATAACACCGTTAGTTTTGATAGCACAAAACGCCGAGTTAATATCAAATACGCTACGGATCCTTAACGGTTCCTCAGCGGCATTGGCGGTAGACATCATCATCACTCCTGACAGTAGTAGCCATTTCCATTGAAAAAATTTGCCTATCATGTGCTTTCCTTGTATTGCTAACATTTAGGATTCGACCCCCATGGCCCAGGCTTCCCGACTCGGTTTTTCCACTTTATTGTATTTGGGATTCGATCCCATTGCCCACGGCTGGGCGGGTATCACTTCCGGCTTGGTAATGACTCGCTCTTTACCAAACAGATTAATACGCATTGCCGACTCATCCGCTTTTAATGATCCGGCCAGCTCCGTTGTTGATTTATATTTGTATTGCTGGTTTAAACCTTTATTCCCACCTTTTTTGCTATTCCATTGAGCATCAGCCAATAACGCCACCTCAGCCTTAATCCCATCGTGGTACCCTACCAAATCGATACCATCCTTATGCGGATCCAGCTTCATTCCGGCTTCCGTTTTGAGGCTGCCTTCTGCCTTTAAGGTTACTTCAACAAATAATACTTTTGCCTCAAAAGCCGTACTCACAACCCCTTCCAGCGTAAAAGCCAGCTTATTGTTGTCGTCTTCTGGTGCGAAGGTCCATTGTGCTTGCTTATAGGCCGCGCCGACAGAAAAATGCAATTGCGTCGTCAGTTGTATATAGCATTCAAGGGCACTGCCGCCTCTGGCGATATATTCCCGGCACTTCGCCGCAATACGTTCTACTTTACAATAAGCCGCCAGAAGCTGTATCAGGTCTATTTTCATGCTCATGCTAAGGAAGGGCGCCGCGTAAAGCCCCATAAAATGCGTGGCGTCGTCAACACTGCCTTGGCACTGATACGCGTAGGACACCCCCAGATTAATCGGCTCAACGGAGAAATCAAACAGGCGATACTCGCGCGTTCCTTTTTTTTCGGGATCGGGCAGGAGATATTTGTTGATGTTCGATAAAAAACGCTCCACTTTGCCGATCTGTTCCAGCGTTTTAACCGTTTTGACTTTATTGCGCGTCATCTCCGCAAACTTGGCCGAATATTCCGTACCACCGATTTTCAGCCCGTACTCAATATTCAGCTTCTGCTCCTGCGTAATTTGGAACTGATCGGTCTGCAACGTCCAACCACTTCGCAGCTTATTGCCGTTTTTAGGCTGGGTATTCTCCATCTTTGTTCTGGCAGCTCTCTGTTCATCCCGCCGCTCTTTCCAGGTGCGTTCTTTTCCCATTAGCTCATAGCTGAACCCTACAACAGTCTGTAGCTCCAGTTCAGGGTAAACGTCAATATGTGCATAATTCGCTTTACCCGCACAGCCTTGTGTAATCAGTTGATAACGATGAGGCGCGGCAACAGCATCAGAGGGCAAATGAATACGATTGAAATAGGACCATATTGGATCGACGGGCAGATCTGCCTGCTCGCTGTCCGCGGGTTTCTTGTAATAGAGCGTGATGGGGTTTGGCGCGCCATTCTTTAACGCAATTTTCTCATTTCCGCTTTCCAGTGTGGCCTGCGGACAGGTTGGTTTCCCGCACTTGCCTTCTATTTTTATCGTTCCCTGGCTGCCCGTGCCATCATCCAGAACTTTGAGATGAATACTCTGCTCAACAGGCCAGACATGCGTTTTTTCATCAAAAGCATCAAGCGTGATTTCATAAGTACAGGGATCGGGATTATTGCAATTTGCACAGGCACTGCCTGCGGCGAGCGAGACTTTTCCTTCAGACATACGCTTTTCCTTTAGCGGGGAATATATCCCAATGTTTCTTTAAGCAAACGTTCAACCCGATAATGACCGGGAACGCGTTCATTACTTAATAGTTCCTGCCATCGTGCAGGGAGTTTTTTTATTGAATACCTGTTTTTTTCTATCAACAAATGCAGTAATCCGCGAATAGCGCGATCGTCTTCAATGCCTTTTTCCTTACAAAAATGATAACACTCGCTCACTGCCTCTTTGACCGTGAAGCGTTCTGGCTCATCTCGTGGGCCAGGATAACTCTCATCTGTCTGGCTCATTTTCCATTCGGGAGCATGCGGTACACTATGTTGTATTTTTTCTGCGTACTGAGTCACCGTTTTAGCCGTTAATTCCTCGATGTATTTCGCTTCTGCACACTGATTCAGTAAATCAAGTTGTGGCTGGCTAATTCTGAACAATTTCATTCGGCTTTTAGCCGTGAGTGGAAACTGGGCACGAACGGGCTGAAAATTTTCCTCCCGAATGATGTCATTATGGACAGTCATCATTTTTTCAATCGGGCCCATAAAACAATGCAATTCCCATTCACTCAAGACGCGACATAAATCCCAGATATTCCGGGGATCATAAAAGCGGAAAAATACCGGTTTATCTTCTGAAGGAAGAAGAACCTGTAAATATTTACGCAAATGGTGGCGTAAATCCTTCATATTCACCGACGTAAACAAATAGATTCCCCACGGGGATGCCTTATTCGCCAACCAGGATGAAACCTCATGCGTGACTTCAACTAAATAGGGAGCCAACGAGATCAACTCCTGCTGTAAGGGCTCCGCATATAAGCAACAATGCGGCGGGTCATGTTCAGCCAAAAAATCCAGCAGTCCCTCTTCGATTGAACCGTCAATAACAGCATATTGCACAATCTCACTCACCTGTTTTCTCCTTGGCCGGACAGTGCGCCACAAACATCGTCCCTGCGGCCGCCGCCGCTTTCAATATCGCCGGGTCGGCGGGGAGTGCCACATCGCCCGGACTACCGCCCGAGTTCAGGTTGATGGCTGCCCCTTTGATATCGACCCCACCGGCGTGAATTACCACAAAACTGCCTCCGACGCGGAGCGTCAGTTTGCTGCCGCTTTGCAGCGTTAGATCGCCGTTGCTATCTACGCTGAATACGCCGCTGATTTTCTGCGTCAGATCGCCCTTAACCTGTATGCCGCTATCGCCTTCGGTCAGCGACAAATGATTGCCGGTGGTTTTGTGATCCTGATTGCCTTCTACCGTAACCTTACGATCGTTAGCGACCACTAGTTCTTCATCATGCCCGATGCTCGTCGTGCGGTTATAGTCCACGCGCTCATCTTTGGAATTCAGTACCCGCACGGCCATATTCTTCTGGGCGTGAAGGAAGATCTCTTCGTTATCGGTTGCATCTTCGAAGCTGAGTTCGTTAAAGCCTTTGCCTTTGTGAGTTTTTGAGCGAAGCGTGGTACGCGTTTTGTTGGCGGGCAGCGGATAGGGGGACAGGTTGGTTGCATGGAACGTCCGCCCGGTGACAATCGGCTGATCCGGGTCGCCGTCGAGAAAGCTGACGATCACTTCATGACCGATACGCGGAATAGCAATCATGCCGTACTGACCGCCCGCCCAGCCCTGACTGACCCGCACCCAGCAGGAGCTTTGGTCGTTGCTCGCGCTGTATCTGTCCCACGGGAATTGCAGCTTCACGCGGCCGTGCTGGTCGCAGTAAATCTCTTCATCCGCTGGCCCCACCACCGTGGCGATTTGTGGGCCGTCCACCATCGGTTTGTACGGCATCGCGGCA
>NZ_JQHM01000005.1 GCF_000749845.1 Pectobacterium betavasculorum | reverse complement strand
CTACCACCGTAGGTTTTAGCCAGAACGGTAGTGATTGCAGCGGTCAGCGTTGTTTTACCATGGTCAACGTGGCCGATAGTACCGACGTTAACGTGCGGTTTTGTACGTTCAAATTTTTCTTTAGACACGGCGATATTCCTTACTCAAATGCTCTCCCCCTATGGAGAGAGCACGGGATTTTGTTTTAACCCTGAGGCTTATTTGCCACGGGCTTCAATTACGGCCTGAGCAACGTTGTTAGGCGCATCATCGTACTTCAGGAACTCCATGGAGTAAGAAGCACGGCCTTTGGTCAGAGAACGCAGTTGAGTTGCGTATCCGAACATTTCAGACAGCGGAACTTCAGCATGAATCACAACACCAGTAACGTTGGATTCCTGGCCACGCAGCATACCACGACGACGACTAAGGTCACCGATGACGTCACCAGTGTTCTCTTCCGGCGTTTCAACTTCAACCTTCATGATTGGCTCAAGCAAAACAGGTTTTGCTTTCTTAAAGCCATCTTTAAAGGCGATAGAAGCAGCCAGTTTAAACGCCAATTCAGAGGAGTCAACGTCATGGAAAGAACCGAAGTGCAGGCGCACGCCGAGATCAACCACTGGGTAACCAGCCAACGGACCCGCTTTCAGCTGTTCCTGGATGCCTTTATCAACGGCAGGGATGTATTCACCAGGAATTACACCACCTTTGATGTCGTTGACGAACTCGTAGCCTTTCGGATTTGAGCCCGGCTCCAGCGGGTACATGTCGATAACAACATGACCATACTGACCACGACCACCAGACTGCTTGGCGTGTTTACCTTCGATATCAGTAACTTTCGAGCGAATTGCTTCACGATAAGCAACCTGTGGTTTACCCACGTTTGCTTCAACGTTGAATTCACGTTTCATACGGTCAACGATGATATCGAGGTGCAACTCACCCATGCCAGCGATGATAGTCTGGTTAGATTCTTCGTCAGTCCATACGCGGAAAGACGGGTCTTCTTTAGCCAGACGGCCCAATGCCAGACCCATTTTTTCTTGGTCAGCTTTGGTTTTAGGCTCGACTGCGATGGAGATAACCGGCTCTGGGAATTCCATACGTTCTAAAATGATAACGTTGTTCGGATCACACAGTGTGTCACCCGTCGTTACATCTTTCAGACCGATAGCCGCAGCGATATCACCTGCGCGAACTTCTTTGATCTCTTCACGCTTGTTAGCGTGCATCTGAACGATACGACCAAAACGTTCACGTGCTGATTTAACTGGGTTCAGTACGGTATCACCGGAGTTAACCACACCAGAGTACACGCGGAAGAACGTCAGGTTACCCACAAACGGGTCAGTAGCGATTTTGAATGCCAGCGCAGCAAACGGCTCGTCATCATTTGCGTGACGCTCAGCCGGTGTGTCTTTACCGTCGTCCAAAAGACCGTTGATCGCAGGTACATCAACTGGGGATGGCAGGTAATCGACTACCGCATCCAGCATCGCCTGAACACCTTTGTTCTTAAATGCAGAACCACAGGTTACCAGGATGATTTCGTTGTTCAGAACGCGCTGACGCAGAGCTTTTTTGATCTCTTCTTCAGTCAGTTCTTCACCACCCAGATACTTCTCCATCAGCTCTTCAGAAGCTTCTGCTGCGGATTCGATCAGGTTCTGGTGCCATTCGTCAGCCAGATCCTGCATATCAGCAGGGATATCTTCGTATTCGAAGGTCACGCCCTGATCGGCATCATTCCAGTTGATGGCTTTCATTTTCACCAGGTCAACAACACCGGTGAAACCTTCTTCAGCACCAATCGCCAATTGCAACGGAACAGGGTTCGCGCCCAGACGGGATTTGATCTGACCAACAACTTTCAGGAAATTCGCACCCATGCGGTCCATTTTGTTAACGAACGCAATGCGTGGAACTTTATATTTGTTTGCCTGACGCCATACGGTTTCAGACTGCGGCTGAACACCACCAACTGCGCAGTAAACCATTACCGCACCATCAAGTACACGCATAGAACGTTCTACTTCGATAGTGAAGTCAACGTGTCCTGGGGTGTCGATGATGTTTACGCGATGCGGTTCATACTGCTTAGCCATACCAGACCAGAATGCAGTAGTTGCTGCGGAAGTGATAGTAATACCACGTTCCTGCTCCTGCTCCATCCAGTCCATGGTAGCTGCGCCGTCATGAACTTCACCGATTTTATGGTTTACACCAGTGTAGAACAGAATACGTTCGGTAGTAGTGGTTTTACCGGCGTCGATGTGCGCACTGATACCGATGTTACGGTAGCGTGCGATGGGTGTTGTACGAGCCATTTGTATCCTCTGTTTACTAGGGCGTTCAATTTAGTTAACCCAAGCGGGTTGGCTATTTTTAGCGCCCGCTTGGTTAGCATAACTACAGCGAAGGGATTACCAACGGTAGTGAGCGAACGCCTTGTTAGCTTCGGCCATACGGTGAACGTCTTCACGTTTCTTAACAGCAGTACCTTTGTTTTCTGCTGCATCAGAAAGTTCGTTCGCCAGGCGCAGAGCCATAGATTTATCACCGCGTTTACGAGCAGCTTCTACGATCCAACGCATTGCCAACGCATTACGACGAACCGGACGGACTTCTACTGGTACCTGATAAGTAGAACCACCAACGCGGCGCGACTTAACTTCGACAGTCGGGCGAACGTTGTCCAGAGCTACTTCAAAAGCTTCCAGATGATCTTTACCAGAACGCTGAGCCAGGGTCTCCAGCGCGGTATAGACGATTGCTTCAGCAGTAGATTTTTTACCATCTACCATCAGGATGTTTACAAATTTGGCCAGCAGTTCTGATCCGAACTTAGGATCCGGCAGAATTTTACGTTGACCAATGACGCGACGACGTGGCATGGAAATACTCCGTTGTTAATTCAGGATTGTCCAAAACTCTACGAGTTTAGTTTGACATTTAAGTTAAAACGTTTGGCCTTACTTAACGGAGAACCATTAAGCCTTTGGCTTCTTCACGCCGTATTTGGAACGGGATTGCTTACGGTCTTTAACACCTGAGCAGTCCAGCGCGCCACGAACGGTGTGGTAACGCACACCTGGCAGGTCTTTAACACGACCGCCACGGATCAGGATCACGGAGTGTTCCTGCAGGTTATGACCTTCACCGCCGATATAGGAGGTAACTTCAAAACCGTTAGTTAAACGAACACGACATACTTTACGCAGTGCGGAGTTCGGTTTTTTAGGGGTGGTAGTATATACACGGGTACATACGCCACGTTTCTGCGGGCATGCTTCCAGCGCCGGAACGTTGCTTTTAGCAGCCTTCAGGGAGCGTGGTTTGCGTACCAGCTGGTTAATCGTTGCCATTCAAAAAGCTCCTGGGTTTTGCTTCGTAAACACGTAATAAATCGCCTCATGTTTGCGCGAGGCAAAGTATGAGGACGCAGAATTTTAGGGCTGGCAGTGGAAGGAGTCAAGAAATATACAAAAATTCGGCGTTACCACGCGAGTTGCTGGGGGTGTTCCACTGTCAGTTGAACAAACTCATTATAGTCAATGAACACCACGCTGCTTGAAATTTGTTCAGTTATACCTCTTGCCTCAGTATCAGGCCGGAGCGCATAAAGAAGCACCGCTGAATCAAGAAGACGAAGGATAATATCTCCATCAGCCAGGCCGGCGATAACACCATCTTGCAATAAGAGTAAAGCATCACCCTGATCCAAGCTGCGCAAGAGTGCATCCAGGTCAACGTGATAAGGAGAACGTGAGAGCGTATGAAGCATAAAGAGGAGATCCGTCGCTAGAATGAAAGGATGGAATGATAATTGGCCAGCTTGCTTCGCCATGCTTCTGGCGCTAACAGCTCTACATCCAAAACCCAGCCCGTATCTATACTCAACCCGCGCTGGCGCACGGAAGTCTCGCACAGATAGCAACATTCGATATCGTACAACGGCAATACACCAAACGTTGCGATGTAATTACGCATCAAAATCTTTTCTGGCTGTTGATGCGGCAACAGTTGAAGTACGCCATCGCCAACAAAAAATACGCCAATCTCTTCCGTCAGTGCTGACATCGCCAATAGCGCATCTAGCCCCTCTCGCCCAGAAGCACTCCCATGTGGAGAATGCGTAAAAACAAATGCGACTCGCTTCATAACGCTACCTTAAAACTGAATAACCCGATCGCAGGTCAGCACCGATTGCGCCAGTTCACCTAGCCCACTCAGAACAAAACCGGGTTGCAGATTCGCACCAGCAAGGTTGAGCTGAGTCGCTTGTTGCGCGTCGGTCACACCTCTGCGTAATGCAGCGGCGACACAGACATTCAGCGCCACCTGATGCATTTCACCCAACTGTTGCCAGCCACGGACAAGATCGAACTCATCATTAGCGGGTGATGTCAGTTGGTTGGCATTCAGCACACCTTCCCGATAGAAGAACACACTTTTCAGCTCGTGCCCCTCTGCCAACAACGCCTGCGCAAACTGCAACGCGCTACTCGCTTGCTGTGTACCGTAAGCTGGGCCAGTCACCAGCAAGCAGTAACTCAGCATCAACGTTCATGCCCACTGAAGTCGCCGCTTTTGAATTGACGAATGTAAAGATAAACCGTGTGCTTGGAGATATTAAGGCGCTCGGCGACCTGATTGATAGCATCTTTAATATCAAAGATACCTTTCTCATACAGGCTCAGTACGATTTGGCGATTTTTTGCATTATTGGAGACAGTGCGATCTGCATTGACCTCCTCAATAGAGAATTCCAGCGTTTGTGCAACAAGGTCGTCAACGGATGATGCGAAGTTAACAGAAGACGCAGCGTCATGCGTTTCAGGTGGAATAAAGGTCTGCACAATCTGGGAAAAAGGCACATCCAAATTCATGTTAATACACAACAACCCAACCACACGCTGATCGCGATTACGTATCGCAATCGTCACTGACTTCATCAACACGCCGCTTTTTGCGCGGGTAAAATAGGCCTTCGATACGCTGCTATCTTCGCCTGCCATGTCATGCAGCATGCGCAATGCAAGATCCGTAATCGGCGAACCAATCTTCCTGCCGGTATGTTCTCCATTCGCAATACGCACGGCGGAACATTTAAGATCCTCGAGCGAGTGCAACACAATCTCACAGTGCTCGCCAATCAACATGGCCAAGCCATCAACCACCGCTTCATACGATTTCAGGATCTCATAGTCCGTTTGACTGAACGGCCGTTCATCCAGCAAATCAAGCTCATAAGATTCGCCAGATACAAGCGAATTAGACATGGCAGACACCACCCTCAACGTCATTTATTTATTTTGTATTGACAGGGGCATAGTCTAGCAAATGTCCACTCTCGCGTCCTTGAATTTAACGGGCTTCCTCTTAAGGTTGTATTCATTTAATCCCGCTAGAGTCAGCGTCTTCTTTCCTCTCCACAATGGAAATCACGAGAACGCCGCTAGCCAGTATTCGTCTGCACCTGGAATTACACCAGCAACAACATCAGATTGGCTGTAGCCCACTCATCAAACGTATTGATAAAATGGAGAATACGGTGGAACAACTCTTACTGCTTGCGTGTGTCGGACAAGAATTTTCGGCAGGCCACCACCAGAATGTCGCGTTCCTGCAAGATGCCATCTTTCCTATGCAGGATGAACTGTCCGAGATGCTGCAAAAACGTCATCAGACGCTGAAATGGATAGTACCGCAGGAAGATATCACTTTGCGCGGTGACGCCACATTGCTCCAATTGCTGTTACACAATCTGGTAGAAAATGCCTATCACTATAGCCCGGAAGCAATCCAGATCACCGTGAGTCTGGTTACCCGGCAACACCTTGAATTACAGATCGAAGGTGAAGGGTCGGGTACTGGCCTCGCCTGAGGTATTAACCTTTACGAAGACATCCAGCGAGCGTCCTTCAACGTGCAAGCGACGATCCAGCGCTTCAACCAGCCGCAGGCTATCCAGAAATTCGCTAGCGAAGCATGCCACCAGCTTAGCCTTGCTGGTTTGCAGGTGGCCAATGACCGACCACTGTAAGTTGGCTAAATCCTGCATGGCTTCCCATTTGCCGTATGCCTCATGCACCTTGTTCTCACCCAATATCCGGCAACCTGCCGTGTAGGCCATACGCAGACGTCTGGCTTGGTCTTGCTAACTGGCCGCAAGCGAGCGGTTGCAGGATCGCGACCGTGGCTGTCGTGGTGAGTAGGTGTATCGGAAGATATCGGCATCAGCCTAACTCCTGATGAAGAGGATGAATGGATTGTGAAACGTATTTATAGATTTAAAATAGCTGGATATTCCCCACCATTTTCTTTACTGGAGGCAGACCAATTGTTCAAACACGCCCAGCTTGAATCAGTCAAAGCCTGGATTGGCGATCCCGCGCATGGTGCCTTGCCGCTGCATGCACGTATCCAGCGTGCGATTCGTCAGCTCATCCTCGATGGTATTCTCGACGTCGGGAAATCTTTACCTGCCTCGCGCGCGCTGGCTACATCGCTGGGAGTATCGCGTGATACGGTAGAATCGGCTTACAGCCAACTGCATGCAGAAGGATTCATTGAGCGTCGCGTTGGCAGCGGCAGTTTCGTGTCAGAGCGGGCAAAACGCCTTTCAGGACGCAGCAAAGCAAGGAAAGCAGAACTACATCTCAGTCAACGCGGCAACGCCATGTTCCAAAATGGCGGTGTACGTGATTTCATCATACCGCGCGCGTTCGCGCCCGGCGTGCCGGAAACACGCTGCTTTCCCCTCCAGACGTGGGAAAGACTGGAACGACAGGTGCTAAAAGAATATGGCACTCAGGCGCTGTTACATAGCCCCCCCGCAGGGTATGGAAGCGTTGAGACGAGCCATCTCGGATTACGTCAATCTCGAACGAGGAGCCCACTCCACGCCCGATCGCGTGTTAGTGTTGACCAGTTCCCAGCAAGCGCTAACGCTGTGTGCGAATGTGCTGATGGATGCTGGCGATAGGATTTTCCTTGAAGACCCTGTGTACCATGGCGCACGCAAGGCATTCGAGGCAGCCGGACTCACGTGCGTGCCGATACCGTTAGATGCTAATGGGTTACAGATCGATCGCCTACTTGAAGCTAGCAACGGAAACAATGCGCCCGCTAAAGCCGTATTCCTGACGCCCTCACACCAATTTCCAACCGGCGCGACGCTAGCGTTGGATCGAAGGCTAGCCGTTATCGAATGGGCTAGGCAGCACCAAAGCTGGATTATTGAAGACGACTACGACAGCGAGTTTCACTACGCAGGTAAACCCACCGCCTGCGTACAGGGACTCGCTCCGCATGAACTGGAAATTGCCGTCAAGACGTTGGCGAAGGTGTTACGCGCACTGTGCCGCTAATTGGCGGTAAGTGATGGTATGGAACCGTCACAGTCAGTTGGAAAATAGCTGTCAGACTGAAGATAAGCGTCATTGAAAGACGATTAGCGGGAAAAGGAATTCGATCGCAGGGAGTGGCTGTGAAACAAAAAAAACCGCAGGCCAGGCCTGCGGTCATATCGCCATAACAGCGATGCTTATTTAGCGGTTTTCGCTGCGGCGGCTGGTTTTTCAGCTTTCGAATCATCGGCTGCTTTCAGGTCAGCTTCAGATTTGATGTCCAACAGCTCGACGTCAAACACCAGCGTAGAGTTAGCCGGGATACCAGGTACACCGTTTTCGCCGTAGGCCAGTGCAGGTGGAATAGCCAGCTTGATTTTGCCGCCTTTCTTAACGTGCTTCAGGCCTTCAGTCCAGCCAGGGATGACACCGTCAAGACGGAAAGAAAGTGGCTCACCGCGTTTGTAGGAGTTGTCAAACTCGCTACCGTCAACCAGCGTACCTTTATAGTTCACCACTACGGTATCGCTGTCTTTCGGCGCGTTACCGCTACCTTCTTTCTCAACCTGATACAGAAGGCCAGATTCAGTTTTCTTCACGCCTTTTTCTTTGGCGAAGGACTCAAGATACTTGGTGCCTTTATCAGCGTTGTCTTTCGCATCTTGCTTCATCTTGGTTTCAGCAGCAGCTTTCACTTTACCTTCAAAGCCTTGCAGCGTTTTTTCGATTTCTTCGTCAGTCAGCTTGCTCTTATCAGCAAAGGCATCCTGAACGCCAGCAATCAGCTGATCCTTATCCAGTTTGATACCTAATTTTTCTTGCTCTTTCAGAGAGTTATCCATATAACGCCCTAAAGATGCACCTAACGCATAAGCCGCTGCCTGCTCATCGTTCTTGAATTTGGCTGTCGCAGTGCTCTCAGACGCCTGCGCCTTGTCTGCCGCCAGAGCCTGGCCCGCGTTCAGAGCCAGAGCCATCGTTGTTGCTAACAGCGTTACTTTAAACAGTGATTTCATCCATTTCTCCAGCATCTGGAGCGACGCGCTCCAGCCATCATTAAAATAAATTCGCGCCTACTATAACTGTGCGGACGAAGACAACACAACGACGCACTCGACAATCCTTTGATAAAAAACGTCAGGAAGCTTTTCCGACATCATTTGTATCGTCCTAAGGCCATCTGGCAACGATATGCCCCATTCCGGATACTTCATTGCGCCCTACTGCGACCGTTTTTACTACCAGAAGTTTCCGCTTTCTGACAAACTCGCGGATAACAAGAAGTAAGGGGAATACCGATGTCACAATCAGCACTCGAAGAACGGCTTGAACAATTGGAAAGCCGACAGGCCTTTCAGGAATTAACCATAGAAGACCTTAACCAAACGGTTATTCAACACGAGCGGGAAATTAGCCGCCTGCGTGAACACGTCCGGCTACTCACCGACAGGCTGCGCAACCAGCAAACGTCGCTGGTTGCCCCTCAGTCGGAAGAAACGCCGCCGCCGCATTATTGAGACGCCAGCAACGCCATATCGACGCTCACTCAAGCCAGATATAAAAAAACCTCAGGTGATATTCATCAACCTGAGGTTTTTTATGCGCTACAACTAATTAGTGTAATTAGTGGCAACCGCATCCACCGTGGCCGCCGCAGCCGCCTTTACCATGTTGGTGATCATGGTCGTGGCCATGACCGCCACAGCAGCCGTCGCCGTGTTCATGATCGTGTTCGCCATGAACGTGACCGTGCGCCAGCTCTTCTTCCGTCGCTTCACGGATAGCAACAACTTCAACATTGAAGCTCAGGTTCTGGCCTGCCAGCATGTGGTTACCGTCGACAACAACGTGATCATCTTCAACTTCGGTGATTTCAACCGGAACTGGACCTTGATCGGTCTCTGCCAGAAAACGCATGCCAACCTGCAACTCGTCAACGCCCATAAAGACGTCTTTCGGTACACGCTGAACCAGATTCTCATCATAGTTGCCGTAAGCGTCGCTGGAACCAATGTTCACATCAAACTTGTCGCCAGCTCCACGGCCTTCCAACGCCTTTTCCAGACCAGAAATCAGGGAACCGTGACCATGCAGATAGTCCAACGGCGCGCTCACCGGAGACTCATCAACCAACACACCGTCTTCTGTACATACCTGATAGGCCAAGCTGACCACCAGATCTTTTGCTACTTTCATGATATCTCCTACCGTTGGAAATCAAACTGGCGCAAATTGTAGCTGAAAAATGTCCCTATGTACCGTCTGGAATCAAAAAACGTCGACGGGTGATGGCATGCCACCATGACACCCATCCTTCATTCTGGCCGGAAGATCCCGATAATATCGCTAGCCTGCGGGGCTGGTGCTGCCGTGGATTCATCTGCCCGACTCTGGCGATATCCGCACTTTACGCACACCACCATCTCGACCTCATCCTCTCGTCCAACCGCTAGCGTGTCCTGAGCCTGACACGTCGGGCACACCGCCCCGGCAATAAAACGTTTACGCATGATAACTCCCATTCATCTCCGTTCTAAAATCTAGAACCTGGAATCTAGAACCTATTCTACTAGGCGTTATTGGCGCAGACAGTTTGGACTCGGACAGCGCGCAGAAACCGGAGCGTACACGTAGTACGTGAGGATTTATTCGCTTCGCTCCCCCTAAGGGCCGCCTCAAGAGGCGTTCAAACGCTATCGCGTTTGTGCGAGCACTGCCCAGGTTCAAAATGGCAAGTAAAATAGCCTAGAGAATAGGTTCTTACTCGTCGTCCTCATCCCACACACTGGGCCGACGCCGCTCATGCTGCATTTCCCGCTGGAAAATATCTTCCAGCTCACGGCGGGCTTCTTTCACGCGGGAGATTTGTGCAACATCTCCCGTCAACTGCGGCATCAATTCACGCAGCATACGCATATCCAGACGGCGGAAGTGCTGTTGCGCACGCATCGCCTGATGTGGATGCATGCCTAGCGTTACCAACGTTTTCCGCCCCAGTTCCAGCGCGCTGGAAAAAGTTTCTCGCGAGAAATGCCTTACGCCTGTCTGCAACAGCTCGTGGGCTTCAACACGCCCACGCGCACGCGCCAGAATCTCCAGATGCGGAAAATGCTGCTGACACAGATGTACGATTTCCATCGTATCTTCCGGCGCATTACAGGTGATCACAATTGAGCGAGCTTTATCCGCTCCCGCTGAACGCAGCAACTCCAGCTCCGTGGCGTCACCATAATAAACCTTGTAACCATAGCTGCGCATCAGACTAACCGCGCTAATATCGCGCTCCAAAACCGTAATTCGCATTTTGTTCGCCATGAGCAAACGACTAATCACCTGTCCGAAACGTCCGAAACCCACCACAATGACCTGCGGTTCGTCGTCTTCAACATACGGTTTCTCATCCGGCACGTCCTGCACGTTATAACGACGTGCCAGAATGCGGTCGATCGCTTGCATCAGCAGAGGCGTCGTCATCATCGATAGCGTCACCGTCACCAGCAACAGTGGCAACTGCTCCCCTTTCAATACGTTGAATGAAGCCGCAGCGGAAAACAGAACGAAAGCAAACTCCCCGCCCTGACTCAGGACGCCAGCAAACTGCAAGCGCTCGGAGCGGCGCATTCGGTTAATCCGCGCAAGGAAATAAAGGACAGCCGCTTTCACCGCCACCAGCACCAATACCGCAATCATAATCTTCACGATGTGGGTATAGAGAATGCCGAGATTTAGCGCCATCCCCACGGAGATGAAGAACAGCCCAAGCAGTAAACCTTTGAACGGCTCAATAGCAATTTCCAGTTCATGCCGGTATTCGCTTTCCGCCAGCAGAATACCGGCGATAAAGGTGCCTAGCGCCATAGAAAGCCCTAATGCTTCCATAAACAGCGCAGAACCCAGCACCAGCAACAGCGCTGCGGCGGTAAACACTTCTCGCACGCCAGATGCTGCAATAAAACGGAACAACGGTCGCACCAGATAGCGGCCACCGATTAGCATGCCGAGAAACGCAGCAACCTTCAGTCCAATCCGTTCCCAATCGCCGAAGTCACCCTGTACCCCAGCGAGAATAGGAATCAGCGCCAACGCAGGGATAACGGCTAAATCCTGAAACAGCAGGACAGAGAAGCCAAGCTGCCCCGACTCATTGCGGTTCATGCCTTTTTCGCGCATCAGTTGCAGCGCCATGGCCGTTGACGACATCGCCAGCCCCACACCGCCGATCAGCGCAGACTGCCACGAGAAGTCAGTCAGATATAAGGCACCACCCAGAATCAGCGCACTGAGGCCAACCTGAGCCGCCCCAACGCCGAAGATTGAACGGCGCAGCGTCCAGAGCTTTGCCGGATTCAGCTCCAGACCGATGATGAACATCAGGAAAACCACGCCCAGTTCCGAGAAGTGCAGGATAGCCTCCACGTCACGGATAAAGCCGAGCCCCCAAGGGCCAATGGCGATCCCGGCGATCAAATAGCCCAATACGGCGCCAATCCCTAATCGGGCAGCGATCGGTACGGCCACTACCGCCACAAACAAAAACAAGACTCCGGCGGTCAGTAGCGCAGAACTCTCCATATTAGCGTTCCTCTTCAGGTAAAGGGGAGGATAACCATTCACCGTAAGCTCTGGCTTGACTCGATAACACATCGGGCTGTAAACGGCGTGCCCAGTAAACAATCATGGGGCGCATCCAGTGCATACGACACATGGCGGCCGTCAGCTCAAACGGGCGTAGCAAATCATCCATGGGATAGCGATTATTACCATCAGCATGGTAAGCGTCTTCCGGTTCACCGGTCGTAATCACCGAACGCCAGTATTTGCCTGCCAACGCATTGCCGCCAATCCCATTGGCAAAGCCGCGGGATAACACCCTATCAAGCCACTCTTTCAGCAACGCCGGGCAGCTATAGGTGTAAAATGGGTGTTGGAAAACAATGATTTGATGCTCGCGCAGCAACTGTTGTTCGTGATGAATATCGATAAAAAAATCAGGATAGTGTGCATAAAGATCGTGCACGGTTACATTTGCCAACTGCTGCGCCGGTTGCAATAAGACGCGGTTTGCTACCGAGTCCTGTGGTTCCGGATGGGCATACAGCAGCAAAATCTTCGGTGGCTGCGACATCATTCCCCTCCAAAGCGTCGTCATGATAATCGTTTTCCGTTACCATGCAGCGCAACGACTAAAAACAGGACACCGCGTGTCCTGATATGTCCATAATTTAACATACTCTGAACATACGGCGCTTTATGATTGTTTTCTCTTCGCTGCAAATTCGACGCGGTGTACGCGTTCTGATCGACAACGCGACAGCAACGGTTAATCCCGGCCAGAAAGTCGGTCTGGTTGGCAAGAACGGCTGTGGTAAATCTACGCTGCTGTCATTACTGAAAGGTGAAATCAGCGCCGACGGTGGTAGCGCGACATTCCCACAAAACTGGTCACTGGCCTGGGTCAATCAGGAAACCCCAGCATTGGACAAACCGGCGCTGGACTACGTCATTGACGGCGACCGCGAGTTTCGTCAACTGGAAGCCGCGTTGCAAACCGCCAACGAAGAGAACGACGGCAACGCTATTGCCACACTGCACGGCAAGCTGGATGCCATTCAGGCCTGGACGATACAAGCCAGAGCGTCAAGCTTGCTCAGTGGATTAGGGTTTTCTCAGCCACAGTTGCAACAGCCAGTCAGCGCCTTTTCCGGCGGCTGGCGGATGCGTCTGAATCTGGCACAGGCGCTGATCTGTCGTTCAGACTTGTTGTTGCTGGATGAGCCGACCAACCACCTCGATCTGGATGCAGTGATCTGGCTGGAAAAGTGGCTGAAAAACTATGCTGGCACGCTGGTTCTGATCTCGCACGACCGTGACTTCCTCGATCCGGTAGTGACCAAGATTCTGCACATCGAGCAACAGTCGCTCAACGAGTACACTGGCAACTACTCCTCGTTTGAACGCCAGCGCGCCACCCGCCTCGCACAGCAGCAATCGCTCTATGAACACCAGCAGGAGCGTGTCGCGCATCTGCAACACTACATTGATCGATTCCGTGCGCAAGCGACCAAGGCCAAGCAGGCTCAGAGTCGAATAAAAATGCTGGAACGCATGGAGATGATTGCGCCAGCACATGTCGATAACCCTTTCCGCTTCAGCTTTCGCGCCCCGGAATCGTTGCCCAATCCTCTCATGAAGATGGAAAAGGTCAGCGCAGGCTACAACGACAAGCTGATTCTCGAATCCATCAAACTCAATTTAGTGCCAGGCTCCCGCATCGGGCTCCTCGGTCATAACGGCGCGGGTAAATCCACGCTGATCAAGCTGCTTGCTGGCACGCTTGCGCCGTTGAAAGGGGAAATTGGGCTAGCGAAAGGTGTGAAGCTCGGTTACTTCGCCCAGCATCAGTTGGAGTTCCTGCGTGCGGACGAGTCCCCCTTGCAACATCTGGTGCGTCTGGCAGAACGGGAAACGGAACAGCAACTGCGCGACTACCTCGGTGGCTTCGGTTTTCAGGGCGACAAAGTTACCGAGATCACCGAACGCTTCTCCGGCGGTGAAAAAGCCCGTCTGGTGTTGGCGCTAATCGTCTGGCAGCGTCCGAACCTCCTGCTACTCGACGAACCAACTAACCACCTCGATCTGGATATGCGTCAGGCGTTGACCGAAGCGCTAATCGATTTTGAAGGCGCGCTGGTTGTCGTCTCGCACGATCGACACCTGATCCGTTCCACCACCGACGATCTTTATCTGGTACACGATCAGAAAGTAGAGCCGTTCGACGGCGACCTGGAAGATTACCAACAGTGGCTGGTAGGCCTGCAACGTCAGGAAAATGCGGCCGATGAAACGCCAAAAGAAAATGCGGCCAACAGCGCACAGGGTAGAAAAGATCAGAAACGTCGTGAAGCCGAGTTGAGAACACAAACTCAACCGCTGCGTAAACAAATAACCAAACTTGAGCAGCAGATGGAAAAGCTGGGTGAAACGCTGGCAGTACTTGAAGCCCGACTGGCAGACAGTGCAATTTACGATATCAGTCGCAAAGCCGAACTCACTGACTGCCTGCAACAACAAACCAAAGTTAAAATCGAGCTGGAAGAAACGGAGATGTCCTGGCTAGATGCACAGGAACAGCTAGAACAGATCATGCAGAGCGAATAAATTTGGTATGCCTGAAAAGAGTCGCGAGCGAAAAACCGCTCGCGACGTTATCAATGCAGCATCAACGCAAAATCAGCATTAATGCCAGATCAACAAGACGCAGGCGGCGGTCAGCAGCCCCATTGACACGTTGAAGATAATCCACGCTTTCTTACTGCGCAGCAGTCTACCAATCATCGTGCCGAACCCGAGCCAGATGACACCGGACACCAGATTGACCAATACAATGCCGATGCTTATCGCGATCACAGAATGGTTATAGCCTTCGCCAGCCAGACTAAAACTGGCAACCGCCCCCAGCGCCATGAGCCACGCTTTCGGGTTCAGGAATTGCAGCAACCACCCTTGATAAAGCCGGATCGGCTGCGGCGGCGCAACGGACGTTTCCAACCGTTCGTAAGCTGCCGTGGCGATTTTCCACGCCAGCCAGAGCAGATAGGCACTGCCGAGGACTTTCAGGATAAAGTGCAGTGAAGGATAAATCAGAATCAAACTACCGACGCCGAATGCCACCAGCAGCAAAATGCTCTGCATCCCCAGCATGATGCCAACCATCAGCCACAGTGAACGCATAAAACCAAAATTCGCGCCCGAGGTGGTCAACAGCATATTATTCGGCCCCGGCGTAATGGCTGCCACCCACAAAAAACCCAACATCGAAAGAAATAAACTCAGTTCCATTATTTGTGGGCGCTCCTGACCCAAATGTCGTACCAACTGGCAGCATTGAAGCTAACAGTGTGATATTGATCGTACAAGAGCCGACAACAAGATTTTCATATCCTTTATGCATGACTATTTTCGTCCGCTAAGCGGCGCCCATAATCCGCATCTGCAAACGCTATTGCCGCGCCTGATTCGTCGTCACGCACAGTTCTCTCCAGTTTGGCAAGCACTCGAATTACCGGACGGCGATTTCGTCGATCTGGCGTGGAGCGAAGCGCCCAAGCAAGCCAGGCATAAACCGCGCGTGGTGTTGTTTCACGGATTGGAAGGCAGCTTTCATAGCCCCTACGCTCACGGTCTGCTACATGCCTGCAAACAGCGCGGCTGGCTGGCCGTTATCATGCATTTTCGTGGGTGCAGCGGTAAGCCCAACCGGATGAAGCGTATTTATCATTCCGGTGAAACCAGCGATGCCAGCTATTTTCTGCACTGGATGCAAGAGACGCTGGGCGAGGCTCCGACTGCCGCCATCGGCGTTTCTCTCGGCGGCAACATGCTGGCCTACCTGCTCGGCCAGCAAGGCGAAACCTGTTCCCTGTCCGCCGCCGTCATTGTTTCCGCCCCCTTGATGCTCGAACCCTGTAGCCGTCGGATGGAACACGGTTTCTCCCGCGTCTATCAGCACTATCTGTTGCGCCTATTGAAACAAAACGCTGGCCGCAAGCTGGCAGCCTACCCAGACACATTGCCGATTCAGTTACCTCAGTTGAAGCGAATTCGCCAGCTACGGGAGTTTGATGACGTCATTACTTCACGTATCCACGGCTTTCGCGATGCAGAGGACTACTATCGACGGTGTAGCGCGCTGCCACTGTTACCTCAGATTCGTAAACCACTGCTGATCATCCACGCGAAGGACGATCCTTTCATGACACCCGAGGTCATTCCCGATCTGTCGCAGTTACCGTCTAATATTGAGTATCAGCTCACGGAACACGGCGGGCATGTCGGCTTTGTCGGCGGCACATTGCTGAAACCGGAAATGTGGCTGGAACAGCGCATTCCCAACTGGCTTAGTCCATTCTTGGACCATGCCACCGATTCTTCAGAAACCATTCCCACTCAGGCACCCTTTTACTCAGGAAACATAGCGTGATTATTCCCTGGCAACAGCTCGATCCAGAAACGCTGGATAACATCATCGAATCTTTCGTGCTGCGCGAAGGCACCGATTACGGCGAACAGGAGCGTTCGCTGGCGCAGAAAGTCGAAGATATCCGTAGTCAGCTCCAATCTGGCGAAGTCGTTTTGGTATGGTCTGAATTACATGAAACGCTAAATATTATGCCGCGCGACCAGCTCAATGCCGGAGGTCATGCCCCTTATTGAGCATGGCGAAAGACGTGAAAGAACGCGTCAAACATGCTAACAATGGGAGCAATTACATCATTTTTGAGAATGCGCGCAGGCTCTCAGTCTATGCGGGCATCGCGATCACGGAGTCACGCGCCTTATGTCACATCAGCATCCGATTATTGCGGTTACAGGCTCCAGCGGAGCGGGAACAACGACCACTAGTCTGGCCTTCCGTAAGATTTTCCAGCAGTTTGATCTGCGCGCAGCCCAGTTGGAAGGTGACAGCTTTCACCGCTATACCCGCCCGGAAATGGATATGGCGATTCGCAAAGCGCGCGATTTAGGGCGACACATCAGCTATTTCGGCCCCGAAGCGAATGACTTCAGCCTGTTGGAACAGTCGTTTATCGAATACGGTCTGCACGGGCGCGGCCAGACGCGTAAATACCTTCATACCTACGATGAAGCCATTCCCTATAATCAGGTTCCTGGGACATTCACACCGTGGGAACCGATGCCGGAACCTACCGATATCCTATTCTACGAAGGGCTGCATGGCGGCGTGTTCACCGAACAAAACAACGTGGCACAGCATGTCGATTTGCTCGTCGGTGTAGTGCCGATCGTCAACCTTGAGTGGATTCAAAAGCTGATCCGTGACGTCAATGAGCGCGGCCACTCGCGTGAAGCGGTGATGGATTCCATCGTCCGCTCCATGGAAGACTACATCACCTATATCACGCCGCAGTTCTCTCGCACACATATCAACTTCCAGCGCGTGCCAACCGTGGACACCTCCAACCCGTTCGCTGCCAAATCGATCCCTTCACTGGATGAAAGCTTCGTCGTCATCCACTTTCAGGGATTGGATAATATTGATTATCCCTATCTGCTCGCCATGTTGCAGGGCTCGTTTATTTCCCACATCAACACGTTGGTCGTTCCCGGCGGGAAAATGGGGCTGGCAATGGAATTAATCATGGCACCGCTGGTGCAGCGGCTGATGGAAGGAAAAACGATCGAATAGGCATCGAGATACACGGGGCGACCACAGGGGTGAGGCCTCCCTACGGGAACCTCCCCCTGTGTTTCCCCTAATAACAGGCTTAAGTGACCAGAATTAGTGCCCAGTGAAAGAGATCAAGCCAGTACTCTAATTTCGTGACTGTGCGTCACTTCAACGGCTTTGCCCAGCATCAATGCCACAGAGCAATATTTTTCCGCTGACAGCTCAACGGCACGTTCGACGGCTTTATCGGTCAGCCCTTTCCCCGTCACGATAAAATGCAGATTGATATGGGTAAATAAGCGCGGCGCTTCAGAGCGACGCTCTGAGGTTAATTTCACCTCGCAATCCGCCACATCGTTACGGCCTTTTTGCAGAATCGACACCACATCAATCGCGCTGCATCCCCCTACCGACATCAATACCATTTCCATCGGACTCGGCGCTTTATCGCCAGAATTACCGTCCATCAATACCTGATGTCCTGATGCGGATTCGCCCAAAAACGTTAAACCTTCAACCCATTTTACCCGAGCCTGCATAATGCCTCTCCACTAAAAATTTTTTGAAAATTTATACCGTTACTGTACAAAAACCAGCGTTAATCAGAGCTTTGTCATGCTGAAGCGAGACAACACAAGACACATCCTTAAAGCTGTGTTAAAACGAAAATAGAATAGACCTTTTCTGGACAAACCCAGAAACGAAGAAGATGATGACGTAGCCAGAAATACCCAGCCACGTTTACGGTGCGGCAAGGCAGCAATCGAAAAACCAAGGGTACAGTGGTTCCAGTATATTCCCTGACGTCATTCTGCCTAGACTGAATTTTATTTTTTAGCAGTTAAACACGCCGTACAGGGAACTCTGACCCCTGTAATTTGCGCAGTGAATTACAACAGAGGATGATAGCGAATGGTTCTCGGCAAACCGCAGACAGACCCAACTCTCGAATGGTTCCTTTCCCATTGTCATATCCACAAGTATCCATCGAAGAGCACGCTGATTCACCAAGGTGAAAAAGCAGAAACGCTTTACTACATCGTGAAAGGCTCTGTAGCAGTGCTAATCAAAGATGAAGAAGGCAAGGAAATGATCCTTTCCTACCTCAATCAGGGCGATTTTATTGGTGAGCTCGGCCTATTTGAAGAAGGTCAGGAACGCAGTGCCTGGGTTCGGGCAAAAACCGCCTGTGAAGTGGCTGAAATTTCCTATAAAAAATTCCGCCAGCTCATTCAGGTTAACCCGGATATCCTCATGCGTCTGTCTGCGCAAATGGCAAACAGACTTCAAGTTACTTCAGAAAAAGTCGGCAACCTTGCCTTCCTTGATGTAACCGGCCGTATCGCCCAAACATTACTCAACCTGGCCAAACAACCTGATGCCATGACGCATCCAGATGGCATGCAAATTAAAATTACTCGTCAGGAAATTGGGCAAATCGTTGGCTGCTCGCGTGAAACCGTGGGCCGCATTCTTAAAATGTTAGAAGACCAGAATCTGATCTCTGCGCACGGTAAAACGATTGTCGTTTACGGCACTCGCTAATCCCTTGTCGCGGTACCCTACCAATAAAAAAGCGTGAGGCCTCTGGCATCACGCTTTTTTTATCACTCAATATTTATCAAAAAATGGTTTATCACGAAATAACGACTTATCACAAAATAGCGTGAACTCAGTTCGCCGTGTTAACCACTTGAGCGACGGCTTTAGCGAATTTCTCCATCCCTTGTGCAATATCATCTTCATCAATGATCAAAGACGGTACAAAGCGGATCACGTTCGGTCCCGCCATCAACACCATAAGCCCTTGAGCCGTTGCAGCAGCCAAGAACTCACCCGCACGGCCATGCCATTGCGGTTTTAGCTCAGCCCCCAGCAAAAGTCCCATACCGCGGACCTGATCAAATACGCCGTACTGCTGGTTGATTTTCTCAAGCTCACTGACAAAGCGATCGTGACGATCCGCTACGCCCGACAGCACTTCCTGCGTGTTGATGATATCCAGCGCCGCTTCAGCCACCGCACAGGCCAGTGGGTTGCCGCCATAGGTGGTGCCGTGTACCCCAACCGTCATGGCCGATGCGATCTCTTCCGTCGTCAGCATCGCACTAATCGGGAAACCACCGCCCAACGCTTTAGCGGTTGTAAGGATGTCAGGCGTAATACCATAGTGCATATAGCTGAATAGTTTACCAGTACGCCCCATCCCACTCTGCACTTCGTCAAACACCAGCAGCGCCTTGTGCTGATCGCACAGATCGCGAACGCCCTGTAAAAATTCAGGCGTAGCCGGAGTAATACCGCCTTCTCCCTGAATAGGCTCCAGCACGACGGCACAAGTGTGATCGTCCATCACCGCTTTAACAGCAGCCAGATCGTTAAACGGAACATGAACAATATCGGCAGGCTTAGGCCCGAAACCATCGGCATATTTAGGCTGTCCGCCGACCGAGACGGTGAACAGCGTCCGGCCATGAAACGCATTATAGAAGGCGATGATCTTGGTTTTATACGGACTATGGCGTTTAACCGCATAGTGACGCGCCAGCTTAAATGCCGCTTCGTTAGCCTCAGCACCGGAGTTAACAAAGAACACGCGGTCAGCAAAAGTGGCATCAATCAATTTGCTGGCAAGGCGTAGCGCAGGTTCATTGGTGAAAATATTGCTGGTGTGCCAGAGCTTTTCACCCTGCTGCTGCAATGCGCTAACCAGAGCAGGATGGCAATGACCCAGCGCCGTAACCGCAATGCCGCCGGAGAAATCGATATATTCACGACCGTCCTGATCCCAGACGCGACTCCCTTTACCTTTCACTGGTACAAACTTCGCGGGTGCATAAACCGGCAAAATCACCTTATCGTGAGTATCCCGTGTCACTGCTTTCTGCTCTGCTGCCATTTGCTGCCTCACTCTGCTGTCCATTATGTAGAAATGAAAATATAGTCAATAAATATGCATAAAAAATCAATCACAGGCAATATTAAATCGGTTCTTGAAAAGAATCACTCTCTATGTAATTAAATTTTAAGAAAATTATCCAGAAGTTGATTCCCTTGCTGGCTAAGAATACTCTCGGGGTGAAACTGCACCCCTTCTAGCGGTAAGGAGCGATGACGTATCCCCATAATCTCATCGCGCTGTCCTTTATATTCGCTCCAGGCCGTAACCTCAAAGCAATCAGGCAGCGAAGCAGAATCAATGATGAGTGAATGATAACGAGTGACCGTCAAAGGCTGAGCCAACCCAGTGAAAACCCCCATATCGCTGTGCGCAATCGCTGAGGTTTTACCGTGCATCACCTGTCGTGCCCGCACCACCCGCGCGCCGAACGCCTGCCCCATCGCCTGATGGCCAAGACACACACCCAGAATAGGCAATTTATCGGCAAAGTGACGAATAGCCGCGAGTGAAATCCCCGCCTCATCTGGCGTGCAGGGGCCGGGAGAAATCACCAATCGCTCAGGCGCAAGCCGTTCAATCTCACTCAGCGTCAGTTCATCATTACGCTTCACCACGACTTGTGCGCCAAGCTCACAAAAGTATTGGTAAAGGTTATAGGTAAAGGAGTCGTAGTTATCGATAATTAGCAGCATAAATAATTTAACTTATTGATATATAATAAACATGTTATTTGATTTTTCTTTTCATACCCGCACTAATACCCGCAATTTTTCTCGATACATTCTTACGGGCTAAAGCGATAAATGCCATTGTACCTGTCTCCAGCATGAAAGGGATGACAAGAAATTTACGCTAACAAAACGCTAAAGATACCCATGACCATGCAGCGGAACTCATCACACCCTGCCAGCAGATGACGGCACAGCCTGTCCATGATGCGGATACGGTCATGAACCGTCTTGTAGCTCCCGCCAGCCTATTTCGCCAGCGTGGTCATTTCACGACTTAATTTACTCATGCAACTTACCTCTCATAATTCAACTGGATGCTTTTCTCTGGCGCATGGGAAAGGGCAGAAACAATCGCAATTGACCTGCCTTGAACGATACCTGTGCGCCAGAGCGGACAGCAGTTGAGGTCTTGGGAGGTGTCGGCGATGCACTCGGTGCGGCCGCCTGCGGTTGCACGATTTCCTCTCAGGCGGTTAGGCCTGCCTCGGTATCGGTTCAATCTCCTGTAAAAAAAGCGATCAGTCCGGCACAAACGGGTGTGTCAGATTCATGACGCGGTGGGTGAGGTGCATGTCTCATGGGGCTGTAGGGTCTTCGGCTGCGGCGTCACTTTCATCCGTTGACACGGAAAAAGTGACGCCGGTGCAGACGTTGCCGCCAGGCGCGTAGCAGATGCCTGACGGCATAGCAACGCGTAGCCAGCACGTTCACACGCGCAGACGCAAATCATTGAGACGAGTAAAATCGAAGTCGCGCGATAACGCGAACTTACGAGGATAAACGCTGTTTAAGCCGCCTATGAAGTGAAATCACCACAACGATAAACGTTGCAGCTACGGCCAGTCTCCTACGGTATGGAAGCCGCTCTCTGGCTGGGTATAGTGAAGCCCACGGCAATGTTGGGCTTGAAGTAAAGTTTAGCGTAATCTTCATCGTCACGCTCGTAGCGGCGTTCAAACTACCTGACGACATCTGCTTTCAAAGGATGGCAGATTTACCACACGCAACTGAGCGTGTTCTTCCTTGCAGGCGATGGAAGAGTAAAAGTGTCGTGTGGTTGCCCGAAGGCGTCAGTCTCAGACCACGCTCCATTCCTTATGACTTTGGCAGTGTGACCACCCGAAGGCGCTTCTCACAGGTCACTCGTATCATCCCGATACTGGAAACATTGGTGGCTGTCATCGACAGCAGGATTTCATGGTCAAAAATACGACAAAGTTTTGCAGACTTCAAGCGCTTTGACTCTGCCAGAAAAGCGAGTAATCTAGCACTAAGTGCTATAGTTAAGGTTACAGGATGTCGGCCTGATGCGTGTATTCAAAACCAAATGGTTCACTAAGGCGGCTAAATCCCACGCCATCAAGGATAGCGAGTTATGTGAAGCTATTGAGGCGGTGATGCAAGGGAAAGCCGACGATCTCGGCGGCGGCGTTTATAAGAAGCGACTGAACCAGAATCGCGATCGCGCCATCATACTGGCGAAAGGTGGGCAGCACTGGTTTTACACATTCCTGTATGCCAAGCAAGATATGGCAAACATCGATAATCGCGAACTGGCCGGATTCCGCGAGTTGGCGAAACAATACGCAACCCTCGCCGATGAAAAAATTACGGCACTGATCAAGAGTAAAGAACTGGTGGAGATTTGCCATGACCGCAAAAAGTAAATTTAAGAGTCCTGCATTTGAGGCTATCCATAGCGCGGCTTCTGGATTATTCAGCGTCGACGCTATTCCACAGGAAACCATGCGCAACTTTGACAAAGCATGCCTCAACAGCGTGGACGATCTTCAACCTATTGAGATTAAGGCACTGCGTGAAAAGCTGAATGTCAGCCAGCCCGTTTTCGCCAGCTACCTGAACACCAGTGTTTCGACTGTGCAAAAATGGGAAAGCGGCGTAAAACGCCCTAGCGGATTATCGCTGAAACTGCTCACCGTGGTGCAGAAACATGGGTTGAAGGTGTTGGTTTGATCTATTGAACTGGTTATTTTGGGAGATAGATAGACGGTCAGTTATGTGCCAAAGCGGACATTACTAAATAGCTATATGGACACCGACCCAGTGCAAGCACGGGCAAATCTTTTTCTGACAAAGTAATCACACATATATCCGGCTTCGTGAGCCCCGATGAACATCCGTACTCTCTGGCCTCATTATCGCAATAGCCTGCTATGACCCAGCTATTTGTCAGGTTTACAGAGAGTCGGTTCTCCCTGTCAGCACATCAACGCTTTGGACTTCTTATAAATCATACTGTTATTTGGCAATATAATCCGTTCTCTGGTTTACCAGTGCCCAGGCCACCCTGGCATTTTTGTTCGCCAGCGCCACAATGGCCTTATTCACACCGCTCCGGACCATAATACCCTTCAGCCATCTCTGGAGGGCGCTACATCGCTCATCCGGGAGATTAACTGTACGATAAACCACAGGGCGGGCACCATGAATAAGCAAACCGCGCAGATAACCATCGCCACGCTTCGTTATTCCCAGAAGTCTGGTTTTACCGCCGCTGCTGTGCTCACCGGCCACTAATCCCAGATAACTCGCAAAATGCCGACCATTAGTAAAATCTCTACTGTCACCCAGAGTTATCGTCAGTGCCGATGCGCCCAGTGGCCCGACACCCAGAATATTCTCCAACCGGAGCGTATCCTCGTTTTGTGCACTCATCTGCTTCAGGCGTACATCCAGCGTTTTAATTCGTTGCTGGCAGTCCTGAAGTTCCAGCAACATCTCCTGAAACAGCTCTCGGCTGAGCGTGGTGAGTTCATTTTCCGCGTCTTCCAGATAATCGGGCAGACAGGCCATGACTTTATGGGCGGCTTCCGGTATGGCGATACCGTATTCCAGACTCAGCCCCCTGAGCTGATTAATCAGCGCCGTTCTGTTTTTCATCAGCCGCTGGCGAACTCGGTGCAGACACTGAATATCCTGCTGCTCAATGCTTTTTCCCGGTACGTAGCGCATACCTGGACGACTATCAGCCTCAACAATAGCGGTGGCGTCATTTTTGTCGTTTTTATTTCCCATTCGGAAAGGTGACACATACTGCGGGCTGATTTGTCTGACGTCATGCCCGAATGTCTTAAACTGGCGGGACCAGTAATTTGCACTACCACACGCTTCCATTACAATTCTGGACGAGGGTTATGGCGTACTGCATACGCAGCAACCCTATGAAAGAAACTATCAGGTGAAATAATCAATAAAAGCTCTTGACCGGATAAGACGGTTACTCAGTCCAAGTTGTGCGATCTGATCAATCGCCAAACATCACAAATCACCAACCGGACTGAGCGATGCCGATCATAGCAGCAATCCCTGATGACGAACGACGACTAATGCGTAAAGAAGCCCAACAAACTCACCCATCCGGTATTTTATCAGGATGACGTGGATATCGACCTGAACCCGAAAATCGGCGCGGACTGGATGCGCAAAGGGCAACAGAAACGTATTACTACGCCGGGACATAACCAAAAATATTATCTGGCGGGTGCACTGCATTCGGGAACGGGACGAGTTCATTACATCGGCGGCAGCAAAAAGTGTTCTGATTTATTTATCAATCTGTTAGAAACGTTACGGCGCACATACCGGCGAGCGAAAACCATTACGCTGGTCGTTGATAACTACATCATTCATAAAAGCCGCAAGGTGGAAAGCTGGCTGGAAAAAAATACGAAGTTCCGGTTGCTGTTCCTGCCCACGTATTCGCCGTGGCTGAACCCCATCGAGTTGCTGTGGTTGTCGTTACACGAAACGATAACGCGAAACCATCAGTGCCGGTATATGTGGCAGTTATTAGAACAGGTAAAGCTATTTATGAATGCCGCTTCGCCGTTCCCCGGCAATCTGCATGGTCTGGCTAAAGTGGAGCGGTAATATGTGAAGCTATTTACCATCTCTAAGTAATAAATTAGCACGATAATAATTATATCGATAATAATTGATGTAATTCTACAACAAGTACCGTTATTAATAGGTAATATTTATTACCCCCTATAAAAAACGATTTTTCTGAAATCATTTTTAACAAAAAAATAATAACTAAAAATCCCTTATGAATTAATTACGTTTTTTGAACTGGCAGGTTAGCTCACGGATTTTATCTTTCTTACCAATGTTTATTTTTAACTTTTGACGACGATCACAATTGCTAAAGAATGAATAAAACCATAGATATAACGCGGATAAAAACAAAGAATAAAACCCAAATAAAAACACAAAACATTGATTTTAATTACTTTAAATAGAAACTGGTTTCTATTTAAATGGAATAGACACAAATCATCTCAGTTGCCCCCTGCCATTTAATTAATATATTTATCGACCCATCTTGTATTGTTTGTTTTTTCTGTTAACACTTAGCTCGGCCTTATAGACAAACCTTAATTTCATTTTTTTTGAAACGGCCATTTTATTACACAGGGTGTGTAGTGATAAATACCCAAAAAATTCTATGTCAAGGAGAGTACACAATGAAATACCTACTGCCTTCTGCAGCCGCTGGGCTGTTGCTGCTCGCAGCCCAACCGACAATGGCGGCAAACACGGGAGGTTATGCCACTACTGACGGCGGCGACGTTTCCGGTGCCGTGAAAAAAACTGCACGTTCTTTGCAAGAGATCGTCGATATCATTGAGGCAGCGAAAAAAGACTCAAGCGGTAAAGCTGTCAAAGGTGGGGCCTACCCGCTCGTGATTACCTATAACGGTAATGAAGATGCGCTGATTAAAGCGGCTGAAGCCAATATCTGTGGCCAATGGAGCAAAGATCCGCGCAGTGTAGAAATCAAAGAGTTCACCAAAGGGATCACCATCCTTGGTACCAATGGGTCTTCCGCTAACTTCGGTATCTGGGTAATTAACTCTTCCAATGTTATCGTACGTAACATGCGCTTCGGCTATATGCCGGGTGGCGCAAAAGATGGCGATGCTATCCGTATTGATAACTCACCGAACGTCTGGATCGACCACAACGAGATCTTCGCTAAGAACTTCGAATGCGCCGGTACGCCAGACAACGACACCACCTTTGAATCGGCTATCGATATCAAGAAAGCCTCAACCAACGTGACGGTATCGTACAACTACATCCATGGCGTGAAAAAGGTGGGGTTGAGCGGTTCAAGCAATACGGATACGGGTCGTAACCTGACTTACCATCACAATATTTACAGCGATGTAAACTCACGTCTGCCGCTGCAACGTGGTGGTCAGGTGCATGCTTACAACAACCTGTATGACGGCATCAAAAGTTCAGGCTTTAACGTCCGTCAGAAAGGGATCGCGCTGATCGAAAGCAACTGGTTCGAAAATGCCCTCAACCCTGTGACCGCACGTAATGACGACTCTAACTTCGGTACCTGGGAACTGCGTAATAACAACATTGCCAGCCCGTCTGATTTTGCTAAATACAAAATCACCTGGGGTAAACCGTCCACACCGCACATCAATGCGGATGACTGGAAGAGCACCGGAAAATTCCCTGCAGTTCCGTATAGCTACTCCCCGGTTTCCGCACAGTGCGTGAAGGACAAACTGGCGAACTATGCTGGCGTAGGTAAAAATCAGGCAGTACTGACAGCAGCTAACTGTAAATAAACGCATTAATCCCAGCATATTTACTCAGCGCTGGGTTCCTTCTGAGCGAGCTGTTTAGGCTCGCTCATTTTTTAATGCGCATCACGTTAAACTGTCAGCATGATCTCCATAACAACAGTCTTCATGTTAATGATTATTTCTTGAATAAGAAGGTATCGATACAAGCGTATTTCTCTTTTATCACGAGCAGAAATAGCACATAGAAATTAACAGTAATTATTTCTTAACAAACTAAAACTTAATATACAATTAACTTCATAACAAAAATTTGAATACACCTGTAGTACTATATTTTGGCTTAGGGTAGTTTTTTACGTTAGCCAGAGTCCTCTTCACAATAAAAATAGCGTTCTTAAATCAAACCAATGAAGAAACTTGGCAAGCTAATTTCCGTCAAAAAAAACAACCTACTGATTTTATATTATTTTAATAAGAATATAGTTTCCTATAAAACCCAAACTACTCAACCATTAGCATTACAAAATGTTTCCACCGTAATAAATTTAACATTTAACCCTTGAATTGAACTTATTTTTTGACCACACTCCCCCTTGGTTTTTCATCAAATTTAAATTCATTTTTGTTGAAAAATTTGCATACCTAAATAATTCGAATTTCAGAACAAAACGTTGGCCCGTTAGGGCGAAGCACACGCCCGTGTGCCAAGTAACGCAGCCAACGCACATGCAATTTGAAGTATAACGGGTATACCTGTGACATCGGGCATATGGAGCGATAAATGCCCATGAAAATACTATTCCAAGGAGACAGTCATAATGAAATACCTATTGCCTACGGCAGCCACTGGATTGTTATTACTCGCGGCTCAACCAGCAATGGCAGCCAATACGGGCGGCTATGCCACCACGAATGGTGGAGAAGCTTCCGGAGCCGTGAAAAAAACGGCACGTTCGATGCAAGAAATCGTGGATATCATTGAAGCCGCGAAAGTGGATTCAAAAGGCAAGAAAGTCAAAGGCGGGGCTTACCCGCTCATCATCACCTATAACGGTAATGAAGATTCATTAATCAAAGCGGCTGAAAAGAATATTTGCGGCCAGTGGAGTAAGGACGCACGCGGCGTACAAATCAAAGAGTTCACCAAAGGAATTACCATCCAAGGTACCAATGGTTCATCCGCCAACTTCGGTGTCTGGATCGTGAATTCCTCTGACGTCGTAGTACGTAATATGCGCTTTGGCTACATGCCAGGCGGTGCCCAGGACGGTGATGCCATTCGTATTGATAATTCACCGAACGTCTGGATCGACCACAATGAGATCTTTGCCAAGAACTTTGAGTGTAAAGGCACACCAGACAATGACACGACTTTTGAATCAGCCGTCGATATCAAAAAAGGGTCAACTAACGTCACGGTATCCTACAACTATATTCATGGCATCAAGAAAGTCGGCCTGAGCGGCGCAAGCAACACGGATACGGGACGCAACCTGACTTACCATCACAATATCTATCGCGATGTTAACTCACGGCTACCTCTACAGCGTGGTGGGCTGGTTCACGCTTACAACAACCTGTATGACGGCATCACTGGCTCCGGTTTTAACGTTCGTCAGAAAGGGATCGCGCTGATCGAAAGCAACTGGTTCGAAAATGCACTTAACCCAGTGACCGCACGGAACGACAGCTCCAACTTCGGCACCTGGGAATTGCGTAACAACAACATCACCAAACCAGCAGACTTCTCCAAATACAACATTACCTGGGGTAAACCGTCCACACCGCACATCAATGCGGATGGCTGGAAGAGCACCGGTAAGTTCCCTTCCATTTCTTATAAATACTCGCCAGTTTCAGCGCAGTGTGTGAAAGACAAGCTGGCAAACTATGCTGGCGTAGGTAAAAATCAGGCAGTACTGACAGCAGCTAACTGCAAATAAACGCGGTCATATCCCCTCAAGCGAGCGCTAAGAGCTCGCTTATTTTTTATGGCAACTTACTTGAGGCATATCTAATAAATAATTACCATTATGAATCATGCTAATTATTTTAAATTGAAATTAGTTGAGTTGTTAATTAATAAAATACCATTCTGTAATTGAGGGATAAACGATAAAAACAATTAATCATTAACACTCAACTAATTAACAACCTGATCGGAGTTAATTATTTTTTAACACTACTATCTCAGTGGTAAAGTTTTACTTATTTCTTGATATCGCTCACAGTTATCACCGCTATAGAAGCGCCTTCATCAAAAAACAATAAACCGAAATATAATTTCATTTTATATAAAACCAATCAGCTCACTTATTTTATAAAAAATGAAAAATTTAATACCTTTTAAAATAAAGACTTATTAATAAACAAGATTTCCCTGTATTATTGAGTCGATATATTTTACATATGAATGTTGAATTATTTTATTTTTATGATAAAACTTAATCGGGGTTTTAATAAACCTCATTTTCATTTTTATTGAAACAACAAAAATATAAACCGGGTGATGTGGAACATTAATACCCGAAAAATTCTATTCCAAGGAGAATACCCTAATGAAATACCTACTGCCCTCTACAGCCGCTGGGCTGTTATTGCTTGCAGCCCAACCGACGATGGCGGCCAATACGGGAGGCTATGCTACCACTGATGGTGGTAACGTTTCCGGTGCCGTAAATAAAACAGCACGCTCCATGCAAGATATCATCGATATTATTGAAGCGGCAAAGCTGGACTCCAAGGGTAAGAAAGTCAAAGGAGGCGCTTACCCGGTCGTCATCACCTACAACGGTAATGAAGACGCACTGATCAAAGCCGCTGAAAACAATATCTGCGGCCAGTGGAGTAAAGACGCTCGCGGTGTGGAAATCAAAGAGTTTACCAAAGGGATTACCATCATCGGGACCAACGGATCTTCCGCCAACTTCGGGATCTGGCTGACAAAATCATCCGACATTGTTATACGTAATATGCGCTTTGGTTACATGCCGGGCGGCGCGCAAGATGGCGATGCCATTCGTATCGATAACACGCCGAACGTCTGGATTGACCACAACGAGATCTTCGCGAAAAACTTTGAATGTGCAGGAACAAAAGACGGTGACACCACATTCGAATCAGCGATTGATATTAAGAAAGCCTCGACCAACGTGACCATTTCGTACAACTACATTCATGGTATCAAAAAAGTGGGGCTGAGCGGCTTTAGCAGCAGCGATACGGGCCGTGATCTGACATACCATCACAATATTTACGACGACGTTAACGCGCGTCTCCCACTGCAACGTGGCGGCCAGGTTCACGCATACAATAACCTGTATACCGGCATCACCAGTTCTGGCCTGAACGTACGCCAGAAAGGGATTGCGCTGATCGAACGTAACTGGTTCGAGAATGCAAAAAACCCGGTGACCTCACGTTACGACGGTTCCAACTTCGGCACCTGGGAACTGCGTAATAACAACGTCATGAGTCCAGCCGACTTCGCGAAATACAACATCACCTGGGATAAAGACAGCAAGCCCTACGTGAATGCCGAAGACTGGAAAAGTACCGGCACGTTCGCTTCTGTTCCCTACAGCTACTCTCCGGTTTCGGCACAGTGTGTGAAGGACAAACTGGCGAATTATGCTGGCGTGAACAAAAACCTTGCCGTGCTGACAGCCGCAAATTGCAACTAATCGCGAAGTGTAAAGTGTAATAAGCGGACTTCAGGATCCTCCCCTCATTATCCTGTGCTAGCAGGAGCCTGTAAGCGAGCTTAATGCCCATCGGTTTATCCTTCGGGCCATACTTGAGCGAGCCCTAGGGGCTCGCTCATTTTTATCGTTAATATTCAAGGAAATGAAATGAAACGCTCTCTTCTGTTCGCCGCACTGTTTAGTGCCAGCACAGCATTCAGTGTCGGCATACCGGTGGCCAGTGCCGCCACACCGGCAGCACCGGAGTTGAAAGGATTCGGAACGGATACCGTAGCAGGCAGCGGTGGACGCATTATTCGCGTCACAACACTGGCTGCTTCAGGGGTAGGTTCACTCAGAGAAGCACTGGCGGTTAAAGGGCCACGTATTATCGTTTTCGAAGTCGGCGGCATTATCGACCTGAATAAAAGCGACCTTCGATTAACAGAGCCGTTTGTCACCATCGCTGGCCAAACCGCCCCTTCTCCCGGTATCACGATCATTCGTGGAGGAATGGGGATCAGTACGCATGATGTACTCATGCAGCATATTCGTTTTCGCATCGGCGATGCCGGTACGGGTAAAAAAAGTGGCTTTGAACGCGATGTTTCAATCAACGGCAAAGATGCCTATAACGTGGTGATCGACCACTCCAGTTTCGCCTGGGGGACAGACGAAAACCTGTCTATTTCTGGCCCACGCTACGACGGGCCGCAGGGCACAGCACACCGCATCACACTCTCAAATAATATCGTTGCGGAAGGCTTATACGACTCGGCTCATACCAAAGGTATTCACTCGATGGGGACGCTGGTTCACGATAACGTGACCGACGTGTCGATTGTAGGCAGCCTGTATGCTCACAACAACGAGCGCAACGCCTGGTTTAAGGCTGGCTCAACGGGCGTTATGGTCAACAACCTGATCTACAACCCAGGTATTTGGGGCGTTCGTGTTGGCGGCGTAAAAGGAGAGTGGGAAGGGAAAACCATGCCAGCCCGCCCACGCGTTTCCGTTGCAGGTAACGTGATGCATTACGGCGAAAATACCAAAGCAGGCTTAGGACTGGTAGGAAGCAACAGCTCTGGTGATGTCTGGATGTCAGATAATCTCGCATACGATGCCAAGGGCAAAGCCGCTCCGCAAACGTCAGGTACTGGGATTACTTTACTCAAAGTGTCCCCTGTGTGGCCTGCGGGCTTAACGGCATCACCAGCCAGCGTCGTCACCAATCAGGTACTGCAAAGCGCAGGCGCACGTCCCAAAGATCGTGATGTCGTCGATAAACGTATCGTAGACAGCGTCAAACAGCGGAAAGGTGGCTTTGTAAACAGCCAGGAAGACGTGGGCGGCTACCCCGTTGCAACAGCAACCTACCGTCAGTTAAACGTACCGAGTTCCGGCGTGGATGCCTGGCTACAGCAGATGGCAAAAGCGCTGGAGTAACACGCTGGCTGAGACGTTAAGATCGCCAAAGGCCACATCTGTGGCCTTATTCGCAGCCGCAGAAATACATAAGTGATTAGAAACAATTCAAGCTCATATATAACATGCCGATAACACACTTAGGGCGGCTCGTCGCGTTCTCGGACAGCCTGTATTTTCAGGTAAACAGCAAGGAGGCAAAAAATCCCCTTTCAAAAGCGGGAACTTAAAAATCATAACCTTACCAGGGTTTACATTATGAATTTCATTCGCAATACCAGAATCAGAACAATGATGATTCTGATACTCGTTCTATTCTCCTTTCTTTGGGGCGGCGTATCGATATTCGCGCTCTACTCATTAAACCAGCTAACCTCGGAAATTGATCTCACTAACGTTCAGCAAAATAACGGCGACATCATTAACGGTGCCAGCGGGCAGTATTATCGTGTCGAGAACTCAATGGCTCGGGCGATAGAAGCCAGAGAGAAAAACAACGTAGAAGCATTCATGCAGGAGCTGCAAGCATCCTCTGCCGAGATTGATAAACTCAGAGCTGGTTTGCAAGAATTTCAGGTCGTTGATCACGGCAACATAGATCCAAAGACAGTAGACATCATTTACAACAGTTCTTATGAACTGTTCAGTAAAGCTATCGTCCCTATGTATGATGCCGTAAAGGCAGAACGTTTCGACGAGTTCAAGCAGCTATCCAGCGTGCAATATCGCGACCTGCGGAGGAATTTCACCACGGCGATAGATCAATACAACGGTGTGATCGATCGTCTGAAAAATGAAGCACAATCCCGCATTGCCGACTGGGTAAGTTGGTGCCAAAAAATGCTGATTGCGGCATTAGTTGCCGGTCTGATTATCGTGACTCTGACGGATCGCTATCTGGCGCAATTTGTCATCCGCCCACTCGATTTGATTAAACAACACCTTCAGGTGCTATCGGTCGGGCAGTTGCACACCTATCTTGAACAGAGCGGAAAAAACTGCGTGGGTAAATTGATCCCGTTTGTCCAACAGATGCAGGATAACTGGGTAAAAACCGTGTCCGACATTCGTTCTAGCGCCGAACAGATCTACCGCAGCTCGGGCGAGATTGCCTCCGGCAATACAGATCTATCCTCACGTACCGAGGAACAAGCCTCCGCATTGGAACAAACCGCCGCCAGCATGGAAGAACTGAGCGCCGTGGTAAAACAAAATGCGGAAAACGCCGGTCAGGCCAGTATGCTGGCGCAAAACGCCTCCAAAACCGCTAACGAAGGCGGCAATATCGTGGACGGCGTTATCAAGACGATGAACAGCATTTCCAGCAGCTCGCAGAAAATTTCCGACATCACCACGGTTATCAACAGCATTGCCTTCCAGACCAACATTCTCGCGTTGAACGCTGCGGTGGAAGCCGCACGTGCCGGAGAACAAGGCAGAGGGTTCGCTGTCGTGGCAAGTGAAGTGCGCAATCTGGCGCAGCGGAGTGCGCAGGCAGCGAAAGAGATCGAAGGGCTAATCGCCGAAGCGGCAAATAACGTCACCATCGGCTCGCAGCAGGTTACGCTGGCAGGTAACTCGATGGACAACATCATGAAGGCCATCACTAACGTCACCGACATTATGGGGGAAATCGCTTCCGCCTCCAGCGAACAGAGCAAAGGCATTACTCAGGTTGGGGCTGCTGTCGTGGAGATGGACAATGTCACCCAGCAGAACGCCGCGCTCGTCGAGGAGTCAGCCGCCGCCTCTTCTTCTCTGGAAGAACAGGCACGTCACCTGACGGAAATCGTAGCGATATTTAAACTTTCTGCCGCAGACGAGTCTGCAAGAACGAAAGCCGCGCCATCAGCCAAAAAAGCAGTGGCGGCTCTTGCGCCGCAGAAAGCGCTGGCTGGTCAACACGAAACGAACTGGGAAACCTTTTAATCTCAATGCTATTTCAGCCGTCTCATGGCGGCTGAAATAGGCTTAATGCCAGCAGAGATAGAGAATCAGGGCAATATTTTCGCGGATTGGATCACAACTGGCGTAGTCGGTACGTTCTGATAAGGGCCGACATTTTTCGTTGGTACCTGTGAAATCTTATCTACGATTTCCATGCCCTTCACCACTTTACCGAACACGGCATAGCCAAAATCGCGCTGGCCGTGATCGAGGAAAGCGTTGTCCGCTACGTTAATGAAGAACTGGCTGGTCGCACTGTCTTTATCAGATGTGCGCGCCATGGCGATTGTACCGCGCTGGTTACGCAAGCCGTTATCGGCTTCATTTTTGATCGGCGCATTTGGCGCTTTCTGATTCATTTCGCCGGAAAAGCCGCCACCCTGCACCATAAAGCCAGGGATCACACGATGAAATGTCGTCCCGTCATAAAAACCGTTGTTAACGTACTCGACGAAATTTTTTACCGAAACCGGTGCCTTTTGGTTATCTAAAGACAGTTCGATATTGCCTGCGGACGTCGTCAACAGCACATGAGTGGTGTCGGAAGCCGCAAAGGCTGGGGAAAATGCCGCCAGTGAAATAAGGGCCGCCGCAGCAACCAGAGTACGTTTGAACATGAGAATTCCTTTTTGAAGAGGCCGACTACAGAAAGCGTAATGATTGTAAGTATCCACACTCTTCAACGCTACCCATTTACCTTTTTTTACGTATAAAAGTCTGTTCGTAACCAACTGTGAGCGAAACCTGCATGAAAGATAAAAAAGGGCCGATTGCTCGGCCCTGAAAGGCTGAATCTCAGGGATGAGATTCATATCTGCGCAGCTCGAGCTTACAGCTACCGTCTTGAGCGTCAAAGGGACGTACTTGCAGCGTCTTTACGATCTACCCATTATCAACGCTCAGCAAACTCATCCCATACGCTCTGAGCGCACCGCCAGATCGCGACTGTATTGACGGCTGGCATCCACCAGCATCGAGGTGTAAGCATCTTTCGGTACATCACTGGTCAAATCGTCGGTTTCCAGCGTTTCCAGTATCTTGCCGTATTGCATCACCGCCACTTTATGGCACAGATGAGAAATCACGCCCAAATCATGCGTCACCATCAGGTAAGTCAGTTTTTCCTGCTGCTGCAACTCCGTTAGTAGATTAAGAATTTCCGCCTGCACCGACACATCCAACGCCGATGTCGGCTCATCCAGCAGCAGCACTCTCGGCTCCAGAATCAACGCCCGCGCAATCGCCACACGCTGACGCTGCCCACCCGAAAGCTGATGCGGATAACGACGACGGAAGTGCGTTCCCAGCCCGACCTTTTCCAGCAAGGTATCGATACGATCGTCACGATCGTCAAAACGATGGATCGACAGCGGTTCTTCCAGAATCGCCTCCACCGTATGACGAGGGTGCAGCGATCCGTACGGATCCTGAAACACCATCTGAACCCGACGGCAGCGCGCCTGATCGATCCGGTGCGCCAGTTTCTTTCCGTCAATATGCAGCGTGCCTTCCCAATGATTAAAAAGCCCGGCCAGACACTTCAGCACCGTGGTTTTACCGGAACCCGATTCCCCTACCAGACCAAAGATATCGCCATCGTTGACGGTAAGGTTCACATCGTACAACACCTGATTCTTCGCACTGCCGTGACCAAAAGAGAGATTCAGGTTATTCACTTCGATCATCGGCTTGCGCTGACTCATCGCTTCAGTTGCCATGATTATCCCCTTTATCCATTGATCCAGGCTGGATCGCGATTCATCACCGGCAAACGCGGGCGTCGGTGGTCGATATCCGGCAGCGAATTCAGCAACCCACGCGTGTACGGATGCTGTGCGTTGTCCAGATCGGCGGCAGCAATCGACTCCACAACCCGCCCTGCATACATCACCAGCACCCGATCGCAGAAGCTGCGCACCAGATTGATATCGTGACTGATAAAAATCAGCCCTAGACCGCGTTCACTCACCAGATCGTCCAGCATGGCCAGAACCTGCAAACGCACGGACACATCCAGTGCGGAGGTCGGTTCATCGGCAATTACGATTTCAGGCTCAGTAATCAACATCATCGCAATCATGATGCGCTGCCCCTGCCCGCCTGAGATTTCATGAGGATACAGATGGTAGACACGCTCTGGCTGACGAATCCGCACCACGTCCAGCATCACCATGACCTTTTCCTTCGCCTCGCGGTGCGACACCTTATGGTGCGCCAGATAGGCTTCGGCAATCTGATCGCCGACGCACACCACCGGATTTAGCGAATATTTTGGATCCTGCATAATCATGGAGATGCGCTTGCCGCGAATCTGACGCATCCGCGCCTCATCCGCTTTCAGCAAATCGGAATCACCGAAACGCAGCTTGTCTGCCGTAATCCGTGCACTGTGTGGATGCAGTTGTAACAACGCACGGCCGACCGTCGATTTACCGGAGCCGGATTCGCCAACAATCGCCAGCTTTTCACAGCCCAGTTGGAAGGAAACACCGCGCACGGCGTCTGTCACCGCGCCACGGTTAACGAAGCTTACCCGCAGATTTTCCACTTCCATCAGGGGCGAACTTCCCGGCGCACGTTGAGAAGACTTATTCAGTTCTGGGATCGAGGATGTCACGTAGGCCGTCTCCAAGGAAGTTGAACGCCAGGCTGTTAATCAAAATCGCCAGCCCCGGAATAGTTACTAACCACCAGCACTCCATCATGTAACGACGACCCGCAGAGATCATCGCACCCCATTCAGGATCGGGCGGCTGTGCCCCCAACCCCAGAAAGCCCAGACCCGCGGCTGTCAGAATGATGCCCGCCATATTCATGGTGATACGAATAATCACCGACGGCAGGCAGAGTGGCACAATATGGTGCAGCAGAATGCGGATAGACGATGCCCCTTGCAGCTTAACCGCAGAAACAAAATCCGCGTGACGCAGCGACAGCGTCTCCGCCCTTGCCAGACGCGCAATCGGCGGCCAGGCCGTCAGCGTAATCGCGATCACCACATGATCCAGACCGGGACCGAGTGCTGCAACGAACGCCAGCGCCAATACCAGGCTGGGGAAAGAGATGAAAATATCGGTGATACGCATCAGGATGGTATCGACGATACCGCCGTAATACCCAGAAATCACACCCAACGCCAGCCCGATCGGCCCAACGGTGACCGACACCAGCGCAACGATATACAGCGTGATGCGAGAACCGTAGACCAGACGACTAAACACATCGCGCCCAAACTCATCGGTGCCAAAGTAATGTGCCGCACTCGGCGCCTGTAGCGCGTTAGCCAAATCCTGTACCAGCGGGTCGTGCGTGGCGATCCACGGCGCGAAAATGGCAACCAGCATCAACATCAGCACAATCGCGGAACCAATCGCGGTCAGCGGGTTGCGCAGCATCGTCAAGAGAAACCCACCGATTCGTGCCCCGCGTAGCCGCAGACGGCTTACGCGTTTTTCCGGCGGTGTCCGCATTACCGACTCACGAGTGGCTGGCTGCTCAGAGGAAATATTCATGCGTTCGTCCTCGGATCAAAGATTTGATACAACATGTCCGACAGCAGGTTAAGCGTCACGAAGATCAACCCCACCAGCAGCACACATCCCATAACCGCGTTCATATCCCCCAGTAGCAGACTGCCCGTCAGGTAGGAACCGAAGCCCGGCCATGAGAAGACCGTTTCGATCAGTACCGCCCCTTCCAGCAACGAGCCATACGCCAGTGCCACCACCGTCAGAAGCTGAACCAGAATATTGCGAAACGCATGCGCCCAGACAACACGGAACTCAGACAGTCCTTTCACTCGCGCAGTAATGATGTATTCCTGTGAAAGCTGCGCCAGCATGAAGCTGCGCGTCATACGGCTGATATAAGCCAGTGAATGGAAACCGAGAATCGTGGCAGGCAGCACCAGATGGTTCAGCGCACTGCGGAACACATCCCACTCACCTGCCAGTAACGAGTCCAGCAGCAACAGGCCGGTACGGTTCTCCACCAAACCATCGTAGGCCATATCAACCCGCCCAGCGCCGCCAACCCAGTTCAGCCAGGCATAGAACACCAGCAGCCCCATCATCCCAACCCAGAATATCGGCGTGGAATAACCGGCCAGACTAATGAAACGCACCACATAATCTGCCCACTTACCGCGTCGCGCCGCAGCCAGCACGCCTAGCGGCACGCCCAGACCCGCGCCCACGATAATCGCCATGGTGGCCAGTTCGATGGTGGCAGGGAACACCCGGATAATGTCATCCATGACCGGTCGCCCAGTCAGGAGCGCATTGCCCAGATCCCCATGCATCAGCGAATTGAAGTAAATAAAGAACTGTACATACAGCGGCTTATCCAATCCCAGCTGTTGGTAAACCTGTTGATAGGTACTTTGGTCGGCATCCTGTCCGACAATAGCCAGGACTGGATCGATTGGCATCACGCGGCCGATCACGAAGGTCAGGATTAATAACCCGAACAGCGTGACGACGACCTGAAACAGACGTTTTGCCAAACGACGCAGTACTCCACCCGGCTTGATCCAATCAGAGAAAACCATGTTCTTTCTCCTGATATCCCGGTGAGCGGCTGACAGCAAATCACCACTCACGCGGTCATCTCTTTTTGACGTATCTGATCGGGATGATTAGCCGGGAACGCATCGGCTAATCATCCGGTTTAACGTGTGGACACTAGCGCTGCTTATACACCTCGCGCAGATGCGTCGTGGAGGACGGGTGCGGCACATAGCCTTTCACGTCCTTACGCAACACCACAGAATCGATCATCTGCGACACCGGAATAATGGCCGGGAACAGTTCTTCATAGCGATTCTGCACGTTGATATACATCTGCTTCTGTTTCTGAGGATCTTTCTCCAACAGCGCCTGATCGATCATGTCGTTCAGAGGCTTATCGTAGAAAGACGTGCGCCAGCCTTGGAAGTTGGTCAGTTTGGCTTCGTCGCTGTTGTCGGGGTTATAAACAACAGAACGCAGGCTGGAGTGAGGATGCGGATCAACGCCGCCACCGCCGCGACCAACCAGCATATCGAAGTTACGATCGCGCATCGCGCCGTAAACCTGATTCCCAGTACCGGAGATGATTTTGGCTTTGATGCCGCCCTGTGCCAGCGTGGACTGTACCGATGTCGCCAGATTCAGGAACGGCTGATCGGATAAGACACGCAGCGTGGTTTCAAATCCATTGGGGTAGCCTGCTTCGGCCAACAGCGCTTTAGCACGTGGCACGTCCAGCTTGTAGCCAGGATCGGGTAACGTCGCGTCCATCCCTTTTTGGATCGGGCGCTGATGATAGAAACCATAGCCAGGCATCACCGTCTTATTAACGCCATCGTAATCAATCAGGTAACGAACCGCTTCGCGCACTTTCGGTTTAGCGAAGTATTCATTTTTCAGACTCATGGCAACGTAGTACAGCGTGCCTTTTTTCACCTCATCAACCACAACGTCTTTGTCTTGTTTCAATGCGTTGATATCCGGCACCGACATCCCAGAAGCAACATCAATGTCGCCTTTTTCAATCATCAGACGCAGCGCCTGTGATTCGGTCATGTGGCGGAAAATCACGCGCCGCATTTTCGCGTCACCCTTCCAGTTGTTCTCAACCTTACTGATGCGCAGCACGTCTTTCGCCTGCCACACGTCCAGCTTGAACGGACCGGAACCGGCTTCGTTCGTCGTCAGCCAGCCGTTACCCCAGTCACCGTTTTTCTCATGCTTCATGACCGTTTTGCTGTCCAGCACCGAGCCGCTACCCAACGTCGCCAGCGAATAAATCACCAGTTTGGGGTCGTTCGGTTTAGGCAGTTCGATTTCAACAGTGTGAGCGTCTTTGGCGCGGATCATTTTCTCCACGTTTTGCGCGGTGAAGCCGTAGGATTTCCACGTCGTGGCCTGTGCCATGTTGAGGTTAAGCAGACGTTTCATCGACCAGGCAAAATCTTGCGCTGTCACGGGGTTGCCGGAATGGAATTTGGCGTTATCCACGAGATTGAAGGTAATGACGTTGCCCGCATCATTGACGCTCCAGCTCTTCGCCAAAGAAGGCAGGATGTTACTCAGGTTGGCAGGATCGAGCACCACCAGCGAGTCATAGAGATTGACGATAATGCCCACCACTTCGTTACCGGTCATGGCGGCCGGATCGAGTGAGAGCATATTGTTCATGTTCATCCCCACGATCAGCTGATCGTCAGGGGTTTTTGCCGATAGAATGGCCGGCGTTGCGGCCATGCAGAGTGAACCTAACAGCAGGGTACGGAGTATTGCTCGTGCTTTCATCATTATTCTCCAAGGTGTGGGAGCATGGAAGACGACAACTTTTTATTTTTTAGGTAAGGCTATCTTTCAGATCGAACAAAAAAACATTCATAAAAAACTATTCTTTACTTAGGGTATGCTCCTCAATCCAGTCAAAATTGATATCTTCTCCCAGCCCTGGACGTTGCGGCAGATGTACAAAGCCCTCGTCATCCATCGGATCGACAATCGAATTCAGATAAGCAGCAGGTTCGTCGTAATCGAGGAAAGGATGCAGCAGCCCGCGCTCATACCAGCGGCAGTTTTTGATCGCCCCAACGACATTGAGGTTTGGCGCGCCGTTACCGTGGACTTCGCAGTCCATGCCGAAGGATTCCGCCAGGCTCGCGACTTTCATACATGGCCAGAGACCGCCCACGCCTTGCACGCCCGCGCGTAAAATGTCGCATGCGCCTTCTTTAACCCAGTCAGCGCGGCTGAAATATTTACCTGACAGGCTTTCCGGCCCGATCACATCGATATCCAGACTTTTGGTCAGCCAGCTGTAAGATGCCATGCTTTGTTCTTCCATCGGCTCTTCAAACCAGGTGAAATCGAGCTTTTGCAGTTCACGGCCGATGTACAACGCATCGCTACGGCTATACCAGTGGTAGCCATCCAGCATCAGACAGATGTCTGGGCCAACCGCTTCACGCACCGCCGCACAGGCTTGTACGTCGATCTTCGGGCTGGGTGCGAACGACACTGGCGGCATCCAGGTGTGCAACTTAATGGCTTTATAGCCGCGCTGCACCAGCTTTTCTGCAAATTGGCCAAACTCCTCTGGCGTCGATAAGCCACCTTCCAGCTCATCACCACACATGGTGCTACCGTAAGCAGGGACTTTTTCGCGATAGCCGCCGAGCAGCTTATGCACTGGCATGTTCAGCACGCGGCCTTGCAGATCCCACAATGCAGACTCCACAATCGACAGTGCGCGGTCGGTCAGTTGGTTGGCGCTGCCGCGTTGCCAATGCACCAGATCCTGCCAGAGGCGCTCGCGGTCGAACGGGTTCTGCCCAATAAGCACTTTGCGAAAAAAAGCATTAACGATATGAGGACGAATCACTTCCGGCGGCGCGAAAGCGTAACCTTTTTGACCGTCATCCGCCGTGATGGTCAACAGCGCCATCTTGGCCTGATTCTCTGCTCCCGGGTGTGAATGACCCGCACTGTCAGAAACCCGACGTGTGGGATAAGTGAAGACGGTGACATCAATTGATTCTATTTTCACGTTGTTACCTGCCTTGATGTTTAACACAACTCATGTACGCGATTGCGAATGTAAGTCGCATAAAGAATTAAAGAAGAACTCCACTGACTGTGTTGGGGCGGTAGATAAAAAGCACCAATATCTTTCTGGTACGACCTTATAATTCGATCGGCATCACAAAAAAGAAATAACGTGCTAATTAAAAAAAAATAGCGTTTTATTTTTAATTATTAAGGTTGTTACGCCGTTAGTCATTAGGCAATTTCTTTCATATGAAGAAATTATGTCGCGGATAACTGTGCAATTGCACATAAAGTTGTGAGCATTATCACCAGAAAATTTCATATCCTTATTAAATAAGTGGATAATCCTTTAGTTTTATTTTTGAGCTATCACGATCGTGCATGATTCATGAGAGGGATGATTACTCTGTTAGTGGATTGGCCGCTAATCAGTCCGCTTCTGACCAAAAGCGTGCTATAGATCTCATTTTTGCCAGTCACTAAAACCTCAACAAAAACCAAGGCTTAATAAAAAATAAGCAAAATCATAAACATACCCACAAAGTAGTATATAAAAGACAACTTGATATACATCAATAAGCGGCCTTTTCAGCGCGATAAGGTAGCCTCAGAAGAAACAATTTTGAGGCAGAAATGAACAAAATCAGACTCGCTGTTATCGGTAACGGGATGGTTGGCCACCGTTTTATCGAAGAGTTGCTGGATAAGGCCCCAACGTCCACCTACGATATTACCGTTTTTTGTGAAGAACCCCGCGTCGCCTACGATCGTGTCCACCTCTCTTCTTACTTCGCCCACCACACGGTAGAAGAGCTTTCTTTAGTACGCGAAGGCTATTACGAAAAGAATGGCGTTAAGGTTCTCCTAGGTGAACGCGCCATCACCATCAACCGTAGTGAAAAAGCGATTCACTCCAATTCCGGTCGTACCGTGTATTACGACAAGCTCATCATGGCAACCGGCTCCTATCCCTGGATCCCGGCAATTAAAGGATCAAACGGGCAAGACTGTTTCGTTTACCGCACCATTGAAGACCTGAATGCCATCGAAAACTGCGCCCGCCGCAGCAAACGCGGGGCGGTGATCGGTGGGGGTCTATTAGGTCTGGAAGCGGCTGGCGCACTGAAACACCTTGGCGTGGAAACTCACGTCATTGAGTTCGCCCCTGTGCTCATGGCCGAACAGTTGGATGCACAGGGTGGTGCCCTGCTGCAACGCAAGATTGAAAACATGGGTGTGCGCGTACATACCGGCAAGAATACGCAAGCTATTCAGCATTCTGGTTTGGAAAACCGTAAGACGATGGTGTTTGCCGATGGCAGCACGCTGGAAGTCGACTTTATCGTGTTCTCTACCGGTATCCGTGCGCAGGACAAACTGGCACGCCAGTGTGCGCTGGAAATCGGCCCACGCGGCGGTATCGCCATTAATGACTGGTGCCAAACTTCCGACCCTGACGTCTACGCCATCGGCGAATGTGCCGCCTGGCAGGGAAGACCGTTCGGTCTGGTTGCGCCCGGCTACAAAATGGCACAGGTCACCGTCGACCACCTGTTAGGACACGAAAACCGATTCCAGGGTGCCGATATGAGCGCCAAGCTCAAACTGATGGGTGTGGATGTCGGCGGGATTGGCGACGCGCACGGCCATACGCCGGGCGCACGCAGCTACATGTGGCTGGATGAAAACAAAGAAACCTACAAACGTCTGATCGTCAGCGCTGACAACAAAACGTTACTCGGTGCCGTACTGGTCGGCGATACGCGGGATTACGGCAACCTGCTGCAATTCATGCTGAACAAGATCCCGCTGCCGGATTCCCCGGAAGCGCTGATTCTTCCGGCTACGGCTGGCAGTGCGAAACCGACACTGGGCGTTGATGCACTGCCGGAAAGTGCGCAAATCTGCTCCTGCTTTGATGTGTCCAAAGGCGATATCATCAAAGCGATTAACGGCGGCTGTCATACCGTCGCTGCCCTTAAGGAAACCACCAAAGCCGGTACTGGCTGCGGCGGCTGTATTCCATTGCTGACACAGGTATTGAACTCGGAACTCAGCAAGCAAGGGATTGAAGTCAATAATCATCTGTGCGAACACTTTGCCTATTCGCGTCAGGAGCTGTACCACCTGATCCAAATAGAAAAAATCAAAACGTTCGATCAACTGCTGGAAAAACACGGTTCAGGCTACGGCTGTGAGGTCTGCAAACCGACCGTCGCATCCCTACTGGCTTCCTGCTGGAACGAATACGTGCTCAAGCCGCAGCACACACCGTTGCAGGATTCCAACGATAACTTCCTCGGCAATATCCAGAAAGACGGCACTTATTCCGTCATTCCACGCTCCGCAGGTGGAGAGATCACACCGGATGGCCTGATCGCCATTGGCCGCATTGCGAAACAATATAATCTGTACACCAAAATGACCGGTTCTCAGCGCATGGCGCTGTTTGGCGTACAGAAAGACGACCTGCCTGACGTGTGGGCCCAGCTCATCGAAGCCGGATTTGAAACGGGTCACGCTTACGCCAAGGCGCTACGTATGGCAAAAACCTGCGTCGGCAGCACCTGGTGCCGTTTTGGCGTTGGCGATAGCGTGGGCTTTGGCGTCGAACTGGAAAACCGCTACAAAGGCATCCGCACCCCGCACAAAATGAAATTTGGCGTCTCCGGCTGTACGCGGGAATGTGCAGAAGCACAGGGTAAAGATGTGGGGATTATCGCCACCGAAAAAGGCTGGAACCTCTATGTATGCGGCAATGGCGGAATGAAGCCGCGCCATGCCGACCTGCTGGCAGCCGACTTAGATCGCGAAACCGTAATCCGCTATCTGGATCGCTTCATGATGTTTTATATCCGTACAGCCGATAAGCTCCAGCGTACGTCCGTCTGGCTGGATAATCTCGAAGGCGGCATCGACTACCTACGCAATGTGATTGTGAAAGACAAGCTGGGCATTAACGATCAGCTTGAAGCCGATATAGCGCGGCTGCGAGAAGGCTACGTCTGTGAATGGCAGGCCACGCTGGAAGACGCGGAAGCACAGAAACGCTTTACTCATTTCATTAACAGCCCGGAACGTGACCCGAACGTGCAAATGGTGAGTGAGCGTCAGCAACACCGTCCGGCGCGCCCTGCTGAGCGCATTGGAGTGAAACAGATTGAAATAGAGGGTGAAAACGCATGAGCCAGTGGACGACCGTATGTAAGTTAGACGACATCCTACCCGGTACTGGCGTCTGCGCACTGATCGAGCAGCAACAGATTGCCGTGTTCCGACCACGTAACGATGAGCAGGTTTACGCCATCAGCAATATCGACCCCTTTGCACAGGCTAGCGTATTAAGTCGTGGGATAGTGGCGGAACATCATGAAGAACTGTGGGTCGCAAGCCCATTGAAAAAACAGCATTTCCGCCTTCATGATGGCTTTTGTCTGGAGGACGGTGCCTATTCTGTTGCAGCATATGATACTCAGGTAATAAACGGTGATGTGCAAATATCCATCGCAGACCGTGACATCGCGGTTGATAATAGCCAACCATTACCCTAATAACCTAAGTTTTCAAGAGGCGTTACATGGATTACCTGCCAATATTCTGTCAGTTGCACGATAAACCTTGTCTGTTGGTAGGAGGCGGTGAAATAGCCGAGCGCAAAGCCCGGCTATTGCTCGATGCTGGCGCAGTGATTACTGTCAATGCGCTCGATTTTAACGATCAGTTTCGGATGTGGGAGCAGGATGCGCAATTAACGCTGGTACGCGGCACTTTCGATCCTACGCTATTGGACGAGGTGTGGTTGGTCATTGCCGCTACCGACGATCAGGACGTCAATAACCATGTCTATGCCAGCGCCAGCAAGCGCCGAATTTTCTGTAACGTGGTGGATTCACCAGAACGCGCCAGCTTCATTATGCCGTCGATCATCGATCGTTCACCGCTGATGGTCGCGGTGTCTTCTGGCGGCGCTGCACCTGTATTGGCTCGGCTACTGCGGGAAAAGCTGGAAAGTATTCTGCCGCAAAATCTCGGTAAGCTGGCGACATACGCAGGTGAATTGCGCAGTCGGGTCAAAAGTCGGTTCCGCAATATGAGCGCACGCCGTCGCTTCTGGGAAAAACTCTTCGTACACGATCGGCTGGCTCAGGCGCTGGCCAATGACAATAGCCAGAGCGTTCAACAACTGACGGAACTGCTTTTCTCCGCGCCGCTCGATGACCGGGGTGAGGTGACGCTGGTCGGTGCAGGGCCGGGCGATGCGGGATTACTGACGTTGAAAGGCCTACAGCATCTACAACAGGCCGACATCGTGGTTTACGACCGACTGGTATCGAAAGAGATTCTCAACCTGTCGCGCCGCGACGCAGAACGAATCTTTGTCGGCAAAGCGTCTGGCTATCACAGCGTTCCTCAAGATCAAATCAATCAGTTGCTGGAAGAAAAGGCACGAGCGGGGCATCGGGTCGTCAGGCTGAAAGGCGGCGATCCCTTTATCTTCGGTCGTGGTGCCGAAGAGCTAGAGCACCTGCAACAGGCGGGCGTACCGTTCTCTGTCGTTCCTGGTATTACTGCCGCGTCGGGCTGTTCAGCCTACAGCGGTATTCCGCTTACCCATCGCGATCGCTCACAGGGCGTCAGGCTGATCACCGGACACGTCAAGCACGACACCGATCTGGACTGGTCGAGCCTCGCGACAGAAAAACAGACGCTGGTGTTTTACATGGGGCTTCAGCAGGCTGAGCACATTCAAAGTAAGCTCATCGAACAGCGGTTACCAGAAACCGTGCCTGTCGCCATTATCGAAAACGGTACCTCAACTAAACAGCGCGTTCTGACTGGACAGCTCTCCCAACTGCGCGAATTAGCACAGCAGGCCAGCAGCCCGAGTTTGATCATCATCGGCAATGTTGTCGGGCTGCGGGAAAAATTGAGCTGGTTCTCTGACCAGAGAATATAACAAGACGTAAAAGAACCCGTCAGGAGAAAACCTCCTGACGGTGATTAAGATTTACGGGCGGGAAACAAAACCGACGGCGTCGTAGACTTTCTTCAGCGTTTCCTGCGCGCGAGCACTCGCTTTGTCAGCCCCTTCACGCATGATCTGTTGCAGGAAAGCCTCATCGTTACGGTAGCGATGATAACGCTCTTGCAGCTCAGACAGCATACCGGATACGGCATCCGCTACCGCGCCTTTCAGGTGACCATACATCTGGCCAGTAAACGCCTGCTCCAGCTCAGGGATGCTTTTTCCCGTCACACCAGACAGAATATCTAGCAGGTTCGATACCCCGGCTTTATTCTTCACATCATAGCGAATGACTGGCGGCTCATCAGAATCGGTCATTGCGCGTTTGATCTTCTTCACCACCGCTTTCGGATCTTCCAGCAGCCCAATAACATTGTTGCGGTTATCGTCGGACTTGGACATCTTCTTGGTCGGTTCCAGCAGCGACATCACGCGCGCGCCCGACTTCGGAATGAACGGTTCAGGCACTTTGAAAATATCGCCATACAGGCTGTTGAAGCGCTGACCAACGTCACGGCTCAATTCCAGATGCTGCTTCTGATCTTCGCCCACTGGCACCTGATTCGTTTGATACAGCAGGATATCCGCCGCCATCAGCACCGGATAGTCAAACAAACCGGCGTTGATATTCTCTTCATAACGCGCGGATTTATCTTTGAACTGCGTCATGCGGCTCAACTCGCCGAAATACGCGTAGCAATTCAATATCCAGCTCAATTGGCTGTGCTCAGGCACGTGAGACTGAACAAAAATGGTGCTCTTTTTCGGATCGATGCCACAGGCCAAATACAGTGCCAACGTATCCAGCGTCGCTTTTCTCAGCGCCTGCGGATCCTGACGTACCGTGATGGCATGCAAATCCACAATGCAATAGATGCAGTCGTAATCGTCCTGCATGTTGACCCACTGACGTAACGCCCCCATGTAGTTACCAATGGTCAATTCACCAGACGGCTGCGCACCGCTAAATACAATGGGCTTGCTCATACTAAGGGTTCCTGATTGTGTGAAGAAGAATGCCCGATCAGGGGCAAAATATCGGCAAAACGATCCAGAACGACATCGGGCTGACTCCGCTCGATCGCTTCACCATAGTTATAACCATACGTCATACCAACACTGCGGCAGCCCGCGGCCTGTGCCGCCTGAATATCATTGCGGGAATCGCCGACGAACAACAGTTCGCTAGCGCGCAGCCCGAGTTTACCGAGTACCAGATAGAGTGGCGCGGGGTGAGGCTTTTTCACAATGACATCATCGCCACCGATAATCAGCGAAAAATAGTCGCCGATTCCTAATCCTGACAACAGCGGCGCAACAAACGGCGTGGGTTTATTGGTCACCACCGCCATCGGAACGCCTTGCTGTGCCAACTGCGCCAGCGTCTCTTTAACCTGCGGGAACAGCGTGCTGCCGCTATCTACCGTCTGCGCATAATAGCTGTCGAACCGCTCACGGGTTTCCTGCACGCGTGCAGCAGTCGGCTCAACGCCAGCCCAACGTAGCGCTCGTTCAACCATCACGTCCGCACCGTTACCAATCCAGGTTGAGACACGGGCTTCGCCCGCCGCAGGCAACGACTGTGCGACTAATGCCTGATCGATAGCCGCCGCCAGACCCGGCGCACTGTGAATCAACGTACCGTCCAAATCAAAAGCCAACCCGCGAATCGCGGTTAATTCAGCCATGTTTCGTCCCTGAGATTTCATTACGCATTTGATCAATGACAGCTCGGTAATCTGGATGACCGAAAATAGCCGACCCCGCCACAAACATGTCCGCGCCCGCTTCAGCAATCGCGCCGATATTCTCCACTTTAACGCCGCCATCGACTTCCAGTCGAATGTCGTAACCGCTGTCATCGATCAAGCGACGAACCTGACGCAGTTTATCCAGCGTACTGGGAATAAAGGACTGACCGCCAAATCCAGGGTTAACCGACATCAACAAAATGATATCCAGCTTATCCATGACGTAATCAAGATAACTTAGCGGGGTCGCAGGGTTAAATACTAGCCCTGCCTTGCAGCCGTGATCCTTGATCAGTTGCAGTGAACGATCGAGGTGATCCGTGGCTTCGGGGTGAAAGGTAATGAAACTGGCTCCCGCGTTGGCGAAATCGGGGATGATACGATCGACGGGTTTCACCATCAGGTGGACGTCAATCGGCGCGGTAATGCCGTAATCGCGCAGGGATTTCAGAACCAGCGGGCCAATCGTCAAATTTGGCACATAGTGGTTATCCATGACATCAAAATGGACCACATCAGCCCCAGCAGCCAATACCTTAGCGGTATCTTCACCAAGACGGGCAAAATCAGCCGACAAAATGGACGGCGCGATTAAAAACGGTTTCATTCATTTCTCCAAACGGTAAAGTCTGAATGCCTGCGGGTAACCTATCCGGCTAATGAGGTCACTTGGACGACATTAACCGATTCACTGCGCTCTGTTTACCCCACCTGTACACAAAATGGTATTACCGATATAGGGCTAATAACTCGTTTACTTTACTACGCCCTAAAATATTACGGCTAATCGTTCTGCGCGCTTTAACAACATAAAGCACCGCTTCCTGATACCACTCACGAGTCAGTAACGTGTCATGATTGGAAATCAGTACCGGAATCTGGCTTTCTGCTGATAAACGGCGCGCCAATTGCGCCAAACTCTGCTGGTCGGCACGGCTGAAGTTATTGGTGTGATAGGCCGTAAAGTTCGCGGTCGCAGACAGCGGCGCATAAGGCGGATCGCAATAAATAACCGATCCCTTCTCAGCTTTTTCCAGCGTGTCCTGATAATGCTCACAGACAAAAGTGGCATTTTGCGCTTTCAAGGCGAACCAGCGAATTTCTTCTTCAGGAAAATAGGGTTTTTTATAGCGCCCGAAAGGAACATTGAATTCACCGCGCATGTTGTAACGGCACAGACCGTTATAACAGTGGCGATTCAAATAGAGAAACAGCAGCGCACGACGATAGGCATCGCTGCAAAGGTTAAATTCTTCACGCAGCAGATAAAACGTCTCTGACGTGTTTACCTCATCCGTGAACAGCTTACGAGCGTCGGTAACAAACTCATCTGCATTCGATTTAACAATATTGTAGAGATTAATCAGGTCGCTATTAATATCAGCCAGTATGTAGCGATCGTATTCCGTATTCAAAAATACGGAACCCGCGCCAACAAAGGGCTCAATAAGACAGTCTCCTGCGGGTAAATAGCGACGAATTTCTTCTACCAGCGGATATTTACCACCAGCCCATTTTAAAAAAGCGCGGTTCTTCTTCATGCCGTCGTTAGTTACTCATACGTTTCAGAGCCGCGGATTGTACTCTGTGTCAGACAGCACATCAGGGCTAAAATTGGTATTACTTATTCAAGTCCTGCTTCACCTGGCGGATCGGCTTAACCCATGGTTTTTTCGCTTGTACCTCTGCGGCAACGCGGCAATCGCCTGTTTCGCTTCCGCAGAAGAAGCATAGACTCCGGTCACTAACACATACCAGGATTTTCCGTCTCGTTTGGTTTCATACACCCATGAATGGGCGAGGTTATGCTGTTTCGCGTAGGCTTTCAGCGTGTCTGAGCGTGAAGCGCTGCTCAGTTGCAAAGTAAAGTGGCTGGCAGGCGCATTCTGTACGGAAGCGTTCTGTCCGGCAGCCGTTGGAGCCGCTTTTGCGTGAGTAGCAGGTTTACTTGCCGCTGGCGTTTTTGACGCGCTAGTCGCGGCAGGCTTGGCGTTGCTAGCGTGTGCAGACGTCGTATTGTGCGTATTTTTAGCCGATGTTGCTGGCGTTTTCCCCGCTGGAGCAACCGTTGCAGGTGCCGTCGGCAGCGTCGAATTTCCTGCCGTACCCTGAGAAAATTCGCTAACACGCCCCTGCTGTTGCGACAACGCATCCGTGATATTACCCGGCAGCTCGATACGCTGCTGTCCTGTCACAGGCTGTTGAACCTGCGCATCGGTCGGCGTACCAGAAATCGGTGGTGCGCTTAATGTTTGAGGCGACATCGGCGCTTGAGAAGACGCCTGCGCTGGTGTTTGACCATGACTGACATCGCCAGGAACTGCCGTAGGGTTCTCACCCTGCGAACCTTGAGTCATGGGCGACGATGAAGAGAGATCGATATTTCGCTCTCCACCCGCTTGATTTTGCGTCTGTGACGTTTGTGGCTGAGAAGGTGCCTGCAAAGCAGAGCCAATACCCACGATCAGCAGCACCAGCACCACAATCCCGATGCCAATCATCAGGTGCTGTCTGGATAGCGCGATTTTTGGTACCGCGAAATTACTGCTTTTTTGCTGACGAGTAGGTCGACGGTCACTGGTATCAGGCTTCAGCTCATCTTCCGGCTTGAACTCATCCATTTAACATCTCCCCACTAAAAAGCTCGAATCCGCCACGAGGTCGCCAAGGCGAATCATTGAATCGTAACGCATTGTATTTTATTAACCATAACCCATCAGGGCGCGTCTGTCGTTAATACTTCTGTTTCATAACTGGCTACCGTTGCGTATCAGGCAAGGCAATCTGTTATCGAAGCCAACACTATGTCATGTGCTACACCACCGCGAACTTCTGACTGACCAATTGCCGTTGGCAGAACCAGACGTAACTCACCCGCCAATACTTTCTTGTCGCGCATCATGTGGGGAAGATAGGATTCAGGCACCATTTGCGTCGGGCCGTTCACTGGCAGACCAGCACGAACCAGCAGAGATTTGACTCGCTCGACATCCTCAGCGGAGAACTGCCCGAGGCGACGTGCCGTGTGTGCAGCCATCACCATGCCTGCCGCAACCGCTTCGCCATGAAGCCAGTTGCCGTAGCCCATTTCCGCTTCGATAGCATGACCGTAAGTATGGCCCAAATTGAGCAGTGCACGCATACCACTTTCGCGTTCATCTGCTGCGACCACTGCCGCTTTGATTTCACAGCAGCGTCGAATGCAGTAAGCCAACGCGTCAGGCTGTAGCTCACGCACTGCCTCAATATTTTCTTCAAGCCAAAGAAAGAAGTCACGATCCAGAATAATGCCGTACTTGATGACTTCCGCCAGCCCGGATGACAATTCCCGTGCCGGTAAAGATTTCAGGCAGTCCAGATCGATCACAACCGATACGGGCTGATAGAACGCCCCGATCATGTTTTTACCTAACGGGTGATTGACGGCGGTTTTACCACCGACGGAGGAATCTACCTGCGATAGCAGCGTTGTCGGCACCTGAATGAATCGGACGCCACGCTGATAGCTGGCTGCGGCAAAACCGGCTAAATCACCGATGACACCGCCCCCCAGGGCAACAATCGTCGTATCACGGCCATGCGGCTTCGCCAACAGCGCGGTAAAAACCTGATCCAATACGGTCAGCGATTTATATTGCTCACCGTCAGGTAAAATAACCTGATCGACATGCACGCCATTGTTTTCCAGCACACCACGAACGCGGTCAAGATACAGAGGGGCCAACGTCTGGTTGGTCACCAGCATGGCCTGTTCCCCCGCTTTTAACGGCATAAAAGAAGCCGAATCATTAAATAATCCGGCGGCTATCGTAATGGGATAACTACGTTCCCCTAGTGTTACGGTAATTCTTTCCATGCGCGTTAAACAACCCGTTCAGGATCCGCTCAATGCGGATAAGGTATGCTCTTAGTTACTTTCCAGCATATTGATAATCTGGTTAGCAACGACCTTAGCACTTTGCTCGTCAGTCCGAATGGTAACATCAGCGATTTCTTCATACAGCGGGTTCCGCTCTTTCGCCAACGCTTCCAATACTTCACGTGGAGGGGTTTCAACCTGAAGTAACGGACGCTTCTTGTCACGCTGCGTGCGGGCCAGCTGTTTCTCGATTGTCGTTTCCAAATAAACGACAACGCCGCGCGCGGAAAGACGATTGCGCGTCTCACGTGATTTGACTGAGCCACCGCCTGTCGCCAGTACGATGCCTTGCTTTTCCGTCAATTCATTAATGACTTTCTCTTCACGATCGCGGAAGCCTTCTTCGCCCTCCACATCGAATACCCAGCCCACATCAGCTCCAGTGCGTCGCTCAATTTCTTGATCGGAGTCGAAAAACTCCATATTGAGTTGCTGAGCTAACTGACGGCCAATAGTGCTTTTGCCGGCACCCATAGGCCCAACCAGAAAGATATTGCGTTTCTCTGCCATGTTTTTTGGTATTACTAAGACAATTCGTTAATGATAACCCGCCCCGCCAATTAACCCAGCGGCGGGACCTAAACTGAAACCTCATGAGCGATAGTGCGAGAATCAGACAAAAAATTATCTCAAGACTCAGGGTAGTTTGGCAACCGAATAAAATGTCACACCGACCTCAGGTGGCCAATGTAGTATGTTTTATCGACATTTTCGGTGGAACAACACTTCAGTGCTCAATTCGCTAACCCTTGTAAGCTAAATCCGCCGCAGCGTCAAACGCATAAGCGCCTAACGTGACAAAATATTGCTCCCTGTCCGAGAAGAAACTACCGTATAACATCAGAGCCAGACTGGGTTTACTCATAATGATGCGGGGATCAGCGTCGGTGTAATGAAAATGACCAATTCTCGACGCGTATGCTGTTGAGTATGGTTTCTGAACAGATGACCAAATACGGGAACCTCACCCAATATTGGCACCTGCCGGTCGGTGTTTTTCTTTTGCTGCTGGAAAATACCGCCTAATACGATGGTTTCGCCGTCAGCAACCGTCACCTGAGTTTGGATTTCCTGTTTATCGATCGCTAACGCCTCGCCGTTATCACCTTGCTTAATCGTCTGTCCCGGCATGTTTTGGCTGATTTTCAGGTTCAGCGTAATACGTCCGGCACGCAGAATGTCAGGTGTGACTTCCATGCCTAATACCGCCTCTTTGAATTCGATAGACGTCGATCCGCTGGCACCGCTGGAGACCTGATAGGGAATTTCCGTGCCTTGTTTAATGCTGGCAGTTTGCTGATGTGCGGTAAACAGACGGGGACTGGCGATAATTTCGACCTGGCTTTCCTGTTCCAGCGCCATTAACTCCAGATCCAGCAGGCGTCCATTCAACCGCGCCAGATGGAACCCGGCATTGATCGCTGGCGTATCCACTGGCAGACCAACATTAAAATTATTCAGCCTGAGCGCTTTGTTCGCCGCGCCCCCTTCACCCAGCCCCCAGCTAACACCCAGCGCCTGCAAGTGTTCACTGCTGATAGTGACAATATGTGCCGCCAGTTGTACCTGCGCTAACGGTAGGTCGAGCGCTTTCACCCACGGTTCGAGCTGTGCCATAGCCTCTTCCGTATCGCGAATCAACAGGGTATTTGTCCGTTTATCCACGGTTACGCTGCCGCGCGTAGAAAGCAGCGTCCCATGTTGTGCCTGAACGCTGGCCGCCACTTCCGTGGCATCAGCATACTGCAAGGCCACAGCAAGATTATGTAGCGGTAATTTCTGCGCCAGCTCCGCCGCATGTTCGTCCCGTTCTTTCTGCAAGGCGTTAAGGTGATCAGCAGGGAAAACCAGCAGCACATTGCCATTGCGCTCTACGCTGAGCTTCCCCATGCGTAAAACAATATCCAACGCCTGCTGCCAGGGAATATCTGCCAGCCTTAAACTGAGATTCCCCGTCACGCCTGGCGCAATTACCACATTGAGCTGCTGGTGATCGGCTAATGCCTGTAACACGCGCGATATCGGTGAATCTTCAAACGCTATCGATACCGGACTCTCCGCACTGGCCTGACACGGCACGCTGAGAAGCAAAAGACAGCTCCACGCCACCACCCGACATAACATCCTTATATTCATAACCTTCCTTGTTATCGAGATACGCTGTTATCAAAAAATAGCCGTTATCAAAAAATAATTGTCAAAAAACGGCTTTCAAAACAAAGTGTCGCCAGAGAGGCTTCATCTATCCCACTGGCCTATTGATAAACGGAGAAGCCAGCAGCAGCTTATCAGGCAAGCCGTCACAGCCTGCCTCACCCGCCGTCGGAACCAGTTTGGCTCCTGATTTGTCCAGTTGACTGACCAGCCAGTTTCCTGGCGGGATCGTCTCGCCACTTGCCAGCCGGAGCCACCCCACAGCCTCTGGCTGCGCTAACCAACCAATCCAACGATCGCCAGAGCCAATCACGCCTTTTAGCTGCCACGGTGGAAATGTCGCTGAAGGTAAACAACGCGCAGTAGCCAAAGGATGAAAAGGGTCTATGCGTTCTGCGCGTTCTGCGCGTTCTGCCTGCACGCTATGTGGCAAGAAGAGCAACATCAATACAATACAAAGCGTGATATGACTCATGGCGCACCCTCTGGCCTGATTAGCGATAGCTCAACCTGTAACCGAGGCATTCCTAATGATGGCTCCGTTTGGACGATATCGGCCTTTACAGTAAGTTGCGCAATTCGCAGTACATAAGGTAACGCCGTCAACTCACGAAGCACCTGCAACACACTCGTGTAATCGGCGCTAAATGCCAATTGCCAACGTTCCTGAGGAGGCTCACCTGCGTGAGGCAAAGCGGGCTGCCAGGACAGCAAAGAAGCACCGGCTTGTGACAAAGGCTCGACGATAAGCTGTGCCAGCCCGTCGGGCTGAAAAGGTGCGGCTTGCGCGGTCCTCTCCGCTAATTGCGTACGTAACACCGATAACGGCGGCATCGCGTCTAGTTTTTGTTGCACTTCCTGTATATCCAAGCGCGCCTGAACGGTTTGTACTTCTATACCAATAGCAGTTTTCCAAACTTCACCGACGAGAAACCAGCCTGATAGCAATCCGGCAGCGGCAACAAACGTCAATTGAATAACGAGCTGCTGCCATAACGGCTTATTGATGAGCCTCGGCCAGTTCAGCACGACATCAATGACGATCGCGTGATTAATCATGGTTTCCCCCCGCTGAGGAAACGCTGCTACCGCGCCAGTCGGCCTGAAAGGAAAAGCGCAGCCCAGTATTCGCACCGCGCTCTCGGGACGTATACAGCAACTGCACACGTTCGACTGACACATGGCGCAATAATGCATGCTGTAGCATGATGATATCGTGATAGTTTTCGCTTACACCGGACAGCAGCAGATGCGATCCGCGATCGGTTAGTTCCGTCAGCCACAGACGTGCAGGCATCATGCCAGCAAGCTGGTCTAACAGATGGAAGTTACGACGATTGTCATGCTGGACTATCGCCTCGGCACGTTCTTGCACCTGATATCGACGTAACGTTTCTCGCGCCTGATGGGTCTGTTGATACAACGTCGTCAGTTGCTGCTGCTGAGCCACCTCAGCATTGAGTACATCTTGCGCACGTTGCTGTCTGTGCTGCCAAAGTAGATACACCGCCGCGATAAGGCAGAACATCAACCCCGTCTGGAGCCAAAGCAACACTAACCAACAACGAGCGCGCTGACGCATCTGAGTTTTACGCCAGGGTAAAAGATTAATTAGCAGCATAGTCAGGCATCCTCTGGGCGCAATGCCAGCCCACCCGCTATCGCAAAAGCCGAAGGGAAGCTCGGCAGCGGCGGCTGCATGTGGTTAAACACCGTTAATGGCGACCACGGTTGTAGTACGTCGGTCAGATGGTAGGGCAAATCGGGCGAGACGCTAGAGTAATAGGCTATTTCCTCGACGTCATGCTGATAGCGAGTGCTTACAAGCGATAAGATATCGGCCTCATCATTCAGTTCATCAAGGTGTATCACGCCTGAGTGGAAAGCGTGGTTAAGCGGGGATACCCATAGCCAGCTATCCAATAGGCGATGCAGAAACAGGCGATTAGACTCAAGCCCTGCCTGCTGCGCCATCAGTCTGAGCGCACACGTTGACACCTCAAGAACATCAGGCCGCAATCCCGCGTTATTCAAGCACGTTAACCAATTATCAATCTCCTGCCGACGCGCAGCCGTCACCAGCAGCGAACCCTGCATCTGCGGGTCTTCCCGATAGTCTATCGCCAGTGATTCGCTGCCGATCGGTAGCTTACGAGCCGCTAGAGTTTCAATATAGAAGCTACGCTCCGGCTCCTGTAAACGCTGGTCGGGCATAGGGAGATGCTGTTGCAAAGTCAGTTGAGCAGGGAACCCTACCCGTAGCGAAATGTGTCCAGGCAGCAAACGACGCCATGTTCGCAAGACCTCACAAAGTGCCTCAGTATGGTGTAGACTACCCGTGCGCAAGGTGTCGTCTGGTAGCGGATATTGCCACCAGTGACGAAGCTGCCAGCCATAGCGGCGACGCTGAACCGCTAGTGCACGCATGAAGCCGTTTTGTATATCTACTCCAACCCGCCAGATGTGATAAGCCATGTTCAACCCGATTTCCTTATCCAATAAACGTATCCACAGTGCTGGGTTATCTTTATACTAGCGCCCGATTGTTTATAAACTGTTCAAACGCTACTGAATGGAAAATCCCAGGTGAAGTTCGTAAAATATCTATTCATCCTTGCAGTCTCTTGCATTCTGCTGGGAGCTGCCTCGATATATGGTTTGTACCGCTATATCGAACCCCAACTGCCCGATGTCGCCGCGCTGAAAGACGTTCGGCTGCAAACGCCGATGCAGGTCTACAGCGCCGATGGCGAGCTGATCGCTCAGTTTGGTGAAAAACGCCGTATCCCGCTCAAATTGGATCAGGTTCCCCCTGAACTGGTACATGCCTTTATCGCGACCGAAGATAGCCGCTTCTATGAGCACCACGGTGTCGATCCCGTCGGGATTATCCGCGCCGCGTCTATCGCACTCACGTCTGGTCACGCCTCCCAAGGGGCGAGTACCATTACGCAACAGCTCGCCAGGAACTTCTTCCTGAGCCCAGAACGCACCCTGATTCGTAAGATCAAGGAAGTGTTTCTGGCTATCCGTATTGAGCAATTGCTGACCAAGGATGAAATCCTTGAGCTCTACCTGAACAAGATTTACCTCGGCTATCGCGCCTATGGGGTTGGCGCAGCGGCACAGGTTTACTTTGGCCGCCCTGTTGACCAGTTAACGCTGAGCGAAATGGCGATGATCGCCGGTCTGCCGAAGGCTCCATCGACGTTCAACCCGCTCTATTCCTACGATCGCGCCGTTGCGCGCCGCAACGTAGTACTTGCGCGTATGAAGGATGAAAACTACATCACACCGTCGCAATACGATGCGGCACGTAACGAAAAGCTGGTCGCGAATTACCACGCGCCTAAAATTTCGTTCTCCGCGCCATATGTCGCAGAAATGGCACGACAGGAGATGGTCAAACGCTACGGCGAAGATGCTTATAACGACGGTTATAAGGTCTACACAACTGTCACCAAAAAATTGCAAACCGCTGCACAGGATGCATTGCGTAACAACATCCTCGCCTATGACATGCGCCACGGTTATCGCGGCCCGAGCAAAGTGCTGTGGAAAGTGGGGGAAGGTGTTTGGGATCAGGCGAAGATGATTGCCGCCCTGAAAGCGTTGCCGGTCTACGGCCCGCTCTATCCAGCCATCGTCACCAGCACAACGGCAGACAACGCGATTGCTATCCTGTCTGATGGCAGCAATATTGCCTTGCCGATGGCGGGTATGCGCTGGGCACGCGCATACCGTTCCGATACGCAACAAGGGCCAACACCGAAGCGCGTCACAGACGTTGTGCAGGCAGGCCAGCAGGTTTGGGTACGTAAAGTGAACGATGGCTGGTGGCTGGCACAGGTGCCGGACGTCAACTCCGCTATCGTCTCGCTCAACCCGAAAAATGGTGCCATAGAAGCGCTGGTTGGCGGCTTTGATTTTAACCACAGCAAGTTCAACCGCGCGACACAGGCACTGCGTCAGATTGGTTCCAACATCAAACCTTTCCTCTACACTGCGGCAATGGACAAAGGTTTAACGCTGGCAACGATTCTGAACGATGTCCCGATCACTCGTTGGGATGCTGGTGCAGGATCTGACTGGCGGCCGAAAAACTCCCCGGCAACCTATGACGGTCCGATACGCTTGCGTCAGGGACTAGGCCAATCCAAAAACGTGGTGATGGTTCGCGCCATGCGTGCGATGGGTGTGGACTATGCGGCGGAGTACCTGCAACGCTTCGGTTTCCCGGCACAGAATATCGTCCATACCGAATCGCTGGCGCTGGGTGCCGCCTCGTTTACGCCGCTACAGGTCGTACGCGGTTATGCTGTCATGGCAAACGGCGGCTATCTGGTCGATCCCTATCTGATTAGCAAGATAGAGAACGAAATGAGCGGTACGGTCTTTACCGCGACGCCAAAAGTAGTCTGCGATACCTGTAATCTGCCGCTGGTCTACGGTGACACGCCACGCTCACCAGTGTTGGCAACCACTAACGTTGAAGATGTTGCTACGTCAAACGAAGCACCACCGTTAGGTCTGCCACAGCCAGAGCTGGAGCCTGTTACACCAGAAGCCGCACAGCAGAGCGCTGCGCAACCTTATGCACCGCATGTTATCAATACGCCGCTGTCCTTCCTGATTAAAGACGCGATGAACAGCAACGTCTTTGGCGAACCGGGTTGGATGGGTACAGGCTGGCGCGCGGGTCGTGATTTGAAACGTCGAGATATCGGCGGCAAAACCGGTACAACAAACAGTTCTAAAGACGCCTGGTTCTCCGGCTATGGCCCGAATCTGGTGACTTCAGTCTGGATCGGCTTCGACGATCATCGCCGAGATCTGGGTGCCAGCAGCGCATCTGGTGCCATTAAAGATCAGATCTCCGGCTACGAGGGCGGTGCGAAATCAGCGCAGCCTGCATGGGATGATTTCATGAAAGCCGCGCTGGATGGCGTACCAGAGCAACCTCTGACGCCACCGCCCGGTATCGTTAGCGTGGTTATTGACCGCAGCAGCGGTAAGCTGTCTAACGGTGGTGGGAACAGCCGTTCCGAATACTTCATTGACGGTACACAGCCGAAAGAATATGAAGTGCATGAAGTCGGCACCACGCTAATGGATAACGGACAAAGCGAAGAGCTATTCTAGTCGGCGTATCATGCCGTAACGCAAAGACAAAGAAGGTGCCCAACGTGGCACCTTCTTTTTTTGGTTATTTCCGATACGATAAAAATTAGCGAGGTGTACGACGCAGCCAGTCGTGGGCCAGAAACAGTGCACTGACATTACGTGCTTCACGGAAATCAGGCTCTTGCAGCAGCGACATCATGTTATCCACTGACCAGCGGACTTGCGGCATGGGCTCAGGTTCATCACCTTCCAGGCTCTTTGGGTACAGCCCGTGCGCCACGACAATATTCATCTGGCTGGAAAAATAGGAAGGTGCCATGGTTAACGTCGCCAGCAATTCCAGCTTTTCTGCTCCAAAACCAACTTCTTCCATCAATTCACGGTTAGCGGCTTCAAAGACCGTTTCGCCGGGATCGATTAGCCCTTTGGGGAATCCCAGTTCGTATTCTTCAATACCGACGGCGTATTCACGGATCAACAGCAGTTCATCATCAATGATCGGGACGATCATCACCGCCTGTCGGCCGCTTGAACGCATCCGTTCATAAACCCGGCGTACCCCGTTGCTAAATTCAAGATCGACGGATTCCACGTTGAACAAGCGCGAATGCGCTATCGTTTCCACCTTGAGGATTTTAGGTTTTTGCAGGTTATGACTCATTGATGCCCCCAGAGAGTTACGACCAGAACGGCACCTTAGCCCAACGCGCAGATGAGGTTACTTTTACCGTAACCTGAATACGGAATGCTGTTGAATTAAGAAGAGATCGTAAATATTCTTTTTTGATTCTGTTCACATTGTGCGTTAACAGTCACCTTCGCTGCAACTATCGTGACCATGAATTTACGTGTGAGCAACATGTAAGATACATGCTGTATGAGAAGCCACCGACAAAAGTCAATAACTTAAAAAAAATAGGATTATCCTCATTCAAGAGGTGATTTTTGCTTGTTACTATCATCACCTTATGCAATGAACTCCACTCACAATTGCGTTATTAATCTAAGAAAACAATGCCATACGGGTTATCATCGATTGTATAATTTTGTTAAACTCCGACGAGAACAAGGAGCTGAGCGTTTTGGGATGGAGATGACATGAGCACAATATTTACCATATTGGCGATATTGCTTGCCTGTCTGATCGTGATCGGAGGTCTTGTCGGCTACCGTATGCGACGCCGTTTCCTGTCCGCTCCACCATTACCCGTTTCGCAATCACTTCCCCGTCGGTTAACTGAAGATGAACGGATTGCCGTTGAGCGTTATCTGACTCAAGAAAACAGTCAGCAAACCACGCCGCTTGATACTCCCAATGCACAGCCAAGACTACCGCGTTCCCTGCAAAGCAATCGGGTTTATCCCATCACCCATACGATTACACGCTACGGCCTGAGCACCGATGTTCAGAATAAGTGGCGCTATTATATCGATACACAAGAAATCCACCTTCCCCCTAATTGGGAACAGTTCATCACCGAAAATAACACCGTCGAACTGATTAAAACGCGCTCGATCCCGCTGGTTATTTCTCTGAACGGACATTCGCTAACCGAGTGCCTTGACGATCGTTCGCTGGCTCCGCTACCGGCTGAAATACCTGTACCAAACGCCTCCATCCGTCAGGAAGACAATGAGCATGCGGAGTTGGTTACCATCCGCAAAGAAACACGTGAAGAACACGCAATCCATCACTCCACAGGGTTGAAAGAAACGGCCATGCTCTGCCTGTCTTTTCTGCTCCTGTTCATCAGCCTGAATAGCCCAATTGCCCTGCTTCCCTGGCTGATAGGCACCGCATCATTGTTAGCAGTGTGGAGTCTGTGGCAGCTTTTCCGGTCACCTTCCTCCCAAGAATTGCGGGACGTGCATTGCCTCCACGGCACACCGCAAGGCTTGGGGCTGTTTGGCGAATCCAATCAGGGGCCACTTGGTAATATATCTCTTGGCAATATCGATCTGATCTATCCGCCCCATTGGCAGCCCTATATCACGCAGGAGCTTGGGCGAAAAACGGACGTAGATATCTACCTCAACCGCCAGGTGATTCGTCAGGGAGAGTACCTTTCGCTGCATGATGAGGTGAAAAATTTCCCGTTACAGCGGTGGAGCAGGAATCTGCTGCTGGCCGCGGGTTCACTGCTCAGCCTGATTTTGCTTGTCACTAACGTTCAGCTTGAACTGCCGTTAAAACTCAGTTTGGCCTGGCTTCAAGGCGCACAGCGCATTGAAGTCACACAAGTCAGCGATCTGGAAAAAGCTCAGCTACGTATTGGTGACACGCTGGCTGTTCGCGGTAGCGGCATGTGCTATGTGCCCGCCGGGATTCATCCGGTCTCCACACCATCTTCCTACGCGTTCAGCCCTTTCGATTGCTCCGCCATTTACTGGAACAAAGCCGCGCCGTTGCCGTTGCCAGAATCGGAGACAATTGAAAAAGCCTCCACCTTGCTAAACTCGGTCAACAGTCAACTCCATCCGCAAGCGGAAAAAGAAGGTCAGGTCAATTCTCAGTTAGCGTCCACGATCCAGAAATCAGGGCTGATTTTGATGAAGAACTTCGCGGATGTCGTTCTGAGAACACAAGATTTGTGTCAACAGGAAAACGATTGCTCTCGCCTAAAAAATGCGCTGGTGAATCTGAGCGACGTCAAGAATTGGAATACGCTGGTAAAAGACGCCGATTCCGGCAAGCTAAAAGGCATGAATGTCGTGCTGCCCGCCGTCAGTGCAGAAACACTGGAGTCATTGGTCAACAGTTCTACCGATCAATTCTTTTATCAGGAAATCAACAACGCGGCTGAATCGCTAAACAGCCCGCCTCCTGGTGGATTCCTAATTCGCAGCGACGAAGGTCGGCAGTTCGTTAACCATCCGCTCCCCCCGATGCCGCTCAATGAATATCGTCCATCGGATCAGTGGCAGGAACTCCAGCGGCTTTCAGCCATGCTGTTGCATACGCCGTTCAATGCCACGGGCGTCATCACTCAGCTCAATACCGATGCCAACGGGACTAAGCACATCAGCCTGCACAGCGAACCCGATGTTATTACCGTCTGGCGCTATCTCGGCAGTTGCCTGCTGCTGCTGCTCTTTTCCGCGACGTTTATCATAAATGCTATTCTGACCGGCATTAAAATGCGTAAACACCAGAAACGGGTTACCGACATTCAGCACTATTACGCCTCACGTTTCAACATGATGACGAATTCGTTCCCAGAGACTCGCCCCCAGCTTCCCCGCTAACGGCATCGAGCCCTCTCTGCGGTTATGCTAACCTAGTGGGATCGGTTCCTCGTCCCTATTGTCACTATTGCATTACGCGTCTCCTGCTTCATCACCTCGTATGGCACGACGCGACATCTGGAGTCGTTATGAATCCCTACGTTAACTGGCACGACATCGACACCGTGATACTGGATATGGATGGCACGCTGCTCGATCTGGCATTTGATAGCTATTTCTGGCTTCAACTGGTGCCGCAATCGCTTAGTGAAAAACGCAGTATCAGCCTTGAGCAGGCACACCAGCTTATCAAGCAAGAGTATCAGGCGGTGCAGCACACGCTAAACTGGTATTGCTTCGATTACTGGTCAGAACGTCTCGATCTGGATATCTATCAAATGACGACGGATAGTGGCACCCGAGCCCGGTTGCGCGATGACACCACGCCGTTTTTGACGGCGTTGCGCGAGTGCGGTAAAGAGACGATTCTGCTGACCAACGCTCATCCACACAGCCTGGCGGTAAAAATCGAACATACCGGGCTGGATCAGCATCTTGATTTATTGCTTTCCACCCATACTTATGGGTATCCGAAAGAGAATCAGCGCTTGTGGCAGGCCGTCCAACAGCAAACCGGTTTTGACCCTGCCAGAACGTTATTCGTGGATGACAGCGAGCCGATTCTGGATGCCGCGAAAACCTTTGGTATCCATTACTGTCTGGGTGTACGTAATCCAGACTCCGGCCAGCAGGAAAAGGCATTCCTGCAACATCCGTCAATGAACGACTATCTTGCGCTGCTACCAGCCCTGCGCCACTCCGTTAACGCAGAGTAATGCAGGTGGCCTGATGGGGGAAACACGGTGATGAGGTTCCCGCAGGGATGCCTCGTGCCGTGGTCGCCCCCGTAACGCGATCCTTAAACGATCGGCATTAGAGTAATCAGGGGGATTTATGGCGAAAGTTACCGAGCAGACTGACAATGCCGTTCGTCTGGATAAATGGCTCTGGGCCGCCCGTTTCTATAAAACCCGAGCGATGGCTCGCGAGATGATTGACGGCGGCAAAGTACATTATAACGGTCAACGCGGTAAGCCGAGCAAACAGGTCGAGCTGAATGCCGAGATTAAACTGCGTCAAGGGAATGATGAACGCACCATCATCATTTTGTCTGTCAGCGGTCAGCGCAGAAGTGCGACAGAGGCGCAGGCGCTCTATCAGGAAACGACGGCAAGCATTGAGAAACGAGAAAAGGTGGCGCAGGCGCGAAAAATGAATGCGCTAACGATGCCACACCCCGATCGCCGCCCTGATAAAAAAGAGCGACGCGATCTGATTAAATTTAAATACAGCGATAAGGACTAACGCGCTGAGCTTCATTTGTTGGTCATCAAACGGCTGACAATAGAGAAGACTCGGCAATCGCCGCACTCCTAGCCGCCGCACTACGACGAGAAAAATATCATGGCTCACGACCAACTACATCGTTATCTGTTTGAGAATTATGCTGTCCGTGGCGAATTGGTGACAGTTAACGAGACTTATCAACGTATTTTGACCAACCACGACTACCCGGCTGCGGTGCAAACCCTGCTGGGCGAAATGCTGGTTGCGACCAGCCTGCTGACGGCAACGCTGAAATTCAGCGGCGATATTACCGTTCAGCTTCAGGGCGATGGCCCGCTGAAGCTGGCAGTGATTAACGGTAACCATCAGCAGCAGATGCGCGGCGTTGCCCGTCTGCAAGGGGATATCGTACCGGGGAGTTCACTGAAAGAAATGGTTGGCAATGGCTATCTGGTCATTACCATTACGCCGACTGACGGCGAGCGCTATCAAGGCGTCGTTGGTTTAGATGGTGAAACCGTTGCTGAATGTCTGGAAAGTTATTTTCAGCAGTCCGAACAGTTACCAACGCGGCTGTTTATCCGTACCGGACAGCACGAAGGCAATCCGGTAGCCGCAGGCATGCTGCTACAGGTACTGCCTGCGCAAGATGCCGACCGGAATGATTTTGATCATCTGACCCAGCTCACCACGACGGTCAAAGCCGAAGAGCTATTTACCCTACCTGCCAACGAGGTGTTGTACCGCCTTTACCATCAGGAAGAGGTTACCGTGTATGAACCACAAGATGTCGAGTTCCAGTGTCACTGCTCACGCGATCGCTGCGCAGATGCATTAATGACGCTGTCCGATCAGGAAGTGAATGAGATGATCGAGCAGGACGGTGAAATCGATATGCACTGTGATTATTGTGGCACTCACTACCTATTTAACTCGCTGGATATCCGCGCGATCCGGCACGATTCATCAGGAAATCTGTTGCATTAATCTTTTTAACGGGTGCGAAAGCACCCGTTTTATTATGCTTATTATTTCAACTATAAACCGTGGTGGTTATTTTTCAAACACCATGAATAAGCAAAGTTATTAATGAATTTATTTAATTTTATGATTGCTATCGCGGTTAAAATAAGCTCACTCCCTACAATGTTTAGTAGTACGACTATAACTTGAGGAGTAGCAACATGCAGATCAACGGTATTACCCCGCAAACCCTGGCTGCTTATGGAATCCATGATGTCCGCGATATTGTCTACAATCCCAGCTATGAACTGCTTTTTAAAGAAGAACGCTCCCCTACTCTACAAGGCTATGAACGCGGCATCGAAACCCAACTGGGTGCCGTCGCCGTCGATACCGGCATCTTTACCGGCCGCTCCCCAAAAGATAAATACATCGTGCGCGATGACGTTACCCGCGACACCGTGTGGTGGTCCGATCAGGGCAAAGGTAAGAACGATAACCACCCATTGAGTCAGGAAACCTGGACGCACCTGAAAGAACTCGTCACCACGCAGTTGTCCGGCAAACGGTTGTTCATCATCGATGCCTTCTGCGGTGCCAACCCAGACAGCCGCCTTAGCGTACGTTTCGTGACGGAAGTGGCCTGGCAGGCGCATTTCGTCAAAAATATGTTCATTCGTCCGAGCGATGAAGAGCTGGAAGGTTTTGAACCGGATTTCATCGTGATGAACGGTGCAAAATGCACTAATCCGAACTGGCAGGAACAAGGCCTGAACTCTGAGAACTTTGTCGCGTTCAACCTGACGGAGCGCATCCAACTGATTGGCGGCACCTGGTACGGTGGCGAAATGAAGAAAGGGATGTTCTCCATCATGAACTACCTGCTGCCGCTGAAAGGCATCGCTTCAATGCACTGCTCGGCAAACGTCGGCGAAAAAGGCGATGTGGCGGTCTTCTTCGGCCTGTCAGGTACGGGTAAAACCACACTTTCTACCGATCCGAAACGCCAGTTGATTGGCGATGACGAGCACGGCTGGGACGATGACGGCGTCTTCAACTTTGAAGGCGGCTGCTATGCTAAAACCATCAAGCTGTCTAAGGAAGCAGAACCGGATATCTACGGTGCCATCAAACGCGATGCACTGCTGGAAAACGTTACGGTGCTGGCAGACGGCGCAGTGGACTTCAACGACGGTTCCAAAACGGAGAATACCCGCGTCTCTTACCCGATCTACCACATTCACAACATCGTTAAACCGGTCTCCAAAGCGGGTCACGCGACCAAAGTGATCTTCCTGACGGCGGACGCATTCGGCGTGTTGCCACCCGTTTCTCGCCTGACATCCGATCAAACGCAGTATCACTTCCTGTCCGGTTTTACGGCCAAACTAGCGGGAACTGAGCGCGGCGTGACGGAGCCGACACCAACCTTTTCCGCCTGCTTTGGTGCAGCATTCCTGATGCTGCACCCAACGCAGTACGCTGAAGTACTGGTGAAACGAATGAAAGCATCAGGTGCGCAGGCCTATCTGGTGAACACCGGCTGGAACGGCAGCGGCAAACGTATCTCAATCAAGGATACACGAGGGATTATTGACGCCATTCTGAATGGCAGCATTGATGATGCAGAAATGCAGACGCTGCCGGTCTTCGATTTGGCGATCCCGACCTCGCTTCCCGGCGTCAACCCTGACATTCTCGACCCACGTGATACCTATGCGAGCGTCGAACAGTGGCAGGAAAAAGCGGACGATCTGGCCCAACGCTTTATCACCAACTTCGATAAATACACCGATGCACCAGCAGGTGCCGCGCTGGTGAAAGCAGGACCTAAGCGGTAAACCGTTCGCCAGCAAATGTATGTAAAAAAGGCGCGGATTCCGCGCCTTTTGCTATTGTAGAACTTAAGAAGATGCTTATGACTAACGCTGGTAGCCTAAGCCTCATTTTAGGAGAAACACGGGGATGAGGTTCCCGCAGGGACACCTCGCCCCGTGGTCGCTCCGTGTATCTCGGTTCTTAAACGATCGGCATTAGGCTTATGACTCTTTTGCAGCACCGTTATCGGCTACCGCGACGTCCGATAGCAGCGGCAAATACGCGCGGACACAAAGCCCACCGCGTTCGCTGGTGCCGACATCCAGCACGCCATCGTGCGCATCGATAATACGCTGCACAATCGCCAAGCCGAGCCCTGTTCCGCTGGTGGTTCGTGCGCTGTCGCCGCGAACAAATGGTTGAAACAGGTGCTGTAATTGGTCGGGCGCGATGCCTTCTCCGTCATCTTCTACCTGGAACCACACGCGCTGTAGCTCACGTCCGGTACTAACTTTGATCCAGCCGTTACCGTAACGCGCCGCATTCACGACCAAATTCAGCGCCGCACGTTTTATCGAGAGCGAGCTGATGCGCACCAGCAGTTCACCGGTAGCAAATTCGCTGTCAATCTGACGCTCATAGCCGCTCTCCGAGGCTACCACTTCACCCATAATGGCGTTCAGCTCGGCGACCTCCATCTGCATTTCCTGACCAGTACGCAGGTAGTCGAGGAACTGCTCAATAATCGCATTACACTCTTCAATGTCCTTATTGATCGACTCCGCCAGATAGTCATCTTCCTTGCCCATCATTTCAGTCGCCAGACGAATGCGCGTCAGCGGCGTACGTAGGTCATGACTGACGCCCGCCATCAGCAGCGTACGATCATCAGCCAGCAGCTTCACGCCGGAGGCCATCTGGTTAAAAGCGCGGGTCACGGAGCGGACTTCAGACGCGCCATATTCCCGCAGCGGCGGAGGAATTATGCCTTTACCGACCTGTAAAGCTGCGTGTTCCAGCTCAACCAACGGCCGGTTTTGTACCCGAATAAATAGCCACGCGCCACCAATCACCAGCAACATAATCGCCAGCGTATAGCGGAAAAGCGGCGAGAAATCGCCCTGATGAATTTCAGTGAGGGGAACGCGCACCCAGATGTCTGGTGACAGCCAGGTTTTCAGCCACACTACCGGCGTGTTTTTGCTGACTTCAACCCGCACTTCTGTCGGGCCGCCCAGCTGCTGCGCCATCTGATCACTCAGAAATTTATAGTGCTGCGCCCAACGCAGGCCGCTTTCCTCCGCCGCTGCGTTGGTGTATAGCGATATACCCAATTCGCGGTAAATCTCACGCCGGAACGCAGGTGGCACCTCAAGCGTAGAGCCATCTTCCAGTTGCAGACTGTCCGTCATCAGCATTCTTACTTCGTATGCCAGCACCTTATTAAACTGCTGCAAACTCGGCAGAATAGCGAAGTTGAGCACCACCAGATAGGTGGTGACCAAACTGACAAACAATAACGTGACAATCAGTAGCAACGTCCGTGCAAATGAGCTGCGCGGAGAAAAGCGCCATTGCATCATGCCTTACTGCCGTCCGGGACAAACACGTAGCCAAGACCCCACACGGTCTGGATATAGCGCGGGTGCGCCGGATCCTCTTCCACCATGCGGCGCAGACGAGAAATTTGTACGTCGATGGAACGCTCCATCGCACTGTATTCACGACCTCGCGCCAGATTCATCAACTTATCGCGAGACAGCGGCTCACGCGGGTGGCTTACCAGTGCCTTAAGCACGGCAAATTCACCGCTGGTTAACGGCATCGGTTCATCATCGCGGAACATTTCGCGCGTGCCCAGATTCAGCTTGAACTTGCCAAACGCAATAATCGCTTCTTCCTGCGATGGCGCGCCCGGCAGTTCATTTGCCTGGCGACGCAGCACCGCACGGATGCGAGCCAGCAGTTCACGCGGGTTGAAAGGTTTAGGAATATAATCGTCCGCGCCAATTTCCAGCCCAACGATACGGTCCACCTCTTCCCCTTTCGCCGTCACCATAATGATCGGCATCGGGTTGCTTTGGCTACGCAAACGACGGCAGATGGACAGCCCATCCTCGCCCGGCAGCATGAGATCCAGCACCATGAGGTGAAAGGATTCACGGGTCAGTAAACGGTCCATCTGTTCAGCATTGGCTACGCTACGTACCTGAAAACCCTGTTCAGTCAGATAACGCTCTAACAGCGCGCGCAAACGCATGTCGTCATCTACAACCAGAATTTTATAGTTTTCTTGCATTCTCTTTCTCCAAAGGCGTAATAGCGCCGACGCTGCTATTGTTCAGAAACACACGAATTACTGACAGTCGTTTCTGGTATACATTCTAGGCAAAATTGTTACAAAGCATATTAAAATTCGTGTAATCAATCATTTCCTGTGCTGTCAGTCATAAAATCATCGGCGATTTACGAAGATTACGGTTAGCGAAGATCGCCGTTTACGAAGATTGTTGTTTACGAAGACTGTTGTTTACGAAGACTATAGTAACGCCGTCGCCAATAAAAAGGCACGGTGGTGGCAAAAGCTGGCGAAAAGAGAAGCGGAAGGGTATTGCCGCCCGGATTCAGGGCGACAGCGTGAAGCGCTTAACGCAAGAGGTGATTAGCGCATGAGCTCATCAAGCACAACACTCACCGAGGGCAGAGCAGGCTGGAAAAGGTGACGCGTCGTTTTGTAGGGAAACAGGCTCTTTTGCGTCACAATCGTCTGCATGATCAGATTCTTGCAAAAAGGCTGCCCAGTCTTCCAGTGGTAAACGGACACGCGGGGATCTTCATAATCAAGTAGCGCACACGGGATATGCTTTAATCCCAGCTCGGTGGCCGCACGTAACCGATGGTTGCCGTCCATGATAATCCCCGTTTCTCTCTCTATCGGCACAGGCGTTGTCCAGCAACCACAGCGACAAATATCCTCCATCAAACATTCCACGTTCGACATATCGATATTTTCCGAGGGCAACAGGAACTGCACGGGTGTAAGGGCAATGTGGTAGGTCATACTGTCAAACATTCTCCACCTCCTGACGTAACGGTCACGCGCAGCGCCGACATGACGCCGGCGCGGCCTCTCATTTATGGCGCAAGACTGACGAAGTAGCCCGGCTGGTAATCAACCGGTAAAAACTGCTGATGAAGCTGGCGGAAGGTATCATCCGCGTTGAGATCGCGGAATAAGTCTGGGTGAAACCACTCCGCCAGTTGCTGAATCGCGATGAAATCATAGGGGCCGTTGTAAAACTGATGCCAGATAGCATGGAACGCCCGTTGCTGTTTGGCGATAGTATTGGTATAGGCCGGACGCCCGAGAAACCATTCAAGCCGCTTGCGCCCTTCCGCCCTATCCTGCCCCGGCCCTAACCCAATCCAGCGGCCGCCAGGTACGAAGGCTTCAAAGTTGCCGCTGGTGATCACCACGATCTCGGGGTTTTCCACAATCACCTGTTCAGGATGCATTTGCATAAACGTATTCGGCGCATTTTTCGCTGCTACGTTGTCGCCACCGGCCAGTTGCGCAAATTTACCGAAGTTATCCCGGCCAAACGTCAGGCAGCACTCATCGGTGTAGCCACCCAGTCGCTCAATGAACACGCGCGGAGAACGCGGGTATTTCGCCGCCAGCACGTCGGAAACGCGTTTTAGCTGCGCCTCGCGGAATGCAAGAAACGCTTCGGCCCGTGCTTCCTGATTAAACAGCGTGCCGAGCAGACGCATGGTTGGCGCGGTGTTTTCCAGCGGGTGATAGCGGAAATCAACGTAGACGATCGGGATACCGACACTGTCCAATATCCGGTCATAACCCGCATCGACAATCGCCCGCTGCGCCTCAATGTTCATAATGATGACGTCCGGCTTCAGCGACACCGCTTGTTCTACGTCAAACGTGCCTTTCTCGGTGCCGTCAAACGTCGGGATCGTTGCCAGTTGAGGAAAACGATCGCGATACTGGTGCCACGTTGCCGGATCGGACTGAATCAGATCGCGCCGCCAGGCGACAATTCTTTTCGCCGGATCTTCTTTGTCGAGCATAGCGACCAGATAAAGCTGCCGCCCTTCACCCAGCATCACACGCTGCACCGGCGTGTTGACTCTCACTTCGCGCCCCAACACATCCTTGACGACGGTTGACGTTTGCGCCGCCTGTCCCACCAGCGGCGACAGGAATGCCATCAGCAGTGCACTCAGGAATAACGGACGGCGACACTGCCGCTTCCAACGATTAAACATTTTCGATATTTCCCTTCGTCGAGAGAGAGTCATGTTTTTCCGCCTGTATCCGCAGATGTCGTAGCAGCATCAGAGCAACCAGGAAGGTCACCAGATACGCGGCGCCAACGCAGAAGAATAGCGAACGTAGTCCGGGGGAATAGAGCACTAATCCGCCCAAAGAAATGCCAAGAATCGAGGCAAATTGGCTGACGCTTTGCGCCACGCCGAGTATATAACCCTGCTGCCCTGCACCCGCCGCACGCGAAATTAGCGCCATCAGAACCGGCGTGGTAGCCCCAAGCAGCACACCCCACAGGAAATAAAGCGGGATGAAAATCGCAATATTTAGCATCATGGCAGCGGTCAATGTCACGATGGCGCAGGCCAGCATGACCACACACAGGCGGCTCAGCGTCTGCGACAGCGAGAGGTTTTCAAAATAGCGCGCCCACAATGACGCAGAGACAATCACGCCGGTCGCCTGCAAGCCATAGCACAGGCCGATAACCCACTTATCCACCTGAAAGAAGCCGTCCATGTAGAGGGAAAACGGCGTTTGCGGGATCATACGGCTGGTCAGCAACAGGCCAGAAATCAGCAACAGGCCGGGAATCGGCGACAGCGCCCAGAGCCGTCTGCGGGGAATGTCTTTTGCTTGCGCCTCTTCGGTCGGAGCGGCAGGGGTCACGGGGGTAACATGCGGCAGGAACAGCGCCACGGTGATGCCGCACAGCGCGCAGAGGATCGCCGCACTCAGGTTGATCCAGAAGAAGTTCAGATAATCGAGAATCAGCCCGCCGACAATCGCCCCTAGCAGCGATCCCACGTTGGTGGAAACCTGAAGCCAGGCAAACAGCCGCGTGCGCTGTAACGGACTGACCACCGCGACACCATACGCCTGCGCGGGCGCAATATAACCCGCACAGGCCCCCTGAATAAAACGCAGCGCGACTATCGTCCAGATATCATTTGCCCACGCTAGTCCGAGCTGGGTCAACGCCAGCCCGAACAGCGCACGAATCATCATGGCTTTGTTGCCCATGCGATCGCCCATCCGTCCCCAGAAGGCGCTGGTCAGCATAATGCCCAGCATCGGCCCAATGTATACCGCAATCCCCGCGATACTCAGTTCCGCACCGGACGACATACTTTCCAGATGCAGCGGCCAAAACGGCCCGCTCATCTCCATCGCCCCCATCGCCACCAGTTGTACGACAAACATAAAGTGGATGATGAACGCGACCTGTCCGGTCAAGCGCATGCGTCAATTCCTTCTGGTCCCACGGTGTCATCCTGTCTTAATTCAACCACTGTCATCAGTTCCCCCCATCATCTCAACCCGTGCGGCGGGAAATAGTCGGGTCGATCCTGTGTGGATACCCCCATGTAATCGCTGCACCACCGATAAACTTCCTCAATGTACGGAACGCTAACCGCTACATTCTCCGCAAGGGTCACTAACAGGCTCAGGCCGTAGGCGATATCCTCCTGAAACACGCGGTGCTGAGTATCAAATACGTACCCGCCAGCGTTATGCTTTCGCAACGGCAGACCGATGCCGTGGTAGGCCTGATTGGTACGCAACACGGAGAGCATCGTGTGCGCATCAGCAATCTGATCGCCATAGGCATCGATAATCTCCTGCTTGAGCGGCAATACCGAATTCAGCCGCACACCGAGCCGCGTCTCCAGCGCCGCACACAGCCGCTGATTCTCTTCATCCATACGTTCCAGATAATACGCCCCCAGTTCAGGGCAATCATTCCACCAGCACAGCGATTGTGGGAACGATCGAGCATGCCACTGACCGTAAGGGCCGATCAGGCCATAAATCACCGCACTGTGCATAATCGGATTACCTGGTGTCAGCGTAATCTCCAGATAATCCGGCAACAACACCACGGGCGCAGAATAGAGCCGTTGCAGCAGCGCCATCAGCGCCTGCTGGCTTGTAGCGGTTTCGCGCCGATGGGTGGCGACATACAGTGTGGCCTTTTCGCCGCCCATCTTGATCGACTGGCCTGGCACTAAATCAAACGCAATGTGCGCGACGTCCTTCATTCCCCAAATCACCGCATTCGGCCGCGCAGCCAGTTCACGTTCGGCCAGCCAGTCAAAACCGCAAAAACCGGGGATCGCACCAACATAGACCGGCTTATCGGTGGGCAAATGGGGAACAATTCGCGCCAGAAGATCGGCGCGGAAGTTGGCCGGAACGGTGATAATCACGACGTCGGCGTCGCGGCAGGCTTCCGCAGGGTCGCAGGTCACGCAGTCCGGCGTGGCGGTCAGCGTTTCGCCATCCGGCAGCAGCGCGTGTAGCCGTTTACCGTGCTGCTGGTAGGCTTCCGGCAGACGGGGATGGCTGCCGAGTAGTGTCACTTTGACGTCCGGCCGTTGCTTAAACAGTACCGTGGTGAGATGGCCGGTTTTACCGGCCCCGCAAATCACCACGTTAAGCGGCTGCCCGCTTAGCGTTTCGCGCATCCTTGCCTCCTTAGCTTGCCTGCTCCAGAGAAATCGCGTTGCCCAGCCAGCGATCCAGATCGTGCCACACACCGCTGTCCGTGAGGTTACGCGCTGCCAGCCACTCTTCGTTAAACACCGTGTGCAGGTATTTTTCACCACCGTCGGCAATCGCCAGTACGATGTTACCGCCAATACGATCTTGATAGATCAACTCAAGCGCTTTATAGATCACCCCACCCGTTGAGCCACCGACCAACAGCCCGTAATTCCGTGCAACATAGCGTGCCGTTTCAAACGCTTGTGCATCTGAAACCTGTTCGCCATAGTCAATGCAACTGTAATCCAGTACCAGCCCCACGGTGTCACCTGCTGGCGTACCAGTGCCGGACTGATAGTAGGGCTTACCGGGGTGGCCAAAGACGATAGAGCCAACCGGCTCAACGGCAATGGTCGCAATATCCGGGTTATGGACTTTCAGGCCGTGCGAGATACCGGTCATCGATCCGCCGGTGCCTACGCAGCCGACAAACGCGTCAATCTTGCCAATCTGGCTGAACAACTCGCGGACAAAATCCGCATAGCCGCCTGCATTCGCCGCGTTATCCGATTGGTTCATAAACACCGCACCGGGAATGTCCTCCGCCAACTGTGCCGCCATACGCTGGCGCTCCACCACCGCCACTTCATCTTCGCCGTAGTCGCCGGATACATAGCGAATTTCCGCGCCGAGCGCGCGCATGATGGCAATCTTGTCCTGTGCCGCATGATGATCGACCACGGCAATAAAGCGCAGACCGTATTCAATCGACGCCAGCGCCAGCCCGATACCGGTATTACCCGATGATGACTCGACAATCGTGCCGCCGGGACGAATTTTTCCTGACTTCAGTCCGGCAACAATCATGTTTCTCGCCATACGATCCTTCATGCTGCCGCCGGGGTTGTTCTTCTCCACTTTTAAAAACAAACGCGTATCCCCATAGGGAACGGGAATCTGTATAACGGGCGTATTACCAATCAAATCAGTTACTTTATTCAGGATCATGGTTCTGCTCCATTCAGTTATCACTGGAAAAAATCAGCTCACCTTTCTTACCTTTGAAAGCGCACAGGCGCGCAGGCAGCGGATGCCGATGAAACGCGTTCTCCAGCAGGTCCATCTGGTATCCCGCCGTATTCGCGTAAATCAGTAAATCGCCTGGCTGCGGCACGGTTTGAAAATGAATCAATCGGTTCGTAATGACATCGTCGTCCAGACAGCTGTGTCCGGCGATCCAGGCTTTACCCGGCGTCGGACGTGTGTCTTTTTTGACGGAAAAAACATGCAGAGGATCAATCAAAAACTCAGAGTTAAACCAGGTCTCGCACGCGCTGAAGCTACTGCCTTCGACAAACACGACGTGGTTGCCATCCGGCTGGCGGCGTGTACGCGTGACGCGAAACACGGTAATCGCACTTTGGTCGGCCAGACTGCGTCCCGGTTCAATCGCCAGAATCAGGTCGTGCTGTTTCAGTCTATCCGCCACGCAAAACTGCCCAATTGAGGCTGACAAGAATGCCTCAAGATAGTCGGCTGCCGAGCGCTCACCACCATACGGGTAAAATGAGGTCGGCACCTGACCGTGGCGATAATCCGCCGCATCCTGCTTCGCTAAATAATCCTGATAGCGTGAAGCCGGAAGGTATTGAATCGGCAATCCCCCGCCGATATCAATAATGGCGGGCTGCAATCTCTTCGACCGCGCCCGCTCCAGTAATGGCAACAGCTCAGCGAAGGCGGCCACGCGGGTATCGGGCTCATAGCCGCCCAGATGGAAATGAAAGCCTTCCAGATGAAGCACATCCTGTCTGGCGCTTAACGTCTCCAGACAGAGCATGACTTCATCGGCCAGCATGCCAAATCGGCTGGCCGGTGTGAACGATGGGCGATAGCGCAGCAGTACCCGCACGGGCTTCGTCACACGCAGCAAACCCGCCAGCACGAGCACCTCGTCGAACTCTTCCGGTGAATCCAGCACGATGAGAGCACGGTGATGAACCAGCTCAGTCAGAAACTCGCGCGTTTTGGCCGGGCCGGTGGCGCACAGCCGCGTGCCGTCGCAGCCAGCCCGTAGCGCATCTTTCAGTTCCTGTAAGCTGGAAACATCCACGCCGACGCCCGCGTTAACCGCCGCCTGTACCAGCCCCGGCGATTTGTTCACCTTTGCGCCGTAGTACAGGCGGCAATCCACATCGTGACGCTGCAACACGGTTCGCAATGCCGCGATATTGTTGGCCACGGTGTGCGGCCAGACAATATTCAGCGGCGACCCATACTGCTCAACCAGCCATGACAGCCTTTGCGGCGAGTTGAAAAGGAACTGCTCAATCTCACTATCCAGATAAGGCGTCAGTCTCTCAGGCCAGTGAGCCTGCGCGACAGCAGGGGAAGACACTGCGGCAAAGCTAAACAGGTTGCTCATCGCTATCTCCTTAACGTTCGGTTCCTGAAAAATGCCTATCCTTAGAAATCAACCGCCACGGACAGCATCAGCGTCCGCGGCGTGCCTTGCGATACCGTGCTGAATGACGTCACGCCAGACCAGTAATTGCGGTCAAAGGCGTTAAGGACATCGGCACGGAACGTGGTAGGGGCGTTATAGATTCTCGTCTTGTAACGTGCGCCGAAATCAACGGTGGTCCAGGAAGGAATAGACTGGGTATTGATGGTGTTGACGTTCTGCTTGCCGTTATGGATGACGTTGGCGTTCAGCGTCAGATCGCGCAGGAACGGTAGATCATATTCCACCCCAGCGTTAGCCTGAAAACGCGACGTGCCCGGCGCACGCTTGCCCTGCGCACCCGGCGTCACGCTTTTGGTCAGCTCGGCATCCAGCAGCATCACGCCGCCGGTCAGACGCAGATCCTCCAGCGGTGAACCGACCACATCCAGCTCGATACCCCGATTGCGCTGCTCGTTGGCTTCAACAAACGTGCCGTTAATCAACGCGCCGCTTGGCTTAGTGATCTGGAAAACGCTCAGCGTAGAGATCGTCCCCAGCGCATCCACTTTCACCCCGGCTTCATACTGTTTGCTCTTATACGGCGACAGTACCTGTCCCGCGTTGGTTGCCGTCGTTGGCGCTACATCGCCTTTGCTCAGCCCTTCAATGTAGTTGGCATAGAGCGAGACGTGCTGCCAGGGTTTTATTATTACCCCAAGCATTGGGGTAATAGCGCTCTTATCATTAGAAGAGCGCGTCCCGCCATCCGGCGCCGCGAAATTGTCCGAGTTGATTTGCTGATAACGCAGCCCGGCCGTCACTTGCAGCGCATCGTTCCAGAAGCCGAGCGTATCCGCCAACGCGATACCTGAAAGCGCAGTAGAAGAGCGTTTATACGCGCTTGGCGGCGCGGCTATATCCTGCGCTGGGACATAAACCGGATTATAAATATTTGAATCAATCGCCGTTCCCGCCCTGCTGGCGCTAGCCTGACGATCGCGGTAATAGCTGGTCTGTGCCGACAGCTTGTGCGTCACCGAGCCCGTTTCCACATCCGCCCGAACACCGGTCGCCAGCGTGTAGCGGCTGGTGGTAAAGCGATAATTCCCCACGCCGGAACGAATATCACCATTGTTATTCGTAACCTGCGGCACCTGCTCCGACAGTCGACTCACGTGCGCGCTTGAACCGCCCAGATCGGTAAACCAGGTGACGTTATCCGCCAAATCGTATTCGGTATGCAGCAACACCGACTGATCTTTGGAATGCCAGAAGCCCCACGGCTGAGAAATGTTGGTGTTGCCGTCTGGTGCGTCGGGTATGGTCACCCCCGCCGCGAACGAATAAGGGCGAGACGGCGCGCGCGTTTTCAGATGCTGAGTGATGAGATCCAACGTGGCGCGGAAACGTTCTGATGAGAAATCCAACCCGAGTGCGCCGACCTGCGTACGCTTGTCGCTGCCGTCCCACACCGTGTCGCCGTAGCCATAATTACCGTTAAAACGGATGCCGAGCAGATTGTTATTTTCCAGCGCATAGACGCGGGAAATATCCGCATGCTGCGTGAATTGGGAATCAGACTGCCAACTGGTGGTGAGGCGAGTCAGGTTACCGACGGTGGTCGGGCGTTTAGTAACGGCGTTAATCACCCCGCCTACGCTGCTGTTCGGGGACAGCCCATACAGCAGCGCTGACGGCCCTTTTAACACCTCAACCCGCTCAATGTAGTCGGTCATTAGCTGATAGTTGGGCGCGACACCGTAGACGCCGTTCATGGCGATATCGCTCAGGTTACCTTCGTTGAGAGGGAAACCGCGGATGTAGTAAGAATCCAGCAGACCGCCCTGCGAACTGCTGACCCGCACCGAGGCGTCATGTGCGACCACCTGCCCCAACGTCTGTGCCTGTTTGTTTTCAATAAACGATGAGGTCATGTTGCTCACGTTAAACGGCGTATCCATGACATCCTTTTTGCCCAGCAGCCCAGTACTGGACGAACGCGCCGACATGCCGCCCGCCACCAGCCCCTGTACAGCTTCGGCGTCTTTGGCTTCCACCACGATAGTGGAATCATCGCGTTCTCCCGTTGCCGCCTGCACGGGTATCGCGATTCCGCTCAGCATAGCGATTGCCGCCGTTATGGCGACGCCCAACGTAGAGGGAATGGGAACATGGCGTTTCCCAGTAGACGGAGTGAAGTTCTTCCTGGCGTTCATCAACAAAGTTATCCATCTCAAAATGAGGATTGAAAAAGATGCTCCCGTTTTTAGCCTGTGGGGCAGGAGCATCGCCATACATCACAGCTCGACGCGAGTTTCCTCTCCTTCCGTGAGGAAGGGGTTGCTCAGGCCGTGCTGAATCCGGTAGTCGCGGTATTCCTGGATATGCATGCGCAACAGCGAGCGCGTATACCAAGGCTGGGTCAAAAACATGTCACGCTCGGTCTGCCACACATCGCCATCAACGCGCGATTTCACTGCGTCAAACGCTGCGGCCGTTTCTTCTTTCATCACCTGCCACAATCGAGCATCGACAAAGCCGTACTCCGCGCTAAGTGCCAGCGCCAATTCGTGCAGGTGGCTGACAAAACAGGCATCCACGACAAACATCCGCACCGGCTCAATATCGTCTTCAAATACCGTGGGCAGAATGCCGGGCCAGACGTAAGGTTGCAGGTGATAGCCTCTCTGACGCAGCAGCGGCGCGTAGGTGCGCCCATCCCCGAAATCGCGGATTAATAGCCCCTGCGCGACGCCTTCAGGCGAAAAGAGGATCTGGCTATTCTGCTGATGCGCTTCCAGCCCGATGCCGTATAGCAGATAGATAGCGATGACAGGACGTGTCACAGCGCGCACGTATTGACGGAACCACGCTTCTGCGCCAAGCCCAGACAGCGTAACCAGCTCGGTGAACAGTGGTTGGTCGCGGTGAGGCAGCGCCGTAAATAGCGTGGCGACGGTTACGGGCAGCGCGCCGTCGGAGCGTTCATAGGCGCGTGCATCGCGGAAGACGACGGAGAGGTGTTTGCCCACGGCGTCATCCTGATGCACCGCGTGTTTGTAGTGGAATGCGGCCTCTTCGCGGAAAAACTCCAGCCGCTGTTCGAACCCGCCTTCCTGCGCCAGAATCGCTTCGATAATGGTGCTAATGCGTGGCCCCATGTGGATCGATTTTGCCTGTAGGCTGCGCATTTCGCTGGTCATCCAGATGGCGACAGGCAGTTTGATGAAGGGAGAAGACGGTGGTTCAACGGGCAAAACGGTACGGAACGACATCCCCGGCAGCGTGATGAGATCAGGGCCGTCGGTGAGTAAAATCCCTTCGGCAATCTCATCCGCGTAATGGGATTTCACCCAATTTTCCAGATGCCAGCTGTGGATTGGCAGCGGAAGCCACTGCGTCTCATCCAGCCCTTGTTGATTCAAGCGCTGCTTCCAGTCCTGCCAGAGCGCGGGGAACGCCTGAGCAAACCACTGATGAAAATCATCGACGTGCGGCATGCATTCCACATACGCCATATCACGGCGCAGCGCGGTAATACGCAGCGGCACACGAGCATTGAATTCTGGCGACAGCAGTTGGACGTCTTCGTCACTCAAGCCTGGACGTGATTTCCAGGTTGGATAGTAGGGATGCCCTTCCAACGATCCCCACTGGTCGAGCAACATCGCGGCATCGCGAATACTTCGCTGCCGACGTAGCCACTGCGTGAAATATTCCTGCCCATCCTGCCGCATGGCATCAGCCGCCTCAGCACGCCATTGGCTACGATAACGCCGGGCGTTGGTATCATTACGGACACTGTTGCCGACATCTTTTTTCAGACCATTAATGCCACTTTCTTCAGGATGGAAATCAAAACTATCGCGGAGTAAATCAATCAACTGCTCGTGGTCAGTGACGGGAAAAGACACCCCATTGGAATTAATGTGATAAATATTTCCATTATTAATATAAGTGTTTGCCGGAGCCGAATAAATATCATCAAACTTAAGATCCCCATTGCCACTGCGCAAAGGAAACATTGCCACCCTGGAATTAACCGCAGTAAAATAAAGGTTATTTTTATTCAAAATACCTTCAGCGAAAAAGCAGCGAACCAATCGCCTTAACGCATTTTTATTTGAATAATCAGAGAGAAAACCATCTGAAACCTGCCGTATATCCCTGTGTTTAACTGCGTCTACCTTGATATTCATAATCACTCCCCATACCGATAAAACAAGTAATAATTGATTGCAGTAACGTATAAAAGGGTGTCGTTAGATCTCGGGTTAACACATCCCGAAACGTAATAAAAATGTCGCGATTGATAGATTGAAAAATAATGAATGGAAAGCTAGCATATCAACAACACTAATGTAAATAGGTATCATTCTTATTCGCAATTAATTAGTTACATTTTTATAAATTCATTTTTAATCAATGAAATAAGCAAAGGAGAACAGCATGGAACACGCTAAGACCTACCTCTTCGTGCCTGGAAATGCACCTCATCGCTTTCAACATGCCATCAGTTGTGGAGCCGATGCCGTGATATTTGATCTGGAAGATGCTGTTCATCCTGATGAAAAAAAACAGGCCAGAGAAAATATTATCCAATGGTATGAAAACGATACTCCCGTCTCTGAAATAAAATGCAAAAAATATATACGTTTAAATAAATTTGGATCATCGGAATTCAATCAAGATGTCGAGTTTCTAAATAAACTCAGCAATAAAGAGATATTAAGAAATAAAAATAAACCCAGACATAAAATAGTCACACAGGAAATTGTCTTACCAAAAATAGAGTCCGCAGCAATGCTGAATGAAGCGCGGAAAATGATAAATCGTAATAGATTGGAAAACTTGAATATTATTGCGATTATTGAGACTGCTCGAGGATTACATAATGCAGAAGAAATTTGTGCCGCAGGTGTAGAAAGAGTGGCATTTGGCTCATTGGATTTCTCACTCGATATCCAGTGCGATCAATCCCTGCACGCATTGCTGTTTGCCAGAAGCCGTATTGTACTGGCGTCCAGATTGGCCGATTTGCCGCCGCCAATAGATTGCGTGACCCCTGACTTCACGCACCATGATCGGGTGCTGGCTGACGCACTACATGCACGTTCGCTCGGCTTCTCGGCCAAACTCTGCATCCATCCCTCACAAATCGATGCTGTTCAGCAGGCTTTCACGGCAGATAGCAGCAAAATAGACTGGGCAAAACAGGTTTTGAAAGCGGCCGAACACAGCTACGCTTTCCAGATAAACGGCGAGATGGTGGATTTACCCGTCATTGAGCAGGCCAGACAGCTCTTACGGGCACAAAATTCGGATAGCTAAACCTGTTTAGGCGACGTCGCATTTTTCACATCAGCGATAAATTCGCCCGGTGTGAGCCGGGCTACGCTCATGATTTAACGTAATCAATCGCGTTGACAAACCACTCGCGCGGGCCGTCTGGCGTGTTCACGGTGAACGCCTCATCGACCGCTTTCTTCAGCATCGCACGCGCCATCGGGGAATCGATCGAAATATAGTCTTTACTGTCACCATAGATCTCGTCAGGACCGACAATCCGCAAGCGCTTCACATCCCCTTGCTCATTTTCGATCTCGACCCAGGCACCAAAAAATACGCAGCCGTCCTGCTGCGGTGAATAATCGACGATTTTCAATTCCGCCAGACACTTTCTCAGGTAGCGCACACGACGATCGATCTGGCGTAATAAACGCTTATTGTAGGTGTAGTCCGCATTTTCCGAGCGATCTCCCAAGCTGGCCGCCCAGGAAACGATTTTGGTAATTTCCGGGCGCTTTATATTCCAGAGATGATCATGCTCTGCTCGAAGTTTGTCATACCCTTCGCGGGTAATCAGATTGGTTTTCAAGTCAGTAACCCCGTTAGGCTCTTAGCGCGTATGCCGTTCTTCAATATATCCGCGCACAAAAATCGCGCGCTCATTACACAGATTTACACTTTTGGCTAATAATCTATCAACAGACATAAATATGTCATTTCTATCCCGTACTTTTAGCCACGGAAAGCTACGGAGAACGATTTATGTTTAGCTTAGACGCCATTCTGCAAGATCTTGTCCCGCATCGCCATACGCCACCCTGGCAGAAAACGGTTTTACGTTCTCTGCTCTTTGAAAATGAAATGCAGCAATTCGCGCGGCGTTACCCGTATTTGAAAGGATTGGATCTGGTCGAACAGATTCTTGATTACTTCAACTTCAATTGTGAAATGGTCGAGGGGGATTTAGAAAATATCCCCAGCCAAGGGCCGGTGGTGCTGGTGGCCAACCACCCGATTGGCTCGCTGGACGGTCTGGCGTTATTGCGCACCGTAGCCAGTGTCAGACCCGATGTCCGCATCGTCGCCAGCCAACTGCTCTCTTATGTCGCCCCGCTCAAAAATCTGTTTTTTTCCGTCGATAACTTCAATAACCGCACCAAACGTCAGCAAATCAGCGCCATCCAGCAACATCTGGATGGCGACGGCGCGATCATCGTTTTCCCTGCGGGCGAGGTTTCACGCGTCAGCCTGCAAGGCATTCGCGACGGGCACTGGCATAATGGTTTTATCCGCATGGCGAGCAAAGCCCGTGCGCCCGTGGTGCCTATTCATATCGGCGGACGCAATAGTACGCTGTTCTATCTCTCCTCCATGGTTTATCGCCCGCTGTCCACGCTCCTGCTGGTGAGAGAGATGTTCGGCCAACGCGATCAAACCCTCAAGCTGCGTATCGGTGCCAGAATTCCTTATGCCTCCTGGAGCCAGGGTGAATGGAACGCCAACGATCTGGCCGCTCGCTTCCGGCGTCACGTTTATCGGTTGGGACAAGGAAAACCCGGCTGTTTTTCTGGTGAGAAACCCATCGCGCTGGCCGAAGACCGCGTGCTGCTGAAACGCGCGTTGTCAGAATGTGAAACGCTGGGTACCACGCCGGATGGCAAAGTAGTCTATCTGTACCAGCGCGGCGAAGAGGATTATGTGCCGCTGCTGCGTGAACTCGGGCGTCTGCGGGAAATCGCCTTTCGGGCCATCGGCGAAGGATCGGGTCAGCGCCGCGATCTGGACAGCTATGATGATGACTACCTGCACCTGATCCTGTGGGATGACCGCGAGTTAGAGATTGTCGGTGCCTATCGCTTTGTCTCGACGGCAAACCTGATCGCCGAAAAAGGGAAAAGTGGGCTTTATAGCCACAGCTTGTTCCAGTACGGCGACGAAATGGATCCGATACTGGCGTCAGGCATTGAGCTAGGCCGCAGTTTTATTCAACCTAAGTACTGGGGTAAACGCGGGCTGGATTATCTCTGGCTGGGCATTGGTGCCTATCTGGCGCGTTATCCAGAACACCGCTATCTGTTCGGCCCCGTGTCGCTTTCCGGCACGTTGCCACCACATGCACGCGATTTGCTGGTCGCTTTTTATCGCCTGCATTTCACGCCCGACCAGCCGCTGGCAACGTCGCGCCGCCCTTATCCGGCATCGCTGCCTGACGTGCTGAAACAGTTTGAAGGAACAGACTACCAGCAGGATCTCACGCGGTTGAAAAGCATGCTTAGCAACATGGGGTGCGCCATCCCGACGCTCTACAAGCAGTATTCGGAACTGTGTGAACCCGGAGGCGTGCGATTTATCGATTTTGGTATCGATCCCGATTTCAATAACTGCATCGACGGTCTGGTACTTGTCGACCTGCAACAGTTGAAAGAATCGCGCTATCAGCGCTATATCGCCCCTTTTGTCAGCGATAAAGCCTCTTGATTGATCGGTGCGTTAGCCTCTGAAGGACTAATGTGCCATTTCCCTTCGTGCCAATCGCTTCAGAACCGAGATACGCGAAGCGACCACGGGGCGAGGCTTCCCTACGGGAACCTCATCCCGTTGGCCAATGTCGTTACAATCCGCATTTTGTCTCTCAGATCACACATTTCATACGAAATCCCACTTGCCGTAATTTACGTGATCAACTGAACGCTTTTCCTGCCGATATTAAAGATATGCTTATCTATCGTTTTTTAAATGCGGGAGTCGCTGATGTATCCCGAAAACACGAAGGATAGCTATAACACCTTGTCATTACTTGCATCAATTACGATAGCAAGCCCCCTCCGTTATGCCTTCATAGCATGTCAGAAAAATTAAGGATGTTTATGAATATGCTGAACAGAATCAAACTCGGCAAGATGCTGGGTATGGGATTTTCTCTGGTTATCATCATCAGCCTGATGGTGGCATTCTTCGGACGGCTCCAACTGGTTGGGCTGGGTAACGACATCAATCGGCTTTCCGGCACTACGCTAGCCAATATGTTGTTGATTCAGGAAGTTAAAGCCGGTTTTGATGCCAATGCTCGGTTGATCCGCAACATTGCGATCAGCACCGACCCTGCGCAAATTAAACAGGAAAAGCAGTTCGTTGATGAGCAAATCGCCCGTAATACCGCCAACCTGAAAAAGCTGGGGCAACAGTTGGATACCGAAGGAACCCGCGCGCTGTTGAAGCAGTTTCAGGATACCCGTCCGCCGTACCTTGCCGCCTTTTTGAAAGCCATAGATCTGGTACAATCCACCGATCCACAACGGCGTCTACAAGGTAACGCCATTATTCTCAATGAGATGCAGGCAGCACAAAACGCGTTGTTTAAAGTGCTGGATGCGATGATGGCTTCACAGCAGCAGGATACCAATGAGATTGTCAGCCGCGCCCAGCATGGCGCGCAATCCGGCAGCGCCATCATGCTGATTCTCGCCCTTGCCGCCACCGCGATGGCCGCCGTCGTAGCATGGCTGATTACCCGTACGTTAAAAAACCAGTTGGGTGGCGAACCGCTTTATGCGACCCAAATTGCCCGGCAGGTGGCTAATGGCGATCTGGCCGTCGACATCGACATCAAGCCAGACGACCACAGCAGCCTGTTAGCTACCATGCATCATATGAGTAATAACCTCGGTAATATCGTCGAACAGGTACGCCAGAGCAGCGAAGCTATTGCTTCAGGCTCTAGCCAAATCGCCGCTGGCAGCGAGAATCTCAGCCAACGCACGGAAGAACAAGCCGCCAGCTTGCAGCAAACCGCCGCGTCTATGGAACAGATGAGTCAGGCAATTCGTCAAAATGCGCATACCGTGCGTAGCGCCACTCAACTTGCTAGTCAGGCCAGCGAAACGGCAGCCAAGGGAGGCGATGCCATCAGTGATATGGTCATTACGATGAAAGAGATCTCCACCAGTTCACACAAAATCCGGGACATCATTAGCGTCATTGATGGTATCGCCTTCCAGACCAATATTCTGGCGCTGAATGCGGCGGTCGAAGCCGCTCGCGCGGGTGAGCAAGGTCGCGGCTTCGCCGTGGTAGCCGGAGAGGTTCGTTCACTGGCACAGCGCTCCGCCTCCGCAGCCAAAGAGATCGCGGTACTGATCAATACCAGCGTTGAGAAAGTAGAAGCAGGGAATCGTCTGGTCGAAGACACCGGCAGCACGATTGATGAGCTGGTACGTCAGGCGCGCAGCGTGGCAGATTTAATCAGCGAGATCGGGACGACCACGCAGGAGCAGGAATCCGGCATTTCACAAATCCATGATGCCGTGAACCAGCTCGATCAGGTTACACAGCAAAATGCAACGTTGGTTGAAGAGTCCGCCAATGCGGCAACCAGCCTGAGCGAACAGTCATCCCATCTGGTCACACTCATGAACCATTTTCACCTGCGAGGCACACCAGCAATCCACCCCACGCCGATGACGAAGAAAGTACAACCTACCCGCCTGGCGCTTGCTCCGGTAGGAAACACGCAGGATAACTGGGAAAAATTCTAACACATTTCCCCTGCCTCCTGATGCCACGGCATCAGGAGGCATCGTATTCGTCCTGTCGTTGAGAAACATTATCCCTTCTGAGAAATATTATCCTTTCTGAGAAATATAGTCCCGACGCGGCTGCCCGGTATAAATTTGGCGTGGGCGATAGATGCTGATTTCCTGCTGTTTGTGCATTTCATCCCAATGCGCGACCCAACCGATCGTCCTGCCAACGGTAGAAATGACGGTAAACATCGACGGCGGCAGCCCCATCGCTTTCAGGATTACGGAGGTATAGAAATCGACGCTCGGGTAGAGTTTATTCTCCAGAAAATACGCATCGGTCATGGCGATATGTTCCAACTCCATCGCCACCTGCAACAGGCTATCTTCCGTGCTTAACTCATTCAGCACTTCGTAACAAGTTTTGCGCAGAATCGCCGCGCGTGGATCGAAATGCTGATAAACAGAGTTACCGAATCCCATCAGGCGGAATGAATCACAGCGGTCTTTCGCACGCCGTACAAATTCGGGAATGCGATCGACCGTTTTAATCTCTTCCAGCATGCGCATGCAGGCTTCATTCGCCCCGCCGTGCAGCGGCCCCCACATCGACGCCAGACCAGCCGCAATGCAGGCAAACGGGTTCGCGCCGGAAGAGCCAGACGCTCTGACTGCCATGGTGGACGGGCATTGACCATGATCGGCATGCAGAATCAGGATACGGTTCATCGCCCGTTCCAACACCGGATTCACTTCATATTTTTCTGCCGGAATTGAAAACAGCATGTGCAGAAAGTTGCCAGTATAAGAGAGAGAATTACGGGGATAGACGGAGGGCTGTTCGACGGAGTATTTGTAGCACATCGCGGCCAGCGTCGGCATTTTCGACAACAGCCGCACCGCCGCCAACTCACGATGTTCGGCGTTATCGATATCCAAGACATCGTGATAGAACGCGGCCAGTGCGCCAACGACGGCACACATCAGCGCCATCGGGTGGGAATCGCGACGAAAGCCGCTGAACATCCGGGTAATCTGCTCATGAACCAATGTATGCCGAGTAATGTTGTCGGCAAATTTCTCATACGCCTCCGGTGAAGGCGCTTCGCCGTGCAGCAGGATGTAACAGACCTCAGTAAAATCGCACTGCTCGGCAAGCTGTTCGACAGGGAAGCCCCGATGCAGTAACACGCTATTCGCTGCATCAATATAGGTAATTGCCGACTCACATCCTGCCGTATTGGCAAAACCGGGATCATAGCTGTACAGCCCGTGTTCACCGAGTGGGCGAATATCCACCGCCGTTTTCCCCAGCACGCCGGAACGCATGTCCAGCGTAATATCCGTCTGCCCTTCTACCGTCAACGTGGACGTTCTGACTGTCATGAACCGCTCTCCTGCCCGAATAATGATGTTGTTCTCGTCCGCTCTCACGGGCCTTGGATTGGTCATCCCGTGCGGCACACCCTGATTAAAACGACACGTAATTTACAGCGACACTCGATTTACAGCGAAGCGAGCCAACGTATGTCATACGCTAAAATCGTGAGTGGGTTGCAACTATCTGACGGAATATTGATTTAGATAAGGATAGTTATGCAGAACAGCATCGTTATCCTTCTCATTTTCCAGACGGCGGCGGCTGGTATTTTGCACGCTCAATCCGTATAACTGTCCTTACTGGTTTACTCCACTACTTTTTATTCCACTAATGTGATGACGACTGATATCAGACCTATGAATGATTCATTAAGCCAGATTATTGCCAGCGAATTACAGGCGCGCACGGAGCAGGTAGACGCCGCAGTCCGCCTGCTGGACGAAGGAAATACCGTCCCTTTTATCGCCCGTTACCGTAAAGAAGTGACCGGCGGGTTGGATGACACCCAACTGCGCCAGCTCGAAACGCGCCTCGGTTACCTGCGTGAACTGGAAGATCGGCGCCAGACTATTCTGAAATCCATCGACGAGCAGGGGAAGTTAACCGCACAGCTCGCCACCGCCATTAACGGCACGCTGAGCAAAACCGAGCTGGAAGATCTCTACCTGCCGTATAAACCTAAGCGCCGCACGCGTGGACAAATCGCGATTGAAGCGGGTCTGGAACCGCTGGCTGACGGCCTGTGGCAAGACCCAAGCCAGGAGCCGGAGCTGACGGCACTGGCGTATGTCGATGCAGAGAAAGGCGTGGCAGACGTGAAGGCCGCGCTGGACGGCGCACGTTACATCCTGATGGAACGCTTTGCCGAAGACGCGACGCTGCTGGCTAAAGTGCGTCATTATCTGTGGAAAAACGCGCATCTGGTTTCCCGCGTGGTAGAAGGAAAAGAAGAAGAAGGCGCTAAGTTCCGCGACTATTTCGATCATCACGAACCGATTGCTCAGGTGCCTTCACACCGAGCTTTGGCAATGTTCCGTGGACGCAATGAAGGTGTGCTGCAACTGGCGTTGAATGCCGATCCGCAGCACGAAGAAGCCCCGCGTGAGAGTTACTGCGAACAGATTATTATCGACCATCTGAACCTGCGGCTAGGCAATGCAGCAGCGGACAGTTGGCGACGCGCCGTCATTAGCTGGACGTGGCGTATCAAAGTGCTACTGCACCTTGAAACTGAGTTAATGGGCAGCGTGCGTGAAAAGGCCGAAGACGAAGCGATCAACGTCTTTGCCCGTAACATGCACGATCTGCTGATGGCCGCGCCTGCGGGCATGCGCGCCACCATGGGTCTCGATCCGGGTCTGCGTACTGGCGTAAAGGTCGCGGTGGTCGATGCCACTGGCAAGCTGGTCGCAACCGACACCATTTATCCGCATACCGGTCAGGCAGCGAAAGCGGCTCCGATCATCGCCGCACTGTGCCTTAAACATCAGGTTGAGCTGGTGGCGATTGGTAACGGGACTGCATCGCGTGAAACTGAGCGTTTCTTCCTCGACACACAGAAACAGTTCCCGGATATCAACGCGCAGAAAGTGATTGTCAGTGAAGCAGGTGCGTCGGTGTACTCCGCGTCCGAACTGGCCGCGCTGGAATTCCCCGATCTGGATGTGTCACTGCGCGGCGCGGTATCTATCGCCCGTCGTTTGCAGGATCCGCTGGCGGAACTGGTGAAGATCGATCCGAAATCCATCGGCGTTGGTCAGTATCAGCATGACGTAAGCCAAAGCCTGCTGGCGAAGAAGCTGGATGCGGTGGTCGAGGACTGCGTAAACGCCGTCGGCGTTGATCTGAATACCGCGTCCGTTGCGCTGTTGACGCGCGTTGCAGGGCTAACGCGCATGATGGCGCAAAATATTGTGACCTGGCGTGATGAGAATGGCCGCTTCCACAACCGCGAACAACTGCTGAAAGTCAGCCGTCTGGGGCCAAAAGCCTTTGAACAGTGCGCGGGCTTCCTGCGTATCAATCACGGCAATAACCCACTGGATGCTTCTACCGTTCACCCGGAAGCCTATCCAATCGTGGAGCGCATTCTGGCTGCGACCGAGCAGGCGTTGCAGGAGTTAATGGGGAATCCAACCGCGCTGCGTAATCTGAAACCATCGGATTTCACCGATGAGCGTTTCGGCGTACCAACGGTCACTGACATTATCAAAGAGCTGGAAAAACCGGGGCGCGATCCGCGTCCTGAATTCAAAACGGCTAGCTTCGCTGATGGCGTAGAAACCTTGAAAGATCTGCTACCGGGCATGATTCTGGAAGGTGCGGTCACCAACGTCACCAACTTTGGCGCGTTTGTAGATATCGGTGTCCATCAGGATGGCTTGGTACACATTTCATCATTGGCCGATCATTTCGTCGATGATCCGCACAAAGTGGTGAAAGCTGGCGACATCGTGAAAGTGAAAGTGATGGAAGTCGATCTGCAACGTAAGCGTATCGCGCTGACTATGCGGCTTGATGAACAGCCGGGCGACACCGCATCACGTCGCGGCGGTGGCAATACACGTGGTGACAGCAGTACCTCACAGCGTCAGCCAGCCGGCAAATCACGCTCACGTCCCGCCAGCGCCCCCGTAGCAGGCAACAGCGCGATGGGCGATGCCCTGGCGGCTGCATTTAAAAAACGTTAATCGCGTAGAACCCGCAGAGTGATCTCGGTTCACTCTGCTTTTTTATTTAGCAGTAGTCAGTGTCGAATTAACGATCCCGTTCTACTGGCACGGGATCATGTTATTTGGAACCGTTGCCAATCCTCATCAATGACTGAGTGCTCACCATTGCGGTGCAATACAGCCGCCAACGCCCCACGCCGTGCACCAAACCAAAGACTATCCGCAATTAATTAGCTGACTAACAGATGAGTTAACATTGGTACAGAAGTTGCTTTTGTTCTTGTATTCCCATACCAAAAACAAGGACCTGCCAATGCAACTCTCATTTATCGCCCGCACCATCACTGCCGCTTGTCTGATGCTGTCATCTCATGCGCTGCTGGCCGATGACGTCAAACCTGGCGTCACTATCTACGCTACCGGCGGCACTATTGCCGGAAAGGCAGAATCCAATACGGCGACGACAGGTTATAAAGCAGGCGCTATCGGCATCCAGGAATTATTAGACGCCGTTCCGGCTATTGGTGATGTTGCTACGGTAACAGGCGAGCAAATCGCCAATACCGCTAGCGGAAATATCGATCAAGCGATTCTGCTAAAGCTATCCAAAGCGATTAACAAACAGTTAAGCGATGCAAATACGCACGGCGTCGTCGTTACTCACGGCACTGACACGTTGGAAGAGACAGCGTTCTTTTTGGATCTGACAGTAAAAAGCGAAAAACCGATAGTCGTTGTTGGCGCAATGCGTCCCGCTACCGCCATCAGCGCGGACGGATCCATGAACCTACTGGAAGCCGTCACGCTGGCAACCAGCAAGAACGCGGAAAAACGCGGCGCGCTGGTGTTACTGAACGATCGCATCGGTTCCGCATTCTACACCACCAAAACCAATGCCACGTCGTTGGACACGTTCAAAGCCAATGAACAAGGCTATCTGGGTGCATTCTACGGCGGCATTCCGCGCTTCTTTTACCAGCCAGCCGCCCCCGAAAATAAACCGTTCTTTGACGTAAGCAATAAGGACACGCTGGCGAAGGTCGACATTCTGTACGGCTATCAGGATCAAGACAGCGGTCTGCTAAATGCCGCCATTGAACAGGGTGCAAAAGGCATTATCATCGCGGGTAGCGGTAACGGCTCCACGCCCACACGTATCAAAGAAGACATCAAGAAAGCGGTAGCGAAAGGCATTCCGGTGGTGATCAGCACGCGCACCGGCAACGGCTATGTGACCGAGAAGAAGAAAGACGGCGCGATCGGCAGCGGATTCTATAACCCGCAAAAAGCACGCATTCTGCTTTCACTGGCGCTGTCTAACGGTGACAGCATCGAGAAAATCAGCACCTATTTCGAGCAGTAATCGCAGGGTAAGCCGTAATAGTAAGGTATCCCGCAGTGTCAACCTGTCGGGATACTTTTTATAAACAACGTGTTACATCCAATACAGTCGCGTCAATAATCCAGCTCCACCGGCACGGGGTAGTCCTGCAATTTTGCTGCCCCGCCCAACGTCTCACGGATCGTGGCTGAATAGCGCGTGTTTTCCATTCCACCGACGAGATTATCAAGCTCGCTAAAAGCAAAACGTAATGAGCGATTGTGAGCCCAGCTTTCCAACGGTGCCAGGCGATAGGTGAAATACACCACCGTCAATTCCTGATTCACGCGATCGATGTTCTCAATGCGGCTCACCTGCATACGGCCATAGCACAGGTCGCCATATTGTCGCCAATTCTTCTCACCGACAGGCGACAACCGATATACCTTTCCTGTTCCTTCAGGCGTCGCGTATGCCAACCCCGCTTCCACCAGCGCATGCAACCGTCCACTGTTCCAGGGAGAATCACCTTTAGGACTATGAACCGGCCACTGCTTCTCGCCCAGACACAGCGGTGGTTCCGCATCGAAAAAATCCTGCACACGCTGCTGGTAATCCTGCTCACTGAGCTGCGCCAGCGCACCGAGGGGTGACAACAGGCCTAAAGCGACTAATACCGATATTTTCATTTTGCCAACATCGCCTCATTCACTTCCTTGTAGGCCTCATCGACCGATTGGTAGGTATGTTGCGTTACCACACGCTTGCGTTCCGACCATTCATAGAGTGGTACGCCCGGATCGTCACGCGAGAATTTAAAATCGTAAATCGTTAAAATGACTTTTGTCGGATCAAAGACGTTTTCCCCCTGCTTCCTTGCTGTCACCAGAAAGTAGTGCTTTCCAGCCAGGAACAGTCGATTGTCCCGCACCAGAAAATCCGCGGCGGCGGATAGTCGATAGTCGAACCAGGTAAACGTATTGCTGTTAGCAACCGGCATAATGCTATGCCCACCATCTGGACGTCGAACAAAAAAGGTCATCCCGAGATTAGGATGCGAGGTATTGTTGTCAAACTGGGCAACAACGACATAGTCGTTCTTGCCGTCCTGATTGAGATCCAGTCGATTGATGCCGTCTTTCAATGTCACAGGAGAGAGTGCAGCAGCCGTGCTGCTAATGGCACAGAGCACCAGCCACCCTACGAATTTATTGACCATCAAGTGTCCTTACTAGTCGAAAACCAATATCCGGCATGAAAAAACCGGGCGTGTGCAGATCGCAGCTTGCCAGACTGTGCGTGCGTTCCAGATAACTTCCGCCGCAAAAGTAGTACATGGTTTTGCCACCTTCCACCGCATAAGACTCATTCAGCCACTCGGACACATTGCCGCTCATATCGTAAAGCCCCAGAACATTGGGGCGCTTCGAGGCCACAGGCACCGTGCCGAATGATTGAGAGTCAGAAGGAAAATGCGCCACACTGTCCGGCTGTTCACTGCCTGCATAGCGCTGACCGTAAGTGCCGTCCGTCAGCCCCTTCTTTCCGCCTCTGGCTGCCATTTGCCATTCAGCCAGCGTCGGCAAACGGTAACCCGACGCTTGCGGGTTCTCGCGTATGTGTTTGCCATTATCGTCTTCCGGCACACTCTTCAACGTCTTACCATCGATAGTGAGATAATAGGGTTGCAGCCGCTGCCGTTCGCTAAGCGCATTGGCAAAAATCACCGCATCCCACCACGACACATTCGTGACGGGATGAAGGCCGCCATCCTGTTCAGGCGACAGGCAATCTTCGAAGGTTGCGCCATTACAACCACCGCTGAGCTGATAGCCGTGCGCTTCCGCCCACTCCAGCAAAGCATGGTACTGCTGATAGGTGATTTCCGTTTTCGTCATCGCAAAAGACGCAACAGCGGTGTTGGCATGAGCGGCATAGTCCTCAGAACCAAAGACAGAGCCAACATAGAAATTACCGCCTTTGACAATGACCTCATCCGAGGCAGCAAGCACTCCCCGAGTGGTCAAAATAGTAAGGGCATAGCATAGCCCAACGATTACCGTCTTCTTCAGCATGAGGATACAGGTTCAATTTCGAGGTTAGAGAGTGGTACGGAGCAGCAAGGCAGAATGTAGCCATCAGCCATATCTTTACGCGAGATCCCACCAGAATGATCCATGTTGACGTTGCCGGACGTCAGACGCACTTTGCACACACCGCAGTAGCCAGAGGCACAGCGATAAGGTAGCTCGACCCCGGCTTCATAGGCGGCACTCAGTACGCTTTCATTCTCCGACATGGGAAAATCGATAGCGGTATCACGAATATGACAGTGAAATTTTGACATTATATCCCTCCAACGAGACGGCGCAGTAGCTCCTTCTGCAAGAGCTTATTTTCCTTTTTGAAGGTTGCCGAGGCAACCGCGTTCTCTTCGATCCGGCGGAGTAAATAGGGCAACGACTTATCGAGCGGGCCATAAGGCAGGTATTTGCAAACGCGAAAACCGGTTTGCAGTAACGAATAAGTAATATGATCGCCCAAGCCATAAAGCTGCCCTACCCAGGTGCGTCCTGCACGTAGTGACTCACACTTCATAATCAAGGCGAGGCTTTCCTCGTTATGCGTGGCAAAAAACGGGACGATACGATCCAGACGCTGCGCAATATAGTCCACTGCCGCGTTATAACTACGATCCGTTTCCTGCTTGGTCGCAAAACAGCGCTCACCTCCGTTCACTCTTTTCTCTTCTTCCAGATAAGCGCCGCGCACCACTTTAACGCCAAACAGGAAGTCATCCTGACAGGCCCGCTGATAACACGCCTCAAGGAAACGCAGTTGATCCTTCAGATAAAATTGCAACGTCAGCGTGATAACCGGACTATCGCGGTTAAATTCACGCATCATTTCCAGCACCAAATGGTCTACCGCGGGCTGAATCGCCGTCTGCTCTGCGTCAACCATCACACGCACACCATGAGAACGAGCATAATCGAACAAATGTGAGAAGCGCGCGACGATGCGTGACCACGCACCAGCCGATTCTTCATCCAGCGCCAAACCTTCACTTTGTCGGGCATACACGGCAACATGACCCAGCGACGAAGGTTTGATCACGACAAAAGGCAGGCTATCCGTTTGTTGCGACATCTCGATAAGACGCAGCGTATTTTCCATCGCATTATCGAACTGCACCTCATCATTTTCCCCCTCAACGGCATAGTCCAGCACGCAGGCAATACCAGAGCGCGCCAAAAAGGTTGCCGTGCTCTGTACTTCTTCCAGCGTTTCGCCACCGAAGTAAATACTGTTAACCAAAGAAAAAAGACGCCCCCGCGGCCGTGTAAGGCATTTTTTCAACGTAAAAAGTGACAGCCGACGTGTCAGCTTGTGCGTCAGCGTTGCTGTCGCACAGTATTTAAAAAACAGGGTCCTTGACGTGTAACGATTATAGATAGCGTAAAGATCGTTATGCATGATGGTTTCAGATCCATATCAATCCGGCACGTTTTCGCGCCGGAATCATGAGAGTTAGATATCGGCTGTTTGTCCGCGATACAAACGACGGACGATATCGTCATCGTTAAACTCTTCGCGCTCATGAATGACACGGCGGTTGTCCATAATCAGCAAATCGCCATCTTCCCAGAAGTGTTTGTAGTAATAGCGCGGCTGTTTTAAAAATGCCCCAAGCTCCTGGAAGAAGGTGTGAGTTTCGTGATCGGTGAAACCCACAATCCGCGGCTCCCAACTGGCAGGTTGCCCCTCGTCAAACGGGAAATAAATCAGCATCTTTCTGACCCATCCCAGATCGGTGAAGACCGGAACCTTGAACCAGCCATCTGGTGAAACATCAACGTAATAGCCCCGTTCCAGAACACGCACCTCGAATGTCTCCTCTTCCAGTACGCGCAGCAGGTGAGCAGGCATTTCCTGACAGGCCAGAGCATGGTCGCATACCGTCGTCGCACCACGGAACTTGACGTTTTTAATCTCGGCGGCGTAAAGGAAAACCTGATCCACTTGAGACAGCAGCAGGCCACCGTCAGCGTGGAAAGGGAGTTGACCGCGACCGGTGACGATTTTTCCTTTTTCCCCTTCCAGCTTCAAGGTATCGCGGTAGCCGAAACCTACGCCGATTTTCTCATCCGCATACTCCACGATCGTACCGTACGCCGAGTAGATATCGCGGAAGGTATCGCCATCAATATCGAGGTTTTTAACAACGACAAAACCCTGACGCATAAGCAAATTTTTAATCGTTTCTGTCTTGGCTTCCAGAAAGTCGCGATGATCGATATATGCGCCAAAACCGGATGCCATGACAGGATTAAACCTCACTATTTCGCTCATTTTCTTCCTTATCCTCAGTATTTTTTGCCAAGCACATTTTTGAAATGTCCCTGAGCGTCACGAGCCTGGAACGCTGCCTTATGAACAGCTTTGGAAGCGTCACGGGTTTGTTCCAGTAGTTGGATGAACGGCTTGTTGACCGCTCGTTTCGTATTGATAAATGCAGAAGCCGGATAGCTAGCCATCACGTGCGCCTGTGTGATGGCGGCATCCAACAACGAGGTGCTCTCTACCACCTGATTAACCAGCCGATAATCCATACAGCGGGGGGCATCAAGCGACTGGCACTGGTAAATAATCTCCTGCATTGTGCTGAATCCGTGGGTAAAACCCAGGATGGCGGCACCGACCGAGCAGCCAATACCATGCTTGAGTTCAGGCATGACAAAATTTGCTGTCGATGCCATCAGCCGTTGGTCGAACATTAGAGCAAACTGAAATCCCATGCCGATCGCATAGCCGTCCACTGCCGCGATAGTCGGTTTATTCACGTTTAGTACAGCCTGATACAGATCAATCACCCGGTCGATCCACGCTTCGATGTCCTCGCTACGCGAAAGCTGCTTGACCTCGTTGAAATCTCCGCCGGCGGAAAAGGAACGTTCTGCCCCGCCATACACCACGACAGCCTGTACGCTGTCATCGGCATTGGCACGTGCCAGTGCGTCTTTCACGCTGGTTTCCAGTGAGCGACTAAAGGGGTTATGCTTATTAGGATGATCCAGCGTGATCACCCGAACCCCACCGGAATTCTCTTCCAAAACCATAGTTAATCCTTTTTAATCAGTTCTTTAAGCTGAGATGGCGTCACATCTGTAATCGAGAGACGGCCACGGAGGAAGGCTTGATAAACACGGTAGGTGAAGCGACTTTTGGTCTGGTAGTTATCAACTGTTGAGCCAAGAACATTCGCAAAGGCTTGATTCACGGAGGAACCTTCATGAATGCCGATTTTCTTGCGCCAGACAATGTCTTTCGGCAGCAGTTGAAGCGTATCGGCGTATTCGCGCAGGATGTTTTTGACTTCGTTGTCGTAAATCTTGTAATCAGGATTTAGCGCATGGCACAGCGTGATTAAAGAGTGGCTCCAGAAGGGGTGGCGAATATCAATGCCGTAGCGGGAAGCACCGTGAGTGGCAAACTCACCCGTCCAACGCGTCCGGTACACTTGCTCGGCAAGTAGTTGATTCGGATTGTCATAATGCGCTCCCGGTTTCAGTATGCCGCCAAAGAGCAGGTCGGAACCGTATCCGGTGAGCATGCAGGACACCTGTCCCTGTGCCTGACGATAGACATTGAACAACCCTGATTGGATTTCAGCAGATAGGCCGTCAAATATTTCGTTGTAATAGATGGATTCGATGATGCCGTTAATGACCTCGGTTTCGGACAGAATTTTTACCTGATGGCGCGTGCCGAGCGCATCCGCAACCTGCTGAGAAAACTCAAACTCATTGCTGAGTTCCGTACCAATCGAATAGGTATTCAACTGCTTGAAATGACGACTGGCGAGCGCCGTTACCAGGCTGGAATCCAAACCGCCGGACAGCGGAATACCTACCGTATCAAACCGCTGTGCCACATCCTCAAGCGGCGCATTCAGGTAACGCTCAATCAATGCCAGCAGCGGTTCACGCGGGAGCGCCAGCAAATGGTTGCTGGCAGGCGCGGTGAGCGTATGGCTTTCAACGAAGGGATAACCTTCACTGTCATGGGTAAGGACATGTGCCGCCCCTGGCTTGAGGCGTTGAGCATTTTTCACTGGCGTATAGGTATCCGCACGCATCAGCGACTGACACACCAGTTCCTCTTCTTCAAACCACAGCGCATTCTCACCTTCTGCCGCAGTCACCAGTTTCAAACTGTTGGTCACCCAGGTTTTTTTGCCCTGTACAACATGAATCGGTGAGAAACCACGCGACTCGGTAATCACCGTCAATTCGCCGTTTGGTTCATCAATGAAAAAGCAGAAGTCACCTTCAGCCAGCGCCAGCGCATTCGCTCCCAGACGAGTAAACAATAACGCCAGCAGCTCAGCATCATTCGCCAGATAAGCTTCGCCTTCCCACACCCCGGCCAATCCGATCAGAAACGTCCGATTGTATAGCGCCCCCACCAGGTAGGCCGACCCTCTTTCCATCTCACACTTCTGATAATGGCCATTCTGTTCGATAAAAAGATAGCCATTAGATAATGCTTCGCCCTTTCCGTCGAAGTCGCGTTGGATATTATTTATATCGGCATCAGAACCTTTATAAACAACGCAAAAACTATTGCTCACAGTAATAACCCTTACCTTAATAACAACATGAGAGAAAATAACGTTTTAATTCGTCACATATCATAGGAAAGGCAAAGGTAAATATTAACCGTGTAAAAGTTCAGCTAACGGATTTCTTTTAGATAGGGAGTCACTATTCTTTTGGATAGGTTCCTCCCTATTGGCAATGATTGATACAGACTAACGGGCGTCCATATGCTTCATTATTACAGGTTCACAAGGGGAGTGGAAAAGATTTAACTCTAGTGCTTTGGTTATAGCATGGCGGGAATTGATAACATCCAATTTACGGACTGAGTTGTTAATGTGGAACTTAACGGTGACCTCACTAATACCTAATATACGAGAAACCTCTTTGTAAGTTCGCCCACTACTCACCAGGAAAAGCACTTCGGTTTCACGCGGGGAGAGTAAAGCATTTCTTGAGTTATCGGGTGGTTTGTCTTGGTCGTTGATAGCTCGCTGATAGGCCATCACTTTTTCATGTACGTTCACAAGCAACATCTGCAAATCATTTTCATGATTCTTCATACATTTTTCGAAATTCGCATCTTCCAAATGGTTCGCTATGCTCAGTGTCGCCACATTATTATCATGGTCGTGCAAGACAAAGGTATAACCTGAACTTATATCGTGCTGTACGGAAGAAATAAAGACATCCTGATTCTTCGCTCTTAGCATCACAAGATCGTTATCATCCCAGGAAAATGGCGTGATACGGACTAATGAGGCAACAATGATAGGGTCACTCAGAAACATCTCTTTTTTTATATATTCCTTCATCCATTCTTCTGGATAGTTCGAAATAATATAAGGCTGGCTGGTAGAGTTTTTACTCATCATAAAATAAGAAAACCATACATCACCGATGCCTTTCAACTTCCTTTTGATAAAGGAATGGATTTCGCGGCCCATATTACGCCCTCTTACCGACTTTGCTCAAAGATTAAAAAAACCTGCTATTTCCCAGAGAGTAAATATAATTATTTTTAGTTATGTCAGATATAATCACTACGATTTAACAAGGCCGAAAGTTATCAATTAAGATACAAATAGTCAACATTTTATACACATAGAGTGATGCATTAATAATTAACATGGTTATTATAAATAACAGCATTATTCTGCATGAAAAATAATAGTAATACGGTCACTGTACGTTATTTACACGCCACGAGCAGGTCACCTACCGTATGAGCGCAGTCAATCTTCCTCCGTAAAGGAACCGGGACATATGTGCAAGTGGGAAGGAAGGAAGGAAGGAAGGAAGGAAGAACAGCACCGGACGTAAAGCAACACGTCCGGTGTAAGGCTGCTAACTTAGGGGTTTACCGCGCTTATTCCCCACGCAGTGCCGTTGCCGGAGACTGACGGTAGGAGAGCATGGCCGGAATGGTGAGGACGACAGCGGCAACCAGCAACAGGAGCAGAACGAAATGGATATCTTCCCATTCCAGCGTCACCGGCAGGACAAAGCCGCTTTTCTCGCTCATCACCACCGCAATCGCACGGGCAGCAAGGTAGCCCAGACCGACACCCACTAGCACGCCGACGCTCACCAACGACATCAGTCCGCTCCAAATCAACGTGAAAATGCCGTAGCGCGGTGCGCCAAATGCGCGAAGTGCCCCGATCTGTTTCTGCCGTTGCCGCAGGTGGATAACCGCGACCATCGCGACGGCGACGCCCACTAATCCCTGCGTCCCCAGCGAGATATAGGTCAGCAGTTCACGAATATCGCCCAGCATCGAGTACAGCTTCACCAACACTTCACCGGGGAACACCGCCAGCGTGGTGTTGCTGCGATACAGCGAGCGTAGTTGATAAGCGCCAGCGATCGTTTTCGGTTTCACGACAATCGCAGGCAGTCCCGCCTGATGCTTGTGCTCATGTGCTTCCACATCGCTATGGTCGTCATCATGTGTAGCCGTAACCGGATGCGCGGCATCATCATGATGCTCGCCATCTTCAGTTGGATGTGCATCATTGTGATGTTCATCAGCATGTTGATCGCCTTCCACATGCGCGGTTTCATCATGCGTATGGCCGTCATGCTCATCTGCGTGATCATGTGCACCTTGTTCATTCGCATCATGGTGGTGTTCATCGTGATGCGCCTCATCTGCATCATGCGGTGGATGGATCCCGTGCACCCGCCACACGGCATTTACCGGCACCAGAATCGCTTTATCCCACGCGCTGCCGTCCGCTGGTAGCACGCCGACAACGGTATAGGTAACATCATCGTGTGCATGCGCACCTTCCGTTCCCACCTGACCATGAATCGGGCTAAATTTACTCCCCACAGTCAGCCCCGTTTGTGCGCCGACCACGGCCTCAAAACCGTCGTTGAACAAGCGTCCGGCGGTGAGCTGTCGCTTGCCGTTATCGGTGACCAACGGCGGCGTGGTGCCGATAATCGGCATCCCCTGATAGAAATCACCAAATGCGACTGGAGCCGCCCACGCGACCAGCGGGTTCTTCTCCAAATCCGTCAACACCTGCGCAGGAATCAACGTCAGGGCAGACGGTTGCAGGAACACCGACGACAGCACCAGTTGGGTTTCGCTCCCCGGCGCACCAATCACCAGATCGAAGCGGTCGGCTGCTTTGGCACTGCCCATACGCAGCGCCCTTTCCTGTAAACTCACCGAAATACTTAACGCTGTCGCCATCGCGATCAGTAACACCACAACCAGCACACCCGGCCAGAGCCGCCGCCAGTCTACCCAGATAAGACGCCATGGAATCATGCCCGATCCTCCTGATACAGCGTGTCCGCCACGAGGCGTCCTTTTTCGAGTTGAATACAGCGCGACATCTGCGATGCCAAACGTGCATCGTGCGTAATGGCAATAAGCGTGGCACGGCTCTCACGCGCCAGCGTCACCAGCAAGTCAGCGATCTGCTCACCACTTTGTGCATCCAGACTCGCCGTCGGTTCATCGGCGACGATGATGTCTGGATTACTGAGCAAGGCTCTCGCGACCGCAACCCGCTGCTTCTCGCCGCGTGATAACACCTCAACGGGGCGTTTTCCCGTATCCAGCCCGACCTGTGCCAGCAAATCTCCCGCCCGCTGCCTGAGCGACGCAGGTATCCGCCAGTGATGGAACTGCGCAGGCAGCAAGATGTTCTCTATCGCATTCAAACCGGGAAAAAGATGGAAATCCTGCATCACCAGCCCGATATGTTTTGCCCGCCAGCGGTCACGCTCCGCTTCATTCAACTGCCAAATGTCCTGCTTTTCCCACTGCACCTGACCCGTTCCACTGTGATCCATTCCAGTAATGGCATTCACCAACGTGGTCTTACCGGAGCCAGAAGGCCCCATCACAGCGACCCGTTCGCCAGAACGAATCGACAGCGCGGGAATATCCAGCACGGCCTCTGACGTATCGGGGAAGGTCACACTCAGGTGTTGAATCAATAAACCAGCCATTAGCGCTCCTAAAGGGTATCGAACGTCGCTTCACGCAGTCGCAGCAGGCTGACAAAACCCGTTTCAGGATCGGTCCACGATCCATGCTCCAGCACGCCTTCCACCTCAATCATGGTGTTGTTCTGTACGAAGGTCTGACGCTTGGCGAGATAGACGACAACGATGTCTTCTGGCCAGTCCGCATCAGACGAGCAGAAGGGGCACAGCGCCATCGGCATTTTGGTTAAGACAAAGAATTGTGACTCTGCCTTGAGCGGGGGTGCCATAAAGCCGTGCATCTTTACCCGTTTACCGGAGAGCGCTTTGACATCATTGGAAAATTCCAGACCCAGCACGCCGTAAGAGGCATACAGCTTATCGAAGGAGAGTTCAGACTGCGCCGCGCTCACCGGAGCGATACCACCGAGGAACAGAAGCACCAGCACCGCACGCAGCCAAGAGAATAAAAGCGGGGTTGCCCCCGCTTTGCTACATTTCGCATTATTCATAGCGTCGTAGGGTTACTTTTTGTCTTGCGGTTTCACCGCCAGTGCATCAACAATCACGCGGAACAGATCGGTGTTTTCCATGTAACCACGAATGCGCTCAGCACCCGGTCCGCTCGCCTGAATCACCATATCGTCAACGGCATGAACGCCCGTATCGGAAGATCGTGGCAGGATCCCTTCACGGAATACCGCACCTGGTACTTTCTCGTAGGCTTTGTTGGCAACGTATTCATCTTTTTCGTTCTTGATGGCAGGAACAAACTGGTTATCCAGCTTCGGACGGAACGTTTCGTAATAGTCCGGGAAGTTATTGAAGAATACAGCCAGACGTTTGGAGACGTTCAAATCATCCGGGTAGCCGTCTTTGTTGGCGTCTTTGTAGTTCGGGTAGCCTGCATCTTCATACACGCCGACTTTCTCACGCATCTCGGTGCCAGGTTTGCTGTCATCTATCGTACCGATGATAGACAGACCGTGCGTATGGTCACCCGTGACGATAATCATCGTATCTGGGTTTTTCTCCACGAACTTCTTGGCTATCGCGACAGACTGATCCAGCATGATGGTGTTAGTAAACGCACGCTCCCAATCCAGCGGGTGAGATGCTTTGTCGATCAACGCGGATTCCACCATCAGGAAGAAGCCGTCTTGGTTTTTGGACAGCACATCCAGCGCCGCCTGCGTCATTTCAGTCAGATCAGGCTGGTTGGGGAATTTCTTGGCTACGTCGTTTTTCAGGAAACGACGATCCATCACACCATCCATATTGCCAGTGTGGAACAGCCCCAGCAGCTTGGTGGCCTGTGACGCGTTTTTCTTCAGTGAATCCGCATCGGTAACCAGTGAGTAACCCGCCTGCTGGAATTTCTCAACGTAGTTGGTTTCGTCTTTACGCTTTGAACCCGGCGTACTTTTCGGCAGGAAGTAAGCAGAACCGCCGCCCAACATGACCGTAGGCTGAACGTTGTAGAACATCTCAACGATTTCGGCTTTATCCGCACGACGACGCGTGTGAGAGACGACCGCCGCTGGCGTGGCGTCCTGAAGTTCAGCATCGCTGACGACGCCGACCGACATCTTGGTAGAACGGGTTAACAGCTCACCCAGCGTTTCTTGCTTCGGGTGATCCAGTGAATTTTTGCTACGGCTGACGTACACACCCAGCGCATTCACACCGGACTTGTGACCGGTCATGTAAGCACTCATGGTGTTGGCGCTGTCGGCCGCGATGGAGTCAGTGCTGGAAGTACCGCCAAACGCCATATATTGCAGGTCATCAATCGCCAAACGACCATCCGCTTTGCCTTCCGTCACCCCTTTGGACAGGATGCGCGCGCCAGTGCGGTGCGCAACGGACAGGCCATCGCCGATGAACAGAATCACGTTTTTGGCTTTACGCGTACCGGACGCTGAATAGACGTCCCAGTTCACCTGGGTCTTTTTGCCTTTGGCTTCCGCTTCTACCACATACTTGCCCGCTTCCGGCAGGTTGACGTCTCGCAGCCAGACAGTGGAGGCGTTGCCGCCGTCTTCACGCTCAACAAACGAGGCCGTTTTGCCCAGCACCTGCTGGTAATCTTTGCCGTTGATCAGAATGCGAATATCTTGCGGCTTGAGTACTTCATCAAACTCGACTTTAAAATCGAATTTCCCGCCTGCCAGCATGGTGGCGCGGTCAATGGGATAAATGGCCTGAGCCTGCACCATTCCTGGCAGCGCAGCAGACATCAGTAAAGGCAGTAACCAGCGAGCTTTCATTGTTATGTCCTTGGTTGCGTAGTTTAGCAGGACATAACGTAGTTACCTTTTTTTACAGTTTGATGAATTTCACCATAAATTATTGCATCTGCACCTAATCCTGCTCCGTCATCTTCTCTTTTAACGGAAAGCGGCGGCGCACGACGACAAAGAACAGCGGCACGAAGAAAATGGCGAGGAAAGTAGCAGCCAGCATCCCACCTATCACGCCCGTTCCCACCGCATGCTGGCTGGCAGAGCCCGCACCGCTGCTGGTCGCCATCGGTAGCACGCCGAAGATAAACGCCAATGACGTCATCAAAATTGGTCGCAGCCGCTGGCGGGAAGCCTCCAGCGTGGCCTCAACCAGATCCTTCCCTTTCTGGTTCATCTCGTTGGCGAACTCCACAATCAGGATGGCGTTCTTCGCCGATAACCCGACCACCGTCAGTAGCCCAACCTGAAAATAGACATCGTTTTCCAGACCGCGCGCCCAGGTCGCCACCAGTGCCCCCAGCACACCCATCGGCACCACCAGCATGACGGAGAACGGCACCGTCCAACTTTCATACAGTGCAGCCAGACACAGAAACACCACCAGCAGCGAAATCGCATACAGCGCCGGAGCCTGCGCCCCGCTGAGACGCTCCTGCAAGGACATCCCCGTCCACTCCACCCCAAAGCCTTCCGGCAGTTTCTCCACCAGCGATTCCATGATAGTCATCGCCGTACCGGTACTAACGCCCGGCGTCGCCTCGCCGACAATCTCCAGCGATGAATAACCGTTATAACGCTCAAGACGCGGCGAACCGGTTTCCCAGACGGTTTGTGCAAACGCGCTAAACGGCACCATGCCGCCGCTGTTGTTGCGCACATACCATTTACTGATGTCGTCCGGCAGCATGCGGAACTTCGCTGCCGCCTGTACGTAGACTTTCTTCACTCGGCCACGGTCAAGAAAGTCATTTACATAGGTCGACCCCCAGCCCGTTTTCAGCGTGCTATTAATGTCGTCTACCGACACACCCAGCGCCTGCGCTTTGCGCTGATCGATATGAATCCGCAGTTGTGAACCGTCATCCAGACCGTTGTGGCGCACGCGCGTCAGCTCTCGGTTACTCTCAGCCATGTTCAGCAGTTGATCCCGCGCGGCCATCAGCGCATCGTGCCCCAGCCCACCGCGATCCTGTAACTGCATAGCGAAACCCGCCGCACTACCCAAGCCGTTAATCGACGGCGGACTGCTGGCGAATACTCGCGCTTCCTTGATATTGCGAAAGGCTTTGGTTGCACGTTCGATGACGGCAAACGAACTGCTCTCTGGAGTAGTGCGTTCGTTCCAGTCTTTAAGTCGCACAAACAGCCGCGCCACATTCTGTCCATTCCCGCCCGGCCCTGAACCAATAGTGGAAAACACGGATGTCACGGCGTCCTTTTCCTGCGTAAGGTAATACTGCTCGATTTTGTTAACCACCTGTAAGGTCTGCTGTTGCGTCGCCCCAGGTGGGAGCTGTACCTGAGTCGTGAACACGCCCCGATCTTCCTGTGGTAAAAACGAGGTTGGCAGTCGGAAAAACAGGAAAGCCATAATCCCAATGATGCCCATATAAAGCAGCAGCCAGCGCACGCTGCTGATCAATATCTTGCCGACACCACGCTCATAGCCCAGCGACGTGCGGGTAAAGCTCCGGTTAAACCAGCCAAAGAAGCCTTTACGACCGTGGTGTTGGCCTTTGGCGAGCGGCTTGAGCAGCGTCGCACACAGCGCGGGCGTCAGAATCATCGCCACCAGCACCGACAGAATCATTGACGTCACAATCGTGATGGAGAACTGACGATAAATCGCCCCCGTAGTGCCGCCAAAAAAAGCCATCGGCACAAACACAGCGGACAACACCAGCGCGATCCCGACCAGCGCCCCTTGCACCTGCCCCATCGATTTTCGCGTCGCTTCCCGTGGCGATAGCCCCTCTTCGCTCATCACCCGTTCCACGTTCTCCACCACCACGATGGCATCGTCCACCAGCAGGCCAATCGCCAGCACCATCGCGAACATCGTCAGCGTGTTCAGGCTAAAGCCGAAGGCATACAGCACGGCAAACGTACCGAGCAACACCACCGGCACGGCAATCGTGGGAATCAGCGTGGCGCGGAAATTCTGCAAGAACAGGTACATAACCAAAAAGACCAGCAGTACCGCTTCAAACAGCGTTTTCACCACATCAGTAATAGAGGCTTTAACAAAAGGGGACGTTTCGAAGGCGATTTTGGCTTCCAGCCCGTGGGGGAAGTACTGCGACAGTTCTTCGATACGTTCTCTGACACGCTTGTCAGTTTCCAGCTCATTCGCGCCAGATGCCAGTTTCACGCCCAGCCCAGACGCCGCCTGACCGTTAAAGCGACTGAGAAAATCGTAGCGCTCTGCTCCCAACTCCACTTCCGCGACGTTAGCCAGCGTGACGGCAGAGCCATCTTGATTGACGCGCAGCGTGATATCACGAAACTGCTGCGGTGTCTGTAGCAGAGATTGTGCGTTAATCGTGGCGTTAAGCGCCTGATTATCCACCGACGGTACGCCGCCGACTTGTCCTACTGAGACCTGGCTATTTTGCGATTCGATAGCCCGCACCACGTCGCTGGTCGTCAGCGAGTAATCCATCAGTTTGGCAGGATCCAACCAGATGCGCATCGCATACTGCGATCCATAGGAATCGACCTCGCCCACCCCGCTGATGCGGCTGATCGGCTCCTGAATATTCGTCGCGACATAATCGGAGATATCCTGCTTGTCCATGCTGCCATCGGTAGAGACAAACGCGACCATCAGGATATTGGTGTCACCCGTTTTACTTACGGTGACGCCCTGCTGCTGCACGTCCTGCGGCAGCTTGCGGGTAGCGGATTGGAGTTGGTTTTGCACCTGCTGACGGGCTTCATCGGGGTCGGTGCCCGCCTCGAAGGTCAGCATGATTCGAGCCTGTCCGGTATTGCTGCTGTCTGAGGACATGTACATTAGGTTATCCAGCCCGGTCATGCTCTGCTCGATAACCTGTGTCACGGTATTTTCCAGCGTCTGTGCCGATGCACCGGGGTAGCTAGCCGTGATCCTTACGCTGGGCGGAGCCAGATCGGGATACTGTTCTATCGGTAATGACTTGATCGCCAACATACCGCATAGGCTGAGAAGGATAGCCAGCACCCACGCAAAAATAGGACGGTCGACAAAAAAATTCGCCATCGCTTCTACACTCCTCAGCCATGTTTTAACGTGGCTGCTTCATGAGCAGCCTACTTATGTTCGATCACAACAGAATTCATTCAACCCAGAGAAAAAGCCTGCATGCAGGGTAATGCCAATGGTTTAAGCATCGAGATACACGGAGCGACCACAAGGCGAGGTGTCCCTGCGGGAACCTCATCCCCGTGTTTCTCCTAAAATAAGGCTTAAGCGACCAGCATTAACATGCAGGGTGGGAAATTACCTTAACTGCCAGCGTCGGCTAAATCGTGGAGAAATTGAGGAGAAAATGTAAATTATCGTCGGCTACGCCTGAGCGAACGCGATCACCTGCTCGGTAAAGGCATCAGGATGCGAGATAAACGGCGCATGCGCGGCCTTTGGCACCACCACCGACGTCGAATTCGGCCACTGATCATCCAGCAATCCGGCGACCTTACGCGGCACTAACCCGTCTAACGCGCCATAGAGCCGCAGGAGAGGCACTGTCAAATCGATTAACGGCTGGCGTAAATCCGCTTCACGCAAAATTTCCAGCCCGCCATTCAGCACGTCAACTGATGGCATCGGCAGTTCCAGCACCACACTTTTTAGCAGTCTTGCATCCTGCCGTGCGCTCTCTGTTCCCAGCGTTTGCAGCGCCAGAAACCGCTCGACCGTGCGCTGAAAATCTTCGCTGAGCTGCCGCTGAAAGCCCTGTAATACGTCCGGCTTGATACCCGACCAGCCATCCTGTGCGCTGAAACAGGGCGACGACGCCACGGTAATCAGCTTTTCCACCCGCGAAGGTGCGCTCAGCGCAATTTGACTGGCAACCAATCCCCCCAATGACCACCCCAGCCAGACGGCACGCTCCGGTGCCTGCGTCAGCACCTTGTTCGCCATGTCATTCAGAGACATCGGCCCAAATCCCTGACTTCTGCCATAGCCTGGCAGATCGACCAGATGCAGGCGAAAATGCGGAGCAAGTCGCACCACCATGCTTTGCCATACCTGCGCATTCAATCCCCATCCGTGCAGCAACACAAGATCCGTATTTCCTGCGCCTTCGGTCTGCCAATACAACGCTGCCATCAGTTATCTTCCTTCCTAGGGAAAAACCATATTTAGGGAAAGAATATGTTAACCATCGCAGCACGCTGCTGGCTATGTTTATTGCCGCTTCATCGCAGCCAGCAGGGAATTTGTTCGTACTGCCAGCGTCATTTCCCCCGTTTGCCTACCTGCTGCCCGCGCTGTGGTTTGCCCGCAAGCGACACTACGCGTCAGTGCGGACGCTGCCTGCAACATCCCCCGCCCTGGCAATCGATGACCTTTGTCAGCGACTACGCGCCACCGTTTAACACGCTGCTTAAGCATTTCAAGTTTCACGGTAAAACCGAGCTGGCAGCGGTACTCGCGCGACAGATGCTATTACGCTGGCAGATGACCTATCGCGAGCGAAAGCTCGCTGGGCAGATACCTCTATTTCGCCCCGATCGTCTGTTCACCGTGCCTCTACACCGAAACCGCCAGTGGCGTCGTGGTTTTAACCAGACCGAACTGCTTGCCCGCCCTCTCGCTCACTGGCTGAGCTGTGCTTACAATCCACGCGAATTGCAGCGCACCCGACGCACGCCGCTACAGCAAACACTCAGCGCCAGCGCGCGGCGAAGAAATCTGCGAGGTGCATTTTCCTGTGACGTATCGCTGTCCGGGCAGCAGGTGGTTTTACTGGATGATGTGGTCACGACGGGCAGTACCGCAGCCGAAATCAGTAGGCTGTTGCTGGCTCAAGGCGCGGCGGGCGTTCAGGTCTGGTGTTTATGCCGAACCTTGTAGTCGGGGGGAGGATGGGCGTATTATAACCGATAAGTGCAGTCAACTATCGAGCTTACTATTATGATCCGTATTACTGATGCTGCTCAGGAGCATTTCCTGAAACTGTTGGCAAAACAGGAAGAAGGCACACAGATTCGCGTATTTGTTATCAATCCAGGTACGCCAAACGCCGAGTGCGGTGTCTCTTACTGCCCGCCGGATGCCGTAGAAGCCAGCGATACCGTACTGAAGTTTGAAAAGATTTCCGCCTACGTGGACGAACTCAGCGCACCTTATCTTGAAGACGCTGAAATCGACTTCGTGACCGACCAATTAGGTTCTCAGCTCACGCTGAAAGCGCCAAACGCCAAAATGCGTAAAGTGGACGACAGCGCCCCGCTGATGGAACGCGTTGAGTATGTGCTGCAATCGCAGATCAACCCACAGCTAGCTGGCCACGGCGGCCGCGTGACGCTGATGGAAATTACCGATGACGGTCTGGCGATTCTGCAATTTGGCGGCGGCTGTAACGGCTGTTCTATGGTTGACGTTACGCTGAAAGAAGGGATTGAGAAAGAGCTGCTGCAAACCTTCCCTGAGCTGAAAGGCGTGAGAGATCTCACCGAACACCAGCGCGGCGAGCACTCCTACTATTAATCTTCTCCCCTGCTGATTTATCTTTGCTTTCCTCCCCGACTCAGGGGAGGAAAAGTACTCATTATGTTATTAGGCTTTTTGCGTTTTCATCGGCGCGCCGCGGCGTAAATCCACATCCCGAACCAGTCGTTCAAGGCAGCGGTCAGCGAAGATCGATTCCAGCGGACGCGTCAGCTTACGCCGCCAGTTGGGATATTCGCGATTGGTGCCCGGTACGTTGACCGGCGTCGCCATATCCAGCCAGTCTTCCAGTTGAAACCCGACCAGTGCGCTGGCGCTATCTGCAACATAGCGGTGAACGCCACGACTCAGCGGTGCGCCCATTGTCGTCAGCGCCGAGTTGCGGCCAACACGCTGCGGTAATAGTCCGTAATGATGTAACGCGTTGAGCAACCCCTGCTTGGATTTTTCACGTTGTTGCATCTGCTCCTGCAACAACGACTCCGCAGGGTAAAGCCCTAGCTCGCGCCCAAGCGATAAATCCACCGTTTGCCAGTAGCCACGTAACGTCGGGAGGTCATGAGTGGTGATAGTAGCCATCGCCTGGCGCGGATAATCCTCAGGTGCGCGGAAGTGATTCTCGTCGTCCTTTTCAAAGAACAATACCTTGTAGGAATAAATACCATAGTCATGCAGCTTGCTGACAATTTCCGGCGGCACCGTGCCTAAATCCTCACCGATAATCAGGCAGCGATGACGCTGGCTTTCCAACGCCAGTACCGCCAGCAGATCGTCGACAGGATAATACACATAAGCCCCGTTGCCTGCTGACTCCGCTTTGGGAATCCACCACAGGCGTAAAAGCGCCATCACATGATCGATGCGCAATGCACCGCAGTGCGCCATGTTGCTGCGCAGTACGTCGATAAAAGGTTGATAGCCTCGAAGCTGCATCATGGTGGGGTTCATTGGCGCAAGCTGCCAATTTTGTCCCTGCGGTCCAAGTGGATCCGGCGGTGCACCGATAGAAGCATCGAGACAATATAGCTGTCGTTCGTCCCAGGTTTCCGCGCCGCCCTGTGCGACACCAACGGCCAAGTCGCGATACAGACCTAACGGCAGACCAAGCTGCTTACTGTGCGCGTAGCAATCCGCTAACTGCTCATACGCCACCCATTGTAGCCAGCTGTAGAACGTAATCTCATCGCTGTTTTCACGGCGGAATGACTTCACGGTTTCACTGTGTACATCATGATAACTGGCAGGCCACTGATGCCAGTCCGCGTAGTTCTCACCCTGCTTTTTCAGGTAGGCCTGCAACGCATCAAACGTCGCCTGGAGTTGCAGACTCTGCCCGCCACTGACAACAAACTGACGGAAGGCGCTAATGCGCGGATCCAGCGTACTGCGGGTAGTAAAATAGCGAAACGCCAGCCGCAGGGCCGTCAACTTAAGCTGCGTAACCGGCTCATAATCGACCCAGCGACCTGCCCGTAGCGACGTAACCGCACTTTGCGTATCCTCACGATGCCACCACGCCTGCGCTTCACCGCTCTGCTGGAAATCATCGATTCGATTCACATCGATATAAATAATGTTCAGCCAGTGTCGGGATGACGGGCTGTAAGGGCTTGCGGCTTCAGGGAGGGCGGGATACAGCGAGTGCAGCGGGTTCAGCCCTACAAAAGCACCGCCACGTCGGGCAATTTGTTCCACCAGTTGGCGCAGATCGCCAAAATCCCCCACGCCCCAGTTGTTCTGCGAGCGCAAGGTATAAAGCTGGACGGTAACGCCCCACCAGCGTTTTCCCTGCTGTAAAGCTTCGGGTTCATAGCAACGGTGCGGCGCGACAATAATCCGGCAACTCCAGCGCTGGTCGGCCTGCACCAGCGTCAAGTAGTGGTAACCCAGCGGCAGCACGCCCGGCAGAGCCAACGTTGAGCCGCCCGTTATCTGACCTTGGATTTGACCGCCATTTTCATACATCAGCGTCCAGAGGTATTCACCGCGACCAGCAAGCTCGATGACCGCATCCCGGCCTTGCAAAAAGACACGAACAGGCGGCAAGGGCGCATTGCCGCTATCAGAAACGTCCATCATTGCCTGAATCTGATTTCTGATTGCGGCCGCAACAATGTGCTCTTTGCCATAGGCATCGGTATAGCTTTCCGCGATGCCTGTCTGTTGGCTTGCCAGTTTATCCACCTTGAATACCCTCTCCTTTTCCTAACGATGCGCCTGCCAAATGCGCGTCTGGTAATCATGAATCGCTCTGTCTGAACTGAACATCCCCATTCTGGCAGTATTCAGCACACAGCGGCGCGTCCATTCATCCTGCTCACGATATAGCGCATCAACACGCTGCTGCACCTCACAATACGGTGCAAAATCGGCCATTAACATATAGGGGTCGCCCAGTTTCAGCAGGCTATCCAGCAGCGGGGCAAACGCGTCTTTATCCCCATGACTGAACGCGCCGCTCGCCAGCTCGCTCAGTATTTCACGCAGCAGCGGCGTCGCAGCAAGGTAGTCAGCCGGTTCGTAACCCTGAGCCTGTAACGCTTTGACCTGTTCCACGGTGTGGCCGAAAATGAACAGATTGTCCTCGCCGACCTGCTGCGCCATTTCTACATTCGCCCCGTCCAACGTACCGACGGTCAACGCCCCGTTCAGCGCCAGCTTCATATTGCCAGTGCCGGACGCTTCTTTACCTGCCGTCGAAATCTGCTCAGACACATCAGCAGCAGGAATCATCCGTTCAGCCAGCGATACGCGATAGTCCGCCGGGAAGATGACCCTTAGGCGATCGTTAACCCGGCGATCGTGATTAATGACCGCAGCGACCCGATTAATGGCATAAATGATGTTTTTCGCTAATACATAGCCCGGTGCCGCTTTGGCACCGAACAAAAAGACGTGCGGCACTATATCCAGATGCGGATTGTCACGCAATTGACGATATAGCGCGAGAATATGAAGTAGATTCAAATGCTGACGCTTGTATTCATGCAATCGCTTGATTTGCACGTCAAACAACGCCTGTGGATCGACCACAATGTCGTACTGCTGGCGAAGATAGGTCGCCAACTGCGTTTTATTATCGGCCTTGATTTGTCGATAACGCTCACGAAAATCAGCATCATCAGCGTAGGGTTCCAGCCCTTGCAACGCGGGCAAATCATTCACCCATGGTGTATGCAGCGTGTCGTCGATCAACGCAGACAGCGCCGGGTTACACTGCTTTAGCCAACGACGTGGCGTAATGCCGTTGGTGACGTTGTGGAATTTGGTCGGCCAGAGTTGATGGTATTCAGGGAACAGATCTTTCACCACCAGTTCCGAGTGCAGTGCCGCCACGCCGTTGACCGCAAAGCAGCTCACGACGCACAAGTTTGCCATGCGAATCTGCCGCTGGTGGCGGATGGCAAGCTTCGCCCACACCAGCCGATCGCCGGGCCATTTGCGTTCAACCTGCGCCTTAAACTGTGTATCAATCTGCCGAATAATCGACAGATGGCGGGGAAGCAGACGACTAAACAGCCGTTCATCCCAGCGCTCAAGCGCTTCGGGCATCAGCGTATGGTTGGTATAGGCAAAGGTACGCCCGGTTATCGACCACGCGTCATCCCACGACATCTGGTGTTCATCCAGCAACAGCCGCATCAATTCAGGGATCGCCAGCGTCGGGTGAGTATCATTAAGCTGGATGACTTCATAGTCCGGCAACGCCGATAACGCCCGCCCCGCGTTAAGGTGGCGGCGCAGGATGTCAGCGACCGAACAGGCACAGTGGAAATACTGCTGCATCAGGCGCAAGCGTTTGCCCGCCGCATGATTGTCATTCGGGTACAGCACGCTGGTCAGGCTGGCAGCGGAAATTCCCGCCTGCGCCGCACGCAGATAGTGGCCTTCATTGAATAAGGTTAGATCAAACGGATCACGATGCGTCGCACGCCACAGGCGCAGCGGCTGGGCGGAACCGTTGTGATAGCCAATCACGGGTAAATCACAGGCTTCTCCCCTGAAAACGGTATCCGGCAGCCAGCGCAGGCTCCCGTCGGTCTGGGGTTGCAAACGCCCGCCGAACCCAACATCCACCGCCAGCTCCGCTCGCGGTAAAAGCCACGGGTAGGAGTCACGTTGCCAGTCATCAGCCGTTTCCTGCTGCTGTTCTTGCGCAAAATGCTGGCGAAACAGGCCATACTGGTAATTGAGGCCGTAACCCGTTGCAGGCTGCCCTACCGTTGCCATCGAGTCCAGAAAGCAGGATGCCAACCGACCTAATCCACCGTTGCCTAAACCCGGATCGGTTTCCTGCTCCAGAATATCGCTCAGGTTCAGCCCTTGCTCAGCCAGCGCGTTGGCTACGGCGTCATACCAGCCCAAATTCAGCAGGTTGTTGCCCGTCAGGCGGCCAGGCAGAAACTCCATCGAGAGGTAGTTCACATGGCGCTGAGGTGTATTGGTATTGGAAGCAGGAGGCGTTGGCGACGCGGTGTGCGTCAGCAACTGTTCGGCCAGCGCGAGGCTGACGGCGCGCCAGCACTGCACTGGCGTCATCGCCTTTAGGGAAGCGACGCCACCGAGCCGCTGTTGACGGAGCAGCGCGGCGGCAAACTGTGGTGCATCAAAGGCGATGGCAGAATGAGTGGGGGAAGCAGGCTGCGTCAAAGCATCTGACTTTTTTGCAGCCACTGAACGTTTTGACAATCCTGACTTTTGTGAAGAACCAGACTGGTTTGAAGAATCTGACATCGTGCCTCCTCCTTTGTCCATCATGGAAAAGGCACATCGGACTCAACACAACTCCAACTGTACCTTATGTTGTTCAATGATTTTCAGTACGCTGGGTGGTGGTGACTGGTCGGTAAAAAGATAGTCGATCAAATCCATGTTACCCAAATTCACCATCGCATTGCGGCCGAACTTGGAATGATCTGTCACCAGCATGACGCAGCGAGAATTTTCAATAATCGCCCGTTTTGTGCGCACTTCATGGTAATCAAACTCCAGTAATGACCCATCCATGTCAATACCGCTGATGCCCAAAATGCCGAAATCCAGACGGAACTGAGAGATAAAATCGAGCGTCGCCTCCCCCATAATGCCACCATCGCGGGTGCGCACTTCGCCACCGGCCAAAATCAGGCGAAAATCCTCTTTTGCCGTCAGCAGCGTTGCCACATTCAGGTTATTGGTGACCACGCGCAGATCTTTATGCTGCATCAACGCATAGGCCACCGCTTCAGGCGTGGTGCCGATATCAATAAACAAGGTGGCCCCGTCTGGGATCTGGCTCGCCACCCGACGGGCAATGCGCGCTTTTTCATCCGACCACATCATTTTACGGTCATGATAGGCCGTATTCACTGAACTGGATGGCAAGGCCGCACCACCGTGGTGACGATGGATCTTATTCTGTTCGGCCAGATCGTTCAGATCGCGACGAATGGTCTGCGGGCTCACCGCAAAATGATCCACCAGCTCTTCTGTACTGACATACCCCTGCCGACGCACCAGTTCAATAATGGCGTCATGCCGTTGTGTCTGCTTCACATTTATCCCCTAAGACGCCCCGATTTACCGGGGGTTTGTTTTATTATACGTGTCCCAAAAGGCCATCAATAGCCCGACAACCAGCCCAGCCACATGCGCGGCATTCGCGATCGACATGCCTAAAATATCGAAATATCCGGCGACCAGCCACAGTAAAGCGAAGGCCATCAGACTGCGCGGCATGGATAAATAGCCATCAGGCTCTCTTTCCCCTCGAAGCCAGACATACCCCATCAGGGCATAAACCACGCCGGACATACCACCAAAATAGGTGCCGCTAAACCAGGACTGCGCCCAGCCGCTCACCAGCGCAGAAACCAGCGTGATGACCAACAGCTTGCCGGTTCCCAACACTTTTTCAACCGGCCCTCCCAGATACCACCACCACATCAGATTGAACAAAATATGCAGTAGAGAAAAGTGCAACAAAGCATGACTAAACCAGCGCCACAGCTGTAGCTGCTGTCCTTCTGCCGGGAACGCAAGCCACGTCATCACGCTCTCATAACCTGAAATTTGCATCAGGATGAACACCGCAATCGTCACGACCATCACGGATAGCGTCAGCGGCCCTGCTTTTTGCTTCAGCGTCTGCAAGTAAGAATAACGCTGGTATTGAATACCGGTATCCATCGATCCCGTTTGCCAACTGGCCGCCAGATAGCGCGGGTTTGTCGGGTCACGCAGAAAAATCTCCATCGCTTCCTGAACGTTGTTCAGTTGGGCTTCATCTTCCAGCCACAGTTCAGCTTCATGCCCTTGAGGGCGCATTTCCAGATGGACCTGCTGCGTGCGCATGTAATCAACGAATGCCTGCGCCAGGCGCGGGTTGGAGAGAGCGATAACGCGGATGGCCATAAGAGTTATTCACCGTATCGTAGGCAGATTGCGCGTAAAAATAACACATATCAAGGTCAAGCAGGCAAGCGAATCGTCATTCACAGCCTGTCCAACACCCTCGTTTATAACGGGAATCTCGTAAAATGTAACAACAAATGCGACCCCACCCCCCTTTAATGCAACGAAATTATTTATTTTTGTTTACTTCCGTTTCAACTTGTTTCTCATGACATTAGTCACTTTTTAATCATTCTACCTATTTTACTCTCCAAAATAGCTACAGGGAGAGGACGTATGTTTCTTGAAGAAAGGCGAAATCGAATCCTGACCTATCTGGACAGACACGGGCGCGCAAGCGTTGAATTTTTAGCAAAAGAATTCTCTGTCACCCGCGAAACCATCCGTAGTGACTTAAACGCACTAGCCAATATGAGCCTGATCCAGCGCTGTCATGGCGGCGCCATCGTTACGCGCCGCAGTTTGCAGTCAGAGCTCATCACCACCAACGGTGAAAACTTTGACGTACTGCTTAAGCGTTTAGGAAAACAGCGACACCCGCAAACCACCAGAAACAAAGGAAGCAAGATGAACGGCAAGGTATGTATTCTGGGATCCTTTAACGTCGATATTGTCGCCAAGGTTGATCGCTTCCCAAAAGGCGGCGAATCGCTCATGGCACAGGGCAGTACATTAGGCCCCGGCGGCAAAGGCGCGAATCAGGCAATGGCCGCCAGCCGAGCGGGATCGCGCGTCCATTTCGTTTCAAAGGTCGGCAAAGATCAATTCAGCCAATTCGCCTACGATCATCTTGCCTCATCTGAAATTCTCTCTTTTACACTCTATCAATCCGAAACGGAGCCAACGGGTAACGCCATTATTTATGTCTCTCAGCAAAACGGCGAGAACATGATCGCTATTTATCCTGGCGCTAATCAGACGATTAATGAAGATGAGGTGGCGGCCATCACCCCAGAACTATCACACGCCGATGTCCTGCTACTCCAGTTGGAGAATAATTTCTCCGCAACCTTAAACGCGATGAAACTGGCACGCGCGTTAAGTAAAAAAGTGATTCTCAATCCTGCACCCTATTCCGGCGACATCCTGCCGTATCTCGACTACATCGACGTGATTACGCCAAATGAAACCGAAGCCTCACTCCTGTCTGGGGTAGACATTCACGATCTGGATAGCGCGAAAACCGCGGCCATGAAGATCGCCGAACTCGGTGCACGGTGCGTCATCATTACGATGGGTGCGCGCGGCGCACTGCTGTTGGATAACCAACAGTTTCAACATATTCCCGCCTTTCCCGCACTCAGTATTGATACAACCGGTGCTGGCGACGCCTTTAACGGCGCATTCGCCGCCGCCATCGCCAACGGGCAAAACCTCGTTCAGGCCGCGACCTACGCCTCCGCCTTTGCCTCGCTGGCCGTTGAACGCGAAGGTGCCGCCAACATGCCAGAACATCGTCAGGTCAAGGCTCGGCTCGCGCAGCATTCCCCCTCATTGAGGGTAAAATAAGATTATTCAGTGAGGAGTAAATAATGAAAGAAATCAATGGAATTGTACCCGTCATGCTGACCCCTTTTACCGACAGCAATGACATTGACTATCCCGGTCTGGAGAAACTTATCGACTGGTATCTGGCTAAGGGGGTCGATGCGCTGTTCGCCGTTTGTCAGTCGAGTGAAATGTTGTTTCTTAGCTTGCCGGAGCGTGTGGCGCTGGCACGTTTTGTCGTCGAAAAGGTCAATGGCCGAGTGCCCGTCATCGCATCAGGCCACGTCAGTGACGATATTGAGGAGCAGATTCACGAACTGCGCGCGATGTCGGAAACCGGCATTGACGCTCTGGTGTTGGTTACCAACCACCTTGACCCTCACAATCAAGGCAGTGAGGTATTTTACGCCACGCTGAACCGCCTGCTTGCTGCGCTTCCGCCAGATATACCGCTGGGACTCTATGAATGTCCGGCACCTTACCGTCGCCTGCTAAGCGATGAAGAACTGAATTACTGTGCTCAAACCAGCCGTTTTGTTGTGTTAAAAGACGTAAGTTGCGATTTGCCTACCGTCATTCATCGCGTGGCGTTAACGGCCGGCACGCCGTTGAATATCATCAATGCCAACGCTGCCATTGCCTTTGAAGCAATGAAAGCCGGTTCCAGAGGCTTTAGCGGCGTGTTTACCAATTTCCATCCCGAGCTTTACCGGTGGTTATATCATCACCATGCTCGCGATCCTGAATTGGCGCAGGAACTGGCAACATTCCTCTCACTTGCCGCCGTGACAGAAACGTTGGGCTACCCCAAGAACGCCAAAATTTATCACCAACACCAGGGCACCTTCAGCAGCGCACACTGCCGGGTCAATCAAGATGATGTGCTGGAAAAACATTGGGGGTTGGCTGTTCTTCTTGAGCAAATCCGCACTGGCACCGCACATTACAACAACAAAATAAAACAGATTAACTAACTGCCTTTTACCTCATATCTCTACAAAAGGAAGCAACGATAATGAAACGCATCCGGTTAATGGCATTAAGTACACTTTTCCTCTCCTGCTCCGCTTTTGCGGCCTGGCCGGAGAAACCGATTACGATTATCGTGCCTTGGGGCGCGGGGGGAAATACGGACACTGTGGCACGTTTGGTTGCTCAGGGTCTGCAAAAAGAACTGGGCGTGAACGTGAATGTCGTCAATCGTACCGGCGGCAGCGGCGTAGTGGGTCACGACGCCATCCACCGTGCCAAGCCTGATGGCTATACGCTAGGGGTAGTGACCGTAGAAATCGCAATGATGCACCACCAGAAAATGACTAATCTGAGCTACGAGGACTACACACCGATCAGCCGTCTGGCCGTGATTTATGGTGGCTTACAGGTCGCCAAAGACTCCCCTTACCAGAATGCCAATCAACTGATCGACGCAATAAAACAACGGCCCGGTAAACTGCGTGCCTCCGGCAGTGGGTTGAAATCCGTCTGGCATTTGAACACCCTCGGTATGTTAAAAAGTGCCAACCTACCGGAAAATGCGGTCCGCTTTATTCCATCGCAGGGTGCTAGCGCCGCCCTCCAGGAGCTGGTATCCGGCGGCGTTGATTTCGTCACTTCGTCGCCCGGCGAGGCCAAAAGCATGGTTGATGCAGGCATGGTACGTCATCTCGCAATCATGTCCGATCAGGCCTCCGAACTGTATGCCGCCATCCCCGTATTCAACAAGACCACACCCTATGACTGGTCACTGACTACATGGAACGTGCTCTCCGCGCCGAAAGGCTTGCCAGCGGACATTAGCGAGAAGCTAACAGCGGCAATGAAGAAAGTGTATGAGGGAGGCGAACTCCAAAAATTCGCTAAAAACCAAGGATTTGAAGTGAGCGAGCTATACGGCGATGCGCTCTATCAGTTCATGAAAGATGAAGACGCCCAGTTTGGTAGCCTGCTTTCTGATGCTAAATAACAGGCAGGTGCCATGAAAATGGCACCTGAACAACATGCCGAAACTACAATCATTACTCCCTCTGATTTTCCTGCTATTTGGCCTCAGCGTCGCCGCCTATGCCTTCATTGAGCTTGGCGATGTCGCCACGTTTGGCGCAGGGTTTATGCCAGCCATTACGGGTATTCTGATCGGGCTGCTTTCATTACTGGATTTCATCACGGTGCGGTTAAAAGCCGACGCTTCCTCATCCGGAACCGCACGCCGTGACATCCTGAGCGTAGTGTTAGTAGCATGCACGGTGATCTTCTATATATATATTGTTGATATAATAGGATTTATATTCACAACCAGCCTTATCATGGCAGGACTATTCGTCTTTTTTCTTCCTCAACACAGGCTCCCCGCCGCCGTTGCAGCGGTGGTGCTTTCGACTGGTATTTACTACCTGTTTTCCAAAGTATTACTGGTACCGCTCCCTGCCGGTATTCTTTTTTAAGGAAACATGACAATGGATATCCTGATTAACGCCAGCGATTACATTACGCTCAATGCTATCATTGCTATCTTCGCCGCAGGGTTATTCGGCTTGTTTGTCGGAGCCATCCCTGGCCTGACGGCCACCATGGCTGTGGCGCTGCTGGTGCCTTTTACCTTTTTCATGGATCCTATCCCCGCCTTAGCGATGATGATCTCTGTTGGCGCCTCCACGATTTACGCGGGCGATATTCCCGGCGTACTACTGCGTATTCCTGGTACACCCGCTTCTGCGGCCTATGTGGACGACAGCTACGCGCTAAGCCAGCAGGGGAAAACCAATTATGTTCTGGGGCTTGGCCTGAGCACATCCGTGATTGGCGGTATCATCGGCGCGATAGTGCTGACATTCGCGTCCCCGCTGCTGGCCTCCTTTGCGATGAAGTTCAGTTCATTCGAGTACACCTGGCTGGCCCTGCTGGGGCTAAGTTGTTCTACGTTGATTTCTGGACAATATGTGGTCAAGAGCTTGATGGCGCTCTTGTTGGGGCTGGTACTGGCAACCATCGGCTATGATGAATTTACAGGACAACCCCGCTTTACGTTTGGGCAGGTCGCGCTACTGGAGGGTATCAGCTTCATTCCTGCGATGATCGGTATGTTTGCTATCGCGAATGCCATTGATTACTACGCCAACCGTCACCGCGAAAACTCACCATCGCCCAGCGTGACTTCACAGCCAAAGGAGAAGGCATCATTCAATATTCTTTCCGGCGTTCGCCCGGCATTAAAAAAGAATCGCCTCGGTATCGCGCGTAGTAGCGCCATCGGCACGCTGATTGGGGTTCTACCCGGCGCTGGCGCGGACATCGCCGCCTGGATCTCGTATGCCGTAGCGAAAAAATTTTCCCGCCAGCCGGAAAAATACGGTAAGGGTTCGGAAGAAGCATTGATCAACGCTTCATCCAGCAACAATGCCAGTCTGGCTGGCAGCTATATTCCGACGTTAGTATTCGGCATTCCCGGCGATTCCGTTGCCGCCATTGTCATCGGCGTACTGTATATGAAAGACATGCAGCCGGGGCCGTCGTTATTTATCTTCCATCCCGAAAAGCTCTACGCCATTTTTATCCTGTTCTTTATCGCCAACCTCGCCCTGCTCCCGCTGGCACTGGTGGTGGTGAATCTCCTGAAACGACTGATTTCCGTGAATAAGGATATCGTGTATCCGGTGGTTATCGTGTTCAGTATTGTCGGTGCCTTCGCCATGAATAACTCAATGGCATCAGTAGTGGTCATGCTGGTAATGGGGATCGTGGGGTATTTCCTGCAAAAACATCACTACCCCATTGCGCCCGTCATCTTGGGCATGGTGCTGGGACCAATGTTGGAAAAAAGCCTGCTTTCTTCCCTGCTGAAATCCGACGGTGATCTAATGGCTTTCATAGAACGCCCGATTTCCGCCTTTCTGGCCGTGCTTTTCCTACTGGTGGTCATCATGCAAGCGAAGAGCATCATACAGGTATTCCGACATTCCGGATCCACGGCAAACCCGCAGTAATCCCTGACGTCAAGACGGCGGCGCATCCGAAGATACGGACACGCCGTTTTTTTAACTGGCAGATACCGTGTCTTGCGGATAGCGATGTTGCCAGGCCTCAAAGCCACCATCAATGCTGTACACCGAATCAAACCCAAGGCTAATCAGGTACTGTGCCGCATTGCGGCTGCTAATACCGTGGTAGCAAATCACCATGACCGGTGCTGCCAAGTCGGTTCCGCGTACAAAGTCAGACAGCGTTTCGTTCGTCAGGTGCGTCGCGCCGGGAACATGGGCGACGGCAAAGCTCTGTGGATCGCGAATATCAACGACAACGCCTCCGTCCTGCCAGCGAGAATGGGCGTGCTCAAGGCTAATTGCTTCAAATTGTTCCATCGGAAATGACAACCTTGTTAATAATGGCGGAGTTTTGAGAATAACTGGCACCATTGTAGCGCGTTCTTACGCCACAAAAACCAGATAAAGAGCGAGGATAAATCACGGTATTACACCAAAATAACCTCAACCCCCAAATTACGTAGTTGGTTCACAATCTCCGCATTGGCTTCATTACCGGTTATCACGACATCAATCTGGTCGACTCGGCTAAATAACATTCCTGCCCTCTCTCCAACCTTACTGCTATCAACCACAACGGCCAGCTTTCCGGCATAGTTGAGCATCGTCTGCTCAGCCATTGCCGTCAACATATCCGTTTTATACAACCCATCTACCGTCAACCCTCTACCGCTGGTGAACATCCAATGTCCTGCATACAAGCTGGCGTCTCGCTCCTGTGGTGCCAGCGTGATGGACTGGCTTTTGTTGTATTGCCCACCCATGATAACCACACTGTCATGCTCCTGCTCAATCAGGTAATTCGCCAGAGGCAGGTAGTTAGTAATCACCTGCACATCCTTACCACAAATCTCCTGACCCAACAGAAATGCGGTCGAGCCACAGTTAATGACGACACTCTCTCCCGGCTGGCACAGTTGCGCGGCCGCCTTGGCGATGCGCATTTTTTCATCCAGATGCTGTGTCTGATAAATGGTTAACGGCGTCCACACCAGCCGCGGGATCGTCACGACCTCCGCGCCATTACGCACCTTTCTGAGCCTGCCACTCTCATCAAGTTTGTTGATATCACGACGTGCCGTCGCCGGAGACACCTCGAATTGTTCGATCAGATCGGCAACGGTAATTTGCCCCCTACGCTGCAAAAAATCGATGATGGCGTTTTGGCGTTGAGATTCAGTCATGCTTGCCCCATTTGAAAGATTCTGAACGCAGATTATAGTGAGCACTTGCTATATTTTGAATCATAACTTATCAAAAGTACGCAAAGATTCGCGTCATGGAATCAATACAGCCAGATAATATGCACCTGAATACAAATTCGGGCACCCTTGCGTGCCCGAATCAATGTGTCTAAAGGAAGGACTTAAACGGTAAATCTGGCTCTATTGTGAAGCAATCATCAAAGCCCCGTGGATAATGGTACTCCAGGTTGTCCTTATCCTGCGGCCAGGTAAATTTCCCGCCCACCTGCCAGATAAAAGGCTTAAAGCCATATTTCAGACGGTCTTTTTTCATTTCCCACAGTACGCGGATCTCCTGCGGGTCAGCCTGAAAGTTTGACCAAATATCATGGTGGAACGGAATCACAACTTTGGTATTTAACGCTTCAGCCATCCGCAGCATGTCTGAACTGGTCATTTTATCGGTAATACCGCGGGGGTTTTCACCATAGGAACCCAGCGCCACGTCGATTTGATGCTCATTGCCATGTTTGGCATAGTAGTTTGAATAGTGTGAATCCCCGCTGTGGTATAGATTGCCGCCCGGCGTTTTAAAAAGGTAGTTAACTGCACGCTTGTCCATGCCATCCGGCAGTACACCTGCCGCTTTTTCTTCCACAGGCAACGTAATCAGAGCCGTGCGGTCAAACGCATCCAGGGCGTGAATTTGCACATCTTTGATGGTAATCACATCACCCGGTTTCACAATAATACAGCGTTCACGCGGCACTCCCCAGCCAGTCCAGATATTCACGCAACTTTCCGGGCCGATGAAAGGCACACTGCTGTCACAATGCTTCATCACCGCCGCTGCTACATTCACATCAATGTGATCATTGTGATCGTGCGTAGCCAGAACGGCATCAATCTGGCGAATTGCGAAAGGATCGAGCACAAACGGCGTCGTGCGCAAATTGGGCTGTAGTTTTTTCACGCCGGCCATACGCTGCATTTGGTGCCCGGTTTTCATTAACGGGTTGGCGTGACTTTGCTTACCGGTACCACACCAGAAATCCACGCAAATATTCGCCCCTTCTTCTGACTTCAGCCAAATACCGGTACAACCCAGCCACCACATCGCAAACGATCCAGGGGCGACTTGCTCCTGCTCAATTTCTTCATTCAGCCACGTTCCCCACTCTGGAAACGTGTCCAAAATCCATGACTCGCGGGTAATACTGTCAATTTTACTCATTATGCAAACCTCACTCAGCAGTTGGGTACATTATCAAATGCGTCATAAAATAATCACAAAAAAACTAACTATGATAAAATTAATCACAAAGTATCATGCCTTAATCACACTCTCAATTACCACATAAGCAATAATAGTGGTCACCTTCTGTTATTCCTGAGATATTCAAAAGGAATCCCTACGCAATAAAAATACCAAATCACTGATTTAATTAAAAAAATAAAAAACAATTCTCAATTTAGATTAGTTGTCTGATAAGAAAAAATAATTGCGAAGCCTCTCGCAAAAAATCAATAAAAATCTTTTTATGATTACTTGTGATTGATAGAGTTAAGGTGCCCTACAGAAATGCGTGGCGGTACTAACGCGCAACGGGATGAACAAAATCCGAACGGAGTGCTTATGGAAATTTTCTATACCATCTTCACGATTTTTTTTAATCAGGTCATGACGAACGCCCCCCTGCTGCTGGGGATCGTCACGATGATTGGCTATTTGTTACTACGCAAAAGCACCACAGTAATCATTAAAGGCACGATCAAAACGATCATCGGTTTTATGCTCTTGCAGGCAGGGGCCGGCATCCTGACCAGTACGTTCAAACCCGTTGTCGCAAAAATGTCATCAGTTTATGGAATAAACGGCGCAATTTCAGACACCTATGCTTCAATGATGGCAACAATTGAAAGCATGGGCGATGCCTACAGTTGGGTGGGTTACGCCGTCTTACTGGCACTGGCGCTGAATATCTTTTACGTCCTGCTGCGACGGCTGACGGGTATCCGTACCATTATGCTCACCGGTCACATCATGTTTCAGCAGGCTGGGTTGATCGCGGTGTTTTTATACATACTCGGCTATCCGATGTGGACAACCATTATTTGCACTGCCGTACTGGTTTCCCTCTATTGGGGCATAACCTCCAACATGATGTATAAACCCACTCAGGACGTCACAGATGGCTGCGGTTTTTCTATTGGTCATCAGCAACAGTTCGCCTCCTGGCTGGCCTACAAAATCGCCCCCTATCTGGGCAAAAAAGAAGAGAGCGTAGAAGATCTCAAGCTGCCCGGCTGGCTAAACATCTTTCACGACAACATTGTCTCAACCGCGATCGTCATGACCATATTCTTTGGTGCCATCCTGCTATCTTTCGGGTTCGATACCGTGCAGCAGATGGCGGGTAAAACACATTGGTCAATCTACATCCTCCAGACAGGCTTCCAATTCGCCGTCGCCATTTTCATCATCGTTCAAGGTGTACGCATGTTCGTTGCTGAACTTTCGGAGGCATTTAACGGGATATCTCAGCGCCTGATACCCGGTGCAGTGCTGGCGATCGACTGTGCAGCAATTTATAGCTTTGCGCCCAATGCCGTGGTCTGGGGCTTCATGTGGGGGACCATCGGGCAATTGATCGCTGTCGGCATCCTGCTGGGTATTGGTTCGCCTATCATGATCATTCCCGGCTTTATCCCGATGTTCTTCTCGAATGCGACTATCGGCGTGTTTGCCAATCACTTTGGCGGCTGGCGTGCTGCGCTGAAAATCTGCCTGGTGATGGGGATGATTGAAATCTTTGGCTGCGTCTGGGCTGTCAAGTTGACCGGACTGAGTGCATGGATGGGAATGGCAGATTGGTCAATTCTTGCACCACCGCTAATGCAAGGGTTAACGCTCGGACTGTGGTTTATGGGCGTGGTGGTAATCATCGCTTTGATTTATATGGTCTTTGCTAGCCGCACATTGCGCGCCGAGGAAGATGCAGAAAAGAAACTCACTGAAAACCTCACAAACTAATACTGGAGACATCATCATGACAGTACGGATTCTGGCGGTGTGCGGCTGCGGACAAGGCAGCTCCATGATTATGAAAATGAAGGTAGGGCAATTTCTGACTCAGCAAGGCATCGACCACACGCTGAATAGCTGCGCTGTCGGTGAATACAAAGCAGAGCTAAGCGGAGCGGACATTATCATCGCCTCCACTCACGTCGCTGATGAAATCACCGTCAGCGGCAATAAATATGTCGTCGGTGTACGCAACATGCTATCAGCCGCAGACTTTGGTCCCAAGCTATTAGACGTCATCGAGGCGCACTTCCCTGCCGCTCTAAAATCGTCCTAGCATTTTCAGCTTAGTCGTCACACGCAGCGCAGTCGTCAACACGAGGAGCATGCATGAAATTACGCGATTCATTATCAGAAAACCGCTCTATTCGCCTACAGGCCGAAGCCGACACCTGGCAGGAGGCGGTGAAAATGGGTGTCGATCTTCTGGTGGCCGCCGATGTCGTCGAACCACGTTATTACCAGGCGATTCTGGACGGTGTGAAAAAATTCGGCCCTTACTTTGTCATCGCGCCCGGCCTGGCCATGCCGCACGGTCGCCCGGAAGAAGGCGTGAAGCGTACAGGTTTTGCACTGGTCACGTTGCAAACGCCATTGATATTCAACCATGAAGATAACGATCCGGTGGATATCCTGATTACGATGGCTGCCGTCGATGCCGCCACACATCAGGAGATCGGCATTATGCAAATCGTCAATCTCTTTGAAGATGAAGCCAATTTTGATCGTTTACGCGCCTGCCGCAACGAGCAAGAGGTACTGGACTTGATTGATCGTTCAACCACAGCAATTGCTGATTAAGGAGCTTTGATGTCCCATTTACCCATGTTACAAGTCGCACTGGATAACCAGACGTTAGCCGATGCTTATCAGACCACCCGCTTGATTGCCGAAGAGGTGGATATTATTGAAGTTGGCACCATCCTGTGCGTGGGAGAAGGTGTACGTGCCGTGCGCGATCTGAAAGCGCTCTACCCCCACAAAATTGTTCTGGCGGATGCAAAAATCGCTGACGCCGGGAAAATTTTGTCGCGTATGTGTTTTGAAGCGCAGGCGGATTGGGTCACGGTAATTTGCTGCGCGGACATTAATACTGCGTCAGGAGCCTTGGAAGTTGCACGTGAATTTAACGGTGATGTGCAGATCGAACTCACCGGTTTCTGGACGTGGGAACAGGCACAGGCGTGGCGCGATATCGGTATTCAGCAGGTTGTCTATCACCGTAGCCGCGATGCGCAAGCAGCAGGTATTGCCTGGAGCAAGTCGGATATCCGATCCATCCAGCGCCTCGCCGAAATGGGATTCAACGTCACCGTTACTGGGGGCCTGGCTCTGGAAGATCTCCCCTTATTCGCCGGCATTCCGATCCATGTTTTTATCGCAGGGCGTAGTATTCGTGATGCCGCCAGCCCGGTAGAAGCTGCTCGCGAATTTAAACGCCAGATAGCTCAGATCTGGGGGTAAGGAGACACGCATGCTCACAAAAGCCGTACCACTCGGTATTTACGAAAAAGCCTTACCAGCGGGGGAAGATTGGCTGACGCGCCTGCAACAGGCGAAAGCGCTGGGGTTTGATTTTGTCGAAATGTCGGTAGACGAGACCGATAGCCGACTGGCACGACTTGACTGGAGCCGTGAGCAACGAATGGAATTGGTTAACGCCATTGCTATCAGCGGCATACGCGTACCGTCAATGTGCCTTAGCGCCCACCGTCGCTTCCCGCTGGGCTCGGAGGACGATGCCATTCGGGATCAAGGGCTGTCGATCATGCGCAAGGCGATCCGGCTGGCTCAGGACGTGGGGATTCGCGTTATCCAGCTTGCTGGCTATGACGTCTATTACCAACGCGCAAATGATACGACACGAGAGCGCTTCCGTCTTGGGTTACAGCAAGCGGTGGAAATGGCAAGCCGGGCGCAGGTCACGCTGGCGATGGAAATCATGGATTATCCATTGATGAACTCCATCAGCAAAGCGCTCGGTTACGCTAGCTTTTTAAATAATCCATGGTTTCAGTTGTATCCCGATATTGGCAACCTTTCCGCATGGGACAACGACGTGCAAATGGAATTACGAGCAGGGAGAGGCCATATCGTGGCGGTACACGTTAAGGACACCCAACCAGGCGTATTTAAAAACGTGCCGTTTGGTACGGGCGTTGTCGATTTCACCCAATGTTTTTCAACACTTAAAGAGAGCGGATATTGTGGCCCCTACCTGATTGAAATGTGGAGTGAAAATGCAAAAAATCCTATTCAGGAGGTCACAGCCGCCCGCGATTGGGTCAGACAGAAAATGTCACAGGCAGGGCTACCCGTGGAGGAAACAGCATGAACACATCGCTAAAACAACAGGTGTTTGACGCCAACATGGCGCTACCGCGCCATGGCCTTGTGACCTATACGTGGGGCAACGTTAGCGCTATCGATCGCGATCGCCAGATTATCGTCATCAAACCCAGCGGCGTCGCTTATGACGAGATGCAGGCAGACGATATGGTTGTCGTCGACATGCAGGGGAAAGTTGTCGAAGGGCAATACCGACCTTCATCAGATACTGGGACCCACCTTGCGCTTTACCAACGTTATCCGCAAATTGGCGGTATTGTGCATACCCATTCAACACACGCTACCGCCTGGGCTCAGGCAGGGCTATCCATTCCTGCGCTGGGAACAACACACGCCGACTACTTTGCCGGTGACATTCTTTGTACTCGTCCACTCACACCACAAGAAGTTGAACAGGCTTATGAAAACAATACTGGAGTCGTAATAGCAGAAACCATTAATACAAGTCACCCACTACATACACCAGGGATCCTTGTTTACCAGCACGGTCCTTTTTGCTGGGGCAAGAATGCAGAAGAAGCCGTACACAACGCTGTCGTGATGGAAGAAGTCGCAAAAATGGCCTGGATTGCCTGTTCCATCAACCCACGTCTGCGCCTGATTGACACCCACCTGATGAATAAACACTTTAGTCGTAAACATGGCCCTAACGCCTATTACGGCCAGCACTAATGCATCTTGCCATGCGATATTCCTCCCCCCAGGAGGAATATCGATTCAACGAATTCGGTAATAAAAACAAAAGTGGTCATACACCATTTACTGATACATGATTAATGTTCAGAGCCACTGACTATCCCTATGGTACGAGGTAAGTAAATACCGTGAATCAGACCTACTGGAACCGCATGGTGCCTGAACTTACAGTGATGGACTTTTCCGCCTCTCTGCATTTCTACGTGCATATACTCGGTTTCACCATAACGTTCCGCCGTGAGGATCCAGAGTTTGTCTATCTCAGTCTCGGCGAAGCGCAGCTAATGCTGGAAGCGTTTCACGATGGAGGATGGAACACGGGAGATCTCGTCAAGCCTTTGGGACGGGGTATCAATCTTCAGATAGAGGTGGACGACGTGATGCCGCTATTGGACAGTCTGGCGCATCATCACATTCCGCTTTACCGACCACTCAAAGATAACTATTACACAATAGAAACCAGCAAAGACACGACAGGACCAACCGAAGCATGCCAGCGAGAGTTTTTAGTTCAGGATCCCGATGGCTATCTCTTGCGCTTCAGCCAGTATATCGAGCAGCTGTGACGTCCAACAGGAATCAGGTCGTCAAGAATTGTCCCCCAAAAACCCTCAATAACCCTCAATAACCCTCAATAACCCTTATTTTAATGTGACAACTATCATCATATTGTTAGCTTCATCACGCATAAATGTTTTTATTTGGTTAACCATTAGCTGATTTGTTTGTTTTCGATTATTATAATGCTCGAAAACGAACATTTTGATTTATTCGAGGGTGGAGGAAGAAACGTGGAAACCAAAGATCTCATCGTTATCGGCGGCGGAATTAACGGTGCAGGCATCGCCGCAGATGCGGCTGGGCGAGGGCTATCAGTCCTGTTGTTGGAAGCGCAGGATCTTGCCTGTGCCACGTCCTCTGCCAGCTCTAAACTGATTCACGGCGGCCTGCGTTACCTTGAGCACTATGAGTTTCGTTTGGTCAGCGAAGCACTGTCTGAGCGCGAAACGCTGCTGAAAATGGCTCCGCACATTATTTTCCCCATGCGCTTTCGTTTGCCCCATCAGCCGCACTTGCGTCCAGCCTGGATGATTCGTATCGGCCTGTTTATGTATGACAACATTGGCAAACGCGTCAGCCTGCCTGCCAGTAAAGGGCTGAAATTCGGTGCAGATTCCGTTCTTAAGCCTGAGCTGAAGCAAGGCTTTGAATATTCTGACTGCTGGGTGGATGATGCGCGTCTGGTAGTGTTAAACGCGCAAGAAGTGGCAAAACGAAGCGGAGAAGTCCGCACCCGCACCAAAGTCACCCGTGCTCGCCGTGAACAAGGCGTGTGGATTGTGGATGCCGTTGACTCACTGACCGGCGAAACCTTCACCTGGCGCGCCAAAGGTCTGGTGAACGCGACCGGCCCGTGGGTGAAAGAATTCTTTGATGACGGCTTGCAACTGAAATCACCTTACGGCATCCGTTTGATCAAAGGCAGCCACATCGTGGTGCCAAAAGTCCATAACCAGCCGCAGGCGTATATTCTGCAAAACAAAGATCACCGCATTGTGTTCGTGATCCCGTGGCAGGATGACTACTCGATCATCGGTACGACCGACGTGGAGTACAAAGGTAATCCGCACGATGTGAAGATCGATGATAACGAAGTCGGTTACCTGCTGGATGTGTATAACGACCATTTCAAACAGCAACTCACGCGCGATGACATCGTCTGGACTTACTCCGGCGTACGACCACTGTGCGATGACGAATCCGATTCTCCACAGGCGATTACCCGTGACTACACGCTGTCGGTAGATGATGATAACGGTCAGGCTCCGCTGCTTTCCGTGTTTGGCGGCAAGCTGACGACGTACCGTAAACTGGCAGAGCACGCGCTGGATAAGCTGCACAAATACTATCCGCAGGCGGGTAAAGCCTGGACGAAAGATGCAGTACTGCCGGGCGGTGATATCGCTGGCACGCGGGATGACTACGCCGCCGCGCTGCGTCGCCGCTTCAATCTGCCTGAATCACTGACGCGCCGTTACAGCCGTACCTACGGTTCAAACAGCGAACTGATTCTGGCAAACGTGAAAGGCCTCAGCGATCTGGGTGAAGATTTCGGTCATGACCTGTATGAAGCGGAACTACGCTATCTGGTCGAGAAAGAATGGGCCGTCACGCTGGACGACGTCATCTGGCGCCGCACTAAGCTGGGCATGCGCTTTGATGACGCACAGAAACAACGCATCAGCGACTGGTTAGCCAGCTACCGCCAACAGCAGATGGCAAAAGCGGGTTAATAAAAATGGACGAGCATCTCGTCCATATTGTTTCGCCTGATATTGCTGGCGTAAAAATCATGCTGAGGGGTGGATTAACGCCGAGTGAGCGACAGGACGTCGCGAAAGCCAGTGCCGCGTCCGGAACGCGTCACTGGCGGCTCGATTTGCGTTAATCCAAGCCCGAAGGCACCGCGCAGCGGCATGATTTAGCCAATAAGCCTGGGTACACAGGGCAAGCGGCGTTTGAGCTGCCCTGTGTCGGGCGTGGCTCTCTGCTACAGAACCACACCTATTCTCACCACGCACGAAACAATCACCATTCCTCAATGTAAATCCGCAACAATGAAGTTCCCGCAATCACAACCGTATCGGTTTGATATTCCAGATATCCGCAGCATATTCGCCGATGGTGCGGTCAGACGAGAAATAGCCCATGCTGGCAATGTTCTGGACAGCACTGCGCGCCCATTCATCCTTGTTCCGATACAGCTCATCAACCCGATCCTGCGTGTCCACATAGCTACGATAGTCTGCCAGTAGCTGGTAGTAATCGCCAAAATTCACTAATGAATCAAACAGATCGCTGTATCGGCGGCTATCATCAGGGCTGAAGATACCCGTGGTGATTTGCGTCAGCACACGATGTAGCTCTTCGTCCTGATCGTAATATTGCCGTGGGTTATAGCCGTTCTGGCGTAGCGCTTCGACCTGATCGGCCGTGTTGCCGAAGATAAACATATTCTCTTCGCCAATATGCTCCAGCATTTCGACATTCGCCCCATCCAACGTGCCGATCGTCAGCGCGCCGTTCAGTGCAAACTTCATGTTACTGGTACCGGAGGCTTCCGTTCCCGCCAGCGAGATCTGTTCAGAAAGATCCGCCGCCGGAATGATCAGCTGTGCCAGGCTCACGCTGTAGTTTGGGATGAATACCACCTTCAACCGATCGTGCAGTGCCGGATCGTTATTGATCACCTTCGCAACGTCGTTGATCAAGTTAATGATGTGCTTCGCCATGTAATAGGCCGATGCGGCCTTGCCCGCAAAGATGGCGACGCGCGGAACACGTTCAACCTCAGGATCGTCTTTAATGCGGTTATAAAGCGTGATGATGTGCAACACATTCAACAGTTGCCGCTTGTATTCGTGAATACGCTTAATCTGCACGTCAAACAGCGATTCCGGATTAACCACAATATTCAGATTTTCCGCCATATAGGTTGCTAAACGCACCTTGTTCTTTAGTTTCACCTTGCGAATTTTCTGCACAAACGCTGGATAATCGATGTGCTGTTTTAGTTCACTCAACTGGCTCAGATCGGTACGCCAAGTCTGGCCTATTGTGTCATCCAGCAGTTTAGAGAGCGACGGGTTAGCGAGCGCCAGCCAGCGGCGCGGCGTTACACCATTGGTTTTATTACAGAAGCGGTTAGGGAAGATTCGGGCGAAGTCAGCAAACAGGGACTGCACCATCAGATCCGAATGCAGCTCCGATACCCCATTCACTTTATGACTGGCGATCACTGCCAGCCACGCCATCCGTATTTTACGCCCGTTGTTTTCATCAATGATGGAAACCCGCGCCAGCAGCTCGTTGTCATCGGGGATTTCTTTCTGCACGTATTCCAGAAAGTGCTCGTTGATTTCGAAAATCAATTGCAGATGGCGCGGCAGGATTTTACCCAGCATATCGACGGGCCAGGTTTCCAGCGCTTCCTGCATCAGCGTGTGGTTAGTGTAGGAAAAGACTTTCCTCACTACGGCCCATGCTTCTATCCATTTGAATTTGTGCTCATCGATCAGCAAACGCATCAGTTCCGGGATAGCCAGCACCGGGTGAGTATCATTCAGGTGGATGGCAAACTTTTCCGCCAGATTGGCGTAGGTCTTATGCATCATCCAATGGCGGTTGAGAATGTCCTGCACCGTAGCGGAAACCAGGAAGTATTCCTGACGCAGGCGCAGTTCGCGGCCAGAGTAGGTTGAATCATCGGGATACAGCACGCGCGACACGTTTTCCGAGTGGTTTTTATCTTCCACCGCCGCAAAATAGTCGCCCTGATTGAATTTACCCAGATTGATTTCGTTACTGGCCTGCGCGCCCCACAGGCGCAAGGTATTAGTGGCGTCGGTATCAAAACCGGGGATGATTTGGTCGTAGGCGCACGCGATAACTTCTTCCGTTTCCAGCCAGCGCATTTTGCTGCCTTCCTGCTGGATTCGACCGCCGAAGCGCACTTTGTAGCGCGTACTGTGACGCGGGAATTCCCACGCATTCCCGTATTCCAGCCAGTAGTCCGGCGATTCCGCCTGTTTGCCGTTAACAATGTTTTGTTTAAACATACCGTATTCGTAGCGAATACCGTAACCACGCCCCGGCAGAGCCATCGTCGCCAGCGAATCCAGAAAACAGGCAGCCAGACGCCCCAAGCCACCGTTACCTAAACCGGGGTCATTTTCTTCCTCTAACAGATCGTCCAGCTCCAGCCCCATACCGTCCAGCGCAGCCTTAATATCTTCGTATAATCCCATCGCCAGCAGCGCGTTCGACAGCGTTCGCCCCAGCAAAAACTCCATCGACAGGTAATACACCTGCCGTACATCTTGTGAAAGCTGAGCGCGATTCGAGCGCAGCCAGCGTTCTACCATCCGGTCACGCACAGCCAGTAAGGTGGCATTCAGCCAGTCGTGCTTATTCGCAATAGAGGGGTCTTTCCCTACGGTAAACATAAGCTTGTAAGCAATAGAGTGTTTCAGCGCTTCCACACTGAGCGTTGGTGAAGTATAGATAAACGGCGAGTTCATAATATTCATTCCCAAGTGAGTGTTACCCTACCCTGTCGTTTTCAGATTGCACGAGGATGACGCGCAGCGAGAAAACTAGTGGGTATGCAAGCGTTGATATAGCGCACCATAAGCCTGAGCAGAAGCCTGCCAACCAAAATCCATCGCCATCGCCTGACGCTGCACATAGCGCCATAGCGTGGGTCGGGACCACAGCACAAACACACGACGAATCGCGCGCGATAGCGATCCCACACTGCAATCGTTAAAGACAAATCCGCTTGCCAGACCATCCGCCAGATTCTCCAGCGAACAGTCTGATACCGTATCAGCCAGTCCGCCGGTACGGCGCACCAGCGGTAACGTGCCATATTTCAGGCCGTAAAGCTGCGTTAACCCGCACGGCTCAAATCGGCTGGGCACCATGATGACATCCGCGCCGCCAATGATGCGGTGCGAGAAAGCCTCGTGATAGCCAATCTGTACCCCAACCTGACCGTGATATTCCGCGGCGGCGGCCAGAAAACCCTTCTGCAAATCGGCATCCCCTGCGCCCAACACCACCAGTTGCCCACCCTGCTCCAACAAATCCGGTATCGCGCTTAATGCAATATCGAGCCCTTTCTGGCTGGTCAGGCGGCTCACGATGGCAAAAACCGGTGCCTTTTCGTCTACCTTCAAACCCATCGCCGTTTGCAGACGTCGCTTGTTTTCCGCTTTGTTCGCCAGCGTATCGCGGCTGTAGTGGCTGGTGAGTAGAGGATCGTGTGCTGGATTCCAAATGGTTTCATCCACGCCATTGAGGATACCGGACAGCCGCCCTTCCTCTTCACGCGCCAGCAGCAAGCCCTCCATACCGTAACCATAGGCTGGCAGCGTGATCTCATGCGCGTAAGTCGGGCTCACGGTCGTAATATGGTCAGCGTAGTACAATCCTGCCTTGAGGTAGGAAATCTGACCATAAAACTCCAGCCCGTAGACCTGAAAGAAGTCACTCGGCAAGTGGAGATTCGCCATATGCCGGGCATCAAACAGCCCCTGATAGGCCAGATTGTGAACGGTGAAGATCGATTTCGCCGGACGGTTGCGTGCTGCCAGGTAGGCACAGGTCAACCCAGCGTGCCAATCATGGGCATGCACAATATCAGGCCGCCAGTAGTGGTCCAGCCCGAATGCCATCTCACATCCCATCCATCCCAGTAGCGCGAACCGCAGGTAGTTATCGGCATAAGCGTAAAGCGCCGGGTCGTGATAAGGGCTGCCCGCACGTTCATATAAATCGGGCACATCAATCAAATAAATACCGACGCCGTTAAAATGGCCGAACAGCAAAGTGACGTGTCCGGCGAAGGTATCCAGTTCACGCACGACCTCTAGGTTAGCGATGCCTTTTTTCAGATCGGGGAAGGCAGGCAGAATGACGCGGACATCCATCCCCGCCGCAATCTGCGCGCCGGGCAACGCACCAGCCACATCCGCCAGTCCACCGGTTTTCAATAGTGGAAATAGCTCTGAACAAACATGTAAGACCCGCATTATTACTCCCATTTTGTTCCGATGGTGTTTACAGCTTTTCCAACATCGATCGCGTGACCAGCACGATCCCCTCTTCCGAACGGTAAAAACGGCGGCTATCTTCTTCCGCGTTTTCACCAATCACCATGCCTTCCGGCAAGTGACAGGCACGATCGATCACGCAACGGCGTAAACGACAGGAGCGCCCCACGTTGACATCCGGCAGGATCACCGTCGAATCTATACTGCAAAACGAATTGACCCTCACACGTGGGAACAGCACTGAATGCGTGACAACCGAGCCAGAGACGATGCAGCCTCCCGATACCAGCGAGTTCATCGTCATGCCATGGCTGCCTGAACGGTCCTGAACAAATTTGGCAGGCGGCAGCGATTCAATAGCGGAACGAATCGGCCAGTGCCGATCGTAGACATCCAGCTCCGGCGTGACTGACGCCAGATCGAGGTTGGCACGCCAATAGGCTTCCAGCGTACCGACATCCCGCCAATATTGGTTTTCATCTTCGCCCGACGTGACGCACGACAGGGTAAAAGGGTGCGCCCAGGCCAGACGCTGCGAGACAATCTTCGGGATCAGATCCTGACCAAAGTCATGAGCGGAATCGGACGTATTACGATCCTCTTCCAGCAACTGATAAAGATAGTCTGCATTAAAAACATAGATCCCCATGCTCGCGAGCGCCATATCAGGGTTATCTGGCATCGGCGTCGGGTTATCCGGTTTTTCAGAAAAATCGAGGATACGATGCTGTTTGTCCACGCTCATTACGCCAAAGGCGCTGGCTTCTTCCAGCGGCACGGGCAGGCAGGCGACCGTACATTCCGCCCCCTTCTCCACGTGATCGATCAGCATACGTGAGTAGTCCATCTTGTAGATGTGATCGCCCGCGAGGATGACCACATACTCCGCCTGATAGCGCCGGATAATGTCGAGATTCTGGCAAACCGCGTCCGCCGTTCCCCGATACCAGTGATCGGTAGAATGGCGCTGCTGTGCGGGAAGCAGATCGACAAACTCGTTCATCTCCGCATTAAAAAACGACCAGCCGCGCTGAATATGCTGCACCAGCGTATGCGACTGATATTGCGTAATCACGCCAATGCGGCGGATACCGGAGTTCAGGCAGTTAGAGAGTGCGAAATCAATAATGCGAAATTTGCCGCCAAAGTGGACGGCGGGCTTGGCACGCAGCGCCGTCAGCCCTTTCAGTCGCGTTCCACGGCCGCCGGCCAAAATTAATGCCACGGATTTTAAAGGGAGCTGTCTTGCCAACATCAGAGGGTCATGCTTGTCGTTGTTCACCATGGCTATCTCCTGATTATTCTTTTAATGGCTTAGGTGGTCTGCTTTATCAAGACACATACCGCCTGCGCTTGTCCGAGCCAAATTCCGCCCTCAAGCGAGTTCATCTCATCAAACGGCGGTGAAACCTGCCAGTGGCCCTCTGGCAGCATGAACTCACCGGCATGAAGGTTGGCGTTAAACAGCACAAGCCAACGACCAGACAGTAAAATCTGTAGCTGATGCTCCCCTTGTTCCCACTGCTGCGGCGTCAAAGGCTGTCCTTCTCTGTTCAGCCACTGCACCGCGCCATCTCCTTCTTGCCACCACGTTTCCTGCTGTAATGCAGGGATCGTGCGGCGAAGTTGGATCAATCCGGCGACAAAGTCGCGCAATGTACGATCCGCGTTTTCCCAGTGCAGCCAGGCCAGCTCGTTGTCCTGACAGTAGGCGTTATTGTTGCCCTGTTGGCTGTGACCCAGTTCATCACCCGCCAGCAGCATTGGTGTTCCCTGCGATAGAATCAGCGTCGTCAGCAGCGCCTTCTGGCTAGCTAATCGACGTTGACGGATGTCATCATCCGCTTCCAGCCCTTCCGTGCCGTGGTTATTACTGAAGTTACTGTCTGTGCCGTCGCAATTGCCTTCTCCGTTGGCATCATTGTGCTTGTGGTTGAAACTCACCAGATCGCGCAGCGTAAAGCCGTCATGAGCCGTCAGTTTGTTGATAGAGGCATAAGGCAGGCGGTCGTGCTGCTGGAAAATATCGCTGGAGGCGGCAAAACGGCGAGCGAACGCGCCGAGGGAAATATCGCCATGTAGCCAAAAGCGGCGCATATCATCACGGTAGCGGTCGCTCCACTCCGCGAACGGCGTCGGGAACTGACCTAACTGATAACCGCCATGCCCGATGTCCCACGGTTCAGCAATCAGCTTGCAGCCCTGTAAGCGGCTATCGTTTTTCATGGCGGACAACAGCGGCGCAGCGGCGGTAAAATCCGGTGTGCGCCCCAGCACCGTTGCCAGATCGAAACGGAAGCCATCAACATGGCAGACCTCGCGCCAGAAGCGCAGACAGTCCATCACCCAATTAATGACCGCCGGATGGTTCAGCCGCAACACATTGCCGCAGCCAGTCCAGTTGTGGTATTCACCGTTTTCACCCAGCCAGTAATAACTGCGGTTGTCGATGCCGCGCTGGCACAGCGTGGGGCCTTCAACGTCCAGTTCGGCGCTATGGTTGAACACCACATCCAGAATGACCTCAATACCCGCGTTATGCAGCGCTTTCACCGCATCTCTGAACTCATTCAGCGCGTCGTTGCCTGCGGCCAGACTGTTATCCACGGCGAACGGCAGCAGTACGTTATAGCCCCAGTAATTACGCAGCCCCATCTGTTGCAGCCGAGGCTCATCGGCATGCTGCTGCACCGGAAGCAGTTCCAGCGCCGTCACGCCCAGCGATGTCAGATAGTCAATCATCACTGGGTGACCTAACGCCGCATAGCTACCGCGAATCTCTTCGGGAATATCAGGATGCAGTTGCGTCAACCCACGAACGTGCGCCTCATAAATCACCGTCTGATGCCAGGGCGTTTGTGGATGTTGATCATCCTGCCAGTCGTAATCCTCTACCGTGACCACGCACTTCGCCATAATGTCAGCGCTATCGCGTTCATCCCGCTGATCAATTCCGCCTTGCAGACTAGCATCATCCACAACCCAGCCATCAAGCTGGCGCGCACAGGGATCCAACAGCAGCTTATGCGGATTGAAACGTAAACCCTGTGACGGTTCGAACGGCCCATCAACCCGGAAACCGTAGCGTAATCCCGGCTGCGCATCGGGAAGATAGCCGTGCCAGATATCGCCGCTGCGCGCGGTCAGCGCGATCCGTTGTTCCTGCTGACGTTCATCAAACACACACAATTCTACCCGCTCGGCATCCGCCGAAAACAGCGCGAAATTCACGCCGTTGCCGTCAAAACTTGCCCCCAGCGGTGTCGGCTTGCCCGTCTGCAACTCCGCCATTTACGCCTCCTTCACCAGATACAGTGTGGCAAGCGGCGGAATGGTCAGAACAAGAGAGTGCTGGCGTTGATGGCTGCCCCATTCCTCGCTGTAAATCGTCCCAACATTGCCCTGATCGCTACCGTTATAGTGAACAGAATCAGTGTTCATGACTTCACGCCAGCCGCCGGGCTGGTTGATGCCAATCCGATAGCCATAACGTGGCACAGGTGTAAAATTGCTGATTACCAGCACTTCGTTGCCCTGCTCATCACGCCGGACAAAGGCAAAAACCGAGTTTTCCCGATCGTCCACCACCAGCCATTCAAAGCCCTGCGGCTGAAAATCCAACTGATAGAGCGACGGCTGCTGGCGATAGTAATGGTTGAGATCGCGGACCAGCGCCTGAACACCGCGATGCCACCCTTCCGGCTCATCCAGCAGATGCCAGTCCAGACTGGCGTCGTGATTCCACTCACGCCCTTGCGCAAATTCACCGCCCATAAACAGCAGCTTTTTGCCGGGATACGCCCACATAAAGCCGTAATAGGCGCGTAAATTGGCAAATTTCTGCCACACATCACCGGGCATGCGATCCAGCAACGAACGTTTGCCGTGCACCACTTCATCGTGAGACAGCGGCAGCACGAAATTCTCGCTATAGGCGTACAACATACCGAATGTCAGCAGATCGTGATGGTATTTGCGGTGAATGGGATCGAGTTGCATATAGGTCAACGTGTCGTGCATCCAGCCCATGTTCCACTTGTAGTGAAACCCTAAGCCGTTGCAATCAGGTGGCAACGTGACGCCCGGATAATCGGTGGACTCTTCGGCAAGCGTGATCGCCGCAGGTGCCGCATGGCCTAGCATGTGATTGGTGTAGCGCAGAAACGCAATAGCTTCGAGGTTCTCTTTACCGCCGTAATGGTTTGGTACCCACTCGCCTTCACTGCGGCTGTAGTCGCGGTAAATCATGGAAGCCACCGCGTCCACCCGTAGCCCGTCGATACCATAGCGCTCCATCCAAAACAACGCGTTACCCGCCAGATAGTTACGCACCTCATGGCGGCCATAGTTGTAAATCAACGTGTTCCAGTCCTGATGATAACCTTCACGCGGATCGGCGTACTCATACAGCGCGGTGCCATCAAACTGTGCAAGGCCGTATTCGTCGCTGGGAAAATGCCCCGGCACCCAGTCCAGTAAGACGTTGATGCCTGCACCATGAAGCGCATCAACAAACGCTCTAAACTCTGATGCCGTACCGAAACGACGCGTTGGTGCATACAGCCCTAGCGGCTGATAACCCCAACTGCCATCGAACGGGTGTTCGTTTATCGGCATCAACTCAACGTGCGTAAAGCCCATGTATTGCACATAATCAATCAGTTGCTTCGCCAGTTCCTGATAGCTCAGCCAGAAATTGTTATCCGTATGTCGCCGCCAGGAGCCGAGATGAACTTCATAAATGGATATCGGCGAGCGCAGGCTATTCGCCTCACGTCGTGCGTCGCTGGTCGGGACTTTCTCAGGCAACGGCGTAATCAGCGATGCGGTATCCGGGCGCATCTGTGCTTCAAACGCATACGGATCGGCCTTCAGCCGCACGCTGCCGTGGCTGTCTATCATTTCATATTTGTAGAGCTGGCCCGCTTTCACGTCGGGCAGAAACAGCTCCCAAATGCCATTTTCCTTGCGTAGCCGCATCGGATGACGTCGACCATCCCAGAAGTTAAACTGCCCCACCACCGAAACACGTTGAGCGTTCGGCGCCCAGACGGCAAAGCGTGTGCCTTCAACCCCGTCCAGCGTTTCCAAATGTGCGCCCAATCGTTCGTAAGGTCGCAGATGGGTGCCTTCAGCCAAAAGCCAAATGTCCAAATCCTGCAACAACGGACCAAAACGGTAAGGATCTTCAATCACCCAGGTTTCTTCACGCCAGGTCACGGCCAATTGATAGTGAAAAGCCTGCTTCCGACGCGGCACCAGACCACAAAAAAAACCGCGCCCATCGACGCGCTCCAGTTCGGCAATTTTTCGTCCATTGCTGGCATCAACGACCCAGGCAGCCTCCGCATCCGGCAGCAACGCGCGAACTTCAAGGCCTTTGGAGGAATGATGCATACCTAACAGCGAAAACGGATCGGCATAATGACCGGAAATAAGTGAATTAATTGCCTCAGAAAACGCTGACATGGTATCCATCCTCTGATTAACCATTTGAATTAAATAAATAAGCTATATAAAAAGCGTATTACGTTGCGTTTATATTCTTCCGTCACTTACTTTTAACAAAAACCCAATAAAAATAATGAGTTATTATCTTGCTAACGAATAACGGCGACGTGTAAAAATAATGAATACTATGAAAGAGTTCTTGAGCCACGCCTCTTGATTCAGCGTAGTCAAAAAACGGAGAAATATCTGATAGCTGATCAAGTTTTTCCGTTTATATTTATATGAATAAGTTATGACACGGGATAATTAGCATCTTTTGTTTAAAGATCGATTCGTCCGCTAGCAAAAAGCAGTACAATTTGGCAATTGTGTATGTTGATAGATGATGTATGAAGAGACACCGCCCATGGTTAGCCAGGTTGATCTAATTCTTTCCCTGTTACAGCAGATGTGTGTTTATCTGGTTATCGCTTATCTACTCAGTAAAACGCCGCTGTTTATCCCGCTGATGCAGGTCACTATCCGCCTGCCGCACAAGCTGGTCTGCTATCTGGTTTTCTCCGTGTTTTGCATTATGGGAACCTACTTCGGCTTGCATATCGACGATTCTATTGCCAATACCCGCGCGACGGGCGCAGTGCTCGGCGGCATGCTGGGCGGCCCTTCTGTTGGCTTCCTCGTCGGGTTGACTGGCGGATTACACCGCTATTCGATGGGCGGTATGACTGCGCTGGCCTGTATGCTGTCGACCATTGCCGAAGGCTTGCTCGGCGGGCTGCTGCATCGCTATCTGGCACGCCGTAACCGTATCGATTTGCTGTTTCAGCCGCTTGTCGTCGGCCTGACCGCGCTGGTTGCGGAATGTCTGCAAATGGCGATTATTCTGCTGGTTGCCCGTCCGTTTGATAACGCCGTTGAGCTGGTGAGAGATATTGCACTACCGATGATGATCACCAATACCATCGGTTCCGCCATGTTCATGCGTATCCTGCTCGACAGACGCGCCATTTTCGAAAAATACACGTCTGCATTTTCCGCCAAAGCGCTGCAAATCGCGGCACGCGCCGAAGGGGCGCTGCGTCAGGGATTCAATCCGCAAAACAGTATGCGCGTAGCCCGTATTTTGTATGAAGAGCTGGGTGTCGGTGCCGTCGCGATTACCGATCGCGACAAACTACTGGCCTTCATCGGGTTGGGCGACGACCACCACAACGTCGGTGCCCCGATCACGTCATCACACACCCGCCGGGCAATAGACAACAATCAGGTCGTGTATGCGGACGGCAACGAAGTGTCTTACACCTGCTCAGTGTCGCCGCAGTGTAAGCTCGGGTCTACACTGGTGATTCCACTGCGTGGCGAAGATCAGCGCGTTGTCGGCACGATCAAACTTTATGAACCCAAGAATAAGCTATTTTCCAGCATTAACCGTACGCTGGGAGAAGGGATCGCCCACCTGCTTTCCGCACAGATTCTGACTGGCCGCTTTGAACAACAGAAACAGCTGCTGGCGCAGTCGGAAATCAAGCTGCTACATGCGCAGGTCAACCCGCATTTTCTGTTCAATGCACTGAATACGCTATCCGCCGTGATACGACGCAACCCCGATCACGCGCGCCAGTTGGTGCTGTCTCTGTCGACGTTTTTCCGTAAAAACCTCAAACGCAGCAACGATGAAGTGTCGCTTAATGACGAACTGGAGCACGTTAATGCCTATCTCGAAATCGAAAAAGCACGCTTTGCCGATCACCTGACGGTAGAAATCTCGCTGCCGGAGGCGCTGCTCGAAGCGCGGCTACCGGCATTTTCTCTGCAACCGATTGTCGAAAATGCGATTAAGCACGGTACTTCGCAGATGATTGAACACGGGCACATCCATATTAGCGGGCGCCTACACGCCAACACGCTGGAACTGTCAGTGGAAGATAACGCTGGCACCTATCAGCCCCGCAGCGGTGGCGACGGGCTAGGCATGAATCTGGTCGACCGCCGCATTAAAGCACGCTACGGCAACCGCTATGGCATTACCGTGGTCAGCGAAGCAGATAAATTCACACGTGTCGAAGTACGCGTCCCGCTGATTTCAGCGCGCAAGGCATTGGAAAAACTCGATAGCGTGGCGTGACGGGGAGATAGAAGCGTTGCGGGTTGGGTCGTCGAATAGCGGCTTGATGATCGTACTCACACTTAAATCCATCATATTGTGAGTTATTCCATTAAAATGATGTTAACGCCCAATATTATGGATTTATTTACGACGATTCGGCAGGGTTGTGGCGTTAATTTCACCGATAAACGTGAAGCGGCAGTCCACCAGAACCAAGCACTGACGGAGGTAGAATAGGCGAGTACAGATTGTCTGAAGAAATACCTGAAAGAAGGCCACGATGCTTAGTCTGACTGGTTGACTCAAGCACGATGCATTTTCGATTGATAGATATCGGGACGTGTAATCGTCCAGACATAGTTTTCTTTGTTAACCGGAGAATACCCTGCTTTTTCATAGAGCCATGGCGCGGTTGATGTCAGTAACATAATACGTCGCAGTCGTTTAAGTACCGGATGGTCAAGGCAGCATTCCATTAACCAACTGCCCAACTTTTGCTGCTGATATTCTTCAAGCACATAAACATCACAGAGATAACCGAAAGTCGCAAAATCCGTCACGACACGTGCGAATCCAATTTGCTTATCGTCAGCAAATAAACCGAAATTAAGGCTGTTAGTAATAGATTCCCGAACCGTATCGATATCAATGCCTTCTGCCCAACTTGAACGCGTTAAATAACAATGTATGGCATGAATATCCAGTAGATCATTATTCGTCGTAACAACAAATTTCTGATTTTTCCATGTCAATACTCGTGACATATCCTTTTCACTGTCGGTACTCATTTGTTTATGCTCTTGATTAAACTTGAGTATGAAACAGGCACAACACCAAACGATGTTGCGCCAGAAAGCAGGAGAACTATAGCGAGATAACTATAGCGAGATAACTACAGCAGGATGCGCAGCATACGGCGCAGCGGTTCAGCGGCTCCCCACAGCAGCTGATCGCCGACCGTGAAGGCGGACAGGTATTCCGGCCCCATGTTCAGCTTACGCAGACGACCCACCGGCGTGGAAAGCGTGCCGGTTACCGCAGCAGGCGTCAGTTCACGCATGGTAATGTCGCGATCGTTCGGCACCACTTTCACCCAGTCGTTGTGGGTTGCCAGCAGTTGCTCGATTTCCGGCAGCGCGACGTCTTTTTTCAGCTTGATGGTGAACGCCTGGCTGTGGCAGCGCAGGGCACCGACGCGCACGCAAAGGCCGTCAACAGGAATGACGCTGCTGGTACTCAGAATCTTGTTGGTTTCTGCCTGACCTTTCCACTCCTCGCGGCTCTGGCCGTTATCCAGCTGTTTGTCGATCCACGGAATCAGGCTACCTGCCAACGGTACGCCAAAGTTATCGGTCGGCAACGAACCGCTACGGGTCAGCGCTGTCACTTTACGTTCGATATCCAGAATCGCAGAGGCCGGATCCTGTAACTCTTTCGCGACTTCGCCGTGCAGTGCGCCCATCTGAGCCAGCAGTTCACGCATGTGACGCGCACCACCGCCAGACGCTGCCTGATACGTCGCAGCAGAGACCCACTCCACCAGATTGTTAGCAAACAGACCGCCCAATGACATCAGCATCAGGCTGACGGTACAGTTGCCGCCAGCAAAGGTTTTGATGCCTTTATCCAGACCTTGCTGAATCACCCCGTGGTTGACCGGATCCAGAATGATAATCGCATCATCTTTCATACGCAGCGAGGAGGCGGCGTCGATCCAGTACCCCTGCCAGCCACTTTCACGCAGCTTTGGGTAGACTTCATTGGTATAATCGCCGCCCTGGCAGGTAATGATGATGTCCAGCGCGCGCAATGCTTCGATATTATAAGCATCCTGCAACACGCCTTGATGGCCGCCCAGCGCGGGGGCAGGTTCGCCATGCTGAGAAGTCGAAAAGAACACCGGGTGAATCACATCAAAATCGCGTTCTTCCTGCATACGCTGCATGAGAACCGAGCCGACCATACCGCGCCAGCCAATAAAACCAACATTTTTCATGGTAACTGTCCTGCTTTGGGGGTAACAAAAAGAATTCTGGCTAACGTCGATGGCGCTGAGTGATTGCTGACTCAGTGAGCTGCCGCAGAGGTCGAGCGCGTCGTGTCGTAAACCTGTAAATTATCGTGTCGTTCAACCTTACAAAATGTACATAAAGTCGCAAGTGAATTTATTCGATAGTACGGCATTTTTCAGCAGTCATTCTAATATCATCAACCTGGCACAGGATAACAACGTTGATCAGTCCATGAAGATGGCCCCAGTCAGGAAACACGGTTTTGGGAGTAAAGAGCCAACATGACAGAAATGATCTCCGCAACGGTACTGCTGTTGCTCATAATGGACCCACTCGGCAACCTGCCGATTTTCATGTCCGTACTCAAGCACCTCGACCCTAAACGCCGGCGTGTGGTGCTGATCCGCGAAATGCTGATTGCACTTGGGCTGATGCTGATCTTCCTGTTCGCCGGTGAGCACATTCTGGCGTTCCTGAACCTGCGCACCGAAACCGTGTCCATTTCCGGCGGTATCGTGCTGTTCCTCATCGCAATTCGGATGATTTTCCCTTCGCAGGAAGGCAACAGCAGCGGCCTGCCTGCCGGAGAAGAGCCGTTTCTGGTGCCAATGGCGATTCCACTGGTAGCGGGGCCGTCGATCCTCGCGGCGCTGATGCTGCTTTCCCACCAGTACCCCAATCAGCTACCTCACCTGACGCTGGCGCTGTTTATCGCCTGGACGATTTCATTCATCATCCTGTTGATGTCAGATTTGTTCTTGCGTTTGCTGGGTGAGAAAGGCGTGAGCGCACTGGAGAAATTGATGGGCCTGATTCTGGTGATGCTATCGACGCAGATGTTCCTCGACGGCGTGCGTGCTTACATGAAGTTATAGAAATAGCGCTTCGCCATCATGCAGGTAACGAAGCTCTACTCTAAAACCATTACAAAACGATTCTCAGAATGAAAACGGTGATAATGGAATAGAAGAGTAAAGCGTTTGCGCCAGGGATGGCGCAACCCGAGCGTACAGGGATGTATTTACAGCGTCTTTACGATCTATCCATTATCACCGCGCGTCAGGCTTGCTTAACACCCTCCGCGCAGGAGCGTTAGAGGAAAATACTCCCCACTAATGCAATCAGGAACGCGATGGTGCCGAGCAGCGTTTCCATCACCGTCCAGGTTTTCAGGGTCGTCTTCTCATCCATTTCGAGGAAACGACCAACCAGCCAGAAGCCAGAGTCGTTCACGTGTGATAACACCGTCGCACCACCCGCAATCGCCACCACAATAAAGCAGAGATCGAACTGGCTGAGGCCAGGCGTCGCCGCCACCGCCGGTGCCATCAACGCCGCCGTGGTCGTTAACGCTACCGTTGCGGAACCCTGTGCCACACGCAGTGCCGCAGATACCACAAACGCCGCGACAATCACTGGCATACCGGTATCCGCCAGCGCGCCAGACAACGCATCGCCGATGCCGCTCGAACGCAGAACACCACCGAACATCCCGCCCGCGCCAGTTACCAGAATAATTGAGCAAACCGGCCCCAGCGCACCTTCACAGATCTTCTCAAGGTGTTTACGGCTATGCTGACCGCTAAACATAATCATGGCGAACAAGACCGTAATCAGCAGCGCAATCGGTGTTTTCCCCAGCATACGCAGGAACTGCACCAGACCGCTATCACCGCTGATAACGCCCATTACCGTCAGAGTATTCAGTCCGGTATCAAGGAAAATCAGGATCAGCGGCAGCAACAGCACCCACATCACCACGCCAAACGCCGGTGGCGTGTGCTGCTCATCCGCTTTCACTTCAGTCAGGAACGTTGACGGCAGCGGCAAATGGAATTTTTTACCTGCCCACAGGCCGAATAAATAACCGCCGAAATACCAGGTGGGGAAAGCGATCACGGCCCCCACCAGCACCAGCAGACCAATGTTGGCGCCCAGCAGTTCACTGGCAGCAACCGGGCCGGGGTGCGGCGGCAGCAAAGCGTGCATAACGGCAAAGGCGCCTGCCGCTGGGAACGCATACGTTAGCGTTGACCCACCAAAACGTTTCGCCACGCTGAAAATAATCGGCAGCATCACGATCAGCCCGGCGTCGAAAAAGATCGGGAAGCCGAACAGCAGAGAGGCAAGGCCCAGCGCGAAAGGTGCACGTTTCTCACCAAACTTATTGATGAGTGTATCCGCCAGCACATTGGCACCACCGGTCACTTCCAGCAGGCGACCAATCATTGCCCCCAAACCAACCAACAGGGCAACGGATGCGAGCGTGCTACCGAAACCACTAAGCAGCGTAGGAACGAGTTTCTCGAAAGGCGTTTTTGTCGCCAGCGCCGTGATCAAGCTCACCAGCGTCAACGCCAGAAATGCGTGGACGCGGAAGCGCATAATCAGCACCAATAACAGTGCGACCGAACCTGCGGCGATGGTTAATAGCACACTGGCGCTATAAGCGGATGTTATTTCTGTCATCGTTAATACTCTCTTTAGGGCACCCAGTCTGGATTGGCTGATTGTTTGTGAGATGTATCACAGCATCATTTGATACCGGTAACATGATACGGGTAACATGTTAAAGTCTGGAACCATTAAGTATCATTTAATTTACAGTTTGGGATAGAGATCAAATTATGTCAGGTCGAAGCATTATTCTGATGGGCGTATCAGGCAGTGGAAAATCCTCAGTTGGCGCTGAACTTGGCCGCGCCATTGAGGCAAAATTTATTGACGGCGACGATCTGCATCCTCGCGCGAATATCCAGAAAATGGCCAGCGGCACGCCGTTAAATGACGACGATCGTGCGCCGTGGCTGGAGCGACTCAGCGATGTCGCCTACAGCCTGGCGCACAAAAACGAGACTGGCATCATCGTCTGTTCTGCGCTGAAAAAGCGTTACCGCGACCGCCTGCGCGAAGGGAACGAAAAGATGGTGTTTATCTATTTGAAAGGCAGCTTTGACCTGGTTCTGGAGCGTCACAAGGCCAGGGCAGGCCACTTCATGCCGACAGAGCTGCTGAAAAGCCAGTTCGATGCGCTGGAAGAACCGGGCAGCGATGAGCCGGATGTCCTGAAGGTCGATATTGACGGCACCCGGGAAGAAGTCGTACAGCGCTGTGTTGAAGCACTGCGCACAGCAGGCTAACGCAGCGGCTTAGAGGCTTTCGCCGTCCAGCACGGTAAAGCCGACATCGACCATTCCCTGCTCCACCGGCTCGCCTCGCAGGCGAGCCAGCAGGCGCTCGGTGCCGACGCGCCCCATGTGTTCGCGCGGCGTCAGTACGCTAGCCAGCTTCGGCACCATCGCCTGCCCGATATCGTGGCCGTGAAAACCGGCGACGCCGATATCTTCCGGCACGCGCAGCCCCTGCCGCTGGCATTCAAACATCGCGCCGACGGCTAAGTCGTCATTGGTGCAAAACACGCTATCGACCTGCGGGTATTCCGCCTGCGTCTGCCGCAACAGTTCACCACCAAGCGAATAGGAAGACGCCCGCTCGCTCATCACGCAATAACTTTTGATATCGCTTTCCCACATCGCTTGCTCGTAGCCGCGACAGCGCATGATGGTGCGCTCATCCTGTCGTGCGCCAAGATAGACGATATGACGATGCCCGAGCGCCACCATGCGTAACGTCATCTGCCGAGCGGCTTCGACGTTATCAAACCCGACAGCCATATCCAGACAAGGGGAAACGGAATCCATCAGTTCCACCACTGGAATGCCAGCGACGTCCAGCATCTGGCGCGTTCGCGGCGTGTGGGTGCGTTCAGCCAGAATAAGCCCGTCAATGTGATACGACAGCAGTGAAGTCAGACGCTGTTCTTCTCTGTCAGGATGATACCCATAGTGCGCCAACATGGTCTGGTAACCGTGCGCTTCCGCCGTGCGTTCAATCCCACGCAACACCTCAGCAAAAACCTGATTGGTTAACGATGGCAGCAGTACGCCAATCGCCCGGCTGGTCGAGCTGGCGAGCATATTCGGTGCGAGATTAGGGATATAGCCCAGTTCATCCAACGCAATGGCGATCTTTTTCTGCAAGGCAGTGGACACCTGAGCGGGGTTACGCAAATAGCGGCTTACCGTCATTTTGGTAATCCCTACGCGGTCAGCAACATCCTGGAGAACGGGTCTTTTCTTCTTCATCGTCGACTAAAAATGCCTGAAAAACAGTAAGCTAAGTTTAGCAAAAAAAACATAAAGAAAGTAAATGTGGAGGGGAATAAAATAATTAAAGTGACCCAGAAAATACGCAATGTCCTTTAAGTGTTCATGTTGATAATAACGACTCAGTTTATTTTAGCGCTGCACGTCCATTATCCCAACGCCTAAAAACCCAGAAAATCACTAATAAAAATTAATAGTTACTCTTTTTTACACCCTATTTAATAGGTTTTCAGAATATCGCTGTCTGATAACTGAATATAAAAAATGACAGGTTGCGTGATAGCAATTAAATATTATTTCCCTGTCATTAAACCTTGGCCTGAAGAAGGAAATATATTATGAATATTAAACAGAAAATAAACTTAATGACGCTGGAAGAGAAAATCGGACAAAAGCTCATGCTGGACTTTCGCTACTGGGATCCAACGGGAAAAAGCAAGCAGGACATGACAGTTCCCGATGAAACGGTTGGCAAATTAATCACGGATCACCATATTGGTGGCGTGATCCTATTTGCCAACAATTTGAAAGATAAGCAGCAAATTAAAAAGCTGACAGCGTGGTATGCCTCGATGGAAACCCGTGGCGGCGCCCGATTATTCATTGGTACCGATAACGAAGGGGGCAACGTTTTCCGCCTACCGCGCGGCGATTACGCATCCTTTCCCGGCAACATGGCGCTATCCTCAGCGGTTGAAGGCGGAGCCGATATACAGATTGCCAGCGACCAGGGCCGTCTGATGGCACAAGACATGATTTTTATGCATATAAATACCAACTTTGCACCGGTCGTTGATGTCAACACTAATCCTTTCAACCCGGTCATTAACGTGCGCGCCTTCAGCGACGACACGGACACCGTTTATCGTTTGGCGGAAAAAATGACGGCAGGCATGAAACAGCAAGGATTGATCACCGCTTACAAGCATTTTCCGGGGCACGGCAGTACATCCACGGATTCTCATACTGGTCTGCCTCGCGTCGACCGCTCACGAGAAGACGCCTTTGCCATCGATATCATGCCTTATAAACGGGCGATTGATAACCAGACAGTATCGGATATGGTCATGACGGCTCATATTCAGTATCCGGCACTGGATAACTATCAGATTACTACACGTAGCGGTGAGAAAATTACTGTGCCTGCGACCATGTCACATACGATCCAGACTGATATCCTGCGTGGTGAGTTGGGTTATACAGGTGTGACGATTTCAGATGCACTGGACATGGGCGCAATTGCCGATCATTTCAGTCAGGAAGACGCCGTCCGACAGGTGTTCACCGCTGGCGTGGATATAGCCCTGATGCCCATCAGTATTTCATCTCCTGATCAGGTCAAACTCTTGCCAGACTTGATCCAGTACATTGTGGACACGGTGAAGCAAGGGAACATAGAAGAAACCGAAATTGATGCATCGGTAGAGCGAATTTTAACCCTCAAGGCACGGTATCACCTTTTATGTGAGAAAGAAAAAACCGTCGCTGACGCCTCTGCGACACAGGGATACGAGGTAGAAAAACACATTGCCGACCGTTCCATAACGGTGGTGATCAATCAACAATCACTGCTGCCATTAAAAGACAAAGCCCTACGCTATTTTATCCTGACGCCTTGGGGAGAGCAGGCCAAAGGCATCGCAGCCGTGATGGCACAGGAGGGATACCTGAATGTGGTTGCGGCAAAGGAAACGGAACTGACCGATGCCCAAGTCAGAGATCATATTTCCAACTGTGACATATTTCTTCTCGGGACGCTGTCAACCAGCTTTACGCCAGTTGAGCAGGATGGTGTTGCCACCGAACCAGCAACAAACGGTGTCGCGAATAATCCCTACCTTAACTGGTTACGACATGCTGCCGATTTAGGGAAAAAGCGCGTTCATCTTTCACTACGTGCACCGTATGACATTATCAACTACGCTGGCGATGTTAACGCTGCTGTGGCGACGTATTCCTATTACGGGTATGACAACGGCAGTTGGCGTGGTCACTCGATGATATCTTTGGCAGAGGTGCTGACAGGTAAGCGCGCGCCACAGGGGAAACTCCCAGTCAATATCTGGCAAAACTACGATGTGGAAACGAATACCGGTACGGTGGCGTTTTCCAGAGGGTTTGGGCTGAGCTGGTAATGTAGTTGAAATAAGCCCGCGTCCTTTCCTACGCGGGCTTATCCGTTATTTCTTCGCCACCGTTATACTGGCGGCAAATCAAATAGCAAAATTTCGCTGTCTGCGCTGGCGTGTACGGAAATAGCCGTTTCGTCCCAAACGGCGAACGCATCGCTGGTTTCCGCTTTCTGGCCGTTAATCTCTACCGTACCACGCACCACCTGAACCCAGACGCGACGGTCAGCCTGAATCTGATACACCGATTGCTCCTGTGCTTTCAGCGCCCAGCGCCACAGCGTCATATCCTGAAAGACTTTCAGCGAGCCTTCACGCGCATCTGGGGACAGCACCAACTGGCGTCCTTGCCGCACATCAAAGCGCTTCTGCTCGTAGCGCGGCGTCAGCCCGATTTTTTCCGGGATAATCCAGATTTGGTACAGGTGCAGCGCTTGGTCTTTGCTGGCATTGTACTCAGAGTGACGAATACCCGTTCCCGCGCTCATAATCTGGAATTCGCCCGCTGGTACCTGCTCTTTATTTCCCATGCTGTCCTGATGCTCAACGGCACCGGATAAAACATAGGTCAGAATTTCCATATCTTTGTGCGGGTGCGTGCCGAACCCCTGACCGCCGTCGATAACGTCTTCGTTAATCACGCGCAGTGCTGAGAATCCCATGAAATCAGGATCGTAATAATCGGCGAATGAGAACGTGTGCCAACTGTCGAGCCAGCCGTGATTCGCATGTCCGCGATCCTGCGCTTGACGTAAATAGATCATGCTCTTTCCTCCCACGTTTTTGATAAGGAAAGTGTAACGGGCGGTGGCAAATAAGATAGCGCAAAAAACTCACCGCTCTGTTCGAAAAATCAGAATGGGATGAGGAGCTGGAGGAGAATTGCAAAAAAAAAGCCAGCACCCGAGCTGGCTAAATAATACTGGAAGCAATGTGAGCAATGTCGTGCCTTCACAGGGAAGCCGAATCGTCATGAACACCATCGGTAATTAACACAGGCACATGACATCGTTCCCCGGAACGCACAGCAATAATAATCATTATCATTCGCACTTGTAAAGTGCTTTTTGCGATGAATTCTTATTCTCAATACGGGCCGCAAAACAGCCCGTTTTACTTAATGCCGATCGTTTAAAAACCGAAATACGCGGAGCGACCACGGGGCGAGGTATCCCTGCGGGAACCTCATCCCCGTGTTTCTCCTAAAATGAGGATTACGTGACCCCCATTATCCGTTTTGCTCCGCTTCTGCTTTTACTCTGGTTGCGCTAATGACCTCGCCAACAGCGTGATCGGGTGCTCACATAGCTTGCTGGTCGACATCTCGATCTGCCATTTACAGGTTTCGCAATCCGTCACCACGATATCAACACCGCTCTCTTCAATCTGCTGGAACAGCGGAGCGCCAATGCCCTGCGACGTCGCATAATTCTCTTTCTTGAAACCGTAAGTGCCTGCAATGCCGCAACACTGAGAATCCAGCATTACCAGTTCAAGACCGGGGATGCGTTGCAACAGCGCTAAGGTATACGCCGTCCAGCCCATCCGTTCCAAATGGCAAGGTGTGTGATACGCCACCCGCAGCGGTAACTTACGCAGCGGCAGCGTTCGGCCTTCTTCTTCCAGCAGGCGATAGAGCTGACGCGTCACGAGTTCGATGCCATCGCGCACGTGGCCGTTATCCACCCCCAGTAGATGCGGGTATTCGTCCCGCAGCGTGAACGTACAACTGGATGACGTCGCGACTACGGGCAAGGATTTCTGATTGATCGCCTCATCCAGTGATTTTATATTCGCGTGCGCCTGCTTTCTGGCTTTGTCGTGAAAACCATTGGCGATCAGCGGCACACCACAGCATTTCTCTTTATTCAGCAACTGGACGCCAATGCCCATCGCATTAAAGACCTGAACCAGATCTTTACCCAGTTGCGGATGGTTGTAGTTCACATAACAACCGTGGAAATACGCGATCTGCTCATCATAAGCCTGCTGCTTTGCTGCCTGCTGGCGATACCAGCGCCGAAAGGTGCCGAACGAGTATTTAGGCAGTTGGCGACGGTGGTCGATTTTCAACGCCTTATCCAGCAGTTGGCGCACCGGTTTCAGGCTGGTAGCCGTATTGACCAGCGGCGCAAACGGCGTGGCAATCGACCCCATGAAGTCGGTATGGCTCAGAATCGCGTCACGCAGTGTTGGCTTATGATTGCTGTGTGTCGCTTTCGCACGCTGAATGATGTCGCCAATTTTAACATCCGACGGGCACGCGACTTCACAGCGTTTGCAGTTGGTGCAGTATTTCAGCGCATCGTCGTACAGCGACGGATCTTTGCGCCGCAGGCGTTCACCATCCGGCCCCGCCTGTTTCGGGCCAGGATAAAGCGGGTTCACACGCGAAACCGGACAGTACGTGGTACAGACCGTACATTTGATGCAATCTTCAAAACTGTTATCGCTAAGCAGGCTCATGGATTGCCCTCCTTCAGGATCTGTTCGGCAACATGGAGCGCGCTGAGTAAGGAAACGCCAGCCCCACATCCCTGCACAATCGGGTCGAAACCTTCCAGCACCGCGCCAATCGCGTACAGATTGTTGATCGTCTCACCCGCGATACGCGGATGCAGGTGTTCATCGACAATCGCGCCAAATTGCATATAGGGCTGCGGCGCAAAGACATCCTGCTGGCTCCACCCCTCGCGCTGCTCAGCGAACCGAACATCCAGCCCAAAGACCGGTTCCGTCACCCGATCGAACTGTGTCACTAGCCCGTTACTGAAAAAGCTACCGCTCGCCAGCACCGCGTGTTTCGCACGCAGCGGAATATCGCGGTGATGGTGGCTATGAACCGCAATTTCCTGTGGAGACAGCGAAGCGCGAACCGCGCGATCGCCCGGCATCACCATGCCACCCAGTTGGCGAAAGCGCTGTGACAGCGCCTGATGCAAACGTAATCCGAGTACTGACGGCGGTAATGTCGGCAACAGCAGCACCGGTTTACCTAACGCATCAGCGAGTTCACTCACGATCTCGGGGCTGTCCAATCCCAGACAGGCAGGCATGATGATGGCATCGTTACCGTTGGCCAGAAGCGATAGCTCTTCCACCAGCGCCGAGCGGTTTTCAGGTCGATCCAGCACGCGGGCGATATTTACCGCGCGGAATTCGCTGGCATTTTGACGCAGCCGATCCAACACGGGCAGTTTGAGCTCATCGCTGCGTGCCGCAATACCCTGCGTCTGAAGCGTGCCAGCCACAATTCGGGGCTGAAAATCCAGAAAGCCTTCAATACCGGCAATAAGCGGATTGTGGCCAAAATGGGAATCCGCCAGACCACGCGTGACACCATCAACCGGGCTTAGCCAACATGCACGAAACTTACCTAACGGCGTCATACGCCAGTGGTTCTGCTGATGATTGCCCAACAGAGAGATATTGCTACGTTCCAACAACGCCTCAACCTGTGGCAACAGTGCGGCAACCGCCGCCGCCCCCATACGAGAATAAGGGTGATGAGGCGCCTGACGCGCCAGCTCGTCCAGCGCGTTGAGCGGCTGGCTAACGGGCTGTCCGTCAGGGAGATGAGAGAGTAAATCCAGCGCGCCGGAAGAAAAATGCAGCGCATTCTGCCCAGCGCTGACAATTGCGCAGCGTTTTCCCTGCTCTGCCAAGCGGATACCACAGGTCAATCCTGCCAGTCCGCCGCCGATAATCACAACGTCATAGCGCATGACGATCCTCCTGACTGTCGCTGGCCGTCAGACCGCACAATCCCTGATAAATCCAGCTGGTAAACTCGCTTTCGCGCAGCGCATTACCCCACGCAACCGGGCGAATGCCTTTCCAACGTTCGTTCAAAAACTGGCTGAGCTGCGTAAGCGACTGCTCCGGCGTCGCGGTGCCCAGACGGCACAACAGACCTGCCGCGCGGCAGGCGCACAGCTCACCCTGACAGGTGCCCATGCCCACACGAGTGCGCCGACGTAAATCAATCAGGTTATTCACCTGTAACGATTCCACGGCATAGCGTACTTCTCCCGCCGTCACGGCCTCACATTCGCACACCAGACTGCGGTCCAGACGTTCACCGGACAGCATTCTCCCAGCGCGTTCACCGTGGCGATAAATCGCCGAACCACGCAGCGGCGCAGAGAGCGGTTTTGCCGGGGGATACGCTGACAGGGCGTGGGGGGCAGTTTTCACTTCATTCAGCGATTCAGAACCGGGTAACGGCGTCTGCGCCGTCGAACAGACGACGTCATGACCCAGCTTCTTGCAGATAGCGTCCGTCACCCATTCCGCCATCAGGCGATAGGTCATCAGCTTGCCGCCAGTGATGGTAATAAATCCTTCCAGCCCGTCGCGGCTGGCATGGTCGAGCAGCACAATGCCGCGACTCACGCTACGCCCGCTGGGATCGCTATCGCTGGCAACCAGCGGTCGGACGCCCGCATAGGCGCGTAGAATTCGCGTGCTTGCCAGCGCGGGTGCCAGCATCGAACCTTCCCGCATCAGCGTTTCCACTTCGGCAGGCGTCACCAACATATTGTCGATCTGATCGTAGTCGATGTGGGTTGAGGTAGTGCCAATCAGAGAAATGGTATCGCCCGGCACCAGAATGTCGGCATCTGCCGGTTTGCGACAGCGGTTGATCACCATATTGTTAATGCGATGCCCGAGAATCAGCAGCGCGCCCTTTGCCGGGAACATGCGCACACGCAAATCGGCATATTCCGCAATGTGTTGCCCCCAAATGCCACCTGCGTTGACCACCACTTGTGCGTATATTTCTGTTTCTACACCTTTTTTATGGTCGAAAACGCGCACTCCGGTAATACGGTCGCCCTGACGAATCAGCCCGATGACCTCATGATAGGTCAACACTTCCGCGCCGTGCTCACAGGCATCAATCATGTTGGCCGCCGTCAGGCGAAAAGGATCTACAGAGCCATCCGGCACGCGCACCGCGCCAATCAGCGTCGGGTTTGCGGCGGGTTCCAGCCGCAGCGCTTCCTGCGGATCCAACGCCTGTGCGCGAATCCCCGCCTGCTGGCAAGCCGTAATGAACTGCGCCTGCCAGCCGAGATCGTCTTCCGGTAAGGTGATAAACAGGCCGTCGGTAGGTTCAATACAGTGTCGGGCAATCCGCCGAAGAATCTGATTCTCTTCAATACATTCTCGGGCAGATTCGCCATCGGTTACCGCATAGCGGGCGCCGCTATGTAATAAGCCGTGATTACGCCCGGTCGCACCGGTCGCAATATCATAACGTTCAAGCAACAGGCAGCGCAGCCCACGCAGGGCACAATCCCGTGCCGTACCCGCTCCCGTCGCACCGCCACCGATGACAACCACGTCAGTTTCGCGCCAGTTCCCAGTGTTTTGCATCATGTTCTCGCTCCAGGCGGAGGATATGTATGTTGCTATTGGGACACAAAAACAAGAGGAAATGTTTGATAAAGAGCAATAACGAACACCAAACGAAAACAAAGAGGAATCTAAAGACAATAAGTGTGATTCATATCACCAAAACCGCACTGTGGAATTTTCCGATTCTGTTAACATGAGCGCAAAAATCGTCACAGTTTTATAAAAATGTAACATTAGCGTCATGAATCACACTCATTTGTACGCTAGCCCCTTACAATAACGTTCGTAATAGAACAAAAAAGCTATCGTTTTTTTTCGCATTGGAGATATCTATGCTGAGTATTTTTAGACCCGCAGCCCACCAGGCGCGCGTATCGCAGGATCGTGTTGATCCCCTCTATCGCCGTCTGCGCTGGCAGATATTCATGGGGATCTTTTTTGGCTACGCCGCCTATTATCTGGTACGTAAAAACTTCACACTGGCAATGCCTTACCTGATTGAACAAGGCTTCTCACGCGGTGATCTTGGCTTTGCACTTTCCGGCATCTCTATCGCCTACGGCTTTTCCAAATTCATCATGGGTTCGGTATCTGACCGTTCCAACCCGCGAGTTTTCCTGCCCGCTGGTCTAATTTTGGCAGCCGCCGTCATGCTGTTCATGGGCTTTGTACCATGGGCAACATCCAGTATTGCCGTCATGTTCGTCTTGCTGTTCCTGTGCGGCTGGTTCCAGGGAATGGGATGGCCACCGTGTGGACGCACCATGGTTCACTGGTGGTCACAAAAAGAACGCGGTGGCATCGTATCCGTATGGAACTGTGCGCATAACGTCGGCGGTGGCCTTCCGCCTCTGCTGTTCCTGCTGGGTATGGCCTGGTTTAACGACTGGAAAGCAGCACTCTACATGCCTGCCTTCGCCGCCATTCTGGTTGCGCTAATCGCATTTGCCCTAATGCGTGATACCCCGCAATCCTGTGGTCTACCGCCAGTCGAAGAGTATAAAAACGACTATCCGGCTGATTATAATGAAAAAGACGAAGAAGAACTGACGGCTAAGCAGATCTTCATGCAGTACGTTTTCCCGAACAAACTGTTGTGGTACATCGCTATCGCCAACGTCTTCGTTTACCTGCTGCGTTACGGCATCCTCGACTGGTCACCGACTTATCTGAAAGAAGTTAAACACTTCGCACTGGATAAATCGTCCTGGGCGTACTTCCTGTATGAATACGCGGGTATTCCGGGCACGCTGTTGTGCGGCTGGATGTCTGATAAGGTCTTCAAAGGTAACCGTGGTGCAACTGGCGTGTTTTTCATGGTACTCGTTACCATCGCCACCACCGTTTACTGGCTGAACCCAGCCGGTAATCCGGGTGTGGATATGGCATGTATGATCATCATCGGCTTCCTGATTTACGGTCCGGTTATGCTTATCGGCCTGCACGCGCTGGAACTGGCACCGAAGAAAGCAGCAGGCACAGCGGCAGGCTTCACCGGTCTGTTCGGCTACCTCGGTGGCTCCGTTGCCGCCAGCGCCATCGTCGGCTACACCGTTGACTTCTTCGGTTGGGACGGCGGCTTCATGGTGATGATCGGCGGCAGCATTATGGCTGTGCTTCTGCTGATTGTTGTTATGCTGAATGAGAAAAAGCATAAAGCAGAGTTAGCCAATCGCGCCTAACCCGCTCTTGTAAGCATCCCTCTGGCGGCGTCCTGATGACGCCGCCTTTCTCTCAACAGAAAGAGGTTTGATCGCATGAACGTTACCGTAACATCTCTGATCTCCACCCTTGCGCTCTCCGTTTCCTTTAGCGCTTCTAGTCACGCCGGCACTTCCACTTCATCACCCGATAAAATCGTCATTGCCCATCGTGGTGCCAGCGGTTATCTGCCTGAGCATACGCTTCCCGCCAAAGCGATGGCCTACGCTCAAGGCGTCGATTATCTGGAGCAGGATCTGGTGCTCACCAAAGACAACGCGCTTATTGTCCTGCATGACCACTATCTGGATCGCGTTACCGATGTAGCAGAGCGTTTCCCTCAGCGTGCCCGTAAAGATGGACGCTTTTACGCTATCGACTTCACGCTGAAAGAGATCAAATCACTGAAATTCACCGAAGGGTTCGACATCAAAGACGGCAAGCAGGTACAGAGCTACCCAAACCGTTTCCCGATGTGGAAATCCGACTTCCGCATTCATACCTTTCAGGAAGAGATTGAGTTTATTCAGGGTATGAACCACTCAACCGGCAAGAACATCGGCCTCTATCCCGAAATCAAAGCGCCGTGGTTTCACCATCAGGAAGGGAAAGACATCGCCCGCGAAACGCTGGCCGTGCTGAAGCAGTATGGCTATACGGAGAAAAGCGACAGGGTCTTCCTGCAATCGTTTGATGTTGCAGAATTAAAACGTATCAAAACCGAATTGCAGCCACAGATGAAGATGGATCTGAACCTGATTCAACTGATCGCCTATACCGATTGGCATGAAACCTACGAAAAACAGGCCAATGGAACGTGGGTGAATTACAACTACGACTGGATGCAGCAATCCGGTGCAATGAAACAGATTGCGACCTACGCCGACGGTATCGGCCCGGACTACCACATGCTCGTTCAGAAAGGTTCGACGCCTGACAACATCACCTTTATCAATATGGTGAAGGAAGCCCATCAGCATAAACTTCAGGTGCATCCGTTTACGGCAAGAGCAGACAGGCTACCGACGTACGCCAAAGATATCGATCAGCTCTATGACATTCTCTACTATCAGGCTGGCGTTGACGGCTTGTTTACCGATTTTCCCGACAAAGCGGTCGATTTTCTGAAAAAACCACGCTGAAGCGCTAAAGCTGGTCGCTTAAGCATGGATTTAGAGGGAAACACGATGATGAGGCTCCCGCAGGGATGCCTCGCACCGTGGTCGCCCTCGGTATCTCGATCCTCAAACAAGCGCTGAAGTTCAACGTGCCCGATGAGACATCGCCTCAATAATGCACCGCTTACTTCAGAAACAGTTCCCGCAGGTAATTCGGCACCGCGCTGTCTGCGTTAGACCCAATCACTTCGCGATCCGGCAGTAAATCTTTCAGGCGCTGATGCGCGTTCTGCATGACGCAGCCTTTCCCGGCCATTGACAACATTTCGTAGTCGTTCATGCCATCACCAAACGCCACGCATTCTTTGAGCGAGAAGCCAATAATCTTAGCCACCTGCTCCAGCGCATGGCCTTTAGACACGCCACCTGCCATCACTTCCAGACAGGTCAGGGTCGAAAAACTCACGTTGACACGATCGCCCCAACGCGCGTTGATCGCTTCTTCCAGCGGAAGCAGCTGTTCATGCGAATCGCAGGTAAAGAACACTTTGCTGACGCCATCAGTCTCAAGCAGTGCAGGCTCGAACAGCTTGTATTTAAAGATCGACTCTTTGAAGAAACGTTCTTCTTCCGCACGCGGACGGTTCATAAACCACTCGTCATCACGGTAAACGTGCGTCAGCATATCGGGATTCGCGTGTACGACGCTGTAAAGGTCGCGGGCAATGTCCTGATCCAGATTGTGACTGAAAATCAGCTCACCCTGCGAGTTATGCACACGCGCACCGTTCGAGGTAATCATAAACGCGCTGATACCGAGATTATCGCGGATCTGCGCGACATCCATGTGGTGCCGTCCGGTCGCGAACACAAAGTGAATCCCTTTCTCCGTCAGCAGCCTGAGGGTTTCTTTCGCATACGGGGACAGCGAGTGGTCAGGTGACAGCAGCGTGCCATCTAAATCGGAAGCAACAACATGGTACATAACGATGAGATCTCACTTCTGGTGTATTGGCGGCACGCGCCGCAAAAAATTAAGAGTAACGGGCAAAGTGCGCAAAAATCAGCGCCAACGCCTGGGCGCGGAGACTATCCGTCTCAAATAGAATTTCATGCCGCGCACCGAGAATAACTTGCAAAACGCCATTCGAATTGGCATCACCGCTCTGCGTCAGTGCCTGACAAAACACATTCTGACTGCGGTTATCCACCACGCGCTCCTCTTCTGCCTGTAGCAGCAGAAGCGGCGTCGTCACGGCGCTGGCCTCTGCCAGCAATTGTTTCCCAGCCTGTATCGCCTCACGCACCCAGTGATAAGTAGGGCCGCCTACGCGTAAATCCGGCGAATCTGCGTAAAATCGAATACTACGCTGGTAGCGTTCGCGGCTGTGCGTGAGCACATTCATTCGGTAAGGCAAAGGACGCCACTGTCCGGTGCCGATGGCATAATAATCTCGTATCGCTGGGCGACGTTCTGCCCAATCGACGATCCACTCGGCCACGCAATGAGGAAGCGGTAAACGAATGCCAAACATCGGCGCACACAGTGCCGCCGCATCAAACATCGCAGGTTGACGAACCAAAAGCTGTGCCAGAATCGCGCCGCCCATTGAATGCGCCAGCGCAAAGCGGCGGGTATATCGCGCCGGATCAATGTGTTGCTGGCACAGCGTTTCAGCATCATCGACATAATCACTGAAGCGCTGTACGTGTCCGCGGTGGCCATCTTGCAGCACCCGCCCAGACCGCCCCTGCCCACGGTGATCCATGATGAGCACATCATAGCCGCGATGAAAGAGGTCATATGCCACTTCGCTATATTTGACGTAGCTTTCGATGCGGCCAGAAAAAACCACGACAATTTTGTCGTGCTGGGGCGCAGTAAAGCGAACAAACCGGATCGGCACATCATCCACGCCAGAGAATTCGCCCTCTTCGCGCTGACGCCAGAAATCCAGCAACTCTCCGGTAGCAAAAGCGGCAAACTGCGCTTCTCGCGTTAACAGGCCTGCCGTTAACGACTCAGGCGTTAACCGTTCCGACGTAAACAACGTATTGTGGCGTTGAATCATCACACCTCTCCGGTGACGCAGGGAAAACAAAGCTAGCGGAAGAACATGACAAGCGGTGGATCACGAGCGTATTGTGACATAAAAAACAGACAGACTCTCGTAATACAGAACGTGATTCAGGAGCAGGATTTCATGACATTGGATTGGTGGTTAACCTACTTACTCACGACACTTATTCTCAGCCTGTCGCCCGGCTCGGGAGCCATCAACACCATGAGTACTGGAATTAGTCACGGCTATCGCGGCGCGGTGGCATCAATCAGTGGTTTACAGGTCGGGCTGGCTATTCATATCGTACTGGTCGGCATTGGGCTGGGTGCACTGCTTAACCAGTCTGTGTTGGCTTTTGATCTTCTAAAATGGTTGGGTGCGGCTTATCTGATCTGGTTGGGTATTCAGCAGTGGCGTGCCGCCGGCGCACTCGACCTTCAAGCTCTCGCCAGCGTCATGCCGCGTCGCAAACTCTTTAAACGTGCGATATTGGTGAACCTGACCAACCCGAAAAGCATTGTGTTTCTGGCAGCGCTGTTCCCGCAGTTCATCATCCCTCATCAGCCGCAGGCCGCACAGTATCTGGTGTTGGGTATCACCACCGTTGTTGTCGATATTATCGTGATGATTGGTTATGCCACGCTGGCCACACGTATCGCCGGATGGCTGAAAGGCCCACGGCAGATGAAGATACTCAACCGGATATTTGGATCGCTGTTTGTGCTGGTCGGCGCGTTACTCGCCACGGCAAGAAAGGCCTGATGAAGACAGCGCGCCGTATCAAATCACGACGCGCTGTTGTTTCTCCACCGGAAATGCTCTGAGTGAAAGGTTAGCTGCGGTTTGTGAAACGAAAAAGAAATCCGGCCCCGGACTCATCAGCGCAATGAAATGCACCAGCGCTACCGTCAGAAATAGCAGCATGTTGGTTTTCCTGTTTCAAATGCAATCAGACAAGGCGAGTATCACTCATCATCATTATCGACATGATCGCGAATCATGTTCATGAAAGGTGCACCAAAGCGTTCGAGTTTGCGGTGTCCTACCCCGTTGATATTCAGCAGCTCACCCGCAGTGATCGGCATCAGCTCTGCCATCTCCAGCAGCGTGGCATCGCTGAACACCACGTAAGGCGGAATATTGTCTTCGTCCGCGATGGATTTACGCAGTTTACGCAATTTGGCAAACAGCTTGCGGTCGTAATTCCCACCGTAAGATTTTTGATTAGCGCGGGGTTTCAGGTTAATCACACGCGGTACAGCCAGTTGCAGCGGCATTTCCCCGCGCAATACCGGACGCGCTGATTCGGTAAGCTGTACGGCAGAATGCATCGTAATGTTCTGGTTCAGCAGGCCCAGATGAATCAGTTGACGCAACACGCTGACCCAATGCTCCTGCGATTTATCCTTACCAATGCCGTAGACCGGCAGCTTGTCATGACCAAAGTCGCGGATACGCTGATTATTCGCACCGCGCAGCACTTCGACAATATAACCTAAACCAAAGCGCTGCCCGACACGATACACGCAGGATAGCGCTTTTTGCGCCTCAACCAGCCCGTCGTAACGCTTCGGCGGATCGAGACAAATATCGCAGTTGCCGCAAGCCTCTTGGCGTCCTTCCCCGAAATAGTTCAGCAGCACCAGACGGCGGCAGGTCTGCGCTTCGGCAAACGCGCCCATCGCATTGAGTTTATGGCGCTCAATATCCAACTGCGGTCCAGCGGGTTTCTCTTCCAGACAGCGACGCAACCACGCCATATCTGCCGGATCGTAGAAGAGTGCAGCTTCTGCCGCGAGGCCATCGCGTCCGGCACGTCCCGTTTCCTGATAGTAGGATTCGATGTTGCGCGGAATATCAAAATGCACCACGAACCGCACGTTAGGCTTGTTTATACCCATACCAAATGCGACGGTCGCCACCACCATCTGAAGATCGTCACGCAGGAACGCTTCCTGAACCTGTGCGCGCCGTTCGTTATCCAATCCTGCGTGATATGCCCCTGCGCTCAGTCCACGGGCCTGCAAACGCGCGCTAATATCTTCCACGCGAGAACGGCTATTACAGTAGATGATGCCACTTTTTCCGCGCTGCGCCTGCACGAACATCCAGAGCTGATCGAGCGGCTTAAACTTCTCCACCAGCGTGTAGCGGATATTCGGGCGGTCAAAACTGCTGATCTGAATCAGCGGCGACTGAAGATCCAGCAGGCGAACAATATCGCTCCGCGTGGTGTCGTCTGCGGTAGCCGTCAACGCAATAAAAGGAAGATGAGGAAAACGCTGTTTAATTTGCCCCAGTGCGCGGTATTCAGGGCGGAAATCGTGTCCCCATTGGGAAATGCAGTGTGCCTCATCCACCGCGATCAGAGAGATCTGCCAGTGGCCGAGATGATCGAGGAAGCTTTCTGTCGTCAGGCGTTCCGGCGCAATATAAAGCAGCTTGATCTGACCGGTACGACAGCCCGCCATCACCTCAAGCTGCTGTTCACGCGTCTGCGTTGAATTGAGGCAAGCGGCGGAGACGCCGTAGGCCTGAAGCTGATCGACCTGATCTTTCATCAGAGAAATCAGCGGAGACACCACCAACGTCAGCCCGTCCATCACCAAGGCGGGAATTTGGTAGCACAGCGATTTACCGCCGCCTGTCGGCATGATAACCAGACAATCCTGCCCGCTGAGCGTCGCGCTGATGATTTCCTGCTGACCCGGTCGGAATTGCTGGTAGCCGAACGTGTCCCGTAGAACCTGAACCGCCAGCGCTTCCTTATTCAATACTTCCGCCGTAGACACGCCTTCCCCAATTCAATGAAATCAAACAGGCGCTATTTTCAGCGCCGTCGGGTAAAACTGCAATGGTTAAAAACCGCAATCGCTAAAACACACGATCGTTAGAACATATCGTTCAACGTCACCCCAACGCCGAAGCGGGTCTGACGGTGGTTGTAGTCAATCAGGGATTCACCGTAACCGCTAAAGACCTTGGTGTAGAAGCGAACATGACGCGTTAGTGGATAGCTCCAGCCCAGTTCTCCGCCGCCGTAACCGCTGTTCCAGTTATAACGGCCTTCCGCGCTAAACACGCTGTCGCCCCACACATAGCCAACGCGTAAGCGGTAATGGCCCATGTATTTGGTGATATCAGGGTTATCATCCTGGCTATCAGAGAAACGCACCCACGGCTTCACATCCACCTGCCAGTTGCCGTTTTGTGCCATCAGACGCATATAAGCACGGTTCCAACTGCGTGAAGTGGGTTCGGAACGGCCGTTAGACTGGTGATTAAAGCCCATTTCCACATCTCGTAGCGTCCAGCCTGCTAATGTGTAGTGGGTCGCCCAGCCCAGGAAGACCTGTGGCTCATAGTTGGTTTCGCGGAACGGAGAAGACTCGCTTTTATTAGACAACTGCCACCAAGAACGCTGTGTATAGGACGCCCCTAGCAACGAGTTATCACCCAAAATGCCACGCCAGATCGGAAACCCGAGGCTCAGTTGATAGTGCACTTCGTCTTTACGTGCTTCTTCACCCCAGTTATAGCTCTGTATCGCCGTTTTATTGATATTGCTGGTATAGGTATACAGCAAGTAGTTGCTTTCGTAAGGATAAAGAATAAATGGGGTGTCATGTTCTTGTAACAGGCTGGCGATAATGCTGCCACGTACCGCGGGTTGATTCGGCGCAGGCGCGTTTATTGCATCTTCAGCATAAGCCTGTGCCATCAGTAATGCTGCCAGTACGAGTACTATTTTACGCATTCATTTTCTCCGACATTTTTTATACAACGCTCGTTTTAACCGGCGATCGTCTAACCAATTCGTGGTGAGTCTTTCCCCATTCAAGCCCGCCATTCTACACAGTTCAGTGACGTTTGAAGTAGCGTTCTCCCGTTTCTTAGTCTTTTCTGGAAAGAAACAAAATCAGCGCATAAAATAAACACCCACGTGACTAAAAACCATCAGATTAACTACATTTAACACGTATCTCTTATTTGGGCGGGAAACGACCATGGCTGACATACCATCATTTCAGGGAACCACACTAACCAGAGATACCGTACGCCAACTCGTGGGCGAGATTTTCATTTACAAGATGCCGTTCAATATCGAACTTGGCCTTGAATTACAGCAGTTTGAGGCAGACAAAGCCGTCTTGACGTTCGCTCGGCAAGATAAGCTCATCGGCAATGCGGCACAAAAGATTCTGCACGGCGGCGTGATTGCTGCGGGGTTGGACGTTGCCGCTGGATTGGTCTGCGTCGGCAACACTTTGCTACGCCATGAGACAATCAGCGATCAGGAGTTTCATCACCGGCTCGCACGCATGGGAACCATTGACATGCGGGTGGATTATCTACGCCCAGGCTATGGAGAGCGATTCACCATTACCAGCACGCTGCTGCGCGGTGGTAATAAAATCGCCGTCGCACGCGCCGAATTGCATAACGAGCAGGGCTCGCATCTGGCCAGCGCCACCGCAACCTATATTGTCGGATAGCACCCTCAGTGTCAGCATAGTTGTCACTCCCTCTGAAAAATCAATTTGAGGGCATGGAGTGACAAATGAAACGTGTTTCCCCTGAACGAAAAACCGGAATACTGGCAAAACTGCTACCGCCCTACAA
>NZ_JQHM01000004.1 GCF_000749845.1 Pectobacterium betavasculorum | reverse complement strand
TCGATGACGGAGTGACCCCCAAATGTCTCTTAACGACTCAAAAATCCGCAACTTAAAACCATCAGCAAACGCTTCAAAGTTTCCGATTCTCACGATCTGTACCTTTTAGTTAATCCAGCCGGTTCACATCTCTGGTATCTCAAATATCGCATCAATAGAAAAGAATCACGCCTCGGCTTAGGTGCCTATCCTGATGTCTCTCTGGCTGATGCTCGTCAGCAGCGTGACGGTATCCGCAAATTGCTGGCGCAGAATACCAACCCCGCACAGCAGCGCTCTGCTGAAAGAACCACTTCCTCACCAGAAAAAACCTTCAAGACCGTGGCATTGAGCTGGCATAAAAGCAACCGCTCATGGTCAGAGAACCACTCCGCCCGTCTGCTTGCCAGCGTGAATAACCACATCTTCCCGACCATTGGACACCTGCCGGTCACAGAACTGAAAACTCGCCACTTCATCGACCTGCTGAAAGGGATTGAGAAAAAAGGTTTGCTGGAAGTGGTGGCCCGTACCCGACATTATCGTGGCGGAGCGTCAAAGAACAGGTTCGCGAAAACAGGATGCGAATTGTTGAAACAGCTTCAGAGCTTTTTCGTGAGCGCGGTTACGATGGCGTAGGAGTAGCGGAACTGATGTCAGCGGCAGGGTTGGGTTCTACAAGCACTTTGGTTCCAAAGCTGATTTATTGTCGGAGGCAATGAGCTGTGGTTTTACGCGATCCGCAAAAAGTACGGAGGATGTAGTTCGGGAAAAATTTGTTGAATATTACCTCTCCCGGCGACATCGTGATGACAGGAGAAAAGGTTGTGTGATGTCGGTTCTGGGTACTGATGCAGCGCGTCAATCTGAGTCAATCAAGGAGACGTTTGCGGCCGGAATTGAACACCAACTGGCAGTTTTAGGAAATGAAAATGGTACGCGCGCTGACCTGATAGATACCATCGCGCATCTTGTCGGCGCTCTGGTGCTGTCCCGTGCCTGCCCGGATAATTCCGTTCTGGTTGATGAAATCCTGGATGTGTGCCGCGCGCGTCTTAACAGACATGACGCCCGTAAGGATTGAAATTGCCGTGTGAGTTCAATGGGTCGATGCAACGCTATCCTTAATCAAGGGGGGACGTTGCCATGAAACGAAGAACTCGGATTAACTACACGCCAGAGCAGAAGGCGATTATCTGGGACAGATATAAGCAAGGTGATTCCCTGCATGATATCGCCAGAATGTTCGACAGATTTCATTCTTCTATCATGCCCACAATCCACCAGACAGGTGGCTACCGTCCTCCCGTGCGAAAGCGGCATCGATTAGCGCTTACGCTTGATGAAAGAGAGGAGATATCCAGAGGACTGGTAGCAAAACTCAGTATCAGGGACATCGCTGCCAAATTATCAAGAGCCCCCTCAACGATTAGCCGCGAGGTCAGGAGGCACGGAGGTGCCAGGCAATACCGTGCAGCAAAAGCCGATACTGCTGCGTGGGAAAATGCTCTGAGACCAAAACCTTGCAAGCTAATTGAAAGCCCCACATTGTGTAAAATCATTGCAGAGAAGATGCATCAGAACTGGTCGCCGGAACAGATCGCCGGTTGGCTGAAACGCTGTTATCCGGATAATCAGGAAATGCATGTGTCACACGAAACGATTTATAAAACGCTTTTTATACAAACCCGGGGGGCATTAAAAAAAGAGCTGCAGCAATGCCTCAGAAGCGGAAGAGCGGTTCGTAGATCCCGAACGTCATCACTTAAAGGGAAAGGATTAGGGAAAATCCCGAATGCGATACCTATCAGCGAAAGGCCACCGGAAGCCGCAGACAGAGCCATACCTGGTCACTGGGAAGGTGATCTGATCCAAGGCTCGAAAAACTCCTATATCGTCACCCTCGTAGAACGCCATTCCCGCTTTGTTATGTTGGCCAAAATCAGGGACAACAAGACCATAACGGTTATATCTGCACTCATCAGACAAGCCCGGGAATTGCCTGTTGAGCTTTATAAAACATTAACCTGGGATCGGGGAGCTGAAATGACCAGCCACACCCGGTTTACTGTAGCAACAGACATCCAGATTTACTTCTGTGATCCTCAATCTCCCTGGCAACGTGGCTCAAATGAAAATACGAACAGGTTGCTCAGACAATATTTTCCAAAGGGAACTGACTTATCGGTTCACAGTCAGCAGAGACTAAACAGCGTTGCCAGACAGCTCAACGAAAGACCGAGAAAAACGCTAGACTATGAATCACCCGCAGAACGGTTCAATAAGTGTGTTGCGTCCATCAGTTGAACTCACAGGGAGAAGCGGACATCACTTAAGTAATTTATAAGTTGAACAAAACACGAGAGAAGCGTCGCCTTCATCCTGATGGCAACCTGGACCTCGAAAAATACGTGCGTCTTCTTATTGTTGAGAGAAAAATGAGGTATCGCGATCGATGCCAGCTTCGACGCGCGTGACGACCCAATACGGCAAAGCATCAGGACAACGGATTAGAAGAAAATTAATTACTAAACAGGGTATTAACTACCTCTGCGATCGTTGCTGCCGTGCGCGGCTATGAACATGGCGACGGCCGACCGGCAATAGGATTCGATTTCGTTATGATCCTCTGCTTTCGCCTCATCGAAACGAGCGATCATCAGGAGATCGGAGCCTTTGAAAAGTGCGGCAAATAAGCGGGCAGACCGGAGAGGATCGGGCACGTTCAGAGCCGCCTTCGCGTGCAACTGACGCAACAGAGCCTCGATCTGGGCGATGACATAGGCGGGGCCAGCTTCGTAATGGAGCTTGCTTAACGACTTTTGATTCGTCTTGTCGGCCATGATCGTGGTTTCGACACGGCGGACGTCCGGGCTCAACAACGTGCGAAGCAGGGATGTTCCCACCGCCATGAGCTGATCTGCCGCCGAACCGCCGATGCCTTCAATAAGGGCCTGTGGCGCAAACTGATGGCAGTGGGCCGCGATGGCCGCGCTGAACAGCGTCTCCTTGTTCTCGAAATGCCGATAGATGCTGAGCTTGGATATCCTCGCTCGCTTGGCGACCTTGTCTAAGGTCGTCGCCTGAAAACCCAATTCCATAAAGAGTTCGCCAGCAACATCGACTATCGTTTTGCCAAGCGCCTTGTTGGCAGGTCGGCCACGTCGGCCCTGGCTGGTTTTTTCAGTCACAACAATTACAGTCCTTGGCAGTATCAAAATCAATCAATTATGATACCAGTTAGTTTCGCAATTTGTAAGTCAACGGGTGCCTATTTCTAACAGCTCCTTCTGAACTCGCCGTCCCGACTTGGTCCGGACGTGCAGGAGCGTGGCGTTGCAAAGGAGGCCTGGAGGTTGAACTCATGACGAGTCGACGAAGACTGCTTCAGCGAGGCTGTCCGGTCTCAAAAGCGTGCGAAGCAGGGATGATCCCATCGTCATGAGTCGAACCGGCGGAACCTTCAAAAAGTCTGCGGTGCGAACTTGGCAGTGGGCCACGATAGCCGCGCTGAACATCGCCTCCTGGGATAGATGCTGAGTCTGGATATCTTCGCTCACTGAGCAACTTGGTCTAGGGTCGTCGCCTGAAAAACCAATGCCACAGAGAGTTCGTGCGCGGTATCGGCTGTCGTTTGGTCAGGCGCCTTGTTGGCGGAGCGGCCGCACCGGGCCTGATTGTTTTTGCTCGCGCCAATTAGAGTCCTTGGCAGTATCATTAATTATTTATTAGGATACTACTCAGTTTCATAAGTGTGTATGCTTAAAACTGAATCTTATTCTGGCCTCCAAATCAAGCTTCCCTGAACCGTCCGCCGATATCGAATATGGCATCATCCGGCCGGTCAAGACGGTGATAGGCAACTTTCTCGCCGATCCCAAAGCCCAATCTCCTACATCCACAACCTGGAGTACAACACCATGAATGACGTTATCATCATCGGCGGCAGCGTTGCCGGCCACTCGCATGGCCTGCTCGGTCACGATCACAAGCCACCGCTGGATATCCGCCGAGGCTCGGCAGCAGCCTGTGCGCTATCCCTCGATCAGGCTGGTCAGTGCCCAGGCCGAGAGCGTCTCCGGCACCATCGACGATTTCTCCGTCCTCACTGACGATGGCGGCAGCCTCAGGACGCGCCGTCCCCAACGGCAGAGCCTTTCGACTTCGCTGCACTCACCAGCGACGTACTGGCGCTGATTGATCTCTGGTCTCTCGGGCGCCACGTGGAATTGATTGGTCACGACTGGGGTGCCCCTGTTGCAGCTTTACGGTGCCAACGATGGCTGCATCCTCACTGCTCAGGTCGATGACCGACATCGGTTCGCCTCACGACGCGTGATGGAGGTTGTTCCCAATGTAGGCCACTTCCTTCACATAGAGGCCCCCATGGCGATAGCAGAAAGGATTCAGTATGGTGCGATCAACGCCATTTCCCCCAGCCCCAATAAAAGGGTAGGTCATTGAAAGCGTATAAGAATAAGGGGAAAGCATGAAAGAGCAAAGTGCATATCAGGCCACCGACTGGAATGGCCAAAGTGGGGAAAGCTGGGTCACTAACCAGGCCCGGCTCGACGCCATGCTGGCGGTGTTCGGCCAGGCCGCGATCGAAGCCGTCGCGCCCGAGGCCGGCGAGCGCGTGCTGGACGTTGGCTGCGGTGCCGGCGCATCGAGTATGGCTCTGGCCGCCCGCGTCGGTGCGTCGGGTCAGGTGCTGGGTGTTGACATATCCGAACCGCTGATTAGCCGGGCTCGCGCGCTTTCACCACAGGAAACATCGACCCTGTTCCAGGTGGCCGATGCCAGCAGGGCCGAGCTGCCCGAGGGGGCGTTCGACATCCTGTTTTCGCGTTTCGGGGTAATGTACTTCGATGATCCTACAGGGGCGTTCCTCCACTTGCGACGTGCGCTCCGGCCCGGCGGTCGGGTCGCTTTCGTCTGCTGGAGGGGGGCGAGCGAAAACGACTGGGTACGCCTGCCCATGGATGCGCTCAGGAGCATCGTCCCGCCGATTGCCCTCCCCGACCCCGAAGCGCCCGGCCCATTCTCGTTCGGCGACCAGGAACGCGTGGCACGTATCCTGACAGCGGCCGGCTTCACAGATATCGCAATTGCGCCCTTCGATGCTTCCATCCCGTTTGGCGTAGGTGAGACGCGGGATGCGGCTATCGACGACGCGGTGAAGATGGCCTTCGAGGGCGGCCCACTGTCGCTTGTGCTCGCTGATCAGCCCGACGACATCCGTGTCCATAGCTGGGCCACAGTTCGTACAACCTTCGCGAGCCTATCCGGTGAACGTTCAGTAATGATCGACGGCGCGGCGTGGATCGTCATGGCAAGTAATCCGACATGCTGATATGTATTGGCATGGGAGACACACCCGCTCGGTTAAGCAGGTGTGTCTTTGGCAGATTGGATTTACCCCACAGCGGTTCCTTGACGCGACATGCAACAGATACGTCAGGCTATCGGCATCCCTTCAGAAGAAAATAGCCACCACTGAATCTTGCGGTCGTCGAGCAGGTGATTAATCAATGTCCGCTTCGCCCCCTGAGACATTCGACAAGCTTTTTTACGACATTCATCCGGTAGTGGAAAAGGAGCAACGGGCATCAGCCAGAGAACCATGGTTGATATTTACCAATACGGATAAATTCCCCCCTAAGAAAATCATGAAGCTCTACAGAGGGCTTTATCTCCACTATCAGGCAAACAGCGCTAAAAGCTGAAGGGTCATATCGTTTCTGACATTAGCGGGAAATGTATTGCGACATTCTCCGCGAATATTAAAGCGGGTAGTGTTGGTAAATATTTTAAACCAACTCGCCAGCACCTACCGAAGTATGGTGCTGGTTTATTAGTGGTGGATTTGTGGGGATCCCGCAGCCCTGCGGGAGAAGATAAAGCAATTCCCGTTCGAGCATGGGGCCAAGAACCGGGATATCGTCAGGCGTATCAAGCAACGCCATCACTTCGCTACCTTATTTAAGGACTCAAATGCTAAACGCTCAACTGACGCTCATCAGCTACCCTTTGTGCCCGTTCGTTCAGCGAGCGGCAATTGTACTGCTGGAAAAAACGTATCCTTCGAAAGGATTGACGTCAACCTCGAGGCGAAGCCAGACTGGTTTCTGACGCTTTCGCCGACGGGCAAGTTACCATTGCTCAAGGTAGAATTCGCAGATAATTCTGATATGGTCCTGTTCGAGAGCGGACCATTTGCGAATATTGCAACGAAACGCAGGCTGGAGACAGCCTTTCATAAAGCAGAATATCTCGATGCCCGCCGTGCAATGATGCAGTGATGGTCGAATTATCTGGATACGTGCCGGGTAGCCTATGTACCGCCGTATATCCCAGGCACGGAAATAACATTAAACTGCATAATTCTGGATAAAAGCCGTATCATTATCCTGCGTTCTTATTGAGGCTTGTGACAGAGCAAGGGGTGCCAGTTTATAATCTGTCAGATCGATCAGCCCGGCCCGTCGCTGCCTGCGGCAAGCAGCGGAACGATGACATCGCTGATCGGCGTTGGGATGCCATGCTTCCGCCCGTATCGCTGCACCACCCCGTTACGAACATCCCATTCAAGGGGGCGGTTCGCCTGCCTATCAGCAAGGATTGAGGTACCTAAATCAGCCGGAGCGCGATGGAATCCATCCACGATCTCCTGCGGAACATCAGCGCCCAACGTTGCACCTTCGGCACGCGCGACGGCAAGGCATTCATGCAAATAAGCCAGCGCAAGCCTGGTGATATCCGGACGCATATACATGCCGGCACGGCGATTCGCCAGCACCATCAGTCCTGCCACCGCGTTCTGGAGTAGCTTGCGCCAGGCGACAGAGGTGAAATCAACCGCCAGCTCGACGGTGCACCGGGTGCCGCTTAACGCGTTTAGCACTAGATTCGCCTCAGGAGAATCCGGCAGGGTGATGCGCGGCCTGGCCCGCAACCACACAGACGCATCCGGCTCCCGTTGTGCCGGGAACCAGACCACAGAAGGCAACACCGTGGCACCGCCAGCGCACAATGCCAGTTGGTTTCGTTGTTCGACGCCATTTTGCAGGGCGCAGACCACCGAATCTTTGCCACATAAGACCGCAAGCCACGGCGCTATCGCCTCAGTCTGCGTCGCTTTTACGGCAACAAAAATCAGATCAAATGGTCGGGTTATCTCCGTTGGATTGACGAGTACAGGACCCGGGACTACTATCCGTCCATCATCATGCCGTAGCTCTAGTTGAGGATATGCAGTACGACCGCAGAGAACGGGGGTTCGCCCCACTTCATGCAATGCCGCTGCTATGGTGGTCCCGATAGCACCTGGGCCAATAAGCGCAACAGATAGATTCAACGACATCGTTTTATTCTCCTTAGTATTTATTACTGAGCCGCTACAGTCGAGTTGCCATATTCTGGGCGGTAACCCTCAGCCAATCAGTATTGTACCGGTAACAATCATGGTGCATGCCATGATTTTCCTTATGGACCGAGATTCACCAAGAAACACATAACCTATCACTGCCGCAAATAACACGCTGGTTTCACGTAATGCTGAAACGGCCCCCATTGGTGCACCTGACATGGCGTAAATAACGATGCCATAGGCCAGCAGCCCCCCACAAAGCACACATCCACGCGGTGTAAGCAACTGGCTCACCGGATTGACGTGCGCCGAGACCATTAATAATGGTATATGCTGCAATAAAACATCCTGTTGCCAGCGAGTAGTAAAGACTCGGTATTACAAGCCTGCGGCCTCTGAAAGCAAGCAAAATAATCCCAATGGATATAAGCGCCACACCAGATAATGTGCTCTTGCCGAATTTATATATACAGCGGTTGCACAGTTAATAGCTTCAAGCAGCGAGAATTGCAGAATGCTGACGGAGATGATTTTGGAAAAGTTCTGCATAATCTGATGATACAGCGGCTTTTACGCTTTCCCTTTCCGCAAGTGCAGCTTTCCATGCGCAAGCACGCGGAAGTCCCTCAAAAATCGCCTCAGATACGGATGCATCGATGATGGAGAAGTAACGGAAAATAGGGGCGCAGGCCGCATCAACCATACTGAATTCAGCACCAGAGAAATAAGGCCCTAAGCTCAATTCAGATTCAATACGCTCAAGTTGCTCACGGAACACCGCGCGTTTGCTGTCTGCAATGGCCTGATCAGTCGCATTTAAAAATTGCCATGCATTTCCAAGCATTGATGTAGAGAACTCGATCCATGCGCGCTGTCTGGCCCTTACTAATGCATCGTCAGCATACATCGAATCACCGTCTTGCGTTTCATTAAGGTACTCGCCGATCGCCATGCTCTCGAAAATAATGGCATCTTCACCGTTTGCCTGACGCACTTTAAGTAGCGGTACCTTGCCAGTGGGTGACAGAGCAAGAAACCAATCAGGCTTCGCCGATAGGTCTACATTTACGCGTTCAAATGGCACATTTTTTTCGAGAAGAACGATCGCTGAACGCTGCACAAAGGGACATAGTGGGTGGCTAATAAGTGTTAAGTCATGGGTAGACATCTTAAACTCCAGATAAAATGATAGCCCGCCGCCATAAAAGATGGCGGGCTTGATGAACTGTAAATCTTATTTTGGTGGCTTAGATTGAAACGCCGCCGTCGATGATGATTTCTGAACCCACAGTCCAGGCAGACTCATCAGATGCGAAGTAAAGCACCGCTTGCGCTACTTCTTGAGGCTTACCAAAACGACCTGCTGGGATGGTAGCAACGATATCTTTCATCACTTGATCATGATATTCCACTGGAATCCCCGCCTTATCGTAAAGCGGTGTGTCAACTGGGCCTGGGCTCACTGCGTTGATACGAATTCCACGAGAAAGTAACTCATTAGAAAGTGTTTTTGACATGTTCAGCAATGCCGCTTTGGTTGAACCATAAACGGAAGAGTTCTCAGGCCCGGTGTGAGCATTTATAGATGTATTAAAGACCACTGATGCAGAGCTTGCGAACACTGGCAGCAGTGCCTGCATTAGGAAGTAAGGACCTTTAACGTTGATATCATAAATACGGTCGAACATCTCTTCTGTCCATACCTCGATTGGCATATACATTGATATACCAGCATTCAGGAAAGCGATATCCAGTTCACCAAAGTGTTCCTTAACCGTTTGAGCCAAAGCTTTCTGTGCATTCACATCAGCGGAATCAGCGCGCACTACTAACACATCATTACCAAGTTCTACTTTCGCCTTTGCGATAGAATCAGGGTTAACACCAGTAACAATTACGCGTGCACCTTCTGCAACAAACAGCTTCGCTGTTTCAAGACCAATACCACTTGTTCCACCCGTAATCAGTGCGCGTTTACCGTGTAATCTAGACATGTAAAAATCTCCTGTTAGTTTTAACAACTAATCGGCGAATGACCGATTTGATAGCCACTATAAGCTCATGCCCATATAGTGATAAGATTGTATTCTTAAATATGTTTCATGCATTAAAAGCATAAATGGGTTTCAGGATGGATAGATTACTTTTGATGACATGCTTTGTCCGTACCGCTGAAACAGGCAGCTTTTCCGCTGCCGGTAGGGATTTAGGCTTAGGGCAACCGAACGTGAGTCGTCATGTTGCAACCCTCGAAGAGCATTTGCAGACCAGATTACTTCACCGATCAACCCGCAAGCTTTCCCTCACTCCTGAAGGAGAACGTTATTATTTGGAAGCAAGGCGTATTCTGGAAGCCGTCGAAGAGTCAGAGTCTTCTTTCAGAGAAAATGTTACACCCACAGGACTATTACGCGTTGCTTGCCCCACAGCATTGGCTCACACATTCTTAGTCCCGCACATCCCAGATTTTTTAGAACGCTACCCTGAACTAACACTCGAACTACAGATTAATGACCGCTATATCAACCTCGTTGATGAAGGAGCTGAGCTGGCAATCCGCATTGGGCACCTGGAGGACAGTGCTATGCGTGCCCGCAGACTTGGCATGTATGAGCGAGTCTGTGTTGCCAGTAGCAAGTACTTAGCTAAACACGGAACCCCTAATACCCCAGAGGATTTAAAAAAACATAATTGTTTGATCTATACCTTGCTAACAACAGGAGCTACCTGGAGATTTCAGGATACCAATGTTCCTATTTCGGGTCGGCTCAGGGTCAATTCACCAGAAGCAGTACAGAAATTTGTCAATGCAGGGGTTGGGATCGCACAGGGCCCAGAATGGCTGTTCGAGGAGGGACTGGAAAATGGCAACTTACAATTATTACTGACTGATTACACTGCACCGCCCGTTCCCATTCAAGCCGTTTATGTTGCTAATCGACTTTTACCAAAACGGGCGATTGTGTTCATGGATTTTGTTGCTGAAATTTTTGAAAAAAATCCCGCATTCAAAGTTTACAACGCAATGAAATAAGCCTGAGAAAACGAACATATCTGAATCATTAGTAAAATTTTGTTAACACCATTCCGATGCAGGGAGCCAAATTTGAAAATCCCGCTTAAGGAAACTTAAGCGGGATTTCAGACTAATGACAAAGTCTGAGAAACGTATACTTAGGCCGGATATTTAAACACCGACATTATTCATATTTGCCTGTGAACGACAGCGAAATAATACCAGTGCAATCAGGCAGGCCGCTGCCTGTATGCCGCCCAGTGTAGTGACGGCGGGAAACGTCAGTACCGAGCCGAGCCAGGTTGTCATCGCAGCCATTCCCATCGTCAAAAAACCGAGCAGAGCAGAAGCCAAACCCGCTTCCTTGCCAAAGGGACCCATTGTAATCGCCGTTCCCAGTGGGTTGGCTAAGCCCATTCCCCAGAGGAACACGACCATGGACAAGGTATACCAGCTCAAACTCGGCGCTTCCGGCCCAACCAGTAGCAAGCACCCACCGACTAACGCGGCAGCGAGTCCCGCCGAAGCAATCCTTCGCGAGCCATAACGGCGAGCCAGTCGCGGCGCAGCCATGCCTGCCCCAAAGACAACAAATACGGTGGAAGCAAAGTACAGCCCGGTCTGAAGCGATGATAGGCCAATCCCAGTCATCAGAATCGCCGGTGCCGCACCAAAAGAAGCAAACAGTCCGCTCATCAACAGACTCATCGACAGCGCCGGGAGGATAAATTCACCATTCACAACCAGCTTGCCGTATGCAACTATCACGCTCGGAATTGAATATCGGCTCCTACGCTCCGCGGGGTGCGTTTCCCCCAGTCCATGAGCATAGAAAACCGCGATGACAAAGGCAGTAAGACCCACCAGTATAAAGATCGCTCTCCACCCCAGAGTAGTGGTCAGTACGCTACCCACTAGTGGTGAAAATCCGGGGGCCGCCGCCGTCGCGATCATCGTCAGAGATAGCGCACGCGCTAGCGTTTCACCGTCAAACAAATCACGTGCAATTGCGCGCGCTAACACCGCAGCAGCGCATATACCCAACGCCTGAATGACTCTTCCAACAACCAACGTTTCAAGTGAACCGGCAAGGCCGCCAACTACCGTGCCAACGATAAATATTGACAGCCCCCCCAACACAAGTTTCTTGCGTCCGTAGCGATCTGCCAACGGGCCGACCACCAACTGCGCCAGTGCGAAGGTGATAAAAAAGCTAGAGAGGGTAAGTCCAAGCTCGCGGGCAGATACTCCCAACTGCTCCCCGATATCCGAGAATGCGGGAAGAATAATGTTAGTAGACAGTATACTGATGGCCGAAAGCCCCGCCAGTAACGCGACAATTCTCCCAGTTAGCGGCTGCCCCTCTGACAAATGGGTCTCAGGCGCGATTACTGTGGGAGAGTTTTCTGGATTCATGATAAACGCTCATGAAAAGAAATCGACGATCTGAGTAAGAAAGACACGTCATTCACTGGATTTTTAACCGCCACCATATCTTCTGCTGCACGAGTAAAGCCCGGGATTAACCGATGAAACCCACTCATGCCGTCGCTTCCCATCGGCGAAAAAGCACACTTGCATTGACGCCACCGAAACCGAAACCGTTGGATAAAGCATACGTTATCGGAGCGTAGCGTGCCTTTAACGCGACAAAATCCAGACCACGTCCCGCCTCGTCCACGTTACACAGGTTTAGCGTGGGCGGAATAACTTGGTCACGCAGGGCAAGCACAGTAAATATCGCTTCAATGCCACCTGCCGCCCCCAGAAGATGGCCAGTAGCTGATTTGGTCGAACTGACCGCCACGCCAGATTCACAACCAAATACTGACTGAATCGCCGCCATCTCTCCTCTGTCACCTACCTGAGTCGACGTTGCATGGGCATTGATGTGCTGTATCTCATCGGCATTGATCCCTGCCTGGCCTAAAGCCAACGCCATCGCCCGTCGGGCACCGCTACCATCTTCCGGCCCGGCAGTCAGGTGCCATGCATCGGCACTGGTACCATATCCCACTAGTTCCGCCAGTGGCGTAGCACCGCGCGCCAGTGCATGCTCAAGGGACTCAATCACTAATAATCCAGCACCTTCCGCCATAACAAACCCGTCACGATCACGATCAAAAGGCCGCGACGCTTCTTCTGGCTTATCTGCAAACCCGGTAGAAAGCGCACGTGCAGCGGCAAAGCAGCCTAGCGTGACACGATCAATGGCGGCTTCTGTGCCACCGCAAATGGCAATGTCCGCTTCTCCACTTCTGATAAGGCGAGCCGCATCACCAATAGCCTGCACACCAGCCGCACATGCTGTAATGGGTGCGCCAAGCGGTCCTCTGAACCCCTGCTGGATCGAGACTTGGCCTGCTGCCATATTGGCCAGAAATGAAGGCGCGGTGAACGGTGACAACCTCCGAGGACCGCGCGTATCGGTAGTGCGAACGGCTTCAGCAATAGCACCAAATCCTCCCACTCCCGATGCGATAATTGTCGCCGTCCGCTGCCTATCCTGTTCATTAGCCGGGTGCCAGCCGGCCTGCGTCACAGCCTCCTGGGCGGCGATAAGGGCAAACTCTATGAAGCGATCCATTTTCTTGCGCTCTTTAGCCGGTATAAATCGCTCTGGCTCATAACCTGCTTCAGGGTCTTCCAAGAGCCCAGGAACCTGCCCTGCTACGGAAATACCTGTACCTTCACTGATATCAGCAGAAAGTGTTCTTATGCCCGATCGCCCTTCCAGCAGCCTGCGCCAGACTATCTCTGTACCGCATCCCAGAGGACTGATAATACCGCAACCAGTTACGACTATTCGCCTATGACTTTTTACCGTCATGGTTAAATCCCCATCATTTCAGTCGATGTATTTAGGGCCGCCGAGTCGTAGTACGGCGGCCACATCCGCGTCAGCGTCACGCCGTAGCCTGTTGTTCCGCACGCTTCTGGTCATCAGGACGTATTTTGAACCAGATGGCGTACATCGCTGGCAGGAATACCAGCGTGATGATAGTCCCACCAAATGTCCCGCCAATCAGGGTATAAGCCAGCGTTCCCCAGAAGACAGAATGCGTCAGCGGGATAAACGCCAGTATGGCGGCCATCGCCGTGAGCAACACTGGCCGGGCTCGCTGCACTGTCGCTTCCACCACCGCGTGGAACGGCTCCAGCCCTTCCTGCTCGTTGTGATGGATCTGCCCTATCAGGATCAAGGTGTTACGCATCAGGATGCCCGACAACGCAATCAGTCCCACAAGCGCATTGATGCCAAACGGCTGATTGAACAGCAGCAGCGTTGGCACCACTCCAATCAGCCCCAGTGGCGCGGTGAGGAAGACCATCACCATCGCCGACATCGAACGCACCTGCAGGATGATTATCAACAGCGTCATGGCAATCATGATAGGGAATAGTGGAGCCATCGCCCCGGTGGCTTTTGCTGACTCCTCAATTGGCCCGGCCTGCTCAATACGATATCCGGCCGGTAGTGTATCGATGACGGGCTGTAACTGTTTCAAAATCGTCGTCGAGACATCCGGCGGTTGCAGATTTTCAGCGATATCACCACGCACGGTAATGGTCGGGGTACGATCACGGCGGCGCAGAATAGGATCTTCCATATTCACACCGACATCCCCTATCTGTGACAAAGGAATTCGCTGACCAGCAGAACCCACCAGTGTAAAGCCTGCTATTTTTTCAGGATCGAGTCGAATATCCCCCGCAGCGCGCGCCATAACTTGCACCGAACGGATGTCTTCACGCACAAACGTGATCGGAACGCCCGATAGCAGGAACTGAAGCTGCTGAGCGACGGCATTCGATGTCAATCCTACCGCCTGGAGGCGGTCCTGATTAAGCGTAAAATGCAACGTCGGCACCTGCGTGCCCCAGTCAGTGTTAACGGTTCTCATCATCGGGCTATCCAGCATCACCTTTTCTACCTTGCTTGCAATCTCACGCAGTTGTGCCGGATCAGGCCCCATGACACGGTAGGCCACCGGATAGGGAGAATACGGGCCAAACACCAGTTGCGTCACACGAACCAACGCTTCAGGTACCAGGCCCTCAGCAACGACTTCACGAAGTCGGAACTTCAGCGCCTCGCGCGCTTCCGGGTTATCCGTACGCACAATAATCTTCGCAAACGACGGATCGGGGAGTTCTGGTGCCATGGCCAGGAAAAAACGTGGTGAGCCCTGCCCAATATAGGACGTAACGATTTTTGCCTCTTCCTGCTTTCTCAGCCAATCTTCTATCTTCGCCGCCGCCGCACCGGTCTGTTCAATGGAGGTGCCATAAGGCATCTGCACTTCGACCAAAACCTCTGGGCGATCGGAGGTCGGGAAAAATTGTTTTTTCACCAGTCCCATGCCTAAGATCGCGACAGCAAAGACGGCGATCACTGTGCCCGCCACCACCCATTTACGGGCAATGACGTGCGCCAGCAATTGGCGAAAGCGGTTGTAATGACGCGTGTTGTAGATGGCGGCGTGCCCACCTTCAACCGTTTTGATGTTTGGCAACATCTTCACGCCCAGATAAGGCGTAAACACCACCGCTACAACCCACGATGCAATCAGAGCTATACCCACAATCCAGAACATGTTACTGGTATACTCGCCAGCGGTGGATTGCGCGAAACCGTTGGGCATAAAACCCACTGCAGTCACCAGCGTGCCGGCCAGCATCGGTGCCGCCGTGTGGCTCCAGGCATAGGCAGATGCTTTGATACGGTCGTAGCCCTCCTCCATCTTCACCACCATCATTTCGATGGCGATAATGGCATCATCCACCAGCAGACCCAGCGCCAGGATCAAAGAACCCAGCGTAATACGGTCGAAGTTTTTGCCGGAAGCCTCCATCACCACAAAGACAATAGCCAGCGTCAACGGCACCGCTGCCGCAACAACAACGCCCACACGCCAACCCATACTGATGAAGCAAACCACCATCACCACGAGCAGCGCGACGAAAAATTTGATCATGAACTCGTCGACGGACGAACTGATATTCACTGACTGATCGGTGACTTTCGTAAACGTCATGCCAAGTGGCATACCTTCATTGATTTTGGTCGTCTCAGCATCCAGTGCCTTACCCAAATCCAGGCCATTCCAGCCCTCACGCATCACGATGCCCATTAACAGCGCTGGCTCGCCCTGATTACGCACGAAAAAGGTTGCAGGGTTTTCGTAGCCACGCTCAACTGTCGCCACATCTGAGAGTTTCAGTGTTCTCCCCTGCGCGACTATCGGCGTTTCTCGAATCTTCTCCAGCGTGTCAAAGGCACCATCCAGGCGGATAAAGACCTGCGGCCCGCTAGTATTAATCGAACCGGCAGGCGTCAGTACGTTCTGATTGTTCAGCGCGGAGAAAATATCCTGAGAGGAAATGCCCAGCGTCGCCAGCCGGTCATGGGAAAACGAGACAAAGATGCGTTCGGCCTGCTCCCCGATGATATTGACTTTTTTCACACCAGGGACATGAAGCAGGCGCTGGCGCAACGACTCAGCATCGCGGACGAGCAGGCGCTGTGGTTCCCCTTTCGCCTTCAGCGCAAAGAGCGCAAAGGTCACATCGGAGAATTCGTCGTTAACCATTGGTCCGATTACACCTGCTGGAAGATTCTTCGTCTCATCGCCAAGCTTCTTACGCGCTTGATAAAACTCTTCCTGCACTTGTGAAGGCGGTGTACCGTCCTGCAATGACAGCATGGTAAAAGCCAGCCCAGGGCGCGTGTAAGTCTCACTTCGGTCATACCACTTGAGTTCCTGCATACGTTTCTCAAGCGGTTCAGCTACCTGATCCTGCATTTCCTGTGCGGTAGCGCCCGGCCAGGCAGAAATAATCGTCATCTGCTTGACCGTAAACGGCGGATCTTCCGCTCGGCCCAGTTCGAAGAACGAAAGAATACCGGCCACGGTAATCAGGATGATAAGAAATAAGGTGATTGAGCGCTCGCGGACGGCGAGTGCTGAAAGATTGAATCGACCGTCGCTCATGGTTGGCTCCCGGCGACACTGACATCACCTTGTGCAACCGTTCGGACTGCCTCACCGTCGTGCAACAGATGTGCACCTAAAGCCACAATCTGTTCACCGGGCTGTAGGTCGCCAGTCACCCTCGCCGTGTCATCCCCCAATCCAATCACCTGAACAGGGTGCCACGATACTTTGGCTGGCTTGTCTAAAATACCCCATACCCCCGGCCCTTTTCCCGCATCATAAATAGCGGCGATGGGCACCTGAAGAACCTGCTCAGGTAACTTACCTTCAGCAATATTGAGTGTGACGGTGGAGCCAAGCGGTGCGCTCGCCAACGCGCCTTCAAGCACATATCTTGCTTCAAACGTGCGCGTCTGAGGATCGGCCGCGTCGGACAGCAGTCGCAGTTTCGCTGGAATTGACGGTTTAACGGCACCGTATAGCATTGCCATGGCCTCACTGCCGACCACCGGGCGTAGCGTCTCAGGCAAATGTACTACAGCCTCCCGTTGCCCCGCGCGCGCCAGTCGGACGACAGGCTGCCCTGCACTAACCACCTGCCCCGGTTCAGCCAGCGTATCTACCACCACGCCATCGGCGTCGGCCGTCAAAACGGCATACCCCGTAGCATTACGCGCCACATCGGCCTGTGCTTGCGCTGCGCTCAGGTCCGCTTTTGCCGTCTCGGCAGCAGCCTTTATCTGATCGTAAGCTGAAGCCGATATAGCACCTGCGGCAACCAGACCTCGATAGCGTGCTTCATCATCGGTAGCCTGTCTGGCACGAGCCCGAGCTGCGGTAACGGCCTGCTGCTGGGCTTGTGCCTGCAAGCTGAGATCGATAGGGTCCAAACGCATCAAAGGCTGGCCACGTTTAACGCTTTCGCCCGTATCGACCAGACGTTCAAGGATTTTGCCTTGTACCCGAAAACCAAGGTCACTTTGAATTCGGGCGACGACGACGCCAGTAAACGAGCGAGAAATCTCAGCGGCGCTCACCACAGTAGCCGCTCTCACCAGAGGAGGCAGATTGCGGGGATCGTCGACGTCAGAAGCGTCGCCACACGCCACCAAGGCGAGAGGCAACAGGCAAACAGCAATAGTGGCAGATTTGAGCCGAAGCATGGGTTCCCTTATCAAATTAGCAGGACAGTAACCACATTCTCTAGCCAGTGACTAAATTTGTCAATGGTCACAATTTTTAAGGTGCTAAGCTCCGTAATATCAACGACGGTAGTAACACCGCCGCTGTCGCTGCCGTATCCAAATTATATTGTAGTTGAACAGGACAAACATAAGGGCGCATGACCAGATAGATGGCATATGTCGCCTCATCCAGCGGCGTCTTGCGTTCAAATTCTCCGGACTGTCGCCCCTCAAGAAGAATTTGCTGAACAACCTGGCGTAGATTTTCTTCATATACCACTGCTGAAGGCCACCGGTCGCGAGAGGATACCGCGGCGATGTCATAAAGCTTGCGATCGTGAAAAAATAAGTCGCCGCCCGCGTCTATCAAGGCTTTGAACAGGCGTCGCAGTTTTTCTGAAGCCGTTGGCGCATCCGCAATCGCTGAATTGACAATATCCATAATCATTGCCAGTCGATTAGCGCAGATCATCTCACCGATCGCCTGTTTGGAATCAAAAAATTTGTAGATGTACGCCTTAGAAAACCCAATCGCCTTGGCCAGATCGGACACGGTTGTCTTCTCATAGCCAAAGTGTCCGAAGTGCTCAGTGGCAGCTTCCACAACCTGATCTCGGACGCTATGGTCCGACGGCCCACGTGGGGGATGTGTATTCATATGTTTAGTCATTTTTCAAGCTTATCTCACCGAGCCCTGATTGACAACAAGTGACCAATTGATAATATGGTCACAATCATTAAACTCAAGGAATTACTATGTTACCCCTTCGCACCCTTGCCTTGGTTGTGACCACTAGCGTAATGGCGGGTTGCGCGGTTGGACCGGATTATCATCGTCCGGACGCGCCACTCGCAGATCGTTATCAGGCGCAATCCGCCGCACAGCAATCCATCGCAAAACAAGGAAACACAAACCAGACTGCCAACATTGCCGTCTGGTGGGAAAGCTTTAGTGATCCCTTACTGAGTGAGTTAGTTTCAAGGGCTCTCGTACAGAATCTTGATTTAGCCCAAGCGTCCGCACGGATGACTCAGGCACGTGCTGGGCTTGGCGCGGCAACAGCGGCTCTGCTGCCATCAGGTAACGTCAGCGGACAGGCTACGCGTGCGTATCAGTCGGTTGAAACCGCACAAGGCCAGTTGCTCAACTCGGTTCCTGGCTATAATCGCTACGGGAATGCCTATGAAACCGACCTTAACGCAAGCTGGGAGATTGACGTTTTCGGCGGTCTGCGACGCGGTCGCCAGGCAGCTCTGGCTGACTATCAGGCCTCTGAGGCAGGCGTTGCCGCGACCCGCCTTGCCGTCGCGGCTCAAACTGCCGATATCTATATCACCCTGCGCGGATTACAAACTCGTCTTGCGGTAGCAAACAGGCAGGTCAACACACAGCAAGAACTGCTGGATAAGATACAGTTACTTCATAGCAAAGGGCTCGCCGCAGAGTATCAAGTCCGCCAGGTCGAGGGGTCGCTTTCACAAGTTCAGGCAACCGTGCCGATTCTCCAGACGGGTATCGATGCCGCGATGAACGCACTGGACGTTATGCTCGCGACACCTCCCGGCACCCATCGTACTCAGTTGGCTGCTTCGAGCACCATTCCACAACCCCCACAGCTCATATCAACAGGTACACCTGCCGATCTGCTGCGTCGTAGACCCGATATTATCGTAGCCGAACGTCATCTCGCGGCGTCCAACGCGCGCATCGGGGTAGCCATCAGCGAGTACTATCCTAAATTCTCACTCAGCGCATTACTCGGCAGCGCAACGTCAGTGTCGAGCGGCAACCTGTTCTCCAACGGTGCCAACCAATCGGCGGGCATATTGGGGTTGCGCTGGCGGCTCTTTGATTTCGGCCGCATTAACGCTCAGATCGATCAGGCTAAAGGGCAGGAAGCCGAAGCACTGGCAGCTTACCGCCTGTCAGTATTAAGCGCGACCGAAGACGTTGAGAACGCGTTCTCGGCACTGTTCAATCGCGAGACGCAGACAGCAACATTAATCACAGGTGAAACTGCGTTGGCTAGCGCACGCCAGTCATCTTTCATCGCTTATCAGAAAGGGACAGCTAGCCTGATTGACGTCCTGCACAACGATGAAACCTTGTTGCAGACTTCCGACGCCAGAGCGCAGGCCCAGACGGAATCTGCACGCGCTGCGGTCTCTGTATTCAAAGCGCTTGGCGGTGGCTGGCAGCCTCCAGAAGCCGCGGCGAAGATGCCCTAAGATCCCCATGTACCGATACGTAGATATGCCATCGACTAGCACCTGTACCGTTCACAATAAAAAACCGGAGTTATTGACATGACAGCAAAAAACAATGCATGGGTGCTCATCACAGGGGCTTCAAGCGGATTTGGTGAAGAGTTCGCGCGTCAATATGCCGCGCAGGGCAAATCACTCATTCTGGTGGCTCGGCGGCTCAATAAACTTGAATTGCTGGCAGCGGAATTGCGGGAGCGTTTTAACATTGATGTGCTGGTTGAACAGGCCGATCTTTCCGTGATGACCGCAATTAGCGATCTGCACAGTCGACTGCGGGAAAAAAATATTGTGGTTGATATATTAATTAACAATGCCGGCCATGGTTTGCAAGGCAACTTTTTGGATCAAACGCTCGATGACGCGCTGGACATGATTAATCTGGATATCGCAAGTTTGACAGCAATGACTCGGCTCTTTGCTGAAGATATGCGCGCCAGGCGTAAAGGACATATTTTGATGGTCGCCAGCCTGTTGTCCTATCAGGGCGTAAAGAATTTTGCCGTTTACTCAGCAGCGAAAGCATATGTGCTCAGGTTCTCCGATGCTCTGCATCGTGAGCTTAAAAACGACGGCATCATTGTCACCGCGCTTTGTCCAGGTATGTCTGATACCGGGTTTGCTGCAACCGCCAGGCAGAAACTCACTCCTGCATTAAAAGGGGTAATGATGCAGCCTAAGCCTGTTGTGCAAGCTGGCATCCGAGCGCTTCAGGCTGGGCGAATGAGCGTGGTTCCGGGTATGGGAAATAAGGCAATTACATTGCTGACCTGGGCCACTCCACGCTGGTTACATCAGGCCATCATGACCCGTGTGATGGGCGTATAAAGATAACACCGGAAAGCCAACAAGAGCGAACAGCCATCGTAATGGAATACACCTCTCTATCTTCGTGTATTGAATATACGCCAGTGCACCGCTGCGCGCGCTGGTTTTTAATTCACATTACGATCCCTATCAGGGCGCTATCATGCACGTGCATGATACAGCGCGGCGCGGGGAATTTATCAACATGCAATATCTCGATAACAGCCTCGTGGCACTTGATACCTAGTTATTGAGGGAGAAACACAACGAACGGACGGATAAGACAACATGCTATCCGTCCCTTCATTTCCCCACAGCTTTTCCTTGTCCGCCAACACAGGGCAGTATCTTTTATATTGCCGATAATTTATTCTCTCCCGCCTTTCTTCATTGACTATAAAAATTAAGCCTGCACCTATGATCTCATCATCCGACGCAACGCCGTCGCCGGTTCAATCAGCCACGTCAACGCTTGCCGCCTTACGCTCGCCTTCGCTGCTGATGCGTGAAATTTTAGCGGGCACCATCACCGCACTGGCGCTTATCCCCGAGGTGATCTCGTTTTCTATCATCGCGGGCGTAGATCCGAAAGTCAGCCTGATTGCCTCTATTGTCTTGTGCTTCACCATGTCTTTTCTCGGCGGTAGGCCAGCAATGGTTACCGCTGCCGCGGGCGCCGTGGCGCTGGTTATCGGCCCGATGGTGCACGCTCACGGTGTGGCCTATATTCTGCCTGCGGTGATTATGGCGGGACTGATCCAGATTCTGTTTGGGCTGGCTGGGTTGGCGAGAATGATGCGCTACATCCCCCGCTCGGTGATGATCGGTTTCGTGAATGCGCTGAGTATCCTGATTTTCGCCGCACAGGTGCCGCATGTTTTCGGCCAATCCTCACTGGTCTGGCTGCTGTTTGCGTTAACGGTAGCGATCGTTTTGCTGTTGCCTTATGTGGTGAAAAGTATTCCCGCCCCGCTGGTCGCGATTGTGACCGTGACGGCGATTGCCATGTTTACCGGCATCACGGTGCCTAACGTTGGCGACGCTGGCCCTATGCAGCCCGGATTGCCGAGCTTCACCCACTGGCTGGTGCCGTTCAATCTTGAAACACTGCGCATCATCTGGCCAACCGCGCTCAGTATTGCCTTCGTCGGCCTGATGGAATCACTACTAACCGCCAAACTGGTAGACGACATCACGGATACCCCGTCCAGCAAGCGCCGCGAATGCTGGGGACTGGGCGTTTCGAATATTTTCGCCGGATTCTACGGCGGCATTGCCGGGTGTGCGATGATCGGGCAAACCGTGGTCAACGTGGAGTTAGGGAAAGCGCGTACACGTATCTCTACCCTCGCCGCCGCACTGGTGCTGTTACTGCTGGTGACTGGACTGAGCGAGATCATGGCTAAGATTCCGATGGTGGTGCTGGCAGGGATTATGATGATTGTCGCGTTGAAAACGATGAACTGGCATAGCCTGCACCCCACCACGCTAAAACGGATGCCGCTGTCGGAAACGCTGGTGGTTATCGTGACGGTGATCGCCACCGTCTCGACGGGGAATCTGGCTATCGGCGTGGCGGGCGGCGTGATCTTTGCCATCCTGTTATTTGCACGTCGCGTGGCGCACGTCATTCACGCTGAGCGTCACGTAAGCGAAGACGGGCAGTCGGTGCACTATACGGTACGTGGGCCGCTATTTTTCGGCAGCAGTAACGATCTCTTCGAGCACTTCCTCTATGCACAGGACCCGCAGAACGTCACCATCGATCTGACGCATGCCCAGATCTGGGATGCCTCCAGCGTAGCCGCGCTCGACGCTATCGAAACCCGCTATCACCGCTACGAGGCGAACGTCTCGATCATCGGGCTGGATAACCACAGCAGCAAAATTCACCAGCGCCTGTCAGGGCATCTCTGATCGCACGCAGGCGACGCGATGCTCTGCATTAATCCAATATTCTTGCGTTGGATGTATGCGGCACCGCGCCAGTGTGCCGGGTGTGGGGTCGTCAAACTGACACTCGCCATCTTGCCTGGGCTGCATATCGACCTGAACAGTCCGTTTTAACCGTGGATGAGCCGGCGGAATCGATGCCAACAGAAAGCGCGTATACGGATGACGCGCCTGTGAAAAAAGCGTCGCCACAGGCGCTTCCTCGACAATACGCCCGCGATACATCACGCCAATACGGTCGGCGATATGGTGTACCACGCTCAGGTCGTGCGCGATAAACAAATACGCCAGCCCTTGCTCTCGCTGCAATGCCAAAAGCAGGTTCAGAATTTGCGACTGGATAGAGACATCCAGCGCCGACACCGGTTCGTCACACACAATCAATTTGGGCTCCAGTACCAGTGCGCGGGCAATCCCGATACGCTGGCGCTGCCCACCGGAAAACTCGTGTGGAAACCGTCTGGCATCCGCAGCGGTAAAACCGACTCGCGTCAGCATCCTAACTACCTGCGCCTTGCGCCATTGGCTGTCGTGTATGCTGTGGATAATCAGCGGTTCTTCAATGCTATACCCCACGCTACGCTTGGGATCGAGCGAGGAGAGCGGGTCCTGAAAGATCATCTGCATGTCACGCCGCAGTTGCCGCAGCGATTCAGCATTCTGCTGTCGGAGATCGTGACCAGCAAAGTGCAGTTCACCCGTATCAGCAGGCGTCAGCCCTAAGATGCTCCGCCCCGTGGTGCTTTTGCCGCTGCCCGATTCGCCGACCAGTGCGTACGTTTCACCGGGGAAAATATGGAAGCTGACATCATCCAACGCCACCCGCATTTTTTTGCGCCATCCCTGCCCAACCCGAAAGGTCTTACGCAGGTTTTTCACCCGCAATAACGGCTCATTCATATCCCACTCCCGAGGCTTTCCGCTTTCCAGCAACGCACGCGATGCCCCGATTCATCAGCAGTGGAAAGCACAGGCGGAGAACGGTGACAACGTTCATCCGCCAGCGGGCAGCGTGGAGCAAAACCACAGCCGGCAGGCGGATGGGACAACGGAGGAACACTGCCGGTTATCTCTGGCAGCTCGCTTTTACGCGGCGCATCAAGGTTAGGCACCGCACGCAACAGCGCCTGCGTATAGGGGTGACGAGCGTTGTCAAACAGCGTGAGCACATCCGCCTGCTCCACCACTTCCCCAAGATACATAACCAGCACGCGTTGACACATCTGTGCCACCACCGACAGATCGTGAGTAATCAGCACGATGCCCATGTCGGTTTCGGCTTTTAACTTATCCAACAGCGAGAGAATCTGCGCCTGAATGGTGACGTCGAGCGCCGTTGTCGGTTCATCAGCAATCAGCAACCCCGGCCCGCAGGCAATGGCGATAGCAATCATCACGCGCTGGCGCATTCCGCCGGATAGTCGATGTGGGTAGCTCACAGCACATGCAGAAGGGTCATGCATCCCCACCTGAGTAAGCAGTTCATGTACCCGCGCTTTCCGCGCCTGACGCGATAACGCAGTGTGCTGTCGTAGGCTTTCCTCTATCTGTTCACCCACGGTATAAACCGGATTAAGACTGGAGAGCGGATCCTGAAAAATCATTGCCAACGCATTACCCCGCAGGCGTCGTCGCTCCTCATCCGACAGCGACAGCAGCGGCTGACCGTTCAGACTGACCTCGCCGCCAACGCGGCTAGTACGTGCAGGCAGCAGCCCCATTAGCGCATCGGCGGTGACGCTTTTACCACAGCCAGATTCACCGATGATGCCCAGCGTCTCACGTGATTTCACCTCAAAAGAGATCCCTCGAACGGGATGCAAGAGGCCAGACGGTGCGGCAAACGTGACGCTCAGGTCTTTTACCGACAGTAGCGGTGTTTCACTCATCATATTCACTTTGAGGTCGTTGCCGCTTTCAGCAGACGGGTAATCCGGCGTGAAAGTGGCTTAAGCGTGGGGTCAGAGATATCGCGCAGGCCGTCTCCAATCATATTCAGAGACAGGATCAAAAGCACAATGGCAATACCGGGAAAAAAGGTCATCCACCAGGAGGTAAAAATCACTTTTTTCCCTTCTAACAATAAATTACCCAGACTGGGCGTTGGTGCAGGGATCCCCGAACCTAAAAAACTCAGCGCCGCCTCGGTGAGGATCGCGACCGAGAAGATCCACGACACTTGAACGATTAGCGGCGAGACCACGTTGGGCAGGATGTGCAACCAGATAATCCGGCGACTCGTTGCACCCTGAGCACGCAGCGCCTCGATGTAATTTTTTTCCTTGATCACCAGCGCCGCTGCTCGCATCACGCGAGCCACCGACGGCACATACACCAGCGATAGCGCCAGCACAACATTGGCAGGGTTGGGGCCAAGAATACCGACAATGGAAATCGCCAGCAGCAGAGAAGGGAAAGCAAACAGACCGTCACAAATCCGCATAACGATCGCATCGAGCAGACGATACCAGGTGCACAGCAGCCCAATCAGCGTACCAATTGCCCCAGAAATCAGCGCCACTGCTCCCCCAACGGACAGCGAGATCTGTACCGCAATCGCCACCCGTACGAACACATCACGGCCAAAATTATCGGTGCCAAACCAGTGCTGAAGCGAAGGTGAAGACAGACGAGCCAGAGGATTCAGCGCATAGGGATCGTAAGGGCTAAGAAACACGCCCCCTATCGCGACAACAAGGATAAGCAGCAGGATAGCGACACCCGTGGTCAGGAGTGAATTGGAAAACAGCGCTTTCATGTCACTCTTTCTCCCCTGATAGCGATATACGCGGGTCAACGGCATGCCCCAGAATGTCCACCACCAGATTAATCAGAACGTAACTGATGGTAATCAGCAGTACCGCCCCCTGAATCACAGAGAAATCGCGCCGCTCGATAGAATCCACCACCAGCGACCCTACGCCGGGAATACCGAACACGCTTTCAATCACAATCGTTCCCGTCACAAGTGAACCGAAAGATTCACCGCAGATGGTTAAAATAGGCAAGAGTGCATTTTTCAAACCGTGGCGTAGTAGAACGCGGTATTCCGATACACCTTTGGCACGGGCCGTTTTAATGTAGTTTTCGCTCAACACGTCGAGCATGACCGCTCGCGTCATGCGGGCGATCAGCGCGGCAATGCGCAGCCCTAATGCCAGCGCAGGGAGCGTCATATACCAGAGATTTACCAGCACATCGCCGCGCGTCGAGCTATATCCGACGACCGGAAACCAGCGTAACTGCACGGCAAAAAAGAAAATCAGAAACAGCCCAAGTAGAAAGCCGGGAATCGACATCCCCACCGCCGCTAGCCCCATAATCACACGATCCAGCAGCCGTCCCTGCTGCGACGCACTGAGCACGCCGGCAGCCAGACCAAGCAGTAGCGCTAACCCTTGCGCATAGAGCGCCAGTGCCAGCGTAGGTTGCAGATGCTGCAAGAAAAGCGACATTACGCTGGCATTCATGAACAGCGAGCGACCGAGATCGCCACGCAACACGGCACTAAACCACACGATGAACTGCGTCAGCAGGGGTTGATCCAGCCCCATTTGCTGACGCAACGCGGCGACATCTCCCGGACTGGCATCATTGCCCAGGATAACCAGTACCGGATCGCCCGGTGCCAGATGAACCAGACAAAACACCACGATAGAGACCACCAGCAGCACCGGTATCAACGCCAGCAGTCGATGGAAAATAAACCATCCCATTCACTTCTCCGCTTACGGTTTTGTGATGCTGACGTTCCACAGCACGGGACCGATTAAATCCCGGTAGCCGTGAACAGGGTGCTTGATGGCGACCGCATCAGGCGTGGTGCGTCCTAGCACAATGACCGGCAGATAGGTCCAGGTTTGAACGTGGAGTTTATCCACTAATCCTCTTGCTGCCTGTAGCGACGGCGCTTGCTTGATATCATCCAGCAACGCATCAATTTCTGGGCTGTTGCTCAGGCCGGGGAATTTGGCGCGAGAATCAAGGAAAGGATACTGATGCAACACCTGACGCATGGAGAATTCCAGCGCACACAGGTCGAAGTTTTTAGGATCCTGACGCCGTTGTAATACCGTGGCCCAATCGTAGACATCAAGACGAGATTTCACCCCAATCTGTTTGAGTACCTGCTGTGCGACAATCGCCAGATTGTACAATTCGGCGTATTCCTTGGTGGCGATGATCACCACTTCTTCACCGTTATAGCCGGATTCTTTCACCAGCTTTCTGGCCTCGTCCAATTTGTGCTGATTCCAATAAGGCTTACCGGCTTCACTGTGCCAGTCTACCTGCTCAGGAAAACCTAACGACGAATCTTCCCTGAAAAAGCGTGGATCGCTGTAGCCCGCCAACAGTACCTGATGGACATCAAGCGCCAAATTGAACGCCTGACGTAGTTTCACATCGGCAAACGGTCCCCGATTCTTGTTGAACAGGTAGGTAATAAGCGACCCTCCGGCTTCGGGGCGGTACAGCTTCACATCGCGGGCACTATTGAGCGCGTCAATATTGTCTTTCGGCAAATCAAAAATGACGTCATATTCACCAGTCAGTGCGCCTGCCAGTCGGGTAGACTCATCCGTAATATAGCGAAACCAGATGTCTTTCACTTCTGCCTTCTTCTGACCCGACAGGCCGTTCGCCGGCTCGCTACGCGAGACATAACCGTCATAACGCGTCAGGTGCAGATAATCTCCCTGTTTGAATTCCGCCAGTTTGTAAGGCCCGGTGCCAATCAGTTCACTGACTGGCTTCTTGCTGGCATTGGCTTCATCAATAAGGCGCTTGGGCATAATGGAAGGCAGGTTTTTCAAATCGGCCAAGACATTCAGGGTAATGAGGGACGGTGTCTGTACCGTCAGTTGCACCGTACGATCGTCAATCCGGCTAAACTGTGCGCCCGGCAGATTGGCTTTTCCCTGCGTAGAAACAGCCAGCCAGCGATTCATCGAAGCCACCACATCATCGGCTGTCAGCGCCTGACCATCATGAAAGCGAATACCATCGCGCAGCACAAAGGTATAAACCTTGCGATCGTCACTCAGCGAATAGCGTTCAACCAATTCCGGCACCGGTTCAAACCGATCGTTAATCGTAAAAAGCTGTTCAAAAATGTGGCGTACCACATCCGTGGTCGCGCTGTTGGTTGTCAGGTAAGGATCGAGCGTACCCGGTCGTTTACCATAAGCGATATTCAGCGTTGCCTCGCGATTGACGGTTTCCGCCAGCGCGATCCCCCAGGGTAAACTGGCCGCCAGCAAAAGTGCGGCAGCAGGAAAATGAAACCATTTCATTGATGGGAAACTCCACTATTTTTATGCTATTCAGTCAATTAAGACGCACGTTCAGGCAGCGTCAGTCACCGCATGCCGGCCCGCGAACTCGTCCTTGGCATCCTGCAACGCACGAGCATCCGTCAACAGTCGTAAACCGGTTCGAGCCAGAACCTGCGCGCCCGTCAGCAGCGCGGCGTAACCAAGTGGAGAATTTGCCGCTTCACGGAATGGCACGGTGTGGCCGATCAGATCGTCAGGGCCGATTTTAATGGTGGGGTGTGCCGTCGGCACCGCGTGACTGATATCTCCCGCGTCCGTCGAACCAATGCCCTCTTTCGCGTTTTGATCGACCACCTCCCCTGCGGCGGTGAACTCTTCCAGCAAGACAGCATTCAGCGTGTGATTGATCAGGAAATCGCGCGGGCCAACCTGATGTTCAATCTTTACCGTCGTCCCCGTCGCCAGCGCGACGCCATCCGCAATCGCGCGAATGCGTGGCTCCAGCGCCAGCACGTCTTCACGCGTTTTGGCACGGATGTAATAGTGGGCGGAGGCGTATTCTGGAATCACATTCGGTGCCTGCCCGCCGTTAGTGATAATGCCGTGAACCCGAACGCCGTCCGGCAGTTGCTGGCGCAGCACGCTGATCCCGTTGTAAAGCAGCACCAGTGCATCCAGCGCGTTCACGCCTTTATGTGGTGAACTTCCTGCGTGGGAGGGTTTACCGTAAAAATGGAAATAGAGGTGATTATTCGCCAATGACGGCCCGGTGAGCCGCGTTTTTCCGGCTGGATGCACCATCAGCGCGACATCGACCTTATCAAGGAAGCCATGTTCGACAAAACGCGCCTTCACGTTGCCATTCATTCCGCCTTTCCCGCGCAGGCCACCTTCTTCGGCAGGCGTCCCTAATACCACTACCTTGCCTCCGGTCTGATCGATTACCTCAGCCAACGCAATCGCCGCCGCAATACTGGTTACTCCGATGATGTTGTGACCACAGGCGTGGCCAATATCAATTAACGCATCGTATTCAGCGAGGTAAGCAATGGTCGGCCCCGATTTACCGCTATCCTTTTCGGCATAAAAAGCCGTTTCGTGTCCGGCAACATTCAGCGTTACCGTGAAGTGATGTTTCTTTAATAAATCCGTTAATAGCCCGCTGGCGTAATATTCATTATTTCCTGTCTCAGGATGCGCATGAATATCCTGGGAAATCGCAATATATTCTTCGCGATGCTGCTCAATACTGCTGGTAATACGCTGCTGTAATGCGTTAGTTCCCATCTTGCTCACCTTTCTATTTGTTATGGATATATCACGCAATAATCCTGCCTTTATTCCACACGTTTTAGAGATAAAGACGCCCGCCCGCCGATAGCGGCAGGAAATAACAATCAATTCAGCGTTGTTTACGATGAATACCCGCGATGCCGAGCATTTATCAAACGATGATCAAAATAATAAGCGTGCTTCTAATGACTTGTTTCACCATCACTATAACGGTAACCGATCATTTCCTTTATAGAGATTCAGGATAAGGATATCTGATAAACGGTATTGCCCGATTGTCTGGCTCGAACGTGCAACGCGCAGATGGCTGACTGACCAGCGCGCCATTGACAACCCGCACGTCGCTGTGATTAGACTCAATGCTAAGCAGGCTAACTTAAGGAAAGCATTGATGAAAATTACCGATGTGCGCGTAATTTTAGCGAACCGATATATGTTTGTTGAGGTCACCACCGACGAGGGGCTGACGGGGATTGGCGAATCCGGAGCATGGGGCTTTCTGGATGCATCCAAAGGCGCGGTGGAGGCATTACGCACTTATCTGATCGGGCAAGATCCGCTACGTATTGAGCACCATTGGCAATATATGTACCGCTGCTGGCATTTTCGTGGTGCCGCCATCATGGGTGCTATCAGCGCCATTGATATCGCTCTGTGGGACATCGCGGGCAAGTATTACGATACGCCGGTTTATAACCTGCTGGGCGGCCGCTGCCGCGACAAGGCGCGCGTTTATGCCCACGCGGGAGGACGCACTACCGAAGAAACCATCGCCAATCTGAAAAAAGCCAAAGCTGACGGTTTTACCGCGATTGGTCATCTGACGCCTTTTCTGGATGAATCGCGCGATACCCCCTATTTCACCACCCACGCCAAAGAGATCGGTGAAGCCATCGAGCGCATCGGCCTGTATCGGGAAGCGGTCGGTAACGATGTCGACCTGTGTATCGAAGTCCATCGTCGCCTAAAGCCCGCCGATGCCGTGGTATTCGCTCGCGGCATTGAGCAATTCTATCCGTATTTTATTGAAGACCCGATCGGCGCGGATAACTTCGACTCCATGGCGGAAGTAGCCGACAAAATCAATATTCCTATCGCCACCGGTGAACGCCTGAATAATCCGCAAGAGTTCGCGATGCTGATTCGCCGTAATGCGGTCGCCTATGTGCGTCCTGACGTCTGCATGTGCGGCGGAATTACCGGAGCGAAAAAAGTCGCGGCATTGGCAGAGGCCAACGATTTGATGGTCGTGCCGCACAACCCGCTTAGCCCCGTCTCTACCGCTGCTTGTTTACAGATCGCCGTCAGCATTCCGAATTTTGCACTGCTGGAGTATCCGGGGGATGACCAACCCGCGCTGTCGGAAAAATTTGGTGCGACGGGCGTCGAGAACGGCGTGCGGAAAAAAGATGTCGTGAAGAACACGTTCAAATGCGTAGAGGGATTTATGGAGATACCGACGCAGTCCGGTATCGGCATTGAGCTGGCGGACGATCTGGAGAACCGCTTCCCTTATCGTCGTCGCGGCCTGAAAACCCGACTGCACGTCGACGGTTCCGTCGTCGATCAATAAAGCGCAGCAACATCGCCATACACCGTCTGCCAGACAGCATGCCGCTGGTCAATAACCAATAATGAGAAAGCATAGCGAAATTATTGCTATGCCGTCTCCTCGGTGAAAAACACGGGAAATACTGCAATACTCATCCGCTCAATGATGAGACCAATGCCATCACCCCAGATTCCACGCCCTACGGCGAGGCACACCGCTGTGCAACACGGTTTTTGTCTTGCCTAACACTTATATTCATCTGGAATGAGATAAGGCGAAAAAGACTAATTTCGCTATAAGTATTTCGTTACTCTGCATGAGCGAAATATATCGCCTCGATTAAAGCTCAATCATCAGGGTAACTATTATGAAACGTTCTCTTCACCAGGTATTCATGGCGTTGACGCTGGTTAGTGCCTCCTTTTTCAGTCAGGCTGCGGAAACACAGCCATCAACATGGCAACACATCAAACAAACCGGTGAATTACGCATCGGCGTGGCACAGGGCGAGCCGTGGTATTTTAAAAATCCGTCGACGGGAGAATGGGACGGCATCGGCTATAACATCGGCAAAGAGTTAGCCAACGATCTTGGCGTGAAGCTGGTGACGGTAGAAACCACCTGGGGTAACGCCATTGCGGCCTTACAAACCGGTCAGATCGATACCATGCTGGTACTCGACCCGACGGAAGAGCGGAAAAAAGCGGTCGATTTTCCTGAACAGCCTTTCTTTTGGTATGCGCAAGGGGTGTTGATTCGCGACGGCATTGCCGTCACCAACTGGGACGATCTCAATCGGGAAGATGTCAAAATCGGCGTCACGCTGGGTTCCAGCCCGGATTTGATTCTGACCAAACGTCTGCCAAAAGCACAGCTAGTGCGTTTCCCGAATATGGATGAGGGCGTAGCCGCATTCTATGCTGGCCGTGTCGATGCACTGTCGTATTTCCATCCGGCTCTGGCGCTGCAACAGGCTAAAGTCGGCAAGGGAAATCTGATTCTGCCGAAGCCGATTATTGAAGTCAGCACCAGCGGCGCAATCCGTAAAGAAGCCGACCAGACCTTCCACAACTTCCTGAATGACGAGTTTGCCAAGCTGTATAAGTCTGGTAAAACCCAGCACTACTATGAACAAGCTCTCAAACTGCGTGGCGTGGACGTCAGCAAAGTGCCGTCAGTCATTAAAGAAGACTGGAAATAAGCGGAATTCGGATAACAGAACGGTCCTGAACGGATTCAGGACGTCTGCATCAGCGGCGTAACCAGTGCAGCTACATCCTTGCATTGTTCAATCTCAGAGAGCGCCGCTACTGCCTGTGCAATATCAGCAGGGGCAAGCCGTGACGAGAGATTCTCCGCAAATTTCTCCATGATGTTGCTTTCCGTAAGCGGGTGTTCCACACAGCCCAGCGGAAACGCAATGCGTTCACCTGCCACAACGTTTCCTCGCGTGACGACGTCAACCTGCAACACCGGGCGACGCGCCTGCGCCATAAGTTGGTCAAGCTCGGGAGAAACCTCAACGCGAACCTTATCGGCTAACGCCAGAAGCATAGGGTTGGTTAAGGTATCGTCCACACTCCAGCGGTGGCGCGGAATACGATAAGCCAGACAAGCCAGCGCAAACGGCAGGCTGAACTGCGCATCCGTCGCATTTTTCGGTCGTGCATCCATGAAATCAGCGGCCAGCCTCTGGCTGCCTTTGACCTGAATCCGATCAATAGCCTGCGGCGACAGCGCCAGATCGTGCTGTACGCGCTCGAAGGATTCCAGTGCGGTGTGTATCCAGCGGCAGGCCGGATACGCCTTAAAACTGGCATGCTGGATCGCCCACGCCTTTCCTAGCCCATCCAGCAATGCCGCTTCATCAAAGCGGTCAGACCCCATCATGCGCCAGAATCCCTGCTCGCCGGACAGCACATCTCTTGGGCCGATAATCCCGCCGTGGTGTAGCTCAACACCACGGACGCCCGCTTCTGCGGCTGGCGCGTTGTAATCCTTAAAGGAAACCAGCGGTCGCTGCTGCCAGTTGTATTTGTGCAAGCTGGGCAACGGCGTCAGCGACGCCGCCAGACCGATGGCGTTCTCTAATCCTTCGGCATCACACCCCGTGAGTAAACCGTAGGCCACTGCCGCCCCGATGGATTCATGCTGGCACACGCCATAGACCTGCTGAAAACGTGCCGGACTCGGCTGCTGAGACTGAATGATCCGGCCATTGATTTCATACGCCGCAGCCAGCGCACAGATCAGCGTTTCGCCGTCGATCGGCCGCTGTTCCAGCGCCGCCAGCGCGGCGGCAACCAGCGAGGCACCGGGATGCCCCATGCCACGTCCTGCCACTTCATATCCGTCATCGTAATCCAGCGCATTGATCGCCGCCGCATTCAAAAACGCCGCGCCGATGGCCGCCAACGGCGCGCCGCCATCCGATACCGGGCTATTGCCCGCCGCATAGTGCAGGCGGGTGACACGCGCGCAATCCTGCACTACCTGACTCTTTGCACCTGCAATGCCGCAGCCCAGACTGTCGATAAAATGCAGCGCAACCTTTCTTCTTAATGCGACAGGAATGTCCTGAATCGTCAATCGACAGGCAAAGGTCGCGAGGCGCAACGTCAGAGGGAGTTCAGCAGCGTGAGACATCGGCATACCGCCATTCTTTTATAAATAAAAGGAATATTAACACCACGTTTTATTATTTATTTATCATTTTTTCGACCTGCTAAGATGCAGAGGTTCTAACAAAATAAGAAATCTGTTTCCTAATTACGCTGTTTCCAGGGGTTCTGCATCTATGTCGTATCAGTGGGATTTTTCCGCCATCTGGCCTTACCACCAGTTGCTGTTGGAGGGGCTATGGGGAACGATAAAGATCGGTGCCACCAGCATCCTGATCGGAATGGTGGCAGGCATGGTGCTCGCCACGATGAAAATGTCGCCTCGGTTGCTATTGCGTCTGCCCGCCGTGATGTTGATTGGCTTCTATCGTAATACGCCCGCGATTGTGCATTTTTTCTGGATTTACTACGCCCTGCCCGTTATTACGCCCTTAACGTTTTCGCCTTTCACCGCCGCCGTCATCGCGCTGTCGGCACAGTCCGGTGCCTTCTATGCTGAGGTCTACCGTGGGGCGATTTCCTCTATTCACTCAGGGCAATGGGAAGGGGCAAAAGCGCTGGGCATGCTGCAATCGACGGCATTGCGCCGTGTCATTCTCCCGCAGGCGTTACGCAGGATGATCCCGCCTTTTATCGAGCGTTCGTTTGAACTCATCAAATCCACCTCGCTGGCTTCCTCACTGGCCTATAGCGAACTGCTTTATCAGGCGATGCAGCTAAACAGCCAAACCTACCGACCGCTCGAAGTCTACAGTCTGGTAGCCGTGATGTATTTCACCCTGCTGCTGCTGATTAGCCTGTTCAGTCAACATATTGAGAAACGGCTGTCGTTGGCAGACCGTCGGCTCGCGTAAGGAACATCATGCACTATCAATGGGATTTCTCACTGGTCTGGGACAACATTCCGGTGTTGCTGAAAGGCCTTGGCGTCACGCTCGAACTGTGGCTGATAGCAGGCGTGCTGGGAGCCGCTCTGGGGCTGGTTTTGGGTATTTTTCGCGTGTTTGGAAAGCGCTGGCTGTCATTGCCCGCCAGACTCTTTGTCGAAATATTCCGTAATACCCCCGTCCTGATCCAACTGATCTGGTTTTATTACGCGTTCCCAGTTCTGGTCGGTGTGCAGTTTAGTACCTTTGCCGCCGCCGCGCTGGCTCTGACGCTGTATAGCGCCGCGTACTGCACCGAAATTTTCCGTGCCGGACTGCAATCCATCGACCACGGACAGTGGGAAGGCGCAAAAGCGCTGGGCATGCGGCACACGGTGATCCTGCGACGCGTGGTTCTGCCACAGGTATTACGCAACATGCTGCCCGCCTTAACTAACCGGATGATCGAGCTGGCTAAGGTCACCTCGCTGGCCTCCATACTGGCCGTCAATGAACTGATATACCAAGGGCGGCTGCTGAGCAGCACCTATTATCGTCCGCTGGAAATCCTGACGGTGGTGGCACTGCTCTATTTCGTTTTGATCTGGCCGGGGAGCTACCTTGCCGCACGACTTGAACGTCGTTTCCGTTCAACCCCCTAGCCTGACAGCGACACAGGATTACTATGCGTGAAGATATTGCTTTAAGTGAAGATACCGTTCTGCGTATTCGCGGACTCCAAAAGCGCTTCGGTGCCGTTGAGGTGTTGAAAGGTATCGATCTGGATATACGACGCGGTGAAAAGATTGCCATTATTGGCGGCAGCGGATCGGGGAAAAGTACGCTATTGCGATGCCTGAATTTCATGGAAATTCCCAGCGCTGGCACCATCGAACTGGATGGTGTGGTTTTGGGAAAAACAGACGCTAAAGGTCAGCGCGACTACCCAGAGAAACAGCTTTGTGCCGTGCGGGAACGCGTGGGGATGGTGTTTCAGCAATTCAACCTGTTTCCCCATCTCACCGTGCTGGAAAATGTGCGTGAAGCACTGATATCGGTGAAAAAAATACCGCGACATGACGCGGATATCATCGCCAAAGCCCAGTTGGAAAAGGTTGGACTCAGCAATAAGCAAGACGCTCGTCCCAGCAGCCTGTCCGGCGGTCAACAGCAACGGGTGGCGATAGCCCGTGCGCTGGCAATGTCGCCTGAAGTGATGCTGTTCGATGAGCCAACATCGTCACTGGATCCCGAACTGGTCGGCGAAGTGCTGCACACCATCCGCGCGTTAGCGGACGAAGGTCGCACTCTTCTGTTAGTTACTCATGAACTGGGGTTTGCCTATCACTTCGCTGACCGCGTCGTGTTTATCGAAAATGGCGTGATCCATGAAATGGGCAGCGCCGAACAGGTGCTCAAAAACCCGCAGCAGCCCCGTACACAGGCTTTTCTTGCCCGCTTTGCCGAGCGAGCCTTTTAATTCATCATTCATATTCAGGGACACCACAATGCAACCGACGTTATCCAGCCAAAGCAGTCAGGCCTATTTGCAAGATCCGCGTAACAACGACGTACAGGTGTATGTGAATGGGGAATTTGTTCATCGCGACAACGCGGTGGTGTCGATCTTTGATTCTGGCTACGTGTGCGGTGACGGCGTATGGGAAGGATTGCGCCTGGTTAATGGCCGCCTGATTGCGCTGGATGCCCATCTGGATCGATTGTTTGACGGTGCTGCCGCGATCCGACTGGCTATCGGCCAGAGCCGAGAGGCGCTGACCGCTATTCTTTATAAGACATTGGCAGTCAACGGGATGACCGATGGCGCACATATTCGCCTGATGATTACCCGTGGGAAAAAGCATACCCCGAATCAGGATCCTCGCTTCATCATCGGCGGTGCAACCATCGTATGCGTGGCGGAATACAAGGTCGTCGATACGGCGGCGAAAAAGCGCGGGCTGACGTTGTTTACATCCACTTACCGCACCAGCACGCCGGACGTCTTCGATCTGCGACTCAATTCGCACAGCCGACTCAATCTTATTCAAGCGCTGCTACAGGCGTTGCAGGCTGGTGCAGACGAAGCGCTGATGCTGGATCCGCACGGTTTTGTCGCCAGTTGCAACTCCACCAACTTTTTTATCGTCCGCCGCGGTGAACTGTGGACGTCATCGGGGCGCTACTGCTTCAATGGTATTACCCGCCAGACCCTTATCGATCTCGCTCACGCCAACGGACTCACGGTCAAGACTCAGGATTTTACGCTGGCAGAAGCGCTCACCGCCGATGAAGCCTTTGTTACCGGCACGCTGGCAGGCATCACCCCGGTAAAAGCGCTGGATGGCCACTCGTTTAACGCCGAACATCGCCCAGTAACCGAGCAGCTTAGTCGCTGGTATGAGGCGTACCTGCACGCACAGTGATAGCGACGCATCGTCGTGATAACACTGACAAGTGAGGAGATTAGTGATGATTAGAACATTCCAATTCCAGGAATTCTGCAATCGCAGCCGTGACTGCCTGCGCCGCTTCAGTCGGAGGATGATGACCTGTTTTAGCCAAAATGAGTATACTCGCCTCAGCGATCAGAGAAGCTATCTCCTGACTCAGCTCAACAGGTGTTGCTGTATCCTGTTCCCCACAGATGATCAGTGTCGGAGCACTGATGTCAGCCAGTAGTCCTGTTATATCACCCCGTTCAAAAACAGCAGCATCCAATGCAAGCGCTAATCCTGTGCGATCGTGAGACAGCATAATACGACGCTCTCGGGCAGCCTCTCCCTGATTATTCTGCAACCACGCTTCATTATTGATATGACCCTGAATTTTTTTGAATAAATCTTCACGCGCATGTTCTGAACCGGTGAGCAGAATGTCACGCTGCCTGTGCCAGTTTTGCAGACGTTCAGGAAATTCCGCTCTGGCACTGGTGCCGATCAGAACCAACCCGGACACCAGTTGCGGATAATGGGCTGCAAGTCTGATGGCAACCATTCCGCCCTGACTCTGTCCAATAAATGTCACTTTGCCGAGTGACAGTTCCTGAATCATTAACGCTAAATCGCGGCTCAGATCGTCAAGTTTCCAACCAGCGGGATCGTATTCGCTCAGGCCGTGTCCCGGCATGTCCAAGACAATACAACGATACGACTGACTCAGTACCTGAAATTGTGCAGAGAAAATTTCATGATTTGCGAACAGTCCGTGAGCAAAAATAAGCGTCGGTCCTTCGCCAATATCGCGATAACGATACAGAGTGCCATTAATTCTAACCTGCTGAAGCTGCCATTCATCACTGGCATCAAAAGCCCTGCTAAGTAGAGCTGAATCTTCAAACATTTGATAACGGGTAATTTTCGACCCTGATACCTTAAAATGAATGATCATATCGCTGCCAACCGCATTTCCCGTACTCAGTACGGTATGACGAAAACGCCCCAGTACCAGAACGCTGTCATTATGGGCAATAATGTCACTGATGGAAAAATCCAATGGCCTGAAGTTCAGCGGGAAATTTTGCAGCCAGCGCCTGACCCGGCTCGACCCCTGTAACAGCCCAACGGTAGACACCCCTGGCTCACCATCGATATGCCACACGACATTGTCATCAAGCAGGCTGACGATATCATCCAACTTTCCTTCAGCAAATGCCGCCAGATAAGCCTCGACCGTCTTTCTTGCGCTCAGCCCCTGTATATCATGCGTATTTGTTGCTTCCATATTATTGTCCTATTTAAGAAATAATGCGTTGTCACTGGCAAACGCCATGAGAGAGAGTTTATTTGTTCCATATTTTGAAAACTATAGATAAAATCGACAAATTGTTTTCCAAAAATAGAAAACTTTATGCGTGAAATAAACATGGACTGGAACGACTTACGCTTCTTTTTGGAAGTCGCGCGAACAGGCAGCCTCACCAAAACTGCCACTAAGCTGAAGGTCAGCCAGTCAACAGTATCAAGAAGGATTGGCGCACTTGAAAGCAGTTTAAAGACCTGCCTGTTCCTCCATCATCAGACCGGATATTTTCTTACTGATGTTGGCAAGGAAGTTCTCAAATATGCTGAAGATGTGGAAGGTAAAGTAGGAACACTGGAGAAAAAAATCTCTGGACGGGATCTGGCTCCTGCCGGAATAGTCCGCCTGGCTACAGCAGTGACGCTGGCAAACCACCTGATTATTCCTCAGCTACCACGCTTTATGGCCTGTTATCCTGACATCATTCTGGAGCTCGTCACGGGTGTAAATACCGTATCAGTAGTACGAAATGATGCCGATATTGCGCTGCGGCTTGTCCGTCCTGAGCAGAATTCCTTGAAGATACGAAAGGTTGGTGTTGTGGCTTCTGCGGTGTACGGTTCAGAAACCTATGTCCGCGAGCATCCTGCGCCCGAAGATAACCCGATAATAGGCCGAAGTTTTATCACATGGGACAAGTCGTTCAGTCATCTCCCCTCTGCCAGATGGCTCAATGAACACGTCCCTGACAGTACGTCGAAATTAGCCTTGACCAGCCTTGTAACACAGATTGCCGCAGTAAACGCTGGCTTAGGACTCGCAGTTTTACCCTGCTTCATTGCCGCGCAGAACAGCGACCTGGTGGAGGTCATCCATACCCAGCGTGTGTTTTCTGAAGACCTCTGGTTGGTCAGTCATACCGACCTAATAGCATCTTCACGGATCAGGGTAGTGGCTGACTTTTTAATGGAAATTATCGCTGAAGCTCATCTGGCATGACCTTTCTGAGTTATTGCTATCAAGCTCAAAATGTCCGCTTAGGCACGAAGCAAACGTCATGCCTTTTGGGCCTGCAAGGTCCGAATATTCGCTTTCACACGATTACGATATGCCCGTTGAGTGACTCTGTTGTTTTACCATCACAGCGCTGTGGCACACGACTGTAATGATAGAAGTGCCACTATGCAAAACTCTCCAGTATCTGCTTTGCGTGAAGGTATTTGTAAGACGTAACTTAAATCTTGTTGTCACTAAGATCGCAGAAATACACGGACATAAATACATCGTGGTCACTGAAAAATGTGAAACACGTTTCGATGAGAACGGAAAACAGACCGCTCCCGGCCCTAACGGCTGCGTATTTCCGAAATGGGAGTATGAACGCTGATCTCTATGGATAAACTGCTATGAACACCTACATTCTTCTTGGCCTAGCCATCGTTGCAGAAGTAATTGGCACAACGATGATGAAATACTCTGAAGGGTTTAGCCGCTTATGGCCCTCCGTGGGGACAATTTCCTGCTATGCCGCCGCGTTCTATCTGCTTTCGCAGACACTGGCACACATCCCTACCGGGGTGGCGTATGCCATCTGGTCAGGTGCGGGGATTGTGCTGATCAGTTTGCTGGGCTGGTTGGTCAGCGGACAGAAGCTGGATCTGCCTGCCATACTGGGAATGGGGTTGATTTGCGCGGGTGTGCTGGTGATTAATATCTTTTCGAAAGTGGCACCGCATTGAGTGAGGTTATCTGGAGGCTGGTGCTTTCCATTACGCGCTGGCTGGGATAAAGATCAGTCTCAACATCTGCTCAGGGAGATGTTGTTACGTGGTGATGAGCGAGAATCGGCCGTCGTGGCGCCCGGATAGGTTGCATTTAGCGATTCATTATTACAGATTTCAGGATGATGCCTTTTCCATCAGGAAATTCTATGCTGACGATGACGTCTGCAACGGGTATAACAAGGAACGCTTTAAGGGCAGCATTATCGCCAAAAAAACCAGGTTATTAGAGCGCCAGCAATTGGGCGCCCTAAGTCGGTTGTGACACCAAGGCCACAGAGATACTTATCAGTAATTAATAGCGTTCCAGCCAGTGAGCGTACGGCGTTGGCAGCGTCCACGAGGCGCGCTCGATGCCCAGTTCGCGTGCAGCTTGATAGCTCCAGTGCGGGTTCGCCAAATGCGCTTTCCCTACCATGACCAGATCCAACTGACCCGATGCCACGGCCTGCTCAGCCAATTCCGGCGTCCCGAAGCCCCAGGCAGAAGACACAGGAAGATCGGCCTGTTCACGCACCTGTTGAGCAATCGGCCCCATAAAGGCAGGTGCCCATGGAATGTTGGCTTCCGGCGTAGAGAAACCAATGCTAACGCTCAGCATATCCAACCCTGCGGCTTTGAAGCGGCGCGTCAGTTCGATGGATTCCTGCAACGTTTCTTCATCGCGGCCGTCAAATTCAATCACGCCGAAACGGGCAGTCAGCGGCAAATGTTGTGGCCAGACATCGCGAACGGCAGCCAGCGTTTCCAGCAGGAAACGGCTACGGTTGTCAAAGCTACCGCCGTACTGATCGTTACGCTTGTTAGAGTGAACGGAGAAGAAACTCTGTGCCAGATAGCCGTGAGCAAAGTGCAACTCCAGCCATTCAAACCCAGCGTCCAACGCACGGCGAGCGGCAGCAACAAAGTCATCACGGACGCGGGCGATATCTTCCAGCGTCATTTCCTGCGGCTGCTTAGGCAAATTCGCACCGAAAGGCACGGCGGAAGGGGCAATCGTCTGCCAACCATTCGGCTCGCCAGCGGGGATATGGTCATCACCTTCCCAGGGAATATTGGCGCTGGCTTTGCGTCCGGCGTGCGCAATCTGAATACCTGGTACAGAGCCTGCATCCTTAATGGATTTGGCAACCTTGGCAAACGCCTGCGCCTGCTCATCGTTCCAAATTCCGGTACAGCGTGGAGAAATTCGGCCTTCGGGCGCAACCGCTGTCGCTTCAACGATAACTAACCCGGCACCACCGCGCGCCAGCGACGCATAATGCACTTCATGCCATTCGTTGATCAGGCCATCATTAGCGGAATAGGTACACATCGGTGGAACAGCAATACGGTTACGTAACGTAATATCTTTCAGTTTGAAGGGCTGGAACAGTGCGGACATAATATTTCCTATTTCATCTGTTAATTTCGATAATTCGATATTAATCGAACAATGGATTTTAGACAACCCTATCGCTATAATTCGTCTATGAGACCCTTTAAGCACCCGTCCCCTGAAGAATTTACTCTTGAGCGCGTCCTGTACGCCTTGAGCGATCCGTTACGCTTAAGCATTGTGCGGTGTCTATCCGTACAAGAAGAAGCGACGTGTAGCGAACTCGACGGCGGTCGCCCGAAATCCAGCGTGTCGCACCATTTTCGCGTTTTACGCGATTCGGGCCTGCTACATACCACCAACAGCGGTACCACCCACATCAACCGATTGCGCCGCAGCGAAATGCAGCAGCGCTTCCCAGGCCTGCTCGACGCGATTCTGTCTCAAGCCGACGAATAAACTTTCTCATCAATAACAACTATTTATGCCCTTTCACATTCATCTCCGTTCCACATACGCCGCTATTCCACAATTGACGCTTTGCTTTGCACTTCTATGAATATAGCGGTGGCTGTTTTTCCCTTATTCTGATGCTGATACGGGTTTTACGCAGCAGGGTCAGAACAGCATGGATTACTACATTGGCATAGATATCGGGACCTCAAAGGTTAAATCGGTGTTATTCGATGCCGATTTTAACGAGCTTCAGATTGCGTCAGCCAACACAGTGACCTACTCTCCGCTTCCCGGCTACGCCGAGCAAAATATGTCCCACGTGTGGGATGGGGTGCTTTCAACGTTGAAAACGCTGGCAACCTCACTTCGGTTGCATCACGGTCATGTACGCGCTATTGGACTAGCCGGACAGGGCGAAGGCGTCTGGCTAAGCGATCGTCACGGGCAACCGGTACGACAGGCCATCCTCTGGAGTGATACCCGCACGGCGGAACAGGTTCATCAGCTTAAACAGCGCCCGAATCTGGAAGCGACACTCTTTCCCGAAACGGGTTCTCCCCTGCTCCCCTGCAACAGCGCGCAGCAGTTACGCTGGCTGACACAACATCAGCCAGATGCGCTGAGCGACGCCGATTACTTCTTTTTTGCCAAAGACTGGGTACGCTTTCGGCTAACGGGACAGGCCAATCTGGAACTGACGGATGCGGGTACGTCGCTGCTGGATCTGCATAGCGAGACGCTGTCAAAAACCGTGCTGGATAAGCTGGATTTACACGCGATCAGGCCACTTTTTCCGCCGTTGCTTTATCCCGATGACATTGCCGGAACGCTTAGCGACACCGTGGCTGCACTGACAGGTTTACCCGTTGGCATCCCCGTTTGTGCAGGCGCGTTGGATGTGTCTGCCGCCGCGTTAGGCATCGGAGCCATTCACGATGGCGACATTTTTACTATTCTCGGCACCACCTGCTGTACCGGGATTGTGTGCCGTGGCTTAACTCAGGTGAGCTTGCAAACCCGCTTTGTCGCGCACGCCTGGCCGGGGCATTATCTCAACCTGTTTGCCATGCAGTCTGGTACGCCGAACATCGATTGGGCGTTAAGCACCTTAGCCGGCGATGCCGATTTTCAGACGATTGGGGCGCGTATTTCCCACGTCCCACCCGGCAGCGGCGGCGTTTTTTATCAGCCTTACCTTAATGGCGAGCGTGCGCCGTTTTATAGCACATCGGCGCGAGCGGGATTTTTTGGTATCGGGCAATCCACCACCAACACCGATTTACTCCGCGCAGTCTTTGAGGGACTGGCCTATGCGATTACGGATTCGCTCAGTGGTTACCCTGCACACGGCGATCTCTATATCGCCGGTGGAGGTGCCGCTTCGGCGATCTGGTTACAGATCATTGCAGACTGTACCGGACGACGAGTGATCGCCAGCTCAGTCAAAGAGTTGAGCGCATGCGGTGCTGCGCGTCTTGCCGCCCTGTCCGTTGGCGAAAGTGCCAACATGATGCCTTCATCCCACCCCCAGACACTGACGTTTTTCCCTGATGCCGACGCGCATCGACGCTATCAAATATTGTTTCCGGTTTTTCGCCAACTACGCGATCAGCTACAGCCGCTCTGGCAGGCACGGGCTCACGCGCTCAATGTACTAGATCATCACAACGCAGCACATTCACACACGGCATACACCTCACAGGAAAACATTGCCTCATGAAGATCGTGTTTACCGCCGAATATGGCGGCAGCCTTGATGCCTTTCAGGCGCTCGGGGAATTAATTGTGGATGGCTGGGCCATCGGTCAGCCCAAACTGAGCGAAACGGCGCTGATTCATCTGGCGGAGAACGCCGACGTCATTATCACCAGCTATGATGATATTACCGCCCGCGTTATCGAGGCTTGCCCTCATCTGCGGCTTATCGCCTGTACTCGTGCCAACCCGGTCAACATCGATGTTGAGGCCGCACGCCGCCGGGGTATTCCGGTACTTTACACCCCCGGTCGCAACGCCGATGCCGCCGCAGAATTAACGCTGGCACTGATGCTAAATGCCACACGCCACATCCCTCAGGCACACAGCGCACTGAAGCGCGGTGAGTTCACACGCGATAGCGACGCCGCCTTACAGACACAGGCGGGATTGCGACAGGATGTAGTATGGGATGTGGACAAACACAGTCCATATGAAATTTTCAAAGGCGGCGAACTGCGTAATAAGACGCTCGGTCTCGTCGGCTATGGCAGTATTGGTCGTCGCGTCGGGAAACTGGCACGTGCCTTTGGTATGCAATTGCTGATTGCCGATCCCTATGTCGCGGCCGAAGAAATTGATGAGCCCGGCGTGCGGAAAGCCACGCTGGACGAGCTATTCTCGCAATCCGACTTCGTCAGCCTGCACCTTAATAGCACGCCGCAAACCAAGGGGCTGGTCAACCTCGACAGGCTGAAGACGATGCGTTCTGGCGCCTATCTCATCAATACCTCTCGTGCTGCCGTCGTTGTCGAAGCTGACCTGATCACGGCACTACGTGAAAGATGGCTGGCGGGTGCTGCACTTGACGTTTACGACAGCGAACCCCTTTGGCGTCATCATCCGTTCATTACCGAATTTGATAATGTGGTACTCACGCCGCATATCGCTGGCGCGACACGAGAAACGCTGGTGAAACACACCGCAATGATCGCAACCGATCTACAGCGGTTCATCCGTGGCGAACCGCTGCTATATGAATGGAAATAGACGTAACACCGCTCTAATAGGTTGGCGTCTCAGCCATAAACCGCAGCGTGTGTTCCCAGTCAATCACACCCGCGTCAGAACCCAGTCCCGTGGCAACCAACCCTGAAACGGCCGAGCCGAGCTGACAGGCTTGTTCCACTTCCCAACCTTTTGCCAGGCCAGCAATAAAGCCGCCACAGTAACTGTCTCCGCAGCCCGTCGTATCTGATACCGGCACGCGATAGGCGGGAATACGCAACGAGAACTCTGGACCAAACACGTAAGAGCCTGCCGCTCCCGCTTTGAAAATACAGGTGCCGACGCCACGATCGAGAAAGAAAGCCGCGATCTCGGCCGGTATCGTCTGGCCGGAAATAAACGCCGCCTCTTCCAACGAGGGCATAAAGTAGTCGACGTCCGGTAGCAATGGCGTCAGCAGTGACAACGTTTCCCCATTCGGCGCAATCAGATCGAAGCTGGTCGTCAACCCCTTCTTTTTAGCGTGTCGAAGCAGGCGGGCGCTCTGCCCTTGATCCATTTTCGCCAGTAGACCCGTACCGCCGTGGTGTAAAAAACGCGCGTTGCACACGGCGTCAAAATTTTGCTCATCGATGAACAAATGATCCGATGCGCCACGATAATGCAGTGCCGGGCGTTCACCGTCCGGGCGAATAGCCAGAATTGTCGCTGACGTCGATGCCGCTGTCGTGCGCTGCACCAGCGAACAGTCAATGGCGAGTTTGTGATAGGCCGCCAGAATAAAATCTGCCTTTTCATCCTCGCCGAGACAGGCCACCGTCGCCGTGCTGATGCCAAGTTTGGCTGCATTCATCGCTGCTCCGCTAGCCGTACCTGCGGGATTAAGACGGATCTCGTCAATAAAGTGTACACCGCCCCCTTCAGGTAAGCCGGTGACGGGTCGACCGGCCACGTCCAGAATGGTTAATCCGACAAAAATCGCATCAAACTGACTCACGCTCACTCCTTCACATTCTATTTTTTTTGGTATCAGACAGTTATTGCCGCTGGCGCAGTCGCCCTTGCAGAAAAGAGAGGGCCAGCGCCAACACTAAAATCACGCCGCTTAACGCATCTTTTACGATGAAGTTCAGCCCCATCAAATTCAAACCGTTGGCAATCATGCCGAGAAACAACACGCCGATTAGCGTTCCCACCACGTTAGGCCGCCCCTGCGCGTGGAACGCGGTACCGATAAAAACAGCGGCAATCGCGTCCATCAGGTAAGCCTGTCCGGCCAGCGGCGTAAACTGACGCAGATTGGCGGATAACACTACGCCACCGACGGCACACGTCACCGACGTGACAATCAGTAGCCAGAACGTCATTCGCCGCACATTAACGCCAGCAATCAGCGCCGCAGGCGCATTCAACCCCATGGCGTGGATGCGTTTACCGGCAATTGTCCGTTCAAAAAATAGGTAATAGCTGAGCCACAACGCTGCCACAATCACAATCGGCACCGGAATGCCCCACAGATCGCCCACGGCAAGCTCGTGATACTGCGGTGCCATCCGGCGATAGGCAATTGGCCCGCCCCCTTCGGTATAAATACGTTCGATACTGCTGCCAATAAACCACGTTCCCAACGTCGCCAAAAACGGCTTAATCCGACAATGAATAATCAATATCGCATTAAGCAACCCCACCAGCGCCCCACCCACCAGTGCGGCCAACACCGCGGCCTGCCACGGCAGACCATAGACTTTGAGCGCTACCAGCGCGAAGGCTGCGCCAAAATCCAGTGCAACTCCCACGGATAGATCGATACCGCCAGCCGTCACGACCAGCGTCATTGCCAACGCCACAACCAGCAACACCGCACTGCCCTGGAGCAGGTTCCCCCAGTTATCTAGCGTCAAAAATATCGGATTTTGTAGCGAGAAAAACACCAAAAAAGCCAGCAGAATGACCAGAAAGCCATAGCGAATAAAGAATGACAGCCCTGACTTATTGCCCGGCAGCGCTGGCTGCACCGCCAAAGAAGGACTCTTCATATACGACCCCTTTGCCTGCGTAGCGAGGCGGCGGTCAGCACCACCAGAATCAGTATTCCCTTAATCGCCCCAACCCAGAAGATATCAACCCGTAACAGTGCCAGGCCGTTCGACAAGGCATTAACGAGTAACGTTCCCAGCAGCGCCCCCCAGATGGTGACCACTCGACGACGAGAAAACGCAGCACCGAGGAACGTCGCCAACACCATCTCCAGCAACAGTGGTTCGGCCGTACCGGGGGAACTGCCAGAGCCTTGCGCCACCAGTGTCAATGAGGCCAGTGCCGCCGCCAGCGCACCTAACAGATACGAACCAATTACCAACGGCGTATGGGAAATGCCCGACAGTTGCGCCGCCTCGCGGTTTCCACCAGCAGCCTGCAAATGCTGCCCCCAGCGGCTATGGTGAACGATAAACTGAAACACAAGGAAGACCAGCAGCATAAACCAGACCGCCAGCGGGAGACCAAGCAGGCTACCATCGCGAAATGCCACAATCACCGGATCGCTGACGCTGATACGCCGCTGCTGGGTCAGTAAATTGGTGAGTCCAATAACGGCCACGGAACAGGCTAATGTCGCCAACAGCGGCGGTAGCCGAATCGTCACCACCAGCACCGCATTCACTGCGCCTGCCAATAGTGCTGCGCCCGCTACCAGTAAAATTAGCCATGGATAGCTAATATTCGCATTCGTCAACCCGTCGCTGATTATCGCCACCGCGAGTACGGCAATTGCCGGCAGCGAGAGATCGATACCGCCAGAGACAACATCGTCACCGCCGCCCGTAATGACGCAGACCAGCCCGAAGCACAGAATCGCCAACGGTGCACTTTGCCGCAAAATAATGGTGATATTTTGCCAACTGAGGAAGTAAGGCGCGCTCAGGCAGAGAAACAGCAGCAGCGCCGCAAAGAGCAGTAAGGGGATATGATTGAGAAACCAGAATAAGCGTGATGCAGAGCGAACGGATTGTAGGGTACAAGTCATACCGCCTCCTGCGTTCGACCGCTGATAGTCAACGCCAGCAAAGTATCTAGCGAGAGGCGCTCGGTTGGCACATCGGCGATAAGTTCGCCGCGCCACATCACCAGAATACGATCGCAGAGTCCCAAAAGCTCACCGTCATCGCTGGAAGAGACAATGACGGCACGCCCCTCGGCGGCTAACTGCCGGGTAAGCTGATAAATTTCCGCCTTCGCGCCAATATCGACACCCAGCGTCGGTTCATCAAGCATGAATAGACGGGTGTCCGTCTTCAGCCAACGCGCCAGTATCACCTTCTGCTGGTTGCCACCGCTTAAACTACGCACGGGCAGGCTAACATCTCGCGGCCGAATATCCAGCGCCTGAGCAAGATGGTTCGCCTGTGCTGCGGCTTTTTTACGTCGTAGCCAGCCGCGCCAGGCGACCGCGGGCAAGGAAGCCAGATTGATATTGTCCGCCACGGATAACGGTAAAATCAGCCCGTCATGGCGACGATCGCGCGGCACAAGCGCCATTCCCTGTGCGATGGCCTGTACCGGTGAACGCGGCCGCAGCGCCTGACTATTCATCACGATATGCCCATCACGGGCAGGTGTTATGCCATAGAGCGCATCAATCAGCGCCTCACGTCCCGATCCCAGCAGCCCCGCAATGCCGACGATTTCACCTGCGGCGACCTGAAAACGTATCGGCTGAAAATGTTGTCGATCGGTGAGCTGTTCAACCTGCAACAGCGGTGCCTCTGTGAACGCCCTCTTTTCCCCTCTGGGAAACAGGCTGGCGATCTCTCGCCCAACCATCAAACGAATCATCGTGTCGATATCTTTTGTCTCGGGAAAATCCAACGTCGTCACGCTCTTGCCATTGCGTAAAACAGTGACACGATCGCAAATATCCGCAATTTCGTTGAGATAGTGGGAAACATAAATAATGGCGATACCACGTTGTTTCAGCGTCTGAAGCGTATGCAGCAACTGTGCAGCTTCACGAGCCTCCAATGGAGCCGTCGGTTCATCAAACACCACCAGGCGCGCCTTGCCATCAATCAGTGCACGTGCGATTTGTACCAGTTTGCGTTGCGCCAGACTTAAATCTCGAATGAGCTGGTTGGCATCGATCGTTAGGTTGAAGGTGTGCTGAAAAAATTGTTCCGTTTCACGTCGCATCGTCCGACGATCGACGCTCCGCCAGCGGCCAATACGTTCCTGACCGAGAAACACCGATTCCGCCACGGTAAAATGAGGAATCAGATGCAGTTCCTGATGGATAAAACGCACACCGTGCGCGTGGATTGCCGCAGGCGTCACGGGGGTCAACCGCACTCCATCAATGGCGATCTCACCGCTTTCTGGCGCATAAACGCCAGCCAACACCTTGATTAGCGTCGATTTCCCCGCACCATTTTCCCCGATCAGGCCAAGAATTTCGCCCGGTCGAACCGTCAGCGATACGTTGTCCAGCGCGGGAATACCCGCAAACAACTTGCTAATGTGCGCCATTGCCAGACCGCCGCCAGACGGCGACGGAGCAGAGTCATATCCCTCCATAGACTTATTTCAGTTCGCCGTAGCCAAGCTGCTTATAAACCGCTTTGGCTTCTGCCTCCCCGTTGACGGGCAACACGGGTACAAACGTCTGCGGCAAGAGTGTCGTCCCTGCGAAATAGCGTGCAACATTTTTCGCCGATGTCGTGCCAATCAAACGCGGCTGCTGCGCGACGTTGGCAACAAACGGGCTACCTTTTTCCGCCATAATCTCCAGCGTTTCCGGGCCAGCATCAATCGCCGTGACTTTCACATCCTTATCGCGTCCGGTTTCTTCCAGTGCCTGTACCACCCCGATTGCTGGCTGATCCCAGCAGGCAACGTGGATCGCATCCAGCGTGCCTTTCGGATGCTGACTCAGCAGCTCCAGAGTTTTCTTACGCGCGTCTTCCGGCGAGTTGGAATATTGTTCAGCCAGCTCAGGCTGAATGATTTTGATCCCCGGATAATCTTGCAGGACATATTTCCACAAATCATAGCGGATACCGCAGATTCGCAATGCATTGGAGAACGCGTTGAAAACGGCGATATTACCTTTCCCACCCAGCGCATCCGCCGTGTAGCGCCCGATTGTCGATCCGATCGCATAGTTATCCGACGTCGTGTTATTGACGGAATAAGACGAGACGTGATCGACCGTGAAAACCGGAATTTTCGCATCACGCAGCGCTTTAAATTTCGGTTCTACCGCGCTATCGCCGAGAATACTGATCACCGCATCAACTTTACGCGCCAGCAGGATGTCGTGATTATTGGCATGAACCTGATTATCACGCCCTCCATCCACGCCCACAACCTGCCCACCGAGTTTTTCTATTTCTTCGGTCGCCCCTTTGTAAGCTTCACGATCCCAAAAATGCTGTGTTCCTACCACGGCGACACCAATGGTCTTTCCCTTCAATGACAGAACCTCATCTGCCGCCTGAGCAGAGGTTATGCCCCCCGCAGCCAGTACACACAAAGCAAGACGAGAAAAGCGAATCTTCATCATTTTTATCCCGATTTTTATAAAATTATTAGCAGGGAAAGAGATTAGCAATGGGAAAAGTTAAATCGAAATAATAAAAATGATAATAGCTAGTGATTAAATAGAAATAGCATTGATAAACAGATGTAATGAATTTTACTTATTGAATTTTCAGGAATAAGTTATAAAAAAAAGCATCTTGTCTTTTATCCTTATAAAGAGAATGGTTAAGGTTCTTCGATCTCTAAGGGAAAGGCAGATATGACAACGCTATCGATTTACCACCGCCCGCACATCACACAGCCCGTCCAGCAGCTCACTGCGTTTAATGACATCGCTTCCCTGCTCGCCAGCGCGGGGATCCAACTAGAGCACTGGCAAACCGACGCACCGCCGCTTAATGCCAGCAGTGAAACGATTCTGACGCAGTATCATGCCGATATTGAGCGGCTTAAACAGCAAGAAGGTTACACCTCCGCCGACGTGATTAGCCTGACGCCAGATCATGCAGAGAGAAAGGTATTACGGGAGAGGTTTCTTCAGGAACACACGCACAGTGAAGATGAGGTTCGCTTCTTCGTACGCGGTAGCGGCGCGTTCTTTGTGCCGATTGGCGAGCAGGTTTTTCAGCTTACCTGTGAAGCGGGCGATCTCTTACGCGTCCCCGCCAACACACCGCACTGGTTTGACTGCGGTGAATTTCCTGATTTTGTCGCGATCCGTATTTTTACTAATCCAGAAGGCTGGGTTGGGCACTTTACCGGACGGGAGACGTTTCACTAATTCCACGATCGTTTCTGCATTTCTCCGCCGTTCCCTTTATACTGTGCGTTTTGTACCAAGACGAACGGCGAGACCCCCTCCGTAATGATGAATAACGATGTCCTGCGTAGCGTGCGCTATATGCTGAATTTAAATAATGACCACCTGCTGAAGATCCTGGCGCTGGTGGAGATGACCGTCCCTCCCCAGCAGTTGGCGAGCTATGTCAAAAAAGAGGGAGAGGAAGGCTATCAGCCCTGCCCAGACATCGTGATGAGCTATTTCTTGAATGGACTGATTCTGCAAAAACGTGGCCAGGATGAAAACCAGCCTGCGCCGCAGTTTGAGCGCAAGATGACCAACAATATTATTCTGAAAAAGCTGCGTGTCGCGTTTTCACTCAAAACCGATGATATTCAGGCGATCCTGCTGGCACAAAATTTTCGCATTTCAGTGCCGGAAGTGACTGCGATGATGCGCGCGCCTGATCATAAAAACTACCGCACCTGCGGCGATCAGGTGATCCGCTACTTTCTGAAAGGGCTGACGGCGCGAGTACGCAAAGGCTAAAACATCCCGTTAACGAAAAGATGCGAGCGTTGCCCGACTGGCCTTTTCTTATAAAGGCATCAGCAACGCTCGGTTTGTAGTACGGTATTGTTTCATACGGTATCAATGCTGCGTTTCATGCAGGATAGCCGTGACCAGTTGCTCCAGCTCTTCGTTTTCAAGCTGAGTGACCTGCTGCACGCTGTTCTTATCCATCCCCGTTAGCAATAAATTGCGTGCAATCTGCCTGGCACTGTTTTTCATACCCTGTTCTAATCCTTGCTGAAGACCGCGTTGGACTCCCTCATCGAATCCCATTTTTTTCAATTGTTCTGCAATCGTCATAATGTCCTCCTGACCGGTTGATAGCGGTGCTGCCAGTGCGTCAATGAAATCTGCGGGTTTGGATGTGTTTCCCGCTTGTGCAATATAAAATAACAGCGCCCGACGCTGCGTCAGCGGCACCGACCAGCGTTCAAATAGTAACCCAATCTCACGCGCCAACTCCAGCATATCACGGGTACGAATGTGCTTCTGTACCAGTTCCAGTAACGCCATACGTCGGTGCGTGCGAATCTCATCGTCCGGTATGATGGTTAAATCCACCAGTGGGAAAGGCTGTTCATACAGCGCTTGTGCCAGTACGGGATCGGCGAAGCTGTCCAGCCAGCGGAGACTGTAAGGATAAGGACGCGCTCTGCCATGGTAAAACAGCAGCGGCACCACCAACGGTAAACGATCGTGTCCCTGATCCAGATGTTGCTGCATGGCAGCCAGACAATAGCGCAACAGCCGGAAAGCCATCTGCTTTTCCGGGCGGCTTTGGTGTTCAATCACACAGTAAATGTACCCCTTGCCTGCGGTAGTGCGCAGCGAGTACAGCACGTCCGATATCCGCGCGCGCAGCTTTTCATCAATAAACGACGCGGATTCCAATTGCAGTGTACTGAAATCACAGCGTTTGCGGATTTCATCCGGCAGATGAATAGTCAGAAAATCTCGTGCGACCGCGATGTCGCTCAGAAACTGTTTGAAGATCGCATCATGCGATGGCATCTCGCCCCCTTCCCTGTAGACCATGGCTGAAAATTCAGTAGGGAGAGTAACGGGGACACGATAATAAAGCAGAAAACCGCGTAGAAAGTGGAAAGCGCCTCGAAGAAAAACCGGTTTATGTCGAGGCGCTGGTTGTAGGTAGGGAGCCGTTGCCATCAGGCGGCTTCATGTTTTTCCATCGTCAGCAGTGCGGGAGTGGCTTCAACACGCAGCGCAGAGTGACGGCAGAAACGGACAACGTCACCGACCACCAGCAGGCTGGGCGACTGTGGCTGATAGCGCGCCAGCAATGCTGGTAACGTAGCCAACGTAGCGGTCAGTAATCGCTGATCGGGTTGCGTGCCGCGTTCGATAATCGCTACCGGTGTCTGCGCTGATAGCCCGTGTTCGATAAGACGCTGGCACAGCCGACTGCTGTGACTCAGTCCCATATAAAACACCAGCGTTTGCTGGCTGTCCGCCAGCGTCGGCCAGTCCAGTTGCGGCTCGCCGTCGCGCGAATGCCCAGTGACGAAACGTACCGACTGCGCACAGGCACGGTGCGTCAGCGGCAGTCCCACTGCCGCCGCACAGCCCGTCGCAGCAGTAATACCCGGCACCACATGACAGACAATCCCCGCCTGCTGAGCATAGTCCATCTCTTCACCACCGCGACCAAAAATAAACGGGTCGCCGCCCTTGAGACGAATGACTCTCTGCCCAGCCTGCGCCAATTCGACCAACAGCTGATTGATTTTTTCCTGCGACAATCGATGGCAACCGCGCGTTTTACCGACGTCGATACACAGCGCCAGTTCCGGCACCAGATCCATAATCTCTGCCGACACCAGCCGATCGTAGACCACCACATCCGCCTGCTGGATCGCACGCAGCGCCTTCAGCGTCAACAGTTCCGCATCGCCCGGCCCTGCGCCCACCAGCCAGATTTCACCACCGAGTACGGGCTGACGCCGCTGACCCTGTGCCAATATTGATTGTGTTGTCATCATGTCACACCTCATTACGCCGCGGCGCTTAACCTGCTTTTTTCAATTCATTGACCGTTATTGGCACATGCTGGCTCAATAACGCCTTCAATTCGGGGATGCAGGAACCGCAGTTGGTGCCGCATTTCAGTGCACCGCCTAATGCCGCCACGCTGTGGCATCCTTGACGAATCGCGCCGACAATGCTGTCCTCACCAACGCTATAACAACTGCAAATCGTGGCCCCCTGCTTCACCTGCCCGTGCGGCGCCTGACCTGCCAACAGCGCATGGCGCTCATGTGGCAACTGTGGTGGAGCCATAAACGCCTGACGTACCGCATCGCTGTCGATGTTTAGCGACTGCGCACTGACATAGCAGGCCAGGACCACGCGGCCCTCTCGCCAGCCAATCAAGTGAAATACGCCTTTGCCCTGTGCGATTTGGCATTGCATATTTTCCAACCCATAGTGTTCCGCCAGCCATGCCTGCCAATCGTCTACCGGCGTGCGGTCGGCAAATAGATACTGTGTCACGCCCTCATGAGGGATCTTGCTCCAATAGGTCGAGGGCGGCGGCAGAACATCATGCTCAGCCGGTAACGCTAAGGGTGATGACATCGGTTCGTCGGCAAAGAATAGCGTGGCCTGCCAGGCGGTATGCCACGGCTGGATACGCACCCGACTGTGCTTGCTTTCCGGCTGACCGGAATAAGGATCGGTAATCGGAGCAACTAAACTGTCGGCCCGCGCCTGAGCGCTGAACTGCTGATTCCAGTGCATCGGTACAAACACACTACCGCGCGCTTGCCCGGCGTCGAGTCGCGCCCGCACCAGCATCCAACCATGCGCTGAAGACAGACGCACCAGATCGCCCGCCTGAATGTCATGCGTTTTCGCATCCTGTGGATGCAGTTCGCAGTAAGGTTCACTGATATGACGCATCAGACGAGCCGCTTTACCGGTACGTGTCATGGTGTGCCACTGATCGCGGATGCGTCCGGTGTTCAGCACCATTGGGTATGCCGTGCTCCACGGACTTTGCGGCAGTGATGGGGCAACCGCCACCAGATGCGCTTTGCCATCGGCATGCCAGAATCGACCATCGTCACCCAGTCGGGCGCGTCCGTTTGGGAATGCCGCATTCACCGGCCACTGTATCGGTTCCAACTGCTGCCACTGCTGATTGCTAAGCGCCGCCAGCCCGCTGATATCAAACGCACGACTGCCGTTATTCTCAAACCCGGACAGCGCCGCATGTTCACGGAAGATCTCTGCGGGATGCTGATAAGTAAACGCGTCGGCAAATCCCATGCGCTGTGCGACCTGACTTAACATCCACCAGTCGGCTTTGGCCTCTCCCGGCGCAGGTAGAAAAGCACGCTGACGAGACAATCGGCGTTCGGAATTGGTTACCGTGCCGTCTTTTTCTCCCCAGCCCAGCGCGGGGAGTAAGATGTCGGCGGTTTCTGCGGTATCGGTATGGCGCATCACCTCAGAGACAATCACCAGCGGGCAGCGTTCCAATGCCTGTTTCACCCGGTCAGCATCCGGCATCGATACCACCGGATTGGTGCCCATAATCCACACGGCTTTAATATCGCCACATTCAACCGCGCGGAATAGATCCACCGCATTCAGGCCGGGCTGTGTCGCCACGTTATCGCTTTGCCAAAAACGCCCCACACGCTCGATATCCTGCGGCGTAAAGCCCATATGACTGGCAAGCTGATTAGCCAGTCCACCAACTTCCCGCCCCCCCATGGCATTTGGCTGTCCGGTTATCGAAAAGGGGCCACTACCGGGTAAACCGATTTTTCCGCTCAGCAGGTGGGCATTGATGATCGCATTGCACTTATCACTGCCCGAAGACGACTGATTAACGCCCTGCGAATAGAGCGTGACCACCTTCTCGCGGGTGCTGAACAGGTGATAGAAACACTCAATATCCGCTTTATCTAACTGACAGAAATCCGCCACCTGCGCTACCGACCATGCCTGTGCTGACTGTAATGCTGCTTCCGCGCCGGAAAAACGCTCGGCCAACTCGGTGCGATCGATGCGTGGATCTTGTGCAATCCAATGCAGCAGGCCGTTGAACAGCCCGGCATCGCTGCCGGGTTGCAGCGGTAAATGCAGGTCGGCAATGTCGCAGGTTGCGGTGCGTCGCGGATCGATCACCACCACCTGCATCTGTGGCCGCTGCTGTTTCGCCTGCGCCAGCCGCTGATACACCACCGGATGTGCCCAGGCGGTATTAGATCCCACCAGCACCACCACATCCGCCAGCTCGATATCTTCATAATTACAGGGAACAGCGTCTGCTCCCAGCCCGCGCTTGTAGCCGATCACCGCAGATGCCATGCAAAGCCGCGAATTGGTATCCATATTGGCGACGCCAATGAAGCCTTTCATCAGCTTGTTAGCGACGTAGTAATCTTCCGTCAGCAGTTGGCCTGAACCATAAAACGCTACCGACTGCGGGCCGTGCTGCTGCATGGTCGCCAGTAGCCGTTCAGCCACCGTATCAAGCGCCCGATCCCAGCTAACGCGACGCCCTTCCACGAGCGGCCACAGCAGGCGGCCTTTTAGATCCAGCGTCTCTCCCAGCGCGGAACCTTTGACACACAGCCGCCCCAAGTTAGCCGGATGCGTCGGATCGCCACTGATTTTTACCTCACCTTGCCCATCGTGTTCTGCCAGCACACCACAGCCGACGCCACAATACGGACAGGTGGTCCGACAGACGCCCGCGTTCATGATGCTTTCGCCATGTCATTTTCTGCCATACCGACGCTTTCCGGCACGGCTAGCGGTTGACGGCATACCCAAATCTCGTCGTGTTCCACACGCACCGGCCAGGCACGCACGTACTGCGTGCTGTCATCCGGGCTGACACCATCCCGCAGCTTGAAACGTTTCTTGTACAGCGGAGAAATCACCACCGGTTCACCCGCGACATCGCCGATCAGCCCACGCGACAGCACATTCGCCCCGCTGCCCGGTTCGTGGTTTTCTAACGCGTACACCTGCTGCTCACTGCCCGGTAGGTGGAACAGCGCGATCTGCTGCTGTCCGAGACGGGCCGCCATTCCGGCATGACGCGGAATGTCACCCAGCGTTGCTACCTGTACCCATTCCGCTTCATGCGTGGCAGGCTTCAGGACTACCGGCTCTGGCGATACCGTTTTTTCATGTTCCTGCGCCGGACGAATCTGTCCACGCTCCGGCACCATCACTACCGCCTCATCTGGGCTATCGCTGTTCAGGAAACCGCGGAATAGCGCCAGACGTTCCGGGCTTTCCAGCGTGGTTTGCCATTCGCACTGGTAGGCATTCACCACGCGCTGCATCTCTTTATCTAACTCTTTACCGATATTCAGGCTGTCTTCCAGAATCACCTGGCGCAGATAGTCGATACCGCCTTCCAGATTATCCATCCAGGTACTGGTCCGCTGGAGGCGATCGCCAGTACGAATATAAAACATCAAGACCCGATCGATGGTGCGCAGTAAGGTTTCGGTATCCAGATCGCTGGCAAAAAGATCCGCATGGCGCGGTTTCATGCCACCGTTGCCGCACACGTAGAGGTTCCAGCCTTTATCCGTGGCAATCACACCGATATCTTTACTTTGTGCCTCCGCACATTCACGGGTACAGCCGGAAACCGCCATTTTGACTTTATGCGGCGAGCGCAGCCCCTTATAACGGTGCTCCAATTGGATCGCCAGCCCAGTGGAGTCCTGCACGCCGTAGCGGCACCAGGTCGATCCCACACAGGATTTAACGGTGCGCAGTGATTTTCCGTAGGCATGACCGGTTTCAAATCCGGCGTCGATCAACTCACGCCAGATTTCCGGAAGCTGTTCCAATCGCGCACCAAATAAGTCCACCCGCTGACCGCCAGTGATCTTGGTGTACAGGTTATAGCGCTGCGCCACCTGACCGATGGCGATCAAACCTGCTGGCGTGATCTCCCCTGCCGGAACGCGTGGCACGACGGAATAGGTGCCATCTTTCTGGATGTTGGCAAAGAAACGATCGTTGGTATCCTGCAACGGCAGGTGCTGAGGTTGCAGCAGATAGTCATTCCAGCAAGACGCCAGCATCGACCCCACCAGCGGCTTACAGACTTCACAACCTAAACCGTGCCCGTAACGCTCAAGAAGGCTGTCGAACGAGCGGATCTCATGCACGCGGATCAGGTGATACAGCTCCTGACGCGAATAGGCAAAGTGCTCGCAAATGTCCTTCTTCACTTCGACGCCCAGTTGCGTCAGTTCATACTCCATCACCTGTTTCAGTAACGGCACACAGCCGCCGCAGCCCGTCCCCGCCTTGGTGCAGGTTTTCAGCGCACCCAGTTCACCACAGCCACCCGCGACCGCAGCTGAAATGTCGCCTTTGCTGACGTTATGGCAGGAGCAAATCTGTGCGCTAGCTGGTAAGGCCGCCACGCCCAGCCCTTTCGGTGCATCGCCAGAACGCGCCGGTAAAATCAGTCCTTCCGGCTGTTTAGGCAACGGCATATCGTTGAGCATCATTTGCAGCAGCGTGCTGTAATCGCTGCTGTCGCCAATCAATACCGCACCCAGCAAATGCTTGCCGTCGGCAGACACCACGATTTTCTTGTAGACCTCGTTCGGGCCGTCCGTCCACTGGTAGCTTTGGCTTCCTGCCGTGCGCCCGTGCGCATCGCCAATCGAAGCAACTTCTACGCCCAGCAGTTTCAATTTGGTACTCATATCAGCGCCGGTAAACGGCGTATCGCGCTGCGCTAACGTATCTGCCACGCTGCGTGCCATCTGGTAGCCCGGTGCTACCAGCCCGAAAATCTGACCTTTCCACAGCGCACACTCGCCGATGGCAAAAATAGCGTCGTCTGAGGTCTGGCAGCGGTCATCAATCACAATGCCGCCACGCGGCCCTTTTTCTAAATCGCAGCTCTCCGCCAGCTTGTCACGCGGGCGAATCCCTGCGGAAAATAACACTAAGTCGGTTTCCAATACGCTGCCGTCGGCAAAGCAGAGACGATGCAACGCCTGCTCGCCGTCGGTGATCTCGCGCGTTTCTTTACTGAGATGAATCTGTACGCCCAGCGCTTCAATTTTACGCCGCAGCATGGCAGCCCCGCCGTCATCCAACTGCACCGCCATCAGGCGCGGTGCAAACTCCACCACATGGGTGTCCAGCCCCAGTTGACGCAGGGCATTGGCGGCTTCCAGCCCCAGTAAACCACCGCCAATCACCACGCCAGACTTGCCCTTTTTCGCCTGTGCTGCAATCGCATCCAGATCGTCTAGCGTGCGATAAACCAGACAGCCGGGGCGCGTATTGCCGGGAATCGGCGGAACAAAGGCATAAGAGCCCGTCGCCAGCACCAGTTTGTCGTAGGCGGTTTCTCTGCCCTGCGCGTCACACACGCACTGACGTTCACGATCGATCGCCACAATCTCGCTGGCGCTACGCAGTTCAATGCCGCTCTCGGCAAAAAAACCGTCTTTTACCAGTGACAGCGAGGCAGCGCTGCGCCCGGAAAAATACTCGGAGAGATGAACACGGTCATAGGCTTCATGGCGTTCTTCGCCAAATACCACGATGTGATAATGCTGGTGCAGGTCACGCTCAACCAACTGTTCAAGAAAATAGTGGCCGACCATACCGTGGCCTACGACCACTAAAATAGGTTTGCTCATGACAGGAATCCTTACAGCTTCAGGCTGTGAGTCAGAATCAAGGGAAGAAAGACCGAAAAGCAGCGTGGCTGGCGGTATCATCGCGCCCGCTGTCGTGCTCTCCATCGCGGCCAGCAGGCGCGGGCTGTCGTCGGTGTCGCCATACAGAAGGACACCGCTCAGTCGACCGTCACGCAGTAGCAGACGGCGATAGTGCTGCGTCTGCGGATCAAACGTGGTGTACACCTCATCATTCGGAGCAACGTTAATATCGCCGCCGCTGACCACGCCAATACCCGTGACTTTCAGCCGCGTCGTCGCCTGCTCACGCTGATAGTCTTGTGGTGCATGCCCGGCAAGGCGCTGTGCCACCAGCGTGGCATGAGCGAAGCACGGAGCCACCAGCCCGAACGTTTCGCCATTGAGTTCGCAGCATTCACCGATTGCGCTGATATGCGGGTCGGCAGTTTGCAACTGTCCGTCCACCAGCACACCGCGGTTACAGGGCAAGCCACACTCGCGCGCCAGTTGGCTAGCAGGAATCACCCCCGCGGTCACCACCACCAGTCCTGCCGGAATCATGCGGCCATCTGCCAGTTCGACCGCCGTTACGCCACGTGCGTTACCATGCAGCCCTGCAACCTGCACATCCGTCTCGCAGGCAATACCGCGAGCCCGTAGGCTGTCGCACAGCAGGTCGCTCGCCGTGGCGTCCAGTTGGCGCTCCATCAGAACCGGAACGCGATGCAGCAGCGTGACGTCGGCACCGCGCAGTTGCAGCGCCGCTGCCGCCTCAATACCGAGCAGCCCTCCGCCAATCACCACCGCAGGAACGGACTGGCTAATCGTCGCCAGCATCAGTTCAACATCATCCAGCGTGCGGAAGCCGCACACGCCTGCCAGATCGATACCGGGCATCGGCGGCATAAACGGCGTTGACCCCGTCGCCAACACCAGATGGTCGTAAGCCAGCTGCCGTTGCGTCGTTGTCACCTCTTGCTGTTGGCGATTGATATGGATTACCCGTTCACCCAGCAGATAATTCACCGGCAGCGCCGCATCGTCGTCGATAGCCGCAGGCGTCAGCAGCGTATCCGCAAACGCTTTTTCGCCGCTTAATACTGGCGACAACAGGATGCGGTTATAGCTGGCGCGCGGCTCATCCCCAATCACGGTGATTCGGTAACGCGTCGCAGTCAGTTGCCGTAGCACATCGACGAATCGCGCACTTGCCATTCCGTTACCAATCACAATCAGATGCGGTTTCATCATCGTTCCGGCCTCGTTATCAGGCTGCTTTAGGCTGTTTTTCATATAAGAAATGCAGTACCTGCTGACGGTAGTGGTGGTAGCGTGGATCGTCAGCCAACACGACGCGTGAGCGCGGACGCTCCAGCTCGACTTTCATGATTTCACCGACCGTCGCCGCGGGGCCGTTGGTCATCATCAGCACGCGATCCGACAGTAGCACCGCTTCGTCAACGTCGTGCGTGATCAGCACAATCGTGGTTTGCAACCGCTGCTGAATCTCCATCACTGCATCCTGAAGATGTGCGCGGGTCAGCGCATCCAGTGCGCCGAACGGTTCATCCATCAGCAGTACTTTCGGCTTCATGGCCAGCGCGCGGGCAATTCCCACACGCTGCTTCATCCCGCCGGAGATCTCATTCGGCCGTTTGTTCAGCGCGTGCTCCATATGCACCAGTTCAAGATTGTGGACAATCCATTCGTGCATTTCGTGCTTGTTCATCTGCCCGCGAAATACCTGACGTACCGCCAGTGCGACGTTTTCGTAGGTGGTCAGCCACGGCAACAACGAGTGGTTCTGAAAGACCACGCCGCGCTCCGGCCCCGGGCCGTCGATTTCACGGTTGTCACACAGCAGGCCGCCGCTGCTTGGCAGCGTCAGGCCGGCAATCAGGTTCAATAACGTGGACTTGCCGCAGCCGGAATGGCCGATCAGGCTGATCGTCTCACCGGTGTGAATATCAAAACTCACCTGATCCAGCGCCAGAAACTCACCGCTGGCGGTATTGAAACGCTGGCTCACCTTCTGCACTTGAATAATCGGTGTTGTACGCATCGTCGGCTCCTTAGCGGTTGTCATAGCTGAAACGGTTAGCAATCCACACCAGTCCCTGCTCAAGCAGCAGACCGATGACGCCAATCACCACGATGGCGATGATAATGTTTTCCACATTCAGGTTGTTCCACTCATTCCAAATCCAGAAGCCGATACCGACGCCCCCGGTCAGCATCTCCGCCGCCACAATCACCAGCCAGGCAATACCAATAGACAGGCGCACGCCGGTCAACACGTTAGGCAGCACCGCTGGCAACAGAATTTTGCGCATGATGGTAAATTCGGAGAGCTTCAGCACCCGCGCCACGTTCAGATAATCCTGCGGGATACGGCGTACGCCTTCGGCGGTATTGAGGATCATCGGCCAGATAGAACAGATGAAAATAGTCCAACTGGATGCCGGCTCCGCACGCTGGAACAGCAGCAGACCGATAGGCAGCCATGCCAGCGGGCTGACCGGACGCAGCAGCGAAATAATCGGGTTGAGCATGTTGGCCAGAAAGGTAAAGCGCCCAATCAGGAAGCCTGCTGGAATACCCACCAGCGCCGCCAGCCCGAAACCGATAGCCACGCGTTGCAGCGAGGCCAATACGTTCCAGCCGATACCCTGATCGTTCGGCCCTGCGATGTAAAACGGATCGGCAAAAAGGCTGAGCGCCGCGAGCCAGGTCGACCAAGGCGTTGGAAAGTTTTCACTGTTGAGCGCGGCAATTTGCCAGACGGCAACCAGCAGCCCCAGCCCCAGTCCCGCAGGGAACAGTTGTTGAAACAGCTTACGCAGCAGCGGGCGGTAGGCGAAAACAGGCGTTGCCGATGCTTTTTCAGGCGTCGCTGATTTGGTTGGCAGCGGCATAATTTCAGCGCTGTGCACGGGTTCCGGGACGTTGTCCGCAGTAATCGGAATAATTTGGGCCTGGTTTTTCATCATCAACCTCACTTATTTCTTCACGCTAAAACTGTTGGCATAACCCACCGGATCGCTACCGTCCCAGCGGCGACCATCGATGAGCACGCTGCTGCGCATGTCGCTACCGGGCAACGGCACATTCCCTACGGCATCAGCCGCCTGCTTGTAGATATCAATGCGGTTAACCTGCTTCGCGACAGCCAGATAGTCCGGTTCTTCAGTGAGCAAGCCCCAGCGTTTGTGCTGGGTGAGGAACCACATTCCGTCGGACAGATACGGGTAGTTCACCGAACCGTCATGGTAGAAACGCATCGCGTGTTCGTCTTTCCAGCTTTTCCCCAGCCCGTTTTCGTACTCGCCCAGCATGCGTCCGACGATGGTCTCTTCTTTGGCGTTGATGTACGCGCGTCCGGCAACCACGCCAGCCGTCTCGCGGCGGTTGTCGTCCGAAGCATCAATCCAGCGCGACGCATCGAGGATCGCGGCGGTCAACGCGCGAGCGCTATTCGGATTGGCGTTCGCCCAGTCAGCGCGAGTACCCAGCACTTTTTCCGGGTGGTCCGGCCAAATGTCTTGCGAGGTGGCGGCGGTAAAACCAATTTTTTCGCTGATAGCACGTTGGTTCCACGGTTCGCCGACGCAGTAGCCGACCATGTTGCCAATCTTCATGTTCATCACCATCTGCGGCGGCGGCACCACTACGGTACGAACGTCGTTCAGCGGATGAATCCCTGCGGAGGCCAGCCAGTAGTAGAGCCACATGGCATGCGTGCCGGTTGGGAAGGTTTGCGCAAAGGTGTAGGTGCCCGCCGGGCTGGCGGAGATATATTTTTGCAGTGCGGCGAGATCCGTGACGTTAGCTTCACGCAGTTGGTTCGCCAGCGTGATCCCTTGTCCGTTCTGGTTGAGCGTCATCAGTGCCGCCATGTTGCTCTGCGATCCGGACAGCCCCATTTGCAGGCCGTACAGTTGACCATACAGAATGTGTGCGGCATCCAACTCGCCCGATACCAGCTTGTCACGTACCGAGGCCCAACTAGCTTCTTTGCTGGGAACGAGGGTGATGCCATATTTCTTATCGAAACCTTTTACTGCCGCCATCACGACCGAGGCGCAGTCCGTTAATGGGATGAACCCAACCCGGATTTCCTTTTTCTCCGGCGCATCGGAACCCGCAGCCCAGGCACTATTCATCAACCCCGGCAGCATCAGGCTACCTCCTAGTGCGGCGCTGCCCAATAGAAACTGGCGGCGAGAGACGGTCATGCTCTTGGTTTTGGAATCACTCATCAACGACACCTTTTGCGCAAAATGCCTTTTCAGGCGGTAAAAACAAAAACGGCGTCCACAAGCCCATGCAAAATCTGCACGCTTATGGACGCCGTTGTCCGATTAACACCTTCCGCACCGCCGTTGGCCCGAAACGCATTATGAATGTTTGGTTGTTGCTAGTGAGTTAAAGCAAGGTTTGTGCCAGATGTCACAGTTTTACATATTGCCGAGGGGCATGCTTTGATCGAGAGGTGAATTGAAATTTCGATAACAATATGTAATTTAAGGTTATTATTTCGTGCGCCAGAATATTGCCATTTCTATGCTACGTCGTAGCACGCGCCCGACACGGGGCGCTCAGTCGCCGCCGCCCCGTGACCCGCGGCTTTCCGCGAGAAATAACGTCGCTACGCGATACCTTCAGAAAAAACAGCCTCTTAACGGACCGCCGTTGACGCGTTCCCGACGCGACAACGGCTTTCGCGGCTTCCCTGCCGCTCATCCTAAGCCTGTTTTTTCTTCAGCGTTATTTACGCTCATCACAACACAACAACAGCGAAAACCAGCTACGCACGAAACCACCACCCACAACCATTGACTCCGCGATTTCCTCTTCACAAGACAGAGTTTTGCACCGCCAGCTGGCAGAACACGCACAGTTCATGTGCATATACCTCTTAAGGGGTATCTCCGAATACGTCTGCCACCGCGAGCATTGCAGCGGCGATTTCAATGAGCTTTTTATTCTGGCTCATCGCCATACGCCTCAAGGTTTTGTAGGCGTCTTCTTCACTTAATCCTCGGTGCTGCATCAGCAACCCCTTCGCACGATCGATCTGTTTTCTTTCATTCAACGTGGCACGCAGGGCGGTCAATTCATGATCCAGCACTTGTAAGCGCCGCGACTGTTGCTGAACCAGAGAAAGCAGCGAGCGCCCCAGCTGTGGGCTGACGCCATCGCTATGTAGCCAACCGGGCTGCGCGTTTTGCCCTTCCATGTCGTGACCGGCAATAAATATCGAATAGCCTGGTTCGTCATTTTCCTGCTGCGCCATCAGCTCTTCGAGATCCGCCCGCTGATCGCTACACGCCTTCTCCGCTGCCGCAATACGAGTACGGCAGCGCTGCATCAACGTCTGCTCCAGTTCATCTTCCATCTGTTTCATTTCGTCGATACGCCGTGTGGCAATCGAAAACCAGTGCAGACTATCGGTTTCCGACAGTTTTTCTATCGGGCTGCGAGTGCACACAATACGGCGCAGGCGCTCAAACTCGCTGTCTGCCGCGATAGCACGCCAGCGCTGCTGGTTTTCTTCATCACTAAAACTCAGAAAAGTATCGAAACAACGCTCCTGCCGCTCGATCAAATCCAGCAGCTTTTGTCGAGTGTCCTCATCGACACTCCCCGCCGCATAGGCCGCCGCACCAATAGCACGCTCCTGCCCCGCTAGCTCTTTGCCCTGCATGAAGCTGAACATGGCAATCAACGCGCGGGAAATCCCTGGGTCGGCAGCCGTATCCGACACCTCAAATACCAGCGCCAGCAGGTTACGAATAATGTCGTTAAAGAATGTCATCGCCTGCGGCTGAGGCAGCAAACGCTGGCTAATCCGCTGGCGCAGCGCGGGCAGTAGGCTCAGCGCATAGACTACGCTGGCGACGCGGCTGAATAAACGGCTCGCCTGCGGCAATTCCGCCGTCATTTTTTCCAACCCGGCCAGATGCGTCATCAGATGCGTCTGCGCCGCCTGTACGTCTTTTTCACGTAATACCAGTTCATCGGCGAAGAATCGGCCATCGGAACAAAGAAACAGGTTGGCCGTTCCCCGTTCACGCTGCAATAGATGCACAAGCTGGCTGATTTTTCCCACCAGCTCACCACTTTGCAGCAGGTAACGCAGGCTGTTTAGCTCACACTGGCGCGAGGCAAGTAAAAATCGAATTGTCGTTGAAGGCTCCGCTACCATCGCTGTCTCTCCTGAAAGTTTTCAGGGAATAAGCAAATAACGATCCAGTTCGCCTTTTTTATCTACTGGCAAAGACGTTAAACTATACAGGGTGATATCTGAGCCGCTACGGTCTTCCATTCCTTCATTCAGAAAAAGACAACGACATGACGCTCCCTAAGCAGGACAACTCTCGGTGGTGGAGTCAGGGGAAAACCCCGGACTACCGTTTTTCATTAGCGAATGAACGCACCTTTCTGGCATGGATCCGCACCGCGCTAGCGTTTCTGGCAGGTGCGGTGGGTATCGATCAATTTACCGTGCATATCGATCCGCTGCTGCGTCAAGGGCTATCGTTGTTACTGGTCGTCAGTGCGGCGCTGTTGGGCGGCTTGGCCTATCGTCGGTGGGTCAGTAATGAAAAAGCCATGCGACAGGAAAATGATATGCCGTACACGCCGATGCTACTGATCGTGACGCTGTTTATCACCCTCATTGCCATCGCACTCGCCGCCATGATTCTGCTCGGATAGCGTATGCAGACCACTCGCGATCCGGGGTTACAGCCACAGCGAACCGGCATGGCGTGGTCCCGTACTCTGTTTGTGATGCTGATCAATAGCCTGCTGTGTTTTCGCCTCAGTATGGTAGACGATAGCCGCGCGGTGTTTGCCTGCGCCATGCTGCTGTTATGCGTTTCCGCTCTGATGTCGGTGCTGGCGATTGTGCGTTATCGTTTTAATGTCAGTTGCCAGTTGGTGCTATCACACATTAGCCACGGGCTGATCGTGCTGACATCCGCGTCAATTGTGATCACTGCGCTGGTATTGCTGCTACATTTCAGCGGTGTGTGGCAAAGGTAGGTTTTCTGGAAGAAAGGCGGTGAAGCTCAAACGCGCTTCACCGATGAGATAGGTTATTCGATCGAGCTTTCTGGGAACAGAAACGGGTTGATGCTACTGCGAGAAAAACCTTCCTCCTCCATTTTCACATCCAGCACCAGCGACGCCAGATCGTCGGCGACGGCTTCCACGCGGTGATCTTTTTCCTGATATAACAGCTTCATATATGTGCCGCAGTGACCACAGCTTTCCGCTTTAATCGCAGCGTTTTCGCTATCCAACGACCAGTAATTGAGCTCACTGGACTCTTCACAGTTGCTGCATTTCACCCGCACCATGTGCCATTCGCTCTCGCACAGATTACAGTGCAGATAACGCAGTCCGCTGGACGTACCTAGCTGCACCACGCCAGAGACGGGAATACTGCCGCACACGGGGCAGAACTGGCGATGTTCACCCGGTATGGCGCGCGCTTTGCCAGGCAGTTGGCCTGCCATCTGCGCCCAAAACAACGACAGTGCCGCCCAGATGAACGGGGCTTTATCGTTGTTTTCGGCACGAAACTCATGTTGCAGAAGTGCCGTCGCCTGTTCTTCCAGCTCTTGATCTGAGACTTTTTCCAGATTTTCCAGCGTGGATAATACCTGCCCGCTGGCGTCCGGTTTCAATTCTTCGATCAACGCACGCAGCAGCGTGTGCCAGTGCGGATCACGCGGAAACACCGCGATATCGAGCGGCGGGCGTTCGCCGGACTGTTTCAGCACATCACTCAGATCAAGCTCCAACGGGTGATCGTGCAACACCTTCTGCTGGGCTTCCACCACGCCTGCGGCGAAGGTGAGATAATCTCCCAGCGGGTGGTCTTCAGCTAACTGACGCAGGCGCTCCGCGCGACTGCTGTATAGGCTTTTCAAATTGGCAAAAAGCAGCGGAGGGATATGCCCTTCCCGCGTTGACTGTTCATTCTGTTCTAACTGTTCCTGAGGAACAATGCGAATACTCATCAGGGGATTCTTCCTGTTGTTTACGTTGTCTATCCGATAGATTTCGGGGTGCGGGAAGGCTGCCTGCGTGGTCCGAAAGATAGCGGGTATCGCTTAACGCCGATCGTTTAAAGATTGAGATACACGGGGCGACCACAGGGTGAGGCGTCCCTACGGGAACCTTCCCCTGTGTTTTCCCTAAAAACGGGCTTAAATAACCAGCATTCGGGTATCACTCACCTTTGATAGGGATTATACCCATCGCGCCGAGCGACTTCCTGATTTCTGGCAAGGTTATGCCTGTTTTTAGTCATCAATGCCTTTCAGCCATCAATGCCGTGGCCTCCCCACTTTCTGCCATAACGGGAACAGTAGCAGAAAAGCGGCAAATCTCTCCACACCCATAAAGGGGTGCTCAGGTCATACGAGAGGATAGCTGCGCCCGAATCAGCGAGGCTAAGGCGATCACGCTTTGTTCGCAGCGCTCGTCCCAGTCATAGGACGCGTTGAAACGGAAGTAGCGATCGTATTTGTCGCCAGTCGTGAACATTTTACCCGGTGCAATGCTGACGCCGCGTTCCAGCGCACGACGGTAGAGTTCCGTGCTGCTCACACCTTCGGGCAATTCCAGCCAGAGAAAATAGCCGCCTTGAGAATGATTAATGCGGACTTCACCCGGTAGATGTCGATGTAGCGACTGTAGTGCCGCGTGTTTTCGTTGCTCCAGCGCCCGTCGCAGGCGGCGCAGGTGGCTGTCATAGCTGCTGGTCGCCAGATAGTCCGCAATCGCCAGTTGCATCGGTGCGCTGGTTGATAATGTACTCATGAGTTGTAAACGCTGAATACTTCCCGCATAGAGTCCGGCCGCCACCCAGCCGATGCGGAACCCTGCCACCAGATTTTTAGAAAAGGAGGAACAGTGCAGAATCGTGCCTTTTTTATCCAGTGCCTTGGCAGGCAACGGGCGTTGCAGACCGGTGTAAAGCTCGCTGTAGACGTCATCCTCTACCAGCCCAACGCCGTGGTTTTCCAGCATCGCCACCAGCCGCTGTTTCTTCTCCCAGGACAGCGTACAGCCGAGCGGATTATGAAAATTAGTCATCAGCCAGCAGGCTTTGATCGGGTAGTCATTCAATGCCTGCTGTAGGGCGTTAAGATCGATGCCCTGCTGCGGATCGGTCACAATCGCAATAGCTTTGAGCTTAATGCGTTCAATGGCCTGTAGCGCACCGTAAAAAGCCGGAGACTCGATCACCACATAGTCACCCGGCTCCGTCAGCACCTGAAGGCTGAGATTGAGGGACTCCATCGCCCCTGCCGTAATCACAATCTCATCAGGCGAAATGGCAATGCCCTGCAACGCATAGCGCTGGGCGATATGCTTCCTCAGACTTTCATTACCCGGTGGCAAATTATCCAGCGCACTCTGCGGCTGCATATGACGCGCCACCGAGGCCAGTGAACGCGTCAACTGACGCTGTGGAAAGAGCTGCGGATCGGGAAACGCCGATCCGAACGGCATCACCGACGAATCTTTGCTGGCCTGAAGCACGTCAAAAATAAACGCATTGACGTCTACGTCTTCGGTCAACTGAACACGTTCCTGCTCCACTGGCGAATGCAGGTTATCTGCGGGTAATGCGGACAGCTGCGGTGCAGCGTAATAACCCGATTGTGGACGCGACACAATCAACCCCTGACTTTCCAGCAGTTGATACGCATGCAGCACGGTCATCAGGCTCATACCCGAATGCAGTGATTTTTCACGCAGCGAGGGCAGTTTGTCGCCCGGCTGCCAGATCCCTTCCTGAAGCTGCTCGCGGATCTGGTGAGCAAGCTGTTCAAACTTTGCCATAGCGCTACAGTTTCGCTGGGTGAGTATGTCATTACTTTGGATTCGATCATCACCGATGGGTGGCGATCGAGCAGGACACGTTATCGAGACCGCCGAGTTGAACGCGTGCTATTTCGCCGCGTAACGCTGTACAAAATCCAGCAAGATCTTACGCGCCCAAACCGGCTCTTGTTGAATATCCATCATCCGATCGACATCCCAACCGCCCTGTCGTAACGCGGTTTCATTATAACGCAGGCACGTCAACATAACGTCAACGCTGAATTCTGGGTGGAACTGCACGGTCAAGACTTTGTCGCTATAGCGGATAATCTGGCAGCCGTCCATCTCTGAACTTGCCAGCACCTGTGCACCTTCAGGCGGTTCCAGCACGGACTGTTGGTGGGTCAGATAAGCGCCGAACTGCGATGGATAGTCACGCAGTAAGGGGTCTTGTGCTGCGGCATCGTGGGTTGTCACAACCTGAACGCCAACTTCCTTGCCGTTCGGGTTATCGCCTACTTTGCCGCCCAGCGCATCGGCCAGCAACTGATGCCCATAACACACGCCAAGCAGTGGGACATCCGCGTGATACGCCTCGCGCAGCCAGCCCGCGGTATATTCACTCCAGTCCAGTCGATCCGTTACCATCGACCACGAACCGGAGATAATCACGGCTGCCAACGCGTCAAACGGCGGTAGTGATTCGCCAAGATCGGGGCGAACCACCTGTACTGGCTGAGAGTTATCCTGTACCGCATCGCTAAACCATTTCCCCTGCTGCCCAACCTGAGAGGCAATACCTTCCGGCGGTTGGCCCAACTGAATCACCAGCAATACCTTTTCACTCATCGTCTTGTTCTGCCCATATCGAAAAATCATCAGTCTGAAAAATCAAAAGAAATGCTACGTTCGTCGCTTACAACGAACGTAGCACTCTGTTTTTATGAAAACCAGTCTTTATGAAAACGAATCCCTGAGCAATCCAGACACCATGCAAACCTCAGCATGGTGAAAACGACGGGATGATCTGGTCATTAGGAAAGTGGATGGTCGGAGGGGAGATCGCTGGCTATGCCGAAGGCTGTTGCCGATAGGCCAACGAAAAAACGTCGTAGAAATCAACGTCACCTTTGGTACGCTGAATTTTCTCTATCCCTGCTTTCACAGCGGGCGGCACCTGCTCGTTGTGTAGCAGTTTATCCAGCGTGTTCTGCGATACGTGGCGGATCGTAAACCACTCACCGTTGTAGCAAACACGTAAATCCAACGTATCAATGTCTTCAAAGCGATAGGTCGGGTTGATATCTACCGAGAGCGCCAGCGTCATCACCAGCAGGAAGACGGTAAAGCCGATCAGGTACGGCAAACCAAAATAAGAGGCATAAAAGAGGATAATCGCAACCGGCACGTAGCTCGCCAGCATCGCGGCAAACAGATAAGGGTGTGACTGCATGAATTTGCGGCTAAAACGTATTTTATTGTCGCGTTTTTCTTCCCGATTAATACGTTCGATCTCTTCGGTCAGAAGGCGTTTTACTTCATCCATCGTCATCACCATCATGCTTAATGAATACAACACTGCTGGCGTCGATTAGAACATAGCCATATGAAAGATAACAGATACAGTTTTCGACAGATTAACTATAACAGTTTGCCTGCTGCGGGATAACGGCTCCAGCAGCATTGATGGCAAAATGACGGCAATTATGGAATCGCGGGCATGGTGAGATCGGGATCGATCAGATTGTAGATGTGATTGCCAAACACGGGCTGTTGCAGCAGTTGATCAACCGCCAGCGCCACATCTCTGCGTGACACCAATCCCAACGTAGCAGCCCCTTGCGTCAGTTTCGCATTGTGCGTCGCCACCACGTCCAGCAGGCCGCCGGGACGGACGATACAGTGATCCAACGTGCTGCTTTGCAGCCAGCTTTCTGCCAATGATTTCTCACGTACCGCAAAGCCAAACGCGGCTCTGGCGCGTGCCGACAGCAGCGGCCAGCTATCACCGCACCCCAGTGAGGTCACCAGTAGCATACGCTTGATACCAGCCTGCTCTGCGCCGTCAATCACCGTTCGGTGCCCCTGATAATTTACCGTGCCGCCCCCCATTGTCGATACCACAATGGCGGACGGCCCAGCGACACGACAGGCTTCAGCCACCGTTTCTGGGTCGCAGGCATCGCCTTCTACCACCGTCATACCCTGCCCACGCCAGTGTTTAGCCTGTTCAGGGTTGCGTAATACCAGCACTACTGCCTGCTCGCACTCAATGGCGCGCTGTAATAAGCAAGCGCCAACCCCATTGCCTGCGCCGAAAAGTAACCACGTCATACCTGCTCCGGTTGTAATTCACTCGCCAGCGCACGGAACGCGTCAACCTGAGCGCTCAGCAACTGGCGGTGGCTGTCTCGTCCAAGGAAAATTTTAAACATCGCCGCACCACTGGCATTAAAGAACACCACAGACGCCGTGTCCATCCCCATGAACTTACGCTCGATAAACGCAATATGCTGACAATTCGTCGCGCGGATGTGTCCACTCAGGCCATTTTTGCCACGCAAATTAAAGTAACCGTGGCGGTGCGTCCCGGTTGGCAGCTCGCTCTTAAACTCCAGAATCGCATCCGCCGTGTGGCTAATGAGCGTCACTTCCCCCCAGGTCGCAATCGTGTCCCACACCCGATCGAAACGCTCACCCGTCGCCAGCGTACGCTGAGCCGCGGGTAGAGCCTCAACGACGGCAAACAGCGAGGTATTGTACTTTCCGGCAATCTCTTCCAACGTGCCATCAGGGTTGGTTGCCAGTAATTCATTCAGTGTCATGGTCATGACTGCGTCTCCGGTTAGTGGGCATGCTCTTCGGCATTAAGCTGAGGGATAATTTGTTGTAATGCCTGCATCAGGTTATTCGCCCAGAAGCGGCCATCGTTGGTCAAACGCAGGCAGGTGGAATCGTCACAGGTCAAACCGGCCTGATGCCACTGGCTCAGCAAGGGCTGAAGTTCACGGGCATGCTGGGTCAGTTGAGGCAGTTTGATGCGCCCAACCTCAATACCCGCCTGAAGCTGATGTTGCCATGGTCCGGTAGGACTGGCTGGCGTCATCATCATGATCGGTTTTTGCCCTTGATCGATCTGCTGGTAATAGCGTTCCAGACTGCGTTCCATCATGTAAGCCTGTCCGTTGATATTACCGCCCGCCCCACTCCCCATTGCCAGACAATCCGCGCCTTGCTTAATCAACAGGTTGTACAGATTGCGTTCACGCGTGGTGCGCGCCCAGTGGCTGTTACTAAGCTGGTGCCAGCCCGCATCGGCCAGAAATGCCGCGCCAGTCCGATAAAAGTCACGCCGAGCGACCACATCAGGTAGCGCAACACGCTGGTTTTCAGCCGCTTTCGCCAACGGCGTTGTCGGTAACAGATTAAGTGCATACAGATCGACGCCGTCTAACGGTAAATCGCTGACAATCGCCAGATCTTCACGCCAAATTTCTGGCGTTTGTTCCGGTAGGCCGAACATCAAATCGCATACCACTGCGGCTCTGTCCCGCCCACATAAGCGTTCAAGGAAGCGGATTGACTGCTGCTTATCCGACGTACGCGCCATACGCTGACGAATCCGGGTATCAAATGTCTGAATTCCGATGGAGAAACGGTTCGCCCCTGCATCCAGACAGGCATCAATTCGCTCATCGTCAAAATCCATCGCCCGCCCTTCTACCGTAATTTCACAGTCTGGTGCTAAGGGCAGCGAAGTGCGAATCGCACGAATGATTTGCGACAGTTCATCAGCCGCCAGCGCCGTTGGCGTACCGCCGCCAAAGTAAACCGCGTGAATGGGTGCAGACTGATGTAACGGGCTGTCCGCTTCCATCGCTAATTCCTGCAATAGATAGCGGGTATAGGTCGCCGTACTGTCATCACGCAGTTTGTTTTGGTAAAAACCGCAGAACGTACAGTGCGTCGCGCAGAAAGGAATATGCAGATAGAGCAGACGCTTATGTGCAGGCACACTCTGCTGCTTTAGCGCCTGCCAACCGGCCGGAATTTGTTCTGGTGAAAGTGGCACATGGTTGCGCCAAGGCATTGCCATACGTCGGGCGCTAAAAGGCTGCTCACCGGGCTCGGCATAATACGGCGTCAAATCGATGTTCATTAACGGCCCCCAAAGAATCAATAAAATAAATTAAATGATAATTATTTTTATTTATCAATGTGGCGACATCATAAATGGATGTGCGGAATTTGAGTGAGGTAAAATAACGAAATGGATTAACAAATTATTTTCTTTTATGCAAACTAAAAACCATACGAGGGGAGATAGTTATCTTTTAGTTTCAAATGGTTATGCTATATGATTCTTTTCTGTTTTAACAATTCCAAAAAAATACCGCATTTATTAAAGTTCGTTAATTTAGATAATAAACAGGCGGATAAGTGAGTATTTCCGCCCAATACCGACATAGGCAAGAAGAGATAAAAAGAGAGAAGAACTGAGAATAGCCGTCCCCGTCCTAAACAGTGATTAGGACGGGGACGGCTTGTGGCTTACTGAATCCCCTGACTGCGCAGGTAATCTTCATAGTTGCCGGTGAAATCGTTCACTTTATTTGGCGTCATCTCCAAAATACGGGTTGCCAACGAGCTAACAAATTCACGGTCATGAGAAACGAACAGCAGCGTCCCTTCATACATTTCCAGCGCCATGTTCAGCGATTCAATGGATTCCATATCAAGGTGGTTAGTCGGCTCATCCATTACCAGAATATTCGGACGCTGCATCATCAGTTTACCGAACAACATGCGGCCCTTTTCACCACCGGATAACACTTTCACTTTCTTCTTGATATCATCCTGGCTGAACAGCAAACGACCCAGCACGCTACGTACAGCTTGCTCATCGTCTTTTTCCTGTTTCCACTGGCTCATCCAGTCAAACACCGTCAGCGTCTCATCGAATTCGTATTCGTGATCCTGCGCGTAGTAGCCAATTTTGGCATTTTCTGACCACTTCACGGTGCCGCTATCGGGTTCAAAATCACCAACCAGCGTTTTCAACAGCGTTGATTTACCAATACCGTTGGTACCCAAAATGGCGACTTTCTCACCGACTTCAACCATCAGACCCAGTTTGCTAAACAGCGGGCCGTTATCAAAACCTTTACTCAACGCTTCAACTTCCAGCGCATTACGGAACAGTTTCTTATCCTGATCAAAACGGATAAACGGGTTTTGACGGCTGGAGGCTTTCACTTCATCCAACTGAATTTTATCGATCTGGCGTGCACGCGATGTCGCCTGTTTGGATTTAGAGGCGTTGGCGCTAAAGCGGCTAACAAACGATTGCAGTTCGGAAATCTGCGCTTTCTTTTTGGCGTTATCGGCCAGTAAACGCTCGCGAGCCTGCGTCGCGGCCGTCATGTATTCATCATAGTTACCGGGATAAATACGCAGCTCGCCGTAGTCCAAATCCGCCATGTGCGTACAGACCATATTCAGGAAGTGACGGTCATGCGAGATAATGATCATGGTGCTGTTACGCTCATTCAGCACCTGCTCCAGCCAGCGGATAGTATCAATATCCAGGTTGTTGGTAGGCTCGTCGAGCAGCAGAATATCAGGATCGGCAAACAGCGCCTGCGCCAACAGAACACGCAGTTTCCAGCCGGGAGCAATCTCACTCATCAAGCCATAGTGCTGCTCAACAGGGATCCCCACGCCGAGTAACAGTTCGCCCGCCCGTGATTCTGCGCTGTAGCCATCCATCTCACCGTATTCCACTTCCAGATCGGCAACTTTATAGCCGTCGGCTTCGCTCATTTCAGCCAATGAGTAGATACGGTCGCGCTCTTCTTTTACCGCCCACAGCTCACCGTGGCCCATGATAACGGTATCCAGCACGCTGTATTTTTCAAACGCGAACTGATCCTGACGCAGTTTACCCAGACGTTCATTAGGATCGAGGAAGACGTTACCACCGCTCGGCACCAGATCGCCGCCTAGAATCTTCATAAAGGTGGATTTACCGCAGCCGTTCGCGCCAATCAAACCGTAACGGTTGCCACCGCCAAATTTAACGGAGATGTTTTCAAACAACGGCTTGCTGCCGAACTGCATGGTGATATTGTTGGTACTTAACACAGCACTTATACTCGAGTCGGAATGTGATTTGGCGCGCATTATGCCACAAGCGCGCGATAGGATCGCGGTTAGTTTTGAGTAATATTTAAGCGATAGCGCATACAGGAGAGAAATGCGATGCCTATACTACGCCGTTTCAAACAGGTCGACGTTTTCACCCAGCAGCCTTTCAAGGGCAATCCGCTTGCCGTCATTATGGAAGCGAATGGGTTAACCGATGCGCAAATGCAAGATATCGCTCGTTGGACAAACCTGTCAGAAACCACGTTCGTCCTGCCAGCTACCGATCCTTTAGCGGATTACCATGTTCGTATTTTTACGCCAGAGTCGGAAATGCCGTTTGCCGGACACCCGACGCTAGGCACCGCACATGCCCTGCTGGAAGAAGGATTGCGCCCTAAATCCCCAGGTCAGTTAGTGCAACAGTGTGGCGTTGGCTTAGTGCCCATTAATATTAATGATGACGGCAGTCTGGCTTTTCACGCGCCGCAGGCCACCATGGTTCCGTTTGGTGACGAGCACGCGCCACTGCTGGAAAAAACGCTGGGCATTACTGGTTTGGGTAGTGCCGCTATCGATAACTGCTACCCACCCACCGCGGTACACATGGGCATTCGCTGGCTTGTGATTCGCGTAGACAGCGCCGACACCTGTCTGAACATCACACCGGATGCAGAAGCACTCGCCGCCGTGGAAAATCTCAGCCAGACCAACGGCATCGCCATTTATGGCCCGCACGATAACGTGACGCCAGCCGATTATGAAGTTCGCACGTTCTACATAGAACGCGGCCATCTTAAAGAAGATCCCGTGACTGGCAGCGCCAATGCCTGTCTGGCAGCGCTGCTTCGTCAGCAGCATTCCACAAATATCATCACCGCACCGCTCAGCTATCTTGTGCGACAAGGCACGATGCTGCAACGTGATGGCCGTATTACTGTGACTTACCTGAACGATGAACCTTGGATCGGCGGGCACAGCGTCACGATCGTTGATGGAACATTGCAGCGTTAAAGAGAGGGATGTTATGGAAACGCCGATTGTAGATACGTTATTTGCAGACAACGTATTTGGGGACAAGCTGTATGAGCTACGCCATCAGCCCCATCTGCGCCTAACGATACAGGAAGAGAGCGACGCCGAGGCGCTCTTTACCCTGATTCAGCAGGAAAAACCGCGTCTGCGGCGAACGTTGCCTTGGCCGGATTCCGTTAAAAGCGTCGATGACACGCGAGAAACCATTCGCGACAACAGAAGGACGTTCTTCGACAAAACGGCCGCGGTATACGTCATCCGCTGGGACGACGCACTCGCCGGTATTGTGTCCTTCAACACGATTCAGGATAAAGAAGGCGTCATCGGCTACTGGATCGCCGAAGAATTTGAAGGTAAAGGCATTGTTTCTCAAGCGGTCAGCACGCTGATAGCGGCCTATGCCGATGCAAACCTCGTTGAACGCTGCATCATCAAAGCGTCAACAGCCAACACGCGTAGCAACGCCGTCGCCCAACGGCTTGGCTTCCGTTTTCATCACACCGAGAAAGATGCCGAGCAGATTGGTGAGCGGTGGTTCGATCACAATATTTATCACTATTGCGCCTGATACGATCTCATATTTCATTCCCTCACCTGATTCGCGGCCTATCGTGCGCGCATCAGGTTCTTTTCGCTCCCCGGTGTATTACGTTTGCCAATTCGTTATATTTTTGTGACCAAAATCACAAAAATATTGAAATCCAATTTCATCTTCGCTAACATTAAAAAACGTGATGAACATCACATTTAATTAACCCGTTAGAGGAGTCTGATAATGACTATGCTTCGTAAAATCAGTAAATTCTTTAAAAGAATGGGAGACGTTTATGTCAGCTACTGTGAACGTATTGGGTCAATCATCAGCCCGTTCTGATTGTGATATAAACAATCTCTAAAGCCGCCTCCAACAGGCGGCTTTTGTGTTTCTCCTGTTCCCACATTCCATTCCTCCCCTTTCTTTTTTGTCTACTCGCACATCACCGATTTGTGCAGCACGCCGCATGCCTGAACATTCTCTTTTAAAAACAGCCCAATGCATTTTCCTCTCGCGGCAAAATCATCATTAACAGACTATGCTTTTCTGTAGCCGTACTTGCTTCGCGTCCCCGACGTCTGCGCTAAAAGAGATACCCTAAATAATTCGAGTTGCATGAAGGCGGCAACCGAGCGAATCCCCAGGAGCTTACACAGGTAAGTGACTGGGGTGAGTAAGGACAGCCAACGCACAAGCAGCTTAAAGTATGACGGGTATATAAGGACATGACTATGAGTAAAGTTAAACAACAGGATATTGACCGCCTGATCGAACTGGTCGGCGGGCGTGAGAACATCGCGGCGGTCACGCACTGCATCACCCGCCTTCGCTTCGTCTTGCACGACGCTTCCAAGGCGCATCCCAAAAACATTGAAGAAATGCGTATGGTGAAAGGCTGCTTCACGAATGCCGGACAATTTCAGGTCGTGATCGGCACCGATGTAGACGAGTATTACAAAGTGCTGCTAGCCACCACGGGAAAAGGGGAGAGCAATAAGGAAGAAGCCAAAGTCGCCGCCCGCCAGAATATGAGCTGGTTTGAGCGTAGCATTTCACATTTCGCCGAGATCTTTTTTCCCCTGCTTCCCGCGCTCATCAGCGGAGGCTTGATTCTCGGGGCGCGTAACGTGATCGGCGACATCCCGATGCGTGACGGCCAAACGCTGGTACAGCTTTACCCTATCTGGCAAACCGTCTATGATTTCTTCTGGCTACTGGGCGAAGCCATCTTCTTCTACCTCCCCGTCGCCGTCTGCTGGTCAACCGTACGCAAAATGGGCGGAACACCGATTCTCGGTATCGTGCTGGGCATAACACTCGTGTCACCGCAGTTAATGAACGCGTACCTCATCGGCCAACAAACGCCTGAAGTATGGAATTTTGGCTGGTTCACGATTGAGAAAATCGGCTATCAGGCACAGGTTATCCCTTCCGTATTAGCCGGAATGGCGCTGGCGTTAATCGAAATACGGCTGAAAAAAATCGTGCCCGATTACCTCTATCTGGTGGTCGTGCCCGTAACCTCACTGATTCTAGCTGTTTTCCTGGCACACACGTTGATTGGTCCATTTGGTCGTATGATTGGCGATGGCGTCGCCTGGGCCGTTAAAGCGGTTATGACAGGCAGCTTTGCCCCGGTTGGCGCTGCGTTGTTTGGGTTCCTATACGCGCCGTTGGTCATCACAGGCGTGCACCAAACGACATTAGCGATTGATATGCAGATGATTCAGAGTATGGGCGGCACGCCAGTCTGGCCACTCATCGCGCTGTCCAACATTGCGCAGGCGGCTGCCGTCGTCGGGGTGATTATTGTCAGTAGGAAAGCCAACGAGCGCGAAATCTCTGTTCCCGCTGCGATTTCCGCCTTTCTTGGCGTGACCGAGCCAGCCATGTACGGTATCAACCTCAAATACCGCTTTCCGATGCTGTGCGCCATGATCGGCTCCGCCGCCGCTGCGCTCATTTGCGGCCTGTATGGCGTAACAGCAAACGGCATTGGCGTCGGTGGATTACCGGGCATCCTCTCCATCAAGCCACAATTTTGGGGAATATTTGCTCTGGCGATGCTGGTTGCCGCCGTCATTCCAATTGTGCTGACCGTGCTGGTCTATAAGCGTAAAAGCCGGAATGGCACACTGGATCCTGCATAACCGTCCTAACATCTATTCAGCCGCGTCTGTTAAGCCGCGGCGATACCGTTGCTGGAGGATTTTTCATGAGCACATCACTCCCCTGGTGGCAAAACGGTGTGATTTATCAAATCTATCCGAAGAGCTTTCAGGACAGTACAGGAAATGGCATTGGCGACATCGCTGGTGTCACCGCCCGACTCGATTACCTGCAACAGCTGGGCGTAGACGCTATTTGGCTGACTCCGGTTTACCTTTCTCCTCAGGTTGACAACGGCTATGACGTGGCCGACTACTGCGCTATCGACCCGGCCTACGGCACGATGGCCGATATGGAAACGTTGATCGCCGAAGCACATCGACGTCGTATTCGTATCGTCATGGATATGGTGTTCAACCACACCTCTACGCAGCACCACTGGTTCCAGAACGCTCAGGATCGCCGCAGCCCCTATCGTCATTTTTATATCTGGCGTGATGGTAATGACGGCGCACCGCCCAATAACTGGCGTTCAAAATTTGGCGGCCCAGCCTGGCAGTGGCACGCGGAAAGCAAACAATACTATCTGCACCTTTTCGCCACCGAACAGGCCGATCTGAATTGGGAGCACCCGCGCGTACGGGATGAATTAAAACAGGTCTGTGGATTTTGGGCGGATAAAGGCGTAGATGGGCTGCGGCTCGATGTAATCAATCTGGTCTCCAAACAGCAGGATTTCCCGTCAGACACTCAGGGCGATGGACGCTGTTTCTATACCGATGGGCCACTTATCCACGATTACTTGCAGGAATTCAGTCAGGATGTTTTTCAGCCTCGCAGCTTGATGACCGTCGGTGAGATGTCATCGACCTCGCTGGAACACTGCCGTCGCTATGGCGCACTGGACGGCAGCGAACTCTCCATGACGTTCAATTTTCATCATCTGAAAGTCGATTACCCTAATGGGGAAAAATGGACGCTGGCAGAACCTGATTTTATCCAACTCAAGCAGATTTTTAATCACTGGCAGCAGGGTATGCACAATCACGCCTGGAACGCGTTGTTCTGGTGTAATCACGATCAGCCACGCATCGTGTCGCGTTTTGGCGATGAAGGGGAATTCCGTGTGCAATCCGCCAAGATGCTGGCGATGGTGCTTCACGGTATGCAGGGCACACCCTATATTTATCAAGGTGAAGAGTTCGGCATGACCAATCCCGGCTATACGCAGATTGCACAATACCGCGATATTGAAAGCCTGAATCAATTTGCCGAACAGCGCGATCGGGGTCAGGCAGATAAGCAAATCTTAGCCATCCTCGCCAGCAAATCACGCGATAACGGTCGTACGCCAATGCAATGGGATGACAGCGTTCATGCTGGATTTACGACCGGCACACCGTGGATAACGCCATGCCAGAACTTTCCCCACATCAACGCAGGACAGGCGCTGGCGGATAAAGAGTCCGTTTTTTACACCTACCAACAGCTTATCGCCATGCGTAAAGCCCTTCCACTGTTAACGCACGGCGATTATCAGGATCTACTGCCAGACCATCCGGCGGTCTGGTGCTATCAGCGTATCTGGGAGGGACAACGGCTTCTGGTTCTGGCAAACCTCAGCAAGCAGCCCCTGCTCTGGCAGCCACCAATTGATACTCATGACCGCCGCTGGCGACTATTACTCAGCAATTACCCTGACGCGCAACCTCAGCCCGCAATCCTAGAGCTACGCCCGTTTGAAGCCATCTATTGGGTACAAGGAATGCCGGAGAAAGAGGATAAAATTCAGGAGTAGAGGATGAAGATGTAGCGGGTGACCCCGCTACATTGATTGTCAAACGTCTCACATAAATTCTTTAGAAACGCGCCTAAGCCTTGCTCGCCGTTACCAAGCGATGTCTACAGAATAAAGGGTTACAGAGCAATATGCCGCAGAGCGACGTTGACTCGGCATGACGGAAACTAGATGACGGAAACTAGCGCTTAGCAAGCAGTATTCCCAACACCAGACCGACGGTGGCACCAATACCAATGCCGTGCCAAGGTTTATCATGCACATAAACATCGGCTTTATCAGCTACCTGCTTTGCACGCGCATAATAACTGTCAGTTACACCAATACGGGCTTTAACTTCCAGCAGCGCTTTTTCTGCTCCCTTCTTCAAATCAACATAGGCTTGGTCTGCCTGATCGCCCGTATAGCGTAATACTTCATCCAGTGTTTCAGACAGAAGTTTTAAATCATCATCGACACGAATTTCTTCAGGCTGTTTTTTTGTCGCTGCCATATAAAGTGCTTCCTTCTGTTATGAAAAGTCATTAGTTATAAATCGTTGCCTTATTAACTATAGACAATTTTGTGCGACTTCTACGGCTTCAACAGACCAGATCATTCCTAAAACATACTTTATTAGTATGAAAAACGCCGTTGATTCCCATCAACGGCGTTTTTCATGACTCAACCTAACTCTCGTTAGTGGTTACATCATTGGCTGAGCCAATTGCACCAGAGAGATAAGCGGCTGCGGGTACAGACCAAAGAACAACACCGCAATGGAGGAGATCAGTACAACCACACCACCAGCGGTTAGTGCCCAGTTACTTGGCGTATCACGCTGCAACACCTGCGGCGCATTCAGGAACAAGCTGACCATCACACGCAGATAGTAGTACAGACCAATGGCACTACCCAGAACGACCGCACCGGTCAACCACCATAGCTCAGCATTAACACCGACAGCCAACACGTAGAATTTACCGAAGAAGCCCAGCGTCATCGGAATACCCGCCAGCGACAGCATCATTACCGTCATCACCGCAGACAGAATCGGTTTATGCCAGAACAAACCACGGTAAGAGAACAGTGAATCGGCATCTGGGCCACGGTATGGGCTAGACATCAGGCTAACCACACCGAACGCACCCAGGCTGCTGAACAGGTAACCGACCAGATAAACGCCGACGGTTTCCAACGCCAGTTGATGGCTCTGAACCGCGATCAGGGCAACCAGCAAGTAGCCCAAATGCGCGATAGAGGAGTAACCGAGAAGACGCTTGATATTGGTCTGCGATACCGCCATCACGTTACCGAACAGGATTGACGCAAAGGCAATAATACTCAGCACAATTCTGACGGATTCACTGTCAGCCACTGGTGCGTACAGGAATAAACGCATTACCGCACCGAAAACAGCAATCTTACCGGCCGTTGCCAGAAACGTAGACACTGGCGCAGGCGCGCCCTGATACACATCAGGCGTCCACAGTTGGAACGGAACCAGAGACAGTTTGAAGCCCAGACCGACAATCATCATCCCTAGACCTGCCAGCAACAGCGGCTCATGGATTTGGAGATCGCTCAGGCTCTTACCGAGGCTGGCAAAGCTCATATCGCCCGATTCAGCATAAATCAGCGCCATCCCAAACAGCAGGAAGGAAGACGCCGCTGCCGACAGCAGCATGTATTTAATACTGGCTTCCAGCGAACGTTTCAGGCGGAAGGCATAGCCGACCAGACCAAACAACGGCAGAGAAAGCAATTCAATCCCGATGAACAGCGAAGCCAGATGGTTCGCACTCGACAGCAGGATCCCGCCTAACGCAGCGATAAGAACCAATAGATAGAACTCATCACGGTTGTCTGGGTAGCCTTGCAGCCACGGGTAGGCAAACGTGCTGGTTGCCAGACTGGCAAGCAGAATCAGTCCGGTATAGAACATCGAGAAGCCATCAACACGCAGCAGCGGCGTCACGTCCGTTGGGCCAACCTGACCGACAAAGTACAGTGACAGCAACGCAATATTCAGGCCGATAACCGTCATGGTTGCGTTGACAAAATGGTTGCGTCGCCACGCAATGCACAGCATCACAACCACTACCGTCAATCCGACGATCAACAGCGGCGATAGCGCAATTAGTTGTTGAAGAGTTATTGTCATGGCGAATTACGGCCTTGTTGTTGAAATAATTGAATCTGGAGCAGACGACATAAACCACTGCTGGATATTTGACATCGCGGCACTGGAGGTATCCAGAATCGGTTGCGGGTAAACCCCTAACAACACCAGTAATACCACCAACAGCATCACGATAGACAATTCGCGGATCGACATACTCTTCAATGGTTCATCAGATTTAGGCGTACCGTAATAAGCACGCTGGATCATGATCAGTGAGTAGACCGACGCAAATACCAGACCGAAGGTTGAGATCACCGTAATCATCGGCACAACCTGATAGCTGCCGAACAGAATCATGAATTCGCCGACAAAGTTGCCCGTACCCGGCATCCCCAAGGTCGCCACAGCAAAGAACAGAGACAGCGCAGGCAGGTATTTCAGGCGCGCCCACAGCCCACCCATTTCACGCATGTCACGGGTATGCAGACGTTCGTACAGTTGACCGCACAGAATAAACAGACCCGCAGCAGACAGACCGTGCGCAATCATCTGAATCACTGCGCCCTGATAAGCCAGTTGACTGCCAGAATAGATGGCAATCATCACGAAGCCCATGTGCGACACCGAGGTGTAAGCAATCAGGCGTTTGATATCCGTCTGTTTGAACGCCAGCCAGGCACCGTAGAAGATACCAATCACACCCAACCACATAGCGATCGGTGCAAAGGCATGAGAGGCATTCGGGAATAGCGGCAGACTGAAACGCAGCAGACCATAAGCCGCCGTTTTCAGCAAGATACCCGCGAGGTCAACAGAACCTGCTGTCGGAGCCTGACTGTGTGCATCAGGCAACCAACCGTGCAACGGCACGACCGGCATTTTTACAGCAAACGCGATGAAGAAGCCCAGCATCAGCAAATATTCAACGCCGTATGACATCGGCGTCTTCAGCAGTTCTTCATAGTTGAACGTCCAAACGCCGGTGGCATTGTGATGCACAAAGACCAGCGCCAGAATCGCGATCAACATGATCAGCCCGCTCGACTGGGTATAGATGAAGAACTTGGTCGCCGCCGTAATCCTGGTTTTACCGTCGGAGCCTTTGTGCCCCCACAGCGCAATCAGGAAGTACATCGGTACCAGCATCATTTCCCAGAAGAAGAAGAACAGGAACATGTCGATGGCAAGGAACACGCCGATAACGCCGCCCAGAATCCACAGCAGGTTCAGGTGGAAGAAGCCCTGATAGCGCTGAATTTCATTCCAGGAACAGAGGATTGCCAACACGCCCAGCAAACCAGTCAGCACTACCATCAGCAGCGACAAACCGTCCAGCGCAAGATGGATACCGATGCCGAAGCGCGGGATCCATGGCACATAAAACTCGGATTGCCATTGTGGTACGCCTGTCGGAGCCGTTAGTGAGTAACCGCCTTGCAACCACAGTTGCAGAGACAGTGCGAGTGTCAGCCCCATTGCAATCAACGCTATCCAGCGTGGCACTTTCGTACCAAAACGCTCTAACTGCCAGCACAGCAGACCGCCGATAAAGGGGAGAAGAATTAGCCAAGGTAGTAGCATGGCGTTTTGTGTCCCTAAATTAAAGAAATCTGAAAACTTGCCGTGGCGGGCATCCCTGTCTGCGGAATGCCCTACCTTTTATACGTTACCGGATACTGCCTTACACCAGCAGTAACAAGGCCAGCACCAGTACGGCACCAAAGCCCATAGAAGCAACGTACCAGCGCAACTGACCATTCGCACTGAGTGCCAGCCCACGGTTACCCCAGCGGGTAATCGTAGCCGGAAGGGTCATCAATGCATTTAACGGATCACGCTGCAACAGCTTCGCGATAGCCAGATACGGTTTAACAAAGACATGGTCGTACAACCAGTCGAAGCCCCACGCGTGGAACCACCAGGTCGAGAAGAAACGACCAGGGGCACTCTTCGCGATGCTATTCACCGCCTGACGTTTACCCAGCCACAGCACAGCGGCAAACAGAATACCGGCAATCGCCACCACGCCAGAGGTAATTTCCAGCGTCATCAACTGGCTGTGTTCAAGCTCAGTCGTCGCCGGTAATACACCGTGCAACGGCGGAACAATCATCGCACCGATGAAGGTGGACAAAATCATCAGCACAACCAGCGGTAAGTGGTGAGAAATGCCTTTTCCTGCATGCGCCTTAATTTTCTCTTCACCGTGGAACACGATGAAAATCATACGGAACGTATACAGCGAGGTCATGAAGGCACCAGCCAATCCAGCCACCATCAGATTGATGTGACCATTTGCCCATGCGCCAGCCAGAATCTCGTCTTTACTGAAGAAACCTGCGGTAACCAGCGGCAATGCAGATAGCGCAGCCCCCCCGACCAGGAAGCAGACATAAACCAGTGGAATGGTTTTACGCAGGCCGCCCATCTTGAAGATGTTCTGCTCGTGGTGGCAGGCCAAAATCACCGAACCAGAAGAGAGGAACAGCAACGCTTTAAAGAATGCGTGCGTCATCAGGTGGAAAATCGCGGCATCCCATGCCTGAACGCCCAGCGCCAGGAACATGTAACCAATCTGGCTCATCGTGGAATAGGCCAGCACGCGTTTGATGTCGGTTTGCACCAGAGCAGCAAAACCCGCCAGCACCAGCGTCACAGCACCGACAATACCCACCAGATGCAGAACATCCGGCGCCATCAGGAACAGGCCATTGGTACGCGCAATCAGGTAAACACCTGCGGTAACCATCGTGGCGGCGTGGATCAGAGCAGATACCGGCGTTGGACCGGCCATCGCATCTGCCAGCCAGGTTTGCAACGGTAGCTGTGCTGATTTACCAACCGCACCACCCAGCAACATCAGCGTAGCCCAGGTGATTTCCGGTGAGCCCTCAGCCAGTTTCTGCGGTGCCAATACCATCAGCTCACGGAAGTTGAGCGTGCCCAATTCTTTGTAAAGAATGAACAGAGCAAAGGCCAGAAAGACGTCACCAACGCGCGTAACGATGAAGGCCTTCATTGCTGCCGCGCCGTTCTTCGGATTGGTGTAGTAGAAACCGATCAGCAGATAACTGCACAGCCCTACCCCTTCCCAACCGAGGTACATCAGCAACAGGTTATCAGCCAGTACCAGAACGACCATACTCGCGATAAACAGGTTGGTGTAAGCGAAGAAGCGAGAATATCCCTCTTCCCCACGCATATACCAAGAGGCAAACAGGTGAATAAAGAAACCGACACCAATCACCACGGACAGCATCGTCACAGAAAGACCGTCGAGCATCAGCGTTACGCTAATGTCGAAATTACCAACGGTCATCCATGTCCACAAATGCTGATTAAAGAAGGTGACACCGCCGCTGTGCTGCTGGCCCATAAAATCGACCACAACCCAAGCGGTAACCAGCGCAGCCAGACCAATCGAGCCAACACCGACGGTCGCTGACGTATTTTCTGACCAGCGACCACGAGAAAATGCCAGCAACAGAAAGCCAAGCAGCGGGAAGAGTATTGTTAAATAGAGTAAGTTCATCCGCGCATCTCACTGACTGTATCAATATTCAGGGTCTGACGACGACGATACATCTGTAACAACAATGCCAGACCAATACTGGCCTCGGCTGCTGCCAGTGTAATCGCCAGAATGTACATCACCTGACCATCTGGCTGCTGCCAGTAGCTACCCGCGACCACAAAAGCCAACGCGGCAGCGTTGATCATAATTTCCAGACTGATCAACATAAACAGCAGGTTACGACGAATCAACAGACCAGTCAGCCCCAGAGCAAACAGAATAGCGGCTAAAATCAACCCGTGTTGTAACGGAATCATGCGCGTTCCCCCGTTATTTTTTTCTCAACGTCCTGGTTCGCGCCTTCTTTATTGACAACGTCACCACGTTTATCTTCACGACCAATGTGGAAAGCGACAACCAATCCCGCCAGCAGCAACATTGACGCTAATTCAACGGCCAGAACATAAGGCCCAAACAGGCTGATACCCACCGCTTTCGCCTCAACGGGCGTGCCAGTGATGCCCTGCTCTTTCAGGCTAAGGATGGCGTTGACCACAATCGCCAATAACGCCAGTGAAAGAATACCTGGACCAATCCAGACGCTGGGTTTCAGCCAATTACGCTCTTGTTCTTCTACGGAATTACCGAGGTTGAGCATCATGACCACGAACACGAACAGCACCATGATGGCACCCGCATACACGATGATGCTCAGCGCGCCGGCAAAATTAGCCCCCAGCGAGAAAAAGACGCCCGCAATCGCCATGAGCGAAGTGACCATATACAACAATGCATGCACAGGATTGGTATGCGTAATGACGCGCAGTGTCGCCAATATCGCAATCAAACCTGTGGTATAAAAAGCGAATTCCATGCTAGCTCCTTAGGGCAACAGGCCTTTGACATCAATAGGTTTGGCTTCGTTTTCAGCTTCGCCTTTATCTTTCCCATCGATTGCCATACCAGCCATCCGGTAGAAATTATATTCCGGATATTTACCCGGCCCCGATATCAGCAGATCTTCTTTCTCGTACACCAGATCCTGACGTTTGTATTCGCCCATCTCGAAATCCGGCGTCAACTGGATAGCCGTTGTCGGACACGCTTCTTCACAGAAGCCACAGAAAATGCAGCGCGAGAAGTTGACGCGGAAGAACTCAGGATACCAGCGGCCATCTTTGGTTTCCGCTTTCTGCAATGAGATACAGCCGACCGGACAAGCCACCGCACACAGGTTGCAAGCAACACAGCGTTCTTCACCATCGGGATCGCGCGTCAGCACGATACGACCACGGTAACGTGGCGGCGGATTCACAGGCTCTTCTGGGTACATCCTGGTTTCGCGCTTCTTAAAAGCATTCGATCCCACCATACAGATACTGCGTATCTGGGTGCCGAAACCAACCACTAACTCTTTCAATGTCATGGTTTATTCACCCCTTCTTAAGCGTTGTACAAAATGACGGCGGCGGTCGCCAGCAGATTCAAAAGCGTTATCGGCAGACAGACTTTCCAACCGAAAGCCATCACCTGGTCATAACGTGGACGGGGTAACGAAGCACGAATCAGGATGAACATCATCATGAAAAAGCCTGTTTTCAGCGCAAACCAGACAAACGGTGGCAAGAACGGACCATGCCAGCCACCGAAGAATAAGGTCACTATGAGCGCAGAAACGGTAACGATCCCGATATATTCGCCCACGAAGAACAGACCGAACTTCATACCGGAATATTCAATGTGGTAACCATCGGCCAGTTCCTGTTCAGCTTCAGGCTGGTCAAACGGGTGACGGTGACATACCGCCACGCCTGCGATGGCAAACGTAATAAAGCCGAAGAACTGCGGAATAACGTTCCACAAATGTTCCTGAGAATCGACAATATCACGCATGTTGAACGAGCCCGCCTGCGCGACAACCCCCATCAGTGACAGGCCGATGAAGACTTCGTAGCTCACGGTCTGCGCGGAAGCACGTACCGCTCCCAGCAGCGAGTATTTGTTGTTACTCGCCCAGCCGGCAAACAGCACCGCGTAAACAGCCAGACCCGCCATCATCAGGAAGAACAGGATACCGATGTTCAGATCGGCGACACCCCAGGTTGGCGTGATCGGCACAATCGCGAAGGCAATCAGCATTGATGTAAACGCGATCATTGGTGCCAACGTGAAGATCACCTTATCGGTAAAGTTCGGCACCCAGTCTTCTTTGAAGAACATTTTGATCATGTCAGCGACAAGCTGTAATGAACCGCCCCAACCTACCCGGTTCGGTCCATAACGTCCCTGGAAGAGGCCGAGCAGTCGACGTTCACCCATACTCATGAATGCGCCACAGGTCACCACAACCAGCAGAATCACGATCGCTTTTCCGACGGTGATCAGAATCTCGATTAATTCCGGTGTTAACCAACTCATTGTGCGGCCTCCCGCAGATTTTCAACGGTTGCACCCGCCAGCACCGGTGCAATACCCGGCAAGCCCAGCGGTAAACCAACCTGTCCCTGACTTAATGCCGCACTTAAGCGCAGTGGCAGACGTAGCGTTTGCCCTGCACAGGTCAACTCCAGTAACGTACCGGCGTTTACGCCTAGCGTCGCCGCATCAGTTGGGTTCACCATCACGTAAGGCTCTGGCATACGCTGCTGAATCACGTCAGAACGCTGTGACATTTCATCACTACCAAACAGGTGATAATACGGCGCAACGCGCCATTGACCCGCTTGTGGGACGAAAGCCGCTGGAATGTTGTCGAAGTACGCCAGCGAACCTTCTCCGGCTTCGATCATACGCACACCCGGATCGCCATGACGCAAATGTCCGCCCACTTCATCCTGGAATTTATTCCAGGCTTGCGGTGAGTTCCAGCCTGGCGCCCAGGCAAACGGAATTTGCTGACGGTTGGCTGTTGGACTGTTGTTCCCTTCCATTGAGAAGGCAAACATGGTGTCTTTATCGACTGGCTGACGCGGTTCATGCACGCTGATATTGGCACGCATCGCCGTACGGCCGCTGGAGCGAATCGGTGAGCGCGACAGCTTCTGCCCACGGATACGGAACGAAGCATCCGGTGCGGCATCTTTAATCGCGGCAAACTGCGGCAGGGCAGCGACACACGCGTCAATCACGTTATCCAGTTGCGTCCAGTCAACCTGACGGCTGTTATAGGTGATATACAGCGAGTGCAGCCAGCGCCAGCTTTCCAACATTACAATTTTGTCGTTGTAGTACGTTGGATCATAAACCTGGAAGAAACGCTGAGCGCGACCTTCCTGATTCACCAGCGTACCGTCGCTTTCAGCAAAGCTAGCGGCAGACAGAATGATGTTGGCCTTGTCCATGATGCGAGTACGCTGATGATCGACCACAATCAGGTTCTCAGCTTTTTCCAGTGCAGCGTCAACGCGAGCGATTGGGGCATGACGGTAGAGATCGTTCTCCAGAACCACCACGCTATCAGCGTCGCCGTTTTCCAACTGCACCAACGCGTCATCCAGCGAACCGCCACCCATGATTGACAACCCGATGCTGTTTGCAGCAGATGCAACAAAGGTAATGCCGACGTCAGATCCGCGACTCTTCAGCGCTTTGGCAACGTTTGCCGCAGCGGAGATCACGTCTTCGCTGCCCGCATTGGTGCCGGAAATGATGAGCGGTTTTCTCGCACCGGCCAGCGCCTGTACGATGATATCAACTTTCTGATCCAGACCCGCAGCCAGATCGGTGACTGCCGGGGCGTTGCTATCTAACCCGTGTGCAATCGCGAAACCAAGACGCGCCTGATCGGCAACGGGGGCACGGTAGTTCCATGCAGCAATGTCGTCCAGACGGGTGTTGTCTACGTTGGTGACAAACAGCGGGTGCTTGGCATGCTGGCCAATGTTCATGATCGCCGCAATCTGCCAGTCAGCCACTTTCTGTGCTGCTGCCATTTCGCGAGCTTTGCCTTTAACGGCCTGACGAACGGCCAGCGCGATACGTGCACCGGTCTGTGTTAAGTCTTCACCCAGAATCAGAACCGCATCGTAGCCTTCGATCTCACGTAGCGCTGGCGTTCTTACACCACTTTCGCGCAGTACTTTCAAGATCAGTTGCAGACGATTTTGTTCTTCCTGCGCGATACCGGTATAGAAGTTTTCTGCCCCCACCAGCTCACGCAACGCAAAGTTGCTTTCAATGCTGGCACGCGGTGAACCGATACCGATGGTTTTCTTCGCTTGACGCAGAACATCTGCTGCACCTTGCAGTGCCTGATCGGCATTCAGTGCGATCCAGTCATCACCACGACGTTGCAATGGTTGGTTTGGACGGTCTTTCTGGTTGACATAGCCGTAACCAAAACGGCCGCGGTCACACAGGAAATAGTGATTTACGCTACCGTTAAAACGGTTTTCGATACGGCGTAGTTCACCATAGCGTTCGCCGGGACTGGTATTACAGCCGATGCTGCACTGTTGGCAGACGCTCGGTGCGAACTGCATATCCCATTTACGGTTATAGCGCTCGGAGTGCGTTTTGTCGGTGAAGACACCGGTAGGACACACTTCAACCAGGTTACCGGAGAACTCGCTTTCCAGCGTGCCATCTTCCGGGCGACCGAAGTAGACGTTGTCGTGTGCGCCATAAACGCCGAGATCTTTGCCATCCGCATAGTCTTTGTAGTAACGCACGCAGCGATAGCATGCGATACAGCGGTTCATCTCATGAGAAATGAACGGCCCGAGATCCTGATTGCGGTGAGTACGCTTGGTGAAGCGGTAGCGACGGAAGTTCTGCCCCGTCATAACCGTCATATCCTGCAAATGACAGTTACCACCTTCCTCACACACCGGACAATCGTGCGGGTGGTTGGTCATTAGAAACTCAACTATCGTCTTACGGAATAGTTTCGCTTCTTCATCTTCAATTGCGATGAACGTTCCTTCGGTTGCTGGTGTCATACAAGACATCACCAGACGACCGCGAGTATCTTCCGCGTTTTGATACTGTTTTACCGCACAGAGGCGGCAGGATCCGACGCTCCCGAGCGCGGGGTGCCAGCAAAAGTAAGGAATATCAAGTCCCAGAGTCAGGCAAGCTTCCAGAAGGTTGTCCGCTCCGTTTACTTCATACTCTTTGCCGTCTACATGAATAGTAGCCATAGTCAGCATGCTTCCATAATGGCCCGTGTTGCCACAGGCGCTAATCAAAAATTCTGTATACCCTCATCTTTCAAACCGCAAATGCGTTGGCTACCTGCGCCTTGAAATCTATTGGGTTTATAAGGGTGGCTTATTTGCGCCACCCTGCGGATACATTCACTGCATCTCGCACGTGTTAGGCACTGGTTTACCAGCGCTCTTTCAACAGGTTAGGCTGAATACCGCCAATCGTTTTGAGGTTGCCTAAATACTGTTTAGAGATACCCGCTTCGAATTCTTCCCGGAAATACTTGATAGCACTTTGCAGCGGCTCGACCGCACCCGGCGCATGCGCACAGAAGGTGTTACCCGGCCCGAGGAAACGGCAAAGCTGTTCCAGCGTTTCGATATCGCCAGGCTGGCCTTCGCCATTTTCCAGCGCGCGCAGAATCTTCACGCTCCACGGCAAACCATCACGACACGGTGTACACCAGCCACAGGATTCACGGGCAAAGAACTCTTCAAGATTACGCGTCAACGAGACCATATTGATTTCGTGATCGACAGCCATCGCCAGCGCGGTACCCATACGGCTACCTGCTTTTGCAATATGCTCAAAATCCATCGGTAGATCGAGATGGCTTTCCGTCAGGAAATCCGTACCCGCACCGCCCGGCTGCCAGGCTTTCAGTTTCAGACCATCACGCATGCCGCCCGCGTAGTCTTCCAGAATCTCACGCGCCGTGGTGCCGAAAGGCAGTTCCCACAGGCCCGGATTCTTGACGCGGCCAGAGAAGCCCATCAGTTTCGTGCCAGCATCTTTACTTTTACCGACAGACAGCCCCTGATACCACGCTGCACCATGCTCGATAATCGCCGGTACGTTACACAACGTTTCGACATTATTGACACAAGTCGGTTTGCCCCAAACACCCGCAGACGCCGGGAACGGCGGCTTGGAGCGTGGGTTGGCACGACGGCCTTCCAGCGAGTTAATCAGTGCAGTTTCCTCACCGCAGATGTAACGCCCAGCACCGGTATGCACGAACAGCTCGAAATCAAATCCGCTGCCCAGAATATTTTTGCCCAGCAAGCCAGCCGCTTTTGCTTCTTCAATTGCGCGACGCAAGTGAACAGCAGCTTCGATGTACTCACCACGCAGGAAGATGTAACCGCGGTAGGCTTTCAGCGCAAAGGCGCTGATTAGCATGCCTTCAACCAGCAGATGAGGCTCTTGCTCCATCAACAGGCGGTCTTTATAAGTACCTGGCTCCATCTCATCTGCGTTACATAGCAGATAGCGGATGTTCATGCTTTCGTCTTTCGGCATCAGGCTCCACTTCAAGCCTGTTGAAAAGCCTGCACCGCCACGTCCTTTCAGACCTGCGTCTTTAACCAGTGAGACCACTTCATCCTGCGCCATGCCCGTTAACGCTTTTTGCGCGGCGACATAACCATTTTTACTGCGATACTCATCCAGCCATACCGGCTGTTTGTCTGCGCGTAAACGCCAGGTCAGAGGATGCTGCTCAGCAGTCAGAACAATGTCTTTACTCATTGATACTGCTCCAATAACGATTCAATACCTTCCGGCGTCACATGGCTGTGGGTATCGTCATCAATCATCATTGACGGCCCCTTGTCACAGTTACCCAGGCAGCAGGTCGGCAACAGCGTGAAACGTCCATCGAACGTTGTCTGTCCCGGCTTGATGCTGAGCTTACGCTCAAGCGCAGCCTGAACGCCCTGATAGCCATTGATGTGGCACACGACGCTGTCGCAATAGCGAATAATATGACGCCCGACCGGCTGGCGATAAATCTGGCTGTAGAACGTTGCCACGCCTTCCACGTCACTGGCAGGGATCCCCAGCAGATCGGCAATCGCGTTGATAGCACCATCCGGCACCCAGCCGCGTGCTTTTTGCACAATTTTCAGTGCTTCGATTGATGCGGCGCGTGCATCTTCGTAGTGATGTTTTTCGTGCTCAATAGCGTCACGTTCGGCGTCACTCAATACAAAAGCATTGTCTTTTGTCAGCGAATCGGCAACAGGTTGTCCCTGGGCGTCAATATGATCGTGATTGTTGTGATCATGCATAGTTAGCGGTCCACATCTGACATTACGAAATCAATACTGCCGAGGTAAACGATCAGGTCGGATACCAGACATCCACGAATTACAGAAGGAATCTGTTGCAGATGCGCATAGCTCGGCGTGCGAATACGGGTGCGGTAGCTCATCGTGCCGCCGTCACTGGTCAGGTAATAGCTGTTAATACCTTTTGTCGCCTCGACCATCTGGAATGATTCATTGGCAGGCATAACCGGTCCCCAGGAAACCTGAAGGAAGTGGTTGATCAGCGTATCAATATGCTGCAACGTGCGCTCTTTTGGCGGCGGCGTCGTCAGCGGGTGATCCGCTTTGAACGGCCCTTCCGGCATGTTCTTGAGGCACTGATCCAGAATGCGCAAGCTCTGACGCAGCTCTTCAACTTTCAGCATAACGCGGCTGTAGCAATCGCTGATTCCGTCGCCTACTGGCACTTCAAAGTCAAAGTTTTCATAGCCGGAATACGGACGCCATTTACGCACGTCGAAACCGATACCTGTGGCACGCAGACCTGCACCCGTTACGCCCCATTCCAATGCTTCTTTCGCATTGTAAGCAGCGACGCCCTGAGTACGGCCTTTCAGAATGGTGTTCTGCAACGCGGATTTGACATACGTGTCCAGACGAGCCGGCATCCAGTCGAGGAATTCACGCAGCAAGCGCTCCCAGCCTCGTGGCAGATCGTGTGCTACACCGCCAATACGGAACCAGGCTGGGTGCATACGGAAACCGGTAATGGCTTCAACCAAATCGTAAATTTTCTGGCGGTCAGTAAACGCAAAGAACACCGGAGTCATTGCCCCGACGTCCTGAATATAGGTACTGATATACAGAAGATGGCTATTAATGCGGAACAGCTCAGACAACATCACGCGAATCGTTTTAACGCGATCCGGCACCTCAATACCCGCCAGTTTTTCCACGGCCAGTACATACGGCATTTCGTTAACGCAGCCGCCAAGGTATTCAATACGGTCGGTATAAGGAATGTAGCTATGCCAAGACTGACGCTCGCCCATTTTCTCCGCGCCGCGATGGTGGTAACCCACATCAGGCACGCAGTCGACGATCTCTTCGCCATCCAATTGCAGGATAATACGGAAGGCACCGTGTGAAGACGGGTGGTTCGGACCGAGGTTGAGGAACATGAAGTCCTCATTTTCAGTGCCACGCTTCATTCCCCACTCTTCCGGTTTGAATGTCAGGGATTCCATTTCCAGATCTTCTTTCTGCTTAGTCAGCTCGAAAGGATCGAATTCAGTCGCACGCGCCGGATAATCTTTACGCAACGGGTGCCCTTCCCACGTCTTCGGCATCATAATGCGCGTCAGATTTGGATGACCATCGAAGGCCATGCCGAACATCTCCCACGTTTCCCGCTCATACCAGTTGGCATTCGGAAACAGTTTGGTCACGGTCGGCAAATGCATATCATTCTCGGCCAACGCGACTTTTAGCATGATGTCGCGGTTACGCTCGATGGAAATTAAGTGGTAAAAAACGGAGTAGTCGGCGGCAGGCAAACCTTCACGGTGGGTACGCAGACGCTCATCCATCCCGTGCAGGTCAAACAGCATGACATAAGGCTTTGGCTGTTTTTTCAGGAATGCAACAACATCAAGTAATTGCTCACGTTTAACCCACACAACGGGAATACCTGTGCGAGTTGCCTGTACAGTAAATGCATCTGGTCCAAAACGGTTACACAGTTCGCCAACGACCGGATCGTTAAGATGATCGCGGGTTTGCCAGCCTGGCTGAGCGAGATCGTGTGTCGTTAAATCTGTCATAAATATGTCACCACATTAAATGTGCTATTTCTGTATCTGATAATGACCGCACACTATTATCGGGGTATTACACGGCCACCGGATTTATCAGCTACAGGTCAAATCTCATCAGGCGAGCGCAGGTTGGTCACAGCGATTCGCTCGCCGCGTTTGCGCTCACGCTCAGATTGCATGTTGGCGCGGTAAACGCCCTGCTCACCTACCACCCATGACAGAGGACGGCGTTCTTTACCGATAGATTCTTTCAGCAGCAGCAGTGCTTGCATGTAGGCTTCAGGGCGCGGAGGGCAGCCCGGAATATACACGTCAACAGGCAGGAATTTATCTACACCCTGAACAACGGAGTAGATGTCGTACATACCGCCGGAATTGGCACACGCGCCCATGGAGATAACCCATTTAGGCTCAAGCATTTGCTCGTACAGACGCTGAATGACGGGAGCCATTTTGGTAAAACAGGTACCCGCAACCACCATAAAGTCAGCCTGACGTGGCGACGCACGCAAAACCTCAGCACCAAAACGCGCAACGTCATGGACGGCGGTAAATGATGTCACCATTTCTACGTAGCAACAGGAAAGGCCGAAGTTATACGGCCACAGGGAATTCTGACGACCCCAGTTCACCGTATCGTGTAATGCATGTTCCAGTTTGCCCATATAGACACTGCGGTGAACATGTTGCTCCAGAGGGTCGGAAACGATCTCCTGACGTTGCAGGGGATAACGGTCATTCTCACCGTCCGGCTCTATGCGGGTGAGCGTATAGTCCATCTTAAAATGCCTCGCTGTTACTGCGGATGAGTGTTGGTAGTGTTGATGATGTCTGATTTAACGACTTGTCTCTTGGAACGTACCGGGGTCCAGTCAAGTGCCCCAACGCGTACCAGATAAATCAAACCAGCCAACAGCACCAAAATGAAAATGGTTGCTTCGATGAAGCCAATCCAGCCGCTTTCTTTGATAGACACAGCCCAAGCGTAGAGATACAGGGCTTCAACGTCGAAGATAACGAAGAACATAGCGACAAGATAAAATTTAGCAGACAGGCGTAGACGCGCTGAACCCACGGAGTCGATCCCGGATTCATAAGGTACGTTTTTGGCCCTGGCTCTAGCTCTCCCGCCCAGCAAAAATCCACCGGTCAGCATGAAGACGCAAAGGCCTATGGCAATGATAAGGAATAGCGCAAACGCCCAATGATGGGCGAGGATTTCAGTAGTTGTTGACATTCTCTTTGCTTACTCATCAAAAGTGGCGGGTAACATCTCTGCTCTGTTATCGGCAGTTAATGCGCCACATCGATTAAAAGGAAGGATTAATAACCATAAAAAAGCACGGAAACGTATCAGGTAACCCTTGCTTGGTATGGTTGAGCCCCTAAATTTGTAACCTTTTTTCAACCTTACTAAAAATAACAGTACATTACTTTACATGCACGCTGTTTTGTTAACATTTTGTGTTCTCACCCGTAGCTAAATCGAATCAGTACTTTCATCGGTTAACCAAAGAACAACCACACAGAAAGCAAGTTTGCTGTGTCACTATACCATTTTCACAGAAAATGCCTGTTCCCCCATGGGGTTATTAGGGGTATTTTTTGATCCAGCACACATTTTTACCAATTTAGTTATTAAAAAAATCAAGATGATGCTGGACAAGAGGAATACCATTCCTCACAACACAAGTTTAAAAAAAATGAACTATCATTTTATAAAGAGAGTCGATTAATCTCGCCACACCTAGCCTATTGATGCGAAATGAAAAACACAAAATGGGGGCAAATTGAGGGAATCAGGTCACTAAAACGCTGTCGACGCTGGTTTAACACGTTAGCCATAAATCATCATCATTCGGGGTGCATCCCTACCCTCCCCGAATGATCGTTAACTACCCATTACGATTAGATAGCATCCTTCAGCGATGGATCGGAAGACAGCTTTCCATTCGCGCTATTTGCTAGCACGCTGACAGGCGTAATGTGAGGGGGCTTCCCTGATTCAATCACATTAAAAATTGCCGTCGCCAATTCATTCTCCTGATTTGGGTTCTGACAGAGGAAATAACGTGTTTCAGGCAATCCCGGCAACCCTTCTTCCTCACCCAGCACTCGTAGTTCTGGACTCATCATTTCAACTGAACGCACGGTAATGCCCATTCCGGCTTTCACCGCAGCTCGCACAGCAGATAGCGTTGAAGCCACATAGGCGATTCTCCAGGGGATACCTGCGGCCGTTAGCTGCTGCGTAGCCAGCGTACGGAAAGGGCTCGGTTCATCCAATACAACCAAAGGGACGGGCTCTTGAGATCTAAACTGATAATCCGCGGCGCAGTACCATAACGTCGGAGAACTACGCAACAACACATGAGGAAACACCACACCGTTCATTGTGGTAATAACCAGATCTATTTTTCCCTGACTCAACATTTCCATCATTTCAGCACTACGTTTTACGCTAACGTTGACGGATAGTTTAGGAAATACGGATGTCACCCGATGTAGGATATAAGGAAGGATGGTGTCTGCGGTATCGTCAGACGCCCCAATGGTCAGCGTACCCTGAATATCGCTGTACATTAATGAAATACAAGCTTCATCATTGAATTGTAGTATTTTTCTGGCATAACCCAGAAACTGGATACCATGTTCGGTCAGCAATTTATTACGCCCGTGCCGGGCAAAAAGCTCCTTTCCGATGAGCTGCTCCAGCCGCTGCATCTGCTGACTGACAGCCGATTGAGTTCGATTGACTGCGGCCGCCGCGGCTGCAAACGTATTTAAATCTGCGACGGCAACAAACGTCCTCAGTAAATCAAGATCGAGATTAAGTACTGGTCGATTTGCACTGGTCATACGATTTTTCACTTATCTATTTTAATTTTAACAAAATATTCCTGGTGTTTTATTACATGTAAAGGTAACGACCGATACATTTAAAGACACTATCGCAGACGCACGATAAGGGCAAAAAAATACTTATATTTCGTTACCCCTATCGCCTTCCATCGGTAAGACATCATGTAATTAAATGGCTCACCAGCCTTAATGTTTAATTCAATAACAACGACACTCTCTTTATTTCACCCTACGAAATAAATACGCCCCACACTTAAATAAGCGGGCTTTCCCTGTCACCCTGTTCTGGCGCTAAAAAAGTGCGGCATGAACAGTCGTCCGCACGCCTACCATATCGCACCATCCAACGAGTACACAACCATATAGTGCAGATGCGTAATCATTTGCAGCAAAAGCGATAATCATTCTTCAAAAGGTACTATAGGAGGAGTACATTAAGCAGGTTATGCTATTCCATTTGGGAATATGCGCTCTCTGCAAAAGGTTCGTACTATTTATGTCTCCGATTGAAAAATCCAAGAAACTGGAGAACGTATGCTATGACATTCGTGGCCCAGTCTTAAAGGAAGCCAAGCGGCTTGAAGAAGAAGGTAATAAAGTTCTTAAACTGAATATTGGCAACCCAGCCCCTTTCGGCTTCGAGGCACCGGACGAAATTCTGGTCGATGTCATCCGTAACCTGCCCACTGCACAGGGCTACTGTGATTCCAAAGGTCTCTATTCCGCCCGTAAAGCCATCGTTCAGCACTATCAGGCGCGCGATATGCGTGATATGACGGTTGAAGACGTCTACATTGGTAACGGTGTTTCTGAACTCATCGTGCAATCCATGCAGGCACTACTCAATCCGGGTGATGAAATGCTGGTTCCCGCGCCGGATTATCCACTCTGGACCGCAGCGGTTTCCCTGTCTAACGGCAATGCCGTTCACTATCTCTGCGATGAGTCCTCCGATTGGTTCCCCGATCTGGATGATATCCGCAAAAAGATCACGTCCAATACTCGCGGTATAGTCATCATCAACCCGAATAATCCGACGGGTGCGGTCTACAGCAAAGAGTTGCTGCTGGATATCGTGGCCATCGCGCGTGAACATAACCTGATCATTTTCGCCGACGAAATTTACGACAAAATTCTTTATGACGATGCGCAGCACCACTCTATTGCTGCGTTAGCGCCGGATCTACTGACCGTCACGTTCAACGGACTTTCCAAGACGTACCGTGTGGCGGGTTTCCGTCAAGGCTGGATGGTCCTGAACGGCCCAAAAAAGCACGCAAAAGGGTACATTGAAGGGCTGGAAATGCTGGCATCCATGCGTTTGTGTGCCAACGTGCCAATGCAACATGCGATTCAGACCGCCTTGGGGGGCTACCAAAGTATCAGCGAATTTATTCAACCCGGTGGACGCCTGTACGAGCAGCGCAATCGCTCCTGGGAATTGATCAATCAGATCCCCGGCGTATCGTGCGTAAAACCACGCGGCGCGCTGTATATGTTCCCGCGCATTGATGCCAAACGCTTTAATATCCACGACGACCAAAAACTGGTGCTGGATCTCCTGTTACAGGAGAAAGTGTTACTGGTTCAGGGAACCGCCTTTAACTGGCCTTACCCGGATCATGTTCGTATCGTCACGTTACCGCGCGTTGATGAGCTGGACATGGCAATTCACAAATTAGGGCGCTTCCTGAGGCATTATCACCAATAACCCCACAATAATCGAGCCTGCCATCGCCGGGTCGTCATGCTCGGCGAAAACCAGACCTTCGTTTGCATAATCTTCGGCAAGTGCTCACAATAGACGCCCACGATATTGATATTTCACCGTGCTGTTGTCTGAGAGATCGCCATGAATCAGAGCCACTTTTTCGCCCACTTATCCCGTCTAAAATTGATCAGTCGCTGGCCGCTGATGCGCAACGTGCGCACAGAAAACGTCTCCGAGCACAGTCTTCAGGTTGCCTTTGTCGCTCACGCACTGGCAGTGATCAAAAACCGCAAATTTGAGGGTAACCTGAACGCTGAACGCATCGCGCTATTGGCGATGTATCATGATGCCAGTGAGGTGCTGACTGGGGACATGCCGACACCTATCAAGTACTACAACGCGCAGATCGCGCACGAGTACAAGAAGATAGAGAAGATTGCACAGCAGAAACTGATCGAGATGCTGCCTGAAGAGTTGCAGCAGGATTATCGGATGCTGCTGGATGACAGCTACACCAGCGAAGAAGAACGCACCATCGTTAAGCAGGCAGACGCACTTTGCGCCTACCTAAAGTGCCTGGAAGAATTATCCGCAGGAAACGCGGAATTCACGCTTGCCAAAGCGCGGTTGGAAAAGACATTACAGCTGCGCCATAGCTCGGAAATGGACTATTTCATTACGGTGTTTGTTCCCAGCTTCAGCCTGTCGCTCGACGAAATCAGTCAAGATTCTCCGTTATAACGAGCATCTGCCATAATGGACTGGAAACATCAGAACGGATACAGCCACGGCACCATCACCACGCTGACAAGCATCACCAGTACGGTAAAGGGGACACCTATGCGCACAAAGTCCCCGAATTTATAGCCGCCCGGCCCCAACACTAATGTATTCACCGGTGACGATACGGGCGTCATAAAGGCGGCAGATGCCGCAACGGCAATGATCATTGCAAAAGGGTAAGGTGACACCCCCATCTGCTTCGCTGCGGCAATCGCAATGGGCGCCATCAACACCGCCGTCGCCGTGTTGGAAATAAACAGGCCAATCACGGCACACAGCACGAATAAGCACACCAGCATCACATGCGGTCCGGCATTTCCGGCAACATCCATTAGCCCTTTAACAATCAGCGCAACACCGCCAGTTTGCTGCAATGCCAGCGCAAACGGCATCATCCCGACGATAAGAATAATGCTCGGCCAGTGAATCGCTCGATAGGCACTTTCCATGTCAATACAGCGGAATTTACCCATCAGCAAACAGGCGATCAGCGCGGCAACTGCATTCGGTATTTCGTCCGTCAGCATCATCGCTACCATCAGCGCCAGGCAAAATAGCGCGTGTGGAGCCTGGCTCACCGCGGGGGCAACGTCATCCACTTCGGCAGGAAGATTAAGCAATAGGAAGTCATTTTTCTGCGTGTGCAACTGCCGGATCATACGCCAGTCGCCCATCACCAACAGAATATCACCGAGTTGGAGCGGCTCATCGGCGAGGATCCCCTCCATCGCTTCGCCTGCGCGGCGGATCCCGACGACGCTCAGACCATAACGACTACGAAAGCCGACGTCGTAAAGCGTTTTCCCTAAGAGCTCGGAATCGGGTATGAGGGAAACTTCTGCCATTCCCACATCACGCGCCTGTTCAGAGAAATACTCACCGCGCAGTACCATCGGTTCAAGCCGCTGCGCGGTGCAAAATTCTCGTAAATCCACCTCAGATGCCGACATATCGATCAGCAAGACATCATTCAAACGGAGTTCGGTATTGCCAGCCACGCTGATCATCACGCGACGAAACTTACGCCAGCGCTCAATCCCGACCACATTCGCTCCAAAACGTTGGCGCAGACGTAGATCATCCAGACGGTGGCCGATAAAGGGCGATCCGGGACGAATAGCCAATCGGCGTGCCCTGCCCGTCAATTGATAATCACGAATCAGATCGCGAAATGTTCTTCTCTTCCACATTTCTTTTGCTGTTGCCGTCTCAGCATCGCCAAGCCAGTAACGCGCAACCATCATATAGGCCACGCCCAACAGCAACACCACCATCCCTATCGGCGTCACGCTGAAGAACCCAAAACCCGCGATGCCCTCACGCATCAGTTCGCTACTCACCACCATATTAGGCGGTGTCGCCACCAGCGTCATCATGCCGCTAATCAACCCAGCAAAACTCAGCGGCATCATCAGCCTTCCGGGGGAAATTTTCATCCGCGCGGAAACACTCAATACCACAGGAATAAAAATCGCGACAACACCAGTGGAACTCATGAAAGCACCCAGTAGCGCAACGGTGACCATCAACAAGATCAGCATCTTTATCTCACTGCTGCCCGCAACGCGAACCAGCCAATCACCGACCTGATAAGCAACACCGGTACGAACCAGCCCTTCACCAATCACAAACAGGGCCGCAATCAATATCACATTAGGATCGCTGAACCCTATCAGCGCTTCAGATAGCGTCAGCGTACCGCTCAGTACAAACGCGATAATGACCAATAGCGCTACGACATCCATGCGTAGTTTATTAGTGGTAAACAACACAATGGCGATCAGCAACAGGGATAAAACCCAGAGAAGTTCGCTATTCAAAACGGTTCCCCTGACGGAAAAATACATGTTGAAAGGTGTGGGTTTCAGCATGCCATAAAAAGGGAAGCCAACGCCCATTCAGCGTGAAGTATGACAGGTATAGTCTGCCATAAAAAAACCTCGCGGATGCGAGGTTTGATCATATTTAGTCACAGTTTTATCATTATGTTATAGACAACCTACTGACGTAAAAGCACCTTAGCGCCGCTTGGTAATTTTTCTATTTCTATCAGCTCCAGCGAATCAAGAATCAGATCAACTTCATCTAACTTCGGCGTATCTGTGGGCGCTTTCACCGCGATGACCTTGCAGCCAGCCGCCAAACCGGATAGCACGCCCGCTGGTGCATCCTCAACGACCACACACTCTTCTGGCTTCAGCCCTAGTTGCTGTGCACCAAGTAAATAGGCATCAGGGTTCGGCTTGCCTTTAGCAACCAGCTCCGCCGTAATAAAGGCACGAGGAGCGGGCAGTTCTCCACGTTGGTGACGTGCGCTGGCAATCGGCACCGTGCCAGATGTCACAATCGCCCAGGGAATATCCAGCGCATCTAAACGTTCCAACAGCGCCTTCGCGCCCGGCATGGCAACAATACCTTGCGTATCAGACGCTTCTGTTTTCTCCAGTGCATCGAACTCTTGTTGAATCGTTTCCTCGCTCTGCCCCTGAAGAAAGTGACGTAAGGACGTGATTGCCTGCTTACCATGAATAAAATCGAGCACGTCCTGTGGTTCAATATCGTGATCTTTTGCCCAGTTACTCCACGCACGTTCTACAGCAGGCAGTGAATCAACCAGCGTACCATCGAGGTCGAACAGAAAACCTTTACACTCCACAGAAGGCCCCTTTTTATTAATCAGGCGTTGATGATCTGTGCGATCTCAACCGCACTCAAGTGATACTGGCGCGGGCAGGACTGCCAGACAGCCAGCATTCTATTGTATTTTTCCCACATTTTAGTCTGCGCGTTAAAACCATGCGTGCCCGCATCAAAGTGAGGATAACGACCTTCAACATGTACCATAAAACGTACAAAGCCAAGGTAGCGCGCTTCCGTTGCGGCATCAAAGCCCAGGAAGGTCAGACGACGCTCATCCAGATCCTGCTTATCTTTCAGATTGGTCCACGACACCTGCAAAGCATGATGCATTTCCATAACGTTAATAATGGTGCGGCAAACTTCTTCAGTCAGCTCACCAAACTCACGGTCCAGTTCGCGCATCTGTAAACCGTAACCACGCTCGATGATCGTTTGTAGCCGACGATAGCGCTCAGCGTTATCTGGATCGAGCATCGTCATCATTTTGTATTGGTTTGAAAGGATCAATCTCTGGGCATTCGTCATTTCCATGTTTCTCTCCTGAACCCTCTTTGTATAAGCCAATGTCGCTAAATAGGTATTAACCGCAGAATCGCATACTGAATCGTGTCACGATAGCGTTAGCCACAGCTTCTTTGATTTGAAATAGGGGAAAGAACAAAATAGCCATTAACCCGCACACAGCCTGACGCCGATCACAAATCATCAAGGAAGGTTTTATCGAGCTGGTTAAATGCACGTTTCAGCACATCTGCCAAGGTTTGGTAAGTCGGCGCTTCTTCCAAAGGAGCTAATGCCTGGCCTGACTCCAATAACTTATGGCGAATTTCATGGAACCACTGCGCTAGGGTCGGCGGCAGAGGAGTAACAGAACGGCGACCGAGCCACCAGAGCCCCTGCAACGGCAGGCTACAGGCAAAAAGCGCGGTAGCAATGGCCGGGCCAAGCTGGCCACCGAGCGCAATCTGCCACGTTAATGTGAACACCGCCAGCGGCGGCATGATGCGAATACCAAACCGCGTTGCTCGCGCTACGCGGTTTTCAGGAAATACGGGTGCCAGTTGCTTTTCTGCTGGCCACGTCTTCATGTAATGCTGCCCACGTTGGAGTAACTGTAGCCAACTTATTCTACTGCCTGGTTTCGTTGCCATAGTCACACCTCAACTTTACAGATAAAAAATAAACTTTTTTCACGAATCAACAACTCAAGTTGATAGGGTTAAAATATATTTTGTGTTTACTCTACGCTATCGGTATCCTAAGCCGGCCTTTTGGCCGCTGTATACCTAAAGTAGTATGACTACACGCAAGGAGTATAATTCCCTTCGCGATATAAGCGCAGCCAACGGCCATAACGCGGTTATCCATCGCTTTAAAGCTGCGGTTTACATTAGGTCGCTGTCACGTTGTTGTAGAGACTAGTTGTAACGATAATTGTTGTAACGATTATCCGATATAACATACGTCATAGTATCGACCCTATTTCACCATTGTGTCTGGTGTATCACACCAAGGTATGATGTTAATCATAAATGCCATCGGTGGCATTCGGTATGCTATGCCCTGTATGACATTTTTTTTAACCATGTATAACAAGTAGGTACTTCCATGTCGAGTAAGTTAGTACTGGTTCTTAACTGCGGTAGTTCATCCCTGAAATTCGCGATCATCGATGCGATTAACGGAGAAGAGTACCTGTCTGGTTTAGCCGAATGTTTCAACCTGCCTGAAGCCCGCATCAAATGGAAAATGGACGGCGGTAAACACGACGCCGAACTGGGTGCCGGTGCAGCTCACAGCGAAGCGCTGAACTTCATCGTTAATACCATTCTGTCTCAGAAGCCAGAGCTGTCTGCTCAGTTGGTTGCTATCGGTCACCGTATCGTTCACGGCGGTGAGAAGTTCACCCAATCCGCGATCATCACTGATGATGTTCTTCAGGGTATCAAAGATTCCGTACCTTTTGCACCCTTGCACAACCCGGCGCACCTGATCGGTATCGACGAAGCACTGAAATCTTTCCCGCACCTGGCTGATAAAAACGTGGCTGTTTTCGACACTGCATTCCACCAGACTATGCCGGAAGAATCCTACCTTTATGCACTGCCGTACAAACTGTATAAAGAAAACCACATCCGTCGCTACGGCTTCCACGGCACCAGCCACTACTTTGTTTCTCGTGAAGCCGCCAAAGTGCTGAACAAGCCAGTAGAAGAGCTGAACGTTATCACTTGCCATCTGGGCAACGGTGGTTCTGTTACTGCAATCCGTAACGGCGAATGCGTTGATACCTCTATGGGTCTGACGCCTCTGGAAGGTCTGGTGATGGGTACGCGCTGCGGCGATATCGACCCAGCTGTGATTTTCCACCTGCACGACGCACTGGGCATGGACATTGACCGCATCAACACCCTGATGACCAAAGAATCTGGTCTGCTGGGTCTGACTGAAGTGACCAGCGACTGCCGCTACGTTGAAGATAACTACGAGACGAAAGCAGATGCTAAACGTGCAATGGACGTTTACTGCCACCGTCTGGCTAAATACATCGGTTCTTACGCTGCACTGATGGAAGGCCGTCTGGATGCCGTCATTTTCACCGGTGGTATCGGTGAAAACGCCGCAATGGTTCGTGAACTGTCGCTGAAAAAACTGGGCCTGCTAGGCTTTGACATCGATCACGAACGTAACCTGGCCGCACGTTTCGGTAAAGGTGGCAACATCGCTAAAGATGGCACCCGTGCGGCGCTGGTTATCCCGACCAATGAAGAATTGGTCATCGCCGAAGACGCTTACCGTCTGACCGCGTAAAACACGTAACGCCCAACACCGTCAGCCAAGGCTGACGGTGTTGTTTTTGACTAACGAGCAACCGTAAAGAGGTTCGGCCGTGTCCCGTATAATCATGTTGATCCCAACTGGCACCAGCGTTGGTCTGACGAGCGTTAGCCTGGGTGTCATCCGCTCCATGGAACAGAAAGGCGTTCGCCTGAGCGTATTTAAACCTATCGCCCAGCCGCGCAGTGGCGACAATACGCCAGATCAAACCACCACCATTATTCGTGCTAATTCCGCCATCAACGCCGCTGAGCCGCTGGCGATGAACCGCGTTGAAGCGCTGCTGAGCTCCAACCAGCAAGACGTACTGATGGAAGAAATCATCGCGCGCTACCACGAAAATACCAAAGATGCTGAAGTTGTTCTGGTTGAAGGTCTGGTTCCGACGCGTAAGCACCAGTTTGCTAACGCACTGAACTACGAAATAGCCAAAACGTTGAACGCAGAAATCGTCTTCGTACTGGCGCTGGGTAACGATTCCCCAGCACAGTTGAAAGACCGCATCGAACTGGCACGTTCCAGCTTCGGCGGTAGCAAAAACAAAAACATCACTGGCGTGATCATCAACAAACTGAATGCACCAGTAGACGACCAGGGCCGTACTCGCCCTGATCTGTCTGAAATTTTTGATGACTCCACGAAAGCCAGCGTTGCCAACATCGATCCTAAGCAGCTGTTCGCTAACAGCCCGCTGCCGGTTCTAGGCTGCATTCCATGGAGCTTCGACCTGATTGCTACCCGTGCCGTCGATATGGCGAAGCACCTGAATGCCCGCATAATCAATGAAGGTGATATTCAGACGCGTCGCGTTAAATCTGTGACTTTCTGCGCACGCAGCATTCCTCATATGCTGGAGCATTTCCGTCCGGGTTCACTGCTGGTAACCTCCGCTGACCGTCCCGATGTTCTGGTTGCCGCCTGTTTGGCTGCGATGAACGGCGTGGAAATCGGTGCCCTGCTGCTGACTGGCGGCTACGAAATGGATCCGAGCATTGCCAAACTGTGCGAACGCGCCTTCCAGACTGGCCTGCCTGTATTTATGGTTGACACCAACACCTGGCAGACTTCGCTCAGCTTGCAAAGCTTCAATCTTGAAGTGCCGGCTGATGACCGTCAGCGTGTCGAGAAAGTGCAGGAATATGTCGCACGCCACATCGACACCCAGTGGATTGATTCACTGAGCGCTGAGTCTGAGCGTTCACGTCGTCTGTCTCCGCCAGCATTCCGCTACCAGTTGACCGAACTGGCGCGCAAAGCGGGCAAACGTATCGTGCTGCCAGAAGGTGATGAACCACGTACTGTTAAAGCAGCATCAATCTGTGCTGAGCGCGGTATTGCGCACTGTGTGCTGATCGGTAACCCGGAAGAGATTCAACGCGTTGCTGCCGCTCAGGGCGTAGAACTGGGCAAAGGTATCGAAATCGTCGACCCGGTTGCCGTACGTGAGCGCTATGTTGCACGTCTGGTTGAACTGCGTAAGAGCAAGGGCATGACCGAAGTGGTTGCGCGCGAACAGCTCGAAGACAACGTGGTTCTGGGTACGCTGATGCTGGAACAAGGTGAAGTTGACGGTCTGGTTTCTGGTGCCGTTCATACCACCGCTAACACCATCCGTCCGCCGCTACAGTTGATCAAGACCGCTCCGGGCAGCTCGCTGGTGTCTTCTGTGTTCTTCATGCTGCTGCCTGAGCAGGTTCTGGTTTACGGCGACTGCGCCATCAACCCAGATCCGACCGCAGAGCAACTGGCTGAAATCGCTATCCAGTCTGCTGACTCCGCTACCGCATTCGGTATCGACCCGCGTGTTGCCATGATCTCCTACTCTACCGGTAACTCCGGTGCAGGTAGCGATGTTGAGAAAGTGCGTGAAGCTACCCGTCTGGCGCAGGAAAAACGTCCTGACCTGATTATCGATGGTCCTCTGCAATACGACGCCGCTATCATGGCAGACGTTGCACAGTCCAAGGCACCAAATTCGCCAGTGGCGGGTAAAGCCACCGTGTTCATTTTCCCTGACCTGAACACCGGCAACACCACGTACAAAGCGGTACAGCGTTCTGCCGACCTGATCTCCATCGGGCCAATGCTGCAAGGCATGCGCAAACCGGTTAACGACCTGTCTCGTGGCGCATTGGTAGACGATATCGTTTACACCGTTGCCCTGACCGCCATTCAGGCTACACAGCTCTAATCTATTCAAAGAGCGTTGATGCCAGCCTTAGGGCTGGCATTTTTATTTGGGACAGAGAAAGAAATAACGCCTCGGTAAGCAAAAGCAGCGGCGAAGCGAGAGGTGATTACTTCTGAGAATCGGCTTCCGATGACTTAACGTTGCTGTCGTTTTCTTCAGGAACATTTTCATCATGAATACTTTCATCATAAACAACAGGCATCACAGAGGCTTCTACTGCCTCGCTCAGCTTACGTGGAATCGGCTTACCATATTCCTGATCGCTATAGCGCGTCAGCCACAGCGACAGGGCTTTCAGTGAATCCGGTGTAAACTCATCGCAGCGTGCGGTGATTTCTTGCGGCGTCAGCCAACTGACCTCATCAACTTCTTCTTCCTGTAGCGCGAACGGCCCGTGGGTGACGCAGCTAAATAACCCGCCCCACACTCGGCAATTTTCGCCTTCGTAATAGAACAAGCCGTGTTCAGCGAACGGCACGCCAGCAATACCAAGCTCCTCTTCAGCCTCACGACGCGCAGATTCCAGCATCTGTTCGCCGCTTTGCACCACGCCGCCTGCCGTTGCATCCAGCCAACCTGGGTAGAAATCTTTGCTGTTCGTCCGACGCTGCACCAGAATTTTACCCATGCCATCATGCACAACAATGTAAGTGGCGCGATGACGAAGACTCTGAGCACGCATCTGCTGACGACTTGACTGAGCAATTACCTCGTTGTTTTCATTGACGATATCAACCCACTCTGTGCCTGCTGCCTGACTTTGTTCCGCCATCCTCTGAAACCCTTTAGTATTGGCACGTTGCTACGCGCGTCTGTTTTAAATGATCGATCTTTGCTGCGAATATTCCCTGCTACCTTGCCATTATTCAAGGTCAAAAACAGGTTTTTTGCTAAATTAGTGCCTAATCACAACCTGTGCAATAGGCTCAGCGCCATATAGCGGCAGAACCTGCAACTCGCCTTGTTCAAGTAAACCGTAGCTCGCGGGGTATCCCCCTTTAGGTAAGCTCACTGAGCCGGGATTAAAAAAATAATATTCACCGCTCTGCTCAGCAACTGGTATATGGGTATGACCATATACCAGCACATCACCCGCGTGTAACGGCGGTAGATTCTCTGGATGATGAAGATGGCCGTGCGTCAGGAAAAGGCGATTCTGTGGCAATAGCACATGTTGCCACGGCGCCGTTATAGGAAAGGTCAAAAGCATCTGATCAACCTCGCTGTCGCAGTTCCCCCGCACGGCAATGATACGTGATGCATAAGCGTTCAATCTGGCAGCCACTTCCACGGGCTGGTATTTTTCCGGCAGCGGGTTGCGCGGGCCATGGTTGAGAAAATCGCCCAGTAAAATAAGCCAGTCAGCGTGACTTTGCTCAAAGATCGCCAGCACGCGCTCCGTCGCACTAAGAGAACCGTGTATATCGGACGCAAACATCAATTTCATCGCTCATCCCCGCAACGTTTATATCAACCATGTTGTATCCACAACATTCTCATCCGTCATTGGACGTAGTCTATCAAAGTTGGCCGGATGCTTCCGGTAAAGATCGTGCAACGAGATGCGCCATCGCTTATTTTTCACCCGCAGAAGTGGTAGGGTAAGAGCCGTTCCTCAATACGCTATTCTGACAGCACATCGCTCTCTGAGGCGATCCACTGCCATACAGTTCCATGATGCTTTTCTGAATTAAAATGGAGACTTGATTCATGATTGACCTGTATTACGCACCAACCCCTAACGGGCACAAAATCACCCTGTTTCTGGAAGAAGCTAGCCTCCCCTATCAACTCCACCGCGTAAACATCAGTAAAGGTGAGCAGTTCAAGCCGGAGTTTTTGGCTATCTCGCCTAATAATAAAATTCCCGCAATCGTTGACACGCAGCCCGCGGAAGGTGACACGCCAATTAGCCTGTTTGAGTCCGGCGCGATCCTGCTCTATCTGGCGGAAAAACACGGCGTACTCTTAAGTTCGTCGCTACGCGAGCGTACAGCCACGCTGCAATGGCTTTTCTGGCAGGTTGCTGATTTCGGATCGATGCTGGGGCAGAATCATCATTTTAACCACTACGCGCCTCAGCCAGTGCCTTACGCCATTGAACGCTATCAGCAGGAGACGCAGCGCCTGTATCGCGTGCTGGATAAACATCTGCAAGACAGCCCTTGGCTAGCGGGAGAAAATTACAGCATCGCCGATATCGCGACCTACCCGTGGGTGGTTTCTTATGCTCGCCAGCGCGTCGACCTTGATGACTACCCAGCGGTGAAGGCATGGTATACGCGTATCAGTGAGCGTCCGGCAACGCAACGGGCTTACCAGCTCGCCGAGCAATAAAATTCTGGCATCATCTCATTCGGCCTTTGGGTATCTTCTGCTATGGTAATCAACATATCGTTGTTAATGATACTGTTACCAACGAGCAGCTTATCTGTTAACGATACCCCCTGACGCTGCGGTTTAGTCGCAGTAACAGAAGCCACCGAGGGCCGAGCAATGCCACATCACTATTCTGACGCCATTATTCGTATAAAAAATCTGCGGCTGCGCACCTTCATCGGTATCAAAGATGAGGAAATCACGAATAAGCAGGATGTGATCATCAACGTTGTGATTCACTACCCAGCAGAACAGGCGCGCAACAGCGAGAATATCGCCGATGCGTTGAACTACCGCACCATCACCAAAAGCATTATTCGCCACGTGGAAGATAACCGCTTCGCTTTGCTGGAAAAATTAACGCAGGATGTGCTCAACATCGCCAGCGATCACGAATGGATCACCTATGCTGAAGTAGAAGTCGATAAACCGTTTGCCCTGCGATACGCCGATTCGGTTTCTATGACCCTGCGTTATCACAAGGCATAAAGATAGGGAGAGGGGTGCGATGCAACTACTCATTACAGGCGGAACCGGCCTTATTGGCCGCCAGCTTATCCAACGATTACAACTGCTTTCCCATCACGTCACGGTACTGACACGCGATCCGGAGCGCGCTCGAGGTGTTCTCGGCAATCAAGTGGAATATTGGTCCACATTGAGTAATATCACCTCACTGAACGGCTTTGACGGCGTCATCAATCTGGCGGGTGAACCTATCGCCGACAAGCGGTGGACGCCACAGCAAAAGCAGCGTCTGGCAAAGAGCCGCTGGAATATCACCGAACAGCTTGCAACGCTGATTAAAGCCAGCAGCGAGCCGCCAGCCGTTTTTATCTCAGGTTCCGCTGTCGGATACTATGGCGATCAAGGCGAAGCACTGATCACCGAAGATGAATCCCCTGTCGATGAATTCACACACCACCTGTGCGCCCGTTGGGAAGCGCTGGCGCGGTCTGCCGAAAGTGATAAAACTCGTGTCTGCCTGCTGCGTACCGGTATTGTTCTTTCGGCACAGGGTGGCGCACTGGCAAAAATGCTGCCGATTTTCCGCCTCGGGCTCGGTGGCCCAATGGGTTCCGGCAAGCAATATATGCCGTGGATTCATATCGATGACATGGTTAACGGCATTATCTATCTGCTGGACCAGCCAATATTGAGCGGCCCTTTCAATATGGTTGCGCCCTACCCGGTTCATAATGAGCAATTTTCCGCCATGCTGGCACACGTATTGGATCGCACCGGCTTTCTACGAGCGCCCGCTTTCGCGATCAAACTACTGATGGGAGAAGCCTCGACGCTAGTGCTAGGTGGACAGCGCGCCATCCCACAGAGATTAGAGGCCGCAGGCTTTGGTTTCCGTTTCTTTGAGCTGGAAGAAGCCCTGCAAGACGTCATCAAGAAACCGGGCTGACCCAGTGCTGAGAGCGGTGATAATGGATAGATCGTAAAGACGCTGCAAGTACGTCCCTGTAAGCTCGAGCCGCGCCATCCTTGGCGCGGACGCTTTACTCTTCTATTCCATTATCACCGTTTTATTTGAGAGAAACGTCTGAGGCTGATAATCATCAGCCCCCAAAACCTACTTCAACGCGCCTGACAGAAATTGCTGCAAACGCGCACTTTTCGGACTACCGAAAAGCTGATCCGGCGGCCCTTCTTCTTCGATCACCCCCTGATGCAGAAAGATAACGTGGCTGGAAACATGGCGGGCAAACTCCATCTCATGCGTTACCACCACCATCGTTTTCCCTTCCTCCGCAAGCTGCTGCATGATGCGCAACACCTCACCGACCAGTTCAGGATCGAGCGCCGACGTCGGCTCATCAAATAGCAGTACTTCTGGTTCCATCGCCAACGCACGCGCAATAGATACGCGCTGCTGCTGACCACCGGAAAGATCCGACGGGTATTTCTGTTGGGCAGATTCCGTGATCCCGACCTTGTTCAGATAGAACACCGCCCTATCACGCGCTTCAGCTTTACTGAGCCCTAACACCTGAATCGGCGCTTCCATCACATTCTCCAGCGCGGTCATGAAGCTCCACAGGTTAAAGTGCTGAAATACCATCGTCAGACGCGTCCGCAGCATCTGAAGCTGCTTTTTATCAAATACCTTCAACTGCCCGTCAGTGTCACGCACCATACGGATTTCCTGATCGCTGACATAAATCGCCCCTTCGCAGGGTTTTTCCAGAAAATTAATGCACCGTAATAAGGTACTTTTCCCAGAACCAGACGACCCGATAATCGAAATAACATCACCCGCTTTCGCCTGCAATGAGATCCCTTTGAGTACCTCATGCTGGCCATAGCGTTTACGCAGTTCCGTCACCATCAGTTTGTTATTCGACATGCTTTTGTCCTGCGTTTAATGAGATGAACGGGTATAAAGATGACGTAACCAGTGCCGTTCCGCCTTCCTGAACAGCCCAATTAACACAAATGAGATCGCCAGATAGATGACAGCAGCAATCCCAAACGCATAAAACGGCTGGTAGGTTGCTGCATTAATATCACGGGCGATTTTCAGAATATCCGGCACCGTCACGGTAAAGGCCAGCGCCGTTGAATGTAGCATCAGAATCACTTCGTTACTGTAGGCTGGCAGTGCAATACGCAACGCGCCGGGCAAAATAATGCAGCGATACTGCTTAAAACGGGAAAAGCCGTAGGCTCTGGCCGCTTCAATTTCCCCATGGGGTACTGAGCGGATTGCTCCCGCGAAAATTTCTGTGGTGTATGCACAAGTATTGAGCGCCAGCGCTAAAATGGCGCAGTTCAGCCCGCTGCGAAAAAATGCGTTTAACAGATCGGTGCCGCGTACAATTTCCAGGCTATATACGCCAGAATAGAACACCAGAAGCTGAACGTAGAGCGGCGTACCGCGGAAAATATAGGTAAATAGCCAAACTGGAAGGCTGAACCGACGTCGCGGCGACACGCGAGCAATCGCCAGCGGTAGCGCCATCAGCCCGCCAATGACCACCGAGGAAATAAGCAGCCAAAGCGTCATCGCCAGCCCAGTCAGGCGGTAACCATCGCTCCACAGTAGCGGTTGCCAATATTGTTGCAGGATCTCACTCATAGTTTACTTTTTTGACTCCCTGCGAATAGTGCCTTTCCAACCACCACAACACGCCGTTAGAAACGGTGGTAAAAATCAGGTACATCGCCCCGGCAACCAGCGCGAAATAAAACGGTTCGTGGGCACCCTTGCCGGCCAACTGCGTCGCCTTAATCACATCATTCAGGCCAAGCAATGACACCAACGCTGTCGCTTTCAGAATCACCTGCCAGTTATTACCAATGCCTGGTAACGCGAAGCGCATCATGGAAGGAAACAAAATACGACGGAACACCTTCATGGGAGAGAAACCGAATGCGACAGCCGCTTCGATTTGTCCACGCGGTACGGCGAGATACGCGCCACGAAAAGTTTCCGTGAAATACGCGCCGTAAATAAAGCCCAGCGTAATAACCCCTGCCGTCAAAGGATCGATATCAATCTGCTCCAGACCGATCGATTCCGTCACGCCATTTAAGACAATTTGCAGGCCATAGAAAATCAGCAGCATCAACACCAAATCGGGAATGCCGCGAATCAACGTGGTATAGCAAGAAAAGCACCCTGCCAGCAGGCGATTAGAAGATAGCTTCGCCGATGCGCCAATCAGGCCGATAGTCAACGCCAAAAGTAGCGAACTGACCGCCAACTCCAGCGTCATGATGGCACCATCCAGAATCAGCTGGGAATAGCCATAGAGCATCGATTATATCCGTTGAAATAGCGGTTAATGGCACGGTGTGTTATCGGTCAGGAGCACGACACGGGAGGAACGTTCCCATGTCGTATTGTCCTGCGGATCCGCTACACAATTTACCGTGATAACGAAATTTTACCATGATAACGAAATGTGAATAGTGGTGACGAAATTAACCGCCATAGACGTCAAAATCGAAGTATTTTTTCGCGAAGGTGTCGTAAGTACCGTCTTTACGCATCGCTTCAAAGGCTTTATCCAGCGCCGCTTTCAGTTCGGTATCCGCTTTACGCAGACCCATACCGGTACCGACACCAAAGAACTTGTCGTCTTTTACTGCCGGACCAGCAAACGCATAGTCTTTGCCCATATCGAGTTTCAGGAAACCTTCACTTCCTGCCACTTCGTCCTGAAATGCCGCATCGATACGACCTGCGCTCAGATCGGCGTAAATCAGATCCTGATTTTGGTAAGCGACAACGTCAACACCTTTTGGCTGCCAGTTCGCGTTGGCAAAAGCCTCCTGCGTTGATGCCTGCAATACGCCGACACGCTTACCGCCAAGAGAAGCCAGCGTTGGCTCGATGCTCGCGCCTTTCTTCGCAATCAGGCGTGCATTGGCAGCATACAGCTTCTCTGTGAAGGCAATTTCCTGCTGGCGTTTTTCGGTAATGGACAAAGAAGAGATGATGGCATCAATTTTTTTAGCTTTAAGAGAGGGAATTAACGCATCAAAGTCGCTTTCCACGAACGTACAGTTAGCTTGGATACGCTTGCACAACTCTTTCGCCAGATCGATATCAAACCCAACCAGCTCACCGCTGGCATTTTTGGATTCAAAGGGAGCATAGGTAGGATCGGTGCCGATTTTAATATTTTTAGGAATCTCCGCCATGGCGCTGCCCGCAGCCAGAATGAGTGCCAGCGGCAAAACTTTGATCAGTTTCTTCATATTGCTACCCTTATCATAAGTGATTGATGTCATGTGTCGTCAATGTCGGGAGATATACCGATTTATTGCTTTAAATATGAACGATATGAGTGCTATTTGTTTTCTACGCCGACTATTACAGTTTTCATAAGCAGTATTCATGCCACAATGAACGTAAAGTCGTTGTAAAAACCCCATGAGTAAAATATGCAGAAAATGATGGTTAACCCTTTGATTAGGAAAATTTTTCTGAGATTTTTTTTGGCGCGTAACAATAAGAATAGATAACATTAGCGCGAATACAAAAACCCAAATGCACTATTTAAGTGCTCTTATGTGCGAAATTAGTGCAATGTGATAAAAAAGCACCAAAAAAGGGCAGTAAAGGTTTACTGCCCCATGAGAAAAAATAGCGTGGCTGGGTCTCTATCCCGCTATGACGCACCCTGCCAGCGAGTAAAGAGCTCTTCCGGCAGGTCGATATCAAACTGATCCAGAATACGATTAACCGTCTGATCGACAATATCTTGCACACTTTCTGGGCGATGATAGAACGCAGGCACCGGCGGCATGATTATCGCGCCCAGCTCAACGGCAGTGGTCATCAGCCGTAAATGTCCTAAATGCAATGGCGTTTCACGCACCCCTAACACCAGGGGACGACGTTCCTTCAACACCACATCGGCGGCACGGGTCAACAGATTGTCGCTGTAGCTGTGCACAATGCCGGAAAGGGTTTTTATCGAACAGGGCAAAATCACCATCCCCGCCGTTTTAAACGATCCAGAAGAGACGCTGGCAGCGATATCGCGCGTGTCATGCACCACATCGGCTAATACCTGTACGTCACGCAGGCTAAAATCCGTTTCTAACGCCAACGTCTGCCGGGCGGCCTGACTCATGATCAGATGCGTTTCAATACCTTCCAGCGTGTGTAACACCTGTAGCAGTCGGATGCCATAAATGACACCGCTGGCACCGGAAATCCCTACAATGAGTCGCTTCATTCATACTGCCTCTGGCTGGCCGCGTCAGTAAAAACGCGGAAAAATCATCTGCGCAAACTTTGCCGTATTGATTGGTGATAAGCAAGGACAAGCACCGAAACGGTGTTTTTATATACAGCCGGATTTTTTATATACGACGTGTTTTATATAGAAAAAAGGGAGGGCACTTTCGCGCCCTCCCCCTTCAATACAACCGGCCTTAACGTATGGCTAGCCGTTAACCTTCGTTGTGCAGTTCCAGATCTTCGACTTCATTCTGGCTACGTAGCGCCTTGGCATCGTCGTTGCGCAGCATTTCCAGATAATCCAGATAGCCTTGATCGACGTCTTTGGTCACGTAAATCCCGTTGAACACCGAGCATTCAAACTGAGCGATATCCGGGTTGTCTTCACGTGCCGCATCGATCAGATCGTCGAGATCCTGGAATATCAGCTCATCAGCACCAATAATCTTACAGATCTCATCCACTTCGCGACCGTGAGCGATCAGTTCATTAACGCTCGGCATATCGATGCCGTACACGTTAGGGAAGCGAATTTCCGGTGCCGCAGAGGCCAGATAAACACGCTTGGCTCCTGCTTCACGCGCCATCTCCACAATCTGCTCTGACGTTGTACCACGCACGATGGAGTCATCCACCAGCAGCACATTCTTGTCACGGAACTCAGCACGGTTGGCGTTCAGCTTACGGCGTACCGATTTCTTACGCGCCTGCTGCCCCGGCATGATAAACGTGCGGCCAACATAGCGGTTTTTCACAAATCCCTGACGATACGGTTTGTTGATAATGCGCGCGATTTCCAGCGCGATATCACAAGAGGTTTCAGGAATCGGGATCACGACATCAATATCAAGATCTTCCCACTGACGCGCAATCTTTTCACCGAGCTTCTGGCCCATGCGGACGCGGGCGCTATAGACCGAAATTTTATCGATGAAAGAGTCCGGGCGAGCGAAGTAGACATATTCAAACAGGCACGGGTTACTCTTAGGATTCTCTGCGCACTGACGGGTAAACAGCTGTCCTTTTTCCGTAATGTAGATCGCTTCTCCCGGCGCCACATCGCGTAAAAACTCAAAGCCCAGCGTATCCAGCGCGACGCTTTCAGACGCCACCATATACTCGCTGCGGCCATCTTCCAGATCGCGCTTACCGATAACCAGAGGACGAATCCCGTTAGGATCGCGGAAAGCCACCATGCCATGGCCGATAATCATGCCAACACAGGCATAGGCACCGCGAATTTGCTGGTGCGTCGCGGCAACGGCCGCAAAAATATTATCGGCCTCCAACGGGTAGTGTTGGAAACGGTCCAGTTCTCTGGCGAAAATATTCAACAGAATTTCAGAATCAGACGTGGTGTTAACGTGACGACGCTCCTGCTCGAACAGCTTTTTACGCAGTTCGTGGGCGTTAGTCAGGTTACCGTTGTGAGCCAGCGTGATGCCGAACGGAGAGTTGACATAAAAAGGCTGTGCTTCCGAGGCGCTGGAACTGCCCGCGGTCGGATAACGCACATGACCAAGCCCCATGTTGCCCTGTAAGCGTTGCATGTGCCGCGCTTCAAACACATCTTTCACCAGGCCATTGGCCTTACGCAGGCGAAAACAATTAAAGGCATCGATGGTCACAATACCCGCAGCATCCTGCCCACGGTGTTGCAACACCGTTAACGCGTCATAAATCGACTGGTTGACCGGTGTAAAACCGGCGATACCGACAATACCGCACATGGTGTCTTTTCCTCATCAGCGCTACCGCAGCGGTAAATGCTGCGGCAAGAAACTTGACGTGCTTTGCAGGTAGTCAAAAAACCACCTGATAATATAACTGAACTGCGGGATTAACTGGGACTGCTTCCAGTCATCACTTTGTGAAAAACCGGTGAACGTATCCAGAAAGAATAGCAGTGCGGAAACGATCAGCACCCCGCGCAGCGCACCAAAACAGATGCCCAGAACGCGATCGGTGCCGGATAATCCGGTACGTTCAACCAGTGAACTAATCACATAGTTGACGATAGCTCCCACAATCAACGTTGCAATAAACAGAATGGCAATCGCAATGCCGTTACGCACCAGCTCATCATCAAAACGGGTGAAGTAGACCGCGAGGTAGGCGTAGTAATGACTGGCAACAAAAAAAGCACATCCCCAGGTTACTAACGACAGCGCTTCGCGAACAAATCCCCGGATCAGGCTAACCAGAGCCGAAAATCCGATGATGCCAATAATGACGTAATCAACCCAAACCATGAACTATCCTAATAATGAACGATGCTACCGATAAGCCGCTACGTCATCCTGTTCGCGGCGCATTCTAACAGAAAAAGAAAACGTTTGCGTAGCGTATTTCCGCCGATTTCATCGATAGATAATCAGGCGAAAAAACTGACAGCGCGTCATGCCTGATTCCATTAACTATCGGCATATCAAAACTTACTACAGGCATCTTAAAATGGGAGCGGGGTCGAGAATCACTGGTGTGAACCTCATCCCCGCCGCCTGTTTTTGCTTACTCATGTGACTGATTGCGGACAACCATCACGTTATTATCACGCTCGCGATCTTAACGAACGGAATGCGCTCGCACCTGTCCGCTGAGTCCACTGAGCTGTTGCAGTTCGCCCAACGAAGACTCCAGCTTCTGCTTCGAAGCATCCGGTCCGACATAAATACGGGTGATCTGTCCTGAAACCGGCGTTGATGGCACGGTATACGCGCGATAACCAGAGAGACGAAGCTTGGCGACAATTTCGTTCACCTTATCCGCATTTTTCAGCGCACCAAGCTGCACAATATAGGCCTGTCCGACAGGCGCTTGCTGCGTCGGCTGAGTTTCAGGCTTCACTTCCGGTTTAGGCTCTGGCTTCGGTTTCACTTCTGGCTTCACCTCAGGTTTTGGCTGAGGCTTTGGCGTCACTGGCGCTGGCGTCTGAAGTGGCGGACGCTCGACCACCACCGGCGGTGCCGTCATGGCTGGCGTATTTGTACCCGAACGAGACGATGATGGTGGCGTGGAAGTTTCGGGAGCCTTGGTTTCAGGTAATTTAGTTTCCGGCGCTTCAGATTCCGCACTGTTCTGCATCGCCGCTTCCGCCCCTTCCGGTGGCTGACTCGGCAACGACGGGTTCAGCGCAGGCAGCGATTCCATCTCATTGCTGTCGCCCGGTTTAGGGATCAGCGGAATCGACGCAAATTCGTCTTCGTAGTGCTTCTTTTTACCATCCAGCAGGCCAGGTAAGACGATCACGCCCAGCGCGACCAGAATAACCGTGCCGACCAGGCGGTTCTGAAATTTACTCGCCATTCGCCTTCTCCTCATCCAGCGCTTCCATCACATGCGCTACCGTATGAAAAGATCCACACACAATGACAATATCCTGTTCCGTCGCGTCGGACATCGCCTGCTGCCAAGCGGTCACAACATCGGGGAACGATTGACTGCGCGTTAGGTGCTCGGCAATCTGCTGCGCCGTTGCACCTCGCGGGCCTTCTAGCGGTGCGCAATACCACTCATCAATTAACGGCGTTAAGTGAGCCAGCGTACCCGCGATATCTTTATCCGACAACATACCGACAACAGCCCGCATTTTTCCGGTTTTCGGTAACCCAGCCAGACGGTTTGCCAGATACGCCGCCGCATGAGGGTTATGTGCAACATCAAGAATCAACCGCGGTGATTCCTGCACCACCTGAAAGCGCCCCGGCAATGCCGTGCGCTGTAAACCTTGACGAATCGCTTCTTCACTCACGTTGAGTGAAGAATAGTGTAGTGCAGCCAGCGCTGTAGCGGCATTCGGCAGTGGGACATTAGGGAGTGGCAGGCGCGACAATTCACGCTGCTTATCCTGCCAGCTCCACGTTTCACGCTGAACCGAAAACTCCCAGTCACGACCACGACGACGCAGCAATGCACCTTTCTCAGCGGCAACATCGGCAATCGTTCCTGGCATATGTGGCTCACCAACGACGGCAGGCCTACCCTGCCGGAATATCCCGGCTTTCTCACGACCGATACTCTCCCGATCGCAACCTAGCCAGTCGGTGTGATCGATCGCAATGCTGGTGACCACAGAGACATCCGCATCCACAATATTGGTCGCATCCAGACGCCCGCCTAATCCTACTTCCAGAATGACGACATCCAGATTCGCTTGCTTGAAGAGTTGCAGTGCCGACAGCGTACCGAATTCAAAATAGGTGAGCGATACAGACCCTCTTCCTGCTTCGATATCGGCAAATGCCTGCGTATGCTGCGCGTCGGACAATTCGTTGCCCTGAATACGCACCCGCTCGGTATAGCGAACAAGATGGGGAGAGCTGTACACGCCAACCCGTAGCCCGGCTGCCAACAGAATAGACTCCAGCGTACAGCAGGTGGTTCCTTTGCCGTTCGTCCCCGCGACGGTGAAAATCGTGGCGGCAGGCTGTAGCAGTTGAAGATGTTCAGCAACCTGCTTAACGCGATCCAGACCTAAATCAATGGCCTGAGCGTGCAGGTGCTCAAGATAATGAAGCCACGTGACCAAAGGTGACGTGGCTTGAGGTGTTTGAAGAGTATCCATGAGTCCCGTTCACTAGCTTACGGTTCATTGCGGGCAGAGCGGGCGCATGACTATTCCGTCGAGAACAACGTGGTCGAATGCCACACGCCCTGCCCATCATGTCAATTATGCGTCATCCTGTGATGATTCAGACGGCGCATCGCTGCGGATTTCCACGTCATCATTGCTCGGTTCTGGATGATTCGTCAGTTTGGCAAGGATGGTGGCCAGCTTGTAGCGCATTTCCGGACGACGAACGATCATATCAATCGCCCCTTTCTCAATCAGGAATTCACTGCGCTGGAAGCCCGGCGGCAATTTTTCACGCACGGTTTGTTCGATAACGCGTGGACCGGCAAAACCAATCAGCGCTTTCGGTTCGGCAATATTCAAGTCACCCAGCATCGCCAGACTTGCAGAAACACCGCCCATGGTCGGGTCAGTCAGCACAGAGATATAAGGCAAGCCGCGCTCACGCATTTTTGCCAGTGCCGCACTGGTTTTCGCCATTTGCATCAGCGACATCAGCGCTTCCTGCATACGCGCACCGCCACTGGCGGAGAAGCACACCAGCGGGCAACCGTCTTCCAATGACTGCTCAACGGCACGTACAAAGCGCGCCCCCACAACGGACGCCATTGAACCGCCCATGAAAGCAAACTCAAACGACGCGCACACAACTGGCATGCCGTAAAGCGTGCCTTTCATGACAACCAGCGCGTCTTTCTCATCGGACTGTTTCTGCGCAGAAACCAGACGATCTTTATATTTTTTGGAATCCCGGAATTTCAGGACATCCTTCGGCTCCAGTTCACTTCCCAGCTCGACAGTGTTTTCTTTATCCAGAAAAGCCTGTAGACGGGCTCGTGCGGACAGACGCATATGGTGATCGCACTTCGGGCAAACCCCCAAATTACGTTCCAGCTCAGCACGATAAAGAACCTGACCGCAGCTATCACATTTTGTCCAGACCCCTTCAGGGATGTTCGCTTTACGGGTCGGTGTGATATTGCTTTTGTTAAGAATTCGTTCAATCCAGCTCATTGATAACCTTTCTGCTTGAACCTGGCAAATGCCAGTCCGCTGTTCATGTTATTCCCTGACAACATTGCCAATGAAAAAATGCCTGAGACGCACCATAATCGCGGTACAAAGGCATCGGCACCAAGGATGTTCCCAAGAACAGACCATAAATGCTGCCCATTAAACCATAACGCTCCGGGACTGTGGATAAAAAACTGGTCAAACCGGATGTTAAAATACGTCACTTATTTCACATTGCCGCGCGTGGCTGCTCTACGGTGGCGGGCAATTTCAATAATACCCGGCAGGATAGAGAGAAAAATAATCGCGACAATCAGTAATTTCAGATTTTCCTGTACCACAGGCAAATCGCCAAACAGGTAGCCCGCATAGGTGAACGACAACACCCACAGTAGCGCACCAATGACATTATAGGCTGCAAAATGCCGATAACTCATGTGCCCCATCCCGGCGACAAACGGGGCAAATGTTCTCACAATCGGGACAAAGCGCGCCAGAATTATCGTCTTGCCACCGTGACGTGCGTAAAACGCATGCGTTTTATCCAGATAGCTGCGGCGGAAAATCTTTGAGTTCGGGTTGCTAAACAGCTTCTCACCAAACAGTCGCCCAATCGTGTAGTTCACTGCATCGCCCGTAATCGCGGCAATAATCATCAGGAACACCATCGTATGCACATTCAGATCGTTCGATGGCAGCGCAGCCAGCGCTCCTGCGACAAACAGCAGCGAATCTCCCGGTAAAAACGGCGTCACCACCAACCCTGTCTCACAGAACAGAATCAGGAACAAAATGGCATAAACCCAGACACCATATTGCGCCACCAGTTCTGCCAGATGAACGTCAATGTGCAGAATAAAATCAATAATAAACTGTATAAATTCCATCACAACTTCTTCTCCCAAAGTGTATAGCGATCGTACACGGTCGATATACGCAAGGCAGCCGCACTATCCGTGTTACCTTGCGTATAGCATGCTAAATAGCATCATCCTTACTACGCGTTACACACTACTTTTGGCCCACTGCCATCCGGCAGCGTGTAACACGCAAAAGGCGTACTCATGGCAGCAAAAACGTCAATCCGCTAAAAAGAGCGGCCCCATCGTGGGTTGTGGCAAAGCAAAACGCGCAGGGTAATCTACCGCCACCAAATACAACCCTTCGGCTCGGGCGGTTGCGCCCGCCAACGTACGATCTTTGGCCGTCAGCAGTTCCGCAATCCACGACTCGGGGCGATTGCCACACCCGACGTCCATTAGGCTACCAACGATGTTGCGCACCATATGGTGGACGAACGCATTGGCCTTAATATCTACCACGATATAGTCACCGTGACGTGTAACCTTTAAATGATTTACATTGCGCCACGGCGTGCGCGATTGGCACTGCACCGCACGAAAAGAGGTGAAATCATTCTCCCCCAGCAGACACTGCCCGGCGCGCTCCATCCGTTCAACATCCAGAGGGTGATAAAAGTGCGTCATGCCATGCGAGAGCACTGCGGGGCGATAGCGGTGATTATAGATAACATAGCGGTAGCGACGTGCCGTTGCGCTGAAGCGCGCATGGAAATCCTCATCCACTGCTTTCACCCAGCGCACGGCGATATCTGGCGGTAAGTTCGCATTCACGCCCATCGTCCAGGCTGCGTCTTTTCTGATCGCATGCGTAGTGAAGTGCACAACCTGCCCAGTACCATGAACCCCAGCATCGGTTCGTCCGGCGCAAAACACCTCTATCGGTTCATCCGCGACTTTACTCAGCGCCTTTTCAAGACAGGCCTGCACGCTAGCAACATCGACCTGACGCTGCCAGCCATAATACAGGCTGCCGTCGTACTCAATACCTAGCGCGATTTTCAGCGGGGCGCGTTCGTTCTCCGCAATGGCGGCGGCTTGAATAGCCTCCGCCTGAGTGGTTTCCGACATTACCCGAGATACTCCTGCACCAGACATTCTGCCGTTTCTACTGCCATCAGTGCGCCGCCGAAACGCGCGTTATCGGCAACTGACCAGAATTGTAGCAGCTCAGGAATGCCATAATCATTACGCAGACAGCCGACGCTCAGTTGCCCATTACCGGAAGCGTCACCCACTTGCGTCGGGTAATCCTGCTCATCGCTGACCTCAATATTTCCGGCATTGAGCAGTTCGTCACGCGCTTCTTCCGCAGACAGCGGGCGCAATGATTCGAGATGAACAATCTGTGCGTGACCATAGAATACGGGGGATTGAATGCAGGTCACCGAAACGGGTAATCCTTCATCCTGCAAAACCTTACGCACCTGATCGACCAGACTGCGCTCTTCGCGCACGCTGCCTGCATCATCGGGCAGTAAAGGCAACAGGTTGAACGCCAGCTGTTTCGGGAACAGCCCTTCTTCAGGTGGAATACCATTCAGCAGACGGGCACTTTGCCCGGCCAGATCGTCTATCGCCGCTTTGCCGTATGCGGAAACTGACAGCATATTAACGACATGCAGGCGCGAAAGCCCAGCCGCATCAGTCAGTGGTTTAATCGCCGTCAGCAGTTGGCTGGTCAGGCTGTCCGCCACCGCAATAATATTGCGGTTACGGTAATCCGCCAGCGTATGCGTATTCACGCCAGGCACCACCAGCGGCACATCCGGCTCCAATGCAAACAGGCCGCTGCTGTCGATGACCAGACAGCCTGCATCCCCCGCGGCTTCTGCGTAGCGGGCGCTGACATCTTGCCCAGCAACAAAAAACGCCAGTTGCGCCTGTGACCAGTCAAAATCAGCCACATCGGTAACCAGACAGGATTTGCCGTTAAAACGTATGGTTTCACCCGCGCTACGTTCGCTGGCCAGTGGATACAGTTCACCCACCGGGAATTCGCGTTCCTGTAATAATTCCAGTAACGCCGTGCCTACTGCGCCCGTTGCGCCCAGCAGAGCAATATTCCAGCCGTCAGACATTTGGTTCTCTCCCAAATTTTGAATGAAACACAAATCATGAATGAAACCGACAGACGATAGTGACATCCTCTGTCAGTTCATGAATAAAAAAGAGTCATGCTTGTGCAGAACGCCGTTAGCGTGCGCTCCGCACTGACGCCGTGAATCCCAGCGCGTTCAGACAACCTGCGCTCTCAGCATCGGCGCAGATAACATGGAGTGACGACCATTCGCGTCGTTCCTGATAATGTTTACGCAGGCGATCAAACTCGCCTTCCTGATGTGCGACATGGCGCAACAGCGCATCGTCTCGGCGCACATCATACACCAGATGCACCAGACGTTTTAGCAGTGCCTCATCCAACGGTGCAGTTAATGCCACCTGGGCATAGTCTGGCTCAGGTAACAGCGACGAAAGCGCAATCTGCTGCGGTGTTCCGATAAACTCGCTCCAGGCTTCAAAAACCTGAGTAGTACCGCGTGCTTTTCCTTCCAACGTATAACCGGCGATATGCGCCGTGCCAACGTCCACTCGCGCCAGCAAAGCGGTCGATAACGCCGGTTCTGGCTCCCACACGTCAAGAATCACACTGAGTTTTTTGCCCTGTTGCAGCGCCTCAAGCAATGCAGCATTATCCACCACCGGGCCACGGCAGGCGTTAATCAGGATACGTCCGTCCGCAAATGCGTTCAGTACGGTGGCATCAATCAAATGATGCGTTCGGTACGGTCCGTCGAGATACAGCGGCGTATGCAGCGTCAGAATGTCGGCATCACGCACCAGCGTTTCCAGCGGCAGAAAATCGCCCGCATCGCCACGATCGGCACGCGGTGGATCGCACAACAGCGTTTTTACGCCCCAGGCTTTCAGTCGCGCATCCAGACGCCTGCCGACATTCCCCACGCCGACAATGCCGACAGTTTTATCACGCAGTTGGAAACCATCACGTTCGGCCAGCATCAGCAAAGAAGAAAACACATACTCCACCACCGCAATAGCATTACAGCCAGGGGCGGCAGAAAACGCGATGCCGTTAGCATTCAACCAGGTATCATCGACATGGTCGGTGCCTGCCGTCGCGCTGCCAACAAATTTTACCGCCGAGCCTGACAACAGATCCGCATCCACCTTCGTGACCGAACGCACCATCAGCGCATCTGCGCCTGCCAGCAGTTCCCGCGGCAAAGGGCGTCCCGGTACAGCCTGAACCTCACCCAAACGGCTGAAAAGCTCGCGAGCATAAGGCATATTTTCATCAACCAGAATCTTCATTGTTTTCTCCGGGATCTGTAGCCAGCCAAAAAAAGCGGGGAGATATTTTGCCACCGAATGGGGCAGAAACCCAAGGCAATTACGCTGCGATATCTTTCCTCCATCAGTTCATATCGATGCTGCATCACCATCGATCCTACGATAGGTAGCAATTTACCGCGGCATAACTCTATCCAGGCCGCGTAAAAGGGGATATCGGATTGACGACCCGACAAGGTTGATAGTCGTCACGTGGCTCTGTTATGTTGTTTGCCATTGCCGCACTTGCCCCATTTTTATCTACCAGACTGGCAACCGGTGCATTTTCCGTCTGGTTCGCTATGAGAAACTCACGTTGAACGCCCTATTTCCCATTATCGCCGTCCTGATTTGGTCAGTTAACATCATTGTCAACAAGCTCTCCGCTACCGTCATCGACCCGGCTGCCATTTCGTTTTACCGCTGGCTACTGGCGTTTCTCGTCATGACGCCGTTCATGCTACCAAACCTTCGCCAGCATGCGGCGGCCATTCGCCAACACGCATGGAAACTGCTGGTGCTGGGTCTGCTCGGCATGGTGTTGTATCAAAGCCTGGCCTACTACGCCGCACATACGATCAGCGCCGTGATGATGGGGATAATGGGATCGCTTGTGCCGCTGCTCACCGTCTTGCTCAGCATTCCTCTGCTGCGCGTCGCGCCCACGCTGGGCGTGCTGCTCGGTAGCCTACTGTCTCTGGCAGGGATTGTCTGGCTGATCAGCGGAGGACACCCTGAACAGATTCTGGCACAGGGTATCGGCCCCGGTGAATTCATGATGTTTTGCGCCGCGTTGTCCTATGCAATATATGGCGTGCTGACCAAACGCTGGAGCATCCCTCTACCCAACTGGGTATCGCTCTACGTGCAAATTGCCTTTGGTGTGGTAGCACTGATTCCCAATTTCTTGCTGACCGATAATGTGCAACTCAACGGCGAAAACCTGCCGCTGGTGGTTTTCGCTGGCATCATGGCCTCAATCATTGCACCTTTTTTGTGGATTCAAGGAGTTATGCGTCTGGGAGCTAGCAAGGCCGCCATCTTTATGAACCTGACGCCGATCTTTACGGCGATGATTGCGATTGGCCTTTTGCACGAACCTTTGCACCATTATCATCTGGTTGGCGGGGGCATCACGCTACTCGGCGTTATCCTCGCTCAACGCTTGCGCATCCCACTCGGGCGCACCGCTTAAGATTCGTGTCGTTTTAGATGACGCATGACTATCGGCCGTCACGGGAGATTGTTATGATTCATCTCAATCATGACGGCAGTGAGGATGACCGATATGCAACCTGTAAGTGGCCCGGGTGCCCCGCTGCCCGGCGAACGTTCGGTTACGCCGACTGCTACATCGTCAACTTCTGCATCCTCCTCTAACGCCGCAGGCTCAGCCAACGGCGATCGACCATTAACGCTGGCGCAGCGCACGACATTGGAAAATCTGGTGCTTAAAGTTGCCGCGCTAACAACGGCAAAGGCAGCAGAGGTCTGGACGACGGTAAAACAGGGATTAGGGCTGGCAGAAAATAATGAACTTCAGTCCCGCCACTATCAACCTGCCGAGCAAATACTCCAGACGCGTTTAACACAGGCGCAAGATAATGGTGAGCGTCAGCCGTTGCTCCAACGCCTGACGGATATGCTCTCTCAGGGAAATAATCGTCAGGCAGTCAGTGATTTCATCCGGCAACAGTTCGGCAGCACCACGCTAAGCACGCTCAGTAAAACACAGCTACAACAGGTGGTCACGCTGCTGCAAAATGGGCAAATCCCACAATCAACACCGTCAGCCGCAGCGGCTCAAGCCGCCAATTCGCCCGAACGCCCGCTCTCACCTATTGAACAACGCGGCTTGAATCAGTTAGTCACTCGGTTAGCGGCCATGACTGGAGAACAGCCTGCAAGAGTGCTGAGCAACCTGATGATGATGCAGAATCTTAACGCCGGCGACGCGATCCCGTTAAAGCATCTGCCTATGCTCACGCAGTTCCTGCAAGCGCAGGTTGAGCTACAACAGGCGCAGACGCTGCTTCGCACCACCTCGATGCCGCAGGGAACACCGACCAATACAGGAACGGCAGGCGCCTCGCCAGAACTGCTAACGGCTAACGCGAATCTGGCATCAGCAACAAATCTATCGTCACAGCCACTGACGACACAGAACATGCTGCTTTCCCCGAACCTTGCGCCGTTGCAGGCTCTGTTACAACAGCCTATGACCGTACAGGAACAGCAGTTATTGATGGATTACACGCAGAACCGCTTCAATATCGGCTTGCAAACCCCGTTGACACCGGTGCAAATTAGCGACCTACTGACGTTGCTATTTACGCAACGCATTCAGCGCTCACAGGAAACTGACTGGGCCGCAACCTCGCAGCTACTGCATCCGCTGTTTAACCCTTTGATTGCCTCACTACCGCTCAGTTGGCAATCCCTATTCCATAAGCCGATGTTTCTGGTGATTGTCAGCACCTGCGTGGCCGCATTTCTGCTCTGGGTTTTGCTATAGCACAAAATGAGCCCGCGTAATGCATGTTAAACCTAACCACTCTACGATACGCACCTTAATCACACCATTCAGCTTTCTCAGTCAAAGGATACCAGATGACACTTGAGCCAAACATTGCCGAACTCGTCAATGATTTTATCCTTGCAGGTCGCCCTTCGGTGAAAAATAAAACAATTGCAGAACGTCGGGAAGCGTATATTGCCAGTACCGTGCTAGCAGGAGATGTCCCTTCAGGCGTCAATTGTGAAGAGATAAATTGGCAATCACTTACGCTGCGGATTTACACGCCACCAACAGTACAACCACATGCTTCTGCCGTGATTTACTATCATGGTGGATGTTTCGTCAGCGGTGGGTTCGCCACTCATGATTGCCAATTACGAAATATCGCCTTTTACAGCGGCTGTAAAGTTATTGCCGTACAATACCGTTTAGCCCCTGAGCATCACTACCCAGCGGCACATGATGATGCCTACCATGCGGCCAAAATGATCCATGAACGTGCCGACCTGTTGGATATCAATCCCGACAGTATCATATTGATGGGCGATAGTGCTGGAGGGCATCTGGCGTTAGTAACTGCCATAAGGTTACGCGATCGCGGTGCATTCAAACCTTGCGGGCAGATCCTGATTTATCCAATGCTGGATGCTACAGCCAGTAGCGATAGTTATCGTACCAATGGCAAAGATTATGTGATTACACGGGAAATATTGGTGGGTGGGTATGAATCCTATTTTGACTCCTTGTCTCCCACTCATTACGAAGCCAGCCCGGCAATGCACAACCCATTATCGAATCTGCCACCAACGCTGATTATTACAGCGGAATGTGATCCATTGCGAGATGAAGGAGAAGCCTTGTTCCGTACGTTAACCGACCAAGGTGTCAATACGCAATGTCGGCGCTATTTGGGAGTCATTCACGGTTTTTTCCAGCTTGGTGGCATCAGTCAGGCGGCAAAAGATGCAATGCAGGATGTGACAACAGCAATCAAAAAAATGGGTAGCGCGAGTTGATCCTCTCCGCACACACAAAACCCCGCGGCTTACGCCTACGGGGTCTACATTTATCCGCGAGATAAAACCGATTATTTATCGAGTTTTCTCATGACCAGTGCGGCGTTAGTGCCACCAAATCCGAAGCCGTTAGACATCACGGTCTTCAGTTCACGGTCGGTGGTTTTGGTAATGATATTCATACCTTCGCCACGTTCATCCAATGTATCCACGTTGATACTTGGCGCAATAAAGCCATGTTCTAACATTAACAGGGTATAAATGGCTTCCTGAACGCCAGCGGCACCCAGAGAGTGACCCGTCATCGCTTTGGTCGCAGAAATCGGCGGAACTTTGTCACCGAAGACTTCGCGAATCGCCCACAGTTCTTTCACATCCCCCACTGGCGTGGAAGTACCGTGCGTGTTGATGTAGTCGATAGGCGTGTCAATGTCCTGCATCGCCATCTTCATGCAACGCACTGCGCCTTCACCTGACGGCGCAACCATATCCGCACCGTCAGACGTCGCGCCATAGCCGACGACTTCTGCGTAAATATGCGCACCACGCGCCAGCGCGTGTTCCAATTCCTCAACCACGACCATACCGCCACCGCCTGCAATCACGAAACCATCACGATCGGCATCATAGGTACGGGAGGCTTTTTCTGGCGTATCATTGTATTTGGTAGACAGCGCGCCCATGGCATCAAATTCACAGGCCAGTTCCCAGCACAGCTCTTCACCGCCGCCAGCAAAAACGATGTCCTGTTTGCCCATCTGAATTTGCTCAACCGCGTTACCGATGCAGTGTGCGGAGGTCGCACAGGCAGAGCTGATGGAGTAGTTCACGCCATGAATTTTGAACGGCGTTGCCAGACACGCAGATACCGCAGAACCCATTGATTTGGTCACCACATAAGGGCCAACAGCTTTCAGACCACGCGGGCTACGCATGGCGTCAGCACCGAACACCTGATAGCGCGCAGAACCACCGGAACCAGCAATCAGGCCAACACGCGGGTTATTCTGATAAACCTCATCAGACAGCCCAGAATCTTGAATTGCCTGCTCCATAGATAAGTAAGCATAAATCGATGCATCACTCATAAAACGCACAACCTTGCGATCGATGAGGCCAGTGGTGTCCAGTTTGACATTCCCCCAGACGTGACTACGCATACCGGAATCTTTCAGCTCTTGAGAGAAAGTAATACCCGAGCGGCCTTCCCGCAATGATGCCAGAACTTCCTGCTGGTTATTACCAATGCTTGATACGATCCCCAGGCCAGTAATCACTGCACGTTTCATTTAATACCTCTTCTTCCACTTATAGAGTTTGGGATTTCGCTTCGCACTTTAGCGTACAGTTGTAAGCTGAACAAGTCCGATCAGCCGAACTATCGCGAAATTATTGCTAAATTTGCACCACGATATTCAGCTCGTTAAAATCTCGCCATCACTTGAATAATGAGCTTTTGCCGTGGCTAACCTTCCCATCCAACACGCATCGTTAAGTTGGAACGCTCAGGGTACACCTGTATCGCAACAGTTTGATGACGTCTATTTTTCGAATCAGGATGGGTTGGCCGAAACCCGTTATGTGTTTTTACAGGGCAATCAATTTCCTGAACGTTTCACCACGCATCCGCGCCCAGCCTGCGTGATAGCGGAAACTGGCTTTGGCACCGGCCTGAATTTTCTTACGCTGTGGCAAGCCTTTGCTCACTTTCGTCAACAGCAACCACAGGCAACACTGCGACATCTGCATTTCATCAGTTTCGAGAAATATCCCCTGCGTCGGTACGATCTGGCTGCCGCACACGCACAGTGGCCGGAGTTGGCAACATTCGCGGATGAGTTGCGCGAGCAGTGGCCGTCGGCACTGCCAGGTTGTCACCGTTTGGTTCTGGCACAAGGCAGCATCACGCTCGATTTATGGTTCGGTGACGTCAACGTCTTATTACCTGAGCTGGATGATACCCAGAATCATCAGGTTGACGCCTGGTTCCTGGACGGCTTCGCACCCTCTAAAAATCCGGAGATGTGGACAGATAATCTGTTTCAGGCGATGGCTCGCCTGTGTCGTAAAGAAGGGACATTTGCCACCTTTACCGCCGCAGGCTTTGTGCGCCGCGGTCTGCAACAGGCGGGTTTTCACGTTAGTAAAGTCAAAGGATTCGGGCAGAAGCGGGAAATGCTGAGCGGCATGCTTCCCGATGCACTTCCCATAACCTCGCCGACACCGTGGTATTCACGCCCCGCGGCCAGCACGACTGACGATATTGCGATTATTGGCGGCGGCATCGCCAGCGTGCTTACTGCACTGGCTCTGCAACGGCGCAGCGCAAACGTCACGCTCTACTGCGCGGAGGCTCAGCCTGCCACTGGCGCATCCGGCAATCGTCAGGGCGCGCTATATCCTCTGTTGAATAATCGACACGATGCCGTGTCCCGCTTTTTCTCGCTTGCCTTTGACTTTGCGCACCGCAACTACACGGCGCTGGCGCACCAAGGTCTGGAATTTGAACACCAGTGGTGTGGCGTCAGCCAGCTCGCCTGGGATGAAAAAAGCGCACGTAAAATCGAACAGATTCTGCAAGGGGAATGGCCGGAAGAGCTGGTCGTAAGTATGGATGCACGGCAACTGGAAAAACAGAGCGGCCTGAACCCCGGCGTGAACGGTATTACCTATCCCGATGGCGGCTGGCTGTGCCCGGCAGAACTAACAGTTGCTGCACTGAAGCTGGCACAACAGAACGGCCTGTCGGTACAGATGAATACCGCCGTTTCCGCGCTGGAAAAAACGGACAGCGGCTGGGCGCTCACCTTAAGCACTGGTCAACAGGCCAACCATGCCGTTGTGGTGCTGGCGAATGGTCACCACATTACCGACTGGCCACAAACCCGCCATTTGCCCGGCTACGCGGTGCGCGGGCAAGTTAGCCACATCCCTACTAACCCTGTACTGGGACAGTTAAAGCAGGTGTTGTGCTACGACGGCTACCTGACGCCAGTCAGTCCACAGCATCAAACACACTGCATCGGGGCGAGCTATCTACGGGGCGAAGCACACTGTGATTATCGGGAAGAAGAACAACAGGATAACCGTCAACGGTTGCTGAATTGTTTACCCAATGCCAACTGGACAAAAACCGTTGATGTCAGCGATGGACAAGCTCGTCAGGGCGTTCGCTGCGCGTTGCGTGACCATCTGCCGCTGCTTGGGGCCGTGCCGAACTATGAGCAAACGCTGGCAGAGTATGAAGATCGGCTGCATCCACAGCACCGCACCGATGCAGTGCCGAGCGCCCCTTATTGGCAGGATCTGTTTATCATCGGTGCGTTAGGCTCACGCGGGCTCTGCTCTGCCCCACTCGCGGCGGAAATTTTGGCTTCGCAAATGTATGGAGAACCGCTGCCGCTGGATCGTGACACGCTAGCTGCGCTAAACCCGAATCGCTTCTGGATAAGAAAACTGCTGAAAGGTAAACCCATCACTCAGGATTAATGGGCAGAAGATGTGCTGGCTTGGCGAAGCCAGCACTGACAGATTAACGATGAGCACACATGAAAATCAGTGCGTACTGTTTTGCGCCTGTTGGAACAGACGTTCCCACATCCCGTTAACCAGTACCTGATCCGGCGGTGACAGTTCACCGTTTTTGATGGCGTTATTAATGCTGTCGCTAACGCGCACATGCAGAGCTTCAAGCGTGTGTTCCCCGTTCTCTTCCGCTTCTGCCACCGACACTGTCAGATGACCACGCAAATAGCCACCAGCAAAAAGCTCGTCGTCGCTGGCATGTTCTACCATGTCATCAATCAGCGCCAGAATGCGCGTTTCAAATTCTGCGATCATTTCTTATCCTCAAATTTTTGCAGTTCCCGCTCATCACAGATCGGCTGGATACGGGAAACTCGCCGCAGTCAGCGGTGGCGTATTGTAAAACGATTGTAACGCACGAATAAAGCTTGCTGGGCGCGCAGGAATCCCTTCTTCCAGATACTGCATCACTTGCGCATGCACACGTCGTTGGAAATCAATACGGTCTGGCTCACCGTCGCCGTTCAAGTTGTCGCAGCTGACGTTAAACGGAAAGCCCGCTGCAACGCAGAACAACCAGTCGAAGGCCTGAGGTTTGATCTCCACCATCTCGAACTGACTTTGCGTCGCAGTATCGCGGCCATCCGGGCAATACCAGTAGCCGAAGTCGACCTGTAAACGCCGCTGTGCGCCGGCAATGCACCAGTGAGAAATTTCGTGCAGCGCGCTGGCGTAAAAACCGTGTGCAAAAACAATGCGATGATACGAAATCTCATTATCTGCTGGCAGGTAAATAGGCTCATCGTCGCCTTTTACCAGACGAGTGTTGTATTCATCGCCAAAGCAATCATTAAAAATATCAATGAGTTGTTGGTAATGGTGAGTGGTTGTCATGTTATCTGTTGTTATCATATGATTGTTATCATAAAAACTGTCCCAGCCAGGCAGTAATCGCCTGCCCATGGCTGTCATAAATCAGCTTGCCGCTCATGATAGCGGAAACCAGCACCAGCATAGGACGAATCAGCTTTTGCCCTTTCGTCATCACCATTTTGGCACCAAGCCGCGCCCCGAGGATCTGCCCGATCAGCATTACCCCCCCCGACCACCCAGACCACTTTCCCGCTGAGCATGAAAAACAACAGCCCACCGAAGTTAGAGGTAAAGTTCAGGATTTTGGCATTCGCCGTCGCTTTTGCCAGATTGAAACCATACAGAGTGACGAAGGCCAAAGCGTAAAATGACCCAGCACCGGGGCCGAAGAAGCCATCATAAAAGCCGACACAGCCACCTGCCACAATCGCAAACGGGAGCGGCGACAGGCGACGCTGCCGATCTTCATCACCGATTTTGGGCGTCAGTAAAAAGTAGAGGCCGATGCCAATAATGAGAAACGGCAACAGTTGGCGTAAAAAATCGGCGTGGATTTGCTGAATCAGCCAGGCACCAAAGGTCGAACCGATAAACGTCAGCGCAATAGCCAGTTTCTGCTCACCCAGATTCACCGCACGGCGACGAATGAAGTACAGGCTAGCGGAAAAGGATCCACCGACAGCCTGAAGCTTATTCGTTGCCAGCGCCTGCGCGGGGGATAAGCCCGCCGCCAGCAAGGCTGGGATCGTCAATAAACCACCGCCCCCCGCAATTGAATCAATAAACCCTGCCAACGCCCCGACAAAAAATAGCACGGCCAGCATTTCTGGCCCAAGCACTAACCAGTCCATCGTTATCTCACGGCAAAATGTCTATCGAGCAATGCCTGACAAGAAGGGGGCAACGGCGGCGGCGTCGTTTTCTCCGGCGCTTCGCTACTCGGCTGCTTCGGCTGGAACCAGCTGGTTAACTCCGCACCGCATCCGTCACCGATTGGCGGTTCGCTCTGTTCCTGACACTCCAGGCTGTCTGCCGGGCAGCGCAAACGTACGTGCATGTGCGCACGATGCGCAAACCAGGGGCGTACTTTACGCAACCAGTCACGATCGTGACCCGCTTCGGCACACAGCTGTTTTTTAATCGCCGGATTGACGAAGATGCGCGTCACTTCGCTATCCAGAGCGGCAGTCTTAATCAAAGTAGTGACTTCCGGTCGCCAAACGCGTTGGTTGACGTTAAGCCCGCTGGCGTTAACCAAATCGATAGGTTGCGGTTTCAGCAACTGTTGCTCGCTCCAGCGCTGTCTGGGTAATTGCAGCCAGATGTCCACATCCAGCCCGGATTGGTGGCTCGCGTGGCCGCTGCTGAAACGTCCACCGACAGGCATTCCCATGTCCCCCACCAGCACATTGCCTGAAGTGGTACGCTTCACCTCGTTGCTCAGGCGCTGAATGAACGCCAGAAGATCGGGATGACCAAAATAACGGCGCTGATCGACGCGCATCACCTGATAATCCAGAGACTGCAACGGTAACGGCTGGGCACCGATAATACAGCCATTGGAAAAACTCCCAATTGACTGCGGCGTACCCGCGACCGGATGCGCGATCTCCTGCCAGGGCGTTTTCGCCCAGGCGATGTTCGACAACAGCGGCGCACTCAGCACCAACGCGAGAACCCCAATTAACCCTTGTTTCATTATTTTTACCAGCGAGGAACCTGACTGTTCACATCCCCACACTGTGCACGTTGGCGCAGCAGGTGATCCATTAACACAATTGCCATCATCGCTTCGGCAATCGGCACTGCACGAATACCCACACACGGATCGTGACGCCCGCGCGTGACCATTTCAGTCGCTTCACCCTGACGATTGATCGTTTTCCCCGGCACCATAATGCTGGAGGTCGGTTTCAACGCCAGATGCGCGACGATGTTCTGGCCGCTGCTGATTCCACCCAAAATGCCGCCAGCATGATTGCTCTGGAAACCTTGCGGTGTGATTTCGTCACGGTTCTCGCTGCCACGTTTAGTGACAACCGCAAAACCATCGCCAATTTCAACGCCTTTCACCGCGTTGATGCTCATCAACGCGTGAGCCAAGTCGGCATCCAGACGGTCAAAGACCGGTTCGCCTAACCCGACAGGCACCGACTCCGCCACGACGCTGACCTTCGCACCAATGGAGTCGCCCTCTTTTTTCAGCGCTCGCATCAGTTCATCCAAGGCGTCCAGCTTGTCGATATCTGGGCAAAAGAACGGGTTTTGCTCAACCTGCTCCCAATCTTTCAGCTCGCAGGTGACATCGCCAATTTGTGACAGATAACCACGTACCTTCACACCATGTTGCTGTTGCAGGTATTTCTTGGCAATCGCCCCCGCAGCAACGCGCATCGCGGTTTCGCGTGCGGAAGAGCGGCCACCCCCACGGTAATCACGCTGGCCGTATTTTTGCTCGTAGGTGTAATCGGCATGACCGGGGCGAAAGACATCTTTAATCGCACCGTAATCCTGAGAGCGCTGATCGGTGTTTTCAATCAACAGACCAATACTAGTCCCTGTTGTCACGCCTTCAAAAACGCCGGACAGAATCTTGACCTGATCGGGCTCGCGTCGCTGCGTCGTATAGCGGGATGTCCCCGGACGGCGGCGATCCAAATCGTGTTGCAAATCCGCTTCCGTCAGCGGGATGCCCGGCGGCACGCCGTCAACAATACATCCCAGAGCAATACCGTGGGATTCGCCAAATGTAGTGACGCGGAAAAATTGCCCAATACTGTTGCCTGCCATCACAACTCCTTCGCATGTGTTCTGTTTCTGCCTTACCGTCTGGTCAGATGGGTTAGGCTGATGAATATCGTTATGACCGTTTAATCACGGCTGCTGACAAAGGTCGTTGAGTGGTAGTAACGGATAGATCGTAAAGACGCTGCAAGTACATCCCTGTAAGCTCGGATTGCGCAGATATGAATCTCATCCCTGAGATTCACCCTTTCAGGGCCGTCGCAAGCGACGTTCAAAAGCGTTCCTGACGCTTTTGTCCCTGGCGCAAACGCTTTACTCTTCTATTCCGTTACTCCCGCCCTCACTTCGCAAATAGGTTTATCAGCTATCCGAATCACGGTAAGCGCTGAAATGCGCTTTGCAATCAACCAGCTGTGATTGCGTTAGCATAAACACGCCGTCACCGCCGTTATCAAACTCCAGCCAGGTGAACGGAATCTCTGGGTATTGGTCGATCAGATGCACCATGCTGTTACCCACTTCGCAAATCAGCACGCCGTCGTCGCTAAGATAGTCTGGCGCACAGGCCAGAATACGACGAACCAGATCCAGGCCGTCGTTGCCCGCCACCAGCCCCAGTTCCGGCTCAAAACGGAACTCCTGCGGCAGATCGGACATGTCCTCTTCATCCACATACGGTGGATTGGTCACAATCAGATCATAACGAATCGCAGGTAAATCGCGGAACAGGTCAGAGCGAATCGGCGTCACGCGGTATTCTAGCTCATGCTGCTGAATATTTTGTTCGGTCACCGCCAGCGCATCGCTGGAGATATCCACCGCATCGACTTCCGCTTCTGGGAACGCCTGAGCGCAGGCAATAGCAATACAGCCGCTGCCAGTGCACAGATCCAGAATAAGATTTGGCGCTTTTGGCAGTTGCTCATCAAAGTAGTTATTGATCAACTCGCCGATAGGAGAACGCGGCACTAGGACACGTTCGTCAACGTAGAATTCCAGGCCGCAGAACCACGCCTTGTTGGTCAGATAGGCGACCGGGATACGTTCATTGACGCGACGGATCACGCGTTCAACAATGCGCTGCCGTTCGCTAGTGATCAAACGGGACGTGTACATATCTTCAGGAATATCGAGCGGCAGATACAGGCTAGGCAATACCAATTGTATAGCTTCATCCCAGGGATTATCCGTCCCGTGACCATAATAAACGTTGGCTGCGTTAAACCGGCTGACAGCCCAGCGCAACATATCCTGAATGGTATGAAGTTCACTGACGGCCTCATCGACGAAAATTTTGTCCAAGGGTGTCCTCCGCAGACAGTTCTGAATTAGTAAATTGGCGCTTAGTTTGCCATGAAGCCCGCGACAAATCAGCAGATATAACCGACTGAACGCGCCCCGATACAGACTTTTATTTAGCGACAGCGGAGAGACAAGGTAAACTGTTCGAATGTTGACGCAAGATGAATGAAACATGAGTAATAAATATTCGCTGAATGACGACGAATTGCAGCTTTTTCGCACGTCAATCACTGGCACAAAAAAGTTGCGTCAGGATACCTATACCCACAAACCTCTGCGCAGGAAAATAGGCGAATTGCCTGCCAAACGGGCATTGCAGGAACAGGTTGATGCCAGTTTTTATTTTTCGGATGAATTTCAGCCACAGTTAGAAGCCGAAGGCCCGACGCGCTATGTCCGCCCCGGCGCCAGTCATTATGAATTGAAGAAACTCCGGCGTGGGGATTATTCGCCGGAACTGTTTCTGGATTTACACGGCCTGACGCAGCTTCAGGCAAAGCAGGAATTGGGGGCGCTGCTGGCAGCCTGTCGCCGGGAGCACGTTTATTGCGCCTGCGTGATGCACGGACACGGCAAACATATCCTTAAGCAACAAACGCCACTCTGGCTGGCACAACACCCAGATGTGCTGGCTTTTCATCAGGCACCGAAAGAATTTGGGGGAAATGCGGCGCTGCTAGTACTGGTTGCGCTGGAAGCACCTTCGCTTGAGTAACCTTTGTCATACTACTTCAAGCATGCCGTGGCGTGTAACACGCTTCATACCGTATGAATTCCGAGTTTCTCAATTAGCAATCAGGGCTTCGCGCTCAATTGTGCTGGGCTAACTTGCCAGTGCAGAACACCATTGCCAGATTCTGTGTCCACCTTCACGCAGGCGATAGCGGACGTGGCGAACATCGGAGCCGTTTCATTGCGGCATAACTCTGCGACCAGATAGCCCACTAGCGGCAGATGTGAAACAACCAGAACCGCACCAACGCCTTCTCTCGCCAGCGTTTGCAGGTAATAGCTAATAAGCTGAGCATCGCCGCCGGGCGTCAGTTCATTGAGGCAATCCGCTTCTTCAGGCAAAGGGAGGGATTTTTTCACCACGTCGAGCGTTTGCTGGGCGCGTAAATAAGGGCTCACCAGAACGCGCTCAATATCGATATTTTGCTCGTTCAACCAACACGCCATCAGACGAGATTCATCACGACCACCGTCGCTCAATGGCCGCACAGCATCACTCGCTGCATCAAGTACCGCATCACCATGACGCATTATCAACACTTGCATATTACACCGCTATGTTAATGAAATATATGATGTATACCCGTCATACTTCAAGCTGCAAGCAGCGTTCAAATCTGCTCCCGGCAGATTTGTCCCCCAGTCACTTACCTGTGTAAGCTCCTGGGGATTCGCTCAGTTGCCGCGTTACAAGGCCATAACTGAGCCTTGCCCTAAAGGGTCAACGCATAGCGTTGTTCAAAACGCTAACGTTTTGTCACGCAACTCGAATTATTTAGGGTATATTCTCTATAAGCCAAGCTACATATGCATGAATTATCCTGCACCTGAGACTCGAATTATGTAAGGTCTACCCTGCTTTATCTTTGTAGGTTACCTGAGTTTCTCGCCCTGATAAACTCACCTGACACCGGATTTGGGTATGGAACGTAATCTGTTCCCGTTTTCCCGCAGTAATCATATGATAAATAAAAGGTTTAAAGGAACTTAGTCGACTACATCGTCTTGGAGACATATAACCACAAAGTCAAGATGGACATTATAATCAATTACAAATAAATCAATTTATTTTACCGAAAATCAGATTAAAAATAAAAAATCAGCACAAAACACTACTGAAAACGTCAAAATCGATGATTTACACTTTTTTAACGCATATCAATTTTGCAATATTGTTAAACAACCACTCTACTTCTATCTTTATCTTAAATAGCGCTTTTTGTTCTTCACTTTATATAAAGAAGGTAATTATACGGAATATAACGTCATATAATAAAAATAGATTGCTCTTCTATTTTACGAATGCCCATGCAATATGGATAAAAATCGAAGAGCCTTTCTGTTATTTTTATATGTTCGGCATGCCCATCACCATGGAAGAGAGAATCAGCAGCACATTTTCCTTTATAGATTTATTTTCACCATGCGAAAAATACTGAAATTTTAGCAAGCTGTATTTCAGCAGTGCGGCATTTTTGTGTCAGTGGTTCGGGCCATCAGGAAAGAGAATAAACCCTCCACCTTTTCCTGAGCGGCGGGCTCATACCATATAAATATCCGTACTGATTAAAACGACTCGTTATGATTTCTTTTGTAAGAATCACTCATAACGGGCAGTTTTTACGGAAATCAATGCACTTTCGTGAAGACATTTTCGATGAAAATAAGTGAGAGGCTCATAAAGGAATCGTTATGAATTCTAAGCGTATAACATTACCCATTCTGGCGACACTATTCACCGCACTTGGCTTTTCTCCTACCGCCAGCAGCGTGACAATTAATGGTCAGATCCCCGTATCACTGACTATTACGGCTGCTTGCACGATAGACAATGGCGGAGGCGCAGGAACCACATGGGGAACAATTAGCTTTGGATCCCATTCCGATCTGACGGCCAATATTGACAGTCAGGTCACTAGCGTCAGTGGCAACGGAATTACGGTCAGTTGCTCTGTCGGCACCCCAGCAACATTGAGTATTGGCCCAGGGGCGAACGATAGCGCATCGTTACGCAGGCTCGCGCCAGGTACAGGGACCTATAACGTCCCTTATCGTCTATACAGCGACTCGACTCGTACCACCGAGATACCAATCAGTACGGCAACCGGTATTCCTATTGTCGCAACGGGCAACCCACAGTTGGTTCCTGTCTACGCACGTATTCTGCCAGCAGATCAAACCGTTCTATCACCAACAGCGGGTACCTATACCGATACCGTCACAGCAACGATCGAATGGTAATTTTTACAGGCCGTCATGCGAGCATGACGGCCTTTTTTAGGGTCACTGACCTACAAAGAAAGGAGCCGCTATGTCACCACATCTTATACGCGATTCCGCGTTTACCGCCTACGCCCCGCAGTCGGCTCCAGGCATATCTCGTATCGCTATTCAGGCTAAGTAGTCATCGGTATCGCGATGCGTTTTCCATCGGCATTGACTTCGTCACTTCTGCTGTTTGGTACGCTTGTACCCACGGTGACGATGGCGCTCACGGTCAGCAGCACCTTTGACGTCGAAGCCATCATACAAAAGGGCTGTGTGTTTGGCACCAGTAGCGCAAGTAGTCAACCTAATATGGGCACGCTTAGCTTCGGGACACGCAGTGCCACAGCAACGAACGTTGATGTGGCCAGCACGAGCGGCGGCGGATCGATTATCGCCACCTGTACGCCAGGCCTTAACGCCATCATTGAACTGGACTACGGTACCAATGGCGGCAGCAGCGCGCAGCGTTATCTGAAAAATGCGGCAGGTACGCGGCTATTGGCCTATCAGCTTTATCGCGATGCCGCCCGCACACTGGTATGGGGAACGGGGAGTCTGGCGCTCAGTATCGTCTCTTTTCCCGCTACTACCCAGACTTACACCGTTTATGCCCGCTACTTTGGCGGCACGCCTCTGCCTCCCGCAGGGGTTTATACCGATAACGTGACCGTCAGCCTGACTTATTAAAAATAAAACAGGGTAAATACAGGATGAAAAGGAAAATGACGTTTTTTATTCGGGCAATGGTCTTGTTGTTAAGCAGTATCAGCCTATCTTGCTTTGCCGCCAGTTCTATCCTCGTTTGGCCGATTTATCAGGTCATTGAATCAGATGAGAACAGCTCGGCGCTGTGGCTGGAAAACAAAGGCGATGCCCCCATCGGTCTACAAATCCGCATCATGTCCTGGAAGCAAATCGATTTTCAGGATCGTTATGCCGAGCAAAGTAACGTGATTGCCACACCACCATTCATGACGCTGGAACCGGGTAAGCGCAATATGATACGCCTGATTCGCGTCAACCCACCTCCCGCCAATACTGAACAGGCTTACCGCATCATCGTTGATGAGATTTCCGCGCCCTATCAACAAAATTCCCCGCAGATGGGGCTGCAATTCCAGATGCGTTATCTGTTGCCTTTGTTTCTTGATGGCCAGGGCATCTGGACACATGCTCGCCCAGATAAACGGCGTGCCGACACCCAACCTACGCTACCAGTGCTCAGTTGGAGAATCAGCGCAGTGGGTGGAAAAAACTATCTTTATGTCCGCAACCGCGGTGTGGTACATGCCCGTCTGAGCAACGTCTATTGGTCCGCCGACAGTAGCGGGAAAAGAAGCCGGACTACGTTAACCGACGGCTTTTTAGGCTATGTGCTACCGGGGCAAGAGATGCGCTGGCCGATGCCCGCAGGCATATCGACACCAGGTGCAACGATGCAACTCTTCACCCACCTGATCGATATTACCGACCCCATATTGATTAAACGCGAATGATGGAGCGAGTAACGGCAGAGGCAGGTTTATTGACCGTGTGGCCAGCGTGAGGTCGGACATGATGATCAAAATAGGTGCCTTGCCCTTGCTCATGTATGCCTCGTTTGCGCTGTTGTATTCTGCGACGATTCTCGCGGAAGAGTATACCGATCTTCCCGCCCCTCCCCGCGCCATGCCCTCGGTCAATGAAACCGTTTATTATTTAACGCTTTCTGTTAATGGGCAGAGTGATGACGAGATTATCCCTGTCACTTATCGTGCAGGAAACTATTATGTGGATGCAGCAACGCTACTTTCGAATTACGTCCACCTACCGGATCAAAGCTCGGGGCTCGTCAATGTCAGCGCGCTGCCGGAGGTCACTGCCGATTACGATCAGGCTATACAGCAGCTAAAGCTCACCGTGCCCACATCCTGGCTACCGGAGCAATCCATTGAAGGCGGAGGGCAAAACATGGAGCGTTACCCGGCCCGCAGCAGCCCTGGTTTATTATTCAACTATAACCTGTATTACACCGCCCCCAGCAGCAATTCCGATTCGCTCAGCAGTTGGATGGAGCAGCGCTTTTTCAGCCCCTACGGAACCTTATCCAATACGGGGATCTACTCTTTCACATCGGGCAGCAGTAACACACAGCAAGATGGCTATCAGCGTTTCGATACCTATTGGCGCTACAACGATAACGAACGCATGATCACCTATCAGGTTGGCGACCTGATTAGCAACTCTCTGACGTGGAGCAACTCGGTGCGTATGGGCGGCCTGCGTATCGCCCGTAATTTCGGCCTTCGCCCGGATATCGTCACCTATCCCATGCTGCAATATACCGGTACGGCCGCCGTACCCAGCACGCTGGATCTATTTATCAATGGCTATAAAGCGAACAGCACCAGCCTGAACGCCGGTCCTTTCACCCTTACGAATACGCCTTATCTGAATGGCGCAGGGGAAGCAACGGTCATTACTACGGACGCTCAGGGGAGACAGGTTTCTACCACAATCCCTTTTTACGTCTCCAACGCATTGCTGAGAGAGGGATTAAGCGATTTCGATCTGTCCGTTGGCGTTTTACGTCAGGATTATGGCGTACAGAATAATTCCTATACTAACGATCCGACCGTCAGCGGCATCTATCGGTATGGCTTGACCAATAAACTCACGATGTCGGCACATGGCGAAGCAGTGAAGGGGCTGTCTCTGCTTGGTGCAGGGGCGGATTTTACCCTCGGACGCTGGGGGACACTGAGTTCGTCCTACAGTCAGAGCGAACAGGAAGCCACCGGATACCAATACACAACGGGCTACTCCTACTACACCTCCGCATTTGGCCTGAACGTGCAACATGCCACACGCAGTGAAGAATACCGTGATTTAACGGCCATGCTCACGGGAGGTCGCCTCAGCCGGGAAAGCAATCAGGCAACAATCAGCAGCCAACTATTCGGTGCAGGTAATGGCTCGTTCGGCGTGGGTTATTTCGATATCCTCGCCTACGATTCAACCCGTACCCGCCTGCTAAATCTCTCTTTCAGCCGACAGTTGTGGCAAGGCAGCTCCCTCTATCTCGCCTTTAACAAAGCGCTGGGGGAAAACGGCTACAGCGCCCAGCTCCAGTTCGTGATGCCTTTTGGCAACAACGGCAGCGTCAATGCCGGGGTTCAGCGCGACAACAATGGCGATTATTCCCCGCGCATCGGGGTGAACCGTACAGCACCGACAGAAGGCGGGTTCGGCTGGAACGCCGCGTATGGTGCAGGAAGGACTCCCTATCATCAAGGTTCGCTGAACTGGCGCGGCCCTTATGCAATGGTAGCTGGCGGAACCTATGGCAATGCAGGAAATACCACTCAGTGGGGGGAACTGAGCGGTTCATTGATCTACATGAACGGGGGACTTTTCCCTAGTAATCGTATTAATGACGCTTTTATTGTGGTCGATACCGAGGGATATCCTGACGTCCCGGTAAGGTACGAAAACCAACTGGTGGGGAAAACCAACAAACGCGGTCATTTACTCGTGCCTTGGGTCGTGTCCAATTACCCTGCAAAAGTGGAGATCGATACGTTACAACTGCCAGCCAACGTCACTACCCCACAGGTGGAATCACGCGTGTCGGTAAAAGAAGGCAGCGGCACCGTCGTGACATTTCCCGTTCATGCCGTGCGCTCCGCCAACATTATGCTGCTCAATACGGACGGTAATCCTCTCACCATTGGCACCTGGATAACAGACGAAGCCAGCGGCAACACCACGATCAGCGGCTACGATGGCCTGGCCTACTTTACCAATCTGGGGACCGCTAACCGCTTACGCTTTAAACAAGAAGACGGACGGCTTTGCCGCGTGGCGTTCTCACTGCCGGAATCACAGACCATGATGGCGACCATCGGCCCACTTACCTGCCAGACTGACTCCAAAGGATAAAACGATGCTGACCCCGATACCGCAGATCCAGCACCTCTTCGCCACCAATCGGCAATCCGCCCGTTGGTTACCTCTGGCCTTCCTGCTGATGGCGCTGTATTACGCGCCGCTGAGCTACGCCGACTGTACGGTTCCACCAAGCTCCACCACGATCGGGCCGTATGCGTCTTCCGTTATCGGCGCTAATGGCGCTGCGCAAGTCGTCCAGTCGGGAAGCGGTTTTCGCTGTACGGGAAGTATATTGAGTTTAGTCAGCGCTAATACCATTACCGCCACGATACAGAGTGACAGTAACCCCAGCGGTGCCACCATGCGAATGCGCAGAGGAACAAGCACGGATTACGTTCCCTATAGCCTATGTATAGATTCTGGCTGTGGGACGCTCTATAACATAGGTTCTACCTACACGTGGTCCCGCACAACACTTTTGGATCTGTTCGGTCTGTTTAATTCTCCTGATGGCACCATGCCACTTTTTATCCGAACCAGTACGGGCAACAATGTTGCCGCAGGCAGTTACATGGATACGGTTACCATCAAATGGGATTATCGTATTTGTACCATTGGTATATTGGGGATTTGCTCGTATGACACGGGGACGCTGGTTTCTACCCTCAATATCACTATGAACATTACCAATGATTGCCAGATCACCAGTGCGCCGAATATCAGCTTTGGTACGGCAGCATTTCCCGCCGATTTCGCGGCGGTCAACAATAATCTCGGCGTTCTCTGCACGCGACTGGGCGCGTATACCGTCAAGCTCGTCAGCACCCATCCCGACGATGCCAATTGGCGCAGAATGACGGCAACCGTCGGTAGTACCCCCTATTACTTGCAATATCAGCTCTACCGTACCGGGAACATCGCCTGGACCGAGACTAACGATTATAGCGGGGCGGGAACAGGGATTACGCAGACTATCCCGTACACCGCCCGGATTAATGCTAGTCAGGCTAGCAAGCCTGAAGGGACATACAAAGACACCGTCACGATCAACGTCACGATCAACTAGCGCGACTGTCTTCACTGGCTAGCGGATAGAACGTCCGCTTACCTTCCCGCATCGTGAGCAAACGCTCGCAGGGTGCGAACCGATCGCCATACTGTTGTTGCAGTACCAGCAGCGTTTTCACTACCGTTTCCATCCCAAGGCGGTCCATATAGTGGAACGGGCCGCCGAGGAAAGGCGGAAAACCAATACCAAATACCGCGCCGATATCGCCGTCACGAGCACATTGAATCACCCCCTCATCCAGACAACGCGCAGCTTCATTCAACATCATCATCACGGCACGCTGGCTGATTAACGCAGGATCGATATGAGCTTTCGGCGTTACATCCAGCAACGGATAAACCGAGCTGTCCACCTCTTTCTCGTGCCAGAAACGGCGCGTTTTATTGTACCGATAAAATCCTTTGCCGTTCTTGCGCCCTTTGCGCCCGTCTTTCAGAATCGCATCAAAGGCTGGCGGGGAGGTAAAGCGATCGCCGAGTTCTTCACTCAGTACCGGTACAATTTTGGTCGCGACATCGATACCGACTTCATCCAGCAGCGCAAGCGGGCCAACGGGAAAGCCAAAACGCACCAGCGCATAATCGATCGATTCAATCGGCTCCCCTTCCAGCAGGCAGTATGCCGCTTCGTTGATATAAGGTGCCAATATGCGATTCACATAGAAACCCGCGCTGTCACCCACGACGATGGCGGTTTTTCCCTGCTTTCTCGCCAGAGCAACCGTCGTCGCAATCGTCTCGGCGCTGGTGTGCGCGTGGGGAATGACTTCAACCAGCGGCATTTTATCTACCGGGCTAAAATAGTGCAGGCCAACAACCTGCTGTGGACGACGCGCCCCCTCCGCAATCTGATGGATCGGCAACGAGGAAGTGTTTGACGCAAAAATAGTATGCGCTGCGGCATGATCTTCAACCTCCGCCACCATTTGCCGCTTCAGCGCCAGATCTTCAAAGACCGCTTCAATGACGATATCCGCATGTTCAAAACCGCGATAATCCGTACTGCCGGAGATTAACGTCATCAAACGTTGGCGCTCCGTCGGCTTCATCCGTTTACGCTGAACGCGCTTGGTCAGCAATTGCCAGTTGTATTTCAACGCATGATTAATGCCCTGCTCATTGATATCTTTAATACGTACAGGCAACTGGCCGCGCGTTGCCGTCACGCTGGCGATCCCGCCCCCCATCAACCCACCGCCGAGAATGCCGACACGGTGGATTGGCTTCGCTTCAGAGGCCGCACCGGAATTTTTCTTTAATGCGTTGGTGGCAAAGAACAAGTGGCGTAGTGCAGCAGACTCCGGCGTCATCACCAGTTTGCCAAACGCTCTCGCCTCCAGCCGATACCCTTCTTCACGACCTTTTTCTATTCCCCGACGTACCACCTGAATGATCTTTTCTGTGGCAGGATAGTTGCCATGTGTTTTCGCGCGAGTCTTACGTTTCACCATTTTGAAAAGCAAATGACGAATACCCGGACTGTTCAGCAGACGCGAACGCCAGCCTAGCGCCCCCCCCTTTCTTTTGCCTTTTTTGAGAATCTCAACGGCTGTATCCAGCAGGATATCGTACGGAACCGCCTCATCAACCAGCCCCTGCCGTAGCGCCTGCCCCGCCCGGAGATGGCGACCCGTCAGAATAAGATCTAGTGCGCTATCCAGACCAATCAGGCGTGGCAAACGCTGCGTTCCGCCTGAGCCGGGAAGGAGGCCAAGTTGCACTTCCGGTAGCCCCAGCACCGTCTTTTCATCCAGCGAGCAGACGCGATAGTCACAGGCTAATGCCAATTCCAGCCCACCACCTAAACAAGCACCGTGAATGGCAGCCACTACAGGGAAAGGCAACGCAGCAATCTGATCAAACGTTTCCTGCCCTTGCTTGGCCAGATTTTCGGCCTGCTCAGCGCTACTGCACTGGTTCAACATGGTGATATCCGCCCCGGCAATAAACGAATCAGGCTTGGCGGAAATAAAAATTAGCCCCCTGAGCGTCGCATTCTGCCGCGCCTGCTCAAAGACAGAGAGAATTTGTTCTGCAAACTCACTTTTTAGCGTGTTCACCTTCTCGCCGGGGACATCAATGTTGATCACACCGATATTGTCCGGCCGAAGGGTGAGGGAAAAAGCAGACGGACTTTCCGTTACAGACGAGGTTGCAACGGAGAAAGGCTGTTGATCGTTCATGGCGTCACCTCCAGTACCATTGCCGCGCCCAATCCGCCCGCCGCACAGGCAGTGGTTAATCCCAACCCACCACCGCGCCGACGCAGTTCATTCAGCGTCTGGGTGATCATCCTCGCGCCAGTAGCGGCGAAAGGATGCCCATAGGCAATAGACCCCCCCAGTATATTGAACTTGGCGCGATCCACCTCGCCCAGCGCGGCGTTTCTGCCCAATTGATTCCGAGCAAATTCATCGCTGGCAAACAGCTTCAGATTTGCCAACGTCTGGGCAGCAAAGGCTTCGTGCATATCAATTAATGTCAGATCGGCCAACGCCACACCCGCTCTTGCCAGCGCAAGCGGGGAAGCATAGGCAGGCCCCAACAACATATCACGCTGCACACCGATGGCGCTGAATGCATAGCTGCGCAGGTAGCCTAACGGCGTAAGCCCCAAGCTTTTGGCCTTGGACTCACTCATCATTAAGACTGCCGCCGCACCATCCGTTAGCGGTGTGCTGTTTGCAGCCGTCACCGTACCGTGTCGGCGATCGAATGCCGGACGTAAACGCGAATACTGCTCGATGGAGGAATCATGGCGCACGTTGTTATCTTCACTCAACGCTTTCTCATAAGGGGGGACGTAAGCCGTCATCACTTCATCCCGCAGCACGCCAGATTCCCAGGCCTGTGCGGCCAGTTTGTGCGAGCGATGTGCCAGTTCATCCTGCTCTTCACGCGTGATGCCGTAAGTTTTTGCCATCTGTTCAGCGGTATCGCCCATACGCAGCCCGGTGGAATACTCCGCCACGGCCGGGGCAACCGGGAGCAAATCTTTCGGACGCAGGCCGCTCAACAGCTTCAGCTTCTGGCTCAGCGTTCGAGCCTTGTTCATATCCACCAGCGTTCTGGCCAGCGCTTTACTGACGCCAATCGGCAGCACGGAAGAGGAATCTGCCCCTCCGGCAATACCAACTTCAACGGTTCCCGCCATAATACTTTCCGCCACATTGGCGACAGCCTGAAAGCTGGTGGCGCAGGCGCGTGAAACACTATAGGCATCGGTATGCACACTCATGCCCGTGCCGAGCACGATCTCTCTGGCGATATTCGGTGCTTCAGGCATTTGGACTACCTGCCCGAACACCAGTAGTTCGATTACTTCAGGATCGATACCAGTTCGGACCAGTAATTCACTGGTGACAAGCTTCCCTAGCTCGATGGCAGGTACGCCATGGTAGGCCGTTGCCTGCCGGGCAAATGGGGTGCGTAATCCGCTCACGAACGCAATGCGATCGCCACGGCGGGTTATCAGAGGTAATACCTCGCTCATAAACGCTCCTGTTAACCGAAAATAAAGTACGCGCACAACAGGTCAGACCTGATTTTATTGTTAACCAGATAGTTACATTACGCAAAGCCGCGCAACATAAAAGTGTGAAGAGCATGCAAGTAGCTGCGAACAAAGATGGAGAAACGGCAAGAAGCGAAGCGAAAAACAGAGGTCAAGCGATGGTTAGGGAAAGTAAGCAATAAACAGGAGCCGCGAAAGGACTCCTGCCGACACAAAAATTAACGCAGGCCGAGCTGGAAAATCATCGTTTCAGCCTGACAGCTGAACGTAAAATCAATGTCCAGCTTAACGCCGCCGTCTACGTCTTCCAGCGTGCTGGCGATTTCGCAAGGTTCAGACTCTACCGCGCGCGCTTTTTCCGTCAGGGCCGCCAATGTCGCTTCCGCGTCAGAACGATCGCCGAACACTTTGCTGTAAGATGCGGTGCAATCTGTGTTATCCATGATTGTGCCGACATCGACACAGCAGCAGGCTGCGGTTTCTTCAGCACTACATTTATTGATTACGTTCGTCATGATGCTTTCCTCTTAAGACTTAAGACGCGGGAGATTTGATCCAGTTCAAAAATTTTTATCTTCCTTATATTTTACTCCCTCATCCCAAAGCAGTACCAGCACTTCATGCCAACCGGTAATTTTAGTGATATCAGTCACATTAATGTGTTGTTGCACAGTAAAGACCGAGTAATACCTCCTCACACAAATTAACTAAAACGTTAAGCAGATCTAAATTCTGCATCATTTTGGAAATATTTATAATACATAAGCGCAACATTATCGTATTCCCAACTTATACTTTGCCAACTGGTCTGATTTGTCAGGCTGAGTGCGCCCCCTACAATGCGCGTCCCTTGTTACCCCGTGTAACAACGTTAAATAACAAGCATATAAAGAGGTTTTGGTCATGAGCCAGAAAAACCTGTTCAAACAATCTACAATTGCTGTTGCGGTGGCTCTGTTTTCAGCAAATGTATCCGCGGCTGGTTTCCAGCTTAATGAGTATTCATCATCTGGCCTGGGACGCGCGTTTTCTGGTGAAGGTGCCGTAGCCGACAATGCAGCCTCTGGCAGCCGCAACCCGGCAACGATGACCATGTTTGACCGCCCATCGTTTTCCGGTGGTGTCACCTATATCAACCCGGATATTGATATCAGTGGTTCAAGTTCATCTGGGCAAAATGCTGATGCAAAAAATATCGCACCGCATGCCTGGGTGCCGAACCTGCATTTTATTATGCCGCTGAACGAACAATGGGCGATTGGTGCTTCTGCGGTAACCAACTATGGTCTGGCGACTGAGTTTAATGACAACTATGTAGCTGGCTCTATCGGCGGTCAAACCGATCTGCTGACCTCAAACCTGAACCTGAGCGCCGCCTACCGTCTGAACCAGCATTTCAGCTTTGGTTTAGGTGTTAACGCCGTCTATGCCGATGCTAAGTTTGTGCGTCATGCTGGGGAACTGTCCGCTGCATTTCCTCCTGCTCTAGGGGTGACTTCCCGTACAGAAATATCACGTATGGAAGGTAAAGAGTGGGGCTACGGCTGGAACGCCGGCATCCTGTACGAAGTAGATGAAAACAATCGCATCGGCCTAACCTACCGCTCTAAAGTCGATATCGACTTTAACGGTGATTACAGCAGTGAGTTGCCCGTACCTGCCGGTACTGGTGGCAGCGTTATTCCGGGTAAGTTAACACTCAACCTGCCGGAAATGTGGGAAGCCTCAGCCTATCATCGCGTAGCGCCAAAATGGGCGGTACACTACAGCCTGACCTACACCAGTTGGAGCCAGTTCCAAGAGCTGAAAGCGACAGGCAGCAATGGGCAGATCCTGTTTCAGAAAGAGGAAGGGTTCCGTGACGCCTATCGTATCGCTCTCGGCACCACCTACTATCACGACGATAACTGGACGTTCCGTGGTGGTATCGCGTTTGATGACAGCCCGGTACCGGCCAACAGACGTTCTATCTCCATCCCCGACCAGGACCGTTTCTGGCTGAGCGCAGGTACTACCTATGCGTTTAACAAAGATGCCTCTGTTGATGTTGGCGTGTCCTACATGCATGGTAAAAAAGTTACCATCACCGAACAAGGCCCGACTCCAACGTCTCCAACGTACAACTTTAGCTCTGAGGGGAAAGCCTGGCTGTACGGCGTAAACTTCAACTATGCGTTCTAATCACGTACGGATTTCTAAAGAAGCGGCGTTCTGATTGCTATCAGTCAGAACGTAAAAAAGCAGATAAGGTAACTTACCTGCTTTTTTATTGTCCGTATGTACCTAAGTGAAGACACAAAAAAGGCCGCTTTCGCGGCCTTGCATTCTCTGCATCGGTTAATGCTGATTACTCAGGTTTAACCTCAATATAATCCAGACCCAGCGTGCTGCTGGTGTAGCTACGGATTTTATTGGTCATTTCAATATTACCGTCCAGCTTCTGACCATAAGACGGAACAATCTCTTTCAGTTTGCTCTGCCATTCCGGCGTCGCAACTTTATCTTTAAACACTTTTTCCAACAGGCTCAGCATAATCGGCGCCGCGGTAGAAGCCCCCGGAGAGGCGCCCAGCAGTGCAGCAACCGAACCGTCCTGCGAACTGACGATCTCGGTGCCCAGTTTCAGTACGCCACCTTTCTCATCATCTTTCTTGATAACCTGAACACGCTGCCCCGCAATCGTCAATCTCCAGTCTTCTTTCTTCGCGTTCGGGAAGTATTCCTGCAACGACGCAAAGCGGTCATCGTCATCCATCATGACCTGACCGATCAGATATTTCACCAGATCGAAGTTATCCAGACCGACGTGCGTCATCGGCATCACGTTAGAGAAGGTCACAGAGCCGATCAGATCCCACAGCGAACCGTTTTTCAGGAACTTACTGGAGAAGGTAGCAAACGGCCCGAACAGTAGGACTGGCTTGCCGTCAAAAATACGGGTGTCCAAATGAGGAACGGACATCGGTGGCGCCCCCACAGAAGCTTTACCGTACACTTTCGCCATGTGACGTTTAACTATTTCCGGGTTTTCTGTCACCAGGAATTCGCCGCCAACCGGGAAGCCACCATATAGATCGGCTTCAGGAATACCCGTTTTCTGCAATAGTTGCAGTGCCGCCCCACCCGCACCGATAAAGACGAATTTCGCCTTGATCACGCTCTCTTTTTCACCGTTCTTCAGATCGGCGTAAGTCACGCTCCAGGTATTGTCCGCATTACGTTTGATATCACGAACTTCGGAATTCAGGTGCAGCGCAAAGTTGGACTTGGTTTTCATCGCGCCAACCAACTGACGCGTGATTTCACCATAGTTCACGTCGGTACCAATAGGCATGCGCGTCGCGGCAATCTTCTGAGCCGGATCGCGCCCTTCCATCACCAGCGGAGCCCACTCTTTGATCGTATTAGGATCGTCAGAGAACTCCATGCCACGGTATAGCGTGCTGTGCTGCATCGCATCATAGCGGTGTTTCAGGAAGGTTGTATTCTCATCACCCCAGACAAAGCTGATGTGCGGCACGCTGTTGATGAAAGAATGCGGATTACTCAGCACACCATTTTTCACCTGATAGGACCAAAATTGGCGAGATATTTCAAATGCTTCGGTGATTTCCAGCGCTTTGCTGATATTGATAGGGCCATCGGGATTGTCCGGCGTATAGTTGAGTTCCATGAAGGCTGAGTGACCCGTACCGGCATTATTCCAGCCGTTAGAACTCTCTTCCGCCACGTTATCCATACGCTCAACCATGTCGATAGACCAGTCTGGTTGCAGCTCCTGTAAATACACGCCCAGCGTAGCGCTCATAATGCCCCCGCCGATCAGTACCACATCCGTTGTCTTCTCTGTCGTTTTAGCATCTTCAGCCATCGCCAGTGGGGCGCTAACCACCACGCTCAGGCAGAAGAACATAGCAAGTAGTTTTTTCATGCTTATATCTCTATTTTTATAAGTGCAGGTAAATAGCATTCCAGGCATTCATTAACACGTAGACGCGCAACTATGAGTAAAAAGCATCATTCTTATGACCTTTTTGTTAATCACTTTGCTAACAAAAAAATCAGCACGCTGACACATTTCAGCCACGATGCACATCCGAACAGGTTAACGACGTTACATTATTGTTATCTGACGGCAGGAAATAAATTTTAGTAAGTAAATAAATGAACAACAAACCAATAACCTTTAAGAAACAAGCCACAAAATCATCATGGTAAAAGTAAGTTTAGCAGTGTTTTATAAAAGCAAAAGGCACCCGAAGGTGCCTTTGAAATTCGGGATAATGCGCAACGCTATTTCGCTGAATCGATCTCATCGAGCGAGTCTTCAATCGAGGCGGCATTCGGGTTCTGCTGCGGGGTCACTTGCCCATCGCTGGCAAGGAAATCGTGCCGCTGGAAATAAGCTTCACGTATCATCAGGTAAGGATCGGAAGAATTACGCAGCAAACCATCGGAATCCAACAGTTGTGCTCGTGTTTCCAGTCCCTCGATAGCCCATTTGCCCGCCGACATCCAGAACGTCAGATAGCTCAGCATCGGATACAGCGTATCCACAACGCCACCGCCGTCTTCACGCGGTGTCACGCTACCGTAGCCAGGCAAAACCACATAAGGCCCATAACCCACACCATAATTCCCCAATGTGCTACCAAAGCGACGAGACTCTTCTTTCGCCAGTTTAGGATTCGCCATGGATGCTACATCAATCAGGCCGCCCATCCCAAGCAAGGTATTCAGGAAGAAGCGGTTAAAGTGAATCATCGCTTTATACGGTTTACCTTCAACGAAGTAGTTTACCATCGTCGCAGGCTCTTCCAGGTTGCTGAAGAAGTTCCCCAGCCCGTTACGCGCGGGCGTCGGCACATAATCGCGCCAGGCAACAGCCGCCGGACGGACTACATAAGGATCCAGTACGTCATAGTTGAAGTTAAACATGGTACGGTTAAAGCCTTCAAGCGGATCAGAACGTCCTTCTTGAGTACGATCCCCGGAACTGGCGCAGCCGATCAGCAACACGCTGGCAAACACCACCCCACTCAGGCGGTAATTCATATCTGTTCTCCCTGATTTATAGTGCGCTATACCCGTCATACTTCACATTGCGTGTGTGTTGGTTACGTTCACTCACCCGAATCACTTACTTGAGTAAGCTCATCGGGATTCCTTCACTTACCGCCGGCCCGCAACGCGAATTATTTAGGGTATATACCCGCGACCGAAAATGGGTATTCCCAGTATCAGTCCCAGCCTATCAGGCTAAGCGACAATGACGGGATATCGACCAACAGTGTAACATTTTATTGATCTATCGCTACGTTGGCTTACGCATTACTACATTTTCAGAGGTTTGCCATGTTTTCTTATAGGGGAAACGTGCGCTCGCAATCCAGCGTGGACAACAGCGCAGTATTGTATTGTTCCTCTCACAGCATAGCACTGCCAGCCTAAATCAGTGGGTAACGCAACATCATCCCATATTGTAAAAACTGACTACGCTTATCATCGGGGTGTCGGTGCATACACCCGTAACTTCAGTTCCATTACCCAAGCGTTAACCAGCCCGATCGTCGAGAGGATCGTTATGAACCCGTCTTCAGAATCCAGACAAACCTTCCAAGAGAAAGAAAAAGACGTTGCGGTAGAGAGTGACGAAAGCATGCAGGGAAAAGCGATCAATGTTGACGAAGAGCATTTACCCTCCCCTGCTGCCGCCATCCATGAAGAGATTCGTCAGGAAGGACAGAAGGAGCTAGAGCGCGATGCGATAGCATTATTGTGGTCGGCGATCGCGGCGGGAATCTCCATGGGAACGTCATTCATGGCTGTCGGCATGCTCCACAACCATCTGGTTGGCGTGCCCGGCCACTTTCTGCTGGAGTGTTTCGGTTACACCATCGGCTTTGTGATTGTCATTATGGCGCGCCAGCAGCTGTTTACCGAAAACACAGTTACGGCGGTGCTTCCTATCATGCATAAACCAACGCGCAGTAATTTCTATTTGCTCGGTCGATTATGGTTCGCCGTACTGACAGGCAACCTGATCGGAACAGCCTTGGCTGCCCTCGCTTTTACCTATATGCCCGTTTTTGATGGCGAAACGCGGGAGGCATTAGTCGACATCGCCATGAAAGTCATGAAAAACTCACCGACGGAAATGTTCGCCAATGCCGTTGTTTCTGGCTGGATTATTGCCACTATGGTCTGGATGCTGCCCCGCGCTTACTCTGCCAAACTGTGGATTATCATCATCATGACCTGGATGATTGCTTTCAGTGACCTCACCCACATCGTGGCGGGCGCCTCAGAAATTTTCTATCTTGTGTTCATTGGCCACATCCCCTGGCAGGCATTCATTTGGCCGTTTGCCTTACCCACGCTGGCGGGGAATATTATCGGCGGCACCTTTATTTTCGCACTCATCAGCCATGCTCAAATTCGCAATGACATGAACGGTTCATCCCAGACCAAAAACAAAAAGGCTGATGAGAATGATGGAAAAGAACACCGGCAAAAACGCTGATTGCCGACACTTTGAGCAAACGCACCGTTAAGTGCTTATTCTCAGTGAAAAAATGCGTATAATGACCACGCTTCACGTCTCCGTAGTTAAACGGATATAACAAGCCCCTCCTAAGGGCTAGTTACTGGTTCGATTCCAGTCGGGGACACCATTCATACTTCTCAAAGTGCTTAATAAACTCTATTTTTCCCTATAAAATCATAAAATTAAATCATATCCGTTGTCGGCTAAAAACTACGATGTTGTACCAACATAGGCATAAGAATGCCGCTTATCGTTGGCTTGGGCCGGGGAAATTATCGACGAGTCTAATTTTGAAGTCAGGGTGAGCGTCAACAATCTGAATTTTAAAATCAGGAAAGTTATCAACAATTTTCCATTGCCCTGCTCGGTTAGCAAACGCGGTAACTTCTTCTACTCTAAGGTGTTCCGTGTGCGTTGGCAATCTGCGCCCTATAGTCTGGAAACGAATCAACAATTTGAATTCTTCCATACACTTTAGATACATCGACAGCAAGGGAGAATGGCGAGAAAAGAACAGAGCAACGCTAAACCTAAAGATCCCATACTTACTTCCTTGATTTATATGTATTCCTGAAGATTATTTCATGGTAACTATCTAATTTTGTCAATATAGATAGATGCTCACACAACGTTCACCTAACAATACGGAGGTTATATGGAATGTCGCGATATCCCGCTTCGTCTGGCTACGCCGGAGGACGAGCGGTTCCTGTTTGAGCTTCGCCGTGCAACAATGGATGAACATCTTCAAAGAGCTGGCGTTATTGCTGATGATTCGGCGCACTGGCAGCGAATAAAATATCATTATAATGACGCCTATATTGTCCTGATGGGAGCTCAACGCATTGGATTATTCAAGCGACATAAGGGCGACAATGCGTGGATTATTATACAAATCCAGATTTTACCGGCCTACCAGGGACAGGGCATCGCGGCGTGGTTATTAAAAACATTTTTACAGCAAGCGGATGAAGCCAATGTCCCCGTTACGCTGAGTGTTTTGAAAGGCAACAGGGCAATAACGCTCTACCAACGCTTAGGTTTTAAGATCATTGATAGTACTGATAACGCATTAAAGATGAAACGTAGCCAACGTTTACTATAATTTTAGAGTGTCATCCCCTTCGTAGGGTAAATATCTTTCCTGTCCACTATTTCTCATGCATTACTGCCCCAATCAGTAATGAGAAGCCAACATTAAAAGGTTTCAATACATTGAGAAGCGAAAAATAGGAGAATATCCCACAATAGAAAGAGGTATGTTTGACCATACCTCTCTTATTATGATTATTTCGATGCCGTTATGCTGGTATCTGTAAATTCTGGATACCCAGCAGGGCGGCCATTATTCAGATTATTCAGGAAATTATTATCTTTAAGAGGAATCGAAGCTGAACCATAGTTAAAGGCATTTAATCGATTACGTAACTCTTGATTATTAATGCCATCGCCATACAGGGAGTACCAGCTGATAATGTCTGGCGTGACAAATTTTCTATACGGATTTTCTGCTTCTTCATTAGTTTTGGAGAAACGGAAAGCATGGGTTAATGCACCATCTTTGTGATAAACAAATTTCAGATGACCATCTTGCTTGTCGATACTTGATGCATCTTTGGTCGTTAATTTACCATGTGCGCTGTAGCTACCATGTGTCACGACACCATTTTTAGTCCAGATAGCGACATGCTCCCAATCATGGCGGTGGCCTGAATTTACACCCTCTAGTATTTGGTCTTTTAAAAAGTAGAGTGCATAGAAGTTACCACAATAGTTCGAACCAGCAGAATTAACACAGGCGTATCGGTGCAAGGTATTTGATGAGTCAAGAAAGTTACCCCATCGGCACCCCCCCGTTATACTGCCTGTGGGTTTCAACCCACCGTTCTGTGCACCGTTACGACTTACCCCGGCGCTGGGAAAGCAGCCATCCGTATCAAAGTCAAATACTGGCGCAATCACTCGTGCATCAATTCCTGATGGAAAAGCTTGATTCAACTTAGGGAAATTATCTGCATGTGAAGAAAAAGTGGCGAACAACATTGAGAAGACCAGAATTGTTTTCTTTCCCGAAAGCATATTAGCTCCTTTAGCAAAAAATAGTCCTTTTAAACCGACACCATCAGTAGTCAAGAAATATAACCATGATGAAAGTGTAAGAGAGAACACTTTTAACAAGAAAGAAGAAAAAATAAAAATCATTTATTTAAAACAATAAATTAAAATATATTTAGCCTGCAAAACAATGCATTAGTTTTATATATAACAACAATGAAATATTGTAATAAATTAGAGTATCTATTCGCTCACCACGTCATAATGCTGACTTGTCGCATCAAAACGATACTCCAGTAGAATATCGCCCCCACCGTGGGAATAGCAGTTTAACGTAATGCTACGGTTATCCACACCGTTCTCAATATTCATATAAATTGGGGTCATAAAAAAACCAAACTGGCATTGCTGAAAATCCGGCTTGAGAAGCTGATCGACATTACCACTCTTCTTGTTGATCGCCTTAATGTCTTCAACAACCACTCCCGTCTCGCTGTTTTGATACACCCCAATGAAACTATGCGTCGCCGTTTGCCCCCAGAAGGGAATATCAACCTGCCCGTCTAACTTTGCGGGCTGCTCGCTATCGTCAAAAGATGCCACACGTCGCAAGTTAACATCATAACGTGCTTTTCCATTTGACCACTCACCACGGAGTTCTTCCCCTATCTCCGTCAATTTAAACGGGCAGTGGGTCGTATCGATACCAGACTTAACGCCCTGAATGATGTATTTATCATAATCCTGCGGGGTATGGATTTCACAGATCTCAAGTGATGTTTCCGAGAATCGCCCATACAGAGGGATAGGCGCTCGATATTTATCGTAAAAGTAGCTCCCGAGCAGATTTTTATCTTGGTCAATGCTGTACTTCTGTAATGAAAAATGTACCGGATAAGGCCCAATATGGCCTTCATAACTGCTCACAACATACCAGCCAGCATGCGCTCCCCATGTTGCCGCCCACAGTCCACAGGCTATTAAAGTTGATACCGCGACTCTCATACATTCACCCTGTCTACCCGTCATATTTCAAACCGCATGTGCGTTGGCTGTTGTGAAACTTGCGTTATTTAGTGTATTAATCACGAAATCGAATCGTTCAAAAACGATACGTAGCTTCACCGGTACGTAGCTTCAATGTGTCAGGCTAATCATGGTGGCAACAGGGACAGGTTTCTACCTCGGACACGGTCATAGCCGTTGTTCCCTCACTCTCCCATTCGACACGCACAGGCTGCCTTTCAGGCCCTGAGTAGTGCAAATACTTATTAACCGGGCTTTCCGTCATACCGGTAATCACCTCAGTAGCAATAAGATCGTCACCAATAAATACGCGAGCTGTCGCCTGTGACGCTTCGCGCGTTTCGCCGGATTGCCGATACAAATAGTTAACCGTCAATTTAATACTGGGCATAGCGTTTCTTAACAGGACAAAGATAAGGAAAACAGTGTATCGCGTTCCCCTGCTCTTGTAGAGCACATACACTGCGAGAGGTATCACTCAATCACGCTAATGCCATGATAATTTTATATTCTTTAAAAATTAAGAGAGTTGGTCACATAAGATCGCACGGTTGGTAATGAAAAATTTAAATCTTATGCCTTTTGGATATTAATGAAGCAAAAAAAACAGCCGATACCTTTTGCGATAGGGTGTTTTTTAATGCAATTGCATTTTGCATAAATGGTGTTTGGCATAAATACTGTTTTACATTAATCGTGTTCTGACCGAACCATTTCATCAACGTCATAGTGTTGAACAATAGAAAATTATGCTCAGCAGATTGATACCATTTCCAAGGTAGACAATTAACCTGCTTGTGTTGATGGCCTAAATTTCAACGACTGCGGCATTAGTGCATAGGGTTTTAACACACTGAAGTAACTCACTGGTAAAAACCATTACCAGCATTAAATAGCTATAAGAAGGAGTTATACTGTGGTAATTCCAGATATTCAAATTGTGAGTTCGACAACCCCGGCTACCATGCCTCCTATTGGCGCCGCTGCCAACCCGACTGTCGTTGCAGCCATCAGTCCGGGGAATAAAACAGACACATCAGCCAACTCCGACTCTCAGAATATGCCGGGCTCGAACGAGAGCACCAAAGTCACGCTATCTTCCCAAAAGAAACGTGCCACTGAAGAGAAAGATGTCACTCCACCTGAACAGATTAAGGCACAGCAGAAAGCCGCCACTGAATACTCTCTGGCGATGACAGGTATTCCTTTGTACAACGGTAAGCTAATCTCCGTGATTAAGTACCCAGATGGTAACTCTGAAATGTTTGATGCCTTCACTGGGCAGCGCATCACACAAGAAGATGTGGCACTCATGGGAGCGCTTCATAGCTCCGGTGGTGAACAGGTACTACATTTTGAGAGTAAAACATCTTATAGCAATTTATCTGCGGCAGAGGTTTATCAGCAGATTCAAGAAATGCTGCATGGTTCAGGCGAGCAAGAAGAGATTTCTTAATAATAAATAAATGCCAAGACAAATAAACGTATTGTCCTGGCATTAAAGAAAAATATAACATTATATTAATAATATGAGTATTTGATGGAACTGGCCGGTTAACGATTAGCAATGAGTACTTCGGAAAACTCAGCTAATCTTGCCAGGCCATATTCCCAGGGACCAAACCCCGCTTCTGCATTAATATGTCCAGCTTCCCCTACATCAACCAGTTCGCTGTCCCACGCCTGCGCCCAGTATTGGGCGCGAGTAAAACTCATCAGCGGATCGTTATGGCTGGCAAAGGTCAGCGTTGGAACCGACAGCGGTGCAGCCTGAATGCGATCATCAATCTCAAAGCGCATAGGCTCTGCTGGTGCCACCAGCATGACACCCGCCCTCCCTTCCTGGCCTTGCTGCACAATATGGCAGGCGGCCAGCGCGACGAAGCTGTGACCGATTAGAACCACAGGCTGTGTACAGACGCTGAGCTCACGACGGATCGCCAACACCCAGCGGTCCAGATCGGCCTGATACCATTCTCGTTGGCGTATACGGTGCCAATGAGGAAAACGCTGTTCTCAATGGCTTTGCCAGTGCTCGTCATCACTGTCCCGCAATCCCGGCACCAGCACCATCGTTAGCTGCTGGCTCACTTCCGTCAGCCGCCGATCGATTTCTGTTGTCTGCATCCGCCTTTAACACTCCTGTCTGTTACCCAGTGACTGTCATCCTACCCTGCCTGGTATATTAACCACCGGTTACTTTAACAATCTGGCCTTACAGCTTTTCCCTTTGATTTTGCCTTTCTGGAGCTGTTGCAGTGCACGTTTAGCACTGTCTTTACGGATTGCAACATAAGCATGCAGAGGGAACATATCAATTTTCCCGACTTCCGCTGCTGTTAATCCTGCATCGCCAGTTAACGCACCAAGAATATCGCCGGGACGAATTTTGGCTTTTCTGCCACCATCAATACACAGCGTCATCATCTCAGGTTCAAGCGCAACATCCCCACTGCGACTAATCTCATCTGCCGATGTCCATTTAATTCGCATACCGAGATAATCTTCAATCAGATTGGCACGGTTCATTTCCTGTGGCGTACACAGGCTAACCGCCAGCCCCTGCGTACCCGCGCGGCCTGTTCTGCCAATACGGTGAACGTGAACCTCAGGATCAAACGCCAGCTCAAAATTCACCACCAGCGCCAACTCTTTGATATCAAGACCTCGCGCCGCTACATCAGTTGCCACCAGCACACGACAGCTGCGATTAGCAAAACGCACCAGAACCTGATCGCGATCGCGCTGTTCTAAATCGCCATGTAACGCAGATACGCTAATCCCACGCATGTCCAGTGCGTCAAATACGCTCTGGCAATCACGTTTCGTGTTGCAAAACACCACGCAGGATGCTGGTTGATAATGGCTCAGGATGGCGATCAACAACGGCAGACGCTGATCTTTTGTCGTCTCATAAAAACGTTGTTCAATGGCAGACTCTTCCACATCGTCTGCAACGTCGAAACGCTGCGGCTGACGCTGAACCCGCGCACTGATCTGTTCGATCTCTTCCGGGTACGTGGCGGAAAATAGCAGGGTTTGGCGATCGGATGGCGTATAGGAAATGACATCATCAATGGCGTCAGTAAAGCCCATGTCCAGCATGCGATCCGCTTCATCCAGCACCAGCACTTTCAGGCTATCTAAAGCCAGAGACTGCTTGCGTAAATGATCCTGAATACGTCCCGGAGTACCGACAACGATGTGCGGGGCGTGAACCAGAGAATCGAGCTGCTGCCCCATCGGCTGACCGCCACACAGTGTCAGAATCTTAATGTTTTGCGCAAAGCGCGCCAGACGACGCAGTTCTTTGCTGACCTGATCGGCCAGTTCACGCGTCGGACATAGCACCAGCGCCTGCGTGGTAAAATCGCTGACGACAATACGATCCAGCAACCCAATCCCGAATGCTGCCGTTTTGCCGCTACCGGTTTTCGCCTTGGCCCGCACGTCTGCGCCGCTCAACACGGCTGGCAGCGTCGCCGCCTGGACTGGCGTCATGTCGGTATAGCCCAGTTCATTAAGATTGGATAACTGCTCAGTTGGCAGCGCGAGGGAAGAAAAAGAGGTTGTACTCACAGTGATTACTCTACCAAGGACGAGATAACGAAAGGTGACGCCGAGCTAAAAAGCGGCGCAGATATGCCGCAATCATAGCAGAGTTCGCCATCGTTGGCCGATTTACCTCCCGTTGCCCACTAAAACAGTGTGACAAATCCTTTATTCACCAAGAAACCCTGTCCTTCAAGGGATAAAACCTCATTCGCCAGAAGTCGGGTCGGTTCCACTAAAGGAGAGATCGTCACACAGGGCATTTTCCCTTAAATAGCAAACGTGATATTTACAGCAAAAAGATTGTTTATTCTGCTAACGCTTGGTCAGATAAACTGAATTATTACGTTAAAAAAATGATATTTATTCTCACTATTAATCGCGTAGAGTGATCGTATTACTGAATTTGTAGCACCTTGCTGTGCAGGGCGAACGTGCTAAATATTTGTCTGAATATAAGGATGAATACCCTATGAAGAAGATTGGCTTTTTATCATTCGGTCACTGGGCGCCGTCGCAGCAGTCTGGTACACGTTCAGCGGCTGACGCCTTGCTGCAATCTATCGATCTTGCTGTCGCAGCAGAAGAACTGGGCGCTGACGGTGCCTATTTCAGGGTCCACCATTTTGCCCGCCAGTTGGGCTCACCGTTTCCACTGCTCGCAGCCATTGGCGCGAAAACCCGCAGCATTGAGATTGGCACCGGCGTCATCGACATGCGCTACGAAAACCCGCTATATATGGCTGAAAATGCCAGCGCCGCCGACCTGATATCAGGGGGACGTTTGCAGCTCGGCATCAGCCGTGGTTCCCCTGAACAAGTGATCGATGGCTGGCGCTACTTTGGCTATCAGCCGACAGAAGGGGAAACTGAAGCCGATATGGCACGGCATCATACCGAAGTGCTGTTGGATGTACTGCGGGGCGAAGGGTTTGCGAAGCCAAATCCGCAACCAATGTTCCCGAATCCACCAGGCCTTTTGCGCCTGGAACCCTATTCAGATGGATTGCGTGAACGTATCTGGTGGGGAGCAGGATCAAATGCTACGGCAGTATGGGCAGCGAAGCTGGGAATGAATCTGCAAAGCTCCACGCTAAAGGATGATGAAACCGGCGAACCTTTTCATATCCAGCAGGCACAGCAAATTCGAGCCTATCGGGCCGCATGGGCTGAGGCTGGGCATACACGCTCACCGCGCGTGTCTGTCAGCCGAAGTATTTTTGCACTGATGGATCATCGCGATCGCGCCTATTTCGGCGGAAGCAGTAATGATAGCGACAAGGTGGGTTTCCTTGATGAAAAAACGCGCGCTATTTTCGGGCGCAGCTATGCAGCCGAACCCGAAGCGCTGATCACACAGTTAAAGCAGGATGAAGCGATTGCCGAAGCGGATACGCTATTGCTAACGGTGCCGAACCAACTGGGCGTTGATTATAATGCACATGTTATCGAAGCAATTCTGAAGCATATCGCGCCAGCAATGGGGTGGAGAGATTAGGCCAACTACCTAAATAATTAGCCTATTGATGAGTGGGTAACAATACCATCATTCGCTATTAATGAGGCGCCATACCTAAGATGGCGCTGCCAAAAATCGGGGGAATAGGTGGCAATTTCCACCAGAATCCCCTCGGTTTTTCCAGCCTCTGAAACGGTTGAACGCTTTTTAATGCTATTTTGAAAATATAGTTTCTGGACCTATTGAATTCCCCCCCTCACTCGGCGTAGATTTAGCGCCGATCCCGTCATAACTGGTGTGACTCTAGTGATGACAGCGGGAAAGATTACCCTTCGGTGATATAACCAACAGCGTAATTATTTCCTTCCATAATAAACGCACAATCGGGATCGTTGGTGGCGTGGTTTCTGCTGGAGAATAAATCGGTGAAGTATTTTTTTATGGGTATCTCATTCTGTTTAGTCGTTTGGGTGAGTACCTTTATGCTGATGGTAGAATAACCTGTCATTTGCCCGACAAAGATTTATTCGCTGAAGGGCACGCACACAGAGATAAAAAAGGCTGATGGTATTTATACCCTCAGCCTATTTTTATACCTGTTATTAAGTAAAATGACTCGGCATTGTCTTTGCCATGTTCTACAGATTGAATCCGTTCATTATCACACCGAACACACCACCGATTGCCAGCCACGGGCCAAAAGCCAGCGGTTTAGCCGTATCTTCTTTACGTAACCCTCGCCAGATAAGAGTCACGACCAGCCCGCTCAGCGCTGCAACCAAAACCAGATTCGGCAATGCCTGCCAGCCCAGCCAGGCACCCAGCGCGGCAAGCAACTTAAAATCGCCATACCCCAGCGCCTCTTTACCCGTCGCGTATTTGAATACCCAATAGAGTAGCCACAGGGATAAATAACCCGCCATCGCCCCCACCACAGCATCCCCCACTGGGACAAACGTCTCCGAGAGATTAAACAGTAGCCCCATCCACAGAAGCAACAGCGTAAGCACATCAGGCAACAGCAGCGTTTTGATATCAATGACGGTCAGCACCAACAGGAAAGACAGCAAAACCAACGCTCCACACAACGCCATACTGGGCTGCCATAGCAAACCCGCCGTTAGGAAGGCCAGCATGGTGATAACTTCCACCAGCGGATATTGCATAGATACAGGCTGATGACAGCAGCGAGAGCGGCCGCGCAGCCACAGCCAACTGAAGAGAGGGATGTTATCTTTCACCGCAATAGCCTGCTGGCAGTGCGGGCAAGACGAAGGTGGCCACCACAGATTGTAGCGCGTACTGTCACGGCTGGAATCGGTCATTCCGGTCTGAAGATCAATATCCTGCTGCCAGCTTCGTTCCAGCATAATCGGCAGGCGGTAAATCACGACATTCAAAAAACTACCAACAATCAGCCCCAACACGCCCAGCGCACTCAACCACCATGCCGGAAACACTTGTGCGAATTCCCTTAAATCGTCCACGTTAGTCCCTGATTATCGATAAAGAAGTGGTATAGATGAGTTGCCCATTCTCGCAAGCGGCTAGGCAGTGATTACAACGATCGTCTCTATTAAAAAGACCGTCCCTATTACAACAAACGCCCCTGAAAATTCAGCGTTCTGGCGCCCTGCTCGTCCACTTTACCCGTCGTCGTCAGCAGTTTTTTCATAGTCGCCGGTAAATCATTCCCGCTGCTAAGCCGCCCCGTAAAACGATATTCGCCTTTAGGCGTAACGCTGCCTTTACCAGACAACTGTAGATGTGAGGAAGCCTGCCGCAGGCTCGCTTCTAGCGCCCCTTGCTCGCAGCGCAACGTGGCCTGAGGCGTCGCCAACACCAGCCCGCCCAGCGGGGTTTTCACTCGTGCATCTGGCCAAATGACGTTAGCATCCAGCGACTGACAGCCTGAACGATCGACCGTCGCCTCTTGCAGATTTAGCTGTAGATTTCCTTCCGCCCCGATGGGCACAATAAAACGCAACTGGCTGAATAAATACCCAGCCGGAACAGAAAGCCGCCATTGATAAAATTGCGGCTGCTGCCAGCCGCGAATAATTCCTTGACCTTCTATGCCTTCCGGGTTTTTAAACGCAATCTCCAGCGCAGGCATAAAACCTGAAAAGGTGATTTTCCAGTGCACATCGTCCAACGTTAACGTGCGCCAGCTAAACCGTTGCAGGTTCCCCTGCCATAGCGTTCCTGTGGCCTGCGCGATCGTCATTCCGGCTGGCAACGGCACCGCAGTCAGCAAACGAGCAGGTGCATAACACGTCAGGAACAGCCCATATGCCAGAACCAGAGCAACACCCGCCCCAATGCCGGACTTAAGCTTCATCCGCCCGTTCCAGCATGAGCCGAGTGACATCCACCATCCCCGGATTTTGCTCGACGGCATTCACATCCAGCGACATCACACGTACGCCGTTTTGCCGTTCCAGTTCGCTCAACCAACGCAACAGACTATTAAAATCACTCTGGGCTAGCGTCACTGATGCTTGATTACCCTGTGGCTGCAAACGTACGACGTTCAGCCCATAACGCTGAGTGCTTTGGGAAATCAAAATCGGCAGGCTGGTTTCCCTCTGGCTGCTTTCCCCCTGCGTCTGATTTCCCTGCGGAATCGATGGGGCCTGCTTCTGCATCCAACTGACGGTCTGCTGCTCGCGGGAAATCGTACGCTCCCACAGTTCTTCTCGCATCTGCCACGGCTGAAAAACAGCGTAATACACCAGACAGAGCAGAAGTACCGCTGCGCACACCACCATAAGCTGCCGTTCCCGCTGGCTCATTGTCTGCCAGCGTTGCCGTAATTCATTCATTGCTGGCTCCTTAATGTTAAGCGGCCTTCAACCCGATCGTTTTCCTGCCGCATCTCTCCCGCCTGAACCTGATAATAGGTAGCAGCCTGCTGCTGAAACTGCTCTAGCTCCTGATACGACGAACCTTGCAATGCCAGCCGGAATTCGCCAGCAGCACCGTCGTAAGACAGCGACTGAATTTTGATAGCGCTATTCTGCGTCATCAATTGCTGTAAGGGGTTCAATTGCTCTAGCAGCCCCTTCCCTGCGCCCCCTGCCGCCGTGCGTTGTAGGTGCTGTTGCATCTGCGCACGCGGGTTAACAACATTGGTCTCGGAAGGGAAAATCTGCCGATAGACGCGAACGCTTTCCTGCCGCCAATGCTCAGCCTGTTGATAAAGCTGATAGTGCACCCAACCCGCATCTGCCACGATCAACAGAAGGTAACAGGCAAAAGCGATTCCAACGCCACGCCACGGCAGCAGCGTGTTTTGCCAGGCTTTCTCCGGCGCATAATCGCCTTGCCGCAGATCGACCGAGGCGGGTAACTGCGCCGTTGCGGCCAGCGTGAAAAGATCCGTTTCCGGCTGAGACCTCCACTCGCCCTCCTCCTGCCATTCGTATTGCGACAGCTCACCACCAACCGATACACCGCTGTAGCTGTATATTGCAGGCAACGGCATAGATGCCTTCAGCAGGTCACCACACCAGGACGATTCCGCCGCCATGGCACCGCCCGTCGGCTGGCGAAATAGCCACATGTCGTCATGCTGTAACGCGCTCCAGCCATCTTGATGCCTCGGCAATACGCGGGCGTCAGGCAATAAAGCATCGACGCTGAGCCCCAGCGCATCACACTGCGCTAGCCAGCGCTGCATTCGGTTTTTTTCCACCACCGCGACAGTGCCGTCATCGCCGTGAATGTCCAACACGGCAAAATGCAGTTTTTCTATTTCCGTAGCCAGCTGATCTTCCAGCATAAACGGCACAACTTGAGTCAACTGACGCCGAGCCTGTCGAGGCAACGTCAGGGAATAAAATGTCACATCAGTCGCCGGGACAAGAACGCGGGTAAACGTCACGGACGGATAGGCCGCCAACGCCGGACGAACCCGCTCGACGCTACCGCGCCCCTGGCCCAGTAAATTTTCCCCATTGAATGAACGCACCTGCCATTCGATTTCGCCCTCTTCTTCCACAGGAAGACGAATAATGAGGCACGGATGTCGAGCACCCATTCCTCGATTTAATGGGGTTTTTGCGGCTTTTCGCTTCCATTTTTCCGCTATTTTCATGGATTCACCGTCCTATATCCTCCATATTGCCGCTGCACGACCTGTACCTTTTGTCCACTCAGATGAAGCAAGCTGCGCTGATGAAAATCACTGTCGCCGACGCGCACCTGAAGTTTTACAAAGAACCATTCACTTTTTACTGCCAGCACCCGCTGCGCCGTGTTTTTACTATTCGGAGGCAATGCCCCGGCTTGTTGCAGAACCTCAATGCTTGCCCATCCCATACGTGGCCGTTGCTGCACCAGCGCTTTTGCCTGCAACACCGTCATTTCATTCAGGAACACAGCAGATAATAGCGGGGCGTCAAATTCGGTTAACGTATTGATATTAATGGATATCGCATCTACCGGCAGTGCACAGACATAGGGCAATAATCGGCGATAGAGGTCGCTGTCCATGCCATAAACTGCCCGCAATTCGCTGATTTCACTCATTCTTTGATTGGCAGTACGATAAGGCACAGGCAACGTGGCATAGACCTCGTCTTCTGCACCGTTCGCTGATGGATAATTATCTGCGTCAATCCAGTCACGCACCGCCGCAGTGATTTTTTCTGCACGATCTGCATCCTCGCCCAGATTTTTTAATAACAAACGAAAAACCTGTGCCGGATAAGGCGTTTTTACCAGCGTACTTTCATTATCCACGCCTTGATTGATCGCATTCAGATTAAAGCAGGTCCGTGCATCGCTAATCTGGCCGATGATTTCCCCTCCGTCCACGGGGAAACGGTGCCCTGGCTGCGACCAATTTTGCCCGACAAACGTGCGCCCCGGCATATTCCGCGCATCGCGCAGTAATATCTGCCCGCTTAGCGTTTCCGCCCCTAATGCGTACCATTTCGCCTGCTGGCGGCTCAGGTGATTCTCGGTGCGCATAAACGCTTTACCCGTGCGCTCTGTAATCACCGCAGCAATGGTCACCATTAATGCCAGAATCAGGAGTACCACCAGCAGCGCAACGCCGCGCTGACGCGACCTCATTTAACCGGTCCGGTGGTAATCAAGAACATACGCGACATTTCTCCGTAATCTCTTAACGTCAGCACCACTTCGATCCCTTGTGGCAATTGCGTACTGTTATCCCAACGATCGCGCCAGGTTTTATTGCTGAAAAAACGCAGGCGGAAACCGTCTACCTGTGTGAGAAGCGGTTTTACGCCGGGATCGAGTCCCTCAATCGGGTCAGGGGTTGCGTGAGTTAACCGTTCCAGAGTATGTTCCCGCAGCCGATAGGCAACAGGTTGAAGTTCTGAACGCGGCAGTATGCCAAACGGGTTCTGCCAGCCATTACGCATAAAGCTGACACCCCAGTCATCACTTTTTACCTGATCGCGACCGGCGTAAAATATTGAGGTACTTCCTCTACTCCCGCGTGCAATCATCTGGGAAAAATCGCTGTCCATTTGTGAAAATGCGCGCTGTATTTCAGCCAGACGATCTGCTTTGCGCTGCGAAATGTCATCATTACGCATCACGCCGTTCAGCACCTGAAACGCACTGAGACTCAGCGCCGCAAAAATAGCGATCGCCAGAATCATTTCCAGTAGCGTAAAACCTCGCTGACGTTTCTGTCGCGCGATTTCTCGATACCTTATTGTTTGGCTACACTTCCTTGTTTTACTGAACATTATTGTTTCACCACATAGGTGCGTAGCGAGGCATCGGCAGCAAGAGCATCCTTATTACGTCGCACTTCAACATCCAACGCTTTGGTCTGAGGATCGCCAGTCTCTACGCCCTGCCAGCGCCAATTCCAACGCACGCCAGCAAATTTCGTTTCGCCTCTCACCCACGATGCATCAGGCCAGCGCTGCTCAAGCCGCAGTTGAACCTGCTGATTTTCCGCCACCCAGCCTGCAAACGTCTTTTCTTCCAACCGGCTCAAGCTGCTTGCTTGTCTGGCTGTCGTTTGCAAAACGGCAATGCCAGCCAGTGCAAAAACGCTCAGCGCAACCAGCACTTCCACCAGCGTCATCCCTTTCTGTCGTTTCATCGTTTCTTACCCTGACTCATCGACGTCACAAACCGTCCGTTGGCATCGACCTGAAGCCAATTCGAGAGCGCTTTGTTTTCAGACTTAAAGGCCAGACGGAAAGGCGTGATTTCACCACCGGGCAAAATCAGGATATCGGGATCGTCACCGCTCTGCGTTTTATCCACTTTTTTCCCATCGGCCTGCAATAGCTCAAGCCGCAATGCATCGGGCAGCGTCGCCGATGTGCTCACCCGATACGGTTGCCACGGCTGCCACGTGTAACCCTGCCAGCGGTCGTTACCTGGGATCGGTGTCCCTTCCGTTGTCGCTGGTCGCTGGAGTTGATAAAACTGCCAGCGATCGGGGTAGATGCGCACGCCCAGCATATATTCATTAACCTGACTGTTTTCAGCGGCAAATTCCAACTGCGCCTGAAAACGTGCCAACTGCCAGGCGCTATCATTCTGACGTTGGGGAGGAAACGCCATGACCACCATACTGGCCGCGATGCCAGCCAGTAACACAACCAGCATCATCTCCAGCAGAGTGAATCCCCGCTGCTTCCTCATTGACCGCTTCATTGCGCCTCTGCCGTCCTTTTCCGCCGTCATTGATAGCCATCATTTATAACGACAGACATGCCGCCGCATGCCTTATTTCTTATCAAGATTCCAGTTGCCGATGTCATCTTCCGTTCCCGGCATGCCATCTGGCCCAAGGGAGAAGATATCCAGTTTGCCGTGCTGACCTGGGTTCAACAATTGGTAGTCCGTGCCCCAAGGATCCTGCGGCAGGCGACGAATATAACCATCGGCTGGATAGTTACGCGGTTCTGGCTGTACCGTCGGCTTCGTGACCAGTGCTTTCAGCCCTTGTTCGGTAGACGGATAACGATTGTTATCCAGGTTGTACATATCAAGTGCGCTTTCCAGAGACACAATATCGCTGACGGCTTTTTGCCGATCCGCCTTTTCCTTATTCCCCATCAGATTGGGTACCACCAGACTCGCCAGTACGCCGAGAATGACGATCACCACCATAATTTCCAACAGAGTAAAACCACGCTGACTATAACCACGTTGACGTTGCTGCATCCTTACTTTTCCTCGTTCAATTATTGGTTCTCTTACCGAACTCATTGTTGCTACAAGCTCATTGAGCTTATGAACTCATTAACGTATTCAGCTGTAGAATCGGTTGTAAAATCGCCAATACGATAAACAGTACGACCGCCGCCATACTGACCACCAGCAGCGGTTCAAATAACCCCAGCGCCAGCGTCATCTGCGAACTGAATTCACGATCCTGATTGTCTGCCGCCCGTTCCAACATGCTGTCCAGCTCGCCGCTGCGTTCACCGCTGGCGATCATATGGCGCATCATCGGGGGAAAGAGCGCCGTCTGTTCCAGCGCTTTGTGCAGGCTAACGCCCTCTCGTACCGCATCCGTTGCCATAGCAAGACGATGGCGGGCATAGTCATTGCTCATCACATCGCCACTAATACGCATCGCCTGTAACAACGGAACCGCACTGGCATTGAGAATGCTGAGCGTCCGCGCGTAGCGTGCCGTATTCAGGCCACGCGCTATACGGCCGAGCAGAGGTAAATGCAGCAGGCGTCGGTGAAAACTGACACGCCGTTTCTCCTGTCGCAGCATCACCCGAAGCGCCATAAATCCAGCCAGCAATGCCAGTACCGCCCACGGACCAAACGTGCGCACGGCATCACTCATCCCCATCAAAATCCGGGTAGAAAGCGGCAGCGCCTGCTTCATATGAATAAATTGCTCGACGACTTTCGGCACCACGACGGACAGTAAAATACTGACCACAGCAATCGCGACCACGGTTAGCACGCATGGGTAGATCATCGCCTGCTGTATGCGACTACGCATCTGTTGGCGCTGCTCGGTGTAGTCCGCCAGCCGATTCAACACGGCATCAAGATGACCGGACGTCTCGCCGGCGGCGACCATTGCGCAGTACAGCCGTTCAAAACTGCCGGGAAAGCACTTCATGGCATCAGCCAGCGAGTGACCTTCCATAACTTTGCTACGCACCGCCGCCATCAACTGGCTCAGATGCGGCTTTTCGCTCTGCTTTGCCACCGCATCCAGCGCTTCTTCCAACGGCAGCGATGCCGCTACTAACGTAGCCAACTGGCGAGTCAGTAGCGCCAAATCTGAGGTGCTGAGACGAATTTTGCGGCGTAGCGATAAACCGGTAGAACCCGATTTCTTCTGGTCGCCCCGGCTTTCATCAACCGACAGTGGAACCAGCCCACGTTCCCGCAATAACTGACGCGCCTGTCTGGCTGAGTCGGCTTCCTGACTGCCACGGCATTTTTTCCCTTGCGCATCCAGCGCCTGATACTGGTACTGTGCCATGTCATTCCTCTTTGGTTACGCGGATCACTTCTTCCCAGGTCGTAAGCCCCGCCAGTACCTTCTCCAGCCCGTCCTGACGGATAGTGGTTCTGCTTTCTCCCAGAATCTGCGCAATGGCCATTTCACCGTCACTACGATGGATCGCCGCACGGACGTCGTCATTAATCAGCACTAATTCATGAATGCCGATGCGCCCCCGGTAGCCGGTAAAGCTACACTGCGAACAGCCAACGGGGTTGTGCAGCAGCGTATCAGGCGCGATACCCATCTGTTTCGCCTGAGCCGGATCGACTGGCTGCGGCTGACTACAGTCAGGACACAGCGTCCTGACAAGACGCTGCGCGAGTACACCCAGCAGAGAAGTTGACAGCAGGAAAGGCTCTACGCCCATATCCTGCAAACGAGACAGCGCGCCCAGCGCACTATTGGTGTGCAGTGTGGATAACACAAGGTGACCGGTCAGCGAGGCCTGAACGGCAATCTGCGCCGTTTCACCATCACGAATTTCCCCTACCAGCACGACATCCGGGTCCTGCCGCAGGATGGCACGCAGCCCACGGGCAAACGTCATATCCACTTTAGTATTGACCTGCGTTTGCCCGATGCCTTCCAGTTCATATTCGATGGGATCTTCCACCGTCATGATGTTACGTTCCGAGGCATTCAGGCGACTTAGCGCCGCGTAAAGCGTGGTACTTTTCCCCGACCCTGTTGGGCCAGTGACCAGAATAATACCGTGTGGACGGTGAATCAGGCTGTCGAGCAGTTGTCGATTGCGTTCCGACATACCCAGCAATTCAAGATCGAGCTTAACGCTGTTTTTATCCAGCAAACGCAGCACAACGCGCTCGCCGTAGTTTGACGGCAATGTGGACACGCGTACGTCAATCGCCCGTCCCCCTACCCGTAGCGCCATGCGCCCATCCTGCGGAATACGCTTTTCCGCAATATCCAGCTTTGCCATGACTTTGATACGCGAGACCAGCAGCGAAGCCAGCTTACGCTGTGGACGCAGGATCTCACGTAATACGCCGTCGACCCGGAAACGGATCAACAAATAGCGCTCATAGGTTTCGATATGAATATCCGACGCTTTATTCTTAATCGCCTCGGTCAACATGGCGTTGATGAGGCGGATAATCGGTGCGTCGTCATCGGCATCAAGTAAATCATCGCTGTCTGGCAGTTCTTCCGCCAACGTATAGAAGTCCATCTCGTTACCGATGTCCTCCATCATACGGCGCGCTTCTTCCGAGTCGCGCTGATAGCTGATGACCAATTGCCGTTCAAATTCTTCGTCCGTGACTCGCTCAATCCTGAGCGAACAGCCCGCAATCCGACGCGCTTCCAGCAAGGCGGCTGGCGGCGTTTGCGCGACGCAAATCGTTCGAAAGCTAACGTCTTTATCCCCCTGCAACAGCAGAATTTGCTGCGATCGCGCATAGGCGAAAGGTAGTATGGGACGTAATTCTATCATCTGGGAGGCAACGTCACTCATTTCCCGCCCGCCGGATAAAACGCCACAATGGAGGACTGAACCTGACGGAACGTGTAGGCGTTTCCGCCTTCCGGCAAGCGCAGCAAATCGTTATTCAAAAGCCCCCCTTCGCTGCCGTTCACGTCTCGCTGCTTCTCCTCTTCCGCATTGAACGAGTGATACTTACTGGCAGAGGCGCTCTGGTATTGGCTGCGATCGCGAATAATGGAAGGACGGATAAACAGCATCAGGTTGCGCTTTTTCGTTTCCGTGCTGTTGGAGCGGAACAAGTACCCCAGCACGGGAATATCTCCCAACAGGGGCACTTTACTCGCAGACTCATTGGTACTTTTATCCAGCAAGCCGCCCACCACCACGGTTTCTCCGCTACTGACCAGTACCGCGTTATTAACGGTACGTGTATTGAATGTTGCCCCCAGGTCGGTGCTGCTGCTGGAGGCCGCATCTGCCACGCTGGAGACTTCCTGTTCGATTTCCAGCAGAACGGAGTCACCTTCGTTAATTTGGGGCTTCACTTTCAGTTTGATACCAACCGTTTTACGTTCCACCGTTTGGAAAACGTTATCGCCAGATGTCGTCTGCGAACCGGCCAATACCGGCACTTCCTGACCAACGTTAAACGTCGCTTCCATATTGTCCAGCGTCACGATACTGGGCGTCGCCAGAATATCGTTCTTGCTGTTTTTGGACAGCGCCGTCAGCAGCATGCTCCAGTTGCCCTGATAGAAACCGGCGGCAATCCCGTTGAAACCGCCAAGTGCACTCGTCGCGGCAGTACCAAGCGTTCCATCACGCCGAAATTGGTCCGCTCCCGCCATCATTGTCGTGATCGGTAACCCTGTATTCGTGAACTGCGTCACCCCGGCATTCTTATTCGCCCATTGCACGCCCAGATTCATGCCATCGGCATCCTGTACTTCCGCGATGATCGCTTCGACCAAGACCTGCGGACGGCGGATATCCAACTGTGAGATCACCTGTTCCAGATCGCGCATGATGTCAGGCGCCGCATTCACAATCAGCGAGTTAGTTTGCTCGTGTGCCTTAATCGAAATGTCTTTGCGCAGCGCGGGCAATGCATTTTGCTGGTCGGTTTGGATGCTGTCACCGACACCCGTGAGCACTTCGACCAGATCGGCAGCCTTGGCGTATTTGAGGTAGATGACTTTGGTATTGCCCTGCACCGCCTGCTGGCGATCGAGCTGCTTGATCATGTCGATAACGCGCTGGCGTGAATTTGGTTCTCCACGTACCAACACCGAGTTAGTGCGTTCATCTGCTACTACATTTGCCGTCAGCATGCCCGGCAAGGCGGATTTCTCATCCATCTTGTTTAGCTCATTCACCATCTTCACTACTTCCGTCGAGGAAGCGTAAGACAGCGGCACGCTAGCCACATTCCGATCGCCCGTCTGATCAACCCGCTCAACAATCGTCATGAGCCGCTTGATCACACCCGCACGGCCGGTCATCAATAGCACATTCGACGGTTCGTAATGCACCACACTCCCGGCACCCGCGTTGTCGTTCAACTGGCGCAACAGCGGTGCCAGGTCGCGAGCGGCTACGTTGTTAACGGGCACAACGCGCGTAACGACTTCATCGCCGATCCCCGGTTGATCATCGCTTGCCAACGGCATCGAAGTCGATTTTGCATCCTTCGAGCGAATAATTTTCAACACATTGTTATCCATCGGGATAACGGTGAACCCATAGACATCCAACACGCTCAGGAAGAACTGGTAATATTGCTCTTCGTTCATCATGTCATAGCTACGTACGGTAATCGTTCCGCTGACCGATGGATCGATGATGACCGTCTTATTCAGATTCTTACTGACGGTATTGATAAACTCCTGAATATCCGTGCCTTTAAAACTGGCGGAGAATTCCGTGCTCCACGCCAATGATGATGCCATCAGCAGAACCCCACCGCCGAGCAATAACATGCTCTTGCGGCGCACATGACCAAGCCATTGGTTTTTATGTTTCGAAAAAACCTGACGCTTAAAAAATCCCTGTCCCTTGCTAAACAAATTAGTGGTCTCCATCCAATGCCAGATATATATCTTGCTGTTGACCATCACGCTCGACGGTCAAATTAAATTTGCTCATCCCTGCCAGTTGCGCCATTACTTGCTGCGCCTGATCCGCATCGCGTAAATCCATACCGTTTAATGACACAGCAAGGTCGTTGTCCTGCAAGCCTGCTCGGTAAAAAAGATCGGGATTTTTGCCGGGGTTTAACTGATATCCCTTCAGTACGTCTTCTTCCGTGACGGGAGAAATAGTGAGGTAGTCCTGTGTCGTAAAGGGATCTTTTTGTATCTTATCTTTCGCCTGATTAAAGGCACCAGAAGACGGCGGTGCGTCAGCAGTACTTTCTTCCTGATACAAATGCAGCGCCTCATAGCGCCCCTGATACTGAATCACGACACGATCGGCAGAGATAGTCACAATTTTGGCTTCATAGCCCGGCACCGCATCGCCGACGTTACGAGTATATTGCTGACTATCTTTAGCGATAATGGCAATCGAACGTTTGGCGTCTTCACTCGCCAGCACCCCGGTCAGACTGATATTTAACGATGACAGAGGAATATTACCGGATAATGCGGCGTCGTTAACGGCGGAGGCATCCGCATCGGGAGCCCGCCCGAACAGAGTAAAATCACCCGGTATTACGGGTTTTTCTTTCGCTTGGGCAGGCGTGACCGATACACCAACAATGTGTGAGTCTTCAGGTAGGAGAAAGCGCCAGGTCAGTACAGCCAACTGCTGACAAATCAGCAGCAAAATCAGCCCCAACACGATACGTCGAATCAGAGGAGCGGGCAGTGACCGAAAAGTGGTAACCAACGAATTAAAAGACGGTTCTTTGAAAGCTTGTAATCGTGCCATAGGTAATCATCCATAATACTCCCCACGCCCAACGGCGTGGGGAAAATGCCTTATTCCGTTGCGGCTTCCCGGGTGATGGTTTCATCACCGCTGGTCGTCAGCGCGGCATCATTATTTACACGGTCTTCGAGCCTGATATTTTCAATATGACCGAAATTCCAGGCTCCTGGTACATTCTCAAAAATGACATTTTTAAATTCACTGTTCTTCAGGAAGGTAATGTCCGTAACTTTTACATTTTTGAATTTTACATTCTCAAAATGCAAGCCTTGATGATAAGCATCGCGTCCAAAAGAGAACTTATACGCATCAGCCATCTCAGCCACGGTCATCCCGTCGACCATGATGCTGTTTTTCTTCGGTGAACCATCAACCGTGACGTTAGAAACGGTCACATCACGGAACTGAGCGGGTTCTGCCGCTGGCTGGGTATCGTTCACGTCCGCTTTATATTTGATAGTGAACACGAACGGTTCGTTGACAATATCACGCATCGCGTTATTACGGAATACCACGTCACGTGAGCCACCGCCATAATAAGGCCGGCTCTTCATGCGCAAGCCAACATCCGTCTTATTCATTACGTTATCTTCAGCAACAATTTTTTCAATCCAGGCACCAGTATGACTACCCGTGACTACCGCACCATGACCACGGCGGAAGTAGTTATTGAAGATCCAGGCGCCGCTCTGCGCCTTTTGCCCCAGCGTCGCCACTTCGGCACCATATCCCGCAGCAAAGTTTACGCTGTCATCACCCGTATCAAAAAAGTTATTAAATACCATAACGTTCTGGCTGTTTCCGAATTCAATGCCATCCGCGTTATTGGCATCATACGTCGTGTGAACCAACGCATTCATCGCCACATTTTCAGATTCCAGTACCATCACACCGTGATATGCCGGGTTCAAAATGGTCAGCCCTTCCAGGTACATGTTGCTCACGCCGCGCAGCGTCATCAGGCTGGAGCGTCGGTTTTTGTACGCCTCATCCAGTAGCATCCCTTCAGCAACAGCTTTTGCCGTTTGGTCTTTTGCCAGAATACCGTCACTGCCAACATTGGCGGATTTACTCGCACGGTAGAGCGGCAATTCATTCTTTAATTCATCAATTTCAGTAATGTTTGTGTCACTGGCTTTAATGCCTCGCGTCCAGCCATTGCCATCAATGGTGCCCTGCCCGACGATACGAATATTTTTAAAGGTGCCTGCATGGCTGCTGCCCTGATCGTCCGCTTCCAGTACGTTAATCAGAGAAGGCGGACGCTTCGGCAATTTAGGTGAACTGTAAGGGTAGAGATAGTAGCCGCGGGCAAGCGGATAATCGTCACCATTTGCTGACCCCAGCAGCGTAGCGCCTTTCGCGACTTCAAATGTCATATCGCTATGCAGGAACAGCGCACCGGTTTTAAACGTCCCACCTTCAACCACGACTTTACATCCTTTCGGATACGCGGCTGGCGTACAGTCATCAATCGCCTTCTGAATCGCCACCGTATCGTTTGCTACCCCATCCCCTTTTGCACCGTAGTTAGTCACGTTCAGTGAAGCTGGCGTGGCCGTCGTTTTCTGCACGACCGCTTCACTATCAACGGATTCTTTACCATCTTCATACAGCGCACGCACAGTGAAGCGATACTCTGTTTCCGGCGACAGGTCAGCTACCTTGAAATTATGGAAGCTGACGCGGACGTGCCAGTTGGTGGTATCGATCGAGTTATAGAAGTTATCAATATAAGGTTTGGCCGGCGAATGGGTGTTCTGGTTATCAATGGTTCCACCTAATAAGGTTCCATTCATATAGACACGATAATCTTTAATGCCTGCGGCAGGTTTAGTCGGTTTTTCCCAGGCCAGTACCACACTGTTGTCATCATAGGCGAGCGTCGGCACTTTAAGATTCTGCGGCGCAGCGGAACGATCGACACCAATATCCGGCGCTGAATCGCTATCGCTGCATCCGGCAATCAGGCTGCTCAGAACGACTGTCGCGCAGAGCGTAAGACGAGTACGAGGTAAAAAATAAGTCATAGCATTTCCTGTATTTTTACTATTATTTTCCCCTATATTTCTCACCCTGCGGCAAATCCATTACCGCAGAATGATTGATATTGGGCAGAGAGATTACAGATAACTATTTCAATAAAAATAATGCGTTAATGACGACAACTACGGGAGAGAAATATCCAGCTTTCCAGAGCCAGCATTTTCCAGAACATATTTCTCAACGATGGCGATGGACTTCCCAACGCTATACACATAAGGCGGGCTCCATTCCAATTCATTGGTGCAGGTCTCCAACGCCCATCCCGGCACCGCTTTCCCAGAGCTTGTCGCAGCGGCTTTCTCGGTTTCTTGCAGTGCGCTGCATTTATCCAATGCGATTTGATTCAAATTGCTTGCCGAATTGCCATTGAACCAGGAACCGTTGTCTTTAAACTTACTTCCCTTATAAGCACCAATAATCAGCTTTTCGTCTGCACTACCGCCTTCGAAGTTAAAAACGTTACTCTCAGAAAGAATCGATGAATCGAAGCCCATCCCAATGGCATACAGAATAGGGTAGTTGGTATCCGTTGCACCACGGTGATAGTTATTGAGCAAATGCACCTGACCAAAGCGCACGCGCGGCGAACGTTGCACGCTGTTGTCCCATAAATTGCCTTCGAAAGTGATCCGATATTCCCCTTTATCACCGTCACCTGAGCCGATTAATACCGTTTTGTCATGCTGAGCAAAAATATTGTAGGAAATCGTCAGGTAATCAGCGCCATCTTCTATATCCAACAGGCCATCGTGGCGTTGGATAGGTTTACCGAACAGCACCGGCTCTAAATGATCGGGATATTCACCATCCGTAAAGGTGCAGTGGTCGATCCAGACATTTTTGCTGGCATTAATCGATACAGAATCATAACGCGCATTCCAGTTGCCTTTGTCACCATCGCCCGCATCCCAGGCAGGGGCAAAGTCACGTGGCGCCTGAAACGTAATATTGCGGATAATGATGTTGCTGTTATCCGTTTTGCCGAACGTGTGGCTTAACGTATTGAGGGATAAATACCCTTCCACCAGTTTCGCGTCGCTACCTACACCTAAAATCGTGGTATTCGGCGGAACCTGAAATTGAATCTGCGCTTTCTGATTGTTGGCATACTGTGAACGCTGACCATTTTGTTTTTTCAACAGGCTAAGCTCTGCACTGGCTGCTGCCGCATCAGTTCCACCAGCATCTGCCGTGGCTTTCAGTTGCGCCATATAATTCTGATCGAAAGCTTTGACATATAAATCGAAATCAAACGTAGTTTTATTCGGTTTGGTTTTATAATCCTCCGCATTCGCATTACGTCCGTTCCCTAAATCATCACCACGGATAGTACCTTGCCAATAGATAATTTTAGGTTCTAATTTTGCCTGTAACTCCGCATCGGAATCGCCTGCGATATAGCGGGCACTGCGAACATTATTTAATGCGTCCTTTAATTCCTGACGGTTAGTGACGATATAAATGCTATTTTCATGTGCCCCCTCACCTCCCGTCGTCGCATAAAACTTACCGTCCGTGTTCTGATATTGTGCAGCCCAACCAAATGGTGTGGTTTTCACCTGCAAATCTGGCTGCGCTGTTTCTGCCACTGGCTGCTGACTGTTGTCACACCCGGAAAGAACCATTCCAGAAAGGGCAATAGCTACCGCACAGGTACGTAAACGACCAGTCCCAATAACCGTTTTAAGCATTTTATCCCTCAGTATTTTTTAATTATTAAAATAGAAAAATAAATCCGCACAAAACCCTGCGATATTAATCGCATTCTTTAAAATTGCTTTTATTCGTAATTTAGCAGCAGATTGACACATCCCTTATCGATAAAAAAGCAACGTAATACCTGTAGTAAAAACCACATAATAGTGCTACCGATTTAACGCTCAGAATGCTTAATTAAATTCTTATGATTCGCCCCTCGTTTATTGACGACAAAAAAAACCAAAAAGAAACGTTATACCTACAATGGTAAAACATAGTTTCATTAAAGCAAATTCGCACAATTTTTTTGCGACCCGCATCAAGATTCCATCCGTGATTATTATGATTACAATAGTTTTTAATCAAAATGGAGGAACTGTCACATAACCGAGAGATTCAGTTTTCTGCCGCTTCCTATTTTTTGCAAAATAAGGCATGCAGCATCATCCTACTCACCCGACTTTCGTTTATGATGTGATGCTACACGGCCTAAGTACCCCCTAAATAATTCGAGTTGCAGGAAGGCGGCGACGCAGTGACAAATTCGTCAAAGACGAATTTGAGCAGCCAAAGGCTGACCTCTGGTGAGAGACATACTTGTCTCTCATTCATCCCCAGGAGCTTACATCAGTAAGTGACTGGGGTGAGCGAGGACAAATCGGCATAGCCGATTTGAACGCCGTAAGCGGCGGCCCTTCAGGGTGAGGCTCATAGATGAGCCGAGTATTGCCAACACACATGCAGCTTGGAGTATGACGGGGATAAATAATTAAGGATTAGCGCGTGGACAACGCACCGGACGCACCGACACACTCACAGCCAGCGTTACTTGCCAGATACCCAATGCCCGGTTATCTGATGGTTGTTTATGCTTTGCTTTTTATCGCGCTAGGCTGGTTCAGCCACCAGCGCTGGGGTAGCCCTACGACCTCTCCGACCACCACATTGGCCGTTCAAGCTGCCACCTTACCTGCGGTTGAGGGGCAAGCGCCGACAGCACTCGCGGCTACGCCTCATCAAGAGGAGGCTCATGTCGATGTGCCTGCTGCTCTTGAGAAAAAGACCACGCTGTCGTTACCTCCCGTCAGCAATGGTGAAATTCCACCGCTGACCTACAGCTCACATGTTTATACGTCAGATGAAGCCAAGCGCAGCATCACGCTCAACGGCATGCAATTTCACGAAGGCGATTCGCCAATCGAAGGGCTAGCGATAGAACAAATCCAACAAGATATGACCATTTTCAGCGTAGAAGGCGAGGTGTTTATTCTGGAAGCGCTGGAGGATTGGCCGGGCGGAAAATTCAACGAGGATGAACGTTCCGCCGACAGTGAAAGTGGAAGCGTTAGACCTTAGCCGTGGCTGCGCATGGCATCAATAAACGGTGTCAGCGTACGGTTGAACTCCGAACACTGCGTCTCTTTCGGCGTGCTGTCTTTTAATAACCCTCGATACAGGCTTTCGCTGCGCTGCGGCAAAGCCTGATAGCCCGCAACATTCCAGCCTCTTTGTTTCGCCACATCCAACGCGACATTGGCAATCGTCGCATCATCGGGAAGATCGCTGCGGTTACACTGCGATTTGAGATATCGGGTGGCCGCAACCAGCGACGATAACTGGCTCAGTTGATCGTTAGAAGAGACCGTTACCGCAGAAGACTGACCCGCCGCCGTTCCTTTGTGGGCAGACGTTCCTGTTTGCTGGCATCCGGCCAGCATGACGCAAAGCAGCGTTAACGCAGAAAATTTAGACAGAGATAACAACATGACAAACTCATCCTGATTGAGATTAACGATAGGCATTCTAGCAAATGATAAGCCACTGTCACGGCATGTTTATGTTGCTCCCAGTCGGGCGACTGGGAGCCGCAGTTATCAAGGTAGTAGTTATCAGGCAGCAGAGCCCTTTCCTGATAACGGTTTAGTGGTCGGTAAGATGCCGTCTGCACGGAACATCGCCTTAATCCCACGCACAGCCTGCCGAATACGATCCTGATTTTCGATTAAGGCAAACCGAACATGGGTGTCGCCATAATCCCCAAAGCCAATGCCGGGTGAGACGCAAACCTTCGCTTCAGACAGCAAACGCTTAGCGAACTCCAGCGACCCCAAATGTGCATAGGCGTCAGGGATTTTCGCCCAAACGTACATTGAGGCTTTCGGTTCATCAACCATCCAACCTGCTTCATGCAAACCACGCACCAAAACGTTACGACGCTGGCGATACTGCTCAGCAATATCCCGCACACATTGCTGATCGCCTTCCAACGCAGCAATCGCGGCAACCTGCAACGGCGTAAACGTGCCGTAATCGTGGTAGCTCTTAATTCGCGCTAGCGCGTTTACCAGCTCTGGATTTCCAACCATAAAGCCAATGCGCCAGCCCGCCATATTGTAGCTTTTCGACAGCGTGAAGAATTCCACCGCAATGTCCTTCGCGCCGGGGACTTGCATGATCGACGGTGCTTTCCAGCCGTCATAAACGATATCGGCATAGGCCAAATCATGGATGACCAACACGCCGTACTGTTTCGCCAACTCAACGACGCGTTCAAAGAAATCCAGTTCGACACACTGCGCCGTCGGGTTTGACGGGAAACCGAGAATCATCATTTTCGGCTTCGGAATACTCTCGCGAATAGCGCGCTCTAATTCATTAAAGAAATCGACGCCTTCCACTAGCGGCACGGAACGCACCTGCGCCCCGGCAATCACCGCGCCATAAATGTGAATCGGGTAACTGGGATTCGGCACCAGAACCGTATCACCATGATCCAACGTTGCCAGCATCAAGTGCGCCAGCCCCTCTTTGGAACCAATCGTGACAATCGCTTCGCTTTCAGGGTCAATATCAACCTCATAGCGATCGGCATACCAGCGGGAGATCGCACGGCGTAAGCGCGGGATCCCTCGGGATGTCGAGTAACCATGGGTATCCTCACGCTGTGCAACCGTACAGAGTTTTTCCACGATATGAGGAGGTGTCGGCCCGTCAGGGTTACCCATGCTGAAATCAATAATATCTTCGCCGCGACGACGCGCAGCCATTTTTAATTCAGCAGTGATATTAAATACATACGGGGGAAGACGATCGATGCGCGTAAAACGGCGCGGAGAAGGTGAATCAGCCATAACATCCTCAAATTAACGTGAGCGCCCGGACCGTCCGAGCGACGCAGCGCCTGTAAAAAGCACTCTGCTCAACATCATTCAAATCGCAGAAAGCCAGTTTTCATTGGCTATATAGCTTTCGGTAACCACAGCTTTCATTAACCACATAGCTTTCGGTAACCACAGCTTTCATTAACCACAAAGATATATGCGACTTGAAGTGTAATGAGCCTATTCAAGCTATCTCAGATAATTCACTCTGTCGATACTCGTTCATAAATTTTCTCAGTCTGGAATGACGACTCATTATTTTTACTAAAATCGCGAAAAATGAAGAATACTCACAGGAAGAAACATTACACTTTAGTCCCCATTCAAGCCTGCCAAATGAGGCACTTACAGCGCTGAGCGCAAGATGGTTAATTCGAGAGCAAGCTTATGACCGAGATGCGATGTTTCACCGAAAGCTGGCCAATAGAGGGCGCATTTACCATTTCACGCGGCAGCAAACGTCAGGCGGATGTCGTTGTCGTGGCGATTCGGTCCGGTAACGTGACGGGCTATGGCGAGTGCGTTCCTTATTCACGTTACGGTGAATCCCTCGACAGCGTAACGGAACAGATTGCTTCACTGCACAGCGACATCCGTAACGGTCTGGATCGGAAAGCGCTACAAACCATTCTTCCGGCAAGCGCAGCGCGTAATGCGCTCGATTGCGCATTCTGGGATCTGGAGTGCAAACAGCATCAGCAACGCATTTGGCAGCGCCTGAACCTGCCTTCGCCAACAGCGTTAGAGACGGCCTATACGCTATCGCTCGATACGCCAGACCGCATGCACCACGCCGCGGTACACAATGCCAACCGCCCTCTTCTCAAATTAAAACTGGCGGATGCCGACGATCTGGCCAGAGTCGCCGCCGTTCGCAAAGGCGCACCATTGGCCCGCCTGATTGTGGACGCTAATGAAGGATGGGATACCGAGCGCTATCTGACTCTGGTTCCTGAACTCGCCGCACTTGGCGTAACGATGATCGAGCAACCTTTCCCGGCGGGGAAAGATGATGTGCTGGCAGCTCTGCCCCGCCCGATTCCCATCTGTGCCGATGAGTCCTGCCATGACCGTCAGTCGCTAGCCGCTCTGGTAGGACGTTATGACATGATCAACATCAAGCTGGATAAAACCGGTGGACTGACTGAGGCTCTGTGTTTGCGACAATACGCGCAAGCGCAAGGTTTAAAAATTATGGTCGGTTGCATGGTGAGCACATCGCTTTCGATGGCACCCGCATTTGTCGTGGCGCAGGGTGCGACCGTGGTTGATTTGGATGGCCCGCTGCTCTTACAGCGCGATCGCAATAATGGGTTGCATTATAACGGTAGCGAAATATTACCGCCCAACGCATTATTGTGGGGATAACGCGCGTTAACCTGCATTGAGCAACTATTAAGGAGTGTTGTGATGCAACGTCTTGTTTACGTTGATGGACAGTATTTAGAAGAGAACGAAGCAAAAATTTCTGTATTTGACCGTGGTTTCCTGTTTGCCGACGCCGTCTATGAAGTGACCGCGGTAATCGATGGCAAGCTGGTTGATTTTCCCGACCATATCACACGATTGCAACGCTCCTGCCGCGAGTTATCGCTTACGCTGCCCGTCACCGCAGAGGCGCTCAAAGATATCCACAATGAGCTGATCAATAAAAACGATCTGCAAGAAGGCGCGATCTATTTACAGCTTAGCCGTGGTAATGCTGGCGATCGTGATTTCTATTTCCCTTCTGCTGACGTTAAATCCACGCTGGTTTTATTCACTCAGGCGCGTTCGCTAGTCGGTAATCCGAAAGCAACAACGGGTCTACACGTTGTCACCACCGAGGATATCCGCTGGCATCGTCGGGATATTAAAACCGTCAGCCTGCTCGCCGCGAGTCTGGCGAAAGAGTATGCCCACGCGAATAAGGCAGACGACGCCTTTTTTGTCCAAGATGGCTTCATTACCGAAGGCAGTTCCTGCAACTGCTATATCGTCCTGCATGACAATACGGTTGTGACCCGCCCACTCAGCAACGATATTCTGCACGGTATTACTCGTCAGTCGCTGCTCAAACTGGCAGAAAAGGATGGCATTACGTTAGAAGAACGCTGTTTTACACCGGAAGAGGCGTATCACGCCAAAGAGATTTTTGTCAGTTCAGCCACCATGCTCATCCTTCCCGTCGTGATGCTGGATGGGAAAACGATCGGCGACGGCAAACCCGGCCAGATTACTCAGCGACTACGTCAGATCTATCTTGATATGATCAACCAGCAGGGAAAATAGCCGCGATTCACGCCCTGCGAGCACAGCATCGATGTCCATCCGTTACCCGTTCAATATCGGATAACGGATGGCTATACCCGTCATACTGCAAGCTGCATGTGCGTTGTTCAAAACGCTAACGTTTTGTCCTGCAACTCGAATTATTTAGGGTATAAATCATTATTTATCCTCGCCCGAAATGCTGTCAGGCAAAGCAAGCCCTGAATTTTCCAGCACCATCTTCTGCGGTACGGCTAGCGGAATATTAGATGCCCGTAACCGTTTGATGATCTCAAACAGCAGGTCGCTCTTCGCTTCCGATACCATTCTCGGGCTACTGACATAGCCCGTCACACTCAGCACCATGCCTGTCGGGTTCAGTTGACTGAATTTCACCGACGGCGCCGGTGACTCCAGAATCGCATCATGGTTGATGTAAGCATCCAGCAAAAGTGTCCGAACTTCTTCAGGATCGATATCCAATGGGAACGTCAGTGCCAGCGTCGCAACCCCAAACGGGTTCCCCATTGTAATATTGCGCACGTTCTGTGAAATGAATTGAGAGTTCGGCACGATCACCGTCGAGCGGTCACCCAGTTGAATTTCCGTTGCACGCACGTTAATCCGCCGGATATCGCCTTCAACTCCGCTGATACTGACCGAGTCCCCTACTTTCACCGGGCGTTCCGTCAACAGAATCAGGCCAGAGATAAAGTTCTTCACTATCTCCTGTAAGCCAAAACCGATACCCACCGATAGCGCACTGACAATCCACGCCAGCTTGTTCCATTGAATCCCCAATGTCGCCAACGTCAGCAGGATAATCAGGATATAACCGATGTTGCTGAACAGCGTCACCAGCGACGCACGGATTCCACGTTCTAGCGTCGTTTTAGGAAGAAACTCGTCCTCCAGCCAGCGTTTTGAGGAGCGTAAAACATATACCCCCACCACCAGAAAGAGCACGGCATTGACCAGATGAGCAGGCACGATGCTCAAGGTTTCCAGCCCTTTCCCCCCCCAGATTTCAACGGCTTTTTGTACCAATTCCAGAGGTGTAGTGGTGCCGAATGTGCCGTTAAGTAAGGCAACCGCGGCCATCAAAATTAAAAAGACTTTACCACCAGCCGACAGAAGCAATGTGGCCTGCGCCAAGTGTCGATCGTCCAGATTGAGCGAATTTTTCATCCGCTTGCCGCTGGCATTGTTGGGGGAAAAGAGACTTTCGCAGATATCGGTAATAAACGTTGAGAACAAATATAGGCAGGAGAACACCATGCCAATCCACACCAGCTCGAACGCCAGAAAACGAGCGAGTGAGATATAACCGATAATCAGCGACACCAGAATAGAGAACGCCGTCGCCAATACTGCAAGATGAATAACACCCGATAACGTCGAACGTGCTTCTGGCTGCTCACCTGAATGCACCATCTGCCGACGAATCTGATCGCTTTTCAGCGCGATCGTCCCCGCAGTAAACGCTAAGAACAGTGCAGATAAGCCATTTACCATAATGGTTGCCGCGACCGATGTCCCTACCGTCGCCGTCACTTGTTCAATAAAGCCGAAAATCAGAATAATGCCAGCAGCAACCACAGGGAACGGCTTCATGGCTTTTGCTACGGGGTTAGCAATCGCGGGCAAACGCCATGAAGGGCGCTGATTTGAAAGGAATGCGCGCCCAAGCCCGGCAATCATCGAGCAGAAAATAGTCTGCCTCACCAGGGCATCAAGGAACGACACTACGCGTTCTGTCGCCTCACCATGGCGCGTGAACGTATAGTCGATCAAGTTCACTGCAATACCGATCGTGACAACGGTTGAGATAACTGAAGCCGTAGCTAAAAAGCTCCGTCGCAGCCGCCCTTCCGGCAACCAGTGAATTCCCGCCCAGGCTAGATATTTCTCCAGATACCGACGCCCTGCCGAACTCATAGCGATTGCAATCAGAATCAGGAAGGCAGAACCGTAGCGCCAGTCTGGTTCCCAGGCCACCGTAAAGGCGTCGGTTAACTGATCCTGAAAGGCACTCAGGCGACGAACATCCTCGGCTTGCGGTGTTACAAGAGGGGCCCAGAAACGCCCGCCCAGAATGCTGCCGGAGTTCAATGCCAGTTGCGTTTTCAGCGCATTACGGCGCAGAGTAACAATTTGTGCCGACAGATTAGTCGCACTGGTGCGTAAAGCCTGAATCTGCTCAATCTGCGCATCCATCTTTGCTTTTTGCGCATTAAGACTGTTGCGCTTGCGCGTCACTTCGCTGGTTTCATTAATACTGGAACCGGATTCTGGTGCGGGACCTAAGACATCCAATTGAGCCTGGATTTGGGCACGCTGCGGTGCCACTGCATTAGAAAGTTCGTTGGCGTTATTCACCAGCTCTTGCGTTGTGTCATTCAACGCTCCAAATTTGCTATCGCTATTTGTGCCTGAAACCTGCTGCTTGATGTTATCTAACTGTTTTTGCAGCTTGATCAACTCAGCATCAACATTAATTTTTACTGGCACCTCGGTCTGCGCGGGCTGTGGGTCAGAATCAGAATCCGCACTCGCCGCCGATGCATATCCAACAGGCAGCATCAACATCGCCAGCAGACAAACGCGTAAGAATGCGGATGAAAGAATGTTCATAAATCAAAAGGTTCCAAAGTTCGACAAAATAGCGGATTCACAAATAGCCGAGTAACAAACCTGACCACTGAAAACAGCCCACACTCATCCAAAACCCACGAATGCGGGCATAGTGTATCAACAGCACAGGGTGCAGAATACGTCCGTTCATAACTTGAAAAGAATTACTGAACGCATCTAGCAGATAAAACTGAAATTTTCATTGCTATGTGTAGTTCATGTGGACGAGGCTCGCAATTGTGCAAAAAAGTGACACTAGAGAAAGCGACATTCACCAAAGTTGTACAGGGATTCACCGTATAGCGTAAATCCATCGCCAACCCGTTGACTCACTGGGACGTGTGGGTATAATCCAGCTCACTGTTGCGACAAGCAGCAGGCATTTCTTTGCGCAATGCGCCCTTAGCTCAGTTGGATAGAGCAACGGCCTTCTAAGCCGTAGGTCACAGGTTCGAGCCCTGTAGGGCGTACCATTTTAAGTTCTCCCAGACTCTACCGAATTCAACAAAACCCCGTTATATTCATTGATACCACTAGGATTTTCTGTCGCTGAGCTCCACCGAGGTCAACCCAGCATACCGGAAATCAAGTCGATGTTGGGGGCCTCTATGGGGGCTCTTCTTGTTCAATGACTATTAGGGGCCCCCATCATGCCACTTAATGCTCGACAGATAGAACCCGCCAAGCCACAAGATAAAGAATACAAACTCACTGACGGCGCAGGCCTTTATCTTCTGATAAAGCCGAATGGAGCCAAATATTGGCGTTTGAAGTACCGCGTTGCAGGGAAAGAGAAAAAATTATCTATCGGCGTTTATCCTGATATCTCGCTGGCAGAAGCGAGATTAAAACGGGAAGAGGCTCGAAAAATCGTCGCTTCTGGTGGCGATCCTAGTGAACAAAAGCAGGTCGAAAGACAGGCTAAGAAAATCAACATCGATAACACCTTCAAAGCCATTGCTCTCGAATGGCATGAATATAAGCGCTCTAACTGGTCGAAGGGCTACGCTGAAGACCTGATGGAAGCGTTTGAGAACGACATCTTCCCTGATATCGGCAAACGCCCTATTGCTGAGATCAAACCGCTGGAAATGCTAACCTCACTGCGCAAACTGGAAAAACGCGGCGTACTCGACAAGTTGCGTAAAATCCGCCAAGCCTGTAATCAGGTGTTCCGCTATGCGATTGTCACTGGCCGAGCGGAAAACAACCCGGCGTCAGAACTGGCAAGCGCCCTTCCTCCCCCCAAAGCCACGCACTACCCTCACCTGCTGCCGGATAACAGCTTTAATACGTTTCCCGACTGCTGATTGGCTTGCGACAATACGGACAGAGAAGCCTGTTGCAGGATCTGGTTTTTTGTCATCGCGGAAACTTCAACGGCATAATCTGCATCCAATATGCGGGAGCAAGCGGCAGCGGTGGCAATATTCTCCTGTGACAGCACGGTAGTGACGGATTCGAAGCGGTTCATCTGGCTGCCGTATTCACTGCGGTAATCGTTTTTATAGATCGATGCGATCGTATCGATCGGCGTTACCGATCAAAAGTGCTCTGAGTCAGCATGCGCGTAACGGCATGAAAATTAAACGGGTTGATGGTCTGTCCAGTAAGCAAAGCAGGCTAAGAAGATATATTCTCAACGGAGGTTTTGATGGGGAATGTGTGGCTGATCATTCGGGCCGATAACAGAAATGGCCTGTGCCACATAGGTTATGCGAAGAGAAACGGCACAGGACTATTCACTCACAGACTTAAGAAATTAATCTGATGTCACTGTAGGCCATCCTTGCACGATTTTACCACCGTGGGCACAGCTATCCCCCATTCTTACGACGGATTTACCCTCTATCGTGAAGATAGATGATCCGGCGACCAACCCATCCGGCATACCTACCCCGGTACAAAACGCCTTGCCGCCTACCACAGCAACCGGAACGCCATTGATAGTAACAATCGACTGTCCGGCATCAATAATCGGTCCGCCCACATGTGGCACTGGGCCGGGTTCGACTTTCGGGCAAACGTGCATGTGTCCAAGTATTGCCACTGGCTTTCCCATACTTCCTCCTATAATAAATAAGGTCTTCTTTGTTTTTCCGCTTGCGCATCGGCATCACTTAGGTTGATGCGAATACGGCCATTAAAATCACCACCATTTACCCAGGAAAAAAGGCAAGCATCCGTCCGCTGAATAAACGGGTTGAGCTCAATCAGCGTGGTAGCAAACTCACTATTCTGATAAGTGATCGCCACATCTGCGACCACGGAGTCAACGTGTAATACAGGTAAGAGCTTTTGTAAAAAAGCGATGAGTTGAAGGCGTATTTCGTTTTCCTTTTCTTTGATAAACGGAAAGTATTCCAGACAGTGATATTGAGAAACGCCAATCACTTTGCCCTCTTTGATAAAGCACCTGAATTCTCCCCAGCGGGGAATATCACGCCACTCTCTCAGATACAGCCAAACGGGCGTTGACGATTGTAGACAATCCCAAAGATAGGAGGCGACACGACGATTTGAGACCGCGAGTTGTTCAATCACGCCATCAACCGCCTCTAACCGAGGACGCGCATCATCGTGGTAGCTAACACCTCCGAATCGCAAAAAGGCCGGTTTATTCAACACCGACAGGGCATATTCGATATCTTCACGTAATTGTGCAGAATATAGTGGTTTTTCCAGTAGCCCTCTGGCATTCATAAAATCATGAGTATTGGCTCCGATGGCAATAACGTCTCGCTCATGAAGTTCAAACCCCTCACTCAGAAACGATAAATCCAACAACTCTTTCGGCCAGTTCTCAATAAATGTCACCTTATGTTCAGAATACATAGTCAAATTAACCTAGGCATGCCATGCTGAACCATTATTAGCATAAATTATAATTCCTCTTCAGCAGCAGGAGTATGCAAAAAAAACCTTAACGAACGAGCCAGTAACCCCAAACCATCACCCACTATCAAGTTATCAACATAATATCGCCAGTGGAAAACATGTTTGTAAGTAGGTGAGGAGGGATTTACATCATAAACAATATAAGCATCGCCATCATCATCATAATTTGAACCGATAGCAATAAAATCCGTAGTTAATAAAGAACGATGATCATATATAGATTCTTTTAAGAGCTCGGTAGAACTGATCATTTGTTCTATAGGGAATAAAATAGCCATCAGTGCTTTTCTTGTTTTTCCATTATACTTTACTAGAAAGTAATCCAACTCTTCTATTGGACCACATGCCTGATTGCTTACTAAATGAATATAATCCTTGTATTCATCTGGAAAGCGAACCTTAAGCTTTACTTCAGCATCAACAATAATCCTATTCAATATAGTAGCATCAAGAGAAAAATCAGGATTATCTGTTTCCCATTTACTCAAATCTTCCTTTTGTATTCTCATCTTAAAAATCCTCACTACGCCACATGGAGTCACCACCTACATGTGGTGTTCCGCTATTGACTTTGCCCGTTTCACTGTTTTTATAAGCTGTATGAATATCCTTATCAACCAAACTCATCGTCACTCCATCAGGTTCATGGTGCCATGTACCAAGCCGTTCCTGATCTTTAGGGAGCTTTTCTCCATACTTTTCTGAAAAAGCTTTCCTTGCTGAAGTAAAATCACCCGCATTCCCTTTCATGTCAATTTCAACTTGATATGGCTTCCCTGAATCTCCTATGACTTTTCCATCCTTCATTGGAGGAAAACTGGAGAAATCCGGATGCCCATCTTTAAAAGGGATACCCTCTTTCCCATGACGTTTTACCGTTTCATAGAGACTTTTATTTTTTTCGGGGTCGGGCTTATACATCCCTGTACCTGGAGGACAAGGTTTCCCGTCAGGCCCCACCCAACTCCCTTTTTCAGAAGAGGGGAGTCTCCCTGCATCCATGGATTTATCATTTTCAAATTTTTCACGCGCCAGTTTTTTGCATTCTTCCGTTTTACATTTACTGATTTCTTTATCCAGTTTTTCCTGTTTTCTCTTCGCTATCAGCTCTTTCCAGTATTTTTTTGCATTTTCGCGCGTTGTTGCAAATACTTTCGTATTTAGCGCGGCCTTGGCCTTCGATAAAGCCTCGGTTACTTTTTGGACTTTGGCGGCTATTTTCCCTGCTTTTGCGCCATCACCGAGTATCGGAATAAATCCTAATGCATCAAGTGCTGCGCCGCCCCAGTCACCTTTAAAAAGAGAACGGCCCAGCGAAACCACATCTGCCGCCGTGCCGAAAGGCGGAGGCGCTGCCCCTGCTGCGGCTAAGCCACTGTCTACAATAAGTTCGTTATACTGCGATTCCATGTCAGCGACTTTTTTACGATCCGCCTCAATTTCCGGGCTACCACTTCGCTCTCTAATATTAGCCATAGTATTCTCCTTGCTGTTTCACCCAGTTCATTCCGGAAACCAATAGTTCGGATGGCTGTTCATAAGGGCATCAACACCCTGATCTTCGCTGACTTCGGTAAACAGTGCTTCCAGACGTTCATCTTCCTTCCGCGTCGTATCCGCCAGGATTTGCTTAAAGCCATCAAACTCGAAGAAATTCGACCCGACGCCCCACATGAAATACAAAAATTTCGCCTGATTGGTCGGTTTATGAATATTGAGTTTTTTCGCTATCTCCCGACCATTCAGCGTCATGGTGTACAGCATCTCCGGCGTATGTCCCTCTTTGTGCTCCGGCAGGGTTTCCTCCATCACCTCATCAACAAACCAGCGGGAGAAATCCTCGTCACTCATCAGGTGTGATTCCATTTGCAGGTCATTAAACTGCCACATGCGTCATGCTCTCCTCAGGCGATGGGGTAACCGGTAGTGTCAGGCGCGCCGTCTGTAACCCACTGGCATCATGGGTATAACGCATGAGCTGTTCTGGCTCATCAACGGTTTCCGCATAGACGGCATACAGAGGAGCGAAGAAATCTGCCTGCTGCGCTGGCGTCAGTCGCGGAATAAACTGATTAAAGGTTTTTGGCTGATAAAAACGGAAAAAGTAGGTTTTGCCGTTATTGATGACTTTGGTGAACTTCTTGAAATGCCTGACCAGCGGTATCAGCGGCAGCGTGCTGCGTACCATGATGCCCCATTGCTGCATATAGCCTTCGGCCAGCCACCAGTCCAGCACATCACTGTGGGCGTCAATCTGAACCAGATACGGCGCAACGTGACCCAGACTATCCAGTACCGATACGTCAAACAGCGAACGGTAAGGTGGCGCGAACCCCTCCAGACAGATGGCGATGTCCGGGCTGGCTGCCGCATTGAGCAACAGATAGGTATAGAGCGCGTGTTCTTGTTCATCCACCCTTGTGGTCGCCGGGGTAAATACCACCTGTTTCAGGCCGTCACTTACCGCGTCATAGGGATTTTCCAGCATCCTGACTCCTTATTTTTTCTTGTACGGACACTCTTCCGTGAACGGCTTGTCGCTGCTCAGCGCTGCCGCCTGCTCTGCGGCCCCCCCAGACATATCGATGGACGGTGCTTTCAGTTTGATGCTTTTCGCCTGAATGGTCACGCCGCTGTCATCAATGGTAATGGTGCCGCCCGGCCCACCAATCACCATTTTTTCTTTGGCGTATAGCGTGTGTTTTTTGGTACGGGAGAAGATGGAGCTTTTGCTCTCGATGTCGTACTTATCGCCGACCAGCAGTTTCAGTACCTGCCCGACCGACAGCGTCTGGGTGTGGCCTACCAGCGTGTTTTTATACAGGCCAACCTGTTCGGTACTGGCAATCCCGGTGGTATCTGACCGAAACTTTTCGACGACGGTGTTAAAAATACCGGAACCGGGCATCAGGCTGGAAAGCAGTCCGGCCAGTGAGGTGCCTTTTGAGGCCAAATCCAGCCCGGCTTTGCTTTTGAATCCGCCGGCGTCGGTAAACGATTTTCCCGCCGTCAATGATAAGGTCTCTGCCGCGGCACCCACCTTATTGATATCATCGGCGAACTGCTCCACACCGGGTTCACCCACTTTGGCAGATTCCTTTTTCATGAATTTACCGCTGTTGGCTATCAGGCTGAACAACCCGCCCAACAAGCCTAGACCCTGACCACCTATCGTCAGGTTCATATTGCCACCAACCCGGTGCTGGTGATGTTGACCGATTTCGGTACTGCGGTTATCGCCAATACTTTCCACCTTGCTGGCATCGACCCGCGTCGTCATGTCGTGCAATATCTTGACCGACATGTCTTTCTGAGCGTGAAGATGGATGTTCTCCCGCCCTGACTCGTCTTCAAAAGACAATTCGTTGTAGCCGTCCCCCTGATGCGTGTCGGAGCGGATCACCATCTTGGTCTTATGTTCCGGCAGCGGATACGGCGACGGATTGGTGGCATGAAAGGTTCTGCCCGTCACAATGGGCTGGTCAGGGTCGCCTTCGAGGAAGCTGACGATAACCTCATGGCCGATGCGTGGAATGGCTATCAGACCATATTGGCCACCCGCCCAGCCCTGGCTAACGCGTACCCAGCAGGAACTCTGGTCGTCGCTCGCGCCATAGCGGTCCCACGGGAATTGCAGCTTCACCCGACCGTATTCGTCACAGTAGATTTCTTCACCAGCGGGGCCGACCACGGTGGCAATCTGCGGACCATCCACCATCGGTTTGTACGGCAGGTCGGCACGCCAGGTGCTTTTGGCGCTGATGACCTCGAAGCTGTTGCTGTAGGTGGTCGGTTCACCGCCGCTTTCCTCTTCCAGCGCCTGCGGCTGTTGCCCGCTGTGGGTGATGGCGACCAGTTGCCAGCCACTATTCAGCGTCGGATTAGGATGTTCGGTTAAGGTAAAACTGCTGCCGGGCATCAGCATGGCGGCATTGGATTCACCGGAGCCGGTCATGGCATTCGCGCGTAGCGCATCCAGCCGGTAGCCGGTAAAGGCCTTGCCGCTGGGGTCTTGTTTAAAACGACCGGGGTAGTCGAAGTGCTGATAGCTTTCGCGCTGATGTGACAGTTCACCGCTTATCTTGCTGTGCAGCAGGCCGTAGGCCGGGGTTTTAAAGCTGTAATCCTTGAGGGCGACCTCGGCAGTACTGACGGCCTCTGCGTAGCGGAAACGGCGGACATACTCGCCTTCGCTCAGCCCCTGTGTCGCCAGGTTGAAAAATAGCTCAGGACCTTTTACCAATGCGCCTGCATCGTCGGCAAAGACGACGCGGTGCTTGCCTTCTTCAAACTCATGGAAGAAGTACAGCCCTTCTTCCGCTGCCAGTCGGGTAATAAAGGCTAAATCGCTTTCCCGGTACTGCACACAGTATTCGCGTTGAGCGTGGTCATGACGCAAGGCAAAGGCATAATCGGTAATGCCAGACTCTTCCAGCAGCGTGCCGATAATCGCTTCCGGTTTCTGCGCCTGAAAAATGCGGGCATTGGTACGCAGCCCCAGCCGCCACAGTGCCGGACGGACTTCGGCCTGATAGCGGGTGCGGCGAAAGCCGGTGTCGCCCTGGGCGAACGCGCTGATAATCCCGCTGACGCGCCGTTTCAGCTCGCCTTCATACCACACCAGCAGTTCGCAGAGCTGGTCGAGTACCGCGCCAAAGTCGATACCCGGTAACGGACTGGCCAGATTCAGCGACAGGGCAAACGGCTGGTTAAGCGCCTCGCTGAGCTGAAAATCCACCACGGCAAAAGTGCTTTCCGGCAGTGCGCCGACCTTTACCGTGAACTGTAATCCTGTGCTGTTTGCCACACGTCCTCCTGATGCTGTCATCCATACTCAGGCATGGCATGTGCCATGGCTCAGTGCAGAAAACCCGGCACAAGGCCGGGTTAAATAGGCATTACGCTTCGACCGGTGCACGCCAGTCGTCGGAGCCGGAGGTGCCGGCCACGGTGTGCTCCCAGTCGATTTTGCGGTAGGCCAGCGACACTTCGATTAACTGGGTGTAGTCCAGCTTGGATGGGTCCTGGCAGTGCGGCATCTGGCAGTCGATGTCCACGATGGTCGAGTCAGTCAGGATGGTCGAGAAGAAGTGCTCCTGCTTGCCTTCCACCGAGGTGCGATACCACTTCAGGGTGACGGTTGGCAGCATTTCACCGGTAGACAGCGCGTTGTACAGCAGCGGCACGGCTTTGTTCAGCGCCACGGTGAACTTGAACGGCTTGTGTACGCGCTGGCCGGATGGTTGGCCAGACTGTGGGTCGGTGGGCACGGTGACGACGTGTTTGAATTCCTGTACCAGCATTTCGTCTTCGTGGCCCTGCACGTAGATATTGCCGACAGAGTCAGAGGTGAAAGCCCCTGCGGTGATGTTGCCCTGCGTTTTCCCTTCGATGCTGATATAGCATGGAGTTGGCATAGTTTTGCTCCTTGTTGTTGAACGAGTTGAATAACTTCACTGTTCGTATAGCAATCC
>NZ_JQHM01000003.1 GCF_000749845.1 Pectobacterium betavasculorum | reverse complement strand
GACTTTTTATATCGTTAAGATACGGTCTTGTGAGTGCCCACACAGATTGTCTGATTATATTGTTAAAGAGCAGTGCGTTGCGGTCTTATCCGCTTCGCGAGGTGGCGTATATTACGCTAATCACCTTCAGAGTCAACGTTTATTTTAAAGCGTTTTCTCTTTCTTTATCGCCCCGGTTGTGAGTCACAGCGCCGTGTCGATGGAGGCGCATTATAGGGAGCCGATTCAGAAGCGCAAGCAAATCTAGTAAACTTTTTTCTGTTTGCGCATCTTTCATTCGTTCCGCCTGTTAACTGCGCGTTTTTATCCATTTTGGCAGCTCTGCGAGGCTTTCCAGCACGCCATCAGCCAGTGCTTCACCTTGCTCGGTAACCGGTTTACCGGTACGAACTAGCAGTTTATGCCCCACACCAGCGCCAATTGCAGCCTGCATATCCTCTAACTTATCACCCACCATATAAGAAGCGGCCATATCAATGTGCAGTTCACGCTGTGCGGAAAGCAACATACCAGGTTCAGGCTTACGGCAATCACAAGTCTGATGGTATTCATCCTCCCCTGCTTCAGGATGATGCGGACAAAAGTAGATGCCATCCAGATCAACATCACGATCTGCCAGCGACCAGTCCATCCATTCCGTCAGTTGCATAAACTGATCTTCTGTAAATTTACCGCGGGCGATACCGGACTGGTTCGTCACAACAACCAGCGCGAACCCCATGCTCTTCAGCTCTCGCATGGCGTCGATGACACCATCAATAAATTGAAAGTTGTCAATCTCATGAACATAACCGTGATCAACATTGATCGTGCCGTCACGATCAAGAAAAATTGCTGGAATACTTTGTGCCACTGACTTTGCTCCTGAATGGCGTAAATTACGCGGCAGTATCGCATGTTTTCGCTCGCAGAGAGAATGTAGGGCGGTGACAATCCCGATTGACTTAGACGTCTAGACGCCCTAACATCCATTTCATCTTCTGTTAATACAGAAACTGATTTATCCAGCCATAGGCACTTACGATAAAAAACATATGATTGAACTTTCTAATATTACTAAGGTTTTCCAGCAGAATGGGCGGAGCATTACCGCACTTGCTGATGTCAGCCTTCATGTCCCGACCGGGCAAATTTATGGTGTTATCGGCGCATCGGGCGCAGGTAAAAGTACACTGATACGTTGCGTCAATTTATTGGAACGACCAACAGAAGGGAAAGTGCTGGTTGATGGACAAGAATTGACTCAGCTGTCAGATAGCCAGTTGACGCACGCACGCCGACAAATCGGCATGATTTTCCAACATTTCAACCTGCTCTCTTCGCGCACCGTTTTTGCCAACATTTCGCTTCCTTTGGAACTGGATAACACGCCGAAAGCTGACATTACCAAGCGCGTACACGAATTATTGAAGCTGGTTGGGTTGGCAGATAAACATGACGTCTATCCAGCCAACTTGTCCGGCGGACAAAAACAGCGTGTCGCCATTGCGCGTGCGTTGGCGAGCAATCCGAAAGTTCTGCTGTGTGATGAAGCAACCAGCGCATTGGATCCTGCAACAACTCGCTCGATTCTTGAATTACTAAAAGACATTAATCGTCGTCTGGGTCTAACCATTCTTCTTATTACACATGAAATGGATGTGGTGAAACGCATTTGCGATCAGGTTGCGGTTATCAGTGACGGACGACTCATCGAGAAAGACACGGTAAGTGAAGTCTTCTCGCATCCGAAAACGCCGCTGGCGCAAAAATTCATTCAGTCAACGTTACACCTAGACATCCCTGACGACTACTTAACTCGTCTGTCCCCTGACTATCGCCCAGACACCACACCTTTATTACGCATGGAGTTTACGGGTAAATCGGTGGATGCTCCGCTGCTGTCCGAGGTTGCTCGACGCTTTAGCGTCAACAACAACATTATTAGCGCCCAGATGGATTATGCCGGTGGCGTCAAATTCGGCATCATGCTGGCAGAAATGCATGGCGACGATGCGGATATTAAAACCGCAATCCAATTCCTACAGGAAAGTCACGTTACTATTGAGGTTCTGGGTTATGTCTGAAGCAATGATGTGGTTAATGGCTAAGGGAGTATGGGAAACCGTCGCAATGACGTTTGTTTCTGGTTTCTTTGGCTTTGTGCTTGGCTTACCCGTAGGCGTTTTATTGTATACCACGCGTGCGGGGCAAATTATCGCCAATCCAAAGCTCTACAGGACCGTTTCTGCTCTGGTAAACATTTTCCGCTCGATTCCATTCATTATTTTGCTGGTATGGATGATTCCTTTTACCCGCATCATTGTCGGAACCTCTATTGGTCTGCAAGCGGCTATCGTTCCTCTCACCGTCGGTGCAGCACCGTTTATTGCCCGTATGGTGGAAAACGCGCTGCTTGAAATTCCGACCGGTCTGATCGAAGCCGCCCGCGCGATGGGTGCGACGCCGATGCAGATCGTCAAAAAGATATTGCTGCCAGAAGCGTTACCGGGGCTAATTAACGCCGCAACCATCACGTTAATTACGCTCGTAGGCTATTCTGCTATGGGGGGTGCCGTGGGAGCAGGTGGCTTAGGTCAAATTGGTTATCAGTATGGTTATATTGGTTATAACGCGACGGTCATGAATACGGTATTAATATTACTCGTTGTTTTGGTTTACCTGATTCAATTCTGCGGCGACAGGGCAGTAAAAGCTGTCACACACAAGTAGTCATCACAATACGCATTTGCCTAAAAGCATCTGCCAAGAAAATAGTTAATTAGGGGTAAGGATATGGCGATTAAACTGAAGTCTATTGCGACCATTAGCGCACTCATTGGTGCTCTGGCATTAGCTGGATGTGGTCAGGAAGAAAAGAATCCTAATCATATTAAAGTCGGCGTGATTGTTGGCGCAGAACAACAGGTTGCGGAAATCGCACAGAAAGTGGCAAAAGACAAATACGGTCTGGACGTTGAATTAGTCACATTTAACGATTACGTATTGCCAAATGAAGCCTTGAGCAAAGGTGACATCGATCTGAACGCCTTCCAGCACAAACCTTATCTGGATCAGCAAATCAAAGATCGTGGTTATAAACTGGTTTCTGTCGGCAACAGCTTTGTCTACCCGATTGCAGGTTACTCAAAAAAAATCAAATCGCTGAATGAGCTGCAAGATGGCGCTCAAGTTGCGCTGCCAAACGACCCCACCAATCTGGGCCGTTCCCTGCTGCTGCTGCAAAAAGTCGGCTTGATTAAACTGAAAGACAACGTTGGCCTGCTGCCAACCGTACTGGATGTGACCGAAAACCCAAAAAATATCAAACTGGTTGAGCTGGAAGCACCACAGTTGCCACGTTCTTTAGATGACGCACAAATCACACTAGCTGTGATCAACACCACTTACGCTAGCCAGATTAATCTGACACCCACTAAAGATGGCCTGTTCGTTGAAGAGAAAGATTCTCCGTATGTAAACCTGTTGGTTTCACGTGAAGACAACAAAGACGCTGAAAACGTGAAGAAGTTCATTCAGGCTTATCAGTCTGATGAAGTGAACGATGCCGCTAATAAAATCTTTAATGGCGGCGCGGTGAAAGGCTGGTAATCCGGCAATTATACGCTAAATAATTCAAGTTTTCAGGAAGGCGGCAAGGGAAGGAATCCCGATGAGCTTACTCAAGTAAGTGATTCGTGTGAGTGAACGCAGCCAACGCACATGCAACTTTAAGTATGACGTGTATACGCGTTTAATTAAAAGATATCTGTAAGACGGGCTACGGCCCGTCTTGTTATTTGTGCAATTGCTTGCTTCAATACTCGCTCTTTGAGAAAAAGCAGAGGAATCCTTAATGCGTGCTGTTCCCTTTATATTGTTGGCAATGTCGCTGACAGGCTGTTCTTTATTTCAGAAGCCACCGGCACCTCAGCCTGTTATTGAAACCAAAGCCGAAGACCCCGCGCCAAAACCGAAACCACCGACTCGTCCTACTCCCGCGGTGTTATATAAAAGTGCAGAAGAATTAGTCGGTAAACCTTTCCGTGATATGGGCGAGGTTTCAGGTTCCTCATGTCAGGTCAGCGCTCAGGATGCGCCTCCCAACGCGGCAAATGCGCGTAAAAGAATGCAGAACCGTGCAACGGCAATGAAGGCCAATGCGGTTTTACTGCATGAATGCCAAAACGTCAGTAGCGTAGCGGGTTGCTATAGCCAAGTTGTTTGTCAGGGCACAGCGCTGAAAGTCTCTGCACAATGAGTCAATTTGTTTTCAATCAGATCGGGGTTATCCGCTCACCGTATAAAGAAAAATTTGCCATTCCGCGGCAGCCAGGTCTGATTGAAGATGGGGGCGGAGAGCTTCAGCTATTACCGCCGTACAATCAGGCGGAGTGTGTGCGGGGGCTGGAGGATTTCAGCCATATTTGGATATTGTTCATCTTTCATCAAACGATGGAAGGCGGCTGGCGTCCGACGGTTCGGCCACCGCGTCTGGGAGGAAATACACGCACTGGCGTTTTCGCTACGCGTTCCACCTTTCGTCCCAATCCTATTGGCATGTCATTGGTTGAATTAAAAGGGATCCGTGCAAAAGGCGATACGATTACGCTCGAATTAGGTAGCCTTGATCTAGTCGATGGCACTCCGGTAGTCGATATCAAGCCTTATCTACCCTTTGCAGAAAGCTATCCTCAGGCACGCGCGGGTTTTGCCCAAGTAGCACCCGATGCCGTTATGCCGGTATTTTTTTCGCCGCGTGCTGAAAATCAGATCGCAGAGCACCAAAAGAGATACCCTCAGTTAAAACGCTTTATCTCACAAGTATTGGCACAAGATCCGCGCCCAGCCTACCGCAAAGGGGAAAGTACCACGCGGGAATATGCCGTTTTACTATTGGAATTCAACGTGCGCTGGCGCGTCTGCGGGGAACAAACTGAAGTGTTAAGTCTCGACCCGTCACACACGTGTTAATACATGAACCGCAGCAATATATTCTAAAATTGTCCCTGCTCTCTTTTGGCACACCGCCCACGCTGGTAAACTAAGCCACTTTTTATGTGCCTTCGGCTGTGCGACAGCCCTATGCTATTTCTCGTTCTAACGGAACTAAAACCCCATGCGTACTAGCCAATACATGCTCTCCACACTCAAGGAGACACCAGCCGATGCAGAAGTCATTAGCCATCAGTTGATGCTCCGGGCAGGAATGATTCGTAAACTGGCCTCCGGCCTTTATACCTGGTTGCCGACGGGTGTACGTGTTTTGAGAAAAGTTGAAAACATCGTGCGCGAAGAGATGAACAATGCGGGCGCGATTGAAGTCTCCATGCCGGTTGTTCAGCCTGCCGATTTATGGGTGGAAAGTGGCCGTTGGGATCAGTATGGTCCTGAGCTACTGCGCTTTGTTGATCGTGGTGAACGGCCATTCGTTCTCGGCCCAACACACGAAGAAGTCATTACTGACCTGATTCGTAATGAAGTCAGCTCTTATAAGCAGCTGCCGCTGAATTTCTTCCAGATTCAAACCAAATTCCGCGATGAAGTTCGCCCACGTTTTGGCGTAATGCGCTCACGTGAGTTCCTGATGAAAGACGCCTACTCTTTCCATACTTCGCAGGAATCGTTGCAGCTCACTTACGACGCCATGTACGCCGCATACAGCAAGATTTTCAGCCGCATGGATCTGGACTTCAGAGCCGTTCAGGCAGATACCGGTTCTATCGGTGGTAATGCATCCCACGAGTTTCAGGTTCTGGCGACCAGCGGTGAAGATGATATCGTTTTCTCAACGGAATCCGACTACGCGGCAAATATTGAACTGGCAGAAGCTGTCGCGCCGAAGTTAGGCCGTGCAGAAGCGAAGGAAGCCCTGCGTCTGATTGATACACCAAATGCCAAGACCATCGCCGAATTGGTTGAGCAGTTTAAGCTACCAGTAGAAAAAACGGTGAAGACACTGCTGGTTAAAGCAACGGAAGAAAGCGGCCATAAACTGGTTGCGTTGCTGGTTCGCGGCGATCACGAATTGAACGAAATCAAAGCGGAAAAAATTGCTCAGGTAGCAAGCCCGCTGACTTTTGCAACGGAAGACGAAATTCGTGCAATCATTAGTGCTGGCCCTGGTTCACTCGGCCCAGTCAAGTTGGAGATTCCCGTCGTTGTTGACCGCACCGTTGCGGCCATGAGCGACTTCAGCGCTGGCGCGAACATTGATGGCAAACACTATTTTGGCATCAACTGGGGGCGTGACGTTGCGCTGCCGCAGGTGGCAGATATCCGTAATGTGGTTGAAGGCGACATGAGTCCCGATGGTAAAGGCACACTGCAAATTAAACGCGGTATCGAAGTAGGCCATATTTTCCAACTAGGTAGCAAATACTCTGAAGCGCTGAAAGCAACCGTTCAAGGTGAAGACGGTCGTAACCAGACACTGACGATGGGTTGTTACGGTATTGGAGTGACGCGCGTTGTCGCAGCAGCGATTGAGCAAAATCATGACGAACGCGGCATCATCTGGCCAGACGCCATTGCGCCTTTCCACGTTGCCATTCTGCCAATGAATATGCACAAATCTTTCCGCGTGAAGGAAGTCGCTGAGGATATCTACCAACAGCTGCGCGCTAAAGGCATTGAAGTGCTGCTTGATGACCGTAAAGAGCGCCCGGGCGTGATGTTTGCCGATATGGAATTGATTGGCGTACCGCACACCATCGTTATCGGCGATCGCAATCTGGATAGCGAAGAGATTGAATATAAGAATCGACGCGTCGGTGAAAAGCAAATGATTAAAACCAGCGAAATCATCGATTTCCTGCTGGCAAATGTCGTACGCTAATCGCCGTCAAACCGCCCTTTCTTTTACACGAAAGGGCAAACGCAGGCATAAAAAAATGGTGGGTTTAGCCACCATTTTTTATTTCAAGATATCAGTAACTCATTACGCACGAAACAGTTCTTCAATGCTCAAACCCTGAACCTGCAAAATTTCACGCAGGCGGCGTAAGCCTTCAACCTGAATCTGACGAACACGTTCACGCGTTAAGCCGATTTCACGACCCACATCTTCCAGCGTAGCCGCTTCATACCCTAACAGGCCGAAACGACGCGCCAGCACCTCACGCTGTTTGGCGTTAAGCTCAAACAACCATTTAACGATATTCTGCTTCATATCGTTATCTTGCGTGGTGTCTTCAGGTCCGTTGTCTTTTTCGTCTGCCAAAATATCCAGCAGCGCTTTCTCCGAATCACCACCCAGCGGGGTATCGACGGAAGTAATACGTTCATTTAAGCGCAGCATGCGATTGACGTCATCAACAGGTTTATCAAGCTGTTCGGCAATTTCTTCCGCACTTGGCTCGTGATCCAGTTTGTGAGACAACTCGCGCGCGGTGCGCAGGTAAACGTTGAGTTCTTTGACAATATGAATAGGTAAACGGATGGTGCGGGTTTGATTCATAATCGCCCGCTCTATCGTCTGTCGAATCCACCAGGTTGCGTAGGTTGAAAAACGGAATCCTCTTTCTGGATCGAATTTTTCAACCGCACGGATCAGGCCAAGGTTCCCCTCTTCAATCAAGTCCAGCAGCGCCAGACCACGATTGTTGTAACGGCGGGCAATTTTCACCACCAACCGCAGGTTACTCTCGATCATCCGACGGCGCGATGGAACGTCGCCACGCAACGCGCGTCGGGCAAAATAAACTTCTTCTTCTGCGGTTAAAAGCGGCGAATAGCCAATCTCTCCCAAATAGAGCTGTGTTGCGTCCAGGACACGCTGTGGGACCCCTTGCGATAATAACTCGTCTTCCGCCGAGTCATTATCATTGGTATCTTCCTCTGCCAGCGCTTTATCGTCAAAAACGTCAAGTCCATTTTCTTCGAAATCGGTATCTTCATGTAACTCGTTAACTTTCAGCGTACTTTGGCTCATAAGTGGCTCCTACCCGTGATCCCTTGGCAGAATACCTAAATACTCTGCCCGATTTATCGCTGCGACAGAAAACGCAGCGGGTTTACGGATTTCCCCTTGTAACGAATTTCAAAGTGCAAGCGAACTGAACTGGTACCTGTACTGCCCATCGTAGCGATTTTTTGTCCTGCCGTGACATCTTGTTGCTCACGGACTAGCATCGTATCGTTATGGGCATAGGCACTGAGGTAGTCATCATTATGTTTGATGATTATCAGATTTCCGTAACCACGTAGCGCATTACCCGCATACACCACACGCCCACTTGCGGTTGCGGTGATCGGTTGCCCACGTGAGCCGGCGATATCAATCCCTTTATTTCCCCCTTCAGAAGCAGAGAAACTATCTATGACTTTCCCATCGGTAGGCCAACGCCAACTGCCGACAGCAGCCGTATTGCTGCTGGTAACAGTCGCTGGAGCGGAAACAGGGGCGGTTGTTGTTACCCCTGCCGTAGGTAACATCTTACCTACATTCTGTTTACCCTGGTTACCAGAATACGCATTAGTTGACTGAGAATCAACCGATGTAGTTTGTATTTGAGCACTTGATGGCGGCGTTGGTACTCCACCTCCGGTGGCATCGGTTGTTGCCAGCATTCCACCACCGCTCGTCAGGCTGCCACCCGAAGTGTTGTTGCCGGAGACGTTACCTAAACTCAGTGATTGCCCTACATTAAGGCTGTATGGCTCAGGGATATTATTGCGCTGTGCCAGATCCCGATAGTCATTGCCAGTAATCCAGGCAATATAAAACAGAGTATCGCCCCGTTTAACGGTATAGGCATTACCGCCGCTGTAGCTGCCTTTCGGAATATTACCGTAGCTGCGATTGTAAACAATTCGCCCTTCGGACGTTGTTGCAACACTTTCACCCGCCGTTGAAACGCGTGATGGTGACGCAGATAACATTCCACTTCGGCTGCCTGTATTTCCGTCAACGCTGCTGATCGGTGCGGATTTGGAATTATTGTTGGAGCACCCAGCGACACCTAAGACAATTACCATACACGCAGCAATTTGACGCAAATTCATCATTCGGCTTCCCATGCGCCTTACTCCCCTATACCTATAGCGTTCAAAAAAGTAACTATAACCGTCATATTTCAAGCTGCATGTGCGTTGGCTTCTCTTAAATACTCGGCCCGTCGTGGGCCTCGCTCTTAAGGGCCGCTGCAAGCAGCGTTCAAATCTGCTCCCGGCAGATTTGTCACCCCAGTCACTTACTGATGTAAGCTCCAGGGGATTCATGCGATTGCCGCCGGCCTGCAACTCGAACTATTTAGGCTATATAACATTCAAAAAACAGTAATACTTGGAACCCAATTCGGACATGCTTGCCTCTCATCTCCTGCCGCTTTACTGACTGTAGCCCAACTGACCGTAGCGTAACTGATTGTAGCGTAAACGATAGCCAGTGTTTTATTCGTTAGTTGGAACGAGCAAGATCGCTACTTCACCATCGCTGGCGCATAAGCAAAACGGGAGAGGCACCACGATGATTAGATGCTAACAATATCAACAAGTTCGCACCACAAAACAGTTGTATTGAAATTTTAAAGACTTAACAACGCATGTATACATGTCGCCACGGTATCAGGCTAATTCCCCTTTGACCAGCGGAACAAACCGAACTGCTTCAACCATTTGAATAATAAACTCACCAGCATGACGCTGAACGACCTGTAGTATTTGTGACTGTTCCCCAACGGGCAACACCATCACACCACCTTCATCAAGCTGTTCCAGCAGCGCCCGAGGAATTTCCGGTGGTGCCGCAGTAACAATAATGGCATCAAACGGACCGCGCGACGCCCAGCCCTGCCACCCATCGCCATGACGGGTAGAAACATTGTGCAAATCAAGCTGCTTTAAGCGGCGTTTAGCCTGCCATTGCAGCCCTTTGATGCGCTCAACCGAGCAAACGTGCTGCACCAAATGGGCTAAAACCGCCGTTTGATAACCTGAGCCAGTGCCAATCTCCAGCACACGGGATACGGGCGTCAGATTAAGTAATTCCGTCATCTTCGCAACCATATAGGGCTGCGAAATAGTCTGACCGGAACCAATAGGCAGAGCGGTGTTTTCATACGCTTTATGTTCGAAAGCTTCGTCAACAAAACGTTCTCTGGGTACGGCTTCTATAGCCGTCAGCAGACGTTCGTCCTGAATGCCCTGTTGGCGCAACTGCGCCAACAACGTTTCTATACGTTTGTTTACCATTCCCCGCCGACCTCAGTTCTGGTTAACCTCGTCACCAACACAGTAATTTTCCCGCGCAGGGATAAGCCAGCCGCCGCAATTGCACGGTTGCTGGCATTAACTCTCTTCAACTCTTTTCTGCAAAAAAAGCGTTACTGCACATCAGGTACCGATATCCTGTTGTGAATGCAACACTTCACGCACCACGCTGGTCGCAAAACTGCCAGCAGGTAGCCAGAACTTTACTGCTACGGTCACGTCATCCTGCCATTCCCAGTGCATCTGCTGCGGATACAGCAGCACAGCACGCCGGGCAGGCTCGACCCGCTCACGCTTGACCAAAGACCACAGCGTTTCTTGCCCGGTCAACGCCTGCTCTTCAAATACCAGAGCCTCATCCTGCGTGCCCAGTTCGCCGTCTCCGGGCAGCGGCGCGGTAATCTGGAGCTCGCCAGCGTCAAGGCGCACCTGCAAGGTTTCCAGTTCATCCGCTTTAGCAACAAACCAACTGCCGCGTCCTGTCAGCTGCAATGCATCACCACACAGCACCGTTTTTACCTGCTGTCCCGCCAGTCGTGCGCTGGCAACCTGATTAAACATCGCACTGCGGCTGGCGGAAAGATAAAAACTGCGCTTACTGCGTTCTTTCACTCGAATATCGTTATTTGCCCAAAGACGAGCCTGCTCAAGATTATTTCCGTTTCGACCGAAACGCTGACTACCGAAATAATTAGGCACGCCGTTCGCTGCGATCTGCACTAAACGGGAGTCGACCTCATTCCGATCGCTAACCTGACGTAACACCAGAGTAAAATGGTTACCTCGTAGCGTACCGATCCGCAACTTGCGGCGATGGCGAGTAACCTCAAGCACTTCACAGCCTTCCAGCTCTAGTAAGGAAAAATCTGGCGTCTCTTTTCCCGGCATGTGCAGGCAAAACCACTGTTCCGTGACGGCATGACGATCTTTTAGGCCCGCGTAGCTGACGGCGCGTAACGGTAGGCGGGTAAATTTCGCCAGCATCTCAGCCACAAATTGCGTATTGCAGCCGCGTTTGCGTACACGCACCAAGACCTGCTCACCGTCACCATCTGGCTGAAATCCGAGATCTTCCACTACCAGAAAGTCTTCCGCAGTGGATTTCAATGAGCCGGTAGCCTGTGGTTCACCGTGCAGCCAGACGAGTTGTTCGCTATTTTCCATCATTATCCTACAAAGTGCATGAACGGATGACACCCGTCATGACCGTGTTTTTTATACTGTTAATTTTTTATTATTGATAATTAATCACCGATAAAACCACCACTTACCAAGCAACAATTTCACCCGTTTCTTTTTTCACGAGTAAGGCAACGGCTTCGCAGGCAATGCCTTCGCCACGACCGGTAAAACCCAACTGTTCTGTCGTCGTCGCTTTCACATTGACGTCGCCCATATGGCACTGCAAATCTTCCGCCAAATTCACGCGCATTTGCGGGATATGCGGTGCCATTTTCGGCGCTTGCGCAATAATTGTGACGTCCAGATTGCCTAGCTGGTAGCCTTTGTCATTGATACGACGCCAGGCTTCACGCAACAAGCCACGGCTGTCCGCACCTTTAAAGGCCGGATCGGTATCAGGGAACAGCTTACCAATATCGCCCAACGCGGCGGCACCCAACAGAGCATCGGTCACCGCATGTAGCACTACATCCCCATCTGAATGCGCCAGCAGACCTTGAGTATAAGGAATTCGCACGCCACCGATCACCAGCGGACCTTCTCCACCGAACTTATGGACATCAAAACCGTGACCGATACGCATCGCGCGTTCTCCTTATGTATTTAGCAAATAAATTTAGCGAGTAAAATGAGATTACAGCAAACTGGTCAAATAGAATTCAGCTAATGCCAAATCCTCTGGACGCGTGACTTTTATATTATCCGAACGTCCGCTGATAATTTGCGGGCGATAGCCACAATATTCCAGTGCGGAAGCTTCATCTGTGACGGCAACGCCATCCTGAAGCGCACGTTGCAGACACTGTTTCAGCAGTGCCGCAGGAAAAAGCTGCGGCGTCAGCGCATGCCATAAATCGTTACGTTCTACTGTGCGATCGATAAACCCGTCCGTACTCCGCTTCATGGTATCACGAACCGGCGCGGCCAGAATTCCACCGACATCACTCTGTTCAACAATCGCCAGCAAGCGCGCCAGATCGTCCTGATGCAAGCACGGACGTGCCGCATCATGCACCAACGCCCACGCGTTATCATCAACGGCAGCCAGCCCAGCCAGCACGGAATCCGCGCGCTGTAGCCCACCCGTTACAACACAAATACGGGGATCGGTGGCAATCGCCAGAGTATAAAAGAATGCGTCATCTGGGCTGATAGCGACGACGACACGCTGTACTCGTGAATGGCGTAAGAGCGCATCAATGGTATGTTCAAGAATAGTTTTATGGCCGGTAGCATCATTGCCAATCGTCAGATACTGCTTAGGACGATCGTTTTGCATCCGGCTGCCGTTGCCCGCGGCGGGCAAAACGGCAACAATTTCAGGCGGGAAAAAGCTCGATGTCTGCATGCGTCAACGTTGTGTGTTGTTGGATGAAGTATTAGTAGATGAAGGAGTATTCGCATTACGATGGTTCGATTCTGGCACCAAACGATAGAAACTTTCGCCGGGCTTGATCATGCCCAGTTCATTGCGTGCACGCTCTTCAATCGCTTCCTGTCCGCCATTGAGGTCGTCAATTTCGGCAAACAGTTGCTCATTACGGTCTTTTAATTTGGCATTGTTCCCCTGCTGGACAACAACATCATCCTTCACCCGAACATAATCATGAATGCCATTCTTGCCCAGCCACAGTGAGTACTGAAGCCAGCCAAGCAATATCAATAATAACAGCGTAAGCTTTCCCATCCGGCCCCCTGAAAAACCGCCTAATCATCCCATAACTTTTGTTTTGACTCCACTGTGTCCGGCAGTGGGAGACAATATTCACCCTGCCGCATGCCCAAATGGGGATATTTCGGGCAGAAAATCACACCAAACTCGCTCCCAGGCAGCACTCATGTCACCTATTCATCCCCTCTTGCTTGCTACAACCGCCATCGTTCTAAGAGGACGAAAGAGTGCAGGAACCCGAAGGGTAAAATCGCCATAGGAAAAACGTCAGTTGAACCATTAATGCTATCTGTGTATTTTTATGCATACAAAGTGCATAAAAAAGAAAATTTTACATTTAAACCAGGAGAAAACTATGTTCAAAAAACTGTTATGTGTTGGTGCACTCTTCGCAACCGCACTGTCCACCACCGTACTATCAACGAGCACCTTCGCCGCTGAGCCCACTTACGTTGTCGGCTCTGGCGGAACCTATCGCCCATTTGAGTTTGAAAATGCGCAGAAGCAGTTGGAAGGCTTTGATATTGATATTATTAAAGCGATCGCCAAGGCGGAAAATTTTAATATCAAGCTGATCAATACACCGTGGGAAGGTATCTTCGCGACCCTGAACTCTGGTGACCGCGACATTATTATCTCCGGTATCACGATTACCGACAAACGTAAGCAAATGGTCGATTTCTCCGCGCCTTATTTCCCTGCCGAGCAGTCCATCGTGGTTCCTAAAGGGTCGACGATCGACTCCATTGCCGCCCTGAAAGATCATAAAGTAGGCGTAGTAAACTCCAGTACTGCCGATATCGTGGTCTCCGACGTATTAGGAAAAAACAGTACATCGATTAAGCGCTTTGATAACACGCCGTTAATGTTACAAGAGCTGTATGAAGATGGTGTGGGTGCAGCGGTTGGCGATGTAGGCGTAGTGAAGTTTTACATTAAGACTCACCCTGAAAAACAGTTCAATCTGGTTTCTGATGCCAAATTCGAACGCCAGTATTTCGGGATCGCCGTAGCGAAAGGCAACGATAAACTGCGCGAGAAGATCAACGCAGGACTGAAAAAAATCGTTGCTGATGGTACCTATGCCAAGATCTATCAAACCTGGTTTGATAACAATGTGCCGACTTTGCCGGCAGAGTAATGCCAGTATCTCTCCTGGTCTCAACCACCTCATGTGAGACGTCATACCAGCCGGACAGCCAGCCTGTCCGGTTTAATTTAGCAGCATCATCACGTTAGCCTATTCAAAAAAGGAAACGATCTTGACGGGATTTCGTTGGGAGATCATTCAGGAATATGCCCCGCTCTTTATGGAAGGCACCTGGATGACCATCAAATGCACCATTATTTGTGTCATTCTTGGCACCTGCTGGGGATTAACGCTCGGATTAGGCCGCTTAGCACAGGCGCCGCACGGGCCGTGGAAATACATACTGCACTATGGCGTTCAATGGCCGGTGCGGATCTATATCAGCGCCTTTCGGGGTACACCACTGTTTGTGCAAATCATGGTGGTGCATTTCGCTCTGGTGCCGCTGTTCATCAACCCGCGTGACGGGCTGCTGGTGACCAGCAATATTATGTCGGTCGATTTTGCCCGCACATTACGCTCAGATTACGGTGCCTTCCTCTCTTGCATAGTGGCGATTACGCTGAATGCGGGTGCCTATGTCTCCGAGATATTTCGTGCTGGTATTCAATCTATCGATCGCGGCCAAATGGAGGCTTCGCGTTCTCTCGGCATGAGCTATGGCCGCACCATGCGGAAAGTGATCCTGCCGCAGGCTTTTCGCCGAATGCTGCCGCCGCTGGGTAATAACGCCATCGCCATTGTGAAAGATTCGTCGCTGGCTTCAGCAATCGGATTGGCGGATCTCGCCTATGCCGCTCGTACGGTGTCAGGGGCTTACGCCACGTACTGGGAACCCTACCTGGCGATCTCTATCGTCTATTGGGTTATTACTTTCCTGCTCTCGCTGCTGGTGCGGCACATGGAAACGAGGTTTGGCAAAAGTGATTCACGTTAATAACCTGCAAAAACAATTTGGCGATACCCATGTCCTACGTGGTATTTCCTGTGATATCGCGCCTCAGGAAGTGCTCTGCCTGATTGGCCCATCCGGCTCAGGAAAAAGTACCTTTCTGCGCTGTATCAACGCACTGGAAACGCTGTCGGCGGGTGAGATTACGGTCAACGGTTTTGCCATTCACGATCAGAAAACCGATATCAACCGTATGCGTGAAAGCGTCGGTATGGTGTTTCAGCGCTTCAATCTGTTCCCACACATGACGGTGTTGGAAAATGTGATCATGGCGCCGATAGGAGTGAAGAAACTACCTCGCGCACAAGCCGTTGAACGCGCTAAAGCGTTACTCAGTAAGGTCGGGTTACTGGATAAAATCGATGCCTGGCCGAATAGCCTATCCGGTGGTCAGCAGCAGCGTGTTGCCATTGCCCGTGCGTTAGCAATGGAACCGGCAATCATGCTGTTCGATGAACCTACATCTGCATTAGACCCAGAGCTGGTTGGTGAAGTGCTGGCCGTCATGAAAACGCTGGCGAACGAAGGCATGACGATGGTCATCGTGACCCATGAAATGGCATTTGCCAGAGAAGTGGCTGATAGAGTGATCTTTATCGATCAGGGAATTATTCAGGAGCAGGGAACGCCAGAAGCGATCTTCACTCATCCGAGTAACCCGCGCACGCAGGCTTTCTTGAGCAAGATTCTGTAAGTAGTTTGAATGCGGTAAAATAACGGGCTGTCAGCCTCTTTCGCGCTGGCAGCCTTTCCCCCTACCGCCTTTCTTTTACCACCCGGTCAGAAAAGAAAACACCATCCAGAATAAACACACCACCGTCAGTCCCGTCGCAAAGAGCGTATAAAAAAGATAGCCTCTGAGCAGAAAGCTAAACCCGACGCCAACCAGCACCGAAAACGGCATCAGCGCCAGAAAGAACGGCCACGTGTAAAGCATGAAGAAAAACGTGGTATTAGAACCATATACCAGAAAGGGGATGCTAAAGGCCAACCAATAAAAGGAGAACCCCGTTACCGCTCCCATAAACAGGTAGGAAACGCCGTCATCCTCTTCTTGCGCTGGCCGAGTCTTGCTAATCGTTAACTGCGTGGCATTTTGCATATTCTTTCCCATTCTTCCCCTGCATCACCCAACAGCGCGGTGAAAAAAGCGGGGACATCAGAGCTTGATAATAGCTCGCTTGCCAAGCAGATCTAACAATTGGTCTGTCAAATTTGTTACGAATTGTTCGCCATCCAGATGACTATCCGGTGCTTCCGGCGCTTCATACACCGAGTCGATCCCCGTGAAATTACGCAGTTCCCCCGCACGGGCTTTTTTGTACAACCCTTTAGGGTCACGCGCTTCACAGGTCGCTAACGGCGTATCCACGAAGACCTCGATGAACTGCCCTTCGCCCAGTAAATCCTGCACCATTTTACGCTCGGCGCGATGCGGCGAGATAAACGCCGTCAGCACCACCAGACCAGCATCAACCATTAGCTTGGCAACTTCACCCACGCGGCGGATGTTCTCGCGCCGATCGTCGTCGGTGAAGCCCAGATCCCGACATAGCCCGTGCCGGACGTTGTCGCCGTCCAGCAGGTAGGTACTGACGCCACGCTGGTGCAGCGCTTGCTCCAGCGCCCCCGCCAGCGTGGATTTACCGGACCCTGACAGCCCGGTAAACCAGATAACGACGCCCTGATGACCACGCAGTTTTTCGCGCGACTCACGGGTGACATTGTGCGCATGCCAGACGACGTTATCGTCAGTTGGCGAGTGACGTAAAGACACGTTATTTGCCTCCCAGCAGATCGCGCGCACCCCAATGCGGGAAGTGGCGACGTACCAGTGCATTCAGTTCCAGCTCAAACGCACCATATGCACCGGGCTCTTGATACACCTGTTCGATAGGTTCCCGCACCAGACCCGCACCTACCGTGACGTTGCTCAGACGATCAATAAAGATCATCCCGCCCGTCACCGCGTTATTCTGATAATTGTCCAGCACCAGCGGCTCATCAAAAACCAGCTCAATCGAACCAATGCCATTCAGCGGCAAGTTTTCCGCCACGCGCTGCGTCAGTGTATTGATCTCAACCTGATACTGAATATTCTCGACCCGAGCGCGCGCTTTCTTACCGCCAATCTTGATGTCGTAGCTTTGTCCCGAAACCAGCGGCTGTTCCGCCATCCAGACGACATCCACCAGCGCATGCTGCACCGCTTTCAGCGATTCGCTACTGTCGACCAGCAGATCGCCGCGACTGATATCAACCTCATCCGCCAGCACCAGCGTAATCGCTTCCCCCGCCTGCGCCTGTGGTAAATCACCATCAAAGGTCACAATACGGCTGACGGTGGATTCGACACCGGACGGTAACACTTTGACACGCTGCCCGACGCGAATAATACCGGAGGCCAGTGTGCCTGCGTAACCGCGGAAATCCAGATTCGGACGGTTGACGTATTGCACGGGGAAACGCATCGGCTGCTCTAACGTACGCTGCGCCACATTGACCGTTTCCAACACATCCAGCAGCGTCGGTCCGGTATACCAGCTCATCGTCGTGCCTGGCGTCGCGACATTATCGCCATCCAATGCGGAAATCGGTACAAAGGTTATATTCAGGTCAGCAGGCAACTGTTGAGCAAAATCCAGATAATCCTGCTTAAACTGTTCAAATACCGTTTGCTGATAATCCACTAAGTCCATTTTGTTCACCGCCACCACCAGATCGCGAATGCCCAGCAGGGTCGCAATAAAGCTGTGACGACGGGTTTGATCCAATACGCCTTTGCGTGCATCAATCAGCAGGATCGCCAGCTCACAGGTCGATGCGCCGGTTGCCATATTGCGGGTGTATTGCTCGTGTCCCGGCGTATCGGCGATGATAAATTTGCGTTTTTCCGTCGAAAAGTAGCGGTAAGCGACGTCAATCGTGATGCCCTGCTCACGTTCGGCCTGAAGCCCATCGACCAGCAGCGCCAGATCCAGCTTTTCGCCCTGCGTCCCAATACGCTTGCTGTCATTGTGTAGGGTACTGAGCTGATCTTCATAAATTTGGCGCGTATCGTGTAGCAAACGGCCAATCAGCGTACTTTTTCCGTCGTCGACGCTGCCGCAGGTCAGGAAACGCAGCAGCGTTTTATCCTGCTGCGCGTGTAAATACGCTTCCACACCGCCTTGCTCGGCGATCTGCCGTGCAATCGCATCATTGATGACGACGGCATCTTTCTCAGTCGCATGTTCTGCAACTGTGTCTTTTAACGAAATTTGGCTCATTCGACGATTCCTCAGAAATACCCTTGACGCTTTTTCAGTTCCATTGAACCGGCCTGATCGCGGTCAATTACCCTTCCCTGACGCTCACTGGTCGTAGAAACCAGCATCTCTTCAATGATTTCTGGCAATGTCTGCGCATCCGACGCTACCGCTCCAGTCAGCGGCCAACAGCCCAGCGTGCGGAACCGCACCATACGTTGTTCGATCACTTCGCCCGGTTGCAGTTCAATGCGATCGTCATCCACCATCAACAGCATGCCATCACGCTCTACCACCGGACGCGGCGCGGCCAGATACAGCGGGACAATATCGATGTTTTCCAGATAGATATATTGCCAGATGTCCAGTTCGGTCCAGTTGGAGAGCGGGAAAACGCGAATGCTCTCGCCTTTGTTAATCTGGCCGTTGTAGTTGTGCCACAGTTCCGGACGCTGATTCTTTGGATCCCAACGGTGGAAACGGTCACGGAAAGAGTAAATACGCTCTTTGGCACGTGATTTCTCTTCATCACGACGCGCTCCGCCAAACGCGGCATCAAAACCGTATTTATCCAGCGCCTGCTTCAGCCCTTCGGTTTTCATAATATCGGTATGCTTGGCGCTGCCGTGCACGAAGGGGTTAATCCCCAACGCTTCCCCCTGCGGGTTACGGTGCACCAGCAGTTCACAGCCGTAGGCTTTCGCCGTACGGTCGCGGAATTCGTACATTTCACGAAATTTCCAACCGGTATCAACATGCAGCAGCGGGAAAGGCAGCGATCCTGGATAGAACGCCTTGCGCGCCAGATGCAGCATCACCGAAGAGTCTTTGCCGATGGAGTACATCATCACCGGGTTACCGAACTCGGCCGCCACTTCGCGGATGATGTGAATGCTTTCGGCTTCAAGCTGCCGTAAATGCGTGAGTCGTTTCTCGTCCATACCCTTTCCTTAAGCCAAGTTTACTACCGCTGGGCGGCTGTCTTGCGGCACCGTCGGCGTTGTCTGACCAAACCAGGCAATCTGATGATGCAAGTCCACCACCTCACCAATCACCAGCAGCGCCGGTGTCGGCGCTTGCCGTGCCAAATGTTCTAACTCTTGCAGCGTACCGATTTGTACCTGCTGATCGTGTCGAGTGCCGCGACTGATCACCGCGACAGGCGTCTGCGCTGAGCGACCATGTGCGATAAGCTGCTGTGAAATCTCCGCCGCCTTCATCGTTCCCATATAAATCGCCAGCGTCTGACGTCCACGCGCCAGCGTTGACCAGTCCAGCGCATCGCCATCGGGGCGACAGTGTCCGGTAATAAAAATTACGCTCTGAGCATAGTCACGGTGCGTCAACGGAATCCCCGCATACGCCGTGACGCCCGCTGCGGCAGTCACGCCAGGCACCACCTGAAACGTGACTCCTGCCTGCGCTACGGCCTGTAGTTCTTCGCCGCCGCGGCCAAAAATAAAGGGATCGCCGCCTTTCAGACGCACGACCCGCTTGCCTTCCTGCGCCAGTTTCACCAGAAGCTGATTAATCTCATCCTGCGGCAGCGAGTGCGTGCTGGCGCGTTTCCCAACACAAATGCGTTCGGCATCACGGCGCACCAAGTCCAGCACGTCGGCGCTGACCAGATGGTCATACAGCACCACATCCGCCTGCTGCATCACCTGCAATCCACGCAGTGTAAGCAACCCAGCATCACCGGGGCCTGCACCAACCAGTGCCACTTCGCCTCGCGCTGCCGCGGGCAGTTGCTGTTCATCTTGCTGATTAACCAACTGCTGTTGTAGCTCGTTTTCAGCCTGTTCCAGCTGTCCGGCAGAAACCAGCGAGGCAAAGCGTCCGACAAACAGCCGTTCCCAAAAACGGCGGCGTGCTGGCATCGAATGCAAGCGGGTTTTAATTCTGTCGCGCCAGCTTCCGGCGATTTCTGCCATCGTGCCCAGGCTGGCAGGCAGTAATGATTCCAGTTTTTCACGCAGCAACCGTGCCAGCACCGGTGCCTGTCCCCCTGAAGAGATCGCCACCACCAGCGGAGAGCGGTCGACAATCGAGGGGAAAATAAACGAGCACTTCGGCTGATCGTCCACCACGTTTACCAGCAAATGTCGCTGATTCGCCGCCTCAAACACCACCGCATTCAGCTCCGCGTCATCCGTTGCGGCAATCACCAGAAACACGCCGGATAACAGTTCCGGCGAAAAAGATTGCGCCAGCCATTCAACCTGCCCAGCCTGATGCTGTGCAGCCAATGGCTCCGCCAGTGCTAACGCGACAATTTTTACCTCCGCACCCGCGCGTTGCAGCAGATCGATTTTGCGCGTAGCAATCTCGCCGCCGCCAACGACCAGTACCGGACGCTGACGAAGATCGGCAAATATAGGGAGATAGTTCACAAGCGCCTTAACTAAGCAAAAAAGTAGATAATGCAAACTATACGGTGCGGACAGAACACTTATGAAATGCCGAATTGGAATGACAAGTTCCGTAATGGAATAACAGTAAAATAAATCCGACTACTCACACATCCTCGTCAGCAATCGACCTTGCATCAACATTTGTTCGAAAGAGTTTATGACGCACGTCAAAGTTGCGGATAGTTTGCCGATTTTTGATATTTGCTTTTCCAGATTCATAGCAACATGCCAGTAGCCCCGCGGGCAGCAAAAAGCCATTAACGAGAGGAGGTTCACACGATTCATTCAAGCGTTGACTGAACAGAATGGATCTAGATTCCTCGTGGTATGGACGCAAATCTGTTGTGGTCATGCCACGACAAACGTCAAGCCAAATTAGCTTATTAATAGAAGAGGATTGCGCGTATGGAACAATCAACACTCGAGCTCAACGCCCCGGCACGCCCTGCTACTGATTTCGATGCACAATATGGGATCTTTGCCTCTCTGGACGATGCCGTCTCTGCCGCCACGCACGCGCAAAAACGGCTGGATAACGTCATTGTACGGCAAAACGTCATTGCGGCCATCCGTCAGTCTGGCGAACGCTATGCGCAGGTTCTGGCCGAAATGGCTGTGGAAGAAACCGGCATGGGACGCGTGGCGGATAAATATGCCAAAAATGTCTCACAGGCGCGTAGCACGCCCGGAACCGAGAGCCTGTCGGCAAAAGTAGTGACAGGAGATAACGGCCTCACGCTGATTGAAAACGCACCTTGGGGCGTCGTGGCATCCGTCACGCCGTCAACCAATCCGGCCGCCACCGTTATCAATAACGCCATCAGTATGATTGCCGCGGGCAACAGTATCGTTTTTGCTCCACATCCCTCGGCAAAGAAAGTGTCGCTCTACACGATCAGTCTGTTGAATAAAGCCATTGTTACCGCAGGTGGCCCAGAGAACCTGTTAGTGACGGTGGCAGAGCCTAATATTGAAACGGCACAGCGGCTATTCCGGCACCCTGGTATCAGCCTGCTGGTTGTGACTGGGGGCGAAGCCGTCGTGGAAGCAGCCCGCAAACATACAGACAAACGTTTGATTGCCGCTGGCGCGGGGAATCCACCGGTCGTTGTTGATGAGACGGCAAATATCGAACGCGCCGCACGTGATATTGTTCGCGGCGCATCGTTTGATAACAACATTATCTGTGTCGATGAGAAAGTGGCAATCGTGGTCAACAGCGTCGCCGATGAGTTATTGTCGGAAATGCAATACCATCAGGCTGTATTACTCACTCGCCAACAAACCGAGCAACTTCAGTCATTGTTACTCACCGATATTGATGAGCATGGGAACGGCCGTCCACATCGTGATTGGGTAGGACGCGACGCAGCCAAAATTGCGGCGGCCATAGGTTTGGATGTTAGCGAACACACTCGCCTGTTACTGGCGGAAACGGACGCGAATCATCCATTCGCCGTAACCGAAATGATGATGCCGGTTCTGCCCATTGTTCGTGTACGGAATGTAGAGGAAGCCATCGAACTTGCCATCCATCTGGAAGGCGGACGCCGCCATACCGCCGCCATGCATTCGACAAATATTAATAATCTGCACAAGATGGCGAATGCGATCAACACCAGCATCTTTGTGAAAAATGGCCCCTGTATCGCGGGATTAGGATTGGGCGGCGAAGGGTGTACGTCCATGACCATTTCTACGCCGACGGGCGAAGGTGTGACATCCGCACGCACTTTTGTGCGAATTCGACGCTGTGTGATGGTAGATATGTTCAGGATCGTTTAATTTTATCAGTACCATACCCTAAATAATTCGAGTTGCCGCGGCTCTTAAGGGCGAGGCCCACGATAGGCCGAGTATTTAAGGGCAGCCAACGCACAAGCAGCTTGAAGTATGACGGGTATACAGCCATCGCCGTGAATAACAGGCAGGAGCACGTTATAGCGACGATGGCTTGCAAGCAGGCTGGGTATCACAATGTTGGATATCACCATAGAGTCAGGCTTTTTCTGGGAGGAAAATGCATATGAGAACCGAGAATACCCCACTACTGCATCAGCTTGATGCCAGGGTCACTCCTCCAGAAAAAGGATTGTCTTCTCAAGGGCAGGAGCAGTACACCCATCAGTATTCTACACAGGATGTTTATGCCCAGTCCTGTACGATCACAGCCTGGCAGCAGTTGTACGATCAGGTTTCACCCGGCCATTTCCGCGGCGAACTTCAGGAATTACTGTTAGATGGCATTCAGCTTTGTCACGAATACACGAACCTCGCACTCCGCCAATCTTGTATGGTATGGCCCGGTTCATTCTGGTTCGGCGTCCCTTCGACACAAGAGAGTATGGGATTTATTGATGCCCAACCGCTGGATGAATACAGCATCGCTGTTAGCCCCGGCGGCAAAGAATTTGAATTAAGTACACCGGATGAGTTTTCCATTTTGGGCGTTGTTATCTCACACGATGTGCTTAATCAGTATATTGGCGCACTCAGCGATCCAGAATGGCTGACTCAGAGGTTGAATCAGGGAGCAACGCTGCAAATAGAACACGACAAAAAAGCCACGCTGTGTTCATTTATCCGTCAGGCTCTGTGGTATAGCTGTCATTTCCCCCACGTGATGAAAACACGTAATGCAGAAAAAGTGCTGAAACATAACCTATTGACTACGCTCATTTCCTTTCTGGAAAACGTTCAGCCGTCCTCTGAATATGCGCAAAGTCATCACCATCGCAAATTGATTTCTTTTGTACGTGAGTATGTGTTGAGCCAGACATCAGAGCCGGTCACTGTGCTCGATCTCTGCCGCCAGTTACACGTGAGTCGCCGAACATTACAGAACGCCTTCCACAGCGTGGTAGGCATTGGTCCCAATGCCTGGCTAAAAATCATCCGTCTCAACGCGGTTAGTCGCGAACTCATCAGCCCAATATCGCCGCACCGTACGGTTCAAGATGCCGCCATGCAATGGGGATTCTGGCACCTGGGCCAGTTTGCCAGAGATTATCAAAAGCTCTTTAACGAGAAGCCATCGTTAACGCTACGACGGCGCTTACAGCACTAGCCACTTATCTTTTCTTTATCCATATAACGAGTCTTTCTGTGATGCCATACAGCACCACAAGGTCAAACTCATATTAATTTTTCGCCGTCGCCTCACAAGCGGCATGTGTCATCGTCAGCTTATTTATATGTTAAATACGAACAGGAGTCAGTTATGAAAGCAGTTGTCGCCGGTAAAGGTGGAAAAGCCGAAATTATTGAAAAAGCATCACGCGAACCCGGCCACGGCGAAGCGCTGCTCGCCATGGAATACTGCGGTGTCTGTCATACGGATCTGCACGTCAAGAATGGCGATTATGGCGATAAAACCGGGGTCATTCTCGGCCATGAAGGCATTGGCATCGTTAAAGCCATTGGGCCCGGAGTCACCTCACTCAAACCGGGCGATCGTGCCAGCGTGGCCTGGTTCTATCAAGGATGTGGACACTGTGAATACTGTGTCGGCGGCAATGAGACGCTATGCCGTGGCGTCAAAAATGCTGGTTATACCGTCGATGGCGGTATGGCTGAAGAATGTATTGTCATCGCAGATTATGCGGTCAAGGTTCCCGATGGATTGGATCCGGCTGCGGCCAGCAGTATTACCTGCGCGGGCGTAACAACCTACAAAGCGGTCAAAGTTTCCACCATTAAGCCCGGCCAGTGGATTGTTATTTATGGCCTCGGCGGATTAGGGAATCTGGCATTGCAATACGCAAAAAATGTCTTTAATGCCAACGTTATCGCCGTGGATGTTAACGATGCCCAACTGGCCTTTGCAAAAGAGATGGGTGCAGATTTAGTCATCAACCCAGCGAAAGAAAACGCGGCGGAAATCATTCAGGAAAAAGTGGGCGGTGCGCATGCTGCTGTCGTTACCGCCGTCGCGCGGGCGGCGTTTAATTCTGCCATTGATGCGGTACGCGCCGGGGCGCGTGTGGTTGCTATCGGCCTGCCTCCCGAAAGTATGGACCTGTACATTCCGCGTCTGGTGCTCGATGGCATTCAGGTCATCGGTTCACTGGTAGGGACACGTCAGGATTTACAGGAAGCTTTCCAGTTTGCTCAGGAAGGGAAAGTCGTCCCTAAAGTGACACTACGCCCAATGACCGACGTCAACGCCATTTTTGAAGAAATGGAGCAAGGAAAAATCAAGGGCCGGATGGTCATTGATTTACGTAGCAGTAGCCTGGCGGCGCTAAATCACGGTTAACTTCCCTCTGAACCTTCACGTTCAGGACTGAACGTTGGTGAGTTCCAGCACGTACAGGTAACGTGAAGTATCACGAGTCCATATCGCCAGAGAAAATAAGAAGGATAAAACATGTCCCGTACTATTATGCTCATCCCTACTGGCACAGGTGTGGGGCTGACGAGCGTCAGCCTTGGCCTTATTCGCGCAATGGAACGTAAAGGCGTACGCCTGAGTATCTTCAAGCCTGTCGCGCAGCCGCGCGACAGTAACGACATCACAGATCTAACCACGGCAATAGTTCGCACCAGTTCCCGCCTTCCCGTTGCGGAACCTCTTACGATAGCGCATACAGAATCACTGCTGTCACAGCAGAAAAAAGAGATTTTACTGGAAACCATTATTGCCCGTTATCACGAAAATACCCGCCATGCCGATATCGTGCTGGTTGAAGGTCTGGTACCGACGCGTAAGCACCCATTCGCAGCATCGCTTAATATGGAGATTGCCAATGCCCTGAACGCGGAAGTCATTCTGGTTCTGTCGCAAGGTTCTGACAATGCCGATGAACTAAAAGCACGTATTGAACTGGCGCGAAGCAGTCTGAAACCCAATAAAGGAACCTCCATCATTGGTGCCATCGTCAATAAGCTCAATGCCCCAGTTGATGAACAAGGCCGCGCACGACCAGATCTTTCGCGGATTTTTGACGATGCAACCGGAGCTAACGTCGTCAGTCTGGACATAAAGCGACTGAAGGCGATGAGCCCACTTCCTTTACTCGGCGCGGTGCCATGGAATTTTGATCTGATTTCAACTCGGGTCAGCGATATTGTCAGTCATTTGCAGGCTACCGCGATCCACAGCGGCGATCGACAGACTCGTCGCATAAAATCGATCGTCTTCTGCGCGCGCAGCGTGCCGCACATGTTGCAGTATTTCCAGCCTGGTGCACTGCTGGTGACATCAGCCGATCGTCCTGAAGTTATTATTGCCGCCTGTCTGGCTGCGATGAATGGGGTGGAAATCGGTGCTCTGCTGCTCACCGGAGGCGAGCCTATCCCCCGCAGTATCCATACCTTATGCGAACGCGCTTTTGCCACAGGCCTGCCCGTCTATCTGGTACAGAGTAATACCTGGCAAACCTCTTTGGATTTACAGAGCTACCAGCCAACAGTGCCCGTTGATGATTACGAGCGTATCGAGCAGGTATGCGACTACATGGCAAGCTATATCGATCCCGTTTGGATTGATACGCTGAGTGCGGCCACCGAGCGTACGCATCGTCTGTCACCACCGGCGTTTCGCTATCAGTTAACCGAACTGGCGCGTCGCGCAGGTAAACGCATTGTGTTACCCGAAGGGGATGAACCACGTACAATCAAAGCGGCTGCCATCTGTGCCGAACGCGGCATCGCTCACTGTGTATTATTAGGCGATCCGGAAAATATTCGGCACATCGCGGCGTCTCAAGGCGTATCGCTGAGCGATGGTATCACGATTATCGATCCCCACGTTGTCAGGGAACGCTATGTGCCACGTCTGGTTGAGTTACGAAAAAACAAAGGAATGACGGACATCGTCGCCCGTGAGCAGTTGGAGGATAATGTCGTACTTGGCACGCTGATGCTCGAACAAGACGAAGTTGATGGTCTGGTTTCTGGCGCGGTACACACGACTGCCAACACGATACGCCCTCCACTACAGCTGATTAAAACCACTCCGGAAAGCTCTCTGGTATCCTCCATCTTCTTTATGCTACTGCCCGAGCAGGTATTGGTGTACGGCGACTGCGCGATCAACCCCGATCCTACGGCAGAACAATTGGCCGAGATTGCGATTCAATCCGCAGACTCAGCGGCGCTATTCGGCATTGAACCACGCGTGGCGATGATATCCTATTCGACCGGCAATTCCGGCTCTGGCAACGATGTCGAAAAAGTGAGGGAGGCGACGCGGCTGGCACAAGCTAAACGGCCGGATATGATTATTGATGGTCCGCTGCAATATGATGCCGCGATTATGGCAGATGTTGCCCGCGCTAAGGCACCGGACTCAAAGGTAGCAGGGAAAGCGACCGTTTTTATTTTCCCGGATTTGAATACCGGCAATACCACCTACAAAGCCGTTCAACGCTCCGCCGACCTGATCTCTATCGGGCCAATGCTGCAAGGGATGCGCAAACCTGTAAATGACCTTTCACGCGGGGCGCTGGTTGACGATATCGTCTATACCATCGCACTGACCGCGATTCAGGGCGCGCAGCACAGCCCTTAACCCCAGAAGTAAAAAACCGGGCGATGCCCGGTTTTCTGTTTTACCCTTCGTGCAACCCGCACTCGCGCTTTAAGCCGAAGAAGCGGGTTTCTTCTTCGCTCATACCCGGTTCCCATTTGCGGGTGGTGTGCGTATCGCCGACTGACAAATAGCCCTGATCCCACAGCGGATGGTAGCTCAGGCCGTTTTCTTTCAGATAGTGATATACCGTCCGGTTATCCCAATCGATAATCGGCAGGAATTTAAAGACGCCGCGCTGAATCGCCAACACGGGCAATTCGCCCCGACTACCGGACTGCTCACGGCGCAGGCCAGCAAACCAGGTTCCTGCGTTTAGCTCGCTCAGCGCCCGGTTCATCGGCTCGACTTTGTTCAGCAGGTTGTAGCGCTCAATGCCTTCCACCCCCTGCTCCCACAGCTTGCCGTAGCGCGCCTCTTGCCAGGCTGGAGACTCTGCGGCGCGATACACTTGAAGGTTCAGCTTCAACTGCTCCGTCAGTGCATCGATAAACTGATAGGTTTCAGGAAACAGATAGCCAGTATCCGTAAGGATGACCGGAATATCCGGCCGCTGTTGCGTCACCAGATGTAGCGATATTGCTGCCTGAATGCCGAAACTGGACGACAAAACAAAATCGCCCGGCAGATTCTCCAGCGCCCAGCTCACCCTTTCCTGTGCGGACAGTTTTTCAAGCTGGCCATTCACAGCCGCCAATGCGGCTACCTGTTCATCTTTCGGTAACGCGTTGAGCGCATTGAGGTTAAATTCGGCCATCAGGATCTCCTGTCAGTCATAAAAATCGCGAGCGGGATCCAGCACCGGTCTAATGATGTTGGTACGAATAACAAAATCACCGAAGCCTTCATTCTGCTGGCGATCTTGCGCCCACAGCCCGACAAGCCTGTCGATTTCGGCAAGAATCTCGGTTTCATTAATATTTTCGCGATACATACGAGGGATGCGTGTCCCCTCGCGATTGCCGCCGAGGTGCAGGTTATAGCGACCCACCGCTTTGCCCACCAGACCGATTTCCGCCAGCATCGCACGACCACAGCCGTTCGGGCAGCCCGTCACACGCAGAACGATGTGCTCATCCCCTACGCCGTGCTGCTGCATGATGCCTTCCACTTTCGTGACGAACTCCGGCAGGAAACGCTCGGCTTCTGCCATCGCCAGCGGACAGGTCGGAAATGATACACAGGCCATCGAATTCTTGCGCTGCTCGCTGACGCTGTCATCAATCAGGCCGTGCTCACGCGCCAGCGCATCAATCTTCGCTTTGCTACGCGCTGGAACACCCGCAACGATCAAATTCTGATTCGCCGTTAAGCGGAAATCCCCTTTATGGATCTTGGCGATCTCCGCCAGACCCGTTTTCAGCGGACGACCTGGATAATCCAGAATACGGCCATTTTCGATAAACAGCGTCAGGTGCCATTTATTATCGATACCTTTTACCCAGCCGATGCGATCGCCACGTTCGGTGAATTCATACGGACGCACCGCTGCAAATTTCACACCGGCACGCGCTTCCACTTCCTGCTTAAAGTTGTCCACACCCACACGTTCCAGCGTGTACTTCGTTTTGGCATTTTTACGGTTGGTACGGTTACCCCAGTCGCGCTGCGTGGTCACTACCGCTTCTGCAACGGCCAACGTGTGTTCAATCGAAATGTAGCCTAGCTCACTGGCAGTGCGTGGAAAGGTCGCTTTGTCACCGTGGGCGATAGATAACCCTCCCCCCACCAGTACGTTAAAGCCCACCAGACGACCATTATCAGCAATCGCAATAAAGTTAAGATCGTTTGCGTGCAGATCCACATCATTCTGCGGCGGGATCACCACCGTGGTTTTGAACTTACGTGGCAAATAGGTCGAACCCAGAATCGGTTCCTCATCCGTCGTCGCCACTTTTTCCTGATCCATCCAGATCTCGGCATAAGCGCGAGTGCGAGGTAACAAATGTTCAGAGAGCTTTTTCGCCCATTCGTACGCCTGCTGATGCAGTTCAGATTCCACCGGATTGGAGGTACACAGCACGTTACGATTCACATCATTTGCCGTCGCCAGCCCATCCAGCCCCAAACGGTTAAGCAGTTGATGCACAGGTTTCACGTTCGGTTTCAGAATACCGTGAAACTGAAACGTCTGACGGTTCGTAATACGGATACTGCCATACAGCGTACTTTCACTGGCGAACCGATCGATACCCAGCCACTGTTCCGGCGTCATGATGCCGCCGGGTAGACGGCAGCGCAGCATCATCGCATGACGTGGCTCCAGCTTCTGCTCGGCACGCTCAGCGCGAATATCACGGTCATCCTGTTGATACATCCCGTGAAAGCGGATCAGCAGGAAATTATCACCGTTGAAACCACCGGTCAGACCTTCGTTCAGATCGTTAGCAATCGTACCGCGCAGAAAGTTACTTTCTGTCTTCATGCGCTCGGCATCAGCGAGTTTCCCTTCTACCACCAGGGGACCAGGGTGTTTTTCACTGAAAACGTATTTTTCGCTCATTAGTACACATCTCGCTGATAACGGCGCTCAAGGCGCAGATCGCTTAAAAACTCATCGGCTTGTTCACTGTCCATGCCGCCATGCTCAACTATCACATCCAGCAGTGCTCGCTCGACGTCTTTCGCCATACGGTTAGCATCACCACATACGTACAGGTGCGCCCCGTCCTGAATCCAGCGCCACACTTCCGCACCTTTTTCCCGCAGTTTGTCCTGTACATAGATTTTGTGTGCCTGATCGCGCGACCACGCCAGATCGATGTGCGTCAATAGCCCTTCTTTCACGTAGCGCTGCCATTCAACCTGATACAGAAAGTCTTCCGTAAAGTGTGGGTTACCAAAGAATAGCCAGTTTTTCCCTTCTGCCCCTTCGGCATCGCGCTGTTGCATAAACGCGCGGAACGGCGCAATTCCGGTTCCCGGCCCGATCATAATGACTGGCGTGTCCGAGTTAGCGGGCAGGCGGAAGTTATCGTTATGTTCGATGAAGACGCGGATTTCATCATCTTCACTCAACCTGTCAGCCAGATAGCTGGAGGCACCACCGGCACGCGCACGGCCTTCGTATTCGTAGCGCACTACGCCAACAGTGATATGCACTTCGCTTTCGGCTTCCGCCTGTGATGAAGCAATGGAGTAAAGGCGTGGCGTCAACGGACGCAGAAGACCAAGTAGTTGTTCCGCCGTCAGTTCTACTGGCGCTTGTCGCACCATATCAACCAGCGGCGTGCGCTGCGCAAACTGCTGAAGCGCAGGCTTATCAGCAAGCAACGACAACAGCGTCTCATTACGCGACAACGCCGCATATTTCTCGACGATCGGCGCAGTATTTTGCGTCAATTCAAAGTGGCTTTTCAGCGCCTGCGACAGCGGCAGCGTCTTGCCGTCAACGCTGACGGGTTCATCGCCTTTCAGCCACAGCAATTCCAGCAGCTCCTGTACCAGCGCAGGATCGTTATCAAACCACACGCCCAGTGCGTCACCCGGCTGATAACGTAAACCGGAATCACCCAAGTCGATCTCAATATGGCGAACATCCTTTTCGGAGTTACGCCCGGTCACTTTCTGGTTGACGGCAAACGTGGCATGCAGCGGTGAGGATTTGCTGTACGGGCTGCTGGTAATTTCATCCAGTGCGCCCTGAGCAGCAAGCTGTGCCACCACATTGCCCTGAACCGGCACCCGTGCTTGCAAAATATCAACCAGCTGACGTCGCCATTGTTCAGCAAGCGCCTGATAATCCACATCGGCATCAACGCGATCCAACAGGCGTTCCGCGCCTAGCTCAGCCAGACGACTATCAAAATCCTTACCCGCCTTGCTGAAGAATTCATAAGAGGTATCACCCAGCCCAAACACGGCAAACGCGGTGTCTTTTAGCTCCGGCGCTTTTTTTGACAGCAGGAACTTATGCAGCGCGACCGCCTCTTCCGGCGGCTCCCCTTCACCCTGCGTCGACGCCACGATCAGCAGCAGTTTTTCCTGCCCGATTTGCTTGAACTTGTAATCACCCGCATTGACCAGGTTGACGGACAGCTTGGCCGCCAGCAGGTCGTCACGCAATTGTTCCGCGACCCGACGTGCATTGCCGGTCTGCGAGGCAGAGATCAGTGTGATGGTTTGTACCGGCACCGTGACTGCGGAAGCGCTGGCCGACGCAGCGATCGTTGCACCAGGCTGTACATTCCCGGGCTGTTGTACCAATCCCCAGAAATAGCCGGATAGCCAGGCCAGCTGCGTCGATGAGAAATCACCGGTTGCCGCCTGTAAACGCGTTAATTGCTCCGCACTCAGCGGGAGCAACGAAGTGGGGGAAACCGGAGTAGTCATTGTGATTTCTGTTTCCTTGTGCCTGTGCAGTTAGCCAATGGCGCTAATACAAAAACATGCAATAAAAAGATGGGTGGAGGATAAGGGTAACCATCTGCATCTTAACAATTAAAGAAATGATGGAAATATTAAATAACCAAAATGACTAAATGGTTTTTCTGATAGTCCTTATTGCTTAAAGTGTTATAGCCGATGGGGTGCGCGTTTCATGGCGATATGGGTATCTGGAAAGCGAAAGTTCCTGATGAAATACACCACGATAAATCCTACCGTCAACCGCACATTAGACGCTCAACATTAGCGAACATGCTCACATTTCTGGCGTTCGCTCCATGAATTTATCTTTTGCGATAGCGCATCAATGCGATACTCACGCCAGTAGCAACGGGAGAAGAATGATGTGGCAACGACGCGCACTGGAACTCAATACGCAGGATATTTGGCACTGGCAACAGGTCATCTCGGTCATCGATTACGCTCGTGAACATGGCTTCAATACGCTGGTTCTGGGTGCGGCAGATTTACTCGATAAACTGGTAACGCCGGAAGCCTACAATAACGCGCGCTTTGACGATCGCATCAGCAGCCAGCAGCGTTCCCGCTGCATTTATCTAAATCAGGTTGCGGCACACTGCCGTGAGCAGGGTCTGGCGCTGTATCTGCAATGCAAAGAGCTGTCATTTCCCACGGATCTGCTGCTTCATCACCCGGAGTTACTCGACGACAAACATAGCCTTCGCATGGATACCGATTTTTGGTGCGACTACCTTGCCGCCAAAGTCGAGCTACTGATGCAGCAAATTCCACGTCTGAGCGGCCTGCTGCTGGCGATCTCCAACAGCGATAGCCTGCTGCGCTTTTCTGCCCCTTCCGGCGATGAGATCAATGGCGTCGTTCCCGTTACCACGCACTGGCCGACTAACGCCGCCAGCGAGCAGATCTATCACCGTTTATTCTCCGCCGTTGCCCGTGTGATGCACTATCACCAGCGCCATCTGGTGTTGCGCGCGTTTCCCGCCAGCCATCAGGATATCGGTAACGTTCTGAACGCCATTCGCACGCTGCCAGAATCCGTCTCCGTCGCCATTAAAGTCACGCCGGAACGCTTCTGGCCTGAATTTCCCAATAATCCAGCACTGTTAGATATTAACGGGCGCGAAGTCTGGGTTGAGTTGGATCTGGCTGGCGAAGAGGTCGGCTGGGGCAATCTCCCCTTCCTGCGCTACACCGAGGTGCAGGGGCGATTGCTGTGGTGTCGGGAGAAAAATCCTGCGATTGTCAGCGCGCTGTGCCGTATCAGTTGGGAGGGCGTAGATAACCACAGCGTGATCGGCACGCTAAGCGAATTCACCCTGTTCGCCTGCTCCCGATCACTCACGAGCCAGACTGCATCGACAAACGAAAGTACGCTGTTTGCACAGTGGCTAATGACGCGCTATCAGTGGCAGCCGGACGATAGCGTACTGCATGCGATGCTTGCCTTGCTCGATCAGGCGCATCAAGCCATTTCTCTGTCGCTGTACGCACGCCACCACGTTTTCCATCGCCATAGTCTGCTGCCGACCAGCTTTGGTCAGGCGATCTGGAGCCTGTACGGTCAGCTCAATCGCAACCACTGGCTGCCGGGTTCCGGTCAGGATATTACGTTCGATCCGCAGCATGCCGAGCTGGCTTCACAGAATCTCTATCACATTGCGAAAGAGAAAGATGCCGCCTGGCAACTGGCAGAACAGTGCCAGCAGGCCGCACTGCAATTTTCCCGTGAACACACGATGCCGGAAGCGCTCAGGCAGCGCTGGCAGCAGGAATGGCGCGGTCTGACGCTGTATTGCCGCGCGTTTGTTCACGCACAAAAAGCCTTCTTTACCCTGCACTACTGCAAACAGGTAGAGAACAACTGGACGCTGCGTGAAATCGCCAAAACCAATATTCAGGCGTTATACGGCATTGGGCATGAAATGGAGGATTTCTGTCTGCAACACCGGGATTACCCGGTGAGTCTGCATGTGATGTTTGATGCCGGGCGTCCACGCACGTTGGCCGATAGCCTGCAACAGCAGTTGGCTGAACTCACGTAACGCACCGGCAGTCTCTACCCATCAATGACTATCTTAATCACTAACGGCCCTAGCGAATCACTCGTTTCAGAATTCGTTCCCCAGAATTGCTGAAGTTTTTCGCCGACTCTTCGACGCTCTTTTTGCCATAATCAAGTTGTTCGATGGTTTGCAGGATCAGGCTGGCAAGCTGAGGATCTTCAAGATAGGAAGAAACGGGTGTTTGCATCGGCTTTTGCAGCGCCAGTGATAATCCGGCAACTGACAGATCGTTGGTGTCCAGCTTCTGTTTTTCTTCCAGAGTTTGTCTGGCAATGCGGCTGAGCGGAATACCGCGTTCGGTTCCCATCAGCAGCGCCCCTTCAGGGTCGTTCATCAGGAAATTCAGCAACAGCGCCGCTTCTTTCGGGTGTTTAGTGTTTTTGCTGATGGCAAACAGCATCGACGGTTTGAAGAACTGTCCTGAATTCTCCGAACCTGGCGTCATGATATACGGCCCTAGTTCAAGCTTGCCGGGTGCTGCCAATGGATCGGCATATTTCTTCACGACCGAAATCCACAGATGCGCACCACCGTATTCGCCGTTAATCCAGGGGCGCGTTTCATACATGCCCACTTTGCCAAACGCATTGTAATACTTAGAAGACGGCATCACATGTTCGTCGATCAAACGCTTGTAGAAGCGGAACGCCTCGATCCATTGCGCCTCACTGTAGTTAAAGCGCTTGTTCTTCTCATCGATCATGCCGATCTGATATTTCTGCGTCATGTAATAGTTGATCAGTTCCAGCACGCCTTCACCGCTGTCCTGCGCAGGTGAGGCTATGGGGAAATAGTTATCACCCAGTTTTTCTTTAAATACCTTGCCCGCATGGAACAGCTCATCCCAACTGGTAGGGTACGGCAGCCCGGCTTTCTTCCAGGTTTCCGTGTTGTAGTACATCACCAGCGCATTCAGCGAGGTGGAAATCGCGTTCACCTTACCGTCGATGGTCGCTGGCTTCAGCGCATCTTCGGGGAAATCCTGCAATTTCAGTGTATCGGTCAGCTTATTCAGGTCATAAAACCCAGTGCCAGTCTTGGAAAAAATCGGCAGCCAGTTCCAGTTTACCTGAAGTACATCAGGCTCCTCACCGCTGGCAATTTGCGTCGTCAGACGAGATAAGTGCCCGTCCCAACCGGTATATTCGGGTTTTACGCTGATGTAGGGATATTGTTTCTGAAAGGCTTCCAGTGCGCTCAACGTCGCCTGATGACGGCTGTTTCCTCCCCACCACGAGAGACGTAATTCTACGGGTTCAGCAGCCTGCGCAAGCGAACAGAGCGCAGAGAAGGCGATGAAAATCAGTCCAGGTAATCTCATTTTTCCCCCAACGACATTATTATTGTGTGGTGTGTCTGGTGTGGCGTATAGATGAGAACAGGTAGGGTACATGACCATATTTCTCGACACTGACAAGATAGGCAGAACCTTTTTTATCGCGCTAGTCATCGCAGCGGGAAAACGCGTGATTTGCGGGGCTGACGGAAGAAATGTTGATGAGCGAGTGGCATTAGCGGGCATTTCAACCACGTGGTATAAGCCCTATCTGACACGGCAGGGAGATGCCTCACATCATTAACCGACGCACCACACCAAAAAGAGATTTGATTCACAAATAAGAAACACAAAAACAACAAAATCATTCCACGCGCGTGGCAAAAGAGGAAAAACAGCGCAAAAGCGTGATGAAACACGCACTGCATGAAGCTCCACATCATCCTCTTCGTTATCCCTTTCACATTCTCTTAAGTGGTATGCCGTGCGCTGTGAAGCCAGTTCCAAGCTTCGCAGATTTCATCGTGGCGGATCCTACCGAACACCTCAAAACGTGCTGCAATACGATCATAAATGACAAAATTGGATCTCATCATGAAGCACTCCATTCAGTCCTACTCTCCCGCCGCTGATGGCGTCACACCGGATACCGCCATTTTTCAGTTGGCTATCGATCGGATTGCGGCACAGGGCGGTGGCACGCTGACAGTAGAGCCGGGGCGCTATCTATTAGGGGGATTACTGCTGCCTTCCAATTTTTGTCTGCAACTGGAGGCGGGTGCGGAGCTGATTATCAGCGGCGACTATGAACAGTTTGCACAGGCCACGACGATCAGCATGGCCGAACTGTCGCACCGTGCGTTTCTTTATGCCTATCAACAGCGCAATATCACGATCTGCGGTCAGGGTAAGATCATGGGAAATGCCGATGCATATTTTTCTGCGGAACCTGACGATCAGGGCTATCGTCTGCCTGCGCAACATCGTCCACGCATTGTGGTCTTTGAGGATTGCGAACAGGTTCGCTTGTGTGATTTTACGATTGAACACGCTCCGATGTGGACAGTGCATCTGGTCAGCTGTCGCCAGATCATCGTCGAACGTTTGACGATTGATAACGATCTGAGCATGGCGAATACCGATGCGCTGGATCTCGACAGCTGTCAGCAGGTACAAATCAGCAACTGTTCATTGAGCGCTGCCGACGACGCGTTGTGCATCAAAACCACCCATAAGCCGCCCCATCTGCAACGTAAGGTGCAGCAGGTTGTCATCAGCAACTGTCTGCTGCGATCCAAGAGCTGCGCACTGAAAATCGGCACCGAAACCTTTGCCGATATCGAAGATATTTCCGTCAGCAACTGCGCTATTTACGATACCAACCGCGCAATCGGCCTGATCTCCCGCGATGGTGGCGCATTCCGACGCCTGCAATTCAGCAACATCACGTTCCAGTGCGTTGCCGCACATCCGTGCCACTGGGGCAAAGCCGATCCGATCTTTATCTCCGTGCGCTATCGCGATCCCGCTATCGAACCAGGCCGGATCGAAGCGGTACAATTTTCTCAGATCGCAGGGATCGGCGAAGGGGCGATTAACCTACACAGCACGCCCGCAGGCTACATCCGTGATATCCATTTCCATGCTGTACACCTTGAACAGCGGCAGAGCGACTCAGCTGAACAGGGCATGTACGATGTGCGACCGCCCTGTAATCCTGAACGCCCGACGGGGATGGGACTGGATAATGCGTATCGGGTCGATCCTGCGACAGGTCGCGCCTTCGGCGTCGAGCATTACCCAGGCGGTATGCCCGCACTCTTTGCCCGTGGCGTCCTGAACCTGACCACCAGCCACATGACGATTCACCGCCCCGATCCGCTGCCATCCGGCTGGCATCACGCTGCGATCGTGCAGTTGGAAGAATAAGCACTTTCGGGTAGTATGCGACGGCTTTTTGCATACTATGTTCTGGAAGCCCCTTTTTCAGAACGAAACCGGGAACATCGCTATGGTCACTACACTATTTAAAGATTTTCAGTTTGAAGCCGCACATCATTTGCCTCACGTGCCGGAAGGCCACAAATGCGGGAGACTGCATGGGCACTCTTTCATGGTGAGACTGGAAATTACCGGTGAAGTGGATCCGTATACCGGCTGGGTGATGGATTTCTCTGAGCTGAAAGCTGCATTCAAGCCAACATGGGAACGGTTGGATCATCACTATCTGAATGAGATCCCCGGTCTGGAAAATCCAACCAGCGAAGTGCTGGCACACTGGATCTGGCAACAACTGAAGCCGACATTACCGCTGCTCAGCGCCGTGATGGTGAAAGAAACCTGCACTGCGGGCTGCGTCTATAAAGGCGAGTAACGAGGAAGTAGCGTGTAGTCTGGCGTGAGGATCCTTTTCTCACGCCTCCTGATATCAGGCGATATTCAGGTACTTATGGGTCTGCATGGAAAGCCGCCAGTTGCGGGCGATACAGGTTGCGATGCACAATTTCGTCGCGTCGTCTTTCTGACTAATCGGCTGTAGCGCTACGATGCGCGGCTTATCATCATCAAGCCGCGCCAACAGTGCATCCAACGCTTCGATGTCACGTTCACGCGCTACCGGATGTTTGATCTCATCTGCCCGTTGCAGCGCTTGATCGAGCACCTTCATGCCACCGCGCATATTCACTTTTGGCGATACCGTCACCCAGGTTTTGGGCGAACAGCGCACGTCGTGCGTGCCGCTGGTTTCGATCTGGCAGCTGAAGCCCTGCTTTTCCAGCTGTAGCGTCAGCGGTGCCAAATCATGGATGCAGGGTTCGCCACCGGTGATCACAATGTGGCGTGCCGTGTAACCCTGCTGCGCCATCAGTGCCAGAATATCCTCCGCACTCGCCGCCCCCCAGGCATCGCTTTCTTCCGTTTTTACCAGCACCTGATCCAATGAGGTTTCGCGTTCTGCCAGTTTGTCCCAGGTATGTTTGGTATCGCACCAGCTACAGCCAACCGGGCACCCTTGCAAACGCACAAACACCGCCGGAACACCGGTAAAATAGCCTTCGCCCTGTAACGTCTGGAACATTTCATTAATCGGGTACTGCATGTTTTTCACTGTCTCGCTCACTTAAAAACACATTATACCCTAAATCATTCGCGTTGCAGGACGGAGACAGCGCAGGAGCCATTCATAGCTAACACGTCAAGCCGAGAACAGTTGAGTAATTCGACGTGTGCGGCAATAATCAATCTGTTGTTACGATTTCACCTGCTTTCATACTCTAAATAATTCGAGTTTCAGGAAGGCGGCAAGGAAAGGAATCCCGATGGGCTTACTCAAGTAAGTGATTCGGGTGACTGATCGCAGCCAACGCACATGCAACTTGAAGTATGACGAGTTTATTATGTTTCATAATAAACAAGGACAAAAACAAATGAACTTATTGAAACCATTAGCCTTATTACTCGTCTCTTGTGCATTTGTACCTGCGTTTGCGCAGGCACAGGATATCGCTCAGATTAAAACTCAGCCAGGCTATTACCGCATGATGCTCGGACAGTTCGAAATCACCGCACTGTCTGACGGCACCAATACCATGCCCATGGACAAACTGTTGCAGCGTACTCCACCGGAAAAAATCACCGAACTGCTAGCGGAAAAGTCGCTGACTCCACAGGTGGAAACGTCGATCAACGCCTATTTGGTCAATACTGGGAAACACCTGATTTTGATCGATACCGGCAACGGTAAACAAAGTAACCCTACGGTAGGGAAAGTGCTGCCAAATCTGATTGCGGCGGGTTACAAACCTGAGCAGGTCGATACCGTGTTGATGACCCACTTGCACGGTGACCACTTTGGCGGTTTGGTACAGGACAATAAGCTGAGCTACCCGAATGCTACTGTGTATGTCAGTCAACCAGAAACCGACTTCTGGCTCAGCCCGGAAAACCTGAAGAATGCGCCAGAAGGCAGAAAGGCAGCGTTCCAACGTGTACAAAACATCTTTGATACCATTAAGAAAGAGAACAAGCTGAAAACGTTCCCGGCCCAGCAGACGTCACTTCTGTCGGGCATCACCGCGATTCCAAGCCCGGGACATACGCCGGGGCACACCTCGTTTATGGTCGAGAGCGAGGGGAAAAAGTTGCTGGTATGGGGAGACATCATTCATGCGGAAGCGGTACAGATGAGTTTACCAGCCACCACGATCAGCTTTGACTCGAATATGGATCAGGCGACGGTATCCCGTAATAAAGCGCTGACCGACGCCGCCAGTCAGGGTTATTGGGTCGCGGGCGCTCACCTGCCTTTCCCCGGTATCGGCCACGTAGGTACACGCCTGGAACGTAACGGCACCACCAACGGTTACCGCTGGCTTCCGGCGAATTACAGCGTGTCGGGATTGTCGCAGTAATCCCCTCAGCGTCACTCAAGCAGGGGGCAAATCCGCCTCCTGCTCCGCAACCACCTCCGCCATTTGCTCATACAGCCACTTGATCGACGGATTACTGTCCTGCCTTACATGCCAGAGAAAGCGTATATGTGGGCATTTTTCTCTGTGCACGAGAAGCGGTCAAACGCATGACATACCGGCATGGTGGAAACGACAGTGCCATCGTCAACGCGTCATCCGCAGCCGCGCTGGGTTCACCACATGAATATATCGACTATGCGGCGCAAAAAGGCGCACTCGATACGCTGACCATTGGTTTATCTCTGGAAGTCGCCAATCAGGCATTCGTATTAACGCCGTGCGACCCGATTTTATTTATACCGATATGCACGCTGACGGTGGAGAACCGACAAGGGTCGATCGCGTCAAGCATCCGCTGCCGATGAAACGAGGCGGTCACCCAATGGAAGTCGCGCAAGCGATAGGCTGGTTGTTATCGGACGAAGCCTCTTACGTTACTGGGAATTTTATCGATCTGGCGGGCGGGAAATAAAGCATTCCTTCTACCTTCACGAGTTTCTTATACACAAATGCTGCGAGTTATTATGGGTTTTGCCGTTATCCGGCGTAAAAATTATGCAGCGGTGGGCTTGGCCGCCGAGTGAGCGACAGGACGTCGCGAAAGCCAGTGCCGCGTCGGACAAAAACGTCAGAGACGTTTTTGAACAGCACTTGTGCTGGCCCGAAGGGTGAGCCCCATTTATGGGGCGAGTAAACGCGTAACTGGCGGCTCGACTAGCGGGCAGGAACACCGATGGAACCGTGCAGCGGCATAATTTAGCCGGAAGCCTGGGTTCGCAGGGCGGCGGCGACTGAGCGCCCTGCGTCGGGCGCGTATACGGTATCGCATATGAATAGCGACGGTGTGGCGCACGAAACAGCCCCTTAGCCAGCATAGCCAATATGACTGAGAGGCAACTCTCACGTGAACCCGTTACAAATACACCCGCAAATATTCCGCCAGACAGAGGATCGCCATCGCCTGACCGTAAGGCATAGAGGTCAGCGCGATATTACGGTAAAAATCCAGATCGGTGCCCATCGCGGTGCCGAATGATACCTGCGTCAGTTCACCGTCCTTATTGACGTGATTAATCACGCCGCGAATCGCTTTCTCCGCAACCTCAGCGTAGCTCGGGTCGACATAGCGCTTGCGCACCGCTTTCAAAATACCGTAGGCAAAACCGGCAGTTGCCGAGCTTTCAAGGTACGAGTTTGGATCGTCGATTAGCGTGTGCCATAGGCCGCTGTCATCCTGATATTTCGCCAAGGCTTCAATCTGGCTTTCCAACACCTGCAACAGGAAACGGCGCGTCGCGTTGTGCTCCGGCAGATCCAGCAGTTCGATAAATTCAGGGATAACGATAGTCAGCCAGCTGTTACCACGCGCCCAGCGAGCTTTCGCGTAGTTGTGCTGCCCTTCAAATGTCCAACCGTGGAACCACAGGCCACTTTCACGATCCATCAGGTATTGCACGTGCAGCATGAACTGATATGTCGCTTCTTCTACAAACTCCGCCCGATTTAACAGCTTGCCGATTTTCGCCAGCGGCAGCACGCTCATCATTAGCGTGTCATCCCACAGCTGCTGATGGTTTTCGTTGTTATAAACAATGTGCTGCAAGCCCTGCTTGTCCGTGCGTGGCATTTCATACATCACCCACTCCGCCCAGCGCTCCAGATACGGTAGCCAGCGGGCATCGCCCGTCTCTTCATAACGATAAGCCAGCGTCAGGAACGGGCACACGGTGTTCACGTTCTTCGTCGGTGTGCCTTCCGCCAGACGTTCAGTAAACCAGTCGTCAATGATGGCGCGCATCTGCTCGTCACCCGTCTGCTGATAATACTGATAAATCCCGTACAGCCCGATGCCGTGCGTCCACTCCCATCCTGCCCAGCCTTTGGTATCAATCACCCGACCATCGTCCAGCCGTAACAAGAACTCACCGGTTTTATCCTCAATATTCACCAGATTGTCGGTGATACGGCAAATCAGCGCCTTCAAATCCTCACGGGAGATGAAGCGTTCCGGCTGACGTAAAAGCGGGCTATGTTTTACACTGAATACGGTCATAGTCATTCATCCAATTGAGTTATCAGTTAACAGTTCAATACAGTTACGGCTGTGTCGCGTGCGTTACCGACTTGTCGCCGTTATGACGGTTCAGATAGCCGATATTGTTGTTGCCCCACAGCGATTCATACGGCATGCCAGCCAGCATTTCGACCGTTGCCCGCGCCTGCGGCGTAATCTTCTCCGGCACAGGACGCCCGGCTTCACGCATTTTCAGCGTTTCTTCCCGCAGCACGCTGTGCGTTTGCAGATTGAGTTTAAAGCGCAGGGAGACCAGAAAGCCCAGCGCCAGCACGCCGACGGTGCCGACGCTTAAAATCATCAAAATCGTGTGGCTGACGCCCGGCGCTTGTACGCTTTGCCCGGATACAAAACCGGACAGTTGCAACACAATCCCCACCAGCATCACCGCGCCAGCCTGAGAGGCTTTGCGGGTCAGCGTCATAATCCCGGCAAAGATCCCTTCACGACGCTGCGCGGTGATCACTTCATCCACATCTGCGATGTAAGTGTAAGTGTTCCACGGTACGTAGTTAATCCCACCGCGTCCGATACCCGCCAGCGCAGAGATCAGCAGCAGCAGAGAGAAGGTGTCATGCAGGCCGCTGTACCACAGAACGGCATAGGAGAGCGCACTCAGGCCGAAGAGGCACACGACAAAACGATAAGACGGCGCTGGCCCGAAGCGAATACACAGTGGGATCATGCCAATCACCGCGATGAATTGCAGAATCGCCATCGTTCCCATCAGGTTCGACGCCATCGTCGGGCTTTGCATCAGCACAAAAACCACGTAGTAGGTGAACACGGCATTGAAGACGTCCTGCGCGATATAACCGCCCAAATACATACCGAGATGCTGGCGGAAAATGCGAATGCGCAGCGTGGAAACCAGTTCGACGTTCAGCCGTTTCAGGCTATCAATCAGTGACAAGGATTGACGCTCTTTTTCCGCCCGTAGCGACGCTTCCGACATTTGATCGCGTGGCCGTTCCCAGGTAAAGAAATAGACCAGCGTCAGCACCAGTGCGCAGATAATCGAGAACACCAGACTTGAATAGAAGAAGGACACCGCATTGTCTTTGCCAAAGTAGCCCAACAGAATGCCCGGCAGGAAGGCAGCTAAAATCGCGGAAAGCTGCGCCAGCGCGATACGTGCCCCAGAGAACTTGGTTTTTTGTTTGAAATCGTCGGTCATTTCCGGCACCAGCGTTTCATACGGCACCAGTACCATTGTGTAGACGATATCGAACAGCAGGTACGTCAGCAGATAGTACCAATAGCCCATATCCCCCACCCACATGAAGCTGTAGCTGAATACGCAGGGAATACCGAGCAGAATAAAGAATTTACGACGGCCAAAGCGTTTGCCCAACCAGGTTGAACCGAAGTTGTCGGTCAGGAAGCCCATCAGCGGGCTGACGACAGCATCGAGTACGCGTGCCATCGCAAAGATAAAGGTTGCTTCAATCGGCGTTAAGCCGCAGAACGTAGTGTAAAAATAGAGTAACCAAGCGGCCGTCAGCGCGGTTGTACCCGCACCAAGAAAGTCCCCTGAACCGTAGGCTAAATAGTTAGCCAAACCGATCTTACGTGTTTTCATCGCCATCCTTCCCCGAGCATTTTTAATTATGAAGGTGTCACGCTGTTACGTTAGCGCCCGGCGATCGTGAAAACCTTTGCGCTTTTGCCACCACGCGCCCCGCGCTGGCAGCACAGGGAAGATTGGCGCGATCCGCGTCAAATATTTTATAAAAAGCTATTTTAACTTAACGAAACCGGAAGTTCGTTTACGGAATTCACAGGATGCGGGCGAATCACTCTATTGAGAAAGGTCATACATCATTGCTGGTGGCCTAGCGTCTATCGTATGTCCGGCTGTGCTTCCGCTTGGCCCATAATCATGGATTAGATACCATAAAAATTCACACAAAAAAAATGTGGATATAAATCACCCTTGACTATAATATACCCAAAACATTAGCACCTCTTAAGATAAGAGTAACTTCCAATAGGCTACAGGCAAAAGGTATTGCGATGAACGTAGGGCGTAATGGAATTTATCGACTCAAGCCTGATTTCTTCGAGCTTGTGGCGATAGCCGAATTAATTTCCTATGAAAGCTTATCTTTTCTACCGTTTACTTCTATCCTGCTAAATAATGATATTGCTCTGGCAGAGAAAGAGAGCGTCGACCTTTTATATCAAGGAACAACATTAACACTAGCGCTCGACACGAAAATCCATCACAAGCAAAGCGATATACTTTGCCTTTTCACTCCTGATCCCATTTACGTACCGGATAATAACCGAAAAATTATCGTCATCCGACGTTGTCCTTATAGCAAAAAGAATTTTTATAACAAACGCCATAAAGAATGGTGCTTCTCCCTTTCTGGCCAGTGTTATAACAGTAAAATATCACTCCATGGCGATTGGAAAGCCGGCGCATACGAGAATCTAGATTTAATCATGAATCGTTTTTTATCTACCAGAAATAACGCATAGTCTAAGAGAGAAAAAGATGAATAATGAACTTTATCTAATATGGGGGCCAACATCCACAGGAAAAACAGCCCTTTCGGTCAATATAGCGAAAAAAACGGGCTACCCCGTTATTGCACTGGATCGGTTTCAGGGTTATCAGGAGATTGTGACAGGTAGCGGTGCGCCTGATGCGGAGGAATTACAAGGCACAGAGCGTATCTATTTATCGGACAAGCCGTTAATTGATGGCATTATTTCAGCACAGGACGTAAATAACCGCCTGAAAGATAAAATAGCAGAACTTTCCACTGCGGAGCACGGCGTTATTCTTGAAGGCGGCTCCGTCTCTATATTAACCGCATTATGCAACGATGAGGACTGGTCGAAGCCATCCTGGAGAATAAAAATATTTAATATTCCATCTAGTAATCTATTTATTAAAAAAGCCAAGACCAGAGTTACCGGAATGTTTTACCCACCAAACCATGGTCAATCCATATTAAAAGAAATTCGTATTTTCTTTGATACCTATCATACTATTCAGCCTTTAGAGGATATTGACGGCTACCGTGTAATTATTCGCTATTGCAAAGAAAACGCAATAAACATTCATACGCTTGATAGCATTAGCGACCAGGATAAAAATACAATGATAAACCTTATCGCCAATGAATATTTTGAACATGCACTATGGCAAGAGAATAATTTTCCCAGCATTCCTGACTCATGGAAATGGCGGGAACTGGAGATCTAACCGCCGTTTTTAACACACCGACTTTGCTCCCTTCTCTTTCAGAGTAGCCTATGTTACTGTGATTACATCACGACATTATATTAAATATATTAATTTATAAACCACAATGACAGCATCGACGGTGCTGAATGATATGATATTCGCTCGCATTCCGGCGACACACTGATTTTTCTGCTAAAACTCTATCCGATGTCACACGCGGCAAGAAGGCTCGGCAAAAAAACACCCTGCAAACTTGCGCTCACAGGGTGGTATATTCTCGAAACGTTTTCACGTTTCTAATTTTTTACTGCTAATCACGTGGTGCGTTCATCAGACAACCGGCCAGCCGATATTGACTCACGCAGACCGTGTAATTATTGACCTTTAACTTCTTTCAGACCGTTGAACGGTGCAGAATCACCCAGCGCTTCTTCGATACGAATCAGCTGGTTGTATTTAGCAACACGGTCAGAACGGCTCATAGAACCAGTTTTGATCTGGCCTGCTGCGGTACCTACAGCCAGGTCAGCGATGGTTGCATCTTCAGTTTCGCCTGAACGGTGGGAGATAACAGCCGTATAGCCAGCATCTTTCGCCATTTTAATCGCAGCCAGCGTTTCGGTCAGAGAACCGATCTGGTTGAATTTGATCAGGATAGAGTTAGCGATGCCTTTATCGATACCTTCTTTCAGGATCTTGGTGTTGGTTACGAACAGATCGTCACCAACCAACTGGATTTTGTCGCCCAGAACTTTAGTCTGGTAAGCGAAGCCAGCCCAATCAGATTCGTCCAGACCGTCTTCGATAGACACGATCGGGTACTGTTTGGTCAGGTCTTCCAGGAAGTGGGTGAATTCTTCAGAGGTGAACGCTTTGTTGCCTTCGCCAGCCAGAACGTATTTACCGTCTTTGTAGAATTCAGACGCTGCGCAGTCCATCGCCAACGTGATGTCTTTGCCCAGCTCGTAGCCTGCTGCTTTTACCGCTTCTGCGATAACGGCCAGCGCTTCAGCGTTGGAGCCCAGGTTTGGCGCATAGCCACCTTCGTCACCAACCGCAGTGCCCATACCTTTGGATTTCAGAACTTTAGCCAGGGTGTGGAACACTTCAGAACCCATACGGATGGCTTCTTTCAGCGTTTTCGCGCCAACAGGCTGAATCATGAACTCTTGGATATCAACGTTGTTATCCGCGTGCTCGCCGCCGTTAATGATGTTCATCATTGGCAGTGGCATGGAGTATTTGCCTGGGGTACCGTTCAGTTCAGCGATGTGAGCATACAGCGGCAGGCCTTTTGACGCTGCTGCTGCTTTAGCGGCAGCCAGAGAAACGGCCAGAATGGCGTTAGCACCGAACTTGGATTTGTTTTCAGTACCGTCCAGGTCGATCATGATCTTGTCGATGTTCGCCTGATCTTTTGCGTCTTTACCCAGTACAGCCTGAGCAATTGGGCCGTTAACGGCAGCAACAGCTTTCGTTACGCCTTTGCCCAGAAAACGGGATTTGTCACCGTCACGCAGTTCCAGCGCTTCACGAGAGCCAGTAGAAGCGCCTGATGGCGCAGCAGCCAGACCTACAAAACCACCTTCCAGATGAACTTCAGCTTCAACAGTTGGGTTTCCGCGTGAGTCGATGATTTCACGGCCGATGACTTTAACAATTTTGGACATTAGATTTTCCTCAGTACAAGTTAAACTAAAACTTTAGATAGAACTAAAACCCTAGACGAGCAACGCGCGATCGCACGTTGCTGATATAACTCTTACTTCACCTGACGCTTCTGATACGCGCCAGCGGCTTTGACGAAGCCGGCAAACAAGGGGTGTCCATCTCGCGGCGTTGATGTGAATTCCGGGTGGAATTGACAGGCAACGTACCAGGGATGATCGGGTAACTCGACAATCTCCACCAGTTTGCGGTCGGCGGAAAGACCAGCAACCCGTAATCCCGCCGCTTCAATCTGTTTCAACAGCATGTTGTTAACTTCATAACGATGACGATGACGTTCGATAATCGTCTGCTCACCGTACATCTGACGCACCAGACTGCCTTCGGTCAGGTGGCATTGCTGCCCGCCAACGCGCATGGTGCCGCCCAGATCGCTGGCTTCATCACGAACTTCAACATTGCCGTTCTCATCACGCCATTCTGTGATCAGCGCAACCACCGGGTATTTACAGTCTGGCACAAACTCCGTTGAGTTTGCCCCTTCCATCCCAGCAACGTTACGGGCAAATTCCATTAATGCGACCTGCATCCCCAGGCAAATGCCCAGATAAGGGACGTTGTTCTCACGGGCGTAGTTCGCCGACATGATTTTCCCTTCGACGCCACGATAGCCAAAACCACCTGGAATCAGAATAGCGTCTAAATCTTTCAATACTTCGACACCACGGGTTTCAACATCCTGTGAGTCGATAAGCTTGATATTTACCGTCAGGCGGTTCTTCAACCCACCGTGCTTCAGCGCTTCAATAACGGATTTGTAGGCATCCGGCAGCGCAACATATTTGCCGACCATACCGATAGTGACTTCACCGCCCGGGTTCGCTTCTTCATACACAACCTGTTCCCATTCTGACAGGTTTGCTTCGGGACAGTTCAAGCTGAATCGTTTACAAATATAATCGTCCAACCCCTGTGATTTCAATAGCGATGGAATTTTATAAATCGAATCAATATCTTTAAGGGATATTACTGCTTTTTCCGGCACATTACAGAATAAAGCAATTTTTGCACGCTCATTGGCAGGAACAGTACGGTCGGAACGGCAAATCAGCACATCCGGCTGAATACCGATAGAAAGCAGTTCTTTAACGGAGTGCTGCGTCGGCTTGGTTTTCACTTCGCCCGCTGCCGCCAGATAAGGTACCAGCGTCAGGTGCATAAACAGCGTGTGCTCGCGGCCCACTTGTACCGCCATCTGCCGAATCGCTTCAAGGAACGGCAAAGATTCGATATCACCGACGGTACCGCCGATTTCGACCAGAACGACATCGTGACCTTCGCCACCTTCAATGATGCGCTCTTTAATCGCGTTGGTGATGTGTGGGATAACCTGAATGGTCGCGCCCAGATAGTCGCCACGGCGCTCTTTGCGCAGGACATCAGAGTAGATACGGCCAGTGGTGAAGTTGTTGCGGCGCGACATTTTGGTGCGGATGAAACGCTCGTAGTGACCCAAGTCCAGATCGGTTTCGGCACCGTCTTCGGTGACAAACACTTCACCGTGCTGCGTCGGGCTCATCGTGCCCGGATCCACGTTGATATACGGGTCCAGTTTCATGATGGTAACGTTGAGGCCACGGGCTTCAAGAATAGCCGCCAGAGAGGCTGCGGCAATGCCTTTACCCAGAGAGGAAACGACCCCGCCGGTCACAAAAATATAATTAGTTGTCATGCTGAACCTGAGAGTTTAGGTTTAAAGACGATGGAGGTACCAAGACGGGAAAGTAGTATACCTGAACCTGATGAACGCCACAAATGTTGGTTTTACACAATGTGGCGATTCCAACACACGCGAAGATGAGGTAAAATCGCGCTTACCACAACCTTCAATTACCTTTAAAAACAATAGAATAAAATCATTAAAATAGACAAAAAACCAGTCTGTGGTTAAAAATCGATTAATGGCTTATTTCCTGTTTTTTCACCTGCTGCCACGCGGCTTCCATTTCATCCAATGTTGCCTGTTCCAGCGTTTTCCCCGATGCCGTAACGATTTGTTCTACCTCACGAAAACGACGAGTGAACTTGCGATTCGCAGCCTGTAACGCGTTCTCTGCCTTGTGCCCCAGGTGACGAGAGAGATTGACTGTAGCGAACAATAAATCACCAATCTCTTCACCTAATTTTTCTTCATCGACAACGGCTTGCCGCGCCTCAAACATCACCTCATCGATCTCTTCATAAACTTTGTCGAGCACGGGGCCCAGGCTGTTCCAATCGAAGCCAACAGACGAACAACGCTGCTGAATTTTTTGCGCTTTCATCAAAGCTGGCAGCGCATCAGGAATATCATCTAACGGCGAGTGACGATCTTTTTCCGCACGCTCCTGCGCTTTTGTCTGCTCCCAGTTTGCCAGCACAGCATCGCTGTCCGTCAGCGTCAGTTCACCGAAAATATGTGGATGGCGACGTTCCAGCTTATCGCTGATGGCATTACACACGTCGGAGAAATCGAACAGTCCCTTTTCCTGCGCCATTTGTGCGTAAAACACCACCTGAAACAGTAAATCCCCTAACTCACCGCGCAAATCATCAAAATCCTGACGGCTGATGGCATCCAGTACTTCGTAGGTTTCTTCCAGCGTATAAGGCGCGATGGTCTCAAAGGTCTGCTTCTTGTCCCACGGACAGCCATTTTCAGGGTCGCGAAGGGTTTTCATGATGGCGAGCAGGCGCTCGATGGAAGGTAAATTCGTCAAAGATACGGTCATAATATTCCTGAAAAAATGTGTATAAAAATAGCAAAACACGGCAGCCAACTTCGGCTAAAAAGCGCCAAGACATCACTATTTTCATTTCAACGGCGTAAAAAATTGTGCTGAGATGCACATGACCGCCGAGTGAGCCGCATGGACGCGGCGAAAACCTGTGCCGCGTCAGGAACGCGTCACAGGTGGCTCGACAGCGGACATGTACATCGAGGGAACCGCAACGCGGCACAATTCTCGCCAAAAGCCAGGGTTCTGAGGGATGCGGCACCTGAGCATCCCTCAGTCGGGCGTGGCACTGGTGCCACAAAGAACAATATTGCTAACCACGCACGAAATTTTTCACCACACTCGAACAAGGTTTTCAACTGGCTGATAGTGAAACCATCATTTACGCCCCCTGCTGGCGCCGCGCATCAATCACATCCGGCAGTTGGTTGAGCTTCGCCAGAATGCGGCTCAGTACTTGCAGGTTGTAGATTTCGATATCCATATCAATCGTTGCCAACTGTTGCTTAGTATCGCTGCGGCTGGCGACGCCCAGCACATTGACCTTCTCATTCGCCAGAATCGTGGTGATATCTCGTAGCAGGCCGCTACGATCGTTGGCAATCACTCTCACCACCAGTGAATAGCCGCTGGAGTAGCTTTCACCCCATACCGCGTCCACAATGCGCTCCGGCGAACTTGCACGCAGTTCATCCAGTTGTTCACAGTCAGCACGGTGAATCGAAATCCCCCGTCCACGTGTGATAAACCCGGTGATCTCATCACCCGGAATCGGCTGGCAGCAGCGGGCAATGTGATGCATCAGATTGCCAACGCCTTCAACGACCACACGACCGTTGTCTTTTTTATTACTACGCACTGGCGGCTGATGCGTTTTTTGTGTCAGTTGGCGTAGCGCTTCGCGATCCAGTTCTTCCGCGCTCGGCTGTTTTAACTGCGATTGTAGGAAGTTCACCATCTGGTTAAGACGAACGTCACCGCCGCCAATAGCCGCGAGTAATTCATCCAGCGAATTCACGTTGTAGCGCGGCAGCAGCAGTTTTTCCGCTGCTTTCAGGCTAACGCCCAAATGCGCCAGTTCGTCATCCAGAATCTGTCGACCCGCCACAATATTCTTATCGCGATCTTGCTTACGGAACCAGTTCTGGATCTTGGAGCGCCCGCGGCTAGTGGTGATATAGCCCAGATTTGGATTCAGCCAGTCACGACTTGGGTTCGGCTGCTTCTGAGTGATAATTTCAATCTGATCGCCCATTTGCAGCTGGTAGGTAAACGGCACAATACGTCCGCCGATTTTCGCCCCGATGCAGCGGTGCCCGATATCACTGTGGATGTGATAAGCAAAATCCAACGGCGTGGACCCCGCAGGAAGATCAACCACATCGCCTTTCGGCGTAAAGACATAAACGCGATCGTCAAACACCTGGCTGCGAACTTCGTCCAGCACGTCATTGGAATCAGCCACTTCTTCCTGCCAGGCCAGCAGTTTACGCAGCCAGGCAATACGCCCTTCGTAACCGGAACGCCCGCCCACGGAGGTGCCTTCTTTATATTTCCAGTGTGCCGCGACGCCCAGTTCTGCATCTTCATGCATCTGACGTGTGCGAATCTGAATTTCGAGCGTCTTTCCGCCCGGCCCTAACACCACAGTATGGATGGATTGGTAACCGTTCGGTTTGGGATTAGCAACGTAGTCGTCAAACTCATCAGGCAGATGGCGGTAGTGCGTATGCACGATACCGAGCGCGCCGTAGCAGTCCTGTAAACGCTCAACGACAATGCGTACCGCACGCACATCGAACAGTTCATCAAACGACAGCGCTTTCTTCTGCATCTTGCGCCAGATGCTGTAGATATGCTTAGGACGGCCATAGATCTCTGCCTGCACGCCCTCTTCTTTCATTGCATCGCGCAGCGTTTTAACAAAATCATCAATGTACTGCGCACGATCGATACGACGCTCGTGCAGCAGCTTGGCGATTTTCTTATATTCATCAGGATGCAAATAACGAAAGCAGAAATCCTCTAGCTCCCACTTCAACTGGCCGATACCCAAACGGTTCGCCAGCGGTGCGTAGATATTGGTACACTCTTTGGCCGCCAGTACCCGTTCTTCTTCCGGGGCATCCTTCACTTCACGCAGGTGTGCAATCCGCTCCGCGAGCTTGATGACCACGCAGCGGAAATCTTCCACCATCGCCAGCAGCATGCGGCGGATGTTATCTACCTGCTCAGACGCGCCCGAATCATTCTGCGTCGCTTTGAGCTGGCGAATTGCATCCATATCGCGCACGCCATGCACCAAATCAACGATGTTTTTTCCAAACGCGGCTTCCAGCGTCGGTTCATCGACCACGTTCGCATCTGCCAGCGGAAAGATCAGCGCCGCGCGCATGCTGTCATTGTCCATGCTGAGCGTGGACAGGATTTCCACCATTTCGATGCCGCGCCACAGCAGTAACGATGCATCAGGCTGATTTTGCGTTTGCTGCTCACAGTAACGCCAGGTTTCGGCTAAACGTTCACACGATTGCTGACTGGCAATGCCCAGTGAAGCAATCCACGCGTCAGGGACAAATTCACCTGCCGTATTCAAATGCGCACTTCTTACCGCAACCATAATTTCTCCCTACGTTACCTTTCACCTTGCAAACGACGCTGCTTTGCTGCCTATTACGCCTTTCGCGCGCCGGTATCGTGCAAAAACAGTGCCATCGATTCAAGGTGTCCGGTATGTGGAAACATATCCAGCATCGCAACGTTCGCTAGCCGGTAACCGGCTGCGAGTAAGACTTTGCTGTCGCGTGCTAGCGTCGTGGCGTTACAGGAAACATACACCACCCGTTTCGGTGCCAGTCTGGTTATCTGCTCCATCACGCCTGCCGCCCCCGCACGTGCCGGATCAAGTAATATCTTATCAAAACCCTGAGCTGCCCACGCCTGCTGCGTGACGTCATCTTCAAGATTTTGGTGAAAAAATGTGACATTGGACAAGGCATTGCGTCGCGCATTCTCGCGCCCTTTGTCGACTAGCGCGGTAACTCCTTCCACACCGACCACGCTGGCAGCACGCTGTGCCAACGGCAGCGTAAAGTTGCCCATGCCGCAAAACAGATCCAATATTCTATCCTGTGGCCGCACATCCAGCCACGCCAGTGCCTGTGCGACCATCTGCTGGTTCACCGCGTCATTGACCTGAATAAAATCACGCGGGCTAAATGCCAGCGTCAGCCCGGCGACGTGATAAACCGGCTCTTCACCGTGTAAACACGTTATCGAATCAGCATCTGGTGCCAGATAAACCGAAACGCCCTGCCGCTGGGCAAAATCACGCAACGCCTGTTCATCCGATGGATGCAGTGGATCAAGGTGTCGCAACACCAGCAGCGGACCGTTCTCCGCCTGTACCAGTTCCGCATGCCCAAGGCGTTTCACCGCCTTTAATCGGCTTAGGCATTCGCGTAACGGTTGCAGCAGCGCTTCAAGCTCGGGGCGCAACACCGGACAGGCCTTGATATCCACCAGATCGTGAGAATTTGACTGTCGATAGCCCATCAACAGCCGCTGCTCTTTTGCCTGAAAGTATAACGCAAGCCGTGCACGCCTCCGATAGGCATAAGGTGTGCCAGCAACCAGCGAGGCTTCAGGCAGCTCTGCGCCCGTTTCCCGCGCCATCAGACGCATCAATGCAGCCGTTTTGCTGCTCTGTTGCAGCGTAATTTCTGCATGCTGCTGCTGGCAGCCACCGCAGCGGGTAAAATGAGGACATGGAGGCTCAACACGCTGCGGGCTAGGCGTCAGAAGGCGTTTAAGTTTTGCATGTGAAAACTGACGCTTCTCTTCCGTCAGTTGAACCTCAGCCTGCTCTCCCGGTAGCACACCTGTGACAAACACCGTCTTGCCTTCGTGACGCGCGACACCTTGCCCAAACGGGTCAAGTGACGCTACCGTGACAGTGAGGTTTTTCGCTGGAACCGCTTTCCGGGTCGTCACACGCCGGTTTGGAGAGTAGAATTGCGCCATAATGTGCTATCGATTGATCTCTTGAGTTGAACGGCTGTACCCAATAACTAAATTAAATAATAGGGTGCCTAGCATCCTCTAATTCTCCCACATTGGAACCTCATGACCAAATACAGTCTTCGCGCACGGATGTTGATACTGATTTTGGCACCGACGCTGATGATCGGGCTACTGCTCAGTTCGTTCTTCGTCATCCATCGTTACAATCAGTTGCAGGCGCAGTTGGCCGACTCGGGCATCAGCATCATTGAACCGTTAGCGACCATCAGCGCTTACGCCATCACCCATCGCCAGATGGAAACAATACCTGGATTAATCAACACGCTTCATCGCCGCCACTCCACGATTATCCGTACCATTAGCGTGTTCGATGCCCATAATCAGCTATTGGCTACGACCAATGTGCGCAACAACGTGGCATTGCAGCCGCTCAGCAGCGATGCGCTTTCGTACAATAAGCTACACCTGCACTATAAGAACGATTCACTGATTCTGCACATGCCGATCGTTAATGACAGCGAATTCATGCCTGCCGGGGGGACACCCATACTCCCCGATACAGCGGTGCCTCTCGGTTATCTGATGATCGAGCTGGATACCAGTGCCATTCGACTTCAGCAATATCAAGAGATCTTTATCGCCACGCTTCTGCTGCTGTTATCTTTGGGTGCTGCCGTCCTCTTTGCCTATCGCCTGATGCGGGATGTCACCACCCCAATCCGCAATATGGTTGATACCGTCGATCGTATTCGCCGCGGACAGTTGGATAGTCGAGTGGAGGGTTACATGCTCGGCGAGCTGGATATGCTGAAAAACGGCATTAACTCGATGGCGATGTCGCTGACAGCCTACCACGAAGAGATGCAGCAAAACATCGATCAGGCAACCTACGATCTGCGGGAAACGCTGGAGCAAATGGAGATCCAAAACGTCGAACTGGATCTGGCGAAAAGGCGGGCGCAGGAAGCAGCACGTATCAAGTCTGAGTTTCTGGCGAATATGTCACATGAACTGAGAACACCGCTGAATGGCGTGATCGGTTTCACCCGCCAGACGCTGAAGACTCCGCTGAACACGACACAAACTGATTATCTGCTTACCATCGAACGTTCCGCCAATAACCTGCTGAATATTATTAACGATGTACTGGATTTCTCAAAACTGGAGGCCGGAAAGCTCGTGCTGGAGGATATTCCATTCTCCCTGCACAGCACGCTGGATGACGTCGTGATGTTGCTGGCACATACAGCACATGAAAAAGGGCTGGAGCTAACGCTCAGTATTCAGAATGACGTTCCCGAACAGTTTGTCGGCGATCCGCTGCGGATACAGCAAATCATCACCAACCTGTTGGGCAACGCGATCAAGTTCACGGAACAGGGCAATATCGATATTCGGGTGGAGAAACGCCGACAGGAACATCATCAGGTTCAGCTAGAGGTGCAGATACGTGACACCGGCATCGGCATTGCCGAGTTGCAGCAGTCGCAGCTGTTTCAGGCTTTCCGTCAGGCCGACACCAGTATCTCACGCCGCCATGGTGGCACGGGGCTTGGGCTGGTCATCACCCAGCGTCTGGTCAAAGAAATGGGTGGAGATATCAGTTTCCAGAGCCAGCTCAACAAAGGGTCAACCTTCTGGTTCCACATCACGCTGCCGCTCAATCCTCACGCTATACCGAGTGAGCCAGCCTATACGATGCTGCAAGGCAAACATTTGGCCTACGTTGAGTATCATCCCATCGCTGCGCAGGCCACGCTGGATATCCTGAGCCAGACGCCGTTGGTGGTGAGCTACAGCCCGACGTTTGAGCAATTGCCGGAAGGTGATTTTGATATCCTGCTGCTCGGTATTCCCGTGCAGTATCGCAATACGCTGCTCGACTACACGCCCAGACTGCGCGATATCTGCCGCCGTGCACCTTGCGTGATTCTGGCGCTGCCCAGCCTGGCACAAATGGATGCCGAGCAGTTGAAAACCTTCGGCGTACACGCGTGCCTCATCAAACCGCTGGCGGCATCACGCCTGCTGCCTTTGCTACAGGACAGCACACTATTTCAGCTTTCTTTTCTGCCGGACGCTGCCACCTCGCACCAGAGTGTCGTCAGCCACCCAGCCCGTCTACGGCTTAGCGTGATGGCGGTGGATGACAATCCAGCCAACCTGAAACTGATCGGGACACTGTTGGAAGAACAGGTCGATACAATTATCCTGTGCGAAAGCGGAACAGACGCTATTTCACAGGCAAAAATGCATCAAGTCGATATTATCCTCATGGATATTCAAATGCCCGGTATGGACGGCATTTGCGCTAGCGAGCTGATCCGCCAGCTCCCCCATCATGCCGCTACGCCTATCATTGCGGTAACCGCGCAGACTATGACGGGTGAACGTGAACATCTGCTACGCTCGGGAATGGACGACTATCTGGCTAAACCGATAGACGAGCAGATGCTGAAAAGCGTGCTGACCCGCCATGCGCGGAAAGATCCGTTGAAGCGCGACCGGGGAAATATTGCAGGTTTACTGAACGAACACGACGATAGCCAACTCTCGCTCGACTGGGCGCTGGCGCAGCAACAGGCAGCGAACAAGCCGGAACTGGCGCGTGACCTGTTACAAATGCTGTTGGATTTCCTGCCGGAAGTTCGACAAAAGATAGAAAAGGTGCTGAATGGTCAGACGGATGACGAGATTATCGAGCTGGTTCATAAACTGCACGGCAGTTGCAGCTACAGCGGCGTTCCACGTCTGCAACGTATCTGTCGCTATCTGGAACAACAGTTGCGTAAAGGCGTTCACGCCAGCGATCTGGAACCCGAATGGCTGGAATTACTAGACGAGATCGATAACGTCAACAAAGCCGCCCAGCCGCATATCAAACCGAGGCATTCGTAATCAATATCCCTGCATAGCCCTGTCTTTTTGTCACATGCTATGTGGATGCAGAGACAGTTTCATGCGCTTTGCTGTTATACGGCGTAAAAAATTATGCTGAGGAGATAGCGGGCTTCGGATGAGCCGCAGGACGCGGCGAAAGCTTGCGCCACGTCGGACAAAAACGTCAGAGACGTTTTTGAACAGCACTCGTGCTGGCCCGAAGGGTGAGCCCCATTTATGGGGCGAGTAAACGTGTCGCAAGCGGTCCGTTAAGCCGGATATCGACGAAGGTACCGCGTTAGCGGCATAATTTCCGCCGAAAGCCTGGGGTCACGGGGCGAGCGGCGTTTGAGCCGTCCCGTGTCGGGCGCGTGCGGCGAAGTAGCATGAAATAGCCGTATTGTGGCGCACGAAACCGTCTCTCAGTCTGCATAGAAAAATATCAAACACCATCGAATCGCGATGACGATTAACGAGATACCGACTGCGCCAGTCGGATCGTGGCGGCGATATTACGCGCCGTCATTCGCACATTCTCTGCCGCATTATCCAGCGCTTCTTCTAGTGAGCAGATGTTGTAAAGCACGCTGAATACGGCATCCAGACCATGTTCATGCACCACTGAGACATCTGCCGTCAGGCTGCCTGCAATACCAATAACCGGTTTATTATACTGTTTGGCGACTCGTGCCACGCCAATCGGCACTTTGCCATGAATCGTCTGGCTGTCGATACGCCCTTCTCCGGTAATCACCAGCGTGGCATCTCGTACCAGTTCATCCAGCCCCAGTGCTTCCGTAACAATCTCAATACCCTGACGAAGTTCAGCGCCGCAAAAGGCCTGTAACGCCGCCCCCATTCCACCCGCCGCACCCGCTCCGGGAACCTGTTCCACGTCCATATCCAGATCGTGCCGGATCACCGCCGCATAATGCTTCAACGCATTATCCAACTGTTCGATCATCTCAGTCGTTGCGCCTTTCTGAGGCCCAAAAATAGCCGAGGCTCCCTGTTTACCCGTCAACGGGTTAGTCACATCGCAGGCCACTTCAAAACGGCAGCCTTTAATACGCTCATCCAGCTCGCTGATATCAATGCTGGCGAGCTTGTCGAGTTCACCGCCACCAAAACCAATCTGTTCGCCCTGCTTATCCAGCAACTTCGCGCCCAGCGCCTGCACCATGCCAGATCCGCCATCATTGGTTGCGCTCCCGCCAATCCCGATGATGCAGTGCCGAACGCCGTGATCCAACGCGCAGCGAATCAACTCGCCTGTGCCATAGCTCGTGGTCTTTAGCGGATTACGCCGTTGAGAAGGCACGCGTTCCAGACCGCTTGCCGCCGCCATCTCAATAAAAGCCGTTTTTTCATCGCCAGACAGGCCAAAGAACGCATCAATGTTATCGCCTAACGGCCCTGTCACCTTAACATTCACAATCTTGCCATCAGTCGCAGCCACCATGGCTTCAACCGTCCCTTCCCCACCATCTGCAACGGGCAATTTGACATAGCAGGCATCGGGAAATATTTCACGAAATCCCTTTTCAATCTGCGTGGCAACCTCTTGCGCAGACAGGCTTTCTTTATAAGAATCCGGTGCGATCACTATTTTCATAAACGATCCGATTTCATCAACGTTCCGATTGCATCAATAATCCGCGCGCTCATGAAATAGCGCTTATACCCACCAATTCTCAGGGCAGAGATCCTGAAATCTCTTGGGTAGATCAGAATGATTATCTGCCAGTCGGCTGACACACAGTGCCAGCCTCGTGACTATCGCTTCACGGGTTATCTCGTGACTTCTACTTTGGCCAGCTTCTCGTAGTAACACGCCAGTGCGCTATGGTCGGCCGATCCCAGATCGTCCGCTTTCAGCGCCTGCATCATTTCCATCACCGCCGCCGTTAACGGCAACTGTGCGCCAACGCCGTGTGAGGTATCCAGTGCATTCGCCAGATCTTTAATATGCAGATCGATGCGGAAACCCGGCTTAAAGTTACGATCCATGACCATCGGCGCTTTCGCATCCAGCACGGTGCTGCCCGCCAGCCCGCCGCGAATCGCCTGATAAACCAAATCTGGATTAACACCTGCTTTCGTCGCCAGTACCAGCGCTTCGGACATAGCGGCAATATTCAGCGCCACAATCACCTGATTCGCCAGTTTGGTGACGTTGCCCGCACCGATATCACCAGTATGTACAACAGAACCGGCCATTGATTTCAGAATTTCAAAGCAGCGATCAAACTGCGCTTTATCACCACCGACCATCACGGACAGCGTGCCGTCGATCGCTTTCGGTTCACCGCCGCTGACCGGCGCATCCAGCATGGCGATCTCTTTCGCCGCCAGCACAGCAGCAATTTCACGGCTGGCAAGCGGTGCGATTGAACTCATATCCACTACAATGCTTCCGGCACGTGCTCCATCGATGACGCCGTTTTCACCCAGCACCACCTCTTTAACGTGTGGAGAGTTAGGCAGCATGGTGATGATGACATCGCTCTGTTCCGCAACCTGTTTCGGCGTTTCAGCTGACGTCGCACCTGCCGCAACCACTTCCGCGACCGCTTCCAGATTTCTGTCCATCACGACTAATGAGTAACCTGCTTTCAGCAGATTTTTACTCATCGGTTTTCCCATAATGCCCAGTCCAATAAAACCAATTTTCATCGCCCTAACCTCATTGTCTGATGTAGATATCACTTCAATTCACGATGGCCCCGTCCCATGACGGCTCCGATTCGCAACGGAATCACTGAATCATTTTTTGTATTTGTCGCTCAGCGCCTGCGTCGCGCTGCGGAACACGCCCAGATCGCTTCCTACCGCGACGAAGCTTGCCCCCCATTCCAGATAGCGCCGTGCGTCGGCTTCAACCGGTGCCAGAATGCCGCACGGTTTGTTATGCGCAGCAGCGCGATCGAAGATGTGGCGAATCGCTTTCTGCACATCAGGATGGTTAGGCTGACCGAGATAGCCCAATGCCGCAGACAGATCGCTCGGGCCAACAAATACGCCGTCTACGCCGTCAACGGCGATGATCGCATCCAGGTTATCGAGGCCGTCCTGGCTTTCGATTTGCACTACGACGGTAATGTTGTCGTTAATCTTGGCGAAATAGTCCGGTTCGGTGCCATAGCTATTGCTACGGTGCGCCACGGAAACACCGCGAATACCCGCTGGCGGATAACGGGTGGAGGCAACCGCACGCGCGGCTTCTTCTGCCGTTTCCACAAAGGGAATCAGGAAGTTATTGAACCCAATATCCAACAGCCGTTTGATGATGATCGGCTCATTGCACGGCGGGCGAACGACAGGTGCACTGTGACTCCCTTTCAGCGCCATTAGCTGAGGAATAAACGTCACGATATCGTTAGGCGCATGTTCTCCATCCAGCACCAGCCAGTCGAATCCCGCCAGCCCCAGCACTTCAGTTGAAATCGGGTTGCCTAGCGCACACCAGCAGCCAATCAACGTTTTCCCCTGCTGTAAATCTTGGCGAAAACGGTTAGGTAACAGCGGAGTCTTCATTTTTTATCCTCGGTCATTCCAGCGCCGCTTACCTGAAGCGGCGCGCTCAAAAAACGGAAAAGCAAAACGTTAGCGAACCAGACACGGACGTTTATTATCAAATGTCCATTCAGGAATAAGGTACTGCATTCCCATTGCGTCGTTACGTGCGCCTAATCCCATGTTTTTATACAGTTCGTGTGCTTTCATTACCTGATCCATATCCAGCTCAACGCCCAGACCCGGTTTCTTCGGCACTTCCACCATGCCGCCAACAATCTGCAACGGTTCTTTCGTCAGGCGTTGGTTGCCTTCCTGCCAGATCCAGTGCGTATCAATTGCCGTAATCTTGCCCGGTGCCGCCGCAGCGACCTGAGTAAACATGGCCAGTGAAATATCAAAGTGGTTATTGGAGTGAGAACCCCAGGTCAAGCCCCATTCGTGGCACATCTGCGCCACACGTACGGAGCCTTGCATTGTCCAGAAGTGCGGATCGGCCAACGGAATATCGACCGATTGCAGAGAAATCGTGTGACCCATTTGTCGCCAGTCGGTAGCGATCATGTTAGTCGCGGTAGGCAGACCAGTCGCACGGCGGAACTCAGCCATCACTTCACGACCGGAGAAACCTTGTTCCGCGCCGCACGGATCTTCTGCATACGCCAGTACGCCGCGCAGTTGTTTGCCCAGACCGATGGCTTCATCCAGCGACCAGGCACCGTTCGGGTCTAGCGTAATGCGCGCCTGCGGGAAACGTTTAGCCAGCGCAGTTACCGCTTCGGCTTCTTCGCTACCGGCCAGTACGCCGCCTTTCAGTTTGAAATCATTGAATCCGTATTTTTCATACGCGGCTTCAGCCAGACGCACGATGGTTTCTGGTGACAGAGCTTCTTCGTGACGCAAACGATACCAGTCGCACTTCTCGTTCGTCTGATTCTGGTAAGGCAGATCGGTTTTATTACGATCGCCGATGTAGAACAGATAACCCAGCATTTCTACCGCATCACGCTGTTGGCCATCGCCCAGCAGCGAGGCCACGCTGACATTGAGGAATTGCCCCAACAGATCGAGCATGGCGGCTTCTATCCCCGTGACGACATGGATGGTGATACGCAGATCGAACGTCTGCAAACCGCGTCCAGAGGAGTCACGGTCAGAGAACTGCGCACGCACTGCCGTCATCACGTTTTTGTATTCGCCCAGCGTTTTACCCACCACCAGTGCGGCAGCATCCTCCAGCGTCTGACGGATTTTCTCACCGCCGGGAATTTCACCGACACCGGTATTCCCAGCGTTATCTTTCAGAATCACAATGTTGCGAGTGAAATAGGGTGCATGTGCGCCACTCAGGTTGAGCAGCATACTGTCGTGACCTGCAACCGGAATAACCTGCATGTGGGTAATAACCGGAGTTGAATTTTGCAACGTCATTTTCTTATCCTTATCTCTCTAATTTTTCTCTGTAGGGTTAGCGGCCAAAAACCGGGCGTTTACGATCAAATTTCCAGCCCGGAATCAGGTACTGCATGGCTGCGGCATCATTACGTGCCCCGCTCGGTAATTTTTTGTACAGATCGTGAGCTTTCATGACCTGTTCCATATCCAGCTCAATCCCCAGACCGGGACGATCTGGCACCTTAATTTTACCGTTGATGATTTGCAGCGGCTCTTTGGTCAGATGCTGCCCTTCCTGCCAAATCCAGTGCGTATCAATCGCCGTCGGGTTACCCGGCGCCGCTGCACCTACATGCGTGAACATCGCCAGAGAGATATCGAAATGGTTATTTGAATGGCAGCCCCATGTCAGACCCCACTCATCACATAACTGGGCGACGCGCACCGCACCGTGCATCGTCCAGAAATGCGGATCGGCCAGCGGGATATCGACCGCCTGCAACATCACGGCATGGTTCATTTCACGCCAGTTGGTGGCAATCATGTTGGTCGCTACTGGCAGCCCAGTAGCACGGCGGAACTCAGCCATCACCTCACGGCCGGAGAAACCTTGCTCGGCACCACACGGGTCTTCTGCATAGGTCAGAATGCCCGTCATGTCTTTGCACAAATCTATCGCTTCGTCCAGCAGCCAGGCACCGTTTGGATCGACGGTAATACGGGCATCCGGGAATCGTTTTTTCAACGCCTTCACAGCATCGATTTCCTGCTCACCGGGCAGCACGCCCCCCTTGAGTTTGAAATCTTTAAATCCATAGCGGTCGGTGGTCGCTTCGGCCAGACGCACAATCGCCTCGCTATCCATAGCCTGTTGGTGACGCAGGTGATACCACTCGTGCTTGCCTTTTTCACCCGATACTTTCTCACCTGATAAATAGGGTAAATCCGTCTTCGTGCGGTCGCCGATATAGAACAGATAACCGAGCACGGTAACTTCATCACGCTGCTTACCCGGCCCCAGCAGTTCAGCAACGGGGACACCCAAAAATTGCCCCAACAGGTCGAGCAGTGCCGCTTCGAGAGCCGCCACCGCATTCACACGCAGCTCAAACGTCCACGCGCCCTTGCCGAAAGAATCAAAATCCGAAGATTGGTTGCCGATGTGAATGTCATGAACCAAACGGTTCATGCGGGCAATTTGTTCGCCCTTCACGCGGGGAATGGCCTCGACCAGCGTGTTGTAAATGACTTCGCCACCGGGCGCTTCGCCAACCCCCGTATGCCCGGCGCTGTCGGTTAAAATCACGATATTACGCGTGAAGTAAGCACCATGTGCGCCACCGATGTTCAGCAGCATGCTGTCATAGCCCGCAACGGGGATGACTTTCATGTTGGTAATTACAGGAGTCGCTGAAAAGTTGGTCATTACAGGCTCCCGTCATGAATGGAGCGCACAGGGTTGACGCTTAGGTTTCCGATGTCTGCCACAACGCAGGTGCGCGCTGAGGCAGGTGAAAATAATTCTGTCATACAGAAATAAAAAACAGATGGTGCACCAGTAGATGATTTCATGTTGTTTTCCTACTTTATTAGCGCGACCTTGTTTTTACTCTGATTTGAAATAAACAATGCTTGTAGGGTTATCAGAATAAAAACAGGTATAACAACCTTAATACCGGAATAAAACGATCGGTAAAGCAGTGTCGTAATCCGTGCCGCCTAACCAACCTCCGTAAAAAAGTATAAGTTTTCTTATTTCACAACTCATTGGGCAATAGCACAGCATTCCCCGTCAAAACGCAGATTAAATATGTCATTATCACAATACAATGGGAGGTGTTTCACGAAAACCGGGAAAAGCGAATTTATCTCTTCAAAGGGTAAAATAGGTGCCATCCCAATGATATTTCAGAAATGAAAATGCCACCGCTATGGCATAGCGTCTACATCATGATGGAGCTAGACGGCAGTGTTCAGTCACCGGATTAGCGAGCATACGTTACACATAATGCTCGTCTTCCCGGCTATTATTTATTTGGCTGGCTTATTCTATCGACATCGCTATTGTGGCAGAAGCTAAAGATTGGCAGAGTCAGAAAATAAATACGTCATAATTTTCTCTCTGGTCTGAGAAATAGTAATAACATCCGTTAGCAGTCCTTTGTCTTTTAATCGCTCAGGATGAGAAACTTCAGCTTTGAGTGTAGCAAGAATATGATGCTCTCGCTCATTAAGGGATGCCGTCATAATCTTATTTATTGTTTCCACGCTATAGACACCGACATTCGCCTGAGGATAAGCCAAAACAGCAGTGGGATTAAATCCAGGTCCCCCAAGTGCAAAAACGCCGCCTGTGTAAGCTTTTCTGGCGACTAAAAACAGCTTTGGGACCTCACAATTAACGTGAGCCTTGAAAAGCTCCGCTGCGGCTAAAAATATTCCACTACTCTCAGCTATTTTACCGATCATAAACCCTGGAACATCCGCAATAAAGAGAATGGGCGTACGGCACTTGGCCGCGAGATTAATCATCCGAACCATTTTGGTTGCAGACTGTCTGTGAATCGCACCACCTTTATATTTGGGATTATTGGCAATAATAATGAATGGATTACCCTGAACTTTCGCCCATCCCGTTATCACCTCCTGAGCGTAATCAGGGCTACACTCAAAAAAACTTTCTTTATCAATAAACACCGATAATAAACGATGCATGTCATAGGGGACTCGATGATCCGTCGGAATAATAGTATCAACATCCACCTCATCTGGCTGAGTAAAATTAATAGTGTGCTGTCGTGGAAAAAGTAAAGAGAATAGCGTTCGTAAACGAGAGAATAATACCGTCTCCGTTTCAAAAACACATTGAACCTGACCCGAATGTCTCGCATGCATCGTCGCGCCACCCAAACTGTAGAGATCTGACGCTTCGGCAAGCATCGCTTTGACCATATCAGGCCGCCCCATACAGAACGCGCCACGATCCGTCATAAATACCAGGTCAGCCAGCATAAGCGGCAGAGCCAAAGGTCCTGAGGTCGGCCCAAGGATCACGGAGATAAGCACATTGCGATGTGCGAAGCGGGCCAACGACGCGCTGACCTTTCCCATTCCCGATGGGGAGAGCAGGAGTGAAGACATATCTTCCGAAAACACATTTGTGGTGTCGAAATGAGTGTCGATCCCCCCTAACTTATCCTGAATATAGATTAACGGCACACCAGAAACAGCAGCACGCTCCGTCGTCTGAATAATATGGTCAATCGTTTTCCATTGCCAGAGTACATTAAAATCACAGTCTTCCCCCCGACTCATAATAATGAAAACAGGCTGCTGGTTAATCGTTCCTTCGCCACATATAAAATGTGTATCGTGATAAGGAAAATGTGCACAGAAACTCTGGCAATCTAACAAATGCTTTATCCTTTCCTCGCTACAATTCATGTAACACCTATTTTTAAATATAAGAAAAAAGACTCACCATGTAACAAGCGATATGGCTCAATTAAAAAACAGGCTTAACCTGGAGAAAAACAGCAAAAAATAAATCATCTGAATTTATCCATGCAAGCGAACACATAACTACTTATTATCAAACTTAATAAAACCTGTATATTTACACACTCCACGTCAAGTAATTTACTTTATGCTTAAAAATGCTTTTATCTTACGTTCCCTATGATATTTCATCGATTTTTTAATGACATAAAGAACCACCATCAATACGTTTACCCTGCTAATAATATAATAAGCATTATCATAGCATAACAAAACATTAGCATTTCATACGATGCATCTGCAATATACACGTAACGACAAACAAGAATCATAAATTGACCCCTTAATAATTAGCACACTAGTTATTAATTTATTCATATTTCATCATAACGTTAAGGAAAACCTATGCAGAAAAGCAACTTCCGCACGATAAATGGAATGCCGTGCGTCGACCAACTATTTGACTACGCCGCGTTCCTTGAGCAAATAGAAGCATACGGTGCCATCGGATCGTTTCCTGCAAACGTGACACCACCCCGCATCGCAATCGTCGGTGCAGGGTTAAGCGGGCTGGTTACCGCATTCGAATTACTGCGTGCCGGCGTACGTGACATCACCGTGTTTGAAGCGCGCGATCGCATTGGCGGCAGAATCTGGTCGCAACACTTCGATCCCAACTTGCCCAATTTAATTGCCGAAATGGGCGCGATGCGCTTTCCGTCCAGCGAGACATGTTTGTTTCACTACCTTGATAAATTCCATATTGCGACATCTTCAGCCTTCCCCGATCCTGGCATCGTGGATACTGAGCTGGACTACCGTGGTCAACGCTATTACTGGCCCGCAGGTGAAAAACCACCAACGCTATTCCAGCATGTTTATGAAGGCTGGCACGCTTTGCTACAAGAAGGCTATACACATAACGGCCAACAACTTGTCCCCCCGTTGACGATCACATCACTGCTGCAGGCGCGACGCTTCAAGGAGGTTCAAGCCGCCTGGCAGGCGTGGATCGATGCTTTCGGCGATTATTCCTTCTATTCGGCGATCGCCTTGATTTTCAGTGGCGATAATCCACCCGGCCGTAAACGCTGGAAAAAACCGGATGATTTTGCACTTTTTGGTTCATTAGGCATTGGTTCCGGGGGCTTTCTTCCTGTTTATCAGGCAGGGTTTATTGAAATTATGCGGTTGGTTGTAAATGGTTACGAAGTCGATCAACGCTTAGTCGTCGGTGGAATATCCAGGCTCATTGACCAGTTGCTCTCTCAAAACATTGACGGTCATCCCCTGAGAGAGCACATCCATTTCCGCACCGTGAAACAGATAGATAAAGTGGACGGAAAAATAGCGCTGAAATTTGAACAAGATGACGAGCAGCAGTTTGATCGCGTGATCGTCACTAGCAGTCCGCGTACCATGCAGGTCGTGCATAACCTGACCCGAAGCAATATGTTTTTCAATCATGATGTCTTGCGTGCCTTAAAAGAGACACACCTTACGGGGTCATCGAAATTATTTATCCTTACTCGCAATAAATTCTGGCTCCAACATGCTTTGCCCGTCACCATTCAATCTGATGGTCTGGTACGCGGTGTCTATTGCCTAGACTATGAGCCAGACAACCCGGAAGGACACGGCGTCGTGCTGCTGAGTTATACCTGGGAGGATGATTCGCACAAGCTATTGAGTCTGACGAATAAAACGGAGCGTTGTCACTATTTAACCAACGATTTAATGGCAGCATTCCCGGAATTCGCCCGCCACCTCATCCCGCTGAATAACGATTATGACCGCTATGTCTTGCATCACGACTGGCTGACCGACCCACATGCGCTAGGTGCCTTTAAGCTAAATTACCCTGGTGAAGATAGCTATTCGCAGCGGCTATTTTTTCAGTTTCAGGATGCCAATTCCCCGCATACCGATCCCGGTATTTATCTGGCTGGCTGTGGCTGTTCATTTACTGGCGGATGGGGTGAAGGTGCCGTACAAACTGCCCTGAATAGCGCTTGTGCAGTCATTCGCAGTACTGGAGGACAGTTGGTTGAGGGTAACCCACTAGACGCGGTGCAACCCGCGTACCGTTACTAGGCATCATGGTATTTCAGGAGAAAAAACATGATCTCAAACCTATCGCTTCAATCGCTCTGTCACGCGTTAAATACGGGCACCCTCAGTACCGAAGAAATGCGTGCACATGTTCACCAGTCGGCCCAAAAGCAACAACATCTGAGCATTTTCATCCCCTCGGTTGATGGAGAGATGATGTCAACGAAGCCAGATCCGGCTAACCGTGGCAAACCACTCTTCGCGTTGCCTGTTGCCTACAAAGACAATATCAGCGTCGTCGGTTACCGGTTAACAGCGGGAACGCCCGGCATGGCTGACTGTATGGCCAAATACGATGCGGATATTGTCAAACGCTTTGCAATGCACGGCGCCATCGTGGCAGGCAAAACGAACATGCACGAACTTTCCTGCGGAGTCACTTCTCTCAATCTTCATTTTGGCGCAGTCGGCAATCCGGCAGCCCCCGGTTACTGCGCCGGAGGAAGCAGCGGCGGGAGTGCCGCGGCAGTAGCTGCAGGGATTGTGCCGGTCGCCGTCGGTACTGATACCGGGGGATCCGTACGCATCCCTGCTGCATTTTGCGGCATCACTGGCTTCCGTCCTACAACGGGATGTTTTACGTCTGAGGGCATCATCCCCGTATCACGCACGAAAGACACGCCCGGATTATTGACGCGCACGGCGGAGGATGCCCGTTTTCTGCAACGTATCTTGATGCATACCGATAGGCCGCTTCACAAAATGCCATGCCGTATCGGGCTACCAACGACGATGTGGTCAGCATTGGATGACGAGGTACGCATGCATTGCCAGCGCGCACTGGATCGCCTGACTCGTGAGGGATATGAGTGTGTCGCCATTGACGATCGCCCCATCAACGCGCTGAATTCCGCTATCGTCTTTACGCTACCGCGCTATGAATTTCTGACCGATTTCCCGCGCGCGCTGCTGGAACAGGGATGGGGTCATCGGATTAACGATGTCATCAACGAGATTTGCGATCCTGCGGTACGACACTTCATCCACAGCGGTTTGTCCTGCGCGCACTCTAGCAGCGCAACGGACTATATCGCCGCGCTTGGCACACTAGCCAGACTGCGTGACGCTGTTGCGGAGATGTTCGTGAGACAGCAGATCGATATTCTGGCTTATCCTACAGTCCCATGCGCCGTGCCGCACCTCAGCGCTTCGGCAAATCCCGATCTGTTTGCACGCATCGTTCGCAACACAGAACTAGCGAGCAACGCCGCACTGCCATCAATCACATTACCGGTAGCACCGACAAGCCACCTACCCGTTGGGTTAAACATTGATGGCGCATATGGTAGTGACGGTGAATTACTGGCAACAGCATGTCATATTGAACACCTGTTAGCGGCATAAAATACCGCGCATTTTTAGGCTGGTTCTGGCTGTCCACACAGTCAGAAAATAGGTCGCGAGAACACTTGTCTTGCGTGCTCTTTCCCCTCTCGGTTCTGGCAACACGTTACCGAGAGGGGGGAGCAACTATATTTCAGTTATCGCGTTTCTTTGTCCGTTGGGTTCCTTCCTTTTTACACCGTTAAAGCGGTGGCCTACCTCTTACCCGCGTTTTTATCTGTAAGCAGGCCAAAGCGCCACATACCCCAAGAACGCTGACATAACGATGAATCACTTTTGTATTAATGCATCGGGTAATTATTTAACGAACGGCTTCAATTCGATACGTTTAATATCTTGTACGATGAACAGGTAGCTGACGATGGCAACCAGCGCATGAATCCCGACATACACCAGACCACCATTGAAAGATCCGGTCATCCCAATGATGTAGCCAATTGCTATTGGCGTTACGATACCAGACGCATTGCCGAACATATTGAACAGCCCGCCGCTTAACCCGCTGATTTCTTTCGGTGCCGTATCGGCCATAACCGCCCAGCCCAGCGCACCAATGCCTTTACCGAAGAAGGCCGCCGACATCACGGCAATGACGACCCATTCGGTTTCAACATAGTTACACATCACCATTGACATGGAGAGCAACATACCGAGGACAATAGGCGTTTTACGGGCAAAGGTCAGTGAATTGGTCCGGCGCATCAGGTAATCGGAAATGATGCCGCCCAGAACGCCTCCCACAAAACCACAGATGGCAGGCACCGAAGCGACAAATCCTGCTTTGAGGATCGACATGCCGCGCGCCTGGACCAGATAAAGTGGGAACCAGGTGATGAAGAAGTAGGTTAATGCGTTAATACAGTACTGCCCGATATAGACACCAAGCATCATACGGGACTGCATTAATTGCTTGATCTGATGCCATTTTTCACCCTTCACTGGCGCTTTCTTTGACCCTTTGGCATCCATATTAATCAGTGCGCCACCGGCTTCAATATAGTCCAGTTCAGCCTGATTCACGCCAGGATGATCCTTCGGATCGTGGATCACTTTCAGCCAGACAAAGCTGAGGATGATACCCAATCCACCCATGAACCAGAACACATGCGCCCAACCTACGGCGTGTACCAGCCAGCCCATGATAGGGGCGAAGATCACGGTCGCAAAGTACTGTGCCGAATTGAATATTGCGACGGCTGTTCCACGTTCTTGTGCCGGGAACCAGGCAGCCACAATTCGGCTATTTCCTGGGAAGGAAGGCGATTCACACAGGCCGACCATAAAGCGCAAGAGGAACAGAGAAATGACGATGCCCGCACCGCTGAATATATCGACAAAGCCTTGTAATAAGGTAAAAATCGACCAGGTGAAAATACTGTAGAAATAGACTTTCTTTGAGCCAAAGCGATCGAGCAGCCAGCCTCCGGGTATTTGACCAATAACGTATGCCCAGGAGAACGCAGAGAAAATATATCCCATCCCTACCGCATCCAACCCAATCTCTTTGGACATAGCAGAGCCAGCAATGGACAATGTGGCGCGGTCGCCATAGTTAAATGACGTGACAATAAACAACATCACGACAATCCAGTAGCGGGCGTTTGTTCTCTTTTGTATCGCGCCAGCTGCTGAGCTTACTGTATTCATGATGAACTCCTGCTTCAATCGCGGTTCGCTCATTCATTCCGAATAACAGATAACGTGTAGGGTTATCAGAATGAAGATCAGTGGATAGTTAAATTTCCATTTTTATTTTTTTTGCGAATAGCCAGGCTATATAGCATCAGAGTAATTAGCTGACATCTTCAACTCGCAGAAACATTATAATTTTTACCAGCCAGCCGCTCACTAGATAAAAGCACAACATTAAAAATGTACTTTGGAATATGTTGGTGCACTTGCCCTATATAGTGCGAGGTGTTTCACGAAAAGCGCCGTTATTCTCTTTTTACATTCATACACATTATTTTCATTTCCGTCCTAAAAACAGTGCGCAGACAGAATGTGATCAAACTCACCAAAAACTGGTCCTTCGCCCGATAAATCAGAAACAAAAAGCGCTGGCTTAGGTCAATTGCATAATGTACGAGAAGTGAACCTCACGTATACTCATTAGCGAGCAATGAAGTAATAGTGTGGTAATAGCTACCACAGCGTTTCTGATAAACAAATAATAAAGGCTTGCATCATGTCAGATAAATCAGAAAGTAATGCTGCACAAGAGCAGCCACTTTATATTAAGGTTCACGATTCTGATAATGTTGCCATTGTTGTTAATAATAATGGCTTACGTGCCGGAATCCGGTTTAATGATAATCTGGAATTAATTGAACATGTTCCACAGGGTCATAAAGTTGCTCTTGTTGATATCGCCAAATCAGGTGCAATCATCCGCTATGGCGAAATTATTGGCTATGCGCTGCGCGATATTGCCAAAGGTAGTTGGATTGATGAATCTCTGGTCGAATTACCTCAGGCACCTGCACTGGACACCCTGCCGCTGGCGACCAAAATTCCGCCTTCTCTTCCTGCGCTGGAAGGCTACACCTTTGAGGGCTACCGCAACGCCGATGGCAGCGTAGGTACGAAAAATCTGTTGGGTATTACCACCAGCGTGCACTGCGTCGCGGGTGTAGTCGACTATGTTGTCAAAATTATCGAACGAGATTTATTACCCAAGTATCCCAATGTGGATGGTGTGGTCGCGCTCAATCATCTCTATGGCTGTGGCGTGGCAATCAATGCCCCTGCCGCGGTCGTTCCCATCCGCACTATTCACAATCTGGCGCTGAACCCGAATTTTGGCGGCGAAATACTGATAGTAGGTCTGGGATGTGAAAAATTACAGCCTGAGCGCCTGCTGGAAGGAACGCCAGATGTACAGGTCATCTCTCTCGAAGACACCAGTATTGTCCGCTTGCAGGATGAACACCACGTTGGTTTCCGCTCGATGGTGGATGACATTTTGATGATGGCAGATAAGCACCTGCAACGACTGAACAAACGTCAGCGCGAAACCTGTCCGGCATCAGAATTGGTTGTCGGCATGCAGTGTGGCGGTAGCGATGCTTTCTCTGGCGTCACCGCAAATCCAGCCGTTGGTTTTGCCTCCGACCTGCTGGTACGCTGCGGCGCAACCGTCATGTTCTCTGAAGTAACCGAAGTGCGCGACGCCATTCATCTGTTAACACCGCGCGTCATCAACGAAGAGGTCGGTAAACGTCTGTTGGAAGAGATGGCCTGGTACGATAACTACCTCGACAGCGGCCAGACCGATCGTAGCGCCAATCCATCGCCGGGCAACAAAAAAGGTGGCCTTGCGAACGTGGTGGAAAAAGCGCTCGGATCCATCGCCAAATCTGGCACCAGCGCGATTGTCGAAGTTCTGTCCCCCGGTCAGCGCCCTACCAAACGCGGGTTGATTTATGCGGCAACGCCAGCCAGCGACTTTGTGTGTGGAACCCAGCAGCTCGCTTCCGGCATCACCGTACAGGTATTCACCACCGGTCGCGGCACGCCTTATGGCCTACTTGCCGTACCCGTGATCAAAATGGCGACCCGTACAGCGTTGGCAAACCGCTGGCACGACCTGATGGATATTGATGCGGGTACAATCGCTACCGGAGAGGCGACAATCGAAGACGTTGGCTGGCAGCTTTTTCACTTCATTTTAGATATCGCCAGCGGAAAGAAAAAAACCTGGTCCGATCAATGGGGGCTTCATAACGCCCTCGCCGTTTTCAACCCGGCCCCGGTAACCTGATTATCTTTTTCCGCAGGCCAGAGCCATTATCTGGCCTGCGGATGGCATTATTTGATCTACAATAAATTCAGCCTCAATAAAAATAGAGAAAAGGCAGTAATTAAAACAACAAACATCAACGCAGTAACATTTAATTTCATTAACGCAAAGAAAAAATAAAAAGAAGTTAACAATAAATTCTTCCTATTGTCATTTACTCCCATCCAAGACACATTTTCAGTCAATCCGCTATGTGCTCCCCACTTATTTTTAATCATTTTTTCTCTGATTATTTATTGCCAATAAAATGAATCAATTGACAGGTAATCGTGCTCATCATAAATTTATGCATGCTGAAAAAGCGTGCTAACACTGATGAATTATTTGTTACAAACATATAGTTACAAAATGCCATCACGCACAATATAGGGTCAATAATCCGCTCATTATAAATGATGCAGGGTATTATTTTATTAAGCGAGTAAGACACCCAAAAAATTTCAGTATACCTATTTGAATAATTTGATTATTTACACAGCAATATGCCTGACAGATTTCACGTATCGTCACGCGGCAGCCCTGTAACGTTTCAGCCACTGGAATAACCAGAGCGGCTGGGGCGAGAAAAGCAGCCAGCATGGCTGAACCTGGAAACTGAGCGGGATGCGTACGCCGGGGTTTCTAATGAGATTGAATACACCTGTCACACAGCAGGAGTATCTGTTAGACATGGACACCATATTGATGTCCACAACAAATATTCACAGCCACATTACCTATGCCAACTCTGCCTTCATTAAGGTTAGCGGTTTTTCTGAAGAGCAACTCATCAACCAGCCTCACAATATTGTGCGCCATCCAGACATGCCCGTTGAAGCCTATGCCGACATGTGGTTTACGCTGAAACAAGGTGATAGCTGGACTGGATTAGTTAAAAATCGTCGTAACAACGGCGACCATTACTGGGTTCGCGCCAACGTGACACCGGTTTACCAGCAAGAGCAGCTTGCGGGCTATATCTCGGTACGTAACACGCCCAATGCCGAAGAAATAAAAGCGGCCGAAATGCTATATAGCGCCGTGCAAAAGAAACAGGCGGGTAGCCGCAAGTTCTATAAAGGGCTGGTCGTTCGCACCGGGCTCTTTTCTCCGCTGTCAATCTTGCAGAAATTATCCGTTCGCTGGCGCTTGCGTATCACGGTACTGGCTATGGGGCTCATCCCTGCACTGTGTGCTTTCAGTGGCATGAATCCACTGTGGCTGCTGGCACTGACGCTACTACTCATCGTCATCATGGATCAGTTTCTGCAAAAGCAAATTGCACAGCCAATCAGGATGATACTGAAGCAGGCTCAGCATGTGGTATCTGGCCGTAAAGTAAAGCATATCCATCTCAATCGAGTAGACGAAATTGGCCTGTTGCTACGCTCCGTTAACCAGTTTGGCTTGAACCTACACTCGCTTGTCGATGACGTGAGTACGCAGGTCAAGGGCATCACCAGCGTCAGCCATAAACTGGCAAAAAACAATGTCGATCTGAATACCCGAACAGAAGAAACATCGGCGAATCTGCAACAAACCGCCGCCGCCATTGAAGAAATCACCGTTGCCGTGCAGCAAAGTGCAGAAACAGCGGCACAAGCCACAACCATGGCACAGGCCGCCAGCAGTACCGCCCTTAAAGGTGGCAATATTATGAAGGAAACCATCGGCATGATGGATTCCATCTCCAGCGCCAGCGATAAAATCGTTGATATCATTGGCGTGATAGACAGCATTGCCTTCCAGACCAATATCCTTGCGTTAAACGCAGCGGTTGAAGCCGCCCGCGCTGGCGTACAAGGACGAGGGTTTGCCGTGGTGGCTGCCGAGGTCCGTAATCTGGCACAGCATTCCGCCTCTGCGGCCAAAGAGATTAAAACGTTGATCGACGCCAACGTAGAAAGTGTGAAACAGGGCAGCACGATGGTCGAAAACGCGGGCAAACATATCAGCGACATTGTTGATGAAGTCTTGCAGGTCTCCACGATGATCAAAGAGATCAGCAACGCAACGCATGAACAAACCTCAGCACTCGGCCTGATCAATACCTCTATCGCACAGATAGAACAAATGACGCAGCGCAACACCGACATGGTTACGCATTCAACAGAAGCCGCTGAAGGGCTAAACCTTCAGGCAAGGCGACTGCACAGCGCGATTAACGTGTACGGCAGTTAACTGACATCATTTCATCAATATCTCTGGCAAGAGAGTAAGGAAATAACTCCGATGAACTTATAGGCAATACCGCAGACGTTCGCGGTACTGCCTGTAAAAAATCAGGGCGAAATGCGACAATCAGCGTTTTTTCAGTGGCGTTACCAAACCTTGCAGACCCTCTATCTTGATTGCCAGCGTAATTTGCATCAATTCCCCTAAACGCCCCTGAGGAAATTCATCCTTGCGGGAAAACCACAGCAGGTACTCTTCCGGTAAATCGATCAGCACCCGCCCTTTATATTTACCAAAAGGCATCTGCATCCTGGCAATCTCTATCAGGTCTTCTTTTTCCACCCGCCTTCACTCCCAATAGCTTCGTCGTTTCAGGTTCGAGATACACAGAGCGACCATGAGGCGAGGCCCCATTTGGAAACCTCATCCCGTGTTTCTCCTATCACGATCTTACGTCACCGTGATTATCCAATAGACGGATCATTTCCGCCTCATCGATTACTGTAATTCCTAATTCTTGCGCCTTCGCCAGTTTAGAACCTGCGGCTTCACCGGCAATCACCATATTGGTTTTCTTCGAAACGCTGCCGCTCACTTTTGCCCCTAACGCCGTTAGCCGATCTTTGGCTTCATCACGGGACAAAACACTCAGCGATCCGGTCAATACCACCGTTTTCCCCGCAAATGGGCTGTCGATCTCTTCGGCATTGACGACCTGAACGTCGGGCCAGTGGATGTTGATGCCAGCGGGATCGGTCAGTTCGCGGATCACGGTTTGGTTGTGCTCTTCCTCAAGGAAGTGACGCACATGCGCGGCAACGACTTTACCGACATCCGGCACCTCCAGCAGCGCGTCTTCATCGGCAGCAAAAAGCGCCTCCAGCGAACCAAAATGGGCAGCCAGATTGGCAGCCGTCGATTCGCCAACATCACGAATTCCCAACGCATACAGGAAACGCGCCAGCGTGGTGCTTTTCGCTTTTTCCAGCGCATTGACCAAGTTCATCGCGGACTTCGGCCCCATGCGATCCAGCCCCGTCATGATCCCAGCGCTCAGGCGAAATAGATCGGCTGGTGTTTTGACGTACTCTTTTTCCACCAGTTGATCGATGATCTTGTCTCCCATGCCCTCAACATCCAGCGCACGACGAGAGACAAAATGCTTCAGCGCTTCTTTACGCTGGGCACCACAGATCAAGCCACCGGTACAACGCGTGACAGCTTCCCCTTCCACTCGTTCAACGTCAGATCCACATACAGGGCAAGCCGCAGGGAAAACGATCGGTTGCACCGTTTCGGGCCGTTCAGATTCCACGATGCCGACGATCTGAGGGATCACATCCCCCGCCCGACGCACAATCACGCGATCGCCAATCTGCAAACCTAGCCGCTCAATTTCATCGGCATTATGCAACGTCGCGTTACTAACGATTACACCCGCCACGGCGACCGGTTCCAGACGCGCAACGGGAGTAATCGCTCCCGTCCGCCCAACCTGAAACTCGACATCGCGCACCCAGGTCAGTTGTTCCTGCGCGGGGAATTTAAATGCCACCGCCCAGCGAGGCGCACGGGCAACGAACCCTAATCGTTCCTGTAATGCCAGCGAATCAACTTTGACAACGACGCCATCAATATCAAAACCTAACGCACTGCGCGTCTGTTCAATATGACGATAAAAATCGAGTACCTCGGCCGGACCGGTGCATAGCTTAACTCTGTCGCTAACTGGCAGCCCCCACGCCTTGAACTGCATCAACCGCTCCCAGTGGCTCGCGGGCAGTTCACCGCCTTCCAACAGGCCAACGCCATAGCAGAAGAAGGTCAGCGGGCGTTTAGCCGTAATGCGTGGATCGAGCTGGCGCAGCGATCCAGCAGCGGCGTTACGCGGGTTGGCAAAGACTTTACTTCCTGTACGGCGAGCCTCTTCGTTTAACTTCTCAAAGCCGCTGTGTTTCATAAACACTTCGCCGCGGACTTCAACACGGCGCGGAATATTGTCACCTTCAAGGCGCAATGGGATAGCCCCAACGGTACGGATGTTACTGGTGATATTTTCCCCAGTCGTGCCATCTCCGCGCGTGGCCGCCTGTACCAGAACGCCATCCTCATACAACAGGCTGACAGCCAAACCATCCAGTTTCAATTCACAGCAGAATGTCAGATCGTCACCGTTCTTCAGCCTGTCACCAATTCGTTTGCTGAAAGCCAGATAGCTTTCTTCATCAAATACGTTATCCAGCGATAGCATCGGCACTTCATGGCGAACCTGTTCAAATGCGGCCAGTGGTGCCGCACCAACGCGCTGCGTAGGAGAATCACTCGTCACCAGTTCTGGGTGCTCGGCTTCTAACGCCTTCAGTTCCTGCATGAGTTTGTCATATTCGATATCAGGAATTTCAGGTGCATCTTCAACGTGATATTTGTATTCGTGATCGCGTAAGACCCGGCGCAACTCCGCTGCCCGCAGTGCGGCCACATTCACTTCGGCTGGTTCTTTCTTCACTGGTTTCATACCTGTTTTATCTGACGTGTCGCCCTGTCGGCGTCATGATTTTTATGATTCTCGCCCGTGGTAGGCAGGGCGAGAATCATTAGCTTGCGGCCTGAACGGCCTCGAAACAGTTCGAGCGCCGTCAGTTTTATTTCGTTTAAGATTGAGACGTGCTGGCTTTAATCGTGTTGATGATATTTGTCGTGGAGCAACCGTCCTCAAAGTTCAGGACTTTCACTTCACCGCCGTTGGCCCAGACCTCTTCACTACCGGCGATTTCATGTGGCTGGTAGTCTCCGCCTTTCACCAAAATGTCCGGCAGAATGCTGGCAATCAGGCGCTGCGGCGTATCTTCTTCAAACGGCACAACCCAGTCGACAGCTTCCAGCGCACCCAGCACGATCATCCGCTGCGGCAACGGGTTTACCGGTCGAGTCGGCCCCTTCAGGCGTTTAGTTGAGGCATCGCTGTTGACCGCAACAATTAACCGATCGCCAAGTCTGCGGGCATTTGCCAGATAGGACACATGCCCTGCATGTAGAATATCGAAGCAGCCGTTGGTCATCACAATTTTTTCGCCACGCTGACGCGCCAGCTCAACGGCCTGTTTCAACTGTTCTTCGGTCATTACGCCAAATCCGGTGTCGGCACGGCCACGGATAGCATTTTCCAACTCAATCGGCGTGACCGTTGATGTTCCCAACTTACCAACAACAACGCCTGCGGCGGCATTTGCCAGGAAGCAGGCTTCTTCCAGCGGATTCCCCGCCGCCAGCGCAGCAGCCAGAATACCAATTACGGTATCGCCAGCACCGGTCACGTCATACACTTCCTGCGCTTGCGTCGGCAAATGCAGTGGTGGTTTACCCGGCTGTAGCAGCGTCATTCCTTGTTCGGAACGAGTGATCAGTAGCGCGGACAGATCGTAATCGGCCACCAACTGCATACCGCGCTCAACCAGTTCTTCTTCCGTTTTACAACGTCCAGCGACCGCTTCAAATTCAGACAGGTTCGGTGTCAGCAGCGTCGCACCGCGGTAACGGGAAAAATCCGTACCTTTCGGGTCGATCAGTACTGGAACGCCAGCCGCTTTTGCCGTCTGAATCATGGTTTGTACATGTGCTAATGCGCCTTTTGCATAGTCAGACAGCACCAACGCGCCAATTTTCGGCAGTGCCTGTTGGATACGCTCGATGATAGGTTGAGGATCAATCCCCTCAAAACCCTCTTCAAAATCCAGTCTAATCAGCTGTTGATTGCGTGACAGTACGCGCAGCTTGGTGATCGTCGGGTGCGTAGGAACAGAGACAAAGTCACACTTCACATTCACTTCGCCAAGTTTGGCGTTCAGTGCACGTGCAGCATCATCAACCCCCGTCAGCCCTACCAGACGCGATCCCGCCCCTAATGCTGCGATGTTCATTGCGACATTCGCCGCGCCACCTGGACGCTCTTCGATCGTATCAACCTTGACCACAGGCACCGGCGCCTCTGGTGAAATTCGGCTGGTTGGCCCATACCAGTAACGATCCAGCATGACATCACCAACCACTAACACACCCGCTTGACGGAAATCAGGCAGCGTCACTTTCATCCTCTACTCCAGGCTTATTTCGCATAATGCGCGTAATAATATCATAGGCACTATGATTACACGTCACCGCTCCGAATATCTTCGCTGAGCGTTTGACCACATATATTGGGGAATTTACACGCCCATCAGCCATTTATTCCAACTCACCAACACCTGCTCACGCTCCGCCACAAACCGATCCTTGCTAACCCGTCCGGACAGTTCCTGCAAAGCCAGATGGTGCAGTTCATTGCGCATCGTAACGTAGGCCAGCTTGAGCGCGTTGGCTTCGCTCTCATCCATCACGCCATACTGTGCCATCAGCTCCAGAATACGCACATTATCTGACCAACGAGTCAAACGCGGTTCCTCAGCGGCGTAGCGCAGCACCAGATACTGGGCGATAAATTCGATATCCGTAATGCCGCCCGCATCCGTTTTGATATCAAAGAGTGATTTGTCCTTGTTCGCTAAATGCTGACGCATTTTTTCCCGCATTTCCCGCACTTCGGTTCGCAAAGTATCCGCATCACGCTCTGCACAGAGGATACTGCGGCGGATAGACTCAAATGTCTGCTGCACGCCACTTTCGCCGTACACCATACGCGCGCGCACCAGCGCCTGATGTTCCCACGTCCATGCCTCATTACGCTGATAATCATCAAACGCTTCAACCGTGCTTACCAACATGCCAGCCGCGCCCGATGGCCGCAAACGGGCATCCACTTCATACAGAATGCCCGATGACGTGCGGGTACTAAACAGATGCATCACACGCTGAGCAAGGCGCAGATAAAACTGGCGACCATCAATACTGCGCTCGCCATCCGTCATCACGTCCGATGGGCAATCCAACAAGAACACCAAATCCAGATCGGAGCTATAACCCAGTTCCCAGCCCCCGAGCTTGCCATAGGCAATGACGGCAAAACCACGGCCTTCACGATGCTGCAAGTGGGATGGTTGGCCATAACGCTCCACCATCTGTGCCCACGCCTGCTGAACCACTGCCGCGATAATCGCTTCCGCTAAATACGTTAAGTGATCGCTCACTTTCATCACCGGCAGTACGCCACCAATATCTCCTGCGGCGATGCGTAGCTGTTGTGACTGCTTGAACTGGCGAACGGCTTCCAACTGTTGTTCTTCATCTTCCTCAGGGACGCGCATCAAATACTGACGCAACTCATCAACATATGCGCCCGGTGCCGTCGGATGATACAGCGTTGATGCATCCAGCAATTCATCCAGCAGAAGGGGATAACGCGCCAGTTGGCTGGCAACCATCGGCGAAGCCACACACAGACGAATCAACTGAGCCAGAGCAGCACGAGACTCTAGTAACAGTTCGAGATAGGTAGTTCGAGTGACGATCCCCAATAGCAGTGGGGTCAGGCGAGACAACACTGTATCCGCCTCCTGACGAGCACAAACTTCCGCGAGCAAACACGGCATGAGCTGATCCAGTACATCCCGCCCACGCGGCCCTATTGTGCGTTTCGCCACATCGTGGCGAAATTCCACAATCGTCCGCATCAGTTTTTCACGCACGGATTCCGTAAGATGCGGCGTCAGCGGAGCCAGTTCACCATCATCCAGCGTGTCATGCCATAGGCTGCTATAGCTGCTATGTTCGGGGATATCATTGTTGTCCGGCGCATCATCGCCAATCAGGTCATCAAATACGTGGCGCACCGCCTGCATATGCTGTGACAACATGGATTGCAGCGTGTCCCAGCTGTCGAGACCCATCCCCCATGCTAGTCGTTGTTGATTCAGTTCATCACTCGGCAGCGTTTGCGTCTGCTCATCGGCAATCGCCTGCAACAGGTTTTCCAGACGGCGCAGAAACAGATAAGAAGTACTGAGATCGAGCACCTGCTGCGGAGTTAATAACCCCAAGGTTCCCACATGCTGGAGCGTAGGCAGCAGTGAACGCCCCTGTAGCCCCGGTTCACGCCCACCGCGAATCAGTTGGAAAACCTGCGTGATAAATTCGATTTCACGAATCCCACCAGCGCCTAACTTAATGTTGTTACGCAAATCACGACGACGTACTTCGCGAGCAATCATGCTCTTCATATTTCGCAAGGACTGAATCACGCTAAAATCAATATAGCGACGAAAGACGAAGGGCTTCAGCGTACTACGTAGTTCCTGACTGTACGCATCGTCCATTCCTCCCATCAGGCGCGCCTTAACCATCGCGTAGCGCTCCCAATCGCGCCCCTGTTCCTGATAATAATCCTCCATGGCCGCGAAACTGAGCACCAGTGGACCACTGTCGCCAAAGGGGCGTAGCCGCATGTCCACACGGTAAACAAAGCCATCGACGGTTGGCTGATCCAGCACCTTAATAAGCCGCTGCCCCAGACGTGTGAAGAACTGCGCGTTATCCAGCTCGCGCCGCCCGCCTTGCGTATGACCATTTTCGGGATAGACGAAGATCAGGTCGATGTCCGAAGAGAAGTTAAGCTCTCCCCCACCCAATTTTCCCATACCCAGAATCAGTAGAGGCTGAGCCACACCCTGAGCATTGCAAGGTGTACCCCACTCACGACAGCAGGCCTGATATAGCCAGCTTCTGGCCGCCACAATCACCACTTCGGCCAGTTCACTGAGTTGGCGCAGCGTGTGCTCCGTGGTACTGGTTTGCAGCGCCTGCGACCACGCAATCCGCGTCAGCATATGGCGGCGAAACTGACGCAAGGTCACCATCAACGTATTTTCATCCTTAACATCGGCCAATGCGTGACTCAACCAGTCGGCGTAGTGCTGCCACTCTTCGGGCTGTGGCGGCTGCTGATGAATCCCCTGCCACCAGTCAGGATGCAGCGCAAGCGCATCGCTGACAAAATCACTCAATGCAAGAACAGCCGCGTCGCTGTCTGTTATCGGTTCATCAGGCGCAGCCTCTCGCAAACGCGACAACGCACGCTGAGATTGTTCCATCAGAAGCACAGGTAAAGCGGGCAAAGGAAGTATCGACATGGGGGTTCCCTTGATGCGCCGCCTATCTTCACTGACAAGCGGCAGTTAACGGTTACTGTGAGGGTCCGCCGCTATGCAGCCAGAACGGAGGCAGGGTCAACACGGTTTTACGATAGGTTTCCAGATACACAGAGGGAGCCTGCCCAGTCGCAATCCGCTCAATTTCCCGCAGCAGTGTCTGCCAGTGTTCGACGTAGGCTTCCACTTGCTCCGTCGGATAGGCTCCGGATAAGAGAAGAAAAGCGTAGAGATTACGTTGCAAGCGGGGGATTTGCTGTTCGTACTGCGCTTCCGTCAATTGAGAAGAGAAAGCACTTTTCAACTCAGCCGTGCTACGGCTGAGCATAATGTCGGCAAAGCGTTTGAACGAACCCTGTAGCTTAATGCGATCTTTCTTATCCATATAGTCACACCAGCCAGATTCAACCAGCCAGGAAGTTAGTACCAACTTACTTTGCAGGTAGTCGGCTCGGTAACACACCTCAGCGCCATCGGGGCTTTGTATCCGGCTTTCCAGAGTAGCAAGTGCAGAGCGAAAAAGCGTGGTGACCTTGCGTAACACGACGCCGCCGACCAGCACCAGCATTTCACGCATCAGTGCGCTAGCCTGTGGCAGAGCGTCACGCGCAGAGGAATCCCCTCTAGCCCAAAGTTCTTCATGGTATTGCCAATGACTCAACCCTAGTTCCAGCGCCGCGCGGATGGCCTGATCGATATTGGTTTTTGGATCCACAACCAATCGATTGAGAGGAAGACACTCGCGAACCGGGTTGCCTTTAGCCAGATGATACCCGCGCGCCGCCTTACTCAGGCTGCCCTGCCGCATACCACCAAACTCCGCGATTTCCTTTGCCAGCTCCAGCAGATGGGTGGTCTGCCCAATCTTAAGCTCCATCTCCAGTTCGCACAGCGGTTCACTCAGATCCCCAGCACGAATTTCACCACGATCTAGCGCAACCTCAATCACGCTTTGGTAGTAAGTAAACACCCACTTTTCACGCGTAAAATCGGTGCTAAACAGCGGGTTAACCGATGATTGCAGCACGTCAATATCGCAATCTTCCGGCCAGACTTCCGCCGGAAACAGGCTGAGATCCAGCTCGGCCTTCTCAAGCTCAATGTTATATTCTGGGTGTTGATGCAGCCCGCCAATCACCTTACCAGCCGTTTTCGCCGTCATCTCGTAGCGTTCATTCTCGCCACGAATACGCAGGCCGATGCCATTGCGGCGCAAGTAATTATCCGCCGTTTCATAATAGATATTGCTCAGGCGCTGAGCACGCATGTGCTCATACTGGCTATAATCACTTTCCCATTCAGACAGTTGCGTCAGCAGCGATTCAACGCTGTCGGGATGAACAATAAATTTCAGCTCAATTTCTTCACTCATAGCATTCACAACACCAAGACTGCGTTCATTATCATGTCAGTAAATAACATTTTACTTCACCTTACTACCCTTACCGCACACACTCTTTTTCACCTGCGAACAAGCGCGCATTTCTTATGCAAACCTGCCATTAGCGACACAGCTTTCCTCGCTTAAACACGCCGCCCACCACCTTCTAAGAACCTATCCCAGTAGGCGTTACTTGTGTGAAATGGCCCTAATCGGTAGGTTCTAAGACTGTTCTCATTTCGGTTTATACGTTGCCTCGTCAGACTTAAGCCTCTACTATCGGACCACCATTAACGCAACATGATGATCTTATGCAGAAATTAGGCTTACTCTGTTTTACTTTATTTTCTCTCACACTGAGCTGGACCGCACAAGCGGAAGAAAAACGCTACATTTCCGATGAGTTATTGACGTATGTCCACAGCGGCCCTGGCAATCAATATCGTATCGTCGGCACACTGAATGCGGGTGCAGAGGTCACGTTACTCAGCGTTAATGAAAACGCGGGTTATGCGCAGATCCGTGATGACAAAAACCGAACTACCTGGATTCCTCTCGACCAGCTTAGCAATACACCGAGCCTGCGCACGCGGGTGCCGGAGCTGGAAAAACAGGTAAAAGACCTGACTGACAAGCTGAATAATATCGATCAGACCTGGAACCAGCGTACTGCTGACATGCAGCAGAAAGTCGCTGCAAGTGATAGCGTTATCAACGGGTTACGTCAGGAAAATCAGGATCTGAAAAATCAGCTTATCGTCGCACAGAAGAAAGTCAGCGCGGCAAATGTCCAACTTGACGATAAGCAACGCACCATCATTCTACAGTGGTTTATGTATGGCGGCGGCGTTGCTGGCATAGGCTTGTTGCTGGGTCTGCTGTTGCCACATATCATTCCTCGCAAAAAGAAAAATGACCGTTGGATGAGCTAACCGGAATACGTGCCTGCTTCTTGCAGGCATTTTTCTTTGCAGCCAACGTAGCGACGCAAAGATGGTAGTATGCAGTGAAGTATTGGTTATTTATTCAGGAGCCCGACGTTGAAGATTTACCTTGTCGGCGGCGCTGTTCGGGACAGCCTGCTGGGTTTACCCGTCACTGAGAAAGATTGGGTGGTGGTCGGCGCTACGCCAGAGCATCTGCTTGCGCAGGGCTACCAACAGGTCGGAAAAGATTTTCCCGTCTTCTTACACCCCGTCAGCCGCGATGAATACGCCCTCGCGCGTACCGAACGTAAATCCGGCAAAGGCTACACCGGATTTGTCTGTCACGCCGAACCAGATGTCACGTTAGAGCAAGATTTGCTCCGCCGAGATTTGACTATCAATGCCATTGCTCGTACCGAGCGTGGCGCTCTGATCGATCCTTATCACGGCCGTCGCGATCTCGAGAATCGCGTACTGCGCCACGTTTCCGACGCGTTCAGCGAAGATCCGTTACGGGTGCTGCGTGTTGCCCGTTTTGCCGCGCGTTTTGCTCATCTCGGTTTCCAGATTGCAGAAGAAACCATGGCGCTAATGCAAAAAATGGCGCATGAAGGCGAACTGGCCTACCTGACGCCAGAACGCGTCTGGAAAGAGACGGAAAAAGCACTCGGCACCTCGTCGCCGGATGTCTATTTTCAGGTGTTGCGTGACTGCGGTGCACTAGCCGTACTGTTCCCTGAAATCGATAATCTGTATGGCGTACCTGCCCCTGCCAAATGGCACCCGGAAATCGATACTGGCATTCATACCATGATGACGGTGGCGATGGCCGCACGCCTCAGCCCTGAGATTGACGTACGCTTTGCTACGCTGTGCCACGATTTAGGAAAAGGGCTAACGCCACCTGAACTATGGCCGCGTCATCTTGGTCACGGCCCGGCAGGCGTCAAGTTGGTTGAAGCACTGTGCGTGCGCCTGCGCGTGCCTAATCCGCTTCGTGATTTGGCGAAGCTAGTTGCGGAATATCATGACCTGGTTCATACCGTGCAGGTGCTGCAACCCAAAACCTTGCTGAAGCTATTTGATGCGATTGACGTCTGGCGCAAGCCACAGCGCCTGGAACAGTTAGCGCTGACTAGCGAAGCCGATGCCAGAGGCAGAGCCGGTTTTGAAGAGAATCCTTATCCACAGGGCGATTACCTGCGTGAAGCCTTCCGCGTCGCCAGTCAGGTCAGCAGTGCAAGCGTCGTCGCCGACGGCTTTACAGGCATTGATGTGCGCAATGAACTAGCTCGCCGCCGAATTCATGCACTGGCAGACTGGAAAGCACAACAGCCTGATGTATCAAGTACGTCCTAAAAAAGAGGCCACGCATGAGCGTGGCCTCTTTGCATAGCACTCAGTCTTACATAAACACCATGTAAACCACGCCCGCGACGATAAAACGATAAATCGCGAACGGTACAAACGAGATACGTTTGATGATTTTCAGGAAGGTTTTAATCGCAATCAGTGCCACGATAAACGCCGTCACGAAACCAACGGCAAACATCGGCACATCGGCCAACGACAGGAAATGCCAGCTTTTGTACAAATCCAGAACGGTCGCGCCCATCATCATGGGAACCGCCAGAATAAAAGAGAACTCAGAGGCCGCATAGCGGCTTACTCCCATCAGCATTCCACCGGAAATCGTCGCCCCCGAACGTGAAAAACCTGGCCACAGCGCCAGACATTGAAAACAGCCAATCATAAACGCCTGACGATGCGTAATATCATCCAGCCCAACAGCGCGCGGTTTTTTAGGCTTGAGCCATTCAGCCGCTAACAGCAGGAAACCCCCGACGACCAGCGCGTACATCACGTTCTGGGGATAAAACAATGATTTGATTACGTCATGGAAAATCAGCCCAAGCACCACTGCGGGAATCATCGCCAGCAGGATGTGCGTCAACTTCAGTCGGCCAGCCGTATGCCCCTCGTGAGCCACTTCACCGAAGTGAATCCCAATCAGGCCAAAAAGGCGACGCCAGAACATGACGACAACCGCAAGAATCGAACCAAGCTGGATGATAACTTCAAACGTCTTGGCTTTCTCATCAACAAACCCTAACCAATGACCAACAATAATCATATGCCCCGTAGACGATACGGGCAAAAACTCGGTCAGTCCTTCGACCACGCCAAGAATAAATGCGGTTAGCAATGAATGCAGGTCAGTCATCTAAAAATCCTTGCCTCAAATAAAAAACGAAAATACAGCCCATAAAAAAGCGGCTGCGTACTTTCGCGAGCCGCTACCACCCCCTAAATAATTCGAGTTGCATGCAGGCGGCAAGAGAAAGAACCCCGATGAGCTTACTCAAGTAAGTGATTCGGGTGAGCGTCAAATCTGCCTCTGGCAGATTTGACGCTACTTGCAGCGGCTCCTACGGAGCGAGGTCCACGTAAGTGAGCCGAGTAACGCACCAACGTACATGCAGCTTGAAGTATGACGGGTATAACTGGCTTATAGACTATTTGGGTTACGGTTTAGTTGCACGTAAATCAGTATTTATTCTGTTAAATCAGATTTATCGCGCACCCCGCTCAATAATGACGCCAACCTGACGAGCCTGCGCGACTGCACCCGGCTTGCTAAGCTTGATCCGCAGCCAGGGAATCGAGAAGCGCTGCATCAGCATGTGTGCGACTTCTTCAGCAACACGCTCCACCAGAGCAAAGCGCTGGTTTGCCACATGGGCCATCACCGCATCACTGACATCAGCATAGCTCAGACAATCATTAACATCGTCACTGGCCGCGGCCTGACGGTTATCCCAGCCCATTTCGATATCGAACACCAGTTTCTGCTGGATAGTCTGTTCCCAATCGTAAACACCAATCGTAGTGATTACGGTAAGTTCTTCAATAAATACGATATCCATCACGCCGTTCTCTGTTTTTGTTGCTGTCGGATACCACTTCCGACGGAATATGCGTATTATCCACAGATGAGAAGAGTAAAACGACCCTTATTAAACGGAATGGCGTTATGAGTGTTACCGCGCTTGGTATGATGTTAATCGCGTATCTGTGTGGCTCTGTTTCCAGTGCAATTTTGTTCTGCAAAATTACTGGGCTGCCCGATCCGCGTCAGCATGGTTCTGGGAATCCTGGAGCCACTAACGTATTGCGTATTGGCGGCAAAGCGGCCGCTGCAACCGTCTTGGTCTTTGACATACTGAAAGGTATGCTGCCTGTCTGGGCCGCTTATGCGTTGGGTGTTACGCCGTTGTACCTCGGGTTAACCGCCATCGCTGCCTGCCTCGGACACATTTATCCCGTCTTTTTCCACTTTCGCGGGGGTAAAGGCGTGGCAACAGCCCTTGGCGCTATTGCCCCAATCGGTTGGGATCTGACGGGTCTGATGACGGGTACCTGGCTACTGACCGTATTGTTGAGCGGCTATTCCTCGCTCGGCGCCATTGTTAGTGCGCTCATCGCACCGTTTTATGTCTGGTGGTTCAAACCACAATTTACCTTCCCCGTCGCGATGCTCTCTTGCCTGATACTGATGCGTCACCACGACAATATCCAACGCCTATGGCGCGGACAGGAAAGTAAAATCTGGGATAAGTTGCGCAAGAAGAAAAAACCGGAAGACGAACAGACGTCCTCCGAAGAATAAGACAAAAAAATTCCCGTTTTCACGGGAATTTTTTTATGAAAGATACCCCTAAATAATTCGAGTTGCGTGACAAAACGTTAACGTTTTGAACAACGCTAGCGCTGGCCCGAAGGGTGGACCCCATTTATGAGGTCCATTAATCCCCAGGAGCTTACTCAAGTAAGTGACTGGGGTGAGCGACAAATCAGCTTCTAGCTGATTTGAACGCCGCTTGCGGCGGCCCTTTAGGGCGAGGCCATAAGTTGGCCGAGTAACAAAGCCAACGCACATGCAGCTTGAAGTATGAAGGGGGAATTAGAATCGGCCGATGGCGGCAAACGCCTGCGACTGCACTTTAAACTGTGCCATGCTTTCTGCTAACAGACGCGCCTGATCCTCTAATGAGCGTGTAGCGGCCGCAGACTCTTCGACCAGAGACGCATTTTGCTGTGCGACTTCATCCATCTGCGATACCGCCAGGTTCACCTGCCCAATACCATTGCTCTGCTCACGCGTTGCCGTTGAGATTTCACGCATTAGCGACGTCACTCGTGCCACAGCATCAGAAACGTCATTCATCGTTTCGCCCGCCATTTTTGCCATAACAGTACCTTCACTGACGCGGCTCTGAGATTCTTCCATCAGCGTTTTGATCTCTTTCGCCGATTGCGCACTGCGCTGCGCCAGATTACGGACCTCCCCTGCAACAACAGCAAAGCCACGCCCCTGCTCACCCGCCCGCGCGGCTTCAACTGCCGCATTCAGCGCCAAAATATTGGTCTGGAACGCGATGCCGTCAATCACTGCCAGAATATCGCCAATACGTGCGGAGCTGCTGGAGATCATCTGCATTTTCTCAATCATGCCCCCCACCGTCTCGCTGCCTTTAGTGGCAATATCAGACACATTTTGCGCCAGCGTATGGGCTTGTTCCGCACTCTCCGCGTTTAGCGTTACCGTAGCGGTCAACTGCTCCATACTGGCTGCGGTTTCTTCCAGCGATGATGCCGACTCTTCCGTGCGAGCAGCCAGATGAGTATTACCGGATGAGAGTTCGCGAGTACCAACGTCAATCTGCATCCCCGCATCGCGGACGCGGCCAACGGCAGTTGCCAACGAATGCTGCATTGCCTTCATCGCTTGAATCAGGCGGCCAATTTCATTATTGCCGCCATCGTCAATACGCTGGGTTAGATCGCCATGGGCAATAAATTCCAACTGGGCGACAGTCTCTTCAAGCGGAGACAAAATGGAACGCTTCAGTGCAATCCAGGCAGCCAATACCAGCAGCAGAACGACAACACAAACAATACCGATGATCACCAGACGTTCAAACGCAAAGCGTTCTGCTTCTGTGAGCATATTTTCCCCAACGTCCAGCCCAAAGTCGCGGAACTCATTCGCTACCTTATCCATCTTAACGCTCAGCGGTGGTAGTACGTCTTGCAATAACACGTAATAAGCAGCCACATCGCCGCGTTTCAGCGCATCAACCATTGGCTGAACGCCAAGATTCATGTATTGCTCGTAGTTGCTTTTAACCTCTGCGGCCATTTTGGCACCGCGCTCCGTTACGGTGCCGTAGGAAAGAAAGCGCGCCATTTCTTTATGGGAGAGCGCCGTATAGGCTTCCGCTCGTGCTACAGATGCATTTGCAAGATCGGTCAGTCCGTTTTCCATCTGACGAGCAGCCAGAGCAGCCCCTGTTCTTGCACGCAGCGAGGCGGTATAGCTCCCAGCCAGCGCGGTGACCTCTTTGCCCTGAATCTTGTCGATTGTCGTAAGCGAAGTGATTCCCTGATTGATTGAAGTGATGCCAATTCCGCAAACCAGCAATAAAAGCAGTACCATCGTTCCTAACAAAGCAATCAAGCTCGTCTTGATTGTGATGTTTCTTAACATTTTCGTTTCCCTAGGATTACAACTAGTAAGTAAATGCGGAGAAATGCTCCACATAACGTGATCTCGATCATGCTCCTATCGGTAGCAAGCCTGCTTTCTTTAAAGAAACTTTAGTAATGAAAGTATTATTACTTAAACTGCTCACGCTAACGTATGGCACCTCAGTGCGCTAAAAGTCAGGGACATTAAACGCTTTTTGGCTATAATGACGGCCACGCTATTTCAGGTTTTAAGAGAAGGAAACTGACATGAGTCTGAACGATGTTCCAGCAGGTAAAGATCTGCCAGAAGATATCTATGTAGTGATTGAAATTCCCGCGAATGCCGATCCCATCAAATATGAAATTGATAAAGATACCGGTGCGCTGTTTGTAGACCGTTTCATGTCTACAGCTATGTTCTACCCATGCAACTATGGCTACATCAACCACACGCTGTCTCTGGATGGCGACCCGGTTGACGTACTGGTTCCAACCCCATATCCGTTGCAGCCTGGCTCAGTAATCCGCTGCCGTCCTGTTGGCGTGCTGAAAATGAGCGACGAAGCAGGCGAAGATGCCAAGCTGGTTGCCGTTCCGCACAGCAAACTGACCAAAGAATACGATCACATTAAAGACGTCAACGACCTGCCTGAACTGCTGCGTGCACAGATCGGCCACTTCTTTGAACACTACAAAGATTTGGAAAAAGGTAAATGGGTAAAAGTTGAAGGTTGGGATAACGCTGCGGCGGCAAAAACTGAAATCGTTGCTTCTTTCGAGCGCGCGAAAAACAAATAAGCGCTACGCGAGCCTATATTCCGTACGATCAAAAACACCGCTTTATGCGGTGTTTTTATTGTCAGCTTTAAACCACCTCTTCAAGAGGTGGATTTTTACTTCTGGAGATAATCACTTGATTGGACTCGGCCTCAAGCATCTTCTTCATTGCGCGTCAGCCAATCGCCGCTGGCAATACGCGTTAACCCTACAACAGAGTGTTTGTACAAATAGATCCATGCATTGCCCAGAGGGGTAGGAATCAACTCACGTTGGTATTCGTGACCATCCCGTTTTAGGGCATCCAATTCCGTCAGAATCGACGAACTAATACGATAGACCTCACAATGGATTTCTCCATTACCGGGTACGACTGCCGGATAATGGCCGAGATCGTACAGCTCAAACCCCGCGAGCTGACAATCCCCTAACCATTGCGCATTCGTCATCCAATGACTATTTCCCTGTTTGCGTCGTAAACTGCCGTAAACAATAATTCGCATCGCTAGAACTCAAACTGATAGAGCACATCTAGTGCCTGGCTGACACCAGACACCGCTTCCAAGTATAGCTTTGGCATCAGACGATAGCGCAGCGTTAACGTTGCCAAAGAATCGAATATGCCAACACCATATTTCACTTGCAGACCCGGAAGGACGTAGCCGCTGACGACAACCTGAGAATTATCGCCAACCCCCTGTGTATCCAGAGCTAAATTACTTACGCCAAAGGCCTCGCCGATTTTACCCACAACTTGACCACTTTGCGCAACCCCTAAACCAACTAACATTGAGGTCATTGCCGCGCTATCTGCTCCACCGCTGTCCAAACCTTCCCCACGCAACAGATAAGAAAGCGCTTCCTGCTGCGACATGGTCGGATCGGAGAACACTTCCAGCTTAGGCGTGGCGGCCATGCCGGTGACGCGCACCCCCGCGGTAACATCATCAGCCGTGTTGTCAGGGTTACGAACGGCTTCGATATTCAGGATCGGCTGATCCGGCGGACCGGAGAACAAAATCAGCCCTTTACGAACGATCAAATCCTGCCCATAGGCTTTAAAGCGGCCGGACGGAATATCGATCTGCCCGTTCAGCCCCAGTCCGCGCTCGTCCTGAACCATTTTTAGATCGCCCTGTAGACGAGCAGCCAATCCGAATGCTTCCAGCCGAACATCATTACCAACGCGAATCATCAGATTGCTATTAATCGGGATCGCAGCGCTGGCTTGCTTCAACGGCTGGCGCTGGGCATCTAGCATAACCTCGTCGGATGACACGGCCACCGCACTTTCTGGCATGTCATTGACGACAATACGCGCCCACGGAATACTGACCGATCCGTTTAACGCAAACAGCTGCGGCGTGGCCTCGAAAACAATATCCGGTGAAACATCTAATCGCGCCATAGGCGGAATCGTTACCCGCAACTTCTGGCCTTTCGCGGCAATTCGCGCCCGCCAGGCATCAGGCCGCGACCAGTCCGCGTTGCCACCGAGGTTCAACTGCCCGTTGTCCGTTTTCAGGAAACCTTGCAACGTTGACGACATCCCGCTGAAGTTCACCGCCAATCGCCCATTGATCAGGTCAACGGGCATCCAGTTGCCATCAATATCCAGCCGTTCCAGCACCATTTGGCCGAATAACTGAGGGCGAGCGACATCGCCCGCGAGACGCAGGTTCGCCTTCAGTATCCCTGCGACTTTTTCTCCTTTACTCAACGCAGGGTTAAGCAACGCCAGTGAAATATTGTTGATCGTGACGCTGCCACCGAGATTGCGTCGCCCTTGTGGATCGGTCACTTGAATATCACCACTGAAGCGCCCATTTTCCCGAATCGCCATCAGCCAACCAAGCTGTGCCCGACCACGATCGAGCCCGGCATTCAGCGTAAAGGTGTCGAAATCAATCGGCAGCGTATTGCCCTGAACTTGTTGGCGAACGCTTATGCCGTTCCCTACCAGCGATACCTTCGCCTGCGGTAAACCTTGTCCCGCCTGCCAGCTGACATCAGCCCCGCCGGTGAACGTCCCGGCCAGCACCGTATCTTCCGTCAGAAAAGGTTTCAACATGGCAAGATCGAAACGGTTTAGTCGAACACTCGCCTGTCCGCTCGGCCCAGCCTCAATTGCTTTCGGTACACAAAGTTCTGCGTTCGGATTACGCCAGCAGTGCGTTCCAATCGTGATTTTCTGTTGCGTATTCTGGTAATCCAGCGCCATATCCTGCGTCAGACGCCATTCCCCCACAGGGGTGTCGAAGCGGGTATTGTTGAGCGTGCCACGCCAGCGTTGCTCCTGACGATCGAAGCTGCCTGAGAGCGCTAACTGCCCTGCGACTGGTTCACCCTGCATGTTCAGCCGGAGCTGGTGCTGTTTCTCATTACCGCTGGCATCCAGCGTTAACAGTCTAATATTCAGGCCATCTTGCTTCAGCTCGTCAAGACGCACCTCAAGTTTGCCCTGAATCTGCTGCTCAGAGCGTACATCGCCTTCCACCTTCACCCGGCTAATCGTGATAGCCTGCCAGCGCAGCCCGGAAGCCGTGATATCCGCTAACATCTGCGGTTCACTCAGATTGCCGCGTAGTTTTAGTGTGCCGATGACTCGCCCCGCCAGGCCGGGCAACATACCATCCAAAGACGGTGCATTGATGTCCGCATCCAACTGCCATTTGTCGCTCAGGTCGCCTTTAACGTTCAATTGGTTACGACCTAACGCCAGATTCAGCCCAGGTATTGTCCACTGGCCCGCCGCGTTACCGCGCAGTTCACCTCTGGCCGTGAGCTTATTCGCTTTCACGTTACCGTCCAGACGCAGTTCAGGCACCTGCAATTGCCAGCTACCGCCATAGACGCTACCGCGAGTCGTCATTTTTCCGTCTATTTTCGCAGGCCATTCGGGCCACTGTTTCGCGGTGTTGATCCCGTTCAACAGCAACTCACTGCGCCAGCTGATCGCTTTACTCCAATCAATAAGCGCACTCAGATCGGCGTTGCCCTGCAACACTGCCAGCCGCAAGCGACTCAGTGTAAACTGCTGCTCGTTGCCTTTTCCATCCAGCAACAGCGTCGCGGGGGGAATGTCCGCACCGCTGAGATCGCCGCGCAGCGACAGCGCATAGTCGGTCGCTTTGCCATTAAAACGCAGCCTGACGTTGCTAGCCTGATACTGTGTTGCTCCCGTCAGAGGCCAGCGCACGCGCTCGGTTTTCAGCGTTAATGCCAGCGGCAGTCCGGCTTCCGCCAGTTGAGTTTGTAGATCTAACTGCGCACGCTGCGGCCCCGAGAGATTCAACGCCACATTCAGCTGTTCGCGCAGGCCGCCGTCGACCGACAGTTTCAGCTTTTCGCCCTTAAGGGGATCGACGTTCAACACGCCGTTCGCCGTCAGCGAGACGGGCCAGTTATCACTAAGCGTCGCCTCGCCGTGCACATTCAGTCCGCCCTGTGGCGATTGCACGATCAGCTTGTCCAAACGCAAATGCTGTTGTTGAGTCGATGCCTGCACGAACAGGTTATTAATCAAAATATCCTGATCGCCCGTCAGCCGCAGTTGTTCGCCATGAATTTCAACGATGTTCAGATCCAGCGGCAACGTGAACTGTGGCAAATCTGGCAGCAGCGGTTTAGAGAACAATTCGCTCAGGCGCTCACCCAGTGGCTGCTCAGGCTCTGCTGGCTTGTCAGATGTGCTATCCGTTTTTGGCGTCGATGCTGTCGGTATGGGTGTTGTCGCCGTGGCTGACGCGACCGTGTTATTTGCCTCTAGCACTTTATCGATTTGAAGCGTTTGCGAAGAGCCTTGCTCCGCCGCCTCACGTACGTTCGCCGCCGTTTCTTTGATGACAGATGCCATTTCTGCCGCCGTCACTTTGCCATCTTCCAGTACGTCTACAGGGGTTTTCGGCAAGGCCACCAACAGCGCACTAATTTTGGTCGGCAACAGCGTCAGCGCACGTCCTTCCCACTGCATTCCCGTACGGAATTCACCCAGAGAAATCGCTGTGTCATCAACGGTAACCTGAACACTGTTGAGCACCAATTGACGCAGAGAAATAGGGAAAGGAGCTGAGATTTCGGTGACTGGCTCTGAGGGCGGTGGTGGTTCAGCCGCCGCTGGCAGGGCTTTGGTATCCACAACGACATCAATGCGGTTCGCCGAGAGATCATTAATGCACAACTGGCTTTTGCGTAAACATCCCAGCGCGAGCGACAAATGAAATTCATCACTCTTTACCGTCACGCCCGGCATTTCGTAGCTGACATTTTTCAGCGTTAGATCGCGCCAACCACCGCTCACGCTGGCAATGTCGAGTCCCGGCACCACACGCGCGGCGGTATTAAGCAACAGATGCAGGCCCGGCGTGGTTCCCACCAGTAGCCCCAACCCAATAACGAGCAGCAATAAGAAGGCGACGATCCCAATACCTATCTTTTTCCACCAGCGCCCTTGCCGCGCCGGCGTTGTCGGCGCGTTATCCTGCGTGACGTTTTCCTCTGTCACCGGATCCTGTGCTCTCTTTTCGTTTTTATCATCCATCATAATTCAGGTCCCAGTGCGATATAGAACTGAACATCGTTCTTCTTCTCTTCATCGCCGATCGGCATGGCAACATCGAGTTTCACTGGGCCAATCGGCGAGGCCCAGCGTACACCAACGCCCGTGCCGGTCTTGAAGTTACTCTGTTTGATATCATTCACTGCTTCACCTGAATCAACAAAAACCGCGCCCCACCATTTTCCCGTCACATTGTATTGGTATTCTAGCGAACCGGTCGCCAGCTTGGACGCACCGATCAGTTTGCCGTCGCTGTCGCGAGGCGAAATAGATTTGTATTTATACCCACGGATGCTGCGATCGCCACCGGCAAAGAAACGCAGTGAGGGAGGGACACGGGAGAAATTATTAGTCTCAATCCAGCCCAGATTGCCACGCGCAACAAAGCGGTGTTTATCCGCCAGCGTGCGAATCCAGACGTTCTGCGCCTGAACCACGGCAAAATCGATGTCCGACCCCCAGGTCGTGTCGGAAATATCGATAGAGTAACGCTGCGTATCACCCCATACCGGCATCAACCCGCCGCGTTGACGAGTTCGGTTAATACTGACGCCTGGATAGATCAGCATCGTGGTATCCGTCACGCTCGCTTGAGTAAAGTGATCGAGACTCCAACGCAGGTTAATCGCCCGTTGCCAGCCGCTGGAGAGATCCCAGTAGCGAGCGACGTTTAGCGTCGTACCATCGGATTTGGTATCGTTGAGATCTTCGCGTTTAAAACCGCCTTGCAACAGGTAATACTGCTCAAGCGGGTTCTTCAGCAAGGGGATTTTGTAGCTAAAGTCGAGTGATTGCTCTGGCGCAGACACGCTCAGGCTACTTTCCAGACTATGGCCTCGTGAATTCACCCAAGGCTTATTCCACGTGGTTTTAAAACGTGGGCCAACATCCGTGGCATACCCCACCCCGGTTTCAATGCGATTGCGAGTCCGCGGCGTCACCACTGCATCCAGCGGCAAAATTTTGCTGCTTTTTGACTGTTCGAAATTGGGCGACACGACAACAGAATTAAACCACCCCGTCGCGGACAGACGGCGGTTTAACTCACCGAGATCCTCGCTGGTATAAGCATCGCCCTCATGAAACGGCACCAGATTTTGCAAATAGTCATCACGGATTTGTGCCCCCTGAAAATGAACGGCGCCGAAGCGATAACGTTCCCCGCTATCAAAATCGATATCCCAAAATGCCTCTCTCTCTTCCCGCATCACACCGAGCTGGCTTTGCTGAAAGCGCGCATCGAAATAGCCTTTACGTAGCGACAAACCGTTCAAACCACTTTTAAAGCGATCATAATCACTATGATTTAACACAGAACCCATTTCGGGGCGATCGTCTTTAACCAGTTGTTGATAGTCTTTATCGTCGTGCGCACCACCGCGCAGGGTAATGTTCACTCCGGCAATTTTTACCGGTTCACCGGGCGTAACCGTGGCAATCAAAACAGGACGTCCGCCATTAACCGCAGGCCGGAATTCAAAACCAATCTGGGGATCGTAATAGCCGAGCGCACGCAACCCCTGACGGATTGCTTCATCGACGCGCGAGCGGAAGCGTCCGTCGGCATTAACCTCATCGACCGCAATCGTGGATAAACGTGCTCGCACATTTTTTTGTAGCGGCCCTTCAAGCCCCATGACTTGCAGACGCACATTCGCCGCCTGACTCTCCGGAGACAGCATGAGCAGAGCGCACATCAGGCCAAGAAAACGGTATCGTGGCGCACCGTAGCCAGCAAAACTGCTTTTTTGTCCTGCTATGCCTTTTTGCCCGGTAACGCTTTTTTTTCCAATGAGACTGTTCTTTGAAGTGAAACGTCTTTTTGCAATGAAAATAGTCACTGAGCTCCCTGATAAATCGATCTGTCGCCTAAAACCTATAGCATGGCTTTTATTACTTCGCCTGCCGCGTTGACGGCAGTTTTTGTACGCTTACCTGACAATCCGTCACGTAGCGCTGAAATCTCCAATCAACTTTGCATGATATTAGTGATAAATACTAATTTTCTATCTTAAAAATAGATTTTCACCTGTAAAAATCAAAGTGCTGCATTACAGATGAACATTACCTTAACATTAAACACCATTAAGATATAAAGACAGCCCGAGTCTTCTTGGTTATGCTTTCCATGAAAGCGGGTTATTTACCCAGTCTGGCTGGAGTTAACAACGTGATGAATTCGATTGATAAGACGCATCGGATTACGCAATCCGATGCTTTACCGGGGCGTACCACCCCCATGCCGGTCGCCAGGCTGCATGTCGTGCATGAACATTCCATGACGCATGTGCCAGACCACATGTCTGTCGCTATTTTTGCGATGGGCTGCTTCTGGGGCGCAGAGCGTTTGTTCTGGCAACAGCCGGGCATCTACAGCACCGCGGCGGGTTATATCGGTGGCTACACGCCCAATCCGACCTACCGTGAAGTGTGCAGTGGGCAAACCGACCACGCCGAAGCAGTACGTGTCGTTTTTGACCCTGCGATTATCAGCTACGGTCAGTTGCTGCAACTGTTCTGGGAAAATCACGACCCCGCGCAGGGCATGCGTCAGGGCGGTGATATCGGTAGCCAGTATCGCTCAGCCATTTACACACTCACACCCGAGCAGGAACAGGCCGCGCAGGAGAGTCTTCAGCGCTTTCAGTTGGCGATGAGAGATAACGGCGACGGTCGCGCCATCAGCACAGAAATCGAGTCTGCCGGCCCGTTCTATTATGCGGAAGACGAGCACCAACAATACCTGTACAAGAACCCGAACGGCTACTGTGGGTTAGGCGGCATCGGTGTCTGTCTGCCACCTCAGCGTTGACCACTGGCGGTAATTTCACCGCTCCTGCTATAATGCCCCGAACCGGGCCAATCCTCGCCCGGTTTTGACCTTCAATAATGATCATAATGTGTTCACTTTTATGTGTTCACCTTTCTGAGGATCGCTGCGTCAATCTCGGCTCATGCGAAAACTTACCTAAAGTAAAAACTATGTTAAACAGTCTATTACTGATTCTTTTTCTTATTGCCATCAGTGCGTTTTTCTCGATGTCGGAGATCTCGCTGGCGGCGTCTCGTAAAATTAAACTCAAACTGATGGCTGATGAGGGAAATATCAACGCCAATCTGGTGCTCAAGTTGCAGGAAACGCCGGGCATCTTCTTTACCGTGATTCAAATTGGCGTCAACGCTGTCGCTATTCTGGCTGGTATCATCGGCGATGCGGCCTTTTCTCCTACCTTCTCCATACTGTTTGAACGCTTTATGTCACCCGAATCCGCAGATAAAGTCAGTTTCATCTGCTCATTTGTCCTTGTCACTAGCCTGTTCATTCTGTTTGGCGATCTCACCCCGAAACGCATTGGTATGATTGCGCCGGAAACCGTAGCGGTCCGCATAATCAACCCCATGCGCTTCTGCCTGTTCCTTTTCCGCCCACTGGTCTGGGTATTTAATGGCTTGGCTAACGTCATTTTTCGCCTGCTCAAGCTGCCGATGGTGCGTAAGGATGACATCACGTCCGATGACATTTACGCTGTGGTGGAAGCCGGTGCGCTAGCTGGCGTACTGCGTAAGCAGGAACATGAACTGATCGAGAACGTGTTTGAGCTGGAATCCCGCACCGTGCCTTCTTCCATGACCTCGCGTGAAAGTGTGGTTTACTTCGATCTGCGCGAGCACGAAGACAGCATTAAGGAAAAAATTGCCCAGCAGCCACACTCAAAGTTTCTGGTTTGCGATGGCACGATTGATCAGATCGTCGGCTACGTGGATTCCAAAGACCTGCTAATTAGAGTGCTGGGAAACCAGAGCCTGACGCTGAGCAGCGGCGTGCAGATTCGTCCAGCGCTGATCGTACCGGATACGCTGACGCTGTCCGAAGCGTTGGAAAGTTTCAAAACAGCGGGCGAAGATTTCGCGGTGATCCTGAACGAATACGCGCTGATCGTCGGCATCATCACCCTTAATGATGTGATGACGACACTGATGGGCGATCTCGTCGGTCAGGGAATGGAAGAGCAGATTGTGGCGCGTGATGAGAATTCATGGCTGGTTGAAGGCGGTACGCCAATAGAAGACGTGATGCGAGCGCTGAATATTGATGATTTCCCACACTCCGGCAACTACGAAACCATCGGCGGATTCATGATGTATACGCTACGGAAAATCCCGAAACGTACCGATGCCGTGCGCTTCTCAGGCTATAAATTTGAGGTGGTGGATATCGACAGCTACAAGATTGATCAGTTGCTGGTGACACGTCTGGAAGATCGTCCGATTATCGCATCAAGCACGAAGGTTGATAGCACAGACTAACCGTTACTCTGGCAAAGCATGCTAACAAACCAGAACGGCCCGCTATGGGCCGTTTCTTTATCGCTTATCCCATCTCAGCTTGAAGCCGGATGACCTGGCGATTCACTTCGGACATCACCAGAAGATGCTGCTTATCCTGTTTCTTTGGCAATAGAATTTTGCCGTAGTCGAACTCAAAAGCACCAACCCCTTTTATGTACAGCCGCCCGCGAAACAGAGTTTTCACATATTTGGCGACTTTCAAAGGATTGTAACGTTCGAAAATCCTCATCGTTTTACTCTCCCGTTTTATTTTTCTACGCTCACCCTTTTGCCAACATGGCTGAGGTTCTGGAGCGCTAATGAGATAACGGATACTGCTAGTTAGTACTGTAAAACGGCATTTAGTTCCCCACTATTCAGTATTCTTAACTGCTTTTACAGATTTTTACAGAACAGTGTTTAAGTAAACCCTTAATCATCAGTATAAACCTTCAAAAATAAGGGTTTTGTGCACTCGGGCACAAACCGTTTTATCACGCAGCAGGACAGACCAGTTTCCTGAATCTACGCTTACTCCATGGCCTGACATTTTTCATAATAGACATCGCATCAGGCCACCCACACTGAAGGAAACACCATGATAAAAATACGCCACCTGCTCCTCGCGCTCTCTATCACTCCCTTATTGGGGCTTATTTCGCTCCCCGCCTCGGCACATACGCTGGTACTCAACCAATCGGTTCCACCGGTCGGTGTCGCGGACAGAGGAGAACTTCAGTACCTTAATAATCAGTTTAGTTATAAAAACTGGAACAGCGCGCAATTGCCCGGAAAAGTTCGGGTGATACAACACATCGCTGGCCGCACCTCGGCAAAGGAGATGAATGATCCCCTCATCTCCGCGCTGAAGGCCGCTAACCTACCGCATGATTATTACCAAACGACGACAATCGTGAATACCGACGATTCCATCATCGGCACCAGCATGTTTGTGCGCAGTAGCCTAGAGGACAATAAGAAAGCCTTTCCGTGGTCGCAATTTATTGTCGATAGCAACGGCAACGTGCGCAAAGCCTGGCAGTTACAGCCGCAAAGCTCGGCTATCACGGTGCTCGACAAACAAGGGAAAATCCGTTTCGTGAAAGATGGCGCGTTGAGCGGGCAAGACGTGCAGCAGGTCATGTCCCTGCTGCGTCAGTTGCTGGAAGAGAAATAACGGGCTAGAACAGGGAAACGCGAAAACCGGGGTTGAGGAAGGATTCACGTGGCGTATAAGACAGAGGTTGCCCCTGCCAATCGTGAATCTGTGCCCCGGCGGCTACCGCCACCGCATGGCCCGCCGCCGTATCCCAAATGTTAGTTGGCCCGAAGCGGGGGTAAAGCTGCGCGCCGCCTTCTGCCACCAGACAAAATTTTAGCGATGACCCGATTGCCACCGTCTGATGCTCGCCCAGTTGGCTAAGATAATCTTTTAGTTCACTATCGGCATGAGAGCGGCTGACCACCACCAGCGGTGGATGCGCCTGCTTCACCGAAATTTGCCGACGCTGGCCGTTTTCTTCTTTCCAGGCTTTGCCATCCGCCGCGGAATACATCACGCCCGTGACTGGCACATAAACCACCCCTAGCACGGCCTGGCCGTTTTCGATCAGCGCAATATTGACCGTAAATTCGCCGTTGCGGTTGAGGAACTCTTTAGTACCATCCAGTGGATCGACCAGCCAATAGCGCTGCCAGTGCCGTCGAACCTCCCACTCAGGCGGATCCTCCTCTGACAGCAAAGGAATATCAGGAAACTCTGCCGCCAGCCCGTTCTTAATGACGCGATGAGCCGCCAGATCGGCGGCGGTCACTGGCGAATCATCTTCCTTGTGCGCAACATCCACAGGATGCTGGCCATCGTAAACCTGCATAATAGCAGCACCGGCGTCACGGGCCAGTTGGCAAATAGGTTCTAGCATAATCTACCTCGTCGTTATCGGTTGCGCGTAATGCAGACTTCATCTCTGTCATTCATTATATACCCCAAATAATTCGAGTTGCAGGAAGGCGGCAAGAGAGGGAATCCCGATGAGCTTACTCAAGTAAGTGATTCGGGTGAGTGAACGCAGCCAACGCACATGCAGCTTGAAGTATTACGGGTATACATCTGTGAGGCAATCTACGATTATCGCCATTACAGATGTCATCCTCAGAATTTAGAGACGATAATCACTTTAACTTCATCATGATATGAAAGACACCCCGATCGCCTCACGCGTCGACAATTACCGCACAAGGAGTTACGCAATGAAGCATTCACTGGCACTCAGCCTGCTTGCTACGCTGGTCGCCACGACCGTTCATGCCGCTACCGTTGATTTACGGGTATTGGAAACCACCGATCTGCACAGCAATATGATGGATTTCGATTACTACAAGGATACGCCAACCGATAAATTTGGTCTGGTACGCACCGCCAGCCTGATTCACGCCGCGCGCGAACAGGCCACCAACAGCGTGCTGGTCGATAACGGCGATTTGATCCAAGGCAGTCCGCTAGGCGACTACATGGCAGCAAAGGGACTAAAGGCTGGCGATGTACACCCGGTTTATCAGGCGATGAACACGCTGGATTATTCCGTCGGCAATATCGGTAACCACGAATTCAACTATGGCTTGGACTATCTGCACAAGGCGCTGTCAGGCGCGAAATTCCCGTATGTGAATGCTAACGTGCTGGATGCCAAAACAGGTACACCGCTGTTTACGCCTTATCACATTGAAAACAAATCGGTTAAAGATCGCGATGGCAAACAGCATACCCTGCGCATCGGCTATATTGGCTTCGTCCCACCGCAAGTGATGGTATGGGATAAAGCCAATCTGACGGGAAAAGTCACCGTGGAAGACATCACGGAGAGTGCCAAAAAATGGGTGCCGGAAATGCGTAAACAAGGTGCCGATCTGGTGATTGTTATCCCCCACTCCGGCCTGTCCGCCGAACCGTATAAAGCCATGGCAGAAAACTCTGTTTATTACCTCAGCCAAATTCCTGGGGTTGATGCCATCATGTTCGGCCATGCTCACGCCGTTTTCCCCAGCAGTGACTTTGCCAACATCAAAGGCGCGGATATCAAACAGGGAACGCTTAACGGCGTGCCTGCCGTAATGCCGGGACAGTGGGGTGACCATCTCGGCGTCGTCGATTTCACGCTGAATAACGACAGCGGCGCGTGGAAGGTGGAACATGCGAAAGCAGAAGCCAGACCAATCTATGACAAAGCGCAGAAGAAATCACTGGCTGCGGAAGACGACAAGCTGGTGAAAGTGCTCTCCGCTGCGCATAAGGACACGCGCGAGTTCGTCAGCAAGCCAATCGGTAAATCTGCTGACAACATGTATAGCTACCTGTCGCTGATTCAGGACGATCCAACCGTGCAGATCGTCAACAACGCTCAGCGTGCCTATGTTGAGCACTTTATTCAGGGCGATCCCGATCTGGCCGATCTGCCAGTACTTTCTGCCGCTGCGCCGTTTAAAGCCGGTGGACGCAAAAACGATCCGTCCAGCTATGTTGAAGTAGAAAAAGGCCAGCTCACTTTTCGCAACGCCGCCGATTTGTACCTCTACCCGAATACGCTGGTGGTGGTGAAAGTCAACGGACAGCAGGTACAGGAGTGGCTGGAGTGCTCTGCGGGTCAGTTCAGACAAATCGATCCGAGCAAGCGTGAACCGCAATTCCTACTCAACTGGGACGGCTTCCGTACCTATAACTTCGACGTGATCGATGGCGTCAGTTATCAGATTGATGTCACGCAACCTGCCCGCTATGACAGCGAGTGCGCGTTAATCAACGATAAATCGCGCCGTATCAAAGCGCTCACGTTTAACGGCAAACCGATCGATCCCAAAGCAACCTTCCTGATCGCCACCAATAACTATCGCGCCTACGGCGAGAAATTTGCCGGTACGGGTGAAAAGTATGTGGCCTTTGCATCGCCGGATGAAAACCGTTCCGTGCTGGCGGCTTACATCAGTGCAGAAACGCAAAAGTCGGGAGAAGTGAAGCCGCAGGCGGACAACAACTGGCATCTGGCACCTATCGTCAGCGATACACCGCTGGACATCCGCTTTGAAACATCACCGTCAGAGAAAGCCACCGCGTTCATTAAAGAGAAAGCGCAGTATCCAATGACATCCCTCGGTAATGATGAAACGGGCTTTGCGGTTTACCGCCTCGACCTGCAACACGCTAAATAAGTGTTAAACGCTATTTAGCGCAGGCTCCTGCTTTGGTGGGAGCCTGAAAAGCGCCGCCCTTTCGCGGCGCTCAGACCATTGACAAACCTATTTACTGAATGAAAACGAGAGTAACGGAATAGAAGAGTAAAGCGTCCGCGCCAGGGATAGCGCGGCGCATTTTTTATCTGGCTAGTCGCGGAAAGACCCTCGCCCATTGCGATAGTCTCCATTTCCTCGCTCATGTCCACGTCTATCCCAATCACCGCGACGCGGACCGCGATCGTCAACGTAACGAGGGCGATCAAAACGGCGCTTGTCATAATCACGTCTGTCGCGCTGGCTCTCACGCCACCATCGGGCATCGCGCCAGCGCCAGCCATCCCAATAGTAACCGTGTCGATTACGTTCACCACGGTGGTAACCCCGGTGCTCCTGCCACCAGCGCTCGCTGCGCCAGTCATAGCCATCCCAGTAATTACCTCGCCTGTCACGATCGCCGATATTCAGAGTCACTCCAGGCATCAAATCAATACTGATACCATCCGCTTCTGCTACCGGCATTATCGCAAACATTCCCACAAACAGCGTACTGATGATGAGTGGCTTAAACATAGGCTAACTCCTTGCTCACCGCGACTGCGGCCTGGCAAAGATATACCGGGAATTCCTGGGTGCCACTATCAGATAAATACGCATTTTCCTGATTTTACCGTTCTTAACGTTTCGCTAACGCTCATGCACGCTATTCATCAGCGCGTCATTTATTCATTAATAAATTTAATATAAAAACCCCAAAAATCACAGAGTCAAGTATTAGCCATAGGGAATAAATATTAGAAACATTCACCTTAAGGCTAATACTTAATCTTAGAACATCCGTCATTCATATTCATAGAGGGAACAGCAATGAGCAAAAACTATACGGTAGGCGATTATTTACTGGATCGCCTGACACAGATCGGTATCCAGCATCTCTTTGGCGTACCGGGTGATTACAACCTACATTTTCTCGATCATGTCATTAGGAACCCAGATATTACATGGGTTGGCTGCGCGAACGAGTTAAACGCAGCCTACGCCGCCGATGGCTATGCGCGATGTCGCCAGGCTGCGGCGCTGCTCACCACCTTCGGCGTCGGTGAACTCAGTGCGATTAACGGTATTGCAGGCAGCTACGCGGAATGCCTACCCGTCATTCATATTGCCGCTGTGCCCTGTCTCGCTTCGCAGCGTAATGGCGAATTACTCCATCACACATTGGGAGACGGTGACTTTCACCACTTTTCCCGCATGGCGGCAGAAGTCACCGTTGCCCAAGCCAGCCTCACCGCCGAAAACGCAACCGTAGAGATCGACAGAGTCATTGGAGAAGCGCTCGCCCAACAGAAACCGGTATACCTGTTTCTGCCAGTGGACGTAGCGGCAGCATCTGTCAGCGCACGCCCCTATCCGCTCGTTATCCCTGAACCATTACGCTCTGATGATTCACTACACGCCTTTACCACCGCAGCCACTCATATGCTGAGTCAGGCAAAATCAGTCTCGTTGCTGGCAGATTTTCTGGCTCAGCGCTTTAGCGTCGCGAGGCAAATTCAGCACTGGCTTGATAAAACACCGCTTCCCCACGCCACCTTGCTGATGGGCAAAGGTACGCTAAACGAACAGCACCGTAGTTTTACCGGAACCTACTCAGGCGGTGGCAGTCACGAAGCGATCCGAGCGAACATTGAAGATGCCGATGCCATAATCAGTATCGGCGTTCGCTATACCGATACGACCACCAGCGGTTTTAGCCATCAGATTCCGATCGAAAAAAATATCGATATTCAGCCAACGTTGGCTCGCGTAGGGAATCAGGTTTTCCCCTCCATTCCGATGTCAGACGCTGTAGCAGCGCTGGAAAAAATCACCGAGACACTCGCTGCCCGTTGGGATCACCGCATCATTACGCCTCCGGCTTTACCGCAATCGGAATATAAAAGCGCACTCAGCCAGCGCGAATTTTGGCAACAGATGCAACGTTTCCTCCGCCCTGACGATATCCTCGTGACCGATCAAGGTACCTCTTGTTTTGGTGCCGCGATGCTCCGGCTACCTGCGGGTTGTCATTTCATCGTCCAACCGCTGTGGGGATCGATAGGCTATTCTTTACCAGCCGCATTCGGCGCACAGATTGCCGAACCAGAAAGACGCGTGGTTCTGTTGATCGGCGATGGTTCGCTTCAGCTCACTGTACAAGAGCTCGGTTCTATCATTCGGGATCGCTTGAATATGGTCATTATGGTGCTGAATAACCAAGGCTACACCGTCGAACGCGCTATTCACGGGCCGGAACAGCGCTATAACGATATTGCGGCCTGGAACTGGACACAGCTTCCCGCCGCGCTGGGCGCGGATGAAAACGAGATACTCTGTGAACAGGTGTGCTCACCGGCAGCACTCGCGCAGGTGCTTGAGCAGGTGAACGCCGCGTCTCGCTTCTCGCTCATTGAGGTGGTATTGCCGAGAATGGATATTCCCGCGCTCTTACACACCATCGCGCAGTCGCTTGAGACCCGCAATACCGTGCAGTAGAACGGCATACTTTTTACCGCCTACCTCGTAAGCGGTATATTCAACGATTAAAGATGCATTTAAAATACAATTTATAAACTGCATTCGTTGAGAGGCATCATCATGGCATACCGCGATCAATCTCTGGGTGAGCTGGCTATCGCTATTCCGCGCGCAACCAAACTCTTTCGTGAACTGAATCTGGATTTCTGCTGCGGCGGAAAACAAACGCTAAGCCGCGCTGCGGGCAAAAAAGATCTGAATATCGATGAGCTGGAAGCGCAGTTAGAAAGACTAGCCGCACAGCCTTCTGACGCACGAGACTGGCGTGAAGCACCGCTGGCTGACATTATCGCGCACATCATCCCCCGTTTTCATGACCGCCACCGTGAACAACTGCCGGAACTGATTCTGATGGCAAAAAAAGTCGAGCGCGTGCATCAAGACAAAGCAGACTGTCCGCACGGTCTCGCAAATCAACTGACCACCATCTATAACGAGCTGTCTCAGCACATGATGAAAGAAGAGCGTATTCTCTTCCCAATGATCGGTCAGGGAATGGGCGCGAATGCTGCCGCACCGATTTCAGTGATGGAGCATGAGCACGATGACGCCGGGCGTGATGTGGAAGTGATTAAAGAGCTGACCAACGGCGTCATACCGCCGGAAGGTGCCTGCAACACCTGGCGTGCACTGTATTCTGGTATCAACGAATTCATTACCGATCTGATGGAACACATCCATCTGGAAAATAATTTGCTGTTCCCACGTGCGCTGCGCGGTGAGTAATGTCGTTTCGATAACAAATAAGAAAGTCAGTAAAACCATTCAGTAAAAACAACAAAGGCGCTCAATGAGCGCCTTTTTCTGTCTGTAACTTACAGAATTTCCAGCAGTTCCACTTCAAAAATCAGTGCGCTGAACGGCGGAATGGAAGCACCCGCACCACGTTCACCATACGCCAGATTATGTGGAATATAGAGCTCCCATTTGGAACCGACCGGCATCAGCGTTAACGCCTCAATCCAGCCTGGGATCACGCCGCTTACCGGGAATTCAGCAGGTTGCCCACGCTGTACGGAGCTATCAAACACGCTGCCGTCAGTCAGGCGACCAGTATAATGTACACGCACACGATCCTGACGAGCCGGGATCGCACCTTCACCCTGAGTCAACACGCGGAATTGCAAACCAGATTCCGTGCTGTTCACTCCTTCTTTTTGTGCGTTTTCAGCCAGGAACTGTTGGCCTTCTACCGCCAGCTCTTGCTGACGATCGCGACGCACCGCATCAGCACGCTCATGAATTTCACGCAGCGCACGATGAACCACATCCACAGGCACCGCTGGCGCATTACCTTCCAGCGCATCGCGCAGACCCGCAAGCAGAGCTTCTGGGATCAGACCTTCAAGACCTGATTCCTGTAACTGTTGACCAACTTGTAAGCCGATGCCGTAACTTGCCTGCGCTTCGACGCTATCAAAAGAAGGAGTTGTCATGGATGTTCCTTTTAATCTGTAAAAAACTGAAAGCGCAGCATAACAGCGACAGGGATTGGGGTAAAATCCTGTGTGCAGGTAATCACGTTAACCGCACGCCAGCCAAACCATTACGGGAAGCTGGCCTATACTGATAGTTCTGATGTTTCTGGCGTACGGCTTGCCTTAATCATCAACGCGTTAACTGGTCAGTTAATGCAGATTATCGGTATACTGGATTGCGTTATTATCCTGATACGGTTTTTATGCCGACGCGGCCTGGTTACTGGTCTAGCGTGGTTTGGTATAGCATGGTAATCGCATCATTTTTATCTGATGCAGTTTTTACACTGGCACTGTTCTTTATGCTGATGTTTTTATTCTGACTGTTTTTATTCTGAATTGTAGTAAGAGAGGTCACCATGGGCAGAATTGCGCCCAGGAAGCGGAAAACCACCTGGGATTATCAAACGCTAGTACGCTTCTGCCAGCGAATTATCCAGCGGCAGCCCTCAAATGCTGTAGCGGTAGAAAACGACGAGGAGCACGAAGAGCAGGAGCGTCAGTCTCCCCCTTCCCTGCGTGAGCGTATTGGTGTCTCGCTACGAAAAGTCTGGCATCTGCCTGACGGCTACCATTGGATGGAACCGTTGCCTCCCCTCCATCGTCGCTGGATTTTAATCGTCATCGCTCTGCTGTTGATCGTGCTGCTCTGGCCTTACAGTGCGCAACATTCGCAGCCAGCCCATACCACACCGGTTCCTCTTACCCAGGCGGATAATCAAGCGGCGATGCAGGCCGTGATTATTGAAAACCAGCCTTCAACACCACAGCATCAGTCTGTCACGCCCCCGCCTCCGACGCAGTCATCCGCGCCATGGCGGCAGTATGAGATCGCCGCGGGGCAAACACTGGCGCAGCTCTTTCGTGATAATAATCTGCCCGTCAGCGATGTGTTCGCTATGGCACAAGTGGAAGGCAGGGATAAGCCACTCAGCAATTTACGGGCGGGTCAGGAAGTCAAATTACAGTTGAATGCACAAGGCATGATCGCGGAGCTGGAAATCGAAACGACGGCAAACCAGACGATTCGGTTCACCCGCGGTGCGGATGGCGCGTTCACCCGCACACGCTAACAAGCCAGTCGTTCCAATAGAAAGTCGCGCAGGACGATAGCATGGTTGTGCTGCGCGTCTTTGCTGCCATAAAGCAGCGTGATTGCCTGCTTCTGTTCAAGTAACGCCAACAGCCTGCCGCACGCCGAGCCCTGCGTTAACTCATTACGATAATAATCCACAAATTCCGACCAGCGTTCAGGTTCGGCGTGAAACCATTTCCGCAACTCGTTGCTCGGCGCGATGTCTTTAAACCACTCAACGCCCTCCAGACGCGCTTTGCTGATCCCACGCGGCCACAGACGGTCAATCAGAAAAGTGGGGGAAGAGAAAGGGGCGTGAGCGTCATAAACACGGGTGAGATGAATCAAGTCAGACATGCGGCCTCCGGCCTGCTTTTTAGGTATAGGTAATGATAGGTCATTTCCCGATCCCTAAAATGCAAAACGCTGGCACAAGGCCAGCGTTTCACATGTTAACTAAAGTGTTAATTCAACGATAAAGGTGAATTACGCTTCAGCAACAACAACGACATTCAGTTCAGCAAAGACATCGCTGTGTACCTGGAAGCTTACTACGTGCTCACCCAGAGTACGCAGAACGCCGTTCGGCAGGCGAACGTCGCTCTTAGCAATGTCAACACCGGCAGCCGTTACCGCATCAGCGATATCGCGAGTACCGATGGAACCAAACAGTTTACCTTCGTCGCCTGCTTTAGACGCGATGGTAACGCTACCCAGTTCTTTGATCTTGGCAGCGCGAGCTTCAGCAGCAGCCAGAACGTCAGCCAGTTTGGCTTCCAGTTCAGCACGCCGTGCTTCGAAGAACTCAACGTTTTTCTTGGTTGCCGGGACAGCTTTGCCCTGTGGCACCAGGAAGTTACGAGCATAGCCCGCTTTAACGTTTACCTGATCACCCAGGCTGCCCAGGTTTGCTACTTTATCAAGCAGAATAACTTGCATTACTTTATCCTCTCAAAGTCTCGTTAATGGACAGTGGCCGATTACTGATGACGATCAGTGTACGGCAACAAAGACAAGTAACGCGCACGCTTGATAGCGCGGGCCAGCTGACGCTGGTATTTTGCACGAGTACCGGTGATACGGCTCGGAACAATCTTGCCGCTTTCAGTGATATAGTTTTTCAGCGTAGCGATATCTTTATAATCAATCTCTACAACGCCTTCCGCGGTGAAACGGCAGAATTTGCGACGACGGAAATAACGTGCCATGTGGCTAGTCTCCAGAATCTATCAATTCAATCTGCTCGGCATGTAACACTATCTTGCTCAGACCATTGCGCCCTTGATGGCAGCTAATGAATCCATGCACGGTAAGTTGCGTGCCGACCGTTATACTGTGGGTAACTGCTTGTGACGAGAGTCCACTGACAATCACGGGCATACGACACCATGCTTGCCGACTTAATCCGGCTTCCTCCTGTGTCGAGCGGTGCTCAAGCACAAACTGACAGTGAGGAATACCTGACGGACTGACTTTACGAATGGGCGTCTTACACACTGTGCCGGACAACACCAGACGATTCACCGTCACCACAACAATTACTCTTCAGAATCCCCTGCATCCACATCATCGCCAGCTTCAGCGAAATCTTCACGACGCTCACGGCGTTCGTCTTTCGCTTTCACCATTGGAGATGCTTCAGTTACCGCGTGCTTAACGCGCATAACCATGCTGCGGATAACGGCATCGTTAAAGCGGAAGTTTGTTTCCAGCTCATCGATCGCTTCCTGCGGCGCTTCAACGTTCAGCAGAACGTAGTGAGCTTTGTGCAGTTTGTTGATCGGGTAAGCCAGCTGACGGCGGCCCCAGTCTTCCAGACGGTGGATCGTGCCCTGCGCACCAGTGATGGTAGCAGTGTAGCGCTCGATCATGCCCGGAACCTGTTCGCTCTGGTCAGGATGAACCATAAATACGATTTCGTAATGACGCATCGAATTGCTCCTTACGGATTATTCAGCCTCCTGTCTGGGTCAACCGCGGCCCGTGGAGGCAAGGAACGTGTATGTGTGCGGCTGAAAAAATGACGCGTAAGTATAGTGCCCGACATTAAAGAACACAAGGAAGAAACACAGGAGTTTTCTACGTTGTGATATTTACAGAATCAACGTGGAATTACAGCGTCCGCTTGAAGAAATCAGCTCCCGCCTGCAACGCCGTCGGCGTAATACGATGCGCCACACCCGGCTCGGTCAGAAACGTCAGATTGGCGAGTGTACCGCGCGCCTGTAGTGCCTGATGGAGACGTGCACTTTCTGCCGCTGGCACGACATCATCCGCCTCGCCATGCCACACAAGCAGCGGCCGATTGGACAGCGCATCCAGACGCGTGATGACATCATAATCAGCCAGTTTGGTCGCTAATGCCTGCAATACCGCCTTATTTTCCTCACGATCGGCCGGAACCGGAGGAAATAGCGTTGATGACAACGTGGAGAAATAGCCGGAGCCCATAAATGCAGCCACCGCAGTAATCCAGGGATAGCGAGCCATGCACCCGAGCGCGCTCATTCCCCCAAGCGACGCACCGCAAACGCCAACACGTTCGCCGTCGATCAGGCCGCGCTGCCGATATTCCTCGACATAGCCAGGAAGTTCTCCAATGTTCGATTGCAGAATGTCCCAGAAATGACGCAGCCGGTGCGCTTCATCCCCGTCATATCTTGCACCATGCATTGCCGCATCGGTCAAAATCACCCGAAACCCAGCCTGAGCCAGCGCATAGCCAAAATACGAGTACACCTCTTTAGACGACATGTAACCATGGTAGAAAAAAATCGTCGGTAGAGGCTGTTCCCTTCTTCCCACAGGCGCCGCGTGGATCGCTTCAATACCGCTGCCGAGTTTATCCAGTGACATTTCAACCATCAGCCCCTCCTTAGATACGAGTCACCTCATCTGAGCTCATTCTTTATTCTATGAAAACACAAAAATAACGTTGTTCAATGCAAATAACAGAAATGAATATTTGTACTTTGTGATTGCACATTGAAACATAGTGCCGTTGCGGATAGGTAAAGGCATACTTCCCGCAAGACAAGCGTATTACGCTGTGGCCATCACTTGAGTATTATGCCGGCGTTTCCCCCACCCCACTGACAAAGGAGACGACATCATGACAACAATTACTCTGATTCTTTGCAGGACACCTCGGGATAATTCCGCATTCTTTTCCGCTTTGCGTTATCCCCCCAGTTGTAGCCTGCCTCACCCTATTTTTAAATTGATCAGCAGGATGATCTATAGGCAATGCTATTCGCTCGATTTCGGCGCGCGTCAGTGTGATCGCGACGGAAAATACCTGGATTGAAGATAAAGCAACAGCTCCAAATTACATCACAACTTCCCGATATGGTACGTGTGGCCGGTATGCCAGATTTGCATCCGGGTCGTGGTTACCCCATCGGTGCCGCTTTTTTCACAACAGCGCTTCTATCCGGCGTTCCATCATCAGATAGAACGCAGCAATCCGGTAAAAGTTTTCAAGGGCGAAGATTTTACGCCAGTCACCTCGCGTTAACCTCAACTAACGGGTGGGCATCTCATTGCCTGCTGTTAGTTTCCCTCTTACTAAAGAGAGTGCCGTCATCCCAATGATAGCGATACACTCTCGCTACCTATTCCTATCTGGCTGAAGCGATGAATATCGTGCGGATACTTTTCTTACCTTTAATACTGATACTGTCTGGCTGTCAGCTCATACAAGGGAAGCCTGTCGCGGCACCTCCACCTGCGGAGCACGCACTCGAAATTCGTTACGCGCAAACCAGCCAGTTAGAAAAAATGGGTACGATCTCCGCTACCGTACGCGGGAATGGGGACGACGCAGAGCGAGCCATTCAACAAAAAGCTGATACCTCTGGCGCGCACTATTATGTGATTGTACTGAAATCCGAGGCCGCAACACTCCCTGGTTTGTGGTCCGCACGAGCCGTGCTGTATCGTTGAATCCGCAGGATATAATGTAAAAAAATACCGGGAAGATTCCCGGTATCATCATGCTGAGACAGATTAATACGACATACACGCCGCATTCAGGATCCCACCGCTAAGCGAAGCGGCACAAAGGAAGGCACCAGAGGCAATATCGTTATTCTGGATATGCTGGCTGAGACGCGGCATATACAGACGCACAGCAAAATAGATCAGCAATTGGACCACCAGCGCAACCGCACCCCAGGTGATGTAATCCACCAGACTCACCGAATTAATCGCCGCACTGGAAAGTGGGATCACATAGCCAATCAACGCCCCACCAAACCCAATCGCTGCTGTGCCGTTGTTTTTTTTAATTAACGCCCATTCATCATGCGGCGTAACGCGGGTGTAGATAAATAAAAAGGCTAGCACCATGGCAAACCCGATAAAGAAATAGGATGCAAACGCTAACAACGCATTGAGTATCGGCATAAGTTCCTCTTAATAGATAAAATTCATCCGCCACGCTGGCGAACGGCTTCAAACAAACACACGCCAGTAGCAACAGACACATTCAATGAAGTCACGCTGCCCGCCATCGGAATGCTGATTAATTCGTCACAGTGCTCACGGGTCAGACGACGCATCCCTTCCCCTTCCGCGCCCATCACCAGCGCCAACGGCCCGATCAGTTTACTTTGGTACAGTGTATGATCCGCTTCACCCGCCGTGCCGACGATCCAGATATTACGCTCCTGCAACAGGCGCATCGTACGAGCCAGATTGGTCACGCAGATAACCGGTACGGTTTCTGCCGCGCCACAGGCCACTTTCTTCACCGTCGCATTCAACTGCGCAGAACGATCGCGCGGCACAATCACCGCATGTACGCCGGCGCCATCCGCATTACGCAGGCAAGCGCCCAGGTTATGTGGATCGGTCACGCCGTCCAATATCAACAGGAAAGGCGTTTCAAGATGGTCTAACATAGCAGGCAGATCGTTTTCCTGATATTTCCGCCCTTCTTTGACCTTCGCTACGATCCCCTGATGCACCGCGTCTTCAGCCTGCTTATCCAGCCATTGCCGATTGGCCACTTGAATAACGATGCCCTGTGCTTCCAGCTCGGCAATGACGGGTTGAAGGCGACGATCGTCACGTCCCTTCAGAACAAAGACTTCCAGAAAACGCTGTGGATCACGCTCAAGCAGTGCCTTAACCGCGTGGATACCGTAAATAATTTCGCTCATTAATACTCTTCAAATTAACCATAACAGGCAGAACCTGTTCATTAGAGATAGAGGTTACCCACGTCCCCTCTTCACCGAGGAGACGTGGGGTTAGCTAACCTTACTCAGCGGACTTTTTCTTCGCGCGTTTAGCCTTGGTAGCAGCGGCGATTTTACGCGTTTTTTCCGCGTTCTTTTGCGCTTTATCGCGGTTCTTTTTCGGCTTCACTTTTGGTTTATCCGACGTCGCGTTGCGATCGCCTTCTTTGCGGAATGCGGCATCCGGCTCAAAGTTTGCGGCAGCTTTGCTTGGGCTACGACGGCGTCGGCTTGGCTTAGCCTCACGCGAATCTGGCTTCTTCGTACGATCACGTGCCGTTTTACCTTCACCGCGCACCTTACGAGTACTGGAGATCAACGCAAAATCAATGTTGCGCTCGTCCATATGCACGGCTTCAACGCGGATTTCCACTTCATCCCCCAGGCGATAAACCTGCCCACGCGATTCGCCAATCAGTCGCTGACCGATATTATCGTAGCGATAGTAGTCATTATCCAGCGTGGAAACATGCACCAGCCCATCGATAAACAGATCTTTCAGGCGCACGAAGAAACCAAAACCGGTCACACTGGCGATAATCCCCGTAAAGACTTCGCCAACGTGATCCTGCATAAAGTCGCACTTCAGCCAATCCGCGACGTCACGCGTTGCTTCATCCGCACGACGCTCCGTCATCGAGCAGTGCATGCCTAGCTGTAGCATCTCGTTAATGTCGCTATGCCAGCCGCCCGTTGACGTCCAGCGCTCATGACGGTCGCTCAACAGATACTTAATAGCACGGTGCAGCGACAGGTCAGGATAACGACGAATTGGCGACGTGAAGTGGCCGTAAGACGTTAATGCCAGTCCGAAGTGTCCCCGGTTTTCCGGGTCATAAATCGCCTGTTTCATTGAACGCAGCAGCATAGTTTGCAGCATTTCCCGATCGGGACGGTCAGCCAACTCATTCATCAATTCTGCGTAATCTTTCGGCTGTGGCTTCATTCCGCCTTTCAGCGTCAGACCCAGCTCGCCCAGCACGCTGCGCAGGGCTAATACATGGTCTTCGCTCGGTTGATCGTGTACGCGGAACAGTGCGGGCTCTTCGTTCTTCTCCACAAATTTCGCAGCGGAGATATTCGCCAGAATCATGCACTCTTCAATCAGCTTGTGCGCATCGTTACGCACCACCGCTTCCACACGGTCGATACGGCGTTCGGCATTGAAAATAAACTTCGCTTCTTCGGTTTCAAACGCGATGCCGCCACGTACTTCACGCGCATGTTCAAGCGCTTTGTACATGTGGTGTAGCTCTTCCAGCCCGCCCACCAGCGGCTTGTAGTGCTCACGTAGCTCAGCATCGCCTTGCAGAATATTCCACACCTTGGTGTAGGTCAGACGCGCGTGTGAGCTCATCACCGCTTCATAAAACTTGTAAGACGACAGCTTGCCCTGCGAGGAGACGGTCATTTCACAGACCATGCACAGGCGATCGACCTGCGGGTTGAGCGAACACAATCCGTTCGACAACACTTCCGGCAGCATCGGTACCACCTGCGACGGGAAATATACCGACGTGCCACGCGCCCGCGCTTCATGGTCGAGCGGCGTATTCGGCCGAACGTAATAACTCACGTCCGCAATCGCAACCCATAAGCGCCAGCCACCGCCACGTTTCTGCTCACAGTACACGGCGTCATCGAAATCGCGGGCATCTTCGCCGTCAATCGTGACCAGCGGCAGCTTACGCAGATCCACACGGCCTTTTTTCGCGGCTTCCGGCACCTCTTCGGAAAGATCCTTCACCTGCTCTTCCACTTGCGATGGCCAGGTGTGCGGAATATCGTGGGTACGCAGGGCGATATCTACCGCCAGCCCGGTGCCCATGTTGTCACCGAGGATCTCGACAATCTTACCGACCGCTTTCGTGCGGCGCGTTGCACGTTGCGTCAGTTCAACCACCACAACGAAGCCCATGCGAGCACCGTTAATTTCTTCTTTCGGGATTAGGATATCAAAGCTCAGGCGGCTATCATCCGGTACCACGAACCCGACACCGGCATCGACAAAATAGCGGCCGACAATTTGTCCGGTACGTGGTTCCAGCACGCGTACAATGCGCCCTTCGCGACGACCTTTACGATCGGCACCCAGCGGCTGTGCCAGCACCACATCGCCGTGAATCGCCCGTTTCATCTCTTCAGCCGACAGATAAAGATCGTCTTTACGGCCTTCTACACGCAGGAAGCCGAAGCCATCGCGGTGACCAATCACCGTGCCACGCAGCAAATCGAGCTTCTCCGGCAACGCATAGCATTGGCGGCGGGTAAAAATAAGCTGACCGTCACGCTCCATTGCACGCAGACGACGGCGCAGCGCTTCGAGGGCTTCTTCTCCGGTTAATTGCAGATCGGCGGCTAATTCTTCCCGGCTAATCGGGGTATCGCGCTTGGCGATGTGCGCCAAAATATATTCACGACTGGGGATGGGGGATTCGTATTTTTCTGCTTCTCGTTCCAGGAATGGATCTTGTGACATTGTGGTTCCTCCGTTGTCATCAGCAGGAGGCTGAACGAAATTCATTCAACCAACAATAATTTATAAAGCGGCGGGTTTTCTTTGACCATATCAGCCAGCGTGTATTGATCCAGCTCATGCAGGAAATTTTGTACCGCCTGTTGAAGCACCTGTTTCAAGCGACAGGCTGGCGTAATGTGGCAAAACTCATGGCTACAGTTGACCAACGTGAGCGGTTCCAACTCGCGCACGACATCGCCAATTCGGATTGTTTCTGCCGGTTTTCCGAGGCGGATACCGCCATTCTTACCGCGCACGGCCATCACCAACCCAGCACGACTAAGTTGATTGATAATTTTGACCATATGATTACGAGACACGCCATACACTTCCGTTACCTCCGAAATGCTGGTCATTTTCCCGCTCGGCAGTGACGCCATGTAAATCAGCGCCCGCAAGCCATAATCCGTAAAACTTGTTAACTGCACATAAACCTCGGATACCTCTGGGTATCATTGACAGGCGCATTGAGTTCGCCCCTGAAAAACCAACGCTATTGTCAGATAATAAACCAGGCACAAACACTACGGCTAATTATTTATACCCTTTGCGTTACGAGAGGTTGTCGGGCCGTATCCTGCTCACTCCCCCCTTTTACATCTGCCATATCTTTTTAATTTTATCTCACCGCAACACAGATAACGTATTCTCTTTCGTTGCACCCACCAAATCTATACCCCCAAGTAATTCGAGTTGCAGGACAAAACGTTAACGTTTTGAACAACGCAACGCGTTGGCTCTTTAGGGCGATGCTCAGCGATCAGCATCGTAACGCGACAAGAGAAGGACAAATTCGTCGGGAACGAATTTGACCAGCCAAAACAGCATCGCGGTATCGAGCTGGTGAACGTCGCCTTCACGCAGATTGACAAAGTGGCTCAGCACAATGCGCAACTCATCAAAGCCTCATCCGCGACCACGCAATCGTTAGAGCAACAGCCTCAACAGTTGATGCGGTCCATGGCGCTGTTTCAGGTAGAGCCTCGCCTTTCCTAATCTTGCACCGCTGGTGGTCAACTCCCATACTGACCACCAGCATGACGCAGAATAGCTCCCGTTTCCCGTTTCTTTTCTCGTGCATCTCCTAAAAAGCCGAATAAATAATGAGAGCAGGCAGAAAAGTACTTTAAAAAAAACCCATTTCACACGTTATACTTTCAAATAATTTGAGTATTATTTTTTTACCGCTATTCTCTGTTTTTATACATAAGCATATAAATAGGGTTTCGGCATAAATGTGACCAGAATAATCTCATCAACATTTTGAATAAAAAGACAAAGCCCTTATTGCTAGCATTAGCTATGCGTTTCAGACCATTAATTACTTATTTATAATATATTTATTACATTAATTAATATCACGCTATTTTATTAATTCAGCCCATTGATTTCAGCGCACAGAAAAAGGGGGACCGCCAATCACCCGATACCACCGCAGACGGCATCATGGTAAAACGAATGCCTCTGACAACAGCGAATCAAGGGTAAAGACAGAAAGAATATAGGCAGAGATAAACATGAATAATCAGTCAGTTGATGTTGATTTGATTACCAGGTTTGACAATGAAGCCAAACTACACGCGCTCGATTCCGTCTATGCCATCGCCGAATTCGACCTGGCAGGGAAGCTAATTGAAGCCAATCCTCTTTTTTGCAAAATGCTGGGCTATAAAAAAGAAGACATTATTCAGAAAAGTCACACACTTTTTCTGCCAGAAGCACAACGTCAAAAACATGATCATTTCTGGCACGATGTCATCAAAGGAAATATTAATGCGGGGGAATTTCAACGAAAAACCCAAAAAGGAGACATCATTTGGCTCCACGCCGCTTATACGCCCATTATTGATCATTCCGGTCGTCGAATTGGTGTAATAAAACTGGCGCTTGATATTACTCAGGAAAAGCGTCTGATGTCGGAACATCGGGCACAGCTGGATGCGATTGAAAATGCGCAAGGCGTGATCGAATTTGATAAAGACGGCTATATCACCCACGTTAATAAACACTACCTGATACTGACAGGCTATGAAGCAAAGGAAATTCTCGGTCTGCATCACAAATCACTCTGCGATCCCATTTATACCGAACAGGCCGACTATCAAACATTTTGGGAAACCTTGCATCGCGGCCACCCTGTCAGCGGGCGCTTCCACCGACTGGGTAAAGGAAACCATTCATTCTGGATACAGGCAACTTACAGTCCGGTCATGGATAGTGAAGGGAATGTGAGAAAAATCATTAAATATGCCCACAACATCACACAAAATGTCGAAACCGAAAAGAAAGCCCATCAGCAAGGCATCATTCTCGATATCCTGCTATCCGTTCATGACAGCTTTCTGCTCGACCATAATCTGCCTTCAGCCTGCGATAAAGTCTTTGAACGATTGCTTGACGTGACCAACAGCAACTTCGGTTTTATCGCCACGTTGCAGGAAGATGAAGACGGCCAGTCGCTCTATCTTCCTGCGATTTCCAACCTTGCCTGGGATGAAGAAACCCTAATCTGGTACAGACACCAGCGCAGAACTCACGGCGGCCTGAGGCTGCGTAAACTTGATAACCTGTTTGGCCATGTAGTGACTCACAACACGGTGGTGTGCACCAATAATCTATTGAGGCAAAAGGCTGGTCGGGATCTTCCCCCCATACATCCTGCGCTGTATTCCCTGCTCGGCATTCCTATCACCCACAACGGCAAAGCAATCGGGATGATCGCACTAGCCAACCGTCAGGAAGGTTACGATCAAACAATGATCGAGCTACTGGCACCGCTGGTAAAAACACTCGGTATCATTATTCACGCACGTTCACTTGAGGATGAACGCACGCAGATAGAAGCGTCTCTCCGCTTTAACGCAGGCCATGATTTTCTCACTGGACTGCCGAATCGCAGCAGTTTCTTCGAGCAAGCCCGCGCGTTTTTCCAACTCAGGCAGCAAAGCCCGCACGCAGATAAAAGCTGTCTGGCGATTATCGATATCGATTTATTCAAAAGCATTAATGACCAATTCGGCCATCTGGCTGGCGATGCCGTTCTCAAAGAGCTGGCGATGCTGATGCGTATGTCATTACGTCAGGAAGATCTGGTCGCCCGTATTGGGGGAGAGGAATTCATCATCCTGCTAAAAGATGTCCCTTATCAAACCGCCGTCATGGCTATCGAGCGTATTCGTAAAGCGATTGAGCAACATACGCTGGAATACGATCGCCAGAATCTGCATTTCACGATCAGTGCAGGGATCGCGGCTTACCGTTCCGATCTTGCTTCCGTTGAAGACTGGATTCAGTTAGCCGATGAAAATCTCTACGCAGCTAAACGGCAAGGGCGCAACTGTGTGAAATAAGCCTATCCCGACAGCGCTGCTGGTAGCTTTGTTCGAACGTTTGCATCCCCGCACCGGCTCCGGTTTGAATCAGGCCAGGAAGCTGGTGCGTTTTTCCCTCACGAATCAGGTTGCTGACTGCCGCTGTGGCGGTCAGCACTTCATAAAGTGCGATGCGACCACCTTGCGCTGCGGGCAATAGCTTTTGCGTTGCCACCGCCTGCAAACAGGTTGCTAACTGACTGCGAACATAGGCTTTCTCTTCTCCGGGAAAGACATCAATCAAACGGTCGACCGCCTGTGATGCACTGCGCGTATGTAGCGTTGATAGCACCAAGTGGCCCGTTTCCGCTGCTGTCAGCGCCAGCCGAATCGTCTCCGTATCGCGCAATTCCCCCAGCAGAATGACATCAGGATCTTCCCGCAATGCCGCCCGTAGCGCCTGCGCAAAAGAAGCACTGTGCGCACCGATCTCCCGCTGTTGAATCAGGCAACGTCGGCTGACATGAATAAACTCGATCGGATCCTCCAGCGTAATCACGTGGCGATCGCTGCTGTCGTTTAACGCCCCGACCATCGCCGCCAGCGTCGTGGATTTACCGCTGCCCGTCGCGCCGGTAATCAAGATCAGCCCGTTCGGTTTCTCCAGTAGCGTCGAGAGCACGGGTGGAGCATGTAATTCATCCAATGAAGGCTGAACGGACGGGATAATGCGTAAAGCCGCAGACAACCCCTCTCGCTGGCGAAACACATTTACCCGCAGGCGCTGGCCGCCTGGCAACATTAACGCGCCGTCTACCTGCCCTACCAGCCGTAGCTGCTCTTGCTGAGTCGGTTCTAGCCAGGCATCGCACCATTGTGCCACCTGCTTCGGCGTTAAACATGGTAAGGTATTTTCAGGCTGTAGCCGCCCATCCACACGTAACACTGGTGGATGCCCGCTACAAAGGTGCAGATCCGAGGCATTATGTTTTACACTACGCACCACCCATTCATCCAATTCCATAGATTAACCTCCTGAATAACCATGACGACAATCCAGCAGAATCTACAGGACATCCGGCAGCAAATCGCAGCCACCGCGCAGCAATGCGCACGGGCACCAGAAGAAATTACGCTACTTGCAGTCAGTAAAACCAAACCTGTGAGCGCGATCGAAGAAGCTATCGCGGCAGGTCAGCGTGCGTTCGGCGAAAATTATGTCCAGGAAGGCGTGGAGAAGATTCATTATTTCCAGGAAAACCAATCGGACACGCCGTTGGAATGGCACTTTATCGGCCCATTACAGTCCAATAAAAGTCGACTGGTGGCTGAGAATTTTGACTGGTTTCACACCGTGGATCGCCTGCGTATCGCGCAGCGTCTGAGTGAACAACGCCCGGTCACGTTGCCGCCATTAAATGTTCTGTTGCAGATTAATATCAGCAACGAACAGAGTAAATCCGGCATTATGGTGGATGAACTTACGGAACTCGCCGCCAGCGTCGCCGCCTTGCCTAACCTGCGCCTGCGCGGGTTAATGGCTATTCCGGCACCGGAAACCGATCACGAGCGGCAGCTTGCTGTGTTTAAACAAATGACAGCACTGTTCCAAACATTGTCAGTAAATTATCCGCATATTGATACACTCTCTATGGGGATGACGGATGACATGCGTGCGGCGATTACCGCAGGCAGCACGCTGGTGCGCATCGGTACGGCAGTCTTTGGCGCGCGAGACTATTCATCCCCAAAAGCATAAGCAGTCAGTCAAGAGCGCATAAACAGCAGGCACGCCCTGAACAGCACGTCATCTTTAGACAGAATACAAACGGAACAGGTGATCAGCGATAATGCAGATGCAACAACGTAAAATAGCGTTTATTGGTGCCGGAAATATGGCGCAGGCCATTATCGCCGGGTTGGTCAACGGCGGTTATCCCGCTCAACACATCAGCGTTTGCGCGCCTTCTGGTAAAAACCGCGATGCGCTGGCTGCACAATATGGCGTCATCAGCAGCGCAGATAATGCACGCTGCGCTCAGGAAGCAGACGTCATTGTTCTGGCCGTCAAACCGCAAATGATGGCGACAGTTTGTGAACCGTTACATCAACAGGTCAATTTCGCGGGTAAGCTAGTGCTCTCGATTGCAGCGGGAATCAACATCGCCCGTTTTCAGGCGCTGCTGGGTGAGCCGCTAAATATCGTGCGCATTATGCCCAATACACCGTCTCTGGTCGGAAAAGGGATGAGCGGAATGTATGCCTCCGCGTCCGTCAGTCAGGCCGATAAAGACTTCACCGCACAGCTGATGCAAAGCGTCGGTAAAATTTGCTGGGTGGATAGTGAGCAAGGTATTAATAGCGTGATCGCCGCAGCGGGAAGCGCACCGGCCTATTTCTTCCTGTTTATGGAAGCGATGCAGCAGGAAGCCATTCGCCAAGGGTTCGATCAGGAAACCGCTCGCCTGCTGGTGCAACAGGCCGCCTCGGGCGCTGCCGCGCTGGTTGAAGCCAATCCCGATACACCACTGTCGGCGCTGCGAGAAAATGTCACCTCCAAGGGCGGCACCACGGCAGAAGCCCTGCGAGTGTTTAATGAACAGCACTTGACGCAAACCGTGGCCGAGGCCATGCAGGCGGCAATTGCTCGCGCACAGGAAATGGAAACGCTTTTTTAATCAAAAGCGGCATCCCCGATTCTTTATCTTATTAAGGAAAAGACGTACTTATGCTCACCCTGACTTTTCTGGTCAAAACGCTGGTCGACCTTTATGTAATGGTCCTGCTGCTACGCATTTGGATGCAGTGGTCACGCAGTGATTTCTATAATCCACTGTCGCAGTTTGTCGTCAAAATCACCCAGCCAATTGTCGGGCCGTTGCGCCGGATTCTGCCGTCGCTGGGGCCGATTGACAGCGCCTCATTGCTGCTGGCCTTTATCCTTACGACGATCAAATATCCGTTACTGCTGTTGATTCAGGTTGGCGCGATTTCCCTTAGCCCGATGAACCTGCTGGTCGGGCTCATTTCGCTGATTAAATCCGCTGGCTATCTGGTCTTCTGGGTCATCATTATCCGTTCCATCATGAGCTGGGTCAGCCAGGGTCGTAGCCCCATTGAGTATCTGCTGCATCAGTTGACCGAGCCGCTAATGGCACCGCTCCGCCGCATTATTCCTGTTATGGGCGGCATTGATTTCTCTGCCATGGCCGTCATTCTGATTCTGTATATGCTCAACTATCTGGGCATGGACCTGTTTCCGGGGCTGTGGTTCCTGCTGTGAGTGCAATTACCCGCCACGGCGATGCACTGGTGATTCGGCTCTATATTCAGCCGAAAGCCAGCCGCGATCAGATCGTGGGTTTGCATGGCGACGAATTGAAAGTCGCCATCACCGCTCCACCGGTTGATGGGCAAGCCAATGCCCATCTAACCAAATTCCTCGCCAAACAGTTTAAAGTCGCCAAGAGTCTGGTTGTGATTGAAAAAGGAGAACTCGGGCGCCATAAACAGATTAGAATTACCCATCCGCAGCACATCCCGGCTGACGTCGCGGAATTCATTGAATAAATACGCAGGACAAGACGATGCAAAAAGTGGTTTTGGCTACCGGAAACCCCGGTAAAGTGCGCGAGCTCGCCAGCTTGCTGGCCGATTTCGGTCTGGATATTGTGGCTCAAACCGAGCTGGGCGTGGATTCTGCCGAAGAAACGGGCCTGACCTTCATCGAAAATGCCATCCTGAAAGCACGTCATGCGGCGCAAATCACCGGGTTACCGGCCATTGCCGATGACTCAGGGCTGGCTGTCGATGCGCTGGGCGGCGCACCAGGCATTTACTCGGCACGCTACGCGGGCGCAGAGGCCAGCGACCAGCAAAATCTGGATAAGCTACTGCTAACAGTAAAAGATGTACCGGATGAACAACGCCGCTCCAGCTTCCATTGCGTGCTGGTGTATCTGCGCCATGCTGAAGACCCGACACCGATTGTCTGCCACGGCAGTTGGCAGGGTGTGCTGACACACCAAGCCTCTGGCAGCGGTGGCTTTGGTTATGATCCTATCTTCTTCGTCCCTGAGCTGGGTAAAACGGCGGCAGAATTAACGCGTGAAGAGAAGAACGCGCAGTCCCATCGTGGTCAGGCACTACGCCTGCTGTTGGAAACGCTACGCAATGCTTAAGCTTCCCCCGCTCAGCCTGTACATTCATATTCCGTGGTGCGTACAGAAATGCCCGTATTGCGACTTCAACTCGCATGCGTTGAAAGGCGATGTGCCGCATCAGGAATATGTCGATCATCTGTTGGCGGATCTGGATGCCGATTTGCCGCTGGCGGGGGGCCGCACACTGCACTCGATTTTTATCGGCGGCGGAACGCCTAGCCTGCTAAGCGCGGAAGCGATGCAGGCGCTGCTCGATGGTGTTCGGGCGCGAATCCCGTTAACGCCAGATGCTGAAATTACGATGGAAGCCAATCCCGGAACAGTCGAAGCCGACCGTTTTAGCGGTTATCAGCGCGCGGGGATTAACCGTATCTCCATCGGCGTGCAGAGTTTCGATCCGCAAAAGCTGACGCGTCTTGGGCGTATTCACGGCCCGGATGAGGCGAAACGCGCGGCACAGCTAGCGACCGGTCTGAAATTGCGCAGCTTTAATCTGGATCTGATGCACGGCCTGCCGGATCAATCGCTAGACGAAGCGCTGGACGATCTGCGTCAGGCCATTGCGCTCAACCCGCCGCATTTATCGTGGTATCAGTTGACCATCGAGCCCAACACCCTGTTTAGCTCGCGCCCGCCTACACTGCCGGACGATGATGCACTGTGGGACATCTACGAGCAGGGTCACGCGCTACTGAGCGCAGCGGGTTATGAGCAATATGAAACCTCCGCCTATGCCAAACCGGGCTACCAGTGCCAGCACAATCTGAATTACTGGCGCTTCGGTGACTATCTGGGGATTGGCTGTGGGGCACACGGCAAGCTGACTTTCAGCGATGGCCGCATCCTGCGCACAGTAAAAGTCCGCCATCCGCGTGGCTATATGCAGGGCACGTATATGGATAAGCAGCACGATGTCGCCAACGACGATCGGCCTTTTGAGTTTTTCATGAACCGCTTTCGCCTGCTGGAAGCCGCCCCACGTGCGAATTTCACGGCGTACACCGGTCTGGAAGAGCACAGCATTCGCCCGCAGTTGAATCAGGCGTTGGCACAAGGCTACCTCACGGAAACCGCAACCCACTGGCAAATCACCGAACACGGTAAACTGTTTCTGAACTCTCTGCTGGAGCTGTTTTTGGCGGAAGAGTAGCAACAATTCAGTGGGCTTTTTTTCTCTGGTAAACCAGCCCACCGCTTTCTCTTCCTATTTTTCGTCTTACAACGCTTATTGCGAACCGACTCCCTTTCCCATCAAACGCCGCTTGTACGCGGTGCGGAAATCCTTTTTCCTTGTACTAGACGCTAGGAGACGATTTCATCTTTAAGTACGCTACTCGCTTATGATAAGAATAAATCTTACATCTGAGAACCGGAGGCATGATGGCCAGAACCATGACAATTGACCTTGGCGATGAACTTCGCCATTACGTGGCATCGCTGGTGGAATCAGGCGATTACCGCACGCAAAGTGAAGTTATTCGGGAAGCGCTGAGAATGCTACGGGAAAAACAGGCAGAGTCAGATCTACAAACGCTGCGCCACTTAATCGCTGAAGGGAAAAACAGCGGAGAACCACAGGAGTGGGATAAAGATGAGTTCTTGCGAAAAATCAGAAACAGAACGCGAATAGCCACCCGATAAAACCAAGCTAACACCTCAAGCACAGCGCGATCTGGAAGCCAACGAACACGCGTTTATCGCTATTAGGCACAACAATTTTCGGGACAGAGCACAATCAAATTTGACAGGCCGTAATGAGCGAACAGCGGGCGTTTTGTGTTAAGTAGGGATTCATTGTGACAACTGTACTCTCTGTGGCGATTCAATGCTGCTTTATGTTGCTAAGGATATATTGCTCAATTTCTGATGTATGAAATCAATGAGCGATCTTGTTTTGGCGGGCAAGTAACTCCGATCTGAATAAATTGCGAACAATTGTAATGGGGCTACCGATTGTTCAAACTCAACCTCGATTAACCGTCCATCGTCAATGTAGGGTTGGCAGGCTTGTTTCGATAGAATGGCAAAACCGACACCTGATACCGCAGCCCGTCCTGCCATCTCTCCGCTATTTACCCGATAATGCCCTTTAACCTTAATTATCTCGAATCCCCCCTTTGTATTGACAAACTGCCAGGGAGCGCCTTTCAGTGCACTTACCGTTGTAATACAGGGTAATTCTTCAAATTGCTGGATATGAGAAGGGGTGCCATAACGCTGAATAACGGAGGGGGCTGCAACAATGGTGCAAGGAATAGTCACCAGATGACGGGCTATGTAGTCACTGTCATCCATCTGACCACGGGTAATAATGATAGCTAAATCCAGATCATCCCGCAGGGATTCGAAACCAGACAAATTTGTGACACAGCTGATCTCCAGATCCGGGTACTGACAGGCAAAATCGGCAACAACAGAACCCAGCAATGCAGGACCTATTTCATTGGGAATACAGATACGTAATGGGCCCTTGAGTTGCATTTGCCGCAACGTTAATTCTGTCTCAGTTTGCTCAAGCGCCTCCAGTAATGGCTTCGCTCGGGTATAGAGTAAGTGCCCCGCTTGGGTGAGTTTCATATGTCGAGTGCTGCGCTCAATGAGCTGAAGATTCAATTTTTCTTCTAACTGAGAAATACAACGACTAACATTTGATGCCGGCATTTCAAGGACTTTCGATGCCCCAACAAAACTTTCTCTTTCAACCACAGCCGTGAACACTTTCAGGGTATTAAAATCAAGAGCCGGACGCATCAACTATCCCATATATGATAATAATGAGCACCATTTTTACCATGTAATGCGCGCCATTGATATCGATTAAACTCGGATATCTTTCATCCACAGGTTGCTTGCTATGCCACTGGTCACACAAACGTTTAATCATAAAGCCCTCATGCGGATAGCTATTGTAATGGCTTTTATCCAGTTCACTAATGCGCTGGAGTACATGGCGTTAACGCCTGTTTTTGCTTTTATGGCAGACGAGTTTTCGGTTCCTGTATCATTTTCTGGTTATGTCTCTGGTATGTACACACTGGGTGCTGTCCTTTCTGGAATTGTTGCTTTTTATTGGATCGACCTGTTTAATAAAAAACAATTCTTGATCAAGAATATGGTGCTCCTGGGAGCACTAACATTTTTGTCCACACTCACTACTCATTTTGGCACGCTTCTGGTACTACGATTTTGCGCAGGATTGGTTGGTGGTACGACAATGGGTGTGGGTACGAGTATTTTGATAAATTGTGCCCCAGCAAACTTGCGAGGAAAAATACTGGCAACGGTGATTGCATCATTTTCGATGGTAAGTATCGTCGGAATGCCAGCTATATTATTTTTGTGCACACACTATGGTTGGCATACTGCGCTGTGGTTAATCAGTTCACTTTGCCTGCTGTCTTTACCGTTGATAGTATTTATTATTCCCAAGGATACGGTTCAATCAGGCGTGAAAGCCAAACTATCTATTGATGCTCAAACCTTACTTTTCGCCTCTTGTACTGCACTGGTACAATTTAGTCCAATGCTCATTATTCCCATTTTGACTCCATTAATGTTGCAGTATATGGGAGCACAACAAAACCTATTACCCTTATTGTTCTTAAGTGGGGGAATTGCAGGTTATCTGTCTACAAAAATAACAGGTGTTCTGACATCGCATTTATCTGCTCTGATGTTGGCAACAATTTCAACGCTATTCTTTATAGCAAGTTTGCTGATTCCGGCAATGGGCTATCATAATGCCGTTCTATTTATAAGCTTATTTCTTGGAGCCTCATATAGCCGACTTGTTTCCGCTTCGTCGGTTGCTGTCCAGTATCCTGAGGATGAACAACGAGCCAGTTTTTCTTCACTACAGACAGCAATGATGTTCCTGATAACAACTCTCGCATTCTTTTTGTCTTCCTTATTACTACCTGATCAGGGAATAACAACGCAAAATCTAAACAGGCTGTTGGTTATAAGTGCATTAGCCGCATCTGGATTTCCCGTAATGGTCATAATACTTCAAAAGAAACTGGCTAAACGTACTCTCCAGCCTGACCACCCCATCATTGATTAGCATAACGTCCGCTCTTGCGCGAAGTACATAGGCTCAGCAACTGGCGCGGGGAGGGAAATGAGGTCCCAGAAGGAAGTATTACTTTTCAAGAGTGTGGCTGGCCTGCCACACACCTATCCTGTTAATGAACACATTATAAATGACTACTACATCTGCACCTGACACTAAGCGGACAATGAATGTAAGAATATCAGGGCTGCTGATATAGATTGGCGTTTGTTAAAATGTCTCCCACCTGCACAGCTTAAATACAACGTTTAGGGAATTTCCGTAATATGCTATCTATTTGCGGATGTACAGAAAACAACAACGCGATAGCTATGCCCGATGAAATAAGGGTCAATGCCGTTGAATAGTTATTTTAATTTTATGTAAGAGATTGAAAAAATATCCGGGGAAAATAATATACCCCGGTTAGATGTCTGCATTGATATTATGTCGGCATCGAGAATGTCGTGACTTTATTAGACTGTGGATCGATAGAGATGATGCAAATTGCTAAGTTACCACCGAAGCGATCTTTACGATCGGATATTTTAAGATTGTAAGTCTCAGAGAAGGACGTGTAGCCGGATGAATTACTTTCATTAAGCTTAAATCCAACTAATTGTTCGAAGTAAGATCGCGTTTGCCCAACGCTGTTTTTGCATTGGTCATTAGTGATAGTGCCGACTTTTCTTGTAGACGTCGTCTGCACAGCGTTCGACGTTTTAGGCGTGAGTGCCTCATTCACTGCTTTCATCTGATCGCCAATATTTTTCGGAAAGTCAGCACATGAGGAAGTAGCCAGTACAAGCCCGCACAGTAAAATTTTTTTCATTAAAATTCTCATAATCTTAAAAGGGTTGCTAATTTTAGATATCATTTTTTACAAAGCGTTAACCATATTTTACCTGCTTATATCTGTCAATACGAATCATCGATTATAGAAGATGACCAGCCCCCGCAGAATTAGTACATTCAGATGCTAGCAACGTCCGCTCCTGGCAATAGCTGCCGTTCAAATCAGGTTTAGCTCTGTGCATTAACAGAGTCAGATCAGAGCACATACACATAGGTAGCAACATAATTTCAAACGATATCAGCTGGTTCAGGCTATACGAGGATTGAATTTTTACCTGCGGTTATGACAAAGTAGAAACTTATCACACCTGTTTATCAACCACCTGCGGGTAACGATGATGAAACGTATAACAACAATCGTAGTCGCGCTACTGGTCACGGCAGCATTAAGCGGCTGTAACACCACGCGCGGCTTTGGCGAAGATGTGCAGAAACTGGGTAATAAAATTTCCCACGCCGCTAGCTAACTCAGCGTCAGATAACAAAAAACCGGCGAATATCTTAGCCGGTTTTTTTACACAGTATCTATTCCTTCCGACGCCACACTCGATGCTCTTCAGAACGCCGACAGCATATCAATATGCGGGATACCGTCTTCGTCATATGCCTCGCCGGTCGCCACAAAGCCAAACGCGCCGTAAAATGCTTGCAGATGAGCCTGCGCAGACAGGAAAAGATGCTTTTGCGGCCAGTGGCGTGCACAGGCAATCAACGCGTGCTCCATCAACTGATGCCCTAGATGTTGCCCACGAGCGTGAGGCGCCACAATCACGCGTCCAATCGTCACCACATCGTTGTTCGGATGGGGGGCGAGTAGCCGGGCATACGCGGCCAGCTTGCCGTCGCGATATGCCGCAATGTGACGATTGCCGTCCACCAGATCGCGACCATCAATATCCAGATAGGGGCAGGTTTGCTCAACCACAAATACCTGGCTGCGCAGCGCCAATATGTCATGCAGTGAATACACGTTAAGGTCTGCCACATCCCAGTCATGCCATATCAGACTCATTTTCACCCTTCCTATTTTGCACCGGCGGAACGCGCACGGCGCTTAGTCAGGATTAGCGATGCCCACAGCAACGCAATCGCCAGCGCAAACAAGACGCCAAAACCAATCCCGATCGCGATAACCGAGACGCCCAGTTTCACCACCAGAGAATAGAGCCCCAGCATTAACAGCATAGCGCCGTTCTCACCCAAATTCTGTACGGCAATCGCATTACCCGCACCGACGCTGGCTTTCCCACGTTCCTGCAACAGCGCATTAAGCGGAACAATGAAAAACCCACCCAGCGCCCCCAGCAAAATCAGCAAGGAATAGGCGCTAAGGAGATTATGCTGAAGTGTGAAAATCACCACGACCACGCCGATCAAGAATCCCGCAGGCAGGCAGCGTCGTACATTATCAAGCGTAACCAGTCTGGCAGCGCCCCCCGCCCCCAGCACGATCCCAACGGCGACCATCGCATTAAGCAGCGTCGGCGTCGCGTTATCGATAATGCCGAGCGCATGCGGCACCCACAGTACCAGCAGAAAACGCAGCGTCACGCCCGCGCCCCAGAACATGCTGGTGCCAATCAACGAAAGCCGAGCATCACCATCGCGCCACAGCACCCGACAGGCGGAAAAGAAGCTGCTCGCCATCTGTACCGGATGCCACGGCTGCCCTGGACGGGCGGCGTTGAGATGTGGGATCAACATATTCGCGCCCAACGCCACGCCATAAGCCACCGCACAAATCGACAGTGCCGCGTAAATATTCCAGTCTGCCAGCACGCCACCCGCCACTGAGCCGGTCAGGATCGCTGCAATGGTCGAGGCCTCCATCAATCCGTTGGCTTTGACCAACTGATCGCCACGCGTGATCTCACCCAGAATGCCGTATTTCGCGGGTGAATACGCGGCAGCACCAATGCCCACCAGCGTGTATCCCAGAAACGGATTACCGCCCACGCAAATCAGCAGCGCTCCCGCCAGTTTCAGGGTATTGGCGAACATCATCACCCGCCCTTTGGCGAAGCTATCCGCTATTTGCCCGACAAACGGTGCTAAAACGATGTATGCAGCCACAAACCCCATCTGCAAAAACGGCTGGCTCCAGTCGGGATACACCAGCTGTTTGATCAGCGCTAACGTAGCAAACAGCAGCGCGTTATCACCAAACGCGGAGAAGAACTGCGCGATAATCACCGCGCTCATACTGCGCGACAGCAAAGGCGTCGCGGGTTCAGTCTGTTGACTCATGCACTAGGCTCCGACGCGTTAGTAACGGATTGTTCGACGAGCGATGATTCGTCACTTCGCTCTTCAGCCATTTGACGTAGCGTGACAAAGTCAGGCTTACCGCTGCCGAGTAACGGTAATGCTTTCACGTAGCGAATATCACGTGGCACCGCCAATTCTGGCACCCCGCTGCTGCGGGCTTGTGCAAGCAGCACGTCACGGGTTATCTGACTGTCCGTTGTAAACAGCACCAGCGCTTCACCTTTACTGCTGTCGCTCTTCGCACTGGCTGCATGTTGTGCCTCCGGCGATACTTTAACTGCAAGCTGTTCCACACTCTCGAGCGAAACCATCTCTCCTGCGAGCTTGGCAAAGCGCTTCACGCGGCCAATGATGGTGCAGAACCCTCTTTCGTCCAGTTCGACAATATCGCCAGTGTCATACCAGCCCTGCTGCAATTCACCTTCGGCGTTTTCTGCCGCTGGCGTCTCCAGCACGCCGGGGTTTTCCACCCGCAGATAGCCTTTCATGATATTCGGCCCACGCAATTGCAGACGGCCACCGCGCGTAATACCCGGCACCGTAATCAAACGCGATTCAATTTCTGGTAATAGCAGGCCGACGGAATGGATTTTCGTCGCCATCGGCACGTTGATCGCGACTACCGGTGCGCACTCGGTCACACCATAGCCTTCCAGAATGCGGATACCAAATTTGTCCTGCCAGACCTGACGTGTCGTCTCAGACAGCTTTTCAGCCCCGGCGACGGCATAGCGCAGACGAGCAAAATCATACGGGTGAGCAAAACGCGCATAGTTACCTAAAAAGGTAGATGTTCCAAACAACACGGTACAGTTCTGGTCGTAAACCAGTTCCGGCACGATGCGATAATGCAGTGGGCTGGGATAGAGGAACACGCGAGCGCCCGTCATCAACGGTGTTAATAGACCAACCGTCAGGCCAAACGCATGGAACAGCGGTAGCGCAGACATAAAGCGGTCACGCGGGGTGAAATCCGCCACGGTACGAATCTGCTCAACGTTCGCTAGCAGACTGTCATGGGAATGCACCACACCTTTCGGATTCCCCTCAGAGCCGGAGGTAAACAGCACAATGGCCGCATCGTCGGGCTTCTGTGGCAACATCGCACGGGCAGGAAACAGCAGATGAAACAGGATCCACAGCTTATCCGTCAGCGTCACGGTGTCTTTCAAATCTTCCAGATAAACCCAGTTAGCCTCGCTGACTTGCTTCGGTAGATCCGTCAGCTTACCCTTTTCAAGAAACTGGCGAGAGGTGACGATCGTTTTGATCCCTGCCGCTTTCATTGCGCTTTGTAGCCCTTTCGCGCCAGCGGTGTAGTTCAGCATCGCGGGAATACGGTTACGCAGCGATGCGCCCAGGATTGATGCCGCAGTAATGGTCGCATTGGGCAACAGCATGCCGACATGTTCATCGGCGCGAGTGAAGCGCTGCAAGATGCGCGACACACCCAGCGATTTTTTCAATAAGCCCTGATAGCTGTCTTCGTTAAATGAGATATCCGCAATGCTGGCAGAATGCCGTCCATAACGGGATCTCGCCGCCAGAAATGCCTGATACAACGTATGCTGCGGACGCGTTTCCATCCGCGCTTTCATCATAATTTGGTGCAAGCGTTCACCGGCCAGTGCGCGACGTGCTCTGGCGCTGCTGGCTTCCGGCATCGGCAATGTGGTCGGTGGCAAATAGGTGATAGTAATCTGTGGGAGGCAGCGGCGTTTAAATACGCCCGCCAGCCGACCGAACGGTGTGAATTCAGCGCCATCAATACGCACGGGGATAATCGTTGCCCCGGATTTCGCTGCGACAAACGCCGCGCCGCTGTAAATCTTCATCAGCGATCCGGTGACGCTAATGCGCCCTTCGGGGAAAACCACGACAGGCTGGCCGCGTTCTATTACCTTGATTAGCCCTTTGATCGCCAGAGGTTTAGTGGGATCCAATGGCACAAAATCGATATAAGGTTTTAGCCACCGCATAAACCAGCGATCGGAAATGGAGGAGTACACGGCAAAAACCGGTTTTATCGGTAAGAATAACGCCAGTAGGACACCATCGAGGAAAGAGACGTGATTGGGGGTGATAAGCAATTTGGATTGCTGAAACTGGCTGCTGTCGCCCTCGATCCGGATGCGGTACAGACGCTGGAACACCCAACGTAACAGGGTATGAATCATGCCTTCTCCCAATAGACAGATAAACGGGCAGCTTGCTAGAGCGCAAAAACCACCGAGCGATACGTCAAAATACTATATACATATCATACTTCAAGTTACGGATACGCAGCTTAACGTGAAGATGGCCGTCAGCACATCATTCGCATAGCATTAAAATCGCAGGAGATAGCAAAAGCAGGAAATTCAGGCAAAAAAAACCTACGCATCCGCGTAGGTTGGTGTAATCAAATGATTTCAATGTACAGAGTACATCGATGTATCACCAATCAATACCTCTGGGACTTGTTACTCTAAGGATCGCCACTTATCTTCACCAGCGATGAATCGAAAGACTTATTCTATAAGTGCAACCAACTGTAAAATTCTGGTGAATCATGTAAGGCCGCAGCCCTTTAGCGCGTTTTTCTAGCGTGATAGCGGCAGGCGAACAACCTTTTCCAGATAATCCAGTCGATCACCTGTTCCTGATGCTGGGGATAATCCGCCAGATAAACAATATTCGCAAAAGCCGTGTTCGCCAAAGCCGTGTCCGCCATGACTACACCAGCTTCCCTTGAAAAATCGGCACAGAATCAAATAAGTAGCCGTCGAACTCCGGCGCGTCGGCGTCAGAGATTTCCATCAGCGTATTTTTGACATTTTCAAGGTGCTGCCACATCGCCTGATAAGAGCCAGACACATCGCGACGCCGCAGTGCCGCCAGAATAGCCTGATGATCCGCCAGCCATTTCAGGCGATACCCTTGCGTGCCAACGTGAGTATAAAGCTGCTGCCAGAGCGCGTTATCGTCACGGCACGCCCAAATATTGCTGACCGTTTCCAGTAGCATCTGGTTTTGCGTCGCGCCAGCAATTTGCAGGTGAAATAGGCGATCGAAATCACCGCGGTAATCTTTTACGGCAATCGCGGCCTGCTCTTGCTCCAGTATTTTACGCAGGTTTTCGATATCCGCCCGCGTTGCCATGCGTGCCGCAAATGCGGCGATATTGCTTTCCAACAGTTGGCGCGCTTGTAGCATTTCAAATGCGCCGATATGATTTTTGGCGCTGTCTGCCGCATCGTCTTCATCGGGAATACGCAGAACATAAACCCCGGAGCCCTGACGAATATCAACCGTACCTTCCAGCTCAAGCATCAATAGCGCTTCACGCACTATCGTCCGGCTAACGCCATAGGTTTCCGCAATATTTCGTTCAGGAGGAAGGCGCGATCCGACAGGGTAATCCCCTGACTGAATCTTCTGGCGCAAATCACAGCCGATTTCCTGATATTGCTTCTTCTCTTGCAGAACCACATCCTTCGCCACGCTTTCACCCTACATACACTGTCACCCTGAGCACGGGCGTCAGGCCCGCTCTGATTTTGCCCGTCATACTTCAAGCTGCATGTACGTTGGCTTCTCTTACTCACCCCAGCCACGCACTGACGTCGCGGCGGTGCGTTAGTCTACCAAACTCAGCGCCTGATCCAGTACTTTTGCACCATTTAATGTGCCGTAAGCGACAGAGTCGATCACCGCGATAGGTATCTGATAGCTATCCGTTAGCTTTTTATTTTCGTTAAGTTTGAAGCGCACCTGCGGCCCCAGTAGAACCGCAATAATGTCGCTGCCGAACTCCTGTAATTCATCCCGCAGATTTTGTTCCGGGATTGCGTAGATCTTAAACGTCATTCCCCGCGCTTCCGCTTCCTTCTCCATCTTGGTGACCACCAGTGAGGTCGACATGCCAGCCGAGCAAGCCAGTACGATTCTTTTCATATTCCGTTCCTCATTTTGGTTATCTGCGCCTATTTCTCTTCATCATCCAGCGTCAATTCAAGCCGACGCGTGTCGTGTAGCTGACGAAACCAGGCAGCGGATTTTTTCGGCCGCCGTTGTCGATCCTGTTCCAGATCAATTTCGATCAATCCGTAGCGGTTTTTAAACGCATTCATCGGCGAGACATTGTCGGTAAACGCCCACAGCATATAGCCTCGGCAGTTTGCCCCCTCTTCCTTCGCCTTCAGCGTCCAGTAAAGATGCTCCGCAATAAACGCAATGCGGTAATCATCCTGAATCACGCCCGCCTCGTCTTTAAAGCGTGCCTCATTCTCGATACCGATGCCGTTTTCCGCCACAAACCACGGCGCATTGTCGTATTCGTGCTCTATACGCTTCGCCATGTCGTAAATGATTTTGGGATTGATCTCCCAGCCGCGCGAGATGTTCATACGGCGTCCCGGCAGCTCAAAATGCTCGTAGTAATAAGCAGGATGGAAAGGCGTCTCCTTGTTCCATTCACGGCCAGGCGCTTTTACCCGGTGCGGGTAATACAGGTTAATCCCCACCTCATCAACCGTGTTATCGCGGATGATCGCCAGCTCTTCTTCCGTGTAATCCCACTTCACCTGATGCTGCGCCAGTAGCGCTACCAGCTCCGCCGGATATTCCCCTTTCAGCGCCGGATCGAGGAAAACGCGGTTATAGAACAGATCGTAAAGGTGTGCCGCTTTCACATCATGCGCCGCACGGGATCGCGGATACGTGACTTCAGGGTTGAGGATCACGCCGATCGAGCCGCCGTCTCGGTCATAACCCTTCTGCCGAAACCGCTGTACGACTTTTGCCGTCGCCAGATTCTTATGGTGATTCCACTGCATCCACGTGTGCGTGTTCTGCTCATAAGGGTAGCGTAGCGCATCAAGATAAACGCGCGTCTGCACCACAATCGGCTCATTGAAGGTAAACCAGCGCTTCACCTTTCCGGCATAACGGGCGAAAACGGCATCGGCGTACAGCACAAACCATTCCACCACCTGCTTTGATGACCAGCCTTGATACTTCTCCAGCAGGCAGGCGGGCAGTTCGTAATGTTCAAGGCAGATCATCGGTTCGATCCCCTGCCGATGCATTTCATCCAGCAGATTATCGATGTAGGCCGCATACTCCTCATCGACGATGCCTTTCTCATAATCCAGCATAAAACGTGACCAATTGATCGACGTACGATAGTGCGTCAGCCCCGCCAGTTTCATCAATACCACATCTTCCCGATAGCGGTTAAAGAAGTCCGTCGCTTTCGCCGGACCATACCCGTTATGCCACACCTGACGATCCTGCTTGTACCAGAGATCCAGATAGGAATCCTGCCCTGCCTTCTTGCCGCTCCACCCTTCTGTTTGCCATGCCGATGCCGCCGCGCCCAGAATAAAATCAGGGGGAATAGTCAGTGAAACCTTACTCATGCGTTACCTCTCTTTTTGCCCGTTTCAGGCTTTTTCCGCTGCGGCCTGCTTTTCCGCTTCCAACTGCGCTAACTCGGCGCGGCGAGACGCGACTTTGACAAACGGCAGGTAGATCAGCATCGCAACGATGATGCACACAATCTGCGTCGCGACCGCTCCCATTGAGCCCGCCGTCGACAGCCAGGCGTTAATGATTGGCGGCGTCGTCCACGGCACCATCACCACGGCTTTACCGGCAAACCCCATACTGGTGGCGAAATAACCAATCGTGCCGGTCACTAACGGTGTGATAATGAAGGGAATAGCCAGAATCGGATTAAGCATAATCGGCATACCAAAAATCACCGGCTCATTAATATTGAACACGCTGGGGCCGAAAGAGATTTTGGCAATTTCTTTCATCTCTTTGCGTTTAGACGCAATCATCACCGCCATCAGCAGGCCAATCGTCAAACCGGAACCACCGATGCTCATGTACACATCCCAGAACGGCATGGTGATAATATTCGGCACTTCCAGTCCCTGCTCGAACGCCGTCATGTTGACGGCAATCGCCCCCAGCAGCAGCGGTTCACGAATCGGTTTAATCATCTGGTTGCCGTGAATCCCGATCACCCAGAACAGCTGTGCGACGAACATCAGCACCAGTAAGCCAGGCAGGCTTTGTACGACGGACTCCAGCGGCTGTTGCACCACCTGATAAACGGCGTCATACAGGTACATACCCGTCACGCGGTGAAACACAAACCCAAAGGTGGCGATAGCAACCACCGTGATGATGGAAGGAAACAGCGCAGAAAAAGAGGCTGCAACATTAGGCGGCACGCTGTCCGGCATTTTAATCCGCAGCCGATCGACGCTTTCTAGCCGGGTATACATTTCTACTGACAGGATGGCGATGAACATCCCCAGAAATAGGCTTTTGGTATCGGAAAACTGTTTCGCCAGCACGTCTTTGACCACCATCATCTGCCCGTTCACGGCCATTTCGATGGTGGTTGGCGTAACGGCAATAAAGCAGATCACCGCCAGCAGGCCGGGAAACAGCCCACGTGAACCGTTAATTTTCCCAAGTTCGATACCAATCAGAAAGACGGCACCGATAGTCAGAAAGCTGAGCGTGGCGTAGTTAATGCCGCTCATGATTGGCTTTAGCTCCGCCAGGAACGAAAACATGGAAAAACTGGCCAGACCATTTTTCGGATCCATCACCATGTTGGAGATCAGAACGGAAAACGCGCCGACGATAATGACGGGCATCAGCGTAATAAAGGATGCCTTAATCGCCATGATGTAACGCAGGCTATTAAATTTATTGGCGAAGGATCCCAATGAATCAATCAGTTGGTCCTTAAATGACATAACACCACCTCTTTGATCATCATATTGTTATATCGCGTGTTATACGCGGGATGGCCGTTACGCGCAGGGTAAATGCAGGTACCGCGCTTTCGCGTTTGGCATACCAAAAATCAACCATAATGAATTATTTTTCTGTGACATATTTCTCACAAGACAATATTGGAATTCCAATATGATGAAAATGTGATTTTTGGCATGCCATATATTCTTAGCGATATACATTCTCAGCCACATAAATTCTCAACCAACATGGGCTGCTTTCCTGACCGTGATAAGGAAACCGACAATGAAAGACACAGAGAACCTCCCTGAATTCGATATGGAACAAACCGTTATGGAGTTGCTGATCAACGCGGGTGAAGCACGCTCAAACGCCATGATGGCCATTCAGGCCGCGCGCCAACGGGAGTGGCAACAGGCTGATGAGCTGCTCGCTGCGTCACAAGAGGCGGCGCGTGCCGCCCACCGCGTTCAAACACGGCTGATCGGTTTGGATGAAGGAGAAGGAAAGGTGCCCGTCAACCTGATCATGGTACATGCTCAGGATCATCTGATGACCGCTATGCTATGCCGGGATTTGGCGGAAGAGATTGTCTTATTACGGCAAGAAATAGCGACATCACAAAACTGACAAAAATCAGGTTGAGAAACGAACATCGGGCGTTAAATCCGACAATATGCCTGTGGTATCATGTCGTATGATGTTCGTAACAAGGATGGATAGGCGCTTTCAGCCCGTCATCATACTCAATTAAGGTGCAGCGATGAAAACCATGCTTGAGGTGGCAAGACGTGCAGGGGTGTCTAAAGCGACCGTCTCCAGAGTGCTAAACGGCACGGGTCAGGTCAAACAGGCAACACGCGATGCAGTATTTCAAGCTATGGAGGAGCTAGGCTACCGTCCTAACTTTCTGGCGCGTTCGCTGGCTCGTCGTACCTCAAACAGCATTGGTCTCGTTATTTCCAATTTTGACGGCCCCTACTTTGGCCGCCTGCTGCGCCGTGCTACGGATATCGCAGAAAGCAACGGTAAACACCTCATCGTGACTGATGGGCATGATACACCGGAAGATGAGCATCGGGCGGTACAACTTCTGTCTGACAGACAATGCGACGCCATTATCCTCTATACCCGCTATATGTCCGAATCGGACCTCATGACGCTGCTCGACACGCTATCCATTCCGATGATCGTGATGAATCGCGATCTGCCACAGGCACGGGAACGCTGTATTTTCTTCCGCCAACAGCAGGCCGCATTTGACGTGGTGAATTACCTGATCGAACAGGGTCACCGTGAGATCGCCTGCATCACCGCTCCAATGCAAACGCCGACGGCACGAGCACGACTCGCAGGCTATCAGCAAGCCTTAATCGCCCATCAGATCGAGGTTGAACCGCGCCGGGTGGCATATGGCACCAGTATGGTCGCCAGCGGCTATCAGGCGGCACGCCAGTTGCTGAATAGCGGCATCAGTTTTAGCGCGCTGTTTGTCAGCAACGATGACATGGCGATTGGCGCGATGAAAGCGCTATACGAAGCAGGGAAAAGATTGCCGCAGGATGTCTCCGTCTTCGGCTTTGACGATGAACCCTGCGCGACCTACCTGCACCCTTCACTTTCCACCGTCTACATGCCGATTGAAGAAATGGCCGCTACCGCGATTACGCAAGTACTGGATCTGATCGCAGGCAAGGACGTCAAACCGCTGCAACCTTTTACCGGCGAACTTAAGCTGCGCGAATCGGTACAGAAAGGGCCGTATTACGCACAGCAAAATTACGTCCCGTGCAAGGGTTCGCCTCTTTAGCCATACTCAATCAACATTGTTCGGGGGAAAAGCAGGACGCCTTTCCCCCGACACAGTCGAACCATGTCGATTAAAGCGCTTCCAGCGCCAGCAACTCTTCCAGCGTCTGACGACGGCGGATCAGGCGCGGTTCGCCGTTTTCAAACAGCACTTCCGGCAACAGCGGACGGCTGTTGTAGTTAGACGACATGGATGCGCCGTACGCACCGGTGTCATGGAAAACCAGATAGTCACCAACCTGTGCATCCGGCAACGGGAAAGTTTCCACACCGCCGCCCGCCTGCTGGGTAAACACATCGCCGGATTCACACAGCGGCCCTGCAATCACGCTGTCGCGCAACGTGGACTGGCTGATATCACGGCCATCGCCCGACAACAGCGAGACATGATGATAGCTGCCGTACATCGCCGGACGCATCAGATCGTTAAACCCAGCGTCAACCAGCACAAAGTGGCGGCTGCCCATGGATTTTATCGCTCGAACTTCCGCCACCAGCACGCCGGATTCGGCTACCAGGAAACGTCCGGGTTCGATTTCGAGCGTAACTGGATGGCCGAGATGCGCGGCAATTTCCTCACGCGCCGCGTTCCACAGCCCATAATAGTGTTCAGTATCAATCGCCTCTTCGCCGTGGCGATACGGAATCGACAGCCCGCCGCCCGCTGAAATCGCCTCGATATCCTGACCCAGCTCAACAACCTGCTGCACCATCGCCTCGCACACCTGTTCCAGGTGGCCGTAATCGACACCGGAACCAATATGCATGTGGATTCCCACCAGCTTCAGTTGATAGCGCTGAATGTGCGCCAGCGCCAGCGGCAAATCGCCGTACCAGATGCCGTGCTTGCTGTTCTCGCCACCGGTGTTGGTTTTCTGGCTATGGCCATGACCAAAACCCGGATTCACGCGCAGCCACACCGGATGCCCCGGCGACTGCTGCCCAAGCTGTTCCAGCATATCGACCGAACCGGCGTTCACCGGAATGTTCAATTCGGAAACGCGTTGCAGCGTCGGGCGATCCAGCAGATCGGCAGTAAAGACGATCTCATGAGCGTCAGTGCCCGGTACAAACCCTGCGATCAGCGCCCGCTCAATTTCCCCCAGCGATACCGAATCGACTTTCACGCCTTGCTCACGCATTAAGCGCAAAATGTGCGTGTTGGAACACGCCTTCTGTGCGAAGCGAATCGTATCGAACTGGCGCAATTGGGTGATGCGATTAACGATAGTCTGCGCGTCATAGGCCCAAACTGGGCAGCCAAAACGGGCAGGCAGTTCACGCAGGCTTTGCGCGTTGAGGGCGTGAGTGGTGTCATTCAAATCGTGAGGCATAAATAATTACCGATTTACAGGGTTAAGCGTGATTGAGCATCACTATAAAAATAACCTTAAAGGTAAACAAATATCGTTTTTAGCAGACTCTATTCATCTATGATATGGATAGGGGGAAACATAATGACAATATCTTTACGGCACATCGAGATTTTTCATGCGGTCATGACCACGGGTAATTTGACGGAAGCCGCTGCCTTGCTGAACACGTCGCAGCCGACCGTCAGTCGCGAACTGGCACGCTTTGAGAAACTGATTCAGATGACGCTATTCGAGCGGCTGCGCGGCAGGCTTTACCCGACGGCGCAGGGATTACAGCTGTTTGAAGAAGTGCAGCGCTCTTACTATGGGCTAGATCGCATCATCAACGCCGCCAGCGATATTCGCCGTTTTCAGCAGGCTCAGCTTTCCATTGCCTGCCTGCCCGTGTTCTCACAGTCGTTGCTGCCTGATGCCTGCAAGCCGCTGCTGGCACGCTACCCCCAGCTTAATCTGCACATTATTCCGCAGGAGTCACCGCTGCTGGAAGAGTGGCTGTCCGCGCAGCGTCACGATCTGGGCTTAACGGAAAATACTCTTACGCCAGCCGGTACAGAACGACAAACATTGATGTTGTTAAATGAAGTCTGCGTGCTGCCAGCCGGGCATCCGCTGGCGCAAAAATCGGTGCTTACGCCGCAGGATTTTGCCAATCAGCCCTTTATCAGCCTGTCGAGCGCCGACAGCTATCGCCAATTGCTGGATACGCTATTTCAGGAACAGGGCGTGTCGCGCCGAATGGTGCTGGAAACTCACAGCGCGGCGTCGGTATGTGCAATGGTGCGGGCGGGCATCGGGCTTTCGATCGTCAACCCACTAACGGCGCTGGATTACGCGGTGTCTGGCGTGGTCGTACGGCCTTTTAGTATTGATGTGCCTTTTACCGTCAGCCTGATTCGTCCACTGCACCGCCCTGCATCGTCGCTGGTCGATACCGTCATTGAGCAACTAAAGCAATACGCCGCAGGCGTGCCTTCACGTTTAGAACAGGTTTTGCAGCAGTGATGCTTCGAGCTTGATTCGGCTTACTTCACCGATTACTGCGTCAGCCCCCGCCAGCGCGGATCGTGAGCAAACCAGTCAACCAGAAAATCCAACAGGGTACGCAGCGCGGCAGGCATCTGGCGGCGCGAGGTGTAAATACCATAAATCCCCATCGCCTGCGGACGATATTCCGGTAACAGCGCCACCAGTTGTCCAGTCGCGAGATAAGGCATCACAGAATAGCGCGGTTGCAACGCAATTCCCGCCCCTTCCAACGCCCCCGCCAACAGCACCAGCGACTCGTTCCCGCTGAGGTTTCCGCTGACAGGTATGGTAAATTTTTCATCACCGCGGGAAAAATGCCACAGGCTTTTGCCAAAATAGGTGTAGGTCAGGCAGTTATGAATAGAGAGATCGGTAAGCTGTCGTGGAATACCGTGCTCATTCAGATAAGAGGGGGAAGCACACAGTACTGACTCACAGTTTGCCAGCGGTCGAGCAATCAGATTGGGATCCAGTTCATTGGTAATGCGCAGCGCCAGATCGATACGTTCTTCGACCAGATTCACCGAGCGGTTATTCATTTGCAGATCGATAGCGACCTGAGGATGCCGCCGCAGGAAAGCCGTTATTGCCATGCCAACCACCCCCTGCGCCAGCGACTGCGAACAGCTAAGACGCAGCAAACCGCTTAACGCTGCATCGTCGGTATCGGCCTCGACGCGCATATCTGCCGTTAGCGCCAGCATGTCCCGGCAGCGCGCCAGCGTTTTTTCACCCGCATCCGTCAAACTCAGCTTGCGCGTGGTGCGGTGCAATAGCCGAGCCCCTGCCCACGTTTCCATCTCTGCCAGATAGCGCGTTACCATCGCCCGGGACATGCCCAACGTCTCTGCCGCCGCAATCATGCTACCGCGGTCTATAATCGTCACAAACACTTCAGCAGCCGTAATGCGATCCATAAATTAGTCCGTTTCATGCAACAAACAATTGCCGATTTTGCGGTTTTTCGCGCGATTAATGCAACATAACATGAACCCACTTTCTGTCATACCTGTGGAGTATCACTATGTCTACATCTATCGCTTTTACCGTATCTTTACTCGCTGCATCGCTGTGCCTGGCGTCTGCTGCTAACGCCGCTGAGTTAAAAATCGATGTGTTTAATCCAGGTGAAGCCAGTGTATTCCCCGTTTCCTCTGAAATTATCAGCGGCGATAAAGAAGTCGCCCTGATCGATGCCCAGTTCCAGCGTAACGATGCCCAAACGCTGGTTGATCGCATCAAAGCCACTGGCAAAAAACTGACCACCGTCTATATCAGCCACTCCGACCCTGACTACTACTTCGGTCTGGACGTGATTAAAGCTGCGTTCCCAGACGCTAAAATTGTTGCGACCCAAGCAACCATCGACGCTATCAATGCCAGCAAAGACGGAAAAGTGGCGCACTGGAGCCCCGTTCTGAAAGAAAACGCGCCGAAAGAGATCGTCGTTCCTCAACGACTGGCAGGCGATAGCTTTACCGTTGACGGCAAAAAACTGGAAGTGAAAGGGTTGAAAGGGCCAACGCCGGATCGGACATTCGTCTGGATCCCGTCGCTGAAAGCCGTTGTCGGCGGTATTCCCGTGTCTGCCAACATCCACGTCTGGCTTGCCGATACCCAAACGCCGGAATCTCGCGTTCACTGGCGTGAAACGCTGAAATCTATTGAAGCACTGAAACCGACTACCGTCGTACCAGGCCATTTCATCGCGCCAACGGATTACACCTTGAAGAACGTGACGTTCACGCTGCAATATCTGGATACGGTGGAAAAAGAGCTGGCGAAAAGCAAAGATTCTGCCGAGCTGATCGACGCAATGAAGCAACACTACCCGACACTAAAAGAAGAATCTGGCCTTGAACTGAGTGCCAAGGTACTGAAAGGTGAAATGACGTGGCCACAGTAAGACTGCATTACATTTACGATCCTTTGTGCGGCTGGTGCTACGCCGCCGCCCCACTCGCGCTAGCCGCGCAGGAAATCGACGGGTTGGAACTCATCCTCCACGGCGGTGGTATGATGACGGGCAGCAATAGTCGAACCATCACCCCAGAATGGCACGATTACGTGATCCCGCACGATCGCCGTATTGCGCAATTGACCGGGCAAACTTTCGGGGAAGATTATTACGAAGGGTTGCTGCGCGACACCAGCGTCGTACTGGATTCCGCGCCGCCGACGGCTGCCGTACTCGCTGCGGAAGCGATGGATGACAAAGGCATGGAGATGCTGCACCAGATAGAGCGGGCACACTACGTTTCCGGGCTCAAAATCGTCGATGCCGCCGTGCTGCGCCAGTGTGCGGAAGAGATCGGTCTGGATGGCGACGCCTTCTGCACAGAGTTCGCCTTTATTCAGGTAGAAGCGCTGTCCAGGCATATCAATGCCAGCCGGGAATTACTGGCGAAAGTGCGCGGACAAGGCTTCCCCACGTTTGCGCTGGAAGACGCCAACGGGAATTTCCAGCAAATCCCAGCGGCAAACTACCTCGGTCAGGTAGAAGCGTGGCGCAAGGTGCTGACACAGATGGTCAACCACACAGCCGTTTAAGCGCTGTCATCCCCCTCCAAAGAGAGCACGCGAAATAGCCTGCTCCCTTTACTTTTGGTTCGAACGCTAAATATGTCGAAAAACGAGCCCCAGACTACTTACGACACTACTGCACTGCGACCCCAGTTTCACCGTTGAACCACCTTATAAGGGTTGGGAAGTCGAGCTGCATTGAGGACACGATTGAAACCCGGTAAAAACCCATTTACTGATTGATTATAATGAATTTAATCTGTCTGGTTAATAGATAAAGATAACGTTTTCAAATGGAAAGTGCTGTTGACCACTGGTAATCGTGACATTCCACAAGTTCTGCAACAGACATGCTGGGCACCGTCAATGGATCTTCAGATTTAACCTCAAATACCGTGTGTGCCGGAATTTTATAATCAGGCTGCGGGCTCCCCGTATTATCAACATTAGCCGTCGGCGCGCTGGCAGGACTTTCCAGAATAGTACGGAAAACGTGGATTTATTATTATCTAAAAGTAAAATCCCGCCATTTAAGAGGAGGCCTGTATATTAAGAGAATAAGCGGGTGTTTTACATGAATAAAATCAATTACTAACCTATTTTAAATCCAGACTTGCCGTTTTTATCGCGCCATTCCTTTACTCGTGTAGTTATTGCCTCTGGGGTACGTTCACCATCAGATGATGCATAATAAATAAGATCAGTTCCTTCGGGATGCTCTATGATTTTTTCAAAATTATCAAGCAATACATCCAAACGTTCATCTATTTCAGCAACATTTTCCAAAACAATTTCTTTGATGAATGACAAAAAATCAGCTTCTGTGTATTTCGCAATTGAATTTTTAATTTCCATTATTTCTCTCCTTTATGAATTCCTACATGATGCTTTGGCGTTACTACTTGTAAAGTATCTAAATTATATACCTCACCACCTATTGAGATCTCTTTAACATGGTGGATCTCAAAAGACGTTGCTTACCTGCACTGTCAATCTTAATCGCCTTCGGTGCTTTCTCTGCCACCATACGGGCACGATTTGGTGCGATAATCTATTGAACTAAATCAGGATATTTAGCCACCTCAATCGGCAAGCCCCAAAGGTGGCCGCTGCTGATTTTATGGTATAAAAAACCGGAGCAGCTTTTTAAGGCATACTCCGGTATCCTCCGCGAATTTAGCGCGTATTAATTAAGAATACAAGTAATTAACTTTAGGTTAAAAACCGTATTTCTTATCAGTTACAAACTTTGGAGCCACCCAATTAGTCCCTTTTACAACCGTGCCATTCTTATCTTCAAGGATGCCCTTGTGGAAAAGCTCATTGTATTTAGCAAAAAGCTCGCCACTGGATATAACGTCGAAATTAGTATAAGTATAAAGTCTATCCAATTGTTTATAATCTGATGTTAATGCAAAAACGGTAAGCACATCTTCCAATGTTTCATTCTGGATAACTTCTTTCATATTAGCCATGTTTCCCTCCTAATGCGTCTTTGAGTTCCTGTTCGTAGGCTGCCTGCAAAGCAGCATCAGTGTACAACGGTTGCTCTTTCTCATTAATTTTGTAGTCTTCAAGAGTCGCTGTGTGTGTGTCGTTCCAAACAGAGCTTTCTTCTTGAATGCTACTAGGCACTTCACCGTCTTTGATGCCTAAATTCCTATAACGCTCCAACTCTCTTAGTTCATGCGTATAGAATCGCTTGTCAGTATCCGTAATTGTGATTTGTCCATTCAGGATGTTTTCCAAACGTTCAATCATCACTTTGTTTTCAACCGACGCTTTGAAACGCCCTGTGTGTAATTTAACATTGTCCACACCTGCACGGTCAACCTTAACGTTTTTCCAATCCAGCTCCAAGATCGAACCGCCTGCCTTTTCTGGATTATAATAACGTTTGCTGTATTTTCCTTTTTCCGTCCCACCATACGGATTACTGTTAAACACCACATAAACCGGTTCAACCCCTGTACCATCCGCTGTTGGCGTCCATATAATATAATCGTAAAATTCCACCGGTTCTGCAACAGGCGTGGTGGTTACCGTCAATGTATCTACAGGTTTAACCTCAACACCCGTGTGTGTCGGAATTTTATAATCAGGCTGCGGGCGTGCCGTATTACCAACAGTCGCCGTCGGCGCTTTCGCAGGGCTTTCCAGAATAATATGGTCAGGAACACCAAAAATCTCTGTACGGAACGTGCTCGTATCCTTGTCAAACTCGCCTTTAACCACTTTCACACTGGCGGACACATGAGTATTTCCAGTCTTGAACAAATTCAGTGACATTTTCCCATCTTTTTCAACAAAAGCAGCGCGAACCGGAAGGTTCACACTGCCTTTGTTACTGGCTAAATCCGCCATATTATCTGGGAGAGTAACACCAGGCAGATTTTTTACGGGAATGGAAAACATCATTTCATCATTCCTTCCAGGAACCTTATCGCTACCAACACCCACTTTTGATGAATAGGTTAACAACGACAATACCGCAGCAATTGGCCCTGCTGTTGATGCTGTGGCAATTCGTGATGCCGTCGACCAAAATTCAGAGAGTAATTGTGTTAACCGAATTTGCCCTGAATCAGATATAGCCGCCCCGCCTCCGCCTGCAATAGCAAATTGCATACTACTCGCGGAAGATGGGGTTGAGGACGCGATTCCTCGTAGTGTAAATACAGAAGGAAATTTTTCTCTAGCCAAATATTCTTTCGCGTGGAAGTAATCATTTGCTCTTTTAAGAGCTAGGTATTTTCCAGTATTTATTATAGACCCAGTGTATCCTGGCTTTTCATTCGTAAGAAGGCGAGCAGATATTGCTTTATTTCCCGAAATAAAAACTTGATGAATTAGGCTCATTGGTAGAGTACCATGATAAAAGTCTGCTCTTGAGAGCATATAATCCTCAGTGCTTTCTCCTCTAGGTTTGTATTGTCCTTTTATAAAAATCAAACCAGGAGCAACTACCTCCCCCTCTCCCCTTGATAATACTTCTTGTATCTTTGCAAACTCATGAGCAAAACCAAAACCAGGAATATTGTTTATGGAAGAAACATTTAATTTAGTCGAGCTATCATCAGCATTGCCATCATATCGCCACTCAATAAAAGGACCCAGATTAGAATCATCATCAATAATAATACCATAATAACGCAGCCCATCTTTTACAACAATAATAGGTCCCCCTGTAAACAAGCGAACTGGGTTGTTATTTTTATTTCCGCCATTATCTGAACTCCTTCTATCGCCACCATTTCCACCACCACTCCACGCGGAACCGCGATCAACATCACCACTAAATCCGCCACCACCACTGACTGTCATCGTGTCTCCGTCATTAGGAGCACATAAACTATATTTCATTATCAATATCTCCTTTCATCATTCACTCAAAACAAAGCGAATATAAAAAGTATCAATGTTGGTAATGAATAAATTTTAAAGCTAATTAAAAACACGCCACAAAAACGCACTCAATCCCCGAACTAAAAACATATGTTCACTGAGGCAGGGTGAGATAACACTCAGCCACGATGCGTCCCTTGTGCTATAGTCAGACGCCAGCAAATCTAGCCTCAGACAACACCGCCAGACACACACGAAACGATGACTGACAAACCATGACCGACGTAAAATCAGATAAAAACAACACGGTATCTGCCAACTCCCGCGCCTCTCGCCTTAACCGCTTTTCCATCGCGCCGATGCTCGACTGGACCGATCGTCATTGTCGTTACTTCCTTCGCCAGTTGACTGGTCAGACGCTGTTGTATACCGAAATGGTGACGACCGGCGCGATTCTTCACGGCAAAGGTGACTATCTGGCCTACAGCGAAGAAGAACATCCGCTGGCGCTACAACTCGGCGGTAGCGATCCGCAAGCGCTGGCACAGTGTGCCAAACTGGCAGAACAGCGCGGCTATGATGAAGTTAACCTGAATGTCGGTTGCCCATCTGACCGTGTACAGAATGGTCGTTTCGGTGCCTGCCTGATGGGTGAAGCGGCGCTGGTAGCAAACTGTATCAAAGCGATGAAAGACAGCACCTCAATCCCGATTACGGTGAAAACCCGCATAGGGATTGACGATCAAGACAGCTATGAATTCCTGTGCGAATTTATTCAAACCGTAGCCGAACGCGGCGAGTGCGATACCTTTATCGTCCACGCGCGTAAAGCCTGGCTATCGGGTCTTAGCCCGAAAGAGAATCGGGAAATTCCACCGTTGGATTATCCGCGCGTTTACCAGCTCAAACGTGATTTCCCAGCACTGACTATCGCCATCAACGGCGGTGTCAAAACGCTGGAAGAAGCCAAAACGCATTTGCAGCATCTTGACGGCGTGATGATGGGGCGTGAAGCCTACCAAAACCCTGGAATTCTGGCACAGGTTGACCGCGAACTGTTTGGTATCGATGCCGCCACGCAAGATCTGGCTGGTGTAGTACGAGCCATGTATCCCTATATCGAGCGCGAACTCTCTGGCGATGCCTCTTTAGGCCACATCACGCGCCATATGCTTGGCATGTTTCAGGGCATCCCCGGTGCGCGTCAGTGGCGACGCTACCTGAGCGAAAATGCCCACAAACCTGGAGCCGATTCTGCCGTGGTAGAACGCGCGCTGGCGTTGGTTAATCTGGTTTAAAAAACACTAATAGTTAGTGTTTTTCATCAACACTTTTTTCTTTCTCTTCCTGGCGTCGCTGATAAATCAATCACTTATCAGCGACGCATCTTGGCACGATTCTTGTTATAGCTTATGTAGCACGCAGACTCATTTTTCTGCGGTTTAACCGCTACAGGAGCGCACCATGTTGGAAATTTTCTTCGTTATTGGCTTTTTTATCATGCTGATGTTGACGGGCGTGTCACTGCTGGGCGTGATTGCGGCACTGTTTGTGGCATCCCTTTTTATGTTGATTGGTGGGCTGTTTACCATGGCGATAAAAGTGTTGCCGTGGCTGATTCTGGCTGTCGCGGCCGTGTGGCTGTGGCGCAAGTTTAGCGGGCGACCTGTCTACGACTCGCACCGTCATACCTATCGGAAATACACCTATCGCCAGCGCAATGGGAATGAGTGGTAATACCAGAAAAGAGAAAATCTGAATTACGCGCGAAAATGACGGGCAATACCGTATTTAACACGATCTTGTTTCAGTACGGCTTTGTTTTAGTAATACTTTGTATTAGCTCTACTTTGTTTTAATACAGTCTGTTTTAGTACAAAAGTGTGCGCCAGCAGATATTTTTTCCCTGATGTGGCTGCTAGGATGACACCACAGTTTGATTCGCCGTTGTCGGTTAACGGCGAGCAAACTAAACCAGGTAAATAAAACATGTGGCAAACACGCCACACGATTTCATCATCGTCAGGGAAATAATAGCCGCACAGCGGCACTTTCGTGACGATCACCACGCTGTACCCTACATACAGTCTGATGAAATTAGAACGGCCAAGGCCTTTCAGGCAATAATACCGACTCTGCACGAGTCGGTATTATTGTCAGGTTCTGTCTCTCAGCAAACTCCCCCACACACCAGCCTCACTACTGTTGCAGCTCGCGTTTATGTAGCTTCACGCGAAAACCTGATGGCGTCACCGTAAAAGCAAAGCGCTCGGTGACGGCCGACGCAGCCTGCTGTGCCTCTACGTGAAACCCGCTACATAGTGCATGAAACCCCAGTTTGATCTCCATTAATGCCAGCGACCGTCCGGGGCACATACGCGGCCCGCCGCCAAAAGGCTGGAGATCGGAAAAAGCCGCCTTTCCACGCTCAAGCCACCGCTCAGGCATGAAATCATAGGGCTGCTGAAATAGCTCGTCATTGAATCCGCTCGCATTCAGCATTAGCAGTAGAGGCGTGCCCTTTTTGATCAGGAAATCATCAATGACGGTGTCCTTCGTTGGCTCAAGGTACAGCAACGGCGCGACGGGCTTAAGCCGCATCGATTCATACATCACGGCGGTGAGCCAGGGCAGTCGCGGCAGCGGCCACGGAAGGATCGCCCCGCCTCCCTCGGTTGCCTCTTTACACTCCTGAAAAACGCACTCTTCTACCGAAGGGGCAGAGCAAAGTAAAAAACTCATCCAGGTAAGCGTATTCGCCGTCGTGTCTTCCCCTGCAATAAGGAGCGTAATCGCATTCGCCACAATATCGTCGTCTTCCAGCGTCCCGTCTTTTTGCTGCTCAGCGAGCATCACCTGTAGCATATTTTCAGGCGCTTCCAGTAACTGCGGGTTCAGTTGGATGCGTTGCCGCTGGCGATAAATGCATCCATCCACATACTCGCGAATCAGGCTCAGGCTTGCATCAAACTGCTTATCTCGTGCCCTACGAATGTAGCGCCATACGGGTATTGGGGACTCGCAGCGCTCATTAATGACGGGAAATAAGTGACGTAAACTTTGCGATAGCGGGTTATCACCTTGTTCGAGGGTATTAACGTCTTCGCCAAAAGCCAGTAATGACGTGATATCAACCGTATAGCGCTTAAATTCATCCACCAGAGCAATCGCTTCTCCGGCTTCGGCCAGCATCGTAAAACGCTCAGATAATCGAGACGTGATCTTCCTGAGGCTGGAGTAAAAATACTTTAGATGGGCAGGCTGAAACATCGGCTCTGTCAGCCTGCGCTGATGCTCCCAGCGCTTCCCTTCCGATGAGAAAACCCCGTTCAGCCCCGCTTCCTGAAACACGGATTCAATGCTGCTGATGCGCCGAAACTCGCCAGGGCGGGATTTCATTATGGTGCGGATCCATTCCGTGTCGGCAATCACTACCGCTGAACTAAGCCCCAGCCTTAATCGGAAAAAACAGCCATATTGAGCTTTCCACCGCAGCATCTGTAAGTGGATGTCACTTCGTTTTAAGTAATCAACATGCCCGAGAATACCTCGGGTTGTGGGCATTGGCAGACGTTTGATGGATCTCATATTCGCATCCTTCTTTATGTATGTTCAAAAGCAGATGAATACATCACCTGTGAAAACAACAATCGAGATAGCGAAGAGGTATAGAAATGCAGACAACGAGCAAAACAGAGAATATGGATGAATGTCTGAGCCTATTTTTTCGTCAAATCCTACAGAGAGGTGTTTAAAAAACAAACATGTTGATTTGGTTTTTTTGTTAAGAAGTAATACTACGGACTGTGGCATTTATTCCACGGAAGGGCACGGCAAATAAACCGTAACCCAGCCGAACGAGGAAAGGCAAGGTTACCGCGACACGCACGATAACCTTCCTAAACCATTAGCCCGGAATCAACAGGCATGAACCCTGCGTGCTGCGGCTCTCCAGCGCCCGATGGGCAGCTTGTGCATCCGCCAGCGCGAATTTTTGATTCTGCGGAACGTCTACCGTAATCGCCCCGCTGGCGATCAGTGAAAAGAGTTCATTGCTGGCTTGTTCCAGCTCGGCGCGATTCGTCACGTAGCCAAACAGCGACGGACGCGTGACGTACAGCGAGCCTTTCTGGTTCAAAATCCCCAGATTGACACCAGTAACTGGCCCGGACGCATTACCGAAGCTAACCATCAGTCCACGGCGGCGCAGGCTATCGAGCGAGGCTTCCCAGGTATCTTTCCCAACCGAGTCATACACAACGTTCACCTTCTGCCCGTCGGTCAGTTCCGCGACGCGCTGTGCAATATTCTCGGTACGGTAATTAATGGTCGCCCAGGCACCCGCCTGTGTTGCCCGCTCCGCCTTCTCGTCAGAACCCACCGTCCCGATCAGCTTCGCGCCCAGCGCCTTCGCCCACTGGCAGGCGATCAGCCCAACGCCGCCCGCTGCGGCATGGAACAGGAAGGCTTCATTTGGCTTGATTTCATATGTCTGGCGCAGCAGATAGTAAACGGTCAGCCCTTTCAGGAAAGAGGCCGCAGCCTGCTCAAAGCTGATGGCGTCCGGCAGCAGCGCAACTTTCTCCGCCACCACGTTATGCACCTCGCTATACGCCCCCAGCCCTGACTGCGCATACACGACGCGATCGCCGACTTTCAGCACGCTCACACCCGCGCCGACTTTCGTTACAACGCCCGCCGCTTCGGTTCCCAATCCGGAAGGCAAATCGGGTACGGGATACAAGCCGCTGCGAATATAGGTATCGATAAAATTAATGCCGATGGCGTGATTCTCTACCTGAACCTCTCCCGCTGCGGGTTCGGCAGCAGTGAAATCCACATATTGCAGAACCTCTGGGCCACCATAGGCTCGGAACTGAACGCGTTTTGCCATGTTATCTCCTTAATCGTGACAGGTTCATCATTGCTCTATTATGGATATGGATTGTGTTATTTCGGACGTGCGGCATATACAATGCCCCCTTATCCAATGGCAAATCAACTGGTAAAGAATCCGTTTCATGGCAGAGAAAAGACCCACCAATAAATCGAATGAGCCTCGTGACCGCCAGATGGAAGGTCTGAAACTTCCGCCACATTCGCTGGAAGCGGAGCAATCGGTATTGGGTGGCCTGATGCTCGACAATGAACGCTGGGATAATGTCGCTGAGCGTGTTGTCGCTAACGACTTCTATAACCGTGCCCACCGCCTGATCTTCACCGAAATGCATCGTTTGCTGGAAATGAGCAAGCCGATCGACCTGATTACGTTATCTGAATCGCTCGAACTGCAAGGCTCATTGGAATCCGCAGGTGGCTTCGCTTATCTGGCTGAACTGGCAAAAAACACGCCGAGCGCAGCCAACATTGGTGCCTACGCTGACATCGTGCGCGAACGTGCCGTGGTACGTGAAATGATCTCCGTCGCCAATGAGATCGCCGATGCGGGCTACGATCCGCAAGGCCGCAGCAGCGAGGATCTACTCGATCTGGCGGAATCCCGCGTATTCCAGATCGCTGAAAACCGCGCCAGCAAAGATGAAGGTCCAAAGAGTATCGACCGCATTCTGGAAGATACCGTCTCCCGTATCGAGCAGCTTTACCAGAAGCCACACGATGGGGTTACGGGTGTGGATACGGGCTATCAGGATCTCAACAAAAAAACCGCTGGTTTGCAGAAATCTGACTTAATCATCGTGGCAGCGCGTCCATCAATGGGGAAAACCACCTTTGCGATGAACCTGTGTGAACATGCGGCCATGACCCAAGAAAAGCCCGTGTTGATATTTAGTCTGGAGATGCCCGGAGAACAGATCATGATGCGTATGCTCGCGTCTCTGTCTCGCGTGGATCAGACCCGCATCCGTACGGGTCAGTTGGACGATGAAGATTGGGCGCGTATTTCCAGTACCATGGGAATCCTGCTTGAAAAGCGCAACATGTACATCGATGACTCCTCCGGCCTGACGCCAACCGACGTTCGTTCCCGCGCCCGCCGCGTGTTCCGTGAACATGATGGCCTGAGCCTGATCATGATCGACTACCTGCAATTGATGCGCGTGCCGTCGCTGTCGGATAACCGTACGCTGGAAATCGCAGAAATATCTCGCTCACTCAAAGCGCTGGCAAAAGAATTGCAGGTTCCTGTCGTCGCCCTGTCGCAGCTTAACCGTAGTCTGGAACAGCGCGCCGATAAGCGTCCGGTCAACTCGGACCTGCGTGAATCCGGCTCCATCGAGCAGGATGCCGACCTGATTATGTTTATCTACCGTGATGAGGTTTATCACGAGAACAGCGACCTGAAAGGCATCGCTGAAATCATTCTGGGGAAACAGCGTAACGGCCCGATTGGTTCCGTTCGTTTAACCTTTAACGGGCAGTGGTCGCGCTTTGATAACTATGCCGGCCCACAATATGACGATGAATAACGCAGCGCTCAGCAATGACAACACTGCACTAAGGAACAATAATGAAAACGGCAACTGCCGTCATTAGCCGGCGTGCGTTACGCCACAACCTGCAACGAATCCGCCAGTTAGCGCCTGGCAGCCAGGTCGTTGCCGTCGTGAAAGCCAACGCCTACGGCCACGGCATGATCGAATCCGCTCATACCTTCTGCGACGCTGACTGTTACGGCGTTGCACGACTCTCCGAAGCGCTGGCGCTGCGTGCCGCAGGCATCACTAAGCCCATCGTCCTACTGGAAGGCTTTTTCTCCGCCGACGATCTTCCGCTTTTGGTAGAACACCAGCTAGAAACCGCCGTTCACAGCCCAGAACAGCTTGCCGCGCTGGAGCAAGCCACGCTGCCGCAGCCGATACGCGTGTGGATGAAGCTCGATACTGGCATGCACCGTCTTGGCGTTCTGCCGGAACATGCCGACGCGTTTTGGCAACGCCTGACCGAATGTCGCAATGTGGTGCAGCCCGTCAATATCATGAGTCACTTTTGCCGCGCCGATGAACCCGAGGCCGGAACCACCGAACGTCAGTTGGCCTGCTTCGATGCCTTTACCCAAGGTAAACCCGGCGCACAGTCCATCGCGGCTTCCGGCGGTATTCTACTGTGGCCGCAAGCGCACCGCGATCGCGTCCGCCCCGGCATTATCCTCTATGGCGTGTCGCCGCTGGATAACGAAGACGCCGCGCATTTCGGCTTCCAGCCAGCCATGACCTTTACGTCTCACCTGATCGCCGTTCGCGGACACAAAACAGGTGAAGCCGTCGGCTACGGCGGCACCTGGAGCAGCCCGCGCGACACCCGTCTGGGCGTGGTCGCTGTCGGCTACGGCGATGGCTACCCGCGTTGCGCCCCCGCAGGTACGCCTGTGCTCATCAACGGTCGAGAAGTACCACTTTCCGGCCGCGTATCGATGGATATGATTACAGTTGATTTAGGGCCGGATGCGCAGGATAAGGTCGGCGATGAAGTCATCCTTTGGGGGCCAACGCTACCGGTTGAACGGATTGCGGCACACACGGGGGCCAGCGCCTACGAGCTGATCACCCGCTTAACACAGCGCACTGCGTTGGAATACGTCGACGGTGAGTAAAAACGGACTGATGGGTTTTTATCGGCAAGCCAGTGGCTTGCCAACGTTCAGGCTGGCTATCTACTATACGGCAAGCTGGCTTGCCGTATCCGCTATCCTGACGCTGTTTGCCCTCATTAACTTCTATACTCTGAAACCGACGGATGTCGGCGGCACGCTATTTGGCGGCATGTTCGGTGCGATATTCGATCTGATCTACTGGTCCTGCGCGGCATCGGGATTCTGCTTTCTGGCGCTCTTTAAGCTCTCGGGATGGCGCATTGCCTGGATACTCGCAGGGCTGGTGCAAATCGGTATCAGCGCCCTGTGGCGCATTCAATACTGGCAGGCCTATGAAAATGAGCAACTGATACTTTCTCCGACACCTGGTGAACTGTATGTTTCCATGCTGGTCGGCGTAGCGATGACCACTATCGGCGTCGTGAAGTATCGGCACGCTCAGCACAACCCGATAGATCCCCACTCAACGCAGACCAAAACAGTTGCCACAAAAACGATCTCCACAAAAACAATCACCGCATTCGTGCTGATCGCGCTTTACCTGGCACTTCCACTGTACCTCTATCTACGCGAACCTCTACCCTACTGCGCCTTTAGCCCCAGCGGACAGCAGTTAAGTATCTGTCTGGGAGACAATGACGAGCGGATCATTGTGGAGTGATGCAGATTGGAACAGGCCGAGACAAAGAATAAAATCTACAACGCGCTTATCCAAGACCCTTTTTTAACGGCTGGTCGTAACTTACTGATTTTTATCCCTCAGCAGCCGCAATGATAAAAAAGGGTTTTTCCGAGAAAACAGGGTATTCTCTTTAATAATCTGGTTATTAGCATAAAATTCTTACGGTTCACTGCCGCATAGGCAGCTTAGAAATTCAGCGCTTAAGGTGAGATGGATCAGATCGCGTTCACTGCCGCATAGGCAGCTTAGAAACCGTTGAAGCCGGACAGGCGCACTCTCACGCCGTTCACTGCCGCATAGGCAGCTTAGAAAATCATGACGGCTTCGAAGGGTTAAAAACACACGTTCACTGCCGCATAGGCAGCTTAGAAAAATCTCAATAAGACCGCTGGCCCAGCACCATGGTTCACTGCCGCATAGGCAGCTTAGAAAAGAATTACGCAGTGGCGCATCAGGTCGTACTGGTTCACTGCCGCATAGGCAGCTTAGAAAAGAAACAAAGGGGAAAGGTAGATGAGTCCAGAGTTCACTGCCGCATAGGCAGCTTAGAAATTAAAGTGGTGACCGGTAATCCGGGCAAACGAGTTCACTGCCGCATAGGCAGCTTAGAAAGCAAATGACACCGTAACGGAACAAATCGGACTGTTCACTGCCGCATAGGCAGCTTAGAAACTTTTTCATCGCGAACGCGTTTGCACAAACTTGTTCACTGCCGCATAGGCAGCTTAGAAATCACAATTTATCGTTCTGAACACGCATCAGATGTTCACTGCCGCACAGGCAGCTTAAAAAACAAAACGTTTCGGAAATCAGCGATAAAAAACTCATAGGCAACGCGGCTTAAAAAGCTGGTAGTCTGTTTGACTGACTATCTGACATGGTTTTGGGAACGCGATGTACAATATTGATGATTTCGATCTGAAAATCCTGACGCTGCTACAGACCAACGGCCGCCTGACTAATCAGGAATTGAGCGAACTGGTCGGGCTTTCCGCCTCGCAGTGCTCACGCCGACGCATCGCGCTGGAACAGGCACAGCTCATTCTTGGCTACCATGCCCGCCTGTCGCCGAATGCCGTTGGATTGGAATGTCTGGGCTTAATTGAAGTGCGGTTAATCAACCACACCAGCGAATATGTTGAACGCTTTCACCAAATGCTGGGGGAAGTGGATGCGATTATTGACGCCTATAAAACCACGGGCGATGCCGATTATCTGTTAAAAGTCGCCGTCGCGGATCTGCCCGGACTCAGCACGCTGATTAGTCAAATTCTGTCGCAGAACAAGAGCGTCGCACATCTGAAAACCTCGGTGGTATTAAACCGCCTCAAAGAGAACGGTTTGATCACGCCAGAACCGCCTGCATTGCCCTGAATTGGGGCAATCGCGTCTATTTGGTGCAGACAAGCGAGCAATTCACGCAAAAAATCACAACTTATCGCACGATTTAGCCAGGTTAATTATGAAAAGCGCACGAATCATGCGTCACTTTCATCGATATAATTCAATACGTTGCTCTTATTACCGTAGGTCTTTCGCGTAAACCAGCCGCTAAGCGGTATCATCTGGTGTGATTCTTGCTTGGGTAAGCACATGTTTTTACGACAGTCTATTGAGTGCTCACCATGGATAACGTTATTCCCACACAAAAAATATCACATACGTTGCTGGAAGATGTTCTGGCAATACTGATCGGCACACTGATGGTGTCATTTGGCATCATCCTTCTGCGTCAGGCTGGTGCACTCACCGGTGGCACCGCTGGCATCGCTTTTCTTGTCCATTATCTGACAAACGTTTCCTTTGGCGTCGCGTTTTTCCTGCTGAATCTGCCCTTCTATTATCTGGCCGTACGCCGCATGGGGTGGGAATTCACAGTGAAAACGTTCAGCGCTGTCGGGCTGGTTTCTCTGTTTTCCGATCTACATCCGCTGTTCGTTCATTTCGATCAGCTCAACCCGTTTTACGCCACGCTGTTCGGTAATATCATCACCGGAATAGGCTTCGTTGTGCTGTTCCGCCATAAGGCCAGCCTCGGCGGCGTTAACATTCTGGCGCTTTATCTTCAGGACAAATATGGACTGCGGGCGGGGAAACTCCAGATGGGCGTCGACGTTGTGATTGTGCTGACTTCCCTGTTCGTGGTAAGCATACCGATGTTGATTGCTTCGATTCTGGGGGCAACCATTCTGAACCTGATTATCGCGATGAATCATCGCCCTGGCCGTTATGCGGCCTGATTGTCCCCCATCATCGTCGGGGTTGCGGTACCCATAAAAATGACACACTCAGGAGAGCTACACTGTGTTTCAAAACGTTGATACCTATGCCGGAGATCCTATCCTGTCTCTGATGGAAAAATTCAAACAGGATCCAAGAGCAGATAAGATCAATTTGAGTATCGGGCTGTACTACAACGAGCAGAATATCATCCCGCAACTGCGATCCGTCAGCGCAGCGGAAAGCAGCCTGCGGCAGCCTGCTCAGAGCGCAAGCTCCTATCTGCCGATGGAAGGATTACAGCCTTACCGCACGGCTATCCAACATTTGTTGTTTGGTGAAAGCCACGCGGCGCTGAAAGCGGGTCGCATTGCTACCATCCAGACGTTGGGCGGTTCCGGTGCGCTGAAAGTCGGTGCTGATTTCCTGAAACGCTACTTCCCTGGGTCAGAAGTATGGGTCAGCGATCCAACATGGGAAAACCATATTGCTATCTTCGAGGGCGCGGGCTTTAAGGTTCACACCTACCCGTATTTCGATGGCGAAAGTCTGGGCGTGAAATTTGACGCCATGCTCTCCATTCTGCAAACGCTGCCAGCACGCAGCATTGTGCTGCTGCATCCGTGCTGCCATAACCCGACCGGTTCCGATCTCACCACCGAACAATGGGATCGCGTCATAGAGGTTATCATCCAGCGTGAGCTGATTCCGTTTATGGACATCGCCTATCAGGGCTTTGGCCTCGGCATCGAGCAGGATGCGTATGCAATTCGCGCCGTTGCCAGCGCGGGCGTTCCGGCACTGATCGCCAACTCGTTCTCCAAGATTTTTTCACTGTATAGCGAGCGCGTCGGTGGCCTTTCTGTCGTGTGTGACGATGCCGATAGCGCACTGCGCGTTTTGGGTCAGTTAAAAGCGACCGTACGCCGCAACTACTCTTCTCCGCCAAATTTCGGCGCACAAGTGGTTTCTAACGTCCTGAACGACGTGCAGTTGAACGCCGACTGGAAAGCGGAAGTCGAAGAGATGCGCACGCGTATTCTAAGCATGCGTCAGGAGCTGGTTTCTGCATTGAAAAACGCACTGCCGAACTGCAACGTCGACTACCTGCTCACCCAGCGCGGTATGTTCAGCTACACTGGTTTTAGCCCGGAACAAGTTGACCGCCTGCGTGAAGAATTTGGCGTGTACCTGATCGCCAGCGGTCGTATGTGTATGGCGGGGCTGAACCATAGCAACGTCCAGCGCGTCGCTGCCGCTTTCGCCGCCATTCAGTAAACCGTAAAATGACAAAGCCACTGATCTAATCGACGTGATAGTGTATAAACTCGGTTGAATCGGTGGCTTATATTTACGGCTAACCAGCAAAGCAGCACGGTCGGCTCTTCACATCCGAACTAACAGGACAGTACCGCCCTATCACCCGTACTCAACCTGAATTGTTCCAACGAATAAAAACACTATGACCCAGTTACGCTACCTGAACGGTTACCCCCCAACGATTGTTGCACAGGCGCAGACGCTCCTCGATCAAGGTAAACTCGGCCTCTGGCTGGAAAAAAGATATCCTGACCGCCATCAGATCCAGAGTGACAAGTCGCTCTATCAATTTGTCGCTGAACTCAAGCAGCGATATCTGAAGAATGCGCCAGCAATATCAAAGGTGCTTTACGACAATAAACAGAACCCGATAAAAGGGACGCTGGGAACCAATACGTTTGTAGCGCGCGTACAGGGCGGAAAATTAAAGTCCAACAACGAAATCAGAATCGCGACGCTATTTCGTGAAGGGCCAGAGGATTTCCTGCGTATGATCGTGGTACACGAACTCGCCCACCTCAAAGAAAAAGACCACAACAAAGCCTTCTATCAACTCTGCTGCCATATGGATCCGGATTATCACCAGTTAGAATTTGATATGCGAATTTGGCTAAACTGGCGAGAGCAGAATGTTTGTGAGTAAACAGCGCGAATTACCGCAGCTCATCTTCCCCGCAAGCGCCATATTAACCAAGCTATACCAACGAATACCCCACTGCTGCTGATGATTGGCAAAAGAGGAATTCCGGCTAGACGAAGATCGGTCAGTATCATCCACGCTCCCAGAACTAACGCTAAAACAGCAGTAATGATAGCAACCGCCAACGTAATCGCAGCCCTTTCCAGGGCCACCCCAAGTTTATCCAAATTCGTAAGCGAGATATCAGCTTTTACCCGACCATGCTGCAAACGTTTTAGGACTAAACGTAGCGTTTGTGGTAGCGCTGTCGCTGAATGACCAAACTGATGACCCAGTTTGATCAAACTACGTTGACTGAAAAATGCCCTTCCCCTGCTAAACAGGTGCTTACGCAGCATTGGGCGCAACGTTTTTACAATGTCAAACTTAGGATCCAGCCGCTGTAATACTCCCTCTGCCGTTATCAACGCTTTAAATAACAATACAAGGTCTGGAGGTAAGGTTAACTGAAATTCGCGTGCGGTTGTGAATATGTCAGCCAGTGCTTTCCCCAACTGCAATGGGACACATCCTTGGCGATCGAGGAAAAAGGCCGCCGCAAGTTCTAATTCCGCCACATCCAATTCATCAGCATGGCTCCAACCAATCAGTGCATCAACAATACCACTGCTCTCGCTTTCACTAATGGCATAGAGGAATGATAGCAGTTCATTACAGCGAGACTCGCTGAGATGCCCCACCATGCCAAAATCAATGAAGCCGACTTTATTCCCCGACAAAACCATAACATTCCCTGGATGCGGATCCGCATGGTAAAAACGGTACTCAAATACCATTTTCATAAATGCTTTTGCCCCAACCTGTGCCACGTGAGGACCATCGTACTCATTTGGCTTAGCAGAGCTTACTCGCGTTGGAGATACGCCCTCCAGAAAATCCTGAACCAGTAATGTTGAAGAACTCCAGTCTTTATAAATCATGGGGATAATAACGTCAGCATCATCATTAAACTGTGCCATGGCGGTTTCAGCGTTCGCAGCTTCATAACAAAAATCAAGTTCTTGGGTGAGAGCCGTATCAAGAAATAACACAAGCTGCACCGGACGAAAACGCGCGAGCCGAGGGTTCTGTTGTTCAATCGATTCCGCCAGGAAACGTAATAAACGAAGATCGGCTCGTAACTTTTTGTCTAAACCAGGGCGCTGTACTTTAACCACGACCTCTTTACCATTTTTGAGCCGAGCGCGATGAACTTGTCCTATCGAAGCGGCCGCAAGTGGTGTTGTGTCCCACCAGGAAAAAACATTCTCAAGTTCGGTTCCCAAGGAATGCAGCATAATAGGCTCAACGACATTCCAGGGAAGTGGGGTCGCACTACTATGTAACCTACTGAGTGCAGTCGTCCATTCAGGTCCAAGCAAATCACTGCGTGAGGCTAATATCTGGCCTAATTTAATAAACGTAGGCCCCAATTCTTCAAGTGCGGCACATAAGCGCTCAGGCAAGGAAATATCGGTACGAAATGATGGTGATGAAGATTTACCCACGGGTTCAGACAGGCCAAGAAAACGGATAATATCCTGCAAACCATGGCGAACCAAAACAGAAGATATTTCAGTAAGACGTTTTCTATCTCTGGCCGTGACAAAAATAAGTTTTAGCATGCGTTTCTCTTTCCTTTTTCCTCCACCTTCTGAAAGTATGGTGGAAATTTTTATTTTAGGAATAAGAAACAGAAGAAATTGATTAACAAGAGGTTCAGTCGAACAAGGGTGTTATTCAAAGCCAGTAACTGAACTGCCTGTGCGCAGTAAACCTAGCGGCCAACATGATACCGTAGTCAAGACACCCTCTTGATATAGTGAGTGAATCCATAACTTTTTCGAGATATGTCACAAGAGATCGCTTTACTTTGATGTTACGCCCCCATATTATTTCCGCGCTGATAATCGATATATTATCACTCAGTCTATTGATAAATTTCCTCATAAGGATTTGATATGGCTAATTTGATTTACGCCAGCATTAATGGTCAGAAACAGGGTTTAATATCATCTGGTTGCTCAACGCTCGACTCAATTGGCAATCGTTATCAAGCCGATCATGAAAACTAAATATACCCTAAATAATTCGAGTTCCAGGAAGGCGGCAAGAGAAGGAATCCCGATGAGCTTACTCAGGTAAGTGATTCGGGTGACTGAACGTAGCCAACGCACATGCAACTTGAAGTATGACGGGTATACAAGTGTTAGGCTTAAACCATAGCACCAGTCGTGACCAAAATGTCGCACATCACCCGATTAATTTTATTAAGCCAATCGATAAATCATCCCCATTATTAGGAATGGCAATATCTTATAATGAAAAGGTAGATGTGACATTTTATTTTTATCGCGTCAATTCCGCTGGGCAGTTAGAGCTTTATTATGAAGTAACTTTAACAGATGCGAGTATTGTGGACGTCACTTGTGTCTATCCACACGTCATTGATAACAACGACATCATGCCGTATGAAAAAGTCCAGCTGAAATATAAAACTATCGCATGGAACCATAAGATCGCAGGAACGTCGGGTTACAGTATCTGGGAGGAAATGAGTCTCTAATATTTATGAACTTTGATAACAAGCACATCTTATCAGTTGTGCTTGTTATTACCACTCATCACAAAAAGTTATATTTTTCACATGTTTATTGGGAGCCATCCAAGATACTTTAGGACATAATTCATAACCATAAGTTCTAAAATTATAAGATATGTAGAAAGATGAGAACAAAATAATTATAGCACCAACTATCATTACTATAAATAGCCCTCCAAATTTATTATTTATTTTCGCCACTTCATTATTTATTGAAGAATAAAAAATATGAAAAATAGAATAGCAAAGGAGAACCAAATACCATTAACCCAACTCTCCATGAAAAGACTATCGTATCATTTAACTGTAAAACATCCAAATATGAATTAAAAGAAAACCAACCACTAAAACTGGTCAATAGAAAAACAAAAACTGTAAATGCGCCAGATAATGGCCTATTTACTTTAACCACGAATAGCCCTAAATAATAAAATAATTATAACTATATTTATTCTTTACAAAGAGCAATATCCTTTACATATTTACTGGGATCCATCCAGGATATTTTCGGACAGACTTTATAACCATGAGAATTAAGGTTGTATGATATATACGATGATGAAAAAAAACTAACTACAGCACCAAATATAAGGATTTTAATCAACCACTCGCCTAATTTATTATTTATCTTTATGTGTTTATTTTTTATAGCAGAGAAAAAACAAACATATGAAAAATAGAATGGAAAAGGTACTCCAAATATAGCAAACCCCACTCTCCATGAAAAAACTATTACATCATTTAATTTAAAAAATGATAAGTATGCACTTAAAGAAAACCAAGTTCCCCAGCAGGAAAGACATAAAAGAAAAACAGAAAACGCCCCAATTAATGGTCTATTTACTTTAGCCACGGCTAATTCTCCCCCAAGCATTAAAAAATTGGTCGGGATGGTACGGTGTATATTGTTTTTTATGTGACTTAATATTTCTTATTATCGTCTCACTTATTTTATATTTATTGTCTAACCAGTATAATGACAAACTGACTAAAACACCTATGACAAATATACCCCCAGCAATAACAATGACGCTGGTTCCAGTTACCATTGCTGAGGTTGCAGCTACTTTTGCTACCCAACCGATTCCAACCGATACTGCTAGTTTTGCCGCATCCATCGTTAAATTAACAAAGAAATCGGTCAGTGCGTATTCATCTTTCACCATCAACTCAATGGCTCGATAAGCACCTGAAAATATAATACAGAACCTTGCCCCAGTCGCAATACCACTTTCAATCCCTTTTGTACCTATCCCTATATCTAGTATTTTTTGGTTACTGACTAAATATCGGGTGGCATCTAAATACTTTCTTACCCCCGGATATCCAGATAATTTTATGTATTTACTGCCATTTTTCCCGACATATTCCGTTGCCGTTACCCCAAACCCTTTAATTTCCATCACGATTCTGCTAACAGACACCGCTTCTGCAATATTCCCAGCAAACGATGAGACAGGATCGGTACAGCCAAACATGGCTGTTTTCCACGATTGATTAGGATTAGGTGTGCATAACGTTTGTAAGAAATACGTCGCTTCCTGCGCAGTTAATATGGCATGAATGTTATCGTTATTTATTTCATTGAGTTGAGCATGTAATTTCTGATAGTTAATATCAGCATGCTGCCTTTTAAAATCAAGATGATCTTCTAACCGATAGTCATCATCAACAAGTGTTTTTAAAACCGGATCGTATTTCATAGCCACTCATTCCCTTGAATTTTACTTAAGTCAACGAACTATTTCCCTGTAAGTGCACTTTAACGGAAAAATGATGGTTTTTAAATGTTAATAACATTCAATCTGCAATTTTCCATTCCCACCAAAAGAAACCCATTACTTGAAAACATTACGAAAATAGGGCATCAACAATACGTTATTTAAGAGCTACAGGCATTGAGCGATGGCGCAGTGCAGCCTCGATAATAACCAGACAGCAGCGCTGAGTACCGTGAATAGGCTGCCTGTACGGCAGTGAATCTGAATTATTTATCAAACATCACGCCGCAGAATTTCTAAGCTGCCTGTGCGGCAGTGAACGTTGCGTATTTTTCGTGAGCCAGATTTGACACTTTCTAAGCTGCCTGTGCGGCAGTGAACCCGTAGCGGCATACACAAACGTCAGCTCGTCTTTTCTAAGCTGCCTGTGCGGCAGTGAACGTACTGGTTATTTTAATGATGGGGTATTTAAATTTCTAAGCTGCCTGTGCGGCAGTGAACCTCAAAACAACAGAAAGAAATGTATGAGTCATTTTCTAAGCTGCCTGTGCGGCAGTGAACATTCCACCACGTGCCCCATTAGCTTGGGGCTATTTCTAAGCTGCCTGTGCGGCAGTGAACCCATGTCTACCTGATTGCCAGTATCGCCACCGTTTCTAAGCTGCCTGTGCGGCAGTGAACTCATCCTTCTTTTCAAACTCGTCGGCTTCAACTTTCTAAGCTGCCTGTGCGGCAGTGAACATAAACAGCGGATAAAGACATAGCGGAATCGGTTTCTAAGCTGCCTGTGCGGCAGTGAACCTAATCTAGATTTTTCGATTCTATCAATCTCATTTCTAAGCTGCCTGTGCGGCAGTGAACAAATATTTACTCTGTTGCTGTTTTGTGCTTGTTTTCTAAGCTGCCTGTGCGGCAGTGAACTTTGCGATCCTTATTTTCGCTTGCCTTAATACTTTCTAAGCTGCCTGTGCGGCAGTGAACTTTAAACTCACCGTCATACCTACTTCCAGGTTTTTCTAAGCTGCCTGTGCGGCAGTGAACGCTTATGATCTACGCGCTGGCGTTATTGAAGTTTTCTAAGCTGCCTGTGCGGCAGTGAACTGATATGTAAAAGATTCCGCGTCACTGAATAATTTCTAAGCTGCCTGTGCGGCAGTGAACAGGTCAACACTTTTTATGTGCCGTCGTTACCATTTCTAAGCTGCCTGTGCGGCAGTGAACATGAATCATTGAACGACCCGGGCGAGTCAGAATTTCTAAGCTGCCTGTGCGGCAGTGAACAATGGAAAGCATTTTGCAAAACACATCGGGGATTTCTAAGCTGCCTGTGCGGCAGTGAACCGGTGTGATAACCGCGCTTTTCACCGCTTATTTTTCTAAGCTGCCTGTGCGGCAGTGAACATATTGCTGAAGAATTCGGACAATTCGTTTACTTTCTAAGCTGCCTGTGCGGCAGTGAACATCATGTCTCCTAACGGCTTCTTTCTGGCAATTTTCTAAGCTGCCTGTGCGGCAGTGAACTTTTACGCTTCGGCTTTCTAATATTCGCTTCATTTCTAAGCTGCCTGTGCGGCAGTGAACATTGGATTCGTAATGTTGTTCACTGCCGCACATTTCTAAGCTGCCTGTGCGGCAGTGAACTGTAGCCCAATCACTCTAACGGTTTGTTTTATTAGCAGCAATTGCCATTTTCTTCGTAAAAACCCTTTTTTTAATCCTATCTGTAACTCATTGATTTTTAATCCTGTGAAATAGGCCAAATAAAAAGGGTCTGCGTTTGGGTAATATTTTTTGCGGTCATCATCTTTCACATGCAACTGTGATAGTCTGATTTTCATCAGTTTTCTGAAAGTTATATTTTTCCTTATCAAATAGTTAGCCTGCGATTTATTAAGCTGGCGTCATGGCTACTATCTATTACGGCAGAAAATACATTATGGATAACGCCTTTAGGCCTTCGGACTTAAAAACTATTCTGCATTCCAAACGCGCCAATGTTTATTACCTCCAGCATTGCCGCATTCTCGTTAACGGTGGCCGTGTCGAATATGTCACGGAGGAAGGAAACCAGTCTCTGTACTGGAATATTCCCATCGCCAATACCAGCGTGGTGATGCTGGGGACCGGCACCTCCGTCACGCAGGCGGCGATGCGGGAATTTGCCAGAGCGGGCGTGATGATCGGTTTTTGTGGCGGCGGAGGTACACCGCTGTTTGCCGCCAACGAGGCTGAAGTCGCGGTGTCCTGGCTATCACCACAGAGCGAGTATCGACCAACCGAGTATTTGCAGGACTGGGTCAGCTTTTGGTTCGATGATGAGAAAAGGCTGGCCGCCGCCATCGCCTTCCAACAGGTGCGAATAGCGCAAATTCGTCAGCACTGGCTGGGTTCTCGTCTGTCCCGTGAAGCGCGCTTTACCTTTAAGTCTGACCATCTTCAGGCGCTTCTGGATCGTTATGAAAAAGGGTTAACCGATTGCCGCACCAGCAATGACGTGCTGATACAGGAAGCGATGATGACTAAAGCCCTGTACAAACTGGCCGCTAATGCCGTGAGTTATGGCGACTTTACCCGCGCCAAACGCGGCGGCGGTACCGATCTGGCGAACCGCTTTCTCGATCACGGTAACTATCTGGCTTATGGGCTGGCTGCCGTCTCAACGTGGGTACTGGGCCTGCCGCACGGGTTAGCGGTGTTACACGGTAAAACTCGCCGTGGCGGGTTGGTATTTGACGTTGCCGATTTAATTAAAGATGCGCTCGTTCTGCCGCAGGCTTTTATTGCCGCGATGGAGGGCGAAGATGAGCAAGAATTTCGTCAGCGCTGCCTGACTGCATTTCAACAATCCGAAGCGTTGGATGTGATGATCGGCAGCTTGCAGGATGTTGCCAGCAAACTGAGTCAGGTAGCGCGATGAACATTCTGCTGATTTCAGAATGCAATAAGCGTGCGCTGGTCGAAACCCGCCGGATACTAGATCAGTTTGCTGAACGCAAAGGCGAGCGCAGTTGGCAAACCGCCATCACGCAGGAAGGGCTGAACACACTACGCAAGCTGCTGCGCAAAACGGCGCGTCGCAATACGGCAGTTGCCTGCCACTGGGTTCGTAGCACAAACCACACCGAGCTACTGTGGGTCGTCGGCAATCTGCGACGTTTTAATGCGCAGGGAAGTGTTCCTACCAATACCACCAGCCGAGATGTTCTGCGCACAAAAGATGAAAATCCGTGGCACAGCGCCGAAGTATTTAGCCTGCTGGCCGCCATTGCCGGGCTATTTCACGATGTTGGCAAAGCCAATATGCTATTTCAGGCAGGCCTGAGCGGTACAGGCCCACGCAGCCAACCCTATCGACATGAATGGGTATCGCTGCGACTTTTTCAGGCCTTTGTTGGTGAGCAGGACGATAAAGCCTGGCTAACCACACTCAGCATGATTACCTCTGAAGCAGAAACAGAACTACTGGCTGGCCTGCAACGGGATAAACCGACGTTCAGCGATAGTCCATTTCGTACCTTGCCACCGCTGGCGCAGGTTATCGCCTGGCTGATTGTTTCGCACCATCGGCTGCCCGTGTTTAACAAATCGACAGAGCTTGCACCAAATAGTAGTGAACCACAGTTAAGTTTCGCTGAGACATGGTTAACCGACCATCTTTCTCCGCAGTGGAATGCTCTCAACCATTATAAGACCGATTGCTCACCGTCAGAGCGAGAGCAAAACTGGCAGTTTCCTAACGGGACACCACTGCGCAGTACGGTCTGGCGTGAGAAGGCACGAAAATTTGCGGGTCGCGCACTGAAATTACCCTCATTTATGCATTTCGCTCAGTTAGATCAACGGCTGACCGTGCATCTGGCTCGTCTCGCACTCATGCTGGCTGACCATCATTATTCAGCAGGCGCGGCAACGATTGGCTGGCAGGACATGACTTATCCGGTGTGGGCTAATACCGATCGTAAGACTGGGGAATATAAACAGAGGCTGGATGAACACTGCGTCGGCGTTGGGCAAAATGCCTTACTGCTGGGGCGAAGCCTGCCGCACCTGCGTGACACGCTCCCCGCCATCACTCGCCACAAAGGGTTCCGTCAACGTAGTACGCACCCGCGTTTTCGCTGGCAAGATCGCGCGTTCGACCTTGCCTGTTCCATTCGTGATGCCAGTAAGCAGCACGGCTTCTTCGGCATCAACATGGCATCGACTGGCAGAGGAAAAACCTTCGCTAACGCCCGAATTATGTATGGTCTGTCGGATGAAACCATCGGCTGCCGCTTCTCCGTCGCGCTGGGGTTACGCACGCTGACGCTGCAAACCGGCGATGCACTACGGCAGCGTTTGAAGCTAGACGAAGACGACTTAGCGGTGCTGATTGGTTCGCAGGCAGTGCAAGATCTCCATGAAATGCGGAAGGAGACTCAACAACGCCAGCAAAATACGCCACAGACTGGCAGTGAATCCGCCAATCCGCTGTTCTCTGAACATCAATATGTTCGCTACGATGGCTCGCTGGATGATGGTCGGCTAAAAGCATGGCTGGAACGCAGCCCAACGCTACATCAATTACTGAGTGCGCCCGTGCTGATCACCACCATCGATCACCTGATGCCGGCAACGGAAGGGCTACGCGGCGGCCACCAGATTGCCCCAATGCTACGACTATTAACCGCCGATCTGGTGCTGGACGAACCGGATGATTTTGGTCTGGAGGATCTTCCTGCACTTTGTAGACTGGTTAACTGGGCGGGAATGCTTGGCTCACGCGTGCTGCTGTCGTCAGCCACACTTCCGCCTGTATTAATTCGTGCGTTGTTCGATGCCTATCTTGATGGCCGCGCCGCCTGGCAACAGGCTTACGGTACGCCAAATACGCCACTAAACGTCTGCTGTGGCTGGTTTGATGAATTTGACTGTCAGCACGAACAATATGGTGACGTGAAAGACTTCATGGTCAGACACGATGCGTTCGTTCAGCAGCGGCTGAAGAATCTCACCAAAGAGGAACTCCCGCTCCGACTGGCTTCCATTGTGCCCGTCAGCAGCCCCAGTAAAAATGCGGACGATATTTATCTGGCCGTCGCACAGGCGATCCACCCACGGATGTCCGATTTGCATTCTCAGCATCACCAACAGCATGAAAACGGGAAAACCGTCTCACTGGGGCTGGTCAGAATGGCAAACATCGATCCGCTGGTTGCCGTCGCTCGACAGGTACTTGCCATCCCTTCACCGCCGAATATCTGCATTCATTACTGCATTTATCACAGCCAACACCCACTAGCGATGCGTTCTTATATTGAGCAGCGGCTTGATGCCGCGCTGATGCGCAACGACATCAATGCCTTGTGGCAGGTAGAGGAAATTCGTCAGGCGATAGAAAACTCGCCGCAACAGCATCACGTCTTTGTTGTTCTGGCAACCTCAGTCGCTGAAGTGGGTCGCGATCATGATTACGATTGGGCGATTGTCGAGCCTAGCTCAATGCGTTCGCTTATTCAGCTTGCCGGACGAATATTGCGTCACCGACAGGACAAGCAATATGTGCCTAAAACCCCCAATATCTATCTGCTTAGCCACAACATTCGAGCGCTCAGAGGGAAAGACATCGCGTACTGCAAACCTGGCTTTGAGTCGCAGGATGACAGTCTGGATACGCACGATCTCCATCAGCTATTGCAGGAAAAAGAGTACCGCCACCTCAATGCCGCGCCGCGTATCGTGCAGCCAGCATCGTTTATCAAACCGCTTTCGCTGGTAGCGTTAGAGCATGCCGTGTTGGGGAAAACGCTGCTTGGGCTCAAAAATAAAAAACTCGATGATCTGAAACGCCCTCCCGCTGCCTTTTGGTGGCGCGCGCACCCGCATTGGAATGGCGAACTACAGCGGCGTACGCCATTTCGTCAATCGGCGAAAGATGCAGCGTACACCCTGTGGATCGCCGATGACGATGAAGAACCGGTTTTCATGGTGCAGGACGATGGCCCGAGCGGCTGGAAGCAAAGCGATATTGCTCGCCCCGTTACGCTGAACATGGCAGAAGGCGTCAGTGCATGGATCGAACCGGATTACCACGCCTTGTACCAACGGCTGGCAGAAGAAAAGCAGTGGGAACTGAGCTGGGTGAGCGCCCGGTTCGGCGAAATTCGCCTGCGGGAAGACGAGGAAAAAGATTGGCTCTGGCACCCGCTGCTGGGAGTGTTTGGCGCACTCAGTTGAGTGCGCCGCTGCCTGTACGGCAGTTTATATGTATAGCGAACATATCTATTTCTAAGCTGCCAGTACGGCAGTAGCTTAATTCTACATAGCAAGCTACATAAAAACCAATTTTTTAATTTTATAGGGAATATATCTAGGAGTTGATCATTAATCATTCATCAATTACTATTGCCACATTGTGTGAGTTTCTTTGTAGGCTGTTCCATCATGAAACGATTAAAAATCATCTGGTTATGTGTTTCAGTTATTGCCTTTATATTGGTTGTTACCATTGTCACGAAACCAATGATTATGCATATAAATAACCAAGCGGACAGTTCAGCAAAGGGACAGCAATTCTCAATTTTCTCTATAACAATCAATCGAAACTAGAAGAAACTTCATGTAAGAATCTAAAAATAAAGGATTAACTATGAGTGGTGAGAAATTGAAAGCGTTCATACTCTCCTACATCAACAATCGAAAGCAGGCCAAGCTGGATGTGTTCGATAAAGAAGCGGAGAAGAAACGTGCGGTACTCAGCGGTGAAGCGCTGGCTGTAGCGGAACGAGAACTGGCACAGGCGCGGCAGGAGATCGAGCAGAAGCACGAGGTGTGCAACTGGTTAACCGATGCCGCCAACCGCGCCGGGCAAATCAGCCTGGTCACACACGCGGTGAAGTTCACCCACAGTGATGCCAAAGGCAGCAGCGTCTTTAACGCCGAAACGGTAGCGGATGCCAAAACACTCTCCACCGCGACGCTGGCACAACCCGCCATCGATGCCGTCGGCAACGCAGCTGCATTAGACGTTGCCAAGCTGCTACAGACTGAACACGACGGTGATTCGCTGGTCGCCGCCTTACAGCGTGGTGATAACTGCGCACTGGAAGCGCTGGCTGAAAATCCGGAGCAGCTTGCACAGTGGCTAGCAGGATTTCAACAGGTGTTCACCAATCGCCAGCCCAGCTCACATAAGCTAACCAAGCAGATCTATTTCCCACTGGCAAACGGCGAATACCATCTGCTCAGCCCGCTTTACTCCTCTTCACTGGCACACGCGCTCCACCAGCGGATCAGTGCTGTGCGTTTTGGTGACGAGGCAAAAGCGATTCGTCAGGCGCAAAGAACAAACCAGTGGCACGACCAACTCTCTATCAGCTATCCCAATCTGGCAGTACAGAATATGGGTGGCACTAAGCCGCAAAATATTTCTGCACTAAACAGCAGCCGCAGCGGTCGTTCTTATTTGCTCAGCAGCGCGCCACCACAGTGGAATAGTATTGAAAAACCGCCGCAGCAGCATGAATCCATTTTCCGGCCACGCGGCGAGGTGGACTACCACACCCGCGCGACGTTAGCGCAGATGCAGCGCTTTTTGCTCAGCGTCAAAAACGTGGAAAACAATCGCGATATTCGTCAACAGCGCCTGCGTTACCTCGACCAGTTGATCGATCAGCTCTTCTTCTATGTCGCCAGCGTGCAGAATCTGCCCGTCGGTTGGAGCGCAGAATCTGAACTGAAACGCGCCCAGCAGCTATGGCTCGACCCTTATCGTGCAGAAACGGATACGGTTTTCCGCCGTGAACGCGAAGCGGGAGACTGGCAACAGGCAGTAGCCTACGATTTTGGCCGCTGGCTGAACCGTCGCCTCAAACATGAAAACCTGATTTTCGGCGAGGTCGAACGTCGGGAATGGTCTACCGCAGCCCTGTTCAAACGTCGTATGCGAGAAATGGAAAGCGCACTGAAAGAGGAGCTGGCATGAGTACGTTGATTATTCTCCGCAGTATCCAGGTCGAAAACGCCAACGCCATTGCCGGACTGACCTACGGCTTCCCCGCGATTACGCACTTTCTCGGTTTTACCCATGCGCTATCGCGTAAGTTACAGGCCAGCCACGGGCTCACACTGGAAGGCTGCGGCGTGGTAAGCCATCAGCATCAGCTACACGCTTATGGCTCCAGTTGGGAACGGAGCTTTGCCCTGACCCGAAATCCGCTCACCAAAGAAGCCAAAACTGCCGCTTTTAATGAAGAAGGCCGTATGCATATGACCGTCTCATTGTTAATACGCTGCGACGGACAGATCCCAGCGGACACGACAGCGCTATGTGAACATTTGAAACAGCAGGCGCAATGCCAACGTCTGGCAGGAGGAATCGTGATTGATATCGAGCGGGTCACCGTCCAGTCGTTACCAGTGGACGAAGCGGAAACCCGTGGAGTCATGCGCCGCCTATTACCGGGCTTTGTGCTGCGAGATCGCACCTCACTACTGCATCGCCATTTTCAGACGTTACAGCAAGCCAACCCGCAAGCAGAAATGATCGATGCCTGGCTGGATTTTGCCGCGCTAAAGATGCAGTCAGAACGCGATCCTGACGATAACACCATACAGTGGAAATACCTTCCCAAGCCCGGCGACGGCGGTTTTCTGACGCCATTGATGATTGGCTACCGTGCCATTTCACCGCTTTATGCACCCGGTGAGGTTGATAAAACCCGCGATCCGCACACGCCGTTCTGTTTTGCCGAAGCCGCCTACGGCATCGGGGAATGGCAAGGTGCGCACCGCATCAGCGATATCCGCCAGATACTCTGGGAATATGACTATCAGAACGGCGATTATCACTGCCGCCAATTAGCGGATACCGACTCAGCAGCAGAAGATACTTCTTACGAATTCGATGACTAAAAAGGACGACATCATGGCAAAAGCAGCAACGACATTAAAGACCGCATCAGTACTGGCTTTTGAACGTAAATTAGCTAACTCGGATGCATTGATGTATGCAGGCAACTGGGCGCAGCAGGATAACTGGACGGCTATTGCCATCCAGGAGAAATCAGTACGCGGGACGATCTCTAACCGCCTGAAAAATGCCCTTACTAGCGACCCGGCCAAACTGGATGCAGAAATTCAGAAAGCCAACCTGCAAAAAGTGGACGTCGCCGCTCTTCCCTTCGGGGCCGATACCCTGAAAGTCGTGTTCACTCTGCGGGTATTGGGTAATCTGGCGCAGCCATCGGTCTGTAACGATCAGGATTACCAAACCGCGTTGGGGCAAATCATCACCGGATACGCTCAGGAACAAGGTTTCAGTACATTAGCGGCACGCTATGCAGAGAACATCGCGAACGGTCGTTTTCTGTGGCGCAACCGTGTCGGCGCAGAGGCGATCCGCGTCGTCGTCACCAAGAAAGGTGAAAAAAGTTGGGAATTCAACGGTGAAGACTATTCGCTGCGCCAGTTCAGCCAGCCGGCTGGCGATCTTGCAGCATTAGCACAGGCGATTGAGCAGGGGCTGGCGGGCGACGCCTCGGCGCTTTTTACCGTCGAAGCCTATGTGCAGCTAGGGAACGGCCAGGAAGTCTTCCCTTCTCAGGAACTGGTGCTCGACGAAAAAGCGCGTAACGGCAAGAGCAAGATCCTCTATCAAGTGAATAATGTCGCGGCCATTCACTCACAGAAAATTGGCAACGCATTGCGCACCATCGACAACTGGTATCCGGCAGCGGATGAAGCGGGTCCGATTGCCGTCGAACCTTACGGCTCCGTAACCAGTCGCGGTAAAGCCTATCGCCAGCCCAAAGAGAAAATGGATTTCTACACGCTGCTGGATAACTGGGTGATTAAAGGCGATGTCCCCGTGCCGGAGCAACAGCACTATGTGATCGCCACGCTGATTCGCGGCGGTGTGTTTGGTGAAAAAGGCGAATAAGGTGGCGGTATGGATCACTACATTGATATTCGCGTCCAACCTGATCCCGAATTCACCGCGTCTCAGCTATTGAACGCGCTGTTTGCCAAACTGCACCGGGCGCTGGGGCAATTGGCCGATGGCAAGATTGGGATCAGCTTTCCAGAAGTGGGTAAAACGCTGGGGGAATGCTTACGGCTACACGGTACGGAAAACGCGCTCTCTGTGTTAGGAAAAACATCCTGGCTGAAAGGATTGCGGGATTACACACAGGTTTCTGAGTGTAAAGCCGTACCTAACGACGTGAAATTTCGCACTGTACGCCGCGTTCAGCTCAAGAGCAGCGCCGAACGGCTGCGCCGACGCTCCGTTAGCAAAGGCTGGCTGACGGAAGCAGAAGCTGCGGCACGAATTCCCGACGCAATAGAGAAACGCAGCGCACTGCCGTTTGTGCAAATCAAGAGCTTGTCCAACGGGCAGATGTTTTTTGTGTTTGTGGAGCATGGCCCGTTACAGGATGCTCCTATCGCAGGACGCTTTTCCTCCTACGGCCTAAGCGCAGAAGCCACCGTTCCGTGGTTCTAACCCTTTTTTAACGGCCAACTGCAAATTATTGATTGTTAATTGCAGTTGGTCGCTTTAATAAAAAAGGGGTTTTGAGAAAAACCATATTCTCTTTAATAATCTGGTTGTTAGTGTGAAAACCTAACCGTTCACTGCCGTGTAGGTAGCTTAGAAAAGCATCATGCCCAGCAGAACTAGTCCAATCAAGTTCACTGCCGTGTAGGCAGCTTAGAAAAGCGCCTCATTGATACGTGCGCCGGTGTTCCAGTTCACTGCCGCACAGGCAGTTTAACAAGTACAGGGCTTTCACTTCGCCAGATATCACTAGCTCTGTCTGACAGATTATTTAACCCAATCTTCCAGCGCCAGTTCCGGTACTCGCTCAAACTCTCTCAGATTATTGGTGACCAATACGGCCTTAACGCTGATAGCATGACCAGCGATGGCCGTATCATTTGGGCCAATAGGCGTGCCAGCGGCAGCTAACGCGATTTTGATTTTTGTGGTGGCGTCTACCGCTGCGCTATCCCAAGGTAATATCGCATCAAGTCGGCGGCAGAAAGCATCAACCAGCAGCATATGGCGCGGCGAAGCTTTTTTGCCAACCGCCCCAAAACGCATTTCAGCATAAGTGATGGCAGATACCACGATTCGATCGCGTCGCAGTGTGCATTGCTGCAATTTTTCAATCACCGCAGCCGGGTGTTCACGCATTATGAAAGAACAGATATTAGTATCAAGCATGAACAAACGGCTCACAGTTCGAATCTCCCCTCTTCGACTACATCCTGACGTTCTGTCATAAAGTCAGCGTCAGCGCGCTCTTCTTGCAGAAACGAATGCCAATTGGGTTTGACTGGACGCAACATGATGGTATCCCCCTCACGCACGATCTCCAGTTCATTGACGCCTTCAAAATCCATATCACGCGGTAAGCGAATAGCACGGTTATTACCGTTTTTAAATACCGAAACAATACGCATAATGCACCTCCTCTTAATACAGAATTCAGCCAGCCGCTAGCCTGACTAAAACATAGGCTAAGTATAGATTTGAATCGTTCTCTTGTATATCCGCAGCATATGTATGCACTTAACATAGGTCTACCGATAATAGATAAAATCGTTGCCACAGGATTGGCACCCTTTTTCCATGAACACTTGTAACTCATTGATTTTTAATATCGATTAAGCGCTACGATAAAAAGGGTTTTTCGGAGAAAATGGTTTATTTTCTTTTAAAATTAGGTAACTACCGTAAAATAGGAACGGTTCACTGCCGCATAGGCAGCTTAGAAATCTATATGGTCGGTCGCTAGAAAGGGCTTTTTGTTCACTGCCGCATAGGCAGCTTAGAAAGGTAACCACATTTTAGTTCTAACGCAAATATTGTTCACTGCCGCATAGGCAGCTTAGAAACGGCGGCGGATTATTACAAACTACACGCTATTGTTCACTGCCGCATAGGCAGCTTAGAAATTCTTCGGGGAACTTCTTCTCAAGCGTTAATTGTTCACTGCCGCATAGGCAGCTTAGAAATTAGTGCCGCCGCGAGTGCGCCCATACTTCTCGTTCACTGCCGCATAGGCAGCTTAGAAAATGCGATCCGCGCCAGCGACACCTGCGCCTTTGTTCACTGCCGCATAGGCAGCTTAGAAAAACAAACCGATTAGTGGAGTGATTGCGAAAATGTTCACTGCCGTGCAGGCAGCTTGGTTCTATCGGAATGCGTCGCTGGCGCGACGCATTCTTGAGGGCTATTCCCCATTCAGCGTAACAATCAGCGAGCGGCTGCCGCCGTGGTTGCGGTGTTCGCACAGGTAAATACCCTGCCAAGTGCCGATGTTCAGGCGTCCGTTGGTAATGGGAATTGTCAGGCTGTTTCCTAGCAGGCTGCCTTTCAGGTGGGCGGGCATGTCGTCACTGCCTTCATAAGTATGGCGGTAGTACGGTTCATCTTCAGGTACTAAACGATTAAAAAAGCTCTCGAAATCCTGCCGCACCGTGGGGTCGGCATTCTCGTTAATCGTTAGCGCCGCCGAGGTATGTTTGATGAACACATGCATCAGCCCGACTTTTATCTGGCGCAGTGCAACAACCTGCGCCAGTATCTCGTCGGTCACCAGATGAAAGCCTCTGGCTTTCGGCTTCAGGCGGATTTCATATTGCGTCCACATGATTTGGCCTCTCGCTATCAGACTTCACGTGCCAGAATAGGTCGCAGGAAACGCGCAGTGTGGGACTGCTCGCAGTCCGCCACGGTTTCCGGCGTGCCGGAAACCAGAATTTCGCCGCCGCCGCTGCCGCCTTCCGGCCCTAAATCGACAATCCAGTCCGCCGTTTTAATTACATCCAGATTGTGTTCAATCACCACGATGGTATTACCCTGATCGCGCAGCTGATGCAGAACGGTAAGAAGCTGCTCAATATCGGCAAAGTGCAAACCGGTCGTGGGTTCGTCGAGAATATACAGCGTCTGCCCGGTTCCACGTTTTGACAGTTCACGCGCCAGTTTCACACGCTGCGCTTCCCCGCCGGACAGCGTGGTTGCCGACTGCCCAAGGCGAATATAGGACAGGCCGACATCGATCAGCGTTTGCAGTTTTCGCGCCAGCGCCGGAATCGCATCAAAGAACTCACGCGCTTCTTCGATGGTCATATCCAGCACTTCATGGATGCCTTTGCCTTTGTATTTAATTTCCAGCGTTTCGCGGTTATAGCGCTTGCCTTTGCACTGGTCACACGGCACATAGACATCCGGCAGGAAGTGCATTTCTACCTTGATCACGCCGTCACCCTGGCAGGCTTCGCAGCGCCCACCGCGTACGTTAAAACTGAAACGGCCAGGATTATAACCACGGGTACGAGATTCAGGTACACCAGCAAACAGCTCACGAATCGGCGTGAAAATGCCAGTGTAGGTTGCAGGGTTAGAGCGCGGCGTACGACCGATCGGGCTTTGATCGATATCGATCACTTTGTCGAAATGCTCCAGTCCCTGAATTTCACGGTAAGCGGCAGGTTCTGCCAGCGTTGCGCCGTTCAACTGGCGCTGCGCCAGTGGGAACAAGGTATCGTTGATGAGTGTAGATTTACCCGACCCCGACACGCCGGTGATGCAGGTAAACAGGCCAACCGGCAGCGTCAGCGTGACATCTTTCAGGTTGTTGCCCTTAGCGCCAATCAGTTTCAGCACTTTGGTTGGATCCGCAGGTACGCGCTGCTTCGGTATTTCAATCTTGCGTTTGCCGCTAAGGAACTGCCCCGTCAGCGAGCCTGGCACCGCCATAATCTCGTCCATCGTGCCTTCGGCGACAATCTGTCCACCGTGTACACCTGCGCCGGGGCCGATATCAATCACATGATCGGCAGCACGAATCGCGTCTTCATCGTGTTCCACCACAATAACGGTATTGCCCAGATCGCGCAGATGAACCAACGTTTCCAACAGGCGCTCATTGTCGCGCTGGTGCAGGCCGATAGACGGCTCATCCAGTACGTACATGACGCCAACCAGCCCAGCGCCGATCTGGCTTGCCAGCCGAATACGCTGCGCCTCACCGCCGGACAGCGTTTCCGCCGAACGGGAGAGCGACAAATAGTTCAGCCCAACATTCACCAGAAACTTCAGCCGATCGCCAATCTCTTTCAGCACTTTCTCGGCGATTTGAGCGCGCTGCCCGCTGAGCTTCATGTTCTTGAAAAACGTCATCGCATGGCCGATGCTCATATCGGAAATCTGCGGCAGCGTCGTCTGCTCAACGAACACGTTACGCGCTTCTTCACGCAGACGCGTCCCGCCGCAGCTGGCACAGGAACGGTTGCTGATGAATTTTGCCAATTCTTCGCGCACCGCCGTGGATTCCGTCTCTTTATAGCGACGCTCCATGTTGTGCAGCACGCCTTCGAACGGATGACGGCGCACGGAGGTATCGCCGCGATCGTTGATGTATTTGAATTCGACGTTCTCTTTACCGGAGCCGTACAGAATCACTTTCTGTACCGCGGCGCTCAGTCCCTCAAACGGCGCATCGACGTCAAATTTGTAGTGCTCCGCCAGTGAGCGCAGCATCTGGAAATAGTAGAAATTGCGGCGATCCCAGCCGCGAATCGCGCCGCCCGCCAGCGACAGCTCGGCATTTTGCACCACGCGGGACGGATCAAAGAACTGTTGCACACCCAGACCATCACAGCTTGGGCACGCCCCCGCTGGGTTGTTGAACGAGAACATACGTGGTTCCAGTTCGTGCATGCTGTAGCCACACACCGGGCAGGCAAAGTTCGCCGAGAACAACAGCTCAGGCTGCGTTGGATCGTCCATATCGGCGACCACCACGCTGCCACCGGACAGATCCAACGCGGTTTCAAACGATTCCGCCAGTCGCTGCGCCAAGTCTTCTCGCACTTTAAAGCGATCGACGACAACTTCAATGGTGTGTTTTTTCTGTAATTCCAACTTCGGCGGATCGGACAGATCGCACACTTCGCCGTCGATACGGGCACGGATATAGCCCTGTGACGCCAGGTTTTCCAGCGTTTTGCTGTGCTCGCCTTTGCGATCTTTTACAATCGGTGCCAGCAGCATCAGGCGTTTACCTTCCGGCTGCGCCAGCACGTTGTCCACCATCTGGCTGACCGTCTGCGCATCCAGCGGCACATCATGCTCTGGGCAGCGCGGCTCACCCACACGAGCAAACAGCAGACGCAGGTAGTCATGAATTTCGGTAATCGTCCCAACCGTAGAGCGTGGGTTGTGTGAAGTGGATTTCTGCTCGATAGAGATCGCGGGCGACAGCCCTTCTATATGATCGACATCCGGTTTTTCCATCAGAGACAAGAACTGACGGGCGTAGGCGGAAAGTGATTCCACATAGCGTCGCTGCCCTTCGGCATACAACGTGTCAAACGCCAACGATGACTTACCCGAACCAGACAGACCAGTGATGACGATCAGCTTGTCGCGGGGGATTACCAGATTGATATTCTTGAGATTATGGGTACGAGCACCACGAACTTCGATCTTATCCATTCACACACTTCCCGGAATAAAAACGGTTTGTCATCGTCTCCTGAACGGAGAGAACCGGTACGAAACAAACAATTATGACACAAAAAAAACGCCGGACGCGTTTTTTAACGTCGCTTGCGACGACCCGTAGGGTGGCAAGCAGGGATAGCTTGCCATAAAAAAAACTGAATGGATATCCAGTATTAAACCCGTTTACTTTGCAAACACTGCAAATCTGACTTTCATTTCTGAAGCCATTTCGCAGGTATGCTACAAATGTGTATCATGATAAAATTGATCGTTTAGACTTACATAAATTGATTCATCAGGAGACACGAGCATGGCCAGCAGAGGCGTTAATAAAGTGATTCTTGTCGGAAATCTGGGTCAAGACCCGGAAGTCCGCTATATGCCGAATGGTGGTGCAGTTGCCAACATCACGCTGGCTACGTCTGAAAGCTGGCGTGACAAGCAAACCGGTGAGCAGAAAGAGAAGACCGAATGGCACCGTGTGGTTCTGTTCGGTAAGCTGGCAGAAGTCGCGGGCGAATACCTGCGTAAAGGCTCTCAGGTCTACATCGAAGGCGCACTGCAAACCCGTAAATGGACCGATCAGTCTGGCGTAGAGCGTTACACCACCGAAGTGGTCGTTAACGTCGGCGGCACCATGCAGATGCTAGGTGGACGCCAAGGCGGCGGCGCACCAGCAGGCGGTGGCAATGCAGGTGGCGGCCAGCAACAAGGCGGCTGGGGTCAACCTCAGCAACCGCAGGGTGGCAACCAGTTCAGCGGCGGGGCGCAAGCTCAGCAGCGCCCAGCACAGAACTCGCCTTCCTCACAAAATAATGCCCCGGCACAAAGCAACGAACCGCCAATGGATTTCGACGACGATATTCCGTTCTAACAGTTACTCGTTGTAAAGTGTAAAGAATTTCACCACAAACCAATGGTTACCACATGCTTTTGTGGTAACCATAAGCGATTGAAGCACCGATTCATCACCCTTTTACGATAAAGGGTCATCATCTTCATGATAATGGAAAAAGTATGGTTTCCCTGAAGGATGTTGCGCAGTTAGCGGGTGTATCAATGATGACGGTATCACGCGTCATCAACCATCCCGATACCGTTCGCCCTGAAACCAGAAAGCGTGTCATGCAGGCGGTGCAGACGCTTAACTACATCCCCGACCATTCCGCACGAAAAATACGTACCCAGCGTAACAACGCATCAACCATTGCGATTCTGGCAAGAGATACCGCGACGACGCCCTTCTCCGTCGAAATTTTATTGGCAATAGAACAAACTGCGCGGGAAAAAGGTTGGAATAGTTTTCTTATTAATATCTTTTCAGAACAAGACAGCGCGCGCGCGGTACGGCAGTTGTTAGCACAGCGACCAGACGGAATTATCTATACCACTATGGGGCTCCGCCACATCACGCTGCCAGATGCGCTTAAAGGGGAAAATGTTATTTTAGCGAACTGCCAGTCAGACGATAAGTCGCTTCCCGCGTACATTCCCAACAATTTTGACGCACAGTATCAGGCAACACGCTATCTGATTGACCGTGGTTACCAAAAACCGCTCTGCTTTTGGCTCCCTGACGCAGAAGTGGCAAGCCGCGACCGCCGCAACGGGTTTGAGCAGGCCTGGCAAACGGCGGGACGTTCATTATCAGATGCCTCGCAGCACCATATGATGCTGGGTGATGAGCACTACACCGATTTGGCAGAATTACTGGCAACCAAACTACAAGATAATCATCCTGATTTTGATGTACTTATCTGCGGTAACGATCGGATCGCCTTTATTGCTTATCAGGTCTTGCTTGCACGCGGCATTGCTATTCCTGAACAGGTTGCCGTATTAGGGTTTGATAATCAGGTAGGAATGGGAAATTTATTCCTCCCTCCCCTTTCGACCATACAATTACCTCACGATGAGATTGGTCGTCAGGCAACGCTCCACATTATTGAAAACCGCGAAAACGGCGGTTGTCAGCAGCTCCCTTGTCCCCTATTGATCCGCTCATCGACATAATACGAGTGCTGCGAGATTCACTTTTACGTTTGACGAAGACTCAGGGGACACCGCTAAGTCTTCGCGTGTAAATGCACTGACCTTTTCAATACGTGATAAATGCTCAATCGCAATGAATACTCAATTGCGATTGAAACAGGAGATTATTCAAGACGCCAAAGCGAACCGCCAAGCATAACCGCCTCTCCCTGACTGGAATAAAGCGTCAACGCACGCTGCTCCGGCTGGGGATAAATTCGACTCGTCATACAGGCTTCGCCATCGTTCACAAAGACCTCAACCGAAGAACGATCGATAAACATCCGAATTTTTACCTGTTCACACTGCGGTAACGCGATACTCCGATAGCCGTCTATTCCTTCATGTAGATAGCGACGCCATAACACCAGCCGCTTAGCCTGATTATCCACATACAGTTGCAGCCCCTCTCCCAACCTGACGCCATACTGCTCTGCCTGACTGCGTGCCATATCCCAACGGATTTCCAGTTCAATCGCGTCTGCACGAGGCGAAATGAGATAGGCATCTTTAACGTTCACTGGCTCAATAATCTGCTGTTGCTGGCGCAGGCTTTCCAGTTCACGAACCGGCCGCTGATATAACTTTCCATGACATTCAACGAGTTCACGCGGCAGGGTAAACGCTCCGGCCCACCCTTCCTGTTTGGACGGCATCGACGATTCCCACATGTCCATCCACCCTAAAATGACGCGTCTGCCGTCCGCCGCTAAAAATGACTGTGGCGCATAAAAATCGTGCCCATGATCCAGCTCTTCGAAAGCGCCCGTCCGTTTAAACACAGTTTCCGGCTGCCAGTTCCCCTGCAAGACGCCGCTTTGAAAGCGATTACGATAGGCATAGCCTTCTGCTTTCATCCCCTGGGGAGAAAACATGAGGTAGTGGTGTTCACCTAATGGAAAAAAGTCCGGGCACTCCCACATATACCCTTCCTGTGCATCGGCATGAGCCAGTACCCGTTCAAAACACCATTCTGATAACGACGAGCCGCGGTACAGTAATACCTGCCCTGTATCGTTTTTGTCCCGTGCACCGACCACCATCCACCAACAGCCGTCCTCACTCCAGACCTTCGGATCGCGAAAATGCATAATGCCTTCTGGCGGTGTCAGGATGACGCCCCGTTTTTCAAAATGAATACCATCATGACTGATTGCCAGACACTGCACTTCACGGATGGCACTATCGTCCCCTTCTCCTGATAACCAGACATGTCCGGTGTAAATCAGCGATAGCACGCCATCATCCTCTACCGCACTGCCAGAGAAGCAGCCATCGCGGTCATATTCCTCCCCTGGCGCCAATGCGATAGGCTCATGCTGCCAGCGCACCATATCCGGGCTTGTCGCATGCCCCCAATGCATCGGTCCCCAATGTTCACTCATGGGATGATGTTGATAGAAAGCGTGGTAGACGCCATTGAAATAGATCAGGCCATTGGGGTCGTTCATCCATCCCGCTGGCGGCGCTAAATGGTAATGTGGGTAAAACGTATTGCCGCGTTGCGCTAACAACGCGTCCCGTGCAGATTCTGCCTTTATCAAACGTGATTTCATCATTTCACCGTGGTGCTGTATTCATGTTTTCGGAAACGGGTTCATCATTCTCTGCGCTGAGTAACACACCAGACACCAGTGTCAGAATGAATACGGCAACCGCCAGTATCATGTAGGTGTCAGCAAAGCCCAGTGCGTCATAGCCATATCCCACAATAGGGGAAAGAATAGCGGCACAAAATGAGGTAACAAACTGGAATCCGACCAGATAGAGCGTGGCCGACAGACGTTTGTCGAACTGCGAGGTAATGTATTTGAACATGGCGATGAGCAGGATCGGCAGTTCGACGGCATGGAGTAATTTTAACAACGAGATGGCGAGTGTCCCTTCCGCCATCCCCGATCCGAATATCCTAAACGTCATGATAAGGCCGCTTAATAACAAGCCGCGTTTGGCACCGATACGGTTAACCAGAAACGGCGCTAAAAACATGCCACCGGCCTCCAAAAACACCTGAAACGAATTGAGGAATCCGAACATTTCGTTGCCGTGCGCAGGGTCGCTAAACAACGAGGCAAAATAGACGGGGAACTGTTGATCGTAAACGTTATAGACGCTCACACCGCAAACAAACACCACCAGAGACCAGAAGCGTGGCAAGCGCAGCAATCCAATAGCATCCGCTACGGTTAGCGCATTACTCTTACCGTATTCCAGCTCTCCCATCGCATGCGGCTTAATATCATTAAGACGCCATAGCAACACCAAGAACACACTGGCTGAGACACAGGCCATCCAGAAATTCAGGTTAGGATCGATGTTAAATAACATTCCTGCGAAGAACGTTGCCCCTGCCCAACCAAGCGATCCCCACATACGGGCTTTTCCGTACTCAAATCCCGTAATGCGGCTGACACGTTCGGTATAAGATTCCAGAACCCCGATCCCAGCGAAAAACGTGGCACCAACATAAACGCCGACGCTGAATGCACCGAGATACATATTCCAGCGTAAAAGCGGTGTTCCGACAAAAATAAACCAGGGTCCGCTCAACAGCAGCAATACGCCAATGCACCATAACAGGTTTTTGCGCAGCCCCAGTTTATCCTGAATAAAGCCATAAATTGGCTGAGCGAAAAACGCGGTAAGGCTGATGATTGAAAAAATGATCCCCGTATCGGCTCCTCTCAGGCCAACCTTCTGGTTAAGCCACAGCGAGATCAGTGAAAAAGCTGAAGACCATGTCCAAAAGAAGGCAAATAGTAACCCACTTAATTTTAAGTAATTTTGCCTGGCAGATTGTGCTGGTGTATGCGCGTATTTATTCATGTTGGTCTATTCCGCAAGAAGTTCACCGCCATTGTTAACGTTAACAATTCATCATTTAAATCATTCTTGTGTCAACATGAGATGATAATCACAAATGTTAACGTTAACTTAAAAATTTTGTGACCTAATTGGCAATTTTTACTCACGTCAACGCTAGGTACCGGAACAAAAACACAGCGTCTTCTTTACTAACACCAGCCGCAGTCCAGAAGAGTGAAAAAATTGGTCTGCCACTCTCTCAATAAGTGGCGGGGTATATCCATCTATTTCATTGCTATCTTATTACGATAAATATCAGCCTGATGTTTAGCACCAATCCGTAACAACAAAATATCCGCGACAATATGAGAGTAAAAGTGATGAATAGAGATCGAGAAATTATTGTTAATCCCCTTGAGCCAGAAGATTATGAGCAGTGGCTGCCCTATTGGGAGAGTTACCAGAAATTCTATAAGGTGCAGCTTTCCGATGAGGTCACGGAAGTAACCTGGGATCGTTTTTTTAAAGCCGAGGTTCCCGTGCACTGCGCCGTGGCGCGCGAAGGGTCGCACATTATTGGTTTCGCGCACTTTGTTTTTCACGATTCCACCTGGGGCGTAAACCGTTATTGCTACCTTGAGGATCTTTTTGTTGATCCCACCACGCGCGGCAAAAACGTTGGCAAAAAACTCATTGAATACGTGAGAGAAAAGGCGCAAGAAAAGCATTGCGATCGTCTGTATTGGCATACTCAGGAAACTAATAAAACAGCCCAGCGCCTTTATGATTGGGTCGCAGAAAAACCGGGTGTTATCGAATATAGAATGCCGCTTTAACGATCAAACATTCGGCATTGCAGTACGGCGTGCGGCGCACACGCCGTGTATGGCGGCAGATCGTAATATCAGCAACGCCTTACCGGCCAAAACGCTATTTGTTAGGTTTGGGTATCGGCCGCCAATCCACCTTTATCGGGTACGCTTTGAAGTTATAGTCGATACCATAAGAGTGTTGTCCGCCAGCAAGACTGCATTTACCGAAAAAAGAGTATTCCCCGTTGTATCGCTCTGGAGGTGCTGAAATCACAATTTTTCCGCAGCAATCTGGGTATATGCAACCCGTCGTGTGAGTAAAGACTACATAGCCGTCCTCGGTTCTGCTAAATAACCTGTCGGCATAAAGCTGTTTGCATTCATTTTCATTCGGCGCACCGGATACCAGAATTCGCAGATTGTCATAATATCCCGCTAACACCACGGCCAGTATCACACCGAACACAGCGACATAAACCCAAAATGGCAGGTTGATAGCCGGGTGAATCTGCATCAAGTCCGCAATCAGGCTCAATCCTGGCAGTAGGCAAACGCCCACAAAGCTAACGATGAACTTACCCTGTTCTGAACGAGATATTTCCTTATAGATGCGTACCGTGTTTTCACCCGCAAGATTGGTGTATTGCCCATGATTATTAACGTTGATGACGCCGGATTCATTGTTGATAACCGTTTGGTTCTTGCCAATGTTTTTCTGTTCAATCTCCATCACTCCCTCCTTAGATACAAAAGCAGCACAGTAAGGGATTTGAGCACAACATGAATGAACCTGCTACCTTGATATTCCCTACTCCACCCGTCTCACCGATTCTCTGACGACCACCTGCCCCGCCAGTTCAGTGCGCTGGGCAATACCGAGCGCCTGTGAGGGCGTCATTTGCTGTGCCAGCAGCTGTAACGCAGCACGGGCGATAGTTTCAAACGGCAGATGTACCGTGGTGAGTGAAACTGGCAGCATGTCGAATGGCAGAATGTCGTCCATGCCCATCACCGATATGTCTTCAGGCACCCGTAGCCCGTGCTGATACAGCGCGTCGATGACGCCGATAGCCTGATTATCCGCCGCACAGAAAATCGCGGTGACGCCCAGCCTGTCAGGATTGGCTGTCAGCCAGCGCAGCAGTGCATCACGCGCCGTACGCGGGTGAAAATCCGGCAGCGACAGAATCAGATCGTCATCCACCGCAATGCCCGCCTGTACAAGCGCGTCACGATAGCCACGTTCGCGCTGTTTGATCGTCATGCGTGACGTCCAGGTCAAATGCAGGATCCGCGTATGCCCTTGTTCGATCAGGTAACGCACTCCCGCCGCCGCCGCGTAGTGGTTGGCGGGCGTCACGCTGCTCAGGCGCATCGAGGGATCTTCACCGTTGATCAGCACCGCCGGAATGCCACTTTCCGCCACGGCGTTCAGCAACGTCGGGTGATCGTCATTCACAATCAGAATACCGCTCTCTTTTCCGCCCTGGAGTTCACGCAACAGCTGCTGTTCGTTAATGGTGTCGTGCTCCCCCAGAAACGGACGCAGTTGGATATTGCGTTGCAAACATAGCGTTTTCAGGGCGTTAATCAGCGTCAGCGACACCAGATTGTACTCACTTTCCAGCATCAGGTTGCGCGGCGTCGCCAGCAAAATGTGGCGCAGCGGTTCCGTCGGTGCAACGGTCGCTTTGCCCACTTTATGCAGCGGATAGCCCTGTTCGGTGGCAATCGCCATGATGTGCTGCCTGACTTTGGCGCTGATCGGTGCCGTACCGTTCAGCGCGCGGGAAACCGTGCTAATGGAAACCCCCGCGCGGTCGGCAATATCCTTGAGTGTCGCCATTATTTCATCCCCGTGTTGGCAATCCCCGTCGTGATGTATTTTTGCAGGAAGACGAACACCGCCGTCACCGGCAGAAGCGAGAGCATCGTCATCGCCAGTATATAGTGCCACTGCACAGAGAACTGCCCCTGAAACGCATTCAGACCGATTTGCAGCGTAAAATTATCCTGACTGGAGAGGACGATCAGCGGCCAGAGGAAGTCGTTCCAACGCCAGATCACCGAGAATATCGCCAGCACCGCCAGCGCGGGAGCGGTAAGCGGCAGGATGATCTTCCAGTAAATACGGAACTCGCTGGCGGCATCGATCCGCGCCGCCTCGATCAGCTCATCGGGGATCGTCAGCATGTACTGCCGCAGCAGGAACACGCCCGTCGGCGTCGCAATTGTAGGGATAATCACGCCCCACAGGTTATCGCCCATGTTCAGACCAATCACCACCAGAAATGTCGGCACCATCACCACCGATAGCGGAATCATCATGGTGGAGAGAAACAGTGTCAACACCGTGCCACGCCCGCGAAACTCATATTTCGACAGCGCAAAGGCTGCCATCGAACTCAGTAACAGGGTCAACAGCGTCGCCATCACCGTCACGAATACGGTGTTCTTCAGGTAGGTAGCAAAGTGGAACTTCGTGATCGGCGTCGTGTAGTTCTCCGTCTCCAGATGTAGCGCTTTCATCGGCACCAGATCTTTGGTCGACACACGCACCACCTCACTCGGCGCATCCGGATTCACCAGTTGTGCGATCAGCCCAATACGTCTGACCAGCGCCATCGTTTTCGCTTCGCCGTCTTCCTGCTTAACCTGCCACAGTTCCAGCGGCTTCGGGTACTCCGGCAGCGTGATGGTATCCGCCGCCTGCGGCAGAAAACTCGGCGGAAAGCGGTTAATCTCCGCGGGTGTTTTGAACGATGACATGGCAGCCCACATGACCGGAATCATCACCAGCAGCGTGCCTACCACCAGCCAGACCCAGCTCATGATATCCGTAATATGGATGCGCCCCGGATGACGGGTGCGGGTAAGAAAGGCGATTATCTTCATCATGGCTCCCGTTATTTTTTCCCTTCCAGCCGACGCGTCAGCAGGAACTGCAATGCCGTCAGGATCATCAACACCACGCCCATCAACACCGAGGCTGCCGACGCCAGTCCGTAGAGTGATGCATTCGACGAGAAGGCGGTCTGGTAGATGTACTGCACAATAAAGCTGTTGGCCGTGCCCGGGCCGCCGCCGTTAGTTAACACCCAGGCTTCATCGAAGATCTGTACGCTGTTGATGGTCAGCAGAATCACCACCACCAGAATGTTCGGTGCCAGCAGCGGTAGCGTCAGCCGATAAAAACCGCGCCAGCGCGAGGTGCCATCCACCGCAGCCGCCTCGTAAATATCACGCGGGATCGCCTGCAATCCGGCCAGCAGTATCAGGGTATAAAATCCGACGTGAAACCAGACGGAGACAAACACTACCCAAAAACGCGACAGCGTTGGGTCGAGCAGAAAGGTAATCGGCTGCCCGCCCAGTGACGACAGCACCAGATTCAGCAGGCCGTTACGGTTAAGGAACCACTGCCAGATCAGGCCAACCACCACCGGCGACAACAGTACCGGATAGAAGAACATCGCGCGGAAAAAGCCCCGGGCGACAATCTTGCGGTTGAGGATCAATGCCGTCACCAACGCCACCAGCAGCGTGCAGAGCACGTTGAAAAAGGTGAATGACACCGTGTTGTAGACGCCGGTCCAGAACAGATCCTGTTCACAGCTCGACGGGTCGGCGTAGTTACCACAGCTCAGCAGCGTGGAGAAGTTAGCTACGCCCACATACGGGCGCTCCCACAGCAGGATATTGGTGCCGCCGGTAAAGGCGTAGCACACCGACAGCAGAATCGGAATAAAGACAAAAACGGCGAACAGCAGCATGTTGGGCGCGATAAAAAACCACGGCATCACTTTGCGGCCGCCAAACTTTTGTAGCAGATTCACCGCTTTTTCCACTGGCGTTACCAGCTTATCGATCAGCGATCCTGCGGGCAGTAAGGCAATCTTTTTCATGTCGTCCTCTCCCGTCGCGATAATTAATGATCGGTACAGCGCGGCAATGTGTCATCCGTTTCACCATCGAACAGATGGCAATACGTCGGCGGGAAGCGCACAAACACCGACTCGCCCGCGGCGAACTCGCGGTGCTGCGCCAGATGGACGATCATTTCGTCGTCAATGCCGCCCATCCGCCCGTAGATAAAGGTTTCATGCCCCATCATTTCGCAGCGATCGACGCACAGCGCCATCCCCTCACCGTCTTCCACCAGTTCACAGTGAGAAGGACGAATGCCGAGCGTGACGTTCTGCCCGACGGTGCCGATAAACGGCAGCACCAGACGATTGCCGGACGGGCACTGCACCTCGACGCCGTCTGCACAGGTGGCGACAATCTGCGCCGGGAACATATTCATGCGCGGTGAACCGATGAAGCCCGCAACGAACTTGTTTTTCGGCCGATTGAACAGCGCCAACGGCGTACCAACCTGCTCGATGCGACCGGCATTCAGTACCACAATGCGCTGCGCCATCGTCATCGCCTCCACCTGATCGTGAGTCACGTAAATCATGGTGGTACACAGCTTCTGATGCAGGCGGGATAGCTCACCGCGCGTCTGCACGCGCAGCTTGGCATCGAGATTGGAGAGCGGTTCGTCAAACAGGAACAGATCGGGTTCACGCACGATAGCGCGACCAATGGCGACGCGCTGCTGCTGTCCCCCCGACAGCGCACGCGGCCTGCGATCCAGATAGGGTTCCAGCCCCAGCATACGGGCGGCTTCATCAATACGACGGATGATTTCGTCTTTGGGGAAGTGTAAATTCTCCAGCCCGAATGCGAGGTTCTTGCGCACCGAGAGGTGCGGATAAAGCGCGTAAGACTGGAATACCATCGCAATCTTGCGCTCTGCTGGCGTGAGATCGTTCACCTTGCGGTTATCGATCCACAGCTCACCGCTGCTGATCTCTTCCAGACCGGCAATCATGCGCAACAGCGTGGATTTTCCACAGCCCGACGGGCCGACAAAGACCATGAACTCGCCGTCATGAATCGTTAAGTCCACGCCTTTGATGATGCTCACCGCGCCGTAATTTTTGTGGACGTTTTTCAGTTCCAGACTCGCCATTGTCAGCCCTCGCAAACAGAATCTAACTGTGCCAATAACATCAGCATGACCAGCGCCTGCCCGTAAGGCACGGCAACATTGGGAATATCGCGATAGAACTGCAAATCATGTCCCATCGCCGTGCCGTCCGAGACACCTTGCACCACACCCTGTGCGTCAATCTGCGCCACCACGGCGGCATAGCCTTTTTCCAACACGTCCTGCGGGAAATCGTGCAGCATCCCTAGCCGACGTGCCGTTAAAATCCCAGCGATAAACCCGGCGCTAGCGGAGGTCTCCAACGGCGAATCCGGGTCATCCAGCAGCGTGTGCCACAGGCCGGACTCGTGCTGGACGCGTGCCAGCGTTGTCGTTTGCTGTTCAAGAATCGCTTCCAGCGTGCGTAATACCGGCGCGGACAGTTGATCCTCCGCCAGTACACGCATTTCCGGCAGCACCAGCGTAATCCAGGCGTTGCCACGTCCCCAGAATGCATCGGCATAGTGATGGCGACCAACAAATGTCCAGCCGTGATACCACAGCCCGCTGCGCACATCGGCCAGATAGCGCGCGTGCGTGAGGAGCTGATATTCCGCCTCTTCGATCAGATCGCGACGGGAGAGTAATTTCCCTGCCACCACCAGAAACAGACCGGCCATAAACAGCGTGTCGTCCCACAGTTGCCCGGTATTCGGTCGCTCTTTCACCGTGTGCTGGAAGCCGCCATCCTCGGTTTTTGGCAGCGAGTGCAGCAGCCAGTCCGCCCAGTCGCTCACGGTTTCACGCCACTGCGCGGGCGCATCCGGCTTGTCCTGACACAGCAACGCCAGCACCAGCATCGGTGCCGTCGAGTTGATCTGACGCGGCGGCAACCCAGCATCCAGCTTTTGTTGATACCAGTTCGCCAGCGTCGTCAGCATGGTGTCGTCCTGCGTCAGATGCGCCAGCTTCCAGAAACCGTACAGCCCGACGCCGACCTCCCAATCCCACTCCTCAAATTGAATTGTCAGCTCAGCATCCGGTGAGTCGTCCTGCGTTACGCTATCAATCGCTTTCAGGCGACAAAACGCCCGCGCCACCTGCGCCAGCAGCGCTTCGGTTTGTTGTCGGTTAAGTGAACCTGTCTGCATGTCATGGGTTTCCTGTGTTGAACTGCGGGACGACCGGGACATCGTCGGGAAAAATGAAAGGCCGCTGCGCCACGCTGAATCCTGCTTTGTGGCTAAAGGCCAGTTCGCCGTAGTCGGGATCGTCGATACGCACGCCGTTGCTATCCTGAACCAAGGAGCGCCCTCGGAAGCGGGCAGCGAATGCGGCGAATCCTTCCGCGCCGTCGCCGCTGTCTACAGCAATGAACCAGACGTTCTGTTCGCCATATGCCCGTAGCTCGCCTTCGGCCTGCTGGCCTGCGGTCGCAAACGGCTGTAATCCGGCGGGATTATGAAACGCGGCATAGCCGTTGCCACCGCGCACGAAGCACCAGACATCTTCAACGATGACCTCATCCAGCGCGGTTTGTGGCAAATAGAGGTGTGTCCATGGGCGGATATCCTGTTGCAGATCGAACACTATTAGCGCGCGATTACGGTGCTGCATCAGGTGGGGCAAACGTCCGTTGCCCGCCCAGTAAGAAGGACGGTGCACGCCGTCAGGACGATCCTCGCCGGGATGGTTCACCCACAGGCGAGCGGCATAGTGCGTGCCCAGTCGCACATCCAGCAGATGTTGTTGATGTCCGGGCTCGCCGGGATGGTGATCGAAAACGGAAGAAAAGGCGACATCGCGCTGCTTCCAGGCAATGATACGGGCACTGCGGTTCAGCCCCTGCACCCAGCGGGCTTCTGCGCCGTGCGATAGTGACCAGTGCGCAATCCGATCTGTCGCTTCCGGCGGCTGATAGTCACTCAGGCACAGCAGCGGCAGCGCGGCACAGTGTGGAATCAGCCAGCCTTCGCCCCACATCAGCGCACACAGGCCGGACAGCTCGGTCAACATGCCAGAACGTAGCTCTTTATCGTAGGCGCGTCCCATGGTGCCAACCGCGACACCATTCTGATGCACCCACGCCGTCATCAGCATGATGCGGTCAATCACTACGCGAGCTTTCTCTCGTAGATCGGCATCCTGCGCCAGTTCATACAGCGCCACCAGCCCAATCAGATCGATGGGGTAATAGGCCGCCGAATTCCACTCCACCAGACCGTGTTCAAGAATGGAATCAAACCAGCGTGTCAGGCGTTCGTGAGCAATCGCTTTCTGCTCCAGACCGCGACGCCCGCTGCACGGGAAAGTGTCATCAGGAAAGTTTTGTCCAGCTAGGTATTGCGCGACGTGGAAACACAGGCAGTGGTTTTCGCTCCAGAACCACATGGTGTCGTTGCCCGGTTCATCAATCCAGTAACGGAAACCGAGAATGGCGCTGCGCACGCGCCGCCAGTCCTGCGGCGGCAACTGTTGCCCCTGATAGCGCTGCCACAGCCAAATCAACGGCACCAGTTGGAAATCCGCACAGTCTTCACGGCGGCTGATTTTTTGCAGCGCGTTGTTGAGAATCGGCGCGGCGGCATCGTTGCCCTCGCCTGTCGCGACAATCGCCAACAACCGACCAAGGCGCTCAAAACCGTGCTGTGCCGTATGACGCAACACCGTTTCACGCCGCGCTGCCAGCGTCGACAATACGGGCAGCGTTTGCGATGGTAAACGCCCAAAGCTGAGCGTTCGCGTCAGCGTAATGCCATTGCTGGTCGCGGCGCAGACCAGATCGTAGTAGCCGACCAGAGCGGAGGGTAAATCCACCTGCCAGCCCAGATTGCCAGCAGGCAGCCTTTGTTGCTGCTGCCACGCTGGGACGGATTCGTTGACGTTGCCAATCAGACGGTGCGCCATTGTCACGGACTCCGGCAGCGGCTGCGTGCTGTTCAGCACCAATACGGGCGGTTGGATCAGGTTGTTTTCCAACGTCAGTCCATTAACCCAGCTATCCAGTGCGGCCAGTTGTTCGCTGAGCGCCGCGTCGTCGTCAAGCTGCCAGAAGAGCGTGTCTTCACCCTGATAGCACAGGCTGAACAGGTAATCCGTATCGCGCTCGCACAGCTCTTCGCTATGCACCACCAGCGTGTTCGCGCCTGCTTGCAGCGGCAGCGTGATAGCACAGGTTTGTTCGGTGTTGCGGGTAAAGGGCGTAAAACGGGTAATCTGCTCACCGTTGAGCCATAATGTCACGCCGCCGCAGGTGCTGAGCGTAAAGGGTGCAGTCTGCGCCCTATCGCTGTGAATCACGCAGCGGGAAAAGCGCTGAACGTGAACCGGACACGGCCAGAAATCACTGAAATTGACGCTACGACTTTCATCGCCGCCACTCCACATCAGCGGGAAATTAAGATCGTCGGGTAACGTCACTTCGCGCTTTGCCTCTTCCTGCAAAAAACGCACGCGGCAGGGTAAAACGCCGACATCGACAAAACCGTTGATAAAGCGGTAATTCACCTTATCCGGCAGCGTATCCGGCTCGGCGAAATAACGTTTTTCCGTCCGTTCGGTAATCAGAAACCGATTAATGACGCCATTCTTCTTTAATTTCCAACCGATATTCATGCGAAATCCTGTTTACGGTTTTGATAAATAAAATAACGAAAAGGTATGGCTGAACTTATTTGCACTCTCGTTGTGCACGCACTGCCAATATTTAGGGCGACAGGCGCTTTCGTGCCCCATAACCCCGCAACCACAATGCAAATTTGCATTAAATTGCCTTTTGCATTCTTTTATTGACATTTCGCATTAATAAATAAGATTCTCATATTTATATATGTGATTAATATCACAAAAACACTTTATTTAAACCAACATTTAAAATATCTTTAACCTGCTTCACATAAATCAGTCGGGCTTCTGTCCATGATTGCATGATGAAAATGACAGACGAATGCAAATTTGCATTAATTAGGACAGAGAATAAATCACAGGAAATAAAAATAACCCCGCTGCCAACGCCAGGGTATTTCAGCCATTAATCAAATCTATGATGTGGAGATGTTTATGATGCGTCCCAATACCGCGTTATTATTTTCCGCCCTTGCTCTGGGGTTATTCAGCAACAGCGCGTTAGCTGCCAAAACGCAAATAACATTTTTATATAGTGACGACGATCCCGAATTAGTGCATTTCATGGAGCAGAAAGTTAAATCCTTCTCTCAAAGTAATGAACACATCAATGTGAATTTCGTCAGCACCGGCTATAACGCGCTGCAAACTCAGCTACCGATGCAGTTGGCTGCGGGTTTAGGCCCGGATATTGCTAAAACGACGCAGATGGGGCTGCTCGGCTATACGCTGGATTTGCGCCCCTACCTGAAAGACCCTGCCGCCTTTGAGAAACGCTACAGCGCCGGTATCGAAAAGATCATGCGGGTGAAAGGCGTGCATAAAGCGGATGCGCTACCGGGCTTTGTCGCCTCCTGGACTGCTGACCTACCATTTATTAACGTGACCCTGTTTGAACAGGCGGGCGTTCCCCTGCCGCAACCGGGTTACACCATTGATGATTTGATGAAATCCTCGAAGCTGGTCGCCGAAAAAACGGGCGTCCATATCCCCTTCACCATCGACCGTAGCGGTTTCCGCTTCTCCGGCCCAGCCTACTCTTACGGCGCACGCTACGATAAAGACGGGCTGATCAATTTCCCGGATACGGCAGCCCAGCAGTGGATTAAAGATCTGAAACGCTGGTCAGATGAAGGCGTGTTCCCGCGCGAAATGTGGGGCGCGGCGGGTGGCGGCCAGTACAAGAGCATGGCGGACGATTTCGTGAACGGCAACATCGTGACCTACTTCTCCGGCAACTGGCTGTTGAACCAGTTCAGTAAGCAAATTGGCGACGGTTTTGACTGGAAAGTGCTGCCAGCGCCTTGCAAAGAGAAGTGTATCTCGATGGGTGGTGCGACCTTCATCATGCCATTCACCACCACCAAACATCCGCAGGAAGTCGCCGAATTCATGGAGTGGCTGGGCAGCGAACCGCTGCAACGTGAGATCGCCGAGCGCTTCAATATCATCGTCGGTGCGGATATCACCGATCTGCACTACCAGACTAAAGATAAACACGTGATCGACGGCCTGAACACCGCGCGTGAAGAGATTAAAAAGATCCCGTCTTACGTTTTCGACTGGGAACGTATGGAAAGTCTGGGCGCGAACGAGCTATACCCCATCATCCTGACGCGCTTTACCCAATACCTGAACGATCAAGTGTCGTTTGATGAATATCTGCGCCTGACGTCGAACGATGTGAAGCGCCTCAACGAAACGATCGCGACCAATCAACAACAGCGGAAAAACGCACCGTGAAATGGCAGATGAGGGAGATCGACATCGATGGCGATCGTCCCTTTGATCGCACGCGCGAAAGCACAATATGCGAACAGCGCTGGCCGGGACAACACCGCTATCTGCTGGTCACCGGCGGTTTCACCCGTCTGCTGCACTGGCATGACGGCCTGCTGACCTGCCGCGGCGGCGACAGTTTTCCCATCGGCAACCCGGCCAGCCTGTCGCGGCTGGGGCTGTGGGCGGTACAGGAGATGCTTCAGGCAGTTGAGGGCATCACGCCACTTACACCGCTCAGTGAAGCGCTGTTCCTGCACTTCGATAAGCATGTCGATCGGGTTATCGACTGGTCAAAGCAGGCACAGGCCGCTGACTACACCACGCTCGGGCACGTTGTGCTGGCACACCCGCAGGATGCGCTGTCGGTGCAGTTGCTGACCCGCTGCGCCAGCGAGTTAACCCTGCTGCTGAACAGTCTGCCAGATTCACAGACTGACACCGTTAGTCTCAGCGGCGATTTGGCGGCAGCCTGTCTTCCCTATCTGGATTCAGGAGCGCGCGCATCATGACGACATGGCTCTATGCAGGTGTGGATGGCGGCGGCACAGGCTGTCGAGCGCGTATTTATCAAGCCGACGGTACGCCGCTCGGGCAAGGGCACGGCGGTCGCGCCAATCTGCTGCTCGGCGTGGAAAGCGTGCGCCAGTCGGTGGATGAGGCTATCGCTCAGGCGCTGAAACACAGCGGGCTTTCAGCGGATAATGCATCTCGGCTGAAAGTCGGGTTGGCCCTCGCCAGCGCGGAACACCGTACCGCCTACGATGCTTTTCTGGCATTACCTCACCCTTATGCGACTCAGGTACTCAATACCGATGCGCTCGGTGCCTGTCTGGCCGTCAATCAAGGGAAAGATGCGGGCGTGGTCATTGCCGGAACCGGCTCCTGCGGGCTGGCGTGGCAGAACCAGACAATTACCGCCTACGGCGGCCATGAGTTTCCGATTTCCGATCAGGGCAGCGGCGCACGCCTTGGGCTGGCAGTGCTGCAACACACCTACGATGTACTGCAAGGCTGGCGCGTGCCGTCTGCGCTCAGCCAGAACATTAACGATTTCTTTTCCGCCAGCGCAGCACACGCCCAGGCCGCGAACACGCTTGATGCACTACAGACGTTTAGCCAGCAGGCGAAACCAGGCGACTATGCGCAGTTCGCCCGCCACGTATTTGACTGCGCTCAGCAGGATGATGCCGTTTCTCACGCGCTGCTGGCGCAGACGGCCAGTGAAATTTGTCTACTGTTGGCAGCAGTGGCACGCCACGAGACACCTCGCTTATCGCTCATGGGCAGCATCGGCCTGCATATTCGGCCATGGCTGCCGGACGAGTGGCAATCCCAACTCGCCGCCCCGATGGGCGATGCGCTCGACGGCGCACGATTGATTGCCTGTCATCATTATGCGTTATACAGCCATCCGTTATAAAAAATAAATAATGCCGGAGACATCAATGACATCATTCACTCGCAGAACCTTCGTCAAGCTCGGTGCAGGCAGCGCCATTACGCTGGCTGGCGGTTTTTTTCACGCTAACGCCGAATCAGCAACATCCGCCAGTCCGTTACGCATTGCCATTATTTCGGATGTTCACGTCCACAATATCTACGGTAATTACGATTTTGCCGGCCTGCCCGATGCACAGACTGGAAAGACGCTGACGATTCGCACCCTGAAAGATTCGGTGAATTCGACCCGCATCTTCAACGAACCCTACTTTGCGCTGTTGGCCGCGCTGGACGAACTGGCAAAACAGCAGGTGAAATACGTCGTGCTGTCCGGAGATTATTCTGATGATGGCCAACAACCTACCGTTGAAGGCATTGCCGCCATCCTGTCGCAGTATGAACAGCGCCACGGTATGCGCTTTTTCGCCACGCCGGGCAACCACGACGTTAACCGCCCGCAGGGTGATGATTCTTCAGAGAGAATGCTCAATGCTGACGGCAGCAACACCATGCTCAGCAGCAAATCCGACGTCAAACTCGGTGATGCACAGTCACTGATCGTCACGACCAAGATGCAGGCGCTCGGCTATGAGCGCGGCCTGCCGCTGATGAAGCCGTTTGGTTTCTTTAAACGCGATGACTTCCTGCACTGGGAAACGCCGTTTGGCGACAGCGATGAACTCAGTAAACGCCAGTATCTCGCTCGTTCACCGGATGGCAGCAAGCAGTGGAATATCGTGGATGCCTCCTATTTGGTGGAACCGGAATCGGGACTGTGGCTGCTTTCCATCGATGCTAACGTGTATCAGGTCAAAGACGGCCCGGAAAAACGGGAAGAGATTAAAGGCTATTCCACCAGCAGTAACACTGGCTGGAACGCCCTGCTGACGGAAAAGCCCTTCATGCTGCCGTGGGTGAAATCAGTAGTACAGCGGGCGAAAGCACAGAATAAGAAGCTGCTGGTATTCTCACACTATCCGCTGGTCGATTTCCTCGACGGCACGGTGGAGGACGAAAAGCAGCTGTTTGGCAGCAACAGCTTCATTAAACGCACGCCGCGGCCAGAGGTTGCCGAGCAGGCGCTGGCGGCCGGCATCCGTCTGCACTTCAGCGGCCACCTGCACGTCAACGACACGGGTGTGTATCGCGGTTCACAGGGAACGCTGGTGAATGTCGCAGTGCCGTCGCTGGCCGCTTACCCGCCCGCCATGAAGCTGGCAACGCTGTACAATGATCGAGTCGACATTGATACGCTGGTCCTGCGCAACGTGCCGCAGTTCAACCATCTGTTCCCGTTTTATCAGAAAGAGTTGGATCGCACTGGCGAACCGCTGGGCGATATTCTGAAAAGCCGCGATTATTACGACTTCCTGCATCACCATCTGGCGCTACTGGTGCGCCAGCGTTTTCTGGTAAAAGACTGGCCGGAAGATTTATCACCCCTTATCAACACACTGAACTGCGCCGATCTACTGTGGATCGCACAGCAAAAAGAGTCGCTCAGCGCCAAAGCACTGCCCGATGCCGACCAGCGTAAACCAAGCGCAGTAGCAGGCACCGATGGGTTACAGGATATTTCTCTGCTCACGCTGGTAACCGATTGGTATTGCCTGCGCAACGGCAGCGATCTCGCCTGGCGGGATATTCCGCAGGAGCGGGTGAAACAGTATCGCGCACTGCTGGCGGCCTATACGCCGACAGCCACGCTTCCACCGGACAGCCTGCAATACCGCTTCGGCCTGATGCTGAAAATCCTCGCGGGCTATATCAACGATGAGCCCGCTACCCACTTTGTGGTTGATATGCAGGGGAATTTAACTACCTATGCCTAACGTTTTGCATTCCTAACGTAAGACGGGCTCGATGATGAATGAACTGCGGAGTTCTCACTGTAGTGGGGCTATCAATCTCTGCGGGTTGTCACATCTTGTCCAATTTATCGTAATACGGATGCGTATGATTTGTATTTACTAAAATTTATATAGAGATACCAAATCATGCACGTCCGTTTTCCCTCTTCTCCGTTGGCGGTATTCGTCAAATTGACGCTAGCTCTCCCTTTCGCCTATAGCGCATACGCTGCCGATGCTGATACGTTGGTCGTAACCGCCTCTGGCTTTGCTCAACAGCAAGAAGACGCCCCCGCTTCAATAACCGTTATTCAAGGTGACGATCTGCGTAAGCGTTCTGTACAAAATTTAGGCGATGCCGTGCGTGACGTCGAGGGGGTGGTGGTAAACGGCGGCACCAACGAAAGCGACATTTCTATTCGCGGGATGCCCGGTGATTACACCCTGCTGATGGTTGACGGTAAACGCCAGAGCGGACGTGATTCTCGCGTCAACGGTAACGCGGGTTATGAGCAGAGCTTCATGCCACCTGCTGCTGCCATCGAACGTATTGAAGTCATTCGTGGCCCGATGTCATCGCTATACGGCTCGGACGCGATTGGCGGCGTGATTAATGTCATCACACGCAAAGTATCCCGCGAATGGGGCGGGTCGGTGTCCTATGACTATTCTGCACGCCAGCACAGCGATCAAGGTAATGCCAGCAATACGCAATTCTTTCTGAACGGACCGTTACTGGAAGATAAGTTAGGACTACAGGTCTGGGGACGCTACCTGAACCGTCAGGCCGATGATAACGTCCAAACGACTAACGGTTTTACCAAAGCCGATCACCGTGACCTCACTGCCCGTTTGGCCTTTACGCCTACCGCCAATCACGACATTCTGTTGGAAGGAGGAGCGACGCGCCTGAAAAATGGTGAAGGTACCAGCCCGAACTGGGCAACGCGCGAACAAAAAAATAACCGCGATCACTGGTCGATATCACACGAGGGGCGCTGGAACTGGGCAACATCCACGCTTTCACTGTCACAGGAAAAAACCAGCCGTCAAGGCGTTGCGACAGCCAGACAAGCCGATGTTTTAGGCCGTAAACCAGAAATTAAAAATACCGTTTTTGACGCTAAACTGGTCATGCCTACCGATTACCACGTCACCACAGCGGGAGCACAGTGGAACCAAAGCACGCTGAAAGACTGGAACCAGGCTGTAAACGATCAGAAAAACTATAAATTCCAGGTTATTCAAAAAGCGTTGTTCGCCGAAGATGAATGGCGACTTACGGAGCAATTTTCCCTTACCACGGGGCTACGACTAGACCATCACGAACAATATGGCAATCATATCAATCCCCGCGTCTACGGCGTTTGGCACGTAAACGACGAATGGACGCTTAAAGGCGGCGTTGCACGTGGCTTTAAAGCACCAGAACTACGCGCTGTGATTGACGATTATGCGGTTCTCCGACGCAACACCTTCGTCATGTTTGGCAACTCCGATCTCAAACCAGAGACCAGCACCAACTATGAGCTGTCGGCGATGTGGTCGGATCGTGACACGCTGTCAGGTGGTGCCACGATCTTCTATAACGACTTCAAAGATAAACTGTCGACGCGGACCACAGACCAGCGCTGGAATAATTTTATCATTATGGAGCGTATCAACATCGATAAAGCGGTCATTCGCGGCGTGGAGCTGAATGGCTCATGGCAAATCATTCCAGCGCTGTCGCTGAAAGGCAATTTCACCTATACCGATTCGGAACAGAAGAGTGGAGCGAACGCCGGAGCACCGCTGGCACTGACGCCAAAGCACAAAGCCAATCTGCGCACCGAGTGGAATGTCAGCGAGCAGACACAACTCTGGGCAGCCGCGAATTACTACGGCAAGGAATTTGGCAATACGATCAGCGCCGAACCGGCTCCGGGTTACACCACAGCGGACATCGGGGTTTCCCATCAGCTTACCCCTACAGTCGCGCTTAATGGGGCGATTTATAATGTGAACGATAAACGTCTGGATGATGAAACCTACGGTACGGTCAACTATGGACGCACGTTCTGGTTTGGCACCACTATTACGTTCTAATCTGTAGGCAGATACACAGTTGCACACAGCCCAGTGGGTGAGCGGTTCTCCAATGCTAATTCACCCCCATGCGCGTGAATACAGGCGCGGGCAATGGACAATCCCAGTCCAACGCCCGCACCAACTCCGCCAGTAGACTTTTCACGGTGCGCTCCCAGTTGAACAAACGGCTCAAAGACCTGATCAAGATTCTCTGGAGCGATACCTGGCCCGCTATCACAAATAGCGATCCGAACGTAACCCGTATCAACACGTACACTGATGGTGGCATCACCGCCGTAAATCACGGCATTATCGATTAAGTTCCCCAGCGCACGTTTGAGCGCCAGTGGCCGAGCACGCACGAAAGCAGGTTCAGACCCCCTTAATTCAACGGTTTTCTCCATCAGACGATAACGCCGCACCAGATCTTCCAGCAACGTATTCACGCACAGGTTTGAGCTTTGCTCAAACACGGAATCGCCACGCACAAAGTTAAGTGTTTCACTCACCATCTCGCTGAGCTCTGACAGGCTTTCCAGCATATCTTTGCGTGCGTCGCCCTCTTCCAAGAGCTCAACTTGCAAGCGCAGCTCGGTAATCGGCGTGTTAAGGTCGTGACTGACTGCCGCAAGCATACGGGTTCGCCCCTCAATATGGCGCGCAATGCGCTCCTGCATGACGTTAAATGCCTGCGTAAGCTCTCGTGCTTCCTGTGGCCCGGCCAATGGCAATGGCGCGATCCACTCACCTCGACTGACACGATCCGTGGCGGCGACGAGTGTTTTCACCGGATGCACGACGCGACGAATAAAAAAGAGAACGATCAGGAGTATGGGTATACTCGCGACCAACAACGAGTAAGAAAGCAGGCGGCTCCATTCATAGGCACGAATAGGGTGTTGTATGCCATTGAGATAGCGCCCGTCAGATAACAGCACGCTGGTGCGTAGCCGTAGCGGATCCCAGCGAATAGCGCTAAACAAATGCCCGCGCGCCAGTCCACCGTCGCTACGCTCCAACTGCATGAACACGGTGCGATTCGCCGCTAAACCTAAGCGTTCAACCAACTCGTGCGATAACCTTCTCTCTTCCGTCTGCATCATAAACGGATCGACTTCGGCGCGATCGGCGATCCAAAAATGGGTGTCACCGCTATTCATCGATGTAAGCAACGCTGACGCATTGGGTGACATCAGCGTATCTGCCGCCTGATAAGCGATACTTAATCGCTCCAGTGCCAGCGTGCGCGATACCGGGTGGATTAATGCCCCCGCGAACTGAATCGACGTGATAGCGATCGTGTTCGATACGATCAGCGCCGAGACCAGCAGCAACGTTAGCTGATTCGCCATATTTTTAGGCAGAAACTGGCGTAATCTGTTCACGCTTCCCTCAGATTCACATCGGCCGCCAGCCGGTAACCACTTCCCCAAACGGTGACCAACAGTTCTTTACCACCCAACCGCGCCAGCTTATATCGAAGACGGCTAACCTGCCGATCGATAGCACGATCGAACACATCACCAGACTGCACGCAAAGATCGATTAGACTGTCACGGCTCATGACCGTATGTGGATTTTGTAGAAACGCACTCAGCAATCTGCCTTCCATCGTACTTAGCGATATCGCCTCGCGCTCATCGGTCACAATGCCGCTCGAAGGTGAAAAACACAGCCCGGAAAAATGGTAAGTGACTGCGCCGTCCGTTGCATTAGATAGCGACTCAGTGCGGTGTACTGCGCCGCGGCGCAGTACACTGCGAATACGGGCCACCAGTTCACGTGGCTCAAACGGCTTGACGACATAGTCATCCGCTCCCAAATCCAAACCACGGATGCGATCTTCCGCATCACCACGCGCCGTCAGTAGAATCACCGATGTTCTGGCGCGACGAGACAACTGCTGGCACAGCGCCATCCCGTCACCGTCGGGCAGCATGACATCCAGAATAACGACATCAAAAGATTGATTTTTTAGGAGTAACCACATCCCTGCTGCGCTCTCGGCAGTGCGAACATCAAATCCCTGACGACGAAGATAAACGGCAAGCGGTTCACGGATTTTACGATGATCGTCCACAACCAACACGCGCGGTGCCGCGGCAATGGGGGCTGATTTCATAAGCTTCCCCGCTTCACAAGACATTCATTGATAAACCACAACATGTAAGAACATATGACATAACCCTGAACTACGCCTCATTACTAACAATCGTTGTCTTCTACATTGCACTACGTGTTTGTATACCTAATACCTTTACGTCCTGTCCAGTATGCCATATGCACAGTCACCTTTGACCTCAGTACCTTCTCTGAGGCTTACATACTTTTTTACCTATTGCCCCTATCGTCATCGGTAAAAAATGATATGTTATAATATAACAATCAATCTTTTGCCGATGACAATGACAAGTTTTTACTCTCTTTCCGCGCTGAAGCGTGTGTTACTCGTTTCCCTGCTGCTAGCACTGTTGTGGCTGATGGTTGGGTGGGCAGTGATGTTGCCATGATTGCCCTACAGGAATTGGCATTTGGCTACCGTGGTCAAGCGCCACTCGCGACGCTCAGCGGCTGTTTTCATCAGGGATCGCTGACGGCGATTATTGGCGCAAACGGCACGGGGAAATCCACGTTGTTGAAAACGCTGGCGGGTTTGCTGCCTCCGCTTTACGGCACATTCAGCCTCGGTAACGGCGGCAAAGAGAATGCTATCGGCTATTTGCCGCAGCTCTCCGAATTCGATCGGCAGTTTCCGATTAACGTACGCGATCTGGTGCTCATGGGGTCATTGCCCCATCGCGGGTTGTTACGGAGTATTAACGCCAACTGGCATCGCAAAGCCATTGACGCACTCGACGCCGTCTCTATGAGAGATTTCGCCGACCACCATATTGGCGTCCTGTCCGGTGGACAGCTACAGCGCGTGCTCTTCGCGCGGCTATTGCTGACACAGTCTCCGATCATTCTGCTGGATGAGCCTTTTACCGGCATTGATAGCCAAACCACGCAGACACTCTTGCAAATTATCGAGCAGCTTCACGCCGAAGGCAGAACCATTCTGGCCGTGTTGCATGATATGGAGTTGGTTGGTCAGCACTTTCCGGCCGTCTTGCAACTCACGTCGTACGGTCATCGCTGGGGAGATGCTCAGCCCATCTTACATAGCCTGCGCAAGGCCGACAGCGATACGCCAACGCTCAGGATCGTCACGTCATGATGCTATTTCACCTCATTACTTCTCCTTTTGCCGAATTCGGTTTTATGCGCCGTGCGCTGGTTGGCTGTCTGGTCATCACGCTGAGCGCAGCGCCGCTGGGCTGTTTCCTGCTGCTACGACGTATGAGCCTGATTGGCGATGCACTGTCGCATGCGGTATTACCCGGCGTGGCAATCGGCTATCTCATCTCGGGGATGTCACTGCTGGCGATGGGAATCGGCGGCTTTATTGCCGGGCTGTCTGTCGCCATGCTCTCCGGCTTCGTCACGCGCCACACGGAATTAAAAGAGGACGCCAGCTTTGCCGGGTTTTACCTCGGTTCGCTAGCGCTTGGCGTCACGCTGGTTTCGCTGCGCGGCTCCAGCATCGACCTGCTGCATGTGCTGTTCGGATCGATTCTGGCGGTGGATCGCACCGCGCTGATCGACATTGCGCTGATCGGATCGTCATCCTTGCTGGTGCTGGCCGCTCTCTATCGGGCGCTGGTGATTGAATCGTTTGACGTCACCTTCCTGCGCATCAGTTCAGGGCGCTATCGGGCGCTGATCCACGGCCTGTTTCTATCGTTGGTGGTGCTGAATCTGGTCGCAGGATTCCAGCTGCTAGGTACGCTGATGACGGTCGGCATGATGATGCTGCCTGCCGCCAGCGCACGATTCTGGACGCAACGCCTGCCGCTCATGCTCGGTATTGCCGTGCTGCAAGGCATGGTCGCCAGCCTGATCGGGCTGCTGTGGTCTTACTATGCCGAGCTGCCTGCTGGCCCCGCCATCATCCTGACGATGACGCTGTTTTTCTGTTTCTCGGTCTGTGTTGGTCACCACGGTGGGCTGTTACGCCTGCGCCGTTGACCGATTAATCTCGTTATTTGCAACTTTTGTGAGGGAAGAATGAAACGTTCACTGTTAGCCATAACACTATCCAGCCTGCTGCTTAGCCCACTGGCGATGGCAAAGAATCTTGATGTTGTTGCCAGCTTTTCCGTACTTGGCGATATGGTCAGCCACATCGGCGGCGATCGCGTCACCGTGACCGATCTGGTTAAGCCGAATGGCGATCCACATGAGTTTGAACCGTCGCCAAAAGACAGCAAAACGCTGGCTCATGCCGATCTGGTTTTCGTTAACGGGCTGGGTCTGGAAGGCTGGCTCGATCGTCTGGTCACCGCTTCCGGCTACCGTGGTGACATCATCACCGCATCCAACGGCATTGAAACACACTCAATGGTGGAAGACGGTAAAACCGAAACCGACCCGCATGCCTGGAACAGTATGAGTAACGGTGTAGTCTACGCGCACAACATCGTCAATGCGCTGGCAAAAGCGGATCCCGCGAATGCCGATTACTATCGTCAGCAGGGTGAAGCCTACATCAAGCAGTTGCAGGAGCTGGATCGCTACGCGAAGAAAACCTTTGCCGACATTTCACCGGAAAAACGTAAAGTGCTGACCAGCCATGACGCGTTCGGCTACTTCAGCCAGGCCTATGGTGTGAAGTTCCTGTCGCCAGTGGGCTACTCTACCGAATCCGAAACCAGCAGCAAAAAAGTGGCCTCGCTGATTAAGCAAATCAAGCAAGAGAAAGTGAAAAGCTACTTCATTGAAAACCAGACCGATGGCCGCCTGGTGAAGCAAATCGCCAATGCCAGCGGCGCACTGCCCGGTGGTGAACTGTATCCAGAAGCCCTAACCGACGCATCCGGCCCGGCAACAACTTATACGGCTGCATTTAAGCACAACGTCGATACTCTCGCCGCAAGCATGAAGTAAGAGCATGACCATTAGCCAGCGCTCAGGGATGTAGGAAAGAAAATGCCACGGATGGCACCCTCGCTTACACGAGCGTCAGATTGAACGTTTTGCCTTTCAGTTGCTCCTGCACCTCGGGCGCTAACGCGCTGTCGGTAACGATATCCGTCAGATCCGACAACGGCGTGACGCAGAACAGGGAATACGCGCCATATTTACTGCTGTCAGCCAGCAATATCCGACGGCTGGCATTCACGCCGAGATCTTGCTTTATCCCCGCTTTCTCTTCCGTCGGCGTGGTGACACCTTTGTCCAGACTCCACGAGTTGCAGCTGATAAATGCAATATCCGGGTAAATACTGCGTAACAGGCGGCGGCCATGTTCACCAATACAGGATTGGCTGCTGTCATCAATACGCCCCCCAATGATCGTCACTTCGATCTGCTTGAACTCAGACAAAAACAGCGCAATCTGCAAATCGGCAGTAATCACACGCAGCGGCAGGTGCGTCAGGTTCCGCGCCAATTCCAGCATGGTCGTTCCCGCATCCAGCACTACAGCACTACCCGGCTTAACCAGCGTCGCAGCATAGCGCGCTATCGCCTGCTTTTCCTGAAGGCTACGCTGTAATTTCTCATTCGTGGTCGGCTGGGAAGGAATAAAACGATTGAGCGTCACGCCACCGTGACTGCGGCTGATCACACCCTGCTCGTCCAGTTTGATCAAATCACGCCGGATCGTCGCCGGGGAAGCGTCAATCACAGACACCAGCTCATCGACCGTCACCAGATTATGGCTTTTCAGATAATCCATGATCTGATCAAGACGGCTCTGCCCTCTTACTTTATCCCCGCTCATGCGGAAAGCATCGGTTAATGTAGGATCCACGGCGATATCCATCTTGCTGTTGTTAGCGATATATTCTTGGTTGCAGGATACCAGAAACCTTTCCAATCGCGGGAAGGAAGATATCCTGCAATGCGCACTGTATCGCGTTTTATTCGCTAACAAAACCGCGCTGACAGCGGCGGTCATCACCGTCAATCAGGCCAGTTGCATCGCGAGCTGAATGGAGATCGCCATGCTTTCGCACTTCGCTTTACCTGTCCAGGCAATGTCAAACGCCGTACCGTGGTCAGCAGAGGTGCGGATAAACGGCAGCCCAGCCGTGATGTTCACGCCATCATAGAAACCCAGCAGCTTGAGTGGGATGTGGCCCTGATCGTGATACATCGCCACCACCATGTCGTACTGACCTTCATACGCCTGCAAATAGACGGTATCCGGCGGACACGGGCCATAAACATCGATGCCTTTGGCCTTCATGGCTTCAACCGACGGCGACACGATCTTGATCTCTTCGTCACCAAACAGGCCATTCTCGCCCGCATGCGGGTTAACCCCGGCAACGGCGATACGCGGGTGGGTAAAACCGACGCGTTTGAGGAAAACATCCGCCATCTCGATCACCGTTTCCACGCGATCGCGGTTCAGCGTATCCAGGAATTTACGCAGCGCGATGTGCGTTGAAACATGGATAACCTTCAACTTATCGGTATACAGCACCATCGCATAGTCGCGGCTGTTGGTCAGTTTCGCCAGCAGTTCGGTGTGGCCCGGATAAAGATGGCCCGCCGAGTGCAGCGCTTCTTTATTCAGCGGTGCGGTCGCAATCGCGTGGACTTCACCCGCCATCGCCAGTTCGGTCGCTTTCTTGATGCAGCGGTAAGCCAAATCACCCGCCTGTGCCTGAACGATACCCGGCTTCAGCGCCTGCGGATCTTCCAACGGCTCATCAATGATGTTGATGACGCCCGGCGCAAATACCGCATCAGCCGGTTTATCAATGATTTTCAGCTCGACAGTTGGCACCACGTTCAGCGCCAGAATGCGTCGCATCGTCTGTACGCAGCCCACCACCACAGCGGATGCGCCGGACAGCTCGCCTTCGGCCAGAGATTTGATAATAATTTCCGGTCCAATCCCTGCCGGATCACCCATCGTTACCGCAATAATTTTACTCACTGACCTTCTCCTCAATAAAACGTAAAACGTCGAGCAAAGTCGTTTCGTTGCCAAAACCCCCTGCTTTAGTCATCACAGGGGTCGTGCCGACAACGCTGTTCAGCAGGTATCCCCAGGGCACGCAGGATGCGATTTGCCCCTTAATCTGAAAGCCGGTAGCGCCCAGTGCGGTTGCCACGGCAATCGCAATATCACCACCGGATAAATACAACCCTCCCAACAGACGCCGATTAGCGCTGTCCGCAGTCAGGCTGTCTAGTGCCTGAACAATGCTGCGCGTAAGTTCCCCCAGATAGTGGCTGATCGTTTCGCCAAGCTGCTGTCGGCTAATCCCGAGCAGCCGACACCGCGCGTCGATCTCGAAGCGCTGATTCTCGTTGTGACAGGTACGAATGATGCAATGGTGGCCGTTCGTCAGCGCCTTCACCGCTTCCCGACACTGAGACGCCATGACGGTGGATGAATCGGGTGAAAAGAGCGCGTTGATGTCAATCTCAACCAGCGAGACATCACTACGCAGTCTGGCGGCTGCAATCTGTTTTTGAGCAATATCGCTCATCGACCCGACGACAGCCAGCAGTGGCTTTTCGGTGTTGCGCGTAAAATCCTGCGCGGTCGCCAGCGCTTCGCTCAGTCCTGCCGAGCCGACCAGCAAGGGACGAAACGGCAATGTTCTGGCGGCGTTAACGATATGTGTCAGATCGCCCTGTACATCGGTATCAAGAATAATCAGGCGTGTACCCTCGTCCGCTAACTGCTGCAAACGGTGGGCTAAATTGGCCTGACGCACCTCATCAAGATGTATCTCCGCTACCGATAACGCGGTTTGCTCCGCCAGACGGGCGGCGATAGACGCCGAGATCACCGGCGTTTTTGGATCGCTGGCGAATTCTGTGTCGGTAAGCAGACGACCATTAACCCAGACTTCACCTTGTCGGGTAACACGCCCCAGCGTCGGTGACGCAGCGGCAATCAGCGCAACAGGCACATCAGCCGCAGACAGCGCGGCGGCGACTTCCGCCCCCAGGTTCCCACGCAGCGTCGAGTCAATTTTTTTAATAATCCAGCCTTGTCCGCCCGCTGCCTGCCAGGCGGCTACCGCCTCTGCGGTACGTTGGGACGCCACGTCATCACGCGCCGCACGGCTATCGGTGTTGATGACCACCGCATCGCCCAGTAAATCCGCATGCAGTGTATTAACGTCAAATACGACGCTAACCCGCGCGCCATGCTGCGCCAGACCGACACCCGCATCATTGGCACCCGTAAAGTCATCAGCGACAACTAATACCTGTTCTGCTGATTGCTGTACGTTTGGCATACCTCATCCCCGGTTCATGATTACCTGATAATGATTATATTAAATCACATTTGATTATATGTGAGCAACATCAAATTATTTAAAAGGAATTTCACCTATAAATTATCACCACAATGTGGCAAATGGCATTTAGCAGTGGCTAACACCGCTCCATTTGACTGAAAGTAATCACCGCCGCAACCATTATCATCGCGATAACGCTCTGGCGAAGAAGAGAAAAGGCAAGGTAATAAGCATGAATATCAATAGCACTATCCTCAGCGGTTACCGGGTACTTCAGGACATGAGTCACCTGTTGACAGGGAAACAGCACGTTTTATTTGTCACCGACAAAAACATCGTCGGGCTGCCTGACGTTCAGGCGCTGATCGCACAAGTTAAGCATGCCGTTCCGCAGGTTCTGTTAGTTGATAATGTTCCTGCCGAGCCAAGCCAGCACGATGTTGCCCACATACTGAGCCATCTCACACAAACCCAGACCGATCTGGTCATCGGCGTGGGCGGCGGCAGCGTACTGGACGTTGCCAAACTGCTTTCTGTGCTGTGCGCGGGCGATGAAACTGTCACGCTGGATAGCCTGCTGGCAGGAGAAAAACCGACTCGCCGCACAACATCCCTGCTTATCCCGACCACGGCGGGAACCGGCTCAGAAGCCACGCCGAATGCGATTCTGGCAATCCCAGAAAAAGAGACCAAAGTCGGCATTATTACGCCAGTGATGCTGCCGGACTATGTTGCGCTGGTACCGGAACTGACCATCAGCATGCCGCCACATATTGCGGCCTCAACGGGTATCGATGCACTCTGCCACCTGATTGAGTGCTTCACCTCAACGATTGCCAACCCGGTCAGCGACAACTACGCGCTGATTGGCCTGAAAAAGCTGTTTGCCAACCTCGAAACCTCCGTGCGCGAACCGGCAAATCTGGAAGCTAAGCTGAATATGCTGTGGGCGTCCTATTACGGCGGTGCCGCGATTGCCCACTCCGGTACGCATCTGGTTCACGCCATGTCTTACCCGCTGGGCGGCAAATACCACATCCCACACGGCGTGGCGAACGCCATCCTGCTCGCCCCTTGCATGCGCTTCGTGCAGGACGCCGCACAGGACAAATTCGCTCAAGCGTATGACCTGCTGCCGGATGCCGATCTGACGCTGGGTACGGCGGAAAAAGCGCAGGCGCTGGTGACCTATTTCAGCGAGTTGGTTAAACGGCTCAATCTGCCCAACACCTTACAACAGCTTGGCGTGGAAAAAGATCACCTGCCTTATCTGGTCGATGCCGCATTACAGGTTCAGCGCCTGATGAAAAACGTACCAACACAGGTCAGTGCTGACGATGTCCGTGAGGTGTACCTGACCCTGTTTTAACCGCGCAGCGCTAAATAACTCATGCCGATCGTTTAAGCATGGAGATACACGGTGCGACCACAGGGGTGAGGCGTTCCTGCGAAAACCTCCCCCTGTGTTTCCCCTAATAACGGGCTTAAGTGAACAGCGTTAGGCTGTAAACCGCGCGGTTTTGAATAGAACGATTTTAAGTTTTCAACTTTTTGATTACGTGTCACGAGGAAGAACAATGAGTAAGAACATTACCGGCGTCCTGACCGCCATCGTCACGCCGTTTGATAACCAGGGCGAATTTAACCCCGCTGCCATGCGTCTTCAGGTTCAACGCCAGATGCGCTACGGCAACGGTATCTTCTGTAACGGCACCAACGGTGAGTTTTTCGTTCTGCACACCGATGAGAAAGTCGCCGTCACGGAAACCTGCGTTGATGAAGTAGCCGGAAAAGTGCCGGTTGTCGGCCACATCGGTGAAATCTCCACGCGGGAAACCATCAAGCTCGGCAAGCGCATCGCCGCTCTGGGTGTCGATGCCGTTTCTGTCATCACCCCGTATTTCATTCCATTAAAACAGGAAGAGTTGATCGCCCACTACACCGCCGTCGCCGATGCGCTGACTGTGCCGGTGTTTCTCTACAACATTCCTGCACGCACGGGGAATACGCTGGCACCGGAAACGGTTCGCACGCTGGCGGATCACCCGAACATCATCGGTATCAAAGACAGCGCAGGCAGCTATGAAAGCCTGAGCGGTTATGTGCAAGCGGTGAAAGGTGTGCAGGGCTTTAACGTACTGAATGGCCCAGACTCGCTCATTCACCAGGGCTTTGTTGATGGCTGCTCCGCCTGTATTTCCGGGCTGGCTAACGTGGCACCGGAACCGATTAGCCAGATTTGGCACCGTTTCCACGCCGGTGACATCGAAGGCTCCCGTCAGGCGCAAGAACAGGTTGCCGAATTGCGTAAGACACTGTACGCCATCGCGTTTTCACCGGCTGTGGTGAAGAAAGCGCTGGCAATCATGGGTGAAGATGTCGGCGTCAGCCGCTATCCCGTTGAATTTGATGATGACATGACTGCTGCCATTAAAAATATTATCCAACGTCATTGCTTATGCTAATTCATGTTTCTGCTGATAATCGTCCGGTAGCAAGTGGAATAGATAATAGAATTCCACTGTTAATTAAAAACGTTTCACCCTACAGCGTACTGTCATTAACAATCCACATGATGGAATGACGGTGAAAGATTTTTCAGGAGAGCGTGCGTATTCCTGTGATGCAACATTATGGAAAACAACCACGGCTTAAAAAGCCTCTAACAAGGTAAATTCACCAAAAAAGTCACATGATAAGAATATAAAGAAAAATTTATCTTTAAAAATGACATAGAGGAATAAAAATGACGACGACTTTACCAAAAGTAAGACAAGCAGAACCAAACGGCATCGTGTATCGGGATGCATTTTTAAATGTAGATTTCGCGCTAATTCCAACAGGCGGAAATAACACTGCTCACGCGCCCGCATTAATTGAAACACAAGATGGCGGTCTGTTATGCGCCTGGTTCGCTGGCAGTTTTGAAGGCAGTGGCGATATTTCCATTGCAGTATCCAAATTAGTGCCAGAAACACAACGCTGGACGGAACCAGAGATCGTATCCAAAGGCATTGATCGTAGTGAACAAAATCCTGCATTTTTCAGAGCGCCTGATGGTCAGATTTGGCTGATTTATACCTCTCAGTTAAGCCGACAGGAAGGCAAGGATAATATGCAGTTTACTTCGATCATTATGGTGCAAAAATCCAATGATGAGGGTCAATCCTGGGAAAATCCGGAAGTATTGTTTGCCCGTGAAGGGACGTTTTCAAGGCAAGCGATTCAGATTTTAAGTAATGGGCGCTGGATTTTCAGTACCTGGCTATGTGAAGACTCGCCAGATGGTTTGAAAAATGATCCAACCGAATTCCAGCTATCTGACGATCAAGGGAAAACCTGGAAAGCAGTACGTATGCCGGAAAGTTATGGCCGCGTGCATGCAAATGTGATTGAAGTACAAGCTGGTCATTTGATTGCGTTCATGCGCAGCCGTTTTGCCGACCATGTGTATACGAGTGAATCTCATGATTTTGGCGATACCTGGAGTATTCCAGAAGCGAACGTGTTGCCAAATAACAACGCGAGTATTAGTGCTATCAAATTGCATTCTGGGGAAATCGCTTTAGCTTACAATGCTAATTCAGCCAATAATGCAGAGTTTGGAAAAATAGCCTGGCCAGGTCTGCGCAACCCTGTTGCGGTTTCCGTAACAGAAGATAAGGGTAAAACATGGCCAATCGGTAGAATTCTTGAACCGGCAGAAGGCTATATTGGCATAGAGAACAAGACAAATAATTCACAACACGAATATCCGACAATTTATCAAGACAGCAAAGGGGTCTTGCACTTGGTATATGCCTACAAAAATAGACTTTGTGTTAAATACCTCCGCTTCACCGTAGCCGATTTATTTGGTGAAAAACGTGAAACCGAAGGTCTGTACAATCCAACATCAGGCGAAGGGGTAAATAAATAACGGCATCCGTCATATTTCAAGCTGCATGTATGTTGGCAATACTGGGATCATCTCTGAGCTTCGCGCTGAAGAGCTGCCGCAAGCGGCGTTACGAGGCCCATACATGTGCCTCGCCCTAAAGGGCCAACGCTTTGCGTTGTTCAAAACGTTAACGTTTTGTCCTGCAACTCGAATTATTTAGGGTATATCGATACAAAATAGGCAACAGGCTTATAACGATAAAAGACAAGAAAAAATCAATAGAAGCCTGTTAATTGTGTTATGAAAGAAAAAGAGGGCAAACAACAATGACAATGGAAATGATCCATGCTCTTGCTATTCTGATTATAATGATCGTAATGATTATGTCCGATAAATTCGCATTCGGTTCTCCCCCCATTATGGCTTGTCTGTTATTGGTGGTCACTGGTTTGTCTACAGTTCAGGAGGCATTCGCGGGATTTATCAATCCAAGCGTGATCATGGTTGCCGGCTTTATGGTCGTGATGGCCGGACTAATGAAGACAAGTTTAATCGGCAGAGTTCAGTCGGCTATGGTTACGTTAGTAAACAAGGGTGGCTATAAAAGCTATGTCCTGTTACTCATCGTAGTCATGCTTGGTGCCAGCCTAACGGGATCGGGTTCCACCGGTTATTATGTTCTTATTTTATCTTTGGTATCGACGATTCCTTATAATAAAAGAATGCCGACATCCAAGCTGATGATGCCTCTGGGCTTTGCCACTAACCATCCGCTGGTTCCTTTTAATGTCGCGCTTTTCTACGGAGTGACCGTCAGCGTTCTGGAAACCGCCGGGCAACATATTTCACTATCGATGCCCAAATTCGCCATCGTGAATTTGATTTTAGCACTGGGTTTCTTAATCTGGAGTTTAGTTGCTTACCGTATCTTGCCCGATCATGAAATTAATGAAAATTCCGGTGATGATGAATTAATAGAAAAAAGCGCAACGACGAGTCTGCCTAAATGGAAAGAAAACTGCACGATCGCATTATTTGCTATCAGCGTTGTCGGAATGATGCTTATGAGTACGATTGGCCAGCCAGCTTATGTCATTCCTGGCATTGCCGGTGCAGTTCTTATGATCATCAATGTCATTGATTTCAAAGAAGTCCGCGATAATATGGGAGCGCCAGTCATTCTGATGATGGCTGGTGTCATTGGTGTAGCGGATGCGTTGGCTAATTCAGGCTTCACTGTGATGATCGGCGATGTTGTGGCTGGCGCATTGGGAGCGAATCTTCATCCATTCATTCTTATTCTCATCTTCGCGCTTTTAACCAGTACCTGTGCGACCTTCACGGGTTCAAATATGGGATCCGTTTATATTTTCGCCCCTATCGCCATCATGACTTTCTTGAGTCTGGGGCTTAATCCTGTTGCTGCCGCTATCGCGGTGGTCATCTCCGGGTGGAACGGCGGTTACATGCCAGTTGACGGTATGCCAGCCATGATATTAGGTATGGGTAAATATAAACTGCCAGAGTTCTGGAAATTCACTGTACCGATGTACTTAATTCGTATTTTAGCCTTGTGTATTGGTGCGGTGGTTATGTTCCCATTCACTTGATGGTGGTAAAAAATAATCCGCCTTGTAAGCAAAACGATACGGGGTGGATTATTTATCATAAGCGATCATCAGGATTGTATCCCTGATGGATAGAGCAATAACCCTATGAGAGGTTTGTTCCGAATGTTATTTTCTTAATTGGTAGTCTATAGCCAATTGTTGAACTCGTGGAGAAATTCACCTCTCATATATTAAGTGTTAACTAACCGCGCTTAAATGACATAAATAGATCATCCTGTATTGACAATACCAGAAAATATTTCACCCTGAAAAAAAAGCAAAAAGAGGAAGCAGATGTTCACGTGGATGACAGATCCTAATGCCTGGCTAACATTAAGTACATTAACAATACTCGAAATTGTTCTGGGCATTGACAACATCATATTTTTATCTCTGATAGTAGCTAAACTACCAAAAGAAAAACAGAATGCCGCCAGAATAACCGGATTAATGGGAGCCATGCTGATGCGCCTCTCATTATTGGCTTCTATAGCCTGGTTAATGCACTTGAACACCCCCTTATTTATCGTTTTCAATCACAGTGTTTCTATCAGAGATCTGATTCTCTTTTCTGGCGGACTCTTTCTGGTCATTAAGTCGATGAAAGAAATAAGAGAATCACTAACTTCAGAAAACCACCACATTCAGAATCATGTTACTTCTTTTTTTGGTGCAATTATTCAAATTATGTTACTCGATATTATTTTCAGCCTTGATTCCGTTATCACTGCCGTCGGTCTGTCAGAACATCTGACCATTATGATGCTGGCCGTAATTATTGCCGTACTCGTTATGATGCTGGCTGCAAAACCTATTGGAAATTTTGTTGAGAATCATCCATCGGTAAAAATGCTGGCATTAGCTTTTTTAATTTTAGTCGGAATAACGTTAATTCTTGATAGTCTTCAAATTCATGTCCCTAAAGGATATATCTATTTTGCCATGTTTTTTTCTATTTCCGTGGAGACATTGAACCTGATAAAAAATAAAAATGATCATCAGTTTTCAAGGGAAATACAATGATTGCAGGAAACCTAAACGCCCTCAAACTCGCTACGCTGCCCGATGCGCTGTGGGCCATTCTGTCCGCACCGGGCATGTCGTTGGCTGAACTGAATGCGCAGCCCGAAGGCCGCTATCAGCCGGAAGGTGCCGAATGGTTTTATAACATTGGCACCGTGAATACCGCGCCGCGCGCTACACGACATACTGAATTCCACAGCAACTATCTCGATATTCAACTGATTCTGGAAGGCGAAGAGATTATCGGTTACGGCCTGAATGATGTGCATGGTCAGCCCGCGACTGAACGTAAGCCGGATCTCTATATTCTGGATAACCCACAGGTGCCGCATCAGATCCACCTACGGGCAGGCGACTTCGTCACCTTTTATCCGGGAGAAGCCCATCAGGCACTGTGTGCCATCAACGACAGCCCTGCACCGGTCAAAAAAGCCGTGTTTAAAATCCCTGTCACGTTGTTGTATTAAAATGGTTGCATCAAAGCCGTTCAGTTTGATTAAGGAGACACATGTCAGCTACAGCTCCTAAACACGCCCTGATTACCGGTAGCAGCTCGGGGATCGGTGCCGCCATCACACAAAAATTGCTGGCGGAAGGCTGGCGGGTAACCGGCCTGTCACGCAAGCCTGGTGACTATTCACATCCACACTTTACCCACCGCGCGGTGGATATCATGGATACGCCCGCGCTGACGGCCATTCTGGACGAGATCGTGCAAGTTGATGCCGCCATCCATGCCGCGGGCATCATGAAAGCTGCTCCGCTCGGCCAGCTTTCACTGGAGGACGGTGAAACGCTGTGGCGATTGCATATTAATGCGGCACAGGTACTTGCCGACCGTCTGGTCGATAAGCTGCCGCAAGGTGGCAGAATCGTACTATTGGGTAGCCGCACGTCCAGCGGATCGGCAGGACGCAGCCAGTACGTCACGACAAAATCCGCGATGATCGGCATGGCAAGAAGCTGGGCGGCGGAACTGGCTCCGCGCGGTATTACGGTAAACATTGTCGCCCCAGGTGCAACAGAAACCCCAATGCTGACAATGCCGGGCCGCCAGAGTTCGCCTGCTAAGCTGCCGCCGATTGGGCGCTTCATCCAGCCGCAGGAAGTAGCCGATCTGGTAGGTTACCTGCTCTCCCCGTCTGCGGCAGCCATTACCGGCCAGCAGTTGGTGATGTGCGGCGGCGCATCGCTGTAGCCTTACTTGGTACATAGAATAAGCGGCAAGCACCTATGCCTGCCGCTTATCCCAAGGCTAGATAAATTATCGCTAAGCAAGTGTGAAAAATGGCATATTTTTGTCAAACCTCGACAACATCAGTAAAAAGTGCCGTATTAACTTGCCTGAAAGCCAACGCCCCAGATTCATTTTATTTATTATAAAAAACAATTGGATAAACAAGCAGTCTCGCTCATTAGCGCCATGATCATTTCACCAACGGATAATACCCACGAGAAACCAAGTTAATTAAAGAAAATAAAATTTCCGCGCCCTATATTCCCCGTCTAGCTTATGTCAAAAAACTCTTTATCAAGCGCCGCGCGCTTCCCTACTCTCAGAAAGGCGATATTTTCATCCTTATCTTTCATCAGGCTGCACACAGCCCTAACACATTGATGGACTGGTCATTATGCATAATAAAAGCAAGACAACTCGCCCTTTTCACTCTGGGAACACGTTACGCCGTAAATGGCTCAGCCTGACGGTAGCCAGCGCAGTTTTGCTATCGGGAATCGGCCTGCCGGCTATGGCGCAAGCGGAAGGACAGCTACGTATCGCGCAGCAATTTGGGATCGTTTATCTGCTGCTGAATGTCGCACAAGATCAAAAGCTGATTGAAAAACACGGTAAGGAGGAAGGGCTGGATATCAAAGTCGAGTACCTGCAACTTTCCGGCGGTGCCGCAGTGAACGATGCACTGCTCTCTGGGTCGGTAGATGTCGCAGGGGCAGGTACCGGGCCGCTGTTCACACTGTGGGATCGAACTAAAGGCCGCCAGAATGTGCGAGCGGTGCTGGCAACCGGTAACTTCCCGTATTACCTGATCAGTAATAATCTCAACGTCAAAAGCATTGCAGACCTGACGGACAAGGATCGCATCGCCATTCCTGCGGTGGGCGTTTCCGTACAGTCACGTTTCCTGCAACAGGCCTCCGCCGAGTTGTGGGGTGACAAAGCCTATAATCGTCTGGATAAACTTCAGGTCGCCATTCCACATCCAGAGGCCACCGCCGCGATTATCAGCGGCGGCACGGAAATCACGACTCATTTTTCCAATTCCCCTTTTCAGGAGCAAGCGCTGGCAGGCAACCCCAAGGCGCATATTATCCTGAACTCCTATCAAGTCACCGGTGGGCCAAACTCACCAGTAGTACTCTATGCCACCGAAAAATTCCGCAAGGACAATCCGCGAACCTACCGAGCCTTTGTTAATGCCATCGCGGAAGCGGCAGATTTCGCCGGCGCGCATCCTGAGGCGGCGGCCGATGCTTTTATTCGTGTGACAAAATCACGCATCGATCGCGAACAGTTGCTGGGTATTCTAAAAAGCCCGGAGGTGTCATTCAGTATAACGCCGCACAATACCTTGCAGCTTGGTCAGTTCCTTTATCGCGTAGGGGCGATTAAACACAAACCGGAATCCGTGAAAGACTATTTCTTCGATGATAAGCACGTTGATGGTGGCAGCTAGCCACATCGCGTTTAGCCATGCCTGCGTGTTCAATATGCAGGCATGGCTCTGCGGTGGTTGTAATGCCTTATTAACTACTGGCACGAGGCTCAAAGATGAACTTCACCTTTTCCACTACAGGTGGGTGCTCGTCGTTATCCATCATGGCTAACGCCAGACGCCCGACCTCTGCGCCCAGTTTTTCGTAATCCAACTGCATCGCGGTCAATGCAGGGAACGAGTGTTCACATTGCTCAGAACCATCCAGACAGGCGATCGCCAGATCGTAAGGAACTTTCATCAGGCGGCGTTGGCATTCAAAGAGCGCGCCCAACGCAATTTCCTCATGGCTACAGATAATGGCGTCCAGTTCCGGCTGATTTTGTAGCAGTTCCGTCATGGCATAGCGGCCAAACTGCAAGCTGGGGGCTTCCGGGATCGTAATCTTCAAATCCGCATTGTGATACTGCGCCAGCATGGCTTTATTCCAGCCGTTCAACTGCTGTTTTTGCAGTCGGTTATCCGTGTGTGCACCGATATAAGCAACGTGACGATACCCCTTATCCAGCAGCGAAAGGGTTAACTGCTCCGCTGCGTCAGCAAGGGCGATATCAATATTGATATTCGCACTCAGTGCAGCAGCGCCGGAAACGTTAACCGTAACGACGTTACTAGCCTGAATGAGATCCTGGGTACGTTGTGAAAGCTGCGCACTGAATAACACCAGTGCCGCTGGCCGCTGCTGCAAGAGCTTTTCAACCATTCCCGCTTCAGTGTGCTGACGATATTCATGGCAACCCATGATTAACGACACGTTATGTTTGCCAACCGCCTGCTGTAATGCCTGAACAAAACGGACGCTGGCACGATCTTGCTGAAAAGGATAAAGCACCGCAATCGTGGGCTGATGGGCGGATGCCAACACACTGGCCGCACGGTTCGGTACATAACCCAGTGCTTTTATCGCATCGTCGATTTTCTTCTGCGTGGCATCAGAAACCAGCCCCGGCTCCCTTAATGCACGGGACACCGTCATCACTCCGACACCCGCATGGTTCGCAATGTCCTGTAGCGTCACGCGGTTAGCGCTCTCGGTGAGCAGGCTGGCCTCTTGATTGGGCTGATAGCCTAATGTTCTGGCGGCCAGCTCCACTTTACTGCGTAACTTCTCAGAGACCAGATCGGGCTTGCGCATCACACGCGACACCGTCATCGTCCCTACGCCCGCGTAGTCGGCGACATCCTGTAGCGTAACCTTACCGGTACTGCGACGCTTACGCATGCTCACTTCCTCTCCATTCGTCATTTTCTCAGCGCACAGCCGCGATAAAAATCTGTTAATTCATTGTCTTCAACAGACACAATCACGTTCCGGCGACGGCATCATTCATGCCGTATGATCCACAGTGTGCCTCTGTCTGCACGCGGGGAATACGCCTTAGCCCCGCTTGTGCTAAGCCGATCACAGTTAATGATACGTATATCAGTTAGCGCTACCTTTTTAGATGTTAATCACATTATTTTCGGAGCTAGCACACTATCCTGCGTTCAGAATGATACAGAGGTGACTCTAATGCTTAACACTTTACTAACACCAGACGTTGTTCAACTCTTGCCGGCCTGCGACAACTGGCGTCACGCTATCGCCTTGTCTTGTCAGCCTTTAGTGGACAACGGTTCGATTGAGTCTACCTATATTGAGGCCATCTACCGCTCTCATGAGGCCATCGGCCCTTACTATGTTGTCGGCCCTGGGATCGCCATGCCGCATGCTCGGCCGGAAGACGGCGTGAATAAACTCAGCGTCAGCCTGACGCTGATTCGTGACGGCGTAGTTTTCCATTCTGACGGTAACGACCCCGTGCATTTACTGATTGTTCTGGCCGCCACGGACAGCAATAGCCATATCGATATTATTTCACAGCTTGCTCAGTTGTTCGACACACCTGATGACGTCGCCGCGTTAATTAACGCGACAGAGATAGAACAGGTGCTTTCCGTTATTTCTCGTTATTAAACGCCACCAGAGGACACAGATTATGAAAATTACAGTCGTATGCGGTAACGGCCTGGGTACCAGCCTGATGATGGAAATGAGCATTAAAAACATCGTTAAAGAACTCGGCGTAGTTGCAGAGGTGGATCACGTGGACTTAGGTTCGGCGAAAGGAACGGACAGCGACATTTTTGTCGGAACCAAAGACATTGCCGAACAGCTCATCGCGCAGGCAGTAGGGGGAAAAATCGTGTCCCTGAATAATATGATCGACAAAGTGGCGATGAAAGAACGCCTGTCGGTCGCCCTGACAGAACTTGGCGCCTTATAAGCAGAGGGATCAAAAATGGAATTCTTCCGTTTTTTAATGAGTGATGTGCTATCTGAACCGTCAATACTGGTTGGTTTAATTGCACTTATCGGTCTGATTGCCCAGAAAAAGCCCGCTACGGAATGCATCAAAGGAACCGTGAAAACCGTAATGGGTTTCCTGATCCTTGGCGCAGGCGCGAGCCTGATTGTCTCATCGCTAGGAGACTTCGCCGCGATTTTCCACCATGCGTTCGGTATCGCCGGTGTGGTGCCTAACAATGAGGCGATTGTTGCCGTCGCCCAGAAGAACTTCGGCACCGAGATGGCAATGATCATGTTCTTCGCGATGGTCATTAATATCGCGATCGCACGCTTTACGCCGTGGAAATATATTTTCCTGACGGGGCACCACACGCTGTTTATGTCAATGATGGTTGCCGTGATTCTGGCGACAGCGGGTATGAAAGGTGTGCTGCTGATTACCGTTGGGTCGCTGGTGGTTGGGGTATCGATGGTGCTGTTCCCTGCCATTATTCACCCGTATATGAAGAAAGTAACGGGATCGGATGACGTTGCCTTTGGTCACTTCTCTGCAATATCACAGCTGCTGTCAGCGTTTATTGGTAGCAAGTTTGGTAATAAAGAGAAATCAACAGAGGACATGGAAGTACCGAAAAGCCTGTTATTCCTGCGTGATACGCCGGTTGCCATCGCCTTTACCATGTTTTTCATCTTCATTTTTACCTGCCTGTTTGCTGGCCCTGAAGCGGTGAAAACGATGAACGCAGGTGGGAAAAACTGGTTCATGTTTTCGCTGATTCAATCCATTACCTTTGCGGCTGGCGTGTATATCGTGCTGCAAGGCGTGCGCATGGTGATTGCGGAAATCGTGCCCGCGTTTAAAGGCATTTCGGACAAACTGGTCCCCAATGCGAAGCCTGCATTGGATTGCCCCGTTGTCTTCCCCTATGCGCCGAATGCCGTTCTGGTCGGCTTCCTGAGCAGCTTTGTAGCCGGGGTCATCGGAATGGTGCTGCTCTACCTGCTGGGTATGACGGTGATCATTCCCGGCGTGGTGCCACACTTCTTCGTCGGCGCAGCGGCTGGCGTTTTCGGCAACGCCACTGGCGGACGCCGCGGCGCAATTTTAGGCTCCTTTGCCAACGGATTGCTGATTACCTTCCTGCCTGTTTTCCTATTGCCGGTTTTGGGCAGTATCGGGCTGGCAAACACCACGTTCAGTGATTCCGATTTCGGTGCGGTGGGTATTTTGCTGGGTATTATTGTGCGCTAAGCGCCACAGTATTGATGTCATCCGAAACACCGATTTCTGTACGGAGGAAACAATGGAATTCTATTTAGATACGGCTGATGTAGCCGCAGTCGAACGACTCGCTGGCGTATTACCGATTAAAGGCGTCACCACCAATCCGAGCATTGTCGCACGCGGAAAATCCGATATTTATAGCGTGCTACGGGACATGCAGGCCGTTATCGGCACAGAAGGACAGCTATTTGCTCAGGTGATGTCACGCGATCCTGACGTGATGGTGGAAGAGGCGTTGAAACTCAGAGAGGTGATTCCTTCTCTGGTCGTCAAAGTGCCGGTAACACACGCAGGATTACGTGCCATTAAGCATTTGACGGAATTGGATATTCCCACACTCGGCACTGCGGTGTACGGTGCAGGACAAGGGTTTTATGCCGCGCTGGCGGGCGCTCGCTATATCGCACCTTACGTCAACCGCATTGATGCACAGGGTGGCGACGGAATTGCGCTAGTGAAAGAGCTGCAAACCCTGATCAACCTGCACAGCCCGCAGACTCAGGTACTGGCAGCCAGCTTTCGCACGCCGCGTCAGGTATTGGACTGCCTGCTAGCTGGCTGTCGGGCTATTACCGTTGACCCGGCGGTTGCCGAACTGTTCCTGCAAGATCCTGCGGTTGACGATGCACTTAACCGCTTCGATCACGACTGGCAGACGCGTTTTGGTCATGCCGATCTTGGCTGACTGATGGAAAACACCATCCGTCTGGCGGGTGGTGTTTTCAAAACGATCGTGTTATCAAAACACTCGAATAACTAAAACGATCAATGCAGGATGAACTCGCGATACTTTTCCACCAGCGTCAGAAAATCATCCAGACCGCATAAAGAAAGGCTCTCTTCGTCGTAATAACTCATGCCCTCCTCCAGCTCATCCGTGGTGAAAGACAGCTGATTCGCCTGCACCATCACTTCTTCTTCATCCAGCAGCAACGTATATTCGTGACCCACGCGTCGCCACTGCCGCTCGCTGCCTGCGACGGAACGCGCCGCATCCTCAACGTCAGTCAATATCGTTAGCTGGCCTTTCACTTCTTCATTGAACCAGTGCCCAATCGCTTCATGTCCCATCGACATACGAACGATGACCTGACCCGTCACATCCCGCAAAAATTCATAGTCCATGATGCCATCCTCACTGTGATGTTTCTTCTGTTCAGTTTAGTCGTCTACACACCCTATCGTCGTGATGCACCTTCACCTTTGATGTTGCAGATGCACAAGGTGGAATGGAGCAGGCAGAAAAAAAGGAGGCACAAGGCCTCCTTCGGTGTAGGGATGCGAACTATAGCGAGTTAAACAGTCGTCTGGAAGATCACACCATCGGCTTTCTCGGTATATTGACCTAACTGGTCAAAATTCAGATAGCGATAGGTATCCTGCGCGGTCTTATCCACCTGCGACATGTAGGTCTGGTACTCTTCCGATGTCGGCAAGCGACCCAGCAGCGAGGCAACCGCAGCCAGTTCAGCAGACGCCAGATACACGTTGGCACCGGTTCCCAAACGGTTCGGGAAGTTACGGGTCGACGTAGAAACGACGGTCGCACCATCAGCCACACGCGCCTGGTTACCCATGCACAGCGAGCAGCCTGGGATCTCGATACGCGCCCCGCTCTTACCAAATACGCTGTAGTAGCCTTCTTCCGTCAGCTGTGCAGCGTCCATTTTGGTCGGTGGCGCAACCCACAGACGAGTCGGCAGTTGGCCTTTGTGGCTATCCAGCAGTTTACCCGCCGCACGGAAGTGCCCAATGTTAGTCATACAGGAACCGATGAAGACTTCATCAATCTTCTCGCCCTGCACGTCAGACAGCCAGCGCGCATCGTCTGGATCGTTCGGAGCACATAGGATCGGCTCTTTGATGTCGGCCAGATCGATGTCGATCACTGCCGCATACTCGGCATCGGCATCGGCTTCCAGCAGTTGCGGATCGGCCAGCCATTTTTCCATCCCCTGAACACGACGCTCCAGCGTACGACGATCGCCGTAACCTTCGGAGATCATCCACTTCAGCAGCACGATGTTGGAGTTCAGATACTCGATGATCGGCGCTTTATCCAGCTTGATGGTGCAACCCGCCGCAGAACGTTCCGCCGAGGCATCAGTCAGTTCAAACGCTTGTTCGACTTTCAGATCCGGCAGACCTTCGATCTCCAGAATACGACCAGAGAAGATGTTCTTCTTGCCTTTCTTCTCAACGGTCAGCAGACCTTGTTTAATAGCATACAGCGGAATGGCGTGGACCAGATCGCGCAGGGTAATACCCGGCTGCATTTTGCCTTTGAAACGCACCAGAACCGATTCCGGCATATCCAGCGGCATCACGCCCGTGGCAGCAGCAAACGCCACAAGACCGGAGCCCGCAGGGAAAGAGATACCGATTGGGAAACGGGTGTGGGAGTCACCGCCCGTACCAACGGTATCCGGCAGCAGCATACGGTTTAGCCATGAGTGGATAACACCATCGCCCGGACGCAGCGATACACCGCCACGGTTCATGATGAAGTCTGGTAGCGTATGGTGCGTGGTAACGTCAACCGGCTTCGGATAGGCCGCGGTGTGACAGAACGACTGCATCACCAGGTCAGCGGAGAAGCCGAGACAAGCCAGATCTTTCAGCTCATCGCGGGTCATCGGCCCGGTGGTGTCCTGTGAACCCACGGATGTCATTTTCGGTTCGCAGTATTCATCAGGGCGAATACCCGCGACGCCACAAGCGCGGCCGACCATTTTCTGCGCCAGTGAGAAGCCTTTTTTGCTGGCTTCAACGGCTTTGGAAATACGGAAGACATCGCTGTGCGGCAAGTTCAGTGACTCACGCGCTTTAGACGTCAACCCACGTCCGATGATCAACGGAATACGGCCACCGGCGCGCACTTCGTCCAGCAATACGTCAGTCTTCAGCGCAAACGTCGCCAGCACGTCATTGGTGTCATGACGGCGTACTTCACCTTCATACGGGTAGATGTCGATCACATCGCCCATATTCAGATCGTTCACATCGACTTCGATCGGCAGCGCACCGGCATCTTCCATGGTGTTGAAGAAGATTGGGGCGATTTTGCCGCCCAGCACCACACCGCCGCCGCGTTTGTTCGGAACATGAGGAATGTCTTCACCCATGAACCACAGCACCGAGTTGGTCGCCGATTTACGCGACGATCCCGTACCGACAACGTCACCGACGTAAGCCAGCGGGAAACCTTTCTTGTTCAGTTCTTCGATCTGTTTGATCGGACCAACGGCACCAGGCTGATCGGGATCGATACCTTCACGGGCGTTTTTCAGCATCGCCAGCGCGTGCAGCGGGATATCAGGGCGTGACCAGGCATCAGGTGCCGGAGACAGGTCATCCGTATTAGTTTCACCGGTGACTTTAAAGACGGTAACGGTAATTTTTTCCGCCAGTTTAGGACGGGACAGGAACCACTCAGCATCAGCCCAGGATTGAATCACTTTCTTGGCGTGCGCATTGCCTGCTTTCGCCTTTTCTTCCACATCATAGAAGTTATCAAACATCAGCAGCGTGTGGGACAACGCTTCGGCGGCGATAGGTGCCAGCGTCTCATTGTCTAACGCATCAATTAGCGGATGAATGTTATAACCACCTTGCATGGTGCCCAACAGCTCAATTGCTTTTTCCTGGCTAACCAAGGGGGAAGTGGCTTCGCCTTTAGCGACGGCAGCCAAAAAACCGGCCTTCACATAGGCGGCTTCATCAACACCGGGAGGGACGCGATTAATCAGCAGATCAAGCAATGCCTCTTCTTCGCCTGCCTGGGGATTCTTGAGTGACTCAACCAGCGCGGCCATCTGCGTGGCATCTAACGGTTTAGGAACAATCCCCTGCGCAGCCCGCTCAGCTACGTGCTTACGGTATTCTTCTAGCACGACGTTCTCCTCGCTCTCATTGTCTTCATTATGCCCGGCGCTCTTGTTCCCACTTATGGTGTCCATGCCTGGGTGTCAGCGTGTGGATGTAAGGTAGCAGAGTGTCCGGTCCAGCCTCATCAGCATATCAGGATTTGAATCTATTGTTAATTCGTTCACATAATAGCAACATTAATTTTTTAATTAACTGTGCTATGTGCCCAACGTCACTATCACTGAAAAATACCGACATCAGCAGAATAGCATGTCCCTGACGGCGCACACTAACTATGCTGATTTAGCCATGTAATATGTGGTTTTTTAACAACATAACGTGATTAAGCATCGTCTAAAGACGCAGTAATAATAAGAATGTTCGCAATAGAGTATGAATAAATGTTAACAGATGATAGGAGCTTCACGGCAACGATGCCGGATAGCCTCTTTGAGAACAGGAAAAGACTTCATGAAGATAAAACGTTATCTGCAAATGCTTTGCGTCACTACCTTCGCGCTCACCGCATCTGCCTATGCCGCTCCTATCGAGTTGGAGGGGATCGGTTTAACACGCGATATTCCTTGTAATGGCAATGATGTCCGTATTTCAGGTAACGGTAATAACATCGTACTCACAGGGAAATGTGCAGCGATTTCCATCATGGGTTCCGAGCACAATGTCACATTCGATACTGCCACATCACTTACCGTGACCGGTTCCGAAATTGCCGTTACAGGCCAGTCAACCGGTGACCTGACCGTCGCCGCCTATAAAAACACAATCCGCACTCATATTATTGCCGATGATAAGCCAGTAAAGGTGAACGTAACTGGCACAGAACATCATCTCGATTTTGATTTTAAAGGGCCTGCCGTTGTCTCTTTCAATGGCATCAGTAACCGCCTCTCATGGGGTGGAACAGAGCCGCGATTCTCATCCAGCGGCGCCAATAACGTCATCAAACAAAACCCCTAGCTTGCATTTTTTCTCTGACGTCACCAGTCAAGTTGGGGAGGAATGTGGCAATGATATGGTAAACTGAATACATTAGACATAACTAAATTAGCCAGTCACGTAGGATGGTATGAACATGGCGTTGAGCACCTCGGATCGGGAATTTATGCAAGACGGTGCGGCAAAAGCAGCGGCACTGCTGCGAGCGATTGGCAACGAAAACAGGCTGCTGGTGCTTTGCCTGCTTATCGAGCACAGCGAAATGTCGGTGGGTGCGCTGCTTGAGCATATCCCGCTGAGCCAGTCTGCCCTCTCGCAACATCTGGCGAAAATGCGTGAAGAAGGGTTGATTAGCTATCGGCGCGAATCACAAACGCTTTACTACCGCATCGAAAATCATGATGTAGAGAAAATCGTCGCCACCTTAAAAGCCCTTTTCTGCCCCTGATAGCGATAATAAAAAATTTCCGGGAGAAATTTTTCACGTTGCGCAGCAACGCCCCGCAGAGTGGTGGCCAGGGATGACTCGTCATAAAAAACGCCACGGGATTTCCCGTGGCGTTGATGACTCAGTATGACGGATATAAGATTTAGAACGACGTCTTCACGCTGACAAAGAAAGTCCGGCCCGGTTCGTTATAGGTCGCCGCACCCGCACCCGCGATGGTGACAACGTTATTGTTCACCACATCCTGCGCATTACCCGCACGGAACAGGCGTTTATCAAACAGGTTCTCTACACCGCCCGTCACGCTCAGATTCTTGTTAAACGTATAGGTACTGCTTAACCCGAACAACGCATAAGGGCTTAACTCATTGGTTGCGCTGCCCGTTACGTGCTCGCCTTTGTAGTTATATTTCTTCGGCTTCTGGCGACCATACCAGGTCACATCGGCCAGGAAGGAGAGATTCTCCGTCGCCTGCCAGTCCACGGATGAGTTCAGGGTAAACTCCGGCGTAATAGACAGATAATCGCCCGTGGTTTTATTTTTCGATTCCAACATCCAGGTCAGGTTGTTACGCCAGTTGATGGTCTCTGTGACAGGAATGGTCAGGTTACCTTCCAGCCCCTGAATAACCGCCTTCGGCACATTGCCCCACTGGAAGATATTGGCGTTGGCATATTGGGCATTGCTTCCGCCCACCGCTTTACCGATAACATTGTTGCCTGCTTCAATTTTGTTACGGTAATCGTTATGGAAGTAGGTGATGCCAGCGATCAACCCATCGCGGTGAAACTCCAAACCAATCTCTTTATTCAGGCTGGTTTCCGCCTTCAGATTTTCATTACCGATCAGGTAGCAGGAAGTCCCTCCCGCACAGCCTTGACCACGGCTATAGAGCAGGTAATTCTCGTTGGTCTGGTAGAGGTTTGGCGCTTTGTAAGCACGGGCGATACCTAACTTCAGCGTGTAGTCGTCACCCAGTTCCTGTGACAGATTGAGCGAAGGGCTCCAGTTGGTGCCTGCCGTGCTGTGATGATCGACACGCAGCGCTGGCGTCAGCATAGTGCTTTGCGTCAGTTGAACGTTATCTTCGACAAAGGCGGAAGCCAGACGGGCGGCGGATTTATCACTGCGACCGCTGCTGCTCAGCGACCCCACGCTGCCTGCTTCGGTTGTCGTCTGCGAGTTAGAAACCGGATCTTTCATTTTCTGCTCGTTCCACTCAACCCCGAACGTGAGCACCTGATCGACCCAGACATTCAGCGGAAGATTCACTTCGTTGTGGGCGGTGAAATTATCCAGTTTGATGGTTCTGAAGGTATCTGCCGCAGAAAACAGCCCTTCGGTTCCGCCTGCCAACCCTTCCAGAATACGGGTATTGTGCGTACGTTCGTATTGCAGATACGACGTAGAACTGACGCCGCTGTCCCAGTAACCGCGATGCGTTACCGAAAAGTTCTGGCGATACATGCGATTGGTTTCCTTGCCATAATTACCGCGAACATAGCCTGTATTCACATCAGTATTGGTATTTTGTGTATCGCCCGCATAGATATTGCCCTGACGACTGCTACCTGCTTCAAACTCCAGAGACTGCTGCTTAGTCATATCCCAACGCAGCAGGCCGTTGATATCTTTGTTGCGTACCCCTTCACGCCCAGAAGGCAGTGAAGCTGACTGATTACCCGCGCGTGCGGACTGATGCCCTTCATTAATATCGCGCGCATCAGCCTGGGTTTTATTCAGATTACCGAATAGGCGGAAGCTCAGGCTGTCGGTCAGGCCGCCCATCAGGCTGAAATCGGTACGCTTGGTCGCGCCTTCTGAGCGATGTTCCGGCGCGTTCAGGTAAGTATTCCAAGTACCGTGCCATTCTTGCGTCGGCTTTTTGGTGATGATGTTGACCACCCCACCCGCCGCACCGTTGCCATAGCGTGCCGCCGCCGGGCCACGCAGTACTTCAATGCGCTCAACCATGTCCGCAGGTACCCAGTTGGTGTCCCCACGAGTATCACGCTCGCCACGCCAGCCGTAACGCACTGCCGTACGGCTTGATACCGGCTTGCCATCCACCAGAATCAGCGTGTTTTCCGGTCCCATGCCACGGATATCGATCTGGCGATTGTTACCGCGCTGGCCGCTGGTTGAGTTACCGGACAGATTAACGCCCGGCATGGTACGAATCAGTTCTGACAGATCGTTAGCGGGCGGACGCTTGCTGATATCCTCAGCCGTAATCACCGACACGCCCGGAGCCTGACGCGTTTGCTCCGCAGCCGTCACCACCATCGTATCGCCCGATGGACTGCTTTCGGACTGATTCTGCACCTGCGGGGCAGGTTCTGTTGAAGGAATGCTCGAGGTCTGCGCCGCGCTCAGAAACGACGTCATCCCGCAGCTAACGCCAATGAGCGTCGCCAGATAACGGCGCGATTGTGGTAGTTTCATCAAAATTATCCTGCCTGTAAGAAATGAGTAAGTAGCCTGAAAAAGTTCAGCATCGTGATTGGTGCAGCGACACCTAACGACCATCAGCAAAGGCGCTGAATAACGGCGGAGATAAAACGCGCAGACGTGGCGGTTATCGAGAGAGAAGCGTCATGCAAACGGGGCACCACGTATCGTTGTTATGAAATACTGTGTGTAGTCAATCAGCCCTTTTCTCCGCATTGCCGGAAATGGAAAATGCATTTATCGTGCAATGTGACCTCCCCAACGAAAAATGCTATTGAGAAGTATTTGCATTACCATTTTGGCGCGGTCATTGTTACATTTGTCATTCAGGACGGGGTTTGCTCTAGCAGCAAAATGTTTTGCCAAAGCATCAAAATGGAAGGCGCAGGTCGAAGGGTTTAATCAGGTAGGTAATCACGTGCGCAGCTTCACTCAGTCATCAAAGCCGATCTACAAAGATCACATCGTTCAGCAATCGAGTCTGGTCGCGAATAATTACCGTTTTATCGGCCCCCGGCTGATCGATAACACACCGGTGCTATTCGGATCGTTCACGGTTATGCAGCTTAATCCGCATCTGATCCTGCATACCGCAGATGTGATTAATCGTCACAACATGAAAACCCAAAACCTGCTGGATGGCGCGATCAAACTGGCCATTGTGGTGAGCGGCAATGCGCATATCTCATTTGGCCATCAGGAACTGCATTTGGGAGAGAGCCAGCCCGCCTCGCTGATTGCGCTGACGGAGCCGACAATGTTTACCCGCATCGGCAAGCGCGATGAATATGAACGCACCATTACGCTGACGTTCGATAGAGAATGGTTATACGGCAATATGATGGATACCGTTGGCGACTGGCAGGCCATCCACGATTTCACGCAAACCCATCTTGCAACACATTTGTGGACGCCGTCCCGACAGGCATTGGCGATTGCCTTGCAAACGCTGGATGCTGAACCTTGCCAAACGCCGCTCCAGCGTCTTTATCTGGAAATGCAGTGCATGAGCCTAATTATCGAAGCGTTTACGTCACTGACTGCCAGCGTGGCGCAGGAAAAAAGCAGTGGTGTTACCCTGCGCAGCTACCATCGTATTCAGCAGGTCAGAGATAGGCTGGAGAGCGGCAGCGCCGATCATCTTTCAATGAGTGAAATCGCCAAAAGCGTCAATATGAGTGAAAGCACGTTACAGCGCCATTTTCGCCAGACATTCAATATGAGCGTGTTCGAATACTTGCGTAACTGCCGTTTGCAGCGCGCGATGCTGGCCTTGCAGAAGGACGGCATCGGTATCGCTCAGGCAGCCAGCATCGCGGGTTATAACAGCCCCGCCAACTTTGCCACCGCGCTACGCCGAGCATTCGGCATTACACCCGGGCAGCTAAAAGACCGCTTCTGATCCCGCTTATTAATAACCAAGTGGAATTTATTATTCCGTTTGGTTATTAATCGCTATTCAACGATGCACAGTAAATTAGTATTTTTCCGCCAAGATGCCTGACAACTCATGACCAATCAGACTGATATCACCGCAACGCTTGCTCACCACATCATCCATAGCAAACCAAGCCAAGACGCGATTGATGCCGCTCGTGAAGGGGTGACCGACTTTATCTCCACCGCGCTTCCAATCACACAGGGCGCAATTGTTGATAGCGGGCTCGCGCCATTAAAGCAGGTGTTCAGCGGCACGGACAGCCTGACGCGTAGTCTGATTTTGGGTTATTCCGGTCACGTACTCGATTTTGACGATTATCACCCTGCATTTCGCGGCCACCCCAGCACCGTTATTCTGCCTGCGCTGTTTGCCCTTGCCGCAGAGCATTCATCCGTTACGGAAGAGGCGTTTTTGACGGCCTATGTGGTAGGCGTAGAAGCCGCTGGCAGAATCGGGTTGGCATGCGGCCCACGTCACTACAGCCTCGGTTACCACAACACCGCCACGCTCGGCGCTATCGCCGCCGCTGCCGCCGCTGCACGTCTGGCTGGCGCGTCGGTAGAACAGACACAAACGATTCTTGGCTTAGCCGCCACACAGGCCGCAGGGCTGAGAGCGCAGTTTGGTTCGGCGGTCAAACCGCTACACGCTGGACTTGCTGCCAGAGCAGGGCTAACCGCCGCCAAGCTGGGGTTAGCAGGCTTCGAGGGCAACAAGCAGTTGGTGATCGAGGCGTTTCTTGCCGCGCATGGCGATCAAAAACAGCAGCCAGCGCTGCTGGTTGAAAACTGGGGATCGCCGTGGCGCATTCTGTCTCCCGGTCTGGAGTTTAAGCGCTACCCAACCTGTGGCGGAACCCACAGCGCCGCCGAAGCCGCGTTTGCGTTGCGGGAACAGTGGCACCAGCAGAATGGTGTAAATGCCGATCTGGCCGATGCCATCGAACGTATCACGGTGACTTTCCCGCCAGGCGGCGACGTTGCTCCTTTCATCCGTAACGCGACCAACGGCGTAGAAGCACGATTCAGTCTGGAATATGTCATTGCAGCGGCACTGATTGAAGGGGAACTGAAGCTGGCGCATTTTTCGGAAGCGCCAGTTGAAACCACAATGGCCGCGCTGGCGAATCGCGTCATACGCCGCGCCGATGAAACCGCGCCACCTGATGAGCTTGACCCAGAGGCGCGTTTTCATGAGGTTACCCTGCATTTGCGTAACGGCAGCACGCTAATCCAGCGCACCACGCGTCAGGAAACCTCTGCGCGACCAACCGATCTGCGCGCTAAATTGCAGCAAACCCTCGGTTCTCTGCCGCATCTCGACAGTAACCAGATCGCCGATCGTTGCACGTTACGGCAGGAAGGCGATCTACGCTATTTGCTTGGGCTGTTGTTTTAATAAAACATGGGTTTTAACAAAACACGAGTTTTAACGGGATGCTGGCTTTAACCATTGGTCCAGAAAGCGAAAGACGTCTTCCTGCTGTTCCTGATAGAAAACGTGTCCCAAATCAGGCCAGATCTTGGTTTGCAGCTTGCTGTCCGCCTGCTGGGATTGCCACACCTTATGCATCTTGGCATAGGCCTCTTCAACGGATTGCGTCGGGAATAGCTTGTCTTTGCCGCCGTTAAATAGCAGCATCGGCTTTGGCGCGGCGACGCTCGCCACATCCGGGAAATCAAATCGCGTCGATAGTCCCGGATGCAGCATATAGAATGCCGACTGCCCTCTGAGTACGTTATTACCCGGCGTCATCAGGCCGTCGTATGTACCAATCCAGGATACTGCCGCCGTTGCCGCCACTTTGTCGGACAGCGCGGCTAGCTGCCAGGCACGATACGCCCCCATTGAAAAACCAACGACGCCGATACGTTGTTTATCAACCTGCTCAAGCGATGCCAGAAAATCCGTCGCCCGCATATCTTCGTAGGCCATCAGACCGGCGAGCGAGCGCCCAAGGTTAAAGAAATTGCTCGCCAGCGCCTGCTGCTGCTCATATTTGATCGGCCCACGCGATCCCCAGCCTAGCGCATCCACCGCCAACACCACATAGCCTCGCTTCGCCAGTTCATCCCCGACAAAACGACCGGTGAAAAACTTATCGGCCCACGCCTGTGCAGAAGCAAGCTGTTCGTCATTGCCCCATGGTTTGATCATCTTCTCTTTACCGATATCAAACTTCGCGCCGTGGTCATGCAGCAGGATTATCGCCGGATGCGGCCCGGCACTTTTAGGCGTCAGGAGCAGTGCGTCTACACGGCTTTCATCGGTCAGGTTGAAAGCAACTTTCTCTGCCGTGTAGTTGCCGCGATCCTGCTTTTCGATCGCCTGTGGTGCAAAGTCTTTGGTGGAATCCGGCGTCAGAAGCAGCGAGCGCAGCGTTTCTCTCGACTGGGATTGCCACTGACTAAAATCCGTAAAATTTCCAGATAGCCAGGAATCGGAGTAGGTCATCTGCTGTTTAAGCTGCGGATAGAACGAAGGCAGCCCTTCATCCGTCACCGCCTGATCCGCCGCTATTTGAGAGTGAGGGTTCATATCGTTCGCCATCAGTGAAGGGCTGGCCAGTAACGCCACCAGAAGCCAGACAGAGGAGCGTAAGGTATTAAGATTCATCATAACCTCAAAAATAAAACATCGTTTCTTTTTGAGGTTTGATTGTAATTGACGTGGCTAAAAATAAACGGACGGAACGCGCATTCTGCGAAGCCTCAGGCAAAAAATTTGGCGCTGCGCCATCTTACCGCCGTGCCGCAGGGAAACCGTGTTGTCTGGCAGACCACACCACAGCGAGCGCAATCAATAACAGAGCCAACAGTACCGGAGAGAATGCAACAACGCCAAAACGCTCCAGCAGAACACCACCGATGATACCGCCCCCTGCGATAGCCATGTTCCAAACTGTGACCAACATAGACTGTGCCACATCGGCGCCCTCCTCAGCCGTTCTGACAATTGCCGTTTGGAACAATGTCGCGGCACCGCCAAAGGCGAGTCCCCAGACTGCCACCGCCGCATAAACCACAAGGAGTACATCACCTGCCACGCCAAGCGCCAGTACAGAAAGGCAGAACAATGCCGAGCAGGCAAGCGTCAGGGCTCGCAAATGGCGATCAATCAGCACGCCAACGATCCAGATCCCCAGCAGTGATGTGATGCCGAATACCAGCAGCACCAGACCAGTCTGTTCGACCATGCCCGCCGCAGCAAGAAACGGCGCAATGTAGGTGTAGAGAATGTTATGCGCCAGTACAAAGGCCAACACCACGCATAGTACGGGTCGCACGCCTGCTACGGTGAACACCTGCCTCAGAGACAGCCGCTTGCCTACTGGCTGTCCGGCAAAATCCGGTACCTGTACGCGTACCCACAACATGAGTATGACGGCTAAACCACTCATCATACCGAAACACATTCGCCAACCGATCAGGTTGCCAAGAAAGGTGCCAGCGGGCACGCCGAGTGACAATGCCAATGGCGTGCCGACCATCGCTATCGCAATAGCGCGTCCCTTCTGATGTTCAGGCACCATACTGGCTGCATAGCCAGCCAGTAGTGCCCATAGCAGACCCGCTGCAATACCTGCCAGAAAACGCGCCGCCATCGTCAGCACATAGCTACCGGAAAACGCCGTAATCGTATTGGCAACGACGAAACCTGCGATGGCTGCCAACAGCAACGGGCGGCGACGTACACCCTGCGTCGCGGCGGTCAACGGGATCGCAGCTACCAGAGAACCCATAGCATAGATAGTGACGGTTTGTCCGACCCAGGCTTCGGACACCGCTAGCCCCTGCGACATTTGCGGCAGCAGACCCGCAGGCAGCGCTTCGGTCAGGATAGTGATGAAGGCCGCCATGGCTAGCGCAAGCAGTGAAGCAATGGGCAGTCTGTCATGATGTGTATCCGTCATTGAAGCTGTCATCGTATTACCTCCAACGAGCTATACACGGCATCACGCAGGCAGCCTAAACCCGCGGTGTGACTGAGTAGTTGTCGCACGGTAATGCGCGCTGGACTGCCACCGAGCAGTCGAGGCTGGAACATTGGCATCCAGCGAGTAATATCCTCATCCAGATCGAGCCGACCTTGCGCCACAAGCACCAACGCCGCTACGGACACGATGGGCTTGCTGACAGAAGCCAGCCGGAAGATGGCGTCCAGCGCCATCGGGCAGGCATTTTCCCGGTCAGCCCATCCAGCGGCCTGTTGATGAATCAATTCACCGTTACGCGCGACCAGCACGACGGCACCAAAAAAACGCCTATCATCTAACGCTGGTTGAACAACAGCCTGAATTTGGGCAGAGAGATGCGCTGACGGAGCATCGGTACATAGGGGAAATGCGGGAGTTATCACTACATGTTCCTTTCATCAATGAGCGTTCCCGTTACGATAGAAAATCGACAATTAAAGAAAAAGTAGGCTACAGTTCCTCGATATACGGAACAAAACATCCGCAATGGGGAAGCAGTATGGACAGCCTGAATGGTTTTGTGGTGTTTGTGCAGGTGGCCGAAACGCGCAGTTTCGTTGCGGCGGGTCGATTACTGGGCGTATCGGCGTCGGCAGTAGGTAAAAGCGTCGCACGGCTGGAAGAAAAGCTAGGCGTGAGGCTGTTTCATCGCAGTACCCGCAGCATCACACTGACGGCTGAAGGCTCACTATTTCTCGCGCGTAGCCGACGTATCCTGGCTGAAATCGAGGCAGCCGAGCTGGAACTGTCACAGACCAATGCCGCACCGCGCGGGCGCCTGCGGGTAAGCCTGCCGTTGGTTAGCTCACTCGTGCTCCCCGTGCTCGGCGACTTCATGCGCGAATATCCCGAAATCGAACTGGATCTGGACTTCACCGACCGCATGGTGGATGTCATTGAAGAAGGGTTCGATGTCGTAGTACGGACAGGCGAGCCCGTTGACTCTCGCCTCACCGCACGTAAGCTGGGCACCTTCGGTTTTCTGCTGGTAGCCGCGCCAGACTACCTTGCTCGTCGCGGAACGCCGAAGACACCTGCCGACCTGATGCAACACGCCTGTCTGCACTATCGCTTTCCCAACAGCGGCAAGCTGGAGCCATGGGCACTAAGGCTTGCCCCCAACGAACCGGAGTTGCAGTTGCCTACGTCGATGATCTGCAACAATATCGAAACGCGCGTCTGTTTTGCACTACAAGGGCTGGGGATCGCTTACCTGCCATATTTTTCTATCCGCGAACAATTGGCAGAGGGGTTGCTACAGCCGATCCTGAGCGACTACGTGGAACGCAGCGGCATCTTCCATATGCTGTGGCCTGCGAGCAAGCACCCATCGCCAAAAGTGCGGGCACTGGTGGATTTCCTCTGTGCGAGGGTGTTTCCCTCATCTAACGGGCAAAAAAAATCCGGTGCCTAAGGCACCGGATTCTGATTCATCGAACGCGCGACAACTTACTTCTTCTTCGCTTTCGCATTCGGCAGGTCAGTGATGCTGCCTTCAAAGATTTCAGCCGCCAGACCAACAGACTCATGCAGCGTCGGGTGTGCATGGATGGTCAGAGCGATATCTTCTGCATCACAACCCATTTCGATCGCCAGACCGATTTCGCCTAACAGTTCACCACCGTTAGTACCGACAATCGCACCACCGATAACACGGTGAGTTTCTTTGTCGAAAATCAGTTTGGTCATACCTTCAGCGCAGTCGGACGCGATAGCACGGCCAGACGCCGCCCATGGGAAGATCGCGGTTTCGTAACTGATGCCTTTCTCTTTGGCTTCTTTCTCAGTCAGACCCACCCACGCGACTTCCGGTTCGGTATAGGCGATAGAAGGAATCACTTTCGGATCGAAGTAGTGTTTCTTACCGGAGATCACTTCGGCAGCAACATGACCTTCATGTACGCCTTTGTGCGCCAGCATCGGCTGACCGACGATGTCGCCGATAGCGTAGATGTGCGGCACGTTGGTGCGCATTTGCTTATCAACATGGATGAAGCCGCGATCGTCAACTTCCACACCCGCTTTACCTGCATCCAGGCTTTTGCCGTTCGGTACACGACCGATAGCAACCAGAACTGCATCGTAACGCTGTGGCTCGGCTGGCGCTTTTTTACCTTCCATCGTCACATAGATGCCGTCTTCTTTGGCTTCTACTGCCGTCACTTTGGTTTCCAGCATCAGATTGAACTGCTTGCTGATACGCTTGGTGAAAACCTTAACGACATCTTTGTCAGCGGCCGGAATCACTTGTTCGAACATTTCAACGACGTCGATCTGTGAACCCAGAGCATGGTAAACCGTACCCATTTCCAGACCGATGATACCGCCGCCCATTACCAACAGACGCTCTGGGACGTTTTTCAGCTCCAGCGCATCGGTAGAATCCCATACGCGTGGGTCATCATGAGGAATGAAAGGCAGTTGGATCGGACGTGAACCCGCAGCGATAATCGCGTTATCGAAGTTGATCGTCGTTTTGCCGTTTTCACCGTCAACTTCCAGCGTGTTGGCACCCGTAAATTTGCCCAGACCGTTAACCACTTTAACTTTACGGCCTTTTGCCATACCCGCCAGACCACCGGTCAGTTGGTTGATGACTTTTTCTTTCCACAGACGGATTTTATCAATGTCGGTTTTAGGTTCACCGAACACGATACCGTGTTCCGCCAGTGCTTTGGCTTCTTCAATAACTTTGGCAACGTGCAGCAGGGCTTTGGAAGGAATACAACCTACATTCAGACACACCCCACCCAGCGTGGAGTAGCGCTCTACCAGTACGGTTTCCAGACCCAAATCCGCCGCGCGGAATGCAGCAGAGTAACCTGCGGGGCCGGCACCAAGTACCACTACCTGAGCTTTAATTTCAGTACTCATCATGACCTCTTAATTGATTTCCGGCGGGTCTGTGACGTCACACCCGTCGTCTTTCAAGTGGCAGGTGCGTTAGCATCGTGTCTTCACTCCAGTCACTTACTTGAGTAAGCTCCCGGAGATTCAGCCCCTTGCCGCCTTCCTGCCACCCGAAATCCATAGGGTGTATTTTTAATAACGCCCTCTTCCACCGGGACGTGTCTTTGCCGCAGTAGTTTACAAAATCGTTAACAATTTTGAAACAACAAGCGATTAACGATTTGTCCTTGATCACTGACCGCTGTAACAAATAACAGCTTATCAGAAAAAAGCCGGCCGTCAGGCCGGCTTTTCGATTACATCACCAGACGGCGGATGTCAGACAACGTATTGTTAATGATGGTAATGAAGCGAGCACCATCAGCACCGTCAATGACACGGTGGTCGAAGGACAGAGACATCGGCATCATCAGACGCGGAGTGAACTCTTTACCATTCCAGACCGGTTCCATCGCAGATTTAGACACACCAAGAATAGCAACTTCCGGCGCATTGACGATCGGCGCAAAGTGCGTAGTCCCGATACCGCCCAGGCTGGAGATAGTGAAGCAACCGCCCTGCATTTCGCCTGCGGTCAGCTTACCGTCACGGGCTTTCTTGGAGATAGCCATCAATTCACGAGACAGTTCGACGATACCTTTCTTGTTCACGTCTTTGAACACTGGAACCACCAGACCATTCGGGGTATCAACTGCTACACCGATGTTGATGTATTTCTTCAGCGTCAGACGTTGAGCATCTTCAGACAGTGAACTGTTGAAGCGTGGCATTTGCTCAAGAGCAGCAGCAACGGCTTTCATGATGAAGACGACTGGGGTGATCTTCACGTCCAGCTTGCGCTTTTCAGCTTCCACGTTCTGCTGTTTGCGGAACGCTTCCAGATCGGTGATATCAGTTTTATCGAAGTGCGTAACGTGCGGGATCATCACCCAGTTACGGCTCAGGTTAGCACCAGAGATTTTCTGGATACGGCCCAGTTCCACTTCTTCAACTTCACCAAACTTGCTGAAATCGACTTTCGGCCATGGCAGCATGCCTGGCAGACCGCCGCCAGCGGCAGCAGTTGGCGCAGACTCAGCGCGTTTCACGGCATCTTTCACATAAGCCTGAACGTCTTCGCGCAGGATACGGCCTTTACGACCAGAACCCTTCACTTTCGCCAGATTCACGCCGAATTCACGTGCCAGACGACGGATAACCGGCGTCGCGTGGACGTAAGCGTCGTTCTCAGCGAACTCGCTCTTGCCTTCCGCTTTAGCTGCCGGTGCAGCAGCAGATTTTGCCGCCGGAGCCGGTGCAGCCGCTTCTTGCTTGGCAGCCGGAGCGGCAGCAGGCGCAGCGCCTTCTACTTCGAAGACCATAATCAGTGAGCCGGTTTTCACTTTATCGCCGGTGCTGATTTTGATTTCTTTAACCGTACCCGCGAACGGCGCAGGGACTTCCATCGAAGCCTTGTCGCCTTCAACGGTGATCAGCGATTGCTCAGCCGCGATTTTATCGCCGACTTTAACCATCACTTCCGTCACTTCAACTTCGTCGCCGCCGATATCCGGTACGTTAACTTCTTTCGCCGCAGAGGCCGCTGGTGCAGCAGCAGGTGCCGCTTCAGTTTTCTCTACTGAGGCCGCAGGCGCACTGCCCGCAACTTCGAAGACCATGATCAGAGAACCGGTAGAGACTTTATCGCCATTGCTGATTTTGATCTCTTTAACCGTACCGGCGAAAGGTGCCGGAACTTCCATAGAAGCTTTGTCGCCTTCTACGGTGATCAGAGATTGTTCAGCAGCAACGGTGTCGCCGACTTTAACCATCACTTCAGTTACTTCAACTTCGTCACCGCCGATATCCGGTACGTTGACTTCTTTTGTCTCAGAGGCCGCAGGTGCAGCAGCCGGAGCCGCTTCTTTCTTCTCTTCTGCCTTAGCAGGTGCAGCGTCAGCTGCACCGTCGGCGGAATCGAAAATCATGATCAGTTTGCCAGTTTCAACTTTGTCACCGACAGAGACTTTAATCTCTTTCACGACACCAGCCTGCGGAGAAGGGACTTCCATAGAAGCCTTATCACCTTCAACCGTGATCAGCGACTGTTCAGCTTCAACTTTGTCGCCAACCTTCACCAGCACTTCGGTGACTTCAACTTCATCTGCACCGATATCCGGTACGTTGATTTCGATAGCCATGTAATCTTTACCTCTTATGCCAGACGCGGGTTAACTTTATCTGCATCGATGCTGAATTTAGTGATGGCATCTGCAACCACTTTCTTATCGATTTCACCGCGTTTAGCCAGTTCACCCAGAGCCGCAACCACGACGTAAGACGCATCCACTTCGAAGTGGTGACGCAGGTTCTCACGGCTGTCAGAACGACCGAAACCGTCAGTACCCAGTACGCGGTAATCGCTAGCAGGGACGAAGTTACGGATTTGCTCAGCAAACAGCTTCATGTAGTCAGTAGACGCAACCGCTGGCGCATCACTCATTACCTGAGCCACGTAAGGTACGCGCGGTGTTTCAGTCGGATGCAGCATGTTCCAACGCTCACAATCCTGACCTTCACGCGCCAGTTCAGTGAAGGAGGTTACGCTGAATACGTCAGAACCAACGCCGTAGTCTTTCGCCAGAATCTGCGCCGCTTCACGTACGTGACGCAGGATAGAACCAGAGCCAAGCAGTTGAACTTTACCTTTGCTACCGTCAACCGTTTCCAGCTTGTAGATACCCTTACGGATACCTTCTTCCGCACCCTGCGGCATCGCAGGCATGTGGTAGTTTTCGTTCAGCGTGGTGATGTAGTAGTAAATGTTTTCCTGCGCTTCACCGTACATGCGGTGCAGACCATCATGCATGATCACCGCCACTTCATAGGCGAACGCCGGATCGTAGGAGATACAGTTCGGGATAGTCAGAGACTGAATGTGGCTGTGGCCATCTTCATGTTGCAGACCTTCACCGTTCAGCGTCGTACGACCGGAAGTCCCCCCGATCAGGAAGCCACGCGCCTGTTGGTCACCCGCAGCCCAGCACAGGTCGCCGATACGTTGGAAACCGAACATGGAGTAGTAGATGTAGAACGGAATCATTGGCAGGTTGTTGGTGCTGTAAGACGTTGCCGCCGCCAGCCAGGAAGAGCCTGCGCCCAGTTCGTTGATACCTTCCTGCAGAATCTGACCTTTCTGGTCTTCTTTGTAGTAAGCAACCTGCTCACGGTCCTGCGGGATGTACTGCTGGCCTTTCGGGCTGTAAATACCGATCTGGCGGAACAGACCTTCCATACCAAAGGTACGCGCTTCATCGGCAATGATCGGAACCAGACGATCTTTGATAGATTGGTTCTTCAGCATCACGTTCAGAGCACGTACAAACGCGATAGTGGTAGAGATTTCTTTGTTCTGCTCTTCCAGCAGGCTGCTGAAATCTTCCAGCGTTGGCAATTCCAGCTTCTCATCAAAGTTTGGCTGACGAGACGGCAGGTAACCACCCAGCGCCTGACGGCGTTCGTGCAGATACTTGTACTCTTCGGAATCTTTATCGAAGGTGATGTACGGCAGTTGTTCGATGTTTTCATCGCTAACTGGCACGTTGAAGCGGTCACGGAAATAGCGCACGCCATCCATGTTAACTTTCTTAACCTGGTGAGCGATGTTCTTACCTTCCGCCGCGTCGCCCATACCATAACCTTTAATGGTATGCGCCAGAATAACGGTTGGTTTGCCTTTGGTGTCCTGCGCTTTTTTCAGTGCAGCGTAGACTTTCTTCGGATCGTGACCACCACGGTTCAGTGACCAAATTTGATCGTCGGTCCAGTCTTTAACCAGTTCAGCCGTCTCCGGATATTTACCGAAGAAGTGCTCACGCACATAGGCACCGTTTTTGGATTTGAAGGTCTGGTAGTCACCGTCGACGGTTTCTTCCATCAGTTGGATCAGCTTACCGCTGGTATCTTTACGCAGCAGCTCGTCCCAACGATCACCCCACATCACTTTAATCACATCCCAGCCAGCGCCGCTGAAGATGCCTTCCAGTTCGTTGATGATCTTGCCATTACCCGTAACCGGACCATCCAGACGTTGCAGGTTACAGTTGATAACGAACACCAGGTTGTCCAGTTTTTCACGAGTCGCGATGGTGATCGCACCCTTGGATTCTGGTTCGTCCATTTCACCGTCACCCAGGAAGGCATAAACGGTTTGCTTAGAGGTATCTTTCAGACCACGGTTTTCAAGATACTTCAGGAATTTAGCCTGGTAAATAGCACCAATCGGGCCCAGACCCATAGATACGGTCGGGAACTGCCAGAAATCTGGCATCAGTTTCGGGTGCGGATAAGAAGACAGGCCGTTACCGTGAACTTCCTGACGGAAGTTGTTCATCTGATCTTCTGTCAGGCGGCCTTCAAGGAAGGCACGAGCGTAAACGCCCGGAGAAATGTGGCCCTGGAAATAGACCAGGTCGCCGCCGTCCTGCGCAGTGCGAGCACGGAAGAAGTGGTTAAAGCACACTTCATAGAAAGTGGCGGAAGACTGGAAAGAAGCCATGTGGCCACCCAGATCCAGATCTTTTTTCGAAGCGCGCAGTACCGTCACGATCGCGTTCCAGCGGATTGCTGAGCGAATACGACGTTCCAGATCCAGATTACCAGGGTACTCCGGTTCGTCTTCCACTGCGATGGTGTTGATGTATTGACGAGCAGCGGAACCAGCAGCAACGCTAACACCGCCTTTACGCGCTTCACCCAGAACCTGATCTATCAGGAACTGAGCGCGCTCAACACCCTCTTCACGGATGACCGATTCGATCGCCTGCAGCCAGTCGCGGGTTTCGATCGGATCCACGTCATTATTTAAACGATCTGACATGGTTATTCCTTATCTTCTCTAATAAGTTGGTTTATTGGAGCCTGTCTTCCTGCATTCTGGCTTATATTTGGCCATAAGCAAAACGCATGAAGACAGGCTCATCGTCGTCATTGCCGCATTCAGAGCTCCAAAGTACGGATGCTCAATCCCTGCGTTGCTGGAGCCGACGCAGCGATCTCTCACGCCGACTATGTTCCCGGTTAAGATCCAGCAATACTTCCTCAATAAACGCCAGATGGCGGTGTGATGCTTCGCGCGCCTTTTCTGGCTCACGGGCAACAATCGCCTCAAAAATGCTGGCGCGATGAATGCTAACCTGAGCCAGCACTTCACGGCTCAAATAAAGCAATTCAAAATTCTGCCTCACGTTCTGTTCCAGCATCGGCCCCATACAGCGCACCAAATGCAGTAAAACCACATTATGTGTGGCTTCTGTTACAGCAACCTGATACTGCATAACAGCTTCTGACTCGGCGTCCAGATCGCCCGCTTCCCTCGCCTTCTCAATCACGGCATGACAATCCCGGATACGTTGCAAATCCGACTCTGTGCCACGCAGCGCAGCATAGTAGGCAGCAATGCCTTCCAGCGCATGACGCGTTTCCAGAAGATCGAACTGTGATTCGGGATGTGTGCTCAGTAATTCTGCCAGCGGATCGCTGACGCTTTGCCATAGATTGGCTTGAACGAAGGTACCACCACCCTGACGGCGCAAAAGTAAACCTTTGGCTTCCAGACGTTGAATGGCTTCTCTCAGAGAAGGGCGGGAAACATCAAACTGTTTTGCCAGTTCGCGCTCTGGTGGGAGCTTCTCGCCGGGGCGCAAGGTTCCCTCAAGGATCAGAAACTCCAGCTGCTGCTCAATCACATCTGACAGTTTGGGCTGACGGATCTTGCTGTATGTCATAGTGAATTCTTCTCTGCGAATGGCGCGGAGTCAATTGGTAATACCAATTTCAAAAACGTGACGCTAAAGTAACAAAGTATTCACCTTCTGTCCATAAGGACCTTGAGCTAAATCACCAATCCCACCAGATTTTAACAAATGCACGAAAAACATGCGGCAAAGTGATAGCCCGCCTGTGGTATGACCATTAATCCCTCTGTCTATATTTTAACTTTTTTGAAACGTAAAACAGGCAGTGCTGAACCGTTTAAATGCGAAAAAAGTGAATTTTTATTCATAAAATTAGATTTTTTATTCTCATAAAGATGGCACACCCATCAGAAGTCTTCTATCGGGTAAGCGCCATTTTTACCGCGGAGATAAAGAGATAATAAAAGGGAGTAAACCAAAAGAAGTATTCCCTCCTAAATCCCCACTGGTTTCTCATCATCAGGGTTCCATCACAGAGAGATAAAAATTTTGAGGTGGCGATAGTTTTTAATTATCAGACTATAAGAAATCAGTGCAATCTTGCGCGCTTACCACTATTCTCTGGCAAACGGTAGGTATTTCATTATTTAAAGAAACACTGAACCGTAAAAATAAAATTACACAAACGTACAGTCACTAATACGTGTGTTCGTTCACAGCGTATTTTTTACTTGCACTGGCAGAGGGTTAAATTTGATGGATAATCAACAAACGGACGGCACGCTAAAGCGTGGTTTGAAAAACCGTCATATTCAGTTGATTGCCTTGGGCGGCGCGGTCGGAACAGGCCTCTTTCTTGGTATTGCACAGACAATCAAAATGGCTGGGCCATCGGTCCTGTTGGGCTATGCAATTGGCGGTTTGATCGCGTTCCTCATTATGCGCCAGTTGGGTGAGATGGTGGTGGAAGAACCGGTAGCCGGATCGTTCAGCCACTTTGCGTATAAATACTGGGGTGACTTCGCCGGGTTCGCATCTGGATGGAACTACTGGGTGTTGTATGTTCTGGTCGCCATGGCCGAACTCAGCGCCGTAGGGATTTACGTCCAGTACTGGTGGCCAGACATTCCGACCTGGGTATCTGCCGCCGTCTTCTTCCTGCTGATTAACGCCATTAATCTGGCGAACGTCAAAGTCTACGGTGAAATGGAGTTCTGGTTTGCCATCATCAAAGTCGCAGCGATTATTGGCATGATCGCCTTTGGGGGATGGCTGCTGCTCAGCGGTACGGGCGGGCCGGAAGCAACCGTAACCAACCTGTGGGCACAGGGCGGATTCTTCCCGAACGGCGGACTCGGTCTGGTTATGGCGATGGCTGTTATCATGTTCTCATTTGGTGGCCTCGAACTGGTCGGAATTACCGCAGCAGAAGCGGATGACCCAGAGAAAAGCATTCCACGCGCCACCAATCAGGTTATCTACCGCATTCTGATCTTCTACATCGGTTCACTCGCTATCCTACTGTCACTTTACCCATGGGGAAAAGTGGTGGAAGGCGGTAGTCCGTTCGTCATGATCTTCCATGAACTGAACAGCAATGTCGTGGCAACAATACTAAACATCGTGGTACTGACAGCAGCGCTGTCGGTTTACAACAGCTGTGTTTATTGCAACAGCCGCATGCTGTTCGGTCTGGCGAAACAGGGGAATGGGCCGAAAGTACTGGAAACCGTCGATAGCCGTGGCGTACCCGTTGTCGCTATCGGCATCTCCGCACTGGCGACGGCGCTGTGTGTGCTGATCAACTACCTGATTCCCGGCAAAGCGTTCGAGCTATTAATGGCGCTGGTTGTGTCTGCTCTCGTGATTAACTGGGCAATGATCAGCCTGGCGCACCTGAAATTCCGTGCTCAGAAGGATAAAGAAGGTACGGTGACCAAGTTTAAAGCGCTGCTTTATCCGCTGGGTAACTACATTTGCCTGCTGTTCCTGGCGGGTATACTGGTCATCATGTTCCTGACGCCGGGCATTCAGATTTCCGTCATGCTGATCCCTGTCTGGCTGATTATTCTGGGCTTGGGCTACTTTATCAAAAAGAAAAATCAGGTGAATTAAGCCTCAGCGTTCCCCCCTTGCTTTTCCATGGCCGACTCTGTCGGCCATTTTCATATTTGCAGTACACATCACACTTTCCCCAACCTGACCCATTTGTCCATTTTTGCAACCGATTTCATACGCTCTTTTATCCCTATCGAGAGGAATAATCATGCCTACACATTAAGCACAGGGGTCGTATTCATGAAGAACAACGCACTGTCTGTTAATGAGAAATAGGTGCGTTGGGACGTTTGTTGGAGAATCAGACCAGCGCACCATATATCGTTAGGAGCGCGACCACCACCATAAGCACCAGCGTCACCTTTTTCGCCAGCGTTACCGCGGCTTTGGGCGTTTCTACTGGCTCGATGTGGGATTCACGCGCCAGAGAAAATTGAGCCAGCTGAGTTAACACCCAGTATTGCGAGCTACGGGAATCCCCCAGCGATGCGAACCAGGCTGGCAGCGCTTTTTCGCCGTGTCCCAGCAGCGCATAAGCAGCACCAGCCAAACGAGCAGGAATCCAGTCAAGCCAATGCAGCAAGCTATCAACGCCGGACTGCGCGCGTTCCAGCGGCGTGTTGTGCCGTGCTAGCCAGGTCTGTCTGGCGCGTAAAAATGCGTATCCCATCAGCGTAATCGGCCCATAAGGCCCAGCTACGACGAACCAGAATAGCGGAGCTAAATAGAACCGGAAGTTTATCCACAGCAATGCGTTTTGCAGTTCTTTCAATTGCTCACTTTCGCTCGTGCCCACTGGCAGACCGTGAATCAGCGCCAGTTCAGCCGCCATTTCACGGCTAGCATCCGCCTCGCCGCGCTGCGCCGCCTGTAAATAGCGCCGATAGTGCTGACGGATTTCACCCGCGCCAATGCACATCAGGCTGATGACAATCCACAGCAAAAGAGAAATCAGGCCGAACAGAATGCCGCTCGTTAGCCACAGCAGGCCAGCCACCACACCCATGCTGCACAACGTCAGGAATAGCGTTTGAAATAAAGACGGAGGTGGAACATGTCGGAACACCACCTCAAGCCGGTGATCGATCTGCCAGTGCTCCCCCTGTTTGAACAACCGTTCCCATCCCAGCGTAAGCAACAGTGTAAACAGCGTCATTGGTCTAGACTCCCTTTGTTCTCTGTCCAATATTGTTGTAGCAGATGATGATAGCCGTCCCAGTCAAACGCCGGGCCGGGGTCGGTTTTACGACCTGGAGCGATATCGCTATGCCCGGTAATTCGCGACTGTGTGATGGGATAACCCTGCATTAATAGGTGCGTAATCGCAGCCAAAGCGTGATATTGCGCCATAGTAAAGGGCAGCGTATCGGTCCCTTCCAGCTCGATACCAATAGAGAAATCATTGCAGCGTTCACGGCCTTCAAACACAGAAACACCGGCATGCCAAGCTCGCTGATCGAAAGACACGTACTGTGTGATTTGTCCGTCACGGCGGATCAGGCAGTGGGCTGCTACGCGTAAATGGGAAATATCGGCGAAATAGGGATGTGCCGTAGGATCCAAAGTAGCGGTAAACAGTTGATCAATATACGGACCGCCAAACTCACCGGGCGGCAGACTGATATTGTGAATCACCAGTAAGGAAGGCACCTCATTATTCGGGCGACCATCATAATGCGGCGAAGGCGTGTGTGTAATGCCGGATAACCAGCCATTTTCCAAAAGCATCGGCGATAACCTCGCATCGTTAGCCGGCTGAATCAGGCGAAAAGTCAATTTCAGGCGTAAAACAATTGGAACCAAAAGTCCTTGTATTCAAGATACCATGTTTCACGCCATCCTATCTATCCAACCGGGTATCAATAGGTTTTACCGTTCATTTTGTGATATTCCCGTCGCCTTTCTGCCTGTACTCAATACCAATGCCCTTTTATGAAAGTAAAATCCCCAACACCATTATGTGATTAAAATCACATTACAAATGTAATAGCGTAATAAAAGGCAACCGTTTTCGTGCATTGCGTCTATTTTTACTTAGAATGCATGACAAAATTATCTTCTGATTTTTTCAGATATTACCAAAACTTATTTTGCGGTCTTACGCACGACATAAATAACGTCTAACACGATGGTACTTAACATGAAAAAAAATTTCGCCGCAGGTGCCTTACTCGCTCTGTCATGCTCAACGCCAGCCCTTGCTGACGACAATAAAGCCGAATATCTGTCAGACTGGTGGCATCAGAGCATTAACATCGTCGGCAGCGCCCATACGCGCTTCGGACCGCAGTTGAACAGCACGACCTATCTGGAATACGAAGCATTTGCGCGTAAAGACTGGTTCGATTTCTACGGCTACGCCGATGTACCTAAATTTTTCGGTGGTGATCCCGATAGTCGCGGCATTTGGGACAAAGGCTCTCCGCTGTTTGTCGAGATCGAACCGCGCTTTTCTATTGATAAACTGACGGGGGCTGACCTCAGCTTCGGTCCGTTTAAAGAGTGGTACATCGCCAATAACGTTATCTACGATCAGGGTCGCAATAGAGGTTCACGCCAGAGCACCTGGTACATGGGCTTAGGCACCGATATTGATACCGGAACCGATCTGTCTCTCTCATTGAACGGCTATGCCAAATACCAATGGCAGAACTACGGCGCAGCGAACGAAAATGAGTGGGACGGCTACCGCGTAAAAGTAAAATACTCTTACCCGCTGGGCTCTCTGATGGGCGGCAACGTCTCTTATATCAGCTTCACCAATTTCGATTTCGGTTCAGAACTGCGTGATAAGTCGAATTCAAGCCGCACGAACAACTCCATTGCCTCCAGCCATATTTTGGCGCTGGGCTACGACCACTGGCACTACTCTTTCGTTGCACGTTATTTCCACAACGGCGGCCAATGGGCTGATGGCGCAGAACTCAATTTCGGCAAAGGCCCGTTTGAAGTGAAATCTACCGGTTGGGGCTACTACCTGGTCGTCGGTTACAGCTTCTAAAATCATATTTCCTTTCCGGCGAGCGCACATATTCGCCGGAAGATTAATAACAGTAACATTCTGAATTGTAATAATTATCCATTCTGGATGTCCGGATATAAACAAGGTAGCATAGACCTCCGAATCCCCCTTCGGAGTTTTGTCATGTCAACGCGTCGCTACAGTCAGGAACAACGCCAGAAAACCTTGCTTGCTCGTATTGCACAAGATATCCCTGCCAGCGTGCAATTGGCCTTGCGTGAAGATTTAGGTGGCATCGTCGATGCTAATCAAGACATTACCGCGCTTCTGTTACCCGACAACGAGACCGTCAGCGCACGCATTATCACGCGTGAAGCGGGTATATTCTGCGGTACGCGTTGGCTTGAGGAAGTCTTTTCTCAATTGGGCAACACGACAACGATCGTCTGGCACGTCGCCGATGGCGAAACCATCACTCCCAACCAAACGCTCTGTGATATCACAGGACCCGCCAAACAGCTCCTGACAGGTGAACGCACTGCGCTGAATTTCCTGCAAACGCTGTCCGGCGTCGCAACCGAAACCAGCCGCTATGTTGCCGTATTGCAGGGAACGCGCACTCGGTTGTTGGATACGCGCAAAACGCTGCCAGGGCTGCGAACCGCGCTGAAATACGCCGTATCCTGCGGCGGCGGAGACAACCATCGACTCGGTTTATCCGATGCTTTTCTGATCAAGGAAAACCATATCATCGCCGCGGGTTCAATCAAAAATGCGGTAGAGAAAGCACAGTCCTTACGCAGCGATGTTCCGGTAGAAGTAGAAGTCGAATCGCTGGATGAATTGCAACAGGCGTTGGACGCTGGCGCAGATATCATCATGCTGGATAATTTCAGCCTGGATAGCATCCGGGAAGCCGTTGGCTTAACGCAAGGCCGTGCGCTGCTGGAGATATCCGGCAATGTCACCCTGGATACGCTGCGTGGCTATGCGGAAACCGGCGTGGACTATATTTCAGTGGGGGCGTTAACCAAGCACGTACAGGCACTGGACTTATCCATGCGCTTTATCTAATCGCTTCCCTATTTCTACCGACGAGGTGCCATTCCGCACCTCGTTTGCGTTTCTCCATCTCATCCTCTCCATAACATCATAACAATACGACTTCCCAGCTCTGCACGGACTTACTGTCCTGATAATGCGTACCTGTCCGCAAAAATTTTTTAATCCTCTGCAAATTCCTCAAAATATGTCGTAGCGCTTTCCTGTTTTTATTTTCCCCGCTCGTCAGCCTTCACTCCCTTTTCTATGCTGCCAGCCATTCGTATGAATTGGTGCATCGCTATCTTTGTGCATCACAAAAATTTATACCCAACAACAGGGAAATCAACATGACAAAACAACAGGGATTCACACTGATTGAGCTGATGATCGTCATTGCGATCATCGCCATCCTCAGCGCCATTGGCGTGCCGGCCTATCAAGGCTATCTGCAAAAAGCGGCGCTGACGGACATGCTACAAACAATGGTGTCTTATAAAACGCCAGTCGATCTCTGCGGTCTGGAAAATGCCGCTTTTACCGCCTGCAACGCAGGAAATCAGGGAATTCCGGTCAGTAAATCTTCACGCTATGTCAATGCCGTGAGCGTCACCCAAGGGGTAATTACGCTGACTGGGCAGTCCACTCTGCAAGGGCTACGCGTTATTCTGACGCCAACGTGGGACACCGAAACGGGTGCTTCACGCTGGACGAAAAACTGTGCCACGGATGACAACACAGAGAGCCTGCAATCCGCCTGTCAGGACGTTTTCCGTTTCGATAATACGGCGGGTTAATCATGACTGATTCGTCCTTCTCCTCCGAGCATATACTCAGCGAGTTACAGACACTGTGCCGACGTTATCAGGCATTACTACTTAACCTCGATGAACAAACGCTGTCAGTTGCCGTCACCACGTCTCCTTCTGCGGAGATGATTGCCGCACTGCGTTTCGCCAGCAATCGCAGAATTATGGTGGAACAATGGCCACAGGCCAGAATGGAACAACAGCTTAACCCGGTGAATGCCGTTGCCGAGCCCACAGAGACTTACCAAACCAGCGCCGATCGTTCCAGCACCGGGCAACAGGATCAGGATGATGCCTCCCCAGTCGCGCAGTTTATCCATCAAACGCTGCGCCTCGCCGCTCAGCGCCGCGCCTCGGATATCCACTTTGAACCATTACTGGACAGCTATCGTGTGCGGCTACGGATTGACGGTGTGTTGCAGGCAATATCCGCTCCTCCTCCCGAACTGACAAATCGAATTACCGCGCGACTGAAAATCATGGGTAAGTTGAATATTGCCGAACGGCGGTTGCCGCAAGACGGTCAATTCAGCCTGATGCTGGATCAACAAACCTACTCCTTACGTATCGCTACCCTTCCCGTGCAACAGGGAGAAAAAGTCGTACTGCGTATTCTGCAAACACACCAGCAAGAGCTGGCGCTGGATAAGCTTGGGCTCACCGCAAAGGCATTACAGCAGGTTATTAGCGTGCTGAGCGCCGCACAGGGGATGCTGTTAGTCACCGGCCCAACGGGCAGTGGAAAAACAGTAACGCTTTATAGCGCGATACGCTGGCTGAACGATATCAGCCGCAATATCTGTAGCGTAGAAGATCCAGTCGAAATCCCCTTACAGGGAATCAACCAAACGGCAATCAATACTAAAGCCGAACTGGGATTTGGTCGAGTTTTACGGGCGCTGCTGCGACAGGATCCAGACATCATTATGATCGGTGAAATCCGTGACGCTGAAACCGCAGAAATTGCGGTAAAAGCCGCACAAACCGGCCATCTTGTCATGTCCACGCTACATACCAATTCTGCCGTAGAAACCCTGACTCGCCTCAGTCATCTGGGCATCCCCGGTTACCTGTTAGCTGCGGCGCTAAAACTCATCATCGCACAACGCCTTGTTCGTCGGTTATGCCCGCACTGCAAAACCCCAGGAGAACCGCTACTTTCACTACCAAACGACGTATGGCAAGGGCCATTGCACCATTGGCAAGCCCGCGGCTGTAGCCACTGTTTTTCTGGCTACTATGGCCGCGTCGCGCTCTATGAATTACTCCCCATCACGCCAGATTTTCAGTCAGCGCTAGCGAGCAACGCCAGCACAGGGGAATTATCTGCGCTGTCTCGCCATTCAGGTTTTCCAACCTTGCTGGCCGCAGGGCTTGAGTTGGTCAACGACGGCCTGACCTCACTCGCTGAAGTCTACCGTGTGGTAGGCGATGAGCGGTCAATGAATCAGGAGCCGCAATGAGGCTACAGCGCCTATATCACTGGCAGGCCATCACGTCCGAGGGCGAATTTATCGATGGAGAACTCATTAGCACACATCGCCAGCAGGTCTATACCAACCTGATTGCACAGGGCTATCAACCGCTTCTTGTAAAAGCTGGTCATTATCTGTCGCTTCGCTACTGGAAACGCGAACAGTTGGGCGAGTTAATCAAACAGCTTGCTGCCCTGCTACAAGCTGGGTTGCCACTGCTGGAAGCATTAAAACTGGTGTCGGAACAGCACGATCGCCCCGGCTGGCGCTGCGTATTACGGGATGTTCGTACCCACGTTGCTCAGGGAAACTCACTGTCTGAAGCACTACAGGAATATCCTCACATCTTTCCCGTTCTGTATCGTTCCCTCATTGCCGTCGGCGAATTGACCGGCAAGCTAGACGCATGCTGCCTACAGCTCGCCCAGCAGCAAGAAAAACAATCCCGACTGCAACAGAAAGTCATCAAAGCGTTACGTTACCCCTGCTTTGTTTTAGCCATCGCCATGCTGGTCAGTATGATGATGTTAACGCTGGTTCTGCCCGAGTTTGCGTCGCTCTATTCCTCGTTCAATACGCCGTTGCCGTGGTTTACCCGTCAGTTGCTTTATCTGGCAGAAATCATATCTGGCTACGGACTGATTGGGTTGCTGATGCTTAGTTGCCTGATGGTGGGGTACGCCCGCTTGAGGCAGAAACGGCCATTGTGGAAAACCCGAGAACAAGAATGGCTGCTGAAGCTTCCTATCGTATCCAGCCTGTTACGCGGTAAATCGCTGAACCAGATATTCCATATTCTCGCCATGACGCAGCATGCCGGTTTAACGCTCCCAGAAGGGCTGGATGCCGCCGCGACGATCCGTCACCCACTTTATCAGGCCGCAATTCAACAGATACAGGCGCAGCTACATCAGGGGACGTCGCTATACCATGCCACACAGCATCACACCATACTGTTCCCTGCACCTTGTCCGCAGTTGATTCGCGTTGGCGAAGAAACCGGTGCATTGGATGCGATCTTTACACAACTGGCAGAATGGCACGAGGGACGGGTACAGCAGCAGGCTGACATGCTGACACAAACGCTGGAACCGTTGCTGATGATGGTCGTCGGGGGAATGGTTGGGGCGCTAGTGATTGGCATGTATTTGCCTATCTTCCAACTGGGGAATGTATTAGCCAGTGCCTGAACCGGCTAATACAACACGACGCGACAACGTCTACAAATCAGATCGCGCCACCACCGTTAACAGCAGAAAGATGGGACCTGAAGACACAACTATCCGTTGAAAATACGGTTTTCCTGTTCGGCCACACGAATAAACGTTGTACGCTTCGTCAACTCCTTCAAGCGGGATGCGCCGACATAGGTACAGGCCGAACGCAGGCCGCCAAGAATATCGCGTACAGTATTATCTACCGGACCGCGCAGTGGCAGTTTCACGGTTTTTCCTTCTGCTGCACGGTACTCCGCCACGCCGCCAACGTGACGTTCCATCGCAGATGCGGAACTCATCCCGTAGAACAACATCATTTTCTCACCGTTTTCTTCAACGATGGTTCCTTCACATTCATCATGTCCTGCCAGCATACCGCCTAGCATAACAAAATCGGCTCCGCCACCGAATGCTTTCGCGACATCGCCCGGCATCGCGCAACCGCCGTCGCTTACAATTTGTCCACCAAGACCATGTGCCGCATCGGCACATTCAATCACGGCGGAAAGTTGAGGGTAGCCTACACCCGTTTTGACACGCGTAGTGCAGACAGAACCGGGGCCAATACCGACTTTCACGATATCCGCGCCGGAGAGAATGAGTTCTTCCACCATTTCACCCGTCACCACGTTTCCAGCACAGATAACTTTGTCCGGGCAGGCCTCACGCACTTTTTGTAGGAACGTGACAAAGTGCTCAGAATAACCATTTGCTACATCGATACAGATAAATTTCAGTTCAGACGACAGCGCCAGAATTTGCTTTAACTTGATGAAGTCAGCATCAGATGTCCCACTCGATACCATGACATGGCGTAATACCGATTCTGGTGCGTGTTGCACAAACTGGGACCATTGCTCAACAGAATAGTGTTTATGGACAGCCGTCAGAACATCAAAAGAGGCCAGGACTTCCGCCATGCTAAACGTACCCACGGTATCCATATTCGCGGCAATAATCGGGACACCAGACCAGTTGCCCCCGGCATGGAGGAACGTGAATTGACGTTCCAGTTCAACGTCAGAGCGGCTTTTCAGCGTCGAACGCTTTGGCCGGATGAGAACGTCTTTAAAGCCTAACTTTAAATCTTCTTCAATACGCATGAGGTTCGAGTTCCTGGTGAGTGACGGTGACATGTTCAGTATCGTTACTGAGCATAATCGTGTTTTGAAAAATAATGCCCTTTACCAGTGACGTTATCATACGCAGGAATAATCCTACGGCAAGACTGCGATTTTCACTTTATTTGGGATAAAATCAGAAAAATTTACCTATCACCGAACAAAGTGATAGCGTGGAGCAAACTACGGCTTATGCCTGATTGGCTTCAGGGGATGATAATATGTTCCTTTCCCTTGAAAATAGTAGCAATGTTAATTTTTCAACACAGGTGCAATGACATACATCGTAGCCTTAACGGGCGGTATCGGCAGCGGGAAAAGCACCGTAGCTGATGAGTTTGCCAAATTAGGAACCACTATCGTTGATGCGGATATCATCGCGCGTCAGGTAGTCGAGCCAGGGAAACCCGCACTGGATGCCATCAGGCTCCGGTTTGGCGATGCCGTGCTCAATAACGATGGTTCATTGAACCGCACCGCACTACGCCAACGAATATTCTCCTCACCAGAGGAGAAACAGTGGCTGAATAATTTACTCCATCCGTTAATCCATCAGGAAACACAAACCCAGTTTCAGGCCATATCCACACTGTACATTCTGTGGGTCGTCCCTTTACTGGTGGAGAACGGTTTACAGCAGCGAGCACAACGTATTCTGGTCGTTGATGTAGATAGAGAAACCCAGCTTGAACGCACACTGGCCCGCGATGGTATCAGTCTGCTGCAAGCAGAAAACATACTGGCAGCACAGGCAACCCGAGAACAGCGCCTGGCTTATGCCGATGATATTATTGATAACAGTCGCTGCCCAAACGAACTGGCTCCACAGGTTGCGGAATTACACCGCCAGTACCTGGAGCTTGCCGCCTCCGCAGCCGACAGGATGACTAAGAATGAGTGACGCCCCCTCAACGATTTTATTCGAATACCCGCTGAACGAAAAAACACGTACCTGGTTGCGTATCGAATCATTACTACAGCAGTTGCATCAACATCACTCGCTGACCGACATGGGGAGCGCCCTGACATTTTTTCGCGCTATCGCCGAGTTGCTTGATGTGCTGGAACGCGGAGATGTGCGAACCGAGTTGCTGAAAGAACTGGAGCGCCAACAGCAAAAATTGCTGCAATGGAGTGATGTACCGGGCGTTGATATGGAGCGCATCCACTCACTGCGGCGTCAATTGAAAGATCTATCCAGTGCGCTTATGGCAGCACCGCGAATGGGGCAGTTCTTACGAGAAGATCGCCTGATTGGTATGGTACGCCAGCGGCTCGGTATTCCCGGCGGGTGTTGTAGTTTCGACTTGCCAACGCTGCATAGCTGGCTGCATCAGCCTAAGGAACTGCGCGAGAAATTAGTTTCCGGCTGGCTTGGCTCACTGTCACCGCTTAAACAAGCGCTTGATATGATTCTGGAGCTAATCCGCCACTCTGGCATATTCCGTCCACAGACCAGCCTGAATGGTTTCTTTCAGGACAACGCCTCCGATGCTGATCTACTGCGTTTGCGTCTTGAACAGATACATCAGCTCTATCCACAGATATCCGGCCATAAGACACGCTATGCCATCCGTTTTCTGCCATTAGACAGTGAAAACGGCCATATTCCGCCTCATTTGACGTTTGAATTGGCCTGCTGCTAGCCCAATCCCGACAAACGAAAATGTGTTAAGCATCAAATAGGTATTAAGTAAAAACAGAGTGAAAAATTTTATGACAACAGAAATTACGACGGTGAAATGTCCGACCTGCAAGCAGGCGGTCATCTGGGATGAAAACAGTATCTATCGCCCCTTTTGCAGCAAACGTTGTCAGCTTATCGATTTGGGCGAATGGGCTGATGAAGAAAAGCGCATTCCGAGTGATGATATGGTTTCAGACAGTGAAGACTGGAGCGAAACGCGCTAATAGCCACGTTTCGCGATAACGATTTCATACGGGCAGGGTTCGATTAAAGCGATTTCAGCCAGCGGATCATCTCCGCATTCGCTGGCGGAAACTCTTCCTCACGCAACGCCTCCACGTTTACCCAGCGAGATTCCTGACCTTCTCGGCCATAGGGTTCCCCTTTCCACGTTTCAACCAGAAAGAAATGAAGCGTGATGATTCTCTCCGACGTAGAAAACGTTTTATCGTTTAGCGGCTGCGGTGCGCTAGCCTCAATACCCGTTTCTTCGTGCAGCTCACGAATCAGAGCCTGCTCGGGTGTTTCTCCCTCCTCAACTTTACCACCGGGAAACTCCCACATCCCTGCCATATGAACACCATCAGGGCGACGAGCAATGAAATAGTGCTGTTCCGTATTGCGGATGATGCCCACCGCGACGGATAACTGTTTTTGCGTCATGACAATTCCTATCAGATTCTTATCAAGTAAAAGGCGGTCAATGACCGCCTTTTACTTATCACATATTAATCACTGGATTTAGCAGTCAATTATTTCTGTAAGCGACCGTGGCACTGCTTATATTTCTTGCCTGAACCACATGGGCAAGGATCGTTACGTCCAATTTTACGGTCTGCCTGCGCCGGTGACCCCGTATTCAGGCTTTCTTCTTCCTGATGGCTAAACTGCTGTTGCTGCGCCAAACGCTCTGCTTCTTCACGGCGTTGCAGCTCCAGTGCTTCGATTTCTTCCGGCATTCTCACCTGGACTTTGCTCAGCGTGCTGATCACTTCATATTTCAGTGATTCCAACATTGCGGCAAACATAGAGAACGACTCACGCTTATATTCTTGTTTCGGATCTTTCTGTGCATAGCCACGCAGATGGATACCCTGACGCAGGTAATCCATTGCCGCCAGATGCTCTTTCCACAAGGAATCCAGCGTCTGCAACATCACGCCTTTCTCGAAGTTGCGCATGACTTCAACGCCAACCACTTCTTCTTTGCGATGATAAACCTCAAGCGCCTGCTGGAAAATACGCTCACGCAGCGTTTCTTCGTGCAGCTCAGGCTCTTTATCCAGCCACGCCTTGATCGGCATATCCAGATCGAAGTCGTTCTTCAGGCGCTGTTCCAGACCTTCCGTATCCCACATTTCTTCCAGAGATTCCGGTGGAATGTAGCTGTCGATAGTCGCTTTAAACACATCCTCACGAATACTGGTGATGGTTTCACTGATATCGGACACATCCAGCAGTTCGTTACGCTGTGTGTAGATCGCACGACGTTGGTCGTTCGCCACATCATCGTATTCCAGCAGCTGTTTACGAATATCAAAGTTGCGGCTTTCCACTTTACGCTGTGCGTTAGCAATCGCCTTAGTGACCCACGGATGCTCAATCGCTTCGCCCGGTTTCATACCCAGTTTACGCATCATATTAGAAACGCGATCGGAGGCAAAAATACGCATCAGCGCATCTTCCATCGACAGATAGAAGCGTGATGAACCCGCATCCCCCTGACGACCAGAACGGCCACGCAGCTGGTTATCGATACGGCGAGACTCATGGCGCTCAGTACCGATAATATGCAAACCACCCGCAGCCAACACGGCATCATGACGCACTTTCCAGGCCGCTTTGATTTCTGCAATTTGCGCGTCATCTGGGTTTTCCAGATGTGCTATTTCTGCCTGCCAGCTACCGCCCAATACGATATCCGTACCACGACCCGCCATGTTGGTCGCGATGGTCACCGCACCAGCCTGACCCGCCTGAGCAACAATATCAGCCTCCATGGCGTGGAATTTTGCATTCAATACATTATGTTTGATGCCCGCTTTCTCCAGCGCCTGAGAAACCACCTCGGATTTCTCAATCGAGATCGTACCAACCAGAATAGGCTGACCTTTTACGGAGCGGTCTTTGATATCTTCAATGATGGCATCGATTTTTTCCTGCTCGGTCATGTAGACCAGATCAGGCAAGTCTTTACGGATCATCGGACGGTTGGTCGGCACCACAATCGTATCCAGCTTATAAATGGAGCTGAACTCGAACGCTTCGGTATCTGCTGTACCGGTCATACCTGCCAATTTTTCATACAGACGGAAATAGTTCTGGAAGGTAATAGAAGCCAGCGTCTGGTTTTCATTCTGAATGGCTACTTTTTCTTTCGCTTCCACGGCCTGATGCAAGCCATCAGACCAACGACGCCCCTGCATGGTACGCCCCGTGTGTTCGTCAACGATGATAACTTCACCGTCTTTCACAATGTAGTCCACATCGCGGGTAAACAGCACGTGCGCACGCAGCGCAGCGGTCACATGATGCATCAGCATAATGTTGGTCGGAGAGTACAGCGACTCCCCCTCTTCCATAATGCCTTCTTTCACCAGCAATTCTTCTACCAGAACCAGACCACGTTCGGTGAGATTCACCTGACGAGCTTTCTCATCAACAGAAAAGTGGCCTTCGCCGTGGAAGGTATCCGAATCCTCTTTCTCCTGACGGATCAGGTGAGGGATGATTTTATTGACGCTGATATAAAGCTCAGAGCTGTCTTCAGCCGGACCGGAAATGATCAGCGGCGTACGTGCTTCATCGATCAGGATGGAGTCAACCTCATCCACCAGCGCATAGTATAATTTACGCTGCACGCGCTCTTCCGGGCTGAACGCCATGTTGTCACGCAGGTAGTCAAAACCGTATTCGTTATTGGTACCGTAGGTGATGTCTGCCGCATAGGCTTCACGCTTTGCCGGAGCAGGCATTCCCGGCAGGTTGATACCGACGCTCAGGCCAAGGAATTCAAACAACGGACGGTTGTTTTCGGCATCACGCTGTGCCAGATAATCGTTCACAGTCACCACGTGTACGCCACGACCAGTCAGCGCATTCAGGTACGCAGGCAGCGTTGCCGTCAGCGTTTTACCTTCACCGGTGCGCATCTCCGCGATGCAGCGCTCATTCAGTACCATACCGCCAAGAAGCTGCACATCGAAGTGACGCATGCCAAAGACACGCTTACTGGATTCACGGACTACCGCGAAGGCTTCCGGCAGCAGGTTCTCTAGCGTTTCACCCTTTTCCAGACGAACGCGGAACTCTAGCGTTTTCGCTTGCAGTTCCTCATCTGAAAGTTTTTCCATTTCTGGTTCTAAACGACCAATGACATCAACATTTTTACGCATACGACGCAGCGTACGATCGTTACGGCTACCAAAAATTTTGGTTAGGATATTCATGACCATAATAGTTTTAATCTCACAAATGCCACGTATCCAGTGGCAACACAACATCGAAAGACTGAGAAACTCAGCAAAAAACGAGAGAAATTTCTTCAGCTAATTATCTACTACACGTTCAGCTGAAAAGAGAGGGCCCTGCACGGATGCCGCGGATTTGGGCAAGCCAGATGCCGATTTGATGATATGCCTGAGGATAAAAAATGACTCGTTCAGCATGGGGGAAGATCACAAGGGGATACTGGGAATCCTGCGTTAGCAACGCATTTAGCGTATCCAGTAAAACCAGAGAATGGGGTTGTAGTTCGTCGACCTGCTGGGTATTGACCGTCTGTGGCGTCGTCAATGCAAAAGAAAGATGGCGAATAACCGTACGAATCGCATGTTGATGCCAGTAATCAACGCTGTAAGACGAACGCCGATGCGCTTCCTTCAGCGCTACCAGGTCGGTAAGACTCAGCGATACGTTATTCTGGCGACTAACGCTGGAGCTTGAATTAGGGAGTGAGGCGATATCCTGTGAGTCGTTCAGGCTTGTCGGCAGACCAAGACTCGCCGCGACCATCCCTAATAAGAGATGCGGCCAGAAATAACGTCTGCCAAATTGTCGCCAACGATTTAGAATACCAATCACGAGTAACATCCACCGGAGCCAGGTCTATGCGTGATAGCCGCCCACAATCACTGGAATTTCTGTTTGATAGCGCATCCATGTCGGGTAAAGGCCCGCTACAAGATGTGCAACAGCGCGCTATCGCCTTATTAAAACTCAACCGTGCCGTGCGCGGATTACTGCCTGCACCGTTGCACCCATGGTGCCGCGTCGCTAATTACCGGCAAGGTTTACTGATACTGGAAACCGCCAACGCCAGTTGGCTGATGCGGTTACGTTACGAACAACCTGCGTTGCTCTCTGCGTTACGCGCACAAATACTACCATCATTGGCTTCAATCGACATCAGGATTAATCCAACGCTTGCCGCAAAAGGGCATGAAATCGTGAAAAATAATGACATTACGCCGACGGAAAATACCGATGACAAACCGTTGCGTCAGTTGAGTGAACAAAGTGCGGAGACGTTGAGGACGATAGCAGGCAATAGCCCGGAAAAACTCAGAAAGATATTAGAACGACTGGCATCACTGGCCGGAGAGAGTACCAGTAAAACCAGTCGTAATAAGAAGTGAACTACGACTTCAAACGTTACGCCAGCACGATAGACGGTGCTTTAAACGCCAGCGGCATTTCAGCTTCGTCTTCAAAGGTTACGTATTCCCACGCTTCCTGATTTGCCAGCACAGCCTGCAACAGTTTGTTGTTCAGAGCATGGCCGGATTTAAATGCAGAAAACGCACCGATGATGTTGTGACCACACATAAACAGGTCACCGATGGCATCCAGCATTTTATGACGGACAAACTCATCTTCAAAACGCAGACCGTCTTCATTTAGTACGCGGTAATCGTCAACGACGATGGCACAATCCATACTGCCGCCCAGGCACAACCCACGAGACTGCAAGTATTCGATATCGCGCATGAAGCCGAACGTACGTGCACGGCTAATCTGGCGAACAAACGCATCAGCAGAGAAATCCAAACGGTAGCGCTGGTTGCCCGCATCAATCGCCGGGTGGTTGAAGTCGATAGTGAAATCCAGGCTGAAGCCGTTAAACGGTTTCATTTCGGCCCACTTGTCGCCATCTTCAACGCGAACTGGCTGTTTGATACGTACGAATTTCTTGGCGCAGTTCAGCTCTTCGATACCCGCATCTAACAGCAGGTAGACGAATGGGCTGGCGCTGCCATCCATAATAGGAATTTCTGGTGCGTCAACATCAATGACAATATTGTCAATGCCCAACCCTGCAAGCGCAGCGTTAAGATGCTCCACCGTAGAAATACGCACGTCATGCTCATTAACCAGGCAAGTACAGAGCATGGTATCACGCACGGATTTTGCATCAGCCGGAAAATCAACCGGGGGATTCAAGTCTGTGCGGCGATAGATGACCCCGGTATTTGCCGGTGCAGGACGCATGGTCAACGTGACCTTCTTGCCGGTATGTAACCCGACACCAGTCGCCTGAACAATACGTTTTAGTGTACGTTGTTTGATCATCATTTTATCTCGCATGTTACTGAACCTACCGATCTAGTATACACCAGACTCGGTGGCACAGTTTAGCACAAAGAGCGGATATTCCAACGTTATCTGGCAGCAAATTAGTCTGCCTGCTTACGCAGAAATGCCGGGATATCCAGATAGTCTGGCTCTTTATTCGTCTGCGGATTCTGGTCGTTAACCACTTTAGCAGCCGGTTTTTCCTGCGCCAACGGCGTCATACCGTGTTGCTGGTAACGATGATCCATCACAGGCTGACTGGCCTGCTTGTTCGTGACCAGAGTAATCTCAGGACGCTTGTCCATGCCGATCCCCGTAGCAACAACCGTTACACGCAGTTCATCATTCATTTCTGGGTCAAGCGATGTACCGATGACGACTGTCGCATTGTCGGAGGCAAATGCGCGGATAGTGTTACCTACCGTCTCGAACTCATCCAGACGCAGGTCAAAGCCCGCCGTGATGTTGACCAACACGCCACGAGCGCCGGACAGATCGATATCTTCCAACAGTGGGCTGGAGATCGCCATTTCCGCCGCTTCTTCCGCACGGTCTTCACCACGCGCAACGCCGGAACCCATCATGGCATAACCCATTTCGGACATCACGGTACGCACGTCTGCAAAGTCGACGTTCATCAGGCCTGGACGAGTGATAAGCTCGGCAATACCTTGCACTGCGCCTTTCAGTACATCATTTGCCGCACCAAACGCATCCAGCAGGGAGATACCGCGTCCCAGCACTTTCAGCAGTTTGTCGTTTGGAATAGTGATCAGCGAGTCGACGTGCTTAGACAGCTCGGCGATACCCTGCTCAGCAAACGCCATACGCTTTTTGCCTTCAAAGTTGAAAGGCTTGGTCACCACAGCGACAGTCAGAATACCCAGGTCTTTTGCTACTTCGGCCACAACCGGTGCAGCCCCAGTCCCTGTGCCACCGCCCATACCAGCGGCGATAAACACCATGTCCGCACCTTCCAGTGCTGCACGCAGCGCTTCACGATCTTCTTCAGCCGAATTACGACCGACTTCCGGGTTAGCACCTGCGCCCAGACCTTTGGTAATGCCGCTACCGATCTGAATCGTCTGGCCAACAGCCGTTTTACGCAATGCCTGCGCATCCGTGTTGACCGCAAAGAACTCGACGCCTTCGATGCGCTCACGCACCATGTGTTCGACAGCATTACCGCCGCCGCCACCGACGCCGATGACTTTAATCACCGCGTCGTTGGTTAATTCCATTGGTTCAAACATAATTTCTCTCCGTTTGTGCCTGTAACTGCGAGATCAGAAAATTGTGCCAGGTGATCTCTTTGATAAAATTAAAATTCTTTCCTCAACCAGCTGTTGATTCTCTTGAACCAGTTGCTCACTGAGGCACGTTTTTCGACTTCATGCTCACCACCAAGGTGAGATTCTTTTCCGTAATGGAGCAACCCAACTGCCGTTGAGTAATAAGGCTCTTGGGCATAATCCGTCAGCCCTGTTATATTCATTGGTTGTCCAATACGCACCTGTGTATGGAACACACGCTGCGCACAGGCCGCCAGACCGTCTATTTGCGCGGCACCGCCTGTCAGCACAATCCCTGCCGCCAGATGATGTTTCACGCCTTGTTGACGTAACTGCTCCTGCAACTGTAAAAGTTCATCGTTCACCAAATTCAACAGTTCGGTGTAACGTGGTTCAATAACTTCCGCCAATGTCTGTCTTTGCAGACTGCGGGGTGGACGTCCTCCAACGCTCGGGACCTCCACATTCTCATCTTTGCCAACGATCGCACCTAATGCACAACCATGGCGCACCTTGATCGCTTCGGCATCCGTCGGCGGCGTACCAAACGCATAGGCAATATCGCTGGTAACCACATTGCCTGCATACGGAATCACTTTAGTGTGCCGCAATGCGCCACCGGTATAGACCGCGATATCCATGGTGCCACCACCGATATCGACTACGCATACGCCCAGTTCACGTTCGTCTTCTGTCAGCACTGCATAGCTGGAGGCCAACCCAGCAAAAATCAGTTGGTCGACCTTTAAGCCACAGCGTTCAACAGCTTTAACAATATTCTTCGCCATATCGTTATGGCAGGTTATCAGGTGGACTTTCGCCTGCATACGCACGCCGGATAAGCCAACCGGATTTTTAATCCCTTCCTGATAATCGATCGCGTATTCCTGTGGGATCACATGGAGCACACGGTGTTCATCGCGCACGCGCACGGACTTGGCGGTGTGCACCACGCTTTCCACATCGTCCTGCGTTACTTCTTCTTCTGAAATAGGCACCATCCCTATTTCATTCTGGCAACTGATATGTTTTCCCGACAGCGCCAGATATACGGAAGAGATCTGGCAGTCTGCCATCAACTCAGCCTGATCAATAGCGCGCTGAACACATTTAACGACCGATTCCAGATCGTTTACGCCGCCTTTATCCATACCGCGTGACGGGCAACTGCCTACGCCAATAATATTGACCATGCCATCGGGTAGAACTTCCCCTACCAGCGCAGCCACTTTTGCTGTACCGATTTCCAGCCCAACTACCAGTTTTCTGTCCGTCGACTTGATCATTGTTGTTTAGCCTGTGTCTGTTTCTGGTTACTGTTCTGTTGCTGATCAATGTCTTATTGCTGACCAACTCGTTGCCGATCAACATTTTGTTGATCAAGCAAGGCTGGAGCCCAGCCTATCGCGGCCCCGCTGTCATAACGCAAGTCCACATGGCTGATACGCTTGTTTTCGCTCTGAGCTTGCCGCTGCAACAGCGGATACAGCTCGATAAAGCGTTGCAGACGTTTGGCTCTATCGTCCCGCCCCAATTCAAGGCGGGTATCATCATCTAATCCTAGTTGCCACGAGTGCCGCGCACTCATCGCCACCATTTTTAACGTAAACTTGCCGGCAGCCAGTGTCTGATTCATTGCCCTATAGCCTTCCAACACTTCTGACTCAGTACCTTCAGGGCCATATAACAGCGGCATCTTACGATTACCAATGCGTTCGGCAGGTACACTGAACGAATTTCCTTCCGCATCAACCATCAGTTGATCATTCCAACGCGCAACCGGAACATATTCAACCAGATGAATCTTTAATTCGTCCGGCCACTGCTTACGTACGCTGGCCTGTTTTATCCACGACAGACGCTCGATCTGTTGTTGGATCACGTTCACATCCTGTGTCATGAACGTTCCCGGCGCCCCCAACGACAAAATTGCCTGACGGATATCGTCGTTGGTGGTGTACTGCCTTTCCCCTGTTACTGCCATACGGGAGAGTGGTAATCGGCTGGCATCTTTCATCCACTCGACCACCATCCAGCTTCCCCAGACAATCGTCCCTATCACCATCAGCAGGAAAATTATTCCTGCCAATTGGCCTCCATTACTGCGACGTGTTCCTTTCGTTTCAGGCTCTCGTCCGCGTGTATTCAGCGCTGCCTGCGACATATTAGCCAGCGAGCTCCAAAATTTTCACAACCAGTTGCGAGAATGTCAGCCCGCGTTGACGCGCCGCCATAGGAACCAGACTGTGGCTCGTCATCCCCGGAGAGGTATTTACCTCAAGCAGATAAAAAACGCCGTCGCTATCCAGCATAAAATCGACGCGTCCCCATCCGCTGCAATCCACCGCACGATAAGCCTCCATTGCCAACACAGCTAATGCTTGCTCTTGCTCATCCGACAAACCACTTGGACAGAAATACTGTGTATCATCCGATAAATACTTCGCTTCATAATCGTAAAACGTACCCGCAGGCTGAATACGAATAGAAGGCAATACCTCATCACCCAGAATAGCAACCGTATACTCTGGGCCACTCAGCCATTTCTCGACCAGAACATCGTCATCGTGGCGGAATGCTTCTTCCAGTGCTACTGGCAGTTCGCTAAGCGAATTGACTTTGCTCATGCCAACACTGGAACCTTCACGGCTTGGCTTGACGATCAACGGCAGCCCGAGGTGGGTGAACTGCGCCAGCAATACATTTGCTGCCGTCTCTGAATATTGGCGACGATCCAGCGCCACATATGGCGACACTGGCAACCCCACCGCTTGCCATACCTGTTTAGTCCGGCGTTTATCCATCGTCAGTGCGGATGCCATAACGCCGCTGCCGGTATAGGGCAGTTCCAGAAACTCCAGGACGCCCTGCAATGTACCATCTTCACCACCACGACCGTGCAAGGCGATAAAAACGCGGGTAAAGTCCTCTTCCTTCAACTTCGTCACAGGGAAGTCACGGGTATCGACCGCATGCGCATTGACGCCCGCCTCTTTCAGGCCAGCCAAAACCGCCTGACCGGAAAGTAACGACACTTCACGTTCGGCAGAGGTTCCACCAAGCAATACAGCAACTTTCTCAGTCATGATGTTCCTCATTCACTTATCTGCGGCTGTAATCTGGAGTCAGCCAGTTTACGTGCCAGTTTACCGATGTTGCCGGCTCCCTGAACCAAAATAAGGTCTTCACCTTGCAGCGCCTGTGACAACAGTTCCGGTAAAGTATCCACATCTGTCACCAGAATCGGATCAATCTTACCTCTCCCGCGAATCGTGCGGCACAGAGAACGGCTGTCCGCGCCCGGAATCGGCGATTCTCCTGCGGAATACACATCCAGCATCAGTAGCACGTCAACTTGCGATAACACGTGTGCGAAATCGTCATACAAATCGCGGGTTCGCGTATAGCGATGCGGCTGAAAAATCATAACCAGCCGTTTATCCGGCCAACCGGCACGGGCAGCTTTAATCGTGGCATCGACTTCCGTTGGGTGGTGGCCGTAATCATCCACCAACATCGCCGTACCGCTTTGCCCATTCACCAGTTCAAGCGGGTACTCGCCGAGGAAATCAAAGCGACGTCCCGTGCCCTGAAAACGCTCAAGCGCACGTAAAATCGCTTCGTCATCAATGCCTTCATCAGTCGCTACAGCAACCGCCGCCGCCGCGTTAAGCGCATTGTGACGACCCGGCGCATTCAGCGTGACGTTTAGCAGCGGTTTGTCTTTCCTCTCCAGAGTAAAATGTCCTTGCGCGCCAGTCTGGTGATATCCGGCAACGCGGACATCCGCATCGTCACTAAAGCCATATGTGGTGATATGACGACCAACGCGTGGCAGAAGCTCGCGGATTACCGCGTCATCAATACACATCACTGCCTGGCCGTAGAACGGCAAATTGTGCAGGAAATTGATGAATGTCTGCTTCAGATTCTCAAAATCACCCTGATAAGTGTCCATATGATCGGCTTCAATATTGGTCACAATCGCCACCATCGGCTGCAAATGCAGGAAAGACGCATCGCTTTCATCGGCTTCTGCAATCAGGTAACGGCTTGAGCCCAAACGCGCATGCGTTCCCGCCGCTTTAACCAACCCACCATTCACAAACGTAGGGTCCAATCCCGCTTCCGCGTAAATACTGGTGACCATCGCTGTAGTAGTCGTCTTACCGTGCGTACCCGCGATCGCAATACCGTGACGAAAACGCATCAGTTCCGCCAACATTTCGGCACGACGGATCACTGGAATACGTGCGTCATGCGCGGCGACAATCTCAGGGTTATCCGCAGTAATCGCACTCGACACCACAACCACACTGGCGTTCAGAACATTCTCTGCACGGTGGTGGAAATAAATCTGCGCACCAAGTCCGGTCAACTGTTGCGTCACCGCATTCGGTGCCAAATCGGAACCGCTAATCTCATAACCTTCGTTGGCCAACACTTCGGCGATACCACCCATGCCAGCACCGCCGATGCCGACAAAGTGGATGTGCCGAACGCGATGCATCTCGGGCACGATTGAACGTAGTTTCGCCAGTTGTTGAGTATTCACTTTATTCTATCGCTACCTTATAGCGTCGTCGCACAGCCTTCTGCCGACAACGTTGTATTAATTAACCATGAGCCACATGAGTGGCCCGACTGCCTGCCGCTGCACTGACTTCCGCTGCAACCCGTTCGGTTGCATCTGGAATCGCCACTGCGCGGGCTTTTTGCGCCATGGTCAGCAAGGTTGTGCGATCCCAACCGGACAACACCTCGCTGACGGCCGCCACACTGAACTGTGGTTGCTCAATAATTTTTGCTGCACCGGCCTTTTCCAACGGCAGCGCATTCCAGTACTGCTGCCGATCTTTATGCTGAAACGGGACAAACAGCGCGGGTAGACCTGCTGCTGCAATTTCACTGACGGTCAATGCGCCGGAACGGCACACCACAACATCCGCCCACGCGTAGGCTGCTGCCATGTCATCAATAAACTCAGTAATCTTGTGCTGCGTCGGCCCTGCATCCTGATAAGCCTGCTGAACGGTTGATAGCGCACCTTTACCGACCTGATGCCAAATCGTCACACGGTCGCCCAACTTTGCTGCCACGTCGGGCAGCGTTTGGTTCAGCACCCTAGCCCCCTGACTGCCGCCAACAACCAGCACCCTCACAGGGCCTGAGCGATCGGCTAATCGTATTTCCGGCGCAGGCAACGCCAGAACATCAGTTCTTACCGGGTTACCTACGACATCCGCTTTGGGAAACGCGCCCGGAAATGCCTGCAATACTTTTTTGGCGATATGGGATAACCAGCGATTGGTCAATCCTGCAATACCGTTCTGCTCATGCAGTACGACTGGAATGCCACACAGCCAGGCAGCCAGACCGCCGGGGCCGGAAACGTAACCGCCCATCCCCAGCACCACATCAGGCTGGTAACGGCGCATAATCGCCCGCGCCTGGCGCACTGCCTGAAAAATACGGATCGGTGCGCTTAACTGCGCCCGAATGCCTTTACCACGCAAGCCAGAAATGCGGATAAAGTCAATTTCGATACCGTGCTTAGGCACCAAATCGGCTTCCATACGATCCGCCGTACCTAACCAGCGAACCTGCCAGCCCTGCGCCATCAGGTGATGAGCAACCGCCAACCCGGGGAAGACATGGCCGCCCGTGCCACCCGCCATCACCATCAAACGCTTGCCTTCGCCACTCATCGGGCACCTCTCGTAAACGCCTGCGCTTTCGTCAGACGCGTTTCAAAATCAATGCGTAACAGCAACACAATCGCCGTCGACATAATCAGCAAACTGGAACCACCGTAGCTGATCAGCGGTAGCGTTAACCCTTTCGTCGGCAGCATTCCCGCCGCCGCGCCAACGTTCACCAGCGTTTGAAAGCTGAACCAAACGCCGATCGAACAGGCCAGAAAGCCCGAAAAGCGCTGATCGATCTCCAGCGCCCGCTTTCCAATAGACATCGCGCGAAAAGCGACGAAGAATATCATTAACAACGCTAAAACCACACCGATATAGCCGAGTTCCTCACCTAAAATAGAGAAAATGAAATCGGTATGCGCTTCCGGCAAATATTCCAGTTTCTGCACTGAATTTCCCAGCCCCTGTCCCCAGAATTCACCGCGCCCAAACGCCATCAGAGATTGTGTTAACTGGTAGCCGTCGCCGAACGGATCTTCCCACGGGTTCCAGAAAGACGTCACACGTCGCATACGGTAAGGTTCAGCCACAATCAACAGGCCAACAGCAAACCCGCCGGAACCAATGATTGCCAGAAACTGCCACATCTTGGCTCCGGCCAGAAACAACATCGCCAACGTCGTAATAAACAGCACAACCACCGTACCGAGGTCAGGCTGGGCCAGTAACAGCACCGCCAACACCACCATCACGCCCATCGGTTTGCAAAAGCCCCAGAAGTTATTTCGGACTTCTTCAACCTTGCGCACCATGTAACTAGACAGGTAGCAAAACAGCGCCAGTTTGGATAATTCAGCAGGCTGAATACGCAATGGTCCCAGTGAAATCCAGCGCGATGCGCCATTGACCGAACTTCCCACTACGAGTACGACCAGCAGCATAACCATGGCGAGCAAGAGCAGTACCGGGCTGTAACGTTGCCATATCTCCATCGGGACGCGCAGGGTGATTAACGACAAACCAAATGCCAACCCCAGATAGATCGCATCACGCTTCGCAAATAAAAACGGGTCGCTGGCAAGGCGCTGCCCAACTGGCATGGAAGCCGACGTCACCATCACAAAACCAATCACGGCCAGCCCAAGCGTCAACCACACCAGCGTTCTATCGTACAGAACGATGCTGAGCGTATCGCTTTCACGCGTTCCCATAACCCAGTTTTTGATGCGTTCAATAAACGCCAGCCCGAAGAAGCGCATCAGCCTAACTCCTCTGCCAGACGAGCAAACTCATCGCCGCGCTGTTCAAAACTGCGGAACTGATCCAGGCTTGCGCAGGCTGGCGACAGCAACACCATATCGCCCGGCTTAACGCGCTCAGCAATGATGTGCATTGCTTGTTCCATCGTTTCTGTCTGTTCGGAAATTTCCGGGCGCAGTGCAGCCAACTGCTGTCCGTCGCGACCAAAGCAATACAAATGAATATGCTCACCCTGTAAATACGGTACCAGTGGCGAGAAGTCGGCAGATTTACCGTCACCGCCTAACAACAGGTGTAGCGTGCCGTCTACCGCCAAACCGCTCAATGCGGCCTCGGTGCTGCCCACATTGGTGGCTTTAGAATCATTGATCCACCGCACACCGTTGCGCTCAAAGGCCATTTGAAAACGGTGCGGCAGCCCGGTAAATGACGTCAACGCCGTCAGTGCAGACGCGCGCGGAACCTTCACTGCATCCGCCAGCGCCAGCGCTGCCAATGCGTTCGTATAATTGTGCTGCCCGACAAGCTTGATTTCACGGGTGTTGAGAACACGTTCACCGTCCACGCGCAGCCAGGTTTCTCCCTGCTGGCGGTTAAGGTGATAATCGCCCACATCGACACCAAAACTGCGGCAGCGTGCATCCGCACCGCGCACCGGCATGGTTAATGCATCGTCAGCATTCACAACACACAAATCTGCGTTTTCATAAATACGCAATTTTGCTGCCCGATATTGTTGTAGACCAAACGGGTAACGGTTGGTGTGATCTTCCGTCACGTTCAGAATGGTTGCCGCAGCAGCGTGCAGGCTACTCGTCGTTTCCAGTTGGAAACTCGACAACTCCAGTACATAAAGCTGAGCGGGATGCTCTAGCAGTTGCAGCGCGGGTAGGCCAATATTGCCACCAACGCCAACCTGCCAGCCTGCGGCACGCGCCATTTCACCGACCAGCATCGTCACCGTGCTTTTACCGTTAGATCCGGTAATCGCCACAATCGGTGCTTGAGCTTCACGGCAGAACAGTTCGATATCACCAACAATCTCAATGTCAGCGTCGGCTGCATCACACAGAATCGGCGTCGCCAGCGCGACACCGGGGCTGGCGACGATCAAATCTGCATTCATCAGCCAGTCTTCATTCAGGCTACCAAGATGGCGTTCTACCTGTTCCGGCAGCTTATCCAGACCAGGCGGACTGATACGGGTATCCACCACGTGCGGCACCACACCACGCGTGAGAAAGAAATCGACACAGGAGAGCCCGGTCAGCCCCAACCCGATAATGACGATTTTTTTACCCTGATAGTCCACCATGTCTTATCGTACCTTCAGCGTTGCCAGGCCAATCAGCACCAGCATCAATGAAATAATCCAGAAGCGCACAATCACGCGCGGTTCCGGCCAGCCCTTAAGTTCATAATGATGGTGAATCGGTGCCATGCGGAAAATCCGCTGCCCACGCAACTTAAAGGACCCAACTTGCAGAATCACCGACAGCGTTTCAACCACGAACACGCCACCCATAATCACTAACAAAAACTCCTGACGCAGCAGCACCGCGATAGTCCCCAGCGCGCCGCCCAGCGCCAGTGAACCTACGTCACCCATGAAGACCTGCGCCGGATAGGTGTTAAACCACAGGAAACCAAGCCCTGCGCCCACAATCGCGGTGCAGACGATCACCAGTTCACTGGCATGACGGATATACGGAATATGCAGATAACCGGCAAAATTCATGTTCCCTGTTGCCCACGCCACCAGCGCAAAACCAGCGGCAACAAACACGGTCGGCATGATTGCCAACCCGTCCAGACCATCAGTCAGGTTTACGGCATTACTCGTGCCGACAATCACAAAGTAGGCCAGCGCAACATAGAGCAGACCCAATTGCGGCATCACATCTTTGAAAAACGGTACAACAAGCTGCGTAGCTGGCGTATCTTTACCGATGGAATACATGGTGAAAGCCACCACTAACGCAATCACCGACTGCCAGAAATATTTCCAGCGGGCAATCAACCCTTTGGTATCTTTACGAACCACTTTGCGATAATCATCAACAAAACCGACTGCACCATAGCCAGCGAGTACAAGCAGTACGCACCAGACATACGGGTTCGACAAATTCGCCCACATCAAAACGGAAACGATAATCGCCACCAGGATCATCACGCCCCCCATCGTCGGGGTTCCGCGCTTGCTGAAATGTGATTCCGGCCCTTCGTTACGCACAACCTGCCCAATCTGCAAACGTTGCAGCCAGGCAATCATGTGCGGCCCCATCCATAAGGAAATAACCAATGCGGTCAGCAGGCTGACAATGGCGCGGAACGTCAAATAAGAAAAGACGTTAAAGCCGGTATAAAGTTTGGCCAAATGTTCGGCCAGCCATACTAACATTGCGCATTCTCCTGTAATGCCTGTACAACCTGCTCCATCGCAGCACTGCGTGAGCCTTTGACTAATACGCTAATGACGTTATGTTCTGACATCAGCACCTTCAAACGTGAAACCAGTGCGGCTTTATCCTGAAAATGCTCACCATTGCCACTGGCAGTGCCGATCAATTCACTCAACGTTCCCACACTCAATACGCGATCGATGCCCGCGACACGTGCGGCTTCACCCACCTGACGATGGCACTCAGGGGCTTCATCCCCCAGCTCGCCCATATCACCGACAACCATCACACGGTAGCCTGGCATCTCTGCCAGCACCTGTGCCGCCGCCGTCATTGAACCGACATTCGCGTTGTAGCTGTCATCCAGCAGCAGCTTGCCTTCAGACAAAGCTATCGGGAACAGCCGCCCCGGCACCGCCTGGAGCTGAGATAATCCGGCTTTAACGGCTTCCAGCGTCGCTCCGACGGACATTGCCAGCGCTGCCGCCGCCAGTGCGTTAGAAATGTTATGTCGACCCGGTAAAGGCAGCAGAACCGGCGTTTCACCAAACGGTGTATGCAGAATGAAACGCGTGCCTTGCGCCAAAACGTCTACGTCGCTGGCAAAAAAATCGATATCGCAAGCAGCCTGCGGCGAGAAACGCCAGACGGTTTTATGATTCAATGTGACCTGCCAGTGCGGGAAATCGTTACTGTCAGCATTCACGATTGCGACGCCGTCTGCCGGCAAACCAGAAAAAATCTCACCTTTCGCCTGCGCCACACCAGCCAGTGAACCGAAACCTTCCAGATGCGCGGCGGCCAGATTGTTGACCAGCGCGCTTTCCGGACGGACCAGATCGGTGGTATAGGCAATCTCACCAATATGATTCGCCCCTAATTCAATCACTGCAAACTGGTGCTCCGCCGTCAAACGCAGCAGCGTTAACGGCACACCGATATCATTATTAAAGTTACCGGCGGTATACAGCACAGAACCACACTGGCGCAGAATCGCCGCTGTCATCTCTTTAACCGAGGTTTTTCCGGAAGAGCCGGTCAGTGCGACAACGCGCGCTGTTGACTGCTGGCGTACCCAAGCAGCCAATTGCCCCAGCGCCAGACGCGTATCGCTCACCAGCAACTGCGGCACATTGATAGGTAAGTGCTTACTGACCAACAGAGCCGCCGCGCCGCCTTTTACCGCATCAGCAGCGTAATCATGTGCATCGAATTTCTCGCCTTTCAGCGCAACAAACAGGCAGCCGGATGCCAGCTTACGCGTATCGGTTGAAACATCTTCAATATCAATATCTTCGCCAATCAGCTGCGCATTCAGCACCGTGGCAAGCTGCTGCAAAGAAACGCGAATCATGCGATCACCCCCAGCAAGCGGGCAACGGTGATGCGATCGGAATAATCGAGACGCTGATTGCCCACCAGTTGGTAGTCTTCGTGCCCTTTACCCGCAACCAGCACCACGTCATTTTCCTGCGCCTGCATAATCGCGCTGGTAACTGCCTCAGCACGTCCGTGAATCACCTGAACGCGCCCAGCATCCAGCAGCCCGGAGAGAATATCGGCAACAATTGCCTGAGGCTCTTCACTGCGCGGGTTATCATCGGTAACCACAACGCGGTTAGCCAGTTGTTCTGCGATACCGCCCATAAGTGGGCGCTTACCTTTATCACGATCGCCACCACAGCCAAACACGCACCAGAGTTTCCCCTGGCAGTGCAAACGCGCGGCTTCAAGCGCTTTTTCCAGCGCGTCTGGCGTATGGGCGTAATCAACAACGACCGTTGGTTTTCCTTCAGCATGGAAAACTTCCATACGGCCGCATACAGGTTGCAGTTGAGATCCGGCGATGACCAATTTATCAAGCGGATAGCCAAGAGACAGCAGCGTTGCCAGTGCCAGCAGCATATTGCTGACGTTAAACGCCCCCATAAGGCGGCTTTCAATTTCGCCCTGTCCCCAACTTGAATCAAATGCAACCGTGGCACCGTTGTCGTGATAATCAATCTGTGTCGCTTTCAGCCAGCGCCCACGGCAACCGGGGACAAGATTGTTTTCCATCGTGACGGCAACCGCATCCGGCAGCTTCGCCAACCAGCGCAGCCCGACCTCGTCATCGGCATTGATAACCATCTGCCCCACGCGATGCTCGGAGAACAGCGCCCATTTGGCCGCTTCGTAACTTTCCATATCGCCATGGTAATCGAGATGATCGCGGCTCAGGTTAGTGAACACCGCCGCCGCGAACGGCAACGCAGCCACACGATGCTGCACCAGACCGTGGGAGGACACTTCCATTGCGGCGAACGTCGCGCCTTGTTCCGCCAGTTGGCTCAGTACCTGCTGAACATCGACAGCGGAGCCCGTCGTATTTTCTGTCGGAATCGCCTGACCCAATAGGCCATTACCGACAGTGCCCATCACTGCACTCGTTTCGCCTAATTCCTGGCTCCACTGCGCCAGAAGCTGAGTCGTTGTCGTTTTTCCGTTAGTTCCCGTTACACCAATCAGCTGTAATTTTTCCGCAGGCTGCTGGTAAAAACGCCCTGCAAGTGCGGAAAGCCGCTGGTTCAGGTTGCTGAGATATATCACTGGTACACCATGCATTTCGCGAACGGTGCCATCAGCTGCTTCACCTTCTGCTTCGGCAACAATCGCTGCAACGCCTTGCGCAATTGCCTGCGGAATATAGCGCCGTCCATCTGCTTTGTGCCCAACAATCGCGACAAACAGATCCCCGGCAGCCGCGACGCGGCTGTCTAATGTCATTTCCCGCAGCGCGCACGCCGGGGTGTCTTGCACCCACGGCGCAAGTAAATCGCGCAAATTACGATCTGCCACCTGATCCCTCTTCTCTATTAATTACAAATTCGTTTTTGTCACCTGTCGGCAACGCATCCGGTTCGATATTCATCGTGCGTAGAACGCCGCCCATAATGGCGCCAAAGATTGGCGCAGAAACCGCACCGCCATAATACTTCCCTGCCTGCGGATCGTTAATCACAACAACCAAAGCAAAACGGGGGTTACTGGCTGGTGCCACGCCTGCCGTGTAGGCAATATATTTGTTGATGTATTTGCCATCCGGGCCAACCTTCTTGGCCGTACCGGTTTTAATCGCAATGCGGTAACCTTTAATGGCCGCCTTCGTACCGCCGCCGCCGGGCAGCGCAACGCTTTCCATCATGTGCACCACGGAACGCACCAGCGCTTCAGAGAAAACACGCTCGCCTGGAACGGGTGGATCAACCTTGGTAATCGACAGCGGACGGTAAATACCGAAACTGCCGATCGTGGCGTAGACTCGCGCTAACTGTAACGGTGTTACCATCAGCCCATAGCCGAAAGAGAAGGTGGCCCTCTCTATGTCAGACCACCGTTGTTTTTGAGGGTATAAGCCACTACTTTCTCCGACCAACCCCAAATTGGTCGCTTTTCCTAATCCAAAGCGCGCGTAAGCATCTACAAGCGCAGAGGAAGGCATCGCTAACGCCAGCTTAGACACACCAACGTTACTCGATTTCTGAAGCACGCCCGTCAGCGTCAATTCGCTATAACGCGCCACATCTTTGATCTCATGACCATTGACGTAATACGGCAGGGTGCTGAGTACACTGTTTTCTTTCACGACACCGCGCTGTAGCGCCGCCATCACCACCATAGGTTTAACGGTAGAGCCGGGCTCGAAAATGTCGGTAATCGCGCGGTTACGCATAATGTCTTGTGGCGTACCCGACAGATTGTTCGGGTTATATGACGGGCTATTCGCCATTGCCAACACTTCGCCAGTATTCACATCGACCAGTACGGCCGTTCCTGACTCAGCTTTGTTAAAAGCAACGGCGTTATTGAGTTCACGATAAACCAGCGCCTGCAACCGTTCATCAATACTGAGCGCCAGATTATGTGCGGCCTGGCTGTCAACGGAGGAGATATCTTCAATCACGCGGCCAAACCGGTCTTTACGTACAGTGCGTTCGCCGGGTTGCCCGGTCAGCCAGCGGTCAAAACTTTTCTCTACGCCTTCAATACCTTGCCCATCGATATTGGTGAAACCGATAAGGTGAGAGGTCACTTGTCCGGAAGGATAATACCGGCGAGATTCCTGCCGCAGATTAATGCCCGGCAATTTCAGCTTATGGATGTATTCGCCAATAGCCGGATTCACCTGACGCGCCAGATAAACAAAGCGCCCTTTAGGGTTAGCATTGATCTTGGTTGACAATTGATCTAACGGGATATCGAGCGCATCAGAAAGTGCTTTCCAGCGCGTATCCAACGTAATGCCGCCACGATCGTTGACTTCTTTTGGGTCGGCCCAAACAGCATTCACCGGTACGCTGACGGCCAAAGGTCGACCAGCGCGATCGCTTATCATGCCGCGCGCCGTTGGCACTTCTTGTACACGTAGGGAACGCATATCCCCTTCGCGCACTAATTTGTCTGGGTTGATGACCTGGAGATAAGCCGCACGAGCCATCAAGCCGACCATCGCGAGCAGGATGCAGCCGCAAAGCAACGCAAAACGCCAGCTAACAAAGCTGGCTTGATCTTCCTGGCGTTTTAACTTTCCTGTACGGGCTGCTTTCATGCTTAGCTGGTTGCCTATTTAGTTCATTGCTTAACCACAATGTTTTCCTGTGACGGATCAACGTGCCCCATTTGCAGTTTTTCCGTCGCGATCCGCTCCACGCGGCTATGATCCCCTAGTGAGTTTTCCTCCAGGATCAGATTTCGCCATTCAATATCCAACGCATCACGCTCCAGTAGAAGCTGCTCGCGTTCTGCTGTCAGCAAGCGCGTACGGTGCGCCGTCGTGACCACAAAGACCGCAGAAACCAGCACAGCAACCATCAGCAACACCGGGAGCTTTGCATTACGCAACAAATCCTCACCGATGACGCCAACCAGAGTATGACGCTCGTTACCGATCATGCGGGCAGTCTCTCAGCAAACCGCAGCACGGAGCTGCGCGCGCGTGGATTTTCTGCCACTTCTGCTTCCGAAGGCATCAGTTTCTTTCCAACGGCCTTTAACGTCTGTCCGCCCTGGCTGCGCAGTTGCGCTTCCGTTAACGGCAAACCCGCTGGCACCTGTGGCCCACGGCTTTGATGGCGAATAAACCGTTTCACAATCCGATCTTCTAACGAGTGGAAGCTGATCACCGATAAACGCCCCTGCGGGGCCAGTACGCTCAGAGCACCTTCTAACGCCCGCTCGATCTCTTCTAATTCGCTATTGATATAAATGCGGATCGCCTGAAAACTGCGCGTTGCTGGGTGCTTGTGCTTTTCTCTGATCGGGCTGGCAGCAGCGATCAGTTCCGCCAGTTCCTTTGTTCGCGTCATCGGTTCTGTACGATTACGTTCCACAATGGCGCGGGCAATACGTTTGGCAAAACGCTCTTCACCGAACGTTTTCAAGACCCAGACAATATCGTCAGTTTCTGCTTTCATCAGCCATTCGGCAGCGGATAAGCCACGCGTTGGATCCATACGCATATCCAACGGGCCATCGCGCATGAATGAGAACCCACGCTCAGGATCGTCAAGCTGCGGGGAAGAAACGCCAAGATCGAGCAGAACGCCATCGATCTGTCCAGTAAGCCCAAGCTCCGCAACATACTCCGCCATGGCGGAAAACGGCCCGTGAATAATAGAGAAACGAGGATCGTCAATCGCCTTGGCGGCTTCAATTGCCTGAGGATCGCGATCGATAGCTAACAGACGCCCTTCCGACCCCAGTTGGGAAAGAATCAGACGAGAATGACCACCGCGGCCAAAGGTGCCGTCGATGTATATGCCGCCGCTGCGAATGTTCAGGCCATTCACTGCCTCATCCAACAGGACGGTGGTATGTTTATAATTTTCCAGCATGACTATAGCGATAGGTCCTGCAACCGCTCAGACAAAGGTTCCTGAGTCGATTGTTCAGCGTCAATATCATCCCTGACCTGTTGATACCAAGTCTGTTCATCCCACAGCTCAAACTTGTTGAACTGCCCAACTAGCATCACTTCTTTTTTAAGATCCGTATGCTGCCTTAGCGTATTCGCAATCAACAAACGTCCTGCGCTATCCATTTGGCATTCGCTGGCATGCCCTAACAACAAACGCTGAACGCGACGTTCAGCAGGGTTCATACTCGACAAACGAGACAGCTTTTGTTCAATAATTTCCCATTCAGGCAAGGGATAAAGCAGCAGGCATGGCTGATGCAGATCAATGGTGCAAACCATTTGACCTTGCGATTCCCCGTTCAGCATTTCCCGATATCGGGTAGGCACAGCAAGGCGCCCTTTACTGTCGAGGTTAACCAGCGTAGCTCCACGAAACATACCTGAGTTACCCCTCCATAACCTTTTTCACCACTTTACCCCACAAAATCCCACCTTTGAGAGTGTACGGAGGGTATGAAAACCTTGTCAAGCCAGAGCGGACGCGCTTTGGGATTATTCGCGAATGAATTGGGGCTGGTATAGAGGTAAAAGGAATAAGGTGTCAGAATTAACAAAGATTAACATCATGATAATTTAAGAGAAATTCAAATCGAAATAGGAGCATTGCAAACATATAGCGACTAACCCCGGCATATTAATTATTTTTATTGTCACAAGCTGATACCAAAGATAAAGGTTTTCAGAATAGTCTCATCAGGCCAAACACCTTGAATGCCAAGGCCTGCCAGCCCGCAGAATGATACCGTAGCTGTTAACATTTGCTCAATGTCACATTTTTAACATCAACATCGTCAATTTTGTCTTAATCAGCCAGTTTACTTTACGTTAAGCACTCTCACAGACGAATCGGGTTTCCTACAGGTTCAGGACACATACCGAATAAACTGTGCATCCCATATTCCCAGAGAAGTATTAAAGGGGACGTCACAAGCAACCCTGTTTTATCGGTCATTCCCCCGCTTCCTTTCATGCTTCAACATAATTAAATCTTCGAGGAAAATCCGTTCGCCCTAAAAAACTCAACCTCTTGTTTTAAAAAATTTTAAATTCTTTGCCGCGATAAAAAAACGAGAAATTCATCGGATAGGAATAAAGTAGCGGAAAAGTATAAAAAGCACTCACAAATAAATATTTTTACCTAGTACCAAGCCAATCATTCAGTGATGTAAACTACGCAAACAAAATAAGGCATAACAAAAAACCACACAATTCAAATTAACCAGTTTATCCTCCCTAAGAATGGAGCACCCAGGTATGTTTTCCCCGACGTCACGATTGCGAAGTGCCACTGCTGATACCTTTGCTCTCGTTGTCTACTGTTTCATCATCGGCATGGCGATTGAAATCATGCTTTCCGGTATGAGCTTTGAGCAGTCGCTGTCTTCGCGTCTGCTATCTATCCCCGTCAATATTGCGATTGCCTGGCCATACGGGCTTTATCGCGATCGCGTGTTGAATATGGCCAAGCGCCACGGTGGTGACCATTTTCTCGTGCGCAGCGTTGCCGATCTATTTGCGTATGTCAGTTTTCAATCCCCGGTTTATGCCATGATTCTCTGGGTTATAGGGGCAAGTCCCGCACAAATTCTGACCGCAGTTACCAGCAACCTAGTGATATCAATGGTGATGGGCGTAACGTATGGCTATTTTTTGGAATATTGCCGTCGGCTATTCCGAGTAGCCTTGCCATAACAATGAATTGAGATCGGATGAAGAAGAGACGCCATAGCAATCTATGGCGCAAAAATGCAGATAGAGATTACATGCGGCTCAGTGAGCCTCGACGATACAAGTTACGTCGGATACGATTCAAACCAGGCTTCGGCCTTTTCGGCTCATCCAAACTGGCTAACACCAATTCCAGTACGCGCTCCGCGACCTCACGATGGCGCTGAGCGACAGACAATACCGGGCATTCCAGATAATCCAACAGTTCGTTATCCCCAAAGGTCGCAATAGCCAGATTATTCGGCAGACGCCCGTTAATCTTCAGGTTAACGTCCATCACCCCCTGTAATAACGGGAATGAGGTGGTGAATAATGCCTCTGGCATAGGATTATTTTGCAGATAATCCATAAACGCGGCAGCAGAAGCCACACGCTCATAACTATTGGAATAAAGATAATTCACTTCACGCGGATCGCCTGCCCACGCCTGACGGAACCCTTGCTCACGAAGGAAGCTGACTGAAAGCTCAGGTAATGCGCCAAGATAGAGTACCGATTTCGCAGGCACTTTCCTTAATTCCTGCGCCAGCATTTCGGCATCTTCAAGGTCGGCACCGACCACGCTGGTAAAGTGCTCACGATCTAACGCCCTGTCTAACGCAATAATCGGCAAGCCGCCGTTTATCCAACGCTGATAAAACGGGTGCTCAGGTGGCAGCGCCGTAGAAACGATAATCGCATCAACCTGACGCTGTAACAGATGCTCAATACAGCGCATCTCGTTGTCCGGCTGATCTTCAGAGCACGCAATTAATAACTGATACCCGCGCTGTCTGGCCTGACGTTCCAGATAATTAGCAATGCGCGTATAACTGGTATTTTCCAGATCGGGAATAACCAGACCAATTGAACGTGTGCGCCCGGCACGTAATCCAGCCGCGACGGCGTTGGGATGATAATTGTGCTCCCTGACGACAGCCATGACTTTCTCAACGGTCTTATCGCTCACACGATATTGTTTGGCTTTCCCGTTAATCACATAGCTGGCTGTCGTGCGTGAAACACCCGCAAGACGCGCGATTTCATCCAGTTTCACGGTAACCCCTTTAGTAGGCCGGAAAATAAGCAGGCCGGCTCAATAAAATAATATGATGACCATAAAATCATCATGGATATGGCGTAGATCTAACAGCAGAAACTTTTGCACGGCAACTGCTTTTATCACGTTACCCACATATTTCAAGCTGCCATATCAATAATGGACGTCTTTTACGCTGAATATATTGCGTCTATATAAAATAAGGACAATAAAAAGGCCCGATACGATTATATCGAGCCTCTTAAAAGAAAAAGCAGCGAAAAGTCGATTAACGCATGATTTTATCGCCGCGCGATACACCGACGATACCAGAACGCGCCACTTCAACAATTTCGGACACTTCACGCACAGCACTGAGAAACGCATCCAGTTTATCGCTGGTGCCAGCAAGCTGTACGGTATAAAGCGAGGCGGTGACATCCACAATCTGGCCGCGGAAAATATCGGCGCAGCGTTTCACTTCTTCACGGCCATAACCTGTGGCCTGTAGCTTCACCAACATGATCTCACGCTCAACGTGCGCACCCTGACCGAGTTCACTGACGCGCAGGACATCCACCAGCTTGTGCAGTTGCTTTTCGATCTGCTCCAGTACTTTCTCATCGCCTACCGTCTGAATAGTCATACGGGATAGCGTAGGGTCTTCGGTTGGTGCTACGGTCAAGCTTTCAATGTTGTAGCCACGCTGTGAAAACAGGCCGACAACACGGGACAAGGCACCTGATTCATTCTCAAGTAATACTGATAAAATCCGACGCATGATCAGGTCCTCTCCGTTTTGCTCAACCACATTTCATCCATCGCCCCGCCGCGAATCTGCATAGGGTAAACATGCTCGCTGCTATCGATGTTGATATCAACAAATACCAGACGATCTTTCTGCGCCAGTGCTTGCGACAGCTTACTTTCCAGTTCGTCCGGCGTATCGATAGAAATCCCGACGTGACCGTACGCTTCAGCCAGCTTGACGAAATCCGGTAACGATTCCATATAAGAACTGGAATGGCGGCCAGAGTAGATCATGTCCTGCCACTGCTTCACCATACCGAGGAAACGGTTGTTCAGGTTGATCACCACAACCGGCAGATCATATTGCAGTGCCGTAGAAAGCTCCTGAATATTCATCTGAATGCTGCCATCACCCGTTACGCAAATGACCGTTTCTTCCGGCAGCGCAAGCTTGATGCCCAATGCCGCAGGCAAGCCAAAGCCCATCGTGCCGAGTCCACCAGAGTTGACCCAACGGCGCGGTAAATCGAAAGGATAATACAGTGCAGCGAACATCTGGTGCTGACCGACATCCGATGCCACATAGGCTTTACCTTCGGTCAGCCGATGCAGCGTTTCAATCACTGCCTGCGGTTTAATCTTGTCGCTTTCGGTGTTGTATTTCAGGCAGTGACGCCCACGCCACTGCTCGATACCCTGCCACCAGTCGCGTAGCGCATCAAATTGCTGCTGTGCGCCATCCTGTGACAGCAACTCCAGCATCAGGCTTAACACCTGTTTGGCATCGCCAACGATAGGGATATCGGCGTTTACCGTTTTGGAAATCGACGCGGGATCGATATCAATATGCAACACCGTCGCATTCGGGCAGTACTTCGCCAGATTGTTCGTCGTGCGGTCGTCGAAGCGTACCCCTACGGCGAAAATCACATCGGCGTTATGCATAGCCATGTTGGCTTCATACGTTCCGTGCATCCCCAGCATACCGAGGCACTGACGGTGCGTGCCAGGGAATCCGCCGAGCCCCATCAGGGAGGTGGTCACTGGCAGGTTTAGTTTTTCCGCCAGTGTCAGCAGTTCTTCGTGACACTCTGCGTTAATCACGCCACCACCGCTGTAGATAATCGGTTTTTTTGCCGCCAGCAGGGTTTGCAGCGCACGGCGAATCTGACCTTTGTGCCCTTGAACCGTCGGATTATAGGAACGCATGCTGACGCTTTCAGGATAAACGTACGGCAGTTTATTAGCCGGATTCATGATGTCTTTTGGTAGATCGACAACCACAGGCCCTGGACGTCCGGTTGATGCCAGATAAAAGGCTTTTTTCAGGATCGTCGGGACATCTTCAGCTTTCTTGACCAAAAAACTGTGCTTCACAATAGGGCGGGAAATGCCCACCGTGTCGCATTCCTGAAAGGAATCGTAGCCAATCAGCGAAGTCGCAACCTGACCGGACAACACCACCATAGGAATGGAGTCCATATAGGCAGTAGCGATACCGGTAATGGCGTTTGTCGCACCGGGACCGGACGTGACCAGCACAACGCCGACATCACCCGTCGCACGTGCATAGCCATCAGCCATATGTACCGCACCTTGCTCATGCCGCACCAAAATATGATCGATACCGCCAACCGTATGCAGGGCGTCGTAAATATCCAGCACCGCACCGCCCGGATAACCGAACACATGTTTTACGCCCTGATCGATCAACGATCGGACCACCATTTCGGCGCCTGACAACATCTCCATGGATCTGCCTCTTTTGTTCAGAAAGCGGAATCCGCCTCTGTATTGACCGGGGAAATCCCCGCGCTCATGTTGTGTTAATACTGTTAATTTTACGAAATATTATAGGGATTGCTAATAACCCATTAACATAACGCCAGATTATGACGCAGACAAACGGCAAAAAACCACCGAGTTTAATTGGCATTGCGGGGAATCGAACGTAAGGGAAAAAGGAAATGAGATAAAATACTAACTGGGAACCTTCAGACCTGAGAGATCGTCCATAAAGGCCATAAATTACAGAATGAAATCTTGAGGCCGAAAAACCACATTTCTTTTCAGGAAACGAGCTTCTCGGCCTATGACATCATCAAGACTCGGCGTACATCGCATCAATTTCCAACTGGTAACGCTGGTTGATGATCTTTCTACGTAGCTTGAGCGTTGGCGTCAGCTCCCCTTCTGCCATTGAAAACGGCACAGGCAACAACGTGAATTTCTTCACCTGCTCAACGCGAGAAAGCTCTTTCTGCATCTCCCGCAGGCGCTGCTCAAACAATTCAATAATATGACTGTGGCGCAGTAACTCCAGACGATCGTGGTACTTCAAGTTGATGGAGTGAGCGTATTCTTCCAGCGCTTCGAAACACGGAACGATCAGTGCAGATACGTACTTGCGCGTATCCGCGATAATCGCAACCTGTTCAATGAAACGATCCTGCCCCAGCGTGCCTTCCAGATGCTGCGGTGCGATATATTTACCGCCCGAGGTTTTCATCAGATCCTTCAACCGTTCAGTAATAAACAGGTTACCGTTGGCATCCAGCTCTCCCGCATCGCCGGTTTTCAGCCAGCCATCTTCGGTAAAGGTTTCTGCGGTTTCCTGCGGGCGATGGAAATACCCCCGCATGATGGTCGCGCCACGCACCTGAATCTCGTTTTCCTCGCCGATTCGGACTTCAATACCTGGTAGCGGCGTACCGATGGAGCCCAAACGGAATCGACCTTCTTCCCAGCAGGAAACCGTCGCACAGGTTTCGGTCATGCCGTAACCATAGATAATGTGAATCCCAATCGACCGGAAAAACAGAATGATGTTGTCATCCAGTCGTGCGCCCGCAGCAGGCATGAAACGAATCTCGCCCCCGAGAAGCTGACGCAGTTTCCCTAGCACCAGTCGATCAGCATAGTGATGCATGACGCGGCGCAAAAGCCCGCTCTTCTTTGTTGTATGGCTAGCCAAAAAAGTGCGTTGCCCCTGCGCGATAGCCCAGTTGAATAGCCGCTGGCGATACCAAGGAGCCTGCGCCACTTTTTCATGAATTGCGCTGTAAACTTTCTCATAAAAACGCGGTACGGCGCACATTACAGTAGGCTTCACCGCCTGCATCGCGCCACGCACTAAATTCGTATCGCTGAGGTACACATTCTGTGCACCACAGTGCATAACAACGAAACTCCAGGCGCGCTCGAAGACATGGGAAAGCGGCAAGAAGCAAAGTGAGACATCATTTGCCGACATACTTAAACGATCGTCGTGTAGCTTAAGCTGCATCGCCATGTTGGTGTAATCCAGCATGACGCCTTTCGGCTCACCGGTGGTGCCGGAGGTATAAATCAGCGTAAATAGATCGTTGAGATCGCAACTGTCGATGCGCATCTGCCATTCATCACGCCAAAAATCGTCTACGGCCTGCGCTTCAAACTCATGCAGCGATTGCACAATATCGCTACCACGCAGATTGACGTCTTTATCCATCACGATGATATTTCGCAGCTGTGGGCAGGTATCGCGCAGCGCTAGCAGTGCATCCAACTGTTCCTGACCACCGACGAATATCGTACGGATATCGGCATCATTGATGATGAATGCCGCCTGCGCTGTCGTATTCGTGGCATAAATTGGCACGCTGATCACCCGCAAGTGCAGCAGTGCCAGATCGGCGAGCGACCAATTCATTGAGTTGTGAGAGAAAATCGCAACCCGTTCCTGAACATCCAGTCCCAACGCCAATAATCCACTGGCAATGCGTTGGATGCGCTGCCCGGCCTGTGTCCAGGTGAGCTGCTGTTCGCCCGCAGGCGTCCACTCGCGCAAGGTAATGCGACCTGCGCAGTGATTGATCTGATCTTGAACCCGGTGCACCACATGGTATGGCTGTAAATGATTATTCATCTGTAAAAGAATTTCTAAGGGGGAATGGATTTGACAGCATTTCAGCGTACAGCTGTACATTATTTGGCGTGCAGTCTACCGTCATTGTTCAAAACCGCAACGATCTTTCGTTCATTCGCCGTTGGCTATCGCCGGTTTACTTGACGCACGTCACACCAATCAAAAGTTGACATAACCCTGATAATCGCGTACCAATAATGCAACACCGAATTTTAGATGACGAGACACGACACTATGTTCAAGTTTACTGTCCTACTAAGCCTACTACTAAACGCATCCTTCTTGCGCGGTAGGTTTGTGGGCAGAGTTAAGAACTAAGTTTCTCGCCACACGATACAAAAACCCGCGCTGATGCGCGGGTTTTTTTTTACTCGCCGAGCGCTAAGTGCAAATAGATACGACAAGGAACTAAACTGATGAGCGAGCAAGTCATTATTTTTGATACCACATTACGTGATGGTGAACAGGCTTTACAGGCAAGTTTGAGCGTAAAAGAAAAGCTGCAAATTGCCTTCGCGCTGGAGCGTATGGGCGTTGATGTCATGGAGGTTGGCTTCCCCGTGTCATCTCCCGGCGACTTTGAATCCGTTCAGACCATTGCCCGTAACATCAAAAATAGTCGAGTGTGCGGTTTGACCCGCTGCGTCGAAAAGGATATCGATGTCGCCGCAGAAGCGCTGCGTGTCGCAGAAGCCTTTCGCATCCACACCTTTATTGCCACTTCACCAATGCACATCGCTACCAAACTGCGCAGCACGTTGGACGAAGTGATCGAACGCGCTATCTATATGATCAAACGCGCACGTAACTATACAGACGACGTTGAATTCTCCTGCGAAGATGCGGGCCGGACACCCATTCCAGACTTGTGTCGCGTGGTTGAGGCCGCAATCAATGCCGGTGCTCGCACGATTAATATCCCGGACACTGTCGGCTACACCATGCCTCATGAGTTCGGCAACATCATCGCCTCACTGTACCAACATGTTCCCAATATCGATAAAGCCATCATTTCTGTTCACACTCACGACGATCTGGGCTTGGCCGTCGGCAACGCAATGGCAGCCGTTCACGCAGGGGCTCGTCAGGTAGAAGGTACGTTGAACGGTATCGGTGAACGTGCCGGCAACTGTTCACTGGAAGAAGTGATCATGGCGATAAAAACCCGCCATGACATCTTGAATGTCCATACCAACATCAACCATCAGGAAATCTACCGCACCAGCCAACTGGTCAGCCAGATTTGCAACATGCCTATCCCTGCCAACAAAGCGGTTGTGGGTGCCAACGCTTTCGCCCACTCTTCTGGTATTCATCAGGATGGCGTGCTGAAGAATCGTGAAAACTACGAAATCATGACGCCAGAATCCATCGGCCTGAAAGAAGTACAGTTGAACCTGACTTCTCGTTCTGGTCGTGCGGCGGTGAAACACCGTATGGAAGAGATGGGCTATCAGGAGAGCGATTACAATCTGGACGATTTGTACTCTGCATTCCTGAAACTGGCAGATAAAAAAGGTCAGGTGTTTGATTACGATCTGGAAGCGCTGGCCTTTATCAATCGTCAGCAGGAAGAACCTGAGTTCTACCATCTGGATTATTTCAGCGTTCAGTCTGGTTCCAGCGTGATGGCAACGGCCTCCGTCAAACTGATTTGCGGCGAAGAAACACAGTCAGAAGCGGCGACAGGTAATGGCCCGGTGGATGCCGTTTATCAGGCGATCAACCGCATCACGGGCTATCAGGTTTCGCTGGTTAAATACCAACTGACGGCCAAAGGCCAGGGTCGTGATGCGCTGGGTCAGGTTGATATCGTCGCGGATTATCAGGGACGTCGTTTCCATGGCGTCGGCCTGGCGACGGATATCGTTGAATCTTCCGCGCAGGCAATGGTAAATGTATTAAACAACATCAAACGTGCTCAGCAGGTAGAAAAAGAAATTCAACGTCTGCAACAGCACAATAACCAACAACAAAACGATAGCAAACAACAAAACAGTCAGGAAACAGTGTGATGACAAAGAGCTACCATATCGCCGTTTTACCCGGAGACGGCATTGGCCCGGAAGTAATGGCACAGGCCCACAAAGTATTGGATGCAGTGCGTCAGCGTTTTGGCATCCGTATTACCACCAGCGAATACGACGTTGGCGGTATCGCCATTGACCGTCAGGGCACACCGTTGCCACCGACGACCGTCGCCGGCTGTGAGCAGGCCGATGCGATCCTGTTCGGTTCCGTTGGCGGCCCGAAATGGGAACATTTGCCACCGGCAGAGCAGCCAGAGCGAGGGGCGTTATTGCCTCTGCGTAAGCACTTCAAACTGTTCAGCAACCTGCGTCCTGCGCGCCTGTATCAGGGGTTGGAAGCGTTTTGCCCGCTGCGTAGCGACATCGCCGCGAAAGGCTTTGATATCCTGTGCGTCCGCGAATTGACGGGTGGAATCTACTTCGGTCAGCCGAAAGGTCGTGAAGGTAGCGGTCAATACGAACGCGCTTTCGATACCGAGGTGTATCACCGTTTCGAGATTGAGCGCATTGCGCACATCGCGTTTGAATCCGCACGCAAACGCCGCAGCATCGTGACTTCCATCGATAAAGCCAACGTGCTGCAAAGCTCTATTCTGTGGCGCGAGATCGTCACGGAAGTCGCGAAAAATTATCCAGATGTGAAGCTATCCCATTTGTATATCGATAACGCAACGATGCAGTTGATTAAAGATCCGTCTCAGTTTGACGTAATGCTGTGTTCTAACCTGTTCGGTGACATTCTGTCCGACGAGTGCGCCATGATTACCGGCTCAATGGGCATGCTGCCTTCCGCAAGCCTGAACGAGCAAGGCTTCGGTTTGTACGAGCCTGCTGGCGGTTCTGCTCCGGATATCGCAGGTAAAGACATTGCCAATCCGATTGCGCAGATTTTGTCACTGGCGCTGCTGCTGCGCTACAGCCTGGGTGCGGATGATGCCGCAGAAACCATCGAAAAAGCCGTCAATACTGCGCTGGCTGAAGGCTATCGCACTGCCGATTTGGCAAGCTCAAGCAACGCGATCGGTACCAGTGAAATGGGCGACGTTATTGCGCGTTTTGTGGCGCAAGGGGCATAACCATGGGTAAAACGTTATATCAAAAATTGTTCGATGCGCACGTGGTTCATGAAGCGCCGAATGAAACGCCACTGCTGTATATCGACAGACATCTGGTGCACGAAGTGACTTCCCCACAGGCGTTCGACGGCCTGCGTGCGATGGGCCGTAAGGTTCGTCAGCCGGGGAAAACCTTCGCGACGATGGACCACAACGTGTCCACGCAGACCAAAGACATCAACGCCAGTGGTGAGATGGCCCGCATTCAGATGCAAGAGCTGATCAAGAACTGTGCGGAATTCGGCGTTCAACTGTATGACCTGAACCATCCGTATCAAGGCATCGTTCACGTTATCGGTCCAGAACAAGGGATGACGCTGCCGGGTATGACCATCGTCTGCGGTGACTCACACACGGCAACGCACGGCGCATTTGGTTCACTGGCCTTCGGCATCGGCACATCGGAAGTGGAACATGTATTGGCGACGCAAACCCTGAAACAGGGCCGTGCCAAAACCATGAAGATTGAAGTCACCGGTGATGCTGCTCACGGCATCACCGCGAAAGACATCGTTCTGGCGATCATCGGTAAAACCGGTAGCGCAGGCGGCACCGGTCATGTGGTTGAATTCTGTGGTAAAGCCATTCGTGCTCTGAGCATGGAAGGCCGTATGACGCTGTGCAACATGGCCATTGAGATGGGCGCGAAGGCCGGTCTGGTTGCACCGGATGAAACCACTTTTAGCTATCTGAAAGGTCGTCAGTTTGCCCCGAAAGACGCCAACTGGGAGGCCGCCGTTGCGTACTGGAGCACGCTGAAATCCGATGATGACGCGCAGTTCGACACTATCGTCACGTTGGACGCCGCGCAGATTGCCCCACAGGTCACCTGGGGCACCAATCCCGGCCAGGTTATCGCCGTCAATCAGGAAATTCCAAGCCCTGATTCTTTCAGCGATCCGGTAGAACGCGCCTCTGCTGCCAAAGCGCTGGCGTATATGGATCTGCAACCCGGCATTAAACTGACCGATGTGAAGATCGATAAAGTTTTTATTGGTTCTTGCACCAACTCACGCATTGAAGATTTGCGTGCGGCGGCAGAAATCGCCAAAGGGCGTAAAGTTGCCGCAGGCGTTCAGGCTATCGTCGTACCCGGCTCCGGTCCGGTAAAGACCATGGCAGAACTGGAAGGGCTGGATAAAGTGTTCATCGAAGCCGGTTTTGAGTGGCGCTTACCGGGCTGTTCCATGTGTCTGGCGATGAACAATGACCGCCTGAATCCCGGCGAACGCTGTGCATCAACCAGCAACCGTAACTTTGAAGGCCGTCAAGGTCGCGCTGGTCGCACCCATCTGGTCAGTCCGGCAATGGCTGCTGCCGCTGCGGTGACGGGTCGCTTTGCCGACGTCCGCGAGTTGAATTAAGAGAGAAACCGACATGGCTAAATTTACCCAACACACAGGTCTGGTGGTTCCTCTGGATGCCGCTAACGTCGATACCGACGCCATCATTCCCAAGCAGTTTCTGCAAAAGGTGACGCGTACGGGTTTCGGCCAACATCTGTTCCACGACTGGCGTTTTCTGGACGATGCCGGTCAACAGCCTAACCCTGAATTTGTGCTGAACAAACCGCACTACAAAGGGGCGAGTATCCTGCTGGCGCGCGAAAACTTCGGCTGTGGCTCTTCCCGTGAACACGCACCGTGGGCGCTGACCGATTACGGCTTCAACGTCGTTATCGCCCCAAGCTTCGCCGATATTTTCTATGGCAACTCGTTTAACAACCAACTGTTACCAGTAAAGTTGAGCGACGAAGAAGTGGACGAGCTGTTCAAGCTGGTTGACGGACAGGAAGGGATTACCTTCACGGTCGATCTGGAGAATCAGGTCGTTCAGGCGGGCAGCAAACGCTACCCGTTTGAAATCGACAGCTTCCGCCGTCACTGCATGATCAACGGATTAGACAGCATCGGCCTGACGCTGCAACACGAAGCATCGATTACCGAGTATGAAAAGAATCAGCCTGCATTTTTGAACTGATTCAAGATTACAGATAGCCCGAAGCCCGTGCTTTATTGCGGGCTTTTTTTTAATTAATCACTAAAGCAAGGCAGCAATGAGATAAAAAGCCAGCATACTCAAGAACACCGCGACTACTATATTTCTGATAAAGAATGAAATTACGACACTCACTATTGCGCCGAGAAAATACGGGTTATCAGGAAAGGCGCGAATCACGCCGTGTTCCATTAAAATAATCGGCCCACAAATCGCAGTGAGTAAACAGGGTGCGGAATACTTTAAAGCACGATGGAGTAAAACAGGAATTTTTACCGGCACGGCGGGTTCGAGAAAAATATAGCGATTAAAAAAAACAATCCCAGCCAGAACGAATATCAATAACCAACTCATTTTTCTTCCTTAAGCACGGATGCGATAAATACCGAGAAAAACATACCGCCGACACCAGCAATAGCAATCGCACCTTCTATCTTGAAATAGGTTAACAACATCGATAATAGTAGGGAAAACAGGATGCCAGAGAAGGTACTGATCTTCTTTATCATCGGCACAACGATGGTAATGAACGTAGCAACGATAGAGTAATCAAGATGATACTTATCCAGATCAGGCACCGCGGACGCCATAAACACACCAAGAACACTAAAGATATTCCAGAAAATATAAAAGGTGATGCCCGCACCGATTAAATAGCTCGCGCTGACATTATTCTTTCTGCCTTTCTTTTCACTAAGCGCAAAGAGTTCATCCGATAATAAAAAACCAATAGGCAGTCGTTTTCTTAATTTCAACGTTGAAACGTATTCGCGTAGCGTCAGGCCATATATCAGATGCTGTGCGGTGATAAAGAAAACGGAGATTAATAGCGTCGCGACATTCGCCCCAGACATGAGTAATCCTAGCGAGACTAATTGCGCCGCTCCCGCGAAAATAATAGCGGACATCCCGATACTTTGCCCGACGGATAATCCCGATTGGATAGCCATCGAGCCAGCAAGAATCCCCCACGGCACAACGGATAAACAGAGAGGAAGCATCTCAACCACGCCGGTCATAAAGTGCTTCCACGGGCTAACCGTGTCTTTAGCTGCCGACGATGAACGCGTTACGGTGTTTTCCATATAACATTGCACTATCATAAATAAATCGATAGCGGAAAATTAACAAAAGGCTTTTTAGGAGTATTGGATAATTTTGCTTATCCTCAGAATAGAGGATCGGCCTATTTATGCGTTGCTTTAGCAAACGCCCCCGGCGTTAAACCTAAAGAATTTTTGAAATGGCGATGGAAGTGGCTCTGATCGGTAAAACCACACTGCACCGACACATCAAGAATAGTATTGCCCTTGCGCAATAGGCCTTTAGCCTTTCGCAGACGAGCTTGAATCAAATAAGCGTGAGGCGTAATACCGACAACCGCTTTAAACTGCCGTAAGAAGTGCCACACACTAAGCTCAGCGAGTTCCGCCAGTTCAACAAGAGCCAGTTCTTTCTCAGGATAGCTGTCCATAAAGTCTTTAACATTCAGTATATTTTGGGTCGCAACAGGAAGCATCTGTGGCGTCAGGCGCGTCTTGCTATAGCGCATCGTTAACCAGGTTAATGAAGATAGCAGCAGCGTTTCTTTTAATAGCATATTGCCCGGCTGAGCAAGCATGTTAAACGTCATGAGCAACTGATCCGCCAGTCCAGGGTCGTGAACAACGGCATCGGGAAACCACGGAATGGAATCTTTAGAGCGATGAAGATCCTGATTAATCGAGCGAAAAAGATCGGGATGCGGATAAATAGCGCGATAGGCCCAGCCGGTTTCTACCTCAGAGCTTCCCGTATGCACATCGTCCGCATTCACCAGAATGATGTCGCCTTTCGGCGCAACGTGCTCTGCACCTGAACGATAAAAGCGCTGAGCACCCTGCTCAATCACGCTAATGCAATAGGTCTCATGCACATGGCGAGGAAAACACTGCCGGTAGTACTGCGCCTGCAACATATCCAGACCGCCAAGTGCTTCAAGGTGCCTGAAATTTGTCTGCTCTTGTGCGACCAGCTTTTTAGGCACACATCAATCCTCTTATCGTTTGTACAAAATTGCTCTGGCAGAGAAGCAATAGGCTTTCATCTTCCTGAAACAATGTACCTGTGTCATTGATTCTATCAGAAGCGGATTAACATCCCATGCTGGAAAAAACGCAAAAAAAAACCAGCGACACAAGCCGCTGGCGATCAATGATACATCTCTTTTTTACTACGCGAATTACATCAGGTGAAACCGGGCTACCCCAAGATTCAACCGCTCAGCCTGCTGCTCAAGCGATGCGGCAGACGAGGAAGCCTCCAGCACCAGCGTCGCATTTTGTTGCGTGACCCGATCCATTTCGGATATCGCTAACGACACCTGATTAATACCACTACTTTGCTCATCGGAAGCCAGTGAAATCTCATTCATGATTCGAGTAACATTATTAATTTCGGCGACAATCTCAGCCATCGCTTTACCCGCCTCAGAGGCTAACGTCGTTCCCTCGATCACTCGGGTTTCGGATTCTTTAATCAACGCAGCAATCTCCGTTGCTGCGTTAGCAGATCGCTGTGCCAGATTACGTACTTCCCCTGCAACCACCGCAAATCCTTTGCCCTGCTCACCCGCTCGGGCGGCTTCTACCGCCGCATTCAGCGCCAGAATATTGGTCTGAAATGCAATCCCGTTAATCAGTGCAATAATCTCAGAAATTTTGTCTGAACTCTTGGCAATCTCCGCCATCGACCCCACAACCTGTTCCACAATTCTGCCGCCATTCACCGCTTTAGACGAAGTATCTGTCGCTGCCTTGCTAGCATGATGCGCATTATCGGTATTTTGTTTCACCGCCGCCGTGAGCTGCTCCATACTGGCAGCCGTTTCCGCCAGTGCCGCAGCCTGCTGCTCTGTTCGTGCAGACAAATCTGTATTACCGACGGCGATTTTCGTCGAACTGCTGTGAATAGACTCCGCACTATCGCGCACCGAGCCAACCGTCTCAGAGAGAGAGTCCTGCATTTGCTGGATATTGTCACCCAAAATGCCGATTTCATTTCTCCCTACATCCGCACGCGCGCGCGTTAAGTCTCCCTGAGCGATCGCCTGTATGCGCGACACCCAATACTGCACGGGGTTAATAATAACTCGGCGAATTAATAGGAACGTCATGCCTGTTAACACGATAGCCAGAATAAATGCCCCGGTCATGAGCGTGTATCCCAAAGTGGAATGTCTCTCAGCCGTCAAATTAATGTTTTTGGCCATATCAACCCGATAAAGGTAAGACGCTTTTAGCGGCACATCGTACTCATCATCTAATTTAGACATGGTGGTCGACTCAAACACATTGAGTTCTTCCACATTGCCTTTTTTCGCTATGTCAAACATGGGCTTGATGCCCCGCTCAACATAATCGCTATAACGCGCTTTTAATTCATTATCGCGGGCGAGCTCGGCGCCAGAACGCACTGCTCTGTTTTGATAACCGTTAAACATTTTCTGCGACATCACCAGTCGTTCTTCTGCGGCTTTCAGACTGGCGTTGTAATTATCCGTAAGGCCATTATGTAAATGATTCACGGCATGCAGCAAATTCATACGCGCTGCACGCATATGGTTAGCACTATCAACTAACTCCATCCGAACATTCAATTCCAGCGTGGATTCATTTAATGACAATTCTGCCTGCTTCAGAAAGTAGGATGATGTCGCCACAGCCACGGCAAAGAGCAGTAAAACACCAGAAAAAACAATAATAAAAAGAGGTGTTAACTTAATATTATGTACTCCAGGAGAGGAGTGCCACGGTTCTGGTTTTTCGTAAAGCGCTATTGACTGATACGGTAAATCGCTCATTTTTACATCCGTTGATGTTATTCAGAAAGTTGCTGTGAAGTAAAATTCAGGTAGACAAGAAAAATAAAACGTACATGTTACATAATATTTAAAGATTATAACAATGCGCGTTAAGTGTGAGAGGAAAAATAGTAACCTCTAAAAAATAATTTTATCGACAAGATCGCCATCACAAAAAAGTGCCACTATAACGAAAGCCGCCCAATCAAGACCATTAAAAAATTATATATTACATAACCTTATGTTAATTTCCGTAGCTAAAAATCTTACGTTAGCAATCATTATTAGTATAGAAATACATTCATAGAATTGTTTAATTTTAATGACAATAGATTTAAGCCTAACATTCAACATTGGGTATTAAACGTTACTTTAGTAATATCTGAATACGGCTCTGTGGGATGTATTCTTACCCTTCTTCTCTTCCTTTCAACCTGCTTTTGCGAAGCCGCACGCAGTCTCGCCACGCAAGCTATCCGCAATAGCCAAAAAATGACGCGACGGTCCGTAATAGGGTGGCAGGTAAACGCCATAAAAAAAACCAGCGAGAAAACTCGCTGGTTGGTGAAACGTCACCATTACTCAGAATACGTTTCCTCGCACCTTCTATAGCCAATGACGGTATTCATCGTCAGACATTTCGTTCAGGTGCCACTGCGTCGCCTGCTGCAATAATGCAACGCGCTGTTGGGTAGACATCCATCGCAACCACGTCGCTTTACAGGTCGATAAGTAGGTTCGATAGAACTGGGACAAACGGGAAATTGCCATGAGCCACCTCCTCTCTTTCCTTGTTGGAAAGTATCGACGTAATATAGGGAAAGATAAATTGATGACTTTAGTGCAGGGAGTTCCTCTTTTATGTCTTCTCCTCGATTGCAACAACAGTTCATCCGCCTGTGGCAACACTTTCAGGGACAAACCACCGACACCACGCTGCAAGAGCTGACGGGGGTACTGAACTGCTCGCGCCGCCATATCCGCTCATTGCTGAATGCGATGCAGCAAGAGGGTTGGCTCGTCTGGCAGGCCGAAGCGGGAAGAGGAAAACGCTCGCAGCTCTCCTTTGTCTATACCGGATTAGCCCTACAGCAACAGCGCGCCGAAGATTTGCTAGAACAGGATCGTATTGAGCAGTTGGTGCAGTTGGTGGGTGACAAAGAAGCGGTGCGCCAGATGCTATTGGCGCACCTTGGACGGAGTTTCCGGCAAGGGAAGCACATTCTGCGCATTCTCTATTATCGCCCATTGCGCAATTTACTCCCCAGTTCGGCACTGCGGCGCTCGGAAATGCACATTGCGCGGCAAATTTTCAGCGGGCTGACCAATATAAATGAGGAAAATGGGGAACTGAAACCCGATTTATCCCATCACTGGCAGAGCCTATCTCCCCTGCATTGGCGCTTTTATCTGCGTCCGGCCATACGTTTTCATCACGGTCGTGAACTGACGATGGACGATATCACCACATCCTTATCACGACTCACTCCGCTTCCCCTCTTCTCACATATTGAAGCCGTGACCTCACCGATGCCGTTTGTGATTGATATCAGGCTGAGCAGTCCAGATAAATGGCTACCGTGGCTCCTGGCCAGCGTACACGCCATGATCCTGCCACAGGAGTGGAAAACGTTGCCAAATTTCGCCCAACACCCGATTGGCACCGGACCTTACGCTGTAGCTCGTAATAACAGTAATCAATTGAAAATTCACGCCTTTGATGACTACTTTGGCTATCGGGCGCTGATTGATGAGGTTAACATCTGGGTACTGCCGGACGAGCCAGAAGAAATGCCAGTGTCTGTTCAATTCCAGTCAGATGATTCCCATAATGAACAGTTGGAAAGCCGAATGGAAGAAGGCGGCTATTTCCTGTTATTCGACAAGCGCTCGCCGCTGAACAAGCGTCCAGAAACGCTGCAATGGCTCAGGCAGGTATTTAACCCTATTTCGCTGCTCAGCCACGCCAATATCAGCAACCAACGTGACTGGTCGCCTGCCTACAGCCTGCTGCCGCGCTGGCATCACCACCATCCCGATACGCCACAGTCCATGCCAGAAGGGCTAACAGAAGTCACACTTACGTTCTATCAGGAACACCCGGAGTATCGGATATTAAGCGAGATTATGCGCACGCTGCTGGCACAACAGGGCGTTACCCTACGTCTCCAAACCATCAGTTACGAAGATTGGTATCAGGGCAATGCCGAGAGCGATATCTGGTTTGGCAGCCTGAATTGTTATCTGCCGCTCGAATTCTCGCTGTTCGCCATGCTCTATGAGCTGCCACTGGTGCAACATTGCCTGAATGACGACCTCAACACAGACGCACAGCAGTGGCGTAACCATACGTTGCCGATGGCGGAATGGTGTGAAAAACTTATCAAGAGTGGGCAACTGCATCCGCTATTACATCACTGGCTGCAACTTCAAGGACAGCGCAGTATGCGCGGCGTCAGGATGAATATGTTGGGGTGGTTTGATTTTAAGTCTGCCTGGTTTGCGCCACCGGAACACTGAGAACCTTTCACTACCCGACTTAACCCTTTACAATGAGCCGTTCTCAACGGGGTGCGGAAATTTTTTCGCTGAGAAGATACCCGTCGAACCTGATCCGGTTAATACCGGCGAAGGGATTTGAGGGTGCGGCTTATTGCTGCCTCGAAGTCCTTTGCCACCCTATGATTCTCAGGAGTGCAAAGTGTTAAATCAATTATTACAACGTTCAGCCATCGTGCTGAAAACCAGCCTGCCTTGTCTGTTACTACTCTCAGCATCCGCCTTCGCCAAGCCCGCGCTTACCATTTATACCTATGACTCATTCGCTTCAGAATGGGGTCCTGGTCCCGTCATCAAGACCGCGTTTGAAAAAGAGTGCGAGTGCGAATTGAATTTCGTCGCACTGGAGGATGGCGCGTCGCTGCTGAACCGTCTGCGTATGGAAGGCAAAAACAGCAAAGCGGATATCATTCTGGGGCTGGACAACAACTTGTTACAGGCAGCTGAGCAAACCGGCCTGTTTACGCCACACGATCAGGACACCAGCGCCGTCACAGTGCCGGGCGGCTGGAGCAATAAAACGTTCATCCCTTACGACTACGGCTACTTCGCGTTTGTGTATAACAAAGACTCGCTGAAGAGCCCACCGAAAAGCCTGCATGAACTGGTGGACAGCAACGCGCCGTGGAAAGTGATTTATCAGGACCCGCGCACCAGCACACCGGGGTTAGGTTTACTTCTATGGATGCAGAAAGTGTACGGCGATGATGCGCCGCGAGCCTGGCAGAAGCTGGCGAAAAAAACCGTTACCGTCACTAAAGGCTGGAGCGAAGCCTACGGCCTGTTCCTGAAAGGGGAAGCCGATCTGGTACTGAGCTACACCACGTCACCGGCCTATCACATCATCGAAGAGAAGAAAAATAACTACGCAGCGGCTACCTTTAGCGAAGGGCATTACCTGCAAATCGAAATCGCCGGGCAGTTGGCTTCCAGTAAAAATCCCGAGCTGGCAAAACGCTTTATGCAGTTCATCCTGAGCCCAACCTTCCAGCAGGCTATTCCCACCACCAACTGGATGTATCCGGCCATTAAAACCGAACTGCCAGCAGGCTTCGCGACGCTTGCGGTTCCTGAGAAAGCCATGCAATTCAGCGCGCAGGACGTTGCCGACCAAAGGACACAGTGGATTCAGGCATGGCAACGCGCCGTCAGCCACTGATCGGCGGACGTCTGTGGCCAGGGCTACTGGCCACCACGCTGTTAATTTCTGTTGCCGTACTGGCTTTTGGCGCACTGTGGATACAGGCGCCAGAAAGCCAATGGCGCACGCTATGGCATGACAGCTATCTCTGGCATGTCATTCGGTTTACCTTCTGGCAGGCCTTTCTCTCTGCGCTATTTTCTACCGTTCCGGCGATTTTTCTCGCCAGAGCGCTATATCGACGGCGTTTCCCCGGCTACCGCTGGCTACTGCGCCTGTGCGCGATGACGCTGGTTCTGCCCGTACTGGTCGCCGTTTTTGGCCTGCTCAGCGTGTATGGCCGACAAGGCTGGCTGGCCTCTGTGCTGGGCTGGTTTGACCTGAAATACACCTTTTCGCCCTATGGGCTGCAAGGCATCCTGCTGGCGCATGTGTTCTTCAATCTGCCGCTGGCAACCCGATTGTTGTTGCAGTCACTGGAAGGCATTGCCACCGAGCAGCGTCAGTTAGCCGCCAATCTGGGCATGAACAGCTGGCAGCATTTCCGTCTGTTGGAATGGCCTGCCCTGCGCAGACAGATTTTACCAACCGGTGCGCTGATTTTTATGCTCTGCTTTGCCAGCTTTGCCACGGTGCTGTCGCTCGGCGGTGGCCCGCAGGCGACCACGATTGAGCTGGCTATCTATCAGGCATTAAGCTTTGATTACGATCCGGCACGCGCGGCACTGCTGGCATTAATCCAGATGTTCTGCTGTCTCGGTTTAGTGCTGTTGAGCCAACGGTTGGGGAGTATTTTACCTGTCGGCAATACGCAGCAGCTTGCCTGGCGTAACCCGCAGGATAGCGCCTTAAGCCGCCTCACCGACGGCCTGCTGATCGGTGCGCTGTTGCTGCTGGTCGTTCCCCCCTTGCTGGCCGTGGTCGTTGATGGCGTGAACCGCTCATTGGTTTCCGTGCTGCAACAGCCCGTGCTCTGGCAAACGCTGTTTACCTCGCTACGCATTGCCTTAGGCGCAGGGTTACTGTGTCTGGTGCTGACCATGATGCTGCTCTGGAGCAGCCGCGAGCTCAAGTTACGCCAGAAGCCACTCTACGGGCAGTTGATGAACCTGAGCGGCATGCTCATTCTCGCCATGCCCGGTATTGTGCTCGCCACGGGCTTTTTCCTGCTGCTGAATAACAGCATCGGGTTGCCGCAATCTCCTTACGCGCTGGTGGTGTTCACGAATGCGCTGATGGCGATTCCGTATGCCATCAAGGTGTTGGAAAACCCGATGCTGGACGTTGCCGAGCGCTACAACCGGCTCTGTACTTCACTGGATATTCGCGGCTTGCAGCGATTGAAGTTGATCGAACTCGCCGCGCTGAAACAGCCGCTCGTGCAGGCGTTAGCCTTTGCCTGCGTGTTGTCGATCGGTGATTTTGGCGTTATCGCGCTATTCGGCAATGAGCAATTCCGCACGCTACCGTTCTATCTGTACCAGCAAATTGGTTCCTATCGCAGCGCCGACGGCGCAGTCACGGCACTGTTGTTGATGCTGCTGTGCTTTATGTTATTTACCCTGATTGAGAAACTGGCAGGCCGTCATGATCGCGCTTGAGAAATTGACCTACTTCTATCAGCACTTACCCATGCGTTTTGATTTTCACGTCAAACCGGGTGAGCGTATCGCCATCCTGGGCCCCAGCGGCGCGGGGAAAAGCACGCTGTTGAATCTGGTGGCTGGCTTCCTGATGGCAGACAGCGGCGAATTGAGGCTTAACGGCGAATCTCACCGCGAGACGCCCCCTGCCAAGCGGCCAGTTTCAATCCTGTTTCAGGAAAATAACTTGTTTCCTCATCTGACGATTGGGCAGAACATCGCGCTGGGGTTGCACCCCGGCCTGCGGCTCAGTGCGGCACAGCGCGAAACGCTGCGGCAAATTGCTGACAGGGTCGGATTAACCGATCTTCTGGATCGTCTGCCCTCACAGGTTTCTGGTGGGCAGCGTCAGCGTGCGGCATTGGCACGTTGTCTGGTGCGTCACCAGCCCATTCTGCTGTTAGATGAACCGTTTTCGGCACTCGATCCCGCATTACGTCAGGAGATGCTCGATCTGGTTGAAAGCGTGTGTGAGGAGCGCCAGTTTACGCTGCTGATGGTGTCCCATAATCTGGATGATGCCATGCGGATCGCAAAACGCACGGTGCTGATCGTGGACGGGCAGATTTATTATGATGGGCCAACTCAAGCGTTACAGGATGGCAGCGCCGATGCAGCGTCTATCCTAGGCATAACACATAGAAAATCGTGATCCATAATACATATTCCGTTTTTATCCCTTGTGGGTATTGTGTCTTTTTGTACTGCTGTGCTTATATGGATTGGTGATTGATTATTCATTCGAATGTATCGCTCGACCATAAAGCGCTCGAATGTAAATAACCCGAACTTAAATTAGGATTCCCGTGACGCACTACTCTTCTTCCACTTCAGCACTACTAAACACCGCGCATATTGACGTGGTCGTCGTCGTGCTCGTGGCAGTCGTCGTCGTCGGCAGCGCGCCGTAACGGGTTCCGAATCGAAGATTCTCAAACCCCGCCGGCGCCAGCCGAGCGGGGTTTCTTGTTTCTACCCTCCCTGCTCCGACAACGCACCGGCCCTGATGAAGGATGTAAACATGCGTTATACAGGCGCTCAGTTGATTGTTCGGCTGCTCGAACAGCAGGGTATCACCACCGTAGCAGGTATCCCCGGCGGTGCAGCACTGCCGTTATATGATGCTCTGAGCCAAAGTAAGACTATCCGCCATGTTTTGGCTCGCCACGAGCAAGGCGCAGGATTTATGGCACAAGGCATGGCGCGAGCCAGCGGGCGTGCTGCGGTTTGTATGGCTTCCAGCGGCCCAGGGGCAACCAACCTGATTACTGCCATCGCCGACGCCAAACTGGATTCGATCCCGCTGGTGTGCATCACCGGTCAGGTGCCTTCCAGCATGATCGGCACCGATGCGTTTCAGGAAGTCGACACCTACGGCATCTCCATTCCCGTCACCAAACATAACTATCTGGTTCGTGATATCAACGAACTGCCGCGCGTGATCCCAGAGGCCTTCCGCATCGCACAGTCGGGTCGTCCCGGTCCGGTGTGGATCGATATTCCAAAAGATATTCAAAACGCGACCATTGAGTTGAGCGAACTGCCAGATATTTTCCCTCTCGATACGCCACCGACTATTCCTCGGCAGGAAATTGAACGCGCTGCGGCCATGATTAACGCAGCCCAGCGTCCGATTCTCTATCTGGGTGGCGGAATTATTAGCGGTGTCGCGCACGAACAGGCGGTTCAACTGGCGGAACGCACTAGCCTGCCAACCACCATGACGCTGATGGCTCTGGGTGCCATGCCCGTCGATCATCCCCTATCGCTCGGTATGTTGGGGATGCACGCCGCACGATCAACCAATCTGATCTTAGAACAGGCAGATTTGTTAATTGTCCTGGGTGCGCGTTTTGACGATCGCGCAATTGGTAAAGCGGAACACTTCTGCCCGCACGCCAGTATCATTCACATCGATATTGATCCGGCTGAGCTGGGCAAGATCCGCCAGCCGCACGTGGCGATCAATGCGGATGTTGCCGAAGCGTTGGATCACCTGCTGCCGCATATCACCCCGCAGCAACGTGATGTTTGGCGTGCAACCGTTAGCGGATTGCAACAGGAATTTCCGTTCAGCATGCCGAATGCTGACAATCCGTTGAGCCATTATGGTCTGGTTCAGGCTACGGCACAGGCGCTGACAGATGATGCCATCATCACGACCGATGTCGGCCAACACCAGATGTGGGTTGCGCAGTCTTACCCGCTACGTCGTCCACGCCAGTGGCTGACATCCGGCGGATTTGGCACGATGGGCTTCGGCTTACCTGCGGCAATTGGCGCAGCACTGGCAGAACCGGAGCGCACCGTCGTGTGTTTCTCTGGTGATGGCAGCCTGATGATGAATATTCAGGAAATAGCGACCGCAGCGGAAGAAGGACTCAATGTAAAAATCGTCCTGATGAATAACCAGTCGCTAGGCCTGGTCCATCAACAGCAGGATATGTTTTTCCAGCAACGCATCTTCGCTGCCGATTACCGTTACAGTACCAATTTCCTCGCCATTGCCGCAGGTTTCGGCTTTGCAACCTGCGATCTGAATGCAGCTACCGACCCGCAAGCCGCCCTGCAAGACGCGCTCAATCAGCCGGGTCCGGCGTTGATCCACGTACGTATTGACGCCAATGAAAAAGTTTTCCCCATCGTGCCGCCGGGCGCCGCGAACATCGATATGATCGGAGATTAATGACTATGTCAATTCAACTAACTTCGCCAACGAAATCAACGTCAAATCAGGTCACGCTAGAGCTATCGGTGCGCAACCATCCCGGTGTGATGTCACACGTTTGCGGCCTGTTTGCCCGTCGGGCGTTTAACGTGGAAGGCATTCTATGTATGCCGCTGGCAAACGGAGAGGAAAGCCGGATCTGGCTACTGGTCAAAGATGACCAGCGGCTACAGCAGATGATCAGTCAGGTGGAAAAGCTGGAAGACGTCCTTCAGGTACGTCGTCACGGTGAAGAAATGCGTATTTTCGAGCAGGTCGCCGAGTTTTACTGCTAGCTGGCGTGGCCGGGGTCTTTCCCGGCCTGCCCAATCTCACCCGTTTAACACTTGCCACAATAGATGACGGTAAACCGACATTAACGGGTGCTGAATCAGCACGATCAGCGAGACAATCGCCGCCACGGACACGGCTGGAGCCACCCAACGCAGACGTCTAAGCGGTAGCTTTTTGCTAAACCAATCTTGCTGTTTACGCTTATCGCTGCGCCACCAGCGCCAGTTTAACCAGCCTGCGACCCACACCACAATGGCGGTCGCCAGCAGCAGCCACTTAAAGCCCGCGCTGTTGGTCCCTGCGGGAATATCAATCGCGACGCCAGCCAGAATACCGGGGAAGAAATAGGCCGGTGGCCACAGCAGGCAACCGATGATATTCGGCACAGCGAATTTATACGGCGGTAAGCCCAACATTCCCGCGACCATCGGGATTAATGGCCGCGTCGGGCCGACAAAACGCCCGATCAGTATCGTCGGCATCGGGTGCTGATACAGGGCATACTCGGTTTTATTCAGTAACGCCTGGTACTTTTTCAGAAAAGACCAGTTATGCAGCGGAGCTTTAAAGCGCATGCCAATAAAATAGGAAATCCAGTCCCCTAGCAGGCAACCGATGATGCCAGCCGCCCACGCTGGATATAGCCCCATTTGTCCACTGCCGATAAGTGCCCCCAGCGTTGCCATCATCACCGTGCCGGGCAACAGCAGCCCCACCAGAGCCAAAGATTCCAGAAAGGCAACCAGTATGACGGCGATCAGTGAATACGCGAGTGATTGAGTAACCAGAAGATCCAGCCACGCTTCCATAAAACCTATCCGTACGTTATACAAAACAAGGATTGTCTGGATCATAGCAGAAGCCGTCAACTCCTGATTGCTGGTCAATTCTTTTGCACCCGCGGGCATCAGCACTTATGATGGCGGTCATTTTTTGCCACTTTATCGCACTGCCACTATGTTTTTTAAACTACTCAACCATTTCGGATTACGGCGCCTTATCCTACTTCTGGCAGTAGCGAGCGCATTGGTAACGCTGGCAAACAGCTTTTATGCCAGCTATCGCGTCCAACGAGAGCTTCTGATTGATAACACGCTTGAGGCCAACCGTGTTTACGCTACCAAGCTCGCGGCCATGACCCATTCTTTCTTTAAAGAATCCCAGCAGCAGTTAGCCTACAGCTCAAATATCGTCGCCACCCAAATGGATGATAAGGGCAGTCTGTTTAAAGAAGCCGATCGCCTGCGGCTACAGACCAGCTATTTCAATTCTGTCGTCATAGCCGATGAAAAAGGGATCGTCAGAGCCACGTCACCCGATACCCTCCAGCTAATCGGAAAAAACCTGACAACAGACGGCGTACTCGATGCCCTGAAAGAAAGGCGCCCTCTTATCAGTCAACCCTACGTGTCCGCCGCCAATAATTTCATCGTGCTGATATCTTCACCGATTTTCACACGGGATGGTCGCTACAAAGGGTTTGTCGGTGGTTCGATCTATCTTAAACAGCCCAGCGTTCTCAATACGCTATTAGATAAACACTATTATCGCGACGGCTCTTATATTTACGTCACTGACCAAAACAAAAAAATGCTGTATCACCGTGATATAGAACGTATTGGCAAAACAGAAGCCAATAATCTAAAGCTCGACACACAGCACGAAGACAATGGCAGCCAGCCTATGATGAACTATCAGGGTGAGAAAATGTTAGCGGGCTATGCTGTTGAATCCATCTCGCAATGGGAGATCGTAGCTCTACGCCCGACAGACATTACGCTGAAACCGCTGGATGGCCTGATGTTGAACGTTCTGCGCCACACGCTCCCGCTAGCGCTTTTAACCATATTTTGCGTTTGGCTTCTTGCCCGACTCATCGCTCAGCCGCTTTGGCTATTGGCCCGTAGCGCAAATAAGATGGATGCGGCGGACGTCTCCAACGATATCAGAAATATTCACTCCTGGTATTTTGAAGCCTCACAGCTCAAACAGGCGATGCTACTGGGTATTGATTTACTCCAGCGTAAGATCGGTAAGCTACGCTCTGAGGCACACTCTGACCCGATGACCGAACTGCTCAATCGTCGTGGGCTGGATAGCGTTCTCCGCTACTGGCAGATGGGGCAGAAAAGCTTCTCCGTCATCGCGCTGGATATAGACCGCTTCAAACGCATCAATGACACCCACGGGCATGACGTCGGAGACAACGTCATTCGTTATTTATCACAGTTGATTCGTACCAGTTCGCGCGATTCCGATATTCTGTGCCGCAGCGGCGGCGAAGAGTTTTTAATTCTGCTGCCGGAAACCAGTCTTGACGTGGCACTCAGCATTGCCGAACGGCTGCGGCAGCGCACGCAGGAATCGACCATTCCTGTCGTGGGCAACATTACGATCTCATTAGGGGTGGCACTGTGGCAGCCATCTGTCAGCGACATGTCGATCGAGCGTACCTTCAAGCTGGCGGATGAAGCGCTATATCAAGCCAAGCAAGAAGGCCGCAACCGCGTAGTTTCAGCATTAAATGACGAGCATTAATTCAAATTCCTCCTCTCTTATCATTGGTGATGTCACTGGACATCACCTGTATAAATAACCATACTTAACTCCACTATATTTCCTTATCCCGTTCGCTATAAAAGGCCGCTTAGTGACTCAGCTTCGTCAAGGGTTTCTACTGACCCGCCACTGGAACGATACGCCAGCAGGCACGCAGGTTGAATTCTGGCTGGCTACCGATGAGGGCCCGCTGCTCGCCCGGCTGCCGGTACAAGAAGCCATTGCCTTTATTCCCGCACAGCAGGAAACCCGCGCAAGGACACTCTTACAGCAGGAAAAGCGCTGGCAGTTGAAGGCGCTCGCCATGCAGGATTTCCACCATCAACCGCTGTTGGGGCTTTATTGCCCGCAATACCGTCAGTTGCTGCGGCTAGAAAAGTTACTGCGTGAAGGTGGCGTTCAGGTCTACGAAGCGGATATTCGTCCGCCGGAGCGTTTTCTGATGGAGCGTTTCATCACCGCGCCCGTGTGGCTGAGCGGGACACCCACGTCAGATAATCTGCTGACGCAGGCTCGCATGAAACCCAATCCCGACTATCGCCCGACGCTCAGACTGGTCTCACTGGATATCGAAACCAACCGCCACGGCGAGCTTTACTGCATTGGGCTGGAAGGCTGCGGACAGCGCCAGGTATACATGCTCGGCCCACCTAACGGTGCGTCTGCCGAGCACGATAATTTTACGCTTGAGTACGTCGCCAGCCGCCCGCTACTGCTGGAAAAGCTGAACACCTGGATGCAACAGCACGATCCCGATGCCATCATCGGCTGGAATCTGGTGCAGTTTGACCTGCGCGTTTTGCAGAAACATGCCGAGCGCTACAATATTCCGCTCAAGCTGGGGCGTAACGGGAACGCGCTGGAATGGCGGGAACACGGCTTTAAACAGGGGCATTTCTTTGCCAGCGCCACTGGTCGTCTGATTATCGATGGCATTGAAGCGCTAAAATCTGCAACATGGAATTTTGCCTCATTTAGCCTGGAGTTTGTTGCTCAGTCGCTGCTGGGGGAAGGCAAAGCTATCGACACGCCCTATCAACGGATGGATGAAATTGATCGCCGTTTTGCCGAAGATAAACCTGCACTCGCCCGCTATAACCTGCAAGACTGCGAATTGGTCACGCGTATTTTCGACAAGACCGAGCTGTTGCCTTTCTTGTTAGAGCGCGCTAGCGTCACTGGGCTGGCGGCAGACCGCAGCGGCGGCTCCGTTGCGGCATTTTCCCACCTCTATTTACCGCGTATGCACCGCATGGGCTACGTCGCTCCCAATCTGGGCGAGGTCGCGCTTGAAGCCAGTCCCGGCGGATTTGTGATGGATTCGCGTCCCGGCCTGTATGATTCGGTCTTAGTACTGGATTATAAGAGCCTCTACCCCTCTATTATTCGTACCTTTCTGATCGACCCAGTCGGGCTGGCGGTAGGAACACAGAATCCAGACGCTCAGCATGCCGTCTCCGGTTTTCGCGGGGCATGGTTCTCCCGCGAACAGCACTGTTTGCCTGCGATTGTCGAGCAAATCTGGCAAGGGCGTGAAGCGGCAAAGCGCACTAACAATAAGCCGCTGTCGCAGGCGCTGAAGATCATCATGAATGCCTTTTACGGCGTACTGGGTGCTACAGGCTGTCGCTTTTTCGACCCGCGTCTCGCCTCCTCGATCACTCTGCGCGGTCATGAGATCATGCGCAAAACGCGCGAACTGATCGAAGAGCAAGGCTATCAGGTGATTTATGGCGATACTGATTCCACGTTCGTCTGGCTTAAGCACGCACACAGCGAAGAAGAAGCCGCAAAGATTGGCAAATCACTGGTGCAACACGTTAATCAGTGGTGGACACAGCATCTGCAAGATACTCAGCAGTTAACCAGCGCGTTGGAGCTGGAATTTGAAACGCATTTTCGTCGCTTCCTGATGCCAACGATTCGCGGCGCGGAACAAGGCAGTAAAAAACGCTACGCTGGCCTGATCGATACGCCACAAGGCGAAAAGATGGTGTTCAAAGGGCTGGAAACCGTGCGTACCGACTGGACGCCGCTGGCGCAGCAGTTTCAGCAGCAGCTCTATCTGCTGATTTTTCAACAACAGCCTTATCAAGACTGGCTGCGGGATTATGTCGACCGTACTCTGAACGGTGATTTTGACGATCTGTTAATCTACCGTAAACGGCTGCGTCGCAAGCTTGACGATTACCAGCGCAACGTGCCGCCACACGCCAGAGCGGCTAAAATCGCCGATGACTATAACCGCCAGCAAGGGCGGCCGCTGCAATACCAAAATGGGGGCTGGATCAGCTATGTGATGACCGTCAACGGCCCTGAACCGTTGGAAACCCTCCATTCACCGCTGGATTACCAGCATTATGTCGAACGCCAGCTCCAGCCGGTCGCAGACGCCATTCTTCCTTTCCTGCATGACGATTTTGCTACACGGGTGACAGGTCAGATGGGATTATTTTAAACACCTGAATGAGATGATCTAAAATGAAAGCGGTTAATTCACGGTACAGCAAGTTTGAGAGGTGACGAACGCGCCGTCATCCATTACCATAACGCCCTTTCTGAATTTGCATCAGCAGCATTATTGGCACCCGATAATGTACTCAGACATTCCCCCGACACAAACGACATCGAGCTAAGAATTTATGCCTTTTACACTTGGTCAGCGCTGGATCAGCGACACGGAAAGCGAACTTGGACTGGGAACGGTTGTTGCCGTCGATACGCGTATGATAACGCTGCTTTTTCCTGCCAGCGGTGAAAACCGACTTTATTCCCGCAGTGACGCCCCCATCACCCGTGTGATGTTCAATCCCGGCGACACCGTCACCAGCCATGAAGGCTGGCAGCTCAAGGTTGATGATGTGCGAGAAGAAAAAGGGTTGCTGGTGTATTGCGGCCAACGTTTGGACGATGAAACACCAGCGGAACTGCGTGAAGTCTTTCTGGACAGCAAACTGACGTTCAACAAACCGCAAGATCGTCTGTTCGCCGGGCAGATTGATCGTATGGATCGCTTTGCGCTGCGCTATCGCGCCCGTAAGCATCAGAACGAGCAGGCGCTGCAACAATGGGGCGGTTTGCGCGGCATGCGTGCCAGCCTTATCCCCCATCAGCTTCACATCGCTCACGAAGTCGGCCAACGCCACGCGCCACGCGTATTGCTGGCGGACGAGGTTGGTCTGGGGAAAACCATTGAAGCCGGTATGATCATCCACCAGCAGTTGCTGGCGGGGCGTGCCAGTCGCGTGCTGATTGTCGTACCGGAAACTCTGCAACATCAGTGGCTGGTGGAAATGCTGCGCCGCTTTAACCTGCTGTTCTCACTGTTTGACGACGAGCGCTATGCCGAAGCCAAATTAGACAGCAGCAACCCATTTGAAACCGAACAATTGGTGATCTGCTCGCTGGGATTTGTTCAACGCAGCGCCCAGCGTTTTGCGCAGTTAGTCAACGCCGACTGGGATCTGCTGGTGGTGGATGAAGCCCACCATCTGGTCTGGAGCGAAGAGAGCCCTAGCCCAGAATATCAGGCCATTGAAACTCTGGCTCGCGCCACCCCTGCCGTTCTGCTATTAACCGCAACGCCGGAGCAGCTCGGCCAGCAAAGCCACTTTGCGCGCTTACGCCTGCTCGATCCCAACCGTTTCCACGACTATCAGGAATTTGTTGCCGAACAGCAGCAGTACCGTCCGGTCGCCGATGCCGTCACACTACTATTAGCGGGTGAAAAAGCCCAAACGGCTGAACTGAATGCACTGAGCGATCTGCTGGGTGAACAGGACATCGAGCCGTTGCTAAAAGCCATCAACAGCGACAGCGATGACAACCAGAAGGCGCGTCAGGAACTGATCACCATGCTGATGGATCGCCACGGCACCAGCCGTGTGCTATTCCGTAACACGCGTCAGGGGGTTAAAGGCTTCCCGCAGCGTATCCTGCATCAAATCCGCCTGCCGCTGCCGTCGCAGTACCAAACGGCAATCAAAGTTTCCGGCATTATGAATGCGAACAAGCCACTGGAAACCCGCGCGCGCGATATGCTGTACCCAGAGCAAATTTATCAGCAGCTCGAAGGGGACGATGCCACCTGGTGGAACTTCGATCCACGCGTGGAATGGTTGCTGAACTACCTGACCGCCAACCGTGATGAAAAAGTGTTGGTGATCTGCGCGCAGGCAGCGACAGCGCTCCAGTTGGAGCAAGTGTTGCGCACGCGTGAAGCGATCCGCGCCGCCGTCTTCCATGAAGGGTTATCTATTCTGGAACGTGACCGCGCCGCCGCTTACTTTGCGTCTGAAGAAGAAGGCGCACAGGTGCTGATCTGTTCAGAGATCGGTTCCGAAGGCCGTAACTTCCAGTTCGCCAGCCAGTTAGTGATGTTCGATCTGCCGTTCAACCCCGATCTGCTGGAACAGCGTATTGGTCGTCTGGACCGTATCGGGCAGGCCAAAGAAATTCAGATTCTGGTGCCGTATCTGGAAAGCACTGCACAGGCATTGCTGGTACGCTGGTATCATGAAGGGCTGGATGCGTTTGAGCACACCTGCCCGACAGGCCGCACCATCTATGATGCGCACCACACGCAGCTGATCGAGCGACTGACGACAGTCGGCGAGCAGCAAGGATTGGATGAATTTATCCATACCTGCCGCCAACAGCACGACCGCCTGAAGCAACAGCTTGAACAAGGTCGCGATCGCCTGCTGGAAATGCATTCTAACGGTGGCGAACAGGCTCAGCTGTTAGCACAGGCGATTGCCGAGCAGGATAATGACGTCAATCTGGTGACATTTGCTCTGAACCTGTTTGATATCGTTGGTATCAATCAGGAAGATCGCAGCGATAATCTGATCATTCTGACGCCGTCCGATCATATGTTGGTGCCGGACTTCCCCGGTCTGCCGCAGGACGGTTGTACGATCACCTTCGATCGCGATCAGGCTCTCTCCCGCGAAGACGCGCAGTTTATCAGTTGGGAACATCCGCTCATCCGCAACGGGCTCGATCTGGTGCTGTCCGGCGATACCGGAAGCTGTGCGGTTTCCCTGCTGAAAAATAAAGCGCTGCCGGTCGGTACACTATTGGCGGAGCTGGTTTATGTTGTGGAAGCACAGGCACCAAAACACCTGCAACTGACCCGCTTTCTGCCGCCTACGCCGGTTCGCCTGCTCATGGATCGTAAGGGCACGAATCTGGCGGCACAGGTTGAGTTTGAGAGCTTCAACCGCCAGCTCAACGCAGTAAACCGTCATACATCCAGCAAGCTGGTCAATGCGGTACAGCCCGATGTTCACGCCATGCTGCAACAGGCAGAAGCGCTGGTAGAAACGCAGGCGCGTCAGCTTATCACCGAAGCACAACAGCAGGCCGACCTGCAACTGCGCCGCGAGCTGGAACGTCTGGAAGCGCTGAAAGCCGTCAACCCTAACATTCGTGAAGATGAGCTGACCGCGTTGGAAAACCAGCGTGAACAGGTGCTGAGTAACCTGCACGAAGCCAACTGGCGTCTGGATGCGATTCGTCTGGTTGTAGTGACACATCAGTAATGTGCCGCCTATATATGCCTTATCAGACCGTTGACAAACCTATTCGCCGAATGAAAACGGGAGTAACGGAATAGAAGAGTAAAGCGTTTGCGCCATGGATGGCGCAATCCGAGCTTACATGGACGTACTTGCAGCGTCTTTACGATCTATCCGTTACCTCCGCTCTGCGGACTTTGTCAGCAACCTCTTATACATATATGGGCAGCCAGACTTTTCAGTGCATGGATAGCCACATAGTAGAGAAGCACGGAGATGAGGTTTCCGCAGGAATACCTCGCTTCGTGATAAGTCCGAGTATTTCGATCAAACAGCAGCGACGTCCCTGTCTTTTACGTATTTTGGAGCGTGAATGGAACCCTATAATCCGCCTACCGATCCCTGGTTGCATATTCTGTATCAGGATCAGCACATCATGGTGGTGAATAAACCCAGCGGTCTGCTGTCGGTTCCCGGCCGGGCGCCAGAACACAAAGACAGCATAATGAACCGCATTCAGGCTGACTACCCCAAGGCAGAATCCGTTCATCGTCTGGATATGGCAACCAGCGGCGTGATTGCCGTCGCACTAACGAAAGCAGCCGAACGCGAATTAAAGCGCCAGTTTCGCGAACGAGAACCCAAGAAATCCTACCTTGCCCGCGTCTGGGGGCATATGGCACAGGATGAAGGCGTCATCGATCTGCCACTGATCTGCGACTGGCCGAACCGCCCGAAACAGAAAGTCTGCTTTGAAACAGGAAAAGCAGCGCAGACGGAGTATCAGGTACTTTCGCGTGACGCTGACGGTACAACACGCGTCAAGCTAATGCCGATTACCGGTCGCTCGCATCAACTGCGTGTTCACCTGCTCGCGCTAGGTCATCCTATCCTCGGCGATGGGTTTTATGCACATGCCGATGCTAAAGCGATGGCTCCCCGCCTTTTACTTCACGCACAAGAACTGGCTATCACGCACCCGGCTTTCAATACCCCGATGCATTTTCGTTGCGAAGCGGATTTCTGAGACCAACTCGCTGTTGGTATTTTCAAATCTGGCTTGGTAATGCGATAAATGCGGGGCAGTAAAATAAGGGAACAATAAAGAAGAGGAAAGATGTGGGTTATTTTGTCTGATTCGCGCTTTTCAACAGTTCATAGGCAGCCTGGATATCCTGCGCTTTGCGCTTGGCCATTTCCATCATTCTCGGCGAAAGCTTTTTGGCGACCAGCTTGTCGGGATGGTGTTCACTCATAAGTTTGCGGTAGGCACGCTTAATCGTCACGGCATCATCACTGCTGCGTACACCTAGCGTACGACAGGCACTTTCAACCGTTGGTCCACGCGGCGGTGAGGGTGGGCGTTGGCCACCATAAGAATGCCCATTGGAGTAGCCACCACCGGAGTGGCCGTTATTACGGCGCTGATGCGATTTACCGTTTTGTCGTGACTGACTCTGCCGAGATTGCTGCCCCGTGGTGCCTTCCATATTCCGCAGGAAGAACTCAAACTGCTCACGCGTCACACCCAACTCATCGGCAATCACGTACAACACGCGTCGTTCATTCGGATGTAGAACACCATCGACAAACGCGACCTGAAGCTGAATTTCCAGAAACATCTTAATTAAATCAAAACGTCCCAGACAGGCATCGCGCAGCTTGCGTAATTTTATTCGCAGAGGGAAATGGCTGGTCTTTCCTTCACGAAAAGCCCGTTGAGCAGCGGCTCTGGCCTCACCAAACAGCTCAAGGCGATCCATCATTTTAGTCGCAATATTGATATCGGCTTCCGTCACCCGCCCTTTGGATTTGGTCAGGTGCCCCATAGCCTGAAAGGTCGTGAGAAAGAACAATGACTGACGGGTAGACTGAGCAGAAAAATAATCACGGCGACGCGATGCCCGGGCTCTGTCAATCCAATGCCCCATCAGTAAACCCATGACCATTCCCCAGATGCCAGCGCTTGAGACAATTCCCAGCGCCAACCCCAGCAACTTTCCCCAATACCGCATATACTCCTCAAATCCTCATGCCGTCAGCCAAAAATTGCTTTATCATACCTGTCATTTATCTTTGCACCTAACGGCGGTGCGTATAGGCGGTGGGGATTTAACACTGGCGCAACGCTAACGAGTGATATAGTCTCTGACCGTTTGCCGGCATGATGCCCCTGATGACGGAACACCTGATACCACGTATGAAAAAAAGTTTCCCAACTCTGCTGGCCACTCTGGTTTGGTCGGCACTTTACAGCCAGCACGCGCTGGCCGATCTCGCTGAACAGTGCATGCTGGGTGTACCAACGTACAACAGACCACTGGTAACAGGCGATCCTAATCAGCTGCCGATCAATATCCAGGCCGACAAAACAGAAGCCAATTATCCCGACAACGCCAGATTCATTGGCAATGTTAACATCCAGCAGGGTAACAGCGTCATGACCGCCGAACAGGTGGAACTGAACCAGTTGGATCCGGTAACGCAGGGTAGCACGCCGACGCGTACTATTACTGCAACGGGAAAAGTCCACTACGACGACAATCAGGTGATCCTGAAAGGCCCTAAAGCCTGGGCCAACCTGAACACCAAAGATACCGACGTCTATGAAGGCGACTATCAGATGGTGGGCCGTCAAGGGCGTGGTTCCGCCGACAAAATGAAAATGCGTGACAGTAATCGCTACACCATTCTGGAAAACGGTTCTTTTACTTCCTGTCTGCCGGGAGATAATAGCTGGAGTGTCGTCGGTTCGGAAGTGATTCAAGATAGAGAAGAACAGGTTGCTGAAATCTGGAACGCGCGCTTCAAGATTGGTGGCGTGCCTGTGTTCTACAGCCCGTATTTGCAGCTTCCTATCGGCGATAAACGACGCTCTGGCTTCCTGATTCCCAATGCGAAATATGGTAGCAGCAATGGCTTTGAACTGCTCACGCCGTATTACTGGAATATCGCCCCTAACTTTGATGCCACCATCACGCCGCATCTGCAAACCAAACGCGGCATGCAGTGGCAGAACGAGTTCCGCTACCTGACCGCTCCAGGCCTCGGCGTTATTCAGTTCGACTGGCTACCTAACGACCGTGAATACGCCAAAACTTCACCACAAGACGATAACGATACCCGCTGGTTATTCCACTGGGGCCACAGCGGCGTGATGGATCAGGTGTGGCGTTTTGAAGCAGACTATACAAAAGTCAGCGACGACCGCTACTTCACCGATTTGGATTCGTATTACGGTTCAACCACTGACGGCTACGTCACCCAAAAACTCAGTGCAGGCTATGCGAACCAAAACTGGAACACCACGCTGTCCACCAGACAGTTCCAGGTCTTTTCCAATGCGACCAGCCGTGATGTCTACCGCGCTGAGCCACAGCTTGATATCAATTATTACCAGAATGATATCGGCCCGGTTGATATGCACCTTTATGGTCAGGCGGTAAAATTTACCAACATCAACGACAATCGGCCGGAAGCGACGCGTCTGCACGTTGAACCAACGCTCAATCTCCCGCTGGCAAACCGCTGGGCCAGCCTGAATACCGAAGCCAGGCTATTAGCAACACACTACCAACAAGATAATCTGGATCGTTACCGTGCCGATCCTACTGTCAACGACGTCAATAAAAATGCGCTCCAGAGTTCAGTTAACCGCGTCATGCCGCAATATAAAGTCGATGGCAAAATGGTCTTTGAACGCGAAATGAACTGGTCGCAGGCCTATACCCAGACGCTGGAACCTCGCGCACAGTACCTGTACGTGCCTTATCGCGATCAGAGCAGCATCCATACCTATGACTCGACGTTGATGCAGACCGACTATTCCGGCCTGTTCCGCGATCGCAGCTACAGCGGGCTGGACCGTATCGCGTCAGCAAATCAGATTGCGACTGGTATTACGACGCGTATTTATGATGATGCACTGGTTGAACGTTTTAACGCTTCTATTGGTCAAATCTATTACTTCGATCGCCCACGCACCGGTGACCGCAACACGTCGCTCGATAAAAGTGATAACAATGGCAGCCAGGTGTGGGCTGGTGATTCCTTCCTGAAAATCGACGACAGTTGGGGCGTCCGCGGTGGTCTGCAATATGACAATCGCCTGAACGAAGTCGCACTGGGTGACGCCGTGTTAGAATATCGTCGCGATGCGGAACGTTTGGTGCAGTTAAACTACCGTTATGCCAGCCCTGAATATATTCGCGACATGCTGCCGAACGTGACCAATCAGGGTTCTCAGCAAGGTATATCGCAGGTCGGTGTTACCGCTAGCTGGCCGATCGTCGAACGTTGGGCTGTTGTAGGTGCTTATTATTACGACACCAAGGCCAATCAGCCAGCAAACCAGCTGATTGGCTTACAGTACAACACCTGCTGCTGGGCCGTGAGCGTCGGTTATGAGCGTAAGATTACCGACTGGAACAGCGCCAGCCGCAGCAGTGAATACGACAACAAAGTGTCATTTAATATCGAATTACGTGGTTTAAGCAGTAATTACAGTCTGGGTTCCGAAAAAATGCTGCGTTCGGGTATTTTGCCTTACCAGCGCGCATTCTGATGTCATCCAGAGTGCTTATACACTAAATAATTCGAGTTTCAGGACAAAACGTTAGCGTTTTGAACAACGTACATGCAACTTGAAGTATGGCGTGTATAGATGTAGCAAACAGGCTGTCTCACTGAAACGTTGGAACTTTAACCCGCCTTGCGGATGAAATAATGGGAAAGGTATGAAGAACTGGAGAACGCTTATTCTCGGATTGGCACTGAGTGCCTCTACCGCGTTCGCAGCACCACAGGTGGTTGATAAAGTCGCAGCAGTGGTCGACAACAGCGTCGTGTTAGAAAGTGATGTAAACAGTCTTTTGCAGTCGGTAAAATTGAATGCCCAGCAGGCTGGGCAGCAGTTGCCGGATGATGCCACGCTGCGTCATCAGATTACCGATCGCCTGATCATGGATAACATCATCCTGCAAATGGCGCAGAAGATGGGTATCCAGGTGACGGATGAGCAATTGGATCAGGCAATCACTAATATTGCCGCTCAGAACCGGATGTCTCTTGATCAGCTAAAAAGCCAACTGGCTTATGAAGGGCTGAACTACAACTCTTACCGCAGCCAGATTCGCAAAGAGATGCTGATTTCGGAAGTGCGTAACAACGAAGTCCGCCGCCGAGTTACCGTCCTGCCACAGGAAGTCGATACGCTGGCTAAGCAGATTGCCAACCAGACCGGCGAGAATGATGAGCTGAATCTGAGCCACATTCTGATCCCATTACCGGAAAACCCGACTCAACAGCAGGTTGATGAGGCGGAAAATCTGGCAACGTCACTGGTGAAGCAAATCAGTGACGGAGCGGATTTCGGTAAGCTGGCTATCACCTATTCATCTGATTCTCAGGCGCTGAAAGGCGGCCAAATGGGCTGGGGCAAATTGCAGGAGATTCCAACGCTGTTTGCTGAACGCTTAACACAAGCGCAGAAAGGCCAAGTCGTTGGCCCGATCCGCTCTGGTGTCGGCTTCCACATTCTGAAAGTGAACGATATTCGCGGTGGTAACAAAAGCGTATCGGTAACTGAAACGCATGCTCGCCATATTTTGATTAAACCGTCTGTCGTCATGACGGACAGCCAGGCGCAAGCCAAGCTGGCTGACGTTGCACAGCAGATCAAAAACGGCAGCACCGATTTCGCTGCACAAGCCAAACTACTTTCTCAGGATCCCGGTTCTGCGAATCAGGGCGGCGACCTTGGCTGGGCTTCCCCAGACATGTACGATCCAGCTTTCCGCGATGCGTTGCTGAAACTGAAGAAAGGTGAAATCAGTCAGCCGATTCACTCCTCTTTTGGCTGGCACCTGATTCAGTTGCTTGACACCCGTCAGGTTGATAAAACCGACGCGGCGCAAAAAGAGCAAGCGTACCGTATGATCTTTAATCGTAAATTCGCTGAAGAAGCGCAAACCTGGATGCAGGAACAGCGTGCAGCGGCTTATGTCAAAGTGATTAATGGTGCCACTAACTAATGCAGACTGAGAGCAATACGCTACGCGTTGTGATCACACCCGGTGAACCCGCCGGGATTGGCCCCGATCTGGTGGTTGCTCTGGCGCAGCAGGCCTGGCCTGTAGAACTCGTGATCTGTGCGGATCCTGATCTGTTATTAACTCGCGCATTGCAGCTGTCTATGCCGCTGACGCTGCGTGACTATCAATCCGGCCAGCCCGCACAGCCACAACAGGCAGGTAGCCTCACCATTCTGCCAATCGCCGCACCGGCAACCGTTATTGCGGGCCAATTAAATGTGGCTAACAGCGCTTATGTCGTTGAAACATTAGCCCGTGCTTGTGATGGTTGCCTGAACGGCGAATTCGCCGCGCTGGTTACCGGCCCGGTACATAAAGGCATTATCAATGATGCAGGTGTCTCCTTCAGCGGGCACACTGAATTTTTCGCCGATCGCAGCCGCTGTGACCGTGTCGTCATGATGCTGGCGACGGAAGAGTTGCGCGTCGCTTTAGCGACCACGCATTTACCGCTTGCTGCCGTTTCTGCGGCAATTACCCGCCAGAGCCTGCATGAAGTCATCACGATCTTGCATCATGATTTGCAGACAAAATTCGGCATCGTTCAACCACAGATCTATGTCTGTGGACTGAATCCTCATGCCGGTGAAGGCGGCCATATGGGCCGTGAAGAGCTGGATGTGATTAATCCGGCACTGGACGAGCTGCGGCAACAAGGCATCACGCTGATTGGGCCGTTGCCTGCCGACACGCTTTTCCAGCCAAAGTATCTGCAACACGCTGATGCCGTTTTGGCGATGTACCACGATCAAGGGCTCCCGGTTCTGAAATATCAGGGCTTCGGGCGCGCTGTTAATATCACACTGGGGCTACCGTTTATCCGCACGTCGGTCGATCACGGTACAGCGCTAGAGCTGGCCGCAACCGGTAGCGCAGAGCTTGGTAGCTTCATCACGGCATTAAATCTTGCCATTAAAATGATAAAGAATAGTAATGAATAATCGCGTACACCAAGGTCACTTCGCCCGTAAACGTTTTGGGCAAAACTTTTTAAACGATCATTTCGTGATCGATAGCATCGTTTCGGCCATCCATCCTCAGCCGGGTCAAGCGATCGTCGAGATCGGTCCCGGCCTCGGCGCGTTGACCGCGCCCGTTGGCGAACGGATGGATCGTTTTACCGTTATCGAGCTGGACAGGGATCTGGCAGCACGGTTGGAAAAGCATCCGACGCTAAAAGATAAGCTGACGATTATTCAGCAAGACGCCATGACGATCGATTTCGCCGCGCTCGCTGAACAAGCCGGGCAGCCACTGCGTGTTTTTGGCAACCTGCCGTATAATATTTCCACACCGCTGATGTTCCATCTGTTCACCTATACTCAATCTATCCGCGACATGCACTTTATGTTGCAGAAAGAAGTGGTTAACCGTTTGGTGGCAGGGCCGAACAGCAAAGCCTTCGGACGCCTGAGCGTTATGGCACAGTATTATTGTCAGGTAATTCCGGTGCTTGAAGTGCCACCGGAAGCATTTAAGCCTGCGCCTAAAGTCGATTCAGCCGTAGTGCGACTTGTGCCCCATGCCGTAATTCCCCACCCGGTCAGTGATATTCGCGTGCTGAGCCGCATCACTACGGAAGCGTTTAACCAGCGCCGTAAAACATTGCGTAACAGTCTCGGCAACCTGTTCACACCAGAAACGCTCACCGAGTTGGGTATCAATATCACCAGCCGCGCAGAGAATGTGACCGTTGAGCAATATTGCCGATTGGCGAACTGGTTAAGCGAGCATCCGGCAAAACAGGAATAACTGGAGTTCATCATGATTAATGCGCCCCGTGTTTGTTTACAGGTTCAGAGCTTCTATGTGGAATCACAATCGGAGCCTGATGAAGAGCGTTTCGTGTTTGCTTACACGATTACAGTTCGCAATCTGGGGCGCCATGAAGTCCAGCTTTTGGGGCGTTATTGGCTGATCACCAACGGTAACGGCCGCCAGACCGAAGTGCAAGGTGAAGGCGTAGTCGGTGAACAGCCGATTATCCAACCTGGCGGCGAGTTCCAATATACCAGCGGTGCAGTCATAGAAACGCCACTCGGCACGATGGAGGGCCACTACCATATGGTTGACCATCAGGGTAAAGCGTTTCAGGTTCCAATCCCCGTCTTCCGACTGGCAATCCCCTCACTGATACATTAATTATGTCTACCTATTTAGTTGGCGATGTTCACGGCTGTTTAGTTGAACTCAAAGCGCTATTGGCACAAGTTTCCTTTAATCCTGAGCAAGATACGCTCTGGTTAACTGGCGATTTAGTCGCACGCGGGCCGGATTCACTTCAGGTTCTGCGCTTCGTTCGTTCTCTTGGTTCATCTGTCCGTATGGTGCTTGGCAATCACGATCTGCACCTGCTGGCCGTTTATGCGGGTATCAGCCGCAATAAGCCGAAAGATCGTCTCAACGACCTCCTTACCGCACCGGACGCAGACGAGCTAATCAACTGGCTACGTCGTCAGCCGATTTTGCAGGTTGATGACGATCAGAAGCTGGTTATGGCGCACGCAGGCATCACACCGCAGTGGGATCTGCCGACAGCACTCATGTGTGCGCGCGAAGTTGAATCGATCCTGAGCAGCGACAGCTATCCACTTTTCCTCGATGCCATGTATGGCGATATGCCGAACCACTGGAGCCCAGAGCTCAGCGGTCTGGCACGTCTGCGTTTTAGTACCAATGTCTTTACCCGTATGCGCTACTGTTTCTACGGCGGACAGTTGGATATGCTGTGTAAAGAGCCGCCTAATCAAGCTCCTTCTCTGCTAAAACCGTGGTTTGATTTACCAAGCCAGATCGCTGGGGAATACGCTATTGTGTTCGGCCACTGGGCATCATTGGAAGGGAAAGGCACACCGGAAAACATTTACGCGCTGGATACCGGGTGCTGTTGGGGAGGAGAACTGACTATGCTGCGTTGGGACGATAAGCGCTATTTCACGCAACCGTCGCTCTCATCAAATAGCAAACTCTCAGGTGATATCACGCTCTGACCCAGTGAGTAGATGCAGGGATGCATTCACCCTATCGTCAGTCGCACGATTATCCTGGAAATAGGAACGTTTCACAGAAAGGGAAAGGTCGTCCCAGACTGAATTTTTTTGGGTGACGGAGCGGCTAACGCCTCGGTGGGAATCGACCAGATGCCACCACCAAGAAACCCAGCCAGACCAACGGCTTCTACATCGTTCAATGGCAATTCACGGCGACGTGGATCGCTCAGTCGGTCAGTATTCAGATTACTATTTCTATTCGTCATGCTTACTGTCTCCTATCTATCAAACACAGCGGCTTAACGACATCTCAATTGAACGACGCAAGCCGCTACTCGTTTTCATACTAGCGATGATAGATGACGGAAATGTGACCTATTCCTGCTAAAAATAGAGAGATCGCCGTTCATTGTGGTTGCTTATGGGTTTCAACGGCGGGTTTTGTCAGCGGCGGAGAAACCACAGAGAATTGCACCACCAGCATACCCATGACAATTAACGCCACACCCACGATTCGTCCCAGCGTCGCAGGCTTCACCGCCAACCCCATCAAACCAAAATGATCGATAATCAGTGATGCCACAACCTGCCCAACAATCACGCAGACAATAAAACCTGAGGCTCCAAGCTTTGGTGTCAGCAATAAGGCGGCGGTGATATAAGCCACGCCTGCCAAGCCACCCAGCCAGATCCACCACGGCCCCTGCAAGGCATTGCCCAGTGTTGGCATGGGCACCCGAGCAGCAAATAGAATCGGCAACAGCACGCAGATGCTGACCAGCAGGGACACCAGCGTTGCCCAAAGTGGGTGGCCTAACGAGCGCCCCAGCATCGCATTACTGGCGGCCTGAAAAGGCACAATGCTCCCAGCGAATACCGCAATACCCAGCGGCAGCAATAATGAGAGAGAAAAAGAAGAGAATAACGACATCGAACCTCCTGATTCACAATATAAGTTCACAACGTAATTAGGATGTTCCAATACTCGAACATCCATTAAACTGATGGAAATTCGTAATTAATACGGAAGGTATTCGCAGAATGGATGATTTACGTCGTATCGATATGAATCTGCTGCTAACGCTTCATGCTTTGCTGACGGAAAAACACGTCACGCGAGCAGCGCTGCGCCTGCACCGCAGTCAGCCTGCCGTCAGCCATTCACTATCACAGCTTCGCCAGATTTTTAACGATCCGCTGTTAGTCCGGCGTGAAGTCGGTCTTACGCTAACGACCCGAGCTCAGGCGCTACTCGGCCCGTTGGAACTCGCGCTTGATCAACTAAATGGCCTGATACAAGCCCCGCAGTTCGATCCGTGCCATAGCACGCGACATTTCCGTTTGGCGCTCTCTGATTACGGCACAAATGCCGTTTTGCCAACGCTCATGCGACATCTACGCGTACAAGCTCCCGGCATTTCTCTGGCCGTCAGCCATGCAGGCCGTGAAATGATGCTGGCACAGTTGATTGATGGAGAAATCGACTTAGGCCTCGGTGTTTTCCCCGCTCGCCCACACGAGGTGCACGCCGAGCTTCTTTTCGAAGAGCATTTTTCCTGTCTGGCCGACCGCGCCACGCTGCCGGAAAACGGTATGCTATCGTTTGAGACATGGCTGGAACGCCCACATGTTCTGGTCACCATGCATCCTGATTCGGCTAATGAAATTGACAGCACGCTGGCAGCAAGCGGCCAATCGCGTAACGTTGTGCTCACATTGCCCCACTGGCATGCCGCCATCAATCTCATTGCCGGTACCGATCTGGTTTTGACCGCGGCGCGGCGCAGCATGGCCCACATCACTACGCCAGATTTACACATTTTTCCGCCTCCGTTCGCGATACCCAATTTTGCCTTCCAGCAGGTGTGGCATACGCGACGCGAGAGCGATCCTGCGCATCGCTGGCTGCGACACGCCATTTGGGAAAGCTGTCAGGCGGGGAAATAAAACATCGAGTAAGAAAACTAAAAAACCCGCAACAAGGCGGGTTTAGCTAGTCATCGACGGAACGTTATCGCAGTAAAGAGCGCCTAGCGGCGTTCCAGAATTTCAAAGCAGTAACTGTGTGAGTTGCGCTCGTCAGCATCATGGAATTCACTGAAAACAGACTGCCATTCATCCGGCTCATAGTCAGGGAAATGCGTGTCGCCTTCCACTTCGGCATCAATGTGCGTCAGATAGAGGCGATTTGCCTGCGACAGCATCTGTTGATAAATGCTACCACCACCAATCACCATCACTTCCTCAACCTCACCTGCCGCTGCCAGCGCAGCGTCCAGCGAAGAGACCCAGGTCACACGCTCGTCATCACCCGGATGATTACTGACGACAATGTTCAGTCTGCCGGGCAGCGGCTGACCGATAGAACGGAAGGTATTACGCCCCATAATAATCGGCTTATTAAGCGTGTTACGCTTAAACCATGCCAGATCGGCGGGCAAATGCCACGGCATCGCGTTTTCCATGCCAATCACGCGATCCACTGCCAGTGCAGCAATCAAACTAATAACCATGGTGAAAAAACCCTGTAGGCCAGAAAATTGCTGACACTATACGGAAAGCCCCTTCGCTCGTCGATATCCAGACTCCGCGGAAATGTAATATAAGAGTTTTACACACCGGGCCGTTTACGGTAGAGCCAGATTCCCGGTAGAGACAAACCGATAGAGAGCGCGCCGACGATAAAGCTGGCCTTAAGAAAATTGGTCATCATGATGTTCATCAGCGCCTCGCTGTAGCCAAGATGCGAAATTTCCACCACCGAAATCATCGCCGTATAGGCAGAAATACCGGGGAACATAGGGATCACGGCAGCCACGGTAAAGACTTTCGGATGCGCCAGCAGCCAGCGTGACCAACGAATGCCAATGACCCCAATCAAAATCGCCGCCAGAAACGATGCCCATTCGATATTCATACCGAAATGTATCGCCAGAAATCGAACGCCGTGCCCGACGCCGCCCAACAGCGCACAGTAAGGCAGCACTTTCAGCGGCACGTTGAAAACCATCGCAAACCCCAACGCGGGGACCGCAGCCAGCACCATATCTTGCAAAAGTGCCCACAGTAAACTTAAGCCCATCCGCGTAACCCCCACAGCGACATCGCCATCACGACACCAATACAGGTTGCTAGCGTCAGCAAACTCGCTACCGTCCAGCGTGCCAGACCCGTATTCACGTGCCCTTTAAACATATCCGCTACGGCGTTAATCAGCGGAAAACCAGGGACCAGCAGCAGCACACTTGCCGCCATCGCCACCGTCGACGTCTGAGAAAAAGCAGGTAAACGCATCAACAGACCCGACACCGACGTGGCGACAAACGCTGTAATACAGAAATTGATCAACGGATTCAGATGTCGTCCGGTAAAGACCTGACGGACATACATCGCCAGACCACTGGCAATCAGGGTGACAATAAAGGCATCCCACCCGCCGCCGTTCAAACGGCTAAAGCAGCCGCAGGAAAGCGCCACAACAGAAACCATCAGCCAACGCGGGTAGCGCAGTGGCTTAATATTTCCCAGACGCTTCTCCACCCCCGCCACATCCAGCAGTTTATGCTCGGCCATGATGACCGCATGCTGAACCTCAATGACGACGTGCATATTAATGCCGCGATCCACATTCTTCCGCGTTGACGTCAGACAATGCCCTTGCATGATGGTGGTCAGAACAATCGAATTGGCCGAAATCGAACTCTCAACGCTATCGGCACCCAATGCCACGCCCAGCCTTGAAGACAACTGCTCTACGACCATACTTTCTGCGCCATGCTGTAACAGCAACAGCGCGCACTGGATGCACAATCGGGTTATTTCCCGCTGCTGTGGCGCTTCAGCCATCCGTTTTTCGCCACTTAATGGTTCACGGTTCTCACGTTCACTGACCATGTTGTTATCTCAACCCGCCCCGGAAATTAACCACAAAAATTAAAGGGCAATTGTTAACATATCACCGCCGAATAACCAATAAGTGTGATGCGAATTAATTATTCTGGCGCTATGATTTCCCTCGCCCCTTCTCTTTTTTCACTGCCTGGAATGACCATGTTAGAAACATCACTGTTTGTCGCGACCATCGCCACGCTGGGGATGCTCTCTCCCGGCCCCGACTTTTTCCTCGTCATCAGGAATGCAGCACGTTACCCACGTGCTGCTGCAATGATGACAGCCTTTGGCGTAATCTGCGGTGTAGCAACCCACATGGCGTACTGCGTCGCCGGGCTAGCCGTCGTCATCACCACCACGCCGTGGCTGTTTAATGTACTGAAATATGCGGGCGCCGCCTACCTGATCTGGATCGGTATTCAGGCGCTATTCGCGCGCGGCGGAAGCAAAATGGACGTATCGAACCTGACACAGCAAAGCGTCAGCCTGAAAAAAGCGTTCCTGCAAGGCTATCTCTGCAACCTGCTTAACCCGAAAGCCACACTCTTCTTTCTGGCGATGTTCACACAGGTCCTGAATATTCACTCAGGCATCGGTGAAAAACTGTGGTACGCCATGATTATCTGGCTGCTCTCTCTCGTCTGGTGGCCGCTGTTGGTCGTGCTTTTCCAAAGCGAACCGGTACGCCGAGGATTGGCTAAGGTGCAAAAATTGGTCGATAAGCTGCTGGGAACGGTGTTGATCGCGTTAGGTATCAAAGTCGCGTTGGGCTAACACTCAAAACACGCCCCATGAAAAAAGCCAGCGCTGTTACCAACGCTGGCTTTCATCATCAGCTTATTGCCTACCGAAGTCGGTCTATCAGCCTTTAATCATCGCATGCATTTCCTGCACGGAGGTGACCTTCTCCGTCGGATCGGCCGTTAACGACATTGCCGTGGCGAAACCGCCGTTCAGCGTCGTGTCGTAATGCACCTTGTATTGCAGCGCACTACGGCGAATCAGCTTGGAGTCTTCAATCGCCTGACGCCCTGCGGTGGTGTTGACGATGTAGGTGTACTCGCCGTTCTTGATGCGGTCCTGAATGTGTGGACGACCTTCATGCACCTTATTCACCAGACGCGGATTGATGCCAGCCTCACCCAGTTCAATCGCCGTACCGTGTGTCGCATCCAGCTCAAAACCGTGCTTCAGCAGCTTGGCCGCCAGATCCACCACGCGAGCCTTATCACCTTCGCGTACCGACAGCAGTGCACGTCCGGTTTTCTTCATGTGCGAATTGCTGCCCAGCATCGCCTTGGCAAACGCTTCAGCAAACGTGCGGCCAACGCCCATCACTTCACCAGTTGAACGCATTTCTGGCCCCAGAATCGGGTCAACGCCTGGGAATTTATTGAACGGCAGCACCACTTCTTTCACCGAGTAGTATGGCGGGATGACTTCTTTGGTGATGCCCTGCTCAGCCAGCGTTTTGCCTGCCATCACTCGCGCAGCCACTTTCGCCAACGGGACGCCGGTCGCTTTCGAGACAAACGGTACAGTTCGCGCGGCACGCGGGTTCACTTCAATCAGATAAACGTCGTTATCCTTCACCGCGAACTGCACATTCATCAGACCGCGAACACACAGTTCAAACGCCAGTTTCTCAACCTGCTGACGCATCACGTCCTGAATTTCTTTGCTCAGCGTGTAAGCGGGCAGTGAACAAGCCGAGTCACCGGAGTGAACCCCTGCCTGCTCGATGTGTTCCATAATGCCGCCAATCAGTACACGTTCACCGTCGCAAATTGCATCGACGTCAACTTCGATAGCATCATCAAGGAAGCGGTCCAGCAGAACTGGCGCATCGTTGGACACGCTAACCGCGTTTTGGAAATAACGCTTAAGGTCGATTTCGTCATACACGATTTCCATCGCACGACCGCCCAGAACATATGAAGGACGGACAACCAGCGGATAGCCGATGCCACGCGCTTTTTCTACCGCCTGCTCAATGGTCGCGACCGTGGCGTTAGCCGGTTGCTTCAGCCCCAGACGATTAACGGCCTGTTGGAAACGCTCGCGGTCTTCTGCACGGTCAATCGCATCCGGGCTGGTGCCGATAACGGGCACACCTGCTGCTTCCAGCGCACGTGCCAGTTTCAGCGGCGTCTGGCCACCGTACTGCACGATAACGCCTTTTGGCTTCTCGATACGGACAATTTCCAGCACGTCTTCAAAGGTTACCGGCTCGAAATACAGACGGTCGGACGTATCGTAATCTGTTGAAACGGTTTCTGGGTTACAGTTGACCATGATGGTTTCATAACCATCTTCGCGCAGCGCCAGAGAAGCGTGGACGCAGCAGTAGTCAAATTCAATCCCCTGACCAATACGGTTCGGTCCGCCACCCAGTACCATGATTTTGTCACGATCCTGAGTCGGGTTGGCTTCACACTCTTCTTCATACGTGGAGTACATATACGCCGTATCGGTCGAGAATTCTGCCGCACAGGTATCGACACGCTTATAGACCGGGTGCAGATCGAATTTATCGCGCAGCTTGCGAATTTCACTTTCAGCCACGCCAGCCAGTTTCGCCAGACGCGCATCGGCAAAGCCTTTACGCTTCAGCGTACGTAGGAATTCGGCATCCAGTGCGGTTGCACCTTTCTCTGCGACCTGCTCTTCCAGACGCACTAGCTCTTCAATCTGTACCAGGAACCAGCGGTCAACGTTAGTCAGGTTAAACACGCCATCGACAGACATACCCGCACGGAAAGCATCCGCGATATACCAGATACGCTCGGCACCGGCATCTTTCAGCTCACGGCGAATTTTGGTCAGCGCTTCAGGGTCGTCCAAATCAACTTTCGGATCGAAGCCCGTTGCGCCCACTTCCAGACCGCGCAGTGCTTTTTGCAAAGATTCTTGCTGCGTGCGACCAATCGCCATCACTTCCCCCACAGATTTCATCTGCGTGGTCAGACGGTCATTGGCACCGGCGAATTTTTCGAAGTTGAAACGTGGAATCTTAGTGACAACGTAGTCGATAGCGGGTTCGAAGGACGCAGGCGTACGACCGCCAGTGATGTCATTCATCAGTTCATCAAGTGTATAACCGACGGCCAACTTGGCTGCGATTTTCGCAATCGGGAAGCCCGTCGCTTTAGACGCCAGCGCGGAAGAACGTGATACACGCGGGTTCATTTCGATAACAATCAGACGGCCGGTTTTCGGGTTTACCGAGAACTGAACGTTAGAGCCGCCCGTTTCTACGCCGATTTCACGCAGTACCGCCATCGAGGCGTTACGCATGATTTGATATTCTTTATCGGTCAGCGTTTGTGCAGGGGCAACGGTGATGGAGTCACCGGTGTGGATGCCCATCGCGTCGAAGTTTTCGATTGAGCAGACGATGATGCAGTTGTCGTTCTTATCACGCACCACTTCCATCTCATACTCTTTCCAACCGATCAGCGATTCATCGATCAACAGCTCTTTGGTTGGAGAAAGATCCAGTCCGCGTTCACAGATCTCTTCGAACTCTTCACGGTTATAAGCGATACCGCCACCAGTGCCGCCCATCGTAAAGGAAGGACGGATAATGCACGGGAAGCCGACGTCAGCCGCAACCGCCAGCGCTTCTTCCATATTATGTGCAATACCGGAACGCGCAGTATCCAGACCGATCTTCTTCATTGCCACGTCGAAGCGGCGGCGATCTTCTGCTTTATCAATCGCATCCGCCGTTGCACCAATCATGGTGACGCCGAATTCGGCCAGCACGCCCTGACGTTCCAGCTCCAGCGCACAGTTCAGCGCAGTCTGGCCGCCCATCGTTGGCAGCACCGCATCTGGACGCTCTTTTTCAATGATTTTGCGCACCACTTCCCAGTGAATCGGCTCGATGTAGGTCGCATCGGCCATTTCCGGGTCGGTCATGATGGTTGCCGGGTTGGAGTTGACCAGAATAACGCGGTAACCCTCTTCACGCAGCGCTTTACACGCCTGTGCACCAGAGTAGTCAAACTCACACGCCTGGCCGATAACAATCGGGCCTGCGCCCAGAATCAGGATGCTTTTAATATCTGTACGTTTTGGCATTTTCTCGCTCCTGATTATTTAGCTGAAGAACGGTAAGTCTGAATCAAGTCAATAAAGTGGTCGAACAGCGGTGCGGCATCGTGTGGGCCTGGGCTGGCTTCTGGGTGACCCTGGAAGCTGAACGCGGGCTTATCCGTGCGGTGAATCCCCTGAACCGTGTGGTCAAACAGGGATTTATGCGTGACGCGCAGCGTGTCAGGCAGGTTATCTTCATCAACCGCAAAGCCGTGGTTCTGCGCGGTAATCATCACACAGTTGTTATCCAGATCTTTGACCGGATGGTTACCGCCGTGGTGACCCAGCTTCATTTTGATGGTCTTCGCACCGCTCGCCAGTGCCAGCAGTTGGTGACCCAGACAGATGCCGAATACCGGAATATCCGTTTCCAGGAAGGTTTTGATCGCGCGAATCGCGTAGTCACATGGCTCTGGATCGCCCGGGCCATTAGAGAGGAAAATACCGTCTGGATTAAGCTTCAGTACGTCCTCAGCAGGTGTCTGTGCCGGAACCACCGTCAGGCGGCAGCCGCGATCCACCAGCATACGCAGAATGTTGCGCTTTACACCGTAGTCATAAGCCACAACGTGGTAAGGCAGTTCGCTTTCGTTTTTCGCCGCAGGCAATTCGCCTTCCAGCGTCCAGCTTCCCTGTAACCAGCTGTAGCTTTCTGCCGTCGTCACTTCTTTTGCCAGATCCATGCCCTTCAGCCCTGGGAAGGCTTTCGCTTTCTCCAGCGCGACGGCAGCATCCGGCGCATCGCCCGCGATGATGCAGCCATTCTGTGCGCCTTTCTCACGCAGCAGACGGGTCAGTTTACGGGTATCGATATCAGCAATGGCGACGATGTTGTTGCGTTTGAGGTATTCAGACAGGCTTTCTTCACTACGGTAGTTGCTGGCAATCAGAGGTAAATCGCGAATAACCAGACCTTGAGCCTGTACAGAGGGGGATTCTTCATCGTTGGCATTAGCGCCGACATTACCGATATGGGGATAAGTGAGAGTGACAATCTGGCGGGAATAGGAAGGATCAGTAAGGATTTCTTGATAACCGGTCATCGACGTATTGAAGACCACTTCCCCCACTGCCGATCCTTCTGCCCCAATGGCCCGACCGTGGAATTGGGTTCCGTCTTCCAGAACCAATAGCGCTGACTTAATCAAAACACCCTCCAAGGAATAAACAATCACGTTATTTGCATATTAATTCAGATTCGAGCCACTAAATCAATGCAAAAACTACCTGTAAGGCCAATTTTTGGCAAATTGGGCGCATTTTAATGATGGTCTTCTCGATTGTCTACCCAAACCGCTTTTTTTCTCTTATTTTTATGCTTTCCGAAATAAATAATCGCCCACTGACGTAAAAACCGCTATCAACTCAAATAAGTAAACGGTTGCGAGGCAATGTTGTTAAAAAAAGGGTAAAGAATCACCAGCAAAGGGTATTTAGGGAGTGAAGAAGGTCAAGCATCACTAAAAAATGACATAAAACACAAACAAAAGAAGATGATGATAAAAAAAAGAAACCAAATAGATAAAAACAAAGGTGAATAGTAAAATATCCACCTTTTTCATCCAGATATGATTTTTATTAAAAAATAAAATACTATAAATCATCCAAAGAAAGCACGTCTCTCATATCAAAAAGACCATTTTCCTTCTTACTAATCCAGATAGCGGCTCTTACTGCACCATTGGCAAATGTCATGCGGCTGGATGCCTTGTGGGTAATCTCAACGCGCTCGCCAACATCAGCAAACATCGCTGTATGTTCACCGACAATATCGCCCGCACGCACGGTAGCAAAACCAATGCTTTTCGGATCGCGTTCGCCCGTATAGCCTTCACGCGCGTACACGGCACAGGACTTCAGATCGCGTCCCAATGCATCGGCGATCGCTTCACCCATCGCCAACGCGGTACCCGATGGCGCATCCACTTTGTGGCGGTGGTGTGCTTCAATAATTTCGATATCAGTATAGTCGCCCATGACCTTGGCCGCTTTTTCCAGCAGCTTCAGCATGACATTGACGCCAACGCTGAAGTTCGCCGCAAACACAATTCCGATATCTTGTGCAGCCTGCTTAATCGCCGCTTTCCCTGCGTCATCAAAGCCGGTAGTCCCAATAATCATGCCTTTACGATGCTGACGACAAAATGCCAAATGCGCTAATGTGCCCTCCGGGCGGGTGAAGTCGATCAAAATATCGAAATCATTCTGTACCGCATCCAGGCTTTCATTCACGGTAATACCATTTTTACCCAGTCCGGCGAGTTCACCGGCATCACTTCCTAGCAGGGACGAACCAGAACGCTCCAGCGCTGCGCCCAATACCACGCCGTCCATTTGATCAATAGCCTGAATCAGCTGGCGTCCCATACGGCCGCCCGCACCTACAACCGCAATACGGATGGATGAATCCTTCATAAGGTCTCTCTCTTTTTAATCCTGACGACATAAAAATAACATCAGGTTAACGGGCACCGCGCACTATCGCCAGCGGATTTACCACCAGATTAGAAAATACTGTTTGAAGCCGCAGAAAATCAGCAAAACTGTCTCGCCACAGGCAGCAGAAGCGCGTCTGAAAGCGATGAAAAAAACGTGAGGCGTTTGAAAACAAGCAGAAAATGTCAAAAACAAACCTCATGGTATAATGCATAAAAATTCATTTTTATGCATTAAGATTTTTATGAGTGAATAACAGCGAAGAGAAAAAGGAAAGGAGCAAAAGCGATAGAGCCTAAGCTCTATCGCAGAAACAGGCTAATCGATCTGTTTGACTTCAACACGCAGCTCTTTCGGCACTTCAAAGACGATGTTTTCTTCACGTCCTTGCATTTCAACCGCAACCTTACCGCCTAATTCTTTCAGCCGTTGAATCACCTGTTGTACCAAAATATCCGGTGCCGATGCGCCTGCGGTAACGCCAACATGCGAAGCACCCGTTAACCATGGCTCCTGAATATCGTCAGCGGAATCAATAAGATAAGCAGCCTTCCCCGCTCTCTGTGCCAATTCGGCAAGACGGTTGGAGTTTGAAGAGTTTTTAGAACCCACGACAAAAACGACATCCGCTTTATCCGACAAATGGCGCACAGCCTCCTGACGGTTGGTCGTTGCATAGCAGATATCATCTTTACGCGGGCCGACAATCTGCGGGAAACGCTCGCGCAACGCATCAATCACCGCATAGGTATCATCAACAGAAAGCGTGGTTTGCGTCATAAAGCACAGGTTGTTTTCATCTTTTACCTGCAACTGCCAGACGTCATCGGGGGACTCGACCAGATACATGCCGCCATCCGCATTGCTGTACTGCCCCATCGTTCCTTCAACTTCAGGGTGTCCAGCATGCCCAATCAGAATCGCTTCTACGCCTTTCTTACTGGCTCTGGCCACTTCCATATGCACTTTGGTTACCAGCGGACAGGTCGCATCGAATACTGTCAAGTCACGATTTTTTGCTTCATTACGTACCGCTTGCGAAACGCCATGTGCAGAGAAAATCAGAATCGCACCATCCGGCACGTCTTCAATCTGCTCAATAAAAATCGCACCGCGTTCACGTAATCCGTTAACTACATAGCGATTATGTACCACTTCATGACGGACGTAGATCGGCGTACCAAAAAGCTCCAGCGCACGTTCCACAATGCTGATAGCCCGATCGACACCGGCACAGAAGCCGCGTGGATTAGCCAGCAGGATCTGCATGTGTCACCTCCTGTGGTACGGGATCGATGTCTAGTACTTCAAGATCGAAGGTAATCGCCTGACCGGATAAAGGATGATTGAAATCCACCGTAACTGACTCTTCAGTCACATCACGGATAATCCCCGGCATATCATTTCCGGCAACGCCGCTGAACAACATGATGGTGCCCACATCCGGCACGCCTGTCTGGGCAAAATCACGTCGCAAGAAGAACTGGATCAGGTTCGGATTGGTCGGCCCAAAGGCCGACTCCGGCGGCAGCGTAAACTTGCGTTTATCTCCACGCTTCAATCCCAACAGGTTTTGTTCCAGCGCGTCAGACAGGCTGCCGTCACCAAGACGAAACAGAGCTGGTTTGCCGCGCTCACGCGTGGATTCGGCCGCAGAGCCATCCTCCAGCGTCAGAATAAAATGCACCAGCAGCGCGCTGTTGTGCTGCACAGTCTCGGACATCAGTGACCCTTTTGCTTAACGGTATCAGTATCCTCATGCGTACTGAAAAACCCTTCCAGTACGATGAGCGCCGCACCAATACAGATAGCGGTATCGGCAAGGTTAAACGTAGCGAAATGCCAGTTACCGACATAGAAGTCGATGAAGTCGACGACAAATCCGTGCCATGTGCGGTCAAACAGATTGCCCAATGCGCCGCCGATAATCAGCGAATACGCAATGTTATTTAGCCTCTGTTTGACGCTGCCGCGGTACATCATCACCAGCAGAGCAACCACAATAGCAATCGCGATGCCAGCAAAGAACCAGCGTTGCCAGCCGCCTTTATCCGCCAGGAAGCTGAATGCTGCGCCATAGTTACGGGCATAATGCAGATTCAGAGAAGGCATCACTGGTACCGTATCCCCCAGCGCAAAGTGGGCAAGAATCCACTGTTTGCTGCCAAGATCGACAACTAAAACCAGTATCGCCAGCCATAGCCAGCGCAGTCCACTCGAACAGATCTTATTCATCAGACAAATTTACGCTCTTCGCCGTTGCCGCCCACGTTAGTCGCACAGCGACCACACACTTCAGGATGATCGACATTGCTACCGATATCCATCTCGTAATGCCAGCAGCGTGGACACTTGTGCCCTTCTGCCTCACTTAAGGCAATTTTCAGTCCGATGAGTTCCGTTGCCTGCGCGCTATCCGGCGCATTTTCATAACGTTCCACCCGCGCTTTTGACGTCAACAGCGCAAAGTGCAGTTCCTGACGTAGCTGGTTCAACTTGTCCGCCAGATTGTCATCGGCGTATAGCGTGACGGAAGCTTCGAGCGATCCACCAATGCGCTTGTCATTACGCGCCTGTTCGATCACTTTGTTCACTTCGCTACGTACTTTCAGGACATCCGCCCAGAACGCATCGTTCATCGTTTCAGAGGCATCCAGTGCAAACAGGCCGTCATACCACTCTTCGGTAAACACATACTGCGCACGCTCGCCCGGCAGGAAATTCCAGAGTTCATCTGCCGTGAAGGACATAATCGGTGCCATCCAGCGCACCAGCGCTTCTGAGATATGGTATAGCGCGGTCTGGCAGCTACGGCGTGCGACGCTGTCGCTTTTTGCCGTGTACTGACGATCTTTGATGATATCCAGATAGAAAGATCCCATCTCGATCGAGCAGAACTGCATCAGACGCTGTACGACACGGTGGAAATCGTAGCTTTCATACGCTTCGAGAATCTCGTCCTGCGCGGCTTTCGCACAGCCAACCGCCCAGCGATCCAGCACCACCATGTCTTCTGGCTTCACGCTATCTTTCTGTGGATCGAACCCATTCAGGTTCGCCAGCAGGAAACGCGCGGTGTTACGAATACGACGATAGGCATCGGCGGAGCGCTTCAGGATTTCATCGGATACCGCGATTTCACCGGAGTAATCCGTTGAACCGATCCACAAGCGCAGAATGTCAGCGCCCAGCTTGTTCATCACGTCCTGCGGGCTAACGGTATTACCGATCGATTTGGACATCTTACGTCCCTGACCATCAACGGTGAAACCGTGGGTCAGTACCTGACGGTAAGGCGCTTTGCCTTTGATCGCTGTAGAGATCATCAGAGAAGACATGAACCAGCCACGATGCTGGTCAGAACCTTCCAAATACATATCTGCCGCGTGGCCACCAAACTCAGGACGGACATCTACCACGGACGCGTGCGTCGATCCTGAATCAAACCACACATCCAGCGTGTCTGGCACTTTGACGTAATTCTCAGCGTCGGCGCCCAGTACATCGGCCGGATCGAGATCCCACCATGCCTGAATGCCGTCGGCTTCAACACGTTCCGCTACCGCTTCAATCAGCTCAGCAGTACGCGGGTGCAACTCTTCCGTCTCTTTGTGAACGAACAGCGACATCGGCACGCCCCAGGTACGCTGACGGGAGATACACCAGTCAGGACGGTTGGCGACCATCGCTTCGATACGCGCCTGACCCCAATCCGGGATCCACTGCACGCCTTTGATTTCAGACAGCGACTGCTTACGCAGGCCTTTCTGATCCATGCTGACAAACCACTGTGGCGTCGCACGGAAAATGATCGGCGATTTATGACGCCAGCAGCACGGGTAGCTGTGCTGTAATTTCTCTACGTGCAGCAACATGCTTTTTTCACGCAGGATTTCAACGATCAGATCGTTGGCTTTGAAAACGAACTTACCATCCAACTCAGGATAAGTACCGCTCAGATAGCAGCCGTTCGGCCCAACCGGGTTGGCAATTTCCAAATTGTATTTTTGGCTGATCACATAGTCGTCAGGACCGTGCCCACCGGCGGTATGTACCGCACCAGTACCCGCATCCAGCGTTACGTGATCGCCCAGAATTGCCGGTACATCAAAGCTCAGGAACGGATGTTTGAAACGCAGCAGTTCAAGATCGGCGCCTTTGCAGTCGCCCAGAACTATCCACTGAGTCACACCCACACGTTTCATGACGCTTTCAACCAGATCGGCCGCCAGAATCAGCGCCTGGCCGTCAATTTGCACCAGTTGGTAATCGAACTCTGCGTTCAACGAGATCGCACGGTTTGCTGGCAGCGTCCACGGCGTCGTTGTCCAGATCACCAGCGAAACGGGGCCGTCTACGCTACTCACGCCAAACTTGGCTAATACTGCCCCTACATCGCTGGCGTTAAACGTCACATCAATGGATGGGGACGTTTTGTCGTAATACTCAACTTCTGCTTCCGCCAGTGCGGAACCACAGTCGGCGCACCAGTGAACCGGCTTAGCACCTTTGTGCAGGTGGCCGTTTTCAATGATGCGTCCCAGCGCGCGAATAATGTTCGCTTCAGTTTTGAAATCCATTGTCAGATAAGGACGATCCCAATCGCCCAATACGCCCAGACGAATAAAGTCGGCTTTCTGACCAGCAACCTGCTCTGCCGCATATTTACGGCACTCAGCGCGGAATTCTGCCGCACTGACTTTCTCGCCCGGTTTACCAATCAACTGTTCTACTTTCAGCTCAATCGGCAAACCATGGCAGTCCCAGCCCGGCACGTAAGGGGAATCGTAGCCAGACAGGCCTTTTGATTTAACGATAATATCTTTCAGAATCTTGTTAACTGAGTGACCAATGTGAATACTGCCGTTCGCGTATGGAGGGCCATCGTGCAGAATGAAGGTCTTCTTTCCCTTCTTCGCATTGCGAATAATCCCGTACAGATCCTGCTCATACCAACGTTTCAGCATGTCAGGTTCGCGCTTGGCCAGATCGCCACGCATCGGGAACCCTGTTTCCGGCAAGTTCAGGGTAGTCTTATAGTCACTCATTAGATTCTCGATTTCGTTTCGGCTAGAAAAATTAAACCGGTGTCTTTAACCCGAAGAACGTCCGGGCTGTCACCACATCATCGGCGATTTGCTGTTTTAACGCATCGAGCGAAGCAAAACGCTGTTCATTACGGATTTTTTTACGCAGTACGACTTCAATATGACGACCATAGAGATCTATCGTCACGTCCAGCAAATGCACTTCAAGCTGCTGGCGTTTGTCACCGTTTACGGTTGGACGCGTACCAATATTGGCGACGCCCGGCAGTGGCTCTTGCCCCAGTCCATAAACACTAACAGCATAGACGCCGCTGACAGGGGAAACCTGACGTTTCAACGGCAGGTTGGCGGTAGGGAACCCAATGGTTCGCCCCAATTCTTTGCCATGTTCCACACGTCCGGAAATGCTGTAAGGATGGCCCAACAGACTTTCTGCCAGCTCAAGTTCATCACGACTGAGCGCTTCACGTACGGCAGTGCTGCTAACCCGTTTGCCGCCATTACAGAACGAATCGGTGCTGATGACATCAAATCCCGACTCACATCCAGCCTTCTGTAATAACAGGAAATCTCCCTGACGACCAGCCCCGAAGCGGAAGTCATCCCCGACAACCAGAAACTTCACGCCCAATTTCTTCACCAGCAGGGAAGAAACGAACGTCTCAGCATCGTTGGCGGCAAAACGTGCGTCGAATCTGACGCACAGCAGATAGTCCACGCCGGCCTGCGCCAGATATTTCACCTTGTCACGCAGACGCGTCAGACGGGCGGGCGCTTTTTCCGCAGCGAAGAGTTCCAGCGGCTGTGGTTCAAAAATCATGACCATCACCGGCAGTCCACGAGCGCGACCTTCCTGCTTCAGTCGTTCAAGCAGCATTTGGTGTCCGAGGTGCACGCCGTCAAAATTACCAATAGTGAGCACACAGCCGTAATGGTGTGCCCGAAGATTGTGTATACCGCGAATTAGCTGCATGGCTGGCCCAGAACAAAGGGTTAATATTATGGAAATCGGCGGATTATACCTTGTACAGCGAGTAAGGTTAACCCGCGATTCGCGCCTTTTGCAGCCACCTTGTAAATCGTGCCAGAATTTGCACGTTTTTTAGCTGAATCATCGATGGATGACGCCTATACGCAGAATATCCAGACGGCGGACAGCACATGCAATCCGACTTTACCGATGACAGACAGGGCTTTATCAAATTCAGGATGAATTTATGATGCGAAAAGCTGTATTCCACCGCGTGAAGCTGCTAAAATCCTGCGCCATCACAACGTAACAAGTGTCGACGTACAAACGACGCTTATTTGCACAAATCCATTGACAAACGAAGGCTAAACGAGCATATTCCACGGCCTTTGAATTGTCCTCGATTGAATATATTTGGGAGTTGGACCTTGGCTAATATCAAATCAGCTAAGAAACGCGCCGTACAATCTGAGAAGCGCCGTAAGCATAATGCAAGCCGTCGCTCAATGATGCGTACTTTTATCAAGAAAGTATACGCGGCGATCGCTACTGGCGATAAAGAAGTGGCACAGAAAGCGTTTAATGACATGCAACCGATCGTGGATCGTCAGGCTGGTAAAGGCCTGATTCACAAGAACAAAGCTGCACGTCATAAATCCAATCTGGTTGCGCGCATCAACGCCATGCAATAATCACGCATCTGCGTGTAGTTGCTAAAAAAACCGGCCTAGGCCGGTTTTTTTGCATCTGTGATGTCACGGCAATTACTTAGCTACCATCCCGCGACAGGCCTGCTGCACTATCACAGAAGAGCGCTGAAAAATCCGCGTTACAGACGCGCTGCACCGCCGGATGTTGGATCATTCTGGCCGCAAAAATCGCATAATACTCATCCTGAATGTTCTCGATCCTACCGATCTCAACGATATCGCCCTGCTGATAGATTTCATTGGCATACAGCGATGGCGCAACGAAAATCGCATCGTTATTAATACCGAACGCCGTCATCAGTGCCGCATCATCAAACTCACCCAAAATGTTCGTCTGAATATTCTGCGCAGTAAACCAATTCAACAGCTTTCGTCCCAGCATGGTTCGCCGCCCAGGAATCAGTAGCTTACGTTGTTCAAGACAGGCCGGAAAAGGCCGATCAGGCTGCGGACGCTTACAGTAAAAACTCACACCACACTCGCCCAGCTTGAGTGAAAACAGCCCTTCCTGCTGCGTTGAATCAACCGGGCAATCAGACAGAATCATATCGAGCTTATGCTGGCTCAACTGCTCCAGCAGCATTTCGTGCGTCGACTCAAAACAGCGCAAATGGATATGTTCCTGTTCCGTCACGACCGTTTCCAGTACTCGACTCACCAGCCGTTTGGACAACGCATCAGCCACGCCAACATCGAATAGCAGATTCGATTCTTTGCGGTAATTCACAATATCCAACATTTCCTGGCTGAGCTGGAACATGCTATCCGCATAGCGAAAAACGAGCTGCCCCAGCTCCGTCGGTTCCAACCCTCGCCCTTTGCGCTTGAAAAGTTTGCCCTGCAAACGCTCTTCCAGACATTTGATTTGCCCGGTAATGGTCTGCGGCGTTAAAAACAACATTTCTGCCGCACCCGCGACGGAACCCGACTTATAAACCTGCCAGAAATAATAGAGATGATTAAAATTTAAATGAGACACACCCGCCCCCTCTTAGCGCCTCCGGCACAGTATCAACCCTCACACGGCTGAACTGCCTTGTCCAGCGTTGGCAACACCGCGCGTAATGCCAGATAGCCAAGCAGCGCAGCCAGCCCTGATGCCAGCAAGATTCCCAGCTTGGCATAGGTAATCAATTCCGCATCGCCGCCGGAGAAGGCCAGCAGCGTAATGAATATCGACATGGTAAAACCGATACCACACAGCACTGAGACTGCTACGATCTGGTTAAAGTGCACACCAACAGGCAGGCGCGCATAGCCCAATCGTATTGTTAGCCAACTGAACAAAGTAATTCCCAATGGTTTACCGATCAATAGCCCAGCAGCGATGCCAAGGCTCAAAGGGGAAAACAGTTTTTCCAGCATAATTCCCTGCAATACAATGCCTGCGTTGGCGAAGGCAAACAGCGGAACAATCAGAAACGCGACCCACGTTTGTAAGCCATGTTCCAACGTGGTTGCCGGAGAAATTCGCCCCTCGGACGTGCGCAGAGGAATAAAAAATCCGACAATCACCCCGGCCAGCGTCGCATGAACGCCACATTTCAGGATGCAGACCCACAAGACGATCCCTACCAGCAAATAGGCGGACGTTTTGACAACCCGCTGCCTGTTCATATAGGCCAGCACAGCAATCGCCAGCACCGCGCCACCCAATGCAGGCCAGAAGATCTGCTGCGTATAAAACAGGGCGATAATCAGGATCGCGCCCAGATCGTCAATGATCGCCAACGCGAGTAGGAAAACCTTTAATCCTGCGGGAACACGCTTGCCCAATAACGTCAACACACCAACGGCGAATGCAATATCGGTCGCGGCGGGAATAGCCCAGCCAGCGCGCGTCACCTCATCATTTGCGTTAAAAAGCAGAAATAGCAAAGCGGGAAAAAACATTCCACCCACGGCAGCCGCCAGTGGCAACATCGCCTGCTGGCGGCTGGCTAACGAGCCTTCGACTAACTCACGTTTCACTTCCAGACCAATTAGCAGGAAGAAAATCGCCATCAGGCCATCATTAATCCACAGCAGCAGGTTCTTGTTGATTTCCAGTGCGCCAAACCGCATTTCCACTGGCATCATCAGAAATTGTTGATAGCCCACAGCAGTAGCAGACCAATTAGCAAGTGCGATCGCCAAAACTGTTGCCATCATTAGCATTACGCCAGTTGCCGCATCTAATTGAATGAAGCGCCGAATCATTGTTATCATTGACTTAATCTCCCATCAGGTACGAACGTCAATACCAAACGTTCGCTTTCTTACTGGTAAGATTACGCAATCCAATTGCTCGTTAAAAGCAGATTAAAACTGGCTAAATAGTCGAGAAAACCGACTTATTGAATTGACGCGGTTTAGAGGAAAAAACATAAAAAACTTCAGAAGCGTCTTTCAACGTTGCGTAGCAACGGCCCCAGGATAACGGACAGGGATGTCCGTCATAAAAAAAACCGGCAGGTTTATCCCACCGGTCTTTCTATCACGCGTTAACGATAAGCGATTAACGGGTCAGGTCGTCGAAAAACTTCTTCACGCCATCGAAAAAGTTTTTCGAGCGCGGGCTGTTTCTTTCGCCAGACGGACCACCGAAGCTCTCGTCAAGTTCTTGCAGTAGTTGTCTCTGGCGCTCGTTCAGATTAACCGGCGTTTCCACAACCACACGGCACAGCAGATCGCCCTGCGCACCGCCGCGAACCGATTTCACACCTTTTCCACGCATACGGAACAATTTCCCGGTTTGCGTTTCCGCAGGCACTTTCAGCTTCACGCGGCCATCCAGCGTCGGAACTTCAATCTCGCCGCCTAATGCTGCCATCGCAAAATTGATCGGTACTTCGCAGTACAGATTGTTTTCTTCACGCTGGAAGATCGGATGCGCCTTAACCTGCACCTGAACGTACAAATCGCCTGATGGTGCGCCATGTTCGCCCGCTTCACCTTCGCCGGACAAGCGAATACGGTCACCCGTGTCCACACCCGCCGGAATTTTCACCGACAGCGTTTTGCTCTTCTCTACACGACCGTGACCGTGACATTTGACGCACGGATCTTTAATGATCTTGCCGCGACCATGACAGTGCGGACACGCCTGCTGTACGGTAAAGAAGCCCTGACGCATCTGCACCTGGCCGTTACCATGACAGGTTGGACAGGTGATCGGCGAGCTGCCCGGCTTCGCGCCGTTGCCGTGGCACACATCACACTCTTCCAGAGCGGGAATACGGATCTCTTTGGTGACGCCACGTACCGCTTCTTCCAGCGTCAACTCCATGTTGTAGCGTAAATCGGATCCACGGCTTGCGCGCTGACGGCGACCACCGCCAAAAATGTCCCCGAACACGTCGCCAAAAATATCACCGAAATCGGCACCGCCGCCGCCAAAACCACCACCGCCTCCGCCCATACCACCTTGCTCAAACGCCGCATGACCGTACTGATCGTAGGCTGCGCGTTTTTGCGCGTCAGTAAGGATCTCGTAGGCTTCTTTGATCTCTTTGAACTTGGCTTCTGCCTCGCTATCACCCTGATTGCGATCCGGGTGATACTTCATTGCCAGACGTTTGTATGCTTTCTTTATTTCACGCTCATCCGCGCTTTTAGCAACGCCCAGGCTTTCGTAATAATCTTGCTTCGCCATTTCTTTTCCTGCCCCTCAACATGCGTGCACGGGCGCAGAGTTTCCTCGACGCCCGTGCTGATTGCCAGCAATAGCCTTGTGGCTGCTACTGCGCCCGCTCAAGGGCGATTACTTTTTATCTTTTACTTCTTCAAACTCAGCATCAACGACATCATCGTCGCGACGAGCAGAGGCATCATCAGCGGTACCTTCAGCGCCAGTCTGTGGCTGAGAGGCTTCCAGCAGCTTGCCAGAAACCTGAACCAGCGCCTGAATTTTCGCTTCGATGTCTGCTTTGTCTTCGCCTTTCAGCGCGCTTTCCAGCGCTTTCAGTGCGTCTTCAATGGCAGTTTTGTCATCAGCGGCCAGTTTATCGCCCACTTCTTCCAACTGCTTACGCGTGCTGTGCAGCAGGTGATCGCCCTGGTTACGTGCCTGAACCAGCTCTTCAAACTTACGGTCAGATTCAGCATTCGCTTCTGCATCGCGTACCATTTTCTGGATTTCTTCTTCGTTCAGACCAGAAGACGCCTTGATGGTGATTTTCTGCTCGCGGCCGCTGTTCTTGTCTTTCGCGGAAACGTGCAGAATACCGTCGGCGTCGATGTCAAAAGTCACTTCGATTTGCGGCATACCGCGCGGCGCAGGCTGAATACCATCCAGATTAAACTGACCCAAAGATTTGTTGTCATGCGCGCGCTTACGCTCACCCTGTAGAACATGAATCGTTACCGCAGACTGGTTGTCTTCCGCCGTTGAGAACACCTGACTGTGTTTCGTCGGGATCGTGGTGTTCTTGGCGATCAGCGCCGTCATCACGCCCCCCATGGTTTCGATTCCCAGAGACAGCGGGCTTACGTCCAGCAGCAGAACGTCTTTCACGTCACCAGACAGAACACCACCCTGAACCGCAGCACCAATGGCAACGGCTTCGTCTGGGTTCACGTCTTTACGTGGCTCTTTACCGAAGAAGTCAGCAACTTTCTTCTGTACCAGAGGCATACGCGTCTGACCACCAACCAGAATCACATCCTGAATTTCAGAAACGGACAGGCCAGCATCCTGCAACGCCACTTTTAACGGCTCCAGAGAACGGTTCACCAGTTCTTCTACCAATGACTCCAGTTTCGCACGGGTCACTTTGATATTCAGGTGCTTAGGACCAGTAGCGTCCGCCGTTATGTATGGCAGGTTAACGTCGGTCTGCTGCGCAGAAGACAGCTCGATCTTGGCTTTTTCTGCCGCTTCTTTCAGACGCTGCATGGCCAGCGGATCGTTGCGCAGGTCGAAACCTTGCTCTTTCTTAAATTCATCAACCAGATAGTTGATCATGCGGCTATCGAAGTCTTCACCACCCAGGTGAGTATCACCGTTGGTTGCCAGAACTTCGAAGGTTTTTTCGCCATCAACTTCGTCGATTTCGATAATGGAAATATCGAACGTACCGCCGCCCAGGTCGTAAACCGCGATAGTGCGGTTGCCGACTTCTTTATCCAGACCGTACGCCAGCGCTGCCGCTGTTGGTTCGTTAATGATACGTTTGACTTCCAGACCCGCAATACGGCCAGCATCTTTAGTTGCCTGACGCTGCGCATCGTTGAAGTAAGCCGGTACGGTGATAACCGCTTCAGTGATGGTTTCACCCAGATAGTCTTCCGCCGTTTTCTTCATTTTTTTCAGCACTTCAGCTGAAATCTGCGGCGGAGCCATTTTCTGATCTTTCACTTCCAGCCATGCATCGCCATTATCTGCCGCGATGATTTTGTACGGCATGATGTTGGCATCACGCTGCACTTCTTCGTCTTTGAAACGACGGCCAATCAGACGCTTGATCGCAAACAGGGTATTTTTCGGGTTGGTTACTGCCTGACGTTTAGCCGGTTGGCCAACCAGAGTCTCACCATCTTGCGTATAAGCAATAATTGAAGGCGTGGTGCGATCGCCTTCGCTATTTTCCAGTACTTTTACCTGCGTACCGTCCATAATCGCGACACAAGAGTTGGTTGTACCCAGGTCGATACCAATAATCTTACCCATCTAAACATCTCCACTAAAAAGTCATATTCGGTATGGTGGTTAAACCTACTGTGCGGGCGAAATGTCGTTTTTCAACAATATTTCTCGTTTTCCAACGACACACCCTCGTTTTCATCAGCAGCACACGTTTCATTTTCATGCTAACCACCGATGTAACGGCCCGACACACGCCTTTGCGGCAGGTCAAACTGTTTCGGTTGAAAATAAGATGGGGCCAACATTTCTATCATCAAGGGGGAAGATGAAAAAAAATGACCTTTACCCCTCTTACGATCAAACTATTCTGCCTTCTCCGTGTTGTGTCCATTCCAAACGCCCGATATGATGCCGCGCCCACCACAGAAATGGGAACATTTCCCTACACAATGGCGGGTAATAACCCCTAAACGACTCCTATCCCAACGTGATTGGCGCATTCGCTAACCTTAATGCTGCGCCCGACGCGAAGGGATTATTAATAATCTGTTATTGCAGAGGATTTATGAGCACGAACACGTTGGCAAATCCTGGTCCATTAGGACTGATGGGCTTCGGGATGACCACAATTCTGTTGAACCTGCACAACGCAGGCTTTTTCCCACTTTCTTCCATCATTCTCAGCATGGGTATCTTCTACGGCGGTATTGCCCAGATCCTGGCTGGCCTGCTGGAGTATAAAAAAGGGAATACGTTTGGCGTGACCGCGTTTACGTCTTATGGCGCGTTCTGGCTGACGCTGGTTGCCATTCTCGTACTGCCCAAAATGGGTCTGGCGGAAGCCAGCGACGCTCAGTTCCTTGGCGTATTCCTTGGCCTGTGGGGCGTCTTCACGCTGTTTATGTTCTTTGGCACATTCGGTACCAACCGCGCGCTGCAATTTGTCTTTGGTAGCCTGACCGTGCTGTTTGCTCTGTTAGCCGTAGGTAACTTTACCGGCAACCACGCCCTGCTGACCTTCGCAGGTTACGAAGGCATTATCTGTGGCGCTAGCGCCATTTATCTGGCGATGGCTGAAGTACTGAACGAGAAGTTTGGTCGTACCGTACTGCCAATTGGTACACGTGGTGCGTCCCACTAAATTCTGACACAGATAAGTTCTGATGCGATAAGCGCTACCTGTAAGCACTCGCCGCGTTAAATGTTAACGAGCCCTGTCAACCTGACAGGGCTCGTTTGTTTTTGATGACGCGTTTTTTGATAAAGATAAAGCGTACTTAAACTTCGACGGGTGAACGATCGCGCGTGTTGTTATCAATAGAAGCACGCGAGTCAGCATCCAGATCGTGTTGTAAATAAACGCCCAACAACAATCCTACCGCGGCCAGCGTCAGAACATAGAATGCGGGTGCCATCGGCGTCACCTTCATGATCAGCGTGACAAAAACGGGCGTCAGGCCACCGAAAATGGCATAGGAAACGTTGTAGGAAAAAGAAATTCCCGAGAACCGCACGGCTGCGGGAAATGCCCGCACCATGACATATGGCACACCGCCAACCACGCCAACGCTGAGCCCGACGATCGCATAGCTGACAAAGAGCAACGCCGTACTGCTTGCCGCCGAGCTGTAAAAGAACCAGCTACAGGCAGCCAGCAACAGACTTCCCACAATAAACAATTTGCTGGCACCAAAGCGATCAACCAGCAGCCCTGAGCCGACGCAGCCCGCCATCAGCGCAATCGTTGCCAGACAGTTAGCCTGCAATGCCAGCGCAGCAGGGATACTATGGACTTTTTGCAGGTAAGTCGGGGCCATCAGAATAACGACGACGATACATGCAGATAGCAGCCAGGTCAGCAGCATTGAAACCACAACTGCACGTTTATGATTGAAGATGACCGATTTCAGCGGCAACTCTTCTGCCAGCTTTTTCTGCGTCTGCATTTCCATAAAAATGGGCGTTTCCTGTAACCAGCGGCGCAGATACATCGCCACAAGCCCAAATACCCCGCCGATGAAGAACGGCAGACGCCAACCGCCGCCCGACATCTGCTCTGGCGTGAGCACCGTATTCAGCAGCGTCGCGATCAGCGAACCCAGCAGAATCCCCATGGTCAAGCCGGCAGTCAGCGTACCGCAGGCAAACCCAATACGGGCGCGAGGCACATGCTCGGCAACAAAGACCCACGCTCCGGGGACTTCCCCGCCGATTGCCGCACCTTGCAGCACGCGCATTAACAGCAGTAAAAGCGGAGCCGCAATACCAATAGCTTCATAGGTCGGCAACAGGCCCATTGCCAGCGTCGGTAACGCCATCAGCAATATGCTCAGGCTGAACATTTTCTTACGTCCGCTCTTGTCGCCAAAGTGGGCCATGATGATGCCCCCAAGCGGGCGAGCCAGATAGCCTGCGGCAAAAATACCGAACGTCTGTACCTGCCGCAGCCATTCAGGAATATCCGGCGGGAAGAAGAGATCGCCAATCACGGCAGCAAAGAAGACGAAAATAATAAAATCGTAAAACTCTAACGCGCCACCCAGCGCAGCCAGAGACAGCGTTTTATAGTCCTGCCGATTCAATCGGCGAGGATGGGCGTGTTGATCCTGAGTCATAAGTTACCGTGCATTGCCAGAGTGCGAAAAGAAGAACGCCACCGCAGTGTGTAAAGTAGAAATTACTATAGCGGCAAAATTCTTATACACCAGCAAAGCTGAATCTTATGTTTCAAATCGCCTAACTTCAGTTTTTTATTTCGCGCACGGCATTTTTAGGGCGAAAAGCTGCTACAACGTCCGCATTAGTTTCAACGTAAGGGCCTTCCAGCAGTTGGATACAATACGGTACGCTGGCAAAAATACCGGCCACTATCACCTTGCCATCAACATCTTTTAAACCTTCCAGCGTTTCCTTAATCGACTTGGGCTGCCCCGGCAAATTGAGAATCAGCGCCTGCTTGCGCAGTACACCAACTTGACGGGAGAGGATTGCGGTAGGAACGAAACGCAGACTAATTTGCCGCATTTGCTCACCAAAGCCCGGCATTTCTCGATCGGCCACGGCCAGCGTAGCATCAGGCGTCACATCACGACGCGCAGGCCCCGTGCCTCCCGTCGTCAACACCAAATGACAGCCGCGTTCATCCACCAACTCACACAGCGTTTGTTCAATCATCGGCTGTTCATCCGGCACCAGTCGAGTTTCCACCTCAAAAGGCGTGGTCAGGGCGCTGCTGAGCCAGGATTCCAGTTCTGGGATGCCTTTGTCCTGATAAACCCCACCGGAAGCGCGATCGGATACGGACACCAAACCAATACGCAATACGTTCATAAGCACCTCAGCTTAAACAAAACACCAATTTTATCAGGATATTGAAGACTTTTAACAAACAATTAGCTCTCATGAGGCAATTCACACAACATCCGTTATTTCACACCGAGTACAATACGAAATCTGATAATAATTATTAAATAGCGTCTCAAAAAATCACTTGAATGGGTAATACCGCTGCGAAATTAAAATTTAGAAATAGTAGACGGATAAAAAATCGCTTACTCATTAAGAATGAACGAAATAAGTAGATATCCCCGTAATACTTCAATCTGTATGTACGTTAGCTGTGTTCAAATATGCGCCCGTCATGGGCCTCGTTCTAAAGGGCCGCTACGGTCAGCCTTCAAATCTGTCCTCGACAAATTTGTCCCTTTCAAGCCGCCTTCCTGCAATTCGAATTATCTGAGATATATATTAAAGAGAAAAAGGGTGAGAGCCGCCACGACAGAACATCACGTAAAACCGAATAATATGATAAAATTAAAGCACTTCTTTTAGTATCACAATAAGTAAAAAAAGCTCTATCAAGGAAGTCGCCATGAACGATTTTAAATATAAGATATTAAAGCTCTTTTCACATCCTACCTCGGCCTTCTTCCTCTTTGGATTTATTTCCTTTTTTATCACTATCTTTCTTACTCATGAAGCAAGCAAAAACGTATGGAAAGTAGAACGGCAGAATCTGGACATCACCATCAAGACCTATGAATCCTATAACGCGGGTGGAGAGGTGACGGAGAGTGATAGCATCCGAAAAACTGGCTCCTATGTCTCTGCACGAATGAGAACATGGGTGTTTAATACGCGCGACGTTCGCAGCGAATGTATTAATCGATTATCGTCATCCGACCTGACATTTAAGGATATGGCGATTATCCGTATCTGCCAGAATAGACTGCCATCAATTGGTGAATATGCAGGTAAAGGCACACTTACCATCATATTCCCGGTGCTATCGCCCACAGACGAATTATTGGGTATTCGGATTAGAACCACGTCAGAAGCACCACCACCTTCATTTTTTTATACACTGATATCTCCTGGCTCGGCGACAATTATTCTGAGCGTGGTGCTGCTTTCTGCCATTTTAGGCAGCTTACTGTCGCTTCTGGCGAAAAAATACCTAATAGAATTACCTATCATTGCCAGATATGACGATCTTACTGGCTATTTACGGCGAGATGCGTTCTTTCTGGCAGCCAATAAAGCGTTTAGTATCGCGAATCTGAATAAGCGGCCCGTTAGCGTCATTCTGATCGACATCGACTACTTTAAGCAGGTGAATGATAGCTTTGGTCATAGCGTCGGTGATGATGCTTTGAAGTTTGTTGCCGACACCTTCAAAAAATCCTTTCGCCGAGAAGATATTTTTGGTCGTATTGGTGGCGATGAGTTCGCGATCGTGTTACCGAATACCGGAGTAGATGATGCGTATATCATCGTGGATAAAGCAAGAGAACGCGTTAGCAATACACCGTGTGAAACCACTGCGGGGAAAATTAGGCTAACGGTCAGTATTGGGCTGGTTGAATACCATGCCGCTGGAGAAGATTTAATCGAAGTGATGAAACGTGCCGATGATAATCTTTATATCGCGAAGAAAACCCGTAACGCGACGGCCAAATAGACCTTTCCTCTGCGATACCAACTTACAGACAGACAAAAAAAAAGCCGGGAATCCCGGCTATTTTCATCAGCAAAATGCTTACAGTAAATCGGCAATCATCTTTTCCAGTTTTTCCTGGTCGATAGCAAATTTACGGATCCCGTCCGCCAGTTTATCAATCGCCATTGGATCCTGGTTATGCTGCCAGTAGAACTCCGCTTCCGTCATTTTCGCCGGACGAACTTTCACCTCACCAGCGTAAGACAGCTTACGAACCACGTCACCTTCGCTTTCTGACAGTTCTTTCAGCAGGGCTGGTGCAATCGTCAGGCGATCGCAACCGGCCAGTTCCAGAATCTCACCGACGTTACGGAAGCTTGCGCCCATCACGACGGTTTCATAGCCGTGCTCTTTGTAGTAGTCGTAGATTTCGCTAACGGAAACCACGCCTGGATCTTCATGCGGTGCGAATTCTTTCTTATCGCCATTGGCTTTGTACCAGTCAAGGATACGGCCAACGAACGGTGAAATCAGGAACACGCCCGCTTCAGCACAAGCGCGCGCCTGTGCAAAGGAGAACAGCAGCGTCAGGTTACAGTTGATGCCTTCTTTTTCCAACTGCTCTGCCGCGCGGATGCCCTGCCAGGTGGAAGCCAGTTTAATCAGGATACGCTCGTTGCTGATGCCCGCGTCGTTGTACAGCTTGATCAGGTGTTTTGCCTTCGCCACGCTGGCTTCGGTGTCATAAGACAAACGCGCATCCACTTCTGTGGAGATACGGCCAGGGATCAATTTTAAAATTTCGAGACCGATATTGACCGCCAGTTTATCCGTGGCATCCACGACCTGCTGTTTGCGATCGTTGCTCTGCTCACGCGCCCAGGCAATTGCCTCGTCGATCAGCTTGCGGTATTCAGGAATTTGCGCCGCATTCAGAATCAGTGAAGGGTTGGTGGTCGCATCTTGCGGTTGGTACAGTTTCATTGCCGCAATATCGCCGGTATCAGCTACAACCGTGGTCAGTTGGCGTAGGGAAGTCAGTTTATCCGTCATGTTGGCATGTCTCGTTGTTTATACGTGGTGCTCGTGAATGAAAATAGCTCGTATATGAATCGACTTGTTATCTAATCTGGTGGCCGTCTGTTTTGCGCCGAAATCTGATAATAACACGCGCACTTTCCCGTGCAAGCCAGCCTTTTTCCCCTCTTCCCTGCAACGGCGATTAGTTGCAGATAAGACGAGGCGTGTTATAGCTATACCCCAAATAATTCGAGTTGCAGGACAAAAACGGCAAGGCGTTTTTGAACAGCGCTTGCGCTGACCCCGAAGGGCTGAGGCCATAAGGCCGAATAACGCGGTAAGAGAGCGACAAATTCGTCGGGAACGAATTTGACCAGCCAACGGCTGGCCTTCGGTGAGAGACGGGATGTCTCTCATTTCATCCCGATGAGCTTACACAAGTAAGTGATTCGGGTGAGTGAACGCAGCCAACGCACATGCAGCTTGAAGTATTACGGGTATATCGCCGTTTTCTTATCGGGTTCTTGCTATAGTAGACGCATCAAAAATCAGACCGACAGGACATGGCGCATGCTTATTACTATTTCACCCGCAAAAACGCTCGACTACACCAGTCCTTTGGCAACAACGCGCTATACCCAGCCAGAGCTTCTGGACTATTCAAGCAAGCTGATTGGCGTATGTAAAAAACTGACGCCAGCACAAATCGCCTCACTGATGAGCATCAGCGATAAACTGGCTGACCTGAACGCAGGCCGTTTTAGCGATTGGCACCCCGATTTCACACCGGAGAACGCGCGTCAGGCGCTGCTGGCGTTTAAGGGTGATGTTTATACTGGATTAGCCGCAGAAGATTTCAGCGAGGATGACTTCGATTTCGCCCAGCAGCATCTGCGTATGTTGTCGGGTCTGTACGGCGTATTGCGTCCGCTGGATTTGATGCAACCGTATCGGCTGGAAATGGGCACCAAACTGGAAAATAAAGCAGGTAAAGACCTCTACAGTTTCTGGGGCGACACCATCACCGAAAAACTGAATCAAGCATTGCGCGATCAAGGTGACGACGTACTGATTAATCTGGCATCGGATGAATATTTCAAAGCCGTCAAACCGAAAAAGCTTAATGCCCGTTTGATCAAGCCTGTCTTTTTGGATGAGAAAAACGGTAAATTTAAGGTGATCAGTTTCTACGCCAAGAAAGCACGCGGCCTGATGAGTCGTTTCATTATTCAAAATCGCCTGACTCAACCGGAACAGTTGAAAGCGTTTAATCTGGAAGGTTACTTTTTCGAGGCGTCGGACTCTTCAAATGATGAACTGGTATTCAAGCGCCACGAACAGTAATTTACTTTGACGAATAACAACCGCCCCCCAGCTTCCCTATCAGGGTAGCCTTTATACACAAGTACAGGAAAGTATCGCGATTTTGCCGTTATCCGGCGTAAAAAATTATGCTGAGGAGATAGCGGGCTTAGGATGAGCCGCAGGACGCGGCGAAAGCTTGCGCCACGTCGGACAAAAACGTCAGAGACGTTTTTGAACAGCACTTGTGCTGGCCCGAAGGGCGAGCCCCATTTATGGGGCGAGTAAACGTGTCGCAAGCGGTCCGTAAAGCACGATACCGACGAAGGCACCGCGTTAGCGGCATAATTAGCGCCGAAAAGCCAGGGGTCACGGGGCGAGCGGCGTTTGAGCCGCCCTGTGTCGGGCGCGTGCTACGAGGTAGCATGAAAATAACAGCACGATCGCGCACGAAACCACCTCTTGGTCCGCATAAAGCATGTCACTAAGAGGCAGTCCTTGCAGTAACCTTACTTCGGTAAAGCCATCAGGAATTCACGCAGCTTCGCAAAATCATCCGGGAAGTTGTGCGACAGCAAATCCAGATCGGCACGTTCAGCCAGCGCTTCAGGCAGATCCAGTTCTTTGCCCAGAATTTCTTCTACGCTTTCCTTGAATTTCGCCGGGTGCGCCGTCCCCAGGAACAAGCCAAACTCGCCAGCTTGCAGTTGATCGCGCAGCAGACGGTAAGCAATCGCCGCGTGCGGCTCGGAGAGATAGCCTAACGCATCAAGTTGATGCATGGTTTCTTTCGTGGTGTCATCACTCACCGCACCAAAGCCCAGCGTCTTCAACTGCCAGTTCTTACGACGGAACAGCTCTTCCACGCGCGGCCAGTTATTTGGCTGGCTCACATCCATCGCGTTGGATAACGTTGCCACTGTCTTATGCGGTTCCCAGTTACCATTGCTCAGGAAGCGCGGTACGGTGTCATTGGCGTTAGTCGCCGCAATGAAACGCTTAATCGGCAGACCCAACGATTTCGCCAGCAGACCTGCGGTCAGATCGCCGAAGTTACCGCTTGGTACAGAAACCACCAGTTGGTTACGGGCTTCCTGAGGCAGTTGTGCAACAGCTTCAAAGTAATAGCAAATTTGCGCCAACAGGCGGCTGATATTGATAGAGTTCGCTGAATTCAGGCCAATTGCCTTTTTCAGTTCCTCATCATCAAATGCCTTTTTCACCAATGCCTGACAGGCATCGAAATCGCTGTCGATAGCGATGGTGTGAATGTTACCACCCAGCGTACAGAACAGTTTTTCCTGCAATGGGCTGATTTTCCCCTGCGGATACAGGATCACGACGCGGACGTTTTTCAGACCGTAAAAAGCGTGTGCCACGGCAGCCCCGGTGTCGCCAGAGGTCGCAGTCAGAATAGTGATTTTCTCGTCGCCAGACACTTCCGTCAGCATTTGCGCCATAAAGCGGCCACCGAAGTCTTTAAAAGCCAGCGTCGGGCCGTGGAACAGCTCCAGCGCAGCGACATCTTCCTCAACTGGCGCGATAGGAGCTGGGAACGCAAACGCCGCTTTTACGCGCTCGAACACGGTTTCAGCCGCAATCTCGTCGCCGATATAGGCAGACAGAATACGGCTGCTGCGGGTGACGAAATCCAGTTCCAGCAACGCATCAATTTCGGTGCGCTCAAATTCTGGCAGCTCCAACGGGAAGAATAGCCCCTGCTGGCTCCCCAGTCCTTGCTTGATAGCCTGAGCAAAATTAACCTGCTCGTTATGATCTTTAAGGTTGTACAGTTTCATGCGTTATCCCAGTTGTCGTGCGCCAGTCGTATCAAGACGGCAAATATGAACAAAACCTTCATCATTCTGCAAATAGTTATCCCGTAGCCAGTCGGCCAGACGCTGTGCGCTCGCCATGTTGTTGCAAACGGAGAATAACGTTGGGCCAGAACCAGAAATACCGCAGGCCAGCGCTCCGATATCTTCAGCAACCTGACGAGCGGCAGCAAAGCCGGGCAGCAGCTTAGTACGATAAGGTTCTGCGATAACATCCTTCATCAGTTTCGCCGCCAGCCCAGCCTGCCCGGTATGGCAAGCGTGAATGAAGCCAGCCAGATAGCGACCGTGGCTAATACAATCCTGACGACGATATTGCGCAGGCAGAATCGCGCGCGCTTCTGCGGTTGAGACTTTAATTCCCGGATACGCCATGACCCACAGCCAATCATCGAACGACGGCACCGGCTGGCTGATAATGCCATTTTCTTCCAGCATCAGTTGGACACCGCCGAGGAAACACGGGGCGACGTTATCGTAGTGAACGCTACCAGAAATGCGCCCTTCCAGCTCGCCCATCAGCGTTAGCAGACGAGAATCATCGAGCGGTTTGCCACAAAATTCGTTCATCGCCATCAGACCGGCAACGACAGAACAGGCGCTGGAGCCTAACCCAGAACCGATTGGCATGTTCTTTTCAAGCGTCATCGCTACAGGCACAGTTTTGCCAATTTCCTGACAGAACAGTTCCCAACACTGATACACAATGTTTTCTTTCGGGTTGTCCGGCAGTTTGCTAACAAAACGCCCTTCATTACGCAAACTGAACAGATCGGCGGCCTCAACAGAGACGCAATCTCCCAGCAGTGAACCGTCTACAGGCGAAACGGCAGCACCCAGCACATCAAACCCGACGCTGACGTTACCGATTGATGCAGGTGCATACACCTTAATCATAATTATGCTCCCAACTTCCATGACAAGGTGCGCAGCAGATCTGCGAACACACCAGCAGCGGTAACATCGTTACCCGCGCCATAACCGCGCAATACAAGCGGCAGTGGCTGATAATAACGGCTGTAGAACGCCAGCGCATTCTCGCCATCTTTGACTTTAAACAGTGGATCGTTGCCGCCAACAGCACCGATCTTGACCTTACAGCGACCTTCTTCAATGACGCCGACATAGCGCAGTACTTTACCTTCATCACGCGCTTGTGCAACACGGCTGGCAAACTCATCGTCTGCCGCAGGCAAGCGTTGCATAAAGCTGACGACATCGCCGGACGCATCGAAGCTGGCAGGCAGAACGGACTCCACCTCAATATCGCCCAGCTCCAGTTGATACCCCGCCTCACGCGCCAGAATCAGCAGCTTACGCGCCACGTCCATACCGGACAGATCGTCACGCGGATCGGGTTCGGTATAGCCTTTTTCTTTCGCCTGCGCCGTCGCTTCCGACAGCGACATGCCTTCATCGAGTTTACCGAAAATAAAGGACAGCGAGCCAGAGAGAATACCGGTAAAGCGAATCAGTTCATCACCTGCATTCAACAGATTTTGCAGATTCTCAATAACTGGCAGGCCTGCGCCGACGTTAGTGTCATACAGGAAACGGCGGCGGGATTTCGCCGCAGCGCTGCGCAGTTGGTGATAATAGTTCATCGACCCGGTGTTGGCTTTCTTGTTTGGCGTCACCACGTGGAAACCATCGGCCAGAAAATCTACGTACTGATCGGCCACAGACTGGTTCGACGTACAGTCGACAATCACCGGGTTCAGCAGGTGATACTCTTTAACCAGACGAATCAGACGCCCCAGATTGAACGGCTCGCGAGCTTTTGCCAGCTCCTCACGCCAGTTGTCCATCGAAACGCCGTTAATGTTGGTCAGCATGGCTTTAGAATTGGCTATCCCACACACACGCAGGTCGATATGCTTGTCTTTCAGCCACGGTTGCTGACGATGAATCTGCTCCAGCAGTGCACCACCTACGCCACCCACGCCGATAACAAATACGTCGATCACCTGATCGGTGTTAAACAACATCTGGTGTGCAACGCGCACGCCAGTCGTGGCGACATCATTGTTGACTACGACAGAGATAGAGCGCTCGGACGATCCCTGTGCGATAGCGACGATATTAATGTTTGCCGTCGCCAGCGCAGAGAATAGGCGAGCAGACAGACCGCGCAGCGTGCGCATACCATCGCCCACCACAGAGAGGATCGCCAGACGTTCCATCACATCCAGCGGCTCCAGGACGCCTTCTTTCAGTTCCAGATAGAATTCGTCTTCCAGCGTTTTTCTGGCGCGCGCCAGCTCGTTTTGCGATACGCAGAAGCTGATGCTGTATTCAGAAGATGACTGGGTGATCAGCACGACAGAGATACCCGCACGCGACATCGCAGCAAATACGCGCGCCGCCATGCCGATCATGCCTTTCATGCCGGGGCCGGATACGTTGATCATCGCCATGTTGTTAAGGTTAGTAATGCCCTTTACCGGATACTGAGTATCGGTGCTGTCCATGCCGATGAGCGTACCGGGAGCCTGAGGATTTTCGGTGTTTTTGATGAGGCAGGGAATCTGGAACTGGGCGATAGGAGCAATGGTGCGAGGGTGGAGGACTTTGGCGCCGAAATAGGACAACTCCATCGCCTCCTGATAGGACATCGACTTCAATAATCGGGCATCCGGCACCTGACGCGGATCGCAGGTATACACGCCATCAACATCGGTCCAGATCTCACAACAATCGGCACGCAAACACGCAGCCAGCACAGCAGCGGAATAGTCTGAACCGTTGCGGCCCAGCACTACCAGCTCGCCTTTGTCGTTACCGGCAGTAAAGCCCGCCATCAGGATCACATGATCTTTCGGGATCGCGCTTTCAGCGATACGGCGAGTCGACTCAGTGATATCGACAGTAGATTCGAGATAGTGTCCCTGCGCCAGCAGTTTCTCAACCGGGTTGATGACGGAGACGCCATAACCACGTGCCTGAAAGACCCCCTCCATGATGGCGATAGACAGTTTTTCCCCCCGACAGATGATCGCGGCATTCACGCTGTCAGGACACTGACCCAGCAGCGCGATGCCGTGCAGAACGTGTTTCAGCTGTGCGAATTCCTGTTCCACGCATGCCTTCAGGCGGGCATGTTCAAAGCCCGGCTGGGATGCGGCAAGACCTTGCAGCAGCGAAGAGAAGATAGTTTCGGCGTCGTTTAAATGAGGCAGAATATCTTGTCCAGCAACGGTTTTCTCAATCATGGCAACCAGATGGTTGGTAATTTTCGCCGGCGCGGACAATACGGTGGCCACCTGTCCCTGGCGCGCGTTATTTTCGATAATGTCGGCAACGCGTGCAAAACGCTCCGCATTCGCTACTGAAGTTCCGCCAAATTTCAACACTCGCATTTTTATCTTTTCTCCTGAATTTCTGCCAACCAAAACACTAAAAGCGTTTTTTGTATGCCGCCCGCAGACGACGTTGAGGGATAACCTGCCATAAAAAAAAAGCCCGCACTGTTCGGTGCGGGCTTTTTCTGGAATCTTTATATGCGTCAGCCCGCACCGTTACTGGTTGTATCGGTGATGGTAATAATCGTGGTGATTAGGCTGATAGTGCGCATGCTAAAATCGAATCTCATTAGAAGTAGAGTTATCTGCCCTATTAGTTAGGCAATCGCCCTTTGAAGTCAACGGATTTCTTTTTTTTCTTCTCGCCGAACGGAAAACCTCTGCCGCTAAACTCACTGCCTAAACAGGAATAAGCCGGACAAACCATTGTCAAAATACACGCTTCAAAATGTTCGACTGCCAAAAAAGCCATCTCTGCTATCTTATTTCGGCAATCTTTTTTCAATGTCGTGTAGCAAGCGATGAAGCATCGCCGTATCACGCTGCTCTAAACGCCCCAGTCGCTGATGCAGCCAGTCCCGCAGTTTTTCATCATCCTCAACCGCCAAATTGACCAGCAGCCGATTCAGACGATCGTGCAAAGCCGACAATTGCCCCAGCACAGCGGGCTGAGCCGCTTCCGGTTTGACCTGCATGAGTTCAGCCAACTGGTAACAGTACACCATCACTGCCTGACCAAGATTCAGCGAGGGATAATCCGCTTTCATCGGCACACCAGTCAGCACATCTGCCAGTTCAAGTTCCTCATTCGTCAAGCCAACATCTTCCCGACCAAACACCAGCGCCGCAGACGCCATCCATTGAACCTTCTCCTGCAATACCCCTGTCAGTTCCGCTGGCGTGCAGTAATAACGATATTTAGCCCGACTACGCGCGGTGGTCGCCACCGTAAAATCAACATCTACCAGTGCGTCAGCCAGCGTGGGAAATACCTGCACATTATCCAGAATATCCCCTGAACCATGCGCCACCCAACGGGCAGCAGGCTCTTGGTATACCGAACTACCGACAATACGTAAGCTACTGAACCCCATCGTTTTCATCGCACGAGCCGCCGCACCTACGTTCTCTGCCCGAGCGGGCTCAACCAAAATAATATGAAACTGCATAGACTCCCCAGTATGGGTTACATGTGTCTTGGCAAAATATTATCTGAGAGCCAAACAACACAGCCCTGTAATCGATAACGATTTATTGATAACGACAATTTATTGATAACAACAGCGGGAAATTAACAATAACCCAACAGAATTTATGTCATCTGCGCCGCCGTCGGTAAGGAACATCGATGAGTCCAAAAAAATAAGCAGGGGGAAGAAACCCTAACAAAAAAGGTAAATTATTTTATTTCAATAAGTTAAAAAAATATCAACGACTGTGTAGCATCAATTATGATCATTGGCATTTACTATGCTAAATCGTTCATAAAAAGTGCTAAATTGTGACGTAAACTAGCAATCCTATAAGTGTTTATCACAAAATAGTTAACGTGCTAAAATGAAATTTGATATATGTCAACAGAACCGTAGATTTATCAGCAGCCAAAATCAGTGCTTACTGTTATGTTGCTGTTAATAAGGTTAAACTGTGCGCCACTTTGAGCGCAGTTAAATTAGCGCCACGCTCACCCACTAGCAGTACCTCTAAGCGGGTAGAGAATGAACACCAGTAACGCATTTACGTACTTGAGTCTGATGTTGAGCGAGAGCGTATATTTACCTCGATAAGCTCCAGGGAAATACCCGGAATAACTGGCGTTGTAGCCAGAGGGCCAGCAGGGTATGACAGCGACTTCTGTACTTCCGATTTCTATAATTTAAGTTGGCAATTTTAGGTAGCAAACATGCAGACGCCGCACATTCTTATTGTTGAAGACGAGTTGGTAACCCGTAACACCCTCAAGAGCATTTTTGAGGCAGAAGGGTACGTTGTTCACGAAGCCACCGATGGCGCAGAAATGCACCATATTTTGTCCGAAAATGACATTAATCTGGTGATCATGGACATCAATCTGCCAGGGAAAAATGGCCTCTTGCTGGCACGTGAACTGCGTGAGCAAGCCACCGTTGCCTTGATGTTCCTCACCGGTCGCGACAATGAAGTCGATAAGATTCTCGGTCTGGAAATCGGTGCGGATGACTACATCACCAAGCCGTTCAACCCACGTGAATTGACAATCCGCGCACGTAACCTGCTGTCACGTACCATGAATCTGGGCAGTGGCACGGAAGAGCGTCGTCTGGTGGAAAGCTATCGTTTTAACGGTTGGGAACTTGACATCAATAGCCGTTCTCTGATCAGCCCGGCTGGTGAGCAATACAAGCTGCCGCGCAGTGAATTCCGCGCGATGCTGCACTTCTGCGAAAACCCCGGCAAGATTCAGTCTCGCGCAGAACTGCTGAAGAAAATGACCGGTCGTGAGCTTAAGCCGCACGACCGCACCGTTGACGTCACCATCCGCCGTATCCGCAAGCATTTTGAATCGACAGCGGATACACCGGAAATCATCGCGACGATCCACGGCGAAGGTTACCGCTTCTGTGGCGATCTGGAAAATTAATCCTACTCAGCCGGAGCAGGCTACTGTTCCGGCTGTTTTCCCTTCTTACCGCTCGTTATTCACTCTTTCCCCACGGCATAACCGGTACCGCGCTCAACGCGTTCTTCGGCGAACCATCGACCAGTCGATCGGAATAAGCAAGGTAGATCAGAGAATTACGTTTTTGATCGTAAAACCGAACAACCTGCAATTTCTTGAACACTAGCGACGTTCTTTTCTGGAATACCACGGACCCGCGATTACCGACGCTTTTTATCTTATCGGACAGCGTAATCGGCCCAACCTGCTGGCAGGAGATTGCCGCATCCGATGTGTCTTCCGCCAACCCTAATCCCCCTTTGATTCCACCGGTTTTGGCTCGGCTAATGTAACAGGTCACGTTTGATACATCGGGATCGTCAAACGCCTCCACCACGATCTTATGGTCCGGCCCCAGCAGTTTAAAGACCGTATCAACAGATCCAACCTCTTCCGCACTGGCGGTGCCAACGGCGGACAGCACTAGCAGACCCACACTCATGATTCGCTTTATATTCATATTTCAGGCTCTGTGATGACTCATGACAAACAGTTAATAACCACAACCAAAAAGAGGATGTACGAAATAAACAACGTTGATAATCCATCTTATCCAAATTACCTGCGGAATATTTTCAAAAATCTTCGGCAGTACCAAAGCGAAAATATTGCTATGATGCGGGATCTCAATACGCTCGCGCTCAATGTGTTTGATGAGGAAGATTATGGATCAAGCCGGTATCATACGTGACTTGCTTAACTGGCTGGAAAGCCATCTCGACCAACCGCTATCACTCGATAATGTGGCAGCGAAAGCAGGTTATTCCAAGTGGCATCTGCAAAGAATGTTCAAAGACGTAACGGGCAATGCTATTGGTTCATATATCCGAGCGCGGAGATTGACCAAAGCGGCGGTTGCACTTTGTCTGACCAGCCGCCCCATCCTTGATATTGCTCTGCAATACCGTTTTGACTCACAACAAACGTTTACCCGTGCGTTTAAAAAGCAGTTTGCCCAAACGCCAGCGTCTTATCGTCGTTCCGATAATTGGAATACTTTCGGCATTCGTCCGCCAATTCGGCTCGGTGAATTTACCCTACCCCAGCCGCAGTTTGTGGAACTCCCAGAAACGCAATTACTTGGGCTGACACAAACCTATAACTGTCGACTTGAACAGATCTGTAACTTCCGTACAGAAATTCGCGTCCACTACTGGCGCCAATTTTTGGGTGAGACCTGCTCCGTTCCGCCAGTACTTTACGGGTTGCATCATTCGCGCCCAAGTAAAGAGAAAGACGATGAACACGAGGTGCTCTACACCACCGCGCTGGAGCCGCAGTATCTGCCCGATGACGTCCACACTGGCGAACCCATTACGCTACCGGGCGGCGACTACGCGATGTTCGTATTTGAAGGGCCGAAAGACGAGCTACAGGATTTTATTATCACGCTGTATGACACCTGTCTGCCGACCTTCCAACTCACGCGCCGCAAAGGGTTCGATGCCGAACGCTTCCACCCAGACGGCACATCGCGCGATGATATTCCCGACATCATCCGCTGCGAGTACCTCATTCCCATCCAGCATGCAGAGCCGATCTCAGCGCTGTAACTCATCCAGTGCCGGGATATCTAAATGAGAAATATCCCCGGCCGTTTCCACCACCCAACCAGATGCCAGCCACGGACTTTGCTGATAATCGATGCGTGACAAGGAGCAGTTGCGTAGTCGTAGACGTCGCTCAGCTGATGCAGGTAGCCCCAGAACCGTACTGAGTAAACACCCCAGCGCCATGCCGTGACTAACCAGCAACGGGCGGCTCCCAGCAGGCAATGCCAGACAACGTTCTAAGACACCGTGCATACGTGATGCGACATCCACCATCGATTCACCTTCCGGGATTCGGCCATTAGGTGTGCCATCCACCAGCCGTTTACGCCACCCTTCCTCCTCGGCGGTCAGCGAATCCAGATCGCGCGATTCCAATACGCCCATGTTCAATTCGCGTAAACCGGGCTCCAGGATTATCTGGCAATTACCACAATATTTAGCGATGATTTCTGTCGTCTGGCGCGTTCTTCCGAGATCGCTAGTAAAAATATGCGTAATCCCTAACGTCCCGATTCGTTCAGCAACCTGTTGTGCCTGTTGCTCACCTCTTGGCGTCAGAGCACTGTCCGATTGACCCTGAATACGTCGAGCCACATTCCATTCTGTTTCGCCGTGGCGAACAAGATATACCTGTAACATGGTTGTTTTCCGTTATACTGCGTCAAATTAACTAAAGGTACGAAACTGTTATGTATCACGTTGTCGCTGCAACTACCAACCCGGCAAAAATTAAGGCTATTAGCCTGGCATTCACCGATGTCTTTGGTGAAGAAAATTGCCGCATCGAAGGCGTTGACGTCGATAGCGGCGTCCCGCGTCAGCCTCTCGGCTCGCTCGAAACCCGTACAGGCGCCAGAAATCGCGTCATGATGGCACGTCAGGTACGTCCGGAAGCCGATTTTTGGGTCGGTATAGAAGCTGGCATTGAAGAAAGTATGACGTTCGCCTGGATGGTGATCGAAAATACTCATCTGCGTGGCGAATCACGTTCAGCAAGCCTGGTTCTTCCAGAAAGTATATTACATGGTATTCGTGAAGGGCGGGAATTAGGTGATGAAATGGAGCGCTTGACGGGCGTTCAGAATATCAAACATAAAGGCGGTGCCATCGGCGTCTTCACCGACGGCAAGCTGTCACGTACCAGCGTATATCATCAGGCACTGCTGCTGGCACTGGTACCGTTCCATAACCCGATCTATCAGATTCCCGTTCAGACCGCAAAACAGTAGCCGTTACGCGTCATTACCTAACGGTTTATCTGCCGACAGCAACTGCGCTTCCAACCAGCTTTTTAACGCAGGGGGCGCGGCTTTCAGGCTATTTGAACCACGCGTGATCGTGGCAATTCCCGCACCTAGCTCGCCTTTCAGCTCACGCTGGCTCATTTCACCCCGCATGAGCTCCTGTACAATTCGCACCCGCGTTCCCAACGCTGTACGCTCATCCGGCGTGAGCAAGAGTTGAAGCAGCGGCAATTGAAGATCCTCCGTAATAGACTGCTGCAATAGCGCGACGAAGCGTAACCAGTGCTCATTGTCTTGTTCAGAAAGTGCGGGGTCGATAAGCGATAACGGAGTCATATCAGGCTGCCATACTATTTAACTAGTACGGCAGCATAACACAATTTCAGGGAGCGATCGCAACGCCCCGTCTCAATAACGCCGCTGCCATTCTGCATCCGTCAGTACATTAGCTGGCTGATGCAGGAAGTAGCGGTAGAAGACGTCATAGGCCAGCACATTTTTCACATAACCCCGCGTTTCCGAAAACGGAATACTTTCGATAAACGCGACGGGATCGATACGTCCCGCGCTGTTCCTCAACCAGGTATTTACGCGCGATGGCCCGGCGTTGTAAGCCGCGGAAGACAGAATGCGGTTACGGCCAAATGTCTGATACACGTATTCCAAATAGCTGGTTCCCAACAGGATATTGGTCTCAGGATCAAACAACTGGCTGCTGTTGGTGTAGAACGTGATATTGCTCATTTTAGCGGTATGCTGCGCTGTCGCAGGCATCAGTTGCATCAGGCCCGATGCACCAACGGGCGAGCGCGCTTTCGGGTTCCACGCGCTCTCCTGCCGGGCAATCGCCATCGCATAGCTCTGGTTAATCCCTTTCCCCAGCGTTTCACGGCGGAATTCGTCATTCCAGGCCAGCGGGAAACGTTCTTCCAAATGATCCCACAGCTTCGCGACAATCGTCGCCTGCACGCTCAAATCCGCCCAGCGCTGTTCAAACGCATAGCGAGCCAGCGCTTCCTGCTGCGGTTTGCTACGATTCGCCACCAGCCCGACCCACTCGCTACGTGCCAAATTATCCATCTGCCAGAACATCAATTCCCGCACGCGGGTGATTTCCGGTTGCTGAGATAAAGAAGGATCTGGCTTCACCGCCGTCATGATAGTAATGGGATAGCGCTCGTTTAGTTTCTGCGCCGCCGCCATAGGATAGAACCCGCGCTCCTGCATCAGGCCACGTAATATCGTCTCACCTTCCTGACGTTTGCCCTGATCCAACAGCGCCGCCGCACGCCAGTAGCGCCATTCATCTTTTTGTAATGCACCCGTTGGCAAGCGCGCCATCCAACTCGTCAGCCCCTGCCGATCGCCTGTACCCAACGCCATCCGCACCCGACGCTCCAGCAACGTAGTCGACGTACTCCTTCGCACCACATCATCCCGCCACTGTGCCTGCTCTGGCGTAGCGTCGTTGCCCATCAAACGCCAGGCGATGGTTTCTTCCATATCCTGACGTTCTGCGGCGCTCATCTTCTGCAAACGGGCAATGACCGGCAGCATCGAACGGGCGTTATCCGTATCCTGACGCGCCGTGCGCGTAAAGGCCGACAGCGTGACTTTACGGGTGAAATCCGTTGGCCCGACGGTACGGGCGAAGCTCTCCAGCGAACTCGGATCGTTCTGAAGTTTCAGCAGCGCATCGCCCATCGTTTTATAATCGTCGGGTAACTGCTTGATGAGATAACTCACCAGACTGCCGCTGCCTTCATCCATCGCCAGACGCGCGCGCTCCAGCGTTGTCAGCGGCGTCTGCTCACCTGCCTGCTGCCAGACGGAGAAAAGTTTATCGCACACGGTAGGAAGCGAACGCCCGGTCAGCCAGATATCACGCGTAGCTTCCCACACGCCCTGACGCTGGCCAGTTGCCCATTGGGCATAATAGAAGTTACAGCGAGCACTCACTGGCTTCGGCGGCTGTGGGCTAAATGCCAGCAGCCCGATCCAGTCCTGACGGCGCGCCAGTTCATTCACAAAGCTGGTAGTGAGATTACGGGCGGGCGGCAACGTCGGGTGCGTTGCCATAAATTGCTTCACCTGCGTCGCGCTGACCTGACTTAGATCCTGCGTGAGCGAGCGGTATTCAAGATAAGGATAAAGCGGATAATTGCGCAGCGTCGGCATCAGCTGCGCTACCGTGTCCATTTGGTTGCTGTCCCATGCTTGCTTAACCTGCTGATAGCGCTGACGCTGCTCGTCTAAAGAGTCCGCCAGCACATGACCGGAAGCCCCAGCCAGACAAACCGCCGCAACGGCGTACCACCAATGACCTGCTTTCATCACCTGCATTAACCTCATCCGTTATCGAACTTGCTATCGGCATCCTTCATCGTATCGATCCCCCTATCCTATACCCAAAATAATTCGAGTTGCATGAAGGCGGCAACCGCATGAATCCCCAGGAGCTTACTCAGGTAAGTGACTGGGGTGAGTAAGGACAAATTGGCTTAGCCAATTTGAACGCCGCTTGCGGCGGCCCTTCAGGGCGAGGCTCAGAGATGAGCCGAGTATTGCCAACGCACAAGCAGCTTGAAGTATGACGGATATATCGGGCAGATCTAGTGTGGCACATCATGCCAGACAACGGTATGCCGATCCGCAAACCGATTCTGAAATTCATCAGGCGGGCATACGTCTCAGATCGGCCATAGCAAATCGCCGGATAGCTGGGATCGCGGGCTGAAAACCGCTACACTTCATACTTAGAATAATGTGCTTAGAATAATCGAGCCGCTGCTAAAGGCATATGCTTCAGCAGCGCTATTAATTACCCATGGTCACCCGCTTGTGGTGACAAATCATAGAGATAAGAGAGAGGCGAAGTCGCAACGTGGCTCAATATGTTTATACCATGCATCGCGTCGGTAAGGTCGTTCCGCCGAAGCGTCACATTCTGAAAAACATCTCCCTCAGTTTTTTCCCCGGAGCCAAGATCGGCGTACTGGGTCTGAACGGGTCCGGTAAATCAACGCTGCTACGTATTATGGCTGGCATTGATACGGACATCGAGGGTGAAGCTCGCCCACAACCTGGAATCAAAATCGGCTATTTGCCGCAGGAACCGCAGTTAAACACGGAGCACACCGTGCGTGAATCCGTGGAAGAAGCGGTATCTGAAGTCGTGACCGCGCTGAAGCGTCTTGATGAAGTTTATGCGCTGTATGCCGACCCGGATGCAGATTTCGATAAACTGGCCGCCGAGCAAGGTCGACTGGAAGAAGTCATTCAGGCGCACGACGGTCATAACTTGAATAACCAGTTGGAGCGCGCCGCAGATGCGCTGCGTCTACCTGAGTGGGATGCGAAAATCGCGACCTTGTCTGGGGGGGAACGTCGCCGCGTTGCGCTGTGCCGCCTGCTGCTGGAAAAACCAGACATGCTGCTGCTCGACGAACCAACCAACCACTTGGATGCCGAGTCAGTAGCCTGGCTGGAACGCTTCCTGCACGACTTCGAAGGCACCGTGGTGGCGATTACCCACGACCGTTACTTCCTCGATAACGTAGCGGGCTGGATTCTGGAACTGGACCGTGGCGAAGGCATTCCGTGGGAAGGCAACTACTCGTCTTGGCTGGAGCAGAAAGATCAGCGTCTGGCACAGGAAGCCTCTCAGGAAGCGGCACGACGTAAATCCATTGAGAAAGAGCTGGAGTGGGTGCGTCAAGGCGCTAAAGGCCGTCAGTCCAAAGGTAAGGCGCGTCTGGCACGCTTTGAAGAGTTGAACAACACGGAATATCAGAAACGTAACGAAACCAACGAACTGTTTATTCCACCGGGTGCGCGACTCGGCGATAAAGTGGTGGAAGTCACCAACCTCAGCAAGTCTTACGGCGAACGCCAGCTCATCGACGGGCTTTCTTTCTCCGTACCAAAAGGCGCGATTGTCGGGATTATCGGCCCGAACGGTGCCGGTAAATCGACGCTGTTCCGCATGATGTCTGGTCAGGAACAGCCAGATAGCGGCACGATTGAGCTGGGTGAGACCGTAAAACTGGCATCAGTCGACCAGTTCCGCGACGCGATGGATAACAGCAAAACCGTCTGGGAAGAAGTCTCCGGCGGGCAAGACATCATGCGTGTCGGCAACACCGAAATGCCTAGCCGTGCCTACGTTGGCCGTTTCAACTTCAAAGGGGTTGATCAGGGCAAACGTGTTGGTGAATTATCTGGTGGTGAGCGCGGTCGTCTGCATCTGGCTAAGCTATTGCAGGTAGGCGGCAACGTGCTGCTGCTCGATGAACCAACCAACGACCTGGATATCGAAACCCTGCGTGCGCTGGAAAACGCCCTGCTGGAATTCCCAGGCTGCGCCATGGTGATCTCGCATGACCGTTGGTTCCTCGACCGTATCGCCACGCACATTCTGGATTATCAGGATGAAGGTAAAGTGGAATTCTTCGAAGGTAACTTTACTGAATACGAAGAGTACAAGAAGCGTACGTTGGGCGCAGAGGCGCTGGAGCCTCACCGCATCAAATACAAAAAGATTACTAAATAAGCCGTCATCGAACGTGGTAAACACATGGCCCGCAATACATTGCGGGCCATTTTTCTTTCTGATGGTGTGTCATTGACTGGAAGCGATCAGAACGTTTCCCAGTTTTGATTATTGTTGCCTTTGTTGCTGGATCCGGCGATAGCTATTGCGGGCGCTAAACGCGGTTGCGGCGCAGATTTCGGCAATGATGACCTCACTTGCTGGACGATACCGGACAGCTTGAATACCGCGACAGCCTGCGTCAAACGCGCGGCCTGCTCTTCAAGTGAAACGGCGGCTGCCGACGCTTCCTGTACTAATGCCGCATTCTGCTGCGTTGCGCTATCCATTTCAGACACGGCCTGACTGACCTGCCCAATACCGCGACTCTGTTCATCAGAAGCGGAAGCTATTTCCCCCATGATGTCCGTCACGCTGACAACCGCACGGACAATTTCGCCCATGGTTGTCCCTGCCTGCGCCACCAGCCCTGAGCCGATATCCACCAGCCTGCCAGATTCGCCAATCAGCGTTTCGATTTCCTTCGCCGCCTGCGCACTACGCTGCGCCAGATTGCGAACTTCACCCGCAACGACGGCAAAACCACGCCCTTGTTCGCCTGCTCGTGCCGCTTCTACTGCGGCGTTCAGCGCCAGAATATTGGTCTGGAAAGCGATGCTGTTAATAACGGAAGTGATCTCAGAAATGCGTTTTGAGCTAGTGGAAATATCCTGCATCGTGTCCACCACGCCTTGCACAATTTGTCCGCCCTTCTCCGCTTTTTCAGAGGCATTTTTTGCCAGTTGGCTGGCGTGGTGAGCATTATCAGAGTTCTGTTTCACCGTTGCGGTCAGTTGTTCCATGCTCGCTGCGGTTTCTTCCAGAGCAGCAGCCTGTTGCTCGGTACGTGAAGAGAGATCGACGTTGCCTGCCGTAATTTCTGACGATCCTTGATAGATCGAATCCGCGCCTTCGCGCACGATCGTCACCGTATCTGTCAACTCCGCCTGCATATTCTGAATATTCAAACCCAAAATACCAATCTCATTACGCCCCATCGCCATGGGTGGTAGCGTCAGGTCACCCGCTGCAATTTTCTGAATACGTTCAACCAGTCTATTGATTGGCGCAAGGATCACATTGCGCACCATGATATACGCCATGATTGCCATAATGATGGACAACGCAAACGAGCCCGACATCATCCAGTATCCCAGTTGGGCGTTCTGTTCCGCCCGCTGATTGATATCCTGCGCGGCTTTTGTCAGTTCAGTCACTTTTTTACGTACAGGAACGCTAAACTCTTCATCTAACGTGCGCGCCAGCGTACTTTCCAACGACACCAGATCTTCAAATTCACCATCACTTGTGGCTTTCTGCATCAAAACAATCGCACTATCGCGATAGTTGGTATAAGCCTTGAGGATATCCTCGTCCAAGGCATTTTCATTCTCCAGTCTGTCGGGACGCGCGAGATATTCATCAAGGCGTTTCTGTGAGGCTCTGATCCGGCCAGCAGCCTGGTCTGAAGCAGCTTTAAATACTTCGTGATCGCTAATACGGTTTGCCGCACCAGCCTGAATGAGCAGCAGCCTGGCAACACGCAACTGATCGAGACTACTGCTGATACCCGCGCGAATATCAGACAGCTCATTTGCCTTATCCAGTGAATCATTACTCTGCTTTAAGAAATAGCTCGCTGTGCCAATAGAAAGCGCAAAGAGAATCAGGATAATTGAAAAAAGAGTAATAAATAACGATACGAGACGTATATTGTTAATGTAACTCAACTTATCTTTCTTAACAGACATCGATTGCATTCTCATTTTCACCATCACTGGTATACATTATCTCTATCACTAATCAATGTGACAGAGCCCGAATATCACCGTGACAAAACGCCACGCAGGGCATGCCTTTCATAAAAAAGTCAAAAGGAACCAATATTGTTATCGGCATTCCCAATCTAAAACGTACCTAAAACAAGCTGACAGAAATCACGTTTCAATAAAAATTTTACCGTTTAAATAAAAAATGAAACAAAAAATCTCTGCGCAATATATCACTGTTACTTTTTCAAAAGTATTGAGTAATCATCTAACGTGCGATGCTGTAAAACGAAGTCGATGAAACACGCTAACGCGGGCGAATTTAGCTTGCGGCTGGGGTACACCAGATAAAGCTCATTGGCTTCCACCTGCCAATCCGGCAGAACCCTGACCAACTTGCCAGCAACAGCCTCATCGCGGCAGAGAAAATCCGGTAATAGCGTAATCCCTGCCCCCGCAATAGCGCACTCGCGGGCGTAAAGCAGATTGTCTGTAATGTGTGCGTCAGGTAATAGCCAACGATAGAGCTCTGAACCACGGTGAAGGAGCCACTCTGTCCAGGCATGATGCGCAATGCAGTGGTGTTGCTGGAGCTGCTGCGGATGAAGCAATGCGGGATGCCGCGCAAGATAGTCAGGCGATGCCAGCAAATAGCGCGGAGTCTGCCCGAGTGAACGCCCAATGAGTGACGAATCGTGAGGTTTACCGGTGCGAAAAGCGACATCAAAGCCCTCCTGCACGAGATCGATCACCGCATCTGAAATCAGAACATCCAGCGATACCGCCGGAAAGCGCTGCTGAAATTCGGCAGTGAGTCGCGCCAGCAGTGTGGAACCTAGCCCCGCAGGGCTGGTAATACGTAGTCGCCCGCTGGGGTTATCACGCAAGCGCTGTATAGCAAGATCGGCGCGTTCACTGGCTTGCAGCATCTCCTGACAGTGAATCAGGTAACGTTCGCCTGCAAACGTCAGATTTAGCTGGCGCGTCGTTCGGTTAAGCAATCGCAGGCCGATCTGTTGTTCGAGCTGGCTGATGCGCAAACTCAGGCTAGATTTTGCCAGCCCCGCTTTTCGCGCCGCCTGTGTAAAACTGCCACACTCGGCCACCAGCGCAAACAGCGCCATATCCTGCAATTGCTTAAACATGATTGTTCACCTCAGACGAACACTGCATTATTTATTGTCCATCTTATCAGTCCTATCTCTGTGCTCTACACTTTGGCTTATGCAAAAATAGGTTTTATTCACAAGACCGCATTCTGAAAATAATGAGGAACAGACCATGACCGCTCATGCGATAGCCGTTGATCCACAACAGCCAGAAAATTTCATTGCCATCACGCAGGATATTCCCGAGCCTGGTGAATACGATCTGTTGGTCGGCGTAAAAGCCATTTCCGTCAATCCCGTGGATACCAAAGTTCATGCTGGGTTACGTCAGAATGGATTACAGCAGCCCCGAATTCTCGGTTGGGATGCCAGCGGCGTCGTGCTGAAAATCGGCAGCGCGGTTAACAACATTCAAGTAGGCGATGAAGTCTGGTACGCCGGCGATATCACCCGCCCCGGCAGCAACACCACCCATCAGTTAATTGATTCACGTATCGTAGCGCGCAAGCCGGTGTCTCTGGACTGGGCAGCGGCGGCCGCACTGCCGCTCACGGCACTGACCGCCTGGGAAGGCTTATTCGAGCATTTGAAAATACAGCAGGCCGACAGCGACAAAACTCTGCTGATTATCGGTGGTGCAGGCGGCGTAGGCTCCCTTGCGATTTCTCTGGCCGCGCTGCGCAGTTCGGTAAATATCATCGCCACTGCGTCACAGCCTGACTCGGCAGAGTGGTGCCGCCAGCGCGGTGCCCATAAGGTCGTGGATTACCGGAATCTGATCGAGGAACTGGCAAAGGAAGGAATCAAACAGATCGATTATATTTTCTGCCTGAACGACACCGACGGCCACTGGGATGCCATCAGCAAACTGATCGCACCGATGGGACACATCTGCACCATCGTGGAAAACAAAAATCCGCTCGACCAAACGGCGCTGAAACTCAAAAGCGCGGCGCTGCACTGGGAATTAATGTTTACCCGCAGCATGTTCACCACGCCGGATATCGCGGAACAGGGGAATATTTTGCACGAAGTCGCACAGCTGGTTGATGCAGGAAAACTTCAGGGAACCGCCAGCGAAGCGCTGCAAGGGTTAACGGTAGACACGCTGAAGCAGGCTCACGATAAAGTGCTGGAAGGGCATATGCGCGGTAAGATCGTCATCGCGCTGTAATAAATGAGGTTGCTGACAAAGCCCGTAGAGCGGAGTAACGGATAGATCGTAAAGACGCTGCAAGTACGTCCATGTAAGCTCGGCTTGCGCGGATATGAATCTCATCCCTGAGATTCAGCCTTTCAGGGCCGTCGCAGGCGACGTTCAAAAACGCTCCTGACGTTTTTGTCCCTGGCGCAAACGCTTTACTCTTCTATTCCGTTACTCCCGTTTTCATTCAGTAAATAGACTTGTCAATGGGCTGATAGTGCATTCACTGATCAATCAGACATCAGAACAGCAGACGGGCACGAATCGTGCCGGGAATCGCCTTCATCAGTTGCAGTGCCGTTTGTGCACCGTCAGTTTCGACATCAATTACCACATAACCAATTTCAGGTGTCGTTTGCAGATACTGCGCGGCAATGTTAATTCCCTGTTCAGCAAAGATCTGGTTAATTTTGGTAATAATACCAGGACGGTTTTCATGGATGTGCAGCAGGCGGCTCGCACGTGCGCCATGGACAGGCAACGACACTTCCGGGAAATTCACCGCAGACAGCGTAGAGCCGTTATCTGAGTATTTCACCAGTTTGCCGGCCACTTCATCACCGATATTCTCTTGCGCTTCCTGCGTGGAACCACCGATATGCGGCGTCAGCAGCACGTTGTCAAACTCGCACAGCGGTGACAAGAATGGATCGCTGTTGGTTGCCGGTTCCTGTGGGAATACGTCTATCGCCGCACCGGATAGATGTTTACTTCTCAATACTTCGCACAGTGCTGGAATATCAACCACCGTACCGCGGGCAGCATTAATCAGGATTGCACCCGGCTTCATCAGCGCCAGCTCTTCCGGGCCCATCATATCCTGCGTGCTTTCATTTTCCGGCACGTGCAGACTCACCACGTCGCTCATATTCAACAGGTCGGACAGATGGCGTACCTGCTGAGCATTACCCAGCGGCAATTTACTTTCAATATCATAGAAGTAAACGTGCATACCGAGGCCTTCAGCCAGAATCCCCAACTGCATACCGATATGACCGTAGCCGATGATGCCGAGCTTTTTGCCGCGAGCTTCAAACGATCCCACAGCCAGTTTGTGCCAAATACCACGATGCGCTTTCGCGTTTGCCGCGGGGATACCACGCAGCATCAGCAACATTTCGCCGATCACCATTTCCGCCACGGATCGGGTATTGGAAAAAGGCGCATTAAACACTGGGATACCGCGTTTGGTCGCGGCCGACAGTTCAACCTGGTTAGTCCCGATACAGAAACACCCTACTGCGATCAATTTTTCCGCAGCAGCAAAAATCTCTTCTGTCAGATGGGTACGCGAGCGGATACCCACAAAATGCGCATCGCGGATAGAAGCTTTTAATGCTTCAGGATCCAACGCCCCTTTGTGGAACTCGATATTGGTGTAACCCGCTGCACGCAGGTTATCCAGCGCGCTCTGGTGCACGCCTTCCACTAACAGAAACTTAATCTTGTCTTTTTCCAGTGATACCTTTGCCATTTCCCGACCTTATTTTCAGACTTCAAATGTGACAGAGTGCTAAATAGCCTCTGCCAACATAACAAAAATTACGCCGTCAGCAATACAAACGATTGCTTCGCCTGAAGCGCACCATAGAGAAGCGCACCTGATTTATGGCAAAAAATATTGCCAAAGATGTGCATCGCCATATCGGCGATAAACAAAATAAGAAAATGTGATATTAAGTACCAAAAATGAGCTGTTAACTAAATAGATATTTTTAGCTAAAAAATATCTGACGTGGACGTCCACCACGTCAGAACAATCACTCACTCATTTAACGACGGTTTTTACACCATCAGGCGTGCCGACTAACGCCACATCCGCACCGCGGTTGGCAAACAACCCAACGGTCACCACACCAGGGATACCATTAATGTGGTTTTCTACCGCGACAGCATCCATGATATTCAGGTTGTGTACGTCCAAAATGACGTTGCCGTTATCCGTCACCACACCCTGGCGATATTCCGGCTGCCCACCCAGTTTCACGAGTTCACGGGCAACGTAAGAACGCGCCATCGGAATGACTTCAACCGGCAACGGGAATTTACCCAGTACATCAACCTGTTTTGATGCATCAACAATGCAGATGAACTGACGCGACAGTGCCGAAATGATTTTCTCACGGGTCAACGCCGCTCCACCGCCTTTAATCATCTGCATGTGCCCGTTGATCTCATCCGCGCCGTCCACATAAACATCCAGCGAATCCACATCATTGGCATCAAAAACGGGAATACCCAGACTTTTCAACTTTTCCGTTGAGGCATCCGAGCTGGAAACCGCGCCTTTGATCTGATGCTTTATCGAACCCAGCGCATCAATAAAGTGAGCTGCCGTCGATCCGGTTCCTACTCCCACAATGGTGTCAGGGCGAACATAGTCAAGCGCTGCCCATCCCACTGCTTTTTTCAGTTCATCTTGCGTCATAATCTGCTTTTGGCCTGTAGAATCGATATACGAAAACGTGTGCGTATTATAGAACATGCGCGTTGGGGAAAGCGTGCAAATTCACTTCACCGCCGCTGCATTATTTCATGCACATCAATTTCCCTCATATCGTGCTGAATCGTGATTGCGCACAACAGCCAAAAATAAGATTTCTGCATGGCAAATCAGCAAAATGTGGCATAGTGAAAAAAAATAGACTCATTCAGGGGATTTTGACTTTCATGAAACGCCCGGACTATCGAACGCTTCAGGCTCTGGATGCTGTCATCCGCGAACGTGGTTTTGAACGCGCTGCCCAAAAATTGTGTATTACCCAATCTGCCGTTTCACAGCGTATTAAGCAGTTGGAAAATCTGTTCGGCCAGCCGCTGCTGGTCAGAACTATCCCACCTCGTCCAACGGAACAAGGGCAAAAGCTCCTGGCTCTGCTTCATCAGGTAGAGTTACTGGAAGAAGAGTGGCTGGGAAATGAAACCAGCAGCGATATTCCACTGCTACTATCGCTGGCGGTAAACGCCGACAGCCTGGCGACCTGGTTGCTGCCCGCGTTACAGCCAGTGCTGGTGGATTCACCGATTCGCCTTAATTTGCAAGTCGAGGATGAAACGCGCACCCAGGAAAGATTGCGTCGGGGTGAAGTGGTCGGTGCAGTGAGTATTCAGTCTCAGCCGTTACCGAGCTGTCTGGTGGATAAGCTGGGCGCACTGGATTATCTGTTTGTCGCGTCGCCAGCCTTTGCTGCTCGCTATTTCCCAAATGGTGTGACTCGCTCGGCGCTGCTGCGCGCGCCCGCCGTCGCCTTCGATCATCTGGATGACATGCATCAGGCTTTTTTACAACAGAACTTTGATTTGTCGCCGGGCAGCGTTCCCTGCCATATCGTGAATTCATCGGAAGCCTTCGTACAACTGGCAAGACAGGGCACAACCTGCTGCATGATCCCCCATCTGCAAATCGAGAGAGAACTTGCCAACAACGAATTAGTCGACCTGACGCCGGGGCTATTTCAGCGCCGGATGCTCTACTGGCATCGCTTCGCGCCGGAAAGTCGGATGATGAGGAAAGTAACGGATGCCCTGCTCTCACACGGCCATCAGGTTCTGAGACAGTCATAACGTACTGAAGTCGCGCTCCTGAGTCGTGATAAAATCCAACAGGCCTGTCTGAACAGGCCTGTTAGTACGATCAATTCGCTAGCACATCACTTATTGCGTGCGCTGCAACTCAAATACAACATCCACCTGATCGTCAAAGTGAATGGTTTGTTGTTCATACGTTTGCGCCGCTTCGCTTTGTGCTGCCGCATCTGCCGTTTTAAACATCCGTGCCATTGGCATCGGCTGATAGTTGGCAACATGGTAGCGAACGCTGTAGATCGGCCCCAGCTTGGCGTTGAAGCCCTGTGCCAACGACGCAGCCTGATTCGTCGCCTGCTCGATGGCTTGCTTACGCGCTTCATCGCGATACGTTTCCGGGTTAGCAACGCCCAGTTCCACCGTGCGAATTTCATTCAGCCCCGATTTCAACGCACCATCTAGCAGTTCGTTCAGTTTATCTAATTGACGCAGCGTCACTTCCACCTGACGCACCGCACGATAGCCTTTCAGCACCGAACCGCCGGTTTTCAGATAGTCATATTCTGGCTGCGTGCGTAAATTTGCTGCATTAATGTCTTTTTTCTCAATGCCGTTTTTACTCAGAAAATCAAAATATTGTGCAACGCGAGCATCAACCTGCTTTTTCGCGTCCGCTGCATCCTTTGATGACACACTCACTTCAATTGCCAGACGCGCAATATCGGGTGTCGCGTCTACGCTGGATGTCCCCGACGTCACGATATGCGGACCATCCGGCAGTTCCGCAGCCTGTACGGCCATCGATGCGCCGCCAAATCCTAGTGCGGTGGCCAGCGCCAGTGCATTGAGCTTCATCATACCTCGCTTCACGCTCTCTCCTTACTTATGTTTCGTCACGCATGTGGCCCGGCAGGTTCTTCCTGCCTCGACACAGCACGTTCCAGAATGAAAGATACAAGAAGGGTATCTTTACCAGACAACATAACGTATTACCGACTCCACACAATATAGGTGAATTTCTGAAACATAGCGTAAATCGGAATCATTATTGCCAGCCATGACGCGCCAACTGTAAAGCGATTCCCCACATCACTACACCGACAAAAAAGTTGATAGCTCGCTGTACCCGAGGCGTATTCAGCCACGGTGCCAGCCAGGCTGCCAATAATGCCAACGCAAAGAACCAGGTAAAGGAAGCCGTTATCGTCCCCAGCGCAAACCAGCTTCGATCATTATCCGTAAACTGACTCCCCAAGCTCCCCAACACCACAAAGGTATCCAGATAGACGTGCGGATTAAGCCAGGTCACTGCCAACATAGTGGCAATAATACGCCAGCGGCTCTGCTTCATAACGTCAGCACTGGCTAGCGTAATATTCTTGCTGAAGGCCGTTCTCATTGCTCCCCAGCCGAACCAGAGCAAAAACGCAACGCCGCCCCAGGTCACCGCTCCTAACAATAACGAAGACTGGCTGAGCAGCGCGCTACCCCCAAAAATACCCGCGCTAATCAACACCATGTCACTCACAGCACATAGCAGCGCCACCATCAAGTGATACTGTCGGCGAATTCCCTGATTCATGACGAATGCATTCTGTGGACCCAATGGCAGAATCATCGCTGCGCCTAACAGAACGCCTTGCAGAAAAACAGCAAACATGATTTTCCTCGTAAATAAAGCGCCAGTAGCGGCGCATGCCGATTTCACACGCACATCATACGAAGGGAAAATCATTAGATGAAATGGATATTTCTAATCAGGCATTAGTCAGCCTAATGCTTAATCGGGGGTGACAAAACCCAGTTCCAGAGAAATACGCTGGGCGGTAGCGATAACTGGCTTAACCAGCGATTTCATACCGATTTGCTGTAGCTTGGCGGTAGGCAACGATACTGATACCGCATAAGGAACCCGCTGCTGAATATCAAATACCGGTGCGGCAATGCAGGATACGCCAAGCTCATTTTCCTCACGATCCATCGCCAATCCTTTCTGACGAATATCTTCCAGCTCTTCATACATCTTCGGCAGCTCTGTGATGGTATTCCGCGTGAGGGGCTGAATATCACTCTGGTGAGTTTGCCAATAGTACGCAGGGTAGTCGCTTTTACCATACGCCATAAAAATTTTTCCCATGGCGGAACAGTAAAGCGGCATGTGCTGACCGATGTAAGCGCGGGTGCGCATCATGCCCGTCGTCGGCTCCAACTTGTAGATCAGGATGACATGATCGTCTTCACGGCTGGAAAAGTTTACCGTTTCCCCCACTTCCAGATTCAGTTGCACCAGATGAGGCGAAGCAACGTGAATAATATTCAGAGAAGATAATGCTTTCTGCCCAATGGAGATAAATTTGGTCGTCAGACGATAGCTGCCCGGTGAAGGTGCCTGCGTGACATAGCCGCTGGTGTGCAGCCCCTGTAGCAATCGGTGTACGGTACTTTTGTTCATACCCGCTAGTTCAGACAAATGGGCGAGTGGACAACCGTTAGGAAAATTACTCAGAATTTCAATCAATTGTAAACCACGAAATAGACTCTGACTCCCCAGCGGTTTTTCTTTTTGATCGTCTTTCTCATTAACAGCTTTCGGGCTCATAACTGATCTCCAGAACAAGGGGCTAGGCTGTGCTTGCACAGAAGCTGCTGCAACGCAGTGTGTCGCCGCCATCCATTTCGCTTAAGAATAGCAATGTTACCGCAAGGCCTGCATGAGTTGAAGTGGAACGCCGTTTCATTGTCGGAATGGCTCCCTGAATACGCAACCCTCCCCTGCCCATGAAGTGAGCAGTACATCACAAATACGAAACAACAAAAATAAGCCATTGTTTTTAAATAAGATTTAAAACCCCTTTGCCTTTGCTTTAGCGCAATCTTCGGTATATTGTTTTTGAAATTGAATTTCGCATATTGAAATATAAAGTTCATTAAAACGACAAATCATTGCTGATTTCATTCCTGCCACACCATCTTCAGGGTGTTTACCGCCCAGAATCAGCGGGAACAGGTTGCTTAACGATTTTGCACCGCATCGCAGCGTGTGCTGAACACAAGGGCGAATCACATGAATCAAACCAATGCGGATCAACCCATACTTGCGCTTAGCCATATCACTAAACGCTTTGGCGGCAATATTGCCGTTAATGATGTCAGTCTTCAGGTCATGCCGGGCGAGGTGCTCGCGCTACTGGGCGAAAATGGCGCGGGGAAATCGACACTCATTAAAGTCCTCGCAGGCGTCTACCCCTGCGATGGCGGTGATATTCAATTCCGTGGAACCAGCATAACGTCAGCCGCAGCGATAAAAAGTGATGGCCTCCAGCCTATTGCGTTTATTCATCAGGATCTGGGGCTGATCGAGTGGATGACGGTGGCGGAAAACATGGCACTGGTCATGGGGTTTCCACGCCGTTTTGGATTAATTGACTGGCGTGCGATCCGTCTGCGTGCCAGCCAGGCGCTACAAGATGTCGGGATCGCACTCGATCCCGATGCTCGTGTGTTCGAACTCTCGCGTACGGAAAAATCACTACTCGCCATCGCGCGAGCCGTCGCCGTGAATGCCGAACTGCTGGTGCTGGATGAACCCACCGCCTCGCTTCCGGCAAATGATGTCCGCCATCTTTTTTCCGTTATTAACCGATTGCGTGCGAAAAAAGTGGGCATGATTTACGTCACTCATCGACTGGATGAAGTGATCGACATCGCCGATCGTGTCTGCGTCATGCGTGATGGCCGCTATGTCGCAGGCGGTAGAACGGCGGATTATTCGCTGCGCGATCTGGTGCAATTGATTGTGGGTGAAGCCATGCCCGGCGATCAGCGCGAACCCTTACCTGCTCCTTCCTCTCCTGTTCTACAAGTAAAAAATGTGACTGTAGGCGATATCGGCCCGGTCAGCTTTAGCCTGCAACCGGGGGAAATGCTCGCACTGGCTGGTCTGCGCGGCGCAGGCCAGGAAGAGATAGGCCGTTTGCTGTTCGGGCTACGCCAATGCGACAGCGGAGAAATTCAGTTTCGTGATACACCTTACCACGCTAGCTCACCGCAACAGGCGATGGCTCACGGCGTATCGCTGGTCGCAGGCGATCGCACCAATGAAAGCCTGGTGATGTCGATGAGCGTACGCGAGAACCTGTTTATCAACCCCTGCGCCAGTGGACATAAGCTCTTTTCACGCTACAGCCGCCGCGAAGAGATAGGGGCAAGCTGGTGGAAAGTACAACTGTTCGATGTTCGCCCCAAAAACGTCAATATCGACATCAGTGCACTGTCCGGCGGCAACCAACAGAAAGTGGTGATGGCACGCTGGATGCACCTCGGAGCACCGCTGCTGATCCTGGAAGATCCCACTGCGGGCGTTGATGTCGGTGCCCGCGCCGAAATTTACCATCTATTGAATAAGTCACTGGCGGAGGGCATTGCGGTGCTGGTGATCTCCAATGATTTCGAGGAGATCGCCCACATTTGCAATCGTGCACTGGTTTTCAATCGGGGCAATGTCGTCGGCGAACTCAAAAATCAACAGGTTTCTTTCGCCAACTTATTGGAATTGGCATCTGCCAGTATGGCAGAAACCACGGCTTCGGCCTGAATGGCACGTTATTGCACAGGCGAACTGAATCGACAGTAAAAAATTCTAGACGCTCACACAGCCTCACCTGTTCGAAGGAAGAAAATAATGTCTAATAAAACATCGGTAAAATCAACGGCGCTAGAGCAGCGAGTGAGTCTGGCACAGGATGGTGCTGGCCCTTGGCTGATGCAAATTCTGACCCGCTATGGCTTGCTGTTACTGTGCATCGCGCTGGTTATTCTATTTTCACTCGCAACGCCGTCATTCGCTTCCATGTTGACGCTACAGGCAATCCTCTCCAGCAAAGCCAAAATCGCCCTGCTGGCACTGGCCGCGACGATTCCAATGATCGTCGGAAAGATCGATCTCAACGTCGGTTTTGGCATCGTGCTCTGGCACATTCTGGCGATTACGCTTCAGGTGGAATACGGCTTCTCATGGCAGATGGCCGTGCTGACGGTACTGGTCATTTCAGCGCTATACGGTTTGCTCAACGGCATTCTGGTGGCATTAGCCGATATCGATAGCTTCGTCGCCACGCTGGGGTCTGGCACCGTACTGTACGCCGTAGCACTGTGGCATTCGGGCGGCCGCCAGATTGTTGGCGATCTACCCGATGCTTTTATTGCTCTGCACCATACCGAGATCGGCGGAATCCCTATCGTTGCCTTCTATGTCCTGCTTGTCGCCATTGTCTTATGGCTCGTCACTGAACATACGCCTCTTGGCCGCTGCATGTATGCCGTAGGGGGCAATCCTGCCGCAGCACGGCTCAATGGGATTTCCGTTAACCGTTTTACTATCGGTGCCTTCATCACTTCCAGCGTATTGACTGGCTTTAGCGGCGTGTTAATCGCCGCAGAACAAGGGGTCGGACAGGCTAGTGTGGGTATGGATTATCTCTTGCCTGCGCTGGTTGGTGCGTTCCTTGGCAGTACCACGCTTCGCCCCGGTCGAGTGAACGTCTGGGGAACGGTTATCGGCATCGCCATTCTTGCGATTGGTATCGCCGGTATCCAGCAGTTTGGCGGTGAATTCTGGGTTGAGCCGTTATTTAACGGAGCCACTCTGCTGCTCTCGATCACGCTGGCAGGCTATGCCCAGCGCCGCCGCTTATTGAATCAAAAAGCCGTACAACGTCGTCAGGCTGGCTCACCACAGCGCCATCACCAGGAGCCTTCTCATCAGAAAAGCACGCCTCCAGAAAACAATAACCATAACGTGACACATCCCTAACAGGAGCACACCCTATGAAACGTTTTTTGCTGTTATCAGGACTGACCACCGTGTTATTAAGCAGCCAGTCAACGTGGGCTGATAGCTATCTCGATCGGGCAACGGCAGCCGTTGCAAAAGCGACCACCAGCAGCACACAGTGGGATGGCCCGACTCAGGGGCCACAGTTACAGCCGAATAAGAAGATTATTTTTATTGCTTCCGATATGAAAAATGGCGGTGTTCAAGGCGTGCAGCAAGGGCTGAGCGAAGCAGCCAAAGCCGCAGGCTGGAAGCTGGAAACGTTGGACGGTGGCGGTTCCGTCAAAGATCAATTGGCCTCGCTCAATCAGGCGATCGCTCAGAAGCCAGATGGCATTGTTATTGGTGGCTGGAACCCGAATGTCGCCAAAATCCCGCTGAAGAAAGCCATTCAACAAGGCATTATTCTGACTGCATGGCATGCCGTACCCGAGCCGGGCCCCTTGCCAAAATACGATATTTTCTACAACGTGACATCCGATTCGAATGACGTCGCCCGCATCGCCGCGCAATACGCCATCGTTAAATCTGGTGGAAAAGCCAATGTCTTAATCTTTACCGATTCTCTTTACCAAATCGCTCTTGATAAAGCCAACGTCATGAAAGACGAAATAGGTAAATGCAGCGGTTGCAAGGTAGTGGAATTCATCGACACACCGCTCGCTGATACCGCAAACCGCATGCCTGCCATGACGTTTAGTCTGTTACAGAAATATGGCGACAGCTTCCAGTATTCGCTGGCAATTAACGACCTGTATTTTGATTTCATGGCACCGTCGTTAAAAACGGCGGGTAAAGGCGGTAAAAATGCACCGTACAACATTTCGGCTGGCGATGGTTCCATCTCTGCCTATCAACGTATTCGCTCCGGCGATAGCCAGTCAGCCACCGTGCCAGAGCCTCTGAAGCTGCACGGCTGGCAGTTGCTAGATGAGTTTAACCGCGCTTTTGCCAAACAGCCGCCTTCTGGCTATGTCACCCCGGCACATTTGGTAACCGCCGAAAACGTCGCGAACGACGGTGGTAATAACAACTTGTATGACCCGCAAAATGATTATCAAGGCCATTATCGGGCAATCTGGGGTGTGAAATAAGTGGAGAACCCAGCATGACACAACAACTTGAGCGTCTGTGTTCTCCCGCCATCTGGGCCGAAGGCCCAGTATGGTTGCCACAGCAGGATGCCGTGGTCTTTAGTGATGTAAAAGGAAACCGGATGTTTATCTGGTCGCGTAATGGCGACGTCACTCTCTGGCGATCTCCATCCCACTACGCAAACGGCAATGCACTTGATGCGCAAGGACGCGTCGTGAGCTGCGAACATGGCCGGCGAGCTATCAGCCGTCGTGAGAATAATGGCGATATTCATGTCCTGGTCGACCGCTTTGATGGGAAACGCTTCAACTCGCCAAACGATGTGGCGATCCGTAGCGATGGCACGATCTGGTTTACCGATCCGCCCTACGGCATTACCAGCGATGACGAAGGCTACAAATCAGAAAGCCAGATCATTGGCTGCTACGTCTACTGCTTCGATCCGCGCGATGGCTCACTCAGCATCGCGGCCAGCGATCTCCAGCGCCCAAACGGATTGGCCTTTTCGCCAGATGAAACACATTTATATATTGCAGACATGTCGATTATTGATTTCCCAACGCTGGGTCGGCGCGATCTGCGAATTTATCCAGTTGAGGGAAAGCATCTGGGCGCGGGGCAGTTTTTTGCCCGTGTAGAGCCGGGTATTCCCGACGGCTTCTGTGTTGATCGCAGTGGCAACCTGTTTTGCAGTTGCGCTGACGGCGTACTGATTTTTAGCCCCGATGGCCATGAGCTCGGCAAAATAGACGTACCGGAATGCGCTTCCAACTGCACTATCGGCGGGCCAGAAGGGAGTGAGCTGTACATCACGGCAACGACGTCGCTTTACCGTATTGGGATAGAGTCGTACTGGTAAAACTGCGCGTGTGGGGTAACTAACAGGGTGAGTCTCTCACCCTGCTTTCTCACATCTGTATTCCGAGCACCGCCCAAAATGCGTCACCGATCACAAAGTCGCCAAATTAAAATAACAACATGTTTTTAAAAGAAAATTTAATCACCTCTCGTTTTGACTTCATGCAAGCACAGGTATAGCATTTATTTGAAATGCAATTTCGCATAGTGAAATATGACGAACAAAAAGAAACCCAATCTTCGTCATGGAGACGCGTTATGAGAGTGAGCTACAACGACCTTAAGCAACAGTTCAAACGTGTTTTACTGGCGCGCAATGTAGCGGAAGAGACCGCCGATGCCTGCGCGACGCTGTTCGCCGATACTTCCGCCGACGGTGTTTATTCTCACGGTGTAAACCGTTTCCCACGCTTTATTCAGCAGTTGGATGCTGGTGACATCGTAGCCGGTGCCGAACCCAGCAAGCTGCTCTCACTCGGTGCTATCGAACAGTGGGATGCCCATCAGAGTATTGGTAATCTGACGGCTCGCCGCATGATGGATCGCGCCATGCAGTTGGCCGATACACACGGTATCGGTATGGTCGCGCTACGCAATGCAAACCACTGGATGCGTGGCGGCGGCTATGGCTGGCAAGCTGCCGAGAAAGGCTATATCGGTATTTGCTGGACTAACTCCATCGCCGTTATGCCGCCATGGGGAGCAAAAACGTGCCGCATCGGTACTAATCCACTGATCGTCGCCGTTCCCAGTAAGCCGATCACCATGGTGGATATGTCGATGTCGATGTTTTCCTATGGCGCGCTGGAGATAAACCGACTGGCAGGCAAAACCTTACCCGTTGATGGCGGGTTCGACAACGACGGTAATTTGACCCGCGATCCGGTCATTATCGAGGAAAATAGGCGCATCCTCCCAGCGGGCTACTGGAAAGGCTCGGCACTGTCTATTGTGCTGGACATGATCGCCACCCTACTGTCAGGCGGTGCATCTGTCGCAGAAGTCACAGAGGATCATCGCGACGAATATGGCGTATCGCAGGTCTTCATCGCCATTGAGATCGATAGGCTGATCGACGGTAAAACCCGCGATGAAAAACTGAAACGCATAATGGATTACATCACCAGCGCCGAGCGCACCCAACCTGATGTCGCTATCCGCTTGCCGGGTCATAAGTTTCCGCGAATTCGTGAAGAAAACTTGCGCGACGGCATCCCGGTTGATGAACGGGTATGGGCACGTATTCAGGCGCTTTAACAAGGAGACGTCCCATGATCTTCGGTCATATCGACAATACATTTTTTGGCCAGCATCCTGCGCCTGTCGCCCGTGCGCTGGCCTACCTGCAAAAAACCGACTTCAACGCCTTGCCGGCTGGCCGCTACCTCGATGAAGAGACAGGTTATACCGTTCAGGTACTGGATCTGCACACGCAGACTAAAAGTGACTTACGTCCCGAAGTCCATCGCCACAATATTGATGTGCAATTTTTAGTCAGTGGAACCGAACTGATCGGTGTGGTAACCGATAACGGCCGTAATCCGGTATATCAGGAATGGAACGAAGAACGCGATATCTTGTTCTATCAGGATGTTGATGACGAGTCATGGCTGACCATGCATTCCGGCAACTTTGCCGTGTTCTTTCCTCAGGATGTGCATCGTCCAGCCTGCATTCACGAGCAGCCCTGCGCAATCCGCAAAGTGGTGGTGAAGATACCGATGGCACACTTTCACGTTCCCTAATCGTTTCTGATTTTTCCGTGTAACGCGACACATGCCTGCGGGCATGTGCGGGGATCGCTACGCGCGAAAAAGCCCCAAATGAAGCACGTCATGCACGCAACATGTTGAAGGGTAAAGATATGAATACAGCCACGGTTTCTTCTAGCCTGCGCACCACGGCAAACATTCCTCGATTACGCTGGTTGCGGATCGTACCGCCCATTTTGATTACCTGCATTATTTCCTATATGGATCGCGTCAATATTGCCTTCGCGATGCCAGGCGGCATGGATGACGAACTGGGTATTACGGCATCGATGGCCGGACTCGCAGGCGGAATCTTCTTCATCGGCTATCTGTTTTTACAAGTACCAGGCGGCAAACTCGCCGTACACGGCAACGGTAAAAAGTTTATCGGCTGGTCACTGCTGGCCTGGGCTGTCATTTCGGTATTGACCGGTCTGGTGACCAATCAGTATCAGCTGTTATTTTTGCGCTTTGCGCTGGGGGTATCCGAAGGCGGTATGCTCCCGGTGGTACTAACGATGATCAGCAACTGGTTCCCCGATAAGGAACGTGGCCGCGCCAACGCGATTGTCATCATGTTTGTGCCCATCGCCGGAATTTTGACCGCCCCGCTTTCTGGCTGGGTCATCACAACCTGGGATTGGCGCATGCTATTTCTGGTTGAGGGAGGGGTCTCACTGGTAGTTATGCTGCTGTGGTGGTTTACCATCAGCAACCGCCCGCAAGAAGCAAAATGGATTTCACAGGCAGAAAAAGAGTATCTGATCAATACATTGCAGGAAGAACAGGCGGCCCTGCAAGGCAAAACTGTCCGCAATGCTTCCCTAAATCGGGTATTACGCGAAAAGTTGATGTGGCAGTTAATTTTGGTGAATTTCTTTTACCAGACAGGCATTTACGGCTACACACTGTGGTTACCCACCATCCTGAAAGGGCTGACCAATGGCAATATGGAACAGGTCGGCATGTTGGCTATTTTGCCTTATATTGGGGCGATCGTCGGTATGTTCACCATCTCCTATCTGTCCGATAACTCAGGAAAACGTAAGGTCTTCGTCGCGTTACCACTCGCCTGTTTTGCCATTTGCATGGCACTGTCCGTTTTGCTCAAAAGCCATATCTGGTGGTCCTATGCCGCGCTAGTCGGCTGCGGCGTCTTCATTCAGGCTGCCGCGGGTGTGTTCTGGACTATTCCTCCCAAGTTGTTTGATGCCGAAGTCGCGGGTGGCGCTCGCGGTGTTATTAATGCGCTCGGCAACCTCGGTGGCTTCTGCGGCCCTTATATGGTCGGTGTCCTGATTTCAGCCTTTAACAAGGACGTTGGCGTCTACAGTCTGGCTATCTCACTGGCGATTGCCGCCGTACTGGCCATGATGCTCCCACCGCGCTGCGATGAGTCCACGGAGGCAGCATGACGGATTATTTTCTGGGGCTCGATTGCGGCGGCACCTTTATCAAAGCCGGGATCTATGACGTCACCGGAACAGAGTACGGCATCGTACGCCACAATCTGCCGATTACCACACCGCAACCCGGTTGGGCAGAGCGCGATATGCACACTCTGTGGCAGACCGCTGCCAAGGTTATTCGTGAACTGCTGGACAGAACAGCGATCTCCGCCAGCGCTATTTCCGGCGTGGGGATCTCTGCCCAAGGCAAAGGGTTATTCTTGCTGGATAAGCATGACAAACCACTAGGTCATGCGATGCTGTCATCCGATCAGCGCGCACGTGAACAGGTTCTGGCATGGCAGCAGGCGGGGATACCGCAAGCGCTTTATCCTCAGACCCGCCAGACCCTGTGGACAGGCCATCCGGTTTCGCTACTGCGGTGGCTTAAAGACCACCAGCCGACACGCTATGCGCAAATCGGCACGCTGTTCATGGCGCACGACTACCTGCGTTTCTGCCTGACCGGAGAACGGGCTTGTGAAGAAACTAATATCTCCGAATCCAACCTCTACAACATGGGCACAGGTCTCTACGATCCGGCACTGGCAGAACAGCTAGGGATTGCGGAAATCGTCAGCGCATTACCGCCAATCATCGGCTCTACGGATATCGCAGGCCGTATTACTCCAGAAGCGGCACGGGCAACCGGGCTACAGGCGGGAACCCCCGTCGTCGGTGGGCTATTCGACGTGGTTTCCACCGCCCTGTGCGCAGGCCTTCAAGACGAGACTCGACTCAATGCCGTACTGGGAACATGGTCGGTCACCAGCGGCATCACCGACACTCTCGCTGATTGCTACGACCATCCCTTCGTTTATGGCCGCCATGCGGAAGCAGGACGCTACATCGTGCACGAAGCCAGCCCTACGTCTGCTGCCAATCTGGAATGGTTCTGCCAACAATGGGGGCTGAGTGACGGTTCAGGGGTCGATTATGCTCAGCTCAATCACTGGGTTTCTCATCTTCCTAAAGCAGGCAGTAACCTGCTGTTTGCTCCCTTTTTATATGGTTCCAACGCCGGGTTAGGGCTGAGTGCCAGCTTCTACGGCCTGCAAGCGTTCCACCAACGCGAACATCTCGTTCAGGCCATTTACGAAGGCGTGGTGTTTTGCCACATGACTCACCTGAATTGTATGCGTCAGCGTTTCCCTCAAGTGGATGCGTTGCGCATAACTGGCGGCCCTGCCAAGTCTGTACCCTGGATGCAGATGTTTGCGGACGTCAGCGGCCTGCCTGTCGAACTCCCACAGATAGAAGAAACCGGCTGTCTGGGTGCAGCAATGGCAGCGATGGTAGGCAGTAGTGCTTTTAGCGATGTCACCACCGCTCAGCGGGCGCTCTCACCACAGATTACGCGCCTTATCCCAGATGAACGCGCTCGCACGGCCTACGACAAAAAATACCAACACTATCAGGCGCTCGTCGACGCGCTAAAAGCGCTGCAACCCGCCGGTAAGGAGAAACCATGACAATGCAACCCCGCCTGCAACTGGCGCTCGACCACACCCGACTGGATGCCGCACTCACCACCGTGGAACTACTCCACCCCTATGTTGACATCATCGAGGCGGGCACCATTTTGTGTATCAGCGCAGGTATTCAGGCCGTCAGCCAATTGCATGAGTGCTGCCCTCACCATCTGCTGGTAGCCGATCTGAAAGTCGCTGACGCTGGCGCAACGCTGGCGCAGCAAGCCTTTTCCCACGGCGCAAACTGGATGACCGTGATCTGCGCCGCACCCTTGCCTACCATGGCCAGCGCACTGGAAGTGGCAGAGCGTCATCGGGGAGAGATCCAAATTGAGCTATTCGGTCGCTGGACACTGGAAGATGCCAAAGCGTGGCGCGCACTGGGTGTCAAACAAGCGATTTACCACCGTGGTCGAGATGCGCAAGCCAGCGGTCAAACCTGGGGCCAGCAGGATCTGGACACGATGAAAGCGCTTTCTGACCTCGGCATCGAACTCTCCATTACCGGAGGGATTACCCCTTCGGATCTGCCGCTTTTCAGCGATATCGCCGTCACGGCATTCATTGCCGGACGGGCGCTGGCTGATGCACCTGACCCAGTAAACTCGGCTCGCCAATTTCGCGCCGCCATTGATGCCATCTGGAGGCCTTAATATGCGTCAACACCCATTAGGTATTTATGAAAAAGCCCTGCCGAAACACCTGACCTGGCCAGAGCGCTTAGCGCTAGCAAAAGCCTGTGGTTTTGACTTTGTTGAAATGTCGGTAGACGAAAGCGATGAACGTCTGGCCCGCCTGCTATGGAGTAAGGAACAGCGGCTTTCTCTGGTCAATGCAATGCTGGAAACCGGCATTCGTATCCCTTCGATGTGCTTATCCGGGCATCGGCGTTTTCCGTTCGGCAGTCATGATGAAGCACTGCGCCAACGAGCCTTTACGATCATGGATCAGGCCATTCAACTGGCCAACGACGTGGGCATTCGCACCATTCAGTTAGCTGGTTATGACGTCTATTACGAGCCGCAGGATGAAGGCACGCTCGCGCGTTTTACCGAAGGGATGCAATGGGCGGTTGAGCGTGCCGCCGCCGCACAGGTGATGCTATCTGTGGAGATCATGGACACCGCCTTTATGAACTCTATCAGTAAGTGGAAAGCCTGGGATACCTGCCTGGCTTCACCGTGGTTTACCGTCTACCCAGACATCGGCAACCTCAGCGCCTGGGGCAACAATGTCACGCAAGAATTACAGCTGGGTATCGATCGCATTGCCGCTATCCATCTGAAAGACACCTTCGCTGTTACTGCAACCTCGCCCGGACAGTTCCGCGACGTTCCATTCGGCGAGGGCTGTGTGGATTTTATTTCCGTTTTTCGCACGTTGAAAGCACTCAACTATCGTGGCGCTTTCCTGATTGAAATGTGGACGGAGAAGGCTGATGAACCGGTCGCTGAAATCGTTCAGGCGCGCCGCTGGATCGAGCAGAAAATGCAACAAGGGGGAATGTCATGCTAACGTTACAACAACTTAAGCAACAGGTTCTGGAAGCGAATCTGGATTTACCGCGTCACAATCTGGTGACTTTTACCTGGGGTAACGTCAGTGTCGTAGATCGCGACCGCGGTCTGGTGGTCATAAAACCATCGGGCGTGGAGTACGAACATATGGTCGTAGATGACATGGTTGTGGTCGACCTCGCCTCTGGACAGACTATCGAAGGTAACAAAAAACCCTCCTCAGATACGGCGACACATCTGGCGTTATACCGTGCTTTTGCCGAAATAGGCGGTATTGTCCATACGCACTCGCGCCACGCAACCATCTGGGCACAGGCGGGTCTGGATCTCCCGGCCTGGGGTACCACGCATGCTGACTATTTCTACGGAGCCATCCCCTGTACGCGATTGATGACACAGGACGAAATTGCGCAGCACTATGAGCAGGAAACAGGCAACGTGATTATAGAAACTTTCCGCCAGCGCAGTATCAGCCCGACAGACATCCCTGCCGTGTTGGTCAATGCACACGGTCCATTCGCCTGGGGCAAAGACGCACAGAATGCGGTACATAATGCGGTGGTGCTAGAAGAGATAGCTTATATGGGCATTTTTTCACGCCAGTTGACGCCAGGTATTACCGCTATGCAGCAAGTTCTGCTGGATAAGCACTACCTGCGTAAGCATGGGGAAGATGCCTATTACGGACAATAGAAGCAGGAATCAATCAGGGGCCGCCCGGCCCCTGTGGTACAGCATATTATTCAGCGCGTTCCTGAATCTTGTGTAGGTGCACATCCATCTGCGGATAAGGGATACCGATACGGTGCTCATCCAGCACGCGCTTAAAGCTTTCCAGTAGATCCCAGTACACCGCCTGTGCATTGCCGTTGGTCGTCCATACCCATACCACAAAATTCAGTGATGACGCCGCCATTTCATTCAGGCGGATCGTGACGCCTTTATCATGCTGAATACGATCGTCAGCGGCGACAATATCGCCAAGCAGCTTTTTCACTACGTCAATATCAGCATCATAGGACACACCGACAATAATTTCTGTACGGCGATCCGGCTCACGCGAGCTGTTGATGATGTTGCCAGCTATGATTTTACCATTCGGAACCACGATAATTTTGCCATCAGACGTGCGTAGCGTCGTTGAGAAGATCTGTACCTGTGTGACCGAACCGGACACGCCGCCCAAATCCACCCATTCGCCGGTACGGAAAGGCCGGAAAATTACCAGCAAAACACCCGCAGCAAAGTTGGCTAACGACCCCTGCAATGCCAGACCAACAGCCAAACCAGCCGCACCCAGCACGGCAATCACCGACGCCGTCTGTACACCAACCCGACTCAATACCGCAATCAACGTGAACGCGATAATGCCATAGCGAACCAGCGCAGACAGGAAATCTGCCACGGTTGAATCGATAGAACGCTTAATCATCAGTTTATTGATGGTGCCGGAGACAACCCGCGCGATCACCAGACCAACGATGAGGATCACTAATGCTGCAACAATATTCACGGCATACTGCAAAAACAAGTTCTGATGTGTCACCAACCAGTTCCCTGCCTGATCCAAACCCGTATTAAGTTCTTCCATTTAAAAGCTCCTGTTTTCTCAATCACTGGGAAAGCATAACGTCCGCATCTAAAACCGCAACATCGGCCCCAAAAATTAAGGCTCCCGTAGGAGCCTTAGCATCAAGCTATATCTGCCCGTCTTACTTAGAGCACATCAACCGCATTAAGCTCTTTGAAGGCTTGTTCTAAACGAGCAACCATGCTTGTCTGAGCGGAGCGCAGCCATACACGCGGGTCATAGTATTTCTTGTTCGGCTGATCTGCGCCTTTCGGGTTGCCCAATTGAGCTTGCAGATAGGCTTCGTTTTCTTTGTAGTATTTCAGGATACCTTCCCACGTTGCCCACTGGGTGTCGGTATCGATGTTCATTTTCACTACGCCGTAGCTGACGGAATCTTCGATTTCCTGAGCGCTGGAACCAGAACCGCCGTGGAACACGAAGTCCAGGCTGTTGTGTGGCAGGTTATGTTTCTTGGAAACATATTCCTGAGAGTCGCGCAGGATAGTCGGGGTCAGCTTGACGTTACCTGGCTTGTATACGCCATGCACGTTACCGAAAGAGGCAGCGATGGTGAAACGTGGGCTGATCGCGTTCAGTTTGGTGTACGCGTAGTCAACGTCTTCTGGCTGGGTGTACAGAGCAGAAGCATCCATGTGGCTGTTATCCACACCATCTTCTTCACCACCAGTGCAACCCAGTTCGATTTCCAGGGTCATGTCGATTTTGGCCATGCGCGCCAAATATTTAGAACAGATTTCGATGTTCTCTTCCAGAGATTCTTCAGACAGGTCAATCATGTGAGAAGAGAACAGCGGTTTACCGGTAGCGGCAAAGTGTTTTTCACCCGCGTCTAGCAAACCATCTATCCACGGCAGCAGTTTTTTCGCACAGTGGTCAGTGTGCAAAATTACCGGAATACCGTAGTGCTCAGCCATTTGGTGAACATGATGAGCGCCAGAAATCGCACCCAAAATTGCCGCCTGCTGACCTTCTGCTTTCAGACCTTTACCCGCGGTGAATGCTGCGCCGCCGTTAGAGAACTGAACAATTACCGGCGCGCGAACTTTGGCTGCGGCTTCCAGCACAGCATTGATTGAGTCGGTACCGACACAGTTCACTGCTGGCAAAGCGAATTTGTTTTCTTTTGCTACTGCGAAAACTTTCTGAACGTCATCACCAGTGATGACACCGGGTTTTACGAAATCAAAAATTTTAGACATGTTACGTGTCCCGTTTCGTTGGCCGTGGAGGGGTTAGAGAAATCGATATGAATCGACAGGTTGTCTCGACGCGATATTGTGATAACTACCTGTCGAGACAACCACAGGAAAGGGGAAAAGCAGCCCTTACCTTAAATTACTGCTTGGCGCGTTCTTCCAGCATAACTACTGCTGGCAGTTTTTTCCCTTCAACAAACTCCAGGAATGCACCACCACCGGTAGAAATGTAAGAGATCTTGTCTGCAATGCCAAACAGATCGATCGCAGCCAGCGTATCGCCGCCACCTGCGATAGAGAATGCGTCGCTATCCGCGATAGCGCGAGCGATAGTCTCCGTACCTTTACGGAAATTCGGGAATTCGAAGACGCCAACCGGACCATTCCACAGGATGGTTTTAGCATTCTTCAGAATTTCTGCCAGACGCTCAGCAGAAACATCGCCCAGATCCAGAATCTGCTCTTCATCTTTAATCGCGGTAACAGACTTCAGCGTTGCTGCCGCAGTTTCAGAAAATTCTGACGCCACACGCACATCGCTCGGTACAGGAATATCACAGGTTTCCAGCAGCTTTTTCGCTTCAGGAATCAGGTCAGCTTCGTACAGGGATTTACCCACGTTGTGGCCTTGTGCAGCAACGAAGGTGTTAGCAATACCACCACCGACGATCAGCTGATCGGCGATTTTAGACAGTGAATCCAGTACGGTCAGTTTAGTGGAGACTTTAGAACCACCAACAATAGCAACCATCGGACGTGCCGGTTTGCTCAATGCTTTACCCAGTGCTTCCAACTCACCAGACAGCAGCGGGCCCGCACAGGCGATCGTGGCAAATTTCCCTACGCCGTGAGTGGAAGCCTGCGCACGGTGCGCCGTACCGAAGGCGTCCATCACGAATACATCACACAGCGCCGCGTATTTCTTGGACAGAACTTCGTCGTCTTTCTTCTCACCTTTATTAAAGCGGACGTTTTCCAGTACAACCAGCTCGCCTTCGGCGACATCAACACCGTCAAGATAGTCTTTCGCCAGACGTACAGGAGAAGAAAGTTTCTCTTTCAGGTAGTCAACAACAGGCAGCAGAGAAAACTCTTCGTTGTACTCGCCTTCGGTCGGGCGTCCCAGGTGGGAAGTGACCATAACGCGAGCGCCTTGTTTCAGAGCGATTTCGATGGTCGGCAGAGAGGCACGGATGCGCGCATCAGACGTCACTTTCCCTTCTTTTACTGGTACGTTCAGATCCGCACGAATAAGAACACGTTTACCAGCCAGATCCAGATCGGTCATCTTAATTACAGACATGGTGAATCCTCTTGTTGATTCTCTTTTAAAGTTGCTTGAGCGAGATAGCGACGCCTGATCGCCACCGTCGTACTAGAAACCGCAGGCTGCCATCGCCCGTGTTGTATCCAACATCCGGTTGGCAAAACCCCATTCGTTATCGCACCAGACCAATGTTTTAATCAGATGCTGACCACTGACCCGTGTCTGCGTGCCGTCAACAATGGCACTGTGCGGATCGTGGTTAAAATCAGCTGACACCAATGGTAATTCAGTATAATCCACTATACCACGAAACGACTCATGCGCTGATTTTTGCAATAGTGCGTTAATTTCATTCACATTTACGGCTTTCCTGACGCTGACGCTCAGGTCAATTGCCGTAACGTTAATCGTCGGCACCCGCACCGATATCGCCTCAAAACGATCGACAAACTGCGGAAAAATACGGGTGATCCCCGCAGACAGTTTAGTATCAACCGGAATGATCGACTGACTGGCGGCGCGTGTACGCCGCAGATCGTGATGATAAGCATCGATCACCGGTTGATCGTTCATCGATGAGTGGATCGTCGTCACCGTACCATTCTCGATACCGAAGGCATCATCCAGCAGTTTGATCACTGGGATAATGCAGTTGGTTGTGCAGGACGCGTTGGAAACAATACGATGCCCGCTTTCCAACCGATCGTGATTGACGCCAAACACCACCGTGGTATCTAAATCCGTCGTTCCCGGATGAGAAAATAGCACTTTCTTCGCACCTGCCGCCAGATGGGCTTCCCCATCTTCCCGGCTGCCGTAGACACCGCTGCAATCCAGCACAATATCTACACCGAGTTCTCGCCAGGGCAATGGCTGAATCTCTGCCTGATGTAACAGACGAATACAATCATCACCGACATAAAGTTGATCGCACTCTTGACGAACATCCCACGAAAAACGGCCGTGACTGGAGTCGTACTTGAGCAAATGCGCCATACCTTCCGCGCTCGCCAGCTCGTTAATAGCTACCACGGTAATCTCGGCTCGGCGGCCCGATTCATACAACGCACGTAAAACACTGCGGCCTATGCGGCCAAAACCGTTTATCGCAATACGGATCGTCATGGCGTTCCTTGTGGTTCCTTATGTCATGGCTGGGTTACCCAACGCATAGAATATACCCTTCTTAGACACCAGAGAACCCCTAGCGAAACGCCGCAAACACAACAACTGAAACGCTTCAGCTAGAATAAACGAATTAACGCATAAAAGAAATATTCTCGTCTGGCACACGCCAGAAGAGTGACCTGCGTCATAAAAATAAAAAAACCGCGATCGAGGGGCAGACAAAGCACATTGAGAGGTCGGTGAAACTAAAGATGAAAAAAAAGCCGCCAGCGCTAGCTGACGACTTCTCATATCGAGATTAACGCGGCGTGATTACTTCAGCAGCGCCTGCGCTTTTTCCACCACGTTATCGACGGTGAAGCCGAACTCTTCGAACAGCAGCTCAGCCGGAGCCGATTCACCGAAGCTCGTCATACCGACAATCGCGCCGTTCAGGCCGACGTACTTGAACCAGTAATCCGCGATACCCGCTTCAATCGCTACGCGTGCCGATACGGCTTTCGGCAGCACCGCTTCACGGTAAGCCGCATCCTGCTTGTCGAACGCATCCGTAGAGGGCATCGACACCACGCGCACCTTGCGGCCGGCGGCCGTCAGTTTGTCATACGCACCGACAGCCAGTTCGACTTCAGAGCCGGTGGCAATCAGGATGAGTTCCGGCTGACCGTCGCTGTCTTTCAGCACATAGCCACCTTTCGCCACGTTCGCCAGTTGCTCAGCAGTACGTGGCTGCTGTGCCAGATTCTGACGAGACAGGATCAGCGACGTTGGGCCATCTTGACGCTCAATGGCGTATTTCCACGCCACCGCCGTTTCCACCTGGTCTGCCGGACGCCAGTTGCTCATGTTCGGCGTGACGCGCAGGCTGGCCAGTTGTTCAACCGGCTGGTGCGTCGGGCCGTCTTCCCCCAGACCGATGGAGTCGTGGGTGTAAACGTAGATGCTGCGGATTTTCATCAGCGCGGCCATACGCACGGCGTTACGCGCGTATTCCACAAACATCAGGAAGGTCGCAGTGTATGGCACAAAGCCGCCGTGCAGCGCTATCCCGTTGGCAATCGCCGTCATGCCGAACTCGCGTACGCCGTAGTGGAGGTAGTTGCCCGCGTGGTCTTTATCCAGTGAAACAGAACCCGACCAGATAGTCAGGTTGCTCGGTGCCAGGTCGGCAGAGCCGCCCAGGAATTCCGGCAACAGTTTTCCGTAGGCTTCCAGCGCGTTCTGTGACGCTTTGCGGCTGGCGATTTTCGCCGGATTCGCCTGCAAATCGTCGATAAATTTCTGTGCGTCCGCCTGCCAGTTGGCCGGCAATTCGCCGCCGGTGCGGCGTTTGAACTCGGCAGCCAGTTCAGGGTACGCGCTGGCGTAGGCGGCAAACGCCTCGTCCCAGGCCGCTTCCTTACGCTGACCGGCCGGTTTCGCATCCCAGGCGGCATAAATCTCTGCCGGGATATCAAACGGCGCGTGCGTCCAGCCCAACTGCTGGCGGGAAGCCGCGACTTCTGCCTCGCCCAGCGGCGCACCGTGCGAGTCGTGCGTACCGGCCTTGTTCGGTGAACCAAACCCAATCACGGTTTTGCACATCAGCAGCGACGGCTTGTCAGTCACCAGTTGAGCTTCGCCAATGGCGCGCTTGATGGCGTCCGCATCGTGACCGTCCACGCCGCGCACCACGTGCCAGCCGTAGGCTTCAAAGCGGGCGGCGGTATCGTCGGTAAACCAGCCTTCAACGTGGCCGTCGATGGAAATGCCATTGTCATCATAAAACGCGGTCAGTTTGCCGAGCTTCATGGTGCCCGCCAGCGAACAGACTTCGTGGGAAATCCCTTCCATCATGCAGCCGTCACCGAGGAAGGCGTAGGTGTGATGGTTAACAATTTCGTGGCCCGAGCGATTGAACTGCGCCGCCAGCGTACGCTCGGCAATCGCCATCCCGACCGCGTTGGCAATCCCCTGCCCCAGTGGGCCGGTGGTGGTTTCGACACCAGCGGTGTAGCCGTATTCAGGGTGGCCCGGAGTTTTTGAATGCAACTGACGGAAGTTTTTCAGTTCTTCAATCGGCAGGTCGTAGCCGGAGAGGTGCAGCAGGCTGTAAATCAGCATGGAGGCATGGCCGTTGGACAGCACGAAGCGGTCGCGGTTGGCCCAGTTGGGGTTGGCCGGATTATGGTTGAGGTAATCGCGCCACAGCACTTCGGCGATATCGGCCATGCCCATCGGTGCGCCTGGGTGACCGGATTTGGCTTTCTGCACCCCATCCATGCTCAGCGCACGGATAGCATTGGCAAGTTCTTTACGAGAGGACATGCTTGACTCCAGATCGGATTGAACGAACGCCTTCCTGTATAACCAATAAAATCAACAAGTTAAACAGAAATGACGAAATAAATATGATCACAAATGTACATGAAAAACGTAGCGAATGCACATGGAACCGTGAGCAAAAAACAGGGATTTATCGGCTAACGAATCAATGACGGTTCTTTTGCCAATTGTGCAGTTGATTGCAGTGCCAAACACCATGTTTCCTAGTGGGTTCGCCTTTCTTTACCGTGCCTTTTTGAAAGGCGGTGCAAACAAAATTCGCTGCCAGCTGCCTATCGAAAAGAATAAAAATCAGATTTTCCGATCTATTTCTCACTGCAGTTTTCGGGTAGCTTATAGCCGCTTTCTTTCATATTAAAAACAAACACAATCGTAGGGAGATGATTTTTATGGCAATTCGTTCTTCTGTACTGGCGCTGTGCGTAGCAACCGTGCTGACTGGCTGCCAGAACTTAAACACCAGTACCTTAATGCAATCCGGCGCACAGGCTTTCCAGGCGGCAACGCTCAGCGATGCTCAGGTTAAAGCGCTCAGCGACCAATCCTGTGAGCAAATGGATAAAGAAGCAAAAATTGCCCCAGCCGACAGCAAATACACGAAGCGCCTGAATAAAATTGCGGATGCGCTGGGTCACGATATCAATGGCACGCCAGCAAACTACAAAGTCTATCTGGAGAAGGACGTTAACGCCTGGGCAATGGCGAATGGCTGTATTCGGGTATATAGCGGCCTGATGGACATGATGAATGACAATGAAGTAGAAGGCGTTCTCGGCCACGAAATGGGGCACGTTGCGCTGGGACATACGCGAAAAGCGATGCAGGTCGCTTACGCTGCGACGGCAGCACGTACCGCAATCGGTTCTGCTGGCGGCATGGCAGCCTCTTTGTCACAATCTCAGTTAGCCGATCTCGGGGAAAAGCTGGTTAATTCTCAATTCTCCCAATCCCAGGAAAGTCAGGCTGATGACTATTCCTTTGATTTGCTGAAGAAACGCGGTATCAACCGGGAAGGTCTGGCAAGCAGCTTTGAGAAACTTGCCAAACTGGATGCTGGTCATGACAGCAGCATGTTTGATTCCCATCCTTCCTCTGAAGGACGCGCCAAACACATTCGTGATCGTATCGCTGCCGAGAAGTAATCCCATACTCTGATTAACCCACAAAGCATACATAGCAGGGCAATTGAAAAAATCTCAATTGCCCGCTAGTCATCCGACCACTATCATCCCCACCCTATTCGCTGTAAGCTGTTGCATAACAGCGATCTTCAATCAATCCTATCGTCACTATGATAGGATTTAAGAATTAATAGATAATAAATAGATAGCTATTTTCAATCACAACGACCTTCTGTTCTCTTTTAAGAAACGATACTCAGCAGATTTCCAGATGCAGGAAAGCAGCAGAGAGAATGAATACGGTGCCATACAGAAAAACAGGCAACAACGATTAACCACCGTAATAACAGGAAGGATGAGATAACCCCATGTATTTAAAGATAGAAATAAACCAGTAAATAAAGCATACTATGTTAAACCAATAAAACTTTTTCCAGTTTGATCATATAGATACATGATAAAATCTGTTGTCGCTCCCGCAGGTTTCTTTAGAGGCTCCACCTTTTAGCGATCTAAAAGCATTTCAGGATCGCACTTTCTTAATAACTGGATAACATCAGTAGCGATTATTGGTTTGTGGCCACTTTCAAACAATAAACTCATATGTGTTAAAAATCATGGATGTGAGAATTTTCAGTAAATGCAATTTTACCACGATAGGATTACGGGAAATCCTATCCAGTATTCCTATGCTCTCGATAAAGCCCGTCAACAGGTTTACGTTACAGCAAGGAAAGAAGAAATGTATTTTCATCGTTGACGGTAGCAGCGAAGGCTTTGAGGAATACTATGAGTCAATAAGAACTCACTTTTATAATATGGCGTCGTCGTTCGTTATCATCAATAATTCCCCCAATCACCCTCCCGTGTGCATTGATGAAAAAACGATTCTTATTTCAAAATCAGCAGCCATCGATTCTTTTTATAAATTACTCGATTTCGTCCATCTTCACGATCGCCGTTTATTCAGTCCCGTCAGGCTGTCAAAATCTGAATATGCCGTATTCCAGTATTGGTGCGCGGGCTATACAGCGGAAGTGATTGCCGATCTCATCGGGTTAAATAAGAAATCAGTATTGAACAGTAAATCAAGATTACTGAATAAATATGGCGTTCAGGATAAAAACTCTTTACTGCTTATTGCCAAAATTATCTTCAAAGACAGTGCCATTGAAGAATTTGATTCCCTTCCAAAACCAGCAACCGATATCAATGTGAGTAATTCGCTTATCTAATCGATAGACGAAAAAAAGGGATGCTAACTTGCATCCCTTTCCACTCACCCCGTCACACTCATTCTTCATCTTCCAAATAAGTGTAGCCGTACAGCCCGCTTTCAAACTCTTCCATAAACTGTGCTTGAAGTTCAGCATCCAGATCGGTTTCTTTAACCTGATCTCGGAAGCGCGTCATCAGCACTTTAGGGTCAAGCTGTACATATTCCAGCATGTCGGCAACCGTATTGCCTTCGTCAGACTCTTCAATCTCAACGGTGCCATCCTGGAAGACAAATACGTCAACCGTCGACGTATCGCCGAACAGGTTATGCATGTTCCCCAGGATTTCCTGATAGGCACCAACCATAAAGAAGCCCAGCAGCGGCGGGTTTTCTGGATCGTAAGGCGGCATTGGCATCGTCGTCGCGATCCCGTCACCATCGACATAGTGATCGATCGTACCATCGGAATCACAGGTTATGTCGAGCACGACAGCACGGCGCTCAGGAGGCTTGTTTAGCCCTTCCAACGGCATTACCGGGAACAACTGATCGATCCCCCATGCATCCGGCATGGATTGGAACAGCGAGAAGTTGACATACAGCTTGTCAGCCATCCGCTCCTGTAATTCATCAATAATCGGCCGATGTGCGCGATTGCTCGGATCCAGCTGTTCCTGAATCATCTGGCAGATGCTCAGATACAGCTGCTCTGCTTTCGCACGCTGGGTCAGATCTAACATTCCATGCGTGTACTGGGTATGCACATCGTGCAAGTCCATTTGGCTGTCATGCAACCACTCACGCAGTGAACGGCGTTTCCCTGGCTGCTTGATTTCCTTCCAGGTTGACCACAGGCTTTCCAACGCACGCGGAGCGCCGTCTTCCGGCTCGGTAGGTTCGCTGAACTCGTTACGTTCAACCCCAATGATATTGGAAACCAACACGGTATGGTGCGCAGTTACCGCACGCCCGGATTCGGTGATTACCGTCGGATGTGGTAACCCGTGCTCGTTACAGGCATCGCCGATGCCCCAAATCACGTTGTTGGCGTATTCGTTCAGGCCATAGTTCACTGAACAATCAGACTGGGAACGGGTTCCTTCATAATCCACACCCAAACCGCCACCGACGTCAAAGCATTGGATATTCACACCCAGTTTATGCAACTCGACATAAAAGCGCGCAGATTCACGCACGCCCGTCGCGATATCACGGATATTCGCCAGTTGGGAGCCCAAATGGAAATGCAGCAGTTGTAAGCTATCCAGCCTCCCAGCTTCACGCAGCATCTCAACCAGTTGCAGCACCTGAATCGCCGCCAAACCAAACTTGGATTTTTCGCCGCCGCTGGATTGCCACTTGCCTGATCCCTGAGAAGCCAGACGCGCGCGGACGCCAAGGCGCGGTATCACATTCAGACGCTCGGCTTCTTCCAGCACCAGTCGAATTTCGGACATCTTCTCGATGACCAGATAAACCTTGTGGCCCAGTTTTTCGCCGATAAGTGCCAGACGAATATATTCACGATCTTTATAGCCGTTACACACAATCACGGTGCGGGTCATGCCAGCGTGACCCAATACTGCCATCAGTTCAGCCTTTGAACCGGCTTCCAGGCCTAATGGCTCACCGGAATTCGCCAGTGATTCAATGACGCGACGATGCTGGTTAACCTTGATCGGATACACCAGAAAGTAGTCGCCCTCATAGCCAAACGATTCGCGAGCCTGTTTGAACGCAGCGTTGATAGAACGCAGGCGATGCTGAAGAATTTGCGGAAAGCAGAACAGCGCAGGCAGGCGCTGATGGTTATCTTTCTGCATATCTTTGACCAGTCTGGCCAGATCGACGCGCGCTTCTGGGACGTCTGGGTCCGGGCACACGCTGATGTGACCCAGTTCATTGACGTCATAGTAATTATTGCCCCACCAGGCAATATTGTAGGTACGAAGCATTTCGCTGGCATTACGGTCATTCATGGCAACCTCCTGCATAGAGCGCAAATTTTCATGTTTACCCGTCGCTGACGAGCCGTGATGAATCATGTCGTCAGACATAACGAACCTCTTCTTTTTCTAGACTGCTGATCACATCAGTACCTGAATAAACAGCCCACATGAGCATACCTGCAACATGCGGCATCGACAGTGAAAAAATCGGCGTAGTGAAGTATGCCGTCACTTTATTACTCTTATTAGTGTAAAACACGTTGTCAGGCTCCGTGTTACGGGTCGATAAAACTCGTTGTGAAAATCACCGGGCGAACGTGACCAGAAAGGCGTTAAATGCTTCTGGCAGAAAGAATAACAGGCAGGTTAACCAGCCCTGGAGTCCTGTGTCGAATTTAAAGACAGGCAACGTCGAGAAACGGAAAAGAAGGGTTGAGTCGCTGACGCGATAGCGTCAAAAGGGACATATTGCGAATGCAATATACTCAGTAAACAACGGATCATTAATCCTACCACCTCCACGTGCGCCGCAGGCTATGCGGTCAGCTATCAATAAGAAATTCACCCTATCGCGGCGTACACCATACCGCTACAGATCGCCGTTTATACCGACATGCTGCTGGAAAAGCAAAATGAAAATTATCGCTAGTCATCTCTTGTAAAAGAAAAAACAGCCGATGATAAAAGGACGATGGCGAGCTAATGCGAAAAACTACTGGTACTGAGACCAAAAGGTGACCTAGAATAGCCATCCAGATGTTAATCCGTCTATATCGATTAACTGATACACTGCTTAACGGCTTTGATTTGAAGGTAAAGAAACTCATGGCTAAACACCTTTTTACGTCCGAGTCAGTCTCTGAAGGACATCCTGATAAAATTGCTGACCAGATTTCTGATGCGGTTCTCGACGCTATTCTGGAGCAAGACCCAAAAGCGCGTGTCGCTTGTGAGACTTATGTAAAGACCGGAATGGTGTTAGTCGGTGGTGAAATTACTACCAGCGCCTGGGTCGATATTGAAGAAATTACGCGTCGTACCGTGCGTGATATCGGTTATGTCAATTCTGAAATGGGCTTTGATGCCAACTCTTGCGCCGTACTGAGCGCAATTGGTAAACAATCTCCTGACATCAACCAGGGCGTTGACCGCCGCGATCCATTGGAACAAGGCGCAGGCGACCAGGGTTTGATGTTCGGCTACGCGACCAACGAAACCGACGTATTGATGCCAGCGCCTGTAACATATGCACACCGTCTGGTTCAACGCCAATCAGAAGTCCGCAAGAGCGGTTCTCTACCGTGGCTGCGTCCCGATGCAAAAAGTCAGGTTACGTTCCTGTACGACGATGGCAAGATTGCCGGTATTGATGCCGTAGTGCTGTCTACCCAGCATTCAGAAGACATCAGCCAGAAAGACCTGCACGAAGCAGTAATGGAAGAAATCATCAAACCGGTTCTGCCTGCGGAGTGGCTGTCTGCCAGCACCAAATTCTTCATTAACCCGACCGGACGCTTTGTTATCGGCGGCCCCATGGGCGATTGCGGTCTGACCGGTCGTAAAATCATCGTTGATACCTACGGCGGCGCGGCGCGCCACGGTGGCGGTGCATTCTCCGGTAAGGATCCGTCTAAAGTAGACCGTTCTGCTGCCTATGCCGCTCGCTATGTTGCCAAGAATATCGTTGCTGCTGGTCTGGCCGATCGCTGCGAGATTCAGGTGTCTTACGCTATCGGCGTGGCAGAGCCAACGTCCATCATGATCGAAACCTTTGGCACAGAGAAAGTGCCTACCGAGCAACTGACACTGCTGGTACGCGAATTCTTCGATCTGCGCCCTTACGGTTTAATCCAGATGCTGGATCTGCTGCATCCGATTTATCAGGAAACGGCAGCCTATGGCCACTTTGGTCGCGAGCATTTCCCGTGGGAAAAAACGGACAAAGCCGCGCGGTTGCGCGAAGCTGCGGGCCTATAATCTGGCGATGCAACAAAGACTATACCCTAAATAATTCGAGTTGCATGAAGGCGGCGACACAGCGAATCCCCAGGAGCTTACACCAGTAAGTGACTGGGGTGAGCGAGAAAAGGCAACACACATGCAGCTTGAAATATGACGGGTATAAAACGGCGAATGAAAATTCGCCGTTTTTCATTCTGGGCTTCCCACATTTCCTTCCGTTCCGCCTATTGCGTCGCCCTGCCACTCAATTTATGCTCACAGAAATGAACACTCCCCGAATTCCCATTGCCAGCCATCAGGCTGTAATGCGTTGCCTGCGTGATAAATTGCGGCAGGCCAACCTCACCTTACAGACGGACTACACCGAACCTACGGTAAGCTACCAACAGCGCGGCGCTACGGCAGGCACGGCCTGGCTACAACACTGGGAAATTCGGCTGAATCCCGTCTTGTTGCAGGAAAACCAGCAAACCTTTATCGATGAAGTCGTTCCTCATGAACTGGCCCATCTGCTGGTCTACGCGCGTTTTGGCCGTGTCGCCCCTCATGGTAAAGAGTGGCGCTGGATGATGGAAAGCGTCCTACACGTCCCTGCGAAGCGAACGCATCGGTTTGCCGTGCAATCCGTACAGGGAGAGACCTTCACCTACCTGTGCGATTGCCAACGGCATGAGCTTACGATCCGCCGGCACAATCGGGTACTGCGCGGTGAAACAGAATATCGCTGCCGTCGTTGCGGAAAAACCTTACGTCATGATGTAAAAAGTTCTATTTAAAAGGGAATTTCCAGTTTTAAAAACTATTTTTGCATTTGCCTGCCGATGAGACATCCGGTAGTCTGCCAACTTTATCGCCTGTGGATTATTTGGAATATGCTACGCAAAATTCTCGCTATCTCCGCCGTTAGCGCGGGTCTGTTTTCGGCTGCCGCGCTGGGGCAAAACATCAATAATTTTTCGCAGGCAAAAGCCGCCGCTGTCGAAATTAACCGCGATGCGCCGGGTTCATTCTACTGCGGCTGCAAGATTACGTGGCAGGGCAAGAAAGGTACGCCCGATCTTGAATCTTGCGGCTATCAGGTCAGAAAAAATGAACAGCGTGCCAGCCGTATCGAGTGGGAACACGTTGTACCCGCCTGGCAGTTCGGCCACCAACGCCAGTGCTGGCAGGATGGCGGCAGAAAGAACTGTAGCAGCGACCCCGTCTACCGTGAGATGGAAACCGACCTGCATAACCTGCAACCCGCTATCGGTGAGGTCAACGGCGATCGCGGCAATGCTATGTATGGCCAGTGGAACGGTGGTGCATCCCAGTATGGTCAATGCAAGATGAAGGTTGATTTCAAAAATAATCTGGCAGAACCACCTGCGCGCGCCCGCGGCCAGATCGCCCGTACCTATTTCTACATGCGCGATCGCTATCAGTTACGCCTTTCAAACCAGCAGACTCAGCTATTCGAAGCCTGGGATAAGCAGTATCCCGTCACGCAGTGGGAATGTACCCGCAATCAACGCATCGCCGCAAAGCAGGGAAACCCGAATCCCTACGTTCAACAGGCTTGCCAGCGCTAGTTCGTCTACCTACTATAGCGAATCAGTTTCCAGCGTAACCACCGTCAGATGACGGTGGTTTTACCTATTTCTGGCGTTCCTGTGCCGATTAATTTCATTCAAAGGTCTTAATTCAGTATGCGAGTACCACGCATTTTTCATCCCGAGACGCTCCCCCTTGACGGTGGGGAAGCCGAACTAAGCGACGACGCCGCCAACCATGTTGGTCGTGTATTACGCATGAATACGGGCCAGTCATTACAGCTATTTGATGGCAGTAATCATGTCTTTGATGCAGAAATCATCGCGGCGGGAAAAAAGAGTGTGCGCGTTAGTTTCACAGCAGGTAAGTTGGAAGATAAAGAATCGCCCCTACATTTGCATCTGGGACAGGTGATGTCGCGCGGCGAAAAGATGGAGTTTACCATTCAGAAATCCATCGAGCTGGGCGTCAATGTTATTACGCCGCTGCTGTCTGAACGCTGTGGCGTAAAACTGGATGCAGAGCGTATGGAGAAGAAAATTAGCCAGTGGCAAAAAATCGCGGTTGCCGCCTGTGAACAGTCTGGCCGCAACTGTGTGCCGCTGGTTCGGCCAGCGATGACGTTGGAAGCCTGGTGCGCGGAGCAAGACAACGCGCTGAAATTAAATCTGCACCCACGCGCCACACAAAGCATTAATACGCTGCCGCTGCCGGTAGATCGGGTCAGGCTGCTAATCGGCCCGGAAGGCGGACTTACCGCCAGTGAAATTACCATGACCTCAGAACACGGATTCACTGATATCCTGTTGGGGCCACGCGTCTTGCGCACAGAAACCACTGCACTCACCGCCATGACCGCCTTACAGGTACGTTTCGGCGATTTGGGGTAAAGGAGAAAAGAATGATCAAACTCGGTATCGTGATGGACCCGATTGACACCATCAATATCAAGAAAGACACCAGCTTTGCCATGCTGCTGGAAGCACAGCGCCGTGGTTGGGAACTGCACTATATGGAGATGAACGATCTCTATATGCATGCTGGCGTCGCGCGTGCAACTACTCGCCGCCTGAGCGTCCAATACGATTACGACGGCTGGTACGATTTCTCCGGCGAGCAGGATATTGCGCTGGAAGAGTTGGATGTGGTGTTGATGCGTAAAGATCCGCCGTTCGATACGGAGTTCATCTACGCCACCTATATTCTGGAACGCGCAGAAGAGAAAGGCACGCTGATCGTCAATAAACCGCAAAGCCTGCGCGATTGTAATGAGAAGCTCTTCACTGCCTGGTTCCCACATCTGACACCCGATACGCTTGTTACTCGTCGTGCGGACAAACTGCGTCAGTTCCATGAAAAACACGGCGACGTTATTCTCAAACCGCTGGACGGCATGGGCGGCGCATCTATTTTCCGCTTGAAGCAGGATGACGCCAACGTCTCGGTTATCATCGAAACGCTGACTGAACACGCTAGCCGCTACTGCATGGCGCAAAACTACCTGCCTGCGATTAAAGATGGCGACAAGCGCGTGCTGGTAGTCGATGGAGAACCCGTACCCTATTGCCTGGCTCGTATCCCGAAAAGCGGTGAAACACGCGGTAATCTGGCCGCTGGTGGTCGCGGTGAAGCGCGTCCGCTGACTGAAAGCGACTGGAAAATTGCCCGCGACGTCGCCCCAACGTTAAAGGCCAAAGGGCTGATTTTCGTCGGTCTGGACATCATCGGTGACCGTCTGACAGAAATTAACGTCACCAGCCCGACCTGCGCGCGTGAAATCGAAGCGGCCTATCCGGATGTTTCCATTACTGGCATGCTAATGGACGCCATTGAAAAACGTCTGGCTGCACGTACTCGCTAATACCCAAAAAAACCTGACACGCCATCCGGCCCGTGCAACACGGGCTGTTTCTCCAACGCTGACGGATATCGATAAAAATACACAATGAATTTACAGCATCACTTCCTCATTGCTATGCCAGCACTACAGGACTCTGTATTTAAACGTTCGGTGGTCTATATCTGCGAACATAATGAAGACGGAGCCATGGGGCTGATCATCAACAAACCGATGGATCAGTTTTCTGTGGAAAATGTGCTGGAAAAGCTAAAAATAGATCCAACGCCGCGCGATCCAACCATCCGATTAGATAAACCCGTTTTTATCGGTGGTCCATTGGCAGACGACCGTGGCTTCATCCTGCATACACCCTGTCCTGGGTTTGGTTCCAGCATCAGTATTTCTGAGGACACCATGATCACCACCTCAAAAGATGTTCTGGAAACGTTAGGCACCCCCAAACAGCCGAAAGATACACTGGTCGCCTTAGGTTATTCCGCCTGGGAAAACGGCCAACTGGAAGAGGAGCTGTTAGAGAATGCCTGGCTGACCACGCCAGCCGACAAAGACATTCTGTTCCACACGCCCATTGCCGAGCGCTGGCGAGCGGCTGCCAGAAAGTTGGGCATCGATATTCATAATATCTCCACCGAAGCAGGACATGCCTGATGAGTAACAGAACCCTTCTTGCCTTTGATTTTGGGACAAAAAGTATCGGCGTTGCCATTGGTCAGGAAATTACCGGTACCGCACGCGCTCTGACATCGTTCAAGGCGCAAGAAGGGATACCCGACTGGCAAAAAGTGGAGAAGCTGTTGTCAGAATGGCAGCCAGATCTGGTCGTCGTCGGTCTACCGCTTAACATGGATGGCACCGAGCAACCATTGACGGCACGGGCGCGGAAGTTTGCTAACCGACTGCATGGCCGCTTCGGTGTCGCTATTGAGCTTCACGATGAACGGTTAAGTACAGTGGAAGCGCGTGCCGATCTCTTCGAACGCGGTGGTTTTAAAGCGCTGGATAAAGGGAGCGTAGACGCGGCTTCTGCGGTGATTATTCTGGAAAGCTGGTTCGAGGCACAACGCTAAAAAAAGCGGTTTGCGATGGTCTGCAAAAATGGCGTGCTGGGTCGCACGCCATAAGACGTCATCCCGCATTGGCAGATACCCCACCAACACGGGACAGCGTTAATTAGGCATCGGGAAATTCACGGATGAAACGTTCGACGTCATCAACCATGGATTCTGTTCCCACAAAGAACGGTGAGCGCTGGTGCAGTTTCTCTGGCGTAATATCCAGAATACGGTTTTTGCCGTCGCTAGCCTTACCGCCCGCCTGCTCTGCCAGAAACGCCATCGGGTTGCATTCGTACAGCAAACGCAGTTTGCCTTTCGGATAGCTCGCCGTGCTTGGATACAGGTAGATACCGCCTTTCAGCAGGTTACGATGGAAATCTGCGACCAGTGAGCCGATGTAACGCGACGTATAAGGACGCAGCGTCTCTTCATCCTGCTCCTGACAGTATTTTATGTATTTCTTCACGCCGGTAGGAAACTTGATGTAGTTCCCTTCGTTGATGGAATACATATTCCCTTTTTCCGGGAAGCAAACTTTTTCATGCGAGAGGCAGAATACGCCAAGCGACGGATCGTAGGTAAAGGCGTGAACACCGTGACCCGTGGTGTACACCAGCATGGTTGAAGAGCCGTAAACGATGTAACCCGCAGCAACCTGCTGGCTACCCGGCTGTAAGAAGTCTGCTTCCGTGACGGAGGTTCCCAGCGGCGTAATACGGCGATAAATGGAGAAAATCGTACCGACAGAGACGTTCACATCGATATTCGATGAACCGTCTAGCGGGTCCATCAGAACCACATATTTAGCGTTTTCCGCCTTATCACCGTCAAAGATAACAATTTCGTCTTCTTCTTCTGAGGCGATACCTGCCACTTCACCACGCGCTTTCAATGCAGCTTTCAGTTTCTCATTGGCATACAGATCGAGCTTCATCTGCACTTCGCCCTGAACATTAGAAATACCGCTGGTTCCCAAGATATCAACCAGACCCGCTTTATTGATATCACGGTGAATAATCTTGGCACCCAGTTTAATAGCAGACAGCAGCGCGGTAAGCTCACCTGTGGCGTGAGAGAAATCGTGCTGTTTTTCGACGATAAATTCGCCTAACGTTTTCATAACACTATTCCAGAATCTACGGATGAAAAGCGGTTTCACTTCTGCACCGCCAACGTTTGCGCATGCAGTGTAGCCCAAAGAGAAAGTGAGTACCTAGTCAAATCCATTTCTTATGGCGGATTCATAGCGTTAGAATGTGACGCAGACTCACTGTGAAGATGGAAAATGTATGCGTATTCATATTTTAGGTATCTGTGGCACCTTTATGGGTGGCCTTGCCCTGCTTGCCCGTTCACTCGGGCATGACGTCACAGGCTCAGATGCGAATGTTTATCCCCCCATGAGTACCTTACTTGAAGAGCAGGGAATCACGCTGATTCAGGGATACGATCCGGCACAGCTTAGCCCCGCACCGGATTTGGTCATCATCGGTAATGCGATGACGCGCGGAAACCCGTGCGTCGAGGCCGTATTGGAACAGGGACTGCCCTATGTTTCCGGCCCACAGTGGCTGCATGACTATGTGCTACGCGATCGCTGGGTGATTGCCGTTGCGGGAACGCATGGCAAAACCACCACCGCAGGGATGGTCACCTGGATTCTGGAAGATTGTGGCTACCAGCCTGGCTTTGTGATCGGTGGCGTTCCCGGCAACTTTACCGTTTCAGCACGGTTAGGTGGCAGCCCATTCATGGTGCTTGAAGCCGATGAATACGATTGCGCGTTCTTCGATAAACGCTCCAAATTTGTGCATTACTGCCCAAGAACACTGGTACTCAACAACCTTGAGTTCGATCACGCCGACATCTTTGACGATCTGAAAGCTATTCAGAAACAGTTCCACCATCTTGTTCGACTGGTGCCCGGCAGCGGGAAGATCATCCTGCCCACCAGCGACTTTAATATCAAGCAGGTAATGGGAATGGGGTGCTGGAGCGAACAGGAACTGGTCGGCGAAGAAGGCACATGGCGTGCACAAAAAGTGGCGATCGATGCCAGCCAATATCAGGTTTACCTGAATAATGAACTCGTCGGTGAAGTCCACTGGAAGCTGGTGGGTGAACACAACATGCACAACGGACTGATGGCCATCGCTGCCGCTCACCACGTCGGCGTGTTGCCTGCGGATGCCTGCCGCGCACTGGGCGGATTTATCAACGCACGTCGTCGCCTTGAGTTACGCGGTACGGAGCATAGCGTCACGGTTTATGATGATTTTGCGCATCACCCTACTGCCATTCTGGCGACGCTGTCGGCACTGCGCAGCAAAGTTGGTGGTACAGCCCGTATTTTGGCCGTACTGGAACCCCGTTCAAACACCATGAAATTGGGTATGTGCAAAAACGAGTTAGCACCGTCATTAGGCCGTGCCGATGAAGTTTTCCTCTTCCAGCCAGCCCATATTCCGTGGCAGGTCGTAGAAGTTGCGGAAGCCTGTGTACAGCCCGCGCACTGGAGCGCGGATATCGACACGCTGGTAGAAAACATCGTCAAGACCGCACAGCCAGGTGACCATATTCTGGTTATGAGCAATGGCGGGTTCAGTAACATCCACAATAAACTGTTGGATGGTCTGAAGAAAAAAGCGCAGAAGGCGAAAGACGCTCAAGAGAATAACGTGTAGGGAACTGCGACGGCTAAACGTTAGATAGCAAAAAGGACGGGAATCCCGTCCTTTTTCATATTCGCATCACCCGTTAAAAGTGGCGTCATCAAGCGTCAAACGGATCGCGTAATACCATTGTTTCGCTGCGATCTGGGCCGGTGGAAATAATGTCAATCGGCACACCAGTGACTTCTTCGATACGTTTGATGTAATTCAGCGCAGCCTGAGGCAGCTTGCTGTGTTCTTTCACGCCAAACGTGCTTTCAGACCAGCCAGGCATCGTTTCGTAAATCGGCTCAAGACCTTCCCAGCCCTCGGCAGCCAGCGGGGTGGTATCCACTTCGGTGCCATTCGGCAAACGGTAGCCTACGCAGATCTTAATTTCTTTCAGACCATCCAGAACATCCAGCTTAGTCAGGCAGAAACCTGACAGCGAGTTGATCTGTACCGCGCGACGCACAGCGACCGCATCCAGCCAGCCGGTACGGCGGCGGCGACCCGTGGTCGCGCCAAACTCGTTACCTTTCTGAGACAGATACTCACCTACGTCTTCAAACAGCTCAGTAGGGAACGGACCTGCACCCACACGGGTAGAGTAGGCTTTAACGATACCCAGCACATAGTCTACATAGCGTGGACCGAGACCAGAGCCAGTGGCAACACCGCCAGCAGTGGTATTTGAGGAGGTCACGTACGGATAGGTACCGTGGTCGATATCCAGCAGCGTACCCTGTGCGCCTTCAAACATGACGAAATCGCCACGCAGGTGCGCTTTGTACAGCAAATCGGAAACATCAACGACCATAGCCGTCAGAATGTCGGCAATCGCCAGCACATCTTCCAGTACTTTCTGGTAGTCGACAGCATCAACTTTGTAGTAGTTAACCAGTTGGAAGTTATGGTATTCGACGATTTCTTTCAGTTTGACAGCAAAGGTTTCTTTATCAAACAGATCGCCAACCCGCAGACCACGGCGAGCAACTTTATCTTCATACGCAGGACCGATACCACGACCCGTCGTACCAATTGCTTTCGCGCCACGCGCTTTTTCACGCGCGTTATCCAATGCGACGTGATAAGGCAGGATTAACGGACAGGCTTCAGAAAGCAGCAGGCGTTCGCGTACTGGGACGCCGCGCGCTTCAAGCTCCGTCATTTCTTTCATCAACGCGTCAGGCGCCAGCACAACACCGTTACCGATGATGCTGACAACATTTTCACGCAGAATGCCAGAAGGAATTAAATGAAGGACGGTTTTTTCACCGTTGATAACCAGCGTATGACCAGCGTTGTGACCACCCTGATAGCGCACAACATATTTAGCCCGTTCAGTCAGCAGGTCAACGACCTTGCCTTTACCTTCGTCACCCCATTGGGTGCCCAGTACGACGACGTTCTTACCCATTTCAAGAATCACCAGGTTGCTTAAAAAAGGATTCTACCATCTCATTTGGATGCTTTCAGTACTTTTAGCACACGATTGCGCACATTTTTGCGCTAAATTTTAGCCACCCATGCGGCTACGCAACATGTAGTAGATCACGCACCCTGCAACGACTATTCCACCGCCAAAACGACGCAAAATAGTATCCGGTAACTGTGCCATTCCCAAAATCATACGCCGCCAGAGACGAGGGAACAGTAACGGTCCCAGCCCTTCAAGTACCAAAACCAGCCCGAGCGCCAACCAAATCGTTGAATTCATAACAGCCTCTTTTCCCGCTCCAAGAACGAACAGGATCAACCTCTTTGATGTATCTTTGCCAGAAAACAGCAAAAAAAAGCCCGGTGCAATAACCCGGGCTTGATGAAAAACGTCAGTTAATGACTATCAGCGGCGTGGTGCCATGCTGCTATCCGGTGACTTCATGTAGCGGAAGAAGTCGCTATCCGGGCTGAGAACCATCACATCCTGGTTATTACTGAAGCTACTTTCATACGCGCGCAGGCTACGAACGAAAGAGTAGAAATCAGGATCTTCACTGAATGCATTCGCAAACAGTTTCGCGGCTTCGGCATCCCCTTCACCACGGGTGATACGGCCTTGACGTTCGGCTTCAGCCAGCGTACGGGTCACTTCATAATCTGCCGTTGCTTTCAGCTTTTCAGCCTCTTCCTGACCTTGTGAACGGTGGCGACGCGCTACCGCTTCACGCTCTGCACGCATACGTTGATAAATTGCGTCAGACACTTCAGTTGGCAGGTTGATCTGCTTAATCCGCACATCGATAACCTCAATACCCAGCGCAGCCATGCTGTTAGGGTTGATATGAGGTTCGTTGCTCGTTGTCTCTTTCTCAACACGTGCAGCAGCAGAAGCAATCGCATTATCGGCTTCGGTCGTTTCACCGGTACCGGTATTCAGCGCTTCACGTACGTCAGACATCAGTTGACCACGTGAGTCGGTAACAATGCCTTTCACATCCAGACGACCAATCTCGGAACGCAGACGGTCACTGAACTTACGTTTCAGCAGCACTTCAGCCTGAGAGATGTCACCACCGCCCGTAGCCAGATAGTAACGGCTGAAATCGCTGATACGCCACTTAAGGTAAGAATCGACAATCAGGTCTTTCTGCTCTTTAGTGATAAAGCGGTCAGCCTGGTTTTCCATGGTCTGGATACGTGCATCCAGCATTTTCACTGAATCGATAAACGGAATCTTGAACTGCAATCCCGGCGCATAGATCAGCGGCTTATTGTCGTCATCACGCAATACTTTGCCAAAACGCATCACAATGCCGCGCTGGCCTTCCTGCACCACAAACAGTGACGCATAGACCACCATCAGTACCAGGATCAGGATAAATAGTAAGGGCTTACGCATCGATTATTCTCTCCCTACTCGAGTGAAGTCATCACGCTGCGCATTTGCTCTGCGCTGATCCATGATATTTCCATTGTTACTGCTGCGTGTTTGATTGCTATTCGTCGCACCGCTGCTGTTGCCAGGCAAACGCAGTGGGTTAGCGCTGCTGCCGTTATTATTACTTTGCGTATTTTCACCGCCTTGTCCGCGCAGCATCTGATCCAACGGCAGCACCATCAGGTTACTCCCCTTGTCATTGACCAGTACTTTACGGGTGTGGCTCAGCACGCGTTCCATCGTTTCGATATACAAACGCTCACGGGTGATTTCCGGCGCAGCTTTATATTCCGGTAAGACTCTGGCAAAACGGGCAACTTCACCCTGAGCTTCCAGAACAGTACGGGTTTTATAAGCGCGAGATTCTTCCAGAATACGTTGCGCCTGACCGTTGGCACGCGGCTGTACTTCGTTCGCGTACGCCTCTGCTTCACGAATATATTGCTGTTCGTTTTCACGTGCAGCAATCGCATCATCAAACGCGGCCTTAACTTCTTCCGGCGGACGCGCTGTCTGGAAGTTGACGTCAAGCAGCGTGATACCCATGTTGTACGGACGAACAGTCTCTTCCAGTACACGCTGGGTATCCGTACGCACAATGGTACGGCCTTCCGTCAAAATTTTGTCCATCGTGTACTTACCAATAACGCCACGCAGCGCACTGTCAGTTGCCTGACGCAGGCTGTCATCCGCATTGGTTACGCTGAACAGATATTGCTCAGGCTGTGTGACACGATACTGTACGTTCATTTCAACGCGCACGACGTTTTCATCTGACGTCAACATCACACCCGACGTCGCCAATTCACGCACCGATTCAACGTTCACCGCACGAACTGAATCGATGAAGGTCGGTTTCCAGTTAAGACCTGGACCAACCAAATGGCTGAACTTACCAAAGCGCGTGACGACACCGCGTTCCGCTTCTTTAATGGTATAGAAACCAGTAGCAGCCCAGATGACAACCGCAGCGACGGCAGCGATACCGACGATCCGGCCACCCAGTGCTGGGCCGCCAGAATTTCCGCTGTTGCTTGAGCCAGAACCTTTTCCGCCCCCCAGATCGCTGAGTTTTTTGCTCAGTTTACGGAAGATGTCGTCCAGATCCGGCGGCCCCTGATCTCGGCCACCTTTATTGTTATTTCCGCCAGAGTTGCCGCCATTATTGCTGCTGCTCCCCCACGGGTCGCGGTCTTGTCCGTTATTACCGGGCTGATTCCACGCCATGTTTTAGCTCCATTCTTTATGATAGGTGTTCTTCAGGTTCAATATCCCAGAGTCCGTCAGACTATTTCACCGTTCAGACTGTTTTTGCCAGTCAGGCAATATAGTCCATCAGTTCCTGCTCTTTTTTGCAGAGGCGGCGCCAGTCAGCAATCGGCATACGAATAACCAGACCAATTTGCCCATCCTCTTCAATCCATTCTTTTTCTATTGCCTGAAGCTGGTAAAAACGACTACGCAAGCGTCCTGCCTGCGGGGGAAGATGCAAGGTATGTTGTGCAATTTCCCCGGAAAGCCGCTCAGTCAATGCCTGAAATAGCAACGGAATACCGTCGCCGGTCTGTGCTGAAAGCCAGACCCGTACCGGTAGATTCTCTTCGTTGCGATCGATACGCGGAACGAAATCATCCAGCATATCAATCTTGTTCATTACCAACAGCGCAGGTATTTCATCGGCCTCAATTTCCGCCAGTACGTCATTAACCGCGTCGATATTCTCGTCAAGACGAGGATCGGCGGCATCAACAACGTGCAACAGCAGTGAGGCCTGACGTGTTTCCTGTAATGTAGCCTTAAACGCAGCCACCAAATCATGGGGTAACTGCCGGATAAAACCTACGGTATCCGCCAGCACTGTATCACCGACATCATCCACTTCAATGCGGCGCAATGTTGGATCCAGTGTGGCAAATAACTGATCGGCGGCATAAACGCCCGCCGATGTAATCTTGTTAAACAGCGTGGATTTACCCGCGTTGGTATAGCCCACCAGCGAAACCGTGGGAACGTCGGCGCGAACCCGTGACCGACGCCCCTGCTCACGCTGTTTTTCTACTCGTTCGAGACGCGACAGTATCTGACTGATACGGTTACGCAATAAACGACGGTCGGTTTCAAGCTGGGTTTCACCCGGGCCACGCAAACCGATACCGCCTTTCTGGCGCTCAAGGTGCGTCCAACCACGAACCAGTCGGGTCGCAAGGTGACGCAGCTGTGCCAGTTCTACCTGTAATTTCCCCTCGTGAGTACGTGCACGCTGGGCAAAAATATCTAAAATCAATCCGGTACGATCGATCACCCGGCACTCGCACAAACGCTCTAGATTACGTTCTTGAGCTGGCGTCAGCGCATGATCAAACAGCACGACAAACGCGCCGGTTTCTTTGACTACCTGAGCAATTTCTTCGGCTTTACCTTCCCCGACAAAATACTTGGGGTGTGGGGCCTTACGGCTACCAGTAACAACCTGCAAAGATTCAATACCGGCAGAAGAAACCAGAGATTCAAACTCCAGCAGATCGTCAGTATCTTTATCTTGCGAGAAAAAAATATGAACTAATATGGCCCGTTCACCTGATTCATAACGGTCAAACAAGCGAGTAACCTCTTAAACGAGCAAAAAACACCACAGCGAAGGAGCCGAGCGATGCGTCCAGCTCTCCCACGCCGTGGTGAATTGACAATACGCCTTATTCGGCGTCATCAGCATCCTGCGACTGCTGCTGAGCAGTCGTGTTACTACCGTGATAATTGTTGCTGCCGCCTGGATTGTTGCTATGGTGAGAGACTGGGCGAGAAGGAACAACTGTAGAGATGGCGTGCTTATAAACCATCTGGCTTACCGTGTTTTTCAACAAAATCACGAACTGATCGAAAGATTCGATCTGACCCTGCAACTTAATACCGTTCACCAAATAAATCGAAACCGGAACACGTTCACGACGCAAAGCGTTCAAGAACGGATCTTGCAAAGATTGCCCCTTAGCCATTCTATATTTTCCTTATTTGTATGTTGTTTGTAACAAAGAACCCTGAGGCTCTAAAATAACGGTGTAAAAACTTGCACGCTGAGACTCACCGATTGTACACAATCACCCAACCTATGCACTAACAAACCTATGCACTAACGACCTGTATTACCTTGTCCAGTGCTTCAGTTGGTTTTTCGCTATCCAGCCAGTACACATCATCCCAACCGCGCAGCCAGGTCATTTGCCGCTTCGCTAACTGGCGCGTCGCACAAATTCCCCGATAAACCATCTCATCATAATCAATTTCACCGGATAAATATGACCACATCTGGCGATAACCCACGCAACGAATAGAGGGCATATCCGTATGAAGGTCGTGCCGGGCAAATAATGTCCGGGCTTCTGTCTCAAAACCCGCCGCCAACATCTGATGAAAACGCTGTTCAATCCGCTGATGCAACAATTCACGGGTCGCCGGGGCGATAGCAAACTGATGAACCTGGTAGGGCAGCGCATCGCCAGATGTTTTTGTCAGTTCAGTTAAAGTGTTACCTGAAACGAAAAAAACTTCCAGTGCTCGAGAGAGTCTCTGCGGATCATTTGGATGAATCCGAATTGCCGCTACCGGATCGATCTCACTTAGCTGCCGATGCATCGCTTCCCAGCCGATTTCTTTTGCCTGATCTTCAATGCGTTGACGCACTGCGGCATCGGCTGACGGCAAAGGAGAAAGCCCCTCCAGTAATGCCTTGAAATACAGCATCGTCCCCCCCACTAGCAGAGGAATACATCCGGCAGCGGTAATCTCTGCCATCTCGCTCAGTGCATCGCGGCGAAAATCGGCCGCAGAATAAGACTCAGTTGGATCGAGAATGTCGATTAATCGATGCGGTGCCAGTGCCAGCTCTTCCGCACTCGGTTTCGCCGTCCCAATATCCATATCTTTGTAGATGAGGGCGGAATCTACGCTAATCAACTCTACCGGCAAATATTCTCGTAGCGCCATCGCCAATGCCGTTTTTCCTGAAGCCGTCGGCCCCATGATAAAAATAGCGGGCGGCAACGACGCGTTTTCTACATTACTCATGCTTTAAAGCCTGGATGGCATCATGGATGTCCATCATATATAAAAGTTCAGACGGCGGCGTTTTCGCCAGTTGCGGACAAAGTCGCTCGACATCCGCCAGTAATTGTATGGCCTGAGAATGGCTCCAGTTTTCCTGTTCGCTCTGCAATCGCGTTGCCATCCATGACGCCAACGCATCAGGCTCCACCAGTTGAGTCTCAACCGTCTGATAGTCGGCCAGATAGCCTATCAGTTCAGAGATCAAGTTTTGTAAATTTTGTTGGCGCAATGGTAAAGGTACGGCACGCAATGTGGCGCGTTGTGACTCAACCAATACATCAATACCAAAACGCATCAGCAACGCATGATGGGCAGACAAGACGTTCAGTTCGGATTTACTCAGCGTCAGGCGCTGTGGAATCAGTAACGGCTGTGCCCGCAGCCCCTCTTCGGATGGCGTCAACTGCACGACTTTCAGATAGCGTTCAGCAACCGGAAGCGACAGCATTGCCAGCCCCTTATGGTACTCCAACAGCGCGTAGCACGGCGGATAAACCGTCAGTACACGGCCAAAGCCACTTGATTGGCTTTCTAGCGGCGGCTCAACCGGCGCGCGTTGTTTGTTATTACTGGCTGCGGTGTCCGATGCAGTTCGAGTCAGGGATGCGTCATGCAATACCGTGGATGGCACAACCACGTCCGACGGCCTAGCGATATTCGACGGTACAGAAACGCGCTCACCGGACAGCGGTGTACTTGCTCCATTATCCGTCGGTTGCAGCAGCACCTTATACAACTCACCTTGCTTTTTCTGATACGGATTCTCCGGCTGGTAACCAGAATAGGCAGATTCTCGCGCCTGACCAGAATGGCCTGAACGCGGCGCTTTCCCGCCATCAGATGGAGAATTATCGGCACGCGGCGACTGGGCAAAATGGTTTTCGCCTGCGGCAGGACGATTTTCCTGCTGCCATTGCACGGGTTTTCCTGTCTCTGGTTCTGTCATGTCCAGCCGCGGCGCAGAGGCCTGCTGTAGAACGGACATCACGGCCTGATAGATGAAATCATGCACCAATCGCGCCTGATGGAACCGTACCTCATGCTTGGCAGGATGAACATTGACATCCACCTGGTGCGGGTCGATCTCCAGATATAAAACATAGGCAGGCTGCTGCTCGTCGCTAAGCTGATCCTGATAAGCCTGCCGAATGGCATGGTTAATGAGCCGATCGCGCATCATGCGTTGGTTCACATAACAATACTGCATATCAGGAAGCTGTTTCGCTCCAACAGGATCGGCAACCCAACCATGGATAGTGAGATCGCCGTGTTGCCATGACACTGCAAGCGCATGCTGTAAGAAGGTCGCACCACAGATGCTGCCTAAACGGCGTTCATACTGATTTTTATCCGGTGCTGCACGATACTGCCGCATCAGCTTACCGTTATGATGCAGCGTAATAGCGACATCGAAACGTGCCAATGCAATGCGGCGCACCACCTCATCAATATGGGTGAATTCAGTTTTTTCCGTGCGCATAAATTTACGGCGGGCGGGCGTGTTGTAAAACAGATCCAGCACTTCTAGTGTGGTGCCCACAGGATGAGCGGCAGGCTTGACCGTCACCGCCATGTCTCGCCCTTCGGCGTAGGCTTGCCAGGCCTCAGATTGTTCGGCCGTGCGTGATGTCAGAGTTAAACGGGAGACGGAACTGATACTTGCCAGCGCTTCGCCGCGAAACCCCATGCTAACGATCGCTTCCAGATCGTCGAGCGTGGCAATTTTACTGGTCGCATGACGCGCCAGCGCCAGCGTTAATTCATCCTTTCCAATCCCCGAGCCATTGTCACGAATACGGATCAGTTTCGCACCACCGCGTTCTATGTCGATATCAATTCGGGTCGCCCCTGCATCCAGACTGTTTTCCACCAGTTCCTTTACGACCGAAGCCGGACGCTCAACCACTTCTCCGGCGGCGATCTGGTTAGCCAACTGCGGTGGCAGCACCTGAATCGGCATAGCGTATCCCTCTTACTATCCTCAATCTATCGACATCGTCAGCATGAACAATCAGGCGGACGGTATAATCAGCGTTTGCCCCAGTTGCACCGAGCCAGAGCGCATATTATTTACCTGTTGGATCTCTTTCATACTGACACCGTAACGCGCAGCAATCGCACTCAGGCTATCACCCTTTACGACCTTATGCTTCACCGGTGCTGCCTTTTTAGGCGCGGGCGTTGATGCCGTCTGCTGCTTCCCTGTCGCCGGAATATTCAGACGCTGTCCAACCCAGACGATATCCTTGTTCAGCTTATTCACATCGCGCATGGCCGCGAGACTGACACCATAACGTCGGGCAATGGAAGAAAGTGTTTCGCCACGTGCAACGGTATGACGCCTGCTGCCCGCACTCGCTTTCGCCGCCGTGACGGTACTGCTCGATGTCGCTGTATCACTTGCCGCCGACTGTAGTGGGCGGCTTTCCTGCTTTGGGAGGGCGTTTTTAGGAACAGATTGCATCGGGTGCGTCTGGAAGTACCCCCTCAGCCCTTGATAAATCGCATTGGCGATTTTTTCCTGATAGTCGTTACTGCCCAACAACCGCTCTTCTGCAACGTTACTGATAAACCCGGTTTCCACCAGTAGGGAAGGAATATCTGGCGAGCGCAATACACCCAGACTGGCGTGCTCAGGGCGTCGTTTATGCAGCCCCCCGACGCGCTGGAGCTCACGCAATACCTTGATCGCGACGTCATACCCGACGCGCTGGGAATGGCCAAATTGAAGATCCAGCACCGCCTGACTGAGATAAGGATCCGCGTTGCTGTTCGCTAGCAGATCGCCTGCTCCCCCCAACAGTTCAGACTGTTTCTCATGTTGTTCCAGCCAGGTTGCCATTTCGCTATTCGCACGACGGTTGGATAGCACCCAAACAGAGGCACCTTTGGCATTGCGGTTCGGTGCAGCATCCGCGTGAATCGACACCAACAGGTTCGCGCCTTGCTTACGCGCCACATCTGAACGCCCCATAACGGAAATAAAGTAGTCACCGTCGCGCGTCAACACACCTTTAAAAGCCGGATCGTTATTCAGTAAAGCCTGTAATTTGCGAGCGATAGAAATAGTGACATTTTTCTCCCGCAGCCCGTTAGGGCCAATCGCACCAGGATCTTGCCCTCCGTGACCGGCATCAATCGCAACAACGACCCGTTCATTACTCTGTCGAGCTGGTACCCGGGTAGATGACACACTGGTATTTACGACAACGGTCGGTTTGTTGGTAAACGGGTTTTTTGCCGGTTCTGCTGGCGCGCTATTTTGCTGCCGTGTAGCAGGAGGCATGGAGGCTTGCACCGTTTTCGCTTTATCACCCGTGATGGTGAAAACAACAGCGTATCCCGTCCCTTCTTTTTGCGTAACCGCTCGCGTCCTGGCCGCCTGAGTCAAATCCAGCACCAGACGCAGGCTTTGTGCATCCTGAGCATTGCTGGTACGCACACGTTTAATCAGATTTTTCCCACTAAAATCCAACGGTAACCCTTTAATGACGCCAGTCTGACGAATATCGATAACCACTCTGGCCGGGTTACTGAGTGGGAAGAAAGCATAAATAGGCTGACCGCTAAAGCTCAAGCGCACCGTGGCCTGGCCTGACGCGTTATCCACCTTGATATCCGACAGATTGGCCGCCCACGCCGATCCTGCCAGCAACAGCCATACGCCGATGAACAGCTTAACCATACGACTCATCATGATTTTGTTGTTCCTGGCTGAAGAGAAAAACGTTGTAACATCGCGTCTCCCGTCGCAGAGACCGCAAACAGTTCAGCCTGTCGGCCCTCATCCTGATAGCGTAAATGCAGCTCAATATCCGCATCGGGCAGCACGCCAGCCCCTTGTTGCGGCCATTCAATCAGACAAATGGCATCTTGCGTCAGATAATCGCGGATCCCCATAAACTCCAACTCTTCTGGATCGGCCAGGCGATAAAGATCAAAGTGATAAACAGCCAGCGGCGATAGCGCGTAAGGCTCTACCAGCGTATAGGTGGGGCTTTTGACATTGCCCTGATGGCCGCGCGCCTGTAGGAACCCGCGGCTAAACGTCGTTTTCCCCGCGCCGAGATCGCCATAAAGATGGATAACACAAGCACCGTCACAGGCTTTCGCCAGCGCCGTGCCTAATGAAATGGTTGCTGCCTCATCCGGCAGAAGTAAGACTATTTTTTTCATTCTACTGTTCTAAAAATACGGCTCTGGAAACATCCGCTCGGGGTTCACATAGCGGAACAAGACAGGCAGTAAATCGGTCGCCAGCATACCTCGGGTACCACGCTGTGCCGCAAGCCAATCAGCCGCCGCACCGTGAACGACACACCCTGCACAGGCAGCATCATACAGCGAGAGCTTTTGCGCCAGCAAACCACCAACGATACCGGACAGCACATCACCCATGCCACCTGTCGCCATGCCGGGGTTTCCCACATCAGCAATGGCAACCTCTGCCCGCTCGCTGGCAATCACCGTTCCCGCACCTTTTAATACGACAACACCTCCATAGCGTTTTACCAGCTTTGTGGCCGCAAGTAAGCGATCACTTTCAATATCAGACACGCGGCAATTCAGTAAACGTGACGCCTCGCCGGGGTGAGGTGTCAGCACGCGATTCTGCCGCTTATGCGGATTGATTGCCAGCAGGTTAAGCGCATCCGCATCCCATAACATGGGTTTGTTACAATTTTCTGCCAGGCGCAGCGCATTTTTAGCCCAATCATCCTGCCCTAAGCCAGGACCAATCACCACGACATCCGCCCATTCCAGCCCTTCCCGCAACGTATCTGCCGTCAATTCTTGCACCATCAACTCAGGCCGAGCCGTCAGAAACACCGATTGGTACTGTTTGTGAGTAAGTACTCGCACTAAGCCTGCGCCGCTGTGTAACGCCGCATCAGCAGCCATTAACACTGCACCGCCTAAACCAGCGTTGCCACCGACCACCAGCAGCCTGCCATTATCGCCTTTATGCTGTCCGGCTGGACGAGGCGTCAGCCATTCGGGAAGTTGCGCCGCGTTCAGCCGCCGTATCGGCGCGGTTTGGTCATGCAGCCACGCCTGCAACCCTAGCGACTGATAATGAAGTTTCCCAACCAGCTCACGCGCACGGCCAGTCAGTAGCCCCGGTTTCAGCGTGATAAACGTCACCGTCTGCGCCGCACAGATCGCGACGCCAGCACAGGCTCCAGTTTCAGCATGTAAACCAGAGGGAATGTCCAGTGAAACAATGGGGGCGGGATAGGCATTCGCCTGTGTAATTAACGTGGCATAGGGTTCGCGTGGTACAGCGGAAAGGCCGGTTCCCAGTAAACCATCAATAATGAGATCGATTCCTTCCGGCCACAGCGTATCAACATCATCTTGCGCACTCACCTCTTCAACACGGCCGCCTTGATCCAGCCAGCGCTGCCGAGCAAGATTAGCATCAGCAGGCAGCAGCTTATCGCTGGTGCAGGCAACAACATCCACCTCCACACCCGCCGCCAACGCCAAACTGGCGACCACATATCCATCGCCACCGTTATTGCCGTGTCCAGCGAGCACCCGCCAGCGTCGGGCAGACGGGTAGCATTGGCGAGCGACCTGAAATGCGGCTTCTCCCGCACGCTGCATGAGTTCCCACAGCGAAATTCCTGATTCGCGGGCTGCGCTGGCTTCTTCATTGCGCACCCATTCGGCGTAAAACACCGAGTCAGGCAAATCATCTCCTCGCTTTCGATCGTGATCTGTCATCATTTGCTCTTAGTTTTCATTACAATGAGTTAAAATTAGCAAGCAACCTAAACGACCGCCAGCATTCCTCGCATCTCAGCAGACATCGGCTCTGCGGCGCAGATATGGTAACATCAGCACGTCTTGTTTATTTCTGTGGCCCATCATGTCATACCCCTACGATCTCAATGAATTAGCGCAACACATCAAGCAATGGGGACAGGCATTGGGATTCCAGCAGGTCGGCATCTGCGACACCGATTTGTCCGCAGAAGAACCTCGGCTTCAGGCCTGGCTGGATAAGCAATATCACGGAGAAATGGACTGGATGGCGCGTCATGGCATGCTACGGGCGCGTCCGCACGAACTCCTGCCCGGCACACTCCGTGTCATCAGTGTACGTATGAATTACCTGCCCGCCAAAGCGGCATTCGCGAGTACCTTAAAGAATCCAGAACTCGGCTACGTTAGCCGTTATGCGCTGGGTCGTGATTACCACAAACTATTACGCCAGCGGCTGAAAAAACTCGGTGACCAGATTCAGGAATACTGCGGTGAATTGAATTTTCGCCCATTCGTCGATTCCGCACCGATCATGGAGCGTCCTTTGGCTGCAAAAGCCGGGCTTGGCTGGGTTGGTAAACACTCACTAATTCTAAATAGAGAAGCAGGCTCCTGGTTCTTTCTCGGTGAACTACTGATCGATTTACCTCTGCCCGTTGATCGGCCACAGGAAGAACAGTGCGGTCGCTGTGTCGCCTGCATGACGACCTGCCCAACCGGCGCGATTGTCGCCCCTTATACCGTCGATGCCCGCCGCTGCATTTCCTACCTGACTATCGAATTGGAAGGTCCGATTCCCGAAGAATTTCGTCCGCTAATGGGCAACCGTATCTATGGCTGCGATGACTGTCAGCTTATTTGTCCGTGGAACCGATTTTCACAGCTCACCGACGAAGCTGATTTCAGTCCACGTGCCGCGCTGCATACGCCGGAGCTGCTGGTATTATTTGGCTGGAATGAAGAAAAATTTCTGCGGATTACAGAAGGATCGCCGATTCGGCGCATCGGCCATCTCCGCTGGCTACGCAATATTGCTGTCGCACTGGGAAATGCACCGTATCAGGATAGTATCGTGCTAGCACTGCAAACCCGTCTGGGTGAAAGCGAGTTGTTGGATGAACATATCCACTGGGCGATTCGCCAGCAGTTGGAACGCCGTGCATCACTGGAAATTGACGTCCAATCCACGCAGAAAAAACGACTTATTCGTGCAGTAGAGAAAGGATTACCGCGTGATGCGTGAGCCACTCAAATGGTTGTCATCAGTTTGTCGCACGCGCTGTGAATAAATAAAAAAAACCGTTACCTATCAACTGTCACAAAAAGTACAAGCGATCGTTATAACATTTTATAAGTAAAATTTATGAATAGATATCAATAAGATACTCTACAGCATTTTATCAATAACATAGCGTGATTAATAAATAACCAACAAACAGTCTGTGGATAAGTCTGTTAAGAAGAATATGATTTTTTGTATTAACTGATAAAAATAATGTGAATTGAGGTAACGCTAGCGCTCGAAATACGGCGCTGTGTAAAGAGTAAAAAACGAGCCACAACACAGAGCGGACGGCATTATGAATTTCTTATTGTCCCTTGGCAAGGGCTGAGCTCTAATTTTTACGATCAAAAGGAAAGTTTTAAGGCGAAAAAACGCAGCGATGCCTCTTAAAAGAGGCATCGCTGCGCGAAAAGTAAAGATCGTCGTCAGAGTAAGAGGAGAGAGGAGAGAGGCGAATGCACCGCTCTCCCATAGACCGATATTACGCACGGGTTCTGATTAGGTAATCAAATGCGCTCAAGGATGCCTTTGCGCCTTCGCCCGTCGCGATAATGATCTGTTTGTAAGGCACCGTCGTACAGTCACCAGCAGCAAAGATGCCTTTCACGCTGGTTTCACATTTGGCATCGATCTCAATTTCTCCGATGCGGTTTCTGGCTACGGTACCTTCCAGCCAGTGGGTGTTAGGCAACAGGCCAATTTGCACGAAGATCCCTTCCAGCGGTAAATCATGTACCGTATCGGTAATACGATCTTTGTAGCTCAGCCCCGTGACCTTCTGTCCATCGCCTTTCACTTCTGTGGTTTGCGCATTCAGAATGATGTCAACGTTCGGCAGGCTGCGTACCTTCTCCTGCAATACAGAATCCGCTTTCAGTTCCGGTGCAAACTCAAGCAGCGTGACATGTTTCACCACGCCAGCCAGATCGATAGCCGCCTCTACGCCGGAGTTTCCACCACCAATCACCGCGACATGTTTGCCTTTAAACAGCGGGCCATCGCAGTGTGGGCAGTACGTTACGCCACGCGTACGATACTGATCTTCGCCGGGAACATTCATGTTTCTCCAGCGCGCACCAGTCGCAATGATCACGCTGCGTGCTTTCAGCGTCGCGCCGGATACGGTGATCACCTGATGCGGTTTACCCGGTTCGCCGCCGGGAATTAAAGCTTCCGCACTCTGTGCATCGATAACGTCGACATCATAGTCGTCAACATGGCTTTTCAACGCGGTCGCCAGTTTGGCACCTTCCGTTTTCGGGACGGAAATGTAGTTTTCAATATCGACGGTATCCAGCACCTGACCGCCAAAGCGCTCACCGACCAACCCAGTGCGGATCCCTTTACGCGCCGAATAGACCGCCGCTGCCGCACCTGCCGGGCCGCTACCGATGATTAACACATCATAGACGTCACGCTGGTTCAGCTTCTCAACCTGCTTAGCACCCGCGCCAGTATCGATTTTAGTCACAATCTCAGCGAGGCTTGTCCGCCCCTGACTGAAGTGTTCGCCGTTCAGGAAAATGGTGGGAACGCCCATGACATTACGGCTTTGAATCTCATCCTGGAACACACCGCCGTCAATTGCGGTATGGGTGATATTTGGGTTCAAAACCGCCATTAAATTCAGCGCCTGCACCACGTCCGGGCAGTTGTGGCAGGACAGCGAGTAATACGTTTCAAAATGGAACGAACCGTCAAGATTACGGATTTGATCGAGTAATTCTTTCGCTTCTTTCGACGGATGCCCCCCCACCTGCAATAACGCCAGAATCAGGGAGGTAAATTCGTGCCCCATCGGCGCACCGGCAAAACGCGGGCCGCTTTGGGAGCCTGGATTAGTAATCAAAAAAGAAGGCTTACGTGCTGGCTGACCATTCTTTTCAAGCAATGTGTTATTTTCAATAAAGCTTACCTGATTAGACAACTCGGCGATCTCGGTCAGCAAGCTTCTGACTTCAGCAGATTTCGCGGAATCATCCAGAGTCGCAATTAACTCAACAGGTTTGGTTAATTTTTCCAGATAAGCTTTCAACTGGACTTTCATCGTATTGTCGAGCATCGGTCGTCCTTAATTAGGCAAATTGGTACAAAGGCAAAATCATGCAGGGTGCTGGCCCGAAAAAGAGCCGGGCCATAAAAGTCGGGTGCATTGCACCCGATAAAAACAGCGATTTTTTCCGTGGTGTTAGCTTAGATTTTGCCAACCAGATCCAGAGACGGAGCCAGCGTAGCCTCACCTTCTTTCCACTTGGCTGGGCACACTTCGCCTGGGTGAGAAGCAACGTACTGAGCTGCTTTCACTTTGCGCAGCAGGTCAGAGGCATCGCGACCAATACCTTCAGCCGTGATTTCTACTGCCTGGATGATGCCCTGTGGATCAACGATGAACGTACCGCGATCGGCCAAACCTTCTGCTTCGCGCATGTTTTCAAAGTTACGCGTCAGCTGACCAGTTGGATCACCGATCATGGTGTATTTGATTTTGCCAATAGTTTCAGAACTGCTGTGCCACGCTTTGTGCGTAAAATGGGTGTCGGTAGAAACAGAGTAGATTTCCACGCCGCGCTGTTGGAATTCGTCGTAGTAGTCAGCGACATCACCCAGTTCAGTCGGGCAGACAAACGTAAAGTCGGCAGGATAGAAGAAGAACACGCTCCATTTACCTTCGATGTTCTTCTCAGTCACTTCGATGAACTGACCGTCTTTGAAAGCCATGTTTTTGAATGGTTTAACTTGGGTATTAATTACTGACATCACTTTATCCTCATGTGTTTTCGCATGTGGCTAAAGTACAGAATTGTGATCGTCATCACCAATCCGTTGTGTTTATCGAATCAATAAGTAATACCTAACTTAACGTGAAATTAGGGGTACCTGACTTCCATATTCTGGTCTCCGATCCTGACTGTGTTGAACGCCTCAACGTTGCTTAAAAGCGCCCTCTTTCATTTCAAGCGCGGCAACAAACAAAGCCCCTGAAGCAGGCTAATTAACCAGATAGAACCTTAACGATGGAGAACGGACAGGCATAGCCCCCCCTTTTGCCGATAGAGGTAAATAAACGAACTACTTTAGCCTCAGATTTATGCAAATTGAGCGAATGTCTGCCTCTTCGCCTCATTCAGGCGACCTTCAAGCGCCTTACATTGTCTTACCATTCGACCTCACTTTAATTTATTGATTTAAAAACAAGGTAGACGAACAGATTATGCTAACACTCAACTCACTCAGAATAGTCACACCAAATCGTTTGTAACAAATATAATTTACCGGAAATAAAATCAAAAAAATCACTAAAACCAAATAACAACAAGCTCAATAAAATAGCGAATCTAATATATCAACACATAGCACAAATATATTTATACATAACCACAAATAGCTAAAATAACATTATTTAATTGCTGATTTTATATCAATACTCATATCGCGGTTTGTCTGAGTTTTATGGCTACAGCGCAGTTCGTCGCGATAGCTCAGAGTCTAGGATTTGCCAATGGTCGCGGGTCTGCCGGGCGACGGCATCGGTTAACGCCATAGGGGTTGCCTCCTTCAGGGTTGAAGAGAGGTGTACCGCGCACAGGTAAGCGGCTCAGCAAACAATCCGTACCCGCAACGCACCCGATTTTCGGGTACTAATTTGTGTACTATTTTATTTATGTACTACTTCGGCGTGGTTGACGGTGGTTTTCAGCGGATTTCGATGGAGGCTCAACAGAGCGATTAGCTTGTTAAATCAGGGAGCTACAGACATTAATGGACGTCTATAGAACAAGAATTGGAGCGGGAAACGAGACTCGAACTCGCGACCCCGACCTTGGCAAGGTCGTGCTCTACCAACTGAGCTATTCCCGCATAGAATCGGATGTATTATCTTTTACTTTCAGCAAAAAGCAAACTCAGCTGAAACCAAAACTAATTTAACCCGATCAAATTTCATGTAACTCAATGAATTACCTAGCTATTTTACAGAATGGCAATTCAACGGTCAGCATTATGTACCAATCAACCTAACGTGGCAACCTCTTTTCACTGAAAAACATTGCCATACATGTTCAGTGTCAATCAGCTCAGTGCTGTGGAGGAAAAACCATTGGTCCGCCTCCACAACCAGACCGCCTAAAGTAAGGTGGCTCAATCTTTCATTTACTTGCGTATCAGGATGTTACGCTTTTCAACAAAGTGTGCTTGCAGATATGCCCAAATGTGACGTACCTAGAGTTGTTACCACCTACACCAACATCATACTGATAAGGGACTACGATCTTCCACGCCCCAACATCATAGGTTGTTCTCCACGTATTGATATAACCTTGGCTATAGTCTTGAAACTCCGTGGTGTAATCAGCCTGACAGGCATCCAGTTTCACGGTGCCCGATGCAACCCCGTTGGCATCAGTTATTGCCCCGTGACCGTTACTCGGAATAAACTCCAAATCACCGTTATTTTCCCGTTGGTCGAGGTAAAAAAGCGCAATAATATTTGGAATACCCGCCCCGGTTGAATCGGTAATACGAACGTTCCAGGCAACATCACGATAGGCTTGCGTGGTCATAAAACCATAAGCCGTTGGCGCAGAATTTGGGATACGCAGAACGTTACTTTCTCCCGAAACAGAATGGCTAAACTTGGCAATTTTTGAGCCTAGCGCTAATTTATATTTCTGAGATACTGTCGATAATCTTGATGGGTTAGGCAGCCTCAATCGTAGCTTCATTCCTGTTATCGCCCCCTGTCTCCCAAACCTATTGCCGTTTGGGAGACAGAAAACCAGAGCGGTGTTCCCTATGCAGCCATTTCGCGTTTGAATACTTCCAGCGTATGCGCCTTGACGCGAATAAACTCAGGATCGCTCATCGCCTCCGCCCCGCGTGGACGCGCTAAATCGAATGGAACAATCTCCGACACCGTCGTTGGCCGACGCGTCAGCAGCAGGATTTCGTCCGCCAGAAACACCGCATCCTCCAAATCGTGTGACACGATGACCATCGTTACGCCAGTTGCCAACTGAACCTCTTGCAGCTTGTCGCGGATGAACAGCGTCATTTCAAAATCCAGCGCCGAGAACGGTTCATCCAGAAACATGACCTCCGGCCCCGTCGCTAGCGCCCGCATAATACACACCGTTTGCTGCTGCCCGCCCGACAGTTCATATGGATAGCGCTGAAGGTCGAAACGAATATCAAACATCGCAATCAGTTCATCCATGCGCGTCTGCACATCCTGTTTTCGCATTCCACTGCGCACCAGCGGGTAGGCAATGTTTTTCCAGGCGCTCATCCAGGGAAAAAGTGCATCACGATAGTTTTGAAAGACGTACCCAATTCTGGTTTCCGCCAGCGTTTTGCCGTCAAACAAGATATCGCCACTATCGACGGGAATCAGCCCGGCAATCATGTTCATCAACGTTGATTTACCACAGCCGTTCGGCCCGAAAATAGACACGATCTTACCGCGCGGCAAATCCAGATTCAGGTCGGTATAAAGTGGCTGACCCGCAAACGACTTGTTCAAGCCGCGGATGGTCACGTGAGTGTTCGGTGCCGGATAAGGCGGCAACGGCGTATCCAATTTTTCCACTTGCGCGGTACGAGATGTCATCATGCTTTGCCACTCCAGTGAACTATTCGTTTTTCTGCGACTAAAAACAGTACGTTAAGCAAATATCCCAGTGCGCCAGTAATCAGGATAGAAGCGTACATATCCCGAATGTTAAACACCTGCTGAGCATCAATGATGCGGTGCCCCAGCCCCGTTTCAGAACCAATAAACATCTCCGCGACAATCACGATCACCAACGCCATCGACACACCGGTACGCAGGCCGACAAAGGTTTGTGCCAGGCTTTCGAGCAGCATGATGTCTTTAAAAATATGCCAGCGGGAGATCCCCATCACCTGTGCCGCCATCAGACGGGTTTTCTTGGCATTCATCACGCCATACGCGCTGTTGAACAGAATCACCAGCACGGCTGCAAAAGCTGAAATGGCAATTTTATTCGCGTCGGTTATCCCGAAAATCAGCAAAAATAGCGGAATCAGCGCTGATGATGGCGTAGAACGGAAGAAATCGATCAGAAACTCCAGACTGCGGTAAATCTTTTCATTGCTGCCCAGAATCACGCCCAGCGGCACGCCAATCAGTGCAGCAAAGCCAAATGCGGCGAGCGTACGGTATAGCGTCGCGCCGATATCCGTACGCATGCTGACATCCGCAAAGGACTGGAACATATAGCTCAACGTATCGACCGGCGACGGTAATAAAATGGGGTTCAACCATTTCGCGCTGACCGCCAATTGCCAAAAGAGAAACAGCAAAATCGGGCCGACAGCGGGTAATAATTTAGACGTCCAATGCTCACGCATAATCGCATCCCCTCTTAAGGTTGATAAATCAGGCTGCTAACATCCACCGGCTGCCGGAAGATTTTTCTTTCAGTGAACACGTCATAAAACTTCTGGAACCATGCCAGATTGTCGCCTTTTAGCTCGTCGTACATGACAAACCCCGGCAAAGGCACCTCTTTACCCAGTTCAGCTTCAATACTGGTGTAACCGGTAATATGTTCGCGAGCGGCATCAGGGTTCTGCTGAATAAACTGCACCGATTTGGCATAGGCCTGTGTGAAGGTCTTCGCCTCAGCAGCGCGACTTTCGATAAAACCGCTATTTAACGCCGCCGCACCACCAAACCACGGAGCATCAGGGTTACCGAGCACATAGCGTGAGATCACTCCCGTCTCCAGCGTACGCGACAGTCCTTTCAACCGCCCGACAGTCCCTGTGGGTTCCAGAGTATAAACGCCGTCAATCTGACCAGCGGCCAGCGCCGCCACATGTTGCCCAACGGGTAATTCCGTCACCCGCAGCTCATCCGCCGTAAAGCCATTTTTCTCCAGAATGATTTTCGTCATGACCACATTCTGAATACCGGGGCCACAGGCGATACGCTTGCCCTTCAGTTCTGCGATGCTTTTTACATCGCTGTTTAGCGGCACCAGAAATTCATCCAACACCATCTGATGGTTAGAAGGATTTGAGCAGATAATCTTGAAGAGACCGGGGGAGGTAATCGCCCCTAATCCCAACGCGCCAGTGGCCGTACCGTTGGCACAGCCGTGTATACGCCCCGTGATCATGCCCTCGACAATCTGTTGCGGGCTAGCGAATTTCACGGCGCGAACATTCAATCCCGCCTCTTTGAAAAAGCCGCGTTCAACGCCCACATATAAAGGCAAACCGCCGACAATCGGCCAGTAACCAATGCGGATCTCTTCCCCCTCTGCGGCTAAAGCGACGCCCGGCAGCAAGTTGCTTAGCGTCAGCGCCCCTGCGCTAACCGCTGACCACTTCATTAGCTGCCTGCGTTTACGATCGATCTTGTCATTGTTATTTTTCATTGTGTTCCCCTTCAACGGTGAGCTAACAACGGCTGATAATCACCAGCCTGAAAAAAACCGATCAGGTCGATTACCTGAGTCGCTCCATCTTGTACACAAGATGGTATATAAGACTAAGCACAGGCCGTGCCATGATTCCTGACACCGTAGAAATGCCGTAAACACGCTGCTCTGACAGGAGTCGACGCACCAAAAAAAGGCAAAACGTTACAAAAATGCATTACGAGTGATGCAAAAGATGGCGGGAGCCGGTCAGAGAGAAGCGAAGCAATGTTGATTAGCGAACTGAGTTCACAGAGGAAAGCGACGACAACCCACTGGGGTAATCATGATGATTGTCGTCGAATGCACGTTATGTCGTGTTAAGACTTGGCGCTTAGCTGCGTGAATACATCCCGTAGCGTTGCGGCCTCATAGGTTGGCGCGATATCCGAATCGTTGGCGACTCCGTTTGCATTGAACCAACAGCTGTCTATGCCATATAGGTTCGCTCCCAGGATATCGGCATCAAGCCTGTCGCCCACGATGATCGTCTTGGTTTTATCAAACGTGCTGAACTTGCTGGCCGAGAACTCAAAGAAACGCGCATCCGGCTTTGCGAATCCGCAAGCCTCAGAGGAGGCAACGAACGTGAGCCAATCTGCCAGCCCCGAGTTCGCTACCCGCTTCGCCTGCACATACTCAATGCCGTTGGTAATAATGCCAACCTCACCGATCTCGGCAAGCGCTTCGCATATCTGGACAGCCCCGTCCACCAACACCACGGTTTCAGTCAAGCATTCTAAATAGAGGCGGCTCGCTTTATGGGGATCGATATCAAGGCCATGAAGGGTGAAAGTGCGACGGAATCGCTCTACTTTCAGTAGATCTTTGGTGATTTCCCCCTTCTCGAACTTGCTCCATAACAGGGAATTCTCACGCTGATAGTCTGCAAACAGGGTCGTGTTTTCAATATCGATGCCAAGGTTTGTTAGCGTGCGCGCGAACGAAAGACGCTCAGAGGCTTTGAAGTCCAGCAGCGTGTCGTCAAGGTCAAACAGGAAGTGGCGGTATTTCATAAATATTGGTTACTCGAAATCAAGGAATCGCTTTTGGTGGAGACGGCTGCGCTGGCTTCGCAGCCGTCAGCGCGCGGTTAACACCCAGAATCACAACGATGAATGATAGTGTCAATAGCCTGACCATCACCTATGGAAACACACTCGCCCCAGCGCTGCGTAGCAAGCGAACTGAGTAGTCCTGTCGGGATGATCTCAGTTAGTAAGGTCAGAAACGCGGCTGTCGCAAGTGCGAGGAACTTTAGCACGCGGAGAGACGGGGATGGGTTCGATTTGCACTCAAAATAATTATTTACCTGTAACGCTGACCCGTCGTAACACACGGAATGTAGTAACACACTAAATTAGGCCATCTGAACAGAGATGATACCACCACATTCTTATACAAACAGGTAACATTATGCTCGGCACTCACTGGTGGTTTTGTGAGAAAACGTTCTACGGCAAAATGAAACCGCCCAGCCGAGCCATAAAGCAGCAGCGATCAGCATTCTATTTTCCCACACAATTCACCCGTCAACCACTGAATGGCAGCCTGAGCTACATGCATAGCCGTAGATTGCAGACTGCGGCCTGCAATCTACGGTAGAAAATAAAAAATTACTATTTCTTCATTTCAATGCTTTTCATTGCCTCTTTGCTTAGGCCATCCTTTGAACTGCTAATAACGCAATTGTAACTTTCGTCTTTATTAATAATCATGAAAGTACTAACAGGGTTTTTCATTTTTTTATCGACAGAGAAAAGAATATTAGCCTCAGGTAAAATACTGGGACTAAATGCACCAAATGAATAGCTATCAGATAGCCCCAAAGCGGATAATTCAGCTGTTAATTCCATTTGTTGCGTACTGTGTGGCGAAGGGAACATGGATTTTGCCGACATCATCATTGACTGGATATTAATGTTATATTCTGTTGTCACTTTCATGCCAACATATTTGGATTCAGGTATATTCAGCTGTTTCTCACACATCGCATCGTGCTGCGGGCTGGGCGTTCCATTTTGCAGGACAGCGTGAATATGTTTTAATTCAACTTGCTCTTTTCCGGTATGTGCTTTTGCCGTGTCATCAGCCTGAGCAAAACCGCTCATCACCAGCGTCGCCGTTGCTATAACGTGTAAAATAGTGCTACTCATTGCATTCATTTTTCCATCCTCTTTTATCTGTAGGGATAACCATATGATCCATGATAACAATCCATTATTTATTAAATAAATAACCGAAATTCCTCATGGAGTTTAAATAACACTCCCCAGATAGCGTCGAATAGAAAAAATTACTAAAAAAATAACAATCTTGGTCATTTTAAACGATGTGATTTTTATAAATGCATTCTGGTTATAAACATAGTCAAATTTTAATATTACGTCAAAATCAAACCGACATAAAAATAAAATAGAAACAGGAATCAGAATAAATATAACCAGACTAAGTATTTAATAAAGTGATTTATCTACGATATCAACGATCAAGGCACAGCCCAGAGATATAACCCAGCGTACAACATGGATTTCTTAGGCGATGAAGAAAGCAGAAAGCCTTTAGCGGCGTTTATACATCAACAGAGAAAAGGATACTGAATTAAAGAAAGAAACTAAAAGATTGGAGCGGGAAACGAGACTCGAACTCGCGACCCCGACCTTGGCAAGGTCGTGCTCTACCAACTGAGCTATTCCCGCATATCGGACAGACAATAACAGGCGTTACGTCTGATTACTGCACACGGCTTGTATGGTAACAAACAGTGATAAAATTTGGAGCGGGAAACGAGACTCGAACTCGCGACCCCGACCTTGGCAAGGTCGTGCTCTACCAACTGAGCTATTCCCGCTCGGGAAATCTACATACAATGTTGAAGTTCTTTAATTGAAATTCTTCATCGGTATGGGGTGCGCATTATACGAGAAATCCGTTTAACCGCAAGCCCCCGAAAATGAAAAATCGTCTGACTGCTGATAAAACCGACATCATGGCGTAAATAACAGCAAAATCGCGCGGCACATCACGCCCTAACCGTCTTGATTAACCTACAGCCGCAGAAAATTCTCACGGTAATAGGCCAGTTCCGCCAGTGATTCACGAATGTCGTCCATCGCCTGATGCGTGCCTTGCTTCTTAAAACCCGCCATGATTTCCGGCTTCCAGCGTCGCGCCAGCTCTTTGAGCGTGCTGACATCCAGATAGCGGTAATGGAAGTAGGCTTCCAGCTCTGGCATATAGCGGAATAGGAAGCGGCGATCCTGACCAATGCTGTTGCCGCAGATCGGTGATTTACCCGCCGGTACCCATTTTTGTAGAAACGCCAGCGTTTCCAGCTCGGCGGCACGTTCATCCGCAGTGCTGGCTTTGACACGATCCGTCAAGCCGCTGGCACCGTGCGTGCGCACATTCCAGTCATCCATCAACGCCAGTTGGCTATCCGACTGATGCACGGCCAGTACCGGTCCTTCGGCCAACACGTTCAGATTTGCATCCGTAACTAATGTTGCGATCTCAATAATGCGATCGTGATCCGGGTTCAGGCCGGTCATCTCAAGATCGATCCAGATCAGGTTATTTTCATCTACCATCGTGGGAATTCCTGTTGCATTGTGCCCTGTCTTCGATACAAGGATACCAGTATCAATCTCAATGCTGATACCGACAAGGTGGTATCAGTTAATTAAAATCAAATAGGGTGTATTATACACCCTAAATAATTCGAGTTGCAGGAAGGCGGCGACACAGTGAATCCTCAGGAGCTTACACCAGTAAGTGACTGAGGTGAGCGAGGAAGCCAACGCACATGCAGCTTGAAGTATGACGGGTATAGTCTGTTAAAACACAGCGGGCGATAACGCACTGCCGTGAACGATAAATCGTCTTAAGTGAGGCTCAGTGAGCAAAAAGAAACTGTCGAAAGGTCAGCAGCGTCGGGTTAGCGCAAACCACCAGCGTCGCCTGAAAAAAACGGAAAGCAAAGTCGAATGGGAAGATAGCCAACTGGGAGATGCACAGGAAGGCATCATCATCAGCCGATTCGGTATGCATGCCGATATAGAAGCCACTGATGGCGTAGTGCATCGCTGCAACATTCGTCGGACCATTTCATCGCTGGTAACGGGCGACCGCGTCGTCTGGCGTCCCGGCCATGAATCGCTCGCTGGCATCAGCGGGATCGTGGAAGCCGTTCATCCTCGTCATTCAGTCCTGACACGCCCCGACTATTACGATGGCATTAAACCGATCGCCGCCAATATCGATCAGATCGTGATCGTCTCAGCGATCTTGCCCGAACTGTCGCTGAACATCATCGATCGCTATCTGGTCGCCTGCGAAACGCTGGAGATCGAACCGCTTATCGTGCTGAATAAAATTGACCTGTTGGATGACAAATCCCGCCAGTTAGTTGATAAATCGATGGATATTTACCGCGCGCTCAAGTATCGCGTGTTAATGGTTTCCAGCCATACCCAACAGGGTATTTCCGAACTGGAGCAAGCACTCACTGACCGTATCAGTATTTTCGCCGGACAATCAGGCGTAGGGAAATCCAGCCTGCTTAACGCGCTACTTGCGCTAGGTGAAGAACGCATTCTGGTAAATGAGGTTTCCGATAACTCAGGATTGGGACAACACACCACCACTGCCTCCCGGCTTTATCACTTCCCGCACGGCGGCGACGTCATCGACTCACCGGGCGTACGCGAATTTGGCCTATGGCATCTGGAACCAGAGCAGGTTACTAGTGGTTTCATTGAGTTACGGGAATACATCGGTTCATGTAAGTTCCGCGACTGTAAACATGAAAACGATCCGGGCTGCGCGATTAATGCCGCACGTGAACGCGGAGATATTGCTAGAGAGCGCTTTGATAACTATCACCGGATTCTGGAAAGCATGGCGCAAGTAAAAACACGTAAAGGCTTTTCAGATACAGATAACTGACATTTATCATGACCGTCGGTACAATGCGCCCCCTTTGAAGGTAAGTGAATCCGCTCACCTTCTTTCTAGGTTACCGTCGGCGGTGTCCAGCGTGTTCCCCTGGAAGCTTTGTTTTGTGAAGCTTTGTTTTGTGAAGCTTTGTTTTGTGAAGCACTGTTTTATGGCGCACTATTAATCCAAGAGGCTCACTGTGCTGGATAGTATCAAAATCAAATTACAGTATTGGCTTCCCAAGATCTGGATGACCCGCTTAGCGGGCTGGGGAGCAAACAAGCGTGCGGGGAAACTCACCAAGCTGGTGATCGATCTGTTTATCCGCCAATACAACGTCAACATGCAGGAAGCGTTGCAACCAGATACCGCTTCCTATCGCACGTTTAACGAATTTTTCGTTCGCGCGCTGCGTCCTGGCATTCGCCCTGTCGATCCGCATGCGCATCGTCTGGTGCAGCCCGCAGACGGCGTGCTATCGCAGTTTGGCCCGATTACCGACGGCAAACTGATTCAGGCTAAGAGCCACGACTACACGCTGGAAGCGCTACTGGCTGGCAACTATGTGATGGCCGATCTGTTCCGCGACGGCCTGTTTGCCACCATTTATCTTTCGCCGCGTGATTATCACCGCCTGCACATGCCGTGCGACGGCGTACTGCGCGAAATGATTTACGTCCCAGGCGACTTGTTCTCCGTCAACCTGCTGACGGCAGATAATGTGCCGAATCTGTTTGCGCGTAACGAACGCGTCATTTGCCTGTTTGATACTGAGTTTGGTCCGTTGGCGCAGATTCTGGTGGGAGCGACCATTGTCGGTAGCATCGAAACCGTGTGGGCAGACGTGGTGACGCCACCGCGCGAAGGTATCATCAAGCGCTGGACTTACCCGCAAGCGGGTGAAGAAGGCGCAGTCGTGCTGGCGAAAGGCGAAGAAATGGGGCGCTTCAAGCTGGGCTCAACCGTGATTAACCTGTTTGCCGCAGGCAATCATCTCCAGTTTGCTGCCCATCTGAATACCCTGAGCGTGACGCGTATGGGTGAACCGTTTGCCGAAGTCCGTCAGGATGAGCAAACGCCCGTTGTCTTCCCGGAAGGAACCGAGCTGGAAGAAAACGACGCAGTACAACCGTCTGTCGCTGTAACGTCTGAGCCTGTTCAGGCTGACGGGAAAAATCCTGTGGCAGAACTATCCGGTCAAACGGGCCACAAGCCCGATGCGCCGTAAATAATGTCCGACTTTAGTCGCTTGTAAAAGTGTTGTTTGTAAAAGGTAGCTAACGTGCGTTTGATTCTGACTTTTCTTCTGGGATGCTTATTATCGACTGCCGCGTTGGCTGCCACTGCGCCCAATGAGGCACAGTTACGCCAGCAGCTACAGCAGGCTGAAGCCAATAAAGGTGCAGCCGATCAGGCGAAAATCGTCGAGGAATATCAGGCTGCGCTGAATACCTTACAGGATCGTAAAGAGGCGCAGGAACGCGCCACACAGTATCAACGCGTCATTGATGATTTCCCCAAGTTCGTTCAGGAGCTGCGTCGCCAGCTTAATGCCGAAGAAGGAAAGCCGCAGTCAATTTCAGAAAGTCTCTCCAGCAACGATCTCGAACAGCAGTTACTGCAAACGAGCAGTCAGTTGTTGGAGCAGGCTCGCCAGCTTCAGCAGGAACAGGATCGGCTGCGGGAAATCGGCGATTCACTGAGTCAGCTTCCGCAACAGCAAACGGAAGCCAGCCGCATGCAAAGCGATGCGGAACGCCGTATTCAGTCTCTCGGCACGCCCGCTACTCCGCTGGGGCAAGCGCAACTCGCCGCGCTTCAGGCCGAATCCGCACTGCGCAAAAGCCGAGTGGATGAACTGGAGTTGGCGCAGCTTTCAGCTAGCAACCGTCAGGAGCTGTCACGTTTACGCGTCGAGCTATATAAAAAGCGTCACGACAGGCTGGATCTACTGCAACAGGATTTACGCAGCCGACTCAACAACCTGCGTCAGCGTGAAGCCGAACAAGCGTTAGAACGCACAGAGTTTCTCGCTGAACAAAGTGGCGATTTACCCACCGTTATCAGCAAGCAGCTACAGGTTAACCGCGAGCTATCCGTCGCGCTGAATCAACAGGCGCAGCGGATGGATCTTATCGCTTCTCAGCAGCGTCAGGCAGCAACGCATACTATTCAGGTTCGTCAGGCGCTAAGCACCATTCGCGAACAGGCGCAGTGGCTCGGTGTCTCACCGATATTGGGGGAAACGTTACGGGCACAGATCGCCCGCCTGCCTGAAATGCCCAAGCCACAGTTGCTGGACAGCGATATGGCGCAACTGCGTGTACAGCGCTTGCACTTCGAAGACCTGATCAATAAACCGCAAGATCTTGATAGCGCTAAACAGGATAATGGCGATCCGCTGACCAGTGCACAGTTGCGAATTCTGACCGATCAGATGCGTACCCAGCGCGATCTGCTGACTTCACTGATTTCCGGCTGTGACTCACAGATACTCGAACTCACCAAACTCAAAGTCGCCAATAACCAGCTGGCGGATGCATTAACCGAAACACGCGAAGCGGCCCACCGCGATCTGTTCTGGGTTGCTGATGTTGAACCCGTAACATTCTCCTATCCGCTCAAGCTGGTGCAGGATCTGACGCGCCTGCTGTCGCTGGATACGTTGACGCAGATGGGTAGCGCACTCGTAATGATGGTGACCAGTCAGGAAACCGTGCTGCCGCTGCTGGGTGCGTTGCTGTTGGTTGGCTTCAGCATCAGTTCCCGCCGTCACTATCATGCATTTATGGAACGTGCCAGCAGCCGTGTCGGCAAGGTCACGCTCGATCACTTCATGCTGACGCTGCGGACGGTATTCTGGTCCATCCTTACCGCCCTGCCGCTGCCTGTGCTTTGGGCAGCACTTGGCTATGGGCTGCAAAACGCCTGGCCTTACCCGATTGCTGTTGCCATCGGCGACAGCGTGACCGCTACTGTGCCATTGATGTGGCTGGTGATGATCAGCGCCTCCTTCTCGCATCCGCAGGGGTTGTTCATTGTCCACTTCCGCTGGTCGCCGGAACGCGTAGCCAGAGCGATGCGCTATTATCGTCTTTCCATCGCCTTTATCGTGCCGCTGATTATGGCGCTGATTACTTTCGATAAACTCAACGATCGCGAGTTCTCCAGCACGCTGGGGCGACTCTGCTTCATCCTTCTCTGTATGGCGTTGAGTCTGGTCACCGCCGGATTAAAACGCGCCGGTATCCCGTTGTATCTGGATAAAGAAGGCTCGGGAGAAAACTCTGTTAACCGTGCGATGTGGAACATCCTGATCGGTGTGCCACTCGTTGCCGCACTGGCCTCATGCATCGGCTATCTGGCGACCGCACAGGCGCTGTTAGCGCGACTGGAAACCTCCGTCTCCATCTGGTTCTTCCTGCTGGTGGTTTACCACATTATTCGCCGCTGGATGCTGATTCAGCGACGTCGCATCGCCTTCGACCGCGCCAAGCAACGACGTTCGGAAATTCTGGCACAGCGTGCCAAAGGTGAAGAAGATACGCAGTCTGCGTCATCCCATGAAAGCAGCTCGGAAGCGGTGGAAGAACCCGTCGTCGATCTGGATGCCATCAGCGCCAAATCCTTGCAGTTGGTACGATCCATTCTGACGCTGATCGCACTGGTTTCGGTGATCGCGCTGTGGTCAGAAATCCACTCGGCCTTCGCGTTTCTGGAGAATATCAGCCTGTGGGATGTGTCCAGCACGGTTAAAGGCGTGGAGAGCGTGCAGGCGATTACGCTGGGATCTGTATTGATCGCGATTCTGATCTTCATTATTACCGCACAGCTGGTACGTAATCTTCCCGCACTGTTGGAACTGGCGATCCTGCAACATCTGGATCTGTCGCCGGGCAGCGGCTACGCCATTACCACGATCAGTAAGTATATTCTGATGTTAATCGGCTGCATGATGGGCTTCTCGCTTATCGGGATAGAATGGTCGAAACTACAATGGCTCGTTGCCGCTCTCGGTCTGGGATTGGGATTCGGCATGCAGGAAATCTTCGCCAACTTTATCTCCGGCCTGATCATTCTGTTTGAAAAACCCATGCGTATTGGCGATACCGTCACAATCCGCGATCTCACCGGCAGCGTGATGCGCATTAACACACGTGCGACGACCATTTCAGATTGGGACCGCAAAGAGATCATCGTGCCGAACAAGGCCTTTATCACCGAGCAATTTATCAACTGGTCGCTGTCGGACTCTGTCACACGTGTCGTCATGACGGTACCAGCACCGGCAAACGCGAACAGTCAGGAAGTCACGGAACTATTGATGGATGCAGTAAAGCGTTGTTCATTGATTCTGGATACGCCGGAGCCTGAAGTCTTTCTGGTCGACCTGCAACAGGGTCTTCAGATTTTCGAATTGCGTATTTTCGCTGCCGAAATGGGACACCGCATGCCGTTGCGCCACGAACTACATCAGTTGATTCTGGAAAACTACCGCAAGCACAATCTGGAGCTTCCTTTCCCACCGTTCCAGGTGAAAATGGACAATCTGTCGCGCAGTGGAAAAACGCTGACGCCACGGCAGAGGACGCCGGGCAGCTTATAAAAGAGGAAAACGGGCGGTGGCCAGATATGGCACCGCCCGCATCAGGATTGTTACTCTATAAGGAAGGCTACGCACGCTCTACGGAGAACGCAATCACGTCACTCAGCTTCTCAGCATTCAGCGTCAGCATGATCAAACGATCCACGCCCAGCGCCACACCGGCACACTCTGGCAGACCATGTTTCAACGCCGCCAGCAGGTTTTCATCAATCGGCTGCTGTGGCAGACCACGCGCTGCACGCTTGCGGTTATCCTGCTCGAAGCGCTGGCGCTGCTCATTAGCATCGGTTAATTCGCGGAAGCCATTCGCCAGCTCCATCCCTTTAAAATAGACTTCAAAACGCTCGGCAACGCGATGGTCTTCCGAACTAATCTCTGCCAGCGAGGCTTGCGTGGCCGGGAAATGGTAGACAAATGCAGGCTTGTCACGTCCGATGTTCGGCTCAACGCCGAAGGTGAACAGCATTTGTACCAGTAAATCGCGATCGTCTTCACGACAGGCGATATCGCCAAGTCCGAGTTTTTCTGCCGCTTCGCGCAGTTGTGCTTTATCGACAGACAGAGGATCGATTTCCAGATGGCGTAAAAATGCCTGCTGATAGGAGAGCATTTCCGCACTTTCACAATCCAGTACCTGCTGCAAAAGGTCGTCGACCTCATTCATCAGACGGTACATATCATAGTGAGGGCGATACCATTCCAGCATGGTGAATTCTGGATTATGGTGTCGGCCAGATTCTTCATTGCGGAAGCTGCGACACAGTTGAAAGATTGGTCCGCTGCCAGCAGCCAGCAGACGCTTCATATGGTATTCCGGGCTGGTCATCAAATACAGCGTCATACCATCCGCAGCACCGGGGCCAACAAAGCGGGTTTGGAACGGGCATAAGAAAACATCCGTTACCGTCGCCTGGCTCATCGCTGGCGTTTCGACTTCCAGCACTCCACGATCGGTGAAGAAACGTCGAATAGTGGCAACTATCGACGCTCGTTTCAACAAATTAGCGACAGAAGCACTAGGTTGCCAACTTGCCGTCTCGCTCATGGCTCTTACTCCAAAGTCAAACAGGGGGTGCAGTCTACCCGCATCAGCCCAAATTTCCAGCGGAAAAAAGCCAGATGTGCTTTTCCACAAGGCGTGTCCTATCCTTTCAAGGACGGCGAAAAGAGAGCATCCATAAATTATATCCAGTGAATCATTTTCTTATATCCCTCTCAAAAGGGTTATTAAAGAAATAAAAGCATTGTTTCCCTGTAAATAAGCCTTTCGATCACGTTTTTATCAATAAATACGGTACTTGCTGAAAAAACCACAAAATGCAGGATCACATCAAATTTCACCTACCTATAATTCGGTATAATCATTCCCACACAAAAATTATAGGTTTATCTATTCTTTATACGTCTATCACACAATTTCTAGCGGGTTTGATATTAAGCTCGGATATTAAAGACAGAATGAATAGATATTATTTTTTTATTTTAACTTAATTAACTTAAGTAACTGGAGGAATGCATTGCAAACCTTTAATGCTGATTTGGCCATTATCGGGGCCGGGGGTGCTGGCCTACGAGCAGCAATAGCTGCTGCGGAAGCTAACCCCCAACTGAAAATAGCGCTGATCTCAAAAGTCTATCCAATGCGTAGCCATACCGTGGCGGCAGAAGGTGGATCGGCAGCGGTGACTCAGGAACACGATAGCTTCGATTATCACTTCAACGACACCGTATCTGGTGGCGACTGGCTGTGTGAACAAGACGTTGTTGAGCACTTCGTCAAACACTGCCCGGAAGAGATGATTCAACTGGAACAGTGGGGCTGCCCCTGGAGCCGTAAACCGGATGGTTCAGTCAACGTTCGCCGCTTTGGTGGGATGAAGATCGAGCGCACCTGGTTTGCTGCCGATAAAACCGGCTTCCACATGCTGCATACGCTGTTCCAAACATCCCTTAAATATCCACAAATCCAACGTTTTGATGAGCACTTTGTCCTTGACGTTCTGGTCGATGACGGTCAGGCTCGCGGCCTCGTTGCCATCAACATGATGGAAGGTTCGCTGATTCAGATCCGTGCTAACGCTGTAGTACTGGCGACAGGCGGCGCAGGACGTGTATACCGTTATAACACCAATGGCGGAATCGTAACGGGCGATGGTATGGGCATGGCGTTCCGCCACGGCATACCGCTACGCGATATGGAATTCGTACAGTATCACCCGACCGGCTTGCCCGGCTCCGGAATCCTGATGACCGAAGGCTGTCGCGGAGAAGGCGGCATCATGGTCAACAAAGACGGCTACCGTTATCTGCAAGACTACGGCATGGGCCCGGAAACACCACTGGGCCAACCGAAAAACAAATACATGGAGCTGGGGCCACGCGATAAAGTCTCGCAAGCATTCTGGCACGAATGGCGCGCAGGCCGCACAGTTTCAACCCCATTGGGCGATGTGGTTTATCTCGATCTGCGCCACCTCGGCGAGAAGAAGCTGCTGGAACGTCTGCCGTTCATCTGCGAACTGGCAAAAGCCTATGTCGGCGTCGATCCAGTGAAAGAGCCGATTCCTATCCGTCCTACCGCGCACTATACGATGGGTGGCATTGAAACCGATCAAAACTGCGAAACCCGCATCAAAGGCCTGTTTGCGGTCGGCGAATGTTCTTCTGTTGGTCTGCACGGTGCGAACCGTCTTGGCTCCAACTCGCTGGCTGAACTGGTGGTCTTCGGTCGTGTCGCGGGTGAGCATGCGGTACAACGCGCACAGGCGGCGGCACCAGCCAACGGTACAGCGCTGGATGCACAAACGCGCGATATCGAACAGCGCCTGCATGACCTGATGAATCAGGAAGGCACCGAAAGCTGGGCGAAAATCCGCGACGAAATGGGCATGTCGATGGAAGAAGGCTGTGGTATTTACCGTACCACCGACCTGATGCAGAAAACGGTCGATAAGATGGCGGAGCTGAAGGAACGCTTCAAACGCGTGAAAATCACCGACCGCTCCAGCGTGTTCAACACCGATCTGCTGTACACCGTTGAACTAGGCCACAGCCTGGATGTTGCGGAATGTATGGCGCACTCGGCGATCAACCGTAAAGAATCTCGCGGCGCGCATCAGCGTCTGGATGACGGCTGCACCGAGCGTGATGACGCTAACTTCCTCAAGCATACGCTGGCGTTCTATAACCCGGAAGGGGCACCTCATCTGGAGTATAGCGATGTGAAGATTACCAAGCTTCCACCGGCCAAACGCGTATACGGTGCAGAAGGCGATGCTCAGGAAGCAAGTAAGAAGGAGCAGGCGAATGGCTGAGATGATCAAAACCCTGAAAATGGAAGTCATGCGCTACAACCCTGAACAGGACAGCGAGCCGCATTTTGAGACATTCGATGTCCCATACAACACGCAGACTTCCTTGCTGGACGCGCTGGGTTATATCAAAGATAACCTGGCACCGGACCTCTCCTATCGCTGGTCCTGCCGTATGGCGATTTGCGGTTCCTGCGGCATGATGGTGAATAATGTCCCAAAATTGGCTTGTAAAACCTTTTTGCGTGACTACACAAAAGGTCTGAAGGTCGAAGCGCTGGGCAATTTCCCTATTGAACGCGATCTGGTGGTCGATATGACCCACTTCATCGAGAGTCTGGAAGCAATCAAACCGTATATCATCGGCAACGATCGCAAACCTGCTGACGGCCCGAATAAGCAGACACCAGCGCAAATGGCGAAGTATCACCAATTCTCTGGCTGTATTAACTGCGGTCTATGCTATGCGGCGTGCCCGCAGTTCGGTCTGAATCCTGAGTTCATCGGCCCGGCAGCGATTACGCTGGCGCACCGTTATAACCTGGACAACCGCGATCACGGCAAGAAAGAGCGTATGGCACAGTTGAACGGTAATAACGGCGTCTGGTCCTGTACGTTTGTGGGCTACTGCTCAGAAGTGTGTCCGAAGCACGTCGACCCTGCCGCTGCCATCCAGCAAGGCAAAGTCGAAAGCGCGAAAGACTTCATGATCGCCATGCTGAAACCACAATAAGGGAGGGACAATGATGACAACTAAACGTAAAGCGTATGTTCGCGGCATGTCACCGACCTGGTGGAAAAAGCTGGGATTCTACCGCTTTTACATGCTGCGTGAAGGGACTGCCGTCCCTGCCGTCTGGTTTAGCATCGTTCTAATGTGCGGCGTCTTCGCACTGAAAAACGGGCCGGAAGGCTGGGAAAACTTCGTCAGCTTCCTGCAAAACCCGCTGGTACTGCTGATCAATATCGTTGCTCTGCTGGCTGCTGCGCTGCACACCAAAACCTGGTTTGAGCTGGCACCGAAGGCCAGCATCATCGTCATTAAAGACGAAAAAATGGGGCCGGAGCCGATCATTAAAGGGCTGTGGGCTGTCACCGTGGTGGTAACCGTAGCCGTTCTGGCGATCGCCTTACTATTCTGAACAGGAGAAATAATGTGATTAACCCAACGCCAAAACGTTCCGACGAACCGCCTTTCTGGGGTCTGTTCGGTGCTGGTGGGATGTGGAGCGCGTTCTTCGCTCCGGTCATCATCCTTCTGGTCGGTGTGATGCTGCCTCTGGGATTGTTCCCAGACGCGTTAACCTATGAACGCATCGCCGCGTTCAGCCAGAGTTTTATCGGCCGCGTATTTTTGCTGCTGATGATTGTGCTGCCGCTCTGGTGTGGCCTACACCGACTCCACCACGCGATGCATGACCTGAAAATCCACGTTCCTGCCGGAAAATGGGTGTTCTACGGTCTGGCAGCAATACTAACCGTCGTCACCGTCATCGGTGTCGTCACGCTGTAGATACAACGCTGAAAATGTAACACCGTACTTAACGGCCTGTGTAATACAGGCCGTATTATTTCTCCACCTGCTTACGTCCATCGTCTACACTGGAGCAGAGATAAAAACGATGAGACGTCAATATGATGCCCTTTCACGCGATTCGCTTTAACACCACGTTCCTCAAATCCCTTATCTTCAAAATCAGACGATGCGGGAGAGCATGCATTGCCGCGCTGGTGGCACTCTTTTCCGTCGCCTGTAGCGTAACGCCTCCCGATAACGTCACCGTCGTGGAAAATTTTGACGTTAATCGTTACCTCGGCACATGGTATGAAATCGCTCGTCTCGACCACCGCTTTGAGCGAAATTTGGAACGCGTAACCGCAACCTACAGCCCGCGGGATGACGGCGGAATCAAGGTTATCAATCGGGGCTTTAACGTCGAAAAACAGGAATGGAAAGAAAGTATCGGGAAAGCGTATTTCACAGGTTCGCCTCATCGGGGCGCGCTAAAAGTGTCGTTCTTCGGGCCATTCTATGGCGGCTACAACATTATTGAACTGGATGACGACTACCGCTATGCCCTGATTTGCGGGCCAGACCGTGACTACCTGTGGATTCTCTCACGCACACCAACATTGGATGCCGCCACGCGCGACAAACTGGTCGCCACGGCCAAACGTTACGGTTTCCCGACAGAGGCGCTCATCTGGGTCAATCAGTAACCTGATCGTAATACGAAAATGAAACAGTACGTTATCCCATAATCTTATCGCGAAACATAAAGAAAACTGCACCCAGCAGGCACAGCCCTGCCCAAATATAATCGGTGCGGAATGGTTCTTTTAAAATGTATATAGAGAAAGGAATAAATACGGAAAGGCTGATCGCTTCCTGCAATATTTTCAATTGACCAGCAGAGGCAACCTGATAACCAATCCTATTTGCTGGCACCTGCAAGAGGTATTCGAATAATGCGATCCCCCAACTGATCAACGCTGCAATTATCCAGGTTCGGCCGCTGAAATAGCGTAAATGCCCGTACCAGGCGAACGTCATAAATATATTGCTCAACGTCAGCATGCCGACAGTAATGAAAAGAGGCGACATTATTACTTCTCCGAGCGATCCACCCACGTTCTCATTATCTCGCCGCGGGGAAGAAAACACCATCGCGGCATTTTCTTCCACTCGGAAAAGTTATTACGACTTATTTCTCACGTCGGGTTATTGGGTACTGCGCTGAATAGCCTTCCCACCCGCTTCAACATCTTCCCCAACACCCCGTGTGGTATTACACCCAACCACTGCGGAGAGAATAACCAGAGAGAAAATGGCAACAAACGCTTTCTTCAACATACTCGATTCCTTCTTTATGAGAATAGGATTTCAACGGTACGAAAGGACTGCTGTTTAAGCGTAGCCAATTTTGATTCTTATGGAGGTTTTTTCGGATGAAGAGCAAAGTAAAGGGGGGAACGTTAGAGAGAAAACATGAATTAAAAAAGCCGCCCTCATAGAAGGTAATTGCCGATCAGTTCGGTTGAACGATCCAGTCATTGTGTAAAAATCCGGAAATGTCTTTCGTTTCCGGATTTTTTTATGCGTATTGCTCAGGCTCTTGATCTTGTCTCCTGCTACGACTCCACCCGTAATCCCCTGACGTCTTTGGGTGACTTTCTTGACCCGGAGCTCATCTCCCGTTGTCTTCAAGAGTCCGGGACTGTCACTCTGCGTAAACGCCGTCTCCCGCTGGAAATGATGGTCTGGTGCATTGTGGGTATGGCGCTGGAGCGCAAAGAGCCGCTTCATCAGATAGTTAACCGCCTTGATATTATGCTGCCGGGTGACTGCCCCTTCGTGGCACCCAGCGCAGTTATCCAGGCCCGGCAGAGACTGGGGAGCGAGGCTGTTCGCCGTGTGTTCACACAAACCGCGCAGTTGTGGCACGGTGCCACCACTCACCCCCACTGGTGCGGTCTGACCCTGCTGGCTGTCGATGGGGTTGTCTGGCGAACACCCAATACGCCGGAGAATGATGCGGCTTTCCCGCGTCAGACCTATGCCGGGCAACCCGGACTCTACCCTCAGGTAAAGATGGTCTGTCAGATGGAGCTGACCAGCCATCTGTTAACGGCAGCCGCCTTCGGCACAATGAAAGAAAGCGAGTGTACGCTGGCTGAACAACTGATAAGCCAGACCGGTGATAACACATTGACATTACTTGATAAAGGGTATTACTCACTGGGCCTGCTGAATGCCTGGAATCAGGCAGGGACGCATCGACACTGGATGATACCGCTGAAAAAGGGGGCGCAGTATGAGGAGGTAAGAAAGCGGGGTAAAGGGGATTATCTGGTAAAGCTGAAAACCAGTCCTCAGGCACGAAAGAAGTGGTCGGGTCTGGAAAGGGAAATAACGGCGCAGCTGCTGACGTTTACCCGGAAAGAAAAGACGTATTATATGCTGACGTCAATGACAGACGCCATGCGCTATCCGGGTAGAGAAATGGTCGAGCTTTACGGTCATCGGTGGGAAATAGAGTTGGGATACCGTGAAATAAAGCAGACGATGTTACTGAGTAGATTGACACTGAGGAGCAAAAAACCGGCGCTTGTGGAGCAGGAACTCTGGGGCGTGCTGCTGGCCTACAATCTGGTGAGGTATCAGATGATAAAGATGGCAAGTCAGTTGAAAGGATATTGGGCAAATCAACTGAGCTTCTCAGAGTCATGCGGGTTGGTCATGAGAATGTTGATGAGTTTACAGGGCGCTTCACCTGGCCGGATCCCGGAGCTGATGCGCGATCTGGAGAGTCTGGGTCAACTGGTAAAATTACCGATGCGGCGGGAAAGGGCCTTCCCCCGAGTGGTAAAAGAAAGGCCGCAAAAATACGGAAAAGCTTGTAAGAACAACCAGTCAGTTGCTTAACTGACTGGCATTACCTTCACAGAAGGCGGCTTTTTCAGATAAATTACTTAACGCGTGAAACGTACTCACCAGAACGCGTGTCAACTCTGACAACTTCGCCGATCTGTACGAACAATGGCACTTTAACCACGGCACCAGTGCTCAGCGTTGCTGGCTTACCACCTGTTCCTGCGGTATCGCCTTTCAGGCCTGGATCGGTATCGGTAATTTCAGCTTCGATGAAATTCGGTGGCAGAACGGTGATCGGGCGACCATCCCACAGCGTAACGATACATTCCGCATTGTCCTGTAACCATTTTGCAGAATCACCCACGGTCTTCTCTTCAACCTGATGTTGTTCAAACGTCTCAGGGTGCATGAAGTGATAGAACTCACCGTCGTTATACAGGTAGTTCATGTTGGTATCGACTACGTCTGCACCTTCTGCTGAGTCGGTAGACTTGAAGGTTTTTTCAACGCGAGAGCCCGTCAACAGGCGACGCATTTTTACACGAGCAAAAGCCTGGCCTTTGCCCGGCTTAACAAATTCACTGGATTCGATGGCATACGGCTCGCCTTCGAACATGATTTTAAGACCGGAACGGAAATCGTTGCTAGAATAAGTCGCCATAAAGGCCCTCTACAATTTTAATACTGGTACGAAGCCAAAAAATGGCACACATTGTAACCCTAAATATACCTTCCAGAGAAGATTGGTTGCAGCAACTTGCAGACGTAATTACCGATCCCGATGAATTACTGCAACTTTTGGCACTGAACGATCACGCAAAGCTTCGGCAAGGCAATGATGCTCGTAGGCTTTTTGCTTTGCGTGTACCGCGCGCATTCGCCGCACGGATGCAAAAAGGCAATCCTGACGATCCGTTACTGCTACAGGTATTGACCGCACGCGAAGAGTTTATTGCCACTCCTGGCTTCACTCATGACCCACTTGATGAGCAACATAGCGTCGTACCCGGGCTACTACACAAATATCACAATCGCGCCCTGCTGCTGGTTAAAGGCGGCTGTGCGGTAAATTGCCGCTACTGCTTCCGCCGCCATTTCCCCTATCAGGACAATCAGGGTAACAAGGCAAACTGGCGTCAGGCGCTGGATTATATCCGCCAGCACCCTGAACTGGATGAGATCATTTTTTCCGGTGGTGACCCGCTGATGGCCAAAGACCATGAACTAGACTGGCTGATCAGCGAGTTGGAAAACATCTCACATCTGAAACGTCTGCGCATCCATAGCCGTTTACCCGTGGTGATCCCGGCACGCATTACTGATGCGCTGTGCGATCGTCTGTCCCGCAGTTCGCTTCAGGTATTGCTGGTGACGCATATTAACCACCCGCAGGAAATTGATCCTGATTTAACACAAAGTATGGCACGTTTGCGCCACGCAGGCGTGACGTTGCTCAACCAGAGCGTGCTGCTACGTGGGGTGAATGACAGCGCAGAGACGCTGGCTCGACTCAGCAATGCATTATTTGACGCTGGAATTTTGCCTTATTACCTGCACGTACTGGATAAAGTACAGGGTGCTGCCCATTTTCTGGTGGATGACAATGAAGCGCGCGTCTTAGTCAAAGCGCTAATGAAAAAGGTATCCGGCTATCTGGTGCCGCGTCTGGCACGGGAAATCGGTGGAGAAGCGAGTAAAACACCGCTGGATTTAGGGATGAAGCAGCATCAGGACGACGCTGAGTGATCGGAGGGTAAATGATAAGGTGAGAGCAGGTTTCCCCACTCTCACCGGGTTTCTCTCTAGCTTAAGGACATTTGTAAACGCTGCCGTTCATTTTGCTGTCTAGCGGCGCAAAGCTTGACCAGAACGTTTCACTCGGGCTGGTTACCCCATAGATGGTATTGCCCCCCAACGCCGCCGCTTTATTACGCAGATCGTTTGCCGCACCGCGCATAGAACTACCATCGCTATGGTTGCCCGCCAGCCAGTTAGACTGGCTACCGCTAACTTGTCCCAACAGCTGACATTCATTTCCTGGCTTGGTATCCGTGAACGTTACGGCCTGCCCGGCAGCACTGAGTTGACTGCTGTTGCTACACCCAGCCAGTAAGACTGCCGCTGATAGCCCCAACAAAATACGAATCTGCATGTCTTCCTCCTTGCGATTGAAAAACCCACTATTTGATCACTAGGTATCATACGACGTTTCCCTCGTAATCTCTTGCGATCCCGCTCGTTTACTTTTGGTGAACGGCTAAAATGAGCATTGACGCAAGTGATCTATTGATTAGAAAATCTACTTGTTCTGATAAATTAGTAAGAATGCATTCAGCATTATCTGAATAGTGTCTCCAAAGCCATTTATGGTTATTTCAATGGTCCCATACTCTGTATTCTGTCTGACATATACGTTACCGCGTGGTGGCAAAGGATCTCAGCATAGAGCGCATTAACGTAACGAGCATGAATAAATAGAAATATTAAGACAATACATGAAGGAAACCACTGTATGACGACTAAAAAATGCTTAGTCACCCTTATCGGTTCATTTTTATGTGTTTCGGCCAGCCATGCTGCGGGTCTTATCGCACCAGACAAGACACTTCGTAACGATCTTGCCTGGCTATCCGATCGTGGTGTCATCCAGACGAGCCTAACCACTTGGCCTCTGAGTCAGGAAGAAATCGAATCAGCCCTTTCTCATGCCAAACCGGTAACGACGACAGAAAAAGCAGTGATTACTCGCGTTGAGCAACGGATCGGCCAGCTTAAATCCAATGTTCGCCTCATGGGCTATACATCCACAGACAGACCCGGCCTGCCCCAAGGCTTCGACAGCCGCCACGACAGCGATCATGCGTTGTCTATCGGCGTTGGTGCCAGCGATGAATTCTGGGATATCAACCTTAAAGGAACAATTGAAGGTAATCAGAACATTGCAGATCAGTCCCGCGGGAATATTGACGGTTCTTATGGCGCGGTGAAAATTTTCAATCAATGGCTGTCATTCGGGAAAGTCTCACAATGGTGGGGGCCAGGCTATGAAGGCAGTTTGATACGATCCGACGCCGCTCGTCCGGTTACTGGATTTATATTACAACGAGCCGATCAATCACCGTTTGAAACGCCCTGGCTGTCCTGGATTGGTCGCTGGCAATATCAGCTATCCGCCGGACAATTAGATCAGTATTCAGCCGTGCCTGACGCAAAAATTATCGGCGGTCGACTGTCGATCCAACCGACAACATTTCTTGAGCTCGGCGCCTCCCGCATCATGCAATGGGGGGGAGAAGGACGTCCCCGCTCCTGGGGATCATTCTGGGATGGCGTAGCGGGACGTGATAACACAGGCACGGACAACGAGCCAGGAAATCAGCTAGCAGGCTTTGATTTCAAACTGAAAATGGCACCACTTGTCGGTACACCAATTAGCCTGTATGGCCAGTTAGTGGGAGAAGATGAAGCTGGGATGCTGCCGTCTAAAAACTTTTATCTGTTAGGTATCGAAGGCCATCCTGAATGGGGAACCTCTACCATTAATTGGAATATAGAGGGAACGGATACACGTTCCAACGGTAACGCAAATAATTTTACCTATAATCATCATATCTATCGGAATGGGTATTATCAGCAGGGATACCCTCTGGGATATGCCGCAGGTGGCGATGCACAGGTTCTGTCTGGTCGAGTCGAATTAGCACTCGACGACGGGCAGCGTTGGAGTACGCGCGTCATGTACGCCAAAGTGAATCCCAACAGCCAGAGCATCAATAAGGCATTTCCACGCTCAGACACGCTCAAAGGGGTTGAGTTAGGGTGGGGCTATGACTTCGACTCCAAAGTCAAACTGGATACCAACATTTGGTACACCGATAGCAATCACAGCGCCAGTGATGATGTCGGAGCGGGTATCGGTATCGAAGTCCCCATCAATCTGTAACCGTCGGTCGTAAAAAAGTGAGGAACGTCTCCTCACTTTTTCATTTTTAGTGCCTTATTTCTAACAACACAATCAACGACGCCACGCTTTGAAGCGGTTGATCAGCCCGTTGGTGGAACTGTCATGGCTGTCGATCGTGCTGTCATTTTCCAGCTCTGGCAGAATACGGTTCGCTAGCTGTTTACCTAACTCCACACCCCACTGATCGAACGTGAAGATGTTCAGGATCGCACCCTGCGTAAAGATTTTGTGTTCGTACAACGCAATGAGTGCCCCCAGACTGTATGGCGTAATCTCACGCAGCAGGATCGAGTTAGTCGGGCGGTTGCCTTCAAATACTTTAAATGGCGCCACGTGTTCTACATCTTTGGCACTTTTTCCTGCCGCCGCAAATTCCGCTTCCACTACGTCACGGCTCTTACCGAACGCCAGCGCTTCCGTTTGTGCAAAGAAGTTCGACAGCAGCTTGCTGTGGTGATCGCTCAATGGGTTATGGCTAACAGCTGGTGCAATGAAATCGCACGGAACCAGCTTGGTGCCCTGATGAATCAACTGGTAGAACGCATGCTGGCCGTTTGTGCCCGGTTCACCCCAGATAATCGGCCCAGTCTGGTAATCCACCGGATTACCACTGCGATCGGCTGATTTCCCATTGGATTCCATATTTCCCTGTTGGAAATAGGCAGCAAAGCGGTGCATGTATTGGTCATACGGCAGAATCGCTTCGGTTTCTGCACCGAAGAAATTGTTGTACCAAATGCCGATCAGCGCCAGCAACACGGGCAGGTTTTTCTCCGCTGGTGTGGAGGCAAAATGCTTGTCCATCGCATGCGCACCGCTGAGCAGCTTTTCAAAATTCTCAAACCCTAAAGAGAGAATGATCGACAGCCCAATCGCCGACCACAGGGAGTAACGTCCGCCGACCCAATCCCAGAATTCGAACATGTTATTGGTATCGATACCAAATTCACCGACGGCTTTCGCATTAGTGGACAATGCGGCAAAGTGCTTGGCAACGTGTTTCTCGTCCTGCGCCGTTTTCAGGAACCAGTCGCGTGCGCTGTGCGCGTTGGTCATGGTTTCCTGCGTGGTGAAGGTTTTAGAAGCAACAAGGAACAGCGTGGTTTCTGGGTTTAGTGGCTTCAACGTTTCAGCAATATGCGTGCCGTCAACGTTGGAGACAAAGTGCATGTTGAGGTGGTTTTTATAAGGCTTCAGCGCTTCCGTTACCATGAACGGCCCTAGGTCGGAACCACCGATACCGATGTTAACCACGTCGGTAATCGTTTTTCCGGTATAGCCTTTCCACTCACCGCCGATCACGCGTTCGCTGAAATCTTTCATCTTCGCCAGCACCGCGTTGACTTCCGGCATAACATCTTTTCCATCCACCAGAATCGGCGTATTGCTGCGGTTACGCAGAGCAACGTGCAGAACAGCGCGGTCTTCCGTGCGGTTGATTTTCTCACCGGCAAACATGGATTGAATTGCCGCAGACAAGTCGGTTTCCCGCGCTAGCGCGTGCAGTTTTTCCATGGTTTCGGCCGTGATGCGGTTTTTGGAGTAATCCACCAGCATCTGATCGTCGAACGTTGCGGAAAAATGCGCAAAACGATCGCTATCCTGTGCAAACAGCTCGCTGATTTGCACGTCTTTCAGCGCGTCAAAATGGGTTTGTAATGCCTGCCAGGCGGCAGTTTGGCTTGGATTGATATTTTTCATAATGCGACTTTCTCTCTAAGCATGAGTTCAAAGTGACTGAATCGATTGTATCCCTTAAAATCCCAATTGAGATCCCTTTTCTTGCTAAAAGCGGTTCATGGCCTGTAGTTACTGACAGATTGTTTATTGACAGAAACCGCATAACCCGTTATTTCTAACACCGTACTTGCACACTCGGTGTGCAAGCCAGAAGAGGCGCGTCGCCCAGGTAAGATATCGGAGGAACCGTAATCCGCTGATGATATCCGAGGGGGAGCGACGCCGAGATACGGTGGAGTACGGCTTTCACCCTATCGACTACAGAGGCTGAATCCTCTGGGTTGTCACCGAATTCGTCCTGATGGACGTTCAGCAAGGTGGAGCGCTTCTGGGTGTATCGTAGTGATTTTCTACGCCTGCCCCCTACTTCTGCTCTCCCCCTGTGCCAAGGTTGATTAATGGAATGCTGTTTACTGAAAACAGCCTACCCCTGACACGAGGTTTTTTGACATGTCTGCAACTGAAGTATCCGCAAACGCGAATTCTACCGTTATTGCCAAATTTGGCGGCACCAGCGTGGCGGACTTTGACGCCATGAACCGCAGCGCCGATGTGGTGTTATCTAATCCAAATGTACGCGTTGTTGTGCTGTCAGCATCGGCTGGTATCACCAACTTATTAGTCGCACTCGCGGAAGGTCAAACGCAGGAAACGCGTATCGAACATCTGGCAAAAATCCGCCAGATCCAATACGCCATTATCGACAAGCTGACCAACCAAAGCGTTATTCGCGATGAAATTGATCGCATGCTGGACAGCGTCACCACACTTTCTGAGGCAGCAGCACTCGCCACATCCAACGCCCTGACCGATGAACTGGTTAGCCATGGCGAACTGATGTCTACCCTGCTATTTGTCGAGATTTTACGCCAGCGCGATGTGGTTGCTGAGTGGTTTGATGTGCGCAAAATCATGCGTACCGACGATAACTTTGGCCGCGCTCAGCCGGATTGTGACGTGCTGGGTGAGCTGACTCGTAGCCAGTTGCAGCCGCGCATTGAACAAGGTCTGGTGATTACTCAGGGCTTTATTGGTAGCGAAGCAAAAGGCCGCACGACCACACTGGGCCGTGGCGGTAGCGATTATACGGCAGCACTGCTGGGCGAAGCCCTCAACGTCAGCCGAATTGATATCTGGACCGATGTTCCCGGCATCTACACCACCGACCCACGCGTGGTGCCGACGGCAAAACGCATCGATCAAATCATGTTTGAAGAAGCTGCTGAAATGGCAACATTTGGCGCGAAAGTCTTGCATCCCGCCACGCTAATGCCCGCGGTTCGCAGCGACATTCCGGTATTCGTCGGCTCCAGCAAAGATCCGGCCGCAGGCGGTACGCTGGTGTGCAATAAAACCGAAAATCCGCCGCTGTTCAGGGCACTGGCGCTGCGCCGTAAACAAACGCTACTTACGCTGTACAGTCTGAATATGTTGCACGCACGCGGCTTTCTGGTCGAGGTGTTCAGCATTTTGGCGCGTCACAACATCTCCGTTGACCTGATCACCACATCAGAAGTCAACGTGGCGTTGACGCTCGATACAACCGGCTCTACCTCAACGGGCGACAGCCTGCTGTCTAGCGCCTTACTGACCGAGCTGTCATCGCTATGTCGAGTCGAGGTTGAAGAGAATCTGTCGCTGGTCGCACTGATCGGCAACAAGCTGTCTCAGGCCTGTGGCGTTGGGAAAGAAGTATTTGGCGTGCTGGAACCTTTCCGCATTCGTCTGATCTGCTACGGCGCCAGCAGCAATAACCTGTGTTTCCTGGTACCCGGTGACGATGCCGAGCGAGTGGTACAGACGCTGCACCGCAGCCTGTTCGAGTAAATTCGCTCTCTCCACGCTGTCTCTTAGTCACATTTTATGTGAGCGCGGATTTTGCCCCTATCTGGCGTAAAAATTATGCATCGGTGGGCTTGGCCGCCGAGTGAGCGACAGGACGTCGCGAAAGCCAGTGCCGCGTATGGAACGCGTCACTGGCGGCTCGACTAGCGGTCACGAACACCGATGGAACCGCGTCAGCGGCATAATTTCCGCCGTAAGCCTCGGGTCACGGGGCGAGCGGCGTTTGAGCCGCCCTGTGTCGGGCGCGTGCTACGAAGTAGCATGAAAATGGCAGTATTATGGCGCACGAAACGGTCTCTTAGTCCGCATAAAGATGACTATCACCTTCCACCAAAGGGATCACAATGTTAACGGTGATTCTTCGCGCTCTTCATCCCCGTCCTGCTGCACAATCAAGACGTTGTACGCCACCGCACAGAACAGGGAATTCAGCCGATTCATGTCTCCGAGCAAGCTCAAATGGAGTGAACTGGTTTCCAGACTCTGTACGTTGTGCTGATGTAAGCGATCGACATGCGCGTGTGCATAACGGCGGTTCATAATACGAAAGCGATGTTTGGCACGGCGCAGACGTTTCGCACTGGTGACATCCTCCGCGAGGAAAACCGACAGACCCAGACGCAGATTCGCCAATAGCTGTTCATGCAACTGGTTCAACTCTTCCAGTCCCTGTGCAGAAAACGCCATTCGTACACCGGATGAATGATTGGCAATATCATCAGCCATGCGTTCGATAATATCTCCCGCTTGCTCCAGATTCAGCGCCACTTCAATAACTTCCGCCCAGCGCCGGGAATCCCGTTCATCCAACCCGTCTTTCTGAATCTGCGCCAGATAGAGCTTAATCGCGGTATAAAGGATATCGACATCATCATCAAGCCGACGAATCTCCCGCCGCTGCATATGGTCGCCCTGCAAGACCTCACGGTACAAACGCAGCATCTGCTCCAGCACATCGCCAATTCGCAGCGTTTCTCGCGCGGCATTGGTTAGCGCCAGCGCAGGGGTATCCAGCGAGCTGGTATCCAGATGACGAGGCTTCATCTGTAGGTCGACCTGCGGCGAGTCAGCAATCATCGCGCAGGACAGGCGCGCCACCACGCCGGTAAGCGGAATCAGCAGCAGGCAACGAATCAGGTTGTAGAACAAGTGGAAGTAGATCACCAACTCTTCAGCACTTAACGGAATACGCGTCAGCCAGCGCGAAAGCGGCTCAACCAGCGGCAACACGACCAAACAACCTATCAGCTTGAACAGCATGCTGCCGAGCGCCACTCGTCGACCTGCCGCATTCTGCGTCGAGGTGCTCATCATCGTCAGTAATCCGCTACCCAGATTGGCACCAATGACCAGACACATCGCCACTTCCAGCGAGATCACGCCGCTTGCCGTCAAGGTTGCCGTCAGTAGCACTGCCGCCAGACTGGAATAGGTAACCACCGCGAACAGCGCGCCGGCCAGAGCATCCAGCATGACGTCGCCCGTCAATGACGAAAACAGTACCTTCACGCCCGATGTTTGCGTGATCGGAGCCGCAGCAACGACAATCATTTCCAGCGCCAGCAGAATCAGCCCAAGCCCAATCGCCACGCGACCAATCTGGCCGACTCGCGTCTGTTTACGGCTGAGGAAAAACATCACGCCAAGAAAAATCAGCAGCGGAGAAAGCCAGGATAGATCGAACGTCAGAATTCGCACCATCAGTGCCGTACCGACATCAGCCCCGAGAATAATCACCAACGCAGGCGTTAATGCCACCAGCCCTTGTGAGACAAAAGAGGTAGCCAGCAAAGCGGTCGCATTGCTGCTCTGCACCAGCGCAGTTACGCCAATGCCGGCCATAAAAGCCAATGGTTTTTTCTCAACGCTATCGCTGAGAACCCGCCGTAACTGGGTGCCATAAACTCGCATGATACCGGTACGCACAATGTGAGTGCCCCACACCAGTAACGCAATCGCAGAGAGGAGATTCAACAGTGTTAACAAAAAGTCCACGCCTCCAGTTAAACCATAATTTGGTGAAATACATTGTGTTGATGAAGTAATGAACAACCATCCTACCAGATGTTAGCTGACCGTACTGCGAGACAGACCGCGCCAAAGCAAAATCGCTCAGCAACCAATTAATGATATAAATTAATTAACTGACAATATTTAAAAAACAGGATCTAAATCAATAAGACGATAATTTCACCTCCCGTCTTTTCCGGTTAACGTTATGCTCTTGTGTACCTCTTATGGGTTATATGCTTACCAAATATTAAGCCTGCTTAATATTTTTCAAATTGAGCGCGTTAGCGTATACCCAGCAATCCTTCTGAGTTTTTAGTAAGGAAAATGGATGAAGACAAGAACTTCGTATGGACTCAACTGGTTACCACTGATCGTTATTCTTGCCATCGCCGCCTTTTTTTGGCACATGGATCCCCCGACAGGCTTAAACCCCGCCGCCTGGCACTCCGCCGTCATTTTCGTGGCCACAATCGTTTGTATTGTCGCTAACGTTCTCCCGATTGGGGCTATCGGTATTATCAGTATCACGCTCTTTGCACTGACCTACGCCGCAGGGGATAAAACGGCCAGCGGCGCGATACAAACGGCTCTCAGCGATTTGAACAGCTCGCTAATCTGGCTGATTGTTGTCGCCTTCATGATCGCACGCGGCTTTATCAAAACGGGGCTAGGCCGCCGCATCGCGTTGCAGATGATCCGCCTGCTAGGAAAGCGGACACTCGGACTGGCTTACGGTCTGGCCTTTGCCGATCTGGTGCTTTCCCCCGCGATGCCGAGCAACACCGCACGCTGCGGCGGGATTATTTATCCGATTGCAGATTCGCTGTCGCGTAGCTTTGATTCCAAGCCGGAAGACGCATCGCGCAGTAAGATTGGGACCTTCCTGATTACCTGTATCGGTAACGTTAACGACGTGACGGCGGCGCTGTTTATGACCGCCTATACTGGCAACCTGCTGGCAGTAAAACTGGCGGCCAACGCGGGCGTTACCATTACCTGGGGAAGCTGGTTTCTGGCAGCGCTCGTCCCCTGCTTAATCTCTCTGGCGGTTGTCCCGCTGCTCGTCTATTGGCTGACCAAGCCGGAAATTCGCCATACGCCGGATGCGCCAAAGCTAGCCGTCGCAGAATTGGAAAAGATGGGGAGCATGAGCCGTGGTGAGTGGCTGATGGCCTTCACCGTTATCCTGCTGCTAGTACTGTGGATTTTTGGCGACCGCTTAGGTGTGGATGCCACGACCGCCTCCTTCGTCGGGCTTTCCTTCCTGCTGTTAACCGGCGTACTAAGCTGGGAAGACGTGAAAAGCGAGAAAGGTGCCTGGGATACGCTGATTTGGTTCGCCGCTCTGCTGATGATGGCAAATCAGTTGAAAAAGCTCGGCTTTACCAACTGGTTCGGCGATCTCATCGGCAGCAATATTGGCCATTTGATGCAGGGAACAAGCTGGGTATTGGTGTTGTTGCTGCTGAACGCGGCCTATTTCTACACCCACTATTTCTTCGCCAGCGGTAACGCGCAGATCGCCGCGCTTTTCGCGGTGTTCCTCGGTGTCGGGATCAACCTGAACATTCCAGCCGTACCGATGGCGTTCATGCTGGCGTTTACCAGTAGCCTGTACTGTTCACTGACGCAATATACTCACGCTCGCGGCCCTATTCTGTTCGGTGCTGGCTACGTCCCTACCGCCATATGGTGGCGCACTGGTTTTGTCGTTAGTCTGGTGAATCAGGCGATCTTTATGGGGGCAGGTCTATTATGGTGGAAAGCCATCGGCCTGTATTAACCGTTCGCTAGTTATTATGTGAAAAAGCCGGGTTCCCCCGGCTTTTTTGTTATCGCAGCAAAAAATGCGATTAGAACGAATAAGACACACTGCCGACCACGCTACGCTCGGCACCAAAGTAACAGAACTCCAGTGAGTTACAGGCCGCCACGTAACGTTTATCGGTCAGGTTGTTAACATTAAGCTGCGCGCTTAGCCCTTTCAGACCGACCTTCGAGAGATCGTATCCCACCGCCATATCCACCAGCGTATAAGAAGGCAGCGTGTGGGTATTAGCACGATCGGAGGTCACGCCGTTCACGTAACGCACACCGGATCCAATGGTCAGGCCATCCAGCGGACCGCTTTTCACATCGTAGCTGGCCCAGGCGCTGGCCTGATTGCGCGGCGCATACACCGCACGTTTCCCTTGCTCAGCCACGCTGCTTTTCTTATAGCGAATATCCGTATAGGTATACGCCGCTTGCAGACGCAAGTTATCGGTAATATGGTTCACCGCCTCCAGCTCGACCCCTTCCGACTCGATTTCACCAATGGAACGGTAAGGATCATTAGGCTGAACTTTTGTCGCCACATTTTTCTGATTAATACGGAAGACCGACAGGCTGTACTGATCCTGAGAGCCTTCAGGTTGATACTTCATCCCTGCTTCCCACTGCTTGCCTTTCATTGGATCCAGCACATTGCCGTTATCATCGGCGAAACTGGTCGGCGTAAAGGCCGTGGAATAGCTGACATACGGCGCAAAGCCGTTATCAAACAGATAGAGTAAGGCAGCACGCGAGCTAAAATTGTTTTTATCCAACTCGCTGTGCGTCCCTTTGGTCTGGTTAATATGGGTCACTTTCACCTGGTCGTGGCGGCCACCCAGAGTTAAGCGCCAGCGCTCCCAGCTCATTTGATCCTGTACATAGATACCCGTTTGTTGCAGCTTGTGTTTTTCCAGCGAGCCAGACATTGCTGTTGGCCCAGAACCATAAACAGGGTTAAACGCATCAATCGCCGGGAATGAGCCAGACGGCCAGTCCATGTCATTATGGCGTTGCTGATAATCAATCCCCACCAGCAAACGGTGGTTGACCGCGCCAGTATCCACGCTGCCATCGAGCTGATTATCTAACGTTAATGCAGACAGCGATTCACGGGAACCGGAGTAGTAGCGAGTTAGCGTATCGGCGCTCGGCTGTGTCCAGCCATAGGCGTAGACCTGATCCAAATGGACTTTGGTACGCAGGTAGCGCAGCTTTTGACGCACCGCCCAGCCGCTATCAAAGCCGTGTTCAAAGTTATACCCCACCATGTTTTGCTTACGATCGTATTTCTCATAATTCTCTTCCCCTTCATAGAAGGTGTTCGAGATCTTCCGTCCGTTATGCGCTACCACGGTACCTTCATACGGTAGACCAGAGTGGCTACCACCTTCAGGATCGCGTTGCAGATAAGCCATTAACTCCAGACGCGTCTTGTCAGAAATTCGCCACAACAGGCTAGGCGCAATCGCATATCGCTCTTCTTTGGTCTTTTTGAACTGCGTATCGGCTTCGCGCACAATTCCGCCCAGACGGAACGCAAACTGCTCGTCATCGTCCAGCGGACCGGTAACGTCAAATGCTGCACCGCGCTGCGCATTATTGCCCGCAAACAGTTTGATCTGGCCGCTGCGGTCGAACGACGGCTGACGAGAATTCAGCGCCACAATTCCGCCCGGCGAGGAACGTCCATAGAGTACAGACGCGGGGCCTCTAACCACTTCAATGCTGTCGAGAAACCAAGGATCGACCACCAGCGAGCTATGAGAGTTGGTATCCCCCATCATCTTCAGCCCGTCGAGATAAACGTTATCCAGGCTGCCGTCAGAAAAGCCGCGCAACACCATATAGTCAAAGCGGTTGGAAGCACCGATCTGATTATTGAATACGCCCGGTGTATAGCCAACCGCCTGCCGAACGCTGGTCGCCCCTTGTTCCTGAATCTGATCGCGTGTAATGATAGAAACGGCCTGAGGAGTCTCAATATCGGGCGTTTCCAGTTTGGTTGCACCGCGTTGTGTTTGAGACGTCACGACTAACGTATCACCCTGAGAAGAAGAGGATGGCGTATCCTGCGCCAATGCCGACACAGTCAATCCACTGGTGAAACAGCCAACCACCAGCGCCAGCCGCGTTTTTCTGAACATGGGAATCTCCACAGACCTTATTATTGTAAATAAGAATTATTACTGTTTTTGGTCTGACGATAGCTATGCGCAATGACGGCTTACGTATGCGCAATGACAAAATGGGAACTCAGCGGAAAGATGCCGGACGCGTAGCAAAGCGAAAAAGTCCGGCGTAATTAAGGGTCAATGCATTGATTAAAAATGGAGGATTAACTAGCTATGCGCGCATCGCTCGGCGCAATACCGTAACGTCGCCGGAAAGCCGTCGCAAAGTTGGTGGCATGCTGGTAGCCCGACATCCAGGCGGCCTGCTGAACGCTATATCCCTGCGCCAGATAGCGACGAGACAACTCCAGCCGACAGTCGCGCAGGTAGTCAAAGACAGAATGACCATATGCCTGACGAAACTTGGTGCGTAAACTGCTGGTGCTCATCGCAGCCAGCTGCGCCAGTTCATTGAGGGTGTACTCTTTTTCAGGCTGCTGCGCCAGAAGCCGCCGAACATTCTCCAGCCGTTCCTGTTCGCCGGGCGGGGGCAATATACGCCGCTCTCCCCCACCTTGCCCAAATGACAACCCCTGCCCCAGCAGTTGTAGCATCACCCCTTCCAGCATAAGCTGGCGCGATAATCCCAGCGTGGTGTTTTCAAGCACATGTTGTAACCCAGATAACAAATAGCCGGGAACCTGCCATAAAAATGTTGGGTTACCACTCTGCTCCCACTCACTCAGCAGTAAACCTAAGAGCGGCTCCAGAGTAAACGTAGCGGGAAAAATCCCCAAAGACACGGTACGAAGATGGTGATCGGCAAGATGGCTGGCGTTCATGACGAGCGGGTCACCTAGCCGGGTGCTGAATGCCATACCAGAGCGCACGACAAACTCTTTACCGTTCAGGCGCAACGCGACGCACCCTTCCAACACTACCAGCGTATAAAACGGGCAGCAGTGTAAAGACGTAGATTCGTAAGGCTGCAACACGCGCACGTTAGAGTTCGTCAGACAAATACCGGAAGATAGCGTCATCTCTTCGACATCGCCCTGCACCACGATATGCTTTTCTTTCGTGCGATCGCGGCAAGATGACAACTGCGGGAAATGGTAATCAATCCCGTAACGTTCACCAATATCGAAGAAATCCTCGATGGAAAAGAGTCGTTTTAACATGAGCCTGAAAGATACCCTCATCCTGTTTAACGCCCAGAATCAGGCCTGAGATTAGCGGAAATGCGTGGAATGAAAACAGAAAAATGCTTTCTGCTTAATTGGTGCTCACCTTACCATTACCATGAAATCTCATCAATAAGACTGATAACTATTCTCATTGAAATGGTGTTCGCGTAACACAGGATCATCAGCGGGAGAGATATTGCATGGGCTCAATCACGAAACCAGTACAGATATGCAAAAAAGCAGACGTTTCGTGCGTGGTAAGCCGAGTATTTCTCTGTGCTATCAGCACCACGCCCGACTCAGGGCGCTCAATCGCCGCCGCCCTGAGAACCCAGGCTTTTTTGGCGGAAATTCTGCCGCTTCGCGGTACCTTCGGCGTTCGTGCCCGTGGTCAGGGTCGCCAGTGACGCGTTCCCGACGCGGCACTGACTTTCGCCGCGTCCATGCGGCTCACCCTGCGGTCACGCTCACCTCAGCAGAATTTTTGACGCCAGTTGAAAACCAACACTTGTTAGCCCATAGATATTATTTTCTTTTACTGGCACTTTAGTCCGCATCATAGCCGAGATTCGGCGCTAGCCAGCGCTCCACCTCACCCACTTCCATGCCTTTACGCACCGCGTAATCCTCTACCTGATCGCGCTGGATTTGTGCAACGGCAAAGTATTTACTGTCAGGGTGACTGAAATACCAGCCGGATACTGACGCGCCCGGCCACATGGCATAGGATTCGGTTAGCTTCATGCCGGTATGTTTTTCCACATCCAGCAACTGCCAGATTTGTACTTTCTCCGTGTGATCTGGACAAGCGGGATAGCCTGGTGCGGGGCGAACGCCCTGATAATTCTCACGAATCAGCAACTCATTACTGAGGTTCTCATTCGGCGCATAGCCCCAGTAAACCTTACGCACACGCTCGTGCAGGTACTCCGCAAAGGATTCCGCCAGACGGTCAGAAATCGCCTTCACCATGATCTTGTTGTAATCATCATGCTGCGCTTCCCACAGATCCGCCAACGCATCCTCTTCCAGCCCGCCGGTCACCGCGAAGGCACCAAGATAATCAGGCTTACCGCTGGATCTCGGCGCAACAAAATCGGACAGGCAGTAGTTCGGGAAATCAGTTTTTTCCGTCTGTTGACGCAGATGATGGCTGACTGACAGCACCGTTTCACGCCGTTCATCGGTATAAATCACCACGTCATCACCTACGCGGTTCGCAGGGAATAAACCCACCACACCACGAGGGTTCAGCGCACCGCGCTCGGACAAATCGTCCAGCATCGCATTAGCATCGGCAAACAGGCGTTTTGCCTCTTCACCCACCACTTCATCTTCCAGAATGCGGGGATATTTCCCGGCCAGCGACCAGGTCATAAAGAACGGCGTCCAGTCGATGTAGTTGCGCAGCGTTTCGATGCTAGCTGTCACCGCCTGCACGCCCAGCCGATGCGCAGCTGGCGGCGTGTAGTTCTCCCAATCCAGATCGGAAGCGTTAGCGCGAGCCACTTCCAGCGTCACGGGCGGCGTTCTCGGTTTTTTACGCGCATGCTGAATACGCACGGTGTCGTACTCTTTACGGGTACGCGCAACAAAGTCGTCATACTGTGTACTAGACAGCAAGGCCGATACCACACCGACAGAGCGTGAGGCGTTCTGCACGTAGACCGTCGGGCCGCTGTAGTTCTGCTCAATCTTCACGGCAGTATGCGCTTTAGAGGTCGTCGCGCCGCCAATTAACAGCGGCAGCGTAAAGCCCTGACGCTCCATCTCTTTCGCCACGTTGACCATTTCATCCAACGACGGTGTAATCAGTCCGGACAGCCCGATGATATCAACCTTCTCTTCACGCGCGGTCTTCAGGATTTTATCCGTCGGCACCATCACACCCAGATCGATAATTTCGTAGTTGTTACATTGCAGCACTACGCCGACGATATTCTTACCAATATCATGAACGTCGCCTTTTACCGTCGCCAACAGGATTTTCCCAGCAGACGAGCCTTTGTCTTTACTCGCATCAATGTAGGGTTCGAGGTAAGCCACCGCCTGCTTCATCACTCGCGCGGATTTCACTACCTGCGGCAAAAACATTTTGCCTGCACCGAATAGGTCGCCAACTACGTTCATGCCGTCCATCAACGGCCCCTCGATTACCTCGATCGGTCGTGACGCCTGCTGACGCGCTTCTTCCGTATCCAGCTCGATAAACTCGGTAATGCCTTTAACCAGCGAATACTCCAGACGCTTCTTCACATCCCAGCCGCGCCACTCTGCCTGCGTTTTATTGCCTTCATCTTCCGTTTTGCTACCGCGATATTTTTCTGCCAGTTCGAGCATACGCTCGGTGGCGTCGCTGCGACGGTTAAGGATCACATCCTCTACCGCATCGCGCAGCTCAATGGGAAGATCGTCATAGATCGCCAACTGACTGGCGTTCACGATCCCCATGTCCATACCATTGCGGATCGCGTAATACAGGAAGACGGCGTGGATCGCCTCACGTACCAGATCGTTGCCACGGAATGAGAACGATACATTAGACACGCCGCCGGAGATCATCGCATGCGGCAACTGCGCCTTAATGTCTGCACAGGCTTCGATGAAATCCACCGCGTAGTTGTTGTGCTCGTCGATCCCCGTTGCCACGGCGAAAATATTCGGGTCGAAAATAATATCTTCCGGCGGGAAGCCAACTTCTTCTGTGAGGATTTGATAAGCCCGGCGACAAATTTCAATTTTACGCGCGCGGGTATCTGCCTGTCCGACTTCATCGAAGGCCATCACCACCACGGCTGCGCCATAACGCCGCACCAGCTTAGCGTGATGAATAAAGGTCTCAACGCCTTCCTTCATGGAGATTGAGTTAACAATGCCTTTGCCCTGAATACATTTAAGCCCTTTCTCAACCACATCCCATTTTGAGGAGTCGATCATAATAGGCACACGGGCGATATCTGGTTCACCGGCAATGAGATTCAGGAAACGGATCATCGCCGCTTCCGCATCCAGCATGCCTTCATCCATATTGATGTCGATGATCTGCGCGCCACTTTCCACCTGTTGGCGGGCGACATCCAGCGCTTCGTTATATTTCTCTTCTTTGATCAGACGTTTAAAACGTGCAGAACCGGTAACGTTCGTCCGTTCGCCCACATTAACAAACAGGGTGTTGGCATCGATGGTCAGCGGTTCAAGGCCGGATAAACGACAAGCCACCGGGATCTCCGGCAGCTTACGCGGCGGCACACCTTCCACAACTTTAGCCATCGCGGCAATGTGTGCAGGCGTCGATCCACAGCAGCCGCCGACGATATTCAGGAAACCCGATCGCGCCCATTCTCCGATATGTTTCGCCATATCAGATGGATCCAGATCGTATTCCCCGAAGGCGTTAGGCAGCCCTGCATTCGGGTGTGCGCTCACATAGCATTCTGAAATACGTGATAGCTCGGCGACATACTGGCGTAGCTCATCTGGCCCCAATGCGCAGTTAAGACCGAAGGAAAGTGGGCGGGAATGACGCAAAGAGTTGTAAAAAGCTTCCGTTGTTTGGCCGGATAACGTACGTCCTGACGCATCCGTGATCGTGCCGGAAATCATCACGGGTAGGACGATCCCTAACGCTTCAAATTCACTTTCGACGGCAAAGCTCGCCGCTTTAGCATTCAACGTATCGAAAATGGTTTCGATCATGATCAGATCAACACCACCGGCGATCAGTGCGCGGGTCGATTCACGATACGCTTCCACCAGTTGATCAAAACTGACGTTACGAAACGCTGGATCGTTAACATCGGGGGAGATCGACGCAGTGCGGTTCGTCGGGCCAAGCACACCGGCTACATAGCGCGGCTTATCCGGCGTTAATGCTGTCCATCTGTCTGCGCTAGCACGCGCCAGCTGTGCGGCAACGGTATTAATTTCCGCTGACAACGCCTGCATATCATAGTCCGCCATCGCGATGGTGGTGGAGTTGAAGGTGTTGGTTTCGAGAATGTCGGCACCGGCTTCCAGATAGGCATCATGGATTTCACTAATCACCTGCGGCTGGGTCAGCACCAGCAGATCGTTATTTCCCTTCACATCACTCGGCCAGTCAGCAAAGCGCTCGCCGCGATAATCTGCTTCTTGCAGGCGATAACCCTGGATCATGGTTCCCATACCACCATCCAGCACCATAATGCGTTGCGCCAACTGACGCCGCAATTCATCTACCCGATTACTCACGCGAACCCCATTCCCGGCCAATAAATACGATATGTTGTGTGTATCCTAGCATAAGTTATGAGTAGGCTAACGCGAGGTAGCATGAGACTTTTTCAGGTAATTTGCTGATAAAAAACACAGAGAAAGAAGAGTTGCATTCTGTGGTAAAAAAACGAAAATCAATTCCATTATCATAAAAAGGAATCGACGCCATGACGCCACCAGAACCAGCCAAACGCGGGAAGAAACCCAGAGCCAGTATGGGCACCGCTGCACAGCCAACCGGGCAGGTTCAGTCGCTGACCCGTGGCCTGACGCTGCTTGAATACATCGCCAAAGCAAACGGCAGCGTGGCGCTAACCGATCTGGCTCAGCAGGCCGGTTTACCGAATTCCACCACTCATCGTCTGCTCACCACCATGCAGCAGCAGGGTTTTGTGCGTCAGATTGGCGATCTGGGGCTGTGGACGATCGCATCGCACGCGTTTATCGTCGGCAGTAGCTTTCTGCAAAGTCGCAACCTGTTGGCGATTGTGCATCCGATACTGCGCAAATTAATGGAAGACTCCGGCGAGACGGTCAATCTGGCCGTTCTCGAGCAAACGGATAGTCAGGCGATCATCATCGATCAGGTGCAATGTACGGCGCTGATGCGTATGTCTGCACCGATCGGCGGTAAGTTGCCAATGCATGCTTCTGGTGCTGGGAAAGCGTTTCTGGCGCATTTACCCGATGCTCAGGTCACCCAGTTGCTGCACAAGAAAGGACTGCATGGCTATACGCCACACACGTTCAGTTCGCCACAAGCGCTGAAGGAAAATCTCTTGTTGATTCGCAAGCAGGGGTATTCGTTCGATGATGAAGAGCACGCGCTGGGGCTACGCTGCATCGCGGCCTGTATTCTGGATGAACATCACGAAGCCTTCGCCGCCATTTCCATTTCCGGTCCCGTATCACGTATCACGGATGACCGCGTCACCGAACTCGGTGCGCTGGTAATCAAAGCTGCGAAGCAGGTCATGCAGGAATACAGTGGGTTATGAATAAAGTGTATTTCTCGTAATAAGAGTTTGTTATGACGAGTTTTACTATTACCCGGCGTAAAAATTATGCAGCGGTGAACTTGACCGCCGAGTGAGCGACAGGACGTCGCGAAAGCCAGTGCCGCGTATGGAACGCGTCACTGGCGGCTCGACTAGCGGTCAAGAGCATCGATGGAACCGCGTAGCGGCATAATTTAGCCGGAAGCCTGGGTTCGTAGGGCGGCGGCGACTGAGCCGCCCTACGTCGGGCGCGTATACGGTATCGCATGTAAATGGCAGCGGTGTGGCGCACGAAACGCTCTCTGAGACAGAATACATATAACGAATAACGAGCCACGCTCAAATTGCAGCGCGTTGGCTAAAACGCTTCCTACGCCGGTAGGCGTAAACATCCTCAATGTGCCCTTCCCTGATGCGCTGTTGTAATGCACGCCAGTAGTCCGCACAAAACAGATCGCCATGCATTTCCTCAAACAGCATACGAATGTGGCGGTCGCTGCACAGGAAATGCGGAAACTCTTCAGGAAACACATCATTCGGCGCGACGCTGTACCACGGCTCTGCGGCCAGTTCGTCCTCCGGGTGACGCGGCAGCGGAATCTTGCGGAAATTCACCTCGGTCATGTAGCAGATCTCATCGTAATCATAAAACACAACTCGCCCATGACGCGTGACGCCGAAATTCTTAAACAACATATCACCGGGGAAAATATTCGCCGCAGCCAGCTGTTTGATAGCATTGCCATATTCTTCAATCACATCGTGCAGTTGCTGTGCGTTTGCCTGTTCCAGATAGAGATTCAGCGGCGTCATCCGGCGTTCCATATACAAATGTCGGATCACCAGCCGATCGCCAAGATCCTCCAATTTTTCCGGCACCTCCCGCCAGAGCTCATCCAATAATTCCGGGCTGATGCGGTGCTTATCGATGACGAAGTTTTCATATTCCTGCGTGTCCGCCATGCGTCCGACACGGTCGTGCTCTTTCACCAGTTGATAGCACGCCATTACCCGCTCTGCACTTACCTCTTTCTGTGGCGCAAAACGATCTTTGATGACCTTAAACACGCGATCGAACGAAGGCAGCGTAAATACCAGCATCACCATACCTTTCACGCCGGGGGCGATAATGAACTGCTCTTCTGATTCGGCAATGTAATGCAGGTATTCGCGGTAATACTCGGTTTTACTGTGCTTCTGGCAGCCAATAGCCAGATAAAGCTCCGCCGTCGTCTTCCCTGGCAGAATGTCACGAAGCCAGGCCACCAGCGCGAACGGCAACGGAGCGTACACCATAAAGTAAGAACGGGCGAAACCAAACACAATGCTGGCGTCTGCCTGAGCCGTCAGGCAGGTGTCAATAAATAGCGCCCCACGTTCGTTGTGGTGAATCGGCAGCAGGAACGGAAAAACACCGTCAGGCAGCGATAGTTTCCCCACCAGCCAGGCCGCTTTGTTACGGTAAAATAGCTCATTCGCTACCTGTAACGTCGCCTGATCAAGCTGCTCAGCAGAGAAGGCGCGCTGTAAATACGTAAGGATATAGTCAATATCACGCGGCAAATCTTCCCACGGTAAACGCAGCGGCACATCACCCAGCAGTTTTTCCAACATACGCTGCCAGCCGTCGGTTGGCACAAACGTCTTGGCAATCGGTCGGGGAATTTCATGAAAGCGCTGCTCTGGCTGAGAACTGAAAACAAACAGTTTATCGGGAGTCAGTTCCCGATGATTAAACAGCCGACAATAGACGGAATTGAAAAAGCTCTCCGCAATCTCGAAACGCGGATAGTCCGGCAATAAGCCAGTGTAGATATGCTTCACCCGCGCCAAAAAATCTGCATCATCGCAACGGATGCCGGTAATACAGCGCAACTGTGCGACCACCAGACCAACATGATGATCGTATAAGTGAATACGTTGTTTCATTGCCTGTTGCACAGCGGGCCAGTCAGCCTGTTCAAAGCGCTGCTGTGCGCCCGCGGTGACTTCGAGAAAACGACCATATTGCGCATCAAACCCTTGTAGGATCGTCTGCGCCACCAGCTTTTCAAGGTCACGCGTCATCATGATCTCCCGATGAAACCCGACCAGCCAAATACTGGCCGGGTTAGGATCAGAACTGCTGTTCTTCTGTCGATCCCGTCAGCGCCGTCACTGAAGACTGGCCTCCCTGAATGATGTTCGTCACTTTATCGAAGTAGCCAGTACCGACCTCCTGCTGATGCGATGAGAAGGTATAACCGTCTTTAATCGCTTCAAATTCAGGCTGCTGCACTTTTTCTACGTAGTGCCTCATCCCTTCGCCCTGCGCATAGGCGTGCGCCAGATCAAACATGTTGAACCACATGCTATGAATGCCAGCCAGCGTAATAAACTGATACTTGTAGCCCATCGCCGACAGCTCATCCTGAAAACGTGCAATCGTGCTGTCATCCAGGTTCTTCTTCCAGTTAAAGGAAGGTGAACAGTTGTACGCCAGCAGCTTGCCGGGGAACTTAGCGTGGATGGCCTCAGCAAAACGACGCGCCAACGATAAATCCGGCGTTGAGGTTTCGCACCACACTAAATCGGCATAAGGCGCGTAGGCTAGCCCGCGGCTGATTGCCTGTTCAATCCCAGCACGCGTACGATAGAAGCCTTCCACCGTGCGTTCTCCGGTAATGAAATCACGATCATATTCATCACAGTCGGAGGTCAGCAAATCTGCGGCATCCGCATCGGTTCGCGCAACCAGTAAGGTCGGCACGCCCATGACATCCGCCGCCAGACGCGCGGCCACCAACTTCTGAACCGCTTCCTGCGTGGGAACCAGCACCTTGCCGCCCATGTGCCCACATTTCTTCGCCGATGCCAGTTGATCTTCAAAGTGAACCGCCGCCGCGCCCGCTTCAATCATTGATTTCATCAGCTCGAACGCATTAAGCACGCCGCCAAATCCAGCTTCTGCATCCGCAACAATTGGCAGGAAGTAGTCGGTATGGCGTTTATCACCTGGCTCAATGTGGTTCGCCCACTGAATCTGATCGGCACGCCGAAAGGTGTTATTAATACGTTCGATCACGGCAGGCACGGAATTCGCTGGGTAGAGCGACTGATCGGGATACATGCTCGACGCCAGATTGGCATCCGCAGCCACCTGCCAACCGGAAAGGTAAATCGCTTCAATGCCGGCTTTCGCCTGCTGTAAGGCTTGCCCACCCGTCAGCGCTCCCAGGCAGTTAACATAGCCTTTGCGGGCGTCGCCATGCAGCAGGTTCCATAACTTCGCCGCGCCGAGCTGCGCGAGCGTGCATTCAGGATTCACCGAACCACGTAGATTAATCACATCTTCTGCGCTGTAGGGGCGCGCAATACCTTCCCAGCGCGCGGTTTTCCACTCTTTTTCGATATGCTGGACTTGTTGGGTACGAGAGGTCGTCATAGCAGAGGTTCCTTTTTATTATCAGTAAGGATTAATCAAGCAATGCGTAGCCGGGTAGCGTCAGGAAGTCGATCAGCTCATCTTGCGTGGTGATTTGTTCCATCAGCCGAGCGGCTTCATCAAAGCGCCCTCCGCTAAAGCGGGAATCACCTAATTCCTCCTGAATCACAAACATCTCTTCGGCTAGCATCTGGCGGAACAACGCTTTGGTGATCACTCGACCATCGCTCAGCGTCTTACCATGACGAATCCACTGCCAGATTGAGGTGCGGGAAATTTCAGCTGTCGCAGCGTCTTCCATCAATCCATAAATAGGGACGCAACCATTACCGGATATCCACGCTTCAATGTACTGCACGGCAACGCGGATATTCGCACGCATCCCGACTTCCGTGCGCTCTCCCAGGCAAGGTTCCAGCAATTCCTCGGCACGAATGGGCGCATCTTGTTCACGGTTGATATCGAGCTGATTCTTGCGCTCACCTAACGCCCGATCGAACACTTCCATCACAGCATCTGCCAGCCCCGGATGAGCGACCCAGGTGCCATCGTGACCATTATTCGCTTCCAGCTCTTTGTCTTTACGCACCTTATCCAATACCCAATTATTACGCTCAGCATCCTTACTCGGTATGAACGCCGCCATCCCGCCCATGGCGAATGCGCCGCGACGATGACAGGTTTTAATCAACAGCCGCGAGTAAGCGCTAAGAAAGGGTTTTTCCATCGTCACCGACTGGCGATCGGGCAGAACACGATCGCTATGGTTTTTTAATGTTTTGATATAGCTGAAGATATAATCCCAGCGGCCGCAGTTCAGCCCAACGATATGGTCACGTAAGTGATAGAGAATTTCGTCCATCTGGAAAACGGCGGGCAGCGTTTCAATCAACACCGTCGCTTTGATCGTCCCCCGCGGGAGATCAAAGCGATCTTCCGTATAGCAGAAGACATCGTTCCACCAGGCCGCTTCCTGCCATGACTGCGTCTTTGGCAAATAGAAATAAGGACCGCTACCTTTCTTCAGCAGTTCCTGGTAGTTGTGGAAAAAATACAGCGCGAAATCAAACAGGCTGCCGGGAATAGCTTCCCCCTGCCAGGACACGTGTTTTTCAGGCAAATGCAACCCGCGCACACGGCAAATCAACACAGCAGGATTGGGTTGCAACTGGTAGATTTTTCCTGCTTCATTGATGTAGGAAATCGTACCGCGTACAGCATCATGTAAGTTGATTTGCCCATCGATGACCTTTTCCCATCCCGGTGACAGTGAATCCTCAAAGTCCGCCATGAAAACTTTCACATTGGCATTCAATGCGTTGATCACCATTTTGCGTTCAACCGGGCCGGTAATCTCAACACGGCGATCCTGAAGGTCATCGGGAATACCGCGTATTGTCCACGCCTTATCACGAATGGAAGCCGTTTCTGAAATAAAATCAGGCAGCTTACCCTGATCGATATTACGCTGCTGGACATGTCGTTCGGCGAGCAACTGATTACGTGCCGGCGTGAAATGCGCGACAAGCTCCGTTAAGAAATCAATCGCTTCCTCCGTAAGAATTTGCTTCTCACCTTCGCCAAAACACTGACTAAATGCCAATTCTCTGTTTATCGTCTGCTGTATCATTCGTGGTTCCTTTTCAGATTCCGCTTCATTCATCAACAACCGCCAGATCGGCAAACCAGTATGTATATTTCTTAGCCGACAGAATTAAGCGTAATACAAGAAAACACAAAATCAAAAACAATTTCCATTTTTATTATTTTATCAACATAACCATATAATAAAAATGAAGATTAAAATTAAAAAAGAAGAGAAATGACTTTCACTAACTAACAGAAATGGAATGATTCAGCACAAAAAAGAAAGGCACCCTCAATGGTGCCTTAGAGAAAAAGATCAAGATGAGAGTTAGTCCAGCGTAGGATTCATTTTGCGTAAATCGTAAGGCGTAATCTGGTAAACATAGTAATTCAGCCAGTTAACAAAAAGCAGATGACCGTGGCTACGCCAGCTCGCTTTCGGTGCCAGTTCAGGGTTGTCATCGGGGAAATAATTTACCGGAACAGCCGGATCCAATCCAGCATCACAATCACGGAAAAACTCTCCTGCCAGCGTCAGAACGTCATATTCGGGATGCCCGGTAACGAACGCCAGACGTTTATCTTTACTGGCAAACAGATAGGCGCCAGCCTGCTCCGACTCAACCAGAATATCCAAATCCGTATGCTGCCGAATCACATCAGCCGGAAAATCTGCATAGCGAGAATGTGGGGCCAGAAACGTTTCATCAAAGCCGCGGGTCAGCAAAGCGTGGGGTTGTAACGTTTGATGCAAGTAAACACCGGACAGCTTTTCCTTCCGAGTCATCTTGGGAATATCGTAGAGGATATTGAGAGCAGCCTGTACAGCCCAACACACGAATAATGTGGATGTAACATGCTCTTTTGCCCATTCGATGACCCGTGCAATCTGCGGCCAATAAACAACATCACAGAAATCGACTAACCCCAATGGGGCGCCGGTAACAATCAAGCCATCAAAATTTTCGTCCTGAATGTCGTCAAAATTGCAGTAGAAGTTATCCAAATGCTCAGTTGGCGTATTCTTTGATTCACGGCTATCGATACGCAGCAGTTGAATATCAATCTGTAGGGGAGAATTGGATAACAGGCGTAGAAACTGGTTTTCAGTCTCGATCTTTTTAGGCATCAGGTTCAGAACCAGCACTTTGAGGGGGCGAATTTCCTGCGTTTTAGCACGCGAGGACGTCATCACAAAGACGTTTTCATTCCGCAGAAAATTGACGGCTGGTAACTCATCAGGAACCCGAATTGGCATAACCTTATATCCTCAAAGCATACGTTTAAACGTTTAGACATCCAGATGCCCGAAGATAGCGAGTTTTTGTACTAATGTCGAGAGCTCAACGCATAAGGTGAAAATGTTTCACTGTGGCTAAAAAAACGTTATGCGTTTTATCTATTTTTCTTTGTTTGCTCAATGACTTCCGCATCGGCTAATACTCGACCGTTTTCGATCATAATTAGCCGAGTCCTTGGTGAAGTGGACAGCGACAGAGATACGTGGATACGCTCTCCCAGTCCTCCCTCCAAAATGTCACATAGCAAAAAGCCCCGGTCTTCGACAGGGGCTTTCCACTCGTTTGATATCTGGCTGTTTATCGCAGGCGTCCTGTC